>OZ244871.1:0-2769150 GCA_965221105.1 Pseudomonadales bacterium | reverse complement strand
CGACCTCAAGGCACTGGTGCTGCGTATCGATTCCCCAGGCGGAAGTGCCTTCGCATCCGAGGTTGTCCGGCGTGAGCTTCAGCTCTATCGCGAGGAGGGTATCCCGGTAGTTGTGTCCATGGGTTCCCTGGCGGCATCCGGGGGATACTGGATTTCCACACCCGCAAGTGAAATCTGGGCGACGCCAACGACCCTGACGGGCAGCATTGGTGCCTTTTCGGTCATACCCATCATCGGTCGATCGCTGAATGCTTTGGGGCTGAACTCCGACGGGGTCAGCACCGGCCCCCTGGCCGCGGCTTTCAGGCTCGACCGCCCTCTTTCCGATCAGGCGAAAACCATCTTTCAGTCACAGATAAATCGTCTCTATGCGGACTTTCTTTCCATAGTTGCCAGTGGTCGAGGTATCTCCATGGATGCCCTGGAGTCAGTGGCCGGGGGGCGAGTCTGGACAGGGCGCCAGGCCCTGGAATTCGGACTGGTCGACAAACTGGGCACCCAGCTTGACGCCATAGCCGCAGCTGCTGAACTGGCCGGGCTTGAACCAGACAGCTACCAGGTACACCAGATTGAGCCCCAACTCAGTTTTGGAGAGCAGCTGATTAAGGAATTTATGGAGCAGGTGTCGGTGAATACTATCCAGGAGATATCCAGTTGGCCAGTCTGGGGGCAACCATTAGCCGAATTCATGAAGGGCGAAGACGCCCTGATGAAGATGCTGCTGAGTGACCCGCAGCATCAGTACCTCCACTGCAGCTCGTGCCCGATAGATATTTGACTGAAATGAATGAACTCCCCCACCTCTATGGCATCGCCAACTGTGATACGGTCAGAAAAGCGCGCGGCTGGCTGGACGCGGCCGCCATTGGCTACAGGTTTGTAGATTTTCGCAAGGAGGGTATCGACAGGGACCAGGTCGCAGACTGGTTGGCAGCCTGCGGACCGGAACGGCTTCTCAACCGACGCGGCACCACCTGGCGCAATCTGGACGACAGCCAGCGCGATTCTGCCGAGGACCCAGACAAGCTGACTGATCTCCTATGTGCGGAACCAACACTCATCAAGCGCCCGGTTCTGGTCTATGCACATCGGCTTGAAATCGGATTTAAAGCCGAGAACTACCAGGCTATTTTTACCTGACTTCCACGAATATCCCTATCTATACCAGATCGTTCGTACCACAATCAGAGAGATCAGATGACGCAGTTATACGCCCTCGGAATCGGCATCGGCACCAAGAGTGCACAGGGTGACTGGCTGGAAGTTTTCTACCCCGCGCCACTTCTCGACCCCGATGAGTCACTCGTTGAGGCCATCGCTGGTTTCTGCGGTTTCGGAAATACTGGCGGCAATCGGGAACTCAGCCAGGCAGATATCTCCGAGCTTGCGATACTGCTCAACGAATCGGGCGAGAAAACCCAGGCCACTTGCCTGAAAAACATGGTGGATTCCGCGGGCTCTATTGTCATCTGCGCGCTGGCCGAGAATACAGCGCCAGGCGATGTACCCGCCAGCTATCTGAAGCTGCACCTGCTCTCTCACCGGCTGGTAAAACCTCATGAGACCAATATCGATGGCATATTTGGCGTGCTGGTGAACCTGGCCTGGACAAGTGAAGGCGCCATTGCCCTTGACGAACTCACCGAGCGCCAGCTCCTGGCCAGACAGCGAGGACACACCATTGTCGTACACTCGGTGGACAAATTCCCGCGCATGACTGACTACGTGATGCCTTCCGGTGTGCGCATCGGAGATGCCTCGCGCGTGCGTCTGGGCGCCTATCTGGGCGAAGGCACGACGGTCATGCACGAGGGTTTTGTCAACTTTAATGCCGGCACTGAAGGACCTAATATGATCGAAGGCCGCATTTCTGCCGGTGTATTTGTCGGGGCAGGCACTGATTTTGGCGGTGGTTGCTCAGCCATGGGAACACTTTCGGGGGGTGGCAACATTATCATTTCCGTCGGCAAGGACTGTCTGATTGGAGCCAATGCCGGCATCGGCATCTCACTGGGTGATCGTTGCACTATTGAAGCCGGTCTCTATGTGACAGCAGGAACAAAGGTGCAACTGCTCGACGACAGCGGTCAGGCCGCGGGTACGGTCAAAGCTTCACAACTTTCCGGCCAACCAAATCTGCTGTATCGCCGCAACTCGGTCACTGGTGCAGTGGAATGCCTGACGCACAGGTCTGCCGTAAAACTCAATGATGAGCTTCACAGGCACAACTAACCACAACTTAAATTAGGTTGTTCAGTCAGACTACACAGTTGCACATTTTACTGTGAGGAAGGCTTTTGGTCGTCCAGGGCTCCCCTATTGTATGTGCCAGTACATAAGCGCGGTTATGTGCCGCTGCTCACCGCCTGAGCGAGCGAACCTGCACTCTTGCACGCTGCAAACAAATGTTTGAATCCGTACTCTCGGGTATCATCGGGCGGTACCGCCAGGCGCAGCTGTGTTCTGCGCGAGTACCGGGCGCGCAATCCTGTCCAACAGTTCTATCTGTGCACACGCTGGGCTCAGCCTCACCAATCGCCTGACGGAATTCAGTGAGTAGATTCTGCAGTTTTCCACTGCTCATATTCCCTCCGGTGGCGCTCTCCCGTTTCCAGTTTTCGTCTCAGACAGAATTTACTGGAGGTGCAGCCATTCGATGAGCAAATCGCCGATGTCATCCCCCGTTTTACGATGAATATCCGAGTGATTGATCATGAAGGCCAGGGCGTAGCGTGCGCCGCTGTGTGACTGTATAAAACCCGCCAGGGCAACTACATGATCGAGACGCCCGGTTTTGATGTGCCCCATGCCCAGCGCCTCGCTGTCAACGAGCCGCTTCCGCAGCGTACCGTCGACACCGCTTATTGGCAGTGAAGAGATAAACTCTGCACCCCAGGGAGACCTGTAGGCGTTGAGCAGCATGCTCACTAACATGCGCGCATCTGCACGCGCCTCACGAGACAGGCCTGATCCATTAACCAGATTCAAACCTCGAATATCGATATCCTGATTTCTCAGAAAGTCCCTCACCGCATGAATGCCATCCTCGACCTTTCCCGGTCGACCTGTACTTTCTGCAGCAACCGTCAACAACAGCTGTCTGGTCATGGTGTTGTTGCTGAATTTGTTGGCTGAGACCAGAACCTCCCTGATCGGGGATGAATACCAGCGGTAAAAAGCCGCATTTTCAGCATTCCCTGGCTCCTCGTTTTCGCCTACCGCCAAAGACTCTTCCCGGTATTGCCCGGCAAGCTCACCGCCCTGCTCCTCCCACAGCAATTTAAACAGACCGAAGAAATAGGCTGCAGGAGTCAGTACTGTGCGCGACAGGCTGTAGCCTGAACAGCCACGCGGGTGGAGACCATCGAGCTCAACGAGATCGCGCCTGGGCAAGTTTGAGACCTTGACTGCAATCCCGGCATTAAATCCTTCGCAAGGGCCAGGAACAGATTTCAGCCGATTCTCTATTCTGAGATTGGGCAGATTCGGCACCAGATCGACCTCCACCCCCTCGCCTCCACCAGCGTGATTAAAAATGAGGTGGATTGTCTGAAAGTTCACCATCAGAGCATTCGGAAGCAAGTTGTACGTCCGGGCCGGCCGGCCATCGAAGGCACCCATGTCCTCCTCAAAGGGCACAAAGTAAGTGGCGTCCAGAACCAGATCTCCTTCTATCTTATGGATACCTCGTCGACGCAGTTCGCGGGTCAGGTTCCACAAATCCTCGATCAGCATGTATGGATCACCATGACCCCTGATACCCAGATCGCCTTTGAGCACGCCTTTTTCCAAAGGGCCGAGCACATGGATATCGGTCGGCCAGCGGTACCCTGGCCCCAGTGTGCTCAGGGCAGTGTAGGTGGTGATCAACTTGATGACCGACGCGGGGTTTCGTGCGACTTCCGGATTCAGACTGATCAGGGGCCTTGAACCATCGAGGGGCTGCACCAGAAGACTCACCGCAGAGAGCGGAACCCCTGCCCTGTGCAAGGATTCCAGCAGGGGTCGGGGCAGCTGGGACTCAGCACTCTCTGCTGGCACTGACAGACCTGTCGGCACCAGGATCAGGCACAGCAGGAGCCGGGCTCGCCCTGATTTCAGCAACGTGGACATCAACTGAGACTCGTAAGGTTTCAGAAAAAAGTTACCCTAAACGCTACCCGACATTGACGCAACCGGCATGCCCGCAAGACAGTGCACACTGCTATAATTCGGGCCCTCCGTGCCAGAGTGGCGAAATTGGTAGACGCAGGAGATTCAAAATCTCCCGCCCGCAAGGGTGTGCCGGTTCGAGTCCGGCCTCTGGTACCATTTGAACTGTCCGATAACATACCCCATTATCCCCAGTAGAAAATTTACCAAAGAGTGTCTTGGAGGTGTTTTATGAGTAAAACCCACTGGTGTCCGGTTAAAACCGATCAATAGTTATTGAAGCCCACGCCACATATGGCTTTCAGCGGTTTTTTATGTGTCCTCGACTTGAAACCGCTCCCGATACTGAGCGCTTTATAAATCAATGAGTTACGCTTTAAAAATGCGTGATTTCCAGTTAAACCGGACAGTAGTGAGTAAAACTAAATTGTCAAAAGAGGAAAAAGCATTGCTTGATGTCGCAGGAGCTAGTGAGTTTAACTCAGTGCTTACCGGGTCTCGCAAAAAGGAACTGGAACCCATTGCTGACAAAACGTTCAAAAAAGATAAAAGAATTAACATCAGAATTTCTAATCGGGACTTAGCTGCTATTGAGTCTAGAACATCTGAAGAAGGTATTCCTTATCAAACCTTTGTGTCCAGAATTATTCACGAATATATTTCAGGTTCACTGAAAGATCTCACAGCGGACAAGTCAAGCAAGTGGACGCAGTGCCTTGGCTGGCAGGTTTGTTTTGGTCCCCGGCGGCCACCCAAAATCCCCCAGTGATGGCCACCTCAAAATCCCCCATCTGAGGACCTGACCAGGCCGCCTTTGGCGGCACCAGCGGCAACAGGACATTATGCCCCTTTTGAGTTGATCAGGGGGTGAGGAGTGAATGTCTTGAAGCCACATCGTACAGGCGCTGTGATCACGCTGTTGGAGAACGGCGTGTCGCAGCACGAAATCAGCCGTAAGACCGGGGTTGACAGGAAGACGGTCCGCAAGATCGCCCGATCCCTGCAGGAGGCGTCAAAATCCCCCACCCCGGCCACCGGTCCCGGCGGTGATGCGGATCAAAATCCCCCACCCCGGCCACCGGCAGTACCCGGAGCGTACAGGCCACACACCTCTGCCTGCGAGCCCCACCGGGATTGGATCGAACAGCAGGTCCGTCTGGGCCGTAATGCCATGTCGATCTACCAGGATCTGGTCGACCGCTTTGGGTTCCGGCATGGCTACAACAGCGTCAAGCGGTTCTGTCGGCGGTTACGCACAGTGGAGCCCAAGCAGTTTGATCGCCTGGAGTTTCTGCCTGGTGAAGAAGCCCAGGTGGACTATGGCGAAGGGGCGCTGACACGGCATGGTTCAGCTGGCCGCTACCGGCGGCCGCGCCTGTTCGTGATGACACTGCGGTACTCACGCCGATCGTTCCGCAAGGTCGTGTGGAGATCGAGTACGCAGGTCTGGGCCCGTCTCCACGAAGACGCCTTTCGGTACTTCGGCGGCTGTCCCCGGTACTGCGTGCTGGATAATCTCAAGGAGGGTGTCATCACCCCGGACCTGTACGAGCCGACACTCAATCCTGTCTATGCCGAGATGCTGGCCCATTACAACGTGGTTGCCGACCCGGCGCGTATCCGGGATCCCAATCGCAAAGGCTCCGTTGAAAGCGCAATCCAGCACACCCAGTCGACCGCGCTCAAGGGCAAGCGCTTCGAGACGATCGAGGCACAGAATGCCTATCTCATACACTGGGAGGAGCACTGGGCTGCACAGCGCATACACGGCCGTGCCAAGCGTCAGGTCGAGATGATGTTCCAGGAGGAACGACCCAGGTTGCAGCCCTTGCCAGCGGAGCGCTTCCGGTACTTCGAGGAGGGCGTGCGCACCGTGGGGGATGACACCACCGTCCAGGTGCAGGGTGCCTGGTATGCCGCCCGCCCGGCACGCATCGGCAGCCAGGTCGTGATCCGGCTCTATGACCACGAACTCGAGATCCGTACGCTCGATACGCTCGAGCTGCTGCGCCGCCATCCGCGTGCGACCCGACCGGGCCAGGTCACACTGCCCGATGCGGAACGGGTGTTCAATCCCTCCAGACAGACCCGCAGGATCCTCAAGCAGACCGAGGCCATTGGACCCAACACCCACCAGCTGTGCCAGCAGCTGTTCGAACAGCGTGGACGGGAAGCGCACAAGAGCATGTGGGGCATTGTTGGCCTCAGCAAGCGGTACCCTGACTGCATCCTCGAACAGGCCACCGCCAGTGCCCTGGCGCAGCATATCCGCAGCTACACAGGTGTTCGTGACCTGGCCGAGCAGGCACTCAGCCGCGTCATCGACCAGCATGAGGCCGGACAGGGCGAGTTATCCCTTGAGACGCCGGCACTCACCCAGCAAGACGACCTGATCCGCAACCCTGCCGAGTATGCGGACTTCTTCGCCCTCGGCGCCCAACAGCACGACACCACAGGAGAACCTGACTCATGACCATGACGGAGATCGAACAAGCCCTCAAGCAACTGCGCCTGTCAGGCATGCGCGCCACGCTCGAGACCCGGGTGCTGGAAGCGCAGACGGCCAACCTGCCATTCCTGGAGACCTTCTCGCTGATCCTGCAAGACGAACTCGACCGGCGTCAGTCCCGGCGCATGGAACGCCGTTACAGGCTCTCCGGTCTCGATGAGCGGACTGGCCTGGATGACTTCGACTGGGGCTACAACCCCAAGATCCCCAAGCGTGCCTGCTGTGAACTCAATACACTCAAGTTTATCGCCGAAGGGGACAATGCCATCCTCATCGGTCCGCCCGGCACCGGCAAAAGCCATGTCGCCAAGGCTGTTGCGTACTCGGCCATCCGCCATGGATTGCGCGCGCTGTACGTCGAGGCTGACCAACTGCTGAGCACGCTGATGCTGGCCTCACCAGAAGAAAAATTACAGCGGCTCAAACCCGTCATCGATGCCGACCTCCTGGTCCTTGATGATCTGTTCATGGCACGAAAGATCGCCCAGGACAGTGCCGATGAGTTGCAGGCACTGATCCACAAGCGCTACCGCCTTCGCCGCAGCGTGCTGATCACCTCCAACCGGATCATCGCTGACTGGGGAAACTATCTCGGCGACGCAGCGCTGGCGAGTACCATCCTCGACCGCCTGATGCACCGGAGTGTGCTCCTTGAGTTCGAGGGGCGGAGCTATCGACTCAAATATGCCGCTGAAAAGCTTGTAAAGGACCCCGATATCGATTAACAATCAGCCCTGTCCGGTTGCCGCGCCTGGGGGATTTTGACCCGGCCATCACTGGGGGATTTTAAGGTGACCATCGGGGTGGTCCATCGAAACTGGTCCATTTATCCCCTTGTGCTAATGCAGGGACGGGAGGCATAACCAGGAAAAAATGATCGGCAATTCCGGGATAAGAGGTTAGCTCCATAGGGCAGAAACAGGCACCGCATGTAATTTATTGTCAAAGGGAATGGTTTGATCGTGGTCGTATAGAACCAGCCCCTGAATAAATTTATTTTTATGAGCTTCTGCCAGTTTTCTGAGCCCTGAAAAATCGGTGCCAGTCACAGTGGCTGATGCTTTAACTTCAATCCCAACTATCTCTCCGCTGCGATTTTGGATAACGATATCCACTTCATTCTGTTGTTTATCACGATAATGTGAAAATGCACAGCGTGTGTCACTCCAACTTGAAAGTTTTACAAGCTCACTAAAAACAAATGTTTCTAACAGTGCACCAAAAAGCTGGCGATCATTTTTTATCTGAGCTTTTGAAATATCTTGCAAAGCAGCCAATAAGCCCGTGTCTAGAAAATGCAGTTTAGGTGTTTTAATCAGGCGTTTTAATCGATTACTGTGCCATGAGGGAAGTTTTCTTATCAGGAAAAGTTGTTCAAGGATGCCAATATATTTATTTGTAGTTGTGTGATTCATATCCAACAATGAGCCAATTTTTGAATAATTTACGAGTTGGCTCGAATGATGTGCCAGAGATTGCAGCAGGCTCGGAATCTGCAGGCTATGCTCTATTTGTGCAATATCATGAAGATCACGTTGGACAATCGCATCAACATAATTTAAATGCCAATCTTGTCTTCGGCCCGCTGATTTACGAGCTACTGCCTCAGGATATCCACCGACTATAACGATATCCACTAGGTCATCCGCAACAATTGAAGACTTTATCGCAGGAAGCTCTCCAGAAAAAATTTTCGCCAAAAATGTCGAGGTATTACCGAGCAATTCACTTTGATTCAGCGTCAGTAGAGGAGTAACCTCCATTCTGCCTGCCAATGAGTCGGCTACACGCGGTAGAGTCATCAGATCTGATGACCCCGTTAACAGAAACCGTCCCGGTCTAGAGTCATTATCTACGCTTTCCTTAATGGCAAGAATAAGCTCTGGAGCCCTTTGAATCTCATCTATAACCGCGCGATCCAGTCCACGAATAAAACCAATAGGATCTTGCTGTGCAGCGCTCAGGGTACTCAAATTGTCCAGGGTATAAAAAGGGATATTGCGGCCTGCAATCTCTTTGACCAACGTTGTTTTACCGGCCTGTCTCGGCCCTGATACCAATACCACTCTTGTATCCGTGAGTGCGGTTTCTATACGCTGCCTAATTGCTCTTGGGTACACGAATAGAACCTCCGGCCAATTGAAAAATACAACAAACCAATTGAAATACGTATATTGACTAATTGCAACATATGATACAGCCAATTGAAGCGATCTATCTATTTAGCTTCACTAGCGATCAATTAATGGTGTGCCACTAGCAGTCTTTCAAGATATTCATGACGGGTACAGGCTTTTCAGTGTGATGCGAGCATCGTCGGACGTACACCTCCAGTCCGCAGTCACTGCCTTTCGGTTACGCTCCTTCGCCCATGCATCCACTTCCCTGTCTGCAGGTGCCCGGTCAGGCAGACGCCGGTTGACACAGTGTCTTGACACGACGCTGAACTCGCACTCCGCTATAGTCAACCAGCTCCCATGTCTGGGCGTGTAGACCAATTCCGGTTTCTCCAGCAGGGCTCGTGCCGTTTCGGGTGGACATGCTGTATACAGTGACGCGCCGGTGTGTGTTCAGGGTGTCCATCACCAGGGTACTACGCTGTGCCTGCGGGTACTCTTCCTGCACCAGCCGCCGCACACCCTGTGCCCAGTGCAGTGCTGCATGAGTGTCCGCGACATCTGTTCGGCGCCATCCGATACAGGGCGCATACAACTGGATCAGGCATGCCACACCAGTGCGCTCATACTCAACATCGTACCGTTCAACCTATCCGGGCGTCCCAAGCAGCACCTGCTCCATGACGCACTCAACGGCACCGCCGCTACAATAATCAAGCAGGAAAAGGGGGGCGAGTAGTTACGTGTTTTTGTACACCCTGGCGTACCGACTCATGCGAGATCGACTCGACAACGTTCAATTCGATCAACCGATCACGCACCAGATGCACCGTCCACCGGGACTGACCGGACGGTGGTTCACTGCACATCAGCGCAACCAGGCGCGCTTCGCCGTCTCCATCAAGCACGCGCTGCTTTTCCCGGACGCGCGGCGTGCGCCCAAGTGCGGCCTCCAGTCCCTCCTCTACGCATCGCTGTCGCACCCGCTACAGGGTTTTTTCGGACACGCCGACTGTCTGCGCAACCTCGCTGTCGATCAGGCCGGGACCATGATCGCCCCCATCAGCCCAGAGTCCCTGAGCGTGGGTGCGACGAGAGGCCGCCCCCGTGCCTGTGCGTACCAGCGCTTCCAGAGCCTGCCGCTCCGCCTCGGTCAAACGAACCACGTACTTCTTTTTCACATGTACTCTCAACATATTACTGGACACTGTTGAGAAAGCACTTGAACATCGGTGGGAATCAATTTGAAGCAGTACTAGCCAGATAACGATAGTTGTGGAACATGCCGAAGACACAACTCATGAAAGCCGCGACAGGCACATTCTCGCCCGACGCACGCATTCGTGGTAAAAAGAACAGAGTCTCACAAACATGCACTCCAACCAACACGTACAGTACATAAATCAGCCACTGCTGCCAGGGTCCCGCGAACGGTACACACACATTGGCCAGGCACGCTATCCAAACCAACACGACGATCACCTTGAACGGGATCAGAATTTTCTTAATGAGATTAGAGGTCATAGTTAGTTACCAGCCAATCCGAAGTATGGCACAGGAGAAGGTGTCTGCCCAAAGTTGCAATACAACCCCTTCGCCACCGATGATGATCTTCCAAAACTCAGCCGCAAGGGAAAGCCTTCGAAGAAACGCGCCAAGTTCCGTGAATTTAGCAAGTTCTGGGGTGTCGACGATGAAGCTGCAGATTAGCCCGGCTTCCGCAATTCGACCGGGTTTAGCCCGGATATTTCGCGAATATCAGCATGATGTCGTGAAAATCACCTTCTGTCATGGTTTCCAGCACTGCAGCCCGGGTGATTGCAGCACAGTTGATACTGGCAGCCAGAGAGTCTGTTCTTCGAGCCGCAAGTTCAGCGAAGGCCTGATCCACGCTTTCTTCCCGGCTCAGGTTCATCTGCACCCTGTGCTGACACCGGCCATCCGCTATCAACCGCCGTCCCTGTCTTTGTGTGCGGCAGCTGGCGATCACATGGTATTCATGTGTCATCAGCTGCTGGGCAAGAGTCCTGCCCACGCCGCCAGTGGCACCAATCAGCAATCAGCAATATGCTGTGTCTGTTCATAGTGTAGAGTAGAGCAGCAGAGAGAGTGGAACATAACAAGACAGTGGTATATAGTACGTGTGCTATCTAAAATGTCGGGCGGGGCAAGGTAGAGCATGAAACAGCTGGGCGGTTTGGATGCAAGCTTCGTTCACCTGGAGGGGTCAAGAACCCATTTTCAGATGGGTACGCTGTTGCTCTATGACGTGTCTACAGCGCGCAACAACTTTGTGTGCTTTAAGGATATTCTCAGTATCTTCAAGAGCCGGGTCGGTCAGCAGAGTGTGCTGAGGAAAAAACTGCATCAGGTTCCGTTTTCCCTGGACCACCCCTACTGGGTGGACGACCCGGGGTTCAATATTGAGTACCATGTGCGCCACATCGCACTGCCCAAGCCCGGTGACTGGCGTCAGCTGTGTATTCTGGTGGCGCGTATCCACGCCCGACCGCTGAATTTGGGCGTACCATTATGGGAAGTGCACGTTATCGAAGGCCTGGATAATGTGGAGGGAGTCCCAACAGGCAGTTTCGCGCTCTATGTCAAGCTGCACCATGCCTCTCTTGATGGTGTCGCCGGCAATGAACTGGTCAGTGCGATTCACGATTTGGGACCATTTCCGGAGCACAGATCACACCTGACGGACGAAAGAATTCCTGATCCCGCACCCGGTAACATGGAGATGCTGGCGCGTGCGTATAAAAACCTGCTCCTGCAACCACAGCGCGTATTCGGTCTTGGCAGGAGGGCTGTACCTGCCTGGCTGCGTATTCTTGCGGGACGTCGCGATAAGGCATTTACTCCCCTCGGCCCATCCCAGCAAACCCGATTCAATGGTCGCGTGTCCGGTCACCTCGTCATAGATGCCGTGATCTTGAAACTGGACGACATGAAACGGATCAAAAACGCCTTTGAAGGCGTCACAATAAACGATGTCATGCTGGCGACAGTCTCCGGTTCCATGCATAAGTATCTTGCCGCGAAGGGTGAAACCCCGGTGCAGGATCTCTCTGCTGCCATGCCGATCAATATCCGGCCAATGCTGGAAAAACAGGACTACTCCAATACCGGCAATCTGGTATCGCTGGCCAAGGTCAGTCTGAACAATACCCTTGAAAATCCAGCAAAGCGCCTGCAGGCGATTCATCAGAGCGCGCGGGAGTCCAGGGCGTACCAGGATGCTCTGGGTGCTGATATGATGCTGGAGCTCAGTCAATCGATGCCAGCGCTGCTCACGTCACTGGCGGCCCGGGCAGTGCCAACACTGCTGACCCGCGGATATCCGATAGTCAACACGGTTATTAGCAATGTGCCGGGATCACAGGTGCCATTGTATATGGGTGGCGCCCGTCTGGCCGGAATGTGCAATATCGGCATCGTACTGGACGGCATGGGTCTGTTCCATGCGGTCAGCAGCTATTGCGGTACTGCAACCATTTCTTTTCAGGCGTGTCGCGAGGCGATGCCGGACCCGGAATTTTATCGACAGTGTGTGCAGGAGTCGTTCTCGGAGTTGCGCCAGGCAGCGATGCGTTCGGGCCGAAGAAAGAACACATCTGCATCCCGCAACAGGTCTCCCGGGAAAAGGAAGAGGGCATCACAGTAGTCCCAGTGTACCTGGATGTGGGGAGGGTGCATGCTGGATCCTGTGTATCGTGCGGCACTCTCCTGACTCAACAACCTGACGGAGAAGCTGCTTCGCTTCGCTCGCAGTACCGGAGGCGCACGCTTGATGCACCAGGCTGGGTGTCTGATTCTGGAAATTCGTGCAGGATCGAGCGTTCACCGCCGTCCGGGCGATGTGGCTTCGAGTTCTTTGTGCCATGGCGAATCGAGGCGTGTTCAGGATTCGCTGAAGTCAATGTCCTGAAATTCTGCGTAGATGTCCCTGAGGAACCTCGTGTGTATATAGGGTTGGATCAGAAACAGCATATGCTTCAAGCCACTTTCCAGTAGCTGCTCCTGGTCCATGCGCTGGCTTTCGGAGGCCAGTTGATTCGCTTCAAGCCAGCCGAGCCATTGCCACCAGATGCAGTCCACCAGGGTGGCGACATCGTGGGGTTCCGGAATGGGGTTCATCACCTCGCTGGCAATGAGTTGCTCGCAGTGGTGCAGCACCAGAGAGTACACCTGGTCGATCAGAGTCCGGTACTGGGTGCGGTCAAGCAGGCCCTGCTGTATCAGGTACGCGGTGCCGTTGAACAGGTAGCGATATTCCCATGTCACCTTGAACAGCCTCAGGTGTGAGTTGAAATAATCCGATGCGGTGCCGCTGTAGGGAAAATGTTCCAGAATGTCCAGCAGAGCCTTTTCAAGGGCCGTGGTATGTGCGGCGACCATGTTCTTCTTTTTCTTGTAGTGGTAGGTCAGGTTGCCGGTACTGATACCAAGTACACCGGCGATCTGCGCGACGGACACTGATTCCACGCCTTGCCCATTGAACAGCTCGCGGCTCACATCGAGTATTCGTCGCGCCGTTGAAAGCTTATACATGCAATGTTATGAAGTGGAAGAACTATAACGAACTGGTGTGCACCATGGTAGCAGTGCGCAGGTTCCCAGTCCATCAAACTGATATTTCAGCGCCGTCTGACCCAGGCCAGTCACGTCATACATCCCGGTCGGACACTCGGATGATGGCGGCTTACTGTCCCTGGAACTGGGTATACTGATCAGAATCACCGGCCTGAATCTTCCTGTCTGGGTCTGTATCAACAATAGCACGCATATGCTGGCATTGGCATCAACAGGACATCAGTGGAGACATCATGAGTGGGTCTTGAAAGCTGGCAGTATGTGGCACCTGTGGAGGCGACTCCGGATCGGGTAATATCGATGTCAGTCAGCAGGCGTTCCATGTCACGGGCCAAGGGAATGGAGCACCCTTCTGCGCCCACTTCCACTCCGAACGCCGGATGGTCCGGATCGATGCTTTGTTGAGAGAGGGCATCGATCACCACGTTGATACCTGCAGTGTGAGCCTCCAGCGCCTCTCGAATACCTGCATAGGTATCTTCCGGTGCTCCATAGCCAACGATATTACGCAGGATCCACATACGTCTGCGATGTAGAGATGGGCGGATACCGCGGGCATAGGGATACTCGCCTGGATCGCCATTCCTCGCCTGATATGCATCGGTCTCGCTATCAGGACTGGTGCAGAACTCGCGGGTATCCATCCCGCCCCAGGTTCGGGCGCGGGACAACCCCACTCGTAGGCTTTTCAATGCCGCCTGTTGCGGGTTTTTTACGGTACTGTCACGAGTACGGTGGCGTGCCCCACGCGCGCGGCAAGGTGCTTTAGACTAACTTCGAGAGGATGTCTGATTAACCTGTTAATTATTATCACATAATTTCATTTCTAGCAGTTCGGTACCGGGAACACTACCGTATTCGCACGCCCAGTAGCGATCTGATACAATTCTTATTTTATAAAGAATATCAATGAGTTAGCTCTGGTGAGCTCTCGAAGTTCAGGCTAGACAGGGGTTGAGTGAATTTTTGCTGGATGAAGATAATTTTAGGCGGTTCATGGAACGACTCAAACCCCTGAGTATTAATTACGATATTACCGGCATGGATTCCCTGTTTTCATATGAAACCTTTGAACGATATGAAAAGATTGTAGATACAAACGCCCACCCGAAAACCAGAGAACTCATTGATCATCTGAAGAAGCAAAAAAACTGAGCCCCAAATGGCATATTATGTAGTTGGCTGGCTGCGTGTATGAATTGGCGGTGATTCAAGACTCGGGCAAGAGACCGGACCAGCGAATCCTTGCTGCTTGGCGGCGGTCACATATCCTGCTCCGTTTCAGGTACGCTTTAATTGTTCGGCTTTATCAAAATTCTGTTGCGCGTTCTCATCCTTTCCAAGATCACGAAAAACAGTGCCACGAAAGGAGTAGTAATCAGGAATATCCGGATTCAATTCGATGGCAGCATCAAGATCTTAAATAGCGTGCTCATGGTCATTTCTTTGAAAATGCTGAACAGCATCCTGAAGATAGTCGATGGCTAGTTGGAATTTTGTAAGCCTTATCGTTGCGGACTGCAAAACCTGAAAGGTAACTACTCACCCCCCTTGACATCATAGGGAGGCGATTCTATGATGTGTGCGTTTCATGAGTGCACAGGGTCATGGGCAACGCATATTTCAGTTCCAATGCGACAGCGGGGGTGTGTCAGGCGCTGATCGCGCTGATGCTGCCGCATTCGGTGTACCTCGAGACGCACCTGGGTGGCGGGCGATCATGGTGGCGGAGTCCGGGTAGCCCATGGCGACGGTCAACAGGGCGTCACTGCGCTCGGAGTTCGACGCACTCAAAACGCGCTTCGAGGCGCTGTGTGCGGACGGCGCGATGAGCGCCGAGAGCCGCGCGCTGTTCGAGGCTTTGCTGATGCTCTTTCAGGTGCTGATGGCTTGCAGCCACAGGTGCAGTTCAATATGACTACTCTCGAAAACGCTTCCAATCCTGACTGTGAATTGCTTGCCGCAGGCCTTGCACTTTTTGAGGCCGTGCCTGACTTCGCCTTCCGGGTTCTTTTTGGATGGATTTGAGCGAGCGCCTTTCAGGTGGCAGGCATTGTCCAGTGCGCCGCACTGCGGGCAGATTGGTCCATCCGGCCAGAGCACTGATTCAACATGGCCAAAAGCTGCGGTTTCATCGTGAAGGTATGGAGCGCTGAGTACTGACAGTGGTTGGCTCTCTCTGTAGCATATACGTTGATGATGTGCATACCACAGAGAGCCTCTTGGTTTGTCAAGTATACAATCACGAGAACTGCACATATCCCTGTATTTGACAGGCTCGCGCTTTCATATTAGTATGTACATCCTATTGTAGTGAAGCAGTGGAGGAGGCGTAGACACCATGAGTGAATTTTTAACCGGTCTGGGTTTTGATCTGACGACCCATGCAGGAATTTACTGGCTGTGTTTCGCGGGCGTGTTCGCCTTCGTCACAGTCCTTTGGGTCATTGGCAATTTTCAGAAAAACCACTCATTGATCGATGGTTTTTACGGTTCGCTGTATGCGGTGGTGACGGTTGTCTGTTTCATGATGACAGATCCCGGTTCCTTGTATTCCGGTCTGTTGCTGTTGATGGCATCCCTGCACGGATTTCGTCTGGGTTATTACCTTCTGAGACGCTGGTTCGGCTATCGCAAGACGGGTACCGGGGATGCGCGGTACGCCGGGTTCGTGACACACCCACGGCTCAATCCGGGGTACTGGTGGAAAAGTTTTTTTGTGGTCATGCAGCCGCAGACTCTCGTCGTTATGGTAGTTGGCCTGCCCGCCTATTGGGGCGTCATGGAACTTGCAGACAGCAGCGCCGGACTCAACTGGCTGGCTGTTCTGGGCATGCTGGTATTCGGTATCGGCACCTACTACGAGTGGCTGGCGGATGGTCAGTTGCAGGCCTTCAAGCAGGATCCGGCGAACAAGGGCCGTTACACCGAGTATGGTGTCTGGAAGCTGACCCGTCATCCTAACTATTTCGGTAACACGACAGTGTGGTGGGGCATCTATCTGACCGCCATTGCCGGTGATCCCGGTCTATGGTGGACCATTGCCGGTCCGTTGTTCAACACGTTGATGCTGACCAAGATTCTGGGTACAGCGTTCCAAGACCGTCACATGGGTAATCGTACAGCCTACCAGGAGTTGATCAAGCGCAGCAGTGGCTTTATGCCGGATTTACGCAAGCTGTGACCAGCAGTCTGCGTTCAACCCTGCGCAGTGAATGCGGTCGTGGGTAAACGCACAGTTGTTTCGGCGCGGGTCTGTCAGGGCTGAGCGCTGCCTGTTCGCTGCAGAAGGCTGGCTGGCAGCTGGCAGTACTGAAAGCCAGCGGACAGGTGGGTAATCGTGCGGCCAGCGTCACCCGGGGTGATCTATACTCGATACCGGGGCGAGTGCACTGGCAGAAAGCTACCATATCTATCTGGCGCTGGCACAGGAGCTTGGTCTCGGTGCCAGCATTGTTCCGGCGAGTTCAATTGTTGAGATCTATCGTGACGGGCACTGTCCCCCGATTGATTCCGCGGCGATACTGACATCCGCGCTTGGCGCGCGGTCGCTGTCGCTGTCGCTGATCGTGAAGGTTCGCCTGCTGCGATTGCAGTGTGATGTCATGGTCGCCAGACTGCGCGGACATCCGAGACCGAGCGTAATCGAACCCTGTCACAGACGCGTGTCCGGGTAGACTGTCCATCGGGATGATGAATCTGGTGTCCACCATGAGACGATTGCGTTTTCCTGAAGGGGCAGTGTTTCCGCTTGACGGAGAATCCGACAGAAACCTGCGGTACGCGGTCAAAGAACCCGATCAGTGTTGGACATACGCCCATTTTGTGTTGATCAGGTCAAAAAGTGCCCCGATGAGTTCAGTCTGAACATTGTTGATCGGCAAAATTCCGGGGATCGAACATTCCGCTCAAAAACTTCATTTTCAGAGGCCCCCTGAAGTGCATCATTCGCCCCCTCCCGGAATGAAGGCGGAGCCCGGAGGGAGGGAGGAGCGAGAGATCAGGCCGGTTCAGCGTACTCGTGTCAGCAAAAGGCGGGCTTTTCATTCATTTGGTGAAAAATTCTGGTGAGTGCTCTGTGCGGTTGCCGTTTCCGGTGATCCTGAAAGTCTGCGGCCAGTTCTGGCTGAACAGAGGCTCGAATGCTTCGCCGCTGTGAACCAATATCATGGCTGCGATATCCGCTTGATTGGCGATCCTGATGCCCTCTTCCGGTCCGGCAGCCAGAAGGGCCGTGGCCCAGGCGTCCGCGACAGCTGTATTCGCGGAAAGCACTGTAGCTGAAGCAGCCTGATGACGAACCGGATAACCTGTTCTTGGATTGAGAATATGGCTGTAGCGTTGTCCATTGTGTTCGTAGTAGTTGCGGTAGTCTCCCGATGTCGCGATACCCATACCACTGAGCTGCACTCTGTCCTGCAGCTCCCGGTTCATGGTGTAACCGGGCCTTTCAATGCCGACTCGCCAGACCTGACCGTGCTGGTTGGTTCCGAGCCCGTAGAGTTCGCCACCGACCTCGACCAGAAAGCGACGGTGTCCGGAATCCTGCAGGTAGGTTGCCAGTTGATCAACGGCATAGCCCTTGGCAATGGCTGACAGGTTGAGGCGGGTATTCGCATTGTTTTTGCAGAGTGAATCGCCTTTCAAGTGGACGCTCTGGTAGCCCGTGTTCTGCTGGGCTTTCTGGATTTCTATTGCAGAAGGCACCCGCCCGCCGGTGTCCGATACCCCAAATCCCCAGGCATCGACCAGTGGTTCCAGTGTTGGATCAAAGTAGCCCTCACTTGCCTCGCTGACAGCCAGACCGAGCTGAATCACTTCCCGGGTCAATGCCGAAATACTCATGCAGCCCGCAGGGTAACGGTTAAACCGGCTGACTTCAGAATCCCCGATCCAGTTGGACATGGAGTGCTCTATCTGGTCGAGAATGTTCTGTAAACCCTGTTTGGTTGCCGGGATGTGGGCTAGGCTTTCATCGTTGTTCACGATCCGAACCATCCACTGGGTTCCCATGGTTGCTCCGGCATAACTCATCGAGCTGTCTGGCGAGCCGGTGCAGCCTGAAATCGCCGCACTCAGAGTCAATACCAGTACAATCCGTCGGCTAGCGTCCATTATTCCAATTGAGAAGGCTGCCCAAACCCGCACAAACCAACCCAGTGACGTACCCTGATATATGCGCAGTATCTGCAATATCGCCTCCGGAGAGTATATCGAAAACGCCTGTCGTGCTGAGGATCATAAGCCCAGAAAATACGATAAAGAGCGCTGTCGGCAGCCGCACCGGAGATGTTCTGTTGAGTTTGCCCCAGAGCCAACTGTACGCCAGCAGTCCATAGACCACGCCAGAGAAGCCACCAAATATTCCTGCGGAGGTGACCAGAGCCTGTGCCGTGTTACTGACCACCCCGATAGATACGAACAGCAGCAGTAAGGGTCGAATGCCCTGTCCGAACTCCACAATGGACCCCAGATACCAGATCCAGAGGGCGTTAAACAGTATATGAATGGGACCAAAATGCAGAAAAACAGGCGTAATCAGGCGCCAGAGTTCCCCATTGGCAACATCGCCAAATTTTTGGGCATCAAGATACAGTGGAGGTTCCCAGAAGGTGAATATGCCTATAAAACCCGGCCCCTGGGCTGTCAGCGCTGTGCCGACGAAACCAAAAAAAAGGATTCCGAGCGTAAGCGGTGCAGGCCGTTGTTCAAGTCTGAGGCCCAATTTTGGGAGAGTGGGTTCCGGTGCGCTCAATTGTCCACTGCGCCACTGATCTAACAGACTCTCCACCTCCGGCAGTGAATCTATATCCGGCAGAACAAGTTGCTGCTCGGCACCAGCCAGAATAAATCGGTGGGGAATCCCCCTGGCTTTCAATTGGGCAGCAACAGCACTGAGATCATCATGCCGGGGAAATGAACCCGCAACAATTGTGTCTGAATTCGAGCTTCTCAAGGTTACAGGTTGTCCGAAGCCTTGTGGCTGGCCCAGTTGAGCTTGGAACGGCAGGTCGCGTAGAAGTCGTGCTCTTCCGGATGCAGCAGACAGAGTCTTTTGTCCATTCTCTTCACTCGTATGAGATCACCAAGCTCAACATCCAGGTAGTTTTGACCATCGCATACGACCATGGCTTCCACAGGCCCACCTTTCAAAACATCGACTTCCAGCCTAGCGTCTGCATCAACGAGAATAGGCCTGCTGCTCAGGGTATGAGGATTAATGGGGACGACGTTAATGGCGTGCAGTCCCGGGTGGACAATGGATCCTCCACCAGACAGAGCATAGGCCGTAGAGCCCGTCGGTGTGGATACAATCAGACCATCTGACCGTTGACGGTAGACAAACTGGTCGTCAATTTTGAGTCCAAATTCAATCATCCTGATTGATGCACTGGGTTGCAGCACCACGTCGTTGAGGGCGATCCCCCTGTCGACTGTACTGCCTTCACGGAGTACCTCGGCTTCCAGCATGAAACGCTCGGTACGGGCATAATTTCCTGAAAGTACATTGGCGACCTCAGATTCAAGATTTTCTGGCAAGATATCGGTCAGGAATCCTAACCGACCGCGGTTCACACCCAACATGGGTATATCGAATTGCACAAGATCCCTGGCCGCGTGCAGAAGACTCCCGTCCCCGCCCACGACAATGATCAGATCACAGTTTTGACCTATCTCGGCCCGGCTGCAGGAAGTGATGCCATCCGTTTCACTGCAACCGGCGATCCGTTCTTCGATGTAGAGGCTAAGGCCCTGTGCGAAAAGAAAATCAATCAAACGCTTGATCGTAGGCTTGATCAACCTCCTGTCTGCAAATCCGATGATTCCGATATTGCTGAATTCTTGCATTGCCGAGGTGCTGGGTCTGTGGTCTCAGGTGACGGACATTTACAAGGTACCAGCTTGATTCTCTATGGCAAGTCCTAACCACAGAGCCATGCAGTTTGCCCGAGGCTACCCGACACCCCTGCCCTGACGCTACAACAGGGTTCAAATCGCCGCACGTGGAGTACTCTCTCCACCATGCCAGTCATTCGTCGCCAATGAAGCAGTGGCATGTCGCATCAGTACAGGCACTGTCGCACTCCGCGCAGATATCGTCAATCACATTCCAAGTCGCGAGATTCATTGACGAATCACCTGTCTGCACCTCAATGGCTGTTTCATGACCGTCGTGAGCGACACAAAGTATTTGGGGCATCTGTGTATCTGCATGCGCAGGGAGGATTACAGACTTCAATCAGGCAGGATCTGCGTATGCTCGCCTTGGCGAGTTTCCAGCCACAGCCTTGCCTCAGGGATTCCCGGCCTGTTGCAGAAGCACTCTCATGACATTCGAGGGCAATCCGGCTCACATGGCGTTCCTGCACCTGCATTCCTGAATACGTTCAGGTGTCCGTTCCAGACACATCTATTTGATACAATCGCCAGCCTTTGAGGCCGCGCCTCAGAAAGCACATTCACCCGCATGCCGTCATTCCTCCACCGAACAAGTGTATTGCTCTTGAGCTGCTGTTTAGCTGCGCTCGCTCATGGTAATCGACTCGAAAACATCACTGTCACGGCCAGTCGGATGCCCCAGACCCTGCAGGAGCTGAGTAACAGTCTTTCCCTGGTGACAGATGAGGATTTGCGAACCGTGTCGCACCTGCACATACATGAGGCACTGGTTCGGGTCCCGGGTGTCTGGATCAGCCGTGGCAACGGACAGGAGCACCTGACGGCTATACGTTCACCCGTATTTACAGGGCCCGGCAGTTGTGGAGCTTTCTACATGGCGGAGAACGGCGTACCCCTCCGTTCCACAGGATTCTGCAATGTGAATCAGCTTTTCGATGCACATACTGAACAGGCGGCCAGAATTGAGGTCATTCGGGGTCCTGGCACAGTGGTCCACGGCTCTGACGCACTTCACGGTGTTATTAACCTGATCAGCATGCCGCCGGCAGATTCTGCCGAGCACAGCCTGTCACTCGAAGCCGGACACCATCATTTCAGGCGAATCAAGGCAAGTACAAGCACTCGACGGGGCAGTCATGCCTATCGGCTCAGTGTGAACAGCAGTCACGACGGGGGGTACAAGGAGAACTCAGGTTATGATCAGCATAAGCTGAGCTATCATCATCAGTACAGCGGTTCGGAATGGCACATGACTCACCTGATGAATGTCAGCCATCTCGATCAGCGAACTGCTGGATTCGTTACTGGCCTAAACGCATTTGAACACGAGGATCTGCACAGGGTTAATGGCGCGACTCTGGTGCCGGGATCTCCTCAGCCCTTTCGGGATACGCGATCCCTGCGTTACCAGGTGCACGCCGAACGGGAGCTGAGTTCCGGGGCAATGCTCTACACCACACCCTATGCCCGGTATACGCATATGAGCTTCCTGCAGCACTTCCTTCCCGGAACACCTTTGGAGAAAAATGGTCAGAAGGCACTTGGTCTGCAGACCCTCTATCGTCCAGAGAGCACCGGGTCGATCGAGTTCAGCTATGGATTTGATGCTGAATATACGCGCGCCTTTCTTACCCAGACGCAACAGGCCGACAGCTTCACCCGCTTTGGGACCACTTTCCCGCAGGGCATCCACTATGACTATGATGTGCATGCTGATCTGCAGGCCGTTTTTGCCAAAGCTGAATATCGATTCAACCCAGAAACGCGGGTGAGCACGGGTGTTCGTTATGAACACATCAGTTTCGACTACGATAACCGGGCTGCAGATGGCTCCGGTATTGAAGGTGGTGATCCCTGTGGTTCCTGTCGTAATTCACGCCCGTCTGACAGAAAGGATCGATTCGGATACTGGTCTGCCAACATCGGAATCATCCACCAACTCAGTGCGTCTCTGCTCATTGTTGCGCATGCAAACGGTGGCCACCGGGCACCTCAGGCAGCCGAACTGTACAGGTTGCAGAATGGCCAGATCTCAACCGATCTGGAGCCGGAGGCGTTGAAGAACATTGAGTTTGGAATTCGCAATATTACGACACGGGGTCAGTTCGGGTACAGTCTCAACGCCTTCTTCATCAAGAAGAATGATGTGTTATTTCAGGATTCAAACCGACAGAACATAGTTGGCGGACAAACCCGCCACTACGGGCTTGAATATGATCTGTCCTGGTCTCCTCACGAACATCTGATTCTCAGCGCAAACGGTTCCTGCGCACGTCACAGCTATGACAGCACGTTCTTCCCCCTCGGAACCAGCAGTACTGCAGACATCAAGGGTAACGATGTAGACACTGCGCCGCGGCAGATTCATGCCGCGAGGATTGCCTGGTTTTACAGTCCGGGCGGCAGGCTGGAGCTGGAGTGGCAGCATATGGGGCGCTATTACCTCGATACCGGGAATGCACACGAATATCAGGGGCACGATCTGTTGCACCTGCGTATTCAGCAGGATTTTGGTGATTCAGTGCACGCCGCATTGAGGGTGACCAACCTGACCGATGAACACTTTGCCGAACGGGCGGATTTTGCGTTCGGCTCCTACAGGTATTTTATTGGCGAACCCAGATCACTGTATCTTGAAGTCGGGTACGGCTGGTAGCGGCCCGGCGGCCTGATTCCGCCACGCGGTTTACTGGATGATCAGGTTATCCGGAGTGCCTGGTCTTTGCGGGATTTTTCCCAGAGGTTCCCGTTTCACGGATCGGTACATCTCCGGCTTGCCGCGTCTATCATATGCTGCCGCACGCAGCCTGATATCATTGTCGTGCTGCGTATAGCGCCCGACACGGCGTTTATGATCATCCCAGTCGCGGCTGGTATATCGCTCCACCCAGAGCTCGGGATCCTCCAGCCCCTGCTGTAATGACCAGTCCAGGGCCCCGAGTCTGAGACGCACCCACTTCAACTCCTCCATGGCACTGAGAAAAGCAGACTCGTTTGTATTGTCCACCTGGTATATGACAGTAGCGATGATGGGAGACGAGCCGGGGTCTGTCCTGGTGTGCTCAGGTGTCATACTGGGCAAATTGGCATTTTCGATATTGATCGAATCAGAATCATGAGCTGGTCTGAGCCAGCCGTAGATACTGCTTAAGATTATTGCCACACTGGCCAGGGATAGAGCGGAGGCTATGCCAAGTTCCCCTGCTACTTTGCCCCATATGAGACCGCCAAGGGCCATGGCGATAAAGATGCTTGTCTGAAATACCGCCAGGAGGCGTCCCACAATCCAGTCAGGTGAGAGGAGTTGCACACCGGCATTCATCAAGGTCAAAAAAGTCATCCAGGCACCGCCTCCGATGGCGATCAGAGCTGCGCAGGCAATCAGGTTATCGGTTGTGCCCAGCAATAGTGTGCTCAGTGCAAGAGTCAGTTGGCAGCAGAGGGTGGATTTTTGAACGCCAAGAACAGAGCGAAGCCAATTCACGGTCAAGCTGCCTGTCACCGCCCCAATGCCGAATGCCGTAAGCAGAACAGCGAAGGTTGATGCTGTGCCATCCAGATGATCACTGGCCACTAGGGGCATCAGGGTCAGGTGTACGGCGCCGCCAATACCGCACAGTACGAGGCGGACAATGAACACGCGTATGTAGTGTGTGCGCAACGCATACCTGATTCCCATGGTCATCGCCCAGAGGATGGGCTCCGGGGGAGACTGTTGTACTTGAGGGGGCGGCTTCCAACGCCAGAGGACTGTGATGGTGCCCACATAGGACAGTGTATTGACGACAAAGGCCCAGGCAACGCCGATGGAAGTGATCAGGAGGCCTCCCAAAGCCGGGGAAAGACAGCGGGCGAGATTGAAATTGCTGACATTGAGGCTAATTGCATCAGCCAGGTGTTTGCGCGGTACGGTACTGCCCACCGAAGCGGCCCAGACTGGAGTAAAAAAAGCCGCTCCCAGGGATATCAACAGGACAAGCAGCAGCAGCACCCAGGGGGTAATGAGCTCGGTGAGTGCGAAAATGGCCAAAAGCGCAGATGACAGGAACGCGAACAACTGCGCGCAAAGCATGATCAGGCGCCTGTCGTAGATGTCACCCAGAGCGCCGGCAAACAACGCGAACATGATGAACGGCACGGCCACGGCAACCTGAACCATGGCTACCATCAGCGGCTGGCTGGCGAGGCTGACCATCAGCCAGGATGCCGCCATCAGGTGTATCTGCAGGCCAAAGTTGGATGCCAGAGTTGCCGTCCATAGTGCCAGGAAGAAAGGGTTCTGGAAGGGTGCCAATGTGGAAATTCTAGTCATCAATACAGGCTACATGGGCTGACAGGCTTTTCCGGGAGACCAGTGCGTTCTCCAGCATCTGTTGCTGGGGTGCGTCACGAGGGATCGCTACTTCTGCCGGTATTATACGGGCGAAAACAGTGAGCGCCTCACCTATCGCCGATAGCATAGTTCTGTCCAAAAACATGTACATTATCCAGCGGAGATGACACATAAACCGGGTGACACATAGAATGCCTGGATGGAGAAAAGAGGCTTGGGTTAGTCATGAGTGTACCAATTGAGGATTGTGCGTTCTTGGCATATTCTGATTGATACTTTTGGCATGGACGGCTACCGTTTATTGTAAGGGCTGGAACAGGCGGACATCACACTCACTGGCGTACATGATCTTCATGCCCATCTCTCCAAAAGCATGGGTCATGCCATGAACCAGATTGAGTCGAAGCCAGGTGGACAGGGGTGGCGGTCTGGCTATGTGCCAAACACCACCTCGGTCTATGTAACGAGCGAGAGGTATATTGGCCTGAGCCTGCCAATCGAACCGCAGGGAACCACTCTCGACCTCTCCACTCTCAAGAAGGAATGACAGGCCTCTAACACACAACGGTCGTTCGTCTTCACTCAACCTCTACTATCTTGGGCTTCCCGGCCTTGGTTGTCCGCAGCCGGTACCGTCTTTCCGGTCCTTTTCTTGCGGGGAGTGGAATGGCCTTACTGGCTTTCTTACTATCCAGGCGCATATTGAGTAGTGCGCTGGCGGCTAGTTCGATGGCCTTGTCATCGTCTGTGTTCATGTGGTTTCTTTTTCGTTATTTCGCGGCCTTCTCCCTGTTGCACGGCTTGCAGAGCATGTGCAGATTGTCATCTGTTGTCAATCCGCCGTCGCGCCATGATATGACATGATCGCCTTCCATTTTCGCGTAGTCGAATTCCTGACCACAAGCCACGCATTTGCGCCCTTGACGCTCATAGGCGGCAGTTTTCTGGCCCGTGCTGAACGCTCGCAGGTTCAGGTGCCTTTCGTCACCGTCAAGCACATACCGGTACACACCTGCCGGTTTCTTGATTGCGCCCTTGATGCCCGGCTTTTCCAGGCTCAACAGTTGCTTGATTTCGGATTCCAGCCTTTCGGCATCAAGTTTATCGCCTCGGTGAGCATTGTAGACAGATCCCCAATCGACCAACTGCATAAGATTTGGTCGCTTGACGGGAAAGTTTATCTCGACCCAATTGATCACTGCCTGATAGTGCGTCCACAGCTCGCCCGCATCTGCATCATCCTGATGCCGTCCCATGTAATTCTTGATCTTGTCGTCACTGACCCACCTGATGGCGGTCTCAAGCAGTTCCTGCCTGATCGGACTTCCCTTTACGTAATCGCCGCCAAGTCTTTGCGCCACGCAATCTCTTCGACTGAAATACCGCTTGGCGTCTTCGAGCCAATCCCCCGGATAGGTCGCATTGCGCAACTCCTGATCCGTCAGCTTCTCGCCCTGAATGTTGACGATCCTAAACCAGTGTTCTTTCTCACTTGGTTCCCCGTCGCATAAGCACACTGTGAGTTCGTAATTCAGGATATCACGCTGAATATCGGCAGGCTGATTGCTGAAAAAGTAGTCGTCAATCGGGAACGCACCATCCAGATAACGGCAGATTGAGATTGTGCGTTGCTGGCCGTCAAGGACTTCGTGCGTTCCGTCAGGTCGCGCCGCCCAATACATCACGTTAATCGGGAATCCCGCCAGCACAGACCGAATTACTTCATCACGCTGATTGTCCCTGTAGACAAATTCACGTTGATACGGAGGGCGAATGTCCAGCATCCCGCCGTATCCCACAATCCCGTGTTCGCCTTCGCTGTCGTCAACGTACCCTTCAAACAGGTCGCGAACTCTGACTGTTATCGGATCAATCTTCATAGCGGTGCCGACGAACGGCAGTTGCGGATGAAGATGCGCTTAAATTTCTTTTTTCCCTGTACTGACGCTTGAGCGGTTTGTGCTCCATCTCTCCATAAACCAACGGAAAGCCCTTTTCCGTTAGCTTCATCCGCACCTACAATCTCAAACTGCTCAGGACAATACTTGTCGAGAAAGCTCACCGGGACACCCATCACACCAGGCCAATCCTCTGGAATATCGGCTGTCTTGCCAACTTCAATCGCGTCATAGTTATCGTAATGCGGGTATTCCTCCGGCGAGTACCGCTTATACAGGATCAACTCCTCGTGTCGCTTTCCGTGGTCGAGATTGGTGAACCAAATGCTCTGTGACCTGCCTTTCACAACACCATCTATGATCTTGTAGGCGCTCCCTTCTTTCTTGGTCTCCTGGAGTTCTTTGGCAGCATCAGGTGGCAAGTCAAATAACAGGTCTGTGCTCATAGGTGTGCATCCAACCCACACGCGATTGTCTTGTATCAGCGGAAAGATTTCTTTGTAGGTGATGGCGTTTTTATTTCCGATAATCAGGTACTTTTTGTCGTGTTCAACCAAGCTGGCTACATATTCACGAAACAAGCTGAACGGCGGATTGGTCACCACGATGTCAGCCTGTTCAAGAACTTCGATGCATTCCTGACTGCGGAAATCGCCGTCGCCCTTCAGTTCCCTGATGCCAATGTCTTCAGCATTGGGAATGCTCTCACCGTCCCTGAACCCATCATATTCCAGCATGATGGCCCGTTCAGAATCATGTTGGGAAAACAGGTCTCGATTCTGGTTTTTATAGCAGGTCGTAATCAGTTTTTTGATGCCGAAGTCGGCGAATTTCAATGAGAAATACTTAAAAAAGTTACTGACTGTTGGATCGTCGCAGTTGCAATAGACCACCTTGCCCTTGAAGTGGTTCTTGTAGTGCCGCACCTCGTTGGCAATGTCCGACAACTGCGTATAGAACTCGTCCCTCCTGGCATTCCTTGCCCTATTCAGGTTCAAGTTCGCGCTCGATCTGTCCACGTCGTAAGCTCGTTGCAGGTAATAGTCGTGCCAAGCATCGCCTAGAACACCTCATGCAGTCTGTCCTGTGCATTTCCCGGACAACTCCCTTAGTTCGGTCGGAAGGCGAACTCGTTCACCTAGGCTTGGCAATGCTTCGCACTCCAGTTGTGATGCACACCGCTGCAGCCGCGCTTAAGAACATCCCGCACCCTCTCAATGCTGTTCGTGCTGGCCATGCCGTTCACAAACTTCTTTGCCGAGTGATTGATCCTCTTATGATTGAGTCTGGCCTGTGAGGCTAAGTTGTACGCTGATATCTCATCGGTGAAGATTGTTACGTTCTTACCGATATGTGCGTCCACTGGTTCCTTGACTGTCTCCGAGTTCTCACTCTCGACCCCAACCAATTTGGTGCGCCCGTCGCGCTCGCTTATACCGATTGCAGACTGTGGACCGATTGTCCTGCGCCCTGCTTTGGCTTTTTGGGATTCGTGTCTGTTCTGGTCATTTCCGCCGATATACGTTACATCCATTTCGACCATACCATCCAAAGCTTCCCTGTGATGGTCACACGCCATGCGCGAGCGGTGAAGTATACACCAGGCTGTTGCATAGTGAACATCAATTTCCTTGGACAACTGCATGGCTGAGATACCTTTCCTGGCAGTGAGCAGCAGATAGGAAGCATACCTCCACTTACGGGGACCGACCTTGCCGTATTCCATCGGTGTACCACTCAAGACGGTACAGTGCTCAGGGCACTCACCACACCAGTAGCGACCGAAATGCTTTTTCTGGGGTGTGATCTTTGAATCAGAGCCGCATGAGGCCAATGGTGTCAACAATATGTCCACCCAGACCTCCTGATTCCGCAGAAAAGGGGATGACCAGCCAGACCGCTGCCCGCGTCCGGTTCGGTCATGGCAACGCCGAGAATGATCTCACCTGATACACATTTTGGCAGGAAGCGAGCCTGTTGCTCGGGTGTTCCAATACGTATCAGATAGAAACCCACAAGCCGACTGTGAAAAGTTGCATACCAGTCCGTCGTTCGGGCATAGGCACTTTCCTCAATGATCGCCTGCTCAAAACGGACATCGTTATCTCCCATCCCGCCGCATTCCTCGGCAGGCCAGATCATCAGGAACCCATGCTCACCTGCTTTCCTGAAGGCTTCGCGGTCAACAATGCCCTGCTCACGCCACTTCTCCATGTTCGGCACGATTTCCTGGGCCAGAAACTTTCGATAGGCTTCGCGCAGCATGTGCTGCTCTTCAGTAAAATCGCGCTGTAACGTATGTGGGATCCCCGCTCAGCCGGGCTGCACCTACTGAAAGATCTCGCCGCGGGCGAGTTTCTCCGCAACGATACCAGGTGCCTTGAAACGATCCCCGTAGGCCGCTTCAAGCTCAGCGCAACGAGCGGTACACCGCTGCAGACCATAGGTGTTGACGAACTGGATAAAGCCACCTGTCCAGAGAGGCGCACCAATTCCGTAGATCGAACCGATGTTGCCCTCGGAAACTGATCTAAGCACATGTTCCTGCAGGCACTTGAGAGCTTCTATGACCTGCCGGAACAGGATGCGATCCTTGATATCCTGATGTGGCAACTCGAATTTGGGCTTGTGGAACAGCTCGTACAGCCTGGGCCAGATGTGTTTGTCGCCCTCTGCAGGATATTCATAGAAGCCTCCACCGTGGAGGCGGCCACCGCGGCTGTATTCGCCGATCAACTTCTCAGCCATACGCACACTGGCCGAGCTGTCACTTTTGCTGCAGAAAAGACCAAGTGCCCTGTGCGTTTCGGCGACCGTGCGGGTCAACTCCTGGCTGACCTCATCATGCACTGCCAAAGGGCCAACGGGCATGCCCAGCTGTTTGCCAAGAGAGTCGATGAGTATTGGATCGAGCCCTTCTTCCAGCAGCCTGCAGCCTTCGTCCATAAAGGTGCCGAATACCCGAGACGTGAAGAAACCCAGAGAGTCATTGACCACAATGGGTGTTTTGTGAATCTGCCGCACAAAATCGAACACCCGGGCCAGGGTTTCGTCACTGGTCTGCTTTCCACAGATAATTTCAACCAGCCGCATCTTGTCGACCGGTGAAAAAAAATGGATGCCTATAAAGTTCTCCGGCTGTTCACTCGCCTCGGCCAACATGGTGATCGGCAAGGTGGATGTGTTGCTGCCAAAAATGCCAGTGTCGGCAAGCCATGGTTCTGCATCCCGGATGACTCTGGCCTTGAGCTCCGCGTTTTCAAATACGGCCTCGATAATCAGGTCGCAGCCGCTCAGGTCGCTGTTATCAACAGAGGGTTTGATACGACCCAGCAAATCGGCTTTTTCCCCATCGCTGCTGCGGCCACGCCTGATCTGCTTATCCAGAAGCGTCTCCGAGTACGCCTTGCCCGTTTCCGCGGCCTCCAGGGACATGTCCGTGAGCACAACCTCTATTCCAACCCTGGCTGCAGCGTAGGCAATACCCTGCCCCATCATGCCAGCGCCCAGCACGCCGAGCTTTCTCACCTGGGATCTCTCGTATCCCTGAGGACGGCTCACGCCACTGTTGACCTTGTTCATCTGAATGAAGTGTGCATTCATGATGTTTTTGGTCTCGGGTCTCACCAGCAGGTCAACAAAGAGCCGGTTCTGTATATCCAGCGCCGCATCAAATCCAACCGCCATGGTGTCTCCCGCCAGTGACAGAACCATTTCCGGAGCCGGCAGCAATCCGCGGGTCTTTTTAAACAGCTTAGCCGGTGCCATGGCAAAGGTAGCCTGTACCTTGGGATTCCATATACTCCCGCCGGGGATATTGTGGCCCTTTTGATCCCATGGCTGCACGCCACTTTCTGGGTTCGCCCTTATCCAGGCTTTGGCGGTCGGCACCAGTTCTTCTTCTGCGCCAACCAGTTCGTCAACCAGACCGACTTCGAGCGCCTTCGCAGGCAGCAAAGTGGCGCCCTCCAGCATGAGTGGCAGCGCTTTCTCAAGACCCAGCATGTGAATGCTTCGCACAACTCCACCAGCCCCGGGGATCAGGCCTATGGTGACCTCCGGGCAGCCCACGACGGCTTTGGGCGAATCGACGATAATGCGGCGATTACAGGCCAGGCAGATCTCCAGCCCGCCGCCCAGGGCTGCGCCGTTGATCGCCGCAACCACCGGCACGGGCAATTTTTCCAGGCGTCGCAGCAGGTTGTCGCTATGGCTGATCATCTCAAACCACTCCGCCTTGTCTTCCGGCTCTGCCCTCAGCATCTCCTTGATGTCGCCACCGGCGAAAAAAGTTTTTTTTGCCGATGCCAGCACCACGCCTGTCAGCCCTTTTTCCAATTCGAGCTTGTCAACACACCCGGTCATTGCAGCACGGTATCCATCATTCATGGTATTGACAGGGCCAGGCATGTCCATGATCAGGGTGACAATGCCATCTGTATCCCTGTGGTAATTCAGCCCCTGCTTTTCAAAACTCATGTAAATTCTTTCCTCAATGATCCCAAACCTGTGACACGCTGACCAGCAGTGAATTAAACACGTTCAATAATGGTGGAGATACCCATGCCGCCACCTATGCACAGAGCGAGAAGTGCCCGCTTCTTATCCCGCCGTTCCAGCTCGTCAAGCATGGTGCTGACCAGCATGGCTCCAGTCGCACCCAGCGGGTGACCCATGGCGATTGCACCGCCATTGACATTGGTGACCTCGTGGGATACATCCAGATCTTTCATAAAGCGCATAGCAACGGAAGCAAAGGCCTCGTTGATTTCAAAGAGATCGATATCCGCGGTCGTCATGCCCGCCTTGTCAAGGACCTTTTTGGCCGCAGGACCTGGACCAATCAGCATGATGGTTGGGTCTGTGGCGGTTACCGCCGTTGCCACAATACGACCTCTGGGAGTCAAACCCAGGTCCAGGCCAGCTCTGTCACTGCCAACGAGCACCGCGGAGGCACCATCGACAATACCGGACGAGTTTCCGGGCGTGTGCACATGGTTCACCCGGCTGATGTGTGGATACTTGCGCAGAAGCACATCGTCATAGCCGGCCGCACCCATTTTTTCGAAGGAAACAGGTAGTCCAGCCAAGCCCTCCATGGTGGTTCCGGGGTTGATGAAATCGTCTTTCTCAAGCACAGTAAATCCGTTGCGATCTTTGACAGGCACCACTGATCTGTCGAAATATCCATTGTCTTGAGCCTGAGTAGCGCGTTGCTGGGATGCGAGCGCATAAGCGTCTACATCTTCACGCGACCAGCTTTCCAGCGTTGCGATGGTATCGGCACCTATTCCCTGGGGGACGGCACCGGTGGCCTGGTTCACTTCGGGGTCATACAGCCAGGCACCGCCGGAAACACCCATAGGCACGCGTGACATGGATTCAACACCTCCCGCAACGACCAGATCCTCCCAGCCGGAGGCAATTTTCATGGCGGCCATATTCACCGCCTCCAGTCCTGATGCGCAAAATCGGTCGAGCTGAACGCCAGGAACACTTTCATCCCAGTGTGCACACTGGGTCATGGTCTTGGCGATACACCCGCCCTGCTCACCCACAGGCATGACGCAGCCCATGACGACATCGTCTACGTAGGCCGTATCCAGGTCGTGGCGAGATTGCAACTCAGTCAACAAGCCCGCACCCAGCGCAACGGGTTTGACTCCATGCAGTGAGCCGCCTGGTTTTCCCTTGCTTCGGGGCGTTCGTATTGCGTCGTAGATATATGCGGGCTGAGCCATGTTGTTCCCTATGTGTGTGCTCCGGTCAGTGAAACGTATCCACCTCACCAACCAGGAAATAATACAGAGGCACATTCCTGGAATACAGTTGTGTGCGCCGCCAATTCATGAGTGCAGCTATACTGTATCTATGTATCATATATATCAGGGATTGCTGCACAATGGCGCCTGATGCCAAAAAATTGACATTTTTTGGCATCATACTGCCTGTCTGCCCGATTTCGTGAGGTGCATGCTGCGCTCACAAATGCCAGAACCGCAATCGGTGATGGCGAAGACCTGGTGGAGCTGCCCAAGAATCCTTTCCGGGAGTTTCCGGGTAATCATCCCGGGGCGGCAATCCGGTTGCCCCAGGGAAATCTGCCCTTCTGGGACATCGCTGAAAATACCGGCTTCCCCGAGTCAGTTCAATTATCCGGGCGTACTATGCCTATCCCCTCTATGCACGACTATACTCTAACTTCAGACGTCCTGACCTCAGATCAGATATCATGCACCATTCTTTCCGGTTGTGCAGTCGATCTGGGGCAGTTCGTACACCATGCGCAGTTCGGTTCCGGGATGATATCCGCCGCTGAGTGAAGCAGTTCTGCCAGGGGACGCCCCGGACGGGTCTTGGCGCCCTGAGCCTGTGCGACAGCCGGCATCATCCGGGTCTCCGCCCGGTAGGCGATCATGCGGATCAGGTCGAGCAGCAGCCGCTCACCGGATGGCAGGGCATCCAGCTTCTCATCCTCGCCAAGTTCGGCGACCCTGATCTTCTGTGGGGTGTCCGCCCGCTGACGCGTCAGGCCTGCACGCTCAGCTTCAAGCGTCTCGATCTCGGCCTCAAGCCTGTCGGCAGACCGGCGGGCTGTGCTGGAGGGCGTCCCCTTCAGCAGGTCGGCGACCCGGATGCGCAGCCTGCCGAGCCGGGTGCGTCTCCGGGGGGCTGAAAGGGAGTGTGTTCATGAGGCGCTGTCAATCAAATACGTTCCATATTATGTGAACACATCATGAACCAATCTGTCACGCACGAAACGCTCGGAACCTGTTGTTCTCATTGGAGAAATTGACTCCGAATGTACCTGAAATCAGGTCACGAGGTCAGGACGTCTGAACTTACGGACAGAAGCGTCCTGGCAAATCGCACGATTGAAAGTCGCTTCGTTCGATAAGCACGACTCGAAATATGCTACCTGCCTACTTGCACCTATGTATGTTAGCCATTTGGTAACTACTCGCCCCCCTTCTCCTGCTTGATCATTGTGGCGGCGGTGCCGTTGAGTGCGATCTGGATGGCGGTCAACGGATTGGTGCCCTGGTGGGCCATGGACTGGAGAGAGCTGGAGATTCGGCAGTGGGCCTCGGCGTGGCGGAGGGTTCGGAAGCAGCCGGAGACTGTCTGCTTGACCTTGGCCATGCGGATATCGCGCTCGGCGCGGGTGTTGGTCAACGGGGTATCGGGGTCGCGGCGGTGCGCAGCACCTCGGCTTCGTATTGGGTCAGCGCCTCGTGGAGGTTCTCGGCATCGGACTTGGCGATGCGCCCGCGCTGTCCGTCGAGGCGGGCGGGGGGCTTGTTCCCCTGTGGCCTGGGTGAGGATGGTCCGGGAGCGCGTGCGCACGGCCGTGAAGGCTGCCTCGTCGAGAGCCTTGGCGTCGAGTTCACTGACCCTTCGGCAGGTTCCGCTCAGGAGGTGGCCCAAGCGCTTGGCCCAGACGTGGTCGTGGGCGTCCTCGACGAACTTCAGATCGCGCAGCAGGTGGGCACCGCACAGGGCGTGCTCACAGTGATCAAGGGGGGCGAGTAGTTACGTCTGTTCTTATGTCTGCGCTCTATCTTTGATGTAGTCGTGCATAGAGGGGATGGGGATGGTGAGTTCTTTTCCATTGTTCTGTTGAAGGATACCAAGATGGATAATATTGATGTATGCCTCATCTTCAGGTAATTGTTTTTCAAGTGTTGGCTCTTTCTGATAAGCACGTTCAATGGCTTTGTGAATATCAGTGGGACGAGCACTTTCACCTTTAGGAATAATCGATATGATTTCGGCAAGCACTTCGTTCGGTATATTTTCAGTTCGTCCTGCATAATATTCTTCACGACGTGCCTGAGATCGCTGTTGAACAAGGCCGAGGTCACAGGCCGATAACCTACCCCCAACACGGATAAGTTCTTCACCCAACGACCTGAGTACATTCGTAAGATGTTGTGGCCAGCCCATCGATTCGCCCACAACTAGTGTACGAAGTGCACCGGTATCAACACCGCCTCTGTCAATCGCAAATGTTTCGTCACTGAGAAAGGCTTCAAGAGTTTCAAGTACCTCTTCGTGTGCGAGAGGCTGAAGTGTTAAACCAATGTCTGACGATGGGCGAGAGATACCAAGGTCATGAAGAACTTGTGTCGTATCACTGAGTCCTCCGGCAATGAGAAATACTTTTCCAGCATTGCCTACATGAAGTTGGTGAAGGATTCTATTTTTCTCCCCTTTCATATCGCTTTTGGCGTTTTGCGCTTCATCCATGAAAAGCACAAGTGGCTTTTTTCGATTGTCTAACAATTTCATCAACTGACGAACAGTAGGAATACTTCTTGGCAATGTTGTCGTAGATTGTGACACTCCTCCACCTAAGCCCTGTATGTGTAATCCACCATGTACATTACGCTGATGTGACTGACGAACCCTGTCACCAAGTATAGGGTCAACTTGTTCGAGCACTTCTAGAAGTGCTTCTTCAGGGGTTTCAATCAATGACGGATCGAGTTCTGCTGTATCACATTCTTCACTCATAGCTTCACGCAAATGACGAAGTAATGATGTTTTACCCACGCCGGGCGCACCTTGAAAAATGACTGTATTGCCTTCTGTTTCTCCGTTACGAACCATTTCAAGCGATTCATACGCAACTGTCTTTTCCGCATCTCGACCACAGAAAAGTATCGGTGCCTTTCGGTCACGTTTTTTTATATACGTCTGAACAGCTTCTTTATTAAACTGACTCATTTGATGAGTATGTGACAAAGAATAAGGAATGTTGTCATTTTAACATGTAGCTCACACTATACAGACTGATATTTCCCTGATAACGAAAAAAGGAAAAGCGTGAGAAGGCGCGCGCTGACAGGCATAGTTGGGCAGAATGCCGGTATGTTTTCAGTCACCCGGCAGGTGCGTCCATGAAGAAGAGTAGAGAACCAAACCCGGCGAAGGTGGAGACGGAGTTCAGGGACGCGCTGCTGACGGGGTGCGGTGGCTGGTCGGTGCTGGCGAGGCTGGCGAAGCAGCCTGGGCTGCTGAGGATGCTGAGCGGGTGCGTGTGGGTGAAGTCGCGTGCGGGTGGCGCGTCGGACGGGGAGGTGCTGTGGAGCCTGGTGGCGTCGCTGTCGCGTCTCGGGAAGCCGGAGGCGCGGACGCTGCTGGGGGTGGCGAGGGCGTTCGCGAAGCCTGTGGCGCTGGCGGTGGTGTCGCACGAGCTGGTGGTCGGGCAGCTCGTCAGATGCCAGTCAGCCCAGACCGGCTGAGCCCCCCTGTCGGCGGGGAAGCCACCAAGACAGAACCTGAACAGTTATACTTTCTTTAATAATTCCCCAATTTTAATACTATCTACATACGCTGGCGACAAGATGGCGGAACCGCACTATCTAATTGATTTTTCAGTCTCCAGGTATCACTGGCAGAATCAGATGCGATGGATAGGCAGCGTTATGGTAGACGGTTTGTTCAGCCACCACCATCTCATTACTCGGGTCGTTGAACAGGCTCTTGCCGGTATTCGGGTTCATTTCAAACAACGGGTAGTTACTGGATGATACCTGTACACGCATAATGTGACCTGCTTTAAAAACGTAGCTGGTGGGTGACAGCTCAATATCAAGCTCCTGAATTTCACCTGGTTTCGCAGGACCCGGGTGATCTTTCCTGAATCTGAGACGCACAACACCGTCACACACACCCAATGCCCGACCTGACGCGTCCACATCCACCAGTCGGGCGGTAAAATCTGTATCCACTGCTGAGGTGGCTGCCCAGAGTTTCAATACTACCGGCCCGGTCACCTCCAGATCTTTTTCAAGTGGCACAGTACTGTATACCAGCACATCCTGACGTTTCTCAACATCCGCCTGGTCGAACATGCCCGGTGCGATTCCAATATTCAGGAACGTCCCTCCCTGTGAAGGAACAGGATCGGCAGGATCGTAGTGATAGCTGTCAGTTCCGTTTTCCGCAGCAGGCGCTTCAAACCGGAGGGTGCCATCACCAAAGATCGAGTTGGCACCTCTGTCACTGTTCAGATACAAGGGTGTGTATTTCGTGCGAGCAAGAGGCCATTCCTGCTCATCGCGCCAGACATCATCGCCTTGTACAAAGAGTGTCACCGGGGCCTCATCCATCAAGCCCGTGTCTTCACCTTTGAGCCAATGCAGAAACCAGCGACGATACAATTCTCCTGAACCAGTGTCGGGCATGCGGCCCATCATGTAGTGATCCATCACGACCGGGGACTTGAAGAGCTTTTCACCCACCATAAATTCATCGCCGGGCATCATGCTGCTAGCGTGATACTCCGGCCCCACCACCAGTTTCTGGAAGGGGATATCCGCGCGCGCTGTCAACGCAGTGTAATCACGTATACTGCCGCGAATAAAAAGATCGTGCCAGCCAGCCTGATGGTACATTGGAATACTGATTGTGTCGTAGTGACGCGACCAGTCGAATGGTTCCCAGTACGCTGAACCGGGATCTTCAAGGTTGTCCACAAATCGGCGAATCCAGGGGGCGTAGGGTTCCAACTGAGCCAGCTGTTCGGATAAGGGTAAAGCAAGATACGCATGGCTCCGTGTGTTCAGTTCCGCAGTCATGGACGTTAATTCCTGCAGAAGGTGTTTCCCCTCATCAGTAGATGGATCAGCGGCAAAGGCTTGTATCATCATCGGCAGGACCTGACTGCCCACCGCACGCAGTGCTTTCAGTTCAGCATGCGCGTCGCTGATCGATATCTCGCGGCGGCGATTTTCCTCGTCAATATGCGATGCATTCCACAAGATGAATATATCCATTTGGACAATACCGCGAGCATAAAAGCAAAAGCCGTCAAAAAGGCTACCGGTTATCTGGGGTACTGCAGCAATGAGACCTTCAGGTTGCTCAAGTGCGGACAGCCACTGGGTTGCACCAAGGTAGGAGCCACTGGCCGTAGCGACATGACCATTACACCACTCCTGTTCGCGAAGCCAGGCTATGACCTCTGCGCCGTCTCTTCGCTCATTTTCCAGCGGCAGAAAATCGCCTTCCGACTTGAACCGGCCTCGAACATCCTGTAGTGCCACGACGAAACCGTCAGAGGTCATCAGCTCAAAATTCATCAGCCCCATATTCTTGTCATACGGCGAGCGGACGAGAATGACCGGCCAGGGGCCCACTCCTGGATCCTCAGGCATATACAGATCCGTAGCCAGATGTACCCCGTCGGACAGGGGCACCATCACATCTTTATCAGTACGCATGATTCATTGACTCCTTCATTCAATACAGCACCAGGAAGCCTTCCGGAGAGATCGAAATTTCGCCATCGATGTTTGGACCAGCCTCCCTGAGAATATCGTGTGGATATCCGAGCGGGGAAGCACTGGTGTCATTCAGGCTCGCCATATGTTCATCAGGAAGCGTACATTCCAGCGAGGCCAGATTGTCTGCGAGTTGATCTGCGGTTCGGGCACCCACTGCGGGACTCGTGATACCGGGTTGAGTGTCTACCCAATTCAGCGCGACCTGCGCCGGGGAATGTCCTCTTTCCTTGGCAATACGAATGACTTCATCGGCGATCTGCACGTTCCTTTCAGTCAACCTTGCGCTGTTTCTGATCGATTCAAGACAGGGGGCAGCCTCCAGGCTTGGATCAATATCTCTGGATGAGAATTTGCCTGTAAGTACTCCAAATTTCAAAGGCGACCAGGGCAGAGTGCCCAGACCCATATCAGCGCACATGGGAATCAGGTCCTTTTCGGAGTCTCGTGAAACCAGGCTATACTCCATCTGCAGAGCAGCAAACTCAACCCGGCCTTTAAGCTCAGTCATGATGTTGGACTTTGAGATCACCCACGCCAGTGTATTGCTGACTCCATCCTGCCGCCATCGATTTCCAGAATAACGCCTGTACAGAACTCAGCCTCGCCCCTAGCGATGAAGAGCACAGCATTCGCCTATCCCTGTGCTCACCCGGCCAAGGGGAATCGTTCAAATAAACTGCGCTCTGTTTCCGAATGCATCGAACATTCCCATACAGGTCTCCAGCACAGAAGGTGCACCAAGTCACCGCAGGACGGAGCCGAATACCAGTGCTGCCCACAGTGATCATCACACCACAACCACCGCACTCTCGTAGCATTGAGTACGATATCAATTGATCCACATGTACCTGTCGCGGTGTGCAGACCGCATCAACCTCATGTGCACTGTTCACAGTGCGGGGCATCACCAATGCTCTGGTACCAGCTCGGTGGCGACTGCATACCGATGCGCAAGTCCTCTGCCGAAACCGCACAAGTGGCACTCGTAACCGGCGCTTTTCTGCCAATCAATCGCAAGAACCATGGCCCTCTGATCAAACAGGTTTTTCAACAGCCTGCCCGCTGTAGTTGTGGATGATTGTCTTGGTCTGGGAAAACTCGTATAAGGCAGCGAAGCCCTTTTCCCGACCATGGCCGGATTTGCCAATCCCGCCAAACGGAAGCTCGATTCCGGCACCGGCACCGGCACCGTAACCGTTCAAAAAAACCTGGCCGCATTGAAGCGCATTGGCCACCCGCATCTGTCGAGCGGCATCGCGACTCCAGATGCCTGCCACCAGGCCGTATTCGGTACCATTGGCGATTCTGATTGCATCTTCCTCATCCTCAAATGACAGGCAGCTCAGCACCGGGCCAAACACTTCCTCCCGCGCCAGTTCGCTGCTTTCCTCTACCGCATAGACTGCAGGCGCAACATAAAAGCCACCGGCAGGCGCATTGGGCGATATGGATCCTCGCATGACCAACCTGTCTCCCGACAGGTTGGCACGATCAATAAAGGCTTCCACCCTGCTCTTCTGCTTCGCAGATATGAGCGCACCAAGATCCAAATCCTCATCATGGGAACCTGCCGTTAATGATTGAAAGCACCCGGCAACACGATCCAACACGTGCTCGTACACATTGCTCTGAACCAGAAGGCGAGACCCCGCAGAACATGTCTGGCCGCCGTTTTGCGCAATTGCGCCCACAATGACGGGAAGTGCAGCATCCACATCCGCATCATCAAATATGATCTGCGGCGATTTGCCTCCCAATTCCAACGTACAACCAATATGGTTTTGTGCAGCAGCACACTGGACTGCGACACCGACTTCCGGCGATCCAGTGAAGGACAGATAGTCGACATCAGGGTGCTCTGTCAAAGCAACCCCGGCGACGGGGCCGTAACCTGTAACAATATTAATGGAGCCTTCAGGGAAGCCTGCCTCGATCGCCAATTGCCCAAGCATCAGGGACGTCAGGCAGGCCTCTTCAGCAGGCTTGAGAACAACTGCGTTACCCATTGCCAGCGCAGGTGCCAGAGTGCGTCCGAACATCTGCGCTGGATAGTTCCAGGGAACGATGTGTCCTGTGACTCCTCTCGCCTCTCGAACCAGCTGCACCTGATAGTTGTAATTAAAGGGTATTATTTCGCCGTGTACCTTGTCCGCAGCACCTCCGTAAAACTCGAAATATCGGGCAGTTGCCACCATATCGGCGCGAGCCTGAGCCAGGGGCTTTCCTGTATCCCTGGCCTCAATATGAGCCAGCGCCTCGGCATTGCGCTCAACCAAAGTGGAGAGTCCGGTGAGCAGCCGACCACGCTCGGTTGCCGTGAGCCGGGACCAGGTACCACCGTCGAAAGCCGATCGAGCTGCAGCAACCGCCAGATCAATCTCCTCCAGCCCACCGGAAGATATGTGTTCGAAAACCTCCCCATCACTGGGCGAGAGAACGGGAATAGTCTCCCCTGAGGCAGAGCCTGTCCATCGTCCTTTTATAAGATGTTCCTTGGGAGTTACGGTGCGTAGAGTAGACATGTCAGTACACTCCTCTCATATTGGGCAGTTCTGTGCCTGTCGGGTTGAATCTGTTCAGGATCAGATCCGGACAATATAATTGAACCCGCTGTCCATCGCTGTTCCACACCGATCGCCGCCTGAGGACAATGTGATTGCCAAGGTCATCGACTCAATTCAGGGTTCCACAGGCACGTGCTGTAATCCGAAGTACTGCGCACAGACTGACAGATCGGCGGAATGTGAGTTCTGCACTGGTTTTCTTGCATGCCCCACGCGTAACCATCTGTGTGATAGTTTCATCACACAACTGGGATATAGCTCTTTCAGGAGTGTTGAAAACTTCACCGCAGAGACGAACCAATTACCTGCTCCTGACCATCGATTTTTATGAAGTCAACCACATATGCCGCTGCTTGCAGCGACACCCGACAGGGTCAGTTTCATAACTGTTTGCGCGAATTGAGAGCTTTTTCTTTCAGGCTAAAACCAAGGGGTGATTATACCTCAGCACAGAAATTCCTGACACACTCACTCACACCACCCTAATCGTAAAACATACTGATCGCCGCCTGAGGGAGCGAACATGCAGCGGTGGTAGTGCAGGTTTCACAGGTGGTGCCACTCCTCCGGTGTCTGGTGGCGCAGCGCTTCGGGCGTGCCAACCAGGGCCATACACAGGAGCGCGAGCAGAAGCAGGGTGCTGGTCAGTCCAGAATATCCCCTGGGCAGCGACAGGTAGTCCGCGTGCCGCAGGAGTCCTTCCCTGGGCACCCCGGTGATGACCTGTGTCCAACGGCCCCGTCGGGATCTGTGGAGCGCCGTCTCGCCCTGCCTCTGGAGCCCAGTCCAGTGCCCGGTGCCCCTGGTGCGACTGATCCCGAAGGCCGCTTGCAGGTCTCTGTGGGGGAGACCATGTCTGGCGGTCGTCCTCGTTGTGGCAGCCGAGGGGCTCAAGGTTGGAGAAATAGAAGGGAATTATATACCTATTGACACAGGCTACTATTCTATGCGGCACGGCGGGTACTCCCGCCGATCAATTCACCATCAGGCCGCATACCGGGTACTTTCCCGCCCGACGAGCCACGCTCCCTGATGTTGCGTGCAGCGTTCAGGTCTCTATCGAGACTCAAGCCGCACTGTTCACACTCAAAGACCCTGTCCTTCAGGGTCAGTGATTCATGGACTGAACCACACCCGGAACAGGTCTTCGATGTGTTCCTGGGATTCACCTTCACAACTGACCCACCGGCACTCTCAGCCTTGTAGGTCAATTGAGAGACGAAGGTTCCCCACTGTTGCTCCAGGATTGATCGGTTCAATCCCGTCTTATGACTGCCGCCATGAGCAGTCATGTTCTTGATCTTCAGGTCTTCAACCGCGAAGTGTCTGTGTCGCCTCACCAGGTCAGTAGTCGTTCTGTGCAGGGCGTTCCGTTGCCTCTCTGCCACCCTGTACGCCTCTCTCGCAAGAGAGTGACGCTTCTTGTGCCGATTATGGCTTCCCTTCTTTGCCGCGCTCAAACGGCGTTGCAGACGCTTCTGTCGGGTGGTATCAATCACCACCTTCGGCACTGACTCACCGGTCGAGAGGGTGGCCTGTGCCTTCACGCCAACATCAATACCGACGACGGGAGACTGATCAGCCACGACCTCCCGCTCCTGCTCACAGACAAACTGAACCATGACGCGGACAGGCGTTGTCACAATCCGAACCAGCGTGATCTCACCCTCCGGCACCGCCTTCGCAATGAACCTGCCAAAGCCCTTGATGTACACACAGTGCCGTGCGCCAGACGCGAAGAGACGAAACTGGCTTGTTTCAAAAGATCGAATACCCCTGTTCCTGCCCTTAAATCTCGGAAAGCCACCATGCCTGAAGAATCGCTTGAATGATCTATCCAGTCTGTTCAGGACAGATCGGAATGGCTGTACACCATAGCTGCTCATCTCAGCATCATCTCTGCGTATCTGAGTGAATGACTTATATTGATCGTACAGGCCGATTGACTCACCAGCCTTCCGATACGCATTGATGCGCTCATCAAGGGCGGCGTTGTACAGTTGTCGGGAGAGATACAGGAATCTGTTCAGCCGCTGATGCGTTGCGCGAGATAGCTGTGCAGTCTGACTGTGAGTGCGTACAATCCGCATCGGTGCGGTCGCTCCAACTAGCGTTTGGGGGAGCTGTTTCGAGCAGCTATTCACGCACCTTAATATCATCTGGGCACTGGTGCAACAGGTATAGAATGGGAATTATAGCTGTGGCTGTCACGTATATAATTCCCAAATAGAACATACGGCCGTTCTGGGTGGCGAAAGAGAAGCAGGAGGTGCCAATCTGGGTGGCTGGAAGGGAGTCTATTCAATATCACGCACTGCCCTTACAGCTTCCGAGGGTTGAGTGGTGATGACGGCTCCGCCATCTCCTCCCGCCACGTCTGTCGCGTGTCGATCAGCGGCCGAACAGGCTGCTCGTCCCACAGCAGCGCCTTGAGTCGGTTGCGCAGCCCGTCCCCGGCCCGATTTGCCCTGTAACAAGCTGGTGGTTTCACAACGGCGGTCTGCCGCGTTTGCAGCAAAAAGCCGCCAGGATCTGACGCGGGCAGCAGCAGTACTGGATGTCCTGAAAGATTTCAGGCCCGGAGATATTGAACTGGCCGGTGATGCTGCCCAGCGCATGGGGGATAAATTTGTCAGGCAGATGCTTGCGGCGGCAACCCTGATTGATGAGGAACTTGAGGTGCTGGTTAGGGACGCAGTCCCCAAGTAGAGTCCGAAATCCTCAATCCTGATTTCCTCACTACCCTCCTCATCGGCCTGTTGGCTGCCCGCTTCCGGGAATTACGGTCAGCGCGGGGCGAATATTTGCCGTCTTCGGAAAAGGCAGCGCTTGCCAGGGTTAGCAGCCATATATATCACGAATATGCAGATCGTAACGACATGGTCAGGCGGTTGAAAAACGATCGGTCTTTATCTGTTTTCGAGTCTGCTTGCATTGCTTTGAACCGCTTGGGCAAGGAAGTGAACATCACGCCCGGGGGAGGACAGATGAGCAATGTTGATCAGTTTTGTCACATCTACGTTCCGGCTACCGGCATAACAGCCATCCGCTATTTTCGAAGATGCCTGATGACGCTAGCTGAAACTGCCTGCTCTCAAGATGATTTTCAATCCTGTACTATTCCCGTCAGATCCTCAGGTTTTAGCCTGAACCGAATGACATTGCCCTCGTGCAGTCCTTTGAATTGCGCGCCGACATAGGCCACGACCTGTTCCCGGTCCTTTTCGGGCAGGTTCCTCGATTCCGCCATGGCCATGATGGCGTCAGGGTCGAATGCCTTCAGGTCCAAAACACTGGTCCGCACCGCTTCCTTGACAAAGTCGCGATAGGCGACAGCAGCCTTTTCCGGTGTATCGACTTCAGCGCGCAGGGTCCTGTAGCTCTCAGCGGATGCTGCATAGGCATCAATATAGGCTTCGCGCAGCAGTGAGACATTGTTCATTTCATAGATGCCTATAAGGCCATCCATATAAGCCCGGTCATCCATAGTCACGAATGACATTGGCGCAAGATCAGCCTTGAGCAGCGGAATATTCGAGGAAATTCTTGATGTGCGTTTGTTTACGTCAGCGAATGCCTGCAGGCAGGGAATATGAACCAGCATGAAGAAGGATTGCTCGAACGGGTCAGCGATCGCAGCTGCCTTCTCAATAGTGATGTCAAATTCTTCCGCGATGATGAATTCATTATCAGGCGGCTTGTAGCTTGAGTAACCGATACCAGCTGGCAGGCGGCGCAGCCGTCCGGCCATGGCCGGATCGATAAGCAATCCATCAGCAAGCAGTGCGTGTATATTACAGATATCCTGTCGGTCAATCCCGATCTCGTCGATATTCCCGACCAAGTAGTGGATTGCTTCCTTGTGGTTCAAAATCATGAGGGTTTCCTTGCGATCCTTGCCAGCCGCTGCTTCACCGTATCTAACCAGTTGCTCGGTCTGCAGTATGTCGTAAGTATTTCCTTCCATCCTGGATGACGCCCAAGCGAGGTCGACGAGCAGTTTCTCAAGAATACGATGGGCATATGTGTCGGCCGGGATTCCAGCGGCGCGCAGCCGCTTTCGGTCGGGCGGGCTCAGGTAGAAAGTCTTATTTGGCACATAGGCATCCAGGAATTCCTCATTGTAGGTTTTCGCAGGGCGCTTGTTGTAAGGCGTTTGCAGATAGGCGCGCCCAAACGACAATCGCTCTTATGTGGGCCGGTTCCAGAGGCGTTGCTGGCCCCGCGAACCGCCTTGACCCCCACCGCGTGCTCCAACAGGCCAACCGTTGCTCCGTCAATGACATCGGGCGTGGCGAAAAACCCTACAGCGCAAGTCCCTCCAAGCTAACCCCCCCTTGCCTTCCCCGCACTAGGTCGGTATCCTCGCCCCGTCGATCACGCCCGCTGCGCGGGCCTCAGCCCCCGAGGAGACACACCATGTCCCGACTGTCCCGACTGTCCCCCCTGACCTGTCTGACCACCGCCCTCTTGGCCCTCACGCTGACCCTCGCCGCGGCCATCGCCCAAGACCGGCCTACCACCCCCATCCCCACCATCATGGCCGAGGCCCACCCCACACCCTGGGGCGGCCGGGCCTCCTACCGCGTCCTCCTTGCCGACAAGGCGGCCGACCGCGTGACGGGCGGGGCCCTGTCCATCACCTATGAGATCGTCTGCACCCTGACACCGGACCCGGCCGGCCCACCCTGTCCATCCGTCCCCATACTGCGTCGCCGGACCACGATGCCTTGCGGGGAGGACGAGGCTGGCCTGATCTCGGTCAATCTCGGCACGGCCCCCTATTCCGGCCTCACGGCCCCCTACACCCTCACCCTGACGATCCGGGCCATCGACTTCCGTGTCTGGGATGACGCTACCATTGATCGCATCAACACCGCATACCCCCAGCGCTACCAGTACAATCCGGCAACGTACCGGTATGACCGCGTTGACGGGGAAACCTGCCCCAAGACCAACCACGCCCCGCCCCGGGTGACGGATCCGGCCGGTGCCACCTCGAGCGCCACGGTCACGGTCATGCGATGACGGCCACGACCCCATGACTGACACACCCACGCCGTTCGGCCCTTGCTAAACGGCGGGGGAATGATCTGCGTGCCACCGCCCTGCGACCCCAGCTTTATCCGGTCAACGGCCTGCATCGACTCGGGGTCACGGGTCTGCGGTGCCGTCCACATCTCTGAAGAGCCGCGGATCATTGGATCAACCATCACCGGCGGCGACATCGAGGGAGGGACGCCAACAACCCGAAATTCAGCTATCGCGGGGCATTAGACTGGCAGTCTTTCAAGATGTTCATGACGGGTACAGGCTTTTCAGTGTGATTCGGGCATCGTCAGACGTACATCTCCAGTCCGCAGTCACTGCCTCCCGGTTGCGTGCCCTCGCCCATGCACCCACTTCCCTGTCTACAGGTGCCCGGTCAGGCAGACGCCGATTGACACAGTGTCTCGACACGACGCCGAACTCGCATTCCGCCATAGTCAACCAGCTCCCATGTTTGGGCGTGTAGACCAATTCCAGTCTGTCCAACACAGCCCTGGCCACCGCTGGTTCAAACGCCTTGTACAGGGAAGCACCCCTGTGTGGTGAAGGTGTCCATCACCAGGGTACTACGCTGTGCCTGCGGGTACTCTTCCTGCACCAGGCGCCGCACACCCTGATGGGTCCACGAATGTCTCCGCCAGAAGGACCGGGTACTCACGCATATCCCGAAAGTCTCCGGGAGCCGCCGCAGGCTTAGACCCGGTAACCCCTGATGCCAGGTTCATCACCCGGCCCGCTGGAAGCACCGCGAAGCGGGCAGTGTTCACACTCAGGTGCACCCGTGTACCACCCCGGCAAAGGCAGGCAGCGGCCGCTGACGCTGCTGTCCAGCCCGATCAATCCGCTCATATCGCCGTTCTACCACAGCGGCTTTTCAAGAGCCGGAGAACACTGGCGGATATCTCAGCTATCCGCCATCAGGACTTTTGAATAGTCCTGACCCAATGAGGCCAGTTGCGCTGTTCTGCAGTTGTTGATTCGTAAGGGTGTGCAGACGCCCTCACACATACTGCACCCCAGGACAGGGCGGTTTTCGGGCCGTTTCGGCCCAGCGTGCCGTCTTCGGTGCGATTCTCACCCCAAGTGCCCGGGTGGTTGTTTTGGCGGGTCGGGAAGAGTGGGGAGAAGCCGGCCGTCATGAGGCATCATAGGGTTTCCAGATCCACATGCCGTGCCAAGGAGGCATCATGACGATCGGCCACACACAATGACTCTGTTCCTGGGAGGATGTCGAGTCAGTACCGGACCTGCGCCGGTTGAGGCTGGTCCTGGAGTACCTGCCGGACGAGCCGGTGATTGAGGCGTTGCTGACTCGTCGCGGACGGGGCCGGGACGAGTATCCGGTGGACGTGATGTGGCGCGCGCTGGTGGCCAGGGTGGTGTTCCAGCATGCATCGATCGAGGTGCTGCAGGGAGATTCCGGATCCCGGTGGATGGCACTGTGTGCCGAGGACGGGGAAGCATCGGATCTGGGCTGCGAGGTGGAGCGGATTCAGATCAACGCGCTTAGTCTGCACTGGCCCCGTCACTGGGGTGCGTGCTGGCTGGAACTGGATCGGTTCTGGGGTTCCAGGCTGCCAGTCACGACCCCGCGAACAGCTACATCAAACCGAGCACCAGCCCCGCGAGCACCCCGGTCTGCGCTACTATGGCACCCATCATCCATTTCAGCAGCTCGCTCTTGACCTCATGCAGGTTCTGCTTTGTCGCCAGGTTGCTATTCAGCAGGCTCACCTGCTCGTCCGCCAGCGCTTCCGCCTGCGTCTCCGTGAATCCGCTCTCCGTCAGCCGCTTGACGAACCTGTGCGTGTCAAATGCGATCGCTTCGCTCATGGCGAGGCATTCTATCAAAAAAACGTGCGTAATCAATCCGACTGGCAATGCCATGCAGAGTCAATTGTTCAAAAATTTTGAGTACTCCTGCATCAGCACACGCCGTTTCTCAAACAAATCCGATCTTGCGTAAACACGTTCTGCAGCTTCTGCAGCAGAACCTACGGCGTGTGCCAACGCTGCTCTAATCACTGCGTATGGCGTATCTGTCTGTTCTGAGCACCGTCACGAAAAGACGACCTAACTCGAATTTCTCACCACATGAATTGAAAAGGCCGTCTCTCGTGGTATACATGCTGTACATTCAATAACTTACACCAAACGAGAAGGACGACCTTATGACGACAGAGTGTACATCGGCCCAACTCGAATGTCACAGCCTTGGTCGGCGCGACATCGTCGCCAGGTGTGACGGTGGTGAGATCAGTTCCAATGGCGGCGGTCTCCTGCTGCGAGAGGTGGAGCAGCGCACCCATCTGCTGCATCGTCTGAGCCAGTGCTGTACCGATTATCGTGATCAGGACCGCAGAGAGCACTCGCTGGAGTCGCTGGTCACACAGCGGGTCATGGGCCTGGTTCTGGGCTATGAGGATCTCAATGATCATGACGAGGTGCGCACTGACAGGGTGCTGGCCCTGCTCAGTGACTGTCGGGATCTGGCCGGTGCTGACCGGGCCCGTCCCGGGGACCGGGGCACGCCGCTGGCTGGCACGAGTACACTGAACCGGCTTGAGCTCTCGCCGCTCACTGCCGGCGCCGACTGTCGCTACAAAAAGATTGTCGCCGATACGGCTGCGATGGATGCCCTGCTGGTGGATATGTTTCTGGAGTCCCATGACAGCCCGCCTGCGGAGAGTATCCTGGATGTGGATGCCACGGATGATCCGGTACAGGGCACCCAGGAGGGCCGCTTCTTTCACGGGTACTATCGGCAGTAGTGCTCCATGCCGCTGTATATCTTGTGTGGTGAGCAGGTGCTGTGCGCGCGCCTGCGTACTGCCGATCAGGACGGTGCGGAGGGCACAGTGGAGGAACTGAAGCGGAGTGTGGGTCGAGTTCGGGCGCTGTGGCCCGAGGTGCGTATTCTCCTGCGTGGTGACAGCGGGTTCTGCCGCGAACAGATGATGGACTGGTGTGAGACGCACCATGGTGGCTTCCTGCTGGGGCTGGCGAACAACGCTCGTCTGAAGGACACCAGTGCCGATGAACTGCAGGAGGCCAAGGCGGTGTACGAGAAGACTGGTGAAGCGGCCCGGGTGTGTGGGGATGTCCGCGACCGGACGCTGAAGAGCTGGTCCCGTGAGCGCCGCGTGGTGGACACGGCCGAGCATCTGCCCAAGGGGGACACCCCCCGTTGTGTGGTCACCACCCTCAGTCCTGCAGAGTGCGACGCGCGCACCCTGTACGAACAGATGGAGTGTGCCCGTGGCGACATGGACAACCGCATCAAGGAGCAGCAGCTGTCACTGTTCGTCGACCGCACATCCACGCACAGCCTGCATGCCAATCAGGTGCGCGTGTATCTGTCCTCGTTCGCCTCTGTAGTGATGCAGCATCTGCGGCGTATGGGGCTGGAGGGCACGGAACTGGCCAGGGCACACTGCGACACCATTCGCCTGAAGTTGCTGAAGATCGGCACGCAGATACGGGTCAGTGTGCGCAGGGTGTGGGTGTCGTTCTCTGGGAGTGACCCCTACGCGGCGTTGTTCGAGCGGATCCTTGGCCGACTTGAGACACTACCGATCCGCAGTGACCCCTCAACTGATCCAGCGCTCAACACGTGGCGGCCGCCAGGAGCCAGGTGCGTCCGGACCCTGCTCATCGGGCCAATAACCAGGCACAGAGACCGAACAGTGCGCTGCCGGCAGTGCACAAGATCAGCTCGATCCTGTGCATCCTGCTGTCTGATCGACATTGAAGCCGCGCATGAGCATTTTTTAGGCTGGTGAGAAATGCGGGCTAAAACCATGTGGGACAGCGTCAACATCGTTTTCACGCAAGAGCTTTGGGAGCGTAGAGTCACTCAAGGCAACACCTGCCACGCTCGGGAACACAGGTTCACAATCTCTCAGAGATTCGATATAAGGCTCTGCAATGAGTTTTCGCGCCTCATGGAGCATGTTTATGCACCTGTCAGCCAAAGGTACTCTATGAGCTTACCCGGCCTTCATGCGCTCGCCCGGAATGGTCCATGTCTTCTCATCGAAGTCGATTTCATTCCATGTGGTTTTTCTGACTTCACCCGATCTTACCGCAGTCAACACCAAGAACTCACATGCAAGCTTGGTGAATATTCAAGCATTTCTTTCCCACACGACCTTATATCGCCGCGGCAACATCTTGATACGCGGCAACGCTCGATGATGCTGCACCTTCGGCCGATTCCTCGGCAGGATTCTTTTCAATGTGTCTACAGGATTGTCCTTACGATGCTTTCCAGCAATCGAATGGTTGAGCTACGTCTGCACACCTTGAACGCTGTCTCGCTCTTGGTTTGCCATATTGTCTGAACCATGGAACCATGTCTCCGATGGTCACCGTCAAGACATCGCCAATGGTGATTTGTCCATTAGCATGTCACCAATAACGGGATATGCGTAGTGACGCAAAAATGATTCCCAATGCTTTCAAGTGAGCGGACTTGTTGCGCTGGCAGTTTGGATTTCGATCACTTCCTCTGCCAGTGCCTTGAATGTAGGGATGCCTCGCTCGCCTTTTCTGTTCTTGTCTCCCTTCTTGAAGGGATTTTTACCCTCGCGGGCGATACGCCTGTTGTTGGCAGCCATCTCTCGCACAGCCTCCAGCGACAATTCATATACGCCCAACCCGACATACCGACGATCACCTTTCACGAGAAGCACCTGCACCCAAGATTTTGTTCCTTTGGGACGAATGCTCAAATAGAGTCCCGGTGCGCCATCGACTCTTTTCCTGTGTGCGTTTTTGCCGGTGCCCGTGTATTTGATTGCTTCAACCTCTTTCAAGGGCGTGTGCTGTATTCTGGGCATATGATCTTCTTCTCCAAATGGGGTAACGAGCGATCTCTCGTTACCACTTTTAGCACTATCAACACAGTAACCTACACTGGATCTTCACAGACTTCCCTACACCTTTTTTCTTGTCCTCTGTATTAAATAGGATGGCTGTATGCCATTGGTACTGGAAGTCGGCATACGAGAGCGGGTCATCTGAGTTTCATACAACTCGGGAAAAGGCCTATATTATCTATCGCTGCCCCACTCTTTCATTACCGGTTGACTTGATATTACCCACTGAAATGATACGAGTTAACAGCTCATCTCCTTGACCCATTCAACCAGTCTGTTAATCTAGTCTAATTATAGAAAGAGGTTTAAAGAATGCTTCAAGAAATTGGCTCCTATGATGCAAAAACCAAGCTTCCTGAAATTCTCCGTCGCGTTGAGGCAGGGGAATCGTTCACTATCACCAACCGGGGTAAACCAGTTGCTGATGTGATACCAAGTCGATCTGACAACCATTTAAAGATTCAGGCGGCCATTGACAATATTCTGGCTGCACAGAAACACTCAATTTCTGATAAAGCCTTAGCCGAACTTAAAGAACTGGGCCGCCAATGAATCGATTTGTCCTGGATAATTCGGTTGCTATGCGCTGGTTACTGATGAGCACCAAAAAGAGCGATCAGTCCCGCGCAGAACTCATTTTAAAAAGCCTGGTTGAGGGTGAAGCGATTGTTCCTCATTTATGGCATTTGGAAGCCACTAATGTTCTGTTAGCCGCAGAAAAGCGTGAAGAGCTTGATACCGGGGAGGTGGAGCGTTTTATCGCCCAGCTTGAAAAGCTGCCTATTCTGGTTGATCCATTGACGGCGCATCAGGCATTTAACCGTACACTCAATCTGGCCAGGGCCTATAATTTGAGCAGCTATGATGCCGCGTATTTAGAACTCGCTCTGCGTGAAGGAATCCCGCTCGCAACCTTGGACACAGGATTGACCACAGCAGCGAAGAAGGTTGATGTCCCTATCTATTTTTCCCAATCAAAATAACGAGGGCACCGAAATATGTACTTATGAAGGGTACGGTACAAAAGCACTACACCCAAATGCTGCCAGGAAAACTGATCTCGCAGTGTGAAGAAGCAGGAAAGGTGCTCCCGACACCACCCAATAGAATACCTGTTACATTCCATGAGGTTCGTTCGCTGTTTACTCAGCGTGCCGCAGATGCTGGGTATGCGATTGAACACATCCAACATGACATGGCGCACACAGACAGGCACACCACTCTGGAATACCAGTCAATACACGCACTACTATTCAGTGATCACAGGTAGTTTTGGATAGGTCTGTGCTCGGCAGGAGCTTTTTTGGAGTTTTTGTATGGTCAGTGGGTACTTTGAGTGTACCCCAGGTAACTTGGAGCGGGAAACCGGGTTCGAACCGGCGACCTCAACCTTGGCAAGGTTGCGCTCTACCAACTGAGCTATTCCCGCAGGCTTCAATAAATGGCGTCCCGTAGGGGAGTCGAACCCCTGTTACCGCCGTGAAAGGGCGGTGTCCTGGGCCTCTAGACGAACGGGACGTCGCTCTTATGGTGACATCCGAATTCGCAAGCGGCAAACCCAGCGGCCCACACCAGAAGAGGCGCGCATTCTAAGAACCGTCCCAGGTACTGTCAAGCGACTAGCCTTCGGGTAGTGCCTCACTTTGAAATCCAGGCTTCTCTTTCAGTGGCAAATCCTACAGAACACATAATCAACCCAATTACAATTGGAGACATCCCCCCCCATGATCCGCTTCACCCCCTAAGTTAAGCTACCTCCCTGCTCCTTCTGCTGGCAGAGCTTGCGGTGCCGTCCGTGGCGCAGACGACAGTAACAAGCAACGGGCGAGAAGGCCCGACCGCGTGTGCAGGGGTGAGCGAAATGAAGCCAAGTGGCCTCGGTTTCACAAACCTCAAGAGTTTTGCGAAGTCACAAGCCGTCGTAAGAGCTGACAGTACCAACATGTGCGATTGGTTGAGGAAACGGGCTGGTGATAGCGCACCGTCCAGTTTTCCGGCCTATGTGAAGGTCTATAACGCTGCGACGGGAACGGCGGTAGGCAATTCGCAGACATAAAGCTGCTTATCGCAGTGTTTTTCAGCGTCTTCACCAAGCGTTCAACTTTACTTTTATCGGCCTGTCTCCCAAGACTCCCCAGTATGCCGTCATCTATACAACTGCGGCCGGGTTTGGTGAGGAGAACCCCGTACATAAGGTTTTGCTTCATGACTGGCGGCATCAACACCATGAATGCGGCACCTGGTACTTCGGACAAGAATAGCGGGTGCTTCTCGATCAGCCCTTCCACCATTCAGGGTGTCCGCAACTGCTGGTGCGGGCACAAGACCACCCTGCCCCTGTTTAACTCATTGAGCCAGGACAACACCAATGACCTGAACAGGTAGGGATGCCGTTAGCGGCCCTTGCTAAACACAGGTGTTGTTTTCAACAGTAAACCGCAATCCACCGGCACTTTCTTTCGCTCAGCGGTGACCTTGCATTGCCGGTGACGTAAAGCGGTGGACCTGCTGTAGGGTATTTCTCACACCCGCCACCGGGCAGCTGATTGCCCGTTGAACCTGTGTACCCTGTGGTCGCGAAGGGCGAGACTGTGGTCAAGCGGTGGGCAATAGGCCTGTTGTCCACGGCTTGTCCAGAGGCCCCGGCAGGGCTCGCCCTGGTCCATCGGACGCGTCCACAAGTGCACAGCTGTCTCGACCAGTTGATCCTGTGTGGCGGATACGCTCGAACCTTCAGGCTCATGTCACGTTGGAAAATGCTGGAGCTTGCACTTCCGCCCAATCTGTGCTACAAACTTAAGCTGGCAAATGGCCCGATGTTCACAGGACCTCGGCAGGAGAATCAACAATGTTCAGCTTGAAAGTTCAGTGTGATGTACCCCCCCCCCCCCCCCCCCCCGCTAGACTGACGGCCCTCGCGGCGCCCACTGCCGCGATGCTCTTCTTCCTGCTGCTTGCAGGAGCAGCGCAGGCGCAAACCACCTGCACCCGGGCGACTTGCGCCATGACACTCAAAAGCGTTTCCCCAGTCGTAGATGGCTGTGGCGACCACGCCAGGCCGGGCCGCTTGGCGCTCACCCTATCGAGCACCGACGGCCAAACCCGCACTCGAAATGACTTCCCGGTCACTGTTTTTGCTGAGATTGGGAGTGAGTACCGGACGGCTGGTGCATTCAACGACTGGGAGTGGCGAAATGAGAATAGCAACAGAGGTGTATGGCAGCGAGTACCCCTCAACAGATGGGGCATAGCCGCCCCGGTGATTGGGGAGAACATCTACGAGGTGCGCCCCGTAGCCGGTGCCCATATCTGGAGCAACCGCAGTCGCAACAATATCCAGCAAGGTCCCGGCGAGCTGGTGGTGCAGACCTTACGATTGACCTCCGTAGCCAACGCGGCCAGCTCAGGATCGGCCTACTTCCTGTTCATGGGCGGCAAGGGCTGCGCGAGGGTCGGGCCGGGGGGTGAGCTTCTCGGAGGGAACCAGTAGCCGGACGCACGCCTGCCGCGGCGCCAGCCCGCAGGACGCAGTTGACACCGAGCGAACCATGAACCAGACCCCGGCAGTCCATCAGCGCACTACGGCACACCGGAGATTTCTGAACGGGTCTGGACAGAGTCCCGGCTCCGGGGCAGTGACTCATTCGTCGTTCTGATGTCTGATGGAAGCCGAATTGATGCAGTATCTCAGCCCTGTTGGAGCTGGACCATCGGGAAAGACATGCCCCAGATGAGAACCGCACTTGGTGCAGGTCACTTCGGTTCTGAGCATACCCAGACTCCGGTCTTCATGCTCGCCAATGCGCGCATTTTTCGCGGGACTTGAAAAGCTCGGCCAGCCGCAACCTGCATCAAACTTGCTGTGTGCTTCGAACAATTCCTCACCGCAGCACGTGCAGGTGTAGGCACCCGGCTCCCAGTGATCCCAGTAGCGTCCTGTGAAGGCCCTTTCGGTGCCTTTTTCCCTGCATATCCGGTATTCCTCTGCGGACAGTGTGTCCCGCCAGTGCTGTTCATCTGTCATCAGTTTCTGCTCCCAGCGGTAGATTCTTCGGCAAGTGCGTCCTTGACGAGTTGTATGCTCAAACCTCGCTGAGCAACCAGTGACCTCCGGTCAAGTTTCTCCAGAAAACCTATTTGATCGCGGATATCGCGTGAGTAATGACGGAGCAAATAGTGGCCAACTGTGTCAGGCAGCTCAAAACCCCTGTTTCGGGCACGCAACTTCATCAGTTCAATCTTACCCGGATCATCGGCTGACCTGAGGTAATGAGTTTGCATGGATGTCAGCCTTGATTGCAGGTCGGCCAGTGCACAGGTCAGTTCGGCGGGTGCACATTCGGCCGCGACCAGCAGTACCGCCTCCCGCTCAAGGATGCGGTTATACAGGTAGAACAGCTGCTCAGACCACTCCGGGTTGCCGATCACCGCGTCCAGGCTGTCCAGGGCAAGCAGGTCACAATGATCCAGACTAGCCAACACGTCCGAGGGTGATTCAGCAGACAGGACATCCAGAGGAAGATAGATGCCCTGCCCTCTGCTGCTTCGTACACCGGCCTGCAGCAAATGGGAACAGCCGGAGCCCCGCTCACCCCAGAGATATATATGTTCTCCCGCACCTGCACCCTGCACTGCGTTGAGAGCCAGCTCATTTGCGGAACCCGGTTGCACATAAAAATTGGCGAATGTTGAACCGTCTTCCAGACTGACTGAAAGCGGTAACTGCTGATCAATACTATCTGGGAACAGCTTCAGCTCTCGTTCAGAAGCTGTTTTAGCTGTCATGGTCGACGCCGACAGGGGGCAAAAAGGTCGATTGCGGGTACCTGAAATGCACTTTTGGCTCCGGATTTCTTCGTTCCTGCTGACCCGGTTCTGCATCCTGCACGTAGACCAGCCCGGCAATCGTGGCGATCGCGTCGGTCAACAGATCCTGATCGGACTGATATTCTACTATAAATTGCATGCTTCGGTCGTCGGTGCTCTCCAAATGGACATCAAGCACCTGCTCCAGCCCGGCAATAAGGTCAAGTACTCTGCGGTACTCGGAAAATGAGCGAATGCCGGTAACCTGCACCCGCATCTCCTGCGTCACCCCGCTGCCGCCCAGAAAAGACAGTTCCAGGGACAGCGTGTCGAGATAGGCGTTCACCCCTTTCCCAACAGCATGGATCAGGTGCACATCTGATGAACGTACAAGCTGATGTGACGTCCGGTCCACAGACAGCACATCAACGTTATAGCCGTCATCGCTCTGGTGAGCACGGATGACAAGCAGTACATCCGCATCGCCTGCATTCCGGAGATACTCAACTGTCTGCTGATTGAGCTGCCACACATCCCGTGCAGAAATCTGCCGTGATGCCAAGTCCTGCAGTGGGTGTGCACTGAGCCCCCTGTTGGCAAACAGTTGTTCCAGGCCCAGCCACATGCCCGGACGTTCTGTAAAACCGGGAATGTGCGGCTCCCCCCAGAGTTCAATGACCAGAACATAGTCCAGAGTTGGCCTCAGCGTTGGCCAGACAGGCAATTCCATATTGTTGGCCAGCTGGTCCAAAAGGTCGGCGCTAAAACGAATCCAGAGACCATCCACCTCTTCGCTACCAAGCCCCCCAGTATCGCTGATTCGCATCTTTTCAACGCCATACTCGCTGACATAGCGTTCTGCATCACCAAGCACCAAATCCATACCCTCGAGGCTGGCTAGCTTGCTAAAGCCACTGTAACGAACCAGTACCTGCTCCAGCCCGGATCGAATGGCTGCGGTCCTGGTCTCCTCCGAGCGGTCAGCAAGCACGACCCGGGCCTCATGGATGCCCTCGGTTTGCTCGAATGATTGAACAGACAGGGCGGACAGGCTCAGTAATACAATGGAAAAAGCACGCACAGGCTGGAACCTTTGAGAATCCGGGCGAGGGTAAGCGTTCAGCGAAAAGATCCATTCTAGCGCAAAAAACCTGCACGGTCGGGTCGGTTGATACGCTAAAATAGCGAGCCCCTGGTGGTCAGGAATGGATGCGCTTCCCCCAACTCACTGGATTTCCTGCTGGGCCAATATGACCTCATCACAATCTTCAAGGCCGCGAACCAGCCTGAACTATAAGGACGCCGGTGTCGATATAGACGCAGGAAACAGCCTCGTCGAGCAGATACAATCGGTTGCCGCCCGGACTCGAAGGCCCGAGGTCATGTCCAGTCTCGGCGGTTTTGGCGCACTCTGTGAAGTGCCCGCTTCCTATCGCGAGCCGGTGCTGGTATCCAGCACAGACGGTGTAGGAACCAAACTGAAACTTGCCATCGATTGGGGGATTCACGACAGCATAGGTATTGACCTTGTCGCCATGTGTGTCAATGACCTCGTTGTCACGGGAGCTGAGCCCCTGCTGTTTCTTGACTATTACGCCACCGGTACACTTAGGATTGATGTCGCTGCCAGTGTTGTGGACGGCATCGGCAGAGGCTGCGAGCTGGCCGGCTGCGCGCTGGTGGGTGGCGAAACAGCTGAAATGCCCGGAATGTACAACTGCAATGACTACGATCTGGCGGGGTTCTGTGTTGGCATCGTTGAGAAGTCAGAAATTATCAAAAGCACAGGTGTCCACAGTGGCGACACACTGATCGCACTACCTTCAAGCGGTGCCCATTCAAATGGCTACTCGCTGATACGGAAGATCCTGAAAGAGCGTGAGATCGATGTTCGGGAAAGCCGCATAGGCAGTCAAACCCTGGCCCAAGCCCTGCTTGAGCCAACCCGCATTTACGTGAAACCCATTTTACAGTTGCTGAAGAACGCAGACGTCAGTGCCATGGCCCACATCACTGGCGGCGGACTGCTGGAAAATCTGCCCCGGGTGCTGCCCGAATCTGTCCGGGCTGTCATCGACCCCGGGGTACTCGATATGCCCGAGCTCTTTCGCTGGCTGAAGGATCAGGCACATATTGATGATGTGGAGATGCTGCGAACGTTCAATTGTGGCGTGGGTATGGTACTGGTCGTGCCCAAGCCCGAAGCTGAAACCGCTCTGGATTTCCTGCGAGCCTCCGGCGAGGACGCATATGCCATTGGAGAAGTTGCTGCCCGAGAACCCGGTGAAAGCCAAATTGAAATAGTGGGAATAGGCTAGGTCGTGTCTGCTTCGATTCTGGTGCTCATATCCGGAAGCGGTACCAATCTTCAGGCTATCATTGATGCCTGCACCAGTGACGGACTGGACGCGCACATCTGCGCCGTTATCTCCAACAGGCCGGGTGTCCCGGGCTTGGACCGGGCCAGATCGGCTGGCATCGACGCTTTGGAAATTGATCACACCCACTGTAACAGCCGCGAGGACTATGATCAGGGGCTCGCTGCGATCATTGACCGGTATGCACCCGATCTGATCGTTCTGGCCGGCTTTATGCGCATCCTTTCGCCCGGCTTTGTTTCGCGTTACAAGGGCAGGCTGATCAACATCCATCCTTCCCTGCTTCCCAAATACCCTGGACTGCATACTCATCGGAAAGTACTCGAATCAGGAGACCCTGAGCACGGTGCAACTGTGCATTTTGTCACAGCCGATCTAGACGGTGGTCCGGCAATTATTCAGGGTGCCGTCCCGGTTCATGCGGCGGATTCGGAATCCAGTCTGGCCCACAGAGTGCTCACCGAGGTCGAACACAGAATCTTTCCGTTGGCCATACACTGGTGTCTGGAAGCGCGCGTAGTGCTGAGCGGGGACACCGCTTACATGGATGGTGAGCCATTGCCGGTTACAGGCCACGTATATGAGGGAACTCAGGAGCATGTTTAGGCTTCGTATGGCTGTATGTGGCACAGCCCGGAGGTCGATTCCGATCTGCAGATCACTCCTTGCTGCATGCATGCTCCTGACAGCCTGGATGTGCCTGGCGCTGGAACCCTTTAGCCACACCTATTCCAGCACTTTTGCCGGTCTGGGGGTCAAGGCGGAGCGCTCACTGGTCAAACTTGACGACGAGACCTGGGAACTGCGGATGATTGCGCAGAATGTGATTGCCGGGTATCAGGAAACAAGCCGCTTTCGGCTGAACGAGCAGGGATATCCTATACCTTTGGAGCATCATTTCAGTAGCAGTCTGCTCGGTGTCAACAGATCCGAGATAACCCGGTTTGACTGGGAGGCGGGAAGAGCAACCTGGCAGCGGAATGAAGATGTGCGTGAAGCCGAACTCGAACCCCGAACTCTGGATCGATTACTCTACCAATTGCTGATACCTGGGGATGCACAAGCGGGTCTGGAGAGTGTCAGTTACAGGTTCGTCAGTCGCGGGCGGCTCAAAACGTACCAATTTGAGCTCGTGGATACCGAGGTGCTGCGCATTGGTGATTCCGAGTTGCACACTCTGGAATATCGTCGGGTTGATGACAAGGAGGAAAAGGAAACCATCATCTGGCTCGCCCCCGAACTCGGTTATGAACTGGTCAAAATCCAGCACCACGACGAAGACGGCGCTGATTACAGCATGCTGCTCAGTTATCCCTGAGCAGCCCCAGGGCGGGATATCCGAACGGCAGTACTGCCCCGAGGGAGCAGATTTTCAGAAGTACCGTTGCAAGTGTTATTATTCCCGCCGCTACAGAGCTTTCGCCCATTTCTGACACGGTGAATCATTAGTTGAACAGTGAACGTATTGCCGAGCGCTACGGAAATTACGGTATTGCCCTGATCCGGCAAGACCGGAACCTGCGTATTGCCGATCTTTATTCGACCACCTCGACCAGAAAAACCACACGAACGCTGGCAATGACCCGCTTTGTTGAGCCTGTTGCCGAACCTCTGGCAGCTGGCCACGATCAGGTTCTGGAAGGCGCTTCAATCGGTGAAACCTTCAAGTCCCTGGGCTGGAGAATTGACAGAGTCCAGCTGACACAGGAGTTGCTGGAGAACACAGCAACCGGTACCCGATTGCAGCGCCTGATGGGATTAAGTGATGAACATTCGCTGGCGCTGGCCATCTATGCCCTGCGTCTGCACATGGGCGATGCGACGCTCGACTACGCATTCATTGCTGAGGTGTATCACCCCGATTATCTGCCTCTTGAAAATCTTCCACCGCCCGAGGTATCCGCCGATCAGGCGGCCTATGCATCTGAGGTGAAAGGACTCAGGGAAGAACTGAAGAAATTCCTGGCGCAGTCGGCGGGCATGCCCAATGCCGCTTAGTCGCTGGTCAGGACGCGTCCTGCAAGCATCTCAGCAGTGCCTGCACCGCACGCAATGATGGTTCTCATTGCCTCTTCTGTGCTAATTGCGTCCAGATACTGAACGGCTTTCGCCGGCAGATGGTACGTCAGGCCAGAGGTGGGCACGGGAGCTGTGGGGACATACACAGTCACAGTGCCATCCGCGTGTTTACTGGTGACAATGCCGGTCATGGTGGTAGGAACATCAGGCCCGAAGATACGCGCCAGAACCACTTCACCCCGCAATGCATTACCTGAGTTTCCGCTGCCCAGAAGCTGCTGAATCATCGCCCTGATCGTCTTGTAGCCAGGTGCGAGCTTGATCATCCAGTGGTCGAACGTGGTATGCATCCAGTTGCCGACGGCCGTGCGAACCAGCAGGCCAACACATATGCAGATCATCAGGAAGGTCACGACCACCAGGATGTCTGAAACCAGCGGCGGGAGCGAGAAGAGCGCACTGATGGGCTCACTGGCCGGTTCAATAATCTGACCAAAGGTCGTGAGTAGCCAGCGGACCACCAAAATAAACACCGCTAATGGCAAAATAACCAGCAGTCCGCCAAAAAGAGCCAGACCGACATAGGATTTGAATTTGTGCATGCCTTACAACCTTGCTTTTAAGTGTCAGATACCGGTGCGATTGTCACCTAAATGGCTCGTACTTGCGACCTGTTTGATTCTGGGATTCAGCCCTGACCGTGCACTGCCCCAAACCACGTCACCGCAGCTGCATGAGGATTCCCCCGCCCGATTGCCGGAAGCACCCGGCTTCAGGCTGAAACTTGTTGGTGCACAACCCAGGCCCGATAACCTCTTTACTCAGGGCCTCCTGTTTTGGGAGGGGCATCTGTACGAAAGCACTGGCTTGCGCGGCAAATCTGCGATGCACAGATACTCCCTGGATGCCAGCAGAATCGAAGTGCGGAGAAGGCTTGGCGATGCCTACTTTGGAGAGGGAGCAGCGGTACTGAACGATACGCTCTACCAGCTCACCTGGACTTCAGGCGTGGCACTGGCGTACAGGGGCAGTATGCTCGCGCCCTCCCAGGGTTTTGAATATCGAGGTCAGGGATGGGGACTGACTTCCGACGGCACACGGCTATGGCTCTCCGACGGCTCCGATTCCATATACGCTATCAACGATAAAGGCAATGTATTACAGGAGCTTAAAGTAACTTTTAAAAGTAAAGCATTAGATAGAATTAACGAGCTTGAATGGGTTGAAGGGTGGATTCTAGCCAACCGCTGGAAAGACACCCGGATTTTCGTGATCAATCCACTCACCGGAACAGCTGTTGCAGCCTTTGATCTGGCAGGGATTGCCCGTTCATATGTACGGGAAAACCGGGAGCATGTACTCAATGGCATTGCCTGGAACCCACTCACCCGAGAGCTCTGGATTACGGGCAAAAACTGGAACCGTTTCTACCGAATGGACATTGAACTTCCACCCATATACGGGATCCCGGACACACCCGCCGAAACCGGAACCCATCGACGGTAGACTGTGCTGGTATTCGGGACGGGGTGCGGCTCGGGCATGGCACCATCCTGGAAAGTTCGCACGCCTAAACTGGGAGGCTGGGGCAGCGTGCTTGCGTGTGCAGTGTTTTCCACTATGATACGTGCTCAGTACTTCCGCCACATACACCAGTCATATTGACAGGAAACCAGAAGAGCAGAAGAGGCCACACAGCATATGGTCAGCTGCAGAGTGATCGAAAACCTGATTTACGATTCCATGTGGATGATCGACAACGAATAGGAAGAAGAGATGATCCGCACCCTGATGAAGGATTGCATGCACATGACACCTCCAAACATGAACGAAGTGCCTGCGATCGACCAGGCTCAGTGGGCCGGGAAGGCTCACAGGCGCTGGGGACCTGATCAGCGAAACCTGACCAAACATCTTGCAACCAACATGAGGATTGAGGTGGATGAAGAGGCGGGCACTGCATCAGTGCGCACCTACCTGACTATAGTGCAGGGTGTCGCTGAGGTTGGTTTTCCATTCCAGCCCATCTTTTGCGGCACCTGCCATGACACTTTCAAGCGCGATGCCGAAGGCAACTGGCACTGCGCGACCCATCGTCTGGATGAGGATATTTACGGAGAATGCTGCAACCACAGGTCGGATTACAACGCTGGTGAGTATGAGTCGGACGAAATGCACCCGGATCGGGTAAGCTGATCTGCACAAGCCATTCGCTGAGAAATGCAGGCTGTCTCGTTGATTGCGGTCGAACGCTCACCCGGCTGGCACACAGATAAAACTTGAGAGTCTGGTTGACAGAACGGTGTTTATTCACGCAGGCAGAAAACGATGAAGCAACTGAGCACGATAGACAACATGTTTATCACTCTGGAGGATGACCGCCACCCCATGCATATTGGCCTGCTGTGCGTCTACGAGTCTACCGATCCGGACGGCAATACCCTCCGCTTCAAGGATGTTCTCGCCACATTCCGGGATCGCCTGCCTCTGACACCCATACTGCGCAGTAAGCTCAAGAAAACGCCTTTTGGCGTTGACAACCCCTACTGGATAGACGACGGCAAATTCGACCTGGAGTACCATGTCCGCCATATCGCGCTCCCGAAACCAGGGGATTTTCGCCAGCTCAGCATACTCGCCGCGAGAATCTGGGCCAGGCCCCTGGACCTGACCCGTCCGCCCTGGGAGGCATATATCATCGAGGGCCTGGATCATGTTGAGGGCATCCCCGCGGGCAGCTTTGCCATGCTGTTCAAAATGCATTACTCCGCTGCTGACGGATTGTCCACCAATGATGCGCTGTTTCGGCTGCATTCCCGGAAACCGGTTTTGGACACAGCCTACTGCGACCATTTTGATCCGGAAGAAGAACCCGGCACTTTGGAACTGCTCACTCGTGCCTACCTCAACATGCTGCGCACACCCGTTGATTTTTGGCAACGCCATCGCGAAGCACGGAAGAATCGCATTGACAAGAGACTCCGTCTGGCTCCGAAAGTAGCACACACCCGATTCAACCAGCCTGTCAAAGCGAACAGGGTCTTTCTGTCGGAAATATTCAGGATTGACGATTTAAAAGCGATTAAAAATGTCATTCGCAAGGCAACTATCAACGATGTGGTTATAGCAATCTGTTCAGGTGCGATGCGCATGTACCTCAAGGACAAAGATGAACTGCCTGAAACGACCATGTCAGCCGGTGTGCCGATAAGTACGCGACTGGAGAGTGACAAATTTGGTGGCAACCGCGTGAATTTCATGAATGTCTCCCTGTGCAGTCACATAGAGGATCCCCTGGAACGACTGCGTGCCATTCATCAAGATATCGAAGAACACAAGGAGTACAGAAGTGCTGATACGGTGAGACAGCAGTCTGAATTCATTAACGGCCTTCCTTCAAGCCTGCTGTCCATCGGGGTTCGTGTGGCCACCATGGAGGCATTGCAAAGAGGTGCTCCACCACTGAACACGGTGATAACCAATGTACCCGGTCCTCAGGAACCACTGTACTTCTGCGGCAGCAAAATGTTGCGCACCTATGGCATGGGCTGCCCTGCAGACAACATAGGGATTTTTCACACTGTCACCAGCTATTGCGGGGAATTGGCAATCAGTCCCATCTCCTGTCTGGAAATGATTCCTGACCCTGATTTCTACGGGGAATGCATGCGAAACTCTTTCAAAGAGCTCTATGAAGCAACTGTCGGCCCTGTCATCAGGGTCAGAAAATCTGTGCGCAAGAAAAGCTCACCGAGCCGCAGTGCCGGCACTGCTTCCAAAAGAGCACTTCAGAGGCGGAGGAAGTCGGCCGCACAGAGTGCGCCACGGAAGATTTCAGCCAAGAAAATTTCGGCCAGGAAGACTGCAGCCACCTAAGGTACCGCACTGTATGGCGCAGCCATGAGTTTCACGAAGTAGCCCTCGTCGATCACCCCACATCTCTCTCAGGAACGACTGTATGCTTTTTCAGAGCCCCTCTCGGGATGTCAGACTGCCCGAAAGCGCCTGGCCAGACTATTTTCTGGATCAACTTGGCGAGTTTGCCGATCTGCCTGCGCTCGTTGATGCACATTCCGGCAGAGTTATCACCTACGCGGAACTCAAACAGCACATTCTTCAGTGTGCCGCCAGCCTTCAGCAGAATGGATATGAAAAAGGCGATGTTATCGCCATGTACACACCCAACTGTCTGGAGTTTGTCATCTGTTTTCAGGCTGTGTTGGCCATTGGTGGCATCGTCACTCCCGTCAATCCCATGTATACCGCCGATGAGCTGAGCCATCAGTTGAATCATGCACATGCAGTTGCTCTGCTGACCTCATCAGAACTGTACGCTAAAGTTGTACACAGTCTCAGTTCGACAACCGTCCGCGAAACCATCCTTCTGGACGATACGGTATCAGGCGGGGACAATGTCACGCCTCTTGCCGAATATCTCGAACAGGTTGATAGTGCCAGCTTTCAGGCTGTGTCCATCGAGCCGGCAGACCTCGCGGTCCTGCCCTTCTCAAGCGGCACCACAGGCTTGTCCAAGGGCGTGATGCTCAGCCATGCAAATCTAGTCTCTCACAACGCCATTCTTGCCGAGCAGAAAGATACCTCTCTACCGTGCTCAAGCGACAGGGTCATTGCCACCTTGCCGTTTTTTCACATATATGGCGCTTCCATAATCATGAACCTTGGGCTCACACAGGGTGCACCACTGATTGTCCTGAGCGCGTTTGAACCCAATCTGTTTTTGCACACGCTCGAGCAGCACTGCGTGACACGCGCTTATCTGGTGCCGCCTATTCTCCTGTTCCTGGCTAAATCACCAGAGATTGACAACTATGACCTGCACAGCCTTGAGTACATCTGTTCAGGTGCTGCGCCTCTCGGCGAAGAAATCGCGGAACAGGTACAGCGGCGACTGAGCTGCCGGGTTGTGCAGGCCTATGGGATGACAGAAATGAGCCCCGCCACCCATTTCACACCGGATTTATCCGACATATCAAAACCGGCATCCATTGGCGTTCTGATCCCCAATACAGAAGCCCAGCTGATAGACACCGAAACTGGCGCAGCCCTGGGTTGTAACCAGACAGGCGAACTTCTGGTCAGGGGGCCACAGATGATGCTCGGGTACCTGAACAACGCAGAGGCGACCAGTGACACCATTGACGAAGAAGGCTGGCTGCATACAGGTGATATAGCCTATGCTGACGAAGATGGATACTTTTACATCGTTGATCGTCTCAAGGAATTTATCAAATACAAGGGATACCAGGTTGCACCGGCGGAGCTGGAAGCAGCTTTGTTAGCACATCCAGACATATCGGATGTCGCTGTTGTACCATTTCCGGACGAGGAGGCAGGGGAAATCCCCAAGGCTTTTGTGGTCACCGATGCGGATATCCAGGGGGAAGACATCATGAACTGGCTGGCCGGGAAGGTTGCGCCTTTCAAGAAAGTCCGCGCTGTCGAGTTTATCGATCAGATTCCCAAATCCCCATCCGGGAAGATTCTTCGCCGGCTTTTGAAGGCGTAGGCTTTTCCGGACAGCCAGCACTGCATGCATGTCCTGTCCGGGCGGTCATGGTTCAAATGGTGCTCGGCCCTGGTGCACGGTGGCGGCAGAAAGGCCCATGAGCACTCCAATGACCGCCCTCCAGGGCCGACAGCGACGACATTTCAATCATCATTTCAAGGTACACTGCCAGTGAACACTATTCAGTCTTTTGAACATATTCGTACCCGCTCTATTGGCTCCCTGAGCCTCGATGTCGAGGAGTACCGGCACCGGGCAACGGGTGCTCAGCATATTCATATTTCTGCGGATAACACCGAAAATGTCTTTCTCGTTGCATTGAGAACTGTACCTGAAGATTCGCGTGGCGTTGCGCATATTCTGGAGCACACAGCCTTGTGTGGCAGCGAAAAGTATCCGGTTCGCGACCCGTTTTTCATGATGATACGTCGGTCGCTCAACACCTTCATGAATGCATTTACCAGTTCGGACTGGACCGCCTATCCCTTCGCCAGCCAAAACTCCAGGGACTTCAGCAATCTGCTCGATGTCTACCTCGATGCTGTTTTTTTCCCCAGGCTGGACCCGCTTGATTTTGCCCAGGAGGGGCACCGTCTTGAATTTTCAGAAATCGAGAACCCGGACAGTTCGCTGGAGTTCAAGGGTGTGGTCTTCAACGAGATGAAGGGTGCCATGAGTTCTGCGACATCACTCTTGTGGCATAACCTGTGCGAGCACCTGTATCCCTCGACGACCTATCACTACAACAGTGGCGGCGATCCCAGGGTCATTCCGGATCTGAGTTTCCAGGAACTGTTGGATTTCCACAGAACTCACTACCACCCGTCCAATGCCATATTCATGACCTTTGGCAATATGTCCGCATCTGGACATCAACAGGTTTTCCAGGATCGGGTACTCAGCCGTTTTGGAATGCTCGATCATGAGATTGCTGTACCACTGGAGCAGCGCTATCGCGCACCCAAGAGCGCCGTCGAGCACTATGCGATACCTGAAGACGAAGATGGTATTGACAAGACCCATGTGGTGATGGGCTGGCTGCTGGGGGAAAGCACCGATCTGAAGCAGGCCATGCACGCACATTTGCTGACATCCATCCTTTTGGAAAACAGCGCATCTCCTCTGCAACAGGCGCTGGAAACCACAGACCTGGGGCGGGCACCCTCGCCTCTCTGCGGGCTGGACGATTCGCAGCGCGAAATGTGCTTTGTGTGCGGGCTCGAAGGGTGTCCCGAAGGCGCTGCAGAGGCCGTCGAACAGCTGATTATGGATACCCTCGGCAGGGTAGCTGCCCAGGGGGTTCCCCTGGAGCACATGGAGGCCTGTCTGCACCAGCTTGAACTTCAACAGCGTGAAATCTCCGGTGATACATATCCCTTTGGCCTGCAGTTGATCCTGTCTGCGCTGAACAGCGCGACCCACCGTGGAGATCCGTTGGCCCTTCTGGATCTGGAACCAGTCATCGCCGAACTCAGGCACGAAATCCGCGAACCGGGTTTTGTGCAGAGGCTGTGTCAGAACCTCCTTGTTGACAACCCCCACAGGGTGCGCCTGACGCTGCAACCCGATCCAGAGTTGGGCAGGCACATGCAGGCAGACGAACGCCGGCGTCTGGATCAGATACGAACACAGCTGAGTACTGATGAGGCGCAACAGGTTATCGATCAGGCTCTCGCTCTCAAGGCGCGTCAGGCGCTGCAAGACGATCCTGATCTGCTCCCCAAAGTTGGCCTGGAGGACGTGGCCACAGAGATTCAATACCCTCAGGCACACATCCGTCTCGATGATCCACACGCCATCATCTCATATGCGGCCGGAACCAATGGGCTTGTCTATCAGGAAGTCGTCTGTGAACTCCCTTCTCTCAAACCTGGGGACATTGAACTGCTCCCCCTGCTCACTTACGTCTGGACTGAACTGGGACTGGCAGACAAATCCTATCTCGATGTTCAGCAATGGCAAACTGCTGTATCGGGCGGCATTCACTGCTCCATGCGGATACAGCCCCAGCCTGACAATCAGTTTGACGCAGGCGGCAGGATTATTCTAAGTGGCAAGGCTCTGAAAGCCAATCAAGCCGCGCTTTCAGAACTCCTGCACAGTACTCTGGATGACCTGCGCCTGGACGAGGGATCACGGGTTCGGGAACTGGTGTCCCAAGCCAGAGCCCAATCCGAAAACCAGGTCACCGGCAACGGGCATATGCTGGCAATGGTGGCCGCATCGCAAAACTGTGCACCAGCCGCGGCATTGACTCACCGTACGAGTGGCCTGCTCGGCATTCGCAACCTGAAAGAGCTTGACGACAGCCTGGTTCAAGACGCACAGCTGGACCATGTGCTCGGGCGGCTTGAACAGCTGCATCGACGAGTTGCCGCAATGCCACGGGAGTTTCTGGTTATTGGTGAACGTCAGGAACTGCCAGACTACCAGGCTGGAATCATCGAAGCCATGAGCGCAGCACATCAGCACGCGCGTGAGACAGCCCCCGAGGCCATCACATTGCCAGAGGTTCCACCAGATCCGGTGCGTGAACTCTGGATTGCCAATGCACAAGTCAGCTACTGTGCCAAAGCGTTTGCGACAGTGCCGACCGCTCACCCGGATGCCGCTCCGCTCACTGTACTGGGCGGGTTTATGCGCAATGGATTTTTGCATACAGCGATTCGCGAGCGGGGCGGTGCTTATGGTGGTGGCGCGACCCAGGACAGTCTCAATGGAGCTTTTCGGCTGTTCTCATATCGCGACCCGCGTCTGCAGGAAACCCTGGAAGATTTCGACCGCGCCATCCAGTGGGTTCTCGAGGAAAAGCAAGACGCACGCATGCTTGAAGAGGCGATACTGGGGGTCATTGCATCCCTGGACAAACCTGGGTCACCAGCTGGGGAAGCCCGGCAGGCCTATCACGGCGATCTGTTTGGCAGAACAGCTACAGTGAAGAAGGCCTTTCGGGACGCCGTCCTCAATGTGCAGATGAACGACTTGAAAAGGGTTGCAGAAACCTATCTGCAACCCGATCGCGCCCATGTCGCTGTGCTCACCGGGAGCCAGCGAGAAACTGATGCTGGTGAGCTCGATATGGAGCTGATCAGGCTGTAACAGGCACAATCCATGAAAACATCCACACTCATGCAATGACGGAACGCGACCGGATTTTTGCCAATCCCCTCGGAGAGATTGACGGGTTTGAATTTGACCAGCGAGTTGTCGGGGTTTTTCCGGACATGATCCAGCGATCAGTACCAGGGTATGCAAGTGTCATCGCCATGACGGGCACCTTCGCCGCCCGCTTCGCTCAACCGGAAAGTCAGTGTTACGATCTTGGCTGTTCTCTTGGTGCCTCAAGCATCAGCATCTGCAGCCAGATTCCCGACAGCTGCAGGGTTGTTGCCGTCGACAACTCCCCCGCGATGATCAACGAATTCAGGCGACTGATTGATGATCAGCCTGAGAAAAAGCAGATTGATATCGTCGAGGCCGACATGCTGGAGGTTCCTCTGATCAATACCAGCCTGGTGGTATTGAACTTCGCACTGCAATTTGTCGACCCGGAGAAGCGCACCGGGCTTGTGCGCAAGATCTACGATGCCCTCAAGCCAGGCGGTGCCATGCTCATCTCTGAAAAAATCGCTGCAGCTGATCCGGCAGTGGATCAGCTGTTCATTGATATTCACGGGGAATTCAAGAGGCGGCAGGGTTATTCGGAACTCGAAATCGCGCAAAAGCGCGCTGCACTGGAGAATGTGCTGGTTCCGGATACCATTGAGGCCCACATCGAACGGTGTACCCAAGCGGGTTTCCGGTCCTGCACTCTCTGGTTCCAGTGTCTGAATTTCTGTTCAATGATTGCCATCCGGTAAAGATCGGTCTGCCTGTGCCAATCTCTGTTGACATACCGCAGGGATGCATCCAGATCACGAAAGCTTCGCCATCTGCAGTCCGCAGAAGCGCTCCATACCCGACATTCACATCAATTTACTCGCGATGATGGTTCCCGTGTTCATCCACTGACCTGATCTCTGTACCACTGCCATCGTGATCTCCCCGGTGGCAGTGGTCTTCCCCGTACCCATTCAGTAGTGGCCGTCAACCACTGCGGGTTGTCGCGAAGTGCAGGCGTATTTATGAGGAGTCCCCGGCCAAGGCGTACGGGACTGAGACCCGGCCGGTGCATTCGCCGACAACGCACCGCGCGTGGGTTCTTCAGGCGGTACACCCAAGCGGATATCCTGCTGCTGGCCGAGCTGGATAGGCTGCACGACACGCCCTGTTCACAGCAATCTTCAAGCAGGCCTGAACACACCAGACCAAGGGTTCAGTGGATGACTCTGTGTGGATACAGCCTGACTGTCCTGGGGAGCCTGTGGACAGCCCGGGGACAGGTCGCGCCTGCCCCCTGCCTGACCACACTCATTCACCCCGTACCAACACGCCGTCATACCTAGGTGCCGGCCCCATGGTTCTCAACAAGAGGTCAAGCACCTCAATGAAGTATACTCAATGCTCCTGAAACCGAACCGCTATCCTTGGGAGTCATCTCCCCGATTTCAGACTTATGTGAGGATTGGAAAATACTGCTGCCACCAGCGGTTCTGCTGATTTTGCTACGTAACTCCCATTTGAAAGCGCTAGGAATACGCAATTTCCGGCCAGCCGTGACAGAGGACAAGCGGCCTGCCTTCGCCAGCGACATGAACACTGAGGTTGATGCCGTTTGTTTTGATGTTGGTGGCTTGCGGGAACTTGGGAGCTTGCGCGTTCACAGGGGCGAAAGGATGATGGCCTATTGATGGAGAGGCATCATACTTTTTTCTTGTCAAGAGCTTCGGCATCCGATTCCATACAGGATTCACATGAACACTCTTAGATTGCAGCAGGCGCGCGGCGGGTCGCTTGGCGAATACTGTGAAGCCCGCGCCGAATTGATTGCTGACGAAGCCGAAACAAATAGTGGTGGGGGCTGCGCATGACGAAACGTGATTGCATATCTGCGCCCGGAGGCGATGTCGTTGTATACGAGTCCACCGAGGGAGAAGTTCGTGTGGATGTTCGCTTTCGAGACGATACAGTTTGGCTGACACAGTCGCAGATGGCACAGCTGTTTGAACGCGACCGCTCTGTTATAAACAGGCACATCCGTAATGCCTACGACGAGCAGGAGTTGGATCGAGAGGCAACTAGTGCAAATTTTGCACAGGTTCGTTCCGAAGGCGGCCGATCCGTATCGAGAGATGTGGATCACTACAACCTTGACATGATCATCTCAGTTGGTTACAGGGTGAAGTCGCAGCGCGGTACACAGTTTCGCATGTGGGCGACCCGTACTCTGCGCGATCACCTCGTCCGAGGCTTCACAGCGAATGAACGAAGGCTTGCCGAACGTGGCCTTGTCGAGGCGCGAGAGACATTGGAATTGCTCGCCCGCACGCTCAAGAATCAGTCACTCGTGGACGAAACTGGAAGCGCCGTGCTGCATATCATCACCGCATACGCTGACACGTGGCGGCTGCTGCTTGAGTATGACGAGGATCGCCTGAAGGCGCTGGCAGGCGCGAGACCAGCGACGAGCGCGCTTGATATTGATCGCGCCCAGGATGCGATCAACACTTTCCGCCGTGACCTGGCCGCAAAAGGCGAAGCCTCTCAGCTATTCGGCAACCCGCGTGGCGATGCGCTCAAGGCCATTCTTGGCAACCTCGAGCAAACCATGTTCGGTGAACCCCTGTATCGGAGCCGTGAAGAAAAGGCAGCGCACCTGCTCTATTTCGTGCTCAAGGATCATCCGTTCACTGATGGCAATAAGCGTATCGGATCTCTTCTGTTCCTGCTGTATTTAACGCAGGAGGGCATGGAGCGTCGGCTTGACCCAAGTGCGCTGACCGCGCTCACCTTGCTCGTCGCAGAAAGCGAGCCAGCGAACAAAGATCTGATGATCCGCCTGATTATGAATCTCGTGGGGGAATAGTCCTTAGATCTACGATACCCTCAAGCCAGGCGGGTTTCCGGTCCTGCACCCTCTTGTTCCAGTGTCTGAATTTCTGTTCAATGATTGCCATCCGGTAGAGACCGCCCACATTTCTCTAAAAGATACTATGTACTTCTGCAGCCCCCCTTCTCCTGCTTGATCATGTCGGCGGCGGTGCTGTTGAGGGCGACCTGGATGGCGATCAGCGGGCTGGAGCCCTGGTTGGCCATGGACTGGAGAGAGCTGGAGATTCGGCAGTGGACTTGGGCGACGCTGGGCCATCATAGCCTAGTCCCTGCTGATCATTAGGCACTCAATTCCAGTCCTATCCGTGAATTCTGGCTGGGATTGAACCACCGCTGCGGGGTGGTCATTACTTTCAACGCGGAATGACCGGTCACTTTCGCTTGGAATAATCACCTCAGATCAAACCCGTAAATCGGTTGAAAAAATCGGTCAGTTTGCCCAGCACAATTTGCTTTTTCTCTGCATGGCCGCCATTTTTCCCGAACCGTGAAACAGGCGGCAGAATCTGTGTGATAGCCATACCGGAGGTTGCGACCTCACCGTCTCGGAACGCATTCTCCACAAACAGTTTCGTTTTTTCGGCTTTCAAGCCCTCTTCTGCGATGATCTGATCAAGTTCCTCTGTCATTTTGGCTGCAACAAAGGCGGGCCATTCGGTTTCGACATTCGCATCAGCTGAAATGGAATCCACGAATTGTTGAATTAAGTCTTTAATGATACCGAGCATGACACTGTTCAACCCGATCAGAAATTTTCAAAATTAGAATGCTTCAATGACCGCACAAAGATATTATTGCAATGCAAGGATGTGTATAATTGAAAAAAACAAATTTGGAGAAATCGACAATGAAACAATTTTTGACCCCTCTTTTCAGGTCCGCTGTCGGACTGTCGCTGATGGTGACCGTCGCCCAGCCCGTCGCAGCGGGGCTGGTTGGACAGAATGCCTGCAACTCGTGGTTGCCTGGTGTGAATACCATTGTCAAGACCGAAAAGTCCAAGGACTGCTGGCCGGACTGTCTTACCAGCGTATCAGCGACGCACGATGAAGTGAAGGTCACTGTAGTTGACTTCACAGTGGCTGACTTCACAGGGTCGCTGGATGTGGCAGTAGTGTCGAATGATTCCAGGTTAAGTGGATCGCAGTACATGCAGACAATGCCGCTGACTAAAGGAGGAAACACTTCGGTTAGCAATTGGTGGAAGTATACGTTCACAGGCCTTCAGCCAAGTCATTACTATACAGTGGCGATTTACAGCACTGACGATGGCCATGGACTTGACAAACCTTTTTTCCGCAGCTGCTTCCTGACGAACAAACACCCGAGTGATTGCCCTTCTAATGCATACAAGGACCGTGGGGACCCTACTGAGCCACCCGACTCCGATTACCCTGATGGCATTCCACGGTGCGTTAGGTGAGCACCTTGTACCGAACCGATCACCCTATGCTTGACCGATAACAAAGAATTTCCTGCGATAAGTAGCAGAAACTACTGGAGACCGAATGGATGTGCATCTGATAACTACTGGTTGGTACCTGCTATGACCGAGCTATAAATAGTGTCCCGGCAAGGAGGCAGAAGTTTATCAATTTCAATTGGATTTGGACCCCAATTCCAGGCCGAACTGTGACCCTACGCCCAAAGAAACTTCCCCACGCCTGTGGGGAAGACTCCCCATCCCTTACGTTTTTTGTCAGCTCCAGAGTAACAGCTTCACCCGGTCACGGTAAGGGGGTAAAGCAACTGCAGGGTGTATGTCACAGAGCTCACATAATATCCACTCCAAAAATCCTATGCGGGAACGCGACTTTCAGGGTACTGCGTCCACAATGTGCAGCTGCAGACTTTCACTATTCCTGAAGCGGTTGACCGAAAGTGTATAGACGGCTCTGATATCATCGCCCTCATTGACAGACTGCTTTCCCGGGACATTGAACCAGACAGCGTCGAGCACCTAGGCTGAGCCTTCCTGCACCAGTCGCAGTTTCAGGTGCGGGCCGGAGAGCTGCTGCAGAGCGACAATTTCAAAGATGCCTGTAAGCTGGGACTCTGGAATACCCTTCCCTGGGCAGAAAAAAACGGCGGCACATAAATGTGCTTGTGGTCCGTCAGCAGCAGCGCTTGACCATCAGTATGCACTCCCGGCGTGACTCCCGAATGAACACCCTTTCAATTGACCCAATTTTCTACGCGCAATCCCGGGACGCGTTCAAACTCGCGCTCATTGTTGGTTATCACGATGAGTCCGAGACTCCGGGCGTGGCCGGCTATCATTTGGTCATAAGGACCAATGGGTTTACCCTGTTTCTTAAGTTCCGCACGAAGCTGGGCGGTATGCTCAGCGGCTTGAATGTCGTAATCCAAGACCGCCAATCTGGCAAGAAAGTCCTCAATTACGCCCAGGTTTTTCTCAAGTGCACTTGATTTCTCAGCGCCAAAAATGAGCTCCATCGCGGTCACGGTACTTACACACAACTGCTCCTGATGTTGAATAAAAGCATCTCGAACCTGGTGTGGCTGATTCCTGATCGTGTAGATGCACACGTTCGTATCCAGCATGTACTTATACATCAGAAACCTTAACGTTCCTGTTCTGCCGGTTGCTCGCGCTCCGACATGAAATCGTCACTGACAGTTGCCGTCTCACTCGCAAACCATTCGTTCCAGGACGTGCCTTCAGGCGTGATGATTCGTGTTCTTCCAACTGCAATAACATCAACACGCTTAATGTCATCGGGTAGAGCCACGGCTTTAGGTAATCGGATCGCCTGACTCTTGTTGCTTTTGAATACTGATGCTTTTTCCACCGTTCGACCTTATGTATATCCCCAAAGGATATACAGCATATGCGAGTAATTAACGTATGTCAAAGGGGGTACGGTGGTCGAAATTTTTTGCACACCCGGGTGCTGGCATACACCATCGCGGCTTGAATCCGTGACATCTGAAAACTGACGTATCAATACGTATTCCGGCCCGTCGTGAACACCCATTCCGGGTGAACGTGAACACTTTTCGGGTCATTTCCAGAATCGGTGTTCACCTTCACCCGGAATCTTTCCCAACGCATTGATATGTAATCGATTTTGGTACGCTTCCTACCTTTTTGGAGGGAACATGCCAGCACAGAGACTCACACTGCGTGCAATTCGAGACGTACTCAGGCTCCGCCTGTCGGGCGGCCTGTCGATCCGCGAGATCAGCCACAGCACCACACTCAGTGTCGACGCGGCATCCAGAAGCTCTTGGGCAAGGCGACTGACTCAGCTGTTCTACCCCACAGCGGATACCGGAGGTTCCCACCGGTTCCAGATGCCCGACTGGTCAGCAATCCACCAGGAACTCAAGCGCCCCACATGACCAAGCAACTGCTGATTGCAGGTTTACGGATTGCCCCAAGCGGGTGCCGCCGCCAGGCGATTGACGCTTTTCTCCAGCCCCAGCGAGTCTCGGGCCTCATTTTCGTTGCAACTTTGGGTACTCCGTGCATGCTTCCTCTAATAAAGGTGGAGCGGGTTGGCGGAGTTGTTGCTCTTCGTGGCACATTCTGTATAGTTCTTTCGCATGGCGTACACAATCTCTCTCACGAGGTAACTTCTGATAACGCTTTTCCTCATCAATTGTTTCTCCGTCCAGATATGACAGCCACGTCTCAATATTCCTGCGGGGAGTGAAGATCAATACGGGGTCGTCATCAGTTCTAACAGGAATGTTCTGTTTGCCACACTCGGCGGTCAGTTGTTGTTGCCGTTCACCCGTTGAATAATGATCAGCATCTGTAATAACGATCAGATACGAACTGGTCCTCGAACGAATCGCGCTCAATTCAGAAGGAAATCTCTCCCGAACCCACTGCTCGCCGGACTGGCTTCCATGAGGGAGAGGCAATGTATTGATATCCCGGTTGCTAAAATTCCGGTTCCTGAGAAACCGCCGGACAAAGGCGTTTGTCTGGCTGTCTTCGCATAACAGCACGATCTCGACGCCGCTCACCTTTCCCATCCCCGTGTAACCATTTCCGAAAGGGTTAGACCATCGACCGCAGGTTTGAGGCTCTCCGTGTCCGTAACCCGGGCTGGACCTTCCCCATCCCTCGAAAACCACCTGCCGGAAGCTCCGGCCATGTAGTCGATTGATATGGGGTGATGTGAAATGACCACAGCCTGCTCGAGTGTATCTCCACACCGTTCCTCGAGTTCAGCCAACCAGGGCTGAATCTCACGTGGGGACAGGTAATTATCCGGCTCATCAATAAAGAGAGACACACGCCGGTTTCCGGACAAGAACAGAAGACTGTACAGCGCCACAAGCAACTTTTGTCCGTCCGACAGCAGACCGAAACCATAGCAGTTCGGCCTGTTTTCTGTATCGGGTTGACTGAAACAGGCCTTCAGTGTTCGCACATTTTCTCCAGACTCCGAGAGTTTCAGTTCCCGAAATCCAGGAATCGTCTCTCTAAGAATTGTAAACAGTTCGAAGTTCTCGGCCATGTTTTCTTGTGCGGCATGGCGATACCAATTGGTAAAATTCTGCATCAACGGTTCGAGAAACTCGTCTTCAGCCCTTGCTTCGGACTCGAAGTAAGGAGGACATGGCCTGATGATAATGAAATCGGAGATGGCCTTCTTGAAATGGATCAGTTTTCGATTTTCTGCCCTTTCATGCATAGCACCCACACCAGAACGGGACCAATCGAAGGGAAAAGTCGGGCCTGAAGAATAGTCATCACGGTGCAGCTGAATTTCCCCGTCCATGAACCGGAAAATCGGTTTGCCATCATGGAAAAGCTGCTCCTGGATAACACGCACGAGGCGATTAACATGATCATGCTGCACTTTTAGAACATAGCGATATTCGTCTTCGGCGAGCTTCAAATCGAGTTCGAAGTGCTGAATTTCCCGATTCTGAAACTGGGTAAGGCACCCGGTCTCGAATACCTCGCTCAGTTTTGAGCCTCGGGAAACCAGTGCCTGGATTGCTCGCAATGCTCGCAATACCGATGTCTTGCCGCTGCCGTTCGGGCCCAGCAGGATATTTGTTTCACTCAGCTTTAATGTGAAATTGACCATGCAGAGGAAATTATCTGCATACAATCTTGTTAACACTCTACTGTCTCCTGTACATCGGAAGATACCTGTAACTGAAACGGTTATAAAATTTCATGATTTCATCAACCTTCTTCCCGATGAATACTGCGTCGAGAGAAAGTACGTACTAACCCAATCTTGAATCTGAGTGTAGCGCACGGATCATCTATGGCAATACGCCTTGTGAAATTTCATGCGGGCATTGGACTCACATAAAACATCTTCCCTATGTTCATACCAGCATTCATACCAGTATCCCTTGTGCTTCATTAAGTTTCTGGAGTAGGCAATTCAGGAAACAGCTTCAAGCTAATCCAGACCAGTTCTATCTGCCCAGACTACTGTCCCGCCATGGCATTCACGCACACGCGGAAGCTTATCCACTCCTCCGGGAAACTCCGGAGAGCTTCTCCCTGTCCGAGGTCAGGGTCCGTCCGATAACCCCGCAGGAACGCCCGTTCTGGGACGCGCTCATGGACCACCATCACTACCTCGGCTTCCGTCGGCTGGCGGGCAGCGGCCTGCGCTCTATCGCAACCTTCCGAGGCACGTGGCTGGGGCTGGCAGCCCGGCAGAACGGCGCCTCATTGTTGCTGAAGTTGAGGATTCAGCTTATTCCATTCGCGCATCCGCGCTCGCAAGAAAGACGAGCTTTTGTCGTTCTATTTGTTTTCTGTACTGGATATTGCCTGCATGGCTGGAAACACGAAAGGCTAAGGCGCCGTTTTCTGCTGTTCGATCCAGTCCCGGAGAGCATCATTGATCCGGGTCTGCCAGCCGCGGCCATCGGCACGAAAATAATCAATCACCTCTCTCGATAGCCGAATTGTGGTTGAAACCTTCGGATTGTCGGACGCTGGACGGCCCCGGCGGACCTTGGCGGCTGCAAATTTCTCGGGCCAGCCGCCCCGGATCAAGTCGGGAGCAACATCAGGATCCCAGTCCGAATCGTTGTGAATAGAACTTTCTTTCTCTTTCATTTGCTTTCCTCAAGCTAATAATCCTGTACTCATCGCCGCGAAGCGTCCAGACAAGAACCACCATGGTATCGTCAAGAAAAACGATGCTGATGTTTCGTTCTTCGCCATACTCTTTTCGGCCGTTTCGGGCGGTCAGCGTTGGACCATTCAGGATTGCAGAGGACCGGGCCATGTCCAGCCCCCTGGCTTCTAGTGTTGCAATGCGCTTGTTCTCGTCATATTCGACTTCCATTCAATTAATGTTACTACAAATAAAGTAAGGCTTCAATCGGGGTTTCAATTAGGGTTGCAAGCAAACTCAGCTTGAAAATTCTTGTAGCGATGGGATAAGTCAGAAACACGGCTGAACCGACAGGTCACGAACTATCGGGGCGGATCGCCGTTCTCCTCAGCAAAAGTCTTCGCTGGGCAGACAGTGTAATCAACAACGGCCATTGGCTGGGTTGCCGATTCCCTCCTCGAAAGTGGCATACAGCTTCCTTTATACGAGCGGCCGTTCCCAACCTTTGACCGCACGATCCATTACGTTTTTTGTCAGCTCCAGAGTAACAGCTTCACCCGGTCACGGTAAGGGGGTAAAGCAACTGCAGGGTGTACGTCACAGAGCTCACATAATATCCACTCCAAAAATCCTATGCGGGAACGCGACTTTCAGGGTACTACGTCCACAATGTGCAGCTGCAGACTTTCACTATTCCTGAAGCGGTTGACCGAAAGTGTATAGACGGCTCTGATATCGTCACCCTCATTGACTCCCTGATCCCCGGGAACATTGAACCAGACAGCGTCGAGCACCTGAGCTGAGCCTTCCTGCACCAGCCGCATTTTCAGGTGCGGGCCGGAGAGCTGTTGCAGAGCGACAATTTCGAAGATGCCTGTAAACTGGGGCTCTGGAATACCCTGCCCCCAAGGCAGCAGCGCCTCGAGCGTACGGGCAAATTCCAGGTGCAGCTCGTCATCAGATAAGGTGCCGTCAGTCCAGGTAATGGAGTGCAGAGCATCTTCATCGACAAGGGTACGAACCGCCGCATCGAACTGTTCGCAAAACAGATCGTAGTCTTTCTCCCGTATGCTGAGACCAGCAGCCATGGCATGGCCTCCAAATTTTATAATCAGATCTGGATTGAGGCTGGCAACCAGTGCAAGGCAATCACGAATGTGACAACCCGTAACAGACCGAGCCGAGCCCTTGAGCTCACCAGTCTTGCTTCTGGCAAAGGCGACCACCGGCCGATACAGCTTTTCCTTGAGTCGCGACGCGACCAGGCCGACCAGGCCCTCATGCCAGTCCGGCTGGTATGCGCAGTAGCTCCAGGCAGAATGTCGAGGATCGACCTCCACTTCATTCAGGGCTGCTTCCGCCTCCCGATTCATCTGATCCTGGATCTGGCGGCGTTCCCGGTTGATCTGGTGCAGCTCCTGCGCATGTTCCAAAGCCGTCTGTTCATCCTCAGCCAGCAGGCATTGTATGCCAAGGGACATGTCATCCAGACGTCCCGCAGCATTGAGCCTGGAGCCTATGGCGAAACCCAGATCGGAAGCTCTCGCGTGGATTGTTTCCTTACCCGATACTGCGAACAGTTGACGGATACCAGGATTACCGCCGCCCGAGCGGATCAGACTGAGTCCCCGAGCAACCAGTATGCGATTGAGGCGTCCCAAGGGCACCAGATCGGCTACTGTCCCAAGGGCGACAAGATCCAGATAGCGCTCCAGACGTGGTTCCTTCATCTGACGAGATTCAAACCAGTTGCTGCTCCGAAGTGCCGCCCTCAGACCGATCAGCAGATAGAACACCACGCCAACACCCGCCAGGCTTTTGGCCGGAAAGGCACAGCCAGGCTGATTGGGGTTGAGGATTGCGTTCGCTTCCGGAAGTCGTGTTCCTGGAAGATGGTGATCAGTGACCAGCACATCAATACCCATCGACCGCGCCAGCGCAATGCCCTCAATGCTGGAGATCCCATTGTCAACGGTAATGATCAGTTGTGGACCATAGTCCGCGGAAGCATGTACCAGCTCAGGCGAGAGGCCATAGCCGTAGTCGAACCTGTTGGGAACCAGAAAGTCAAGTTGCTCCAGTCCGAGTTCTGTCAATACGCGATGGAGCAACGCAGTACTGGTGGCACCATCAGCATCGTAGTCACCGCATATGAGCACCCGCTTCTGCTCACGCAGTGCGTGTTCCAGAATATCTGTGGCTTCGGTCAGCTGTGCCAGCGAATCTGGAGACTCCATCCCCGCCAGGCGCTGATCCATATCGCTCTGGTTCGACAGGCCTCGTCCCAGCAGAATGCGGCGGATGACTTCGTTGTCCTCTGAAATCAGGTATTCGCTGTCTGGGTCAATGGGTCTTTGTTTGATCACCTGTCTGTGTATGTCAGCTGCGTATGTGCGCAGTGATATAGTCCTGTACCGCTGATAGATCCATATCCAGCACCTGGCATGATTCCGGTCGTTCAAACAGATCTGCCATGTGCTGCGGCAGGAGTGGATCAGAGGGGTACCCGGATTTCCTGACGGCTTCCGGGAACTTGGCAGGGTGAGCTGTGGCAAGACAGATCATGGGGACACCAGCACCTGCCCTGTTGGATTCGGCTGCGGCCACACCGATGGCCGAGTGAGGATCAAGCAGGTACTCGCTGCATTGATAGTGCCTGCGAATCACATCAACTACAGCCTGGTCATCGAGGCGGTGACTGCAAAAAAGCGTGCGAGCACGCTCCAGGGTCGGTGCGCTCAGTCTGATTTCCCCGGATGTTTTCAGTTGCTCCATCAGATGAGTTATAGCTGCTGCATCTGTGTCATAGAGGTCGTACAACAGCCGCTCAAAGTTGCTCGAGATCATGATATCCATACTTGGGGAAAGACTATGAACCAGCGAACGCAGACTGTAATCATTGTCGCTGATACACCGGTGCAGAATATCGTTGGAATTGGTAGCAATTACCAGTCGCTCAACGGGCAACCCCATTTTTTTGGCCAGATAGCCGGCGAAGATGTCGCCAAAATTTCCGGTAGGTACTGAAAAGGCAACGCTGCGCTCCGGTGCGCCCAGTGCAACAGCAGAATAAAAATAGTACACGATCTGGGCCATTATCCTGGCCCAGTTAATTGAGTTGACCGCGACAAGCTGGCGTCCCTGGGGCAAAAACCCTTGATCGGCAAAGCTTGCCTTGACCATGTTCTGGCACTCATCAAAGTTGCCTTTGATGGCAATATTTCTGACATTGTCGGTCAGTACAGTTGTCATCTGCCGACGTTGGACTTCCGAGATACGACCATGGGGATGCAGGATAAAAATATCCACATTGTCACAGTGCCTGCAGCCCTCGATTGCAGCTGAGCCCGTATCACCTGAGGTGGCACCCAGGATGGCCGCTCTCTGCCCGCGGCGTTCAAGAATCAGATCCAGCAGGCGTCCCAGAAACTGCAGGGCAAAATCCTTGAATGCGAGCGTCGGCCCATGAAACAGTTCAAGCACCCAGAGGTTTGGGTCAAGCTGCACCAGAGGTGCAATTGCTGCATGGCGAAAATCGGCATAGGCCTCATCCACCAGGGTCCGCAGTTCTGAGTGTGCCAGGGCACCAGCTACAAATGGGTGCATGACTTCCACGGCAACCTGCTGATAGCTCATCCCCGCGAAGGATCGAATCCTGTCCTGATCAAAGACCGGCAATTCCGTGGGAACGTACAGTCCTCCATCCGTTGCGAGACCTGCCAGAACTACATCCTCAAAGTCCAGTTCCGGAGCGCTCCCCCTGGTGCTTACATACTTCACGGAACCCGTCTCAACTCTGTACCATGAAGACTTAGGCGAGGTTCTCGACACGGATGCATACGACCTCTCTGCTGATCACATCCAGATTGTTTAGTGTCTGTACAAGTGCACGCAGCCGGGACTCCGGTGCCTGATTCGTAATCATGACGATGGTGGCCTGGGAGTCACCAACAGCAGGTTCTTTTTGCTGGATAGCCTCAACACTGATGCCAGCGTCGCTCACGGCCTGGGTAATGCGGGAAAGCACGCCTGGCCGATCTTCGGCGCGAAAGCGCAGATAAAACGACGTTTCGCACTCGTCAATGTCGAGGATTTCGTTATCAGCCCCGCTTCGCAGGGCAGACAAAGGAACGCCGAGATAGGGAACAGATGAACTTTGACTCCCAGTCTGGCGCGCTATGGCGATAATGTCGGCAACCACTGAGGATGCCGTTGGCTCTGCGCCCGCGCCCGGGCCGTAGTACAGAGTCGACTGCGCTGCATCACTCTGCACCATGACGGCATTCATGACCCCGTCCACCTTGGCGAGCAGGCGTTCGAATGGGATCAGGGTCGGGTGAACCCTGAGCTCTATACCCCGGGCTGTCCGTCGACATATTCCCAGGTGTTTTATGACGTGTCCAAGCTCTTCAGCATGGCGAACATCCTCGTTTTCTATGGCGGATATGCCCTGGGTATAGACACGGTGAAACTGCAGTGGGACAGCGAAGGCAATTGACGCCATGATGGTCAGCTTGTGAGCAGCGTCAATACCATCTATGTCAAAGCTCGGATTTGCCTCTGCATAGCCCAGCGCCTGGGCCTCGGTCAGAACATCAGCAAAAGGACGCTCAGCATCACGCATTTCCGTCAGGATAAAGTTGCCGGTGCCATTAATGATTCCAAAGATACATTGAATGTCATTGGCTGCCAGGCCTTCGCGCAGGGCTCCAATGATGGGAATACCTCCAGCAACAGCCGCTTCGTAGCCAACTGATACGCCCTGCTCTGCCGCTGCCGCAAATATTTCACTACCCTGCTCAGCGATCAGGGCCTTGTTTGCCGTCACCACATGCTTGCCATTGGCAATGGCTTTCAGGATCAAGTGCCTGGCAATTTCGGTACCGCCAATGGATTCCACGATCAGATCGACCTCGGGGTCTCCGGCGACCTCAAGAACATCCGAGCTGACTCGAAGATCTCCGGTGTCCAGGCCAGCTTTGGCCTTACGCATCCCAAGGTGCACTACCTCGATCGATACACCACTGCGTTGGTTGATCTTTTCTGCGTTGCGTTTCAGTACCTCGTAGGTGCCACCGCCGACGGCACCCATGCCGCAGATGCCTATTCTGAACTGATTCACGCACACTCCCTGGGAAGGAATTGATCAACTCCTGTCAGTAACCTCCGGCTTGCACCCTGTGCTCTGACCGCGAGCCAAAAAGGCCGCGCATTGTAGCACGGCTTATCAGCAATGAGCCTGGTTCCAGAGGAGACACACTGGCATTCTAACGCTCGCCTCCGATACCGAGAATGGCTGCATAATCACCCGGGGATCTGTATCCCGGCAGCAGGCTGCCATCAGGCAGAATTATTGCCGGGGTGCCGCTCACGCCAAAGGAACCGCCGATGCGGTAGTGCTCCTCCACGACCGGGCTATCGCAGGTCTGCACCTCGACCGGGCGATTATTTTTCAGATCAGTCAGCGTGGACTTGCGATTTTCCGTGCACCAGGCCTTTGCAGTCTGCTCATACTCCCGGGTATATGCGCCATCGCGCCTGATGCCTGATCTCGGATAGGCCATATACCGCACTTCGATGCCCAGGCCGTTCATTTCATCCATCTGATTGTGCAGTTTGCGACAAAATCCACAGGTGACATCAGTGAAGACTGTGAGCACACCCTTCGTCTCGCCCTGTGGTGAAAAAATGATCATGTCTTCCTTTTTCAGGGTTGCCAGTGCTTCCAGACGGTCTCTGGCACGTGCCATTTCTGTCGCGTTGACGAAGCGCCCAGGTTCAGCGAAATAGAGCTCGCCGGAAAAGAAGTGCTCCCCGCTTTCTGCCACGTAGATAGTTTGGGCTCCTGAAAGCGATACCTCAAAATACCCCTCTATGGGTGAGGGTTTGGGCTGACCGAAAGACAGATCTGGACGTGCGTCGCGCAGCTCTTTGAGGACTTTATCTTCTATGTTGGCAGCAGTATCAGAGTCCAGCTTCTGGGCATGGCCCGGGATTGGGTGAACGAGCGCAACCAGTATGAGCACTCTCAGGCAAAGAATTTGATTCATCGGGTTTTCCGGTTCTGTTGGTATTCTGTGGCGGGCCAGCATTCTTTATGAATTGCTACCACCGGGCATGTTCGCTTTGACGTTTTTGCCCACACTGAGTTCAATCAGGCTCGCGGATGATGCTCCCGTGCAGCTCCTTGAGTCGCGCCAGGGCAATATGCGTATAGATCTGCGTTGTTGAAAGATCGCTGTGTGTCCGAGCAGTATCTCAAGCATAGACTGTAGCAATGGACGACACTCAAGAAAGAACCGATTCGAAGAGCATGAAGCGTGCTCTGGCTTGAAATGTCGGGTTACTGTTTGAACAGGTTCGCGTGACTTCCTGTCAGAGCCAGATGGGGTTTGTTTCCCTGCACGCGGTACACAAGCAGCCAATCCGGATCAATGCAGGCATCTCGACAGCCCTTCCAATCACCCGGAAAGGGTGATCGAGACAGGAGATAGGTGCCGGCCCGGGTGATCACAGCTGCACCACCTTCACCGCTGCCAGATTCCGGGCATCCCGGCTGAACGACACTCCGACAAGATGCACCGGCTCCCCCCTGTCCCGGTATTGTTCAGCGTATCCCCTGTCCCGGATCTGTTCAATCGCCGACCGGGCGGCCGCCTCCCCGGTATCCTCCCCATCAGCCATCTTGAACTCGAACACGAATACCTGCCGACCGTGAAACACCACCATGTCCGCCCGGCCCCGGCCTGAGGATTCCTCCACCCTGAGGTCCAGGCCAATGGTCCGGAAACAGGCATACAGCATCCCGGCGTACCAGGCCTCGTACCGGGCGGGACTGGTGCCTGTGTGCCACTGGTACGGAATGCCCGCAAAGAACGATCTCAGGCACTCCCCGAATCCGTCAAAGTCGTTGGCAGCCAACAGGCGGCCGAGCTCCATGCCGCGGTCCGACACCTCCTTGCCCGTCTTTCCGAGGTACCCCAGCAGTCCGTCGTTCAGGCTCTGCTGCACCTCGAAATTGGGATAGTCCAGGACATAGAACGTCTTGAAGCCCTCCCTCTTCTCTCTGGTGATCGTCAGGTATCCTGTCTGGAACAGCAGGGCATCTATCCCAATATCACCCACATCGAACTGCGAGACCAATTTCTCGTCAGTCGTCCTGCTTTCCAGTTCCATCGGGCTCACCTCGTTCTCCATCATCATCCGGTACAGGAAGGTGGGCGAACCGGTCTCGAACCAGTAGGGACGAAACTCCCGGCTGTCAAACAGCAAGAGCACGTCAAAGGGGTTATAGACCGGCGTGTCGCCGCGCCAGTGGTAGCCGTTGTACCATTCCCGGATCTCGTCCCGGTCCAGGCCCGGCAGCTCGGGGGCAAATACGGTATCAATGTCGGCATCGGTATAGCCGCACAGCGTCCCATAGCGCGGGTCGAGGCTGATGTTGTCCAGGTTGTTGAGACCTGAAAACAGGCTCACCTTGGAGAACATGCTCACCCCGGTGACGAACACGAAGCGGACATGCTCGGCGCTGTCCTTGATGATGCCGTAAAATCCCCTGAGGTAGTCTCGGTTCGCTGTCGCCAGCTCCGGGTTCTCCAGCACATCCAGGATCGGCTTGTCGTACTCGTCGACCAGCACCACCACCTGGTGCCCGGTGGCATGGTGCAGGCGGTCCAGAATGTTCCGGAGACGTCTGGGTCCGGTGTCGGACGAATGGGCAGGAGCCAGGTTGTGATGACGTTCTATGCTCTCCAGCTGTTCGATGATGTCCCCCTCAATCTCCCCCGGTTCGTTGTACTTCCCGTCGAAGCTGAGCTTGACCACCGGATGCCTGACCGACCAGTCCCAGTCATCATGGATGTCAAGGCCTTGAAAGAGCTGCTCATTTCCCTCGAACAGTTCCCGCAGGGTATCGACCAGAAGGCTCTTGCCGAACCGGCGAGGGCGGGACAGGAACCAGTATCTCCCCAGGTCTATCAACCGGCGGATATGGGGGGTCTTGTCAACGTAATAGCAATCCTGCTCCCGAATCGTACGGAAATCCTGTATGCCGATGGGGAGTGTGCGGCTGTTCATAGTCGGTATCCAGTGTCCTGTCTACAATCATATATGACCTGCACCGGTGTGCAAAATACAGCTAGAGACTGAGCACTGCGTCGACCGGTCAAACTGTTCCTGGGACAGAATCGTCACTATCTGCGAAACCGGACTCTCTTCCCGCAACCTGCGGCTGATCTGTGACTGTTTCATGCAGGCCAGCGTAACGCATGAAAATCATATTGTTGAGTCATTTTTATGTATACATGGCAGGCCGAGCCATCTCCTTGCCTTGCGCTTCTGTACCCGTTTCACATCGCGTGTGAACTGGGCCAAAGGGACTGGCGCCAACATCAGATACCCAGGTCTTCAACAAATTCCGAGTCTCATCAAAGCACTTGCCCTTGCCGGCTGCACTATCCTCCATGGTCTTGGTGGTGGTTTTATTGGGCACCTGAATGGAAAAGGGTACCTGCTGCTTCTTGGCGATGCACGCCATCAGTAACCGAATGGCATCGGACGCGGACAGTTCCATGGACGCAAGCGCCTCGACAGCTTTTTTTGGTTTCGGGTAACTACTCACCCCCCTCCCCGCCTTGACATCATAGAATCGCCTTCCTATGATGCCAAGGGGGCGAGTAGTTACGTTTCTTCAAACTTCAGACTGGAAGCGGGGTAAAGTGCTGCTAGCTGTGCTTGAGCCGTTGTTGTCAGGAGTGCTGCCCGACCGCGTCTGAGTTGACCAAGCTTTGAACATCGACGGGGTTCATCTTCTTCCGCAGGCCCTGGCCTGCCCCCTCTCGAAAGTCAGGAATACAGGTTTCGATGCTGATACCGATACTGGTGAAGACCACCGCGCTGGCTCTCCGGTAGCAGTGGTCTGAACTGATTGATTTTCGTCATCAGGCTCGCGGATGATGCTCCCCATGCAGCTCCTTGAGTCGCGCCAGGGCAATATGCGTATAGATCTGCGTTGTTGAAAGATCGCTGTGTCCGAGCAACATCTGAACAACCCGCAGATCGGCCCCGTGGTTCAGCAAATGGGTTGCAAAGGCATGGCGCAACACATGGGGTGACAGATGTATCTTGATTCCCGCACGGTGCGCGTAGAATTTGACCCTGTACCAGAAACTCTGCCGGGTCATGTGTTTTTTCCGCCGCGACAGAAAGAGTGCATCCACAGGCGCACCGCCGGTAAATTCTGGCCGCGATTGCCGGATATAGCGTTCAACCCAATAGAGCGCCTCCTCTCCCAGTGGAACCAGACGCTCCTTGTTGCCTTTCCCGAAGGTGCGCACCACACCCTGGCGGAGGCTGACCTGGTTCAGGTTCAGCCCGACCAGCTCGCTGACGCGCAGTCCTGCACCATAGAGCACTTCGAGCATAGCTTTGTCACGCAGTTCAAGAGCATCTTCGGCATCCGGCTCGGCGAGCAAGGCTTCCACTTCAGTTTCCGTCAGTGATTTAGGTAGCGGGCGCCCAGTCCTGGGATTTTCAATCAGAGATGTAGGATCGGATTCGATCATGGATTCACGCAGCATCCAGCGGTACAACCCACGCACTGCCGAGAGCGCTCTGGCGGTAGAGCGAGCCGAGTAGTTCGCTTCGAAACGGTACTGCAGATAGGATTGTATCTCGGCCTGTGCCGCGCTTTGCAACGATTTTCCCGCGCTTTGGGAGCTGTGCCTCAGCCACAGTGCCAGTGCCTTGAGATCGCGTCTGTAGGCGTCGAGACTGAGTTTGCTCAAACCTCGCTCAGCCCAGAGTTGATCAAGGTACAGGTCGATCAGTTGTTCGTCAGAGTCAGACATGGACAGAGTATACCGATGCTGATTCGGTCAGAATCATCTACAGCGCCATAATTGCGCCGATTTGCTTGATGCAGCGATCAAGATAGGATGCACCAAACAAATTGTAGTGATTGAGCAGGTGATAGAGCTGATAGATCAACATACGTTCATCTGCACCTGTTTCTCGGGGGAGAGATACCTCATAGGCATCAAAAAATGCCTCGCCAAATCCGCCGAACAGACGTGCCATGGCAAGGTCTGTCTCGGCATGCCCCCAGTGAACGGCTGGATCGTAAATGCAGGGCCTTCCCTCAAGGGTCGTCGCTGCATTGCCAATCCAGAGGTCACCGTGTACCAGGCTGGCCACATAGGTGTGCTGGCGGAGAACATGCAAAACCTTGGCTTGTATCGGATCCATGGCTGATTCAGAAAAAGACGGTCCCGCCTCTATCATGCGCATAAGCTGGGGCTCGATCCGCATGGACCAGAAAAATTCGGGCCAGTCCTGAGTCTGGTCGTTGTGCTGGATACTGGCACCAATAAAATTATTGGATGACCAACCAAAGTCCTGTCCCATGGGCTGATGCAGGGCGGCTATAGCCTCGCCCAGACCGGCCTGATCGGTCTCTTCCGACAGATCCAGCCAGGACATGCACAGAAAGGCTGCCCCGGCATTTTTTCCGCACAGGATTGGTTCGGGAATTTCCAGGGCATCGCAGGCGGCCAGCTCCATCAAGCCTTCCCGTTCGGATTCAAAGAGATCGATCATGTCCGGCGTATTCAGCTTGGCAAAAAATGTCCCCTGGCTGGTTTCCAGCCGAAATGCCAGGTTGATATCGCCACCCTGAATCGGGCTTGCCTCTTCTATGCGGAAGGAAGAACCGAAATCGGATTGAAAGCTGTCCTGAAGTTGAGGCCAGTTAAGAAGCATCGCATGATCGCAAAAAGCAACAAGGATAGTGCCTGTACCCGGATTCGCAAGTAGCCCGAGCAATCGGCGTGCCTTCGATATCCTGCGCACCTATTCCAGGTGCTGTCGGCGTTTCAAAATGTTCCTTGATCAACCTGAGTGTTATTACACGCCGACAGGATGGGCATGTCATGGGGAGCGTTGCTCGGGACATTTTCATCAGGTGCTGTCGATGAACCGACAAGTCCCAAAAAAACGCTGTACCAATGGACGATTGGCGGATTCCCACAAGCTTTACACAACAGCATCCAATAGCTCTTGGCTATAGCTATCCTGGGGATTGGCCCACAGTGTCTCGGTGTCGCCCGCTTCAACGATACATCCCTGGTTCATCACCATCACCCGATCACAGATTGAGCGCACGACCGCCAGGTCATGGGATATAAACAGCATACCGAGATTATGTCGTTCTACTAACTCCAGCAGCAGTTCCAGAATCTGTTTTTGAATAGTGACGTCCAGCGCAGATACAGGTTCATCTGCGACCACAAACTCCGGTCGTGTCGCGATAGCCCGGCCTATTGCGATCCTCTGCCGCTGACCCCCGGAGAATTCATGCGGGTATTTTCGAACATAGCGACGCGCCAGCCCGACATCATCCATGAGATCAAAAATACTGTGCTGCAGGTCAGCGTGACCAACCGTGCCATGCATCTTCATTGGTTCGGCCAGGGTATCGTACACGCTCATACGCGGATTGAGCGATGCATAGGGATCCTGAAAAATCATCTGCATACGCGGGCGCAGTGGTTTCATCCTTCTCTGGGACAGACCCATGAGCTCCCTGCCACCGAAATTGATTGATCCGGACAGAGGCCGAACCAGGTTCAGCAGACTTCGTCCCAGCGTTGATTTCCCAGAGCCCGATTCTCCGACCAACCCCAGGATCTCACCAGAATCCAGATCAAAACTGACCTGATCCACCGCAACTTTCGGCACGCCTGAATTGTGGGCACGAAATACAGTGGTAAGGTCGCGCACCCTGAGCAGTGTATGGTTTCCACTCCCCGCACCAGAAGCATCTGTCGATGGTTTCCCACCACTGGGTATTGCCGAGAGGAGCGTTCTGGTATACGGCTGCTGCGGGCACGTAAACAGTGTTTCGGTGGCACCCTGTTCCACTATCTTTCCGGACTCCATCACGAGCGTATGCTGCGCGAGGCTGCGCACCACGCTCAGATCGTGGCTGACAAAAATTATCCCCAAACCGCGCCGCTTCTGTAACTGGACCAAAAGCTCCAGAATCTGTTTTTGAATGGTGACATCCAGCGCGGTGGTGGGTTCGTCGGCGATCAGCAGAGCCGGTTCGGAAATCAGCGCCATGGCAATCATGGCCCGCTGACGCATGCCTCCTGAGAATTCATGTGGCCAGGCTTCAAAAGCACTGTCCGGCTCACAAATACCTACTTCATCCAGGAGTTCCAGAGCGCGTTGCCTGGCCTGATGGCGACCAACCTGCTGTTTGCGTTTCAGAGGCTCGACGATCTGTGCACCGATTTTCATGTGGGGGTTCAGGCAAGTCATGGGGTCCTGAAAAATCATCGAAATCCGGTCACCGCGAACCTTCCTGAGACGTTGTTCACTCGCCTGTAACAGGTCCACACCTTCAAATATCGCCGAGCCTGACTCAATCCGTCCCGGAGGACAGGGAATCAGTCCCAGAAGTGAATAGCAGCACACTGATTTGCCCGAGCCAGATTCGCCGACGATGCCCAGGGTTTGTCCATGATCTACACTAAAGCTGACCTCGTTGACTGCCCTGATCACACCGTCCCGGGTATGAAAATGGGTGGATAGTCCACATACTTCGAGAAGTTTCATGGAATCCTAGTCTCTGGAAGATCGCACATCGAGTGCGTCGCGTAATCCATCACCCAGAAAATTCAGGGCAAACAGAGTGAGCGTGAGCATCAGGCCGGGAAAAATCAGCAGCCAGGGATACTCTTCCATGGTCTCGGCACCGTAGCTGATCAGTAATCCCCAGGAGGATTGTGGTGGCTGAATACCCAGACCAAGAAAGCTCAGAAAGGCTTCGAACAGCATAACGGCTGGAACTGTCAGGGTCGTGTAGACAATCACCGGGCCGAGTGCATTGGGGATCAGGTGGCGGCGAATAATGGTCCAGGACGAAAGTCCCAAAGACAGAGCCGCCTCAACAAATTCCTGTTGCTTGAGAGCCTGCACCTGACTGCGCACGATACGTGCCATGGTCAGCCATTCGACTGCACCTATGGCCACAAACAGCAGCAGCATATTGCGTCCAAAAATCACCATCAGAAGGATGATGAAGATCATGAAGGGCAATGCGTACATGATGTCGACCAGTCGCATCATAACAGCATCGACCCTGCCTCCAAGGTATCCTGCAATGGCACCCCAGAGCACGCCGATCACCAGCGCTACCACAGTGGCAATCAGCCCTACCGCCAGAGATACCCGTCCACCGTAGAGAATGCGCGTCAGCATGTCTCGGCCAAAGATGTCCGTACCCAGCCAATGCTCCCATGATGGCGGGGACGCACCGAGGACAAGGTTCTGCTCCTCATATCCGTACGGTGCGATGAAGGGCGTAATCAGGCACAGAAGGGCCACAACACAGAGATAGACCAGCGCGCTGACCGCCAGGCGATTTTTCTGCAGGCGAACCCAGGCATCTGCCCAGAGCGAAGTACCCTTCTCATACTGATCAAGGTCGTCATTGATCGAATCCACGCGGGTCTGCCGGCTGTTCATCAGCGAATGCCGTCCAGCTGACCGCGCACGCGTGGATTCATCCAGGCCGCAATGATGTCCGACAGCAGATTGAAGACAATAATCAGTACGGACACAATCACTGTGCATCCCAGAATCAGTGTGTAGTCGCGATTGAAGGCAGCCTGCACATAAAAACGTCCCAGCCCATGAATCTGAAATACAGTTTCGATCACAAAGGAGCCAGAGAGAATCCCCGCAAAAGCTGGTCCAAGAAACGCGACCACCGGCAGCAGGGCTGCCCTGAGCGCATGCCTCAAAACGACACCATGCTCGGAAAGCCCCTTGGCTCGAGCAGTACGAATATAGTCCTGTGACAGCACTTCCAGCATGCCACTTCGGCTGAGCCGCGCGATGTAGGCGGCGTAGGCAGCACCCAATGTCAGGCTCGGCAGAATCTTGTCACCTGGCAACTGCCCCCAGCCCGACACGGGCAGCCATTCCAGCCAGATCCCGAACACCAGCACCAGCAGGGGCCCCAGCAGAAAGGCAGGCATGCAAATACCCAGCATGGCACATGACATGGGTACATAATCCTGGGCTGTATTTGGCCTGAGTGAAGCACAAATACCCGCACTGATCCCGATCAACAGAGCAATCAGCATGGCATAGAGTCCAAGTTCTGCGGTCACGGGAAATCCGGCGGCAATCAGCTCATTGACCGAACGCCCGGGATACTTGAATGATGGCCCAAGGTCTCCCTTCAACACATCTCCCATGTAGGAGAAATACTGCATGTACAGCGGCTGATCGAGCTGATACTGGGCTTCGAGTGCTGCCCGCACTTCGGGCACCACTGCCTTTTCCGCATCAAACGGACCGCCCGGCGCAATGCGAATCAGAAAGAAGGTCATACTGACCACCGCCAGTACAACTGGTACAGCCTGCAGCAAGCGAATAGTGATAAATCGCGACATTACTGTTGTGCTCCATGTCCCAAGGTAACGTAGCGATAGTTGTAGTGGTCACGAATGTTGGCGGGCAGACCCCTCACTCCGGGATCTAACAGATATTTGGACTGATAGGTATACAGGGGGATAAATGGCATCTGCTCCATCAAATAACGCTCAGCTTCAGCAAACCGGGCCAATCGTTCTTCCGGGCTGGATGCCTGGGGAATGTATTCGGTAATCAGGTAGTCATAGTGCGGATCTGCAAATCCGGTACCGTTGTTGCCGTTTGAGGAGAGCCCCAGATCAAGGAAGTTGACTGGATCCACATAATCGCCAATCCAGCCTGCACGAGCGATGTCGTAATCCCTGTTATCACGCGAGTCCAGATAGACCTTCCACTCCTGATTGGTGATGCCGACATCAATATTGAGATGCACCTTCCACATCTGTTGGATGGCTACCGCGATTTTGCGATGGCCTTCACTCGTGTTGTACAGGATCTCAAAGGCTGGAAAGCCCTGGCCATCTGGAAACCCGGCGCTGGCGAGCAATGTCCGGGCAGCATCGGGATCAAAGTCAAAAGTTTTTGGAGGCTGGTAGCCCAGGGTACCTGGCGGTGTCATGCTGTACGCCGGTGTATTTGCTCCCTGCAGTATCGCCGCAATCAACTGCTTCCGGTCAATACTCATGGCAAGTGCCCGGCGAACTCTCGGATCATCAAAGGGCTCACGGGTCACATTGACCTGGTAGTAGTAGGTACCGAGATAGGGCTGAATCCGCAACGCCGGGTTTTTGGAAGCCTGGTACACCGGAACCTTGTCGATAGGCACAGCACTGGTCTTGTGCAGTTGCCCCGCCCTGAACAGCCGCTCTTCAGTCGCTGTGTTTTCCGTGGGATGGAAGTGAATTTCATTCAGGCTGACCCGTCCTGCATCCCAGTAATAGGAGTTTTTCCTGACCTTGACTGGCTGACTGATATTCCACTCATAGAGCTGGAACGGCCCGTTGGTCACAATGTTTTCGGCTCGCGTCCACTCCGAGTAGCGGGACGTCGCGCTGCCGTGGGCCTCAACGGTTGGGCGGTGCACCGGTGAGGTACTGGCATGTGCCAGAAGCTGCAAAAAGTACGGTGTCGGGTTGTTCAGCTCGATCTCAAGAGTATGGGAATCGATCTCACGGATGCCCACCTGGCTGAAGTCGCTGATCTCTCCATTGAGAAACTCTTGAGCATTGACAACGGGGAACATCATATAGGCCCACTCGTTGCCCATGTCCGGTACCAGATAACGCCAGAAGCTCCAGTGAAAGTCTTCCGCTGTCACTGGGTCACCGTTGGACCAGCGCGCATTATTGCGTAAATAAAAGCGGTACCTGAGCCCGTCCTCACTGATGTCCCAACGCTCGGCAACACCAGGCTCAAGCTCCAGAGTATAGGGGTTGCTGACGACCAGGCCCTCGTAGATTGCCGAAAATACATTGCCCGCGGGCACGCCTGTAGATACATGGGGGTCCATGCTGGCCGGGTCGGCTCCGTTACCCTGATGGAAGATACCGAGGCGGTTACCCTCCTCTACCCGGGTTTCACCCTGACTACAGCCCTGGAGCCCTGACAGCAACGCACACAAGAGCGATATGGAACGGAAGGACACAGCAGGAAAGCGTGTCAGCGTCACACGGTCAGACTGAGAAATTCGGAGCGCGTTGAGGGATTATCCCGGAAGGCGCCCAGCATGGCGGAAGTTTTCATGCGCGAGTTCTGTTTCTCCACACCGCGCATCATCATGCAGTAGTGCTGGGCTTCAATAATTACAGCGACATCACCGGATCCGGTTGACTCGCCCAGTCCATGGGCGATCTGGGTTGTCAGTCGTTCCTGAATTTGTAATCGACGGGCGAACATGTCCACGATACGGGCAATTTTTGACAGACCAATCAGCTTGTCGTCGGGAATATAGGCCACATGCGCCTTACCGACAAAAGGCAGAAGGTGATGCTCACAGAGGGAGTACAGCTCAATATCCCGAACGATCACCATTTCCCGGGTGTCGGCAGGGAACAACGCATCGTTGACAATCTCGTGCAGGCTCTGATCATAGCCTTTGGTCAAATAACGCATTGCTTTGGCCGCCCTGTCTGGAGTTCCCCGAAGCCCGGGGCGCTTCGGATCGTCCAGCTCTCCAATTATTGTTGCGTAGGCTTCAGCCAGATTTTTTTCGTCCGCCATGTGGGCTCCTTATACTTAACAGGCCGCGATCTTAGCAGATCAGCCCGTGTACATCTCGTTCTTGCATTAGGTTCGACATCAGGCTTCAGGATACATTGTTTGTGCCACATCAGCCCTGCACAGGTTTCCTGGATGATGGGCTGTCTGGGCTGTGCCAGCAGCGATGACATCATGGCTCGCGGTAACCTTGCATCCCAGAATCGATCCAGTCCCAGCTGGTCCCACACCCCCAGTGCCGGGACCAGCGCGGACTCAGTGCGTTGACCTGACTTCGTACCACCGTGCAGGCCAGCTCCGGTGCCTCCCCGTCTTGGGGGAGTGACCGCATAGCCGCGATAACCTCCAACTTTTACAGTTTGCCTGCTGCAGCCAGGGCTGCATGGATGGTTTTGAAAGGGAGAATGAGCGAGAGCGGCGCATCTTGCAGAGGTACCGTGCCATAGCTGGCGTACCACTCAGCAACACCTTCATTCTTATGGACGCATTCAATGCGTACACATGGAACTCCACTAGAAAGACAAAACCAATGAAGCATATCTGGGACATGGAGGAACTGGCTGCTCATAGGAGCCTGAGCTTTGAGGAGATGCAACTCCTCAAATCCAAACCCGCTCGTAATCATCTGCCGCAGCCGCTGGGCATCCCAACTCAACCCTGTGTCTGTGTGGGGTGGTGATAGGTCATAAGTGGTGAAAAGGGGGATTATATCGATAGCTTGACAAGCAGCAGATTTGCAGGCATCTACGGCAATTTCTTGCAGAGCAACTACTCACCCCCCTTGACATCATAGAACCGCCTCCCTATGACGTCAAGAGGGGTGAGTAGTTACCAAAAAACAGTTGTAAGCAATATTTCGATCTGGTACTGTCACGCTACCCTTTCGGGTTGGTGCAGGCGATCGGGCTGGAACCGACATCTGTACGGTGACAGCCCGGTAAACAACAGCTGCAATTAGGAGCACTGGGTCTCATAAGTCTCCTTAGGAGGCCCGGTGCTTTTGATTATCAGAGCAGTATAGGGCTGTGTACAAGCCCACGCTCCAAAAACGAAACGCACTTTCCAGTCGCGACCACACTGTGGTCGAGCACCCGTCCGTCAACGAGTAACAGTGCCTCCGCCAGACGGCGGGTGATCGCCTTATCTGCGCGACTGGAGTCCCCGGCACTATCGGTCGTGCCTTCACACAGATCTTTCTCGGCGATGACCTGTGCGCGGGTCTCACAGGCGCTGAGAAGACCGGTGGCCTTGCTGCGGCTGCGATACATCCAAGCGCCCCGTTTCAACAGAGGGTTCGGATAGTGCGGGATGGCTGTGATCGCAGAGCCAGTCAAAAAACCGAAATGTCAGGCCTATTCGCGGGCTGCAGGGCTCCAGAACCGTGCATCGACTCAGATTTCCAGGCGGGCCAGTCAGGTCTGACTGGCTGTATCGGTAAATGTCACACCGCAGCCACCCAGGCCACAATATCCACCAGGGTTTTTGTGCAGATACTGCTGGTGATACTCCTCGGCATAGTACAACTTCTGCCCAACTTTGACCTCTGTCGTAATGGGTGCCCGGCCATTGGCGGAGAGCCGTTGCTGGTAGGTGTCCCTGCTGCATTGAACACTCTTGAGTTCACTCTGATCGACATAGATTGCGGAGCGATACTGAGTACCAACATCATTGCCTTGCCGCATGCCCTGAGTCGGATCGTGCCCTTCCCAAAATGTCCGCAAGAGGGTTTCCAGGCCAATAATGTGTGGCTCGTATACAACCAGAACAACTTCGGTATGGTTGGTATAACCGGAGCACACCTCTTCATAACTGGGATTACGGGTCACACCTCCGGCGTAGCCGACCGCTGTGGCATAGACGCCCTCGAGCTGCCAAAAAAGTCGCTCTGCACCCCAGAAGCAGCCCATACCAAGCAGTAGCTTCCGGATACTGGAGGGAAACGGCTCAACGTAATAATTGCCCAGGACCAGGTGCTTCCCGGACACGATCATCTCCCCTTCCCTGCCGGGGAAACAGGATTCATTTGGCAGTAGATCGGTCACTTTTTCAAACATATCAGCTTTTGTCCACTCCTCATCTTTGGCGCGCTGCGCGACTTGATATCTGACGCATAGTCAGCATACTGCACCGACCACAGCACTCGTGCAAGACCGGATTGGAAAGTTGTGGAGTAGCAATGTGTCTGAGTACCTCATTGAAATTCAGCAGGCATCGGTGATGCGTGGCAAGTATCTGGCCCTGCAGGACTTTAACCTGAGTGTTCGCCGGGGCGAGAGCCTGGCAATACTGGGTCCAAATGGTGCGGGTAAATCGACCCTGCTCAAACTGATCAGCCGCGAACTCTATCCTTTGGTCAAACCTCACACTCGTATTGCCATGCTGGGCCAGGAACATTTCAATATGCAGGAATATCACCGGCTATTGGGCCTGGTCTCACAGGACCTGCATTCATCCTACGAGGCCGCCACCCCAGGGCTGGAGGTCGTACTGTCAGGGTTTTTTGGTTCCAACAGCCTGTGGGGCCATCATAGGGTTGAACAGGGGCAGCGCGAGGCCGCTCATGCGATCTTGCATGAACTGGGAATAGCTCACCTGGAAGACGAGCATTTCGGGAATCTGTCTACCGGGCAGCAACGTCGCCTTTTACTGGCTAGAGCCCTGGTACACGAGCCGGAAGCCCTGATTCTGGATGAGCCGACCAGCGGTATGGATGTTGCGGCATGTTTTCAATATCTGACGAGCCTGAGCACTCTTGTTCACAATGGCAGGGCCATTGTTCTGGTAACCCACCACTTGCATGAAATACCCCCGGAAATTCAGCGGATTGTACTGATCAAGGAAGGAAAGAACATGTTTGATGGGCTCAAAGAGGATGCCCTCACTTCCGCCAACCTGAGCAACCTCTATGGCACTCCGTTGCGAACCCTGATGCATAATGGTTTTTACCACGCTTATCCGGAGATACTTTGATAGGTCGACTGCTGGTCATTCTGGGACTGATTGCTGCCTTTGTGATTTGGCAGCGCTGGAGGAGACTGAATACCCGGGATGAGAGAAAAGGGTTCATATCCAGAGGGCTGGTTTTTGGTCTGGTTGCTGTGATTTGTGCGCTCGCTGCTCTCGGCCGAATCGACGTGTTGGGCGCGGTATTTGCCAGCCTGCTGCTGTTACTCAAGTATATCCTCGCCTTTGCGATACGTCATATCCCGCTTTTGGCACGGATATATGGTCTCACCGGCGGGTTTGGACTGGGCAGGGTACGCACACTGAAAACAGCCTGGCTGGTAGTGCTGGTCGATTTTTCCACTCGCCAGATCAGCGGCAGGGTTGTGCAGGGAAGCTTCGCACACAGACAACTCGATGAATTGGATCGTTCCGATCTGGAAAAGCTGCTCACTGAATGTCGGGAAGATGCGCGCTCAACCTACTTTTTGCAGATGTATATGGCGCAACGGTTTGGTGCCCGAAGTGAGCATTCCAATACAGGATCCCAACCTGGCAGTGGCACCATGAGCCGAGAGGAAGCGCTGGAAATTCTCGGCCTCGAAGGTTCTCCCAGCGAGGAAGATATCAAGCTCGCCCATAAAAAGCTGATGCAGAAGCTGCACCCGGATCGCGGTGGGAATGACTTTCTGGCCTCACTGCTCAACCGGGCACGCGAATGCCTTCTGGGCAAATAGCAATTGAGTACACAGCGCTCTAGCCAGCCATTGTGACAAAATTTATACTGCGCCCCGATGTGCAGGCGCATAACTCTGCCTTCGCTGCCTCCCCATAGTTCAACAGGATAGAATAGGGGCCTCCTAAGCCCTAGATCCAGGTTCGAGTCCTGGTGGGGAGGCCAACAGGACTGCGTGCTGCCGCCACTCAGACAGTGTCCCCGGTCTGGTCATGCTCTGGACAGGGGTGCAGTTCCACGACGCAGCGGCTGCCGGGGTTGTTGTCGAGAATGCTGATCCTTGACTGGTGGAGATTCACTATTGCCCTGACAAGACTGAGTCCCAGACCGCTTCCTGCGGTACTGCGTGATTTTTCCGCTCGATAGAAACGATCAAAGATACGCTCCCTGTCTTCCGGCGCTATCCCCTTGCCGGAGTCGGCGATCTCAACCATGATCCTGTCCCCGCGGGGATAGCAGCGTACTTCTATGGTGCCACCTTCTGGGCTGAATTTGACTGCGTTGTCCATCAGGTTGGCAAACACCTGGAACAACATGTCGGTATCTCCCGCGACCTGGAGTGACTGGAGGTCGGCAGACACCTGCACTCCGTGCTCTTCAGCTAACGGCTGGTAGAGATCCAGTATATCTTCAAGAAGGGGCTTGAGCGCCAGACTTTGAAAGTTGTGCTCCCCACTGCCGGACTCAATCCGCGCAATGCGCAGCAGGGCACTGAAGGTTTCTAGAATCTGGTCTGCCTCACGAATAACGGCTTCAGAGATTTCCCGGGAAGCATGATCGTCCGAAGCAGATAACCGCGTGTGCAATTCATCCAGATGGTTACGCAATCTGGTCAGGGGAGTGCGCAGATCGTGCGCAATGTTGTCAGAAACCTGACTCACGCTGCTCATGAGCGATTCAGTCCGCGCCAACAGTGCATTCAGCAGATTCGCCAAATTACTCAGATCGTCCCAGGTACCCTGTACGGGAATTCTGCGACTGAAATCACCCGTTTCAATGATGTCGCTGGCGGTACTGCCAATGCTGTTGATGACCTCGGCAAAATAAGTGCTGAAGTAAAAACTCACGGCAACGACCACCATCATGAATACGATGGTAAGAAGTCCGAGTTGCTGCATCCGCTTTCGTTGCACCAGCAGGTGCTCAATGTCACGCCCGACAACAAGCACCGACCCATCTTCCATCCGGTGATACCCGACTGCGAACCGGTGCAACCCTTCAAAACCTTCGCTGGTATGCACCTGCTCCTGGCTGAGCTTGATGAGCTCCAGATTTCCCTCGAAGGGTATGATATCCGAGTCTTCGGGATGCAAATTACCATACAGATATTCGCCCCGGGGACTCTGGTAACTGTAGAAACTGCGCGGGTGGTTCTTTTGCAGCCGATCTATGACATTGGTCACGTCCAACAGGGGTGCGATCTCCTGCCAGTCACGAAACGCTGCCAGATCCGATTCAATTCCCATATTGACGCGATCAAGCAGCGTACTGGTATTAAACTGATTGGTGAAGTATGAGATCACGCCAGCTCCCACGCCAATCACCAGCGTAGCCACCAGCGCCATTTTAAAGGCGGTGCTGTGGGTGTATTTCCGCCCCCTGGAAGCAGAAAATTCTGGCTGCTCAGGGTCGCTCAATGGTGTAGCCAGCCCCGCGCACAGTGCTGATCAGTGGAGGGTCGAAGTCTTTGTCTATTTTGGATCGCAACCGGCTGATGTGGACATCGATCACGTTGGTTTGAGGATCAAAGTGGTAGTTCCATACATTCTCAAGCAGCATGGTTCGGGTCACAACCTGTCCCTGGTGCTTGACGAGATATTCAAGCAGTTTGAATTCACGCGACTGGAGGTCGATCTTCTGACCGGCGCGGGTCACTGTGCGACTGAGAAGATCCATATGCAAATTCCCGACTGAGAGTTCCGTAACCGCGGATTCGGACGGGACCTCTGCGCGGCGGATCAGAGCTTCGGCCCGGGCCAGAAGCTCAGGAAATGCAAAGGGTTTTACCAGATAGTCATCTCCTCCGGCCTTGAGCCCCTGTACTCGGTCATCCACCTCACCCAGTGCACTGAGCAGGATAATCGGGGTATTGGTGCCCTTCGCCCGAACAGACCTGAGGATGCTCAGCCCGTCAACTCCGGGTAACATCCGATCCAGGATCATCAGATCGAAATTCTGATTGAGTGCCAATTCCTGACCCTTTTTACCATCGAGAGAGGCCTCGACTGAGAAACCCTGCTCCTGCAGCCCCTTACTGATGTAGCTGCTGACTTTTGGATCATCTTCGATTACCAAGACTCTCATGTTCTATTCCTGATGTTCAAGCACCTGCCACAGCGGAAATTTCTGAACCTGCGGAGACGCAAAGCGCGTTAAGCTCGTGGCATTAAATCATATGTTGGAACACAATGAACTTGTTGCTCATATTCGATCACGAGCTTTCGCCCTCCAACCGCATTCATCTGTGTGATCGCAGAAGCCAGCACCTGCTGCAGGTTCTCAAAGCACAAGCTGGAAGCCTGGTGCGCATCGGGGTGATCAATGGCTGCATGGGGATGGCACGCGTTATTTCGGTTGAGGGAGAACGTACAGTCTGCCTGGAGCTTGAATCACCGCTGGACCATCCCCCGCCGACACCGCTGCCCTGCCAGTTTGTTATGGCCCTGCCACGACCAAAAATGATGCGCCGCGTGCTTGGAAGTCTGGCTGGCATGGGGGTCAAGGAAATTCATCTGATCAACTCATGGCGGGTGGAAAAGAGTTTCTGGCAGTCACCATTGCTCAAAGAGGAGTCCCTGCAGAGCTCGTTGATCGCCGGACTGGAGCAGGCCATTGATACGCAGATGCCGTGCATACACCTGCACCGACTGTTCAAGCCCTTTGTAGAAGATGTGTTGGCCGGGATCATTGGATCTGCGACCGCCCTTGTTGCTCATCCCGATGCCGGACTCACATGTCCTGTCGACATAAAAGAAAGGTGTACGTTGATCCTCGGTCCGGAAGGTGGATTCACGGAGTACGAAATTGGAAAGCTTGTTGATATCGGTGCACGAGCGGTGGATTTGGGGCCGCGAATCCTGCGTACAGAAACCGCCGTCCCTGCTGTGCTCTCCAGGCTCTATCCGGGTTGATCCCGGCCACCTCCAGTACCCACATAAATGACCTGGGTTCCAGCCAGCAGATCGTGCAGACACCGTCGGTCCGGGCGGAATATGAAGAGCACATTCACGATCAAAATCAGGTTCAGGCCGGGGATAACCCCGGCTATCCGAAAAGGCACATACCTCAGGGCAATCAGACGGTTAAAGGAAGGTACCTGGAAATCCATGGTGGCAATTGCAATCCCCATAACCCGTTTTCCCAGGGTTTGCCCGTAGTTGTAGAGCAGGTATCCGTGCACCAATAAAAATAAAACGAAGGCGAAGATGTTGATATTGATGATCAGGCCAAAAGGAATCTGGGCATTGCGCTCGGCGTACTCCAATATGTCGTAGTACCCGAATACCGGGAGAAGAGTCAGCAGGGCCAGAGAATCATCCAATATAGCTGCCGCCAGCCGGTGCAGCCTCGAGGCAAGCGGATAAGGCGCATTTCCGCTGGAATCAGGTGCGTGCCGGACATGCGAATCAGCGACCTCCTGTGAAGTTGGATCCTGATCCTGTTCTGGGCTGTTTTCTGACTGTGTCACTCTATGACCTCAGGCTATGGATAAACCCATCCTGAATGAATACACACCGGATCTGGATTCCAGCCGTTCAACGCTTCAAAGATACACCAGCCAGCCACTGATTCAAGCCCCGATGCCCAGTCTGCACACTAGGAATTGTGGTCACACAGGTGTTTCAGCTCGGCGCGTGCAGGTCAAAGGGGTTTAAACGACAGCATGTCTGGCCGCACTTCACTGATCTTCAACCAGTGCATATAAGCCACATGGTTGCCAGAATTGATCGGTGGTGTTTCAGTGACCATCCACAAGTAGAATACTTCTAAATTATAGTTTACAAGCCACTGATATTTATATACATTTTGAAAATAGAATGTGTGCTGAAAACGATTCCAACGCCACTCCAGATCTTTCTGAATTTCAGGAACACAGGCCTGTTCAGCCGATTCGCAGGAGTCGAAACAACAACCCGGAAACCCCGGTAATCCGACACCTGAAGATTGTGTGCGTACGCACAAGCAGCCTGTCCCCCGCACGCCAGAATCATGGAAGCTGTCGCCGCACATTAATTATTGCAGAAAAAAGAAAATCACAGTGCGAGCACTGAAAGCGCGTACAGTCCTGATTATCTCCCGAAGTGGTATTTTTCCTGTCACAAACCGGACACTATCTGAAGAACATCTGGCAAACCCGCATGGCATCAGAAATGAGCACCCTTGCGCTTATCAGCTCGTCCCGGTGCGCGAACGCATTTTCAGCGTGCGTTCTGCAGGAGTTCGTAGATGACATGTGTCCGGTCATCGTACCGGTCGGCGAGGAGCGCTCGTCCGTAACGGCCAATATCCGTTCCGTACAGTCCCCTGTTTATTGTCCGGATCGCCTCGTAGTTGCAGGTCATTAGGTTCCCAATTGTTGCTCTTGTATGTCCCGGATAGCACCAGCTGGCACGATGTCAGGTACGCTGCCAGGCCATGACGATGCCGATCTGGCTCACGGGGCTGCTGTGGGACGCGCCTGCCCATCAAGGTTTCAATTCGATCACGGAGCTCGGCCAGAAACCTGTCAGTATCGGCACTACTGATGTGCATCCCTCTCCTATCTGCGATCAGTTGCTCCGCGCTGGTATCCAATTCCCCTCGTGCTGCCCAAAACATCGATTTGATGGTTCGGTGTTGTGCCAGTCCTAGCTGAGCTTTTCCTTGATTCGGGCAGCCTTGCCGGACAGCTCACGAAGATAGTAGAGCTTGGCCTGTCGCACGTCACCGCGACGCTTGACGTCGATCCGCTCAACCAGCGGGCTGAACGTCTGAAATGTCCGCTCCACGCCTATACCGTGAGATATTTTGCGCACGGTAAAGGAAGAACCCGCCTGACGGTTGCGCCTGGCAAGTACAATGCCTTCAAATGCCTGCAGACGCTCCCTGTTTCCCTCCGTGACTCGAACCTGCACAACCACGGTGTCACCGGGCCCAAAATCCGGGATTTCCTTGCCCGTTTGCTCTTTTTCAAGCTCTTGAATGATTGAAGTACGTCCACTCATCACAACAGTCTCCATATATGCCTGCGACGCCTCAATGTGCGTCTGATTCATTACTCTGACCATTCCCGGTCAACAATTCGGGGCGGCGTCTCCTGGTTCGTTGCAGAGCCTGATCCCTGCGCCATGCCGCAATTTTTTTATGATCTCCGCTCATGAGAACCTCTGGCACCTTGCGCCCGCGATACTCCGGAGGTCGAGTGTAGTGCGGGCAATCGAGAACCCCTTCAACAAAGGAATCCTGATCTGCCGAGTCTTCGTGACCCAGCACGCCTGGCAGCCTGCGGGTCAGTGCGTCTATCACAACCATGGCGGGCAGTTCCCCGCCGCTGAGCACGTAGTCACCGATGCTCCATTCCTCGTCGACTTCCATTTCGATAAAGCGCTCATCAACTCCTTCATAGCGCCCGGCAATCAGGATCAGATTGTGCTTTGCAGCCTGTCCGGTGTGCCGGTAACTGAACTGCTTCCCCTGGGGAGACAGGTACACAACCCTGTATGGCTGATCCTGCATCCAGTCTCTGGCGGCCTGCACTGCATCAGAAAGTGGCTGACACAGCATGACCATTCCGGGACCGCCACCATAGGGCCGATCGTCGACCGTTTGGTGCTTGTCGCATGCATAGTCCCGCGGGTTGATGCATTTTAGCTCCAGACGACCGGACTCTACAGCCCGTCCCGTGACCCCATATCGGGATACAGCTTCAAGCATTTCCGGAAAAAGCGTAATGACAGCAACCTGCATGGGCTTTCTCCAGGCACCTGGGGTGCCAAATCTGACAGTATCGGCAGCACCCCGTGCAACCGCTAAAACTCGGGGTCCCAGTGCACCCTGATCACACCCTGGGCAGCGTCAACACCCACAACGAATTCACCAAGCACCCAGGGTACCAGATGCGAGCTCTCATCAGACCGCACAATCAGCACATCATTGGATCCGGTTTCCATCAGTTCCGTTACCTGCCCCAAAACGACCGGCGAATCCGAATATTCACTGACAACCTGCATACCTATAAGCTGATGCCAGTAGAACTCATTCTCTCCAAGCGCCGGCAGGTCCACCACCTTCAAGCTTATGGGCTGGCCCAAAAGGGCTCGTGCCTCTTCTCTGGTGTCCCAGCCCTTGAGCTTGGCTACCAGTGTCTTGTCCTGTGCGCGCCAGTGAAGCACCTCGACGCCGGGCGCGCCATCAAGACCCTGAAGTATCCAGGGAGTGTAGCGAAATATGCTTTCTCGCGGCTGAGTATCCGAAAATACCTTTATCCAACCATTGACCCCGTGCACGCCCGATATGACCCCCAGCTGGATCATCTCGGCGTCCGCTTCAGAGGGTGACGCACCAGGCACCTTCTCAGGCCACCTCACTGTCACCGGCACTACCTACTGGCCTACTGGGTCGCAGTTTCCTTGGCTTCTGCAACCAGGGAGGCGACGCGGTCCGAAAGCTGGGCACCTTCATCAACCCAGTGGCTGATGCGGTCCAGATCAACCCTGAGGCGTTCCTGAGTGCCTCGGGCTACCGGATTAAAGAACCCTACGCGCTCAATGTAGCGGCCGTCACGGGAATTGCGGCTGTCAGTCACGGTCAGGTGATAGAAGGGGCGCTTCTTTGCGCCACCTCGGGCAAGGCGTATGGTTACCATAGAGCTACCTGTTTCTGTCATGATCCCGAGTACATCAGCGGCCTGGGGCAGACCACACCAAGTCAGGATTCCGGCCACCATGGCCGTAAAAAGGCGCGTATTCTACGGAAATCAGACCCCGTTTAAAAGCCCGATTCGGGCAGAGGCACCTGTGCTGTCGCATTTTTCGCCACGCCCGACGCCATTGATCGGATAACGGTTAGCATATTTGAACAGACTCCTGGATTCGGCTCCAGTGAAAAGGAGTGTGCTGGGGCACCAGACAGGCTGGATCTCTTCATGTGGAGGCCCAGTTGATACGTTGGGCCGCTCGGAAACTTCGGGTGCGGGTGTATTCATCGCTTGAAGCCGAAATCGTTGTCCAGCCGTGCGCATGCATGGGTCGCGAAATCGACCACAATTCTGCAGATCATCAGATTCTGCCCGCCCAACAGCGGCTCCCACTTTCTGCACACCCTCGCTTTGGCAATTCATCCTGATGGGCGTCCGTCACCCTGCTTCACCGAATCTGCCCTAAAGCAGGCACGCAACAGGAGCCGGTATTCACACAGAGGAAGTGCGCCCCTCATTTGACGTCGACAGAAGTCAATCTGTGTGTTATTTCCCTGATTCGAAATTCAGAAACTCCGCTTGCCTCGGCATAGAAAGACCATTGATGAGCTGCATAGCGAACTTGCTCGATGATTTCACGCATGTGCCGCTCCCTGATTCTGTTGCTTTTTCCCATGGCAATCAGATCCTGGCGGGTTGGATTTCGACCATTGCCGTTGACACTCAGATGATGCTCGCCACCGGGGCCTGCGGAAAAACTCAAGTCGTATGCTGGCCACAGGCGCCATGTTCCGCTGTAATCCATCAGAAAAACGTGGTTCTTCATATGATCGTCACGATTGTGGGTCTGATGATGATCGCCCGCTGTGCTATTGTGCTTTACTGGCCTGATGGATGAGCATGAACTTTCGGAGCGGATCGCCCGACTGGAGGAACGTATGGAGACGATGCAAGCAGAGCACCAGACCGACATGGAACGCATCGCCAGCGACCAGAGAACCGTATACGAAAGGCTGTCGAAGGAACTGGTGCAGCGCGATATCGAAATGGCCAAGCGCGACAAGGCAAACATCCAATGGATGGTCGGTATGGCAGTGGCTGGCGTGGTGCTGATTATCGGTGTTCCGGGGTTTTTGATCCGCTTTCCAACGCTTTCCGCCGTCTAGCCTGACCAAGAAGAGGAACGCATGAAGACCAACCAGGCCGAGTATAAGACAGACATTGCGCGGCTGGCCGAAGCTATGGCGAAGCGCGAGCAGGACAACCAGCGGTGGACTGTCGGCTTTGGCATTGCGCAGATCGTGGTGACGCTCTCGATGCTGGGTGCGGGCTTCGCGTTCCTCAGTATCACGATCGGCTCCCCGTAGAGCACCCAAAAAATAATGGTGCACTGCGCTGCGGATTCTAGCAGCAGCGCTCAGCCATCTTGTATTTCTATTTGACACACATACATAGCAGCCAGTGGTTGAGCTTGGCAGCAGGGTACCGATCTGTGGGCACACCCCTCACAGAGAACCCGTGATTACGCCGATTTATATCAACCTTGATAGGGGTGGTGCCTCCAGAGGCTGGCTCTCCTGTTACGAACTCACTTTAGAGCGATGAGTGCAACCTGATCAGCACGGCACAGTGCTGGATACCGAAGTGCCCAGTGCGGCGTAGAGTGCATCAGAATAAACCTAATCAAAAACCAACTTTTCAGCTATAGGCCGAGAAAAAATCAGCGTCGCCACCATCTGGCTTCCACAACCTGCCTTCCATCAGGCAGGCTCACTGGCGATACACAGCAGTGCACTTCGGACTGGAAGCGGTGAGATACAGAACATGCCACAATCGGCCCATAGTGCCTTCATTGTGGGTACAGTTGCTTCTTCTGTCGACATAATTTCAAATACCTGAATGCGAGAAGAGGACATACTCAGGTTGTCTGAACCCGTACATAAATGACTGAGGAGCAGCGCGCATGCCTCGGGCACACAAGCCTTTTATTGCGGGGCCTGCAGGCGATTGGCACAGTCAGAACCCACTGTACCTGGAGGAACACCAAACCCCTTGAAACTACTTGCTTTTTGGTTTGCCCAAGCCCTGCAACAATTCGGGAGGTATGCCCCCTGCTCCGCCGGGCAGGCCCGGAAAGCCTGAAGAATCCATCTGTCCCAGAGTGCCAGGCAACCCGGCATCCATTGGCAGCCCCTGTGACATGGGTCCTGTGCCCGCAGCCGATCCACCCAGAGCCTGCATCATCTTGCCCATACCCTTTTTGCTGCCCATTTTCTTCATCATCTTCTGCATCTGCTTGAACTGCTTCAGCAAACGAGCCATATCCTGGAGGTTGGTTCCCGAACCCTTGGTAATGCGGCGTTTACGTGAACCGTTAAGAATATCGGGATTGCGCCTTTCCTGTGGAGTCATGGAATTGATGATCGCTTCCATCCGCCCGAACTGATTCTGGGTGCCCTTCTGTTCCATCATCTGGCTCATCCCGGACATTCCCGGCATCAGCTTCATGATGGCACCCATGCCACCCACAGTACGCACCTGCAGAAACTGGTCTAGCATGTCCTCAAGATCAAATCCACGCCCCTTGCTCGTAGACATTTTTCTGGCCAGCCTCTCAGCCTTTTTCTTGTCAACTTTGAGCTCAATGTCCTCGATAAGCGACATCATGTCGCCCATTCCAAGAATACGGGATGCAATCCTCTCCGGGTGAAATGGCTCCAGTGCATCGATTTTTTCACCGACGCCCATGAACTTGATCGGTTTGCCGGTCACATGCCGCACCGAGAGTGCGGCACCGCCACGCGCATCACCATCTACCTTGGTGAGAACGACGCCGGTAAGGTTGAGCACCTCATCAAAGGTCCTGGCGGTATTGACCGCATCCTGGCCAGTCATGGCATCAATGACAAAGAGGGTTTCATGAGGGCTGAAGCGGCTCTGCAGTTCGCCAATCTCCGCCATCATTTCATCATCTACAGCCAGGCGTCCGGCCGTATCCACTATCAGAACATCAGCGAACTGCCGACGCGCCTGGGCAAGCGCGTCCTCCACAATAGTGACAGGCTTCTGGGTCTGGCTGCTGGGGTACACACTGATGTCCGCTTCCTCGGCAAGTACTCTCAGTTGCTCAATAGCCGCGGGGCGATAGACGTCGGCACTGACCAGCAGGGGCTTCCTGTTGTCCCGCTCCACCAGATAGCGCGCCAGCTTGATGGCAGTTGCAGTCTTGCCAGCACCCTGCAGACCCGCCAGCAGAATCATTACGGGCGGCTGGTGTGCGAGGTTCAGTGGCGCAGTCTGATCTCCCATCAGGGATATCAGTTCGCTCTCCACAATCTTAAGAAACTGCTGTCTGGGATTCAGACGCAGGGAGACATCGGCCCCAAGCGCTTTTTCCCGAACTCCTTCGACGAAAGATGTGACAACCGACAGCGCGACATCTGCCTCCAGCAATGCGATGCGAACGTCACGCAGCGTAGACTTAATGTTGTCCTCTGTCAGACGCGCATTACCAGCGACTCTTTTGAGAGTGTGACTGAGGCGATCCTGAAGATTATCGAACATGGTCCTGGTGTGTTTCCCAGTGCTGGAAGGGTCGTGCGGAGGGAACGGAGCATAGCATAGAGGCTACCTGACGCACTGCGGCTCGCTCTGCGGGTGCTATTTATTTTTGGTGGTGCTCAGGCGAATTTCAGGATGGCCACGGCCAACGCGATCATGCCGAGGATGGCGAGCAGCATGGCCCGGTCGCGCTGCGCCAGTTCCTTCGACAGCCGTTCGTTGGATACCCTCAGCCGTTCGTTAGATACCCTCAGGTCGCTGGAGATCCGCTCCATGTCCGTCTTATACTCGGCCTGGGTGGTCTTCATACGTTCCTCCAGTCGGGCGATCCGCTCCGAGAGCTCATGCTCAGTCATGAGTCCAGCATAGCACAGACAGAGCACGCTGCGAGGATTATATACCTGTTGCCACAGATGATAAGAGGTGTTCAGGCGCATGAATAGCTGCGTGCAACAGCTACCCCAAACGCTAGTTGGAGCGACCACACCGATGCGGATTATACGCACCCTCAAGACAACCCGCAGCTGCCACCACCGTGCCACATGCCCGTATCCGGCCCGGCGAAGTGCCACAACGCCTCAATATCGGCGCACATCCGACCGTTTATAACAACGGCTGCTCTCCAACAAGGTACCAAACGTCCCCCACCCTGTCCGTTCGATGGGCCCCATCGAGTTGGTGAGCGATGCGGGCTCAAGCCTGTTCGGAGTGCGGTATGAGTCTCGACAGGGATTTGAATGCTGCACTCAACATCGGAGAGCTTGGCTCGTCGGGCGGGAAATTACCCGGTATGCGGCCTGATGTTGGAACGATCAGCGGGGGTATTCGCCAAGCCGCATAGATATAGTAGCTTGTGGCAACACGTATATAATCCCCCCCTATTTTTGGGTGGTCTACGGGGAGCTGATCAGGATACCGAGGAACGCGAAGCCTGCGCCCAGCACCGAGAGCGTCAACACGATCTGCGCAATGCCAAAGCCGACAGTCCATCGCTGGTTGTCCTGCGCGTTTTTGGCCAATTCGGTGTCACGCCTGGCCAATTCGGTGTCACGCCTGGCCATGTCTTCGGCCAACCGCGCAATGTCCGTCTTATACTCGGCCTGCATGGTCTTCATACGTTCCTCCAGTCGGGCGATCCGCTCCGAAAGCTCATGCTCAGTCATCAAGCCAGCATATCACAGACAGAGCACGCTGCGGGAATTATAGACTAACATAGCACTAACAAAACACACACAACAGCACACTACTCCACAACACCTGCCGGTCAGTGACCGTCTCTCCATTCCCTGAGCGCACCTTGGGAGCCTTGACCCTCACCGGTCCAAGGCTGGTCTCTATCTCCCGCTCGGGTTGATACCCAGCGCACACGACTCCCTTTGCGAACTGGCCGTTGTATGACACACTTTGCGGACATGACTATCGGACTCTTTGCTGTTTCAGCCACAGCACTCTACCTGTTGTCGCTCAGTATGCTCTGGCGGGGCATATTCAAGCGCACGCCCGTGAACAGAACCCTGTTGGCGGTCATCAGTTTCACGGCAGGCAGCCTTCACCTGACCAGTGCCCTTCTGCTGATTTTTCGGGGCGATCTGGTAGATCTAAGTCTGTTTACGACCGGTTCTCTGATCTTTGCGGCAACGGGCCTGATCATCACACTGAGCAGTCTGCGCACGCCCATACATATTCTCCTGTTTGTGGTGCAGCCGCTGGCACTTCTGTTGATTCTGCTCGGCTTCTTCAGCCCAACAACCAAGCTGGTAACAGTGTCTCCCGGAGTATCGTTTCACATACTGTCTAGCATTCTGGCCTATGGGGTCATATTTATCGCGCTTGCATCCTCCATCGTCATGTCCTACGCCAGTTATCGACTCAAGCACAGACAGGCCAGCCTGCTGGGGACTATGATGCCCCCCATAGAAACCATTGACCGTCTGACCTTTGAGATGCTGGTTGTAGGAGAACTCCTGCTGACCCTATCCATAGCGTCAGGGTTCCTGTTTGTTGAGGATTTCTTTGGCCAGCAGCTGATACATAAGACTTTTTTCTCGCTTCTTTCCTGGGTCATATTTGCGATCCTTCTTGTTGGACATGCCCATTTTGGCTGGCGTGGCACCCGAACCCTGAAATGGACAATTGCCGGCTTCATCATGCTGCTGCTTGGCTATGTTGGCAGCAAGTTTGTTATTGAACTCATCCTGGCGTGATTGTCCGGCTTCGCAGACTGGTGTGTCCCCAGGAACCGGGCGTGCGTGCTGGCGACGCACAGCGGGTGATCGTCACGGGGATTGAATCTGTTCCGGCTTGACAGAACAGCACAGTCATTCAAAGCTCTCTTCTGGGCGGTGTTGCCATATCCACCTCAATGCCCAGACGTTCCAGCAAATCCAGAGTAAATCGTGCTGTGAGCCCCCAGATATCGAATCCTTCATAATCCCAGGCTGGCATTTCGAACCTGGTACCGTTGCGGTTGCGTACATCAATTCTGGAGGGCTTGACGGTCTGGAAAAAGCCGAGCGGCACCCGAAAGGTATCCGCAATTTCGTCCGGGCATGCGTGGACAGACACTGCCTCTGGAATCTGTCCAACGAAGGGCCAGACCAATAATCCATGAATCGAAACTCGCGGTGTGATCCACCCCCGAAGCGAGATCAGTTCGGGATGCACCCCGAGCTCTTCATGGGTTTCTCGGAGAGCTGTCTGCTGTAGGCTTCCATCCACCTGTTCCCAGCGACCGCCGGGGAACGAAACCTGCCCCGCATGGGACGTCAGGTGATCGGCACGTCTTGTGAACAGGATTTCCGGATTGCTTATTGATCGGGTTATGGCTATAAGGACAGCGGCGGAATGTTCAGGTTCAGTGCCAGAACACAGGCCATCGAGGGGCTCGAGGTTCTCAAATGGCAACAAAATCCTATTATTGTGAGACACTGGTCACGACCCTGCGTCTTTCGCCGCAATGCAGTGGCACCAAGGTACCGACCAACTGAGACCAAACGAATGAATTATTGCTCCAACTGTGGATCATCCCTTACCCTCGCCATTCCTCCGGGTGAGGACCGGGAACGTCACTGGTGCAGACACTGTGGAAGCATACATTACCTCAACCCGAGAATCATTGTTGGCTGCATCCCCATTTGGCAGGGCAAAATACTCCTGTGCAAACGGGGGATCGAACCTCGTCTGGGCTACTGGACTCTACCCGCCGGATTTATGGAGCTGGGCGAAACCACTGAGCAGGGAGCCATTCGTGAGACCTGGGAGGAAACTCGGGCACGGGTGGACATTGACCATCTTCACGGCATATACAATATCCCCCATATCAACCAGGTATATCTTATCTACCGGGCCCGGATGAAAACCGCCGATTTCGAAACGACGCCGGAATCAACCCAGGTCGAGCTTGTCGACCCTGCAGAAATACCCTGGGAGCAGCTCGCCTTTCGCGTGATGAACAGGGTGCTCAAGGAGCATACTCAAGGGATTCCGGCCGACCATACAGCGGGCCTGTTTCACGGAACCATCGAGAAGCCCCCGTTAGTCTAATGGTATGACCCGCCCCTTCTTAGAGATCTCCAACTTGTGCGGCTCCGATCAACACTGAAGCATCACGTGCCACTGCCAGCATGTCACCGGGAGCAGTGTCCCCCGAGGCTCCGGAATCCGCTCCAGTGGACGCTCCCTGAGCAGTGTGGCACCGGGAGTCCTGAGGACAGGCAGTGAACAGAGAGGCCATGGTTCACCCTGTCAGATACGGCTTCAGCGAGCCACACTGACCTGTACATCATTCACACACTCGAGGCATGAACCATGACCACACCGAAGCAGAACACAATGGCCCCCAAGACTGCTCCCGCATTCGTCGGCATCGACCTGGCGAAGAACTCGGTCCATGTCCATGGTGTTGACGGATCGTGCCGCACCTGCAGTGACCAGAAGCTGAAGCCGGCGAAGCTGAAGACGTTTCTGACCACCCTGAAGCCCTGCGTGGTGGGCATGGAGGCCTGCGGTCGGGCTCACCAGTGGGGCCGGGGGGTACTGGCCATGGGGCACGATGCGAAGCTCATGGCGCCGCAGTTCGTCACGCCCTCTGAAGGCCAACACAAACGATCGGGTTGACGCTGCGGCCCTGTGTGAAGCGGTCCAGCGTCCCAGCATGCGGTGCGTGGGGATCACGAGTGCGGACCGGCAGGCCCAGCAGGCCATCCACCGGGTGCGGTCCCGGGCGGTGGGCACCCGCACGGCGCACATCAACGAGATCCGCGGACTGCTGGCCGAGTTCGGCATCGAGATACCCCAGGGCCGCTGCAAGGTCGGTCCTGCTGTGGCAGAGATTCTGGGTGATGGGGGTGCCTGCAATCACATATATAAGAATGGCATATTGAAAGGTGCCGGTGCCGGTCCCGGCCCCGGTCGGGGTGCCGGAGCGGGTCGACCAGGTGGCGGGGCTGCATCTGTGCCGGGTCCGCGATGATGCACAACATCGCATCTGGAACGAGCTGATGGTCCGCGAGCATCCCCAGAGCAGTGTGTTCTGCGCCGCCCAAGCGCTCGATGCACACCGAGTGCGGCGGCATCAGCGCGATCAGCGCATGACACAACCACATCGTCGCTTTGGAACCAAAACATGCGTTGCCCATGACCCTGTGCGATCATGAAACGCACACACCAGAGGACCTCTTTCCTATAGTGTCAAGGGGGGTGAGTAGTTACCAGCCTTGTTGATAAAATACGTGCCTGTGGGGGGCTCGCGATAGACTGACCCCTGCTGCCGCATCGCCTTTAAAGTAGGCGTGTGGGTTCGACTGAACTGCAGGATCCGTAAAAACAAACTCATCGGGCGATTTCATGGTGTGAATTCCAACTACCGGGGCAGCACCCGATCGCCCCTTGCACGCTTTGGCACGGGTGTCACCTGCGATACAGCCGCCCGCATCATCGGCTGGCATCTGAGGTGCCGTCAGGCATCTATGTGAATTTGGCCTTCAGCACTTCCTGAACTCCCGCCCGAACATCATCGCTGTAGTGCGGGCTCATCAGTGCGTGCAAATGTCTGGAGGCACACCGTACGTATCCTTTTCTTGAGAGCCTGCCGGGAGGAACTTCCAGAGTGTGGAGTCGTAATTTGCTGAGCACAAGGTACCACATGTTTTCAAGCAGAAGCTCCAGGCCACCACTCTCCTCATTCAGGGGCTTCAGCGAGCCATTGTCAAGCAGCTTGTAATAGCCGTCCGAGAACATCTCCATGGTCATTGCTTCCCCTGATATCGTGGAACTGCGGCAATCTATTGGTGAGCACCAGTCCAGTCGTCAAGCAACCCACCAATCGTTTCCTGGAGGTGCTTGCGTAGCTTCGATTTCTGCCCCGAATGGAGCCTGTTGAAGATACCTCATTCGGTTTCCGCCACAAATCGACTACCCTGCAAATCTGCGACATATGTTCTATAAATGTATCATGTATAATTTTTGTGATACATTTATAGCATACAAGACTCACAAGCCATTGATACCCACCGGCAAGGTCCATGGATGTGGTCTGGTGTCTTCTCGCGATCTATCTAAGGGGCGCACAGAACCATGACGAAACCCGCACACAGAAGCTATTCCCGCTATGCTCAGGAAGCTGCAGAGCTTCTTGGGCTGATGATCCGTAACTCGCGCATCGAACGCGGATACACAGTCGCTGATGTCGCTGAACGCGCCGGGATTTCGCGCGGCCTCGCGCACCGCATCGAAAAAGGCGAAATGGGTTCCTCCATCGGTGCGGCCTTCGAGGTGGCCGCAATTGTCGGGTTGCGCCTGTTCGAAGCCGGACCGACAACGCTGACGCACCACCTTTTGATGGAACGCGACAAGCTTACCCTGTTGCCGCAATCCGTCCGCAGGGGAAGGGCGGAGACAAAAGATGACTTCTGACCGGCCCGACAAAACAGTGCCGGAGGAGGCCTATGTCTGGATATGGCTGCCCGACGCGACGGCACCTGTCGTCGCCGGTCGCATCGCACGTGACGGCGAGCGGCTGGTGTTCAACTACGGCCAGAGCTATCTGGGCCGGAATGACCACATCCCAATCTGCGAGCCTGAACTGCCACTGCGCAGCGGGGTGATCGCGCCCGAGGTCGGGTTGAGCATGGCCGGATGTTTGCGCGACGCCGCACCCGATGCCTGGGGCCGTCGCGTCATCCTGAACCGGACCTTCGGGCGCACAGGCGGGAATGTCGATACCGCTGAGCTCGACGAGCTGATTTATCTACTGGAGTCCGGTTCCGATCGAATCGGCGCCCTAGACTTCCAGCACTCCCCTTCCGAGTACATGCCGCGCAACGCAGAGGCTGCGACGCTCGAAGAGTTGCTGAGCGCAGCCGAGAAAGTCGAGAATGGCGTACCGTTGGCGCCCGATCTCGAGCAGGCATTGTTGTACGGCACAGCGATCGGCGGTGCGCGCCCGAAAGCGATGATCCAGAACGACGACACAAAGCTGATCGCCAAGTTCTCGTCTTCGACCGATACCTACAACGCGGTGAAGGCGGAATATGTCGCCATGCGCCTTGCCGCCAGGGTGGGGCTTGACGTCGCCCCCGTGCGTCTTGAGCGCGTCGCCGGCAAGGACGTGCTGCTGGTCGAGCGATTCGACCGCGCAAGGACGAAATACGGCTGGACGCGTAAGGCGATGGTATCGGCACTGACGCTGTTCGGGCTCGATGAGATGATGGCGCGTTACGCCAGCTATGAAAACCTCGCGGAGATCATCCGGCACCGCTTCACCTCGCCGAAGAAGACGCTGCACGAGCTGTTCGGGCGACTCATGTTCAACGTCCTGTGCGGCAATACCGATGACCACGCCCGCAACCATGCGGCCTTCTGGGACGGCGAATACCTGACTCTGACGCCCGCCTATGACATCTGCCCGCAGAGACGTTCTGGTACTGTGGCCAGTCAGGCGATGCTGATCGTCGGAGACAATCGGATGAGCACATTTGCGGCCTGCCTTGAGGCCGCACCGAATTTCCAGCTTGGCGAGAAAGCGGCGAAGGACATCATGGACCGGCAGATCGGCATCATCCGTGACGCCTGGGGCGACATCTGTGAGGAAGCCGCATTAACCGAGGTCGAACGCAACGCATTGGGCCAGAGCATGTTTTTGAACGACTATGTCTTTGAAGGCACGCCTTAGGGTCTGTGGTGATGGAGCGAATGGAGCGATTCGCCGGTATCGGGAGACGGAATGGGGCGGACCGAGGCTGTGGATACTGCCATGACGGTCGAAGGCGTCTCCAAAGGCCAGATCGCGCAGCCAAAGAGGGGCCGAGCAGTGGTTGGCTTGGCGCAGCAAATCATTTCACCAATCTTTCGATGATTGATCACGGTCTCGTGCGCAACAGCTTCGGCAGTCAGGTTGGCAATTTCTTCAAGAATTTCTGGGTTCTTCTACTCAACTTTGACGAGGGTAGCTGCAGCAGCACTGCGAAAACCTCCAGAGCGAGTGAACGAGCGGTGGCAGCCGAACACTGATAGCCACAGGGAAATTAACCATTCTGACAACTACGCAGGATGATGTACACGATAGTCAGGAGTTTGTGATACGAACGGAAACCAGACCGCAATGCGATAAGTGTTGCTTTGGGGCACCGATATTCTTGGAGAATATCGGTGCGTTGATTACGTTTACGGATCAGGCCTGCTGGTCGCGAAACCACTGTTATGTGAATCCGATGCCAACGTATTTGGAGCGCGCTTTATGTTGCAGCGAAGAAGGCCCGGTGATATTTGTGATATAGTGCCCACATGAGCGAAGCGATTGCATTTGACACTCACCGGTTCGTCAAGCGTCTGACGCAGATGGGGTTCACCGAGGCGCAGGCCGAAGCGCTGGCGGACGAGCAGGTGAGCCTGCTGAACAGTAACCTGTCCACCAAGCAGGACTTGGCTGAACTCAAGGGCGACCTGGAGCGGCAGATGGCTGAACTCAAGGGCGACCTGGAGCGGCAAATGGCCGAACTCAAGGGTGACCTGGAGCGGCAAATGGCCGAACTCAAGGGTGACCTGGAGCGGCAAATGGCCGAACTCAAGGGTGACCTGGAGCAGCAGATGACCGAGCTCAAGAACGACCTGCTGAAATGGATGATCGGAGCCATGATCGCGCAGACCGGTGTGATCGCAGGGGTGGTGCTGGGTGTCATGCGGCTGTACGCAGGATCATGATGGCATCATGCTGGGCACTCTTCAACTGACTAGAGCGGGCTTGGTCCGATATCAAACAGGCCAGCCTTTCAATCTCTTTGGAAAACACGAGAAAAATAGTGGAAACCGCAGTTGCACAACTCGCCGAAACGTGCACGGATTCGGCGTGCAGAGCTCGGACGAGGACAGTTCGCCTTGAGACGGCGCACAGCATCGTTTTTCCCCACCAAGGACACACTGCATGAAGACAAAGACTGCGCTACGTCCCATTGCGGACGTAGCGGCGGAGCTGGGACTCGAAGTCAACGATTTGGAACCCTGGGGGCCAGCCAGGGCGAAGGTGCCGCTCGACGCTTTCCCCACCCGCAGGGTTCCGGGCCGGCTGGTGGTGGTTACCGCCATTACGCCAACCCCATTGGGGGAAGGCAAATCCACGATTGCCGTCGGGCTGACCCAAGGGCTTGGCCGCCTTGGCGAGAGCGTGGCGCTGACCATTCGGCAACCGTCAATGGGTCCGGTTTTCGGCCACAAGGGCGGCGGTACCGGCGGTGGACGGGCCACGGTGCAACCAGCGGAGGACATCAACCTTCACTTCACCGGCGACTTTCACGCTGTGCAATCGGCACACAACCTTCTTGCCGCGATGACCGACCATGCAGTTCATCGCACGACCGTACCTGGGCTTGAGGCGGCGGGCATCACTTGGCGGCGGGTCACGGATGCGGAAGACCGGGCTCTGCGCCAAATCGCCACTGGCTTGGGTGGAAGGGCCAACGGGCCGATGCGGGAAGCTCGATTCGACATCTCGGCGGCGTCGGAGATCATGGCAATATTGGCGCTCGCGTCGGATTACGGCGATCTGCGGCAACGGCTGGGCGACATCGTAATCGGCTGGACCGGGCATCAAGAGCCGGTGCGGGCGCGGGACATTGGCGGTATTGGCGCGCTCATGGCGCTGCTGCGCGATGCCTTGAAGCCCAATCTGGCGCAAACCGCGGAAGGGCAGCCAGCCATCGTCCACATGGGCCCCTTTGGCAACATCGCCCACGGCTGCAGCTCCATCCTCGCTGACCGCTTGGCGGTGAACAGCGCTGACCTGACGGTCACCGAAGCGGGTTTTGGCGCCGATCTTGGTTTCGAGAAGTTCATGGACATCAAGGTTCGTCAAGGCGGGCCGCAGCCATCGGCCGCCGTGGTGGTCGCTACCATTCGCGGGCTCAAATGGCACGGCGGCGTGCGACGCAACGAACTCGACTCCCACAACGTCGCCGCCGTGCGCAGGGGTGCCGACAACCTGGCCAACGCCATTCGTATCGTGCGCCACTACGGCCTTCCGGCCATAGTAGCGATTAACCGCTTTCCAGCGGACCGGCGCGATGAAGTCCAAGCCGCCAGGCAGGCGGCGCTTGACGCGGGTGCCGCAGCGGTGGCCGAGGCGAACGGCTTTGCCCAAGGCGGCGCGGGCATGACCGACTTGGCCGCCGCCTGCGTGGAAGCGGCCAATAGCGGCGCCGACATCAAGCTGCTCTACTCCGACGATCAGTCGTTGGAGGCAAAGGTGGAACGTCTGGCACAAGACATCTATCAGGCGGATGCGGTCGATTGGGCACCGGGAACCCAGGACACTGCAGAGCGCTACTCCGGTCTGGGGTGGAACTACCCGGTATGCATGGCGAAGACGCACCTATCCACTTCTGCCAAGCCGGAACTGCTGAACGTGCCGACTGGGCATACGCTGCCCATTCGCGATTTACGGGTGCAAGCGGGCGCGCGGCAGATCGTCACGCTGGCTGGAGACATCAGGACTTTGCCTGGGCTGCCTTCGCATCCCAACGCCTTGGACATCGACCTCGACGAAGCGACCGGCGAAATCACCGGCATTCTAAGCACCTGAGACTATGGGAAGTCTGGCCGTGGGACGAACACGCCCAGCTTCCGAGTCATCAATCTCGCGAACTCAATGGTTGCGTAATCGTTGAACTCCGCACCCACCGTCTGCAGGCCGATAAGCAGCCCCTCCTTGGATGACCCCATGCTGGTGTGAACATCCGAAGCTATAATCAACTTCGGCGAAAGAGCCGAGGCCAGACCGCGTTGCACAGTGGTTCTCTATGTGAAGGCATCGCGCCCCGTCTGGAATATGAAAGGCGATTTCGATGATGCCCAACATATGGGCAAGGCCAGCGGCACCTCGTGTTTGACGATCAGATCCCTGCGTTCAATGACGCCTGCGTCGCCAGGGACCAGAGTCGCGGTCCGCGAGATGTGTCCCGTTATAGCGGTCACAACTGGATCACCGGCTGCTTTTCCAATGGATGGGTTTCTTACCTGTGCGCCATGAAGATGCCTGATAGCACTGAAATTGGTATGTCTGCTCTGTCGTACAGGATCAGGCCTTGTACCCCGCGACATTGCCGCATACGGAGTTCGTCCAGTCTCGTGACGACCGCCTGATTACCCACGTGGTCGTTCTCGAAAGCGAGTTGGGGCACATGGACACTGAGATAGGATAGGACAGCACCACAACATGCTCTCCAGCTCCGTGGCACGCCCCTTTGACACCTGTGCCGGTCTGAGCCATCCGTCATCAATGCAGCGGATTTTTTGTGCTTGTGCAGTGCAGTGCAGCGGCAATACCTGACATCACTCCGATTTCCTTGGTGTTGAACCGCTCGGATATACATACGGAGTCCAGACCCAACGCATCCCCATCCGACACTTCGTCAAAGATGGACTTGGCTGACAACACGTGACCGGGCAGTGCGTAATAACCCAGTTCCTGGAATCATTGTGCGCTCATATTTCCCTAACAGACAAAATAATCCGAAACAGTCCCTGAATTGATAGCTCATAGCGCACGATAGCGACCGCACTGATTGGATTACCAACCCCAGTGAAACAGCTGCCTTCAAGTACCCCAAAAAAAGCTTATGGAGACTGCTGCAGCCGCAGCATGATCGGCCCCATCACCTTGGCGGCGAGGTAAGAGTCAATGTGCTCCAGCTGCTTCAGGATCAACCCATCCCTGATGTAGGGCAGGAAGTGATACCGTTTATTGTATTCAGTGTCATCGAGAGTTCTGGCAAAACCATTGACGACAGTCGAGACGCGGTTCTCCTCTGCCGTCATTTCGATGATTTCAAACGTAGATCCCTAGGTATCGCCCTGCCAACCTGCTGGATAAATTCGGCCACTTCAGGCCCGGAAACCCGATTGGGGCGAACCGTCACGTTCTGAATGAAAAACTAACACTCGGGATGCATCATCCCGCGAGCTCTCGTTAGATCTATTTCATAGAGCGACTTCAGGAATTCGCGTATAAGGGATTTGTTGACCTCCAGATCGTGATCATCTTTCATATGGTTCTCCGGTACATGCTTTGAAACCAGCTCTATTCGGGCCTGGTGGCATCAGGGCCGGCAATGGTCATGGCCTTCAGGTATGCAGGTCGCTGAGTGACCCGACCCAGGTAGTCAACGATGTTGTGCAAATTGTCTACGGACGGCCCGCCGAAACGCGGCATGGTCGTGAGCGCAAACAGGTTCTGTATGTCCGCAGCCGTGAACTCTGGACCTGCCAGGTACTGGACTTCCCCCAGCCGTGTGTTCATAAAGTTCAAATAACGCTCCGTTCGCTCTTGAAACACTTCGCGATACCGGCCCTGATCGCCGCCTTTTTTGCAGGCCAATAGCGTCATAATTGAAGACATAAGGCTCAAACTGAACGACATCCAGTACAGATAGTCCGGGTAATTGGACTGTTCAATGGGCACACTGAGTCGCCCGTCAGCGTGCCGCTGAATGATGTACTCGATAATCGCGACCGATTCGGTCAGGACAATGTCTCCGTCCCTGATCGTTGGGGCCATCGCTGTCGGGTGCAATGCCCGATATTCAGGCGGAGCAAGCATGTTATCCTGACGCCGGTCAAACCACTCCAGTCTGTAAGGCAGTTCCAGTTCTTCCATCAACCAAACGATACGGTCGGACTGCGACACGCCCAGATGATAAATTGTAATCATGAGTATTCCTCTGTCATTGATTGTGAACGGGCAGACCCCCTGCTGGGTTCAACATGTTCAGGTACATGATAGTCTGCCTCGCACCAGACTCCCCAATTATTGTCGGTTTTGTCCACAGTACCACTGCTTTCCCGCTAAAAACTGTTTTTTGGCAGACTAACACCCCTTGAAATCCGGTGTGGGTTTGTGCTGAATGGCCTCTACCGCCTCACGCATATCTGCTGATCCCATACTCTGCTGCTCGCACAGGGCCGCCACTTCCGCAGCGCGACTCTGCATGACCGCATTGAGGCTGCGCTTAGTACCCTGCACCGCCAGGGATAAGGAGAGGCAATTTTGGAGGCGAATTTGTCGGCCAGGGGCTGGACGGCTTCCGGGCCTTCCGCCAGATCGGTCATCAGACCAAACTCATACGCCGTGCGCGGCGGCAGATAATCTCCAGTCAGCAGGTATCGCTTGGCTTGCAGAATGCCTGTTGCCCGCGGCCAGAAGAGACAGCCACCACCCCCGGCGACCAGTCCCACCAGTACATGCGGATCGGCAATGTGCGCATTTATGCTTGCCACAACAATATCGCAGCCCAGCGTCAAAGACACCCCGAGCACAATGGCATCCCCATGTACGGCAGCGATAACCGGTACCGGGATACTGGTCAGTGTGTGAATGATTTCGACTTCACTCCAGGCGCTCTTTTGGTGCAACTCCGGAGAAACGTTCAACTTCAGCATATAATTGAAATCGCCCCCTGCTGAAAAACACTTGCCCTCTGCCGCAATCACTGCACAGCGCATATCGGCATCATCCTTGAGCTGCAGCAAAGCCCAGTGCAGATCATTGTGCACATGGCCGTCAATCAGGTCCATTTTTCCGGGCGGCTCAGCGTCAGCCGACCGATCAAATCTGAAGACTCCAGTCCAGCCAGAGGGTTTCAAATTGACCAACAGCCATGGCACCCTGCTAGCGCGATCTTCGAGACAGTATGCGCAGCGCACACACCATGGCACTGATATGTTGTGACCCTGTCAATCGATTACTTCCATCCTTCACATTCTGTATTTCTGTAAGCTCTTGAGGCAGAACAGGGGAGCGCTGAACGACGGTTGATCAGTCTGACATTCGCGGGTCGAAACCGCCTGACATATCTTCGTCGCGGAGCTGCCTCTCTCTAGTATCGAGGGTCGTTCCGGTTACCCGGACGCCTCGTAGTGTCGACGAGTGTTCTCCCGCCGGGCTCCCCCTGTTCTGTCCCAAAAGCTCACCGTGTCCTCCTTGTACACGCCTCTTCGCTCTGGCCCTTTCTTGCTATACGCTTGCTCCGTTCGCCTTCGGCATCACTTCACAGGCAATCGCCCAGATAAGCCCTGTAAGCTCCCGCGCTATTGCCGTGCAGGTCTTCTGCTTCACCAGCCCTCGTCGATTCAATGCCTGATACCGACCACAGAGCCGCTTCTGTGCCTTCCACGCAGCAATAGTGTGCACCTCAGCGAGGGCGTGTTCGGCCCGGCGTTGGAGCACTGCTGTTGTGCGCGCCGGAAACCGAAAGCACCACGCCGCCTCCACCAAGACTCGCCGAACACGGCCATTGCCCGTCTTCGTACTCCCCCCGCGACGCGTCTTCGGTCCACTCGAGGATTCACTGGGTACAAGACCCACAGACTTCATGAGTTGGCGTGGTGAATCACAGCGGGTGATATCACCAGGTTCTGCCACAACCGTCATCACCGTGATCAGGCGGCAGCCTCGCAGGGCCATCAATCCCTCTACGACGGGGGCGAGTGCCCAATCAGACATCGACGCACGCAGAGCCTGTTCAAGATCCTCCACCCGCTGTAGGTGCTGTCGAACACTGTCGATGTATTCCTGAAATACGATCTGTTGAACCGGGTGGCCACACTTAATGCGCTCCAGCCAACGCCAGTACGCCTGGGTCCAGGTGTTTTTCCCACCGTCGTATCGATGCCCATGGCGCAATAAGAATGCGCACAAGCGGTGCCGGGCCTGTCGCTCCAGATGCTTCATGCCCTCCCTGGCACCAGTCAGATCCCGTATCGCTTCCTGGGTCTGATCGGGCACCCAGACCGGGGTCAATTCGCCTGCTCGATGCACGCGCGCCAGGTTCTCACTCTCACGCCGGTCCGTGTGAACCCGATCACCCGCTGTGGTCGGTATCAGCGAAGGCGCGACGACACTGCACTCGTGCCCAGAATCACTGATCTGGCGATAGATGCCATAACCGCACGGCCCGGCCTCATAGCACTAGGAGACAACTTCTCCATTCGGACTCACACCCTCGATCAGCTTCGATACTGCCGTCTCTGTGTTCGCAATCTCTCCGTAGAACCGAGGTTGGCCGCCTGCAGCATCGGCAATGGCAACCGCAATCGTATCCTTGTGTGTATCCAGTCCCACATACTTGATAAACTTGTTCATGACCCATTCTCCTCAATTATGGCTCTGGTCCACAGGTGCTCCATCCTCAGCTGAACCCACGATGTTGAGGACGGGCAGGTCACTACATGATGTCTAGTTGATGTAAACCTGCGCCTTAACAATGGCGGTTCGATTAATCGACTGGACCAGCTCGGTCAGGAGGTAAGCAGCGGCACATAACCGCGCTTTGTACCGGCACCTAATATCTGCCGCCACATAAGCGGTGCGCGAGCCCTGTCTTGGGCGCTCTTTTGGGCTCTATCTCATGAACGGCGAATGGGCACTCATTGCACCCGGTTGATACTGCCATCCCACCCGCTGAGGGCGACGCTTGCTCTGCGGTGCGCTGCTATCGAGCCAGACAGGCATCAGCTTTTGAATGTCTCCGACAGCTACACCCAGTTCTCCACGCGAAGAGCCTCCACCCGCTCGAATTCTTTCACGTTATGAGTTACCAGCGTGAGGCCTTCACTCCTCGCATGACCGGCAATATGCACATCGTTCACACCGATAGGGGTGCCTTTGCGTTCCAGTACCGCTCTAATATCGCCATAGTGTGCGGCAGCTTTATTGCCATACTCCAAAACCATTAAGCGGGATACAAAGTCTTCGACTTGCCTGAGATTGTGATCCGGTTTGGCACTTTTTTCGACGCCATGTATCAATTCAGCCAGCGTGACCGAACTGATACTCAATTGGCCTGCATGCTGATTGAACGTTGCTAACGCCTGAATCGGGCGGCGCTTAATCACATAGATAGCGATATTGGTATCAAGCATGTATTTCAGCATCAGAAAGCTTCTCGTTCAGATTGCTCCTGAGAAGCACGTTCTTCCATAAAATCATCGCTCACACGCTTTTTTGAGAGGAAAAAGCTGTCCCATGTGCTGTCCACGGGCGACAAAACTCGATCCTTGCCAACAATACGGACATTCACCTGCTTCACATCATCGGGGAAACGGGTATCAGCAGGCATTCTCACCGCTTGAGTGCGGTTATTTACGAATACAGAGCCAGTAGACATTCAAAGCACTTCCTCTAACGCCATATACGCCAAGTATATAGCAACCTTGATATATAGCAAAGGTACATAGCCGTGCACTGGCCAACCAAACAGATCCTGAACATATAACCTGGGCCTTGAAATCGAGACGCTGTTCCCGTTCCTATGATCGTGTCTTTGAGCAGTTTCGTGGTCGCGCCGTATTTCTTGTTATACGCAGTTCAGCGGAACATACGTGGTTCTGCATAATGCGAGATTCTGGGTGGGCGTTTTGATCTAGCTCGCCTATACCCATGGTGCCACCTAAATCCCCCGCTGATTCCACGGCAGAGCTGCCACCCCTACCTCCGTAATCAGATCAGCCACAGCCATGAATCCAGAACCATGAAACAGGGACATTAAGCTCGCACCCGGCCCGGGAGAGGCAAGAAAACCCTTGAGCACGGTTCCGGACAGTTAGCTCTGGCAGTACCAACTTACTTAATGGTATTTTGGATCTGAAACGGTTGGAATTTCGGTTTTAGCGCGAAACGTTACCTATTTTCTGATTCTTTCAGATGCTTTTCTTTTGGGCTGGCACATTCACTCGTTCATAGTCCCAACGCTACCTGGAGTTTTCACAGCGATCCCCTCTGTTTCTTTTTATCCATCTTCATATTAATCAGTTTTCGCTTGATCACGGGGAATTGGTCAATGTCTGCCACTGGCAGAAGAACCCAGTCCGGTTCCCCTTGCTTGATCGAGATCAGGAATTTCTTATCGTTCTGCGTCATTGTGTCGTTGATTGTTTGGATAAGCCCATCACGGGCTGCCACCAGCTCCTTGTGCCCAGTTTTTTATCCGTCATTCCGGCAAACTCTTGTTCGAACAGGTGTCGAAAATCTTTCAGGTTGGGTGCGAGTAGTTCGTCCATCGGCCGATCATGGCGTGCACGACAGATAACGAATGCGGTACGGATTTTACCCGTAATACCTTCCATTTCGGATTCGTGTTGGGGACGGTAATATTGTATGTGGTATCCAACCGCCCACCTCTGATGATCATGCGTTTGCCTGTGCCGAACCATCTTCGACGGATCCAGTTTCTTAACCCAGGCATGGTTGCAGGCCTCTGCCAGAAACATGAACAGCCGCGTCACCCTCACCAAACGGCACTGTTCCAGCAGCGACTGTACCAGTCGCGGTCGCACGGTGGTCAAGTCCTCCATGAGCAGGCCTGCCTCTTCAAAGGATTCTTTCACAGGCACGAGATACAGCGCCTCCATCATGGCGCGTTCGGGCACCGAAGCGGTTATGGCATAAGCTGCCAGGTAACTACTCGCCCCCCTTGACATCATAGGGAGGCGGTTCTATGATGTGTGCGTTTCATGAGTGCACAGGGTCATGGGGAGACTGGCACCATCAGGTACCAACCAACGGCACCGGAGAGCGTACCGCTGCCGGAAACCGCCCGGGGTGTTTCGCACACTCCCCCGTCCCAGCCACGCGATCCGCAGCGCTCAGCCGCTCGAACACCACCGCCGGATCCTCCAGCAGCTCCTCGCAGCGGACCAGCAGCTGGGGCTCGTGGGTCTTGACGAAGACGGGCGCGTCACCATCCGCTTCCGCCGCCCGCGCCGCGAAGTAGCGGGAGCGGCAGCTCAGAAACTCGGCATCGGTCATGATCGACGAGGGAAGCCCGGTCAATTCGTCAAAGCGCCACCGCGAGTACAGATCAAAACCGACCAGCGCCATGACCGGCACTGTAGCATGAAACCGATGACTGACAACCTGCGCCGGTCGTGTCGCTCGCCGCGCACTGAGATCGGATGACTTGTGCGGATGCCTCTTCAATAATATCATTCACACTTCCCGAACCAGGAAGTAAGAAAGCCATCATGTCAACTACCCCCCCCCCCCCCCCCCCCCCCCCCCCCCCAGAATTCGGGCAAATCCGCTGGCAACCGCGGCGGCGAATCCCGCAAACGCCCCTGGCACCCGCCAATCGTCAAAACGGTTGAACTGACTGAGACGCGAAGTGGGACCAATCCTGCTTTTTTTAATACTGAATCCGAAACGTATCAAGCAGGGTTTATGAGGAGCTAGCAGTCTTTCAAGACGATAATGATGGGTACAGGCTTTTCAGTTTGATGCGAGCATCGTCGGACGTAAACCTCCAGTCCGTAGTCACTGCCTTTCGGTTGCGCTCCTTTTACCGAGAAACAGATTCGGCGAAGTGCAGGTACGTCAGTGGCAGATCTGGAAGAAAAAATTGCGGCATGTATTGAACAGCATACTGCGGATCCAAAACCATGTGTTTGAACAAAAACAACCGATGAACTTTTGGAAAAAGTGAGCCGGGCGAGACAATAACTCTCAAATCCTCAAGCAATTTGATTCACTACAAGAGCATGAACACCGTCCTTGAGGAGAAGTCCAGTGACCGCACCGGAGCCGGTGCCGCAACCACCGCCTACGGGCTGATCTTCCATTCCGAAATCGCCGTTCCGTTCCACCCGGCCCCTTTCGGTGCGGAGTCCGACATCATCATCCGCCGAGGCACAGCGACTGGGCATTCATTCCGGCAGAGGCTCTGGCGTCAGAGTACAACATCTCCGAAGGCGCCGGCGCTTGATCGAGCGCATGAAACCGGAACATATCGCACCGCTGGTGTGTGCTCTGCTTTCGGACGTGGCAGCCGATGCCACTGGCCAGATTTTCGGTGCACGCGTCAACGAAATCTATCTGTTCAGTCAACCACGACCGATTCGCACCATGCATATCGGTGACGAAGGTGGCATCACCACCGAATCGGTGATCGATCCTGTACTGCCGGGCTTCAAAAGCAGCATGGTGCCGCTTGACCACTCGTTGAATGTATTTACCTGGGATCCAGCCTGATGAATCTGGACAGGGTGCTGAGTGCCCAACTGGGCCCAGTGGAACACACCATCAGCGAACGGGACTGCATGCTCTACGCACTGGGGATCGGCCTCGGCATGGACCCCGCAGACCCCGCGCACCTGCAATTTGTCTACGAAGACGGTCTCAAGGCCTTCCCCAGTCAGTCAGCGGTCATCGCCCACCCGGGGGATTGGGTGACCAGACCTGAACTGGAAATCAACTGGATCAAAATGCTGCATGGTGAACAAGCCATCACGCAGCACCTGCCCCTGCAACCCGGCAAGACATACATCGGCAACTACCGCGTGCTGGGCGTCGTGGACAAGGGCACCGAGAAGGGTTCCATCCTCTACCATGAAAAGACCCTGACCGACAAAGAGAGCGGTGACCTGACCAGCACGGTCACCTCGTCCTATTTTATGCGCGGCGACGGCGGATGCGGCAGCAGCGGGTACGAACCTGAACCTCTCAAACCGGTGCCTGAGCGGGAACCGGACCAGGTTGTGGAAATCCCCACAGCACCAAATTCTGCGTTCATATATCGGCTGTCCGGAGATTACAACCCGATTCATGCTGACCCGGTGAAAGCGGCCAAGGCCGGATTCGAACAGCCGATACTGCACGGCCTGTGTACCTTCGGTGTCGCAACCCGTGCCCTGCTGATGACCTGCTGTAACAACCAGCCAGAGCACCTGGATTTCGTGGGGCTGAGATTCAGCAAGCCGGTATATCCTGGGGAAACCATTGCAGTCAGCATCTGGGATGAAGGGAGCGGCGCTATCCGCTTTGCGGCTAGCGCGCACGAAAGAAACGCGAGAGTGCTGGATCAGGGTTCGGCCCGCATATCCCGCATATAAGGAATACGTCTCATATCAATCACACTCGGTTTCGATCAAATTGCGGCACTCGTCGCAGGTGGGAGCGGTGGTCTGGGCAAGGCCATCTGCCGTCTCTTTGCCGAGGCTGGCACGCCGGTCATTTTTACCTACCACGGCAATCAGGCCAAGGCAGAAGCCATGGTGACCGATATCGAATTACAGAGCGTTCAGTCCGCAGCCACACGGTGTACCTCTCCGACACCGAAGCGGTTGAAACCCTGTTCCGGGCAGCGATAGAGCAACATGATCACATCGCCCATGTCGTGTGCGCGGCAGGCCCCCGTTTCGACTTCTCCAAGATCGGTGATATTCCTCCCGGATCCAGTGGAAATACGTCATCAACGCGGACGTCAATGGTGCCTTCAACCTGATTCAAAGTGCGGTGCAGCAATTTGGCAAACAGAGTGGCGGCAACCTGGTCGGAGTCATCACCTCGGCAGTGGTGTGTGTGCTCAAAGCTGACATCATGTCTGCAGCGCCCAAGGCAGCGATCGAAATGCTGGTGCGGGGCATGGCCAAAGAATCCGGCAAGCATGGCATCCGTGCCAACTGCGTTGAACCGGGCTGGATCAATGCCGGTTTGGGCACAAAGGGAATGGAAGAGAAGCTCTCGCCGGAGTGCGTCGACAAACTCCGCAGATCGACGATTCCGCTGCAAAAATTTGGCGGGGCGGACGATACTGCCCATGCCACACTATTCCTGTGCTCGCAGCAAGCGGGCTTCATCACAGGTCAGACCCTGGCTGTGGATGGTGGCGCACAGACCCAGTCAGGAGCGCACAATGGCAACCAATATACTGGTCACCGGGGTGAACGGCGATATCGGTCGTGCCGTCGTCCATAGGGCTCTGTCCCAGGGTAAGCGCGTGATTGCCACCGTGCGCAACGAGGAGCACCGCGACACTTTCGATTCTCACGAACGGCTTAGTTTTCAGATCATGCATGTGGACAATCCTGAGTCAGTGAACGCCGTTTATCAGACCCTTGACAAAAAACTGAACAGTGAGCCTCTGCACGCAGTCATTCACTGCGCGGCTATCCAGACTCCCGCCTGTGTCGAGTTCATCGACCCGGGACACCTCGAACAGACCCTGAAGATCAACACGATGGGCTCGATGCTCGTAATGCAGGGAGCCTTTCTCCGGCTGCGCGCCAGCCGCAGCAACCTAGTCATGGCCAGCTCTGTGTGGGGGCTCGTATCTGGGCCAGGCGTCGCTCCCTACCCCGCCTCCAAGTAGGCACTCGAAGCATTGATAAGCTCAGCACGCTGTGAAACCCGGAGAATGGGTCTCAACATCATCTCCGCCAATATCGGTGCGGTGAAATCCCATATGCTCAGGGCTCACGCGAACGCAGTGGAAGAGATGATGAAGAACGAACCGGAGGAACTGCGTCAGTTGTATTCGGACTGTTTCGAGAAACACATGACGGCGACACGCAGGTTCGACTCACTGGCCGTCACGCCTGACGCTGTGGCGACCAAGCTTCTGCACATTGCGGACGCGCACAGGCCCCACGCCCACTGCACTATCGGTCTCGGTGCCAGAACTCTGCGCCTTCTGAAATGGCTGCTTCCGCAGACCGCCCTTGACAAGATTCTGAGCGGCTGATCGGTCGCTCAGCCCGACACTCCATCAATGTGCAGCAGGTTCTTCTTCATGGTCTTGAGCACGTCATCCAGTATTTTATTCTGCTCCTGAGTGATGCCTTTCATAATCTGCTTGTTGATACGTTCCGCAACATCCTGCAACTCGTGCAACAGTTTCTCGCCTTTGGGTGTAATGAAGACCTTCTTGGCGCGGCGATCAACCGGATCGGGCAAACGCTCAAGAATTCCGTTGGCTTCCATTCGGTCTATCAGCCCCCCCAGGCTCACCTTCCCGACGCTCATCAGGTGCGCTAATCTAGTCTGAGCAATGCCGTCATCACCGTAGCGGGCAATATTCACCAATGCCCAAAACTGGGATCGGGTGATACCCAGAGGCGCAACCGCCTGGTCGACCACCTTCTTACGGATTCTCGACACGTCGTGAATAAGGAAACCGGTAGCAGAATTGGCTGATCTGGATGCCATAGAATACATTCCTTACGCTTGCTTTTTTTTATCACACTACCTATTATCATGCGTATAATATAGATTGACAAGTCAATCTTCTGATCCCTTCGACAGGTGCACCGTACAGCAGGACGACGCGACTGTTGGCGATGAGCGAATCTCCGTTCTACATGGAAGTTCACAACGAAAAATCCATCTTCTGGGCTGCATTTGAGAGTCGGCATGGTCTGATGCCGAAAGGGTCGACCGGTGTCCGGAAAACCCGTTTTGTTGAGCATATGGCTGCTGAACGGATCCCTGACTCGCGCTGTGTGCCAAGGTGGTGTCTGTTATCTGGATGAGGTGGTTGAGGCCCGCGCCGATAAGACTGTCGCCATTCACGCCCTGACCGACCACCGCCGCGAGGTATACGTGGAACGTCTTGGAGAAGCCATCAAGGCACCTGACAATTTCATGCTGATCATCTCCTATAATTCGGGCTACGAGAGCATTCTCAAGGATCTCAAGCCGTCCACCCGCCAACGAATGGTCTCCATCGAGCTCGATTTTCTGCCTACAGATCTGAAGACAGAGATTATCCAGCGGGAGAGCGGTATCGCACCCGACCACGCCAGCGACCTCGTGCGTCTGGCCAATGCCATTCTCCAGCTCGATGTGCCAGGATTGTCGGAAGTGTCTTCCACGCGATCCCTGATTGCGGCGGCGGACCTGATGGGTCAAGGTTTCCCACCGCGCGAAGCGGTCCATGCAGGTATGATCAGCCCTCTCTGCGATGACAGCTCAGTGATCAGCAGTCTGATGGAAGTGGTTACCACCTATATCGACTGATGGCGCCGCGCACAGCCAGCGGGCAGCACCACTACAACCTCGTCGCCAGTGCAGTTGCTGGCCGAATAAAAATAAATAAAGACTCTAAAAATTGGGGAATTATATACTTGGTGCCCCAAGCTACTGTTCTATGCGGCACGGCGGGTAACCCCGCCGATAGGTACACCATCAGGCCGCATATCGGGTAATTTCCCGCCCGACGAGCCACGCTCCCTGATGTTGAGTGCGGCGTTCAGGTCCCTATCGAGAACCATGCCGCACTGTTGACACTCAAAGAGTCTGTCCTTCAGGGTCAGTGATTCATGGACTGAACCACACCCGGAACAGGTCTTTGACGTGTTTCTGGGGTTCACCTTCACTACTGAACCACCGGCACTCTCAGCCTTGTAGGTCAGTTGTTGGATAAAGGTTCCCCATTGTTGCTCAAGGATTGATCGGTTCAACCCCCGCTTGTGATTGCCACCATGGGCAGTCATGTTCTTGATCTTCAGGTCTTCAACCGCGAAGTGTCTCTGTCGCTTCACCAAATCTGTAGTCGTTCTATGTACAGCGTTCCGTTGCCTCTCTGCCACCCTGTACGCCTCTTTGGCAAGCGATTGCTTTTTCTTGTATCGGTTATGGCTTCCCTTCTTGGCTGTGCTGAGGCGGCGTTGCAGCCGCGTGGAGCGTTCCCGATTGATGGCCACCTTCGGCACCGACTCGCCAGTCGAGAGGGTAGCCCGTGCCTTCACGCCAACATCAATACCGACGACGGGAGACTGATCAACCGATACCTCCCGCTCCTGCTCACAGACGAATTGAACCATCACCCGGACAGGTGTCTTCACAATCCGAACCAGCGTGATCTCACCCTCTGGCACCGCCTTCGCAATGAACCTGCCAAAGCCTTTGATCTGTACGGCATGCCTTGTCCCTGATACCCGAATGCGAAACTGATGTGTTTCAAATGACCGGATGCCCCGGTTCCTGCCCTTGAATCTCGGAAAGCCACCCTGCCTGAAAAACCGCTTGAATGATCTATCCAGTCTGTTCAGGACAGATCGGAACGGCTGTACACCATAGCTGCTCATTTCAGCATCATCTCTGCGTATCTGAGTGAATGACGTATATTGATCGTACAGGCCGATTGACTCGCCAGCCTTCCGATACGCATTGATGCGCTCATCCAGGGCGGCGTTGTACAGTTGTCGGGAGAGATACAGGAATCTGTTCAGCCGCTGATGCGTTGCGGTGGAAACTTGTGCCTGTTGACTGTGAGTGCGTATCATCCGCATCGGTGTGGTCGCTCCAACTAGCGTTTGGGGTAGCTGGTTCCAGCAGCTATTCACACACCGTATCATCATCCGACCCCTGGGGCAATAAGTATATAATTCCCAAAAATTGCATAGTGGCGGACCGGACGGGACTCGAACCCGCGACCTCCGGCGTGACAGGCCGGCATTCTAACCAGCTGAACTACCGGTCCGCGTATCCTTGGTGGGTGGTACTGGAGTCGAACCAGTGACCCTCGCCTTGTAAGGGCGATGCTCTACCAGCTGAGCTAACCACCCTCCTGAAGAGGCGTGCATTCTAGCGGACGAACAACCCTTGTCAAATATTCTTCCAGATGCAGGTTTCTGTACATGACAGAACCCCGAGAGTAAGATTCGCGGCCTTCTCCAGCCCGGTGAAAAACATGGAAATCTACGAGGAATTCCACATCGAAGCGGCTCACAAATTGCCAAACGTCCCGGATGGGCACAAATGTGCGCGATTGCATGGTCACTCATTCAGGATACGCATCCATGTTTCGGGCGAGCCTGATGCAGAAACCGGGTGGATTATGGATTTTGCTGATCTCAGGGCTGCCTTCAGGCCAGTCTTCGAACAGCTGGACCACCGCTATCTGAATGAGATCGAAGGGCTCGAAAACCCAACCAGCGAGCATCTGGCCAAGTGGATCTGGGGCCGCCTCCACCCACATCTTCCCAAACTCAGTATGGTCGAGGTATGCGAGACCTGCACAACCGGCTGCATGTACAGAGGCCCTGAATCAGCCTAACTATAACCAAACCTCTTGGGTTGGCCTAATGGAAAAGGCCCCGGAATATCGGGTGTCTTATGCGTGCCCGCACTTATCCGTCAGCTGCTTTCAATAACATCCGCTGTCTGAATGGCAATTTTTCGAGGCTTCATCGCCTCGAGAATTTCCCTGACCAGGTCGATGTGCAGCAAACCGTCTTGCAGCTCCGCGCCAAGTACTTCCATATGGTCTGCCAGCAGAAAGTTTCGGTCAAACCCATGTTCGGCAATGCCCTGACACCGGTAGTTGGGCTCAACTTCACCTTCACCCTCACCCCCGCACCTGCGTCCGGTGATTCTGAGCTGGTTTACCCGCTCGATTTCGAGTTCCTTGAGCTTGAATCCTGCCAGCGTCAAAGCGATTCGGTACCTGTTTTCATCGACAACTTCAATGTTGTAAAGGAGGAAACTGTCATCAGCAAAATCTATTCCATCCAGCATAGGCACCATGCGGTCAGCGCCGATCACAGGCCGGTATCCTGGGTTCAAATCAATGGTCCTTATGGTCACCTCCTCGCAGAGTACGCACATATTGTGGCTTGTTCTCCATCTAAAGGAGTACCAAATGAAGCCGCATTAGCGCACCTTTATTTTTTACACAAGCCGCAGTTTTGGAACTCAAGCTGGTTTGGTAAGAGCCTGCACACCTCACCCCCCTTGACACTGTAGGAAAGAGGTTCTCTGGTGTGTGCGTTTCATGATCGCACAGGGTCATGGGCAACGCATAGTGTGGTTCCAAGGCGACGGCGGAGTTGTGTCAGGCGCTGATCGCGCTGATGCCGCCAGCGACCATGGCGGTGGAGTCCGGGTAGCCCATGGCGACGGTCAACAGGGCGTCGCTGCGCTCGGAGTTCGACGCTTTCAAGGCGCGCTTCGAGGCGCTGATCCAGTACGACACCGAGGCGCTGCGCACCGCCGCGACCCCGACACCCCGTTCACCAACACCCGCGCCGAGTGCGATACCCGGATGGCCAAGGTCAGGCAGACAGTCTCCCTGTGCGTCCGAACCCTCCGCCACGCCGAGGCCCACTGCTGAATCTCCAGCTCCCTCCAATCCATGGCCCACCAAGGCTACAACCCGCTGACCGCCATCCAGATCGCACTCAACGGCACCGCCGCCACAATGATCAAGCAGGAAGAGGGGCGAGTAGTTACAATTGCAGTTGGTTATACGACACCATGAAACGGGCTGTCGACGAGGACAAAACTACAAGGTTTCCTTATGACTGAATTCAAACGCCAGTCTCTGGAAATTTTCATCAGCGACAAAAGCGGTGTATTTCCTCCTGTATTTGTCGGCCGTAAAGACATCATTGATGAGGTTCTCGCGACATCTCGGCGCGCTTTTGAACGTGGAGACGCTCCGCCCAAAAACACAATCGTCATACAGGGAGCACCTGGCGCTGGCAAAACATCGATCTTGACTGAGCTACAGAACAAGGCGGCGCGAGAAGACTGTCAGTTACGCCCTGTCATAGTGACGCCCGCTGATATTGAAACGCGTCGCACCGAGGTGTTGAAGGCCATTGCTGTGGTAGCTTCCAAACAGAAAGCAGACTGGCTCAACATGGTTGCGGCAGCTGGATCTGACCTGGCCCAAAGAGCGAACAGCATCAGCTTTTTATTGTTCAGCGCTGATTTTGCATCCATGGTGAAAGACACAGAGCCTGAAGATCTTTTCGCCCTGCGAGATATGCTTCCCCCAGAAAAGTGGGCTAACCCGGTCATCCTCGCGATTGATGAAGCGCAACGGTTTGCGGGGGACCATACAACGCCTCATGCTCAGTTCCTGCAATATATTCACGACGCCAATCAGATACAATTGCCGCTGACCATTGTCTTTGCTGGCTTGGACGACACGGACAATCGGGTAGATGAAATGGGGGTCACGAATGGTGTCTTTCCCCATACGATAGGAGCCCTCAGACCACAAGAGCTTGAGCAGATTGTCGATGGTTTCTGCACATACTTCGGTATTCAGATTGGAAAACAGTATGAGCGCCTCCATTCCTTTTTCGACTCAACCGAGTGCTGGCCCCGCCATATCTGCTGGGCACAGAAGGCTCTATCAGAATCGCTCCTTCCACGCGATGTGAATGGTCAATTGGACAAAATTTCCGATTGGTCTGCGGCTGAGAAGCGTCGTGATCAATACCGCATCGGATATTACGAGAATAGAAATTCGGAGGATATGCGCCGTTCAAAAAAACTCGTTGCAGCGGTACTTCAAATTGTGGAATCTCATAATGCTGCACACATGCCGTTTGATTTGGCGGATATTGGTAATCTCATTGATGATTTCCTGGTCAACCCCGGCCATTCAGACCGCGGATGGCGCGTCCCTGAAAAGTTTGGGGCGGGCGATGGAGCCGTTGATCGTTACATTGCACATCTTGTTCATCAAGGCGCACTCGCGAAAGACGTATCGGATACTGCATACCGTTGTCCGATTCCCAGTTTTATGACAGGTGACCCGCATGCAGACCTTCCCATTTCAACCCCCAGAATCCACCCAGATCGGTTCATCCAACATCTATTTCACCCGCCAGGATGGGATGACATCCTTCTGCGCCAATCTTGAACCCATCGGCCTCTACCGCACGGAAGACCAGCTCGGTAAAACGCAGTGGATTGCCGGGCTTTCAGCTATTTCCAGGATCAGCCTACGCCCATTCCAAAATAGCGGAGGTGTTAGAATCATGTGTTCATGCCCTATTGTGGACGCTGTAGGTGGGCACAGTGGTGGAGATTGCCCGCGTGTCGTTTTTCGGTTGGGAGTTCCCTCAGTCGCGACCATTAGGGCACTTTTATGCCTACCTCAACCGCCAGCATCGGGAGTATGTCCATGCATCTGAATGAAAACCTGCGAAGAGCCAGACAGCAGCGTAAAGATGAGTTTTACACGCAGCTGTCCGACATCGAGAACGAGCTGCGCCACTACTCTGAACATTTCCGCGACAAGGTTGTGTACTGCAATTGCGATGATCCCCGCGTCTCGAACTTCTTCCACTACTTCTCATACAACTTCGAGCACCTTGGTCTCAAGAAACTGATGACGACCTGCTATAAAAACCAGAATCGAGACCTGTTTTCCCAGCATGATTCTGAACGGGCCATCATGCTGGAATATGATGGGTTCAGGGACAATGAGAGCACTCCCAATGTTGAAGACATTGGCATCAAGGAACTGAAAGGCGACGGCGATTTCCGCAGTCAGGAGTGCATCGAGGTTCTTGAACAGGCCGACATCGTCGTGACCAACCCGCCGTTTTCGCTGTTCCGAGACTACGTCGCCCAATTGGTGGACTACGAGAAGAAGTTTCTGATCGTCGGGAGTCAGAATGCCGTCACATACAAGGAGATTTTCCCTCTGATCAAGGACAACAGAATGTGGCTGGGTGTCACCCCAAAGGGCCAGGACATGCTGTTTGATGTGCCGGAGGATTATGCGCAGGAACTTGCAGCGACTGCCAGGGAAGGGAGTGCCTATAGAATCGTCAAAGGCGTTATTAAGGGCCGGTTGGGTAACGCGGCATGGTTTACCAATCTCGATCACCGAAAGCGCCACGAGGCATTGATACTATACAAGCGGTATTCGCCCGAAGAATATCCGCACTACGACAATTATGACGCGATCAATGTAGACAAGACCGCCGAAATCCCGATGGATTGGGATGGGGCGATGGGAGTGCCGATCACGTTTTTGGATAAGTGGAATCCGGAGCAGTTTGAGATTATTGGAATCGGGATTGCTGGTCTTGGGAAATCTATTGGTGTGAGGCCATTTACACCAGAACACAGGAGATTCAGGAGAGAGGTGCAAAAAAGGGGAGCGGTAGATGGGGACCTATACATGATTGAAAACGGAGAAGTGAAAGTCCCATATCGAAGAATCATAATCCGAAACAGGAGGCTTCACGAATGAAGATCGACCTGCATGAAATCACAGTCCGCGACCTCGTGGAGGGCTACTATGACGATGGCGAGGGTGGGGTGCGTGGCTATAGCGGCAAGCTCGATATTCGCCCGCCATTTCAGCGCGAGTTCGTGTACAAGGACAAGCAGCGAGATGCGGTTATCGAGACCATAAACAATGACTATCCGCTCAATGTGATGTATTGGGCTGTGCGCGAAGATGGGAGCTATGAAGTCATCGATGGCCAGCAACGCACGATCTCGATCGCTCAGTACGTGGAAAGCGACTTCTCCCTTGATGGGAGATATTTCCATAATCTGCAAGACGACGAACAGGAGCAGATTCTCGATTACCCGTTGCAGGTATATATCTGCGAAGGGAGCGCCAGCGAAAAGCTGGACTGGTTCGAGATCATCAACATTGCGGGTGAACGGCTGACCGATCAGGAATTACGCAATGCGGTCTTTGCCGGCCCCTGGGTGTCCAACGCAAAACAGTATTTCAGCCGAAGGGGGGCCGCCTGCCCCGCTTATGCAATAGGCAGCCGGTATTTGAATGGGCGGGCTGAGCGCCAGGAGTACCTCGAAACCGCGATCCAATGGATTAAAGACGAGAATCAGACGGTTAAGGACTACATGGGCGCGCACCAGCACGACCCCACCGCAACCGCCTTATGGGATCACTTCCAGTCTATTATCACTCGGGTGGAAGCGCTCTTCCCGAAGTACCGCGCACCCATGAAAGGTGTGGATTGGGGTGGGCTGTACGAGCAACTCACGGATGAGAGCCTGGATCCCGCAAAGCTTGAGGAAGAAATTGTCCGTCTTTTGATGGATGATGATGTGACAAAACAGGCTGGCATTTACCCGTATCTCCTCACTGGCGAGGAAAAGCATCTGAGCATACGGAAGTTTTCCGACGCCATGAGGCAGAAAGCGTTCGAAAAACAAGACGGCATCTGCGGCTTATGCAAGGAAAAATTTGAGATCTTCGATATGGAGGCCGACCACATCACGCCTTGGTCGGAAGGCGGCAAGACCACCGAACAGAATTGTCAAATGCTCTGCAAGCAGTGCAATCGCAGGAAATCCAACACATAAGTATTGCGCACTGGTGCCTGTTCAGAACCCGTTGACTGAATCAACACGCCCGCCACTCCAGGCCCACTCCAAGGCTCGCACACAACAGCGGCTTTTTCACTATATCGACTATGAAGGTACGGCGGCTGCAGTACCGCATTGTGCGCTCGAAGTGTTTAGGCATAAAATCACTCCACATGCTTCCATTGATTTCGCAGAGTCATCTTATGTCGACACGTTACTCATTTGGCTTCCAGATCTGATTGATGACTGAAGCGCAGGTTCCATACACCACCCGCCGGGCAGACACGACATCCGTCCGCGATGTCGCCGAGCGCACCCAGATCGCGTTGCTCATCGATGGCGACAACGCACGGCCCTCGCTCATTGAGCCGATACTCGCCGAGGCCGTCAGGTACGGCACAACCGCAGTGCGACGAATCTACGGCGACTGGACGACACCACAGATGTCCGGGTGGAAGGCCGCCTTGCAGGACCACGCATTCCAGCCCCAGCAACAGTTCCGCTATACCACCGGAAAGAACGCGACCGACAGTGCGTTGATCATTGACGCAATGGATCTGCTCCACTCGGGAAGAATCGATGGTTTCTGCATCGTATCGAGTGATAGTGACTTCACCCGTCTCGCCACCCGCATCCGCGAGCACGGCCTGTTCGTCATGGGAATCGGTGAACCCAAGACGCCCAAGGCGTTCATCAACGCATGCGATGTATTCGTGCTCACTACGAACCTCGCAACCGAGAAGAAGACCGGGAAAATCGCCGAAGAGAACGAGGGCTGGACGAAGGTGGTTCGCCAGGCCGTTTCTGCAGCTGCACAGGACGACAGCTGGGCGAATCTTGGAGTGGTTGGCGGGCTTGTTCGCAAGCTTGACCCGGCGTTTGATCCACGCAGTTTCGGGCATCGGCAGCTCTCTGCGCTCGTCAAGTCGAAGCCCAAGGTGTTCACAACACGTGTCTCCAAGAGTGGGGCTGTGATCGACGTAAAACTCGCAGACTGAGGACTGTGGATCTGAAAGTACGCCCGGTCTTCCACCGCACAGAGGAGCAGGCGGCGTTCGGCATCAGCCGCACGATGGCGCACCGGGCGAACCTCCGCCCCGTGCAGCCGGCACCTGCTGAGCCTTCCGTCCAACCCCTCCATACCGCCATCAGAACACAGCAACCTTTGAGGCCTGCAAAAATCGGCGTAAATCTCAACGAACCACCATCAGGACTTTCGAATAGTCCTGCCTGATCCGGGGATTGACTTCAATCCATATACTGTATATAAATACAGTATATGGACACTCTCTCGCCTGAAGAACGCTCTGCCAGAAATCTCAGACTGGAAAAGCTGCTGCGCCACCCTGACCTCTGGCGCGGTGAATCCGCTCGCTTTGCCTGGCGTCGGCAGCCAGGTATTCACTCACTGGATACGGGCTACCCACACATCAATGCCCTGCTCGTGCAACGGGGCTGGCCGCTGTATGGCCTGACTGAAATATTGCAGAAACATTCCGGGCTGGGCGAATGGCAGCTGCTATCCAGAAGCCTGTGCACCCTGCTTGAAAAGGCTGGCTATCTTGTACTCGTCGATCCCCCCGCCCAATTACATCTTCCTGGTTTACAGCAACTGTGCCTGGACTATCACCGCTTCCTGATTATCGACAGCGGTTCGTCCCGGAACTTTATCTACAGTGTGCGCACTGCCGCAGCCAGCCCGGCCTGTCTCGGCGTACTCTGCTGGGAGCCACGACGACTGACCTACACCGAAGTGCGGAAATTGCAGCTCAATGCCTCCAGCAACGGTGCCCTGCTCATTGTATTCCGGCATCTGAATGCACTTGAACACAGCAGCCCGGCCAGCCTGCGCCTGAGTATTACAGCCTGCCAGAAAGGTTTTGCCGTCCGCATTCATAAACAGCGTGGAACACTGTCCCTGCACAGAACACATCAGCGCAGCCCGTATTCGTATCGTGCCCGGATAGCACTGCCCGAGGACTGGCAACCGCTGCCGCCACTATCGAGCCCGGTCTGGTTCTCCGGAGCTTTTCCTGATCAAGACGTGTCTGCTGTATCCGGCAACCCCGGTGAATCGGACACTCCGGCCTAACCCAGAGGAAACTGCACCATGCTTTGGCTCGCACTACGATTTCCCCATCTACCACTTGAAGCTGCAGGAAGCCGGGACGGAGACAGCCGATTTCTGGTCATTGAAGAGCAGCATCGCGTCTGCATGGCAACCCGCTGCGCCCGACAGGCTGGCGTGAAAGCGGGAATGAAGGCCTCGGGCATCCATGCACTTGCCAAGGCGGAGATCGTGGCCCGCGACAGAGCCGCTGAAACGCAGCTACTGCAGAATCTGGCTGCATGGGCCTATGACTTTACCCCCTATATAGAAGTGTACGGAGATAACTGTCTGTTACTGGAAATATCCCGCTGTTTGCGCCTGTTTGGTGGTGTCGAAAATTTGTGTGCCACACTGCGCAGTGCATTGAGTCACAAAAACCGGGACTACCGGACCGGCCTGGCGCACAGCCGTCAGGGTGCCTGGCTGCTTTCTCACCAGACGTATCCTGTCAGGAAAGAAGACAACACAGCAGTCTTCATATCGCGTGTCCACTCCATGCCACTGACTCATCTGCACCTCAGTGATTTCCCGGATGTCGCCGACAAACTGCACGCCATGGGGTTCCAGTGTTTCGGTGATTTGTCCGGTATCCCCCCTGCTGAACTGGGCAAGCGCTTTGGGCAGGAATTCCTCAACTGGCTCAGTGAACTGGAAGGCAGAAGGCCCGCTGTCCTGGTGCACAATCAGCCCGCACAGGCCTTTCAGCGTAGCATTAGCTTCCACTACGCTGTGGACAATACCCGCCTGCTGGAAGCACCCGCAGAAAAACTGTTGCAGGAGCTGATGGATTTTCTGGTCAGACAACAGCTGGAAACCCGCCAGATAGACTGGTGCCTCTACTCCCCCCAGGGGCAGGTACACAGCTTCAGTCTGGGTGCAGGGCGCATCCACAGTCAGAAAGACCTGCTTATGGAATTAACCAGAGTACGTCTTGAGCAGATCAGGCTGGTTTTTCCCGTTGAACGCCTTGAATTGCACTGTGAACAGACTACGGCTTTCGAAGCCCGGCCACTGCCATTGTTCCAGGATCAGGCCGAAGACCGTCAACAACACCTGCAACAGGATGCTGAGGCACTGGCTGCCCGCATACAAACCCGGCTTGGTCCCAGGGCCATTTACCAGTTCGAACCACGTAGCGAACACCTGCCTGAACAGCAAGCTGTTCAGGCACAGCCTTTCAAGAAGCACTCCAGCCGGGAGAAGACCGGACAATATGCCAGCCATGCTGAACAGGCTCCAAGACCTGTCTGGCTGTTTAAACAGCCGCGAAGGATACAGCGCCATGGCACTCAGCTGTGCTGGAGCAGAGGCAGGAACCCGGAGGGGAAGCTGCAACTCATCCAGGGACCGGAACGTATTGAAGGCACATGGTGGCAACAAAACTGCACAGAGGCCACCTGTATCAGGGATTACTTTATTGCAGAACGCGATGATCAGGTACGCTACTGGATCTACCACGACCTTCACAGCGACCATTGGTATGCGCAAGGTATTTTTTCATAAAATTTTATCTATCAGTTACTGATACGATTTCTAGAGAATAGATTAATCCACATCCTGCCACACTGATTTTTATGGGATATGCCGAGCTTCAGTGCCAAACAAATTTTAGTTTTCTGCACAGTGCTTCGACACCGGCAGAAATGGTGGAGCGTGCCTTTGATCTGGGCTACGAAGCCCTGGCAATTACAGATATCTGCTCCCTTGCAGGGGTGGTCAAGGCCCATGTGCGTGCGCAGGAGCTGGGCCTGAAATTCATTATCGGTAGCCAGGTGCGGCTTCACAACGGCTGTGAACTCATCGCCCTTTGCCCCGACAGGAGCGCCTACGCAGAACTTTCAGGGCTTATTACCCTGGCGAGGAGGCGTGCACCCAAGGGCGAGTACTGCCTGCATGAAGAGGACCTGCGCTTTCGCCTGAAGCACTGTCTGCTGATCTGGCTGGCCGACACCCGCCAGGAACTGCATCTGTCCTGGGGCAAGGCCCTGTCCCGTGCATTTCGAAACCGCCTGTGGCTGGGAGTACACCATAGCTATCAGCCTGGCGAGCAATTACAGTTTCGGAAGCTGGTCAAACTTGCCCGGCAACTGGATATTCCCATGCTGGCCTGTGGTCAGGTGCGCATGCACATTCCGGAGAGGCGCCCTCTTCTGGACGCAGTGACCGCAATTCGCCTGAACACCTCTATTCAACAACTCGGCCAGGAACGTGAACAGAATGCAGAGCGCTATCTGAAGCCGCTGTCCGTACTGCAGCAGCTCTACCCACAAAACCTGCTTGCAGAAACAGTTCGGGTTACCGGTCTCTGTAATTTTTCACTCCAGGAACTTCGCTACCAGTATCCATGTGAACTGGTACCCCGGAACATCAGACCTATCGACCATTTACGCAGGCTCACCGAGGCTGGCGCGCTCAAGCGCTGGCCCCAGGGCATACCGGAGAAAGCAAGAGCGTCCATCGAACACGAGCTTCACCTGATTGAGGAGATGCACTACGAGCACTACTTTCTGACCGTGGAGGACATCGTTCGCTTTGCCCGCAGCCGCAACATTCTGTGTCAAGGTCGGGGATCGGCAGGGGTGTGCGTCAGATTTTAGGCAATTTCATAATCGGTAGTCCTGATAGGCATTTTTTACGCTTTATTATAAGTAATGTATACTTTCAGTATTGCAACCATCCAGAGACTCTGCCCATGGACACGATCAATCAACTCAAAGCCAAGCGGGATGCTCTGCTGACCCAGTTCAACACCCTCAGGGATTTCCGCCCCGGCAACTTGCTCCACGTCTCCCGCAAATGTGGATCACCTGCCTGCCACTGTGCTACACCCGGTGACCCCGGACATCAGAGCTGGCAGTTAACACGCAAGGTCACAAACAAAACAGTCACCCGGTCGATTCCAGCCCCTATGCTCAAGCAGACACAGCAGCAGATACAGGAATTCAAGCGCTTTAAGCAACTGGTGGGCGAATTGACCGAAGTCAGTGAGTCATTGTGTGATTCACAGGTGCAGGCGCACCGTAAAAAAAAACGCTGAACCAGACGTGCTCACACAGACTGTCGCACAGGAGGTTGAGCAGGACATCCTCAGGCTGCTGGGGGCACAGGATTTTACCCGCCGGGTTGATTTCGATGCCGTTGAGTCATTGATCAAGTCACGTGCCCTGAACTTCGCCGCATCGCTGCTCGAGACATTTCTGGACCAGGATGATTCGGATCATCCTTCGAACCACATACCCTGTGACTGCGGTGCACCGGCCCGCTATCGTGGTCAGCATGCTCGCACGCTGACCACGGCCGTGGGCGATATTACATATCACAGGGCCTATTACTACTGTGATGACTGCACACAGGGCTGGTTTCCCAAGGATCAGGCCATGGGTCTGGATTCACGAGCCCTGTCACCGGGTGTAGTGCGGATGATCGGTCAGGTGGCGGGCCGGGAAAGCTTTGCCCAATCACACACCCTGCTGCACGAGTTGGCATCAGTCCGGGTGAGTATCAAGCAGGTGGAACGAACTGCCGAGCGCTTGGGGAAGGACATACGTCAGTACGAAGTACGCCAAGTCGAGCAGGAATCGCTTCCGGCACGCACCATGTATCTCGGGGTTGACGGGACCGGGGTGCCGATGATCAGGTCGGAGACCGAAGGGGTGAAGGGCAAGCAGCCCGACGGGACCTCGAAAACCCGGGAAATGAAGGTTGCAACAGTCTGGAGCTGTGATCGGTGTGACGAGCAGGGCCATGCCAGAATCGATGTCTCGTCGGTGACCCACACTGCGGCCATCGAAAGTGCAGGCACCAAGGATCTGGCTATGCACTTGGCACCCTTTGCACAACGCATGGAGCGCGAGGCCCTACGGCGAGGATTCTATGATGCCAACCGTCAGGTCGTCATCGGAGACGGGGCCAAGTGGATCTGGGCCTGTTTCACGGAACTGTTTCCTACAGCCATCCAGATTCTTGACCTGTTTCACGCCCTCGAAAAAATCTGGGATATCTCCAAACTCGTGTACGGCGACGATGCCGAGATCGGCAGACAATGGGCAAAAAATACCTGTGCAGCCCTCAGAACCGGAGAGATTGAGGATGTGATTGATATTCTGCACCCGCTTTCAGTACAAGGTGAGAAGATTAAGAATGCACTCGGCTATTTCGAACGCAACCACGAACGGATGCGGTATAAGACATTCCGAGAACAGGGGTTATGCGTATCAAGCGCGGCAGTCGAAGCCGGATGCAAAAATGTCATCGGTACCCGACTGAAACGCGGCGGGATGCACTGGAGCAAGGATGGCGCAAACAGCATTGCATCGCTTCGCTCATATATCATCAGCAACCGATTTGATGACTACTGGTACGCACAACCGAAAACTCCTCATATCTGCGAAAAATGATATTTGCCCAAATATTGACGTACACCCGATCGGCAGCCAATTCCGTGGTGTGTTATTGCCTGCACATCACGGAAATCTCACCTGACCTGATCAATATGCTGTTCGAACGCTTTGTCTCCAAAGAACGCGATGAGCCCCCGGATATTGATGTGGATTTTGAGCACCAGCGACGCGAAGAAGTCATCCAGTACATCTACACCAAGTACGGCCGCGAGCGTGCGGCCCTGGCAGCGACTGTTATCAGGTACCGGTTGCGAAGCGCCATTCGCGATATTGGCAAGGTGCTGGGTCTGGACAGCCAGCTGATTGATGAGTTGGCCAAGTCCCTGGCCTGGTGGGATCGCTCCAGAGATTTGCAGAAACGCATTGAGGAAACCGGCATGCGCATGGAGAGTATAACCATGCAGCAGTTCTACCGGCTGGTCGAGCAGATCATGGGGTTCCCACGCCACCTGTCACAACATGTCGGCGGTTTCCTGATCACATCCGGCAAGGTGAGTGAACTGGTGCCCGTGGAAAACGCCAGCATGCCTGAACGCACAGTGATCCAATGGGACAAGGAAGATATCGAATCTCTGGGCCTGCTTAAAGTCGATGTGCTGGGTCTCGGAATGCTATCTGCCATCAGGCGTATGCTGGAGTTGGTATCTTCCTACGAGCCTGGCATTCGCAGCCTGAGCGATATCCCCAAGGAAGACCCCGCAACCTATGCCATGCTCAGCCGAGCCGATTCCATTGGGATTTTTCAGGTGGAGTCTCGTGCCCAGATGAGCATGCTGCCGCGCCTGAAGCCCGCACAGTTCTACGATCTGGTCATCGAAATCGCTATTGTCCGCCCAGGCCCAATCCAGGGGGATATGGTTCACCCCTATTTGCGACGCCGTAACGGCGAAGAGGCCGTCAGCTACCCAAGCGAGGAAATCCGCGAGGTACTGGAACCCACCAAGGGGATCCCCATTTTCCAGGAGCAGGTTATCAGGCTGGCCATGGTGGCTGCAGGCTTCAGTGGCGGGGAAGCCGACCAGCTCAGACGCGCCATGGCCAGCTGGGGAAAGAACGGTAACCTGATGAAATTCGAAAAGAGACTGGTACGCGGCATGCTGGAGCGGGGATATTCTGCAGATTTTGCACAACGCCTGTTTGACCAGATCAAGGGGTTCGGCGGCTATGGATTTCCTGAGTCACATTCCGCCAGCTTTGCGCTGCTCTGTTACATATCATCCTGGTTCAAATGCCACCATCCCGCGGCCTTTTACTGCGCCCTGCTCAACAGTCAGCCCATGGGCTTTTATTCCGCATCACAGCTCATCCAGGATGCCCGTCGCCACCAAGTCAAAATAGCGCCTGTCGACGTGCAGAAAAGCGACTGGTTACACGGGCTCGAGCCCTGCGCACACTCACCCAACCAGCGCGCCCTGCGACTTGGCCTGTCGCCTGTCAAGGGTCTGGAAAAGGAGGCAGCCTTACGTATTCAACACTCCCGGCCAAGGCAGGGCTTTGACTCCATTGAGCAGCTGGCCCACCTGGCGGTCCTGCATCGCAGCGATATCGAAAAACTGGCGGCGGCCGATGCCTTGCGGACCATGAGCGGACATCGCCACCAGGCCCACTGGCAGGCTTCGGCAATCGAGCCATCGAAACCCCTCCTGCAACAGGAGTCCGGTACCGAAACAGCAGGTATGGACGGCATGAGCCTGGCCGGGCCGGAAATTGGCGACAGTGTTATCCTGGACTACCAGACAACCGGGTTCAGCATTCGTTCTCACCCCCTGGCATTGCTGCGCCACCAGCCCCCATTTAACCGCTGTAAACGCTCCAGTGATCTGGCGTCATTGCACAGTGGACAATTTGTCCGGATTGCCGGTCTGGTAACCGGCAGGCAGCGCCCCGGTACTGCACGTGGCACTGTTTTCCTGACTCTGGAGGACGAGACCGGCAACACCAATGTCATTGTCTGGCGGCGCACCCAGGAATACTTCAGGAAATCCCTGCTGACAGCAAAACTGCTGATGGTAAAGGGCCGCATTGAAACCGACAGCAATGTCACCCACGTTATAGCAGGTGCCCTGGTCGACCTGAGCATAAGACTGAGTGGCCTGAGGCTGAAATCACGGGATTTCCACTAAATGACCACAAAATCGTTAAAAAATACAGTCCCGCTTCCAGTCTAATGAAGTGCATCATTCACCCCCCCCTCCCGGAATGAGGGCGGAACCCGAATGGAGGGAGGGGCTTATCTTTTCGGCTTTCTATCTGATCTATTCCAGCCTGGTTCTTCGCATGAACAAAAAACCATCGCCTCTGTCAGGCACCAGCTTCGAGAGCAGAACATGGCATTTCGGGACTCACTCACGGGTCTCGGGAACTGGCGCAAGCTCATTCAGGTGATTGATCATACACAACAGCGCTCACACTGTGTTGTGCTCGCAGACATCGACCATTTCAAGCGGTTTAACGGCCAACATGGGCGCCAGAAAGGTGATGAAATCCTGATCGAAATCTCCACCTGTATCAGTAACAGCATGTGCGCGTGCGGGATCTGGTTGTGCGCTGGGGTGGAGAAGAATTTGTGATCCTGTTACCCAATACCGATCTGGTTACCGCGGAAAAAATTGCCGAACGCCTCAAAGCGGAAGTCCAGAACAATACGGGCACAACCATCAGTCTGGGTGTTTCCTACAGCGATTCCCACCCGGATTTTGATGCCGTCATGCACGCAGCTGACCAGGCAATGTACAGGGTACAGGCTTCGGTGCGAAACCGCGTCTGTGTCGACAACTCCCAGCAGGACACATTGATCCAGGGATCAACCTAGACCTGAGGCAGACTCAAATTTTTATAGGCTTTCTCCAGAGACCTGGCCTTTTTTTTTGACACTCCACCGCACATTGCCAGTGCATGGCGAATGCGTGCCCGGGTGATATCCGGCCCTACAATGTCCATCAGATCAAACAGCGGTGGACACACCGTAGAGCCACTCATGGCTACGAACAGGGGCTGTAAAAAAGACCTGAATGTGACCTCCAGCGCACCGGCGAGCGTATTCAACCCCTGATAGAGATCATCACGTGTCCATGAGGACTGCCCATCCAGCCGCCAGGAGGCAAACTGCAGGACCCTGATGCGGGCCTCAGCATCGAGGTGCAGCCCATCGAAACTGCTGTCGTCCAATACTGGCAGACCAATAAAAAAAGGACGAACCAAAGGCTCTATATCGCTGAATTTCTTGATCCGGTTTTTGATCAGGGGAATGATTCTGTGGAGGTACTGCGGATTGAAATGCCAGTCGCTCAGTCGTTCCGCGAACCTGACATCATCGAGTTCTTCACGAATCCACAGACCATTGAGCCAGTCCAGCTTTTCAACATCAAACACTGGCCCACCCAGAGAGATCTTATCCAGATTAAAGTGTTCGATCATCGTGCGCAGCGTAAACTTCTCCGACTTGTCCGGCATGGACCATCCCATGCGCCCGAGGTAGTTGATCAGGGCCTCGGGCAAATACCCCATATCTCTGTAGTAGCCAATGCTTGTCGGGTTTTTGCGCTTGCTCAGCTTGGACTTGTCTGGATTGCGCAGCAGGGGCATATGACAGAGTTCCGGCATATCCCAATCAAAATACCGGTAGAGTAACTGGTGCTTGGGTGCAGAATTTATCCACTCCTCACCCCGGATCACATGGGTAATTCCCATGAGGTGGTCATCCACGACATTGGCCAGATGATAGGTCGGCATCCCGTCAGCCTTGAGTAAAATCTGTGCATCGACGCCCGCCCAGTCCAGCTCAATCTCACCACGCAAGCGATCTTGAACCATGCAGATGCCGTCATCCGGCACCCGCATTCGCACCACACTGGCTGCACCGGCGGCCGCTCTCTGCGCCTGTTCGCTGTCGGGCAACTGCACATCAGATTCCTTGAGCGCACGTCGGCCTCCCTCGTTGCGAATCCGAACGCGAATCTGATCGAGCTCCTCGGGCGTCCGGTAGCATTTGAACGCCCTGCCCGATTCAAGCAGCTGATCTGCATGGTCACGATAGATGTTGACCCGTTCACTTTGCCGGTATGGCCCACAGTCTCCCCCCACATCCGGACCCTCATCCCAATCCAGCCCCAGCCAGCGCAGGCTGGCCAGAATGGCCTGCTCTGATTCAGGTGTGCTGCGCACACGGTCCGTATCTTCGATCCGCAACACAAAACGACCGCCCTGCTCGCGGGCAAAGACCTGATTAAACAGGGCGATGTAGGCGGTTCCTACATGGGGATCTCCGGTCGGGGACGGCGCAATACGAACGCGAACACTCATAACAGATCAGGCAGCTCGACTCAAAGGTTAGGTGAAGAGACACAAGGGTACATTATACCCCTGCGGTTCCTGACCGAGGGATTCCATTTTGAGTAGAACATCCAAATTTCAGCAACAGCAGCTCACACTTGTCCGATACGCTTCTGCCCAGCGTTTTCTCCGCGGCTCCAATGATGGATTAGATCGCAACAATTGATTCGGTTTATTTTTCAAACTTAGAGGCGTCTCTTGAGACGCATAAGCACTCCAAGCTATCTCCAACTGATTATGAGACACAGTTGCCTCTTACATGTCTTAATACCAAAAGAGCTTTCACGGATTTGCTTAACGGCAGTAATACCCGCTAATGGCAGGAAGAATCCGAAGTGATCTGGAGACTCTTGGTAGCGACAAACCACTGGCGGGTCATCAGAGGTCAAATCCTCTGCTTCAAAGTCAACGCCATCCGTTGCAACAACAAACTTGGCTTTGCCTTTGGCCGTTGCAGGGCTTTCTTTTAGCTGAGTAAGTGTTTCTGACACCTCGCCCTCATCGCAAACAGCGATGTGGATGTTGTTGCGCTGTAAAACGCCACCATCTATATCTGAGGAGTTTGTATTGCCACTTTTCAGGCGTTTGATCGTGGCAGGTTTATTTCCGAATGCTTCCAGAAAGGCATACGGGAAAGTGGCCGAGTCAAAGTCTTGCTCAGCTAGTAGTCTTTCAAGATGATAATGACGGGTACAGGCTTTTCAGTTTGATGCGAGCATCGTCGGACGTACACCTCCAGTCCGCAGTCACTGCCTTTCGGTTGCGCTCCTTCGCCCATGCATTCACTTCCCTTTCTACAGTTGCCCGGTCAGGCAGACGCCGATTGACACAGTGTCTCGACACGACGCTGAACTCGCACTCCGCCATAGTCAACCAGCTCCCATGTTTGGGCGTGTAGACCAACTCCAGTTTCTCCAGCAGCGCCCGTGCCGTTTCGGGTGGAAATGCCTTATACAGTGACGCGCCGGTGTGTGTGTTCAGGTTGTCCATCACCAGGGTACTACGCTGTGCCTGCGGGTACTCTTCCTGCACCAGGCGCCTCACACCCTCTGCCCAGTGCAGTGCAGCATGAGTGTCCGCGACATCTATTCGGCGCCATCCAATACAAGGTGCATACAACTGGATCAGGTGTGCCACACCAGTCCGTTCATACTCCACGTCGTACCGTTCAATCTGTCCGGGCTTCCCAGGCAGCACCGGCCGCACCTCCTTCACACACTGCACGCTGGTCTCGTCCATGCATACAACCGGGTCGTCCGGGTCGCACGGCCGTGTGTACACGGCCAGCACCTGCTCCATGGCACACACACACGCGGCATCCTGCTTCGGTGGACTACATCACATCTCCTCACACCAGAGTTTCAAAGTGTTTTTGTACACCCTGGCGTACCGATTCATGCGAGATCGATTCGACAACGTTCAATTCGATCAACCGATCACGCACCAGATGCACCGTCCACCGGGACTGACCGGACGGTGGTTCACTGCACATCAGCGCAACCAGGCGCGCTTCGCCGTCTCCATCAAGCACGCGCTGCTTTTCCCGGACGCGCGGTCTGCGTCCAAGTGCGGCTCCAGCCCTTCCTCTACGCATCGCTGTCGCATCCGCCACAGGGTTTTTTCGGACACGCCGACTGTCTGCGCAACCTCGCTGTCGATCAAGCCGGGACCATGATCGCCCTCATCAGCCCAGAGGAGTCCCTGAGCGTGGGTGCGACGAGAGGCCGCCCCCGTGCCTGTGCGTACCAGCGCTTCCAGAGCCTGCCGCTCCGCCTCGGTCAAACGAACCACGTACTTCTTTTTCATATTTACTCTCAATATGTTACTGGACACTGTTGATAAAACACTTTAACATTGGTCTGAATCAATTTGAAGCAGTACTAGCAGCGATATGACTTCTTCTATCTCAACTGCGTTCAATGAAATTTACCCTTCTTGCTCGTTCAAGTCTCGCTTTATCAAACCACGGTGTACCAAGTTGCCCGTGCTTTCCCGTGGCGCTGAATACGTCCTTCATTGACTAGCTCACGCAACCTGACTTTTAATGTGTTTTGGTTCGCACCTGTAATCTCCACTATCTGCGCAATCGTTAAACGCTCGTGCTCCCCTAAGAGCTTAAGAACCTGGACAGAGAGTAGTGGTAATGAACTGTCACTGGCAGTTCTTTCTTGCTCAACCTTAATAGCAAGATTGGCCTTTTGCTTTTTCAAACAACGCAGGAAAAAGCCTAACCAAGGCTCCCAATCAGGATCATCGTTATTAAGCGTCGTTTGGGTACGCCGAAGTGCTTTGTAGTAGAGGTCTTTATTCTCTTCAACAATACTTTCCAACGACGCATAAGGCACATATTCATAGCCTGCACGCAATAGCAGCAACGTAGTTAAAATGCGTGAGAGTCTGCCATTACCATCCTGAAACGGATGGACGGCCAAAAACACCACTTTGAAAACAGCGATAATCAGCAATGGGTGCATGGCCGATTCATCAAAGGCTTTGGATGCCCATTGCACCAATTCCTCCATTTCTCTGGGCGTGTCAAATGGCGTTGTCGTTTCAAACACGACACCGATTTCACGCCCATCAGCATCCTTTGCCACCGCATGATTGGGGAGTGTTTTATATTGTTAATGATCGCCCATATGGAGCCATTCCGGGATCGGCATAAAGGAGCCACCTTGGGATCGGCATAAAGGCGCCACCCCAGGATCGGCATAAAGGCGCCACCTGATGATCGGCATAATGGCGCCACCCGCCGCTGAATAGCGGACCTCAGACATCCAATCCACTGGTGTACCCTCCCCGGATTTTTTTACCGGAAGAGGAGCATCACCACATGGCAAACCGGAGGTTTGAGATGTACCAATAGAGACAAGCACTTGTCCGCATGCGGCTCGGGGATTCCGACCGCGCCATCGCCAAGACCGGGCTGATGGGTCGCAAAAAGATCCGCTCGGTGCGTGAGCTGGCCAGCACCCGTGGCTGGCTGGATCCGGGCACTGCATTACCCGGGGAAGACGAACTGGCCGCCTGCTTCGATCAGTCCCAGGATCGGCCCCAGACCACGTCCCTGGTCGAACCCCACGCGGCAGAGGTTACCCAATGGTGGGAGGATGGCATCCAGGGCACCACCATCCACCAGGCGCTGATACGCAAGTACGGGTTCACCGGGAGCTATTCCTCGGTGCGCCGCTCCCTGCAGAGCATGGAGACGGCCAACCCGCGGGCTACCACCGTACTCGACTTCGAGCCCGGCGATGCCGCCCAGATCGACTTCGGCACCGGACCGAAGATCACCGATGTGTACACGGGGGAGATCTTCACGACCTGGGTGTTCGTCATGGTCCTGGCATGGAGTCGGCACCAGTACGCCGAACTGGTCCGCGACCAGAAGGTGGAGACCTGGCTCGGCTGTCACCGCCGGGCTTTCGAGGCCTTCGGAGGCGTGCCCGCCCGAGTCACCATCGACAACCCCAAGTGCGCGATCACCCGGGCCTGCTACCACGATCCCCAGGTACAGCGGGCCTATGCCGATTGCGCCGAGGGTTACGGCTTCCTGATCAACGCCCTGCCGCCACGAGAGCCCCAAAAAAAGGGGATCGTGGAATCCGGAGTCACATACGTCAAGGCGAACTTCTGCCCACTGCGGGAGTTCCGCAGCCTGGGGGATGCCAACCGGCAACTGGCCGAGTGGGTGATGGGCACCGCCGGCAACCGTACCCACGGCACCATCCACGAGAAGCCCTTGACGCGCTTCGCGGAGACCGAGCAGCATCTTCTCAGGCCCGTACCCGCCTCACCGCCGGAACTGGCCTGCTGGGCCAGGGTCAAGGTCCACGGCGACTGCCACGTCCAGCACCAGAAGTGCCGCTACTCCGTCCCCTACCAGCTGGTGGGCCAGTCACTCTGGCTGCGGGCCTCGGAGACCACGACAGGGGTGTATCAGGATCAGGAGATGGTCGCGATCCATCCGCGACTGGGCCAACCGGGACAGCGCTCCACACTGCCCGAACACCTGCCTCCACACGCACTGGCCTACAGGATGCAGGATCCCCAGTGGTGCCTGCGCCAGGCCAAGGCCATTGGCCCAGCCTGCCATGCCCTGATCGAGCAACTCTGTGCCGACCGGGTGCTGGACACCCTCCGCGGTGCCCAGGGCATCGTCAGCTTCCGCACGCGCTCTGGGACCAGCCGGGTGGAAGCGGCATCTGCCCGCGCACTGGCCTATGCCAGCCCCCACGACCGCACGATCAAGACCATCCTGGAGAATGGCCTGGACCAGCAGCCCCTGGACCAAGCCAGCTTCGATCAGCTGGGTGAAGCCTACACCGGCCGCGGCCGCTTCTCCCGCGATATCCGCACAGTACTGACCCATCAACAGACACGAGGATAGACATCATGGACACCACACTCAACCCGATGCCGGAGCTGGCTCCCATGCTCAAGCAATTACGCCTGTCGGGCATGCTGGACAGCCTGGCGGTCCGCAACCGCGAGGCCATCGAGGGCAAACTCGCCTACACGGAGTTCCTGGCCCTGGTGATCCAGGACGAAGTGGCCCGGCGGGAGCAGAAGAAGTTCGCCACCCGGGTTCGCCGGGCCGGCTTCCGGGGCGAGAAAACCCTGGAGGGCTTCGACTTCGCCCTGCACCCGCAGCTGAACCGGGCGTTGGTCCACGACCTGGCCACCTGCCGCTTCATTGAGGAGAGAGTCTCACTGCTCATCGCCGGACCCTGTGGCACCGGTACAAGCCACCGTGCACAGGCCATCGGTCACTGTGCGGTGCGGCAGGGCCACGACGTGCTGTTCACCACCCAGGGCAAGCTCCTGGGCAACCTGCACGCAGCGCGGGCCACCAACAGCTTCGAGCGGCGGTTCCAGAACCTGGTGAAGACACCGCTGATCATCATCGACGACTTCGGCCTCAAGCCAATGCGCCAGCCCCACGATGAGGTGTTCCACGACCTCATTGCCGAGCGCTACGAGCGCGGCGCCACCATCGTCACCAGCAACCTGGACTTCGCCGAATGGGGGCAGGCGTTCCCCAATCAGGTACTGGGCGCGGCGACTCTCGATCGACTGCGGCACGGTGCCTATCGACTGGTGCTGGATGGGGACAGTTACCGCCGCCCAAGACCGCTCCCGGAAGAGACAGAATCGGTGTGTACAACAGGGGGTGAAAACGGTTAAAAAGAGACCCGTCTGAGACCCGCTAATCAGCCTTAAAAAGTGGCGCCATTATGCCGATCATGGGTGGCTCCATTAGGGCGATCATCGACATATATGAACCGCGATGCCGATCATCCTTGGTACTATGGCGGAGTAAGGTTTGGTGCAACTGCCGGATATGGTTTTCGGTAAGATGCAGGTCGTCATAGGCTTGAAACACTAAATCCATCGCCTCGGCATATCCAACCACTTCCTGCTCATCGCGGGTGTTAAAAGAGGCCGAGCTGATGTTTGACAGCAGCGTTTCTACCTGCGCATCGGAAAGCTTTGCGCCTTCGATCCGTGTAGACGAACCGACACTTTCAATCGTCGCCACCTTACGCAACTGCTGTAGGCGTTTCGGTGAGAGTGTTTTTAATGCCTGCCATTGGCCTTTGAACTCATCGATTTCAGCGATAAGCTGCAAAGTATCCTGTCCAACAGTGATCAGTGGCTCTTTCATTCATACCTCATTTGCGACGGGAAATACCCGATTCTCATGCCTGATTATACCCGATAGCCTAGTCTTATTTTTCTGTCCCTTAGCACACACATCGCATCCAAGTGCGCTTCCTTGGTCGTGATCCACAGCCGAAACGGTGGCGGCATCCAATCCGCGCAGGGTTGGTCACGATCAAACTGTGACCAGTTTGTGCCCATTCAATCGGCGGACGGTTGGTGCATGGTTCAGTCCAGATGGAGAGGCATATCTCCAAGGTATGGTCGATGGGGTTTGGCAGAGCGCTGAAGGCTCCCCAATGGTGATTGAACGGCCACACGTTCAGATGGGGCATTTCTTTTAGCTAAGCCAGAAAATGGCTATGGTGCTACAAAGTGCAGCCGAACCTATGACGATAGTCAGCAGTCGCTCCGTCGTATGGCCTCACTATACCCGCTCTATTCGTTATTGATGTTTCCGCTGCTCTTTGTAGGTTATTCGGCACCAACCGGCAATGCACAATTGCAAACTGATAGCTTATTGTTAGATGTAGTAATGCAATCGGTGTTGCCAGCTTTTCTAATTGGCATGGTTGCAACGGCTGTATTGGCTGCTTCGATGTCTTCGGGAGATACCATCTTACACTCGACTGGGTCAATTATCGTCCAAGATGGTATCCGCAAGACAGGACGCCTAAGGGTAAAAATGAAGTTGAGCTGAATACGTATTGTTATTGTTCTGATTCTGATTGTAAGTTACGTGGTGGCCATATCATTGGAGCAAAGTATTTTCCGCCGGTATACCATCGCCAATGGTTTGGTTGCACAAATCCTGCCCGTGGGCATCGCGACTTGTTATTGGCAGCGAGCCAATGTTATGGCTGTCATTAACGCATTATTGAGTGGTCTTGGAGCATCATTTTTCTTTCTCATTTTTCCTGTGGCTAAACCTTTGAAATCCACGAAGGAGCCCATGGACTTATTATTAATATCAGCGTACTTGTCCTGTTATCATTCTTGACCTCCCCATCAGCAAAAAAACAATGACTATTGCAGCTCCGCACATCTCCCGGCGTCAACATCAGTTTGATAATACGACATTAACATATACAGCTATGGGAGCGCCCGAGAAGGAAACACTCTGTTTTATCCCGGGCTGGGGTGGTCATAGACGATTCTGGCAGTATCACACAGAGGTTTTTAGCCAGCAGTACTTTGTCCTCTCCATTGATTTTCCAGGGTTTGGAGATAGTTGTATTTCCCCTATCAGTTGCGCTGATAAGCAAAATACTGATGACATCGCTAGTATCTCTAAATCAATATCAATGGAACATCTCTCCCAAGCGGTAATTTCTGTTTTAAACAAGGAGGAAGTATTTGATTGTACATTGGTTGGACATTCGATTGGTGGTGCATTAGCACTTACTGTAGCAGCAAAAGAACCTACATTAGTTCGATCGGTAGTCGGTGCTGATGCTTTTACTTATATGGACCTTTATCCGAAAGCTGATGAAAGAATAAAAAACCAAATTATTACAGCATTAGAAGATGATTTTGACGCCACTGTTCGTAGTATTGCGGAGGGTTATTTTCTTGAAGGCTCAGACCAGGCAATGAAGGCCGATGTTATTAATACCATGGCAAGTGCCGATCCAAGAGTTGCCACCTCTATCCTAAGGAGCTTCCTAGATTGGGATATGCCACAATACTTAAGCCTTTACCAAGGGGCTGTTGATGCTATATCGGCATCTGTCACTCTCGATAAAGAAGTTGTTGAAAACAGCATTGGCTCTCGTCTGACCGTGCAGCCAATTGACAGAGTAGGCCACTTTATCATGATGGAGAGCCCAGAGGAATTTACTCGCGCGCTTCGGGGTATTCTTGAGAGATAATGGAGGACTCATTGATTAACAACAAAAATTTTTGCAATCTTGTCCAAACTGTTAGGGATGGATCCACTATCGGAACCAGTCACCGAATTCCCGGCGGAACGCCTGCCGTCGCTGTCCAGGATCCGTGATCTCCGGCAGCCAGTTGGGGTGCTTCCGTGGGGAACCCACATGGCCGTCCCATCCGCCCCGGGATCCCACAAACACCTTCGTGCATCCCGGAATGGGGCACTGGTGCACACGCCGGTGCCCGGTGCTCGTCTCCCGACCGGCATGCGGCTTTGCTGAAGCAGGGTTCATATTTCGACGTGCCATATGCCCGGAAGAACTCCCCGTGACCGGTGCCGGTCCGGCCCCCCGACGGTCAAGGCTCACTGAGCCCGTCAGTAGCATCGAACCCTCGGCCCGGCCGTCGGTCCACTCCGGGTCGTTAAGCTGTATCCCTTCAAGAAGACATCGAAGGACGGCGGCTGCCGTGAAGCAGGCATCGAAGTCGTCTTCATTCTCCCTCGCTTGGTCGAGACTGCCCAAGTCGATCCCGTGGTCGCGAATCCATGTGGCCTGGTCCAGCTGGTCGCACATGTCAGATCTCCATTCCGGCAGGGTCTTTTTATTTCCGATCCGCACCGTGGGCAGGCGATCCGCCAGTGCCGCGGCACAGGCCAGGGCAGGATAGGTTTCCGAGAGCACCACTCCCCGTTCAGACATCAGCGACTGCAGGCCGCCCTCGAACGGCCAGATTCCGAAGTTCCTGTCGCCGGACAGGCGTGGAATGAGCTCCTTCCAGAATGCCCGCGTCCCGCTCCCGACAGTGCCTGGGATGCCGGAAACCGCGAAAACCGGGTTCGCCCCGGTCGCGGCATCCACCCTGCGAAGCATCCCGTCGGAGACTTTTTCGGTGAAAGACATTCTGCCGCCGGGCCCCGGCATGACTTGGAACCACGGCCGGGATGCCCGCCATTCATCCGGGTCTGAAGCCGTTTCGAAGAACTGTCCGGACGGATCGAGATCCCCCAGCCAATGGACAAATGACTTCTGAGGTGGTTCGGATGCTTCCTGCACCAGTTTCCAATAGCCCGCCGATACCCCAAGGACCACGTCTATGCCGATCAGGACCCGGCCGTCTCCCTCCAGTTCTCCCGCAAGGTCAAGCAGCCTGTCCAGGTTCCAGGAACCGAAAGGTCGATCCGCCATCCGGATCCGCGCGCTGGAAATATCGGCAATCCAGACGGCACGCTTGCCCGGAGTCTTGCCCCAGTCGGCGGAAACGAAGTGGGCGATCATGTTTCCGGTTCCGTTTTGAAGCGCCATTGTTCATCGGGCACGTGCTTGAATCGCTATTGGCCTGGTTGAGCGCTGTTTGGTTCCACCATATGGAGCCTGGGGCGAATGCGTGCCCATGGACTTTTTCCGAGAGGCTCCCGTAAGCAGATTCCCGGTTCGGCAGGGTGTTGGTTTCTCTGACATGGTTTACCTCACATTAGGCTCAGGACCAGTTCCACCAGTCGCCGCGGATACGTTGCAAGCATCCAACGCCGCTGGCATCAACCAATCATCGAGCACAGCAATCACATCCTCCAGCGGACCGGGATCCAAGCGCAATCCGCTTCTGAAACTTTCCCACTGCCGCCGCTTGGTGTCGCTCTCCGCGAACGCTTTCGACAAGCCATCCGGGGTTTGGTCCGGAATCTCAGTGCTCCGCCGCGTGAAGGTCGCTGATATGGCACGCGCCAGACGCGAACGGTCAATCCGGCACTCCTGGCGGATCACCCACAAATCAAAATAGTCCTTCATCCGGCTGTTCGCCATGCCAAGCTCCACAATTGCCTGGAATTTCTCCGCGACCACGGTCTCCATCACGTAATCGCGCAGCCGTGGCGCTGGCATATCCAGCAGTACCGGATAATCCAGCCACTCTGGCGGCGGTTCGGTCGCATCGCCAAAACCGACATCAATTTGTACAGCGACGCGGGCGCCCCCAATAGTCGCCGTCGTCCCCAAGCGCAGTCCCCCGTGCGGGTTTGCCTCCCGAACTCGGTCCACACTCAGAGCATCTGCATCGAAAATGACACCGTCCGGATGGTTCTGGCGCAGAATTTCCCGAAAAATTAGCAGCAAGTCTGCCGGTGCCAGATTGCCAAAACCCAGAAGGTCAAGATCGCGCGTGCCCGGAACGGTTCTTCAAACCAGGTCATCAGCAAGGCAGCACCTTTTAACACAAAGCGGTCGGCGTAAGGGGATTCCGCGAGTCGGAACAGCAGGCGCTCCACCGCGTAACGGGTCAAAACAAGTTCGAAATTCAGGCCTTTCTCCCGACCGATGGTCAGCAAACGCGCCCGGACAGAGGTCCCGATATCCTTGATCTTCCTAGCCATCAGCAGCGAGGACCTCCAGATAAGGCTGAACGACCGTGGCGACTCCGCCGCTCTCTGCGTGCCGGGCAATCTCCGCCGGACTCGCCTTCCGCTGCCGGAGCGCTTCCCGCAAACCCTCCAGGGCTACACCCAGCCCAACCTTCCGTCGGTGCCGGAAACAATCTGCGACGGTTTTGCCCACGCCAAAGACGTTGACGGGCACATGTTCTATCTGAACGGTAGCGACATCTTCCTCAAGAAGCGCGTCGGTGAACCGCACAATCCGGATATTCACGCCACCATCATCCGGTTTCGGTGACCACCGGCTTTTGCCGACCGCCATCCAGACCACCCCGGGGAGCTGGTTGGTCAGCCTGTGGAAGGCCAGCGCCGACACGAGGCAGACAACCCCTCCTGGAACGCGCTTTGCAGCTTCCGCCAGGCTGTGGTTCGCGTCAAGCGGCGCGTCGGGCAGCTGATAGAGTCCGCGCGCGAGGCGATTCAGATCTCCGGAGCGGACCATTCTGCCCACCGTGGCGGCGGTGATCCCGGATTTCTGGAATTCGAACAGGCGCATCATACCCCTGTCCCGCAGAAGCGCTATCGCCCGTTCGCGTTGCGTGTTTGCCGTCGTCATTGATATTTATACTAGTATTATGGTTTCTATATTTATAGGTTTTATATCATTAAGTCGGGTTGAGGTAAACCCGTTTTCATTCCCCCTGCCCTCAGGCTCATCTCAGGATTGGAAAACACTTTTTGACCCAGCGCACATTGATTAGTGGAGCAGAAGTGACGGAGAGCAAAGATGAAATCCTGTGGAATCATTTTCGAGGTACATGAAGCGGCCGAAGGCGGCTACGACGCACGCACGCTCCATCACAGCATCTTCACCCAGGGCGATGACCGGGAAGACCTGAAAGCCATGGCCCGGGAAGCAGTTCTCTGCCACTTCGGCGACGAACACGCACCTGGGGTCATTCGACTGCACCAGGTCCGCGACGAGGCTGTGGCAGTTTGAAACTGCCGCGCGATCTTTCCAGAGAAAAGCTTGCAGGCCTCTGCTCGCATGGCCCTTCTCCACGACGGAAAGCTGATCGCCATCTACAATGATAGTGGAGACGCGTACTCTATTGGGGTTGGGAAATTTCTCGATGGAGACCTTTTGGCGAAAAGTTTTAGTCTCCTGGATTCTTCGCGACTTATGTGGCGATGTGCTGACTCAATGGGTGATTCACGCAACGAGACTCAGGTGTGCATCAATGCCGTCCCAAGGCACATGTACGGTATCTTCCTGTGTTTTTTCCAGTAGGCCTGCCGTGATAAGCATGCGTGCGTCCGCGTGAACATTTTTATAGTTGCGATTCACTGTTGTTGATAGCGCACGAATGCTGAGCGGTCCCTGCTGACGCACAGCTTTCAAAATCTCCAATCGGCGTGGGGTCAAGACTGCGAACAACATGGACAAGTCCTCGTAGTTCAGGTGAACCTCTGTTTCTGTCAGCCGGTTCTCTTCAGCACGGCGTCAGGTGCGCATTCCGGTGAACATGAACAGTGATTCTGGTTGAACGTGAACACCTGATTTCCCAACGCATCACGTTGTCGTATTTTTACACCAGGTGTTCATCTTCAGTCAATTGACCGAGGATCTTTCTCATCGATTCGCCCTTCAGCGGTAGCCGGTGCGCGTTGTGCATGAGCCGATCCAAAATGGCGTCTGCCAGGGTGTTGTCACCGATGGCTGCGTACCACTGATCCGTTGGCAACTGGCTGATCATGACGGTCGATGTCGAGCCGTGCCGGTCATCCATGATCTCCATCAGGTCATTGCGCTGGGCGGCGGTGAGCACTTCAAGTCCCCAGTCATCGATCAGCAGAAGCCGGGTCTTGGCGATCTGTTTGAGCACCTTCTGGTAGCTGCCATCGGCCTTGGCCTGGGTCAGCTCCAGGAACAGGCGAGACAGGCGGACGTAGCGGGTGCTGTAGCCGTGCAGGCAGGCGTTGTGCCCAAGCGCGCACGCCAGGTAGGTTTTGCCACTGCCACAGGGGCCGGTAATCAGCAGGTTGTGGGCGCGGTCAATCCACTCCCCCTGCGCCAGCCGGGCGATCTGGTCCTGCCTGAGGTTGCGTGGGTGCTGGTAGTCGATGTCCTGGATGGTCGCCCTGAGCTTGAACCGTGCCTGTCGGACCAGTCGGTCCTGTTTGCGGTGTTCCCGCTCCAGGCATTCCTCCTCGACCAGTAATGCGAAGCGCTCCAGGAACGACAGGGCATCATAGGTGCCCACCTGTTCCAGTTGTCGCTCCAGCGCCTGGGCCATACCGCCGAGGCGCAGGTCGCGCAGGCGTGCGAGGGTGATGGGTGTTGTCATGGCAGTGTCTCCTTCAGTCGAACGTGCGCGGACCGCGGATATTCTCGTGGTCCTGGGGGAGTTCAGCCTCGAGGCTGAGTTGTTCGGACAGCTGATCCTGTTCGGGCAGCTGATCCCGGTTGCTCTTCAGGATGGCCCTGACCTGCTTGAGGCGGTTGAGGCCGGCCCTATTGGCAATCCGGCAGGCGGCATTGAGCCGGCTGGCCGGGTACTGTGTGCTGAGGTTCAGCAAGCCCAGGCAGACCTTGTAGGCCTGCTCCGGGTGATCCCGACGCTCAAGCTGGTCTGTGACCCAGACCAGGGTGTCCGGGCCAATGTCCCTGGCCCAGCGTTTCAGGCGCCCCGGTGTCCATTGCTGCTGCGCCCGGTGGCGTTCGGGCATGTGGGCGGGATTGGTGGTAAACCCCGGTGTCTGTTTGCGCGGATGGGTGGCCACCAGCTGGCGCTTGAAGTAGATCTCCACCAGCCTGTCACTGGCATGGACCTCCAGGCGCTCGCCAACGTACTGGTGGGGCACAGAGTAGTCGTGGTTCTTGTAGCGGACATGGTAGTCAATGTTGACCTTGACCGGCTTGATCGCGACGTAGCTGTAGGGCTGTGCGGGCAGCGGCTTGAGTGCCGGCCTGTCGAGCTGCTCAAACGCTGACCGGCGGCACCCGGGCAGCTGCTTGAAGGGGCGGCTGTTCAGCTCCTCCAGCAGCGCGCGGATACCCTGGTTCAGCTCGTCCAGGGAGAAGAAGCTGTGGTGGCGCAGGCGGGCCAGAACCCAGCGCTGGACCACCAGGACCGCATTTTCCGCCTTGGATTTCGTCTAAGTCATCAACTGCTGGTTGTTCAGACCATGGAGCAACCAGAGCATTTACCGTGACCCACCCCTTCCACCCAAGGCGGGGTCAGCAGTTCAGGCTCAGCACTCGGCGCAACCACTGGGGCGAAGACCGGGTGACGTATTTCAATGAGGCCGGCAGGCTCTGCTCCATGGCGACATCCTGGACCGATGTTGCCGACCGCGATGTCTTCCAGGAGCGATCAGCAGGCCGGTCCTGGTTTCGTCCGGATGACTTGCTCGAACTCTCAACCCTGCTGCAATCCGTGCGGACACAACAGCGGCGGTGTGTAAAGTGATTTACGCCGCATTTGTCATACTAAATACGCCGCTATACAGGAGTGACAGAGGTTCCACTCTGTCTATTATAGCGATAAAATGCTTCTATATCGCATCAAAGCACGTATATTCCAGATCAAAGCAGGTTGACACAGGGCTATTTGCGGCATATATTATATTACGTATTGCCATGACCGGATGCCAGTATGAACCAGCAACAGCCCAAAACCGCCCGCCTCAGAGCCCTCGGCACCCTCAATGCCCATCCCGAACGGGTACAGGCCCCCGGCTTCCAGGCCGATACCTTCTTCGATCCACGGGATCTGCTGCAGATCAAATACGAGATGCTGCGGATGGTCCACACCGACGGTGCCTCCAAGGCCGATGCCGCTGCACTGTTCGGGGTGTCTCGCCCCACCTACTACCAGGCAGAGGCCGCCTATGCCCGCGATGGCCTGGCCGGACTGCTGCCCCGCCGGCGAGGGCCCAAGGGGGCCCACAAACTCGATGGCCAGAAGCTGGCCTTCATCGAGACCTATCTGGGCACCCATGGCGCCACCGGTGCACGCCGGTTGGCAGATGTGATCCACACCGAGTTCGGATTGCGGATCCATCCCCGCAGTATCGAACGCGCCCTGGCGCGCAAAAAAAAACGCCAGAACACCCCCCGCTCATAACCCTGCCACCCCGGGCTGTCGAGATGTACGAGCATCTCCGCGCCCAGGTACTGGACGGCGGCCAGTGCCGCAGTGGACTCAGTGCCATGCTGTATCACGGGATGGCGCGGGGACTCGCACTCCTGGCACAGACACCAGCGACCCGCTCACCACCACACGAGACACCGGCCCGGAACCTGCCGGCGGTGGCGCCTGACCCCGCTTTGGTGAGACTCCTGGCCAATATGGTTTTACAGGTCCAATCGGAGGTCCAGCATGTCTACTGATGTCCATCACCAGAAGGTCTCCACCACCCACCTCGCCCGTGACGCGTATTTGTATGTGCGCCAATCCTCGCTGCGCCAGGTAATGCACAATACCGAGAGTACCAAGCGGCAATACGCCCTGAGAGAACGGGCTGTGGCGCTCGGCTGGCCCATCGAGCGGATACATACCATCGACAGCGATCTTGGCCGCTCCGGGGCCCAAGCAGCGGATCGCGATGGCTTCCAGCAGCTGGTTGCCAAGCTGGCCATGGGTGAGGTTGGCATCGTGCTCGGCCTGGAAGTCTCCCGCCTGGCCCGCAACAACGCCGACTGGCACCGGCTGATTGAACTGGCTGCCCTCTCGGACACGCTGATTCTGGACGAGGATGGTGTCTACGACCCCGCGCACTTCAATGATCGTCTCCTGCTGGGGCTGAAGGGCACCATGAGCGAGGCAGAACTGCACGTATTGAAGGCGCGCCTGCAGGGCGGGATTCTCAACAAGGCACGTCGCGGTGAACTCCCCGTACCGCTCCCCATCGGGTTTGTCTACCAGGGCGATCATCAGGTTGTGCTCGATCCTGACCGGCGTATCACCCAGTCCCTTGAATGGCTCTTCACCACCTTCCGGGACACAGGCTCAGCGATGGCCGTGGTCAAGCGTTTCACTCAGGAAGGTCTCGAGTTCCCCCGGCGTATCCGTCGGGGGATTGGGAAAGGTGAACTGCACTGGGGACCGCTCGACCACTCTCGGGTCGTGCAGATTCTGCACAATCCGCGGTATGCCGGTGCATTCGTCTACGGGCGGACCCGCAGCGGCCGCACCGCTTCGCTGCAACCGACTGTGCGGAAGCTGCCGAGAGAAGACTGGCAAGTCCTGATTCCCGATGCGCATGTCGGGTACATCAGCTGGGAGGAGTATGAGCGCAACCAGGCCACCCTCACGCGCAATCGCCTCGGTTTCGGCGGAGAGCGCGGCGGTATGCCGCGGGAGGGCATGGCCCTCCTGCAGGGCCGTGTGGTCTGCGGTATCTGCGGGGAGCGGATGCGGGTGCGCTACCAGCGTATCACAACCACACTGGCACCCTACTATCAGTGTACAGAGGCCTCCGTGCGCCGGGCGGGCAGGATCTGTCAATCGATCCGTGGCAGCCATATCGACCAGGCCATCAGCGATCTCCTGCTGGAGACAGTGGCCCCGGCAGCCCTCACTGTGGCACTCGCTGTGCAGGAGGACATCGCAGATCGCATTCGCCAGGCCGATGAGATGCGGGCAACCCAGCTGGAGCAGGCCCGCTATGAGGCGGAACTCGCGCGACGTCGCTACCTCAAGGTGGATCCGGACAATCGGCTGGTGGCTGACTCGCTGGAAGCAGATTGGAATGCACGGTTACGGCGATTGGACACCTTGCAGCAAGAGCAGGAACAGCAGCGTGCAGCAGACCAGCAACTGCTCGCTGAGGATGCCCGCGGGCAGATTATGGCATTGTCAGAGGACTTCCCGCGCGTGTGGCGGGACCCACGCACAGCTCCGATCGAGCGCAAGCGCATGGTGGCGTTGCTGGTGGAAGATGTGACACTCACCAAGCGTGAAGACATCGTCGTCGATGTGCGATTCCGCGGCGGAAAAACCCAGTCGTTCACTGTGCCTGTACCGCTCCCCATGTCGCGCATCCGCAAGACGCCCGAGGAGGTCGTCACAACCCTGGATGAGCTCCTGGAGACATGCACCGACCGGGAAGCAGCGTTGCAGCTCAATGCGCTCGGTTACCGCAACTGGCAAGGCCAGGCATTTACTGCCAAGAAGGTGTTGCACGTACGCCGCGCCTATGCGTTACAGAGCCGGTTTGAGCGATTGCGCGATCGTGGCTTTGTCACCGGTCCTGAACTGGCCGATCAGTTGAACGTATCGGCAACCACGATTTACACCTGGGGCCGAAACGGCTTGCTTGAACGGGAGTTGTACGGGAATACCAGGCGCTGTCTTTTCTTGCCACCCGAGGGTAAGATCATCGTCAAGGGTCAGGGTAGTCGGCGCCCCAGAGCACCCGCGGTGATCGATGTCCAATCGTCAGCACAGGAGACAGTGTAGTGTCTACGCCTTGTCCCTCGGGCGAAACGGCCTCGCCGGGACCACCGCGACGCCGTAATGCTCGGCCCATTGCTGGTAGCTGGGATTGAGGTCCGGATCAGAGCGGCAGGCCGTGCTGACACCGCTCTTGAGGTTGTCGGGAATGACCATCGCGGTGCAGCCTCCAAAGTACTCCAGCATCCGCACATGGCTTCCCAGCCAGTCAGGGAGCGACTGTGACCAGGTGGCTTCGGCATAAGTGTAGTTGGAGGCCCCCAGGGTAGCGACAAAGAGCTGTGCCTCACGGACCTCACCCGTATCACGGTCAATGACTGGCACGGTCGAACCCCCATAGTCGACAAAGCACTTCTCCCCGGCCCTGTGCTGTTGGCGCATTGACCGGCGTTGCGTGCCAACCCAGTGCCGGTAGCGGTCGCAGAACTGGGAGTAGCTGTAGCTGCGGTTGGGGTACTGCTGAGTATATTCCTCCCACAGCAGCTGCTTGGTCATGTGCGGCCGTTTGAGTTCCTGATGGACGCTGGGCCAATCGGGGATGTGGAATCGACCAGTGCTGCGGGTATCAGCCTTTGGATAGACCAGCCCGGCCAGTTGGCCATCATCCAGATCCTCCGGCAAGGGCCAGCCGAGATCAAGCGCCTGGGCACGGTTGAGCAGCTTCTGGACGCTGCCCACACTGAGTTTGGTGCTGCGGCTGATCTCGCGGATGGAGAGGCCGCCAGCCAGCCTCAATCGCAGGACATCTCTTAGTTTACGCATTGGAATCCTCTTGTTTGGCATATGCCCTCCTCAAAAAATCGGGGAGCGTACCAAAGTGTTGAAAAAACAATGCGTTGAGGGGGATTCCGGCTGAACGTGAACACTGATTCCGGGATGGTGAACACCGATTCCGGAAATGACCCGAAAAGTGTTCACGTTCAACCGGAATGGCTGTTCACGTTCAACCAGAATAAGTGTTCACGTTGCACCAGAATAAGTGTTCACGTTGCTCCGGAATATGCAGTCAGGCATCCTTGAAGCGCTCAAAGCCTCGGTCAGGCGATTCAGTGCCGACATGGACATGTTGTTTACTCATAGTCTTCACCTCGTAACGATTTGATGTCAGTCTTGAAATCTTCTATCAGCTGCTCGACGGATACCCAGGAGTACTGATCCTCCTGGTCGCCAAAGTGACGGTGGTCACCTGTGCCCCGTTCATTGTCATATCTCACCATACTCTGATCGGGATATCCCTAGAAGAGCCGATATTTCAAACCATGTGGTCGCTCAGCATCCGCAGACGGTAATCGCCAGATTATCATTTCGCGAATAGCGCCATCCCGGTATATGTACTTGTCCTTGAAAAGTAACTTGGCCACCATATGGTTTATAGCACCATATGGTGTTTAACTATGATAGATCTCTGACCTCCCAGTGGTAACATTGAACCTGATAGCTCCCTGCAACTGTCAGAGTACAGCAGCAGGGTTGTTTTCGGGCTATAGTCTCAGCCGCAAAGCGAGGCCTGACTGGATGAGAAAAGTTCAGGGGCCTTCCATGACAGCACTACACTCCAGCAAGACCGATCTCCCCGCATACATTCGCCGTGCGATGATCGATCTGCTTAACGCAAGTCTGCCCGATGCGGTGAATCTCGCATCCCAATTGAAGCGGGCCCACTGGAACGTGAAGGGGCCCTCGTTTATCGCCCCGCACGAACTGTTCGACGCAATCCACACGGACACGCTCAACCAGGTCGATGACCTCGCGGAACGTATCACCGCACTTCGCCGTGTCCAGCACTTTTTATCATGGCTCGGTAGAGCTAACCCGGTCATCCTCGCGATTGATGAAGCGCAACGGTTTGCGGGGGACCATACAACGCCTCATGCTCAGTTCCTGCAATATATTCACGACGCCAATCAGATACAATTGCCGCTAACCATTGTCTTTGCTGGCTTGGACGACACGGACAATCGGGTAGATGAAATGGGGGTCACGAATGGTGTCTTTCCCCATACGATAGGAGCCCTCAGACCACAAGAGCTTGAGCAGATTGTCGATGGTTTCTGCACATACTTCGGTATTCAGATTGGAAAACAGTATGAGCGCCTCCATTCCTTTTTCGACTCAACCGAGTGCTGGCCCCGCCATATCTGCTGGGCACAGAAGGCTCTATCAGAATCGCTCCTTCCACGCGATGTGAATGGTCAATTGGACAAAATTTCCGATTGGTCTGCGGCTGAGAAGCGTCGTGATCAATACCGCATCGGATATTACGAGAATAGAAATTCGGAGGATATGCGCCGTTCAAAAAAACTCGTTGCAGCGGTACTTCAAATTGTGGAATCTCATAATGCTGCACACATGCCGTTTGATTTGGCGGATATTGGTAATCTCATTGATGATTTCCTGGTCAACCCCGGCCATTCAGACCGCGGATGGCGCGTCCCTGAAAAGTTTGGGGCGGGTGATGGAGCCGTTGATCGTTACATTGCACATCTTGTTCATCAAGGCGCACTCGCGAAAGATGTATCGGATACTGCATACCGTTGCCCGATTCCCAGTTTTCAGTCTTTATTATCGCACAGGGTCATGGGCAGCGCATAGTGTGGTTCCAAGGAGACGGCGGGGTTGTGTCAGGCGCTGATCGCGCTCATGCTGCCGCACTCGGTGTGCATTGAGACACACCTTGGCGGCGGATCGATCATGAAGCGCACGCTCGTATTGAGACCATGCTGATTCTGTTCCAACTGCTGATAACGGTGTTCATGGAGCAGGGTACTCCGAAGGGTTCGTGTACCTCCGGCCTGCCGAACTCCCGGACTGAGCCCGACGAGACTGCGTGGAGGTGCCCCGAGCCGCCTGATCGTTGAGGCGCGCACGGCCACCTCTGGACCCGGCGCATGACCACGCCGATGAGTGGAACCTGCCAAAAGGTCAGCGAACTCGACTCAAGGGCCCTCGACAAGGCTACAACCCGCTGACCGCCATCCAGATCGTCCTCAACGGCACCACCGCCGAGATGATCAAGCGGGAGAAGGGGGGCGAGTGGTTACTTTAAAAGTTATAACGCAGACCTAAACCATAGGTCCTTGGACGCAGACGAGTGCCCAGTTGACCGCTAAAGCTGGCTCCAGCAGATTGACGCAGTCCCTGTTCGTTATCCGGTGTGATAACACCATCTTCATTGACAAGGTTATTAACGATAGCGTAAATGCTATAACTCTCGGTGCCGACTTCGAAACGAACGTCTGCTCTAATGATGTCATCGCCAAACAAGGAAGGCTGAGAGATAACGGTCAGTGGGCGGGCCTCGGTATGTTGAACACTCCCTGAGAAGGTCGCATCCCAACCGTTACCCATGTCCCAGACGTATTCCGCTTTTGCCGCCAGAATAAGATCTGGTGTCAGATTAAGTGGAGTACCTTCTGCGAACAGCAAAGTACCGTTGAAGAATTCATCCTGTTGGATTTCAGCGTCAACATAGGAGCCCGAGAACACCAGGTTTAAACCTTCAATGGCGTTGGGCGAGTAGTCGAACAACCATTCCACTCCTTGCGATCTGGCAGGACCAGAAATATTCAGTACGGTATTCAGATCAGCATCATTGAAAGGAAAAGAAGCCGATTGCTGAAGGTTATCAATATCAATAGTAAATACAGCAATTTCTGCATACAGCTGTTTATCGAAGAAACGACCTTTGGCACCTAACTCATAGGATTGGCTCTCTTCCTGACCAATAACGCCGGCACTACCGAGAATAGGTTCGGATAAGAGTGCCGACAAACCAAAGTTGGGGATAGCTGCCCGAACACCCTCTGCGTAGCGAAAGTAGATGGTGCTATCGTCAGTGGGGTGATAAGACACGCTTGCCTGTGGCAGTACTTCTGAGGTGGTTGGCTCAATGGTTGGGAAAGCAGCAAGGGGTGATAGATCCGTGTCGCTTTCAGTTTCGTCATCGATATAAGCCGCACCTGCACTAAACTCGAACTCACCTAATTGGTAGGTAGCTTCACCAAAAATTGAATATTGCTCAGATGTGGTTTCATCAGCAATATCAAAACTCGGCGGCAGGCCAACGAAAGCGGCAAACTGATCAAGGTCTTGAACGAAGGTCTGGTCGGTTTCCCGGTAGAAGAAACCTGTTACCCAGCTTAGTGGACCATCACCGCTGGAGTTAAAGCGCAGTTCGTTCACAACACTCTCAATGTCAAAGGTCTGACCAAAGGCAAAGGTGGGTAGTGGGTCAACGGTAGAATTTTGGTAATCCAGGTAACTCAGAGCGTTACGCACAGTAAACCACTCGGTGTCGTAGCTAACCACGACACCGAATTGGTCGTAGTCAGACGAAGCTCCCTGGGGGAAGCCTGGGGTCGGAAAGGACACAATATCAATGTAAAAATTGTCGTCAGCTGTATCATTGGCAAGATCATTGTCTATACGGCTAATAGCGCCGTAGAGCTTCACTTCCAAATCGTCACTGGGAGTGTACAGAACTTTAATTCGAGCGTTTAGCCGCTCTTCATCGTTAAGTTCACCAGCACCAGGGACACTGAGATCCTTGATAAAACCGCCATTGTCTTGATACGACAGCGTAGCTCGTGCTGCCAGCACTTCGTCAATAAGGGGGACGTTCACCACCCCGGAGAACGAGTAGCCGTCACCACCACTTTCGGTACTGGAGGCTTGTAAGTCGACTTTACCACTGAACTCATCTAAAACTGGATCATTGGTATTCACCAACACAACACCTGCAGATGAGCCGGCTCCGTATAAAGTTCCTTGCGGGCCTTTTAATACCTCCACGGAGCGCAAGTCGAAAGGGCTTGGATCGGGCAACAGATTAAAATTGATAAAACTAAAGGGCAAATCGTCTAGATAAAAACCAACACTGGCGGCACCAAAAGTAGCGCTGACTCCACGAATTTGAATGCTGGTTGTGCCGCCCCCGGCAACCCCGATACCTTCGTCAATGGATAGACCTGGAGAGAATTGCAGGAAATCCTCTATCTGGTCGGCACCGGTATTTTCGATGGCCTCACCATTGATTACGGCAATTGCCGTGGGAGCACTGATTATATCTTGCCCCTCTCTCTTAAGACCGGTAATGACAATCTCTTCTATCGTCGTTGTTGATTCTGCCTGACTTTCCTGGGCCTTAACTCCGGCCGCGGCCAGTGAAGCGATAAGTGAGATCGTTATGAACAGTGAATTGCGAATTTCCATGATCTTGCTCCTCGTAATTGAAGCTATGCAGTGCTCGTGTGCTGCGATTTAGTTATTAAAATTAAATGACCATAATTGACAAAAGCAATTATTATTTTAAAACATTGACTTTGTCAACTACTTTGCTTGATTTTTGCTCTGATCAACCATGATTCTCATAAGTACTGGCCATGCAAGGCGGCTAACGACAATGATTACGGGTTATCAACCATGCAACAACACCGATTAACCTGACCCCAGATTCATCACACCCACCAGGATCGCTTATGCCGTGTCGAACGGAGTAAGGGAGCCCATCAGAAAATCAAATGCGCTCTGGAAAGCGGAAAAAGGAGGCGAAACTAAGTGGGAGAACAACAGTAAGAAGAGCAACAGGAGAAGAAAGAGAAGAGAAGAAAACCAAACCAAACCAATATCCAATTGAATATCCATGATCAAACGCTGCTTTAGTAGAGTCTCTTACTGTACCCAAGACAACTTACGCAGAAACCCACAGACCGCTATCAAGGAGGAATTTCCCCAAACTGAACCTGGACAGTGATATCCATTGCTTACATCCAGGCAAAGTAGTTGACTTTGTCATTTATCTTTATACTATGGCACACAACTCAAATTTGTCTGTGTCACATTAGCCGCATGTTTCTTGGTGTAAGACACTCACGTTCAAGGCGAACAACCGTAGCTTTTTGTTACAGGAACAAGACCATCATGGCTAGAAAGAAAAAGGTCCAAGATACAGAGATACCAGAGTTTACGCCGCATTTTGAACTGGATGAGTACATTCCTTTTAAAATCGTACAACTCCAACTGCTTATGCGCCAAATTATTGAGCTAGAAATTACTCATATCGGCGGCAGAGCAGCTGAGCTGTCAAGAAATGAAACACGTATCATCACATTTTTAGCACTAAAAGAGCCGACAACTCCTTCTCAAATAGCGACATCGATGAGATTTGATCGTGCGGTCGTTACCCGAGTGGTTGGCTCGCTCAAACGAAAGGGCTTGGTCACTACGCAAAGCAGCCCTCAAGACCAACGCAGCAAATCAGTTTCGATATCAGCTGACGGGATAGAGGTAGTGAGCGACCTGCTCCCAGCTATGCGGAACATTAGCGACCATCTCGATAGTGCTCTCACCACAAAAGAAAAACAGACACTCATGCAGCTGTTCCAAAAATTGCTGCTCAGCAGCAACGAGTACATAGAACACCTGGCAGCCGACGAATAATTTATGCCCTCTTCTTCCGACACTAGGGTTACCGATACCATCGCACCTGCTTTTGCTGACTCTTATCTTCAGTCACGCTCACAGTTTCTCGAACAGGCAAAATCCAGAGGAGCAGTAGTTGATTCATTACTGAATCCAACACAAAAAGGCATTGACGGTGAATCCCTATATTGCGATATCGCTTACCTCGATGGTAGTCAGAAAAAAAGGACTTTCATCTTGTCCTCAGGCGTTCATGGTGTTGAAGGCTATTGCGGCGCAGCCTTTCAATCAGCTCTGTTAGAGGCTGACTTTTTCGCCCCCTATTACGAAGAGTTCAATCTCGTTTTCGTCCATGCCGTTAACCCCTTTGGATTTTCCTATTCGTGTCGAACCAATGAAGACAATGTAGATATCAACCGCAACTTTGTAGATTTCGAGACACCACCACCTTTTGATCTGGAATACGAGCAGTTTCGCAATGCTGTCTTCCCGGATACCTGGGTCGACAGCTCACTGAAAACAATAACAACCAATATCAAACACTACATTGATAAGCATGGCGCGAAGCAATTCCAACGTCTCATGACTAGAGGCCAATACCAAAATCCCGAGGATACCTATTTTGGCGGCAGCAAACCCACCTGGTCGCGGACAATATGGACACAGCTCTGCCAAGAGCTTGCCAGCAAAAACAACACTATTTTTCATATTGATTTTCACAGCGGCCTAGGTCCATTTGGCGAAGCTGAAATTATCTATGGCGGCCAACCCAAAACGTGGAATATCAATATCGCGAGAGAGTGTTTTGGCAGCACCGATGTAAAAGTACCCGCCCATGCAGATAGCCTTAGCCCCAGCGTATCGGGCGCATTGGCAACCGCCCTTGATCACTATACTGAACGGGCCGTTAGTATAGCGCTGGAGTTTGGCACAATACCGATCGAGGCCATGCTTTCAAACCTAATTGCGGATAACTGGTTGCTCCACCAAAAACAGTGCTCCAAGCAGTTAGCAGATACTATTAGAAAAAATATTCGCGACAGTTTTTTTGTTTCCGATCCTGTATTGCGAAAGCTCTATTGGAGAGCAACCCAGGATAGATGTATTCAGGCTGCAGAGGGGCTCAGCAAGCTCTAGTCCCGCTGAATAATGGCGCTATTCTCGGCGCACTAACCTCGCTGTACAGGTAAGCGTGTATCTGATTTGATCTCCCTAAGCGCGATATTAGAACGCACCTGCAATATTCCCGGCAGCGTAAACATATCTTCTTTTAGGAAACAGTCAAAATGCTCGATATCTCGGGTAATCACTTTTAACAAAAAATCTGCATCACCCGTTGTGGCATGACACTCCAAAATCTCTTCTCGATCCTCGATCAATTTTTCGAATGCCTTAATATTCTCGGTTTCATGCCTGGCCAGTGAAACATGCACGAAACTGCATAGCTTCAAATCCAGTAGATTGCGATCCAACAACGCTGCATAGCGACTGATAATACCTTTCTCTTCCAGCGCTTTTATCCGACGCCAACAAGCGGCGGCAGATATACCCGCCCTCTCAGCAACTTCCTGGTTAGCCAATCTTCCCCGGTTCTGCAGAATCATCAGGATTCGCTGATCTGTTTTGTCAGGTGAATACATAGCCATCTCCTAAGCAAAAGATACTCGCTTTATGCAACCCGCAACATAAAGAAATAAAAATTATCAATAATACATAATATAGAAATATTCTTTCAAGTTAAAGCCGAAAAAAGCAATAAAAGGAAGCACCTTTCCTGTTTCCCAAGATAAGGTATATGCCATCGACAGAAAACATATAACGATTCGATATTGCTCGGAGTGCAGAACATGACAGCCTTGGTTACTGCCAAAAATACCCCTCTCGATAACTACCATATTAATGATAGATATGAGCGCAACAGCGGACGGGTATTCCTGACCGGCACTCAAGCTCTGGTTCGCCTACCCCTGATTCAAAGCCAGCTGGATAAAGCAAGGGGACTCAACACATCGGGCTTTATCTCCGGCTACAGGGGCTCGCCCCTGGGCGGCTACGATCAAGCGTTGTGGCAGGCACAGCCGTTTCTCGATGAACACAATATTCACTTCCAACCAGCTATTAACGAGGAGCTTGCCGCTACCGCGGTCATCGGCAGTCAACAGGTAGAGGCTGACCCCAATCGCTCAGTCGATGGCGTATTCGCATTATGGTATGGCAAGGGGCCTGGAGTTGATCGGGCTGGTGATGCGTTAAAGCACGGCAATGCTTACGGCGCTTCTGCTAATGGTGGTGTACTCGTTGTATGCGGTGACGACCACGGCTGCGTATCATCAAGCATGTCACATCAGTCCGATGTCACCGCCATGTCCTGGTACTCGCCAACTATTCATCCGGCTAATGTCTCTGAGTATATTGAATTTGGTCTGTGGGGCTGGGCCCTATCGCGCTACTCCGGTATGTGGGTAGCTTTTAAAGCTATTTCAGAGATTGTCGAGAGTGGTAGTTCGGTGAACCTCAGCAAATTACCCAAGTTGGCCGATCCAACCGACTTCACCCCCCCGGAAGATGGCTTAAATTTTCGCTGGCCTGACTTGCCGGGTATGCAGATAGAAACTCGGATGGAGAGCAAAAAAGCAGCGGTATTGGCGTTTGCCCGTGTTAACCCCATCGACCGACGTATCTTTCATACACCCCACCCCCGTATGGGCATTATCACCACGGGCAAGGCCCACCTGGATTTGATGGAGGCCCTGTCTTACCTGGGTATTGATCATAAACAAGCTCATGAGATTGGCCTTGATATCTACAAAGTGGGAATGGTGTGGCCGATAGAACCCCACGGGATTCGTGAATTCCTCAAAGACAAAGAAGAAGTGTTAGTTGTGGAGGAAAAGCGTGGCTTGATTGAGAGCCAGCTTAAGGAACTGCTCTACGACTATCCCGGCTGCAAGCCCAAGCGCATGGTGGGTAAATACGACGAATACTCAAAACCCCTAATGAGCTGGACCCGTGAGTTCTCTCCCAGTTATTTGGCTCCTATCGTGGCGAAACGAATGTCGCACATTTTTAGTGGGCTGCGTTTTGATGAACAGCTGGAATGTATCGGTAATACCAAGCTTACCGTATTAAGTCCCCGCGGGGTAAAACGCAGTCCGTTTTTTTGTTCTGGCTGTCCCCATAACACTTCCACTAAAGTGCCCGAAGGAAGTGAAGCTCTGGCCGGCATTGGCTGCCACTTTATGGCCTCATGGATGTCACGCAACACTGGCTCCCTGATTCAGATGGGTGGTGAAGGTGTTAACTGGATTGGCAAAGCGCGCTTTGTCGGCGACGGCCATATTTTTCAAAACCTGGGTGAAGGTACTTACTTTCACTCAGGGTATTTAGCGATACGACAATCCATCGCTGCCAAAACTAATATTACCTATAAAATTTTATTTAATGACGCCGTTGCCATGACTGGAGGACAACCCGTAGATGGTCAGTTAACAGTTCCCGCCATTGTTCATCAGGTCCACTCTGAAGGCGCAAAGCGAGTAGTGGTGGTATCCGATGAGCCAGAGAAATACGCCACAGATACCTTCCCTAAAGGAGTGACTACATATCACCGGGAACAGCTCGATAGTGTGCAGAAGGAGTTGCGCGAAATTGCTGGCACCACTGTTCTGGTTTATGACCAAACCTGCGCAGCTGAGAAGAGGCGATTGCGCAAGAAGCGGCAATATCCTGATCCTGCCAAGCGAATATTTATTAACGAGCTAGTGTGTGAAGGCTGCGGTGATTGTTCAAAGCAATCCAATTGCCTGTCAATCTTTCCAAAGTCGACCGAATTCGGTCCCAAGCGCAAAATCGATCAATCATCCTGCAACAAGGACTACTCCTGTGTGAACGGTTTCTGCCCAAGCTTTGTCACCATTGAGGGAGGGCAACTACGTAAACCGGAAGCCGTCGGTACTGATAATGAGTTTAATCAACGGATCGCTCAATTGCCGTTACCTGTGGAGCCTGATTTAACCAAGCCCTACAACCTATTGGTCGGTGGAGTCGGCGGTACAGGTGTTGTGACGATTGGTGCATTAATCACCATGGCGGCTCACCTGGAAGGAAAAGGTGCTTCAGTGCTGGATTTTATGGGGTTCGCACAAAAAGCCGGCACGGTTCTAAGTTACGTGCGTCTGGGGAGCAAACCTGATCAGCTGAATCAAGTACGTATTGATCAAGGTATGGCTGATGCCATGATCGCCTGCGACATGCTGGTAGGCACCGATCAGCGTTCACTGGATGTTCTTCGTCACGGTCACAGTAAAGTAGTAGTCAGCCTGTCTGAAATGCCTTCCGGTGATTTCGTACTGGACCGCAATGCAGATATGCAGGCAGATCAGCGTATCGGTGTTATCAAACAAGCAGCGGGTACCAAGCAGGTATCGACACTGGATGCCCACAGGCTCACTGAACACCTAATGGGAAATACCGTATTTTCCAACATATTCATACTGGGCTACGCCTGGCAACAGGGTCTAGTCCCTATCTCTTTATCTGCGATATTGCAGGCCATTCAACTTAATGGTGTTGCTGTCGAGCAGAACAAGCAAAGTTTTTATTGGGGACGGCTGGCCGCTGAAGATTTAATGTTTGTTGAACACGCCGCAGGGAATATTCCCGAACAGATCAGCTCACAGCTAGACGATATCGTCAGAACCCGTAAGCAATTTCTGGTGAGTTACCAAAATCAATCCTATGCAGACAGCTATTACGAATTTGTTGAAAAAGTAAAATCCGCAGAGCAAAAGCTGGGGGATGACAGCCTGCCTCTAACCGAAGCGGTAGCCCGTTACCTGTTTAAAGTAATGGCCTACAAAGATGAATACGAAGTAGCGAGGCTGCACACCAATGGTCATTTTATGCAACAGATCGCTCAAGCATTTGAGGGAGACTACCGTATCAAATACCACATGGCACCGCCGATTTTTTCTCGAGAGTTAGACGCCGATGGCCGTCCTAGAAAACGTCAGTTTGGCCCTTGGATGCACAGCGCGATGAAACTGATGGCGGGTTTTAAATTTCTGCGGTCCACTCCTCTCGACGTATTTGGTTATACCCAGGAGCGCCGCCGTGAACGCCAGCTTATCAAACAATACCGGGCGGAAATTGAAAAACTTTTGCCGGAACTAACGAAAACCAATATCAGTATCGCCATCGAGATAGCCCGACTACCAGATCAAATTCGCGGCTATGGCACGGTCAAAGAACAGGCATTAGATGACTACGAATTATCGCTAAAAAAACTGCGAAGAAGAGTGAACAGAACGGAAGACATTATCCGGATTTGGGATGCACATGAGGCAAAAGTAGAGCAATGAATACTTTACTGGAAACATTTGAAAAAAAGATACCTGAAATAGTTTACGAGTGGCAGGACACCGAAACCGAAGCACGGGGATGGCTGGTTATCAATTCCCTGCGCAATGGTGCTGCTGCAGGTGGCACCCGGATGAGCCCGGGGCTGGACAAGAACGAAGTAATTTCGCTGGCGAAGACAATGGAAGTCAAGTTTACCGTGTCAGGCCCACCCATTGGTGGCGCCAAGTCAGGGATCAACTTTGATCCCCAGGACCCGCGCAAACAGGAAGTTCTGACGCGTTGGTTCAAAGCCGTTTCGCCCATTTTAAAAAGTTTTTACGGCACAGGCGGCGATATGAATGTTGATGTATTGATGGACGTGGTTCCGCTTACCGAACAGCAGGGTATCTGGCATCCCATGGAGGGCGTCATAAACGGTCACTTCAACCAGGGTGAAAGTAACAAGGTTCGGCAGATCAGCCAGTTGCGAGCAGGCGTATCAAAAGTCATCGAAGATCCTGAGTATTTACCCGAAGGAGGAAAAACCTATCGGGTAGCTGATCTGATTACGGGTTACGGTGTTGCTGAATCCGTGCTGGCTTTTTATCGCTTTCACAACAAAGCACTGGAAGGTAAGCGAGTTGTTGTTCAAGGTTGGGGCAATGTAGCCGCCGCTGCCGCACTGTATCTGGCTAAAGAAGGTGCCCGCGTCGTCGGCATTATCGATCGCCAGAGCGGACTGATCGATCCTGATGGTTTGGGCACTGATCAGGTTAAATCACTGTTTTTTAATCGTGATGGCAACGCGCTTAATACTCCCAACATGTTGGGCTTTGATGAAATCAACAAGCAGATTTGGCAGTTAGAAGCTGAAGTCTTTCTGCCCTGCGCAGGATCACGCCTGGTGACCCAAGACAATATCCAGGCCATGACTGAAAACGGCCTGCAGGTTATCGCCTGTGGTGCCAACGTCCCCTTCGCTGATACAGAGGCATTTTATGGGCCAATCAGTGAGTACGCCGATACTCGTGTAGCCGTTATTCCAGACTTTATTGCCAACAATGGCATGGCCAGGGTTTTTGCTCACATGATGCAGATTGATGCAACTCTCACGGACCGCGCCATCTTTGCTGATGTATCAGAGGTTATCGAGCAAGCTGTTATTCAATTATGCAAACAGTGCCCCGAAAGCACAGGATTAATGGCGGCTGCTCTGGAACAGTCAATCAGTACTCTTGTTTGACTATTTTCAAATAAGGGCAACATTTCCTGACAACGTACTCACCTGACGAAAAAGAGAATCGATATGAAAACAAAAAGTTATGTCTGTGGGCAGTGGATTGAAGGCAGTGACAACGGCGCTGCGGTCTACCATGCAGTAACCGGTGAAGAGGTGGGCCGGGTGAGCAGTACCGGTATCGACTTTAATGCGGTTCTGGAATATGGAAGGGCTATCGGTGGTCAGGCCCTGCGAGCAATGACCATCCATGAGCGGGCCAATGCACTAAAACGCATGGCTGTGCACCTGCTGGATAAAAAAGAGGATTTTTATCAACGCTCAGCCTGTACCGGTGCCACACGCGGTGATAGCGGAATTGATATTGAAGGGGGTATTGCCACCCTGTTTAGTTATTCCGGTATTGCTCGCCGGGAGTTTGCCAATGAAACGTTTGCAGTAGAAGGTAGAACCGAAGTTTTGTCAGCTAAAGGCAGTTTTGTAGGGCATCATATCCTGACACCAAAGCTTGGTGTGTCAGTACATATCAATGCTTTCAATTTCCCCTGCTGGGGAATGCTGGAAAAAATCGCTCCCAGTCTCATTGCCGGGGTACCCGTGTTGATAAAACCGGCCACCGTATCCGCTCATCTGACCGAAGCGGTGGTACAGGAAATGATTGCCGGTGAATTTTTCCCTGAAGGTGCAATACAACTGATTTGTGGCAGCACCGGTGATCTGCTTGACCATTTGAATGAGCAGGACGTGGTGACCTTTACTGGGTCGGCAGCAACCGGCCACAAACTGCGCAGCCACCCCAATATTGTAGCCAATAGCATTCCCTTCAATATGGAAGCTGACTCTCTGAACTGCTCCATTCTCGGGGCCACAGTAGCTCACGATGATCCCGAATTTGATCTGTTTATCAAGGAAGTCCATCGGGAAATGACCGTGAAAGCCGGACAAAAGTGTACTGCTATTCGCCGCATCATCGTTCCGGCTGAACACATTGAGGCTGTGAAAGCAGCACTGACTGCACGTTTGAAAAAAACAGTGGCAGGTGATCCCAGTGCTGGCGGTGTGCGCATGGGACCGTTAGTAGGCCGTTCCCAGCGAGAAGATGTACGCGCTAATGTGACAGCATTAGAGCAACACTGTGAAGTGATTTGCGGTGGCAACGACGTGCAGATGGATCTGGTGGCCGCCGATCAAGATAACGGTGCTTTTTATCCCCCCACGTTGCTGCACTGTGCAAAGCCAAAAGAAACCGAAGCTCCTCACGCCATTGAAGCCTTTGGGCCAGTCAGCACTATTATGCCCTATGACACATTAGAGGATGCTATTGAAATAGCTCAAATGGGAAAAGGCAGCCTGGTAGGCTCCATCGTCACCTATGACGATGAAGAAGCCTCTCGCCTCGTATTGGGGGCTGCCGCCTATCACGGCCGCATGCTAATTCTCAACCGAGATTGCGCTAAAGAATCATCCGGGCACGGTTCACCCTTGCCTCCGCTGGTACATGGCGGTCCCGGGCGTGCAGGTGGTGGCGAAGAACTCGGTGGTGCCCGGGCCATCAAACACTATATGCAGCGCACGGCCCTACAAGGCTCCCCTACTACCTTAACGGCTATTACAAAAGAGTATATTTCCGGGGCGAATACGCACAGTGACGATCGTCATCCATTCAGAAAATACTTCGAAGAATTGCGTATCGGTGAGAGTTTGACAACCCATCGACGTACCGTCACTGAAGCCGACATCGTTAATTTCGGTTGTTTGTCTGGCGATCACTTTTACGCCCACTTTGACGAGATAGCCGCTAAAGACTCTCTCTTTGGTCAAAGGGTAGCTCATGGTTATTTTGTCATCTCAGCCGCAGCAGGCATGTTTGTCGATCCTGGCAAAGGGCCCGTACTAGCGAACTATGGCCTGGAGAATTTGCGCTTTATTGAACCAGTAGCCATGGGAGACAGCATTCACGTCAAACTCACCGTCAAGAAGAAAGTCAAAAAAGATCGCAAGCCAGACGATGATGTGGCCAGTGGCGTAGTGGTTTGGGATGTACAAGTCAGTAATCAAAAGGAAGAGATCGTCGCACTCTACGACATTCTAACCCTGGTTGAGCGCCAAGAAGGATAGCTGGAGGCATGATAATGCATTTTGAAACTATCACCTATCACTTGGATAAAGGTGTAGGGCTGTTAACACTTAACCGGCCCAACTCCCTAAACAGTTTTACTTCGCAGATGCATGAGGAGGTTCGCCAGGTTGTGAAGCAGGCCCAGGATGACAGTGCTGTTCGTTGCCTCGTCATTACCGGTGCAGGCCGGGGGTTTTGCGCCGGCCAGGATCTCAATGATCGTGCCGTTAGTGTCTGTGATACAGCACCTGATCTGGGGCAATCAGTAGAGCTCAATTACAACCCTTTAATCCGCAACATCATGACCCTAGAAAAACCAGTTATCTGTGCAGTCAACGGTGTTGCTGCCGGCGCTGGTGCCAGTATTGCACTGGCCTGTGACATTGTACTGGCGGCCCGCTCTGCAAAATTTATCCAATCTTTCTGCAAACTCGGCCTGGTTCCCGATTCTGGCGGCACCTGGAATTTGCCTCGCCTTGCGGGTTTGCCAAGGGCCAAAGGCATGGCCTTACTGGGCGACAAACTATCAGCAGAACAGGCCGAACGCTGGGGCATGATCTGGCAATGCCTTGATGATAGTGAGTTGATGACAAAAACCCTGGCACTGGCGGAGTTCCTTGCAGCACAGCCTACCAAGGGACTGGCAACCACAAAAAAATTACTCAATGAAAGTTTTTCCAATCGGCTGGAAACACAGCTGGAACTGGAAAAAGAAGCGATGCGAACGCTGGGCCGCTCCTATGACTACAGCGAAGGTGTGGCCGCATTTATGGAAAAACGACCCCCCAATTTCAAAGGAGAATAAGCTCGGTGAGCTCCAAAATCGATGCTCAACAACGAGCAGTAGATGCTGTTCTCCGGCTGTTTGATTTGGATGCAGCATCCCGGCCCATGGAGATGTGTATCGATGCAGTGGAGCCAGGGCGAGTCAGCATCAGTATGGCAATACAGGAACCAATGGTGAATGGGCAGGGACTCTGCCACAGCGGGATTATTTTCAGCCTTGCCGACTCGGCTATTGCCTTTGCCTGTATTTCCTGCGACCAAGCAGCAAAGACTGTTAGCAGCAACATCGATTTTATTCGTCCGGCTTGTCAGGGCGACAGGCTGATTGCCGATGCAAGTACGCTCCACCAAAGAACCAACAGCAGTATATATGGAGCGTACATTGAACATCAAAGAGATGAACCGATTGCATTCTTCAAAGGCACTATCGTCAGTAAAAAATAGTCAACAGAAACTTGTGTTTATCAAACACATAGAGGTTAAAGATGGCAGATGCGTTTATTTGTGACGCGGTAAGAACTGGCTTTGGCCGTTATGGCGGAGGGCTCTCCAGTGTGCGCACTGACGATCTGGGAGCTGTTCCTTTAAAGGCGCTGATGGAAAGAAATGCCAAAGTGGACTGGGAATATATCAACGACATAATTTACGGCTGCGCCAACCAGGCCGGAGAAGACAATCGTAATGTTGCCCGCATGAGTGGTTTGTTAGCTGGATTACCTGTCTCCGTACCGGGTGTCACGCTTAATCGGTTATGTGGTTCGGGGTTGGATGCTATTGGTGTCGCTGCCCGCGCTATCAAAGCTGGTGATACTGATTTAATGATAGCTGGCGGGGTTGAATCAATGTCCCGGGCACCCTTTGTCATGGGCAAAGCAAGCAGTGCCTTCAGCCGTTCAGCAAAAATGGAAGATACCACCATCGGTTGGCGCTTTGTGAACCCTCTGATAGAACAACAATACGGTATCGATTCGATGCCTGAGACTGCCGAAAATGTTGCCGAACAGTTTGGCGTCCGCCGCGAAGACCAGGATGCCTTTGCCTTACGCAGCCAACAAAAAGCAGCCACAGCCCAAGAAGCCGGATTGTTTGACTCAGAGATTACTCCGGTTGTCATTCCCCAGCGAAAAAAAGACCCAATGATATTTACGCGTGACGAGCATTTACGTCCTGAGACCACATTGGCACAGCTGGCCAAACTACCTACTCCTTTTCGCGCCGGCGGCAGCGTCACTGCAGGCAATTCTTCCGGTGTTAATGATGGTGCCTGTGCATTGCTATTGGCTTCTGAACGAGCAGCCGTCAAAAACGGTTTAGTCCCCAAAGCAAGAATTCTTGCTATGGCCACCAGCGGACTGGAGCCGCGCATTATGGGCTTCGGCCCGGCTCTTGCCGTTCGTAGAGTCCTAGCATTAACCGGTTTGAACTTGGCCGATATGGATATCATCGAGTTGAACGAAGCGTTCGCCGCCCAGAGTTTGGCCGTGTTAAGAGAGTTGGGACTGCCGGACGATGGCGAACACATCAACCCCCAAGGCGGTGCCATCGCCCTTGGCCATCCACTGGGTGCCAGTGGTGCCCGTCTCGTTACAACTGCCATGTACCAACTGCAACGCAGTGGTGGCCGCTGCGCGCTCTGTACCCTTTGTATCGGAGTCGGCCAGGGTATCGCATTAATTATTGAACGAGTGTAAAGACACATATAGCGATCAATGTTGAGAGGTTAACAACCATGGCCAAGCATGAAAAAGACCTGAAAGAACTGTACGTTAATTTCCAAAAGAAAATTGATGCGGAACAAAAAATTGAACCCAAGGATTGGATGCCAGAAGCCTTTCGAAAAAACCTGATTCGGCAAATGTCCCAGCACGCCCACTCAGAAGTCATTGGTATGCAACCGGAAGGCAACTGGATTACTCGAGCACCCTCTCTGCGCCGCAAAGCCGTGCTATTGGCAAAGGTACAAGATGAAGCGGGACACGGCTTATACCTCTACAGCGCCACAGAGACCCTGGGAATCTGTCGCACGGAATTGATTGCTGCGTTGCAAGATGGTTCGGCCAAGTATGCCTCCATTTTCAATTACCCCACTCAAACCTGGGGTGATATTGGTGCCATAGGCTGGCTGGTAGACGGGGCAGCTATTTGCAACCAGGTCTCACTACAAAGGACTTCTTATGGGCCCTACTCACGCAGCATGATACGTATCTGCAAAGAGGAAAGCTTTCACCAGCGCCAAGGCTACCAAATCATGATCGCTCTGGCTCAGGGTAGTCCTGAGCAAAAGCAAATGGCGCAGGATTCTTTGAACCGTTTCTACTGGCCAGCACTGATGATGTTTGGTCCCCACGATAGTGATTCAGCCCATTCGGCAAAATCCATGCGGTGGAAAATAAAGCGTGAAACCAATGACGATCTGCGCCAGAAATTTATCGACCAAACGGTTTCTCAAATTGAATACTTAGGTCTGGAGCACCCCGACAAAAAACTCAAGTGGAACGAGGAGCGAGGTCACTACGATAGTGGCGAGCTCGACTGGGAAGAATTCGAGAACGTTATCAAAGGTAATGGGCACTGTAATCGTGAGCGTATTGAACATCATATAAAAGCCCATGAGGAAGGCGCTTGGGTACGCGATGCATTGCATGCATTTCAGCAAAAGCAGAACAATCATCAATCAAAAATAGCAGCCAGTCGCTAAGGAGCACACTATGTCTGCAGAAATACTGCCACTCTTCGAAGTGTTTGTCCGCTCTAAACGCGGCCTCGACCATAAGCATGTAGGCAGTTTACATGCAGAAGATCACCAACACGCCCTGAACTATGCCCGTGACTGCTACAGCCGTCGTAGCGAAGGCGTGAGCATCTGGGTAGTAAAGTCCGACGATATTATTTCCTCCCAGGAAGAGGATAGCGATTGCTTTTTTGATCCCTCCGATAGCAAACCCTATCGTCATGCAGCTTACTACCCGCTCCCCAAAGAAGTGGGCACTATGTAAGACGGCCAAGCAATGACGGAAAAAGAACTGCAACAAGATATTATCAACTATGCGATTCGTCTAGGGGACGACTCTCTCACCCTTGGACATCGTGTATCGGAATGGGTCAGCAACGGACCGTTTCTGGAAGAAGACATCGCCCTCGGCAATGTCGCGCTGGACTATATTGGCCGGGCGAGAATGTATTACGGCTATGCAGCAGAACTAAGCAGCGATAAAAAAACAGAAGACACTTTTGCTTTCCTGCGTGGAGAGAGAGAGTTTCAAAACTACCTGATCAACGAACTTCCCAGGGGTGATTTTGCCTATACCATTTCCCGTCAACTGATTATCGATTCTTACAATGTCCACTTTCTAAACCACCTTGGACAGTCAGTTGATAAGAATTTAGCCGCTATTGCAGCAAAAGCAATCAAAGAAACCCGCTACCATTTGCGGCGCAGTCGCGATTGGACATTACGCTTGGGTGACGGAACTGAAGAGAGCCATAAACGTATACAAAAAGCCTTTGACGCACTATGGGGCTATACCCATGAACTGTTTGAAGCGGATGCTCTTGAGCAACGTTTAATCGATGCCGGTATCGCTGTGGATGTAGGCGCAATCAAGGCGCAATGGTTAACTGATGTCGGCACTGTTCTTAAGCAGGCGACGCTGGCAACTCCCGAAGACAATTGGGCAGTTCGCGGTGGCCGCGAAGGCTATCACACCGAAAACCTCGGTCATCTACTAACAGAAATGCAGTTCCTGCATCGTAGTTATCCCGGCTGCCGATGGTAATACCGTGGAATTAATTTCGTTAATTTCAGTTGAGCAGTTTGCCCGACAACAGCATCGGAATAACTCTGATTTCTCAGAATTATGGGATTGGCTTGATGCAGTCAAAGATCCGGAAATACCCGCTGTATCTATCTGGGATTTGGGCATTCTGCAAGATGTGAAAAAAGAAGGCGAAAAAATTACGGTCGTTATTACGCCCACCTACTCCGGATGCCCGGCTATGGATCTAATACGGGAAGATATTGAAACATTGTTGCAGCGCAAGGGCATCAAAAACTGTTCTGTTGATATTCGGCTGTCCCCTGCTTGGACAACAGGCTGGATAACCAAACAGGGCAGAGAGCAACTATATGGCTTTGGCATTGCACCGCCATCTACAAGTGACTCTGCGGGGCAGGAGTCGCGGCCATCGTCAAGCATCTGCTGTCCCAATTGCCATTCTGATAATACCCGTGTGATCAGTGAATTCGGGTCAACCGCCTGCAAGGCATTGTTACAGTGCAACGACTGTCATGAACCCTTTGATTACTTTAAAAACATTTAGATATCGCCATGTCTGATACAAACTTTCACTTCTTGACTATCTCCGATATTCAGCCTGAAACAGATAATGCTGTATGCATAAGTTTCCATGTACCTGAGAGCTTGTGCAGTACATTTCATTTTACTCAAGGGCAATTCCTAACATTAGAAGCGGAGTTTGATGGAGAACCCCTTCGCCGATCTTATTCTATCAGCTCAGGAATCAACGAAGACAACCTGAAAATCGGTGTAAAGCGAGTCACCAACGGCAAGTTTTCCAATTATGCCAATGATTGTTTACAACCTGGCGACAGAGTCAAGGTTATGCCACCCCAAGGTAGCTTTTTTTCTGATCTCGATCCAAAGCATAAAAAGCGCTACATGTGCCTGGCCGTTGGCAGCGGTATTACACCGATGCTATCAATTATCAAATCCGTACTAGACGCGGAAGCAGACAGCCATATAACTCTGATTTATGGCAACCGCCGCAGCGATACTGTGATGTTTAAAGAAGAGTTGAGTTTTCTCAAAAACCGTCATATGAGCCGGTTCCAGTGGATTAATATCCTCAGCCAAGAAGACCAAGGCACTGATCTGCTTAATGGAAAGATCGATAACAAAAAGGGATTTCTACTACACAAACACAATCTCATCGACATTCATAACACCGACGAAGCTTTTATATGCGGACCGGAAGCGATGATGTCCGAAGTCTCACGGGGTTTTCGTATAGAGGGATTGAACGAAGAAAAAATCCACTATGAGCTCTTTGCAAGCTCCTCAGATGATTCACAACAACGTCTGAAGCGTGCTGCCGAACGTGTTAAGGAATACGGTGAGGAGAAAAGCAGCAAGGTAACACTCACCGCTGACGGTCGTTCAATTCAGTTTAATCTTGCTACTGCGGGAGAGAACATTCTCGACGCAGGTCTTAACAACGGCATGGAACTTCCCTATTCATGCAAAGCCGGAGTTTGCTCAACCTGTAAAGCCAAGCTAATCAAAGGTGAAGTGGATATGGACCTGAACCACGGCTTGGAATCTCACGAAGTAGAAGCAGGATATATTCTCTCCTGCCAAGCTCACCCATTGTCCGACGAAGTTGTCGTCGATTTCGATCAGCGCTAGCAGAGAAACAAGCCTCATGAAATCTATGGGAGCAGCCTCACCCGTTAGCCTTTCCAAGCAGCAGTCGATCGGTATAGTGGTTATTGATAACCCGCCAGTAAATGCTGCTTCTCAAGCAGTCCGACAGGGTATCCTTGATGCTATGATAGCAGCCGAGGGCGATTCATCCATTGAAGCTATTGTCATTACCTGCACGGGTAAAACCTTTATCGCAGGCGGCGACATCACTGAGTTTGATAAACCACTGCAGCCACCGCATCTTCCAGACGTATTACAAAAGCTGGATCAATGCTCAAAACCAACAATTGCCGCTCTATTCGGGACAACATTGGGTGGTGGGCTTGAGACTGCCCTATCCTGCCACTACCGCATTGCATTGCAGCATACTCAATTGGGTTTACCCGAAGTCACTCTCGGCCTTATCCCTGGTGCCGGAGGCACACAACTATTGCCACGCCTTGCAGGTATAGATACAGCTTTAGACATGATCACCTCCGGCAAATCTGTCCCCGCTGAATCTATGGTTGAGTGTGGCTTGATAGATCGCATTGCTGAGTCAGATCTACTGAGGGAAGCTATTACCTTTGCACAGGAACTGCTGAATAAAGGTCACAATACGCGCCCGGTGTCAGCGATTAATCTATCGAAGACAGCTGACCACAACGAGCTGTTCGACAGCTGGCGAGCCAAGCTTGCTAAAAAGACTCGCGGGCAGACTGCACCGCAGTATTGTATCGACTCCCTCGAAAATTCCGTCCTATTACCTTTTTGCCAAGGAAAAATCAAAGAACGAGAAATGTTCCTGGAATGCAGAGAATCATCTCAATCACAGGCCATGCGACATGTATTTTTCGCCGAAAGGCAGGCTGCCAGATTGGACAATCTAAGCAAAGATAGTGCAACACAGATAATGGACAGCATTGCAGTGATCGGCGCTGGCAGCATGGGAACAGGCATTGCCATGTGCTTTGCAGAAGCAGGATTTCCTGTTGTGTTGCTGGAAACCAATGAGTACAACTTACAAAACGGCCTGGATAGAATCCGTGATAACTATTTAAAAAGCGTCAACGCTGGCCGCATCACTAAACAGAAAATGGAGTACACCCTGAATGCTATTCGAGGTACTTGTGAATACCAGGATATAGCCGATGTAGATCTTGTGGCTGAGGCAGCATTCGAAAATATGGCAGTAAAACTGGACATTTTTAAGCAATTGGATTCCACCTGCAAAAAAGAAACCATTCTTGCAACGAATACCTCTTACCTGGACATTAATAAAATTGCCAAATCGACCCAGCGCCCTGAAAAAGTACTCGGTATGCACTTTTTTAGTCCTGCCAACATTATGAAATTACTGGAAGTGGTGCGCACTGATTACACCAATGATTCTACATTAAAGTCTGCGATGTCAGTTGGCAAACGCATCAAAAAAATCAGCACAGTCGTTGGTTCGTGCTATGGATTTGCAGGAAACCGGATGTATGCCTGCTACGGAAGAGAAGCACAGATGTTATTGCTTGAAGGAGCCACACCCCAGCAGATAGATCTTGCCATGGAAACCTGGGGAATGGCCATGGGACCCTTCGCAGTAAACGATATGTCCGGCATCGACATTGGATACAAGGCAAGAAGAGAAAATCCCAATCTTCCAAACGACCCACGCTATTTTCGTCCCGCTGACATAATGGTTGAAGCTGGTCGTCTCGGGCGAAAAAGTAATGCGGGGTTTTATCGCTATGATGCAGCTGATGAGCGCAGACAGCCTGATCCCGTAGTGGCTGATATGATTCGTGCTGAGGCAAAAAAACTAGGCGTTTCCCAGCGAAAAAATATCAGCAACGAAGAAATTCAACAACGCCTTATCTTTGCTTTGGTTAACGAGGGCGCCAATATTCTTGATGAGGGTATCGCCAATCGCGCAGGCGATATAGATGTCATCTGGATCAATGGCTACGGATTTCCACGCCATCGTGGTGGTCCTATGTACTATGCCAATCAGCTGGGTTTAGGTAATGTCCTTGCAGGGATAAAGAAGTTTCAACAGCAATGTGGCAACGAATACTGGCAACCGTCATTTCTCTTCGAATCACACTCTGATTCATATCCAAAGCCGTTTATGGATACACATACAAACTAAAACAAGGCGCATCTACCAGAGTATAGGTACTCCATAGTTAGGCATTGCCAATGAGTAGCTGTTTCATATCCTCTATGCCCACCAAGGCTACAACCCGCTGACCGCCATCCAGATCGCACTCAACGGCACCGCCGCTACAATAATCAAGCAGGAAAAGGGGGGCGAGTAGTTACGTGTTTTTGTACACCCTGGCGTACCGACTCATGCGAGATCGACTCGACAACGTTCAATTCGATCAACCGATCACGCACCAGATGCACCGTCCACCGGGACTGACCGGACGGTGGTTCACTGCACATCAGCGCAACCAGGCGCGCTTCGCCGTCTCCATCAAGCACGCGCTGCTTTTCCCGGACGCGCGGCGTGCGCCCAAGTGCGGCCTCCAGTCCCTCCTCTACGCATCGCTGTCGCACCCGCTACAGGGTTTTTTCGGACACGCCGACTGTCTGCGCAACCTCGCTGTCGATCAGGCCGGGACCATGATCGCCCCCATCAGCCCAGAGTCCCTGAGCGTGGGTGCGACGAGAGGCCGCCCCCGTGCCTGTGCGTACCAGCGCTTCCAGAGCCTGCCGCTCCGCCTCGGTCAAACGAACCACGTACTTCTTTTTCACATGTACTCTCAACATATTACTGGACACTGTTGAGAAAGCACTTGAACATCGGTGGGAATCAATTTGAAGCAGTACTAGTTCTCCCTTTTGATACTACTAATTCCAAGTCCGACATGTCTGTTGGGAATCGGTGGTCATTCACGAATCTCCCCAAGGTCTCTTAGCAGTGATACGCCCATCGACGGTAACACTGATCGTTTCTTTTGACCTCTCATCACAGTATCGCAACAGACCCACTCTCTGAGTGCTGGTATTGGTATCGTGTCTGCGCTTCACGGTCGCGGTCGTTCCCTCTGTGGGAACACCACGATAATCGCTTCCCCCGTGATACGTAACACCGGTAACGAAATACACCGGCGGGTCCGGCTGGTTCGCCACGCCTAGTGCAATATCAACCTCGCAGCGAGGTTGCATCTGCGCTCTCCACAGATCTCCCCATCGTTTCGCTCCCCAGGCACGTCCTGGACTGTCACCCCCTCACACCTTACCTTCTCTAACACACCAGGCACTTTCAATTCAGATTCACGCAGGGCAGCCCACTCCTTGGCGAGAGATTTTTGTCACATGTTTCGGATTCTGTGTGAACCACCGTACCATTGCGCTTTATACGTATCTGAGCGGAGTACTTCATGCCGTCTTTGCGCTTTCGTGATGTAATTGTCGCCATAACTTAACCTCTCCGGTGCCACCAAGATTCTGGTAGCATTTCAGTAGCACCGAGTGCTGAATAACGGTGAAAACCAGTATATCGACAGGTCGAAATCAATTGTTGGAAAAACCTTTCAAATCAACCAGAAAGTCAGATGCAGCAAGGGCTCTAGTAGATCGAAGGTTCAGTATAGCGCCTATGATGGACCGGACTGATCGCCATTGTCGGTATTTTCACCGCCTGCTCAGCCGACATGTCCTGCTCTACACCGAAATGGTGACCACGGGGGCCATCCTGCATGGTAACGCTGACCGAATGTTGGGGTTTCATTCCAGCGAACATCCCCTTGCGCTTCAGCTCGGCGGTTCCGACCCGGGAGAGCTTGCCAAATGTGCACAGATCGCAGAAGAGCGTGGTTTCGACGAGGTGAATCTCAACTGCGGTTGTCCAAGCGACCGGGTGCAGAAAGGTGCCTTTGGCGCACGCCTGATGCGCGAGCCTGGGCTGGTTGCCGATTGTGTTCGGGCCATGGTCCAGGCCTGCAATCTTCCAGTCACCGTCAAGTGCAGAATCGGTGTAGATGATCAGGATGACTACACCGACCTGCAACGATTTACAGAAGGTATCGCGCAGGCTGGCTGCCGGTCAATATGCGTGCACGCCCGCAAAGCCTGGCTCAACGGAGTCAGCCCTAAGGAAAACCGCAACCTGCCGCCGCTCAACTATGGTCGCGTATACCAGCTCAAACAGGACTTTCCACATATGGAAGTCGTCATGAACGGCGGGATTGAGAACCTCGAACAGGCCAGGGAGCACCTCGAACAGGTGGACGGCGTCATGCTGGGGCGAGCCGCCTATCAGGCTCCCTGGATGCTCGCTGCCGTCGACACTGATTTTTTTGGCGATGAACCTCGCTTTTCGTCTCCGCTCACAGTACTGGATGCCCTCATTCCCTACCTTGAGCAGCAGCTTGCCAGAGGTGAGTGCCTGCACGCTATCTCCAGGCACATTCTGGGGCTGTTTCATGGCATTCCCGGTACCCGCAGATTCAAACATCTGCTCAGCCAAAATGTGCATAATGCCGATGCTGGAGTCGATACACTCATGAGCGCCACTGAACACTGGCGCGAAGAGTGTGTCGGTACATGATTGCGCAGACTTCCTGATCTTGAGTAAACCCGATCAGCGACCAGCCCATGCCAGTATTCTCCAGAATCACGGACCATCCCGATGATCCCATAGAGTCGCACTATCTCAGATCTCTGGAGGACGAACGCGAAGCTGTTCTCAACCTGGGCATCGGCGTCTATCGCGATGAGACGGGTCAGGCACCACTGTTTGAATCCGTGCGGATCGCAGAACAGAACCTGGCCCAAAGAGCAGAGTCGAAGAGTTATTCGACACCCTTTGGTCACCAAGGCTATATCGAGGTGACCGAGAAGCTCATACTCGGATCAGATCACGCTGTTCTCAAAAACAGGAGAATTATCTCGGCGCAGAGCCCTGGCGCGGGAGGCGGCCTCAGAATAGGCGCGGAACTGCTCCGCTCCCTGAACCCCGATACACACGTCTGGTTCTCCGATCCCGTCTGGGACCATCAAATGGATTTCTTCAGCAGAGCCGGACTGGAGGTACGAAGATACAGGTATTACGACAGTCATCGGCAGCAACTGGATTTTTCCGGCATGCTTGAGTCTCTTGATCGCGCTCGGCCTGGCGATCTCGTTGTTCTTCATGGTTGCTGTCACAATCCGACAGGCGCAGACCTCAGTTGGCACCACTGGAGCCAACTGGCCAACTTTTTGCGGCAACGGGATCTTGTCCCCTTTATCGACATTGCCTATCAGGGGTACGGCGATGGTATCGAGACAGATGTTCTCGGACTGCAATGCATGGCGGATCATTTGGACGAAATGTTGATCACCGTATCCTCATCCAAATCCTTCGCCGTATACCGTGATCGCGCCGGACTATTCAGCCTGATTCATGGTTCGGATCACCCTGATCCAGCCAGCCTGAAACGCTATCTCCGCGACACCATCCGGGGCACCTATTTCATGCCTCCGGAACACGGAGCAGCTGTCATTGCGGAAATTTTGATGGATGAGCAGCTCATCCAAAAATGGAGGCAGGAAATCGATGGCATACGCACTCGCATCCGGAGTTGCCGGGCAGCGCTGGCCGATGCGCTTGGGGTAATCGAGCCGGATATGCAGACCGCCTATCTGCGGGAACAGCACGGCATGTTCTCCTGCCTGCCGCTGGACGCTTCGCAGCTCACCAGACTGGAGCAGGAACACTGCATTTACCTGCTGCCGGGTGGTCGAATCAACTTCGCCGCCATGAATGAGGATCAGGCTGAACGAATAGCCCAGGCAATTGTCGCAGTCCTCTAGACTACCACACAACCCTGCAGATTGAACTGCGCCTTCAACGGGATATCCGAGTGACTCATGAATAAACTGGATCAATTGCGCACCATGACCGAAGTCGTTGCTGACACAGGAGATATACAGGCCATTGCGACCTACAAACCCGTGGATGCGACCACCAACCCGTCACTCCTGCTCAAGGCTGCGCAGCTTCCGGCATATGAAGGCCTTGTAGAGGAGGCTCTGACCTGGGCAAAATCCATCGAGATATCCGATACCGAAAAGCTTGCTGCATTGTGTGACTACATTGCAGTCTGCATCGGCCGGGAAATTCTGCAGATCATCCCCGGCCGGGTTTCAACTGAAGTGGACGCACGTCTGTCATTTGACACCCAGGCAAGCGTATTGCGGGCTCAGCGGATTATCGCCTTCTATGAGGATCTGGAAATTCCGAAAGAGCGCGTTCTGATCAAGCTCGCATCGACCTGGGAGGGTATACAGGCGGCCAGGGATCTGGAATCCCAGGGCATTAACTGCAATCTGACCCTGCTGTTCAGCACAGTTCAGGCCGTCGCCGCGGCCAAAGCAGGCGCATTCCTGATTTCCCCTTTTGTGGGTCGTATCCTCGACTGGCACACACAAACCCACAACCGCGACGGCTACCCCGCACATGAAGACCCCGGCGTACTGTCTGTGAAAAACATATACAACCTCTACAAGGACAAGGGCTACGATACTGTCGTTATGGGCGCAAGTTTCCGCAATTCAGGGGAAATCGAGGAGCTCTCCGGATGCGATCGCCTGACTATAGGACCACAGTTCCTTGAAGAGCTCCAGGCAGATAACAGCCCCCTGGAACGCAAACTCGGGCCGCAAGCCGGTGCCGAGTACCACGACTGCACTGTCAACAATGAAGCGGATTTCAGACTCCAGCTCAACGACAGCGCCATGGCAACAGAAAAACTCGCCGAGGGCATACGGGCCTTTATCAGTGACCAGATCCGGCTGGAGGAACTCCTTGCAGACAGACTGGGCAACTAATCTCGTGTGAGGTATGCCGTGCGTTATTTTGCAGAGTACCTTGATCGGATCGCCGCTCGTGGCTTTCGGTCCAAATGTCTCTTAGTAGCTGTCCGAGAACTCGATAAAACCCGCACCCTGATCTCCATGCTGAACAGCCCCAGCGGCAGACCCTGCGGGGTCACCGCCAGACCGGCATCTTTCAACGGCTCACACTTATAATTGGATTTCGATTGTGACCCTGAAGGCATTGAGGCGAATGAACTCCTCGTGACAAAACTCTATGGCGGCAAAACCAGAGCATTGCATGCTTCGGTGAGCGCAGTGTGCAATTGCAGCAGAACAACGGCACAGGTTCGACTTGAAATCTGCCGCATGACATTCAGACCAATCCGAAGCTATAACCTGGAGGGCTGCCAAGCGGGTTCCAACCATCTGTTGTGCTATGGCGCTGTGCGGTGCGATGAATTCGCCACCCTGTGGTACACCGCTGTAGAGCTGCAGCTCAACGGGCACAGAAGCCTTACCCAGGCTCACAGCGCAGGCAATACATTCATCGCGGGTAACTACTCGCTCCCCTTCTTTTGGCTGAGTGGAGTTTTCTGTGTTGGGGGCTCTATCATTTCGGCGGCGGTGCCCTTGAGTGCTAGTTGGATGGAGATCAGCGGGTTGCAGCCTTTGTGGGCCATGGATTGGAGGGAGCTGGAGATTCGGCAGTGGGCCTCGACCTCGTAGTCGTGTCGGTCGCGCCGCGACGATCCGCGCGCGCTGTGCAGATACGGCGGGTCGATGTACACCGAGTGCGTGCGCCTGATGTGGTCCGGGTTGAGCGGACTCAGTCTCGGAACACTGGAATGGAGCCCGGTGAGTGTCGCGCTCGCTGGCGCATTCGCCTATGATGGACGTGGCGAGCAGCCTTCCTCAAGACACACGATCGGCCCGCAAGCCGCTCTCAAGCGCACGTTCTGGCGATTAACCGGATGGCAGCCCCTGCCACGGAGATTCATCACAGTACAGGTATTCAGGGTCGTGAAACTGCTGGCCGAGTCGCCGGAGACTGTCCATCCAGGTCTCCTCGGACTGCCGCGCATCTCGTGACCCAAGCTTCCGCACGTTGCGGTCCAGGCTCTCCGTTGCGCAGGCACAGGTCCGCCCGTCCTGTATCTTGTACACCACCCCACCGGGCGTGGCGGCGGGATTACTGCAGTCATCATTGTCCGTGATGGTGAAGGTCCAGCTGGTTTTGGCGGGATCGACGGTGTAGCCGGGGCCGTTGGCGATCACGACCTGAACCGTGCTGTCGCCGGTATCCAGATTGTCATCGGGCCAGCAGATGGACGGATGCGCCAATCGGTTAAATCGTTCGCCAGATGCCCAGCTGACCGTGCCGCTGCTGCCGATGTCCCCGTTATTCTTGGCGGCAATGGGGCCTGTGCCGTCGGCCTTGTTCAGGAATTTCGGACCGTAGCGGTCCACATCAAAACGATTTGGACCGGACCGCGTGATGGCGATCACCCGGGCGGTGACCGCATTGGAAAAGGGCGTGATCGGATCTGCTTGACCGATGCCCTACGAGTAGCCATCGGAATTGCCGATAACGCAATCGGTACTTTCCATGAATGCACTCCCTAGCACAATGCGGAAGCCGATCTCGGGGACCTGCGCGGTGGCTGGCAGATGCCTCATAGAAGAGTGGGAATGGGAATCGCTAATAGTCGGGATCAAGCATAGCATGATATGCAAGCGACAGCATTGTCCAATGAACTTTATCTTACTCCTGATTTACAGCATTTCACTGTCCGTAATAGCACCTTCTCAACAGGGTTTCCACCCTCTTGAAGAGCATCATCATAAAGAGGTGCCATGTCGTGATATTGACGTTGGATGAACGAGCTCCATGACAGCAGGGTCGCACCATACCTCATTGTCAGGATTGGTGAAGCCGTCCTCATCAGCCGATTTCAGCCCGTATTCCCAGAAGGTTCCGCTCGTCCCCTCCGAAAGCCAAGCCAACCAGAGTGATCGACTCTCCGCGATCCAGATATTTTTCCGCGTATCCACGATCCCGCATCTGCACAATGGCCGAATCGAGCATGTCTTCTGTACTCTCTGCGCTCTCTGCCATCTTGAACTCCAGCACGAAGACCTGACCCGAATAAAACACCACCATGTCCGCCCGCCCATGGCTCGAAATATCTTCCACCCGGAGATCGACGCCGATGGCCCGGAACCCCATGTACAGCATACTTGCATACCAGGACTCGTAGCGGCCAAGGCCTCCACTGTCATGCCACGGATAGGGCACCCCCGCCAGAAATGATCTGAGCTGTTCTCTAAACCCCTCGAAATCATTGTCCCCGAGGAGCCGGGCTAACTCCTTCCCCTGGTCATCGGCAGCCACCCCGCGATGGGTGATATACTCCAGCAGACCCTGGTTCAGGCTCTGCTGCACCTCGAAATTGGGATAGTCCAGGACATAGAACGTCTTGAAGCCCTCCCTCTTCTCTCTGGTGATCGTCAGGTATCCTGTCTGGAACAGCAGGGCATCTATCCCAATATCACCCACATCGAACTGCGAGACCAATTTCTCGTCAGTCGTCCTGCTTTCCAGTTCCATCGGACTCACCTCGTTCTCCATCATCATCCGGTACAGGAAGGTGGGCGAACCGGTCTCGAACCAGTGGGGCATGAACCGCCGCTTCCTGAACAGCAGCAACAGGTCGAACGGATTGTAGAGCTTCTCATCACCGAGCCAGTGGTAGCCGTTGTACCATTTCCGGATCTCGTCCCGGTCCAGTCCGGGGAGTTCCGGAGCGAATACCCTGTCCAGATCCCGGTCGGTGTAGCCGCAGATGGTGGCGAACTCCGGGTCGAGGCTGATGTTGTCCAGGTTGTTGAGACCTGAAAACAGGCTCACCTTGGAGAACATGCTCACCCCGGTGACGAACACGAAGCGGACATCCCGAGCGCTGCCCTTGATGATGCCGTAGAACCCCCTGAGGTAGTCTCGGTTCGCTGTCGCCAGCTCCGGGTTCTCCAGCACATCCAGGATCGGCTTGTCGTACTCGTCGACCAGCACCACCACCTGTCGCCCGGTGGCATGGTGCAGGCGGTCCAGAATGTTCCGGAGACGTCTGGGCCCGGTATCGGACGAATGGGCAGGAGCCAGGTTGTGATGACGTTCTATGCTCTCCAGCTGTTCGATGATGTCTCCCTCAATCTCCCCCGGTTCGTTGTACTTCCCGTCGAAGCTGAGCCTGACCACCGGATGTCTGACCGACCAGTCCCAGTGTCCGTGTATGTCCAGGCCCCGGAACAGTTCCTCGCTGCCCTCGAACAGTTCCCGCAGGGTATCGACCAGAAGGCTCTTGCCGAACCGGCGAGGACGGGACAGGAAATAGAAATCCCCCGTGTCTACGAGCCGCCGGATGAGCGGGGTCTTGTCGACATAGTAGCAGTCCCGTTCCCGGATTCTCCGGAAGGACTGTATACCGATGGGGAGCTGGCGACGATCCATGATTGATACCGATCAATGGTGCCGGATCACCCGAAAATCAGCAGGAGTATATTTAGACAGGATACACATAAGGTGGGTCACAACTTCCGCACTGTTGGTGTTGGATGGGTATGGAGCATTGTGATACGTACTCCTCTCACAGTGTTCCAAAAATATGTCTGTTCTGCAAATTGCCGCAGTGTCCAATCAGTACTATTCAAAAGTCCTGAACCCCCACATCGTGCCCTTTCTCCGTGGAAATGACAGTAGTACTCTTGGACTGCTGCTCAAACCATGGCACCGATTCTACTCCGAATCAATTGACAGCATGCGCCAGATCCAGAGACGGGTGCAGTTACCACTGCCGTAAGTCAAAATGATACTCAACAACATGGACAACATCGTCAACCAGAAATATACAGCAGATATCAACATAATACCCAAGGCTGATCTCACCCTTCCGACTGCTGTCCAAGCCGACTGTCAAAGAGGTCATACGGCTGCTCAATGCCGGGGAAGAGGCAGCCTGGCCAAAAATACCTCAGATTGGAAACAGCACCAAAATAAGCCGCGCACTGGGAAAATACTGCCAATGTGCGGCCTCTGACGTCAGGTTCGGAAGACTGAATCAGGATTGTGGAAGGCCAGCTACCTCTATGCCGAAGCTGGCGATCTCCCGGCGGCCTGGGTAGTCTCGCCTCAGACTGTCGAACCAGCTTCCGGAAACCTGCTGCACTCTGGATGCCCTGTGATAGGCGGTTCGCATCCGGCCACTATCGACTCTGGGATCGTACACCGCCAGAATTTTCTGGACATAGCCCAAGTCGTCCGTCACAGAAGCCGGCGGCCGTGTGCACTCGACCTGAACCGGAGTGAACCCAAAACAGTCACAGAACGCTGCGTATACTTGTTCAGTTGCACGGCGCCTGCCCTCGCTTGAATAACCGGCAATGTGGGGCGTCGCAATCGCAACCGATTCCATGAGGTCAGCGTTGATCGCAGGCTCACCAGCCCAGACATCCATGACCACATCGACATCAGGCCGGTATGCCAGGAATTGTTGCAGCGCCATCTCCTGCACGACCCCACCCCGACCGGCATTTATCAGCACGGCCTGCCTGGGCAGGAGCTGGAGCAGACTGGCATCAACCATTCCGGAAGTCGGGTGCTGACCATCAGTCGTATAGGGGGTATGCAGGCACACCAGTTCGGAGGCGAAGACTTCTTCCAGCGACGTCAGTCCGCTCACGCTTTCCGGCTGGAGAAAAGGATCGTGGACATGAACCCTGACGCCCAGGGCGCATAGTGTTGCCCGCAGCCGGCCACCTATGTTCCCACAGCCGACGACTCCGGCAGACTGGGGAAGCCAGTCTCCCCGCAAGGCAACTGTGGCAGCAAACACATAATCCACAACCGATTGCGCATTGCTGCCCGGCGCGAAGGCCCAGGAAATGCCATGCGCTTCCAGTGTTTCTGCATCGAGATGGTCTATTCCTGCGGTACAGGTGCCTATAAATTCCGGACTGTGGTCACTGAGCAGTTCAGCATCGACCCTGGTAACCGAACGGGTAATCAATGCCTTGACAGACCTCAGATCGGACGGGCGCAGATCGCGCCCCCGAAACCTGTCAACCTGACCATGCTGACCGAAAGTTTGATCTGCACAAGGGATGTCCTCATCTACCAATATGCGCATGAATCAAGGGGTTGCGTACCTCCTGTCCCAAAGCAATTTCCCGAATGCGGAAGCAGCATGTGCTGCCCGGTGATCCATGCCTCTACCCTGCCAGATGCGGTGAACCCGTCCAGTGTTTCTTTTCGCCAGGCGCTGACAGCAGACTTAAGGAAAAAGATCCCGAAACCATGTCCCTGCTCAGGACAGCTGGGCCTCAGCCAGAATCTGAAACATTGGCTCTGCCATCTTCCAGCGAGGCCGTGTTCGTTTCATGGTTCCACACAATGCGTGCCTTGCCGTTCTCCAGAGCCGACAGGGCCTGGGTAATTTTTTGCTCGGTGGTGAGTTCAACCGCTCCATAATCAGTTCCATCACGTGTTACGATCTCCTTGACCAGTTCATAGAGCACTTCTCGTCCCAAGGTGGAAAGGGGTATTTCTGTCATGTTTTTTTCAGGCTCATCAATGTCTGGGCTGAGACCATTCACCCATTGGTTTTCCAGTCCCCCTGAACAATAATACCGCCAACTTCCACTCCAGAATAGCAGTCAATAACTCCGGGTTGCCATCATGCCGCACAAATACATTCTCACCATTATCGGCGATGACCGTCCGGGGCTTGTCGAGAGCTTGGCGGATGTCATTCAGGCGCACCTTGGAAACTGGGAAGAAAGTCGCCTGGCCAATCTTCAGGGCAAATTCGCTGGCATGGTACTGACGTCAATTCCCGATGACCATGCGACTGATTTTGAGCATCGGGTTATGCAGCTGAAAACTGCCGGCTTATCGGTTCGCCTTACCCGGGTGCAACCCGGTCGCTCCGGCATTTACCGGACCCGCTCCATTCAACTCGTCGCCAACGACCGCCCAGGCATCCTCAGAGAAATCAGTTCACTTCTGGCACGTCTGAATGTCAATGTTGAGGAATTGACGACCAGTTGTGAGCCAGCGCCCATGTCCAATGAGGTGTTATTCAGGGCTGAAGCCAGACTCAGTATCCCACAACAGCTTTCGGACGAAGATCTGGCCGCTGAACTCGAAGGCCTGGCTGAAGATTTGATGCCCGAATTCAACTCCTCTGACTGATGTTCAACATCGTTCTGTTTGAGCCGGAAATTCCTCACAACACAGGCAACATCATCCGGCTGGCAGCAAACACCGGCTGCAATCTTCACCTGATTGAACCATTGGGATTCGAGCTTGATGACAAGCGCATGCGACGTGCGGGTCTCGATTACAGCGAGTACGTGTCCCTGCGCAGCTGGCACAACTGGCGCGAATTTTCCGAGTATCACAGTGACCATACTGTCTACGCCTTTACCACCAAGGCATCCCGGCCCTACACCGATGCCAGATTCAGGGCATCTGATTGCCTGCTGTTCGGACCTGAAACCCGCGGGCTACCTGCATCAGTGCGTGATGAACTGCTCCCTCAGCAGCTGCTGCGCATTCCCATGCTGGCAACCAGCCGCAGTTTGAATCTTTCCAATTCCGTGGCTCTGGCAACCTATGAGGCCTGGCGACAATCCGGTTTTCAGGAAGGCACCTGATGACGGCACATATCGGTATCTTCTACGGCTCATCCACCTGCTATACCGAAATGGCAGCAGAGCGTATTCAGGATATCCTAGGAAAGGATCGGGCTGATCTCCACAACATTGACCACTGTGATTTCAGGCTGTTTCACAACTACGATGTGCTGATTTTCGGTGCACCCACCTGGGACTATGGCGAGCTTCAGGAGGACTGGGATGATCGCTGGGATGAACTGGAGCAATGCGATTTTGAAGGAAAACTCTGCGCCGTTTTCGGCATGGGAGACCAGGTCGGTTATCCCGGCTGGTTTCAGGACAGTCTGGGGTACCTGTTTCATAAAATTCGTTCTCTCGGTGGCACCATGGTCGGCAGCTGGCCGACCAAAGGTTACCGGTTCACAGGTTCCAGGGCGCTTACCGAAGACGGTCAGCATTTTGTGGGGCTCCCTCTGGATGAAGAGAACCAGGCGGACCAGACCGAAACAAGACTGCAGGACTGGTTGCGACAGATCGAGCTGACCTGACCGAGACGCTGCTCCGCCAAAGAATTCGAGACAGCGAACTGGTACAATCCCGCGCCTTTTCCAACTCAAGCATCGCAACAATCAAGCCAATAGAACCCAATGAGCAACCGCCGTATTCTGGTCACCAGTGCCTTGCCCTACGCCAACTCGCCCCTCCATTTGGGCCATATGCTCGAGGCCGTGCAAACGGATATATGGGTTCGCTTCCAGCGAGCTCGCGGCCACGAGTGTCATTACGTATGTGCGGATGACGCGCACGGAACGGCCATCATGCTCAAGGCCGAGGAAGCGGGGCTCTCGCCCGAAGAACACATCAATCACATCAAGGATCTGCACGAACGTGATTTTCAGGGCTTTCTGATTTCTGTAGATAACTACTACTCCACCCATTCACCGGAGAACCAGTCACTCTCGGCGAAAGTCTACAATGCCCTCAAAGCCAATGGGCATGTCGTTGAGAAGAGCATCACCCAGGCCTTTGATGAGGAAAAGGGCCTGTTTCTGGCTGATCGGTTTATCAAGGGCAGATGCCCCAAGTGCAACACGGCAGACCAATACGGGGACAACTGCGAGGTGTGCGGTGCAACATACAGCCCCAGTGATCTGATTGACCCGGTCTCTGTCCTCTCCGGCAGCACACCGGTTGAGCGTGAGTCTGTGCACTTCTTCTTCGATCTTCCACAGTTTGCGGATTTTCTCGGCGAGTGGCTGAATTCAGGGTGCCTGCAGCCGGAGATTTCCAACAAGCTCAGTGAGTGGTTGGACACCGGATTGCAGGCCTGGGACATCAGCCGCGACGAGCCCTATTTTGGCTTTGAAATACCGGGTGAACCTGGCAAGTATTTTTACGTGTGGCTGGATGCACCCATCGGCTACATGGCCAGCTTTGCCAACTACGCGCACCGGGCCAATCTCGTCTTCGACGAATTCTGGGCACGGGACGCTGAGGGGAATACCGAGCTCTACCATTTTATCGGCAAGGATATTGTCAATTTTCATGGGCTCTTTTGGCCTGCCATGCTCGAATCAGCGGGCTTCCGGAAGCCAAACGGCATATTTGCGCACGGCTTTGTCACCGTCAACGGCACCAAAATGTCCAAGTCCCGCGGAACCTATATCAATGCGGCGACCTGGCTTGAACATATCCCTGCGGAACCTCTGCGCTACTACTATGCGAGCAAGCTGGGCAACGGTGTCGAGGATATCGATCTGAACCTCGAGGACTTCATTGCCCGCGTCAATTCCGACCTGGTGGGCAAGGTTATCAATATTGCCAGCCGCTGTGCGGGCTTTATCTGCAAGCTTAATGACCGCCAGCTCGCTAGCGAGCTGGCGGAGGCCGAGCTCTGGCAATCGGTCGTGGGCGCTGGCGAGCAGATCGCTGAACACTACGAACAACGGGCCTATGCAAAGGCCATTCGGAAAGCCATGGCTCTCGCCGATCAGGCCAACGAGTACATAACTGCCCTGGAACCCTGGAAACTGGCCAAGGACGAGAGCCGCAGGCAGGAGACGATCAGCATTTGCAGCATGGGGATCAATCTGTTCCGGGCGATCATGATCTATCTCAGCCCGGTGCTGCCTGAGACAGCGCGCAAAAGTGCTGATTTTCTCAACGATCCGATGACCTGGAGGAGCCCGATAGAACCGCTGCTTGATCACGGCATCAATGAATTTAGACCACTCATGCGGCGCATCGAAACCGAGTCCATCACCAGGGTAGTCGAGGCCAGCACGGCATCACTGGATCAGGGCTCACAGGGCAGTCGCGACGACAGCCCAGATGCGGACACCGGGGAAACAACAGTGCCAGTGATCGACTATCAGGATTTTGCCAGAGTCGACTTGCGCGTGGCCCGCATACTTGAGGCACGCCAGGTCGACGGAGCTGACAAGCTGCTGGCCCTCAAGCTGGATCTGGGTGAGAGGGTCTGCACGGTTTTTTCCGGTATCAAATCCAATTACCAACCGGGTGAACTCGAGGGCCGCCTTACGGTCATGGTCGCCAACCTCAAGCCCCGCAAGATGCGCTTTGGCGTATCCGAGGGCATGCTGCTGTGTGCCGCAGGGGGAGACGAGGTCTATTTACTTGATGTAGACACGGGCGCATGGCCCGGCATGCGTGTATCCTGACATCAGATTGAGTCATCAGCTTCCACTAATACACTAGCCGCAGCAGGAATACTTATTCGGGGCATTGATATAGAATGAGCCAGGGTACTCAGATGGATTTGTATATCAGAAGCTTAGCGAAATTCATTTTTGTTTATTGATCGCATAACTGATATTTTTGAGTGCTGCTTTTCAAGATGTGCTGCAGGCTCGGACGGAATGGTACAAAACTCAGCACCCTGGTCCGCAAGCCGAGAACCGGGATGCTTACTTGACTGAATTGCTTGTTATCCTCGTCAGTGCCGCACTGGTCAACAATTTTGTTCTGGTCCAGTTTCTCGGACTGTGCCCTTTTATGGGAGTCTCCAACAAGGTCGAGAGTGCGATTGGCATGTCACTTGCCACAGCTTTTGTCCTCACGCTGGCCTCCATTTGCAGCTATCTGGTCACCACATACATACTCAGCCCACTCGGGATTGAGTTTTTGCAAACCATTTCCTTTATCCTGGTGATCGCTGGAGTCGTTTCGTTGTCCAAGATGTTTATCGAGAAAACCAGCCCGCTGTTGTACCGGATGCTCGGTATCTATATCCCGTTGATTACCACCAACTGCGCGATCCTCGGGGTTGCCCTGCAAAATACCACCAGGGCTCACACCTTCTCGCAATCCGCGATTCACGGGCTGGGTGCCGCCATTGGCTTTTCACTGGTATTAATCCTGTTTTCCGCCATGCGTGAGCGCATTGCACAGGCCGATGTCCCCGCACCTTTCCGGGGCGCAGCTATCGGCATGATCACCGCGGGCCTCATGTCGCTGGCATTCATGGGCTTTAGTGGTCTCGTCTAGGGGAATCGCAGGCGTTCTGTGGATACTCTGATCTCCGATCCCGTGCTGCTGTTTTCAATTGCAGCTCTCGTTGGTCTCGCACTTATATTTGGCAGCGTGCTTGGTTATGCGTCACTCAAATTGAAAGTCGAGGGCAATCCTGTTGTTCAGCAGATTGACAGCATATTGCCGCAGACCCAGTGTGGGCAGTGCGGCTACCCTGGCTGTCGCCCCTATGCACAAGCCATAGCTTCAGGTGAAGCCAATATAAACAGGTGCCCACCCGGTGGACAGGCGACCATCAATCATCTCGCCGACCTGCTGAACATGGACTCCCTTCCATTGGATGCAGAAAGTGGCGTTGAGCAGGAAGAGGCAACGGTTGCCTGCATTATTGAGGAACTGTGCATTGGTTGCACCAAGTGTATCCAGGCCTGCCCGGTAGACGCCATCCTGGGGGCGGCCAGACAGATGCACACAGTTATCGTTGAAGAATGCACGGGCTGTGACCTCTGCGTCGAACCCTGCCCGGTCGACTGCATCGAAATGGTGCCTGTAGAAACGGATATCAGTCACTGGAGATGGGATCTGCCACCGAACACAGTGACCCAGCTTAACGACATCACTATTCAGAACATCATCACAACTGACAGGGTGCAGGAGGAGGATCACAGCGATGCCGCCTGACGCTGCCGTCATAGAACCGATACGCATCCGGGATATCCCGGGCGGGATACACCCGCCGGATAACAAGGCTCAAAGCCTGCGGCAGCCAATTGCGGAAGCGCCGCTCCCGGAGCAGGTCACATTGCCGCTGTCAAGGAACACCGGTACGCCAGCCAAACCTGATGTTGAGGTTGGAGAGCGCGTCAGAACTGGGCAACTGATCGCGACTGGACAGGGTCCTGTCAGCGCCAATATTCACGCTTCAATTTCCGGCATAGTTACAGCCATCGAGGACAGACCTGTACCCCATCCTTCTGGCATGTCGGCCCTGTGCATTGTCATCGATTCCGATGGTAAGGATGAGTGGGTCAATCTGGAAGAGACCGTTCACTATCGGGATCATGATGCAGGTGAGCTGACAGCCCGGATTCGCAGCGCAGGCGTCGCTGGCCTCGGCGGGACCGGTTTTCCAACTGCAGTCAAACTCACACCTGAAAAACCCGCCCGCACACTGATAATCAATGGTGCTGAATGCGAACCCTACATCACTTCCGACCAGATATTGATGCGTGAGCGCCCCGCGGAGCTCATCGAAGGTATTCGTCTCCTCGCTTACATACTGGGTGAACCCGAACAGATTCTCATCGGCATTGAAGACACTAAACCTGACGCTGTCGCTGCTGTGCAGGAGGCCGCGGATGCCAGTGGCGACCAACGCGTCCGCGTATGCTCTTTTCCCGCCAAATACCCCACTGGTGGAGAAAAACAGCTGATCCAGATTTTGACCGGTCACGAGGTGCCAACCGGTGGTCTGCCTTCCAATCTTGGCATTGTCGTGCACAATATCGGCACAGTTTTGGCCGCCTGGGACGCCGTCCGTTGGGGGAAGCCCCTGATTTGCAGAATCACTACATGCACCGGGGAAGCCCTCAAAGATCAACGCAATTTCAATGTGCGCATGGGCACCCCGGTTGGCTTTCTGCTCAAGCATGTCGGCCTGGACAGAATATCTGCAGACCGTATTGTCATGGGTGGACCCATGATGGGGTTCAGCGTGCGCAACGAACACACTCCTGTCACCGAGATTACCAACTGCCTGCTGGTACCAACGCAGGAAGAACTGCCGAGCCGGACAGCTGCACAGCCTTGTATACGCTGCGGTATCTGTGCTGAAGTCTGTCCGGTGGGTCTGCTTCCGCAACAGCTGTTCTGGTATGCGCAAGCCGAAGATGATGGCAAACTCGAAGACTACAACCTGTTTGACTGCATTGAATGCGGGGCATGCGCCTATGTCTGCCCCAGCAGTATCGCGCTGGTCCACTACTACCGAGCAGCCAAAGGCAGAATTCTCGAATCTGCACGGGAAAAAATCAAATCTGATCGTGCCCGGGAGCGCTTTGAATACCACCAGCTGCGGGTAGAACGCGAAGCGGCCGAGCGCGAAACCAAGCGCAGGGCCCGTGGCGAAGCGGCACAGGCAAAAAACCCGGAGCAGATCAACCAAACGGGTGCATCATCGACTATCGATGATGCAGTCGCACGAGCCATGCAACGTGTGCAGCAGACGCAAAACGACCCCGAGAAAACCCGGCACACACTGGAGCGCCGGGCTCAGACCTTCAGGGAACGCATCGATGATCTGGAGACCAGAATCGGGTCGGCTGGGACACCGGAACAGAAGGCAAAGCTGGAAGCTTCGCAAAAAAACACTCGTAAAAAACTGGAAGCAGTGCACCAGAAACTAGCAGAACTTGCCACTGAAACAGCACAATCTGGAGCAGGGTCACCCTCCCCGCACTCTGAAGATGCCACAGCCGCAGCAATTGCACATGCGCAAGAGACCTCCCAAACCACGGTTGTCGTGTCGACACTGGAAAGGGCCGAGGCGCGACTGAAATCCCTTCAGGAGCAACACGCACAAGCAGTCGAATGCGTTCGGATCGCCGGGGCAGAAGGTTCAGATACCCTTGAAGACTTGCAGTCCGGTCTCAACGCAATCGAAACCGACCTGGAAAAAGCCGAAAAGGAACTGCGGGACTTAAGCACGGGAGAAGCGGATGCTTAGAAAGATCAGTTCGCCTCACACACACGGCTCCCTGACTACATCCAGAGTCATGCGTGATCTGTGCCTGGCAACGATTCCGGGGCTTGTCGCTATGACCTGGTTTTACGGCTGGGGAACCTTGATCAATCTGGTGTGGGCCACCTTTTTGGCATTGGGTATGGAAGCGTCGGTCATGCTGGTCCGAGGCCGACCGCCAATAGCCTATGTAAAAGATCTGAGTGCGGTAGTCACTGCTGTTCTGCTCGCCCTGACACTGCCGCCCTATGCTCCTTGGTGGCTAACCATGATTGCCGTGTTCTTTGCGATCCCGATTACCAAGCACCTCTATGGAGGTTTGGGTTACAATCCCTTCAATCCAGCAATGGTTGGCTATGCTGTGGTGTTGATCAGCTTCCCGGCGGAACTGGCGGAGTGGGCCGCACCCGGAACCATGGTCGACCACCTGCCCGGCCCGCTGATGGCCCTGCAGCTGATCTTTACTGGCGCAACGCCCATAGATGGAGTAACAGCCGCCACAGCGCTTGATCTGATCAAACAAAACAACACCTATACCCTCGAACAGCTCTATAGCCAAAACCCGCAGTTTTCCTCGGCCGTGCTTGTCGCCGCTGGAACAGAATGGGTAAACCTGGCCTTTTTGGGCGGAGGTCTCTGGCTGTTGCGACAAAAAATATATACCTGGCACGCACCGGTGGGCATGCTGGCTGCACTTCTTCTCCTCTCCTCTCTCTGGTATGACGCGGGCAGTTCCGCGAGTGCGGGTTCGCCCCTGCTCCACATGCTGACTGGAGCAACCATGCTCGGAGCTTTTTTCATCGTCACCGATCCTGTATCCGGCTGCACCAGCAACCTTGGCAGACTGCTCTTCGGGATCGGTGTGGGAGCCCTGACCTTCGCAATCAGAGCATGGGGCAGCTACCCGGATGCAGTCGCATTCAGCATTTTGCTCATGAACTTCGCCGCGCCACTGATCGACTACTACACCCAGCCACGCGCATACGGGCACAGCGCACGCACCAGGGTTCGGATAAAAAAGAGCTAGTTCCATGGCCGACGATTCAGCAACACAAACAACGCTTACCAGTGCTCTGGTACTGGGTGCATGTGCAGTTGGCACTGCTCTGGTCATTGCTTTGACCTATACAGAGACTCGGGAACCAATCGCCCGATCCCAGCGGGCCGCTGAGGAAAAAGCACTGCTCGAAGTCATTGGATCAACGCCCTATGACAACAACCTGCTCAGCGACTCCATTGAACTCAGCTCCGACCACGCCTCAGCACTGCATCTGCAGCAACCAGGCCAGGCCTGGGTCATCCGCAATGAGGGTAAAGTTTTCGGTTACATATTCCAGTCGACCGCACCTGATGGCTACTCCGGGGCCATCGACCTGCAGATTGGCATCAGTACCCAGGGTACACTGCTGGGTGTTCGAGCCGTAGATCATAGAGAGACCCCCGGTCTTGGCGACAAGATTGATGTCGGGAAAAGTGACTGGATACTCGGCTTTGCCGGTCGAAGCCTGTCTAACCCGCACATTGAACACTGGGCAGTCAACCCCGACGGAGGGTATTTCGATGCCCTCACCGGCTCCACCATTACATCCCGTGCGGTCGTCAATATGGTCAGGGAATCCTTACTGCACTATGATCATGAGGCTGAATATTTGATGAACAAGGCACAACAGCCTCTCCAAAAAACAAGCACTCATGGCTTCCAGTAGCACCAGCTTCGCAGAAATCAGTCGCGCCGGGCTCTGGGATAAGAACCCGGCGCTGGTACAGCTGCTCGGCCTATGTCCCCTTCTCGCCGTCACCGGATCAGTGGTGAACGCCTTGGGGCTGGGACTCGCCACTATGCTGGTTCTGGTTGGCTCCAATCTGGTGGTATCGCTGATTCGGAACCAGGTCACCGATGTTATTCGGCTTCCGGCCTGTGTGATGATCATCGCCACCCTTACAACCTGCACCGAACTTCTGATGAAGGCCTTTGCGTTCGAGCTCTACCAGACACTCGGTCTCTTTATCTCCCTGATTGTTACAAACTGCACGATCCTGGGTAGGGCCGAGACCTTCGCAAGCAAACACTCCATCCTGCCGTCCATTTTGGATGGTATTATGATGGCGCTTGGCTTTATGGCCGTGCTCCTTGTTTTGGGGGCCATACGCGAACTTTTGGGGACCGGGGCGCTGTTGGCCGACATGCAGCTTCTATTTGGCGAAAGTGCGCGAGGATGGAAGTTAGCGCTCGTAGAGCTCGAATCAGGGTTTCTCGTTGCCACACTGCCCCCTGGAGCATTCATCGTCACGGGCTTTGTAATCGCGCTGAAAAATCTGATCGATACAGAGCTCGAACAGCGCAGGGAACGGCGGACTCCTGCGGTTGAAGTCGGATCACGACGGGTTCGCACAACCGGACACATCAGTTAGATACCAGCTATGTCGATTGACGCGCACAAAAATCCCCTGGGTCTGTCCAGTTCTGAGGGTCCCGCGTTCACCAGTAAGCCACTGCGGAGTTCAATGCTATCCGCAAACCCTCTCAAGCAGTTTGCCACCTGGTACCGCGAGGCCGAAAAAGAGTGTCGCGGCTACCCCAACCCCATCCAGCTCGCTACAGTCGGTGCTGATGGTCAGCCGGTTGCACGGACTGTGTTACTCAAGGGCTTTGATGAAGGGGGCTTCTGTTTCTTTACCAACTATCGCAGCCGCAAGGGCCAACATCTGGAGAGCAATCCGAAGGCCTCATTTTGTCTCTATTGGGAAGAGCTTGAGCGTCAGGTCATCGTCATCGGAACTGTTCATAAGCTCACCGGCAGCGAATCCGACCAATACTTTGGATCACGCCCCAGAGGCAGCCAGCTAAGTGCGCATGTGTCCGAGCAAAGCCAGGTGGTTGAAAACCGCACCTATCTGAAAAACGAATTCCAACGTATTGCCTTGCGGTATGCTGATAGTGAGGTTCCCCGACCTCGCCACTGGGGTGGCTACCGGCTGGCACCTCTGAGTATCGAGTTCTGGCAGGGACAACCTGATCGCCTCCATGACCGGTTTATCTATCAGCGATCCGGTGCCGAATGGCACCTGCAACGCCTGGCACCCTGATAAACCCGCGCCATTCTTCTCATCTGTGAACGGGCTCTGTTCGACGCGCATTCCTGCCAACGCCGGTTCGAATTCAGGCTCCAACCTGCCCGCTGCCGCACGCCGAGACCATAAAGACCTGCCTCGGTGCAGGACCTCTCCGTCCAGTTGCGCCAGAGGGACAATATTGCGAGGGGGGAAGTAGTTACCATCTTCTTTCTAACGCCGGGCACGTCAACCTTGATCCTTTCCTTCATCTCGGCCCTGGTCGGCTGGCAGCCGATCCGGCTGTTTCGTTACTTTCGTATGTAATTCCCCAAAATATATATTCGATATACAATTGACATGACTATACCAGAGCATGGTGCACATGTATGGTTCCCTAATCTGTGCGGCGACCCACACGAAAGACGAAAACCCAGCGCAACATAATTTTAATACTCTTGATTACTATGACTATATGTGTTATTGTAACAACCGGTATCATTCGCAATCTACATAGGGCATCTCATGGTTGAACGAACCATCTTCAGTGAAGAACACGAAATCTTCCGCGTGGCTGTGCAACGGTTTATCGAGCAGGAAATCACGCCCTATCACGAACAGTGGGAGAAGGACGGAAAAGTCAGCCGGAACGCCTGGCGCAAGGCTGGCGAAGCCGGGCTCCTTTGCCCCAATGTTTCCGAGGAATTCGGTGGACTGGGAGCCGACTTTCTCTACAACGCGGTGATCGCAGAAGAGTTCGCCAAAGCTGGAGCTGCAGGTCCAGGCTTTTCGGTGCACTCGGATATGGCGGCAACCTATCTGGATACCTTTGGTTCACATGAGCTTAAGGAGAAATGGCTGCCAAGCCTGATCAGCGGCGAATGCATTGCTGCTCTTGGCCTGACCGAGCCTGATGCAGGCAGTGACCTGAAAGAACTTCGTACAACCGCCGTTCGCGACGGCGATGAATACCTGATCAATGGTCAGAAAGTGTATATCTCAAACGGCCTGCTTTGCGATATCGTTATTCTTGCAGTGAAAACCGACCCAAATGCCGGCGCAAAGGGGGTGAGTTTTATTTTGGTTGAAACTGACAGAGACGGCTTCGAGCGAGGCAGGAACCTGGAAAAGATCGGCCTGAAGGCACAGGACACTTCCGAGCTATTTTTCAGTAATGTGCGCGTACCGATAAAAAACCTGATTGGTAACGAGGGTCAGGCTTTCAAAATGGGCATGCACAAGTTGGTTGAGGAGCGCCTCACCATCGCGATTTCCGCCCTTGCTCTGGTAGAGGCTGCCATCGGCTGGACAGTTGAACATACGAAAGAGCGAAAGGCCTTCGGCTCGCGCATCTGCGATTTCCAGAATACCCGCTTCAAAATGGCTGAACTCAGCGCTGAAGCTACTGCTCTGAGAGTATTCGTAGACCACTGTATCGCCCGGCATATGGAGGATAGGCTGGACGGTATCACAGCAGCCAAAGCCAAAATGCTGTGCACCGAGTTGCAGTGTACGACGGTTGATGAGTGTTTACAGTTCTTTGGTGGTTATGGCTACATGCTGGAATACCCCATTGCCAGGGCCTATATCGATTCCCGTGTTCGCAAGATTGCTGGCGGCTCCTCTGAAATCATGCGGGAAATCATTGGCAGGGAGCTTTTCGAATAAGATACTCATGTGCGACGAGAGGACGCATCTTAGTCTTTAAATTCAATACCTTAGAAGGGAAATTAAAGGCGTCCAGAAGGCTCGTCAACGAGTTTTCTGAGTTCTCTCCCCCGGCCGTCTGGAGCACAACGGCACCCAGGAGGCAGTCTCAGCTGATACATTCGAACGGATCGAAGGAGCTTACGCTCGCAACCTGACAATCGTGACCTCGGAAGCCCACCTGAGCCATCACATAACATCATGGCAAACCCACTCGACAGCGAGGATTCCACCAAGCACACAGTGCCAATGAGACAGGTTCATTGAACATGAGCCTCTATCTCCGGCAGCGCGTTCCAGGGAAAGTACGGGCGATTGAAGGCTGGCGGCCGACTGTCAAGACTGCCTTGAGTTTCAAGCCCTTGAGACTATCTGCCGTCATCGCCGAATCTCCGATAGTACCTGGGCAGTCCGATGGACAACACTGGCAAGTGCACTTGGACGCTGCTGCTGGACTCACGAGTGGTAGAATGGTGAGGCTGGGCACCACGGTTATTGTCATCAAATCGCGAGTACCGCTCTATCAACGCAGGATCGTCAGGTCTCCATTCACAGATCAGGGGGAGTATGCGGCACACACCTCAAGCTGGGACAGATGAATTTCAATGGCTGGTATACAGTGATTTCGATGGGGCTCTTTTGGATCATGACAGTTATTCCTTTGAAGCCGCAAGACCGGCACTTTCGCTGCTGGCCGATAAAGGCATCCCGCTCATTCCGGTCAGCAGCAAGACCTGTCATGAGTTGCTGGAGCTGCGCTCACAGCTGCACTGCCACTCACCATTTGCAACGGAGAACGGTGCCGCCATCTATGTTCCTGAACACTACTTTGATCGAGTTCACACAGGTGAAAAAGAACTTTCGAGCTCAGATATGGCCGGGCAGAATTACCTGATCTACAATCTGGGCCAAAAACGTCACTACTGGAGTGAAGCGCTTGCTCACGCTGACACAAAAATCCGCAACTGCTTTATCAGTTTCAGCGAACTCGGCACGGAAGCTATCAGTCTCGAAACAGGTCTGCACATTGAACAGGCTTCAGCGGCCAACCAGCGCGAGGCCTCCGAACCTGTCAAATGGCTGGGCACTGAATGCCAATTAAGGGAGTTCGACACCTATATCAAGTCATTAAATGGGCAAGTCATTCGCGGTGGGCGCTTTTTACATGTGCTCGACGCACAAGTCAGCAAAGGCGAAGCCCTAAGCTGGATAACACGGCAATATCGTCTCAACTCGCCAAAGACCAATTTTCGCAGCATTGCTCTGGGTGATGCAGAAAACGACCTGTCGATGCTCTACGCGGCTGATCAGCCCGCGTGGATTCGATCCGGACTTCATGATATCCCCGCGGGCCCGAAAAAACTGCACGGTGTGCTGGTAAGCGAGTTGTATGGCCCTGCCGGCTGGAATGAGATCCTTTTGGAGCTTTTAGGCGACTAGCGCTCCTGCGTCCCAAAAAAATACTATGGCAGAATTTCACCAGAACGGCCTCATCACAACACTGCACAATTTGACGCACCGACCGGTCGCATCGCTGGAACAGGATCTTCAGGGCTTCAGTGCCCAGCGTCCCATGGCGGTAATTATTCCCTCGCTGTTTTCCGAACTCGAAACTCCAGCATTGGCCAATATAGTGGAGGAGCTGAAAAAAGTTACATACATTGATGAAATAATTGTCGGTCTTGACCGAGCGGACGAACGACAGTATCGCTACGCATTGAACTATTTTTCAGTATTGCCTCAGAAAACGCACGTACTCTGGAATGATGGACCGGCCATGCAAAAACTCCAACAAAAACTGGTCTCGTCTGGTCTGCTTTCCAGGCAGATGGGCAAAGGGCACAACGTCTGGTACTGCATGGGCTATGTCCTGGCTGCAACAAAAGCAGAAGCAATTGCAATTCACGATGCTGACATTATCACCTACGACCGTTCTCTGCTTGCACGCCTGCTCTACCCTGTCGCCAATCCAAATTTCAATTACCAATTCTGTAAAGGCTATTATGCACGCATTGCCAACAACAGACTCAATGGGCGCGTCTGCCGATTGCTGGTGAGCCCACTGATTCTGGCACTCAAAACAATCTGCGGAGACATCGAATACCTGAATTTCATGGGTGGATTCAAATACGCGCTGGCTGGTGAATTTTCGTTTCGCCGTGAGGTGTTAAACGACATTCGCATTTCCGGTGACTGGGGGCTGGAAATGGCAATTCTCTCAGAAATCCACCGCAATTATGCCAAAAACCACATTTGCCAGGTTGATATCGCGGACAACTACGATCACAAACATCAAAGTCTTTCAGCTGCAGATAAGCACAGTAACCTGTCCAAAATGTCTATCGACATCTGTAAAACTTTGTTCAGAAAACTCGCCACCCAAGGCACCACTTTTACTAGTGAAACGCTCCGCAGCCTCAAGGCAACTTACTTCAGGACCGCGCTCGACTACATTGATACCTACCACAACGACGCTCTTTTTAACGGGTTGGAATACGATATTCACGAAGAGGAACATGCTGTCGAACTGTTTGCTGAAAACATTATCAGGGCTGGCGAAATTTTTCTTGAGAGGCCCATGGAAAAACCCTTTATTCCCAGCTGGAACCGTGTTGTCAGCGCACTACCGGAATTTCTCGACGAAATTTCTGCGGCAGTGGAAAGCGATCATCACAGGTTCCGACAACCCAAAACACAGGAGACCGGCAAAAACGAGTTCGTAACCACCGGTTAAGAAAATCAATCCAGGAACAGCCTCCCATATTTTTTGCTTTACCCTCGATCATTTCATTTCAGGCAACCAACTGGCAGGCAGTGATCGCGTCGATACAGGCGAGCAATCTGGATGTCGGTTGTTCCGAGAACACTAGCGAGAGCTGGTAATTCGCCTGTGGTTGCGTGAAACGGGGCATCGTCGGGTATCGCCCGTCCGTGGTCGGCAGACGCATGCCGACCATCTGCAGAGTCGAGAACTTCCTTGGAATCGCCCGAAGTGAGCGGGGCCAACATCATTGGCCATGGCATCCTTCATTTCCCGGATCCCTCAAGACCTTCACGCCCTGCGTATCAATAGCGGCGATGCCATTTTCTTCTGGTAGCGCATTGATAGAGTCTGGCACTGGCAAATAAGGCCGACGAGGGCCGGATGCAGGCCAATCCAGAGCGACATTGGACGGATGTGCGAAAGCTGCGTGTTCCGGCGATCCCGATCACCCGTTCTGAGATTGTCCGATCATTGATTCTGGTTTTATTCGATCACTTTTCCTGGATGTCCAGAATCGGTGATCGGAATGGACCAGAATATGCAAAAGCACGGGTGAGGGCATGGTGTCAGTTTTGGATAACACAATCTCGGCTGGTGCCGTGCCTGTTTCTTCGGCGACCGTATGCCTACCCTGTGCGGCGACACAGGTCACCCATCATCACACTGACCCTATGCCCGCAGGCCGTCATGCACTGCTGTGCCAGACCAGACCAGGCGCACAACAACAGGCAGGTACGGCTCCTGGATAAGGTCTACTGAGTGCAGGATCAGAACCGACGACTGTCTCGCTGCGGTTCGATCAATCGGCAGGATCAGTGACTCATCACAGCCTGATTCCAGCGAGGCACTCGTATCAGTGAGGCACTGCTATATGAAATGAAGACTCAAGGGAAACAGGCATGCCGCTATACTCGGCATCTTCCATCATTTGCTTCACCCGAGAAATTGCTGTATCCAGATTCTCAAGCATTTCTTCAGACCACGGGTCCGGCTCTCCGAATCGTTCCTTGTGGCTAAAGTTTCGCCTTCGATGGTAGTTCTGTATATCGAGCAACAGTTGCATGACCGGCTCACGGGAATGATCTACAGTGTGCAGGCCGCCAAGGATGGGAGTATCACATGTGTTCACGCCCCGGCTTTCGACGGAGCAGATAGAGTGGGCCGCTGCATTCATGGAATGTCCTCGTATTAAATGACCGGGTTCAATTTTAGTCGGTGAGCATGCTCGGTCGATCCGAATATACCGTTCGTATACTTCGTTTTTCTCGAATAAAAAGCTGCTTGTTGATATGAGCTTTACGCGCTCGAGTCCAGTGGGTTGGCAAATATGGCCTGCGCCGCTTCAACCAGTATCTTTACACCGGGATGTTTGACCTTGCGCTCTGGGGAGATGGCGTAAAACCGCTCGGTAACCCTGTTGGTCCGACCAATCATGGAAACACCGAAATGCTCAGTGACATGGGCTTCGATTATGCTGGGTGTGCAAAACACTCCGTAGCCCGACTGGCCGAAGTACTTCATCATGGCACTGTCGTCGAATTCAGCAACTATCGTCGGATAAATTTGTTCCCGGTCAAACCACGATTGCAGGTTAATTTTTTGATTGGATTTATCGCCACAGATAAGAAAGGGGTACTGGTGGAGTGACTGTGGGAAATCTGTGCGAAGTGTGCTGGCCGTATTATCGCTCGCATAAAAACTGAGACCGCATTCGCCCAAAAAGTGATTGTAGGCGCGCACTGGCGTTCCGGGAGACAAGGGACGATCAGTTATGATGAGTTCCAGCCTGTTCAGTGCCAAATCAGACAAGAGTGAACTAAAATCGCCCTCGCGACAGACCAGCTTTGCGGGCTCTTCGAGCCGGAAACTGTTTTCCAGGATATCGACAGCAAGGATTTTGGGTATAACGTCGGTTACGCCGACACTAAAGACAAACTTCTGGCTGGCATCCTTGGTTTTGATGCTGTGCTGCAGTTCGGCACCCAAGGCAAAAATATCCTCAGCATAACTGTAAACACGCCTGCCCATATCATTCATAACCAGCTGTTTGCCTGTGCGGTCAAACAGCTTGACGCCCAGATAATCTTCAAACACCGAGAGTTGACCACTAATTGTTTGGGGCGAGACATGCAATGACTCCGAGGCTTTTACGATGCTGCCTTCACTCGCGACAGTGTAAAAATAACGTAAATGGTTGTAGTTCAGTTGCTGTGCCATCTGTAATGTTTCGCTGGGAATGTCGTCAGATTGAAAGCATATTTTTTCGATCAAAACACCAATAAATTACGACTTTTCTTGATTTGAATCCATGCATACATTGGCACTGTCCGTGAGCCATGTTGATCGTGCATGGCATGAACGGCAGTTACTTGACCGACATACCGTATAAATCAGGAACAGTTTTTATGAACATCGATATTCGAGTCCGCAATATGGACGGCAACGCTGAGCTAAGCAACTACATTGAGCATAGACTTTCATTTGCATTCGCCCGTAATCACCATGAAATTGAATATGGCACCATCACTCTCTCCGATGTCAATGGATGCAAAGGCGGCATCGACAAACAGTGCCAGATTGTATTGACGCCATCTGGATTGAGGCCCATCGTTATAACCGAGAGGCGCGAGAGCCTGCGCCAGGCGATTGATCGATGCCTGTACAGAGCCGGTCATTGCCTGCATCGAAAGCTAAAGCGCAGACATGTGCGTCTGAAAAGGCCGAGGCCGAAAACAGGTATACAGACTCTATCGGGCTCCTGATAGCGGAGAGGGTTTGCATTGTGCGCCCTGAATTATCGAATGGGTGATAAGAGGTCTGGTTGATGACCAGATTCCTGACACCGTGCGCGTGATCTTCGGCAAATAGATTGCCTTCACACCATTCACCGACCGTCGCTATGTTTACTTTTTTGACTCTGGGTCTGACACTCCAGGACACCTGCAGGGGGGAACCCGTTCCATTGAAACTTGGCGCTGTCGTGGAACCGGCATAATGCACAGGATCGCCCGTATCGAATGGAGTGCTTAGAGCTTGGCAATAACTGGCCTCCCTGCCCACTGCAGTGTGCTCTTTCATGAGAATTATCCCGCTATCCACTGAGTAATGACGGCAAAGGTCGGAATACCGATAAGCACATTAAACGGAAACGTAATACCCAGCGATGAGCTGATCGATAAACTCTGATTGGCTTGTGGCAATGCCACCTGCATGGCAGCAGGCACTGCAATATAGGATGCGCTGGCACCCAGCACGGCCAGCAGAATGGTGCCACCGGAAGATAAGCCAATCGCCAAACCCAGCGCGCAACCAAGCGAACCGCCCACCAATGGCATGGCAACGCCAAAGGCAAGCATAAAACTGCCGAGACGCCTTATTTCATCAAGACGTCCAGCGGCCATCATGCCCATTTGCAGCAGGAATAGTGCCAGCACGCCATTGAACAGCTCAAAAAAGAAGGGCGTTACCCTTTCGATGCGCTCACCGGCAATAAGGCCAATGATCAGCCCCCCCGCCATGAGCACCATGCCCTGATTAAAAAACACTTCGTGCAGCAGCTCTTTGGTGTGCGGCGACCCCTGGGCTTTGACGGCCTCTCCAGACTCAGTTGTGCGTCTTGCCAAAGCAATACCCACTGCTATCGCTGGCATTTCAAGGAGCACAACAAACAGGGGTATGTAAGGCTCATAGGCAATATTCTGTGCTTCGAGGAATGCAACTGCCACCGCGTAGGTACCTACGCTAACAGAACCATAGTGTGCCGCTATGGAAGCGGCGTCATAGCGCTTGAGTTCACCAATATAATGAAGGACCGGGAAAGCTATTAGCGGGAGCAATACACCGAGCAGGATGACTGCTGCTGACTGACCGATAAGATGCCATGATGCGTGTTCTTGCAGGGCTACACCGCCTTTGAGACCAATTGCGATCATCAGGAAGAGGATCAGTGCATGATAGAGTTCCTTGGGAAACTGAATGTTCGAGCGAACCAAAGTGGCACAAGCACCAAGAACGAAAAAGGCAATACCGACATCAATCTGCATTGAGCATACCCCTGTTTATGATTTTTTTGGTTCTCCGCGCTCCCACCGATCAAACGGAATGAACATGAGTCTCGCCTCCACATCCTGCAGTCTGGCCTGCCGAGTTACGCATGCGAGTACCGCAATCACTGCACCAACACCCATAAGGCTCACACCAACACTGGATTGCGAGGCAATGATCGCACCCAATGCGACCAACAGACCTCCGACAATTACACTGAACTTAAATTGCTTTTCCATCTTGGCAGGCTCCTGACACCTGATTACCTCGTTGAACCGACACGTTACCGCATCGAATTACAGGGTATTATGGGGCCTTTTTTTCATAGATAAAAATAGATATTATCTATCTATTGAATAGAAATACATCTATTATTCTAACCAGCATTCGATCGGATAGGGTACGGAATACCGTGAAATCACGACTACATGCTCATGTAGGCACCTTGCGGCAACTTGAAATTCTGTTGGCTGTGCATGATCACGGCAGTATCAATGAAGCAGCCAAGGCATTGCATCTGACTCAACCTACGGTGTCAATGCAGATGAAGAAGCTGTCCGAAGCAATCGGCACGCCACTCTACGATATTTCACACCGGCAACTGGTATTCACTGATGCCGGGCTCGCGCTCGCCAAAACAGCAGTTGACGTAATCGACAGCTTTGCCCGGCTGGACCGGTCTCTGGACAGTATGCGGGAGCTCAAGTCTGGTACATTGAGGCTGGCGGTTGTCAACACCTCTCAGTACTTTATTCCTCATTTGCTGGGCCCCTTTTTCGAACGATACCCTGGTATCGACATTCAACTTAAAGTGGGAAACCGCCAACAAACCATTGAACGCCTCCGGCAGGGAGTCGACGATTTCCATGTATTTAGTCACCCGCCCCGGGATATTGAAACCAGCAGCTTCAAGTTTCTGGACAATCCTCTGGTGGCCATTGCACACGAGGATCATCCGCTCGCCAGAAAAAAACGCCTGACACTGGTAGACCTGCTCGACCAGCCTTTTCTGATTCGTGAACAGGGATCCGGAACCAGACATGCTGTCGAAGAATTTCTTCGCCAGCATAAAATCCGGCTCAACATAAAAATGACCATCGAAGGTAATGAGGCAATCAAACACTCGGTGATGTCAAAGCTGGGAATTTCCATTCTTTCAGCCCATACGCTGACCTACGGCGGACAATCGGGTCTGGTACAACTGCCAGTGCGCGAATTGCCTATTGATTCTCACTGGTTTTTCGTCTGGTCAAAGTCAAAACGCCAGACTGTGATTGCCTCAGAATTTTTGCAGTACGTCGAGGAAGAAGGCCAACGTCTGTTGCACACCGAGCTTACCAGGAACTGATTCTCCGAATGTCCAAATTTAGATCGGTTGCAATTCGCGATAATCGCCACGAAAGAAGACCGGGGGATCCATGCCAGGATTATCACAATACCTGAGCACGCGGTGCTACCGAGATCTTCCAGCGACGATCACCATGTGCGAGTCTGCACCCATGCGTGGGTGGTACCTTGCAACGCGCGCACCGCGCTCGTCAGGGCTTGAGAAAGCTCCCAGTTGATACAATCAGTTCGTTCTGATCGATGGGCTGCTGACCGAAGTGCTGCGCGTCTCGGTCTGCGTCTCGTATGATCGGTCATCATGGGGATCTGCTCCGGTTGAGGGAACCCTTCGCGGAGTATCCTCTGAGCCAACGCAAACCCATGCGTCCCGTGCGGCGTCCGCACGACACTGATACCAGTTGGTCTGGTCTGCCGATCTGCGGGATTGTTCCGGCTCGGACGAAAACATACCGCAACCACCCAGGCTCAGAACCATTACAAGCATGCATGCTCTCATAAGGCAGTCTCCTGTCTGGCTGCCAGGTTGTCGACGCAGGCGTGATGAAACCATGGTTTTCATAGGCGCATCATTGTACCCTGTATTGCCGATAGGCTGGAGGCTGGAGGCTGGAGGCTGGAGGCTGGAGCCCGAACCCGGCGGGACAACCGAACACTTGTGCATGCGATGCGATACGATCAGACCAGAGCATACCTGCTCAACGAGCCAGAGGCACGCGAAGACTTTCCCTGTGGGCCGGATTTTGCCGTGTTTAGGCTCAGGGACACAATGTTCGCAATACTGTATGTACGAGATGCCGTTGCACGAGTGAACCTGAAATGTGATCCCGACCAAGCATGGGCACTCAGGGATATCTTCCCGTCCGTAACACCGGACTATCACATGAACAAGCGTCACTGGAACACGGTCCTTCTCGACGACGGGGTTCCGGTTTCCGAACTACACCGCATGATCGACCAGTCGTATAATTTGGTGCTGAGTAGACTGAAAAAATCCCATCGGGAATCCCTGATACAGCACTCCTATCCAGACAATTAACTTGAGGTACCTGCCCAATGAACACAGAAAATTTGCGCCTGCCTGCAGCTCTGCTCTGCGGGGTTCTACTGCTGCCAACACTCTCCAGTTCCGCAATAGCCGGCGCTGACACTTCCGAATTGCTTGAAGCCGCCATTGCATCGCCGAACCGGTCTGCCGAGGACCGGGCGAGGGATTCCTATCGTCGACCACAGAAAACCCTTGAGTTCTTTGGTATTGGTGAAGATATGAGGGTGCTCGAACTGGTCCCCGGCGGTGGCTGGTACACGCACATACTGGGTCCGTTTCTCAGGGAGAAAGGACAGCTGTACCTGGCAGTCGGTTACGATCCCAGTCGGCTCAAGCTTCAGGAAGAAGGACTGGAATACGTCCTACCGGCAGGCAGCGGATTTGAATTCCAGCGCGCTGAGGTCCCGGGATACAAGTTCAATCTGGGTCCGGGAAATCTCGGTGTGGACAACCTCGATATGGCACTGACCTTCAGAAATGTTCACAATTTAACACCCGCAGCGCGGAAAGCGCTCAACCAGGCAGTCTACGAGGCACTGGCGCCCGGAGGAGTGTACGGGGTACTTGGCCATACAGGTCGCCACATGTCACCCGAAACAGCCGAAACCTGGCGACGTACTGACCCCGTATTGATCATCAAGGAACTTCTTGACGCAGGCTTTGTTTTTGAAGCGTACTCAGATCTGCATCACAACCCGGTCGACCAGTTGGTACATGACACTCGCCATGAAACCTTGGGCACCAACAGCGACCGCTTTACCCTGAAGTTTCGTAAACCTGTGAATTAAAAAATCTCAACCGGCCAAACACCTGCAGCTTGGCAGGACAGAAGGCGCGCAGGCTTTCGGTCCAGCACCAGCTCTACCAGCAGGCATCAAGCCATGTACTCCACGCTCCAGACCGCTGCTATCCAGAGATCTGCCTTTCATGCAATCTGTTGATCTGGAAAGCCTGCCCAGCGCGAACCTGCTCAGACGAATGGCCGCGGGTATATATGACCTGTTCCTCCTGTTCGCTGTGGCTTTTCTCTACACCCTGATCGCCACTCTGATCATGCAGCACTTGGGGCTGGAACCTCGGGGACTGAGTGTTGAGGCACCTCCCGGGAGTTCCAGTGTCCTGATTGCCGACGAGGACTTCAGACCCATGCTAAACGGGCCCATCTATCAAATGGGCCTCTACCTCAGTTTGGCGCTCTTCTATATCAGCTTCTGGCGCACTCGGTCTGCTACCCTGGGTATGCAAACCTGGCGCCTGCGTCTGACTGATCTTGACGGGAACCGCCCAAGCTGGGCCCAACTCACCCTGAGGGCTCTGGCTGGAACAGTCTCGCTGACAGTATTTGGCTTGGGGTTTTTGTATTCGCTCCTCGACAAACACAACCGTACGCTGCACGACATAGTGTCTTCAACGCAGGTTGTAGTGACACCCAAGATCAAGGCCTAGGCACATTCAGGGAAATCGTTTCGGCATCCGGTGCACGTGATGAAGGGTACTCAAGATTACCACAAACCTGCTGGCTGGCAGGTGTACCGGAGGCTGCTGAGCTATGTGCTGCCCTACTGGACGGCGTTTGCCCTCAGTTTTCTGGGTTATGTCATCTACGGTGCAACCCTCGCCGGCCAGGCAGCCCTGATGGAATATCTGCCTGCAGTATTCGGTGATTCCAATGAAATCAGTGGCCTGTTTGATACTCTGTACCCTGTAGAATCCGCAGAGCAACTTCGTGCCGCTCTGCCACTGTTTATTGTTGTCCTTGCGCTCAGCAGAGGCCTGGGCTCCTATCTTGGTGGCTACTACATAGCGATGATTGGCCGCAATCTGGTGCACGATATTCGCCAGCACCTGTTTAGGCACATCAATGATCTTCCCGTCAGTTACTTTAACACGCACGGCAACAGTAGCGTGATCTCACTGATCATATACAACGTCGAGCAGATTACAGCTGCGGCTACAGATGCGGTGCGTACCCTGGTTCGTGAAGGTCTAACCGTGATCGCCCTGCTGGTATTTCTGTTATCCAAGAACTGGAAGCTCACGCTCGTATTCCTGCTGGTTGCCCCGCTTATCGGCGTTGTGGTTTCGCTTGCGTCACGATTCTTGCGCAAGTACAGCCGCCGCATCCAGAACGCCATAGGTCGTGTTACACAGGTGACTTCCGAAACCGTCAGGGGCATCTCGGAAGTGAAGATCTATGGAGCTCAGAACTATGAGCAGAACCGATTTAAGACGGCGAGCGAATCCAATCTCCGACAGAGCCTCAAACTGGCCCGGGTCACAGAAGTAAGCAGTCCCCTGGTGCAGATTCTTACGTTCATCTCGCTGGCGGTCCTGGTGTGGATTGGCCTCAGCCCGCAGCTCAAGGGCAGCATGGATACAGGGGATTTTCTTGCCTACATTACAGCAGCCGCCATGATTACCCGCCCGTTGCGTCAGTTGACAGGCATCAACACCAACATTCAGAAAGGCATAGCTGCTGCTGAAAGTATCTTCGCAACCCTGGACGAAGCACCAGAGCCTGATGAGGGGAAACTGTCGCTGGACCGGGCTCGGGGGGAAATCGAATTCAGAGACCTCAGCTTCACCTATCCCGGTGCTGACACACCCGCACTTCGGAATATCAGTTTGCACATCGCACCAGGGCAAACCCTTGCACTGGTGGGCCGTTCCGGAGCCGGGAAATCTACGCTTGTGTCGCTGGTAGCACGCCACAATCTGCTGCCAGATGGGCAGCTTTATCTGGATGGACAGCCAGTGGAAAAGTATCGGCTTCAGGACTTGCGAAGACAGATCGCCATGGTCAGTCAGCAGATTGTGCTGTTTAAAGGTAGCGTGCTCGATAATATCGCCTACGGGGAACTTGAAGGTGCTGATCCAGAGGCTGTGATACGTGCGGCCCGTTCCGCACATGCAATGGAATTCATAGAGAGTCTGCCCCAGGGCATGGAAACACAGATTGAAGAGGATGGTGCTGCGCTCTCTGGTGGTCAGCGTCAACGGCTGGCACTGGCGCGGGCGTTCCTGAAAGACACTCCCATTGTCATTCTTGACGAAGCCACCTCGGCACTGGACGCCGAATCCGAGCGCTATATTCAGGATGCACTCGAGGAAATTATGGCAACTCGCACCACCCTGGTGATTGCCCATCGACTGTCAACGATTGAGCGAGCAGACAGAATAGCAGTGATCGATCAGGGAGAAATCGTTGAAACCGGCACGCACAGCCAGTTGCTCGAAGCCGGCGGTGCCTACGCAGAGTTGTACCGAAATCACTTCGAAAACAGACGCACTCGCTCATAACGGATACGCGACATCAGGTGCGCAGCCGAATAAGCACACAGCCCAACACAGTCGTCAACACTATGGGGATGCCAACGGCCCACAAGGCATGAAATCCCCAAACCACAGCTGCCGGACCGAATATATCCTGCAGGAGTCGAAAGGCCGTGGACACCATAACCCCGACGAAGACACGTTCACTGAGTGTAACCTGGCGGTTGGAACCAAGCACGAACGACATGCCGACAAACACCAGAGAGGCTATGCTCAGTGGTGTGAACAGTTTTTTCCAGTATTCCACCTCGTACTCGCGCGCTTGCGCAGTCCCCTCTCCGCGCAGGTAGGAACTGAACCTGCCCAGGTCCCGGATCGACATCTGCGTGGCGTCCAGCGCTGACATATTCAAGAGATTGGGGTGGAGCTTGGTGCGCCAGACATCTCCGGATTCACTGCCAGAGATTACCGACTCAGGGCGTACACTGGTCCAGCGCACTTCCCTCTCGTGCCACTGCTGACTGCTTATATCAAACTGGCTTTGTTCAGCCTGCCGCACCTCCAGAGTCGTTTCATCGAAATCGACATGATATCGGGACACGCCGTAGAGGCGCCCATCGGGATAGACTGCATTGACGTGTACATAGGCACCCTGGTCAAACATCCAGAGACCATCTTCCTCGATTTGTGGCCCATCTCCGCGCTTGAGACTGCGCTCACCCTCGGCTCGTTGCTCAAGTGATGGCGCTACAAACTCACTCACCAGCAACACGACGAGAACAAGTACCAATGCGGGCTTCACCACCATCCAGGCGACTCGCACAATGGGCACCCCAACCGCGCGAATCACGGTCAGCTCACCTCTGTTCGCAAGCAGTCCCAAGCCAGCCATGACGCCGATCAGTGCTGCGTAGGGTGCGTATTCAGACAGGCTTGCCGGAAGCTTGAAGAGGATATAGAGCAACACCTGCGCGGTTCCGTATCCGGCCCGGGTCTCGGTCATCTCATCAACCAGTATGATGAGAGCATCCAAACCCAGGATAACCAGAAGTACTGCAAGTATGGCTTGCCCGATAATACGGAACAGGTACCGATCCAGAACGGCCATGATCGCTCCAGCTAACGCTTCCAGCGCATCTGGGCGAGGCGCAACGCTGGCCAGAAATGAAGGCCCCCAGCCAGAGCCGCGAAGCCGAGATGCACCAGCCAGATATCTGTCAAAGCACTGCTGCCGGATTCGGCAACTGCCTCCCGGCCAATATTCAGCAGCGCGATATAGAAAAGAAACAGCACCAGCGCCGGAATCAGCAGGTGGTAGCGTCCCTGACGCGGATTGGAGCGGCTCAACGATATCCCGATCGTGGCGAGTATCAAGACCGAAATCGGCAGCGACAAGCGCCAGTGCAGTTCGGCGATTGAGTCCGCATCTGTTTTTCCCAGCAGCTGTGTCAGCAACGCTGATTCGGATGTCGTCGTAACTACATTGACGGTTTCATCCGGGCGCTCAATCTTCTGGCTGTACTTTTCAAATTCAGTGACCACAAAATCGCTGGCTCCAGGTTCACCTTCAAACTGTACGCCGTTTTCCAGGACAAAATAGAAACCTCCGTCATCACGGAATTCCTGGTACCCCTTTGCCGCATAGATAATCGTCTGACGCGCTCTGTCAAAGGGATTCGGTGTTGCATGCTCCTCGCGCACGGATCCTGATCTGAATACAAAGACACGCTCCATACCCATTCGCTCCGCATCCACAACTCCCGCATAGACGGTACCACCCCTGTTTTTCAACTCGTAAAAGGTATTTGGAGCGAGACTGCTCAATTCGCTCTTCAGCCCCTGAGTATTCACCAGCGTACCCACATAACTATTGCCCTTGGGTGACACATAGAACGTCAACATGGCTACCACCACGGCAACGAAGAATGCTGCAGTCATTCCGATCAGAACAATCCGGCCCTGGCTGATGCCGGTTGCCTGAACCACTGTCATCTCGTTATTTTCATAGCGCTCTCCAATGGACAGCATGATTCCCAGAAGCAGCGACACCGGCAAAATTATTTCAAGGAGCTGCGGCATACGAAAAAAGACAACCGGAAACACCAGACTGACAGCCAATTGGCCTTCTGCAGCTGCCGAGATGTATCGGGCCATCCGGCCGCTCATAACCACCAGACTCAAAACCAGAGCGACACCCAGAGTGGAATACAAAATTTTTGTGGAAAGGTATCGTGCAATGATCATGTTGGCTTACACTACATTACTGGCACATTACTGGCGTAATGCCCGCTGAGCCACTCAGGCAAGCAGAGGAAGTTCCGGCATGAACCTGTGTCGGCAACCCAATAGGTGGTCCGATCTTCATCATCAGGGCAATCCACTCACTACAGAGAGCACGTACGATGCAGTGTAACGCATGGATACTCAATAAACCCACTTTCAGAAGTCTGGATGAACTGGGCGTAAATTGTCTCACAGTATTCGTGGGGCAGGATGCACAAGAGGTTGATGGCGTTGAGCCAGAAATAGCATTACTCATCAAGAGCGCAATGCAGTCAGGTGCCCTTGGAGACAAGGCGTTCCAGAGCCTGCTGTTACCGGCTACAGAACGCCAACCTGATGAATCAGGTTCAGTTGAGTTTAAAACCCTGCTGCTCTACAGACTTCCTGCAGAAATCAAGTCCGGCCAAGATGTACGCAAACTCGCATCCAGACTCGCTGACCGACTTTCAGAGCTGCCCTGCGAGACAGTTGGCGTGGACCTGAACGGACTGATTCCGGCGGGGTCAGCACCGCAACTGGCCGAAGAACTGGTACTCAGCCTCGCTTTCCGTTCGTACAGATTTGAAGACTTCAAAAGCAAGAAAAAACCCCCTCAGAAACTCAGGAGCCTGGGGCTTATCAGCGGAGATTCGGTACTCGAGGAGACTGTCTGTTCGGCGGCCGTGTTGGGTGAAAGCATCAATATGACCAGAGATTTAGGCAATATGCCTGGTAATGCCTGCACTCCGAGATACCTGGCAGGACTCGCCTGCCGGATGGCGGAGGAACATCCACTGGAGACTGAAATTCTGGATGAAGACGCTATGCAGGAGTTGGGCATGGGTTCACTGCTCTCCGTGTCTGCCGGCTCAGAGCAGCCAGCCAGATTGATAGTGATGCAGTATCGGGGAGGCGAGCCGGAACAGGCTCCCCATGTTCTCGTCGGCAAAGGGATTACCTTTGACTCGGGCGGCATTTCACTCAAACCTGGTGCCGCCATGGATGAGATGAAATACGACATGTGTGGCGCAGCAAGTGTTTTTGGTGCCCTCGATGCCACAATCAAACTGGAACTGCCCATCAATCTGGTTGCTATCGTCGCGGCAGCGGAAAATATGCCGGGAGGCAAGGCAACCAAACCTGGCGACATCGTGACGTCCATGTCGGGCAAGACCATCGAGATACTGAATACTGATGCCGAAGGCCGGCTGGTGCTCTGCGATGCGCTCACCTATGCTGCGCGCTTCAGTCCGGCATCAATCGTCGATATTGCGACACTGACCGGAGCCTGCGTCGTTGCCCTGGGAAGCCATGCGTCGGGGTTGTACGCGAATGATGATGAACTGGCCCAGCAGCTGATCGATGCGAGTGCGCGGACTGGCGACAAGGCCTGGAGAATGCCTCTCTGGCCTGAATACAACAAACAGCTGGACAGTAACTTTGCTGATATGGCTAATATCGGCGGGCGGGAGGCCGGCAGCGTCACCGCAGCCTGTTTCCTGAGCCGTTTTACACAGGATCAGAAGTGGGCGCATCTGGATACTGCGGGCACTGCCTGGCGCGGCGGAAAAGCCAAGGGTTCTACGGGTCGACCCGTGCGCCTGCTGGTAGATTATTTACGTTCCCAGGCAAAGATCCAGAATCAGTAAAGAGCGCATATTCCAATGACGCAGGTGGATTTCTACATACTTCAGGGCGGCGGCGAGGAAAGCGTTCTGGAACTTGCATGCAAGCTGACCGAAAGAGCCTCCCGCACTTCCGCCACAGTCTACGTACATGGAAGAAATCCAGATCAGATCGCAGCGCTCAATGAACAACTCTGGTCGTTCAGAGACGACGCCTTTGTTCCCCATGAGATCTGCAGTGAATCAGGTGTCACCGAGCGGGTCGCACTGGGTTGTGACCATCCACCAGAAGATTTCCAAGATGTACTGATCAATCTCGCGGATACTACGCCACCTGCATTTTCGCGTTTTACCCGACTCCTGGAAATTGTCCCAGCCGAACACGAAGCTCGTAATAAATCCAGGGAAAAATGGAGGTTTTACAGGGATCGCGGCTACCCGCTGAAAAACCATAATATAGAAGCATAACGTTCACTCTTTTTTCAGACTCTCTAACAAATTGGGTCGAAAAATCTTATCCATTCATAAGGATGCCTTCCTGTGCAACTTTTTCCAGCAACTCCACAAGAATTATGCTTTGCTTTTCTGATGGAATCTTTACTGGAATTTGAGCCGCAATTTTCGTGCGGTTACCGGTATTTCCCCAAGTTTCGGTGAAACTATCATTTCCAAAAGCGGAACGAACGCGGTGACTGCTGCATGCTCTTTCATGAGATTGTCATGGGCATCATTGTGTACCGGCTTCTTCAGACCATGAAGAACCATGGGAGAAGCCCCCGGTTATTCAATCCATCCTGAAAACGATTCTCCGCCTTGCCTGCATCTCTGGCATCATCTTACGAGAAACGGAACGCCCAATATCTTGTTGTCTGCCTGCTTGTGCGATAACCCCGATCGCAGTTGCCCTGTCTGTGCGCATCACCTCCACCTTCCCGGATGCAACTATTCTCCAGGGAAGAATTGAATCCAGAGCAAGCAGTATCAAATCGGACAGGCATGGAATTTCCTTCATGGAACGAACCATGCACTTGTTCGCACTAGGGACACCCCGGCCCTCCAGTCGCATTTGGTTGCGATGAAAATTTTCACGCGGCGCGACAATCATCGCGTTTCCGCGTAATCCGTTAGCGTCAAGATAGATGCACCGTGCTCGGTCGCGGTGATGGCATTCGCGAATCGACTATCGGCCGTCAGCATGACCGCACCGATGCGATGGGCAAGTGCGAGATAGACACAATCATATACCGGGTGGTCGAAAGCCAGTGCCAGACGAACAGCATCCGCACCGACGGCCTCGTCATCGTTCCAGCGTATGGGCATATCGGACAGGACAGCAATGGCAGTGCTAGGAAAGGCATCCTCGATCTGATCCAGCCGTGCCTTGCGCCACAGCGCATTGGCAACCTCGGAAACCATCAGCCTGGGAGCATGCAACTCCTGCCCACTTTCGACCAGTTCCCGTGCGGAATCCGAATCAGGTTCGTCGACCAGCAACTTAACTGCTACGCTCGCATCAACAACAAAACGCATCAAAAGACTTCGCGATGACCGCGGTCGCGATCCTCGCGGACCAGTACTTCCGCCGGAGTTTGTCTGCGGCCACTGGTCTTTTCTCGCAACCGATCCGACGCCTCCAGGAACACAATACGCTTCGCCGCCATATGATCATCGGCGGCGCATTCCAGAATATGGCGGATTTCGCCCTCTAGGGAGCGGTTGTTTGAAGAGGCACGTTGCTTGAGGCGGTCCACCACATCGTCATCCAGTTGCCGCACATTGATTGCCGCCATCGAATTACCCCAATAAATGATAGCATAATGATGGCATGTTGCCATAACATATGCAAATCAATGTTGACGTTCACCTGTCCGGCGTTTTTATCGCAGGCGGCATCCCTCATCCAGTCCGGTTTGTCGATACCGTGAAAGAAAAAAACCGAGGTAACTACTCACCCCCCTTCTCCTGCTTGATCATGTCGGCGGTGGTGCCGTTGAGGGCGATTTGGATGGCAGTCAGCGGATTGGAGCCCTGGTGGGCCATGGGCTACCCGGACCCCACCGCCAAGCGCTCCGCTGGCGGCATCAGCGCCTGACACAACCCCGCCGTCGCCTTGGAACCAAACTATGCGTTGCCCCTGACCCTGTGCGCTCATGAAACGCACACACCATAGAACCTCTTCCCTAGGGTGTCAAGGGGGTGAGTAGTTACCCAATTCCGTTTTCTGTTTTATTTTTCAAGTCGTTGATACCCTTCCACAATCTCCCTGGTCAGGTAGTAACAGCCTGAACAGAATTCTGAAAATTCTGTAAGCCGCGCCAGATCCGGCCAAACACCAGTATTGTCGTTCAGCTGACCTGATGCAATTTCGTACTCAGCTAACAGTTGAATATAGTACTGTCTTTTTTCCTGTGGAATCACTATAGGTGGCAGACCTGCCTTTAGTAACGGTATATTGGCAATAAGCCTGGCGAGACGACCGTTACCATCCCAAAATGGATGAATGTGCACAAACCCCGCGTGAAACTTTGCATATGTGTTTGCGGCGTTTTCAATTGTTAGTGAAGCAGGTTCGATACAATTGATTGTATCGATAAACTCCTGCATCAGCGAGGGCACGTATCGCGGTAGTGCATACTCGATATATACCTGCTTGTTGTTTTTATCTACCGTATAAGTTCCGTTAGACTCATTTTTCCAGGCACCATATGGCTTATAAATGTCGGTGATTCTCTCAGTTTGAACCGCTCGATGTAGATCAAAAATAATTTTCTCGCTGAGTGGGGCGTTTAACGATTCATAAATCAGGGCGATGGCCTGAGCATGACCGATCACCTCTTGGTGATCTTTTAACGGCTTGCCCGAAATGGTTAGACCCTGCTCCAGCACAAAATGCGTATCACCCAGTGTTAAGGTATTACCCTCTACAGCTGTTGAAGTGTGCGTCCAAAGGTCGCGCAACTGGTTTAGCACAGCGGCCTTTTTTGACTCAGATAAACTGCTAAGAAAAGCTAGCGTCTCAGATCTGTCGGATGGGAGATGGTATCGCGTTGAGCGCCGATTGCCAGAACGGGTCAGCGATCCATCAGCAACCCACTTTCCCAGCCAGCGGCGCAAGGTGCGTTCAGCAATGGACTCAGGCAGGCTCGCACGAATTTCGGGCAGCGATGCCGAACCGTTATTCGTCTGAATGACGGCCAGTATCTCATCTTTATTCAAGTTTACGGCCATTTATCTTTGGTTAAAGGAGGATTATACGGCCATTGTAGGCGTATACAGCCAACTTGTCTGCCGTTAAGAAGAAAGTGATAAGTGGAATTCCGGAATTCGGACATCTAAACGGAACTTCACTCCCCTCCAATCCCGTCTGAGTTTCCCATCTCCTTGATTCTACGGCGGATCCTGCCGCATCGGTCACGTTACTTTCTGTATATGTGTTTTCATGTATATATTCCAACATCTGGGTTGTCATATCTTTTTTGTAAGCGAGTGACCGGCACATACACCTTTAATAACGATCCAGGTAGTATTCGCACCGTCGCAATTGCCAAAGACTGTAGCGGAATTGAAGAGGTTGTTGACGCCCGCAAATATGATGGATCATCGGGGGGCCGCAGTCCCAGGATTGGACAGGTGGTCGTGTTGCAAAATAAGAACGGATATTGGACGGCAATCAAGGTACTTGGAATTAAGGACGACACGAGAAGTGGTGATCATGACGAGGTAACCTTTGACTATGTTATACAGACGAACGGTTCTCCCGGCTTTATTCTTTGATCACGGACTCATCATGACAGGGGGTAATACCCTGACGAGCGAAACGTTGGGCTAGCCTTGCATTCCGGTTGAGAGCGACTATTCCATTAGTAGCAAATGAAAGACTGCAAAGTCCATTACTTGGTTATTGCGGCGGTGAAAGACAATCGGCAGGGACCACGGAAGACCTCACAAAGATCGACTGGAGCAGGTCCGGCGCTGCGTCGTGGTGGACATACACTGTCCTCATGCATGCGCTCCATCGTCCAAGGCAAGCGTGTGCCGACTTTTGAATAGTGTGACTCAAACTCCCACCCGGGACGCAGGCAGGCTATAATTTGCCCTTTACTGGACGAATACATAGCCGCGCACTCAGTTGCGCGGCTGTGTTTTGGTGCACGAGAGATAATGCAGAAGAATTTTGATCCGGCGGCCACCGAAAAACGGTGGTACCAGATTTGGGAAGAACGTGGCTATTTCAAGCCCGGAGGCTCTTCCAACACCTACAGCATCATGATACCCCCGCCCAATGTGACCGGCGGACTGCACATGGGGCACGCATTTCAGCAGACCATCATGGACGCCCTGATCCGCTACCACAGGATGTGCGGAAAGAGTGTGCTCTGGCAGGTGGGGACTGATCATGCGGGCATTGCGACCCAGACGGTGGTTGAGCGCAAACTGGCTGCCGAAGGAGAAGCCAGCCGGCAGGAACTGGGTCGGGAACACTTCATTGGCAAGATTTGGGAGTGGAAGAAGGAATCCGGTGGCACCATTTCCCAGCAGATGCGCAGGCTCGGCAACTCAGTGGACTGGGGGCGGGAACGCTTTACCATGGATGATGGCTTTTCCCGGGCCGTGATCGAAGTCTTCGTCCAGCTCTACGAGCAGGATCTGATCTATCGGGGAAAGCGTCTGGTCAACTGGGATCCCAAACTGCATACGGCAATTTCCGATCTCGAAGTTGAGAGCAGGGATCAGAAAGGTCATCTGTGGCACTTTCGCTACCCCCTGGCTGACGGTGTCACAACAACCGACGGCGCGACCTCTTTGATCGTCGCCACGACACGCCCGGAAACCATGCTCGGCGATGCAGCCGTAGCCGTTCATCCGGACGACGAACGCTATCGGGATCTGATCGGCAAGGATGTCATCGTGCCACTGACTGATCGCCGCGTCCCGATTGTGGCGGACGACTACGTCGACCGCGAGTTCGGCACCGGATGCGTAAAGATCACCCCTGCGCATGATTTCAATGACTACGAGGTCGGTCAACGGCACAGCTTGCCAATGATCAATATCATGACCCAGGACGGTCGCATTTCTGCCCATTTCGAGATCTTCAATTCCACTGGTGAGCCAGCAGCTGAAGATGGGGTGGACATGCTCGCAGCCTATGCAGGTCTGGACCGTTTTGCAGCGCGCACGAAAATTGTTGCAGATTTACAGGCCCTCGACCTGCTTGCGGATACGCTGGATCACGAGCTCAAGGTACCCTATGGAGATCGTTCCGGCGAGGTCATCGAACCCCTCCTGACGGATCAATGGTATGTGCGGGTAGACAGCCTTGCCAGGCCAGCCATTGAGGCGGTGGAAAAGGGTGACATCACATTCGTTCCGAAATCCTATGAAAACATGTACTTCGGCTGGATGCGCAGCATTCAGGACTGGTGCATAAGCCGGCAACTCTGGTGGGGTCACCGGATTCCGGCCTGGTACGACCAGGAGGGGAGAATCTACGTTGGCAGAAGCGAGACAGAAGTTCGCAGCAAGTGCGATCTTGGCGACACCAGCCTGCATCAGGATGAGGATGTACTGGACACCTGGTTCAGCTCAGCCCTCTGGACATTTTCAACACTGGGCTGGCCCGAAGACACCCGGGACCTGAAGCGTTTCCACCCTACCGATGTACTGGTTACCGGATTCGATATCATATTTTTCTGGGTCGCCAGAATGATCATGATGACCCTGCACTTCCGCAACGAAATTCCTTTCAGAACGGTGTACGTCACCGGTCTCATTCGTGATGAGCACGGTCAGAAAATGTCCAAGTCGAAGGGGAATGTTATAGATCCACTGGACATGATTGACGGTATCTCAGCGGATGATCTGGTCGCCAAACGGACCGGCAACATGATGCAGCCCCAGAGCGCAGAAAAGATTGCCCAACGTACCCGCAAGGAATTTCCCGACGGCATTCAGGCTCAGGGTACCGATGCCCTGCGTTTTACGCTGGCGGCCCTGGCATCGACAGGCCGCGATATCAATTGGGATATGGGACGCCTGGAAGGATACCACCACTTCTGCAACAAACTCTGGAATGCAAGCCGCTATGTATTGATAAATACCCAGGATCATGACCCGGATTCAGGTATCGACGTCGAACTCAGCGCAGCTGACCACTGGATACTGTCCCAGCTCCAGCAGGTCATTGCTGAGGTTCGAGAATCTATCGAAGGCTACCGCTTTGACAGAATGGCAACCAGGCTCTATGAATTTATCTGGAACCAGTATTGTGACTGGTACCTTGAGCTCTCCAAACCGGTGCTTTTGGACAATCAATTCAGCGCTGCAAGTAAACAGGGTACGCGCCAGACACTGCTCGTGGTGCTCGACAATATCTTGCGACTGTGCCACCCCCTGATGCCATTTATCACTGAAGAAATATGGACTTCGGTCGCGCCCCTTTGTGACCACGACAGCGAAAGCCTGATGTGTGCACCCTACCCCGATGCCGACCAGTCTCTTGCAGACCCCGCCGCCGAGCAGCAAATCGACTGGTTAAAGGCCGTCATTGTCGGGATACGCAACATTCGCGGTGAAATGAACATATCTCCGGCGAAGACCGTTCCGGTTCTTCTGCGCGAGGGAGACGATGTCGACAGGCACAACCTTGAGGCGAACCGGGCACTGTTGTGCAGGCTTGCCAATCTTGGATCGATCTCCTGGCTGGACACCGCAAGCCAGGCTCCCATGTCGTCAACCGCTCTGGTGGGTGGTCTTGAGGTGTTGATCCCCATGGCGGGGCTCATTGACAAGGAAGCGGAACTGGCGCGCCTGGAGAAGGAGATGCGCAAACTTGCAGCCGAAATGTCAAAAATGAATGACAAGCTCGGGAACGACAATTTTGTAGGCCGGGCTCCCGAGGAAGTCGTTGCCAGAGAGCGAGCCCGACTTGAAAAGGCTCGGGACGCTGCGGCGCGAATGGACAGGCAGATACTGGAGCTGAAAGCGCTGTGAGTTCACAGGATCTGATTGCAAAAGAGCTGAGCTGGCTCTCTTTCAACGAGCGTGTTCTTCAGGAAGCCGCCGATTCTCGCAATCCGATCATTGAGAGGGTTCGCTTTCTGGGCATTTTTTCGAGCAATCAGGATGAATTTTTTAAGGTCAGGGTCGCAGATGTGCGGCGCAAAAGCATCGCTGCTGGCGGCGATGAAAGGGACTCCGAACTGCGCAAGCTGCTGGCCGACATCCAGCGAAAAGTTATCTCGCTCAGCCGTCAGTTCGACACAATATATGCGGACTGCATGGCCGAGCTCGCCACCAAGAAAATCTTCTTTGTGACCTCGGACACCGATCTCTCGGAAAAACAGGTACGCTGGCTGGACAAGCATTTCGAGGAAAAGATACTCCGTCATATAGTGCCCATCTGGGTGACCAAGGACATTCAGCTCGATGAGCACCTGGAGGCGGAAGTCACTTATCTTGTGGTCGAAATAACCAGCGGGAAAAAGATTCAGCATGCAATCATTGATGTCCCTGACCGAATCCCACGCTTCATTAACGTACCCCCGGACCGGGGCTTGGCACGCAACTACTTCATGCTCGCCGATGAGGTGATCCGTCACTCTCTGGATCAGATATTCCGGCCTTTTCTGGAATACAATTCTCTGGATGCATGGTCGATGAAGTTCTCCCGCGACTCGGAGTACACACTCGACGATGATCTCGATATGAGCATCATCGAAAAGTTGTCGGAGGGCGTAAAAAGCAGAAAGAATGCAGAGCCTATGCGCCTCAGCTACGACAAAAAGATGCCAGGCGAACTGGTGAACATGCTCTGTGACAAGCTGGGCATCGAAGATCTCGACAGTATTATCGCCGGTGGCCGCTACCGGAATTTCAGGGACTTTATCGGATTCAAAAGCCCTGGACGCCGCCATCTGGAGTTCCCGCAGATGCCTGCTCTCAGATGCTACCGTTTCGATCAGGCCCGCAATGCTTTCGATGCCATTGATCAGGGTGACATACTCCTCTGCTACCCCTACCACAGGTTTAGCTACTTCACCGAGTTTGTGCGTCAGGCCGCAGCGGACCCGGATGTTGTGGACATCAAAATCAATATCTACAGGGTGGCAAGTAAATCCAGGGTTATTGAATCCCTGATTGACGCTGCGCGAAACGGCAAGCAGGTCACCGTAAATGTTGAGTTGGCGGCCCGATTCGACGAGCAGCACAACCTTGAGATGACCGAAACATTGGCGGATTCCAACGTCAAGGTAACCTTGGGTATCCCCGGACTCAAGGTACACTCCAAACTCTGCATAGTCACCCGCAGAACCGAAGAAGGAACCAAGCAGTACGCGGTTATCGCTACAGGGAACTTCAATGAAAAAACCGCCAAGATCTATACCGATTTTGCCCTGTTTACAGCGCATCAGGACATCTGTGCCGAGGCCGATTCAGTGTTCGATTTTTTCGAAAAAAGCTATCGACAGCCCAATCTGGAGCATCTCTGGGTGTCTCCCATCAATACAAGGCGAAACATCGTCGCCCGCATTCAAGGTGAAATTGAGATATCCCGAAATGGAGGCCAAGGGCGCATTACCGCCAAACTCAACAATATGGTTGACCGGGATATTACCGAGCTGCTGTACAGGGCAAGTCGCGCAGGAGTCGACATTCGCCTCGTCGTCAGAAGTATGTGTGAGATAAAATCAGGAGTGAAAAACCTAAGTAAAAACATACAGATAAAAAGTATTGTTGACAGATTTCTCGAGCACAGTCGGGTTTTTATTTTTGATAATGACGGCGATCCTCAGGTGTATGTCTCCTCTGCTGACTGGATGACCCGCAATCTGGACCAACGCGTTGAAGTCACCTGCCCCATATACGAGCCAGGCATCAGATCCCTGCTGATCGATATTCTTGAACTCCAACTGGCGGACAACCAGAAGGCCCGCTGGGTAGACCCAGGGCAGACGAATAAATATGTTCCCAGAGGCAACAAGCGCAAGTTGCGATCGCAGGAAGCGATCTATAACCTGATCAAAAACGCATCACTCTAGCAGATACACCACAGTAACCTGAAGTATTGTGCAGCCCGCCACAGAAAATCTGCCCGACAACCAGACTATCGCAGCCATTGACCTCGGCTCGAACAGTTTCCACCTCAGCGTGGTTCGGGTCGTGGACGGAACCTTACAACCCCTGCTTAAAGACAAGCGCCTGGTGCGCTTGGCAGAAGGGCTTGATGCTGACCGGTACCTGTCAGAAGAGGCTATGAAGCGTGGGTTCGATGTGCTGAAGAGTTTCGCCGAGACGGTACAGGAATTGCGGTCCTCAGCAATCCGCGTGGTTGGCACCTACACGCTCAGAAAAGCCCGCAACCGCAATGAATTTCTGCGCCTGGCCCGGAACTGCATGCCCGTTGCCATCGAAGTGATCAGTGGGGATGAGGAGGCACGCCTGATCTACCAGGGAGTCGCCCATACGACTCATCTGGATGGCAGTCGGCTCATTCTGGATATCGGCGGGGGGAGCACTGAATTTGCCATCGGCGAAGGTTTCGAGGTGCACCAGCTGAGCAGCCAGCCACTGGGCTGTATCACCTATACACAGCACTATTTCCCGGACGGAAAAATCACCGGAGAAGCCTTCAGACGAGCCGAACTCGCTGCAGAAAGACGCCTGGAAATTATAGATCGTCGCTTTCTGAGCGCTGGTTGGGACTCAGTGATTGGCTGCTCTGGAACAATCAAGGCCGCCGCCCAGTTCTGGAACGCACATTATGAGGATTGCAACGGTGTTATTGATGCACGGATGCTGAAGATGATGCGAAAAATGCTCATTGGCTACCGGGAATTCGAACACATCAAGGGTGTGGATGAGCACCGCAGAGCATTGTTTCCAGCGGGCCTTGCGATTCTCCAAGCGATATTCAGGCGCCTCGAAGTTGAACATCTGGTGATCAGTGAAGCTGCTCTCCGCGAGGGTGTGCTCTACGAGCTGACTGATCGCATGCGACACACCGATATCAGAGAACGCACCGTGGCGAGTCTGGCGTTGCGTTACGACATCGACGGCACCCAGGTCGAGCGCGTTATGGACACAGTCGGCGTACTGAAATCGGGAGCGCGTGAACAGCTCGTGGGAGACGAATGGGACACTGCCACACCAATTCTCGACTGGGCAATTAAACTGCATGAGATCGGCCTGCATATCAACAGGCGTGCCATTCAGCGGCATTCCGCGTACATTATCGATAATACCGAACTGCCGGGATTTTCGCGGGAAGAGCAACAGATCCTCGCACTGCTTTTGATGCACTACCGCAAGAATTTCGATGCCAGCACCTTTCCGGACTTTACCCTGTTCTCGAACGAAATCATCGTGCTTATGGTGGCCATGTTGCGGCTGTCCATTATGCTCAATATCCGCAGACTTGATGACGCTATTCCTGAATTTGAGTGCGAGCTGGAGCACAACCGCATCAGCCTCAGGTTCAGCCACGGCTGGCTGAGTGAAAATCCGCTGATTTCCGCCGATCTGGAAGTGGAGCAGAACATCCTGGCAAACAACGGCATCCAGTTAACCTTCACCTGAGCAGGGGTAATCCAATCCCCGGCGATGCAGTCCGACCACTCATCTGTCGAGTCGATGTACAGCGGTGCTTCTTCTTTCCCAACCCTGCTGAACATCCATGTAGACTTTTCTGCAGATGCCGCAACCCTCTGCACTATTCGGTCCTCATCAATGGTGAGAAATACAATCGGTACATCAGTAAAAACCTTTTTCTTCATGCGGCCGAGTCTTGAAGCGTCTGTGTACCCACATGTACTGCTCTGGACAACGGCGGATTTCCTGCTCAAGAGCCAGGTTGATCCGGGTTGCATCTGCCACCTCATCTCCCGAGGGAAATTCATCCAGAGGTTCACTAAAGCACATGAGATAGCCGCTGTTGTCCGTCTTGCGGTGGTACGAGAGCACAATCACCGGTGACTGATTGATCTGCGCAAGCCTGGCTGTGGTCTTGATGGTTGCAGCCATAATTCCAAAAAATGGCGCAAATACAGACACCCGGGAGCCATAGTCCTGATCTGGCGCGTACCAGACTATTTCACCGGACTTGAGCGCACGCACAAAGGCTCGCATATCCTCGCGGTCAATAATTCGGGCAACCCGCGAGCGGGCCTCACGCATGGTTTTATCCATCAGGGCATTTTTGTGCGGACGATACATGCCGCAAAATTCAAGGTAACGGGATGCCATCACTGATCCCAGATCCAACGCAGTGTAGTGCGCACCAACCACAATGACACCGCGCCCCTGGGCCTCGGCGGCCCTAAGGTGGTCCAACCCCTCAACTTCAAGCTGCGGACGAATGCTTTCCGGGTCGGCAAACCAGGCACGTGCCGTCTCAAGCAATCCGATAACATTTTCGGTGATGCACCGCCTGACCAGCGCCTTTTGCTCCTGCTCACTCAACTCCGGAAAGCACAAGCGAATATTGACTTCAGCAATACGGCGACGTTGTGCAACGAGATAAAACGCCATCCAGCCAAGCACCTTCCCCAGCCGTACCTGATTCTTGGTATCGAGAGGTGCCAGCAGCCGCAGCAGGCCTATAAGCAGCCAGGTACCCCAGTACCGGGGCACCCAAAACCTGACTTCTGACGCTGCTGACATCCTGACAGGTCCGGTCAATTGCCTCAGGTAACTGGCTCAGGTCCAGTGGAATCCAGATGCAGTGTCTGAGTGGGAAAGGCAATTTCCGCGCCGTGCTCTGCGATGATCGATTCTATCTTCAGAAGAACATCCTGCTTTATTTCGTGATACTCCACCCAGTTGGTGGTCCTGGTGAAGGTATAGACAAAGAAATCCAGAGAACTGGGAGCGAAGCTGTTAAAATTCACAATCAGGGTCTGGCCCTGATCAATCGCTTCATGCTGCAGCAACATTTCGCGCACCGCAGTGACGATCCCCCCGACTTTTCCGGCATCCTCGTAACGTACGCCTACTGTTTCATAGATACGCCGGTTCTTCATTCTCGAAGGGTTTTCCACGGAAATTTTGGTGAACACCGAATTGGGAACGTACAGTGGCCGCTTGTCAAAAGTTCGAATGAGCGTCTGGCGCCAACCGATATCTTCGACCACGCCCTCAACTTCCCGATCCGGTGAGCGTATCCAGTCCCCCACCGAAAACGGCTTGTCCAGATAGATCATCAGTGCGCCAAAGAAATTCGCAAGCAGATCCTGGGCAGCAAAACCGATGGCCAGCCCCCCAATACCCCCAAATGCCAGTATGCCGCCCACACTGACACCATAGGACTGCAATATCACCAGAACAGATGTAATCACCACACTGGCGTGCAGCAGCCTGCGGATTGCCTTGGCCGTGGTGATATCTATCGGCTTGGTTGAGTAGCGCATTGAGGTCAGGTTGTCTTCCAGACGCGAGATCAGGCGCAACAGAATCCATGCGACCAGCAGTATCGCGGCCGTCCTGTTGATCTGTGCCAGGCTCGTCGCCCACTCCAGATCATTCACCTCGGCAGTGAAGAGTGCCGCAAAATTGATGCCGAATAACCAGATCGCCCACTCCAGGGGTCTTCTGAGGGCATCGATAAGTGCATCATCCAGGATGTTGTGGGTGTGCTCTGCCCGAGTTGCAGCAAAACGAAAACTGCGGCGAGCAATCAGATTAGCCAGCAAGGTCACAAATACAATGGCGAACAGGAAAAAGATCCATTGCTCCGCCACAAACACAGTGAATTGGTCAAACATCAAAAGTCTCCTACTCTATCTGGTGCGTGAGTCAAGTTCGTTTATGCGCCCGATATAACTCCGGGCGTGCTCGTACGTGTCAGTTGCCTCAACCTCCGATTGCTGCCACACACGGCCTGCACGCATCTGAGCAAGAGCTGGAGAGACTGCAGGCTCGATGACCTCGAGGTGGGCCAGAACTTCAAGAGCTCCCGTTCTATTGTTGCACACCAGCAGCATATCGCAGCCCGCCTCCAGGGCCAGGCTGGCCCGCTCCGCATAGCTTCCGGCCCATGCAGCAGCTTCCATGCTGAGATCATCGCTGAATATGACACCGGAGAAGCCGAACCGCTCACGCAGGAGTCTGCGTAACCAGAAACTGGAAAATCCAACGGGTCTGGAATCAATGCTGGGGAACAACAGATGACCTGGCATCAGGCCCTGATACACACCGAGAAGTTCAACGAAAGGTACCAGATCCCGTGATTCGATCTCAGCCAGCGTTCGATCATCAATTGGTAGCTCCTCATGACTGTCCCCAGAAACACCACCGTGACCAGGAAAATGCTTGGCCGTAGCGGCCATACCGGCAGAGCGCATGCCCCCGATGTAGGCCTGTGCCAGTGCCGTTGTTTCAAAAGCTCTATCTGAAAATGACCGGTCGGAAATCACCGGGCTACTGTTGTAATCCAGGTCCAGCACTGGTGCAAAACTGATGTCTACACCTGCAGAGAGCACCTCGGCGGCCATCAGCCAGCCCAGAGAAAAAGCGATCTGGTCGCGCTCTTGCGGATGGCGGCGAGCGAGGTCGGCAATTTTCTGAAGCGGGGGCAACATCTCGAATCCCTCCCTAAAACGCTGAACCCTCCCTCCTTCCTGATCGACTGCGATCAGCAAATCTTCGCGGCAGGCTCTCACCTGTCCAACGAGTTCGCCAAGTTGGGCACGTGACTGGTAATTTCGTGCAAACAGAATGAGACCGCCGACGAAGGGGTTTCGCAGTAGCTCACGATCCTCCCCGTTCAGTTCAAGACCATGGACATCCAGCATGACCAGACCAGCCACAATACTCCTCCTCTTACACGGCAGCAATTCAGTAGCATGACAACAGCCAGATGTATCGACGCATGCACCGAATTACGGCTTAGACGTTTTTGTCATTAAAGCATCATTCTATAGGACTTCGGGGTCTTTTAATCTTACCTGCACCTAAAGCATCCAGAATTATCGATTGTTTTCTTTTTGGAAAACTATGCGGCGATCAGATCACCCTGAAAACTGGATCCTCACATCTGGCTATTGACTCAGTGCTGGCTCAGGAGGACGATCATAACAGTACGAAATCGACTGTTTGGGAGGCTATGCACGTGGGAATCAGAGCACCTCTAGTGGGTGAATGGTATGCAGATCGGTCTTCTAATCAGCTCTTTGAAGTTGTCGCTCACGACGAACACAGTACGACTGTCGAGGTACAGTACGTCGACGGTGAGGTCGGAGGATTTGATATGGAATCCTGGTATTCACTGAATCTGGAGATGGCCGCCCCACCTGAGGACTGGGCCGCCTCCTATGAGGTGCCCAACGAAGATATGGGGTATGACGATTTCAGTTTTGAAATAATTGAGAATCCTATTGCAGTCATCGAACCCGACAACATGCTCGGGTTCGATGATTTCTGGTACTGAGTCGATGCCCTGCAACCCCCATATGTGGCCCGACCGTCGTTGATCACTCGTGGGCTACTTTCTCCCACACCACAAACTACTACTGTACAAATATACAAATCTGTATAAAAATACAGTTTCCATCTCAACCGGAATACTGTTATGCACGATTTGACCACACGACAGCAGGAAATCCTGGATATGGTTCGGGCCTTTATCGCACATTCGGGCATGCCTCCGACGCGCGCGGAGATCGCACAAAAGCTTGGATTCAAGTCCGCGAACGCCGCAGAGGATCACCTCCGCGCCCTGGCCCGCAAGGGTGCAATACGGATGATCCCCGGCTCATCACGGGGCATTCAACTGCCCGAAGAGCAAGCAGGCGTGCCCCTGGTCGGCAAGGTAGCCGCAGGTCAACCCCTGCTCGCCGTCGAAAATATCGACTCACATATTCCTATACAAGGCGACTTTTTTGCTCCGCCTGCAGACTATCTCCTCAAAGTTGAAGGCGAAAGCATGAAGGACATCGGCATTATGGACGGCGATCTTTTGGCGGTGCACAAAACCTCAACTGCACGCAGTGGTGAAGTTGTGGTCGCACGGGTGGACGAAGAAGTCACTGTGAAGCGCTTTGAGCGAAAGAACCAGCGCAAAATACTGCTTCACGCCGAAAATCAGGATTTTGCGCCCATTGAAGTTGATTTGAAGACCCAGAGCTTCGCCATTGAGGGCACGGCTGTTGGTGTCATTCGGAAATAGTTCGTCGAACAAGCTTCATGGCGGTGACCTCTGCACGAAATGGCGTCTTAAACAGACTAGTGAAGGATACGCTGGGAAGTCCGCTTCGCCTTGGCCCTTTTGAAGCGCTCGTGACTGCGCCTTTCAGCCTCATCAATTCCGGCTTCGATCATAGTTTTGGCAACTTCACCAGTATCTCCTGCCAGGAAATTCAGAGTTTCCGGGGAGAATTTAATCGAGATTAACGGGTCGTCCTTGTCCTCTTCGGAAGAAAGCCGCAAAACGAACTCGCCATCTGCGATCTCGACAATTTCAAGAAGGTTTGAGACCATTCGGAGGGTACCCGGAGTTTTGGTTGCCTGAGTGCCGCAGTTTAGCACTTTTTTAACCACCCGAACGAACACCCAAGCCGGCCCGTCGAATTACGGTCAGCAGGCAGTTCGTCATACTCTGTGGAGCGTTCAGTATTCGACCATGTGTTCTCTATGACGGTCGATAAGTGTCCTGAGTTCATTCATCCAGTCCGCAGCAACCTCAAAACCGACCGCCGCTGGATCCTGATCGGTTACATCCCTGAGCGCTATCACTGAATCACTGCGAGTCTGATCGTTACGGACTGCATTTTCCGGGGTTTCATCCGGCTGCTCAATCCGTTCGATGTGTTGGACAATGAATCTGATAAATCCTTCATTTTCGAGTCGCTCCAGCTCCCGTGATTCAGCCGGATGTTTGCCGATATCGAGCAATGCCTGAGACAGGTCTCCCGCGCTCCGGAGGCGCCAGGAGTCCTGCAGCTGATAATTTGCCCCCAGTTCGGCCAGATAAGCACGGTACGCCAGGCTCAGGTGCCAGAGGGCTGCATTGAGAACACCCTGATTTCGCACCTGATCGGCTGCGCTGTGCTCCTCCAGCCGCAGATCGAGCTGGTGGCGGGCATACATCAGCTGGCAGTTCACTCTGCCAATATATGGGTTAGAATCCACAGGAATTAAGCACCTCTGCTTCTCACTTGATTTTGGCACTCTCAACCCAGTTGCCGCCAATATACTCCGCCTTCCATCCACTGGGTTTACCGTTCTCCTCTGTTCTGACGTAAGACTCAGCCTGCTTGCGGTTATATCGGATAACCGCATCCCTCCCCTCTGGGTCTTTTTCCGGTGCGCTCAGCAGATAGGCATACTTTGTATCCAGTTCAGAGCCGTGTGACTTGAGCTCTGCTACCGTGGGCGCACGGGTTTCCCGGTGTTTGGGGTACTGACTGGCGGCCAGAAATATGCCGCTGGCACCGTCTCTCAGAATATAGTGATCCTCGACTTTCTGGCAGCGGAGTTCCGGCATTGGGATGGGTTCCATCCTCGGTGGAGCAGCCTGCCCGTTGCGCAACAGCTTGCGAGTGTTTTTGCAGCTCTCGCTGGTGCAGCCGAAATATTTTCCAAAGCGACCATTTTTCAATTGCATCTCGCTGCCACATTTGTCGCATTCAAGGGTCGGCCCGTCGTACCCCCTGACTTTGAATGCGCCAGTCTCTACTTCGAAACCCTCACAGTCCGGGTTGTTACCACAAATGTGGATTTTCCGGCTCTCATCAATCAGGTATGGTGTCATGGCAGTATTACATTTCCGGCACCGCCTTTTTTCTGCCAGTTGTCGCGATTCAGCCTCTTCATCCACATCGGCGGAAACCGCCTCTTCGCCAGGCGTCAGATTGAGCGTGCCCTTGCAGCGTTCCCTGGGCGGCAAGCCGTACCCGGAACACCCCAGAAATACACCTGTTGAGCCGGTTCTTATGTTCATTGGCCTACTGCACTGCGGACAGGGCACATCTGTTATTGTCGGACTGTTCTCACGCATTCCCGTTTCAGCGCTGTCCAGCTCGTTGGAAAACCAGCGGTAAAAACGATTCAGCTCATCAATCCAGTCCGCGCTGCCCTTCGCAATTTCATCAAGCCCCTTTTCCATGCGTGCAGTAAAACCATAGTCCAATAAATCTGCAAAACTCTCTACCAAGCGTTCAGTCACGATCTCGCCAATTTTTTCAGCGTAGAAACGACGCTTTTCCAGGCGCACGTAACCACGATCCTGAATCGTGGAAATGATATTGGCATAGGTGGAGGGCCGGCCTATGCTGCGTTTTTCGAGCTCTTTCACCAGAGCAGCCTCTGAGTAGCGGGCAGGCGGCTTGGTAAAGTGCTGTTTGGGGTCCAGTGCTACCAGCTTGAGTACCTGTCCTTCCTGAAGTTCCGGCAGGCGCTGATGTTCCTCTTGACGGGACACCGGTGGCAGGATGCGCTGATACCCATCAAAGGTAATCACCCGACCGTTCACCCGCAAACCATAATCACCAGACTCTGCCGTGACACGGGAGGCAAGATACTCAGCAGGCGGCATCTGACATGCGACAAAGTGCTGCCATATCAACTCGTAGAGACGGCGTGCGTCCGCATCCATGTCTTTCAGTGCCTCAGGCAATACGTCCACCGAGGAAGGCCGGATAGCTTCGTGCGCTTCCTGGGCTCCCTCTTTGCTTGAATAGCGGTTTGGAGATGCTGGCAGGTAGTTTCCACCGAACCTGGATTCAATATAAGCGCGACAACTGGCAATGGCATCGCCGCTCAGATTGGTCGAATCCGTTCGCATATAGGTAATGTGGCCTGCCTCGTAGAGACGCTGGGCCTTCGTCATGGTCTTTCTCACTGAGAAGCCCAGTCGGACACTGGCCGCTTGCTGCATTGTCGAAGTAATCAGTGGCGGGTAGGGTTTTGTGCGCGTTGGCTTGTCCTGCCGGCTGACAACCCGGACGCTCCCCTGCTCCAAGGCCTTGATCGCAATCTCAGTTTCCGCGGCATTTTTCGGGGAGAACTTTTCACCGAGACACTCAACCACTTCAAAGCGCACGGTCTCCTGATCTAAAGTCCTGGTATCTGCATGAAGCGTCCAGTATTCCTCGGGAACAAATGCCTTGATTTCCTTCTCACGCTCGACCAGAAGCCGCACGGCAACCGACTGCACCCGTCCCGCCGAGAGTCCGCGCGCCACTTTGCTCCAGAGCAGGGGCGATACCATGAAGCCAACCACCCGGTCGAGGAAACGACGGGCCTGCTGGGCATTGACCCTGTCCAGGTTCAGCGTTTCCGGGTTCATGAAGGCTGCAGAGATTGCCTTCTCGGTGATTTCATTGAAAACAACCCGTTTGTAACGGTCTTCACCACCACCGATGACCTCTCTGAGGTGCCAGGCGATGGCCTCCCCTTCCCGGTCAAGGTCGGTCGCCAGGTAGACGGTCTCAGCGGAATCAGCCAGCTTTTTCAGCTCTGCAACAACTTTCTCCTTCCCCGGAAGTACTTCGTAGTGTGCACGCCAGCCATTCTCGGGGTTGACCCCCATACGTCTGATCAATTGCTCGCGGGCCTTTTTCTTCTTATTAGCGATCTTCTGCTCTGGCGGCATCTTGCGGGTCTTGGCAGCGTCAGCTGCCCGTGTCCTGGGATCAACTGTCGAACCTGATCCACCAGTGGGCAGATCCCTGATATGTCCGATACTGGACTTCACAATAAAATCTTTCCCAAGATACCGGTTGATGGTTTTGGCCTTGGCCGGAGACTCAACGATAACAAGCGATTTCGCCATTCAGGTCATGCCTTGTAAGTACAGATTTCTAGAAAATACAGCGGTGTGGTGGAGCTCAGAACCAAATCGGCTTCCGGACAGACCTCGATCACCGTCCCTCTCAGTTCCTTTTTTATTTAAACTACAAATTTACCCAAAACGGAAGCCCTAAATGCTACAAAGCTCTTTTTTGAGCTTTTCAAGCGCCTGTACCAGCTCCTCAGGCACTTCCGACTCATGTCCCTCGTCCCAACTGATCCCCAGCAGTCCGCCACCGAGATACACAGCATCATATGAGGCGGGCAGAGCCTCCAGTACCGACCGGGCAATTGCCGCCGGTTCTCCTTCCCGGATATGAGGGGTGTCTCGCTTTATGTGCACAAAAAGTCCCGCAAGGGATGCGTCTGAAAGGTGCATGCAATAGTAGGGGAACTCTGATCTGGACGCTCTGGCACTGTCGGGGAAATTCAGCGACACAGGCAGCCTGACAAGAAATCCACGTCGGAGAGCTGTCGCTCGCAAACTCGCAATGCGCCTCTGTGCCTTGCTGGGCCTCACAGTCATCACTCCGCCCAACACAAATAGGCATGCCCCCGTCAAAAACAACCAGAACATCGACCTGATAACTTCCCCTTGAATAGTTTATCCACGCCTGAACTGGGCCGTGATAAAAATCTCCGGCACACATTCACAGCACGCGCACTTTACGGCAGAATAACCCAATCCGAAATACGGTTTCTGCATCAAGCGATTTACAACGCACCGACTCCTGGACAAAGCCTATGTCAGTAGTACCCGCATGGGTCATTCCGTTGCTCATCACTTTCACGTTCTCCGTTTCCGCATGTGCCTCGATCACTGATCTGGAACCAGCGAATATCCTTACAGAGCAACGCAAACTCTTTCTGCGCACAGATCGTGATATCTCTGCTGGCAGAATCACTCGTGCCAGGAAAGCCATCCAGGCTTTGAGCGGGTATCCGTTGGTTCCCTATCTTGAAAAAAATATTCTGCTGCGTGACCTCTATCGAGTAAAACCCGAGGAGGTGGAATCTTTTATTGATAGAAACGCAGGTACCTGGGCGGGCGAGAAGACCCGATTGCGCTGGCTGATCGTTCTCAACGCACGTCGGCAGTTCCATGACTATATCCGTCATTATCAGCATATTGAACCCAGCACAAAGTCCGAGTGCATGTATCTCGAAGCTCTTATCGCTACGGGCGATGCTGATAGGGCTCACGAGGAAGCACCTCGAATCTGGCTGGTCGGGACATCACAACCTGCCGAATGTGATCCATTGTTTGCAAGTTGGCGCACATCGGCTGCCTTCAATGAGGAGTACATTTGGAAGCGTTTTCTTCTGGCAAGACAGGCACGGCAGTACGGCTTGGCTCGCTATCTGGCTCAGCTCGTCAAATCCGCTGCTATCCGTGATCGCATACGGCTCTACCATAGCGTTCGCGGGAACCCCAAGCTCGTTTTGGATAACTCCCGTTTCGACCTGCAAAACCACGGCCAGATTGAAGTGTTTACATTCGGGCTCAGACAGTTGGCAGAAACTGATCCGCAGACAGCACAACGAATCTTCGAGGATCTGGTGAGTGCAGGTGCTGTCGGAGAGGGAGATGGTCTGTTTGACCCGGTACAGCAGCAGTCCCTCCTAGAGGCACTGATGAAAAGCTGGACCCGCAAGGATCAGGCCCAGCGAGCTCTTGATCTTGCCAGCAGATATCCAACACTGATCCGGGAACAGCAGCTTGACTGGCAATTGCAATCCAGCCTCAGGGATCTCGACTGGCACGCTGTGCTCGACTGGTCAGCGTTTCTGGATGCTGAATCAGCTGCTACCGACAAGTGGCAATACTGGACTGCCCGTGCTTCCAGTGCACTGGGCCAAACTGCTGCGGAAAAGTTTGCGGATTTGGCAGGCAGGCGATCCTTTTACAGTCATCTTGCCAGCCTTTTGATCGAGGAGGATCTGACGCTGAAAGATGCCTTCACACTATCAGATCCTGAGAGTCTCGCCCGAATAAAATCCAATCCCGCTGTTCAGCAGGCGTACGAACTGAACGCCGTTGGCTACTCCCTGAATGCCCGCAATGCCTGGAACATCTTCCTCTGGCATCTTAGCGAAGAGGATGCCATTGTTGCAGGTCAAGCTGCATACGAGCTCAATCTGCCTTATTCTGCAATTGTCTCCATCGCCAAGGCGGCACAATGGGACAATCTGCATGTGCGCTTTCCCCTCGCCTTTGAATCTGCGTTGAGGAAGGCAGCAGCAGAAAACAAGGTATCCCTGGCCTGGTTGTATGGAATCGCACGTCAGGAAAGCAGTTTTGCTCCAGATATACGCTCCCCCGCAGGTGCGGTTGGCTTGACTCAAATTTTGCCAGCTACGGCTCGTACGATGGCCAGTAAGACAGGAGTCCGTTATGAACGCGACAGACTGCGGGAGCCTGAGTACAACGCCCTGCTGGGTGGAGCCTATCTCCGCAAAGGCATGGCGACTTTCGGCGGAAACATGATCTATGCAACCGCTGCCTACAACGCAGGCATCAGTCGCGTACGAACCTGGACACGAAACTCTGCGGGCGAGTGGCCGCTGGATGTGTGGATTGAGGTAATACCTTTTCGGGAAACCCGCAGGTATGTCAAACACGTTATGACCCACTCGGCCGTGTATGCGTTAAAGCTTGGCCTGGAGGCGCCGCTCATCACCATGTCCCCGCAGCTTTTTGTCGGTGCACGGCAAAACGGCGCCCAATGAGAGCATATGCCAATGATAGATATCGGCGCTAACCTGACCAGTTCCAGATTTCAGAGGGATCTGGACGAAGCCCTGCTTCGTGCCAGACAAGCCGGTGTTGAGACCATCATTGTCACAGGGGCCAGTTTGGAATCAAGCCGCCGGGCTGTTGCGATCTGCAATCAATATAACAGCGTTCATGAGAATGGCGGTGGCAGGCGATTCCCACGACTTTACTCAACCGCCGGGATCCATCCGCACCATGCGTCCGAGTGGGACCGAAGTTCAGGCACGCATCTCCGCACGCTTCTTGCGGACCCAAACGTAGTTGCCCTCGGAGAAACAGGACTCGATTTCAATCGTAATTATTCACCGCCCGGCGATCAGGAAACCAGCTTCCGAGCTCACTTGGAACTTGCCTGTGAAAAATGCACGCCCATGTTCCTTCACGAGAGAGACGCATTTGACCGGCAGATTAGCCTTTTGGACGAGTATCGAGACAGTCTTCCAGGAATTGTGATTCATTGTTTTACAGGATCGGCAGCGGCTCTGGACGCGTATCTAGAGCGAGGGTTCTACATTGGCATCACCGGCTGGGTGTGCGATCCAAGACGTGGTAGCGAACTGGCCGGGATCGTCAGCCGGATTCCCCTGGAGCGACTGATGATCGAAACCGATGCACCCTACCTGCTGCCGGCCAATATGCCGATCGATGACCACCCCGGCAAATCAGGGCGCAACGAGCCGTCATTTTTGCGCTGGGTATTGACCAAGCTGGCGGAATGCTACTCCCTGGACAGCTCAGTACTCGCCGACCAGACCCGGCGAAATGCCGAATCCTTTTTCGGTCTCGACACAAAAAAGGCTCCTCTGTAATCGGGGGGCCTGGTTTTGATCAGTCTGTTGGCTGGTACTGGCGGCTGCAGCCCGGCTCAGCTGCGCCGGTCCAGATCAAAGCGATCAAGGGTCATGACCTTCACCCAGGCTTCAACAAAGTCACGCACAAACCTCTCCTCGCCATCGTCAGCTGCGTACACTTCAGCAATTGCCCGCAATTCTGAATGGGAGCCAAAAATAAGGTCGACGGGAGTCGCCGTCCACCTGAGTTCGCCTGTATCACGGCTGTGACCCTCGTAAAGACCTTCTGATCCAGAAGCTTTATTCCATTGGGTCGACATATCCAGCATGTTGACAAAGAAGTCATTGCTCAATGCCCCGGGGTTGTCAGTGAACACGCCATGTTCGACCTGACCTGTATTGGCATTCAGTACTCGCATACCGCCTACTAAGACAGTCATTTCCGGCACGGTTAAGGTCAACATATGGGCACGCTCGACCAGCATCTCAGCTGGTGATCGCCGGTTCCCCTCACCAAAATAATTGCGAAAGCCGTCCGCGGTGGGTTCGAGGACAGCAAAGGACGCTGCATCGGTCTGATCCTGTGTAGCATCATTGCGTCCTGGCGAGAACGGCACCACGACTTCATGCCCCGCTTCCCGGGCAGCCTGTTCGATAGCGGCGGCACCAGCCAGCACGATCAGATCGGCCAGAGACACCTGCCTGTTACTTGCGGCCTCGTTGAATGATTGCTGAATCCCCTCCAAACGCCGCAATACTTGTGTCAACTCATCAGGGTCGTTCACTTCCCAGTTTTTCTGGGGTGCCAGTCGAACCCGTGCACCGTTGGCTCCTCCGCGCATATCAGTGCCGCGATAGCTGGATGCAGATGCCCAGGCAGTTCGTATAAGTTCGGGCGGGGTGAGCCCCGACTCCAGCACTGCCGCCTTGAGTCGCCTGATATCTCGCATGTTGATCAGATCGTGCTCAATCGGTGGAACAGGGTCTTGCCACGGCATTACCTCGGTTGGTACATCCGATCCAAGGTAGCGTGCACGCGGTCCCATATCCCTGTGGGTGAGTTTAAACCAGGCTTTCGCAAAGGCATCTTCAAAATCTTGAGGGTTGTCAAGAAAGCGTCTGGATATCTCACGATAGCTGGGATCGTACTTCAGTGAGAGATCAGTTGTGAGCATGATAGGTGCGTGCCGCTTTGAGGGATCATGCGCATCAGGGACCAGATCCGATGCCTGTCCATCTGCGGGGATCCACTGGGTAGCACCCGCCGGGCTTTTGGTTTGCACCCACTCGTACGCAAACAGGTTGGACAGGAAGCTATGCGTCCATTGGACGGGACTGTGCGTCCAGGCACCTTCCAGACCGCTGGTAATGGTATCTGCACCAGTACCCGAGCCACATGTGCTGGTCCATCCAAAACCCTGTTCTTCAATACCGGCTGCAGCAGGTTCGGGGCCAATACAGTTTTCAGGGCTGTGGGCACCATGTGCCTTTCCGAATGTATGTCCGCCGGCAATGAGGGCGACTGTCTCTTCATCATTCATTGCCATGCGACCAAAGGTTTCGCGAATATCCCGGGCCGCCAGTACGGGATCGGGATTGCCGTTGGGACCTTCAGGATTTACATAAATCAGACCCATCTGAACCGCGGCAAGAGGCTTCTCCAGTTCCCTGTCACCGGTATAGCGTTCATCCGCCAGGAATTGATGTTCAGGGCCCCAGTACATCAGATCGGCTTCCCAATCATCTTCACGCCCGCCCGCAAAACCAAGGGTTCTGAAACCCATGGATTCCAAGGCGACATTTCCGGTCAAGACCATGAGATCCGCCCAGGACAGGCCTGCGCCATACTTCTGCTTGATGGGCCACAGCAGTCGCCGGGCCTTGTCGAGATTACCATTATCCGGCCAGCTGTTGAGCGGTTCGAATCGTTGCTGCCCGCCAGCGGCACCGCCTCGGCCGTCATCAACCCGATAGACACCAGCACTGTGCCAAGCCATACGTATGAAAAAGGGTCCGTAGTGGCCGTAATCGGCGGGCCACCAGTCCTGTGAATCAGTCATTAAGACCTCTATATCCTGCTTCACGGCAGCAAGATCAAGGGCATTGAAGGCCACGGCATAGTCAAAATCGTCACCAAGAGGATCAGCCTCGGCGGCATGCTGACGCAGTGGTGCGAGATCCAGTTGGTCCGGCCACCAGAACTTGTTGGATGTAGGCTGACCATCCGCAAACACAGAACTGGCGGGTGTCAGCAGCGCCAGTACAATCGTCAATATTACGCTGTGTGGGATACTATATTTGAGCATGACTATACCTCTATGGGGGTGAATACGCCCGGATCACCTGATCCATGCACAAGGCCCTGTGGGTGTCTGAAGGGCGCAGGCATGGCCGAATCCTCTGCGGGCAGCGTAAAACGGTGCGGCAGATAGCGGAAATCAATTCTGTTTATCCTCATGATACGTTTTTTTTATTAGCAGGCGTAAGATATTTGCCAACAGAATATCCTGCGAGTTCTTCCATCACGGCAACCGGAATGTCCGCATTGGTATACACATTCTGAATGTCGTCGAGATCTTCCAGCTGATCGACCATATCGAGAAGCTTTTCTGCCTCTGGCTTTTCGAGGAGCACGAGTGTGGAGGCAATCATGGTGATCTGGGCAGATTCAGGTTCAAAGCCGGCATCAGCCAGACCTTCCCTGATCTTGGGGAATTGCTCCCAGGGGGTGTAAATGTCGACTGCTCCTTCACCGTCGGGCTCGAAATCCTCAACACCAGCCTCCAGCGCAGCTTCCATCAGGGCTTCTTCGTCGATACCTGCGGGGTAGAACAGATGCCCACGGCGGGAAAACAGGTAGGCTACAGAACCATCAGTGCCAAGGTTACCGCCGCGCCTGGTAAAGGTGTGTCTGATCTCAGCAACAGTCCGATTGCGATTGTCGGTCATGCATTCAACCAGCACAGCGACACCGCCCGGCGCATAGCCTTCGTAGGTGCATTCTTCGTAATTGTCACCTTCCGCATTCCCCGAACCACGGACAATGGCCTTCTCAATGGTGTCCTTCTTCATGTTGGCCGCCAACGCCTTGTCGACCGCCCCTCTGAGGCGCGGATTGTCCTCGGGATTCGAGCCACCCTTCGCGGCAACTACAAGCTCACGAATGATCTTGGTGAACGCCTTGCCGCGCTTTGCATCGACCGCAGCTTTCCTGTGCCTGATGTTGGCCCATTTGGAATGACCGGCCATAACAACCTCACCCTCCGTATTGCTGTTTCCGGTTATTCCTGTCCTGTTTTCGGCTTGTCCCGTATCTCTCGCGGACGCAGATTCAGCTCACGGAGCTGGGTAGTGGAAACTGCGCCGGGCGCGTCACTCATCAGACACTGGGCCGACTGCGTCTTGGGAAAGGCTATGACATCGCGGATGGAATCGGCACCCACCATGAGCATCACCAGGCGATCCAGACCAAGTGCTATGCCACCATGAGGTGGAGCGCCAAAGCGAAGTGCCCGCATAAGGAATCCGAACTTCTCCTCCGCCTTTTGTGGGGAAATCCCCAGCACCTCGAACACGGCTATCTGCATGTCGCTGTCGTGAATACGGATTGAGCCCCCGCCTAATTCAGTGCCATTGAGCACCAGGTCGTAGGCACGGGACAGTGATTCTCCTGGTGCCTCCCGGAGCTCTGCCGAACTCACTGATGGTGCAGTAAACGGGTGGTGCAGCGCCGTCCAGCCGCCGTCGGACTCTTCAAACATGGGGAAGTCCACAACCCAAAGTGGCGCCCAGTCACAGGTGTAGAGGTCGAGATCCTCGCCCAGTTTCACGCGCAGAGCTCCCAGGGATTCGTTCACCACTTGTGCGCTGTCCGCGCCGAAAAATATCAGATCTCCATTTTCTGCACCCAGTCGCTCGACAAGGTTGCCCCGCACATCAGCGGGCAGAAACTTGACAATGGGCGACTGCAGCCCCGCCTCAACATCCAAAACATCGTTGCATTTAATATAGGCCAGCCCCCTAGCACCATATATGCCGACAAATTCCGTATAGTCATCAATCTGCTTGCGGCTCAGTAGTTCACAACCGTTCCTGACCAGCATGGCTGCCACACGTCCGCCAGGGTCGCCGGCAGGCCCCGAGAAGACGTTGAACTCCACGTCTTCCATCAGATCTCCGACATCGACCATCTCCAGTGGAATGCGCAGATCAGGCCTGTCGGAACCAAAGCGGGACATGGCTTGGGCGTAGGGCATTACAGGGAATTCGCCGAGCTCCACCGACAATATCGTGCTGAACAATTCCGAAATCATGTCCTGCGCAATCCGCATGACATCGGTCTCCTCAACGAAGGACGCCTCGATATCAACCTGAGTAAACTCCGGCTGGCGGTCTGCGCGCAAGTCTTCGTCACGGAAACATCTGGCAATCTGATAATAGCGATCATACCCAGAAACCATAAGTAACTGTTTGAACAGCTGGGGAGACTGCGGCAGGGCAAAAAATTTGCCGTCGTGCGTGCGGCTGGGCACCAGATAGTCACGTGCGCCCTCGGGGGTGGCCCGAGTCAACACAGGAGTTTCGATATCCAAAAACCCCTGGGACTCCAGATTGTTCCGAATGGCGCTGGTGATCCGCCCCCGCAGTCGCATATTTTTCTGCATGGCGGTGCGGCGCAGATCGAGAAAACGGTCCTTGAGACGCACATCCTCGCCCACTGCAACATGCTCGTCGAGCTGGAACGAGGGAGTATCCGAGATGTTCAGTATTTCCAGCTCTGCACCGAAGACCTCAACCTCCCCGGTGGCCATGTCTGGATTGACCGTCGCTTTATCTCTGGCGCGCACCCTGCCCCTGACACGCAGGACATACTCGGGACGCACGGTATCAGCTGTCTTGAAGTGCTCACCGCCATCGGGATCAAAGACGACCTGAACAATGCCTTCCCGATCACGCAAATCAATAAAAATAACGCCGCCGTGATCCCTGCGCCGATCCACCCAGCCACAGAGGCTGATTTCTCTGTCAATATCCGTGGCGCGCACACACCCACAATAATCTGTTCGCATCGATGTTCTCTGTTTGTGAATCGGGAATAGGGGTAGCCAGGAATTTAATTACTGACCGCAGGGGCGGGGGAAGACGATGTATCCGCCGCAGGCTTCGCCTTGTCCGCGCCAGAATTCCCGGAATCGGGTGTGCTGTCGCCGGATTTCGCATCTGACCCTGAGCTGCCGGAATCCACCAAATTCCTTTTCCTGTCCTTGTCGGTCTTGAAATCGGTTTCGTACCAGCCCGATCCGCTCAACCGGAATGAGGGCGCGGAGACCAATTTGACCAGGGAGGGCTTGCCGCAATCCGGACAGCTCTCCAGAGGCGCATCCGACATTTTTTGCAGGGCGTCAAACTTGTGAGCGCAATCCTGGCAACAATACTCGTAGATAGGCATGTGGGGCTATTCTCAGGGCGCTTTTTGTGGAGCAACGGGTACATTTGAAAAGCGCGCGATTATACATGAGCTACCGGGTGAGTTTAACTGACTCGAACTGACTGGCTACTCACCGGATGTCTGCTCAATTCTGTCGACGCTCGGCTATTCAAATGGATGAAATCCGCTGATAATGAGGATCTTGCGCCAGTTGGGTCTCAGCTTCGGTCAAATCCTGCTCCCTGAACAGGTGAGCAGACAATACCAAATTCCTGTAATTCAGGCAGCAAAGAGTTGACGCAGACACACTGAAGACGGGCATGGATGTAACTGAATCCCTTTACATGGTGGGAAAAACCGGAGATGTGGAACAGACCATCAATATGGAGAAGGGGACGCTGGAAAAAATTCCATCCCGGGCACCAGAAATGACTCGCATCCCGACCGGTTGCAGCCAGTTGGTCGCTGATCACTGCGCCATGGAGATTGACTGATTCAGACTGGGCCGTACACTGCGCTCTCACAGTGACCGGTTCACTCTAACCCAACCCCTGATAATCTTGCCAACCGCATGCGTGCATCCCGTTTTCTGATCTCGACTCTTAAGGAAGTCCCGGCCGACGCGGAAATTGTCAGCCATCAGCTCATGCTCCGGGCGGGTCTCATCCGCCGACTGGCATCGGGCCTCTATACCTGGCTGCCGCTTGGGCTGCGTGTACTCAGGAAGGTGCAGGCCATTATCCGGGATGAAATGGATCGCGCCGGAGCACAGGAGATTCTCATGCCGGTCGCACAACCGGCTGAGCTCTGGGAGGAATCCGGTCGCTGGGACGAATACGGCCCTCAATTGCTGAGATTTGAAGACCGCCACGGGCGGGATTTTTGCCTTGGCCCCACCCACGAGGAAGTGATCACTGATCTGATCCGCAACGAGATCAGCAGCTACCGGCAGCTGCCCGTGAATTTCTACCAGATCCAGACGAAATTCCGGGACGAGATACGACCTCGTTTTGGCATCATGCGCTCACGAGAGTTCATCATGAAAGATGCCTATTCGTTTCACGACTCGGAAGCCAGCCTCCAACAGACCTACGACACCATGTATCAGGCTTACTGCCGGATTTTTGATCGCATGGCGCTGGATTACAGGTCAGTCCTCGCCGATACCGGCAGCATCGGTGGCAGTCACTCCCATGAATTCCACGTGCTCGCCGATTCTGGCGAGGACGATATTGCCTTTAGCGATGCCAGTGACTACGCTGCGAATGTTGAAATGGCCGAGGTGCTGCCGCCGAAGACCGATACTCCAAAGGCCGTGGCAACTTTGGAGGAAGTTGCCACGCCCGCGCAGAAGACAATTGCAGAGGTCGCTGCCTTCATGGATGTGACCAAACAGCAATTGCTCAAGACGCTGATCGTCAGGGGTGAGGAGGAAGGGAGCCTGATGGGCCTGGTGCTGCGTGGCGACCACAGCCTCAATGCGGTCAAGGCTGCCAAGCTAACCGGCGTAGCCAATCCGATCGAGTTTGCCTCGGAGGCCGAGATATTGGCTGCCACAGGCTGCAGCCCCGGATCGCTTGGGCCAGTTGGAATGGAGGTTCCCCTGCTCGTGGATCATGCTGCGGCTGCCATGACGGATTTTGTGTGCGGGGCCAACAGGGATGGTTTTCATTTTACAGGCGGCAATTGGTCAGACGGTGTCCCTGAGTTCACTGTGGCGGATATCCGCAATATAGAACCCAACGACCCAAGTCCCTGCGGGCAGGGCCGGATACAGATTCGCCGGGGTATTGAAGTGGGCCATATCTTTCAGTTGGGCACCAAATACAGCGAAGCCATGGGAGCACGAATACTCGACGAAAGCGGTGCCCAACAGACCATGACCATGGGCTGTTATGGCATTGGTGTTACCCGGGTTGTTGCGGCCGCCATAGAACAGAACCACGATGACAGGGGCATCATCTGGCCAGAAGCACTGGCCCCCTTTCAGATCGCGTTGATCCCCATCAACATGCACAAGTCAGAAGCCGTGGCGTCGGAATGCGAGCGACTCTACAAGCAATTGACCGCACTCGGATATGATGTGCTCTTTTTGGACGAACCCAAAGCCCGGCTGGGAACCATGCTTGCCGATGTGGAGCTTATGGGGATTCCACATAGACTGGTGATTGGTGATCGCGGTTTGGATGCGGGGGTTGTGGAATACCGGGCGCGGCGCAGCACAGAAAACCAGGACATCGTGCGTGATCAGTTGTTCGACTTCCTCGCCTCAAGCGTTGCCTAGACATCCGGTTGCCTTACTGATTTTCGGGATTGGTCTCTCCACCCCGCTGATGCCCTGCGCTGCAGACGCTGAAGATCCTGTCAACGACAGGGCACTGGAGAACCGGCAGTGAAACCTGCCACCTTAAACACGCCCGGCTGCACCCCGGACATACACAAGATCGAGCACAGGAATCTGGAACCCGCCGACGCATTTCGGATACTCCGCCATATGCCCTATGTTGTCTGGCTCGACAGTGGCTTTCCAAATCCGGATCATGGGCGTTTCGATATTCTCTCCTGCAGCCCGGCGCAACGCATCGGGGTGTCTTCGTCAGATCCTGAACAACTGGCCCGTTTTGAATCCAATGCCCAGCAACTTCTTGACGAACTGGGCTCACCATCAGCCAATCCGTCGCTACCCTTTCAGGGCGGCCTGATCGGCTATCTGGGTTACGATCTGTACCGGCAGCGCATGGGACTGGAAGCGCAACCTGCCAGCCTGATTCCGGATGCCCACCTGGGTCTCTATCTTTGGGCACTCGCCTACGACCACCATCGCCAGATCGCGCAGCTGATTTTTCATTCACAGTGCGACATACATCTGAAACAGCATGTTCTCGAAAAGTTCCGGCGGGTAGAGCAGTACCCAGGGGACGGAGAATTCGAACTCCGCTCGGTGTTTGCTCCGAGCGAACCCAGGGAGAGGTATTCAGCCAACATCGCCTGCATCAAGGATTACATAGGAGCTGGCGATATCTATCAGGCAAACTACGCTCACCACTTCAGTGCCAGCTATCGGGGTGACTGCGCACGGGCATATCTGAGCCAGCGCACTCACCACCCTGCACCCTGTTCGGCATATATCGCGCTCGACAATAACCAGGCTGTGCTCTGCCACTCTCCGGAAGACTTCCTGCAGATCCAGGGACGGCAGGTTCGCACCATGCCCATCAAGGGAACAGCGCCCCGGGCAGAGGATTCGCGGCTTGATCAACGCAACGCAGAGGTACTCAGGTCCAGTGCCAAGGATCGGGCGGAAAACCTGATGATCGTGGACCTGCTGCGCAATGACCTGGGAAAAACCTGTGAGCCCGGCTCAATTCATGTGCCGCGGCTTTTTGACTTGCAGAGTTTTTCCAACGTGCATCATCTTGTCAGTGAAGTATGCGGGCATTTGAAACCTGACGTGCAGCCTCTGGATGTCATCAGGGACTGCCACCCGGGAGGCTCCATTACAGGGGCACCCAAGCGCCGGGCCATGGAGATTATCGACAGCCTCGAAGCCATGCCCCGCAGCGTCTACTGCGGCAATATCGGCTATCTGAGCAGCTGCGGACAGTCAGCCACCAATATAGCGATACGCACCATGGTGGCAGACGGCGATCAGATGCACTGCTGGGGGGGTGGCGGAATCGTGGCAGATTCAGATATCGACCGTGAATACCAGGAAACCCTGTTCAAAGTTGGCCCCCTGATGCGCTCGCTGGAAGCAGACTTCCTCGCACAGCGGGACGGGAACCGGTCCTGAACCTGGCTTAAAGGGCGAGCGGCCGATTACTGGCGCTGACAAATTCCTGTCTGAATTCTTCGTAGGTGTGCGCTACGGGATATTGCGGGAACTCGGCAATGACATTCGTCGGGGCCCGAAACAGTATCCCGGCGTGGGCCTCATCCAGCATGGTCGTATCGTTGTAGGAATCTCCCGCTGCAATGCAGCGGTAGTACATACTCTTAAACCCAATGACGGCCTGGCGCTTGGGGTCAGTCTGGCGGAGTGTGTAATCTGCTACCCTGCCCTGATCATCAATAACCAGGTCGTGGCACAGCAGGGTTGGATGGCCCAGTTTGGCCATAAGGGGTCCCGCAAACTGGTAGAAGGTATCTGACAGGATAACCACCTGGAAGCGCTCACGCAGCCAGTTGAGGAAATCAGCTGCGCCATCCAGCGGCGAGAGGGTTGCGATGACATCCTGGATCTCATTGATGCCCATCCCATGCTGATCAAGCAGTCCCAAACGCTGGCGCATGAGCTCGTCGTAATCTGGAACATCCCGGGTGGTGGCTTTGAGTTCGGGCACACCGGCCCTGTTGGCAAACTCAATCCATATTTCCGGAATCAGCACGCCCTCCAAATCGAGACAGGCTATTTCCACGAAGTTCTCCCATCAGCGGTTTGCACAGGTCGGCAAGCCTACAGAAACCGGGGTCTGAGTCAAGCACGCATGATGCATGATCCCTGCTCGCTAGCGCTCCGGCAACTCGATGTGACGAAACAACCCATCCAGCTCTTCTTTACCATTGCACTGGTGCGCTTCGCTCACCATGTCTTGGGTTAAATGAGGGCAGAACTCCCGGATAAAGTCGTACATAAATCCACGCAAGAATGTACCGCGACGGAAACCTATTTTGGTGACACTGTGTTCAAACAGGTGGCTGGCATCAATCATCACCAGATCCCTGTCCTCAACGGGATCGTAGGCCATCTTGGCCAGTATTCCGACTCCCAGGCCCAAACGCACATAGGTTTTGATAACATCGGAATCCGACGCAGTAAATACCACGCGCGGGGTCAGCTCCTTGGCCTGAAACGCCTCGTCAAGCTGGGAACGTCCGGTAAAGCCGTACACATAGGTCACAATAGGAAACTGTGCCAAGGATTCCAGAGTCAAGAATGACGTCTGTGCGAGCGTGTGATTCCGAGGCACCAGAATACAGCGATTCCACTTATAGCAGGGCATCATAACCAGATCGACAAACAGCTCCAGCGCCTCTGTTGCAATGGCAAAGTCGACCTTCCAGTCCGCCGCCATCTCGGAAATCTGCATTGGTGTTCCCTGATGCATATGGAGATCAACATCGGGGTACTTGCTTATAAAACTCTTAATAACTGGCGGAAGCGCGTACCGAGCCTGAGTATGAGTGGTCGCCAGCGCCAAGGCACCCCGATTCGGATCACTGTGCTCCTGGCCGATCTGCTTGATATTGTCCACCTGGTGCAAGACCTCCGCAGCCATTCGCAAAATTTCCTCTCCTGCTGGCGTAACACGGGTCAGATGCTTGCCACTGCGCGAGAATATCTCGACACCCAGTTCATCCTCAAGCAGGCGAATCTGCTTGGAGATGCCGGGCTGGGACGTATACAAACTGGCCGCCGTCGCGGAGACATTGAGGTCATGACGAACCACTTCCCAGATATAACGCAATTGCTGCAATTTCATCGCTAAAAGGCCACGTTGGTTATAAGCGTAAGAGTGGTCTCATTTCCTGGTGGGGTCAAGCCCCCAAACAGACAGGGGGGGTGAACACGCAACTCCGATCAAACTCATAGCGTGCAGTTACCCTGTATGCAACCTGATTGAAGAATATGAGGTCTTCGAGTGGGAAGCGAGGCGGATGTACGGCGATTTCCTGATGCACTTAGCCGGGCATCAGCCCAGAGGCAGAAAAGGCTTCATCCGGACTGGTGTCAGTCCCGTCGGGAGAAGCTTCTACTCACTTCATAGGCTGCCAATGCCCTGTCCAGCGGGCACTAGAGCCCGCCCAGATGCAGTTCTCTGCCAGACCTTCCAGAATTGGCTTCAGGCGATTGTCTCCCAGCACATTGCAGAAAACCTGTGCATCCAGAGAGCAGGTCAGGAAGAGAATGGCGAACTGCAGCAATTGAGGATTTGAGCCACTCCCCCAAGATCGACCAGAACGTTGTCCACGGCATAATCATCGGTGGCCTCAATTTGTCTCTGACTATCTCTGATCGCTCATATCGCGGGCCTGAGCAGAAAGCGCAGTTGTGTAATCAACGAGTTCGACCCAGTCTGACTCATCTGGTGAAGACGAATCACGGTCGAACCCGATGAGCGCGTTTTCCAGTGCATCATAGGCTCCTCGCGGGCTTTGCTGACCCAACCCTTAGTCGTCCGAGGCGGGCTCTGCGTACTCTTGGAAACTCCGGTCCGACTCAGGGGCCTGCTGATCATCCCCGGTAGCGGAAATAACCCGGATTTCCGCAATTCCCGAATCGCGCAGCGGCTGCTCTATCTCTTTCAGGTCACCGACGATCAACCAGATTGTTTTGGCCGGCATGATGTATTGGCGTGCAGCATCCCGGACTTCTTCCAGACCCAGGCTCTCCATCTTGGTCTGGTATTGCTCCACATAGTCCAGCGGACGCTGATAGTGCACCATCTCGGCCAAAGTTCTCGCCACAGCGCCATTGGTTTCATACCGGCCGGGAAGGCTGCGCAATATGCCATCCTTGCTGCGTGCGAGCTCTTTTTCTCGCACCGGATTCTGATCGACGTACTCCTCAGCTTCGCGAATAATCTCGCGAAGTGAATCGAGCGTCCGATCGATCTGCACGGGTGCATAGTAGATCAGTGGCCTCTGTCCAAGAGCATTGGAAGCACTTGCTCGGGCACCATACGCCCAGCCCTTGTCTTCGCGCAGATTCATATTGAGGCGAGCATTAAAATTACCTCCAAGAATCCGCACAGCCATATCCAGAGCAATGTTGTCTTCATCCAGGGTAGAGGGGAGCAGATGTCCGCCGATAACCACGCTCTGCGGAGACCCTGGCCTGTCGAGCAAATAGATCAGCGTTTCCTCAGCGGGTTCTACGGATGTCAGCACCTTACGTGAAATCTCAGAATCTGGAGCAGCCCATGCACCAAGATTTTTGTTGAGCAGTTCGGCAAACTCTGCAGGAGGGAAATTCCCCACCACCAATATTCTGGCATTGTCTGGCCGAATCCAGTTTTGGTGGAAATTCCGCAGATCGTCCAAAGTAATGGATTTGACCGTCTGTTCAGTGCCCGAACCTGTAAAAGGAATACTGTAGGGGTGCCCTTCCCCATAAAGCAATGGCGGCAAATTGCGTAAGGCCAGACTGCGCGGGTCAGTTTTTTCTCGAGCGATGCGATCCAGCCAGTTACTCCGCACGCGGTCCAGATCTACAGCATCGAAGGCAGGATAGGCAAGAGCGTCCGCGAAGAGTTCCAGCGACTCTTCGATGTTCTGATTCAGTGCGGACAGACTCACTGAGTTGGAATCCAGGCTGGCAGAGGCGCTGAATACGGCACCCAATTCTTCTGCACGGCGCGCAAATTCCAGCGAATCATAGTCACGACTGCCCTCACTCAGCATGGCAGACATCAGCGCGGCCAATCCCTGTTTATCGCTGTCATCTGCAGCATATCCGGCATCAAACAGTGCGTTCACAGATACTACGGGTAACTCGCCCCGCTGTGCGTGAAGCACCTCAATGCCATTGTCCAATACATAGGTCTGGATATCCGGAAAGTCCAGTTCTGGAGCTGGTCCGGGACCAGGCATCCGGCTTCGGTCCACGCCACTTTTCGCAACAGAGAAACGCGGCCTCGGGAGCACTTCAAGACTGTACCTCCCGGCGCTGAGCCATCTGGCCGAGGCTTCGCGTATATCCTGTACAGTGGCTCTTTCATAGGTTGCCAGGGTGTCTGTGAATTTGCCTGCATCACCCAAATAGGTCTCATACGTCGCCAGAAGTTGTGCCTTACCGGCAAAACCACCGGTTTTTTCCAAACCTCGAATCAAGGTGGCGAAATAGGATGTTCGCACCGCTTCCAGTTCGCTTCGGGTCGGGCCGCTGCTTAGGAAATTCTGAAGTTCTTCCTCAATTGCCGCTTCGACATCCCGCAGATCCACACCCGATTTGACGTAGGCTTCTATCTCAAAGATGCCAGCAATTTCAAGGGGAATCTGGACGGCAGCAACAGAGCTCGCGATCTGGTCTTCGTATACCAGACGCTGGTACAGACGGCTGCTTCTTCCACCTGCAAGGATCCGTGCTGCCAAATCCAGATACACCGCATCTTCGTCGCCGAAAGGCGCCGTGTTCCAGCTCTGCGTCAAGCGGGCCAGCGCGACTTCATCGTACATAATGTCCCTGGTATTTTCGCTGCGCTGTGCAACCCAGCGCTCAGGTTTCGTCAGTGCTGGACCGGGTGCAATATCGCCAAAATAGCGCTCTACCTTTTTCAGAGCGGTTTCTGGAGAGATATCGCCCGCAACAACCAACACCGCATTGGATGCACCGTAGTAGGTTTCAAACCATTCCCTGACATCCTCCAAAGACGCAGCGTTGAGATCCTCCATGGAACCAATGGTGGACCAGCGGTACGGGTGCCCCTCCGGGAACATGCCTTTTAATTGAATGTACCCGGCCGTTCCATAGGGGCGGTTGTCTCCCTGGCGTTTTTCGTTCTGAACCACCGAACGCTGCTCGTCCAGCCCCTCTTGAGTAATGGCGCCGAGGAAGTGGCCCATGCGATCCGATTCCATCCACAACACCAGATCCAGGGCAGGCGTGGGAACTGTCTGAAAATAGTTGGTGCGATCAAACCAGGTGGTACCATTCAGGTCCGTGCCGCCGGCTTTCTCCAATGGCAGGAACCACTCCCCCTGGTAATTCTCAGAGCCATTGAACATCAGATGCTCAAAAAGATGTGCGAAACCTGTGATGCCTGGACGCTCGTTTTTGGAGCCGACGTGATACCACACATTGACGGTAACGATTGGAGCCTTGCGGTCTTCGTGAACCAGGAGCGTCAAACCGTTGTCCAGCACAAAGCGCTCGAAGGGAACTTGAATATCCTCCACAAACCGCGCCTGGCTACTACCTGCGATCAGAGAACCGAGAAGCAGACCCATGATACTATGGAGAGAAATACGCCTATTTATCTTCACTCTGTAACCTCTTCAAACTGCGAAAACCCAATTTCAGCAACGCCACGAGCAGCACAGCCGGCACTGCCATGGCAACCACGACCAGTACAAGAAGCAGAATCAGTTCGAGCACCAATCCAATCTGGATACCCCAGCCAAAGATGACAAATGCCGACAGGCAGCCCGCCATGAATATTGAACGCAGGGCCACATTCCGCAGACGGTGTTCAGGTCTGGTCCTGCGCCAAAACATCAGACCCCAATCCTTTCAATCGGTTTCCTGATCAGCCATATCCAGGTTCGAAGCATCACCGGGCCAGTGTGGCACTGTCAGTTCAAATTCGCTGGGCTTTAGGAGCAGTTCTGATACTGTTGACTGTAGCGGGCAGCCTGATCACGCACTTTGGTGGCCACCTGGAGCAGCCACCTTTTCTTCCTGTAGCTGCCGCTTCTGTATCCACCGTGTCCCTCATGGTACGCAAGGTAGAGAGAGTAGGCATCCTGCTTGCCGATACCGTTTGCCCGCTGACTCTGTAAGTTGTACCAGCCGATAAAATCAATGGCATCGTCAAAGTCGTCACGGTCTGCGTTTCGACCGACGCTCCGTTCGTACCAGCGCCAGGTGCCATCCTTGGCCTGAGAGTATCCGTAGGCACTGCTTTTCCGCCATAACGGAATGCCCAGAAATTTCACCCTTCCCGGCCTGGCATCGTCCACAAAGGAGGACTCCTGCTTCATGATAGCCATCATAACGGGAACAGGCGACCCCCAGCGGCGCTCAGCTCGCTGGGCATCCTTTTTCCAGCCCCGCTTCTGCTTGAAAATGCTGCAGATATCATTGGGATTGTCTGGTGGCGCACTGGAACAGCTCACAAGAGCCAATGAGAGTGCGATGACCAGAATTCTCAGCCAGGATGTATTCATTGGATAGGGAATTATATACTTGTTGCCCCAAGCATACTGTTCTATGCGGCACGACGGGTACTCCCGCCGATCAATTCACCATCAGGCCGCATATCGGGTAATTTCCCGCCCGACGAGCCACGCTCCCTGATGTTGCGTGCGGCGTTCAGGTCCCTATCGAGACTCAAGCCGCACTGTTCACACTCAAAGACCCTGTCCTTCAGGGTCAGTGATTCATGGACTGAACCACACCCGGAACAGGTCTTTGACGTGTTTCTGGGGTTCACCTTCACTACTGAACCACCGGCACTCTCAGCCGTGTAGGTCAATTGTTGGATAAAGGTTCCCCATTGTTGCTCCAGGATTGATCGGTTCAACCCCCGCTTGTGATTGCCACCATGGGCAGTCATGTTCTTGATCTTCAGGTCTTCAACAGCGAAGTGTCTCTGTCGCTTCACCAAATCTGTAGTCGTTCTATGTACAGCGTTCCGTTGCCTCTCTGCCACCCTGTACGCCTCTTTGGCAAGCGATTGCTTTTTCTTGTATCGGTTATGGCTTCCCTTCTTGGCTGTGCTGAGGCGGCGTTGCAGCCGCGTGGAGCGTTCCCGATTGATGGCCACCTTCGGCACCGACTCGCCAGTCGAGAGGGTAGCCCGTGCCTTCACGCCAACATCAATACCGACGACGGGAGACTGATCAACCGATACCTCCCGCTCCTGCTCACAGACGAATTGAACCATCACCCGGACAGGTGTCTTCACAATCCGAACCAGCGTGATCTCACCCTCCGGCACCGCCTTCACAATGAACCTGCCAAAGCCCTTGATCTGTACGGCATGCCTCGTGCCAGACGCGAAGAGACGAAAACTGGATGTTTCAAATGACCGGATGCCCCGGTGCCTGCCCTTGAATCTCGGAAAGCCACCCTGCTTGAAGAATCGCTTGAATGATCTATCCAGTCTGTTCAGGACAGACCGGAACGGCAGCACCCCATACCTCTCAATTTCAGGATCATCATGGCGAAGAGCCGTGAATGACGTACATTGATCGTAGTAGCTGATAGACACGCCCGCCTTCCGATACGCATTGATGCGCTCATCAAGGGCAGCGTTGTACAGTTGGCGAGAGAGATACAGGAATCTGTTCAGCCGCTGATGCGTTGCGGTGGAAACTTGTGCCTGTTGACTGTGAGTGCGTATAATCCGCATCGGTGTGGTCGCTCCAACTAGCGTTTGGGGTAGCTGGTTCCAGCAGCTATTCACGCACCTTAATATCATCTGGGCACTGGTGCAACAGGTATAGAATGGGAATCATAGCTGTGGCTGTCACGTATATAATTCCCGCCCGAAACTACCCGAGGTGTTCCGCCCCCCCATGGGTTGTTCTTCCTTTACCCTCTGTTGCAACCAATAATCTGGCTTGCGGGTTTGCCGGATCGGGGCGCAAACCTGAACAACGCGGCCTGCTGAAGCGCCAGGGCGGGGGGCCACTTGGAGAGATTGGCCAGGGTGCGTTTCTTGACCGTGCCGTCCTCGCGCCAGCCTTCACGCAGGAGGATGGCGGGTGGGGAGGTGCGATTGGGGACCGTTTCTATGTACATGGGAATGGCAACGCATGCAATAAAAGCAACACATGTATTATCAACTACCTGGGAACAATAATCAGTCTCACATACACAGAATCCCCATGCGAATCAACCACTTGACACATTGAGCGAAAAATTGGGGGGAAGTTCAGCATAGAGGATCCCAAGCAAAAGATCAGAACCAATGGAGCTCAGAAAAACGAAGGTGTAGCTCGCATAGGCCCCATCCCGCAGCCTTGGCTACCCGGCTTGCACAATACCCGGAACACCGAGCCCGTAACCAATGGCCAGAATCGTCAGAAGATAGGCCGAGCATCCCATCTCATCAAAACCCTCCACCACAACCTGACTTTCCATGAGACAGACCAGAGTGATAAACACGATGATGAGGACGAATATCAATTTGGGGACCATCCTGCAGCCGGAGGGCAGCAGTAATGTGTTCATCCATTCAGCCTCGTCCGTCAGCCACAACCGTTTTGGCAATCATGTGTTGCGCTCCGCGGTCATCAATTCTCTCGAAGTGGGCAACTAGAAAATAGAATAGCCCCCGTCAATTATAAGGGTTGACCCGGTCTGGTATTCTGAGGCGTCCGACACCAGATATACCGCGACACCACCAAAGTCCTCCGGTTTTCCCCAGCGCCGGGCGGGGATCCGCGGAAGCACCTTCTCAGCCGTTTTGGCACTGCCGAGGTATCCACTGGTCATGTCCGTATAAGTGAACCCCGGCAAAATGGCATTGGCCCGGATACCGTAGCGGGCATATTCAACCGCGCAGGATAAGGTGACCGAAACAGCTGCTCCCTTGGAAGCGGCATAGTGCTGATTGGCTGGAATACCTTTAATTGCGCCGAGACTGGATACCGCAATCAGCGATCCTTTAAATGCTGCATCGCGCTCATACTGCTGAACCATATGTTTAGCCGCCTCGCGCAGCGTAAATGCCAGCCCATCCAGATTTACGGCCAGAACCCTGTCGTAGTCGTCGTCGCTGATATCAATAAAAGAGCGTGCCGCCGTGGAAGTGCCGGCGTTGGCGATCACGGCATCCAGGCCTCCCAGGTCGGCGACACAATTTTCCATGGCGTCCACAATTGCCCGTCGGTCGGAGACATCGACCACGGCGGTACGGATATCGCCCCCGAACGCCGCAATCCGGCTTGCGGCAGCGGCATTCTTGTGTGCATTCCGCCCCCAGATGGCCAGGGTCGCACCTGCCCTGGCAAGTGCATCGGCCATACCCAGGCCAATCCCGCCGTTCCCGCCCGTAACCAGGACTTTCTTCCCCGAAAGATCAAACAGATTCTGCGTCATATAACTTATACCCGGTACTCGTCAGGACGGCCACCCGGAATCCTGTCGGAACGAATTTCCGCCCGGAAACTACCCCGGCACTCTTTCAACTTCTAAAGACACACCGCACATCCAGGCCATCGTGCTGAACGGTTCAGAAGCTCGGGGGGGCACCGGTTTCATTCCGGTGCAGAGCATGCCGGGAAACCTCCGTTTCAGATGATGCCCGCGAGAGTCAAATGCCGAAGGGTTGCCGATGCAGACGGCCACCGGGTCGCTGGCATAGTACGCACGGATAGCCACCAGACGTTCGCCAACTTCAGCCAGCTTAGGACACAGGGGTCCACACATGCGGCGAAAGGCCTGTGTTACTGTTGGCACAGTGCACTTGAATCCCCCATATCCTAGATGCACAATGGCCCGGGAGCCTATGGAGATTGCCTGCAGGCCTGCCGTACAGGCCGATTGTCGGGACACGTCCTGCAAAACGGCAACAGAAAGGGGCACATCTTAACACCGGTGCAGCACATGTGTCCGAACAGTTACTCTGTTCCTGAATGAAACAATGCATACAATTTCGAAATAGCTCCACTCACAACTTCCGGGAATATCCATCCGATGAAAGATTATAATTTTGCAAATTTATAATCTTGACCAAATCCACGAGCAGCGTATTCAGTGGAGATTGCTGGCGCTGCTTTTCCGGCGATACGTTGAGCGTACCCTGAATCCGCTGATACCAGTCTGTATACTCATCAATATCGAGAATGCAGCACCCTACAAGACGCCATCATCCCTATGGCAGTTATGGTAGCTGGCAGATACATTCATGAACCGCAAGAATCAGCCTCTGAGCGAATACCTTGAAATACCTGTTGGCAACGAAAAAAGTATTTTTGCAACAGTCCGCCAAAGCCTGCATGCGGCGACGAGCACAGGCCCCGCCGGTGGGAGCAGAACTCGTTTTGCAGAATGAATGGCCGGTCAAGCCATTCGGTTGTGCATGGGCTGCTGAGATCAGCAGCTAGCTGGCTGGAGTCATGTCGACTTGAACCTTGCCTTCCTCAACGAAAACCCTATACGTCTTCAGCGCTTTTTCCTTCCTGATGGTATTGATCAGTTCAATACCCCTGGGGAAATTTGCCCACTTGCCCACCTCACCTGTTCTGATATCAAATTCAGCCCGATGAAAGGGACACTTGATTCGACAGCCTTCAACTATTGCGCCATTTTTCAGAGGCGCGAATAAATGAGTACACTTACTCTGGGTTGCATAAAAACCGTCTTCAAGCCTGAAGACCAGGATCTTTTCCCCCTCATGCTGAAAGGGTTTTGAGCTGCCAACAGATATCTCGTTTTCATCACATACTTCCACATACGTCATCGCAATACCTCGCAATTACAGACAGATTTCATATTTTTTCGTGCAGATTGTGTCGAATCCGGTGACCGAAGATTAGATTATCGTTCCAGAGATGACATATCAACTGCAGAGTCGACACTGATCGATCGTTTTTCTATTTACCCAAATGTAGTATCAGTCTCCTCGATATCCGCCATATCGGTGTCAGCCATGTCGGTGTCAGCCACCATGTTGTGCTCACAACAAAAATCCAGCATGTGCCGAGCTTCATCCGTGCCACAGGCTATACCGCCGAAGATCGCCAGCCCTCTGGCTTTTAAGAGTTAGTGTAACTACTCGCCCCCTTCTCCTGCCTGATCATGTCGGCGGCGGTGCCGTTGAGGGCGATCTGGATGGCGGTCAGCGGGTTGGTGCCCTGGTGGGCCATGGACCGGAGGGAGCTGGAGATTCGGCAGTGGGCCTCGGCGTGGCGGAGGGTTCGGAAGCAGCCGGAGACCTTCTGCTTGACCTTGGCCATGCGGATATCGCGCTCGGCGCGGGTGTTGGTGAACGGGGTGTCGGGGTCGCGGCGGTGCGCAGCACCTCGGTGTCGTACTGGGTCAGCGCCTCGTGGAGGTTCTCGGCATCGGACTTGGCGATGCGCCCGCGCTGTCCGTCGAGGCGGGCGGGGGGCTTGTTCCCCTGTGGCCTGGGTGAGGATGGTCCGGGAGCGCGCACGCACGGCCGTGAAGGCTGCCTCGTCGAGAGCCTTGGCATCAAGTTCACTGACCCTGCGGCAGGTTCCGCTCAGGAGGTGGCCCAGCGGTCGTGGACCAGGACGCCACCAGAGCGGGGGATGACACTCAGGTCGTCGATGGCGGCGTGACTGCGCCTTCGGTGGACGAACGTCACCCTCAGGCCCCCGGCACCATCTGCGCGGCCATGAGATGCGTGGCGAAGGCCAGGATGCCGTGGCCGTACTGCAGCGGTCCCGGCATATCGTCCGGGAAGGAGCCCCGACTCTCGGCTCGGCAGTGCGGGCAGGTCGTGATCTCGGCCGCGACCGCAGGCGCGGCATTCGGCGCGATCAGCGCCTGACACACCCCCGCCGTCGCCTTGGAACTGAAATATGCGTTGCCCATGACCCTGTGCAATAATGAAACGCACACATCATAGAATCGCCTTCCTATGACGTCAAGGGGGGTGAGTAGTTACGGAACATCTATATACGATTGGACTCCAAGCGCTCATGAATCGCCAATCTCACATTCAGGCACATGTACCTGCACGAATATTCCACTGCCGCATATTCTCGGGCTTGGGCCGCATCGTACTTCTAATGGGATGTGTTCTGAGCTGTTTGGTGTTTGCCGAGCAGTCCATGTATCCCGCGGGTTCCACGGTGCCATCTGCTGAGCAGCCAAACAACGAAAATTCCACCCTCAGCTCACAACAGAAGGCACAGAACAAACGGGACCTGCGCTTAGCCCAGCAAAAACTGAAGCGTCTTGAAGATCAGGTTGATGCCTATGATGCGAGCCTCGGTGAACTCAGCTTAGAGCTTGCCGGCTATCATGTTATTCAAGGCAACCATTCTGAGGCTCTTGCGGCCTATCGACGATCACTCCACCTGACTCGAATTAATGCGGGGCTTGATTCTCTCAGCCAGCTCCCGATTCTGGAAGCCATCCATCAACTCTATCGCGATACCGGAGATGCAGATCGTGCAGCGGATTTTCTCGACAAGATACTTCTGTTGTATCACCAGAATTACGCGCCAGATAGCGCAGCCATGGCTGACATCCTAGAGCGCGTAGGTCGTTGGCATCTGGCAGCGGCCTATTTCGAAGCTGACAAAAAAACCATGTTCCATCTCACTACCGCCCATTCGGCCCTCACCAGAGCTTACGCAATAGATCAAGCTGAGGGGCATGGCTTTGACCACGACATGTACAGCCAGTTGTTAATGGTGAACTATCTTCTGGCCTCCCACGGAAAACAGGATGATTTGGAGCGCCAGGCTGAGTATAGTCGCCTGAAGCCTCAAATCATCAATGTCCAGGTAGACAACGCCTATCGAAGAGGAAGAAAGCTTATTGAACGGAGTATCGCATCTGCTGCCTTTGAAGGAGATCCTGAAATTATGGTTCGAGCCCAGCTTCTTCAGGCAGACTGGGCTCAACTGTTTGATAAGCGATACTCCGCACGAAAAATGTATACGGAAGCCTATTCCGTTGCCTCTGTTCTCGAACACTCCAATCCCGTCAGGATTTCGTTTAATTACCCCCAGCAGCTGCCAAATTTTACCCTCCAAGCGAATGAGTTTGCCGCAAGAGATGTTGAAACTCGACGGGTACTGGTCGAATTTAACGTCAATGAGTGGGGCAGCCCATCGAGAGTCACCGTTATTCCTTCTCATATGAAAACACAAGCGGATGCACCCCAAGAGGAGGACGGGGCTGCTGTAACAATCAATAAACGAGCTGAACGTGCAGCCATCAAGGCAGTAAAATCGAGCATGTACAGACCTGCTATTGTGGGAGGGGAACCCATCGCTACACAGGGCGTCAGGCAAACAGTATTGATCGATATATAGCAGGGGGACGAAATGACTGGCATAAAAAACCTGACTTGGATCTGTCTGACAATCTGGCTTCTTGCCAGTTGTGCAAATACGAGTTCTTCAGATGGTTCGTCGGGAGGCGGGTCCGCGGGAGGCGGGTCCGCGGGAGGCGGGTCCGCGGGAGGCGGTGGCGGCAGTCCTCCTGGCGGATTTCCCGGCGGCGGTTCTCCTATTCCAGGGGGAGGTGGCGGACCCGATGCTGGCCTGCCTGGAGCGGGGTCACCTGGCGGGGTCTCAACTGGCGGTTCCACGAGGATCCCCCGGGGGGGCAGCATTCCCGTTCCTGTTCCCGGATTTCCAAAGGGCACAGGCCCTGGCGGCACAGCGGGTGCCGAGGGTGACGGGGCATCTGATGCAGCGAGCGACGGCTCTAGCGGGGATGACATCCCCGCTTGGGAGCCAGACCCGAGCTTTGAAGAGGCAGGTGAAGATTCCAGGACTGCTTCCGCCAGCGCAGGAGATCACGAGGAAGTCGATCTGGAGGAACTGGAAAAAACCCTCGACGAAGCCATGGGAACCTTCGACGAAGAGATACTGCGGGAGCAGGAAAATGTGCGCAACAGAGCCGGCAGCAATGGTTCAGCCGATTCCGGCGGCCGTGAAATCATCGCGGGCGTTGGTGAGTTTGAAATCTATGGATCCACCACTCGAAGCAGCAGTCCAGCAGCTGCCGCCGGAGGTAACAGCGCTCAATTGCCAACCCTGCAACACCCCGATGGCGGATCATCATCCGATGGCGACGGCGAACTGGCTGTGGCGGAAAGTGCCAATGTACCGCCACCCTCCCCCGATGATGACATTGTTGCACGCCAGATACGCGAAGCCGCACTCAATGAACCGGATCCCGCCCAGCGCGAGATACTGTGGGAAGAGTATCGCCGCTATACAGATGGAGACTGAATTGTGATCAGACCCCCAGTGCCCGCAAGTCATCCGCTGAAACCCCTGATGCTCCTCGCAGGAGCCATTGCTATCGGGCTGATTTCGGGCTGCGCTAGCTACGAGGTACGATCCACGGTTCAGACTGCCGCAGAGCGGCTGATTGTCGAAACCCCAGACCAGTACCTGCTCGATGTTGCCATCGAGATTTTTGATCCGGATCTTGAGGGTATCCCTGCTGACGCTCCAGTCTTCTCCCAAGTCAGGGAAGCCGAATCCATCTGGGTGGCACACCAGTTGAAAACGACGCTCGAACACAGTAATGCCTGGGGTGCAGTTCGTATTACACCAGATGAAGCAGTCATTATGGATCTGAAGATAGATGGACAGATCCTTCAATCGGATGGTGAAACCCTGATACTGCGCATTGATGTCTCAGACCAGACGGGGCGCACCTGGATCGCACAGGACTATACCCAGATCATAAGCAAGTATGCGTATGACAGCAGCCAACAGGAATACGAACCTTTTCAGGGTCTGTACAACAGCGTGTCCAACGATTTGCTCGAAAAACTGAGGGCGACCGGACTTGAACAGCGCCGGGCAATTCGTGCTGTCAGTTCCATACGATTTGCCCAATCCTTTGCGCCCGAAGCCTTTAATCAGTATCTGGTGCCGGGGGAGGAGGGGTACATTCAGGTTGACCGTCTGCCCGCCGACAACGACCCCATGCTGATTCGCGTTCAGGATATCCAAGCCAGAGACCACCTGTTTGTCGATGTGTTGCAGGATTACTATTACGGGTTTTCCAGAAACATGGAAGAGCCCTATCATGCGTGGCGCTCCCAAAGCTATCATGAAACCCAGGTCATACGCGAACTGGAAAACTCGGCAAAACGCAGCCGTATAGCTGGCTGGGTAGCTATTCTTGGCGGCGCAGCTGCCGCTATTGAGGGGAATGATTATTATCGGACTGCTGGTGCAGTCAGCATTATGGCTGGACTGCAGGCACTGCGCTCCAGCTACGCCAGGCGCGACGAGGCGAATCTGCATATCGAAACCCTCAGCGAGTTGGGTCAATCCCTGGAGGAGGAATTGGCACCAAGTGTGATTGAACTTCAGGATAGAACCATTACCCTGACCGGAACTGTGCGCGACCAGTATGCCGAGTGGCGTGAGCTCCTGAGCGATATGTACTACGCAGAAACCGGATATGTGCGGCCCGAAGAGCCCACAGCCTCTCCGTACCCTCCACAGCCAAACTGATACAACCACCGGAAGCCCACGCAGACAACCAGGGCTGTATCAGACGCTGGATACGTACTTATGCCAGACGACAACACAACCATTGAGCCAGCCCCGTTCTCCCCTCGCGGATCCGCTACCGCGAATACATACGGACGCCAGTCGAAGCCATCGCCTGGCTTGGCGGACGCCAATGGGCAGAATTCCAGTGCCGGACTGGCCGGTTACCCGAAGTCCCTGCTTATATCCGTAGGGCTCGGTATTGTCGCTCTCGCAATCATTGTTGTGCCCCTGATAGGGAGGGATTCGGACCGGCCGGATATTTCTGCGGCAGCACTTGAGGCGGCCAGCGAACAATTGGTGCAGGGGGCCGCGGGACAGGCCGTTCTGGAATCACCCTGGGTAGATTCACAGCTGCTCAGGGCGCGCCGTGAGACACAGGAAGTATTGGCGGAATTACTCCAGGTTCAAGATCGGCTTGAAGACAGGGGTGCTCTACTCTGGTCCGAAAAAGAATTCGTTGAGATCAGCTCGCTGGCTCAGAGCGGCGATGACCGCTATCAGAAACGTGAATTTACTCAGGCACTGGGACAGTATCGTCAAGCATTGGATCAGGCACTGCAACTGGAAGCTGCAATACCCGAGATCGGTGAGCACTATTTCGCAGGCGGTACCGCACTCCTTGAGCAGGGAAAGCTGGATGAGGCCATTGAGTCGCTTGAACTGGCTGTCCGTCTGCTGCCGCAGCAGGCGGAAATAGAAACCAGGTTGGCTCAGGCTAGGGTTCGCGGCCAAGTACTTGAACTGATGGAGCACAGTCGGCATCTTGCACAGGACGACTCCAGCCTGGATATGGCGCTGGAGCGGCTGCTGAGTGCCCGGGCTCTGGATACCGAATTCCAGCCTCTTGCCGCACTCACAAGTGAGGTCGAGAAACAAATTCGCCAACGGGATTTTAACCGTTACATGTCGTCTGGATTCAGGGCGCTCAGTTCTGCCCGCTATGACCCGGCAGTCAGCGCCTTTCAATCGGCCGGGCAACTGATGCCGGGAAATCCCGTTGTTGAAGAAGCCCTGCAGCAGGTTGAAGTGGAGCGTCTCACGACCGGGCGTCAGCAAATGCTGGATCGGGCAATTGGACTGGAGGCAACCGAGGACTGGAATCAGGCGCTGTATCTGTATCGGGAATTGCTTGCTCAGGATCCGAGCCTGTCGGCAGCAAAAATCGGCCAGATACGCTCTGAAGCCCGGGCAGCGCTCGATGCCGAAATAGAAGCCTTCCTCGCCGAACCGTTGAAATTGCAATCCGAGTCCGAATGGCAGCAGGCCAACAAGGCCCTGGCCAAGGGCCGAGCGATCATTGAAGCCGGGGCGCGCCTGGAGAACCAATTGGACCGGTTGGTGCAGATTATCCATATTGCACGCACACCGGTCGTACTCAAGCTTACATCTGACAACCTCACTGAGATTGAGATATATCGACTGGGTAATTTGGGCACATTTGCGCAGCAGGCACTCAAACTGAATCCAGGCAGGTATGTCATAGTCGGGCGCAAATCGGGATACCGGGACGTGCGCATTGAGCAGACCATTGATGGTTCCTTATCAGAGATAGATCTGGAAGTCATCTGCCGCGAGGTCATATAGTGCTGGATTGGATGGGCTTGATTGATGGCTGATACTGGATCCGGACACCGCATACAGCCGGCCGAATTCAGTGCCCCCCAATCGGGTGCCGGGCGCTCAAAGCTTTACTGGACATGGCAGCACAGTCTCGCAGCAGGCACCGGAGTGCTGATCATCTCGGTACTGATCTTTCTATTCAACGCCCGGGCGATTCAGTTCAGTATCAATGCTGAAGCGCCCAGAGTTGATCTGAATGGTGGTGTTCATCTTCCCTTGGGCAACGGGCGCTATCTGGTTACTCTGGGCAGCTATGATCTCAATCTGTTTGCCCCTGGATACCACCGCGAGCACTACCGGATTGAGATTACCAGTGAAAGCCCCGCAACCTTGGTCTACGAGTTGCGACCACTCCCTGGCCGCATTCGTGCACTGTTCGTCATGGATGACAACGCAACGGGTATGGTGCGGCTTAACGGCACAGATCAGGGACCGGCGCGAGAGTTTCTGTTCCCCGATCTGGAAGCGGGCTCATACAGTCTTAAGGCCGATGCCTACCTCTATGCGCCCCAGGTTTTTGATGTTCAGGTCCGCGGGCGGGAACTGACCGAGGAGGTTGATATCGCTCTGGAACCAGATTGGGGGTACCTGACTCTGAAGGTCTCACCTGCTGACGCACGACTGCGGGTAGATACAGGTGCAGGAATACAGCCACTCGATATATCCGGGGGAACTCAAAACATCAGGGTGGAAGCAGGGGTTGTGCAGCTCATCATCGAGAGCCCGGGATACAAGCCCTGGTCGAGAGAGATTGAAGTAGTCCGGGGCAGGAAGCTGGCGCTTGATTCTCCTGTTGTGCTGGATCCGCTCGATACCGAAGTTCTGGTTGAAACCGCTCCCGGTGGGGCAGCGGTGACGCTCAACGGTCAATACATCGGTCAGTCCCCGGTCAGTCTGGCGGTTCTGCCTGATACCGAACATCAGCTGCAACTCTACAAGGCAGGTTACCAGAGACAGAGTCACAACTTCACAGTATCTGCCAATGAAGAAAACCCTGCCCTCTTCTATCAGCTTTTTGCTGATCTGGTAGAGGTTCAGGTCAGTCTGTTTCCCGAGCGTGCGCGCCTCTTTGTCAATGGACGTGACCGGGGCATAGGATCACAGACCATGGAGCTTTCCGCTGTGAAACACCACATTGAGGTTCGTGCCCCCGGCTTCGCCAGCACATCTCTTGAATTCGTTCCGGTAAAGGGTTCACGACAACTGCTGCAGGTTCGTTTGCTCACTGATGAAGAAGCGCTGTGGGCAGACGTGCCTGCTCGCTATCAGGGTGCTCTGGGACAGGAGATGGTACTGTTTCGGGATGCCGGCAAGGTACCTATGGGTTCGAGTCGCCGGGAAACAGGCAGAAGAGCCAACGAGGCTCGCTGGACTGCGGACCTGCAAAGGCCATTCTATGTCAGCTCTACGGAAATAACCAACAGACAGTACCGGCAGTTTGATGCAGAGCATAGCTCGGGACACTACCAGTCGCTCGGGCTGGATGGTCCCAGGCGACCAGCCGTTGGCATGAGTTGGCAACGTGCCGCGCTGTTTTGCAACTGGCTGAGCGCACGAGAGAGCCTGCAGCCCTTTTATCAGACCGAGAAAGGCTATGTATCGGGAGTGAATCCGGAATCCACGGGATATCGGTTGCCTACCGAAGCAGAATGGGCCTACCTGGCCCGGCTTACCCCCGCCGGTCTGGTTCAGAAGTTCATTTGGGGCAATGCCGAGACCCCGCCGGGCGCGGTAGAAAATTTTGCCGATCAACGCATTGCGGGCAGGATTAATTTCATACTCGAAGGCATAGATGATGGTTTTGCCGTTTCCGCGCCTGTCGCAAGCTTTACGCCAAATTCACGCGGCATGCATGATCTGGCGGGGAACGTGATGGAATGGATGCATGACTGGTACCAGCCCGTTCCCTACAAACCCGGCGCAGAAGTTGTTGACCCGCTGGGACCGGAAGACGGCGAATATCACGTCATACGCGGAGCGAGTTGGGCACGCGGATACCTGCCGCAACTGCGGCTGGCGTACCGTGACTATGACTCCACAGGACGCAACGACCTGGGTTTCCGGATCGCACGTTATGCAATGTAATCTATAGATATATGAGATATATGAGATATATGAGATATATGAGATATATGAGATATATGAGATATATGAGATATATGAGATATATGAGATATATGAGATATATGATTGTTTTTATTCTGTTTCTATCCTCTGTTTCTCTCGCTCAAGAGACTCGGAATACTGAACAGGATCAGCCTCAACCGGAGGTCGCATCAGGATCCGGAGACGGGATTCGACCTTCCAGTGACAAGAGCGATGCGGCACCGACTCAATCAGACATCGATGGTGGCAGCAGGGAAAACGGTTTCGAGATATTTCGCCCAACTGAAGATATTTCCGAGGATCTTGCAGTACCCTTTCCCGTTGATATATAAAACTCGGGCCCCGGAACCCGGACAGACTAAAATGAATCAAAGCAGGCCGACAGGAACTGAGTTCCAATCAAGCTGATCAAAAGCCTGCACTTATAAACATAAACAGAGTCAGAGTCAGAGTCAGACCATGCCCAAATCTCTATCCAGCGAATTCATGTTCCAATTCGCAGCCCTGCTTGCTTCATTTATTCTGGTTCATTTGTTCTACATTGGAGTAGTCAGGCCGAACGCAGAAGCGCTTTTAGCTGCAGCGCAGCTGGCCGAACAATCAGGTTCTGTCGTTGCGGGAACAGCCGACCGCTCGCTCTGGGTGGTACTCAAGGACTACGAACAGGAAGCTTGTTTTATCCTCGCATTCTGGGCAATCGCCATGATGGGCTTCAAGACAAAACGGCTCCTCGATGAAAAACATGTGCTGGGCCAACCCCTGATTGATATCCCGGATGGATCCCGGGTTTTGCCAGAGGACTCGAGAGCGCTGGGTCGAAACCTGGAGGGCCTCACCCCTGAACAGCAGGATCTTCTTCTTCCGCGCGCGTTAACGGCGGCGCTGCAGAGGCTGGGTGATGCAGCAGATGTGCAGCAGATAGCTGCCGCCGTGAAGGATGTCTGTGAAGCAGAATCACAGCGACTGGATACTGAACTCTCCATGATTCGCTACATTGCCTGGGCAATACCTTCCATCGGATTTATCGGCACGGTTCGAGGTATCGGTGCTGCACTTGCCAATGCTCACGAGGCGGTCGCAGGAAATATTGCCGGGGTAACGGCCAGTTTGGGCGTGGCTTTCAACTCGACTTTCATTGCACTGCTCATCAGTATTTTCATCATGTTTTTGTCACATCAACTCACACTGCATCAGGAACGTCTGGTGCTGGATGCACAGCGCTACTGCGATAGAAAACTGCTGCGTCATATCAAGGCGTAGCCAAGCTAGCCCATGTCCTCATCTGTTCACAGTCTCATTGAGGTGTCAGATCTCTGTATTCGTGCGCATTACCGGGGCAGGATAGTCTACGCTGAACCGGGCATCGCGCTGTTGCCACCGGGCGAAGAACCCGCTATCGGAGAGATCGCCCAGAAGACTTTCCGCCTGCAACCGACCCGGATACACAGTCGATTCTGGGCTGACATGAGCACCAATGCCTTGCAGATTCGCGATACAGAGGTGCGCCATAGTGCGGATCTGGTCTGGCACCAACTGTCTGCGCTCAAGCAGGACCTGGGTCCGGAGCCGGTGGCCCTGTGCGTGCCATCCAACCTCCATGAGGAGCAACTGCAGTTGCTGGCCGGTATCTGCAACTCACTCGAACTCAAGCTCACATGCATGATCAATCTCGGTTTGGCCCAGATTGCCGGACACATGGGGGCATCTGTGACCGAGCCAATCTCTCACCTGCATCTGCAGTTGCATCAGCTGGTTATATCCGACTACGGGTTGAACCAGGGACAGCTTGAGCTGCATTCCCAGCAGGTATTACAGGATCAGGGTTTTCTTCGACTGGCGGACCGGATTGTGCACTTTATTGGTGACAAGTTTGTGCAGTCTTCAAGGTTTGACCCACTGCATCGCGGGGACACCGAACAACAGCTGTTTGATCAGGCTCTGGAACTGGCATACTCCAATATCACCAAACCATTTGAAGTGGAGCATGCTGGCAAGATTCATCGCATCGATTGCGAACCCTCGGAAATTGCGGGAATCGTCGCTGCCTTCAGTGACGAGGTCCACAGCCGCCTGCTGGCGGAAACCCGCATTTGCTATTCACCTGAGTTTCGATTGCTACCCGGATTTATTGCCCGGTCGGGCCAACCGGTTCTCAACCATATGGATACCAATACTGGGGCTGACTTACTGGCCAAACATATTGAACCAACCGGAGAAACCCGGTACCTGACAGGTATAACACTGCAAACTGAACAACAGCTGGTGGAGTCCACGCTTCCAGCTCCAGGCGCACCTGACTCGAACAAGCCACAGTCATCCAATATACCCAATGCCTTTGTCTGGAGTGGCTTGGTCTATACCCGAACGACACTTAACCAAGCTATTGAGCAGGGATTTCCGCAGAACCTGTTTGATTTTGAGGGTAATGTTCTCAGAATCGGCCTGGCGGGCGCCTCAGTCAACGGGGTTTCTGTCGGAGCAGGTCATGCTTTGCAATCCGGTGATCAGGTCGGGTACGCTACACTCAACGATGTCCTCACAGTCAAACTGGTGGACTGATCAATGCGCAGACGACAGGTATCCACGTTTAACCTGTCCTTTCTGGACATCATGTCTTGTGGACTGGGGGCGGCTGTACTGCTGTTTCTCATCATCAAGCACAATGCCGATAACAATCCCCAAGTAGATCCCGAATCAAGTTCGGAGACCAATATGCTGGAGGAAGAACTATTTGTCGGACGGGAAGATCTGGCCCGAATTCGCAACACGATCTCAGATGTTGACGAGCGTCTGGCCCAGGCTCGTGGACTGGCGCGCCAGATACAGGAGCAGATTGATGCGCTTCGCGGCCAGATCGCCGCACTTGGACCCTCGGCGACAGAAGAGATCCGCCGGTTTGAAGCGCAAATATCCCAGTTGGAACAGCAGAAACAGACACTTGAAAAGCAGGCACAGGGGGGTAACCGGGTACGCGCTTTTGTTGGCCAGGGCGAGCGCCAGTATCTGACTGGTTTGCACCTGGGAGGAAACCGGTCATTGATTCTCCTCGACAGTTCATCGAGCATGCTGGATGAGACCATCGTCAATATCATCCGGAGACGCAACCGGCCTGAGGATGTACAAATACATTCGCCAAAATGGCAGCAGGCATTGGCGATAGTGGATTGGATTGCGGCGAACCTACCACCGGGAACCAATTTCCAGATCTATACATTCAGCGAGACCGCACAGCCGGCAGTGCGCGACCATGAAAACTGGATCAGAACCGAAGAGCGGGGCATCATGGATCAGGCACTGCAGAATCTGCGGGAAATTCCACCTGCAGGGGGTACCAGTCTGGTAGCCGCTGCCGAGATCATTCAGGCGATGAACCCTGCCCCCGATAATATCTTTCTCATAACAGATGGCCTGCCTACCATGGGCACCAAACCGGGAAAGGGATCAACCGTCTCCAGTCGGCAGAGAATCGGATATTTTAACGAGGCCTATCAATTGCTTCCCGCGGAAATACCTGTGAACACACTGTTGCTCCCAATGGAAGGTGATCCGTATGCTGCTGCGGCTTTCTGGCGGATTGCGCTGGAGACCCGGGGTTCTTTCATAGCACCGCCACGGGACTGGCCCTAGGCGAGGTACCGAAATGAAAGGTTTCCGCCGCAATTCTCAGGATACCAGCATCGCTTTTCTGGACATCATCTGCTGCGGTTTCGGTGCCATAATCCTGCTGCTGGTCATTGTCGGAACCGGGATTCCCGATCTGTTGGAAAGCTCTGATCTGCAGCGAGGCGGACGTATCAAGATGCTTCAGGAGGAACTGTTCCAGCTACGTGGCGAGATCGACTATCTTGAACGCGAATTGACAGCTAAACATGAACAACTGGATCTGGAGGATCGGCGTGTTGCCATACTGCGTGGCGATCTGGATAAGGCTGGGTCGCAATTTGCCAACTTGCAGACTTCCAGCATCGACGTTGAGGAACGTCGGGCCGATCTGCGGATTGCCCTGCAGTCGCTTTCCGAAGAGATGCGCCGACTTCTGGGTGATGCCTACCAGCGGCGTAACAATATAATCGGTGGAATTCCAGTGGATTCCGAATACGTCATTTTTATTATTGATACGTCCGGAAGTATGTACAACTACGCGTGGAACCGGGTTGTTGACGAAATTGTCAATATTCTTGATATCTACCCGAACCTCAAGGGCATGCAAGTCATGAATGACATGGGCCAATACATGTTCAAAAGCTATCGCGGCCAATGGATTCCCGATACGCCCGCCAGACGCCGGGTTGTGATTAACCAGCTGCGAACCTGGCACCCTTTCAGCAATAGCAGCCCTGTTGAGGGTATTACTGCAGCCATACGTGCATTCTACTCGCCGGATCATACAATAAGCCTTTTCGTGTTTGGTGACGACTTTACCGGACAGAGCCTTGGCCCGGTTCTGGAGACAGTCAAGGCACTCAATCGCCAGCACACCGAAGGCGAACCCATGGTAAGGATTCACGCCATCGGATTTCCCGTGCAGTTTCAGGGTAACGCGGGTCAGAACAGCTCCGGAGCACGATTTGCCGCCCTTATGCGTGAACTGGCACACCAAAACAACGGCACCTTTGTAGGTCTGAACGATTTCAGATAGCCCTTGTGAAACCTCGAAATGAAAGACTCAGCCTCGACATCTAAAGCGCTGTCGCCACAATGGGGCAGGTTGAGTACCCTATTACAACGATTGGGCATGGGCGCGTTTCTGCTATCGATTCAGGCGTGCAGCACCAGCTATGTCGTCGATGCAGACTTCCCCACCCCCCTGGTAGAACCCGTTCCGGTTCATGTCACTCTGGAAATCAGTGAAGATTTCCGAAACTACACCTTTGTTGAGAGCAATGAAGAAAGGCGCCAGATCTCGGTGAGCATCGGTGAGGCTCAGGTAGATCTCTTTGAGACCATTATCAGCCATTTGTTTTCCGGCCCGGAAGGGGAATCCAGAGGACTGAGAATTGTTCCGGATATTGAAGATTTTCAGTATGCCATTCCGCGCGAAACCCGGGCGGAAATCTATGAAGTCTGGCTGAAATACCGCTTGCAGGTGTCCGCTGATGATGGCCAGCCTCTTGCCGACTGGCTGATCACTGGATACGGAAAAACACCAACAGCCTTTGTTCGATCTGCCCAAGCCGCCATGGACCTGGCGACAAGCATCGCGCTGAGGGACATAGGGGTTCAATTGAGTATCGGCTTTGCCCGTCAACCTGGCATTCAGGCCTGGCTCAATGAACACGCAGAATCAGGCATCTCCGGGACTGACTGATGAGCAGGATTCGATCAAGTTCACTACTCTACACACTGCTGCTTTTTGTGCTTGGTGGCTGCACCAGCGTCACCATCGATGAAATGCGCTGGGAAGAGACCAGTATTGACCCAAGTGCCGATGCAGTTGTGGTTCTGGGTCGCCATCACTCACCAGACTACGAAACCGAACCTGAACTGGTTGACTGCGTTGCACAAAATCTGAGGCGGAATATCGACGGTCTCTCGGTCGTGCCTGCCACTGAATTTACAAATCGGCTCTATCCCTGGTTCGAACCTCGCACCGCGCCGCTCAATATCAACAAGTTTTTGCGCATTCTTGAAGAGCCCTTGATCCGCTCTGAGATCGAAAGCCTGAACATCAAGTACATGGTATGGATCGAAGGTGCTACTGAAACAACCAGCCAGGCAGGTTCCATGAGTTGTGCCATAGGCCCGGGCGGCGGCGGATGTTTTGGTTTTGGAACTTGGGAGAACGAAAGTGACTACGAAACCAGTATCTGGGATTTTCGAAATACGCGCGAAGCCGGACGCATAAGCACGGACGCCAAGGGTACCTCGTATATGCCCGCTATTATCATTCCCATTCCACTGTTGGCGCAAGTGCAGACTAATGCCTGTGATGGCTTGGGAAAACAGCTCAGTGCTTTTTTTGAACCGGCGGGCCGGGGCTAGAATCAATTGATGTGTATCTCACTCAGGCAAAGCATCCGCGCACTGCTGTTGGTCGCATTGAACTGCACAATCCTGCTCGCCTCAGATCGGCTCGTTGCCGAGGACAGCGAGGTCAAGCTCGGCCGCAGGGAGCATGAAAAACTTCTGGAGACCACGCACTTTTACCAGAACGATGAGCTCAACGCCTATGTGACCTCTGTCGGACGGAAGCTCGCGGCGAACAGTGACTGGCCTGAAATCGAATACCATTTCTTTATAATCGACAGCCCTGATATCAACGCATTCGCCCTGCCTGGGGGGTATATCTATGTCAATCGCGGATTGCTCAGCTACCTGACTTCCGAGGCCCAGTTGGCGGCCGTTCTGGCACACGAAATAGCACACGTAACCCGTCGCCACGCCACCAAAAGGCGCAGTCAACAGCGCTTGGGTGATGTCACTGCCTTTGTCGCCAGTATCGCAACACTGAATTCCAATGTTGGCCAAGCCATACAACTGGAAAACGCAGCGCGTGTCAGCGGCTACGGCCGGGAAATGGAACTTGAGGCGGATGAATTTGGTGCCAGGTATCTGTACCGGAGCGGTTACGATCCCCGCGCCATGATGGAAGTGCTCGGTGTTCTCAAGAACCACGAGCGATTCAGCATCCTCAAGGGCCGCGAAGCCGGCAGGGCACCCAGTACCTACCACGGAGTTTTTGCATCGCACCCCAGGAACGACACACGCCTGCGGCAAGTGGTCGGTCAGGCGGGACAGCTGCCGCCTGGCGAAGATTTCAGAGGGCGGGATATATACCGCAAGAAGACGGATGGCATGGTCTTTGGTGACAATGACACCACCCTCGCTCCACCCGGCTATGCCCGGTATGCTACCCGCTCTCTTGGTGTGACTTTCATCTATCCTGACGACTGGCAGCGCTCAACCCAGGGTCAAAAAATTGTGCTGATATCTTCAGACGGGATCACGATGGAAGTCAGTGTAGCCAGACCTCAGGAAAAGGATGCGAGTGCCGAAGATTTGCTCAGAAGCAGGCACCGCGTAGACATGCTTCGCAAGCCCACAGCACTGTATGATAACAGGACTCGGAAGGACGAGGCTGCTTATGCATTTGTAGAAACCGATGCAGGTGACAAGCGCGTCGCTGTTATCAAATCAGGTTCATACGAATACTACTTTGAGGCACCGGTGCCGGTGCCTCTGTCGGACGAGCAGGACAAAACCGTCCTGGCCGTTATCAGAAGCTTCAGGCGCGCTGAAAATCATGATTTCCCGCCGGACAAGATCCGCAGAATCTACTACCACCGGCTCAAGCCCGGGGAAACCTTTGCTGATCTGGCGGCTGATCATGCCATTGGCCGCCATTCGGAGCAGCAGCTCAGACTCATAAACGGCTATTACCCCTCTGGTGAAGCTGAACCAGGCACCTGGATCAAGATGGTGAAATAAGCCTCACAACTCCGGAAAGGACCGCATATCCATGCCGAAGTGCAGGAAAAACCGCCACACCGGTTCTGGCTGCCTCCAACCTGTTGAGCCAGCGGTTCCCACCGTGCAGGTATTACGGTATTACGGCGGAAGATGTGACTTCAAATGACCACCTGAGGCGCTGGAAAGCGTTCTGGTGGGCACACTCCCGGAAAGAAAAAAGGCTGCAACTGCAGTACTCTTCTGGTCAATACTGGTGACAGTAGCAGCAATAATGGCCGCGGTAATTCCCCGCTTCCAGTCCGAAGTGCAACAGTCGCCGCTATTTTTGAATGAATGTGTAACCCGAATGAAGGGACGGCTGCTGCGAACACCTCCCAAGATATGCGATATCCAGGCACCTTGCCCAGGCCGGTCGTTGACCCGATCCTCCACTGCCTTGCTGTTCTTGTGGAACAGTCCTTAATCAATCAATCTCGCACTTTTGGTCAAATGTCATTGGACACACATTCCATCAATTCGCGGGGTATGGCAAGGGCTGGTTGTCCTTATGGGGTGAGGCCGAAAAATACCGGTAAATCTGTGCATTCTCATATGGCACTGCTGTTATGAGAACTGAAGCTAGCAAAATTGGGGAAGGTCATGACAAAAGCCCAACTACCCAAGAGAGAGGAATTGCATTGGCCCACTCTCAGGGCACTGGATGAAAGTGGCGGTTCTGCCTCGATCAAAGAGCTTTTAGAGAGAATAGCTGATGATTTAAATCTGCCCGATGAGATTCTTGATATCCCTCACGGAGAAGGACCACGCTCTGAATTTAATTATCGCGCTGCATGGGCACGCACAGACCTGAAGATTGTGGGTGCAGTAGACAATGTCTCAAAAGGCATCTGGATAATCACAGAATAATGGACGAACAATCCAAACGAAAGAAAAGATTCGTGAACTTGTCCGTGAACAACGAAAAAGCGAAAAAAGGAATGTAGCTAAGCAACCGCGAAAGGCCAACACTGAACAGGGCGAGAATACTGCTGATGACAAAGACTGGAAAGAAGAGCTTCTCAGTATTATCAGGGAAATCAAACCCGACGCATTTGAGCGTCTTTGCCAACGCGTTCTTAGAGAGTCAGGGTTTGTAAAGGTTGAAGTCACAGGCCGTTCAGGTGACGGAGGTATTGACGGTGCTGGGGTATTACGCGTCAATCTCATTTCCTTTCATGTTCGATTTCAATGCAAGAAATACGCTGGCTCAGTTGGAGCACATGAAATTAGAGATCTCAGGGGGGGCAATGGTTGGTCATGCCGATAAGGGATTGTTCATTACGACAGGTGGGTTTACGAAAAGTGCTGAACGTGAAGCTGTAAGAGATGGGACACCAGCTATTGACTTGATTGATGGCACAGACCTCTGCAACCTTCTGAAAGACCTTAATTTAGGAGTGATCACGGAATCTGTTGAGAGAGTCAGACCACAACCAGATTTTTTTCAAGGTTTTTGACATACAAACTCAGACCGACAGTGACTGCAGTCAGAACTTCTTCATCCCGATATCAGCTTAATTGACAGACCGGTAGAAAGTATACAACTAACCCATGGTTACCCATTTTGAAGGATTTCCGGCCAGAACGATCTGAATCTCGCGTTTCGGTGCGCACAAGTCTCCTAAATCCAGTTGCACGGCAATAGCAGTGTCCGGGTAGATTCAGCACACGCATATGCGGCTGTACACACATACTACAGTCTCGATACATTTTTTCTGTGTCATACCCAAAGCATCTCGACGGGCACAGCCCAAAGTTTGTCACCAAAGGGGATGGTTTTATTACCTCGATAGATCACAATACCGCTAAGGAAGCTGTCGCCAACCTGATTGTTCAACTCTTTCAGCCCTTTAAAATCATCGATATTGACCGCGTCGCGCCCTTTCACTTCGATAGCTGCCAAGCTGCCGTCAGGACGCTCCAATACAAAATCAACTTCTTTACCATCGCTGGTTCTAAAGTGATGCAACTGGGCACTGATATCAGCGCTGGACAGATGTTTTAACAATTCCGTCGCGACAAAGTTTTCGAAGACATGCCCAAATGCCCGGGGGTCGAGCACTTCAGCCTGATCGATATCGATTTGCTGTAAATGACATAGCAGCGCTGTATCAACAACATAGCTTTTTGGCGATTTGACCAGACGTTTACCAATGTTTCTGAACCAGGGATGTATATCGAAGGTGAGAAACATCATTTGGAGCAGGACGCGATAATTCTTTGTTGTCACCGCATTTTGGCCGATAGAACGGCCAATGTCGGCCTCGTTTACCAAGCCGCCAGCGCGATTGGCCATTACTTTTAGCAAGTTCGGCAGAACACCCAGCTTGGAAATATCGCTGATCTGTCTTATGTCCCGCTGTAAAATCGTCGTAATATAACTTTCGAACCATTGCCGACGCTGTCCTGCGCCCTGATCCGTGATTTCTGGGAATGTCGCTTTTTTTATAACCTCGACCACAGGTGCTTTTCGATCAGTAGTTCCTAGCTCAAATCTGTTTTCCATCAGCCTTGCCAAGAAATCACCTGTCCCACCCATAACTTCACAAGCAGACAGCGGATACAGAGTCAATACACGCATCCGCCCGACCAAGGCATCGGATAATTTGGGCAGCGCCATGATATTGGCAGAGCCTGTCAATAAATGTCGACCATTGGCGGTCTGCTTGTTTTCAAGACGCGCCTCATCCACCAGAATTTTCAGCGCACGAAACAAACCCGGAGCCATCTGCACTTCATCAAGAATCAGGTTGTGCTCGCAGGCACGCAGGAAGCTTTCGGGGTTGGCCTCTGCTGCGCCCAACATGGAGGCCTCATCAAAGGTCACATATTCAGCTGGCCACTTTTTGCTGGCGAGCCATCGGACGAGCGTACTCTTGCCCGCTTGCCTGGGACCATTCACATACACAACGGGGAAACCCCTCAATGCCTCCAGAATATGTGCATTCAATTGCCGCTTTATCATCACTCACCCAAGGCACAGTTCGCTTGCTTTTATGAGTCTATATTTTATATCTTATAAATAAAACATTTATTTTTGCAAAAACAACGCTGCCGATTAATGCTTGGAAATGAACTTAAATCAGATGAGAACGAGATTGGACATCTGGACGCAGGCTGCAAAATTAAATACGCATACTCAAGATCGAGGTGGTAGACCCTAGGTAGCACAGTCCGCAAACACCTGCACAATAATTGTACACGTATTATCCGCATCAACTCAGGCACAACAAGCATTACCGAGCTTTTTAGTCGACATCGCTGAGGTCTGATTTATCTGGATCATTTCTCCCCTGCGCGGTAATGCGGCAGACTACTTTGCAGGGAATCCGGAGGTTGCGACAGCAGTGCTGCATGAGTTGGCACGCCGTCGCGACCAGTGCTGCTGAGCCGGGTTCAGAGTTATCCTTTCCGCCCTCAGGTACCAGTGCGGGTACCTCCCGGCAGCGACGCTCCCAAGAGATCTTATTGCCTGATAGTGCGGCCCGGCAATTCGAGAACATCCCAGGAGGAGGCGCGAACAGGGTTGATGCCTAGTCCGCCCCGCCTGAGAAAGCGGGCCGCAACACTGAGCTGCTCCGGTTGCAGCTCAGACTCATAAACGGCTATTACCCCTCTGGTGAAGCTGAACCAGGCACCTGGATCAAGATGTTGAAATAAGCCTCACAACTCCAGGAAGGACCGCATATCCATACCGAAGCGCAGGAAAAACCGCCACACCGGTTCTGGCTGCCTCCAACCTGTTGAGCCAGCGGTTCCCACCGTGCAGGTATACGGCGGAAGATGTGACTTCGAATGACCACCTGAGGCGCTGGAAAGCGTTCTGGTGGGCAGACTGCCGGAAAGAAAAAGGCCACAGTTGCAGTACTCTTCTGGTCAATACTGGTGACAGTGGCAGCAATAATGGCCGCGGTAATTTTAAGGGGCCTATATACTTAATTACACAACTTAAGTCATTGAATCCCCGACTTTTTCTATTTCCCGCTGTCTCCATGGATCAATCTTCTCGCACTTTCATCACCATTTCATCCAGTTCCAGCCTGTTTGCCGCTTGTTAACTTGTTATTTTTAAGAACATTTGTTGTGTAGTTAAGTATGTAAGCCCCAAATATTGGGTATTTTGGGTGCTGAACAGTTACCGAAAAAAGAATAGATTCGCCTTGTGTTCAGGGTTGTCATTGGAGTGGTAGCCGTTCATCAGGAAAATCTGTATAATCAAGATCTTTGGGAACTCCAACTTATGAGACGAAAATTGATGATGTTTGCCGCCTCTGTGACGGCATTGGTACTGACAACGTCCGCACATGCATGGTTGGCGGGACCGGGTGCATGCTATTCAACGCAGAGCGGAGTGCATACGCTCGAAAATTTCGAGAAGCGGACCTGTTCTCCAGATTGTCTTTTTAGTTTTAATAATGTGAACCACAATTCCGTAACAGTCAGTGTTAATGACTTTCATCTCCGAAATTCTCAATTCTGGGATGATCAAACTCTCTGGAAACCGAATGATGGATGGGAGATTGGTAAATATTGTAACCCCGATGGTAAATCCGATAATTTCTATGAGAAATATGGAGGATGTGGGACGATTAATCCGGGTGACACTCATACCATAAAGTTGAAAGGGGGATCTCAAGTAATTGCTGGCCAATATACCAGTACAACGACCCAAGAAGACATAGATTTAAGGGTTGGGGTAATGTCGAATGACACGCGTGCATTTTCGGCATACCCAATAAGTAGTCAGCCACTTGGTACTATAGGTAGAGATGATTCAGTTAGCAAAGGCGGCATTGTACTCGGTGGCCTCAAGCCAAACCATTACTATACAGTCATCGTTTACAGTGCAGAACTAAACGGCAAAATGCAAATAGGGAGTGGACCCGTCACTAAAAGAGGAGGCCATCGCACTCCTTTTGTGCGTCTATGCTTCAGGTCGGCCAATGCCCCCAGTTCTTAAGCGAGACTCCCACGCTTGCACGAATTTCGCAGAGATACGAAAGACATTTGGCCGCGGTAGTGAATAGTAGGCCAGGTTATCAGGCGGGAATGTCCTACTCTCTGTTGAAACTTTGAATCAGGGTGGCGTTGCTTTCCCCTGAGCTGTAGGTGCGACGAGAGGGCGCACCTATCCTTTGAATTCAACCTCTCAGGTGAGGATTTAAAGGCACTCAGAAGGTTGGTCAACACACCTTCTGAGATCTCTCCCCCAGCCGTCAGGGGTACAACGGCGCCATGTAGGGGTCAGTCTCGACAGAAAACCCGAAAGGGTCGAAAGGAGCCTGCAGGAGCAACCTGACAGGAGAGACCTCAGCACTCATCAACTGAGCCATCACATGACATCACAGGTCATGTCACTGAAACACTGTAGATGCCCTTGGCTGCGTAAGCAGCGCTCCCTTGGATGAGGGAGACAGAAAACCATCCCGTCGGCCCGACGTAAAAGGCCATTCGGAGTGCCCTGTGAGACGGGCAATGCTGTACGAGTGTACGAAGCCCACAGCTGTTCACGGAATGGTTCTGCACGGTTGACCCTGAGTAGAACCCGTTGTACAGCACAGGGGAGCCTCGGGGCAGCGCGTCACTGGGAACGGTGAGGTGTGAAGCGCCCTGACACTGTACCCCCTCTTCGGAGGCACCCCGGTTGTGAGACCGGGGTTGGATGCTGCCAGCTCCAGGCGGTTCAGGGGCTCGGCTGACGAGTATGGTGAACATATGTGGATGACTGATAAACGTCGTTATGGAGATAGCGCCAAAGTCGCTGTCAGGCTCTGACCAAAATCTGAGGGGGCGGGGGCACAGCAATGTGCTCCTGCTACCCGACCCCAAGAGCCGGAACGCTTCCGCCTGCAGCTCGGTGGGCCGGGTCAGGGTGTCGAAGGGTTCGGCTCCAGGTATCCGGGGTACAACCCGATTCTTCGTAAGGGTGACCAAGTCCCGCAACAGGGTGCGGAAGCTCTGCACAGGCATCCCGTCATCGGTGCACTGTCGTGCAGCCTTCCGCCCGGCAGATACCGAGACCTGAGCCGGGGCCACCACCGAGGTGCGCTCAGTGTCCGCACCGGCAAGGTCCTCATCATCGAACAGCAGAGGGGGCAGCCGCTGACGCATCTGCCATTCCACGTAATAGGCCAGCATGGACCCCTGCATCGAGGATCCGGGCCAGGATCATAGCCAGCACACGGTCGCGCTCGGGTGAGCGCGACCGATGAACCGGCCCAGGCGCAGATCGCGGAGCGTGCCCAAGACCGCGGCGACGTGCCCGTGGGGCAGGGAGCGGACAATGTCGAACGCCTCGTCGAGCCGTGGCACGGCGGTGCCGCCCTCAGGCACACCGGTTCGGGTACCTCCCGGCAGCGACGCTCCCAAGAGATCTTATTGCCTGATAGTGCGGCCCGGCAATTCGAGAACATCCCAGGAGGAGGCGCGAACAGGGTTGATGTCTAGTCCGCCCCGCCTGAGAAAGCGGGCCGCAACACTGAGCTGCTCCGGTTGCAGCGCACGACTGAGATCGACGTATATCTGTTCGATGCAGGCTTCGTGAAAGCCGGGATGCTCGGCGAAGCCCGCCAGGTACAGGGCAAGGGATTCGGGTGTAACCCCTGCCCCGTCCAGGCGAACATACAGCGTTGCCCAGTCAGGCTGTCCGGTAACCGGACACAGACTGCGAAAGCGGTTGCTGCAATACCTGAGGATTCCGCTCTTGGCAGTTCTGTGCAGCGTACCCGGGTCTGCGGCGGCTCCAGGCTGCGCAGGGTGCTCGTCAACTGATACATGGGTGTTCGAACGTTCCTGCTGGAAACCCCTCTCCAGAGAAATAAACTCCAGGGATATCTGGGTGTTGAGCAACTGATCAAGATCACTCCTGATTTGGTGTCCCAGTTGCTTTCTGGATTCAAAGCGCTGGTAGAACAGACTGTTTGCGTAGAGTTTGAGTGACTTGGATTCAACAATGGACTCAGAATCGGCCGGCACCTTCAGCGAAACCATACTGTTTTGATGGGAGCCATTCATATCAAGCCAAGCCAGTTCGTACAGGGTCCATTCGTCATAGCCGACAAATGGGAGCCTGTCGGGAATACCGATCCGGGCACGTGACTCCAGCCTCGGGATGGCGTGCAGAAGCCCGGGGGCAAAGGCCTTTGGGAATTCAGACTGTTGGCCCAAGGGGCCAGCGTTGGCACTCATTGCCGGGCTCGGGATCAGGCACGAAGGTTTTTGCCAGTGGCGAGCAAGTGCATAGCATAACTGCCCATGAGGAAGATAAATACCACAATCATGCCAAGGGCGAAGCCCACCGATATATCGGAGACGCCAAGAAAGCCGTACCTGAAAGCATTGACCATGTAGAGTATGGGATTGGCCTTGGAAGCCATTTGCCAAAACTCCGGCAACAGCGATATGGAGTAAAAAATGCCTCCAAGATAGGTCAGTGGCGTTAGCACAAAAGTGGGAATGATATTCACATCATCAAAATTGCGCGCAAATATGCCATTGACCAGCCCTGCCAGCGAGAACATAACAGCCGTAAGAACCACGGTCAGGATCACCAGTGTCAGGTTGTGAATCTGAATTTCCGCAAAGAACAGCGATACCAGAGTCACGACCACACCCACGAGCAAACCACGCACGACTCCACCAAGTACGTATCCGGCCAAAATAACATAGAGCGGCGTGGGCGATACAAGGAGCTCTTCCACGCATTTGGCGAAGCGGTTGCCAAAAAAAGATGAGACAACGTTGCTGTAGGCGTTTGTAATAACTGACATCATGATTAGCCCGGGGGCCACAAACTGGGCGTAGTCAAACCCGTCCATTTTTCCAATACGCCCTCCTATCAACTCGCCGAAGATGACAAAATAGAGCACCATGGTGATGGCAGGCGGCAGGAGAGTCTGCGTCCAGATACGCATAAAACGGCGTATTTCCTTGATCAGTATGGTGACGAAGGCATTCCACTGTTCAATGGGACTCACAATGCAGCCTCCCCGGTCTGGTCAAACTGACTGCCTGTCATGGCCACAAACATTTCTTCCAGTCGGTTCGCCTTGTTCCTCATACTGGTAATATGAATTCCCTGCCGATCAAGTTCTGTGAATATCGGATTGAGCGCCTGACCCTTGATGACATCGACTTCAAAGCAGTGGGAATCAAGAAGGCGGGTCTTGTAGTGTGCAAGTTGCGGCTGACTTTCCAGATTCCCTTCGACATCAAAAACAAAAGTCTCCCTGTTCAACTCACGCAACAGTGCCCGTACGCTGGTGTTGCGGACTATACGGCCGTGATCAATGATAGCGACGTTGCGACACAGGGATTCAGCCTCCTCGAGGTAGTGTGTCGTCAGAATGATTGTGGTGCCATCCTCATTGATTTTTCGAAGGAAATCCCACATCGAGCGCCGCAGTTCAATATCCACACCCGCAGTGGGTTCATCCAGAATCAGCAGGCGTGGCTCATGCACCAGCGCACGGGCAACCATCAATCGGCGCTTCATGCCACCAGAGAGTTCGCGTGACCGGTCTTTGCGCTTCTCCCACAGGCCCAGCAGCTTCAGATATTTTTGCGCCCTTACGTGAGCAAGTTTCTGGGGGAGGCCATAATATCCAGCCTGGGTCACACAGATGTCGTAAACCCTCTCGAACATGTGGAAATTAAACTCCTGCGGCACCAGGCCCAGATAGTTCTTTGCACGGGGAAATTCTGTATCTATATCAGCATCAAAAATCTTGATACGCCCAGCGGTTTTGCGTATCAGCGAACAGAGAATGCCTATAGTTGTGGATTTGCCTGCGCCATTGGGGCCGAGAAGTGCGAAAAAATCACCCTCCTCCACCTGAAGGCTCACGTCTTCTAGAGCAACGACACCGTTGCCATAGGTCTTGGAAAGGTTGTTAATAGAAAGCGCAATGGGCATTCTGAAAAGTCCTGAATTTTCCCGCTGTGGTCCCTATGAGGGGTCAGGAGGTCTCAAACAGCGCGCTATTCTAACCGCAAGCGGAATTTGGTATGGAACTATTTTTTGGCGACGGGGTGAACATCTCGCAGATCGGGCCTCACTCTGACGACCTTGCCCCTGTTGCTGTCGGTCAGCATGTAGAGAAGGCCGTCGGGACCGGTGCGAATATCGCGGATTCGTTCTCCGAGATCTGCAAAAAGCACTTCCTCGCTGGCAACCTGGTCATGCTCATCCAGTTCAAGGCGGCGCACGTGTCTGGCCCTGAGCGCACCTACAAAAAGGCTGCCCTCCCACTTGGGAAATGCTGTGCCACGATAGAGCGTGATGCCCGAGGGTGCAATGCTTGGAGACCAGTGCCAAATGCTGTCTCGCATACCTGCAATCTGCTGAAAATCGGATACTCTGGTGCCCGAGTAATTGACACCGTAGGAGGCTTCCGGCCAGCCGTAGTTGACACCTGCCTCAACGACATTGACTTCATCTCCACCCCGAGGACCATGCTCGTGCAGGTAAATCCTGCCTGTTTTCAGGTCATGAGTCAGCCCCTGCGGGTTGCGGTGGCCATATGAGAACACCCTGGGAGCCCCGCGCTCGCCCCGTTCATTTGAACCCTGCGCAAAGGGATTGTCAGCGGGTACAGAACCGTCTGTGTGGATGCGTATGGTCTTACCCAGATGATTGAGCCTGTCCTGGGCTGCGTCGCGGTAATCGTAACCGTCTCCGGTGGTGATCAAAAGAGTGCCATCTGGCAAAAACTGCAGTCTTCCACCGTAGTGGAGCGCACCTTTCTTAGCGGGTTTGGCCCTGTATATGACAGAGGAGTTTTTCAACTGGTTTCCGCTCAATTCCGCTCGTATCACCTGAGTGGCATTTGTCCGCCGGGTGCCCGCTGCATACGCCAGATAGAGAATCCGGTTGTGTGCAAATTCGGGGTCGAGTGCCACATCGAAGTAGCCGCCTTGACCGCTCACATGGGCGTCTGGCGAGTTCTCAACAGGTGACCCTATTTCGCCATCAGGCCCAATTCGACGCAATTCTCCAGCCCGCATCGACACCAGATATCCACCATCGGGCAAGAAGGCGATGGACCAGGGATAATCCAGTCCCTCAGCAACAGTTTCGAGCTGATATTCTGTCGCAAAAAGCCGGATTGGTCCGAATCCCAAGCAGAGCAGGATGATCATGGACGCGTATATCTGTACCCGCTGATTCATCGAGTTGTACCTGTGAGGTTGCAGAGAGCCTTGCTCATGTCGCCCGGTGCTGCAGATACTGATTGCCTGTTTTCCTGTCGACCACCTGAGACCTGACCGGCATCTGGCATAGTCTGTACGGGGAATCACTGCTGTTCTGACTGGTTCGGACAAACACTTGTCTAGCGCACCCCGTGCATACCCTTGCGCAGCAGGGGTGATATGGTAAACAGGAAAATCGAAACCATCAACGCGACCAGCCCCACATTGGCGTACACATCCAGCACTCTGGCCGTTGCGGCGGCCTGATTAACCGCCTGCTCAGCCCTGTCAGAGCCGGTAACCCCGGCTATGAGGCCAGCGATGTAGTTGGCCCCCGCAGAGGCGAGGAACCAGACGCCCATCATCATTCCAACGACCCTGGACACACTGAGTTTGGTAATCATCGACAGGCCCACCGGGGAGATGCAGAGTTCTCCGGTAGTGTGAAGGAGATAAATGAGCACAAGCCAGACCATACCGATTTTGCCAGTCCCACCCGATAATTGAGCACCCAGCACGAGCACCAGAAAACCCAGCCCAACCTGAAGGATGGCCAGGGCAAACTTTGTGGGCGTGGATGGCTCCATGCCACGGGAAGCAAGCTGTGTCCAAAGCCACGCGAACAGCGGTGCCAGAGTGAAGATAAAAAAGGCATTGAGTGACTGGAACATGGATGCAGGGATTTCCCAGCCGAGGAGGTGACGATCCACTGAGCGGTTGGCAAACAGGTTCAGTGAGGAGCCGGCCTGCTCAAACAGTGCCCAGAAAAGCACCGAAAACAAGATCAGGGCAGATGCCGTCAGCATGCGGTCCCTCTCCTCCGGGGTGCACTGGGTGAAAGAGAAAAGCAGCACGGCCAGCAACATGATGCCTCCGAAACCCATAAGAATATTTCCTACCAGCTGCTGGTGCTGAACCAGTTGCCAGATGATCAGAATACCAAGTGCGGCACCTATATAGATGCCCAGTTCACGATTGATGCCCGGTATCATCTGCTCCTTGAGCTTCTCCGGGCTGGGAGGTTCGGCATGACCATCCAGAAGATGCTGACCACGCAAGAAGATGACCAGTCCTGCGAGCATTCCAATCCCGGCCAAACCGAACCCGTAGGCCCAGCCATAGGTCTGACCAAGCCAGCCGCAGAGCAACGACGAGCAAAACGCTCCAATGTTGATACCCATGTAAAAAATGGTAAACCCACCATCGCGGCGCGAATCCCCGGGTTCATAGAGTGCGCCTACAATGGTGGATATGTTGGCCTTCAGAAAACCGACACCGGCAATGATAAATGCCAGGGAAAGGTAGAAGACCTGCAGAAAGAAGCCATCCCGAACTACATCTCCGCCGGAAGCCGCGGCCTGGGGTCCTTCCAGCGCCATTCCCAGATGGCCGATAACCAGCAATATAGCGCCAAAGGAGACCGCCTTGCGTGCACCTAGATAGCGGTCGGCGAGGATGCCGCCGATGACCGGCATCACATAGACAAGCGCGGTGTAGGCACCGTATATCAAAAAAGCTTTTTCGTCGGAGAACAGAAAGTGCTGGGTCAGGTAGAAAATCAGCAATGCACGCATGCCATAATAGGAGAAGCGTTCCCAGAGTTCGGTAGCAAACAACACCACCAGTCCGCGGGGGTGACCAAAAAAAGTGTCGGCGGGGGCTGTCAGGCCAACAGAACCGGATTCCTGCATGGGGTTTGATCTCGCAATTGGATAGACTAAATGCTACTTTGCAGCCAGGATTAAGGCTACTACATATTTCTTGCTATTGTCGGGTGCGCCACGCTCAGGTCCGCTGGCAGTGTGCAGCAGTCTTGACTCCAATCTTAAGCCTCAGGGGCTGGCATGCCTGCTGTCAGGGCCCTGAAACGCGAGCAACGGACTATGTGCAAAAGTGGAGTTGCAACGCAGCAACAATGAATATTCCCGTCAGCACATCGGCCACTCCAGATAACAGAAAGCTGCCGGTTACCCGAGCGGTCAAACTCACAGGCGAGGATTCCCAGCTCAAGCGCAAGGAGATCAGATGCTACTTTCACAATACCTTCACTCTTTACGAAAAGCTGTTTGATTGCCTGGCATCGGATGAGGCCTACACAACCAAGGCCATACCGCTGAGACATCCGCTTATCCTCTACTACGGTCACACCGCCGTATTCTTTATCAACAAACTGCATGTCGCACAGCTGATTCCGCATCGGCTAGAGCCTGAACTGGAATCCATGGTCGCCATAGGGGTGGACGAAATGTCTTGGGACGATCTGGACGACACGCACTACAAGTGGCCGTCTCCAGAGCGGGTCAAGGCCTACAGAGACAGGGGTCGCGCACTGGTTGACGAGTTTATTACAACTGCCTCACTCAGCCTGCCGATCCGCTGGAGCGATCCCATGTGGATCATTTTTATGGGTATTGAGCATGAGCGCATTCACCTCGAAACCAGCTCTGTGCTTATCCGTCAGTTACCCGTCGAACTGGTCACCTCTTCCCCACTGTTCCCGATCTGCTCTGACAGGGATACGACTGGGCCGACAAACAGTCTGGTGCTGGTTGATGGTGGCACAGTAATATTGGCGGAAAACCGTGACAATGAACTCTATGGCTGGGACAACGAGTACGGGCAGCTGGAAACGCGGGTGTCGGCATTCAGGGCCAGCACCTACCTGGTGTCCAACCAGGAATATCTGCAGTTTGTTGAGGCAGGAGGCTACAGAGAGCCGGAATACTGGACCGGCGAAGGTCACCAATGGCTGGAATACACAGGGGTGCGCGCCCCGGAGTTCTGGATTGAAGCGGCAGGCACCTACCGCTACCGCGCCATGACCGAGGTTGTGAATATGCCCTGGAGCTGGCACGGTTGAATGCTGCGGCAATATCCCAGCCATTGTGGAGCGCTAGGCGGGCTAAAAAGCAGCCATATTGACCGGTACCATAAATGGCGATTCGCGGTATTGTGTTGCTTGCTGACATTGTGCTACCCGCCTAACCCTTAAGTTGTGCCGAGTGTCCTGCCTAGATTGCTTGGCTTGAGCTTCACGTACGTATATTTCTGAGTCTACAGCAAACTCATGGCGCGCCTAAACTATCTGGCTCCGCCGCTCAGTGCCCTGAGCGACGGAGCCAGATAGTTTGGTGCTGAAGTACCCGCGAGCGGGAGGGGCCCTGGAAGAGCTGGACCGGAGAAAGCGTCCTCACTGCATACTTGACAAGAACATGAAGCACACAGTTGGTGGCAACGTTTTCGATACTGCGCCCTAGGGTGAAGTGGAATGCGGTTGTGAAGCCGGTTTCGGCATCGTATGAATTAAAAGTAGCGTATCTGACTCCAGTACAACCGCACTTTTTACCGGCACCGGTATCCTTTTCCCGACACATCCCGGCTATGGCATACTTCGATGTGCGAGTCTTCAGGAACAGATCAAATGCCTTCTCCACTTTTTTGAAAGTATCAGGCTAAAGGCCGGCTCCATTGTGTTTGAGAGTCGGGGTGATCTGTACTTCTGACTGTCATCATACGGGACAACTTGAGGCCATGAGCCGCGTATGTTGTATTATTGTATACAGATATAAAAATCACGCGTATAGTTATCATGTATACTTAATGCTGCTTCATACCTGTTAGTATCAATTCGGGTATATGCGGGTACCTTAGCGACTGAAATGCACGTTGAAATGTGTCCTGTCGGACGCATCTGCGAATAACTGAACTTTCTCGTCATTTCTCACAATAACTATAATAAACTACTCAGTGAATGCGCAGATTTTCGCATACAGAGACTCGGGCTACCGGATTCTGCAATCTTGAGAACCGGATGAATCAGGAATTAACCCAGGAAACTTTTATGTCTGAAGCTACGCAGCACACCGTGGATAACGCTGCGCTGGAGAACTCGATTATTCGCTTTGCTGGCGATTCCGGCGACGGCATTCAAACCACCGGGGCGATGTTCAGCCATGACTCCGCCCTCATGGGGCACGACGTCAGCACGCTGCCGGATTTTCCCGCAGAGATACGCGCTCCTGCAGGTACGGAGGCTGGTGTGAGCAGTTTCCAGCTCAATTTCTCCGCCTACGATATCTACACACCCGGTGATAATCCGGATGTTCTGGTGGCCTTGAATCCCGCAGCGCTGAAAGTACACCTGCCTGAACTGGTACCGGGCGGTACGATCATTCTCAACAGCGACGCCTTCACTGACCAAAATCTCAGGAAATGTGGATACGAGGCCGATCCCCAGGGAACCGGCGAGCTTTCCGGCTTCCAGGTCTATCCCATCCCCATTACCTCCCTGACGCTCAAATCTGTGGCGGAAACGAACCTCAGCAAAAGGCAGGCCACCCAATGCAAGAATATCTTCGCACTGGGCCTTATTTGCTGGTTGTACGACCGCTCCACCGGGGCCATTGCTGTCTATATCGACGAAAAATATGGTGAGCAAAAGCCGGAATTGGCGGAAGCCAACAAGCTTGCACTTGAGGCGGGGTTTAACTACGCCGATACCGTTGAGCTGTTCAGTAACCGCTACCAGATTGAGAAGGCGGATTTGCCACCGGGCACCTACCGCCGTATTTCCGGTAACGAAGCGCTGGCCCTTGGCTGTCTTGCCGCCTCAGAAATAGCCGAAACTCCATTGTTTTATGGCTCGTATCCGATCACCCCTGCCAGCGATATTTTACATGAGTTATCACGTCTTCGTCACTTTGGGGTGCGTACCTTCCAGGCGGAAGATGAAATTGCTTCCATGGGCGCAGCGATTGGCGCCGCCTATGGCGGTGCATTGGCGCTGACCGGCACCAGTGGTCCAGGGCTGGCCCTGAAATCCGAGGGCATAGGCCTGGCGGTAATGACCGAACTACCGGTGGTGATTATCGACGTACAGCGTGGCGGACCCAGCACCGGCCTGCCCACCAAAACCGAGCAGGCCGATCTGCTACAGGCCATGTTCGGTCGCAACGGTGAGTGTCCGCTGGTGGTGCTGGCTCCCCAGAGCCCCGGGGACTGCTTCGAAATTGCTGTGGAAGCCTTTCGTCTGGCGGTACGTTATATGACACCGGTGGTTATTCTCTCCGACGGTTATGTAGCCAATGGCTCTGAGCCCTGGCGCATTCCCCTGGAATCGGAACTGCCGGAGATCCAGATCAACCACCATGTGGAACCCGATAATTTCCTGCCCTATGGTCGCGATCCAGACACCCTGAGCCGGCCCTGGGTCGTTCCGGGTACTCCTGGACTGGAACACCGCATTGGCGGACTCGAGAAGCAGGACGGCACTGGCAATATCAGTTACGACAGTGCCAACCATGAGCGCATGGTAGGTTTGCGCGAAGCAAAGGTGCGTGGCATTGCCGCGGACATCCCGGAGCTGGAGGTGTTCGGTCCTGAACACGCTGAGGTACTGGTATTGGGCTGGGGGGGTACCTTTGGAGCGATACAGCACGCGGTCGAAAATTTGCAGGAGCAGGGTCACCCGGTTGCTTCCGCTTCACTGCGCCACCTGAATCCCTTCCCCAGGAATCTCGGTGAAGTGCTGTCTCGCTACAACAAGGTGCTGATCCCCGAACTCAACCGGGGCCAGTTGCGACTGCTGATCAGGGCCGAATTCCTTGTTGACGCGGTGGGGTATAACAAGGTGCAGGGTCAGCCCTTCAAGGTGGGGGAACTGGAAGAAACAATCCTAGGCATCCTGGCGGGTGACAGCGAGACCGGAAATCAGGGAGGTGAGCGCCATGTCGGTTGAAAATGTTGTGAATATCGCAGACTACACCAAGAAGGACTTTGAGTCGGACCAGGCTGTGCGCTGGTGCCCGGGGTGCGGTGACTACTCAATCCTTGCCCAAGCTCAGCGTGCCATGCCGGGTATCTGTCAGGCGCTGGATATTCCCAAGGAGAAGCTGGTCTTTGTGTCCGGCATCGGCTGCTCCAGCCGTTTTCCCTACTACATGAATTGCTACGGTTTTCACTCCATTCACGGCCGTGCCCCCACCATTGCAACCGGCCTGGAACTGATGCGCCCGGATTTGCATGTCTGGGTGGTCACTGGCGACGGCGATGGGCTCAGTATCGGCGCCAATCACCTTGTGCACTGCCTCAGACGCAATGTCAACCTGAAAATTCTCCTGTTCAATAACCGCATTTATGGTCTTACCAAAGGCCAGTATTCACCCACGTCGGAGGTGGGCAAGAAGAGCAAGTCGAGTCCTATGGGAACCGTGGAAGAACCGATCAATCCTCTTTACACCGCGCTCACCGCCGGGGCTACCTTTGCCGCACGCACCATTGATACCGATGCCAAACATCTCCAGCAGATTTTGACACGGGCTGCACAGCACCGCGGCACGGCGTTTGTGGAGATATACCAGAACTGTAACGTATTCAACGATAATGCCTTCGATCATTTTACCGACAAGAAGGTGCGCGCTGAGCGCACACTGTACCTTGAACACGGCCAACCGTTGCTGTTTGGCGAAAATCAGGATAAGACTCTGGTATTTCGTCAGGGTCCCGAGGGCACCCAGATGGAAGTTACGCCCCTGGCCGAGGTGCCCGAGTCCGATCAGTTGATTTTCCGGGAAGACGAGGAACCCAATTTCATCTCTCATATCCTGGCGCAGCTGGACGAAAATCGGCACCCGGTGCCACTGGGGATATTCCGCAGCGTACAGCAGCCATTGTACGGCGAGAGCCTGACAGATCAGATCTCCACTGCACAGACTACCCTGGGCAAGGGCGAGTTCATGGCTCATCTGCATGCGGCGGACACCTGGGAAGTGAAGTAACATCCATCCGGCCGTCGCAGGGCCTCGCCATGGCACCTCAGAATGAAGGGTACCTAAGTTCCGTGCGAGTCAATCGGGCAATGAGGGTAGGCCAAGTTGCTTTTCAAGGACAAGTACATATACCGGGACGGCGCTATTCGCGAAATGATAGTCTGGCGATTATCGTCTGCGGATGCTGAGGTATGACAATGAACGGGACACAGGAGACCACCGCCACTGTGGCGACCAGGAGGAGCAGCACCCCTGAGTATCCGTCGAGCAGTTGATAGAAGATTTCAAGGCTGACATCAAATCGGTACGAGGTGAAGACACTGAGCACACACCATATCCATGTCGGCACTGAATCGCCTGAACGAGGCCTTGAGCGCTTCAAGGATGCCCGGCGCCGTGCTGAAGAGAACCGGCTCACAGAAACAGAGGTTCACCTGAACTACGGAGGCTTCTCCATGCTGTTCACAGTCTTGACCCCACGCCGATTGGAGATTTTGAAAGCTGTGCGTCAGCAGGGTCCGCTCAGCATTGGCGCGTTATCAACAACAGTGAATCGCGACTAATATTCTGTTGCAGCCATGATCGACTGCGGCAAGTTCCAGTTATCCCTCAAGCGCCTTGAAGAGCAGCATGAAAATTACCAGGCTCTTGATCCAGGTCTGCCTGAGCTGATTCGCGATGGGATCAAAGAGTCCGTCATCCAGCGTTTCGAGACCTGCTATGACTGCTCGTGGAAAGTACTGAAAAGGTATCTTCATGAAGCACTCGGAATTGCTGATCTGCCCAACAGCCCCAAACCTGTTTTCAGACCGGCCCATGAGAATGGCCTCATACCGGCATCGCTGGAGCGCTGGCTGGAATACGCAGAGGTGCGCATTAGTACCTCACACGACGACGATGGAAAGAAAGCCGCAGCCTGTGTGGAATTGATGCCTGAGTTCATTGGCGATGTCATTGAACTGTACCAAAAGATGGCAGAGCAGACATGGGAGTAGACCCTCCTTTCGACGTCTCGGCCGAGCAGTACCACACAATTCTGACAGTGCTCAGGCAACATCTTCCCAATACCAGCGCCTGGGCATACGGGTCACGTGCAACCTGGACTTCCAGTCCCCGGTCAGACCTTGATCTTGTGGTTTTTGCCACACCCGGGCAGCATCACCAGGTTGGTGCATTGCGGGAGGCCTTTGAGGAGAGCAATCTGCCGTTCAGGGTAGACTTGTTTGTCTGGGACGATATCCCTGATTCGTTTCGCAAGAATGTTTGTGAACATCATGTTGAACTCATGCCTGGTCGTAAAGAAACTTCCAGCCCGGTCGCGCCATGATCCAGTTGACAAGACTGGCACAGAGTGCGCGAATCGGATCTGGCGCACGCTTTCCGTCAAGGCCATTGTTGTCGGATCCACCGCAAGTGCAAGGTTTAATCCTAACCTGTCCAAGGAAAACACTTACTTGGTGGGAGGCGTCTCGAACCCTTCTTCCCTGACAAGGCCTTGGATCCCCTCGGTACCTCCAGCACCGGCTCGCTGCGCGAAACTCCGCGCTCGTCGCTTGGGTCGGATTCCGATATGTTTCTGGGCTCGCACAACGGGGAAGCCGATCAGTAGTGGCTCAGTTGGCATGGGATGGACATTCAGGCTTCGAACGGATTCAACGCGTCCATATCCAGTCCCGTTACATCCGCTACGTTGCGCGTAACGAGCGTCAAACCGTTGGCCTTGGCCGTCGCGGCCAGAAGCCCATCGACGACCGGCACGGGGCGGACTGCGTTCATCCTACCCCATTGCTCGGCAACGTCCGCATCCACGGGCAGAATGCGATCGCCGAATCCCGACATCACGTCGGCGAGCCACGCCTCGAGCGCTTGGGCTCTTTGGGGATCGCGGCGGCGTGCGAGTTCCACGCCCTTGCGGATCTCGCTCAGCACCAGTGGGCTAAGCCAGAGATCGTCCTCGGCGACGCCGTTCCACCAAGCCGCGACGGCCGGGTCGCATTGATCGCCCTTGCGAACCTCCGAGATAATGTTCGTGTCGATCAGGAAGGTCATGGGGTGGTGTCACGCCCGAAGTCGTGCGGGCGTTCGAGATCGATCCCCTCAAGTGGCGCCGAGGTCAGCAATGCCTTGAGCCCTCCGCGGCGCGGCGCGGCGATTCTCTCGCGCAGAACGGCACGCGTTTCGGTCTCGCGTCCGTAATCACATAGCGCCCGTGGGCTAAGAGATGTGCTCACCCCGTGAGATCACCTGCATCCATCAGATTACCCTATAGATAAAGTAATTTCTGGATCTCGCAGTAGTCGTTGTTCATGTGGCTTTTCACCTGTTGATGATGAATGAACCGGATAGCTGGCGACGGAGGCGAAGGTTGCCCCGGCAGACTAGAGCGGGAGACTGAAGAGCCACATCACCCAGGCACCTGAGATCAGCACAACAATTATCAAAGCCGGCGCACTGAACCCAGATGTGCCTGGTTGGGGCTCCGCTGACCGGACGGCTGTTTTTTTTCCATGGAACATGGCCTGGATGATGCGATTCCTATGGAAAAACTGGTGAAACAGCACCGCGACTATATGGACAACCACCAGAATCTGCAGTACATCACCCATAAAATGATGAATTGAGCCACCCAGATCAGCGACTTCATCAGAAACCTTTCTGTTCAGCGGGCCCGCCCAGAAGATGTCATTTGTGGTGACCAGGCCGCTCAGCACCTGTAACACCAGCGCAAGCAGCAGGACGAGTACCATGCAGGCACCCGCGGGATTGTGCCCCAGGTACCGCCGGATATTCCTTCTTGGCAGCGTTAGAAGGTACCTGACAACGGAAATCGGCGAGCCTACAAAATGCACAAACCGTGAATGGTAACTGCCACATATTCCCCACAGAACACGAAACAGGACCAGACCTGAAAGCACATACCCCGCCTGCATATGTCGCTCCATCCAGCCAGTATCGCCACCGGTCACTATCAGGAAGAGAAACAGCACGACGACTGACCAGTGAACGATCCGCGTTGGGAGATCCCATACGCGGACACTGGTGCCCGACTGGTTTTCGTGCTGCACGATTGCTACATTGGCCCAGATGCCTGGATTCCAGTTCTCAGACTATTCATCCAACGCGAGGTCGTGACAATTCTGGCAGGACTCCCCCATCGGCACAATGGCTGTGCGCAGAGCGTCCAGCCCTTTGCCTGCCTCAGTCGCAAAGTCCTCAGAGGCCTGCTTCCATTCTTCGTTGGCTACGTCGAGTTTTTCATAGTCCTGCCAGAGTTCTGGCAGGGCATTGGTTTTTTGTGCGTAATCCGGGTTGCCGTTATCCGAACCAAAGGGCCACATGGCAGCGTTATCGAGCTTGGTCGCCTGGTACAGATTGTGAGCTGCCATAGTGGCCAGGGCAGCATCATATGGCTGATTCCCCTTGGCCATCTCGGCCAGAAGATTGATGTAGTACCCAAGCACTCTCATGTAGCCCTGACGTGCTTCAATGGCTGCATCAAAAGGTTTTTCGTCAGCCAGTGAACTCGCTGAAGCACAGGTAACAAGACCAATCAGGAATGTTTTTCTCATACAAGACAGATTCATGCTCTTTCTCCTTAGGAAGGTTGCACACACGGATTGTTAGAGGGAGGCTATGTCGATCACAAACCGATATTTGATATCGTTTTTGTGAATACGTTCATATGCCCTGTTGATGTCATGAACCTTGATAATCTCAATATCGGCGACCAGGCTATGCTCGCCACAGAAATCGAGCAACTCCTGGGTCTTCTTCAGGCTGCCAATCAGCGAACCTGCCACCGTCATGCCACGACCGACAACAAGCTGACAGTTCACACCTTCTGCCAGAGGCTCTGCGGTTCCGACAACCACCATCATACCTTCGGCCTTCAGGTAGGGCAGATAGGGGTTGATATCGTGACGCACGGGGACGGTGTTCAGCAGAAAATCAAACCTGTTCATGTTCTGCATAAGGGTTTCAGGAGCGGCAGAAATCAGCACTTCATAGGCGCCTAGCGCTTTGGCGAGTGTCACGACCATGTGGCCCAGGCCACCCAACCCGATAATGCCGACCGTGTCGCCAGTGCCCACGTTCCAATTTTTAAGTGCAGCCCAGGGCGTAATACCCGCCCAGACGAGAGGCGCGGCACCGGCAGGGTCGAGGTTTTCAGGGACCTTGAGTACGTACTTTTCGTCCACAACAATACTCTTGGAATAGCCTCCCTAGGTCATGACACCATCTTCCTTCGGGTTGGGTGCAGCATAGGTCGCTAGGAAGCCTAAGTCGCAATACTACTCACTGCCCCAGGTGCAGGGGCCACAACTGTGGCAGGAGTCTACACTGACACCCACTGCAACCATATCGCCGGCCTGATAACGCGATACGCCCTCGCGGACGGCTTTCACCCTCCCGACAATTTCATGCCCAGGCACCAGCGGGAAAATCTCATCGCTCATGATGCCTTCAACAACGTGGACATCGATATGGCAAAAACGGCAATACAGAATGTCGATATCGACATCCTGCTCGCCAAGCGCGCGCCGCAGGCATCTACACTTCCAGCCTGCGTCATCACTCTCTCCAGAAATTCAATCCGTGCATACGGTGCGGCGGGTACACCCCGAACGCGGACTGCCTGACCCCGGTTACCATGCTGCAGAACTACTCTGCTCTACTCTGCTCTACTCTGCTCTACTCCAATCCAGGCTTCAGCTATTTTCCCGTTTTCAAAACGATATCGAGCCTTGGCAGGGATGAACATCTGCTCGCCGCCTGCGGTTGTCCCTGATGCGTCAGCGTTATCGACCATCAGGATATCCCTGTCTTCCTCACTCACGGAGATGTTGTCAATCACATGCTGAAAATCGGGCGGCACATTCCCAAGGCCAATCATCAGGGCCATCCAGTAATTGTTGGGACCCTTCACCCTGACTCCACCCGGAAAGTGGACCACACAATCTACTGTCTACAACTCGCAGATAACCAGCTTGTCGCCCGCGTCCAAACGCTGATAAAAATGTCTGAGAATGGACTCGTCGTCCGCGCCTGTCGGCAGCGGGAAATCGCGGTGTCCCAAGGAACCGAGATATACGGATACGCCGAGAATATCCTGCAGGGAGCGTCCACTGTAGCGGATTCCGGAACAGGGGGAAACTGCTCCCGGCGAAATACGTGCAGTGGTGCAGAATGCTTCAGTGTCGATCGGAGCCGCACAGACCTCTAAGAAGGGGCGGGTCATACCATTAGACTGGCACGGGGGACATCAATCGGGCGACGCGATTGGAAGTTGTCAAGCTCATCATATATCAGACGATTGTCAGCACCCCTCGCATTGAACGCCTGGATATTGATGATCATCACATTGATCCCAGCGTCAGAGGAGAAGCTTTCCAGCTCGTGCAGGCGCTTCGAATTGTAAATGAAGAGACGCGCTTTCTTTCCGTAGCTCTCGGTGAAATGATCGGCTGTGATCTGGAAAGACTTACAGCCGCCGTCACGAATAGCGATACTCGGTACCATGACAATAAACTTCGTCCAGCAAAATCGCTTGCTCACCTCGAAGATAGTCTTGATGTAGCAATAGGTCTTGCCGGTACCGGTCTCCATCTCAATGTCGAGATTGATTTTTGTGCCCGGATTGTAACCCTTGGCCTTCGGCTTGACTTGACCTCTATGATCAACCTCAGTGAAATCACTCAGAGATCGCACGGGAGTTAGATTCTGGCGCTTCTGCACGCTCTGGATATTGGTCAGCAATTGCTCGTCTGTTAGTCGTCTGTCTTCGTTTTTGAAACCATCTTCAAAAGCCGCCGTCTGACCTGTTTTGCCTGGATCAATGCGATAGCGCAGCCCTGTGCGGCTCGGCTGTCCCGCAAAGCAATCCACCACTGCCTTCACGGCATCCGATTGATAAGACTGAGCCTTGAATTTGAGCCTCATATGGTCGCCCATTGAAATTTATTCTGCATTTACTCTGTAAATCCTACTTTTTATTCTGTTTTTGTAACTACTTGCCCCCCTTCTCCTTCTTGATCATCGTGGCGGCGGTGCCGTTGAGGGCGATCTGGATGGCGGTCAGCGGGTTGGTGCCCTGGTGGGCCATGGACCGGAGGGAGCTGGAGATTCGGCAGTGAGCCTGGGCGTGGCGGAGGGTTCGGAAACAGCCGGAGACTGTCTGCCTGGCCTTGGCCATGCGGATATCGCGCTCGACGCGGGTGTTGGTGAACGAGGTGTCGGGGTCGCGGCGGTGCGCAGCACCTCGGTGTCGTACTGGATCAGCGCCTCGTGGAGGTTCTCGGCGTCGGACTTGGCGATGCGCCCGCGCTGTCCGTCGAGTCGGACAGGGGTCCTGGGGAGTTCCCGTGTGGTCTGGGTGAGGATGGTCCGGGCTTCTCAGTTCAGCGAATGCAGTGTCCACTCATTCGCTGCATTGTACGAAGAATGTGTGCCCCCATAAATATTTAATCTATGCCCATGAAATACTAAAAATATTGCCTCTAAAAGAGTTGAAAATATGCCCCTTTCCTGTTATCGTTCTCTACACTTGATGTGTACGCTGCCCCTATTGGGTGGATTTCCGGATGAAAAACAACACTCAAGCAAGTGACAAAGCGCACTCCGGGAACTCGAATGTTCCCGGGGTTGCGAACTACCTGGATCGGGTGGCAGAGCGGGAACTCTCTCAGTGCCTTGGTGCAGCCGGCGCGGTTCTGATCGAGGGTCCCCGCGCCTGCGGGAAAACTGCGACCGCCCGAAGGCTCGCTGCAAGCGAGGTCTTGCTCGATGTGGATACAACAGCACACGGCATGATCGATGTGGAGCCCGGTATGCTGCTGATGGGAGAAAGCCCGAGGCTCATCGACGAGTGGCAGACTGCTCCAGTCATCTGGAATCATGTCCGGCGCGAAGTGGATGCACGCCAGGGCACGGGACACTTCATCCTCACCGGTTCCGCAGTTCCGACAGATGATGCCACCCGCCATACGGGGGCGGGCCGGATTGTCCGGCTCCGCATGCGCCCCATGTCGCTTTACGAAATGAGACGCGGAACAGGCCAATTGTCTTTAAGGAACCTGCTTGACGGGGCGACTGTACGCTGTGAGTCACAGGATCTGGCAATAGGCGAACTGGCGGAACTCATCTGTATGGGGGGCTGGCCTGGACATCTTGGGATCGCAACCGAAGACGCTATGCGGGTTAACCGAAATTATCTCGACGACATCTGTCGGATGGACCTGAAAAAAGTTGATGGTGTGCGGCGCGAACCGACCAGAATCCGCCGATTCCTGCAGTCGCTGGCGCGCAACGTTTCAACAAGTGCAACTGTCGCCACTATCGCCCGCGATGTTGCGGGACGGGATCATGTCCCCATGAAGGACCATACCGCTCACTCATACCTGAGTGCCCTGGAGCGGATAATGGTTGTGGAAAACCAACCCGCCTGGGCAGCGCATCTTCGGTCCAGATCCAGAATGCAGGTTTCGCCAAAGCACCATTTTGTTGACCCATCCATAGCTGCGGCGGCGCTTGGTGCCGGGCCGGAACATCTGCTCGCAGATCTGGAATTATTCGGCCTTCTATTCGAGTCCCTGGTCATTCGGGATTTGCGTATCTACGCACAGGCAATGAATGCGGACGTTTTTCACTACCGGGACGATACGGGCCTTGAGGTCGACGCAATCATTGATGCCGGGGCCGGCCACTGGGCGGCTCTGGAAATAAAACTTGGAGTTGCCCGGGTCGACGAAGCAGCCAAAAATCTGCTCAAGTTTGCGGACAGGATCGACACTCGCCGGGCCGGCAACCCTGCACTATTGGGCGTTATCGTAGACCGGGGCTACGGTTACTGCCGTTCCGATGGCGTGTCCGTAATCCCGCTTGGCGCCTTGGGGCCTTAGGTGCAGGTTGAACCATCGCACAGATTCGAGTCTCGTCAATGACTTCGGATCTGTCTCTCGAACCAGTCAATGAACGCACACAGATCGACACGTTCGCCATCGATACGCTGGTGCGTCAGGCTGAAATAGAGCGGACCTCGGGGTTGACCCAATCTGCCGTGCTATCGATCCCACACTGAGTGCAGTGCCGAGAGCGGTATATGTGTATTTTCGCATTATCCCGACTGTTTATCTGGATTGAATGAAGGTGCTCCAGCTAAAATCTGGACACCTGAGCAACTGCCGGTGATGTTGACAGCAATCAGTCCGGGCTCTCGTCCGCTTTTCCACTAACTAACGGAAATCCACAGAAACGCGCTTGGAACTCCCGCTAGACTCCTTATGCGAAAAGCAGTCAAATGGATGAGATTTAAGAACTGAATCACTTCTCAAGAGCAGATGTTGTGCATAACGCCGTCCACGGAAATTCCGCACAAGTGTATGCTTTAACAGGCTCCTCGATTCAAAGGATCGCACATTATGTTCTTGATAGAGTAAATCGCGCCACTTGAAACAGTAGACGCTATGAAAAACCATTTTGTGCCACTACTGTCCGGTTTAACTGGAAATCACGCATTTTTAAAGCGTAACTCATTGATTTATAAAGCGCTCAATATCGGGAGCGGTTTCAAGTCGAGGACACATAAAAAACCGCTGAAAGCCATATGTGGCGTGGGCTTCAATAACTATTGATCGGTTTTAACCGGACACCAGTGATTTTGTGCATCTGTTGAAAACCTGGCATCCAAGAAAAGATGAACACAGCTGGGTGCTGGGAACGGTATTCAAAACCCAGGGATCGGCCTACCGTAAAGCAGGAGCCTTTATGTTCTTTAATGACCTTGGCGAACGGTTTGGCTTACTCAGTGGAGGGTGCCTGGAATCAGACCTTCACCGCAAGGCATCTCTTGCCTGCGCACGAGAGCAGGCGATGGTCGTTCGGTACGACACAAGCACTGATGATGAGCTGGCTTATGAAATCGGCATGGGGTGTGGCGGTATCGTGCATATATTGCTGCAGCCAATTACCGCCAATAACAACTATCTTGAACTGGAAACCGTCCTGACTGTGCTTATCGAAAAGAAAAGCGCTGTTTATAAACAACGAATACCTGATGAAAGAACAGGCGAAGTAACAGCCCGCGTTGAAATAGAAGTGGAGAAGAAAGCTTTATGTGAACCGACCCCCTAGCAACCATAGATCATGAGCAGGGTAATCAGTGGCTGATAACCCCCATCATAAACGTGCCGACCCTGATGATCTTTGGTGGGGGGGGATGCCGAGCCGATGGTCGCAATCGCTGATGCATTGGGCTGGGAAACCGTCCTTATCGACCCACGAGTGAACAGCGCAAAACCTGAACGTTTTCCGGCAGCTACCATCATTGAAAAGGATGCCATGGAAAACCTTGGCGGCAAACCTTGGTTCAGTCTCGCCAGCGCCGCCGTCATCATGACCCACAATATCAACCTGGATGCCGCGGCACTGCGGCTTATCAGCAAAATGCCACCCCGGTACGTTGCCCTGCTGGGGCCTGTTCACAGGCAGGAAATGGTGCTTGCCAAAGCGGAATTGTCGCGGGAGGAACTGGGCTTTGAGCTTGCAGGACCGGCGGGGCTGGACATTGGCGGCAGCTTGCCGGAGAGTATTGCCCTCGCCGTTGTGTCAGAATGTCATGCAGCACTCTGGCAGAGAAGCGGCAACTCGCTCAGTCGTATACTTGCGGGTAGCGGGCAATAAATGCGTCCTTTGCTTGGTCTGGTCATATTGGCAACATGTGACAGCCGTCGTTTTGGCAGTGTCAAGCAGATAGTACAGTATCAGGGTAGCGCTCTACTTCAGCGAACTATCGATGTATGTGTCACCATTGCCAGCGCGAATACCTGCGTTGTGCTCGGCGCACATCACAACCTGATAACCAGCATGATTGACTTTCGCTCTGCAATCATTTTGGTGAATGAGCGTTGGCAGGAAGGTATCTCAGCATCTATCCGAACAGCTGTTGACACCCTGGCGACGGACCACGATGGACTGCTGTTTTTGGCCGCTGATTAGCAGAAAGTCAGTTTTGCAGGGCTTGAACTTCTCATCAACGCGTGGACTGAAAACCCTGCTAAGCTCACCAGTGCCTGGTATGGGCGAGTGGGCATACCGGCCATTTTTCCCAAGCGCTTTTACACTGAGCTATGTAGCTTGAGTGGAGATACCGGTGGGAAAAGAATTCTTATGCAGTACGAAAACCAGGTGCGCACCGTCGAAATGCCGGAGGCCTCGTATGAGGTAGACTATCCCAACGATATTGATTAGCACCGTCTGGTCGCAGCTCATTCAGTACCCTGGTTCTCCACAGTGTGTGTACCGGAGTGTTTCTGTTCGGATAGAGGAATTCATCGTAATGTGCCTGAGCTTCTCACACAGTCCCTGCTCAATAGGTACCCTCAAGCAGCTACACAACATGGATCATCGCCTGCCTGATGAATACCCGCTGCCTCACCCCTGAGGGTGCGCTGCGCATGATGTTCACCTAACCGGAATGTGCGGCTGAAACTGACGAAGTGTCATTATTGGCTAGTGATCGCAAGTACTGATGGACCCTGAAGAAATACATGGGAGACTTCTCGACATATCGAGGGATCCCTATCCCTCACTGTGCGAGGCAATGAAGGGCAATGGAGTCATTGAACTCTCTGCAGGACGGGACGATGAGCTGTTCACGTGCCTGGCACGCACTGTCGTTGGTCAACAACTCTCTGCGCCTGCTGCGCGCACAATCTGGTCCAACCTGGAAACCGCCGCATTCACTTCCAACATGGATGTGAACGAGTTGTTTTTTGAACGGAACCACGACATGACCCACAGATGCGGCGTCTCACGAAATAAAATCAAAACCATTAACCGCCTGATGACTGAAATTCAGACGGGCGGACTCACAGCGGGCTCCTTAAAAAATTCAACACATGCATCCGTCAGGGAAAAAATCAGCAGCCTGTGGGGATTTGGCGAGTGGTCAGCGGACATGTGTTCGATATTCTATTGCGGGTTCCCGGATGTATTCCCGGACAGCGATGCCGCCATTAATCGTGTCATGAAGTCGGTTATCACGGATTCAAAACCGGTCAGCTATCATGCGAGCCGGTTCTCTCCCTACAGATCATATGTGTGTGTGCATATATGGAGAGCCGCTGATCGGGGGCTGTTGCCCTCAGCCCAATGAAGTATCCGGCTTGGGCAATGATTGGTGGTAGTGTAGTTGAGATAGACGGCTGTTCCACAGAACCCAGACAGTTACATACAGTGATCTTGAGCGATGCCTGGCGGGCGACACAGGTCCTGTGTGATCGCGACCGCGCAGATTCAGTGCTTGCCTCGGGCTTCCAGGATCATGAGCTCCAGAACCTCCTGGCTGGTAATCATACCGAGAAACTTTTCAGTTCCCTCTTCCAGTACCGGCATGACGGTCAGCGAGTTCTCCGTCATTTTCTGCAGTGCATCCTCCACGGGCTCACTGGACCGAACACAGGGCGGATCCTCACGCACGAATTTGCCCACATCTGTGCTCGACCACAGTTTTTTGGGCAGGTACCGCAGCATGCCCAACGATACGACGCCCAAAAGCCGACCGTGTTCGACGATCAGATAGTCCTGCTGGTTTGGGATGACCCACCGATCAACAAAGGTCCGCACTGACTGCGAAGCATCGGGATAGGTGCGGGAGTAATCGAGGATATCGCCAACTGTGATGTCATTCAGCGCAAAGTCCAGGTGCGCCAGAGACGGCAATTGCGGCGCGAATGAATCATCCCGCTGCGATGGCTTGACCCTGCGGATGGCCGTGTTGATCACCGGGGGCACCAGCAGAATATAGGCGACCATGATCAGGACCAGAAGGGAAAAGATGCTCGGGCCGATGGTGCCGGTTTCGAAAAGAACCAGCAACAGTGCAATTTCTGCAACACCCTTGGCCATCAATCCTGTGGCCAGAGTAAATGGCATGTCCTGACGGGTGACGTAGGCACCGAGCAAGGCACCTGCAAACTTTCCTGCGAAGGGCACAATCACGAGTGCCGCGATGGTCAATCCCGGCAACTCGATAAACGAAAGACTCAGATGCAGTCCTGCTGCGGCAAAGAACAGCGGTATGAAGAACCCCTCTGCCAGGCTGCGCATGCCAGGTACGATATCCCGCCGTACCTGATACGGCAGCCCCGACAGTGCTGAACCGAACAGCAGGGCGCCAAGAGAGCCGTGCAGGCCCATTTTTTCGGCGCCGGAGACGGTCAGAAACAACCCCCCCAGGATGAGCCCGAAAGAGAGCTGCGGCACATGAAGGAAACGTTTCAACAGCATTATTACAGACGGCATGACCCGGCTCGCCAGAACCCATGTAATCACGGCAAAAGCGATAATCTGGCCCAACAGGATCAGTACACCGCTCCAGCTCAGTTCATGGGCATGTTTGCCGATGGTGAACCCTACCAGCAACAGGGCCAGCATCTCGGCCATCAGTGCCGTGGCAAAGATTCTTATGCCTATGGGTTCACGAAGCTGCCCTCCGTCGACCAGAACCTTGGCGGCAAGTCCCAGGCTGGTCAGGGACAGGATTCCGGCGAGACAAATCGACTCCGAGAAGTCCAGCCCCAGCCCAAAATCGTAGACCAGGTCGCTGGTAACCGTCATGATAGCCATCATGGGTACGAGGACCGATATGACCGCGGCTACAATAACGCGTCCCTGAAAGGCAGCCACAAGGCTGGGAAAATCAAGCTCGTCCAGGCCGATGAGAAAAAACAGGAGAAAGATGCCGATCCCCAGTAGAATCTGCATCTCACCGGTGGGTTCAACAATGCCCGTTACGGGGCCCAGCACTATACCGACCACTGTATAGGCCACGATTGAGTTCACATGGAAACGTTTGAAAACAGCTTCCGCCAACTTGGTAGCTAAAATCAGGAGGCCAATGGAGAGCAGTGCTTCTTCAATCATGTTGAGAAAAATGTCCGAACAGGCGTCAGGGTGTCAGTTCTTCCGGGATAGTGTGCGTGAGGAACCCGGTCGTCGTAATTGAGAGCCCGCTCTGTGTTCATGGTGTCTGGCAGAATGCCAGCATCTGGACTCCGTGCCTGACCTCCGATCGGGTTGAGGCGTCTTCAGACTTGCGTGTCGTTTCCGCACAAACGCTTCTCCTGCATGAATCCTGTGAGCCTTGTTATCGGGCCGGTCCAGGGTAGCATCGGCCAGAGGGGAATCGCTGCGCGTGTCATGCCATTGTCCATGACACTGTTCCGTAAATATCCACGAAGAGTTGGCTAATGAGGATGGTGGAATCGATGGGGCTGCGGGTTCAACCTCTGGACGGCGGCTTCGGCCCGCCAGTTCAAAGCTCCAGAGACTGATCACTTCAGTGCCCCTGGTGGATCTCATCGAGGATTTGGCGGAAGGTGATGTGCACCATGGCTGACCTCCCTGGCTGGGATTTGGCAGGGTATGCCCGAATGATAGCATGTACTGCGTACACTGAATTCACACAGGCGACACGCACACTGCCCTGAGGTACCGAGGCCTGTTCCAGTCACCCGCCGCGCACGGAGTTGTCCCGCTGAGCCTGGAATAGAAACACTGCACCATCCGTCTGAAGGTTGCCCAATTCACCGCAGCTCAAGCCTTCTGCACCCGGTTCGCGCAGACAGGTGAAGGCGTACTCGTCGACGACAGTCATCATGGTACAACGCCAAAGTTCCTGAAGCGCGACCACCGAACTGGAATTGCCAAGCAGATATGTTATATCATATCGCCCCTGTTCCAGAGTACTGTGCTGCTATACATGGGGTCCCGTCCGCAGTGTCCTGGAGCTTCCCCCAATAGACATTCACCTAACTTAAAACAGGTATCCTTGTTTCCCAACGAAAGACGGTACCTGGCCATTTTGATTTTTTTCCTGGTTTTGGAGAATACTTATGTCCTTTCAATCTTTTCGCCTGTCTGCGCGGCGCAGTTTATTTTTTTCAACACTCAGTGCCGTCATGGCAGCATTCAGTTACCTAGTGCTGGGGATCACACCAGCAATTGCTCAGAGTGGAAACACTGAAATCATTGAGGAGGTCTTCGTCATAGGCACAAGGCAAGCCTATCAGGGGGATTTCAATACACTGGAAACGCCTCAGGCAGAGTTAAAAATCGATTCCCAAACCCTCCGAGATGCGGGCGTAGTTGACCTTGTCCAGGCACTGGATTTATCAGCGTCCGTCTCCAGACAAAATAATTTCGGTGGTCTCTGGAACAGCTTTGCAATTCGCGGTTTTGTAGGTGATGAAAACCTGCCAAGTAACTATCTGGTAAATGGTTTTAACGCCGGACGCGGATTTGGTGGTGCCCGTGATCTTTCCGGTGTCGAGTCGATTGAAGTATTAAAAGGCCCGCGTGCTGCCTTGTTTGGGCGCGGCGAACCGGGTGGTACTGTCAATCTGGTTACCAAGCGGCCTACATTTGAGACCGCAGGTGAAGTCGTTGTTTCTGCAGGCAGTTACAGTACCTACCGAGCTGACTTTGACTACACTACACCTTTATCTGACGCTGTAGCGATACGTATTGTTGGTGCCTATGAAGATGCTGGGAGCTTCAGGGATACAGTAGAAACGCAAAAGCTGGGCCTGAACCCTTCACTGGCCTGGCGACTCAGTGATCAAAGCCACCTTATCTACGAAATGGAGTACAGTGCTCAGGAAACTCCTTTTGATCGGGGCGTGATCGCTCTTGGTGACGAACTGGGTCTCATCCCTGAGAGCCGTTTCCTTGGAGAACCAGGCTATGGTTCGATAGACACCGATGTACTCGGGCATCAGTTGGAATTCCAGCATGATTTTAACGCCGACTGGAGTGCCCTGGTTGGTTTCAACTATCGTGATACTTCACTCGAAGGCCTCGCATCAGAAAACGGCTTCGGTGCCCCCGATGCCGAGGGCAATTTTGGTCGTTTTAGCCGTAATCGTGATTACGATGCAACGTACCGAGTATTCCGGGCGGAGTTCAGCGGAAGTTTCGATACCGGCGGGCTCGCGCATCGTATTATCGCGGGCATCGATGTTGATGAATTCGAAAATGATCAGATCGCTTTCCGAGACAGATCAACGGATCAAAGCATCAATATCTTTAACCCGATCTATGGGAACCACCCGGTATCCACCCTCGCGCTGGCTTCGCAAATCGACCGGGTTGAAACGCAGGAGTCCGTCGGCTTCTATGTCCAGGATCAGATCAGCGTTACGGATAAACTGGACATTCGAATTGGAGCCCGATTCGACGACTATCAGCAAGAGCTGAATAATCGCAGATCAGACAGCACCTCTGAGTACTCCGAGACTCAGGTAAGTCCACAATTCGGAGTGGTGTACCGGGCTACAGATGCCCTGTCTTTGTACGCTGTATACGGTGAAAACTTCCGTCCACTGTCTGGTGCAACCGATGAGAACGGTTTGGATCCCAATCTGTCTGAATCGACCGAAATAGGGGTCAAGTTTGAACTGAATGACGGTGCGCTGGCTGGAACATTTGCGGTCTTTGATCTTGAGCAGTCCAATATTGCCACTTTTGATGCCGATTTCAATCCGACTGCGGTAGGTGCAGCTGGAAGTAAGGGTTTTGAGTTTGACCTCACGGGTAACCTCACTGACACCCTGAGTATGTGGCTGTCGTATGCTTACGTGGATGCTGAAACCAAAAACGACTATACCGATTTCATTTCGTATAATTTCATTCCAGCTGGCTCAAGTCTTCTCAATGTTGCTGAAAATCAATTCAGTCTGCAGCTCTCTCAGCAGACTCAACTGGATGGCAAGGCACTGACATTTATAGGTGGTTTAATGTACGTCGATGAGAGAAGCGGTGAATTTGGGGACCCAAACTTCAAGCTTCCAAGCTACACCACCGTTCGAATCGCTGCGAACTACGAAGTTTCAGATTCCCTGGGGTTGCGTGCGGAAGTACACAACCTGTTTGACGAGGAATATTACACCAACTCCTATGCGGACGTTTGGGTACAGCCGGGTACTCCGCGCAGTGTCCGTGTGTCCGCACTCTACCGCTTTTAGCGAGAATCCGGGGGTACGATGAACAGTTCTGCCAAGCTGCAGGCAGATCAGCTCCGGGTGTGTCGCTCGGACAAGGAAGTCCTGAGCGGCATCTCCTTTCGTGTAAGAGGCGGCGAGGTGTACGCGCTTCTCGGCGGAAATGGTGCAGGCAAGTCGACCACGCTGCTGAGTTTTCTCGGATTTCTGCCACCTTCAGGTGGCAGCATTGCCGTTAAGGGTGTGGATGTTGCCGCTGACCCCAAGGCGGCACGTGGGGCAATCGCCTATCTCCCTGAATCGGCATCGCTCTACGAGCATCTGGACGCCTATGAAAACCTGCGTTATTTTCTGCAACTTGCCCGGGTTCCGTATGACAGGCTGGCAATGGAGTCCGCGCTTGATCAGGTGTCGCTCGATCCCGAATCAAGACAGCGCAAGCTCAAAGAGTATTCAAAGGGTATGCGGCAGAAAGTGGCGATCGCTCTGGCCATTCTCAGGGATACGGACATCCTCCTGCTGGACGAGCCAACCTCGGGACTGGACCCCGGTGCCATCGATGAATTTCATAATCTCGTTCGCGACCTTGCAGATGGTGGCAAAACCGTGCTGATGGTGACGCATGATGTCTATGGCGCCTGTCAGGTCGCTGACAGGATCGGCGTGCTTCGAGGTGGCATGCTGGTTGGCGAATTTACCGCCCCGGAAAGCGGCCGGATCGAGACCGAAACCGTTCATCGTGCTTTCTCAGATCAGGAGTCCAAAGAACAGGGGGCAGCATGACCCAGGCACTGGTCATCGTACGGGAAGAGTGGCGCTACTGGTTGCGTTCTCATCTGGCGCTCGCTGTCGTCGCCCTGTTTGTGGTCGTCCTGATTTCGGTGAACTCGCTGACTGCTGTGCGCATGCAGGCGGAAGCCTCCGAGCGTGAACATCACCAGGCCGAAGCAGAACACACGTTTTTAGCCCAGCCTGACCGTCATCCGCATCGCATGGTTCACTACGGGCATTATGTATTTCGAACACCTGTACCCCTGGCAGCATTTGACCCGGGCCTGGATTCGGTGACCGGGAAGACAATGTTTCTGGAAGGGCACCGTCAGAATTCTGCGACCTTTTCAGCATCAGGTGCCAGCGCCGGCCTGGGCAGCCTGTCCTGGCTGACCCCCGCAATGGTGTATCAGGTTTTTGCGCCCCTTCTGGTCATTGTACTTGGGCATGGTGCGATTATCCGTGAGCGCGAGGCGGGAGCGCTGGCACCTCTGCTTGCACAGGGAATGTCTGGCCGCTCGCTGTTGGCAGGTAAACTCCTGGCACTTTTTCTCTTTGTGCTCCTGCTGCTTGTTCCACTTGTATCAAGCGTCCTGCTTTCGCTGGGTCGTGGGGAGAGTATGCTTGCAGCAGCATCACTTGTTGGCACCTATTTCCTTTACCTTTCAGTCTGGGCCAGCCTGACACTTCTTATCTCTTCGTTGCTGGGCACGCGTTCATCCGCAGTAGCAACCCTTGCAGCACTCTGGCTCATCTTGACGCTCGTGCTGCCGGCTGTCGCCGTGAACGTCGCTTCCAGCGTAGCTCCGCTTGCAGGAAAAATAGAAACAGAACTCGCCATGTTGAACGAGCTGAAAGATTTAAGCGATGGTCACAGTGTGAGTGATTCGGATTTTGAGCAGTTGCGCTCGAATCTGCTTGAAGAGTACGGGGTGGATCGGGTTGAGGAACTGGAAGTCAATATCCGGGGTATTGTTGCGCAGAACGCTGAAGAAAAGCTCACTCAGGCCATGAATGCCTATGCAGACAGGCGCATGGAAGCTGAAATGCAACAGGCTGGCCTGTTAGCCGGTCACGGCTGGGTTACACCCTTGCTGGCGGTCGCGGGCGCTTCTCGCGCATTATCAGGGACAGATCTTGAGCACCACCACAGGTTTCTGAGGCAAGCAGAAGAACTGAGGTATGAATTTGTCCAGGGTCTCAATCGGGTACATGCCGAACAACTGTCCTACATGGACGATGTCAACCGCAATCGCGATCAGGAATCCTATGATCGCACACGCATGGATGCCTCCAACTGGCGGCTTCTTGATGAATTCCGTTTTGTACAGGCAAGCGCTCCCGCTCGACTGGCAACCGCAGGCCCGTCCATCCTGATGCTGGTCGCATGGGCTGCGGTACTCTCTGTCTTGCTGATCTGGGCCGGTGGCAGGCTGAAGCCATGAGCACCTTTCGTACCCTCATGCGTGAGAGCCGGTTCATGGCGCGTGACCATGTCGTTGTGGTGTGGGTACTGGTGGTCCTGGGCTTGTCGTCCTTGGCGGTCTTTTCGGGCCTGGCAGAGGTTCGACATCAGCGCGATGCCATCGAACGCCTGTTAGATGCTGACCTGAAAGACCGGTCAGCTGAATTTTCCAGACAGTCTGACTGGGGCAGTGCCGCCTACTACAGTTTTCACCTGACCTATGATGCACCCTCCGACTTTGCGTTTGCCGCCATGGGTCGGAGGGATGCCTCCCCCTGGAAACACCGGTTGCGTATGCTCGCGCTGGAAGGCCAGATTTACGAGCACGACGCGGGCAATCCTGAACTCGTGTTGATCGGCCGGTTCGACTTTGCATTTTTTGCAGCCTTTGTTCTCCCCCTGATTCTCATTTTTCTTCTTCATGATCTGAAAGCGGGGGAACGCGTGTCTGGGCGTTTCGATCTGCTTGTTGCAACCTCAGGGGCTGCCGACTCACTCTGGTGGTGGAGAGCTTTTTTAAGATCCGGGGCCATTACAATTGCCGCGCTCGTCCCGCTGTTCATTGCCGGTGCCTCAAGCGGTACGGCATTCGCCACACTCTGTGCTGCCGCAGCTTTGGTAACGGTCTCTGTCGTTATGTGGACTGTATTATGTATAGGGTTCGCAAGCTGGAGGAGTTCACCGCCGGTGATTCTTGCCACCCTGATCGGCATTTGGATTGCACTTGGCACGATTCTGCCTGCCGGCGGTCGCATGGTCATTGATCATGTAGTCCCGATTCCGTCTGGCGCCGAGATTCTGATGACTCAGCGGGAGGCGGTCAACGATGCCTGGGATCTGCCTGTGGAAGAAACGATGTCGCCGTTTTTTGAGCGTCACCCTGAATGGGCGGGTTATACCAAGAGGGGAGAAGGATTCGACTGGGCATGGTATTACGCCTTCCAACACATGGGAGATCACAAAACAGAACATCTTGCATCCGCGTATACCACAGGGCGGCTTGAGCGAGACCGAATGGCCGGGCTCTTGGCCCTTGCAGCACCGCCTGCTCTTCTGGAGCGGCTTCTTCAGAAACTGGCCGGAACAGATATGAATTCAACTCTAGCCTATGAACAACAGGCACGCGCCTTCCATGCCAGGCTTCGTTCTTTTTACTACCCCGGATTCTTCGGTGATGAGCCCTTTAGCCCGGATAGACTGGCTGATCTGCCAAGGTTCTCACATGAGAAATAAAGCATCATGAGTGTTTTTCACAATCAGCTCTTTCTGCGATGGCCTGGCTGGCATGTTGCGGATACGCACTTTCGCAGGAGAGTTTTCAGCTCGGTGAGTTCTTTGCCACACGCGGCGAGCGTACCGATTTTGTTGGTAACCATGGGTTAAATCCGGAAGAAACCCGCGCCGAGGCAGCAGGCCTTCTACGCAGTCTGATCGACAAGATTGTGCTGAAGCCTCAAGAGAACGGAAAAGAATATGCCATCGACCTGCATGGCGACCTGGCTGGTATTCTAACGATTGCCTCAGTTAAGCATAAGTAGGTTGGAACTCATGATCCGATTATGCAGCAGGTGAAAATGATGACTGACTAAGATGGTAGTCATCAAAACGGTGAGCAGGAAAAACCGGACGAATCGTCCTCTGAGATTACCACACCTTCCCAAGGCGGCCAGATGGTCCGCCTTACGCAGGATAAAGTGGTAGCGGGGGCTGGATTTGAACCAACGACCTTCGGGTTATGAGCCCGACGAGCTACCAGACTGCTCCACCCCGCAACTATCCTGTACGATTCGGTTTTACAAGCCCTCTGGACGGACTGAACCCCAAGTCACTCACCCAAGGGCTTTTTACGGCGCACAAACATGGAAATGGCAGCCGCGTAAAGGGCGCAGATTATAGGAGGCGCCCCGCGAGTGGTCAAGCATCTGTACACTGCAGTCCTTTCCAGAAACGCCGTGCGCGACCTGACGCATGGACCCCGCAGCGAGAAATGTGAGTCGCCCTGTGCGGTGCCCACCAGCTGCGCGACCTGAAGTTCGTCGAGGACGCCCACGGCCACGCCTGGGCCAAGCGCTTGGGCCACCTCCTGAGCGGAACCTGCCGCAGGGTCAGTGAACTTGACGCCAAGGCCCTCGACGAGGCAGCCTTCACGGCCGTGCGCACGCGCTCCCGGACCATCCTCACCCAGGCCACAGGGGAACAAGCCCCCGCCCGCCTCGACGGACAGCGCGGGCGCATCGCCAAGTCCGACGCCGAGAACCTCCACGAGGCGCTGACCCAGTACGACACCGAGGTGCTGCGCACCGCCGCGACCCCGACACCCCGTTCACCAACACCCGCGCCGAGCGCGATATCCGCATGGCCAAGGTCAGGCAGAAGGTCTCCGGCTGCTTCCGAACCCTCCGTCACGCCCAGGCCCACTGCCGAATCTCCAGCTCTCTCCAGTCCATGGCCCACCAGGTCACCAACCCGCTGACCGCCATACAGATCGTTATGTGTGGGGTGGTGATAGATGATTGATCTGACGCGCAGGGGATTTTTTCCGGAAGGCTCCAGGGTTCTCTACTCGCATTTGGGCGGCGCGCCTGCACTCAACGGCTATAGCTACTACTACACAGACGGCTGAACTGACGGGAGTGTCGGACCCTTTTTCCTCCATGGTTCAGAGCACCATCCCAAAAAAAGACCCGAAAGAACATATCTGTGCCAGCTTTCTCCCACTGCACTGTATCATCAAAATTTGACGCAGAATAATCTAACCCTCAACCGGGCTTGAACTGAATGTACTCGCAGTAACCCGCTTTTACATCATCGGTGTAGTGTGGTTCCAGTATCGAATAGATATGATCGATGGCAAAACTGTAAACACCCTTCTCACTCAGCCGCGCGCTGGGGGTTGTATACAGTTTTTGTTTTGGTCATGGTCACTCCGGTTCCGATTGCGTGAGCCTCACAGTATCCCAGAGTGAACTGTCGCCATTTCTGATGTTCTGTGCAGCATGAAACTTACGCAACCCCTGTACAGAAAAGAACCCCGCACAGAGCTGCAGAGGGCGTAAGCGCTGGATCTGTGTGTCGCCAGCGGGGGCGGGAGCCTTTATACTGAATCTTCACAGAGGGGAATCGACCATGACCAACGAATCATCACTCCTTGAGAGAATCACTGCACGGCCTGAGGTGTTCAACGGCAAGCCCATTGTGCGCGACCTGCGAATTTCTGTGGAACTGATCCTGAGCCTGATGGCGCAAGGTGTCTCCAATGAGGAGATCCTTGACGACTACCCGGATCTCGAGCTGAACGACATTCGAGCCTGTGCGGCGTATGCGCATGCCGTGATCGCCGGCGACACCCTGTCTGCGATCACTGTAGGGGAAGTGTGAGAGTACTGGTTGATCGGTGTGCGGGCCGCAGGCTCGCGGAATGGCTGCGCTCTGGCGGGCACGATGTGCTTGATGCCCCTGAGCTTGGCTTGGACCCGGGCGACAGGGCGCTTCTGGAGCGCGCCGCAGTTGAAGGCAGGGTGCTGGTCACCATAGACACCGATTTTGGAGATCTGATCTACCTGCACGGGGTTGCACACGCAGGACTGGTCAGATTGCCAGATGTGCCGATGCAGCAACGCATCGTGATCATGGGGCAGGTTATTGCACATCACCAGGGCGCACTGGAATCCGGCGCTGTACTGACCATTCGGGAAGGCCGCATTCGGGTTTCAGTGCCAGAGACGAGGCACTGAAGGCTGCGTCGCCATGAGTAAAGCTACACCCCACCAGGATGGTGCACGAGCACGGCGAACTGGCGAACCGCAACCCTGCTGCCCCATATAAAAGTGGGCCCCGAAAGACCCGCTGGAAACACACCATGTGTTGGTTTTATCGGGGTCCTTTACACACCTCTGGCAAGATCAGATTAACTCCCGGATCGATATGCTATGAGTGAATGAAGCACTTAGAGGCTTATACATGGCCTCGCCTGCCATAAAACTTGCACCATGTGCCACTATTTAGATCAAATATAGTACTTTCGAGCGAGACAGTTGTCGGAACAGGTGTGATGAGTCGGGAAAGCCTGAGCCTGTGTGACGTTGTGACATGGAGTCACTGGGCAGGCGCACCTTACAGGCACCGATGGCGAGCCGACCCAGAATGAGTCCGGCCGAAGTCGAATGATACCTGAGTTCATGCCGCCTACCCACTACAGACACCCTGCGCTTTGCTGTTCTGTGACAATCCCTGCTGCACTCCATGCACATCCATCTGGTGCAGGCCAAACTGGCAGTGACATTGACTTCTAGACGGCCATTGTTGCCTGGCCGGGATGCCATTTTTCTATATTGATCCGAGCTTTTCCTATCCCCAGATCATGCAGCCATTTCGCCGCACTATCCAACCTGCGCCATGTCTTGACCCGATCTGCCGCAGTGGTCACCAGCTCCCTGCCGTTGGAGGTATGCATCTCGATGTAGAAACTGCCGCCATTGGCTATGCACTCCACCCGCCTGACGGCACCGGCCTCAATCAGGGCCTTAAGCACTCTTCTTTCCACTCTCGTCCTCCTCGAAAAGCTGCTGTTGTTCAGGGATGGTTATGCCTTCCCTCTCGCAATAGTCGATGATGAGTTTTTCAACCATGTTGGCGATACTGCGATGATCCTGAATGGAAGCAATTCTCAAAGCCTCCTTCAGAGCGGGTTTAACACGCAGATTGAGCGTGGATGACTTTTTGATCATTAAGGAAGTATAGCATAAGTAACGCTATTTGCGTTACATATTTCGAGGATGGCTCAAAGCAGCCAAAAAATGACAGAAGAACATGAATAGGTTGCGTAGATGCGTATTCCGGTGAACGTGAACAGTCATTCCTGCCCTTAAATCACCTTCAAAGACACGGGAACCACTGCAGGACATCCAGTACAGTCTGACTACAACGGCATCCCGGATTCACTTGGTTGTTGTGAGTCTGCAGCCGCCTGGAAAAGCTCAAAACGCATTTTAAGCCGGTCGCGGTCCGGCCGATCAATCTCTCGCTGTGGCAGGTGGATGGATTCGCCATCCAACTGCTTCAGCGCCTCGAGCATCGGGCCATCGTTCTGGCCCAGTAACCTCTCCGATACATGCAGCCGATAATCCGGATCGATGCCGATCAGATGCGCGTCAAAGGCGGCATGGTGGATCTTGGACAACGGCAGGCCATTGGTAACGACAGGTTGCCCCAGTTGTTCGTTCGTGTCAGAGATGATGTGCGCCGCATCCAGCAGCCGCTGTTCGGGTAATCCAGACAGGGCACAGCGGCCGCGATAGGCCGTTATGAGGGCTTGACGAAAGGACGCCTGATGAAGACGTTGTTTTACACTGCGCAAGGCATATCGGCGTTCGACGGCATTCCCCGGTGGGTCCAGCACATCCTGTTCAGACAGGCTGAACGCAACGCTCGCCTTGAGAGCATTGGCGTCCCATCCGGATATGAAGACAGGAAATATGGCCTGGTATAGACCCGGTGCAATTCCGAGGAAATAAATGACGGGTTTCCGGTTCTCATATGCCTCTCGTAACCATCGATTATCGGCCGCCTCGGGATCTTGTCCCATGAAGGCGTATTCGACCGACTCATCGCCCTTAAAGATTTGATCATGCACCTGCAGTTGATCGTCGTACCACCTGCGCGCACCGGGTCTCGGAAACACGGTTGTGATGGAGAGCAGGTAGTCCATCTTTCTCGGTTTGTAAATACCCCGCTGAGGGTTGACGAGCGGGATTCGTTCACCCTCGAACATGAAACCCGGCCTTATCTCGTGGGCAGTCAAATGACCGTGCACTTCGGTCAGCCTGCGGATACGTGCGAAGGCCGCTAAACGCATCTGTGTATCCCGGTCGATTTCGCCAACCACTATAGCTCCCTACCCCCAATAACAATTCTCGGTACGCCACCTGCTTCTCCGTGCCCAGTATACCTCCCTTCTCCCCTTGGGGCGGAACCGGTGATTCTTGTTGCGCGAGGACGATTGTGAGGGGTATGCTCTACTTCATCACGAGGAACAGGCTTTTAAAGCAGGCGGAGACGTAAGGCTCATCTATCGGTACGACCGCAGCCGGCAGCACCCTAATACTCCTTCAATTCGGCCGTCCGACGAACCTCTTCCCAGATTGCATTCGAACGCGTGACCTCGTTTCAAGCTTCAGCCCGCGTGACAACCTCAATGAAGCCAAGACCACAGATCAACATGACCGTGCGACTGTCATATCCGGTTCATACGCCATGAGAGCAGGCGACTCTCCTCCACCTGCCCAAACCGGCGCACCAGAGCCAAAACAAGACGAACCTTTTCGGCCCCGTTGCCTTTCGGTCGATCTTGAGGTCAGCAGGAATGACGTTATTCACGCCTTGGGGGCGGTGCGCGCGGACACCGGCGAGAGCCTGATGCATGCCGGTGGCGGCATGACAGCCGCCCTGGAGAAGCTCGATGAACTTGCCGAGGGCGCGTCGTTTATTCTGGGCCATAACCTGATTGCTTTCGACCTCCCACATCTCAGGGCTGCGAAACCAGACTTGCGTCTATTGGACATGCCAGTAGTGGACACACTGCATCTCAGTCCTCTCGCCTTTCCCAGCAATCCCTATCACCACCTGGTCAAGCACTACCAGGACGGCGGACTCAAACGCGGGAGGGTCAACGATCCTGAACTCGATTCCCGTCTCGCACTGGAAGTCTACGCCGATCAGGTGGACTCGCTGCGGAGGATGCCAGCTGACCTGCTGACAGCATGGCACCGGCTCACCAGCATGAAGCCTGAAGGCGCAGACAGCGCCTTGAGCGATCTATTCTCCACGCTTCGTCGCTCGCATCGTCCCACAGTAGCCGAGGCACACGCGGCGATAGGCCGGAGACTGGAAGATACTGCCTGCACGACATACGGTCACAAGGTCCTGGCGGATGCGGATAAATACGGCTGGGCTATGGCCTACGCGCTGGCGTGGCTTTCTGTGGCTGGCGGGAATTCGGTCATTCCGCCCTGGGTGCGCCACCAGTTCCCGGAAACGGGAGAACTGGTGCGCCGTCTTCGGGACACCGCCTGCACCGATTCCGCCTGCTGCTGGTGCAGGGAACGCCACGACGCCCGCAAGGAGCTCACGCGATGGTTCGGTTTCGATGGTTTCCGGTCCGAACCAAGAGACGACAACGGGCATCCGATGCAGCAGTCCATCGTTGAAGCGACGATGAACGGAAAACACGTGCTGGGAGTTCTGCCCACGGGAACCGGCAAGTCACTCTGCTACCAGATTCCGGCGCTGTCGCGTTACGACAAAACTGGCGCACTCACGGTAGTGATCTCGCCCCTGGTCGCACTGATGGCCGATCAGGTGGCGGGACTGGAAAAGTTCGGGATCGGTTGCTGCGTGACCATCAACGGACTTCTCTCGATGCCCGAACGAACGGATGCGCTGGATCGGGTGCGAATGGGAGACGCGGGTATCCTTCTCATTGCGCCGGAGCAGTTACGCTCCCGCACCCTGCGCCGAGCGCTCGCTCAGCGGGAGATCGGCAGCTGGGTGATAGACGAAGCGCATTGTCTCTCACACTGGGGGCACGATTTCCGACCTGACTACCGCTACGTGGGTCGCTTCATCAAGGAGAAATCACGCCCCGGGGCAACCCCGCCCGTGCTGTGCCTGACCGCAACTGCCAAGCCGGATGTTGTCAGCGACATCGTGCGATATTTCCAAAACGACCTCGGTATCGAGTTGGCGGTATTCGACGGCGGTGCAAACCGACCCAACCTGACGTTCGAGGTGATCCCGACCGCGGAGGGCGAGAAATTCGCTCACATCCACCTGCTCATAACGACACACCTGCCACCGGAGATGTCCGGGGGGGCCATCATCTACTGTGCGACGCGCCGACGGAGCGAGGACATCGCCGAATACCTGAATTCGAAGGATATGGCGGCGGACTATTTTCATGCAGGCCGGTCGCCGGAGACCAAGAAGGAGGTGCAGCGCCGCTTCATCGACGGCGAACTGCGCGCCATAGCGGCGACGAACGCCTTCGGCATGGGGATAGACAAGTCCGATGTTCGCCTGGTCGTCCACGCCGACATCCCGGGATCGCTTGAGAACTATTTTCAGGAGGCAGGCCGCACAGGGCGTGACCAGGCAGCGGCGCGGTGCATTCTCCTGTATACGGTGGAAGATGTGGAGAATCAGTTCGGAATGTCGGCACGTTCGCGGCTTACAAGAGCCGAGATCCACGGCATTCTCAAGGCACTGCGCAAGCTGGACAGGAAGAAGCGCTTGCGTGGCGAGGTGGTGGCCACGACGGGTGAAATTCTCGGAGAAGACGATGACGCGGCTTTCGAGCGCGATTCAGCCACAGACGATACGCGGGTGCGCACCGCTGTATCCTGGCTGGAGGAATCGGAATTAGTGACTCGAGAGGAGAACGCGGTTTCGGTATTTCCCTCATCGCTCCGTGTGAGTTCGGTCGACGAAGCGAAAAAACGGCTCGAAGGAGCGAATATTTTCGACTCTTATCGCCGCCAATTGCTACGCATCACCGAAGCACTCATCGAAGCTGCCTCAGACCAGGGTATCACTACCGACGAGCTGATGGGCGTATCGGGGCTGGGTCCTGAGGAGGTACGAGGCGCACCGTACGACTTAGAGCGAATCGGCATAGCGAGCAACGACACGACTCTGACCGCGTTCGTCCACGCAGGCGTGGAACGCCACTCCCTAAAGCGCCTGGAGGAAGCCGAACAAATGGAAACCGCGCTGGTCGCGCACATGCGTGAGAAAGCGCCTGATATGGAGAAAGGGCAGGCGTGGCCGCTGCATCTGCGCATCGCCGCTCAGGTTCTGAGGGAAGAGGGTGTGCCCGAACCGCTGCCGGAACGTCTGTTGCGCATCGTCCACGGCATCGCGAATGACGGACGCGGAGAGAACGGAGGAATCGGCAGTCTGTCGGTGCGAAAACGTGACCCGGAAACTGTATCGGTAAGGCTGCAACGCGAATGGGAGGCTCTGGAAGAGACCGCGGGCATCCGGCGCGAAGCAGCCCGGCGTCTGTTGGAGCACCTCCTCGACTGCCTGCCACAGAATAGCCGGGGAACGGACCTGCTGGCCGAAACCACGCTTGGCAAATTGTTGGAGGCGGTCGAATCCGACCTGATATTGAAAAGCAGGGTCCGGAATACCGGCAAACTGATGGACCGCGCCCTGCTCTGGCTGCACGAGATGGAGGTCATTCGCTTGAACAAAGGCCTCGCCGTGTTCCGTCCCGCCATGACCATCCACCTGGATCAGCAAGAGAAGCGCGGCTTTGCGAAGACGGACTTCGAGCCACTTGATCTTCATTACAAGGGGCAAATCCTCCAAATCCATGTCATGGCGGAGTTTGCCGAGCGCGGCCGCACCGCGATGAGCGAGGCACTGCGCTTGGCCGTGGATTACTTCACGCTGAATGAGGAGGCATTTCTCACACGCTGGCTCCCAGAGCGGGACACAGAAATCGGGCGCCAGACCACCCCCGCATCATGGCGCAAGATCGTCGAAAGCCTGAACAACCCCATCCAGCGGCGCATCGTCGCCGACGACCGGGAACAGAGGAATGTACTGGTGCTCGCGGGCCCCGGTTCGGGCAAAACACGGGTGCTGGTGCATCGTATCGCCTATCTGATCCGTGTAAAACGAGAGAAGGCTCGCAGCGTCCTGGCTTTGGCCTACAACCGCCACGCGGCGATCGATATCCGCCGCCGCCTTGAGGAATTGATCGGCAACGATGCCCGGGATGTGACCGTCCTCACCTGCCACGCCCTGGCGATGCGCCTGGTCGGAGCCAGCTTCACGGGACGATCAGAACGTCCCGACGACGACATGTTTCGCGAAGTGCTCCGCCGTTCGGTAGACGTGCTGCGTGGAGACGGTCTGCCACCCGAGGAGGCGGATGAGCGCCGCGAACGTCTACTGGCGGGCTTCCGCTGGATACTTGTGGATGAATACCAGGACATCGCCGCAGATCAGTACGAACTAATCTCGGCTCTTGCCGGCCGGACGCTGGATGATGAAGACGGCAAGCTCACCCTGTTCGCAGTCGGGGATGACGATCAGAACATCTACGCATTCAACGGCGCCTCAGTAGAGTTCATCCGCCGATTCGAGGCGGAATACGGACCCAAACCCATCTATCTCACTGCCAACTACCGATCCACGGCCCAGATCGTGTCGGCGGCCAACAGGGTGATTGAGCGATCGCGGCAGCGGATGAAAGCGAACCACCCCATCCACATCAACCGGGCGCGTAAAGAGGATCCGCCAGGCGGCGGGTGGGAAGCGCTGGATCCGGTTGCACAGGGCCGTGTGCAGATCATCCCCGCGGGTTTCGATGAGGTTCATCAGGCACGAGTCATCATGGCGGAACTGCAGCGGCTCGCGGTGATTGCACCCGGTTGGGACTGGTCCCGCTGTGCGGTGATTGCACGCGAATGGAAATACCTGGCTCCGGTGCGCGCATTCTGCGAGACCTATGACGTTCCGGCGCAGATGGGGGACGAAGACATCCCGGGTTTCTGGTACCTTCGAGAGGTCAGGCAATTTGTTGCATGGCTGCGCGCTCGGACACCCCAGATCGTCGACGGCGCGGCTCTTCGTGCATGGATGAGTTCGCGACCAGTCGATCGCTGGCATGACCTGCTGCGACAGGCCATCGAGGAACATGCTGTGGAAACTGGTGGCACAGAGACGCCAGTGGATCATTTCGTTGAGTGGCTGGCGGAGTGGGGCCGGGACATACGCCGTCGCCAACGCAGACTCCTGCTGCTGACCGCGCATCGCGCCAAGGGGTTGGAATTCGATCATGTGGCCGTTCTGGACGGCGGCTGGAACCGCGTCGGACGCGGTGAAGACCGGGATGCTCCGCGCAGGCTGTATTACGTGGCCATGACACGCGCCCGCCAGTCATTGATGCTCTCGCGGTTCGAAGAATCCCAGGGGTTCGCGCACGAATTGGTCGGCCATTCTTCCGTGATACACCGCGATCCGGTAGAACTTCCACCTGGCCCTGCGTCGCTCGAACACCACTACGTTCGGCCCGGCCTGCGGGATGTGGACCTTGGATTTGCGGGACGCTTTAAGGCACACCACCCGCTCCATGGCGTAATCACCGGTCTTTCGCCGGGTGATCCGCTCGATACGCGGATCACAGGTCAGGGGCGCTGGGAACTGCTGGACACGACAGGGGCGTTAGTAGGGCGCCTCGCGGGGAGCTTCCAGCCGCCGCCGGGAACCAGGTGCCGGTCTGCTTCCGTGCTGGCCATCGCAGGGTGGAGCCGTGAGGCTTCCGAGCCTGAGTATCACGACTCAATACACTGCGATGACTGGGAAGTGGTGGTGCCTGAACTTGTATTCGGAGCTGAGTGAATTGGTGAGGGTGTTTCGGTAGTGTTCTGGAAACGCACCCCGGTGCCCATCTGAGTTGTCCATCACGACAAACGCGCCAATACATAACACCAGATCACAATGAATGTCCTCATGACAATTCCTTTAGGGAGCTGGCTGGCGGTTCGCAGGCACGGCGTATATGCTCGGCCGGCACCGACAGCTGTTCCAGGAGATAGCGCTTGAGCGAAGGAGCGTACGCCTGTTGCTTAAGCGCTTCAGACATGCAGTTGATCCACATGTCACGCTCAGCGGTCGTAATCGGGAGATGGGCATGGACTTTGGGAATACTGATTGGCCCGTATTTTTCCTGGTAGCGGCGCGGACCACCCATCCAACCGCACAGGAAGCGGGCAAGCTTGTCCCGTGCGACATCAACATCTGGATGCCACTCATAAATCTTTTGGTACTCGGGCTTACTGGACATCAGGTCGTAAAAGCAGTCCACCAACTGGCGAATGCCCTCCTCACCACCGGCAGCCTGAAAAGTCGTGTCCCGAAAGCCGTATCGAGGATGCGGTTCTTGAATGCTCATTTTCGATGTCAGCTGTGCACACGATGGAACCTGATCTGAAAGGTAACATCGCCGATGAGAATGAGATGATGTTTCTGTTGCGGCGCTATCACTCCTGGCAGTGCGCTGGAGAGCAGGTGTTCTGCCTCTTCGCCCGGTTCCGTGATGACGTACTTCACTGCACCTTCAAGTACCTCCAACAATCCCCACACACCGTCTTTGGTGTTGTGCTCGCGCAGCAAACCGGTCGGAAGGGAGTCCTGGGTGAACGGACCGATCGTGCGATATGGCTGTGCGGTATCTGGAAGGGTGAACACTGTTTATCTCCTCCTTTCCAATGAGTATTCATGCACCATCATATGTGACCGAGCTCTTTCTTCAGCTCCTCCATTTCCAATTCGCTTCGGCTTCATGCAGTTGCAAGTATAATGCGCGCACCAACCGACAACTCAAAGAATCACCAGATAATGAAGCCAGTCAGGGTCAGTAACTTTTGGGGAAACGACTTAATTTGTGTATATATTGGGGATAAAAGATGTCTTTGCCTTTGGACCTGTCGTCGTTGAAACAAGCCATTTCACAACTGGAAGAAGCTCTTGAGATATATGACTCAGAGTTGATGGAGGCTGCTCCTCGTCTCAAGCGACATATGAGGGCGGCTGTCATTCAGGCTTTTAAATTTACCTATGAGCTGTCCTTCAAAATGATGAAGCGGCACCTGGAACGTGCTGCTGCCAATCCTGGAGAGGTTGACGAGATGTCTTTCAATGACGTGATCCGTGAGGCATCCACGCAGTCATTGGTGCAGGCTGAATTGGTTGTTTGGAGAGAGTATCGCCGCAACAGAGGTGCCACGAGTCACACGTATAATGAACAGAATGCACAAGAAGTTTTAAATGGTGTTCCTGACTTTCTCACAGAATCACGTTATCTCTTAACACAACTTGACAGAAAGAATCAGACCCTTGGTTAGCTACAGCACTCAAAAGTCTGTTCTGTCACCAGCATGTGATTTGTTTAAGCTCGACATCAACCCACTACATCACAAGCCAGTCCGGTGCCCTTGCAAACAGACAGTCCCACCCACTAAAGCCGCACGCAAAAGTGAGCGCAGCGAGCCCAGTCCGTAGCACGATTTCGATGCACTTTGTTTAGCACATATTAGCGCTTAGGCGGTGGCGGCGGTACAGGCCTCTGGTTTATGGAAATTAATTAGCCAGAATTAGCCAACTCCTTTAATTCACCGAGCTTCTCCAGCGTCCCGCGCGTCCCATCCCGAGAGGAGCCGCGCCTGGCCAGGGGACAGGTGGTGCCTTCCATATACACCGAGGTCAGGTCATAGAGCACCAGGGCACCGTCGGTCAGGTGGCGCTTCGCCAGAGACCGCTCGATACGATCCTGGCGTTGGAGCAGCCAGTCCATGGCACTGTACAGGTCATCTTCATCCACTGTGCCCAGCTCCAGGCTGTCAGCCAGGCTGCTGGTGGCGGTGGCCTCGGCCAGTCCCCGGGCGGTGGCCAGCGTGGATCCCGGATCGAGGACCCGGGCCAGGATCATGGCCAGCACCCGGTCGCGCTCGGGTGAGCGCGGACCGATGAGCCGGTCCAGGCGCAGATCGCGGAGCGTGCCCGGGACGGCGGCGGCATGCCCGTGGGGCAGGGAGCGCAGGATGTCGAAGGCCTCGTCGAGCCGTGGCACGGCGGTGCCGCCCTTGAGCAGCAGGCGCAGTCCCTCGATCAGGGCGGGGGGCCACTTGGAGAGATTGGCCAGGGTGCGTTTTTTGACCTTGCCGTTGCGTCGGTAGGACTCGCGCAGGAGGATGGCGGGCGGGGAGGTGCGGTTGGGGACGGATTCGATGTACATGCCTACTGAGTGTGTCAATCATGACACAGGGTCAACACAAAAATACAGAAAAATCATCATCTACATGGCTACAATATCCCGATCCACACACGCACGAAACTCCGCCACATCAATCACTTGGCTCAGATATCAGTGAAAAATCAAGGGGAAGTTCAGTCTAATCTTCGATATAAACTCTTGGAATAATGGATGGAATGCTAAGGGTAACTGGTGACCGCGATTGATTTCACGAAAATCCGCAGCACCCCGAAAAGCCAGGGTCACAGTTTCGAGGCGCTGTCGGCCCGCCTTTTCCGTGGCGCCTGTGATGTGCCGGAGGACTCAAGCTTCTTCAGTTCAAGGGGAGATGGCGGCGACGGTGGCGTCGAAGCCTATTTCCGCACACCTGACAGTACCATTACTGGTGTACAGGCCAAGTATTTTCTCACTCGTTAACGACCGCGCTCAGCAATCACCCGACCCTATCCGAGTACTGGGTATACATTCCGTTTGACCTCACCGGGCCAAAAGCCGCTGGTAAACGAGGCGCATTAATCGTACGTTATTGGATTGTATTGGACGTTATCGGACTGATGAAATGGTGCCCAGGGCCGGACTTGAACCGGCACGGCTTGCGCCACTACCCCCTCAAGATAGCGTGTCTACCAATTCCACCACCTGGGCCGAGGGACTTGAGATATGCGCTACTCGGCTGGCATCTCAAGGGCCGGGGATTCTACCTCATCAAAAGTCTCTGATGTAGGTATTTCTTCAGAGTTCAGATCGTCGACGGGCATGACAATCTCCGCTTCATCCACCTCTCCCGGAATGATGTCCATCTCTGACTGCAGCGCCTCGATGATGCTGCTGTCCGTCCCCACTGCACGCGAGGCCTCGTTGCGCGCAATCAGGGCGAGAGAGAGACTGGTCACAAAGAATACAACCGTCAGGACCGTCGTTATCCGCCCAAAAACGGAGCTGCTTCCGGTACTTCCGAAAACGGTCTGGGAACTGCCGCCGCCAAAGGAGGCACCCATCTCGGCACCTTTGCCCTGCTGCAACAGGATCAACCCAATCATCAGAAATGCGGTAATAAAGTGCACTACCGTGACTACTGTATCCATCTGTCTTTTCCCACTCACTAACGATTACTGTCGATGAACCCCAACACACCCGGGCTTCAGTCAGGCATTGCCCGGCATATGCCGAGAAAATCCCCGGCAACCAGGGAGGCACTCCCAACCAGTCCGCCGTCAATATCCGGTTCAGCGAACAGCTCAGCGGCGTTGCCAGTCCTGATGCTTCCGCCATAGAGCAGTGGCACAGCTGAGTGCCGACCAAGCTCGCGGCGGATAAACCCATGAACCTCCTGCGCCTGCCCCGGCGTTGCCGTAAGACCAGTGCCTATGGCCCAGACTGGCTCATAGGCAATAACCAGCCTGTCGACATTGCCCGCCAGACCCTCCAGCGCGAGTACCGGCTCAAGCTGCCGCCGGACCACGGCCTCGGTCTGCCCCGAATCTCGCTCCGCGCCTGTCTCACCCACGCAGACAATGGCACCGAGACCCGCATTCAATGCCCGAAGCGCCTTGTTCGCTACCAGCTGGCTGGATTCCGCGAACAGACTGCGTCGTTCAGAGTGCCCAACAATGGTCCATCGACACCCCAGGTCACGGAGCATGTCTGCACTGACTTCACCGGTGTAGGCACCAGACTCATGCTCGCTGAGGTTCTGTGCGCCAACCTGGATCCGGGTGCCCGCAAGCAGGTGCCCGAGTTCCTGCACATAGGGCACCGGCGGACAAATAACAACCTGATCCGTGCCCCCAAAATCGGTTTCTGTTGCGAGGTAACCAGCCATCCGGGTAACAAAGCCAGAAGAGCCATGCATCTTCCAGTTCGCGACCACCAGTTTGGAACGCATTCGAACCGCCCATCAAAAAGGGCGCAAATGGTAGCCGAGATAACCGGCTCGCTCAAGCGGAGCGGAGAGTCCCACCTGCGGGCCTAGCCAAAACGCCTGCGCACCGAGGCCGCGAGCGCCTCCGCATGGTCGCTGACCTCGTGACTGTCCTCGCCCTCGACCATCACCCGAATAAGTGGCTCTGTCCCGGAGGGGCGCACCAGTACCCTGCCCCGCCCGGCAAGCTCGGATTCCACACGGGAGACTTCTTGCACAACCCAAGGGTCGTCGATATCACTCAACTGCTCATTCACCGGAACGTTTATCAGAACCTGCGGAAAGGATACCAGCGATGCCAGCGCCTCCGACAGGGTCTGGCCGCTGCGATCAAGAGCCGCCAGCACCTGAAGTGCTGCGACGATGCCATCGCCCGTGGTGCCCATATGGGAGCAGATAATGTGGCCGGATGACTCCCCTCCGAGCTGGTAGCCGAGAGATTTCATGGCCTCGATCACGTAGCGGTCACCAACGCTGGCCCTGTGGAAATTCACCCCCATGTCCTCCATCGCCTTCTCCAGGCCATAGTTGCTCATCTGGGTACCGACGACGCCGTCCAGCTGTCCCTGTTCATGCAGGTAGCCGGCAATGATGTAGAGGAGCTCGTCGCCATCGACCTTTCTGCCGCCAGTATCCACACACTGGACGCGGTCCCCGTCACCGTCAAAGGCAATGCCCAGATCGGCCTTTTCATCAACCACGGTGGACTGCAGCGCCGTAAGATGGGTCGCACCGCGGTCCTGGTTGATATTGCGGCCGTTGGGACTGGCACCGATCACGATGGTTCTGGCACCAAGCTCCTCGAATACCCTGGGGGCAATGTGGTAGGTCGCGCCGTGCGCACAATCCAGAACGATCCGCTTGCCACTCAGGCTGAGTTTTCTGGGCAGTGTGCTCTTGCAGTATTCGATATACCTGCCAGCGGCATCGGATATGCGAAAGGCACGGCCCAGGTCTTCCGGGCCGGCCGTCGCGAACTCCAGATCGATCATGTCCTCGATTTTCCGTTCGATCTCGTCGTCAAGCTTGTAGCCGTCGCCTGAGAAGAACTTGATGCCATTGTCATAATGGGGATTGTGCGAGGCGCTGATGACGATTCCAGCCTGCGCTTTGAAAGTCCGTGTCAGATAGGCGATTGCTGGCGTCGGCATAGGCCCAAGCAACCCCACTTCCACACCCGAGGCGATCAGGCCGGCCTGAAGTGCGGATTCAAACATGTACCCCGACACACGAGTGTCCTTGCCAAGGATCACCAGGCGGCGACCCTCAGTGTGCCGGGCAACAACCTGGCCCGCTGCCCAGCCGAGCTTCAGCACAAAATCGGCGGTAATCGGGAACTGCCCCACGGTTCCCCTGATCCCGTCTGTTCCGAAGTATTTTCTCGGCATCAGTCTAGCCGCTGTTCCCGTGGTTCTGAATGGCTTCCCAGATGCGGATCATATCAGTTGCCGGGCTGACATCGTGTACCCGAAAAATGCTGGCACCCCTCTGCAGCGCCAGGGTGTTCAGCACCTGCGTGGAGGCATCGCGCTGGTCCACCGTGCGACCGGTCATCTGGCCAATCATGGACTTGCGGGAAAATCCCACCAGCACCGGATACCCCAGTGCCACGAGTTCGGGGAGCTGCTTCAGCAACTGCAGGTTGTGTTCCAGGGTTTTACCGAACCCGAATCCGGGATCAATGCAGATACTGTCCCTGTGCATGCCCGCGGCCTGGGCCGCATCGAGACGTGCAACCAGAAATTCGCGAACCTCCTCCGTCACATTGCCGTAGGCGGGCGCGTCCTGCATGGAATGGGGTGCGCCCTGCATGTGCATAAAACACGCCGCCATATCGTTTTCCACGGCAGCCTGAAGCGCACCTTCAGCCTGGAGGGCACGAGTATCGTTGACCATGCTGGCACCAGCTGCTGCCGCCTGGCGGATCACCTGCGGCTGGCTTGTATCGACCGAAATCCCTGTCTCAAACCGCTCGGCAATCGCCTCAATAACCGGGAGAACACGCGACAGCTCTTCCTGCAGTTCGACCCGTGCGGCACCAGGACGGGTGGATTCTCCCCCAACATCGAGCCAGCTGGCACCTGCGGATACAAATCCGGATGCCCGGTCGATCGCCTTTGCCAGATCAGGGCCGGAGTTGGAGTAGAGGTGTCCGCCGTCCGAAAACGAATCAGGCGTGATATTCATCACGCCCATGACCTGCGGCCTGCTCTCGATAACGACCATTTTGACGTCCAGGCGAACCAGTACCGACCCGGCACAACGCTGATCTAGTTTTGTTCCGCGGCCCCGCCTACAACCGAGGGCTGATCTCCTTCGTCCTGGGAAACATTCCTTTCAGCTTGGCCGGATTCCCCGTCTCGGGACTCAGAACCGCCACTAGCGCCACCACCCCAGTCCCGAGGCGGCTGGACCTTCCTGCGAGCCATCAGGTCGTCCACCTGCTCACTGTCGATGGTTTCGTATTCAATCAGCGCATCCTTCATGGCGTGCAGGATATCCATGTTGTCCTCAAGTATCTGCCTGGACTTGGCGTAGCAGTCATCCAGAATCAGCTTCGCCTCCTTGTCGATCAGGTCAGAGGTTTCCGACGAGTAGTTCAGCTTGGTGATGTTGGTCACCTCGTCGCGTTCCTCACCGTAGTGAACTGGTCCGAGAACCTCGGACAGCCCCCACTTGGTCACCATATTGCGAGCGATCTGGGTGGCCCGCTCAATATCATTGGATGCCCCCGTGGTGACCGCATCTTCGCCGCCAATCAGTTCCTCCGCAATACGCCCACCGAACAGGCTGCACAGACTGCTCAGCAGCGCCCTGCGACTGAAGCTGTACTTGTCTTCCTCAGGAAGGTACATGGTCAGCCCCAGCGCACGGCCCCGGGGAATGATTGTCACCTTGTGTATGGGGTCATGCTCGGGCATCAGGTAGCCAACGATGGCGTGACCAGCCTCGTGGTAGGCCGTGTTGATCTTCTCACGCTCCGACATGACCATTGAGCGCCGCTCAGCCCCCATCATGATCTTGTCACGGGCAAACTCGAAATCCTCCGCCTCCACCACACGTTTGTTGCGACGTGCGGCAACGAGCGCTGCCTCATTGACCAGGTTCGCAAGGTCGGCTCCAGAAAACCCGGGCGTGCTTCGGGCGATGGTACCGGATTTCAGGTTTTCACTCGTAGGTACCTTGCGCATGTGCACTTCAAGTATCTGCTCACGGCCACGTATATCCGGCAGTGAGACGTACACCTGACGGTCGAAACGGCCAGGACGCAGCAGTGCATGATCGAGAACATCTGGCCGGTTGGTCGCCGCGACAACGATCACCCCCTCATTACCCTCAAAGCCGTCCATCTCCACCAGCATCTGGTTGAGCGTCTGCTCGCGCTCGTCATTGCCGCCACCCCAGCCACCGCCGCGATGACGGCCAACAGCGTCGATTTCGTCGATAAAGATGATGCAGGGGGCTTGTTTTTTGGCCTGATCAAACATGTCGCGCACACGGCTGGCACCAACACCCACAAACATCTCCACAAAATCGGAACCTGAGATGGAGAAGAACGGAACCTTGGCTTCTCCCGCGATAGCCTTGGCCATAAGGGTTTTCCCGGTACCCGGGGGACCAACCATGAGCACGCCACGAGGGATCTCCCCGCCCAAGCGCTGGAACTTGGCAGGGTCGCGAAGGTACTGCACCAGTTCCTGCAGATCTTCCTTGGCCTCATCAATGCCCGCCACATCTTCAAAAGTCATTTTGATCTGGTTTTCACTGAGCAGCCGAGCCTTGGATTTCCCAAAGGACATGGGTCCACCACGCCCGCCAACGCCGCCCTGCATCTGCCGCATGAAGAACGCGAACACCGCGATGATGATCAGTATCGGAAAGGAAGCAACCAACAGCTGCACCAGCAGACTGGGTTCCCGGGGAGGCTCGCCCTTGATGGTGACCTCATTTTGCAGCAGGTCATCCATGAGCTGGTTGTCCGGGATATTGGGACGCACCGTCTGGAACTTCTCTCCGTCACGGAATTCACCTTGGATCATCACGCCCTGAAAGGTGACTTCCCGGACAGTACCTGTCTGCACCTGCTTGACAAAATCAGTGTAGCTCAATTCATTCGCGGCGGGTGCCTGATTGAGGTTCTGAAAAACCGCCATCAGGATCGCAGCAATAACCAACCAGAGAACCAGATTCTTAGCCATAAGTCTTTTTCATCGGGGTGCAGTGCTGCACGGCACCGCATGTCCTTGCATTCTTCCAACGTTCATCGTGCCAAGTCTACCACCGGAATGAAGTTAAGTTGTGCAATTATGAACTCGCTGTATAACTGGGCCTCGACCCTTCAGCGGCACCCAAACCCGCTGGCGACCAGATAGACCTCCGGGGATCTCGGTCTGGAGGCTGCAGGCTTGCGGGTGCGCACGCGGGAAAAATGTGTGCGGGCATCGCAAATATAAGCATCAAAACCCTCTCCCATAAAGAGTTTGCCAACAAAGGCCCCTCCGGGACGCAGAACCCTGAGGGCTAAATCCCAGGCAAGTTCAGCGAGGTGCATGGCACCTGGCTGGTCAACCGCTTTCATACCACTCATGTTGGGGGCCATATCAGAGATTACAAGGTCAACCTGACGGCCCCCTGCGAGCTCCAGTATCTGCTCGCAGACCCGGTCTTCGGTCAGGTCACCTTTCACAAAATCAACGCCGGCAAGCCCGTCCATATCAAGAATATCCGAAGCGATCACTCTGCCGTGATGCCCTGCCCGTTCCATGGCCACCTGGGTCCAGCCCCCCGGGGCCGCGCCCAAATCAACAATCGTCGCCCCTGGCTTGATCAGTTTGTCTTTGTCATCGATTTCGATCAGTTTGTAACTGGCCCTGGAGCGATAGCCCGCCCTCCGGGCTCGAACCAGGTACTGATCCGAAAAATGCTCACGCAACCAGCGACCACTGCTTTTGGACTTGCCCATTGCTCACAGGTTTCGGGGAAAATCGGGCATTGCGGGTGCTGCGGGCGGGCACTTTCCCAAGGGTTGCGAGTGGCTCGACTGAAAATGGGCCGCCTGTGCGGACCCAGCATGACACCAGCCCCCCACGAGGTTCCGGAACGGGTAACCAGCTGAGACCGGATCCCCTATTCCACTACACCCGCATCGGTGACGTCCACGACATCGGCGGCAAGAAAGGTGACAACCTGGGTCTGCATTTCGGTGGTCGCAGCCCCACTGGCGACGGGACTGAGAAAGCTGCTGTGACTCCCTTCTGTAAACCGCACAAAGCCGTCAGCCGCCGGAGCGTCACCGAAACTGCGCTGCTCCAGACCCATCAGCAACCGCAAGGGCTCAGTGCCGCCGAACATCAGGCCGCCAAAGTCCGACTGATTGGGGACCACAGCGTCCCCATTGACTTGCGACATGTAGACCGGCGTCACACCAGCAGCCAGCCCTGCGGCGAAGTTGTTGGGGTCCGCCGTATCAACTATGGTCTGGGCGGCAAAGGCAAATTGCCCCAGAACCGCCGCCGCAGATGCGGGGTCAGCGCTCTGGGGATCCAGGCCCGCGCCCTCGAGAACAGCCCGCTCGATCAGGGATCCGAACCGCTGCGAACTGAACAGCAGCGGAACAATGCCGCCTCCCGTGACAATCATCGCGGCGGAGTCGACCGGCATTCCCAGAGCTGACGCAAGTGAAACAGCGACCGTACCCGTCATGGCGCCCAGGGACATACCAACGAAGTCCAGCCGGGACCGATCAAAATCCCGCTCGCTGATGTCGGCGCCTAAAGAAAACGTAAAGCCATTGGCAATCGCCATCCGCAATCCCAGCATATCCAGAAAACTCTGGCGCAGATTGTCCCGACCGGTAAGCAGGTGCTCAAAGTTCATAAAATGGGTCACGTTCACGGTTGATGCATTGATTTCATCAGTGCCATCACCATCCAGGTCAAATCCCCGACTGCCGTGCAATGGCAGGTCGATGGCAATGCCCGCATACCCGGCCAGCGCGAGCGCGTCGGCAAAGGCCATCAGGGTTTCCTTGCTCGACGCAATACCATGTTGATACATGACCAGGGGGAAGGGTCCCGCCTGACCCGAAAGGTTGTTGGGCACAGTCATGATGACATCGAGTGTCTTGAGCGAACGGGTCTCGGGAACCGGGTTGTAGCGCGTGACATAACGCTCCGCGTCCAGACCAAAATCCGCGAGTCCGAGTGCTCTGCAGAGGGTGGCGTTCGCTCCGGGTGTCAGGCCAGCCAGCTGGGCCGGGTCTGCCTGGGAAAGCAGAACCCCGTTGTCGCAGCTCGCCCGGAATCGCTCGGTAAGCGCAGCACGAGGCTGTACATCAGTCGAGTCTGCCAAAAAGTACGGCAGTACAACACGAGCCCGGTACACGTCCGCCACACCAGCGAGCAGCGGACTGAAATCAGCCGTTGTCCTGAATACCGGATGAGGAGCGATGCGCTGCACCCTGGGTGACATGGCAGCGGTAACCGTCTGCGCCGTTGCCAGAATTGCATCCCCCGCCGAGACCGTCGTCCAGGAGGATGCAAAAATCATGTCGTCGGGAGAGATTCCGGTCGCTGCACTGACCAGCTGCTCGTACCCGTTAATCGCGTCCTGCAGGGGGGCCAGCGATTCATTCTGAATGTCCACCTCTGCACTGTCCCGAGTGACTTCTGCATAGAGAACTGAAGGTGCCAGCGCCTCACCGCGTGAATCCAGGAGATCATTGGTGAGCGCCACCAGATAATTGGTCTTGGGCTTGAGCGGGACCAGGGGTACCAGGTTGATGGTGCCGGTTTCGCTGGCCACCGCGACGTAGCCATCCGGCCCATAGGGAACCTGCGAAAAACTGGTGCAGCCCGTGAGCCCCAGTCCGCAGTTTGTCTCCACCAGCAATACGCTGTCTGGGCCAACACTGGCGGTGTCCAGCGAGGCACCGGAGGCCAGGTCAACGGAAATCTGCATTGGCATCTGGGTTGACCAGCCATCAGCAGCGCCAAGTGCAGCGCCAGGATTGCTGAGATCGATGGCAATTCCCGCTGCCCTGGCCGAGATCTCGTCGGGTGTCTCAAGGGTGCCATCCATGGTTCCGGAGAAGAGGAAGTCACTGGGCAGCGGCAGCACAGGCTCGTCTGCAGCCGGGTTAAACGCGATACGCGACAGTTCAACTGCGTCGTCTGGGGCTCCACCGCCGACACTGTTAATGGTCGTGCTTGAGGAATTGCCACCGCCGCACGCAGACAGGATCGCTGCTGTCAGAAACAGGGTACCGAGAGTACAGTGTGTCCCTTTCATTATTCCCATTGTTGACTCCTTGTGATGTCTCCTCTGGCTATAGTCAGGCTCATCCGGTCAGAAATGCCTCTGGAACCTGTCCTAAAACCTGTACGTGCCCTGCAGTGCGAAGGTTTGGGGCGGCTCCACAAAACCATAGTGACCAATGCTTCCGGTGAGGGATGCAGACAGCGGTGCGTCACCGGCGAAGGTCACGATGTCCTCATCGGTCAGGTTCCTGCCCAGGAGGGCCACTTCCCAGCTGCCATCGGGATCGCCCAGCGCGATACGCAGATTGATTTTGGTATAACCATCCTGCTCAATCAGAGGATCAAGATTCGCTGCGGGGTTGTAGTCCGAGGAGTAGATGAGATCCACGAAGGTGCGCAGCTGCAGGTTGGAGCTCAGATCCCTGCGGTAATCTGCCGACAGGAATCCCGTGAAATCAGCGACATACTGGTTCGTGAGACCGGCATATTCGCACAGTGTCGCGCCGGTTTGCAGAGTCACGGCCTGAGTACACTGCCCATTGGGATAGCGGTCAAATTCAAAGTCAAGCCATGCGATTGCGCCGCTCAAAACCAGATGTTCCGATACTCCCCAGCGACCGTCGAGCTCGATTCCCTTGGAGGTGGCCTCGGCGGCGTTGCCGACATTGAAGCCGAAAGCACCATCATAGATGCTGACCTGCAGATCTTCGTAATCGGTCAGGAAAGCGGCAACATTGAACTCCAGATTGCCACCCAGCAGACTGCTTTTCAAACCCAGTTCAAAGGTCTCGGAGCGCTCCCGGTCATACTCGAAAACACCAGCTTCGACGAGCAGGGGGAACGCCGGATTGAACAGTGCTGCCACGGGGGGCTTGTTGGAGCGGACATCGTAGCCGCCTGCCTTGAATCCGCGTGACCAGTTCGCATAGCCCATAACGTCCCCGGAAAAATCATATTCAAAGGTGGCAGCGGGTGCAAACTTGGATTCTTCGCGAGAACCCGAGAGATCGTGTCGCACCGCGTTGAGCACCTGCCCGACCAAAAAGTCGATGCCCGCTGTAGTATTGGGAAGAAACAGATCATTGAACGGCAGGGAATTACCGTCTGCATCGCTAAAGTCCAGGACTCGGGTTGCATCCTTGTCCTCTGAGTAGTGCCGACCTCCCAGAGTGATACGGGTTGCCTCATTCAGGTTCCAAGTAGCCTGAACAAAAACCGACCACAGATCGCTGTCCTGGGCAAAAACACGCGGCGCGGCAAAGTTATTCAACTGCTGTGCAGCGCCCACCGGGTAGATATCGACGCCAGTGCGCTGCCGGAACAGGCTGGGCAAAACACCATCGAGCACATTGCCCAGAACCGACCCGGAGTTGGTGAAGAACCGTTCATTGAAATCCAGGTCGGATGTCTGGTAATAGATGCCGGCAATCCAGTCAACGGTTTGACCTCCTGGCGATGTCAGGCGAATCTCCTGGCTGATCTGCTCATAGTCCTCACCACTCTCCAGAAAAAATATGTTCGCGCTGGTGAAATCGCAGTCGCAGAGTTCCGCGTAGTCGTAGGTCAGGGATGAGGTGATTGACGTCAGCTTGATGTCGTGCATCATGAGATTCATGGTCAGTGTCAGAGTCTCGGTGTTATTGAGACTGGAGTCTCCATTGGAGGACCGGTTAAAGTCCTGGGTACCATTTAGGACCGAGGGCGGGGTTTGGCTGGACATACCCAGACCGCCCGTACCGAGCAGAAACTGGCCCCATGTTGCTCCCGTCAGCGGAGAGCGGGCATCTCCAAGAATCTCAATCTGACGCCCGTGCACATCAAAATTACCCTTTTCGTAGGTCATGCTGGCGTCAAATCCCTCAGTTGGCTCCCAGAGCAAGGACAGGCGGGTTGTCTGCTCATCGCGGTCCGGTTCCTCACCCGCATCCAGATTCTGCACATAGCCATCGAGTTGTCTGCTGCGATGGGCAAGCCTGCCCGAGAGCGTGTCGGTGAGAGGGCCTGAGAGAACCACATCAAAGATGCGCTCTCCGTGATCCGGCTCATAGATCGCCGAAACCGAGCCAGCAAACTCCTTTGTGGGAGGGGCGGAAATCAGGCTCACGGCACCGGCAATACTGTTCCGTCCATAGAGAATATTCTGGGGACCGCGCAGCACCTCGACGCGCTCCAGGTCAAGAAAGGGAGCCCTGGACAACTGGGCTCGACCGTAGTAGACACCATCCTTGTACAGGCCAACCGATTGCTCGAAACCCTGATTGTTACCCGAACCAATGCCGCGCATGAAGATGCTGGTGCCGATGCCGGTCTCGGACATGCTCAGATTGGGGACATAGGCCTGCAGGTCCTCAATCTTGGTGATGCCCGCGTCCTGCAGTTTTTGGCCCTCCAGTACATTCACCGATACCGATACATCCTGCAGGCTTTGCTCCCTCTTCTGTGCAGTCACTATGAGTTCCTCAAGATATCTTGAGGCCTGCTGGGCTTCTGTGACAGATGCCAGGCATGGAAGAAGCAAAACCCAGGCCAGCAAAGATTGAGGATGCGAATTCTTGGTCATGAGCAACTCCCGAGTCATTGTCATGTGCGACTGATTTCCTTCTCTTTTTGTGCCCTCCACTGTACTGGTAACCGCGCCAGCCAGCAACCCCACATCGGACCAACACTGCTACAATGCACCGGCAGTTCGAATGGAAACGCCTTACCATGGAAACCAGGCAGTTACAGGCCATCGGGCATCACCTGAAACCGGTAGTCACAGTTGCCGGTGCGGGGCTTACGAACAATGTCAGTGCGGAAATAGACCGCGCACTTCACGACCACGAACTGATCAAGCTTCGGATTTCAATGACCGACAGGCAGGCGCGTGAAACCACCGCGCACACCATTTGCACTGAGCAGAAAGCGCAGTTGATTCAACATATCGGAAAAACCATTTTGATCCTTCGCAGAAACAGTCACCCCAATCCAAAAACATCCAATCTGATCAGGCATCTGGGCACTCTCTGATCGCACAGGGGTCACCTCGGTAGCGGAATCTGCGCCAGTTGCCCATCTCCCACTTGACGGTGCACTGAGGACATGTCACGCAAGACACTTATCGAGACACATTCCAACCTGCGCGACCCCGCAAAGACGAGGCGACAGACGATCCGTTGCGCAGCCAGTTCCACTGCTATCGAAACCGGAAGGCCGGAGCGGGAGATGGAAAGAAGAATCACTCATCCGGCTTGCCGTCCACCTCGCGTAACGCTCGCCTGACCAAGACCTTCATGGGTCCATAGTCGCTGAGTCCTGCCCGAATCGCGGTGCAGTAGCCTGCTGTGTGTTCATCCCAAGATGTGCAATCCATTCGTTATAGGACTCCGAAGGGGCGGAGGAGGACATACACATGGCGAGCATCACAATCCGCAATCTTGACGACGACGTAAAGACCCGGCTTCGCACTCAGGCGGCGGGTAACGGCCGTTCGATGGAAGAGGAAGCGCGGTTGATTCTGCGCGAGGCGGTCAGCCGGGAAGCCGAGCCGGAGAATCTGGCGGCCTTCATCCAGGAATGCTTCGCGCCCCGCAACGGCGTGGATCTCAAATTGCCGCCACGTGAGCCGATGCGCGAGCCACCGCATTTCGGCTGAGGTGCGCGCCGTGCTGGTGTTTGACACGAATGTGCTGTCTGAGTTGATGTGGGCCGAGCCGAATACCGCAATCGCCTCATGGGTCGGGAAACATGCGACATCGACCCTGCTCCTTACGGCAGTCAGCGAGGCGGAATTGCGTTTTGGTCTTGCCATCATGTCGCAGCATCCGCCAGCGCGCAGATCGCCGCCGACCGGCAGGTGACGGGCCGACCAATGTCGGAAGCCGACAGCCAGATTGAGGCCGTCACACGCTCGCGCATCATGGCAGTCGTAACGCGCAACGTGCGGGATTTCGCGGATGCGGGCATCGATGTGATCAACCCGTGTGCCAACGACAACCTGAGCCGCAGCTTCAACTATTCCATTCTCGCCTCGGAGCTTGTGTACCGGCTTGAAGTGCGCAAGAGTCCGGAAGCGGATCGCGACGAGGGCAGCCTCGGTGGCGCGGTCAACATACGTACACGCCGGCCAGTACCCTCACCGCTCTTTAGCTACAGCACAGGTTGGGCCGTCGGTCGCACGGCGTGCTGAGCGAGAAAACGGGCTTGTAGAGCACAAAAATCCTGATGCCGATGGACAGCACAGGTGCACTCATCTCGCCGAAACCTCATCCATAAGATGGGCCATACTGATCGCTTCAACCCCCCTGTTCAGAGGGAATCGCTCACTCCCAGAGCAGACTACAAAGCTTCGCTCTGGATGCAGGTCTGTGAGAGCTTGATGGAACCCTCTTTCAAGCTTCGGGATCGAACCTCGTTTAATTTCGATAGCCCAGAGCGCACCGCCCGGCATTTCGAGCACCAGATCAATCTCGGCGCCAGCAGAGGTGCGGAAGAAGTACGGCGTGACGAAATCGCCTGCGTGCGCCAATATGTTCTCGATAACCCATCCTTCCCAACTTTGTCCAGCGATCGGGTGGGAAAGGACATCATCTATGCTCTGAATGCCAAGGAGCGCATGAAGGAGGCCACTGTCCCTCAAGTACACCTTTGGCGATTTCACAAGCCGCTTGCCAATATTGACGTGATAGGGCGGAAGGCGACGAACGAGCAGCAGGTCCACCATCAGGTCGAGGTAGCGCGAGACGGTCTTGCCATCGACCGCAAGCGAGCGCGCCAACTGCGCCGCGTTCATCATGCCGCCTTGCGAGTGTGCCAGCATTGTCAGCAAGCGGCGCAACGTCTCGGCCGGGATACGCGGGCCAAGTTGCGGAATGTCCCGCTCAAGATAGGTCTGAATGAGTTCGGTTCTCCACACCATGCTTTTTGCATCTGATCTCGCCAACAAGCTCTGGGGAAAGCCGCCACGATTCCACAATTGCTCCTGCGAAAATTCCGCCGAGACTTCATTCAAGTCGAATGGCCCAAGTTCCAGATGTGAAATGCGACCGGCAAGCGATTCACTCGACTGCCTCAAAAGGTCAATGGAAGCCGAGCCCAATAGCAGAAACCGAGAATTTCTCCGGGTTTGGGGAAGATCGTCGTCAATCAAGACGCGAAGCACTGGGAAGACTTCCGGAAGATGATGGATTTCGTCAAGAATCACGAGCTCTTGATCGTGTCGCCGCAGGTACTCCACTGGATCAATCGCAATCCGCGCGCGGTCCGCAGGATTTTCTAGATCAAGAAATTGGGTGGGCAGCTTCTCTTTATTCCTTTTCTTCGCCAAGTGTCTCGCAAGCGTTGTCTTGCCGACTTGACGAGGGCCGAGCAGCACCACGGCTGGGAATTCTTCCAGTCGATTAACTATCTCCGTATACAGTCTGCGATCAATCATCCTTTCATTTATGCTATTTTATTCCAGAATTGCAAGGATAAATTCGCTGTGAATGAAACAATCCGGTACCTCAAACTTATGCGGGGCCAACGTTACCCATATTCGACCTGGTCTATTTCGAATTCGGCCACACCGCTGGGAGTCTGGATATCGGCGATATCACCCACTTCCTTGCCGACTACACCACGGGCGATCGGTGAGTTGACCGAAATCTTGCCGACTTTCACATCGGCCTCGTCATCGCCGACAATCTGGTAGACCAGCTGTTCGCCGGTCTCCACCTTGATGAGCGTGACCGTCGCACCGAAAATCACCCTGTCGCTCGCCGGAATCCCGGTGACATCTATCACCTGGGCCTGGGACAGCTTGGACTCGATATCCCTAATGCGACCCTCGACCAGACCCTGCTGCTCACGTGCCGCATGATACTCAGCGTTTTCTTTCAGGTCGCCGTGCGCCCGGGCCTCTGCAATCGCCTGACTGAGGCCCGGCCTTTCAACCCTTCTGAGATGATCGAGCTCTTCGCGCAGCGCTCGCTCGCCCGCAACGGTCATGGGAACCCTGTTCACAGCCTGCGCCATCGCATTATCCGCTCTGTCTTCATTGCACCAGAGTATCGTGCAGATCCTGAAGGCGGTGCACCTGCTCGTCCAGACCTGTAGTCAGTGCCATCGCCACCGCTTCGCCTCCCGCCAGGGTGGTGGTGTAGTACACGCCCTTGGCTTCTGCGCTGGACCGGATTTCCGAGGAATCGGCAATGGCCGCGCGTCCCTCAGTGGTATTCAGGATGAGGCTGATCTCGCCATTCTTGATCATGTCCACTATGTGTGGACGCCCTTCCCGAACCTTGTTGACGACAGCGACCGGCATGCCCGCGGAGCTTATCGCCCGGGCAGTTCCGCGGGTGGCTACAAGCTCGAAACCCAGCTTCAGATAGGACTCCACGATGGGAATCAGCCGGGCCTTATCGACCTCCCTCACACTCATGAACGCCTTGCCGCCCGCAGGGATCTCGTCATTGGCTCCCAGCTGGGCCTTGCGGTAGGCTTCAGCAAAAGTCGTGCCCACACCCATGACCTCACCGGTTGACTTCATCTCCGGCCCGAGGATGGGATCTATTCCGGGAAACTTGTTGAACGGAAACACCGCTTCCTTGACGTGAAAGCGTAGCGGGACACGTTCATTCTCGAATTTTTGCCCAACCAAAGTCGATCCCGCCATGCAGCGGGCGGCCACCTTGGCAAGGGAAACGCCAATTCCCTTGGACACGAAGGGTACTGTGCGCGAGGCTCTCGGATTCACTTCAATGACATAGATCTTTCCGTCCTGCCAGGCAAGCTGCACATTCATCAGGCCCACGACACCAAGCTCAACCGCCATTGTCCTGACGATTGCGCGCATCTCGTCCTGAACGCTCTCGGGCAGACTGTAGGGCGGCAGGGAGCAGGCTGAATCTCCAGAGTGAATCCCCGCCTGCTCGATGTGCTGCAGGATGCCGCCAATGACCACCTTCTGGCCGTCACTGACTGCATCTATGTCAACCTCGATGGCGGCACTGAGGAAATAATCCAGCAATACGGGTGAGTCTTCACTGACCTCAACCGCGGTGCGCATGTAGTTGTTGAGCTCCACTTCATTGTACACAATTTCCATGGCCCTGCCGCCCAGCACATAGGAGGGTCTGACGACCAGGGGATACCCGATTTTCTCGGCGACATCGACTGCTTCGTCTTCTGATCGGACGGTGGCGTTGGAAGGCTGGCGCAGGCCGAGCGTGTCGATCATTTGCTGAAAACGCTCGCGGTCCTCGGCGCGATCAATTGCATCGGGGGTTGTACCGATGATGGGAACACCCTCGGACTCCAGCGCGCGCGCGAGCTTCAGAGGCGTTTGCCCGCCAAACTGAACAATGACGCCCAAGGGCTTTTCCAGTTCGACAATAGCCAACACATCCTCCAGGGTCACAGGCTCGAAATACAGGCGATCCGAGGTGTCGTAATCGGTCGACACCGTCTCCGGATTGCAGTTCACCATGATGGTTTCGTAGCCATCTTCGCGCATGGCGAGGGCCGCATGAACACAGCAGTAGTCAAATTCGATGCCCTGCCCGATCCGGTTTGGACCTCCGCCGAGTACCAGTATCTTCTTGCGGTCGGAAGGTGCTGCTTCACACTCCTGCTCATAGGTCGAATACATGTAGGCGGTGGAGGTTGAAAACTCCGCGGCGCAGGTATCCACCCGCTTGAACACAGGCTTCACGCCGAGCTCTCTGCGCCTGTTGCGCACGCTGGTTTCATCGACGCCGAGCAGGGTTCCCAGGCGATAGTCGGAGAATCCCTTCTGTTTGAGTTCAAACAGGCGTTCGGCACTGAGCTGATCCAGACCGGTCTCGGCAAAGGCCTGCTCGATCTGGACGATTTCCTCGATCTGTACCAGAAACCAGGGGTCGATTGAAGTCAGTTCAGATACTTCGGCGACATCCATGCCCGCACGGAACGCATCGGCAACGTACCAAATGCGCTCAGCACCCGGTTCCGAGATATTCTTGCGCAGGGCAGTGGCGTACTCGGGATCGGAAAAATCGGTTTTGCTCTCAAGGCCACTCGATCCCACCTCCAGGCCGCGCAGTGCCTTCTGGAGGGATTCCTGAAATGTTCGGCCTATGGCCATCACCTCTCCGACCGATTTCATCTGCGTACTCAGCCTGACATCAGCCTGCTCGAATTTCTCGAAAGCAAAGCGCGGTACCTTGGTTACAACATAGTCGATGGTCGGCTCGAACGAGGCCGGGGTCAGGCCACCGGTTATCTCGTTTTTCAACTCGTCGAGGGTATAGCCCACAGCCAGCTTTGCGGCGACCTTAGCGATGGGAAATCCCGTCGCCTTGGATGCGAGCGCAGAAGAGCGCGATACGCGGGGATTCATCTCGATAATGACCAGGCGCCCCGTATCGGGGTGAACAGCGAACTGGACATTTGAGCCGCCGGTCTCGACACCAATCTCGCGCAACACAGCAATCGACGCATTGCGCATGATCTGGTATTCCTTGTCCGTAAGGGTCTGCGCGGGTGCCACGGTGATGGAATCGCCGGTGTGAACCCCCATGGGGTCGAGGTTCTCTATGGAGCAGATGATGATGCAGTTGTCATTGCGGTCGCGTACCACCTCCATCTCGTATTCCTTCCAGCCGAGCAGGGATTCATCAATCAGGAGTTCGGAAATGGGGGAGAGATCCAGTCCACGCAGGCAGATTTCCTCGAACTCCTGCTGGTTGTATGCGATGCCACCACCCGAACCGCCCATGGTGAAGGATGGGCGGATAATCACCGGAAAACCGAATACTTCAGGGATGGACGCGGCCTCCTCCAAGCTGTGCACAATCCGTGACTTGGGCGTCTCCAATCCGATGGATTTCATGGATCTGTCGAACAGATCCCGATCCTCGGCCTTGTTGATGGCCTGCTCATTGGCCCCGATCAGCTCGACATCATAGCGCGCAAGCACGCCCTCCCGGGCCAGGTCCAGGGCGCAGTTGAGCGCCGTCTGCCCACCCATGGTCGGCAGGACCGCATCGGGGCGTTCACTGACCATGATCCGTTCCACCGTCCGCCACTCAACGGGTTCTATGTAGGTGGAATCCGCCATGGAGGGATCAGTCATGATGGTCGCCGGATTGGAGTTGACCAGGATCACCCGGTACCCCTCCTCACGAAGTGCCTTGCAGGCCTGGGCACCGGAGTAGTCAAACTCACAGGCCTGGCCGATCACAATGGGCCCCGCACCGAGAATCAGGATGGAGTCGATATCATTTCTTCTGGGCATGCTTTCCGGCCAATCTCTGTGCTTCCAATTGAGGTCTGTGCCCTAACCGGCGTGCTGGTGGTCGGTCATCAGGTCAATAAAATGGTCAAACAGGGACGCAGCGTCCTGTGGTCCAGGGCTGGCCTCCGGGTGCCCCTGGAAACTGAATGCGGGCCTGTCCACCCTCCGAATACCCTGCAGGGAACCATCGAAGAGCGATCTGTGGGTCATCTCCAGGCAGGCCGGCAGACTGTCGCCGTCCACGGCGAAGCCGTGGTTCTGCGAGGTGATCATCACCCTCCCCGTCCTGAGATCCTGAACAGGGTGATTGGCACCGTGATGGCCAAATTTCATTTTCAGCGTTTGCGCACCGGACGCCAGCGCCAGCAGTTGATGACCCAGGCAGATACCGAACATGGGCACTCCGCGGTCCAGCAACTCGCCGATGGCACTGATCGCGTAGTCGCACGGCTCCGGATCACCCGGCCCATTGGAGAGAAACACGCCATCCGGCTGCATGGCCAGGACCTCCGGTGCCGGAGTCTGGGCAGGCACCAGGGTCACCCTGCAGCCACGGTCCACCAGTATCCGCAGAATATTTCTCTTCACGCCATAATCGCAGGCAACCACGTGAAAGTCCTGCTTGCCTCCCTCGCCATATCCCTGCGCCAGGCTCCAGGTTCCAGCGGACCATGTCTGCGGAGTGTCGATGGTGACCTCGCGGGCGAGATCCATCCCCTTGAGACCGGGAAAGGACCTGGCCTTCTCCAGGGCAACCTCCACGCTGACCTCGCCCGCCATAAGACATCCATTCTGGGCGCCCTTCTCGCGCAATACCCGGGTGAGCCGACGTGTATCCACACCGGCAATACCGACCACATTGCGCTCCCGCAGATAGGTGCTCAGTGAGGCGTGGCTGCGAAAGCTGCTCGCATGCAGCGGCAGGTCACGAATAACCAGGCCCGTGCAGCGAATTTCACCGGACTCTTCATCCTCGGGGTTGGTACCTACGTTTCCTGTATGGGGACAGGTCAGCGTGACGATCTGCTCGGCGTAGGACGGGTCGGTCAGAATCTCCTGATAGCCGGTCATCGACGTATTGAAGACCACCTCCCCGACCGAGGCACCGGAAGCACCAATGCCGTAGCCCTCGAAGACCGAGCCCTCTTCCAGGACTAGTAGTGCTGCAGTGCTGTGTGTGTGCGTCACCCGTGCTCCCGTCAGCCATCATGCCCGGTTGTGGCCGAGCGTGTCATATCGTCTGGACAGTGATCGTCCTGCCCTCTCATCCGATTCTGCAGGAGACGATCCAGATACCTGAACCTGGTGCGGTTCACGTGCGTGTGGCCGCACAAAAGCGAGGAGAAACCTGGTCTCGCCTCGCTTTGTAAAAACTGTAACTTCAGTGTACAGATTCGCGAATGTGAACGGCCGCGGAACTGTCTCGGCTGGGCGTGCATTTTACGAAAAAAGCACACTCCATGTCCAACAGCTTTTTAGTCTGGCAATGATCTTCAGTTGTCTTCCTGATCCTGCCTGCCCGAAGAGAAGACTGCTGCCCAGGCGGTAAACACCTTGCGCTGCATCTCGTACCAGAGATCCAGATTTTTGCGCGTCAGGCTTGCGAGCGCCCGCATGGGATTGCCCTCGGCAGAGACACCCGCATGTTCAAGGAAGTACCGCGTCTGACGATCAAAGAAACTCATGCTCTGAACCATATGGCTGCGGAAGGCGTCCTGCACTGAATCGCCATACATGCAGATCAATCTCTCCAGAACCTCCCTCGTGAACAGCGGCCTACCCTCATTCTCTTCCTCGGCAATGATCTGCAGGAGCACGTGCCTGGTAATGTCCCTGTCGCTCTTCACTTGGTGTACCTCGAAAGGTTCACGCTCAAAAACCAGTTGTTTCAGATCGGCAAGACCGATGTACCTGCTGCGACTGGTGTCGTAGAGGCAGCGATTTCGGTACTTTTTGATACTCCGGGGTTCCGGTAGAGATGGTCTTGCACTCTGCGACGGTGGATTCAGGGCGGCAGTTCGTCAGCTTACCACATGCGGCACCCGGCTCAAGCCTCAAGCCGAAGCTTGCATTCTGAACAGGGTCGGACTCCGGATAGTCTGCGGTGACACTGCTCGCTTCGCGGTATTTCCACAATGCGTTTTGGCGTGTCAAGCGCTAACTTGCGGTTTGCCTGGTACAGATAGTAGTGAAGGTGCCTGGCATTGCTGCCATCCCGAGTCTTCCAGCAAGGTTCATCGATGTCGACGGCAAATTCCTCGCAATAGAAATCAGTGAAGGTCCGATTCGAGAAATTGAGCACATAGCCCTCTCCATACCAACACCCTGTCGATAATGGGCATGTCCATGGGAAGGATCATGGCATTCGACGCGGCGGACACAGTTCACCTCAATCCCAGCGCTGAGAGCCAGGCGTCCACCTGTCCGAACGCGTCCTGCTGCCATTGATCGGCAGTGCGCCCATCGAGCATCTCGGGCCTGTCGACAAACTGTCGCACGCTGGTCGGGCCGAAATCGTCCGGGCTGCGGAATTTCTCGGCAATGTGGAGATAGCCTGTTCTTGCTGACTTGAATCGGATAAGCGACTTGGTTTCGGAGACGAGTGCCTCGATCCCGCCCGGGAAATTGCGGATGCTGTAGTAGATGTCGTAGGCGTCCTTTTGTTTGAGCCGATTTGCGATTGCGTAACCCTTCATGGCCAGCAGCGCGGGGATAGATGCGACTGCGATCTGTACGCGATTGCTCCCGCCTCCCGGCATGTCGCCATCTATCGCCACAAACTTGTGGGATCTCAGAGCCAGATCCGCGCCGTCGGCGCGCTGAACCGCAAAATCGGCGATCAGCGGAGGCACGTTCTTGGCGATCGTCACATCCCGAGGCATCAGAAAATCTACGACCACATCGATGTCGGGACCGCCGTCGCGGGCGGGGACAGTGCGCACGAGCTGAAAGCGGCGCCGGTCCTCCCCCTGATGGTATCCATGTTTCAGGAGAGCGTCGACGAGCCGCGCGTAGTCGCCATCACCCAGAGCCACCGGATCCAGAGTGAGATCCACGTCCAGGGTTCCGATATGTGGCATATCGGACCCGGTCAGCAGCAGCCAGGGAACGGCACCGCCGATGACTGCGAACCTCTCTCGGTAGCTGCCCAGAACCTGGCCGATCTCGATTAGCACCGACTTGACCGCGCCCGTAGCGCGATCCTCGCAATCGGAGGCGCGCTGCGGGTCTATTTCAGCCATGAGAAGAACTTACCCGCCAGGTATTCCGCCGCCTCCCGGTCGCGGTCGCTGCCGACCCAGAGATCGAGATAGGTTACGATAGGACTCGTGCAGAATACCTCCGGACCGGGCGCGCTGGCGTCGCGGAACAGGCTCTCGTCCGTGGGGACGAGCACTACTACGTTCGAGCCCCTCGCTGCGTGGGTCAAGCTTAGCGCATCTTTCAGCACTTCCGCGCCCGGTTTGTCGGCGTAGAACGTATGGGTGGCGCTGCGGCCGAGGGGCGCAAGCCATTGTGCGGCCGAGTGCTGCGCATAGATGGCTCGCGGGCTGTCGGGGTGGGGGTTGAGCGTGCCTCGCAGCTGCTCGTCAAGCTGCGTCCCATGGAGATGGGTATACCCGGTAACCGACTCGCCTGCTGGGCGGCGATAGCTCTCGCGCCAGGTCTGCAGAAGGGTGTCTGGCTGAACGAGGACGACGCCGTCTTCCCCAGCCTCGATCCATTCGCGTGCCAGCAGCGCCTTGCGGACGTTACTCACATGGCCGTAGCTCGCGCTGGCCTGCGCCGCCAGGTCGGCGACGCGCCATACACGTCCTGGTTCGCGCAGCAGGACGCGCAGGATCGCTGCCGCCTTTGGCGAGAAGATCGAGCGCAGCGAACGGGTCTCCGAAACGGGCCGCCTGGCGACGGCGCGATCGATATAAACGGTGTCGAATGCGAGCCTCGCGTTCCCGACCAGATCGAGATAGGCGATATCATGGTCCATGCAGATGGCGCGCGAGTCCGGAGACAGGTAGGGACTGACGATCATTGGAATGAATCGCTTGCCGCCATTTGCGTCGCCGGATCGGCGCAATCGAGCCACGCAGCTCTCGAGCAGATGGACGCCGGAGCGGACGAAGCGGGGGGCTCCGTCCGATCTCACCTCGACGACGAGTGTGTAGGCACCGTCACCGTGGCCGAAGCCGACCAGCCCATCGACAGCATTGTCGCGACCGATCTTTCGTTCATACTCCACGGACTTGACCTGCAGCCCAGGTACCTCGCGGAGCAGGTCGCGAACCGCGTCGACAGCGCGGACTTCTAATTTTTTCACTATTTCAGGTGTTTTCAACATTCGATGAATATATCATATTTGGTGAAATATGCAAGTCAGTTTCTGTTGCGAGTCGCTATTGGTCGGCTCGTCCATCAACCGGGCCATAATCAGTGTTTTCCAATCCAGAGATGAGCCTGAAGGCAGGGTCTCAATAAACCCTCATGCAGTCGGTTGTTGGGCTTTGTTAATGGAACGAAAGAGTTGTGCCCGAGCCTCATTGATCAATCTGCCACACGGAGAGAGGCCATGACCCGCTTGACACTGCCCCCCTTGACACTCCTGGCCGCCGCGCTGGTGGCCCTCACCCTGCCGCTGGACGCGCCGGCGCAAACCATGCCGACAGCGGAACAATGCAATGACCGCCGCCTGTTCACCATGGAGAAGCGGATATTTGTCGGTGATGGCACCCTGTTCGAAGGTGTGGGGGTCGTAGGCCGCAATGGATTCGAGGTCAACAGGGCAGCCGGTTGCGGCGCTATAGATGGGTCTTTGCTGAAGGAAGTTTCTTACTGCCTGAACATCTGGGACACAACCCCCTGCCAGGGGGCTCCTGCCAACCCGTTACCTCCAAGATTGGCGGACTGATTGACTCGACCACAGCTTCCACTCACTTTGTGTGCAGTGTAATCGAGGCGACCTACCCATCCCAAACTTATCTTGTGGCGGCGACGAACGACAATACGGTCAGGGACAACCCCACCAACCGCCTCATCTTCGCCCTGGACCACAATCCGCACCAGAATGTGGTGTTCGACATCCAGGACGACGACTGACGTGGTCGGGGAGGCCGCAACGGATGTGACAGCGGCGGCATCGACCAGCGTGTTGTCGCCGTCGAGGATGGTGAGGTGCGGGCCTTGACCGCGGACGAGCATGACGAGGTCCAGGCCGTCGACATCCGACTGCGGTGAATTGGTGGGAACACGGGCGACTGACACCCACCCCCGCGGGGCAGCACCCGACGCAGGACTTGATGCCAGCGTTACCGTAGACTGAACGCGCAGTGCTTCTTCCGTAAACCGCCGAATAGGCGGCGTGGCATAGCGTGGCGCGGCTTGGCTAGCCTGGGCTGGGCGAGGCTAGGCTAGGCAAGGCGAGGCAAGGCTAGGCGCGGCTTGGCCGGGCGTGGCATGGCTGGGCAAGGCCGGGCGAGGCAAGGCAAGGCAGGGAAAGTGTTTTTAACACTTGGAAAAGGGCGACCTTCGGGGCGCCCTTTTTTTATGTGGGTGACTGGTCAGCCAGCTGATTCATAAAATCAATCCATTCCCGCCGCCCCGGAATCTGGCAGTTTTCGCCGCGGGTCTTGGCAATGTGGCAATCTCGGCACAGAACCTGATGATTGCTGGCATCAAAAGGATCCCCGCCGCGGGCGATCGGCACAATATGATCGACTTCAAGTTTCCCAGCGCGACCGCACTCGCAACAGCGAAAATTACTGGCTTGATAAGCCTTCCTGGTGGGGCCTGTTCCATCATAATCCTGTTTCTCCTCTGGCAGCTTTGCCCCGGTCCGGGTGGCAACCTTCAAATGGAATGGGTGGCAGGCTTCAGCGGTTTACGCAGCCAGGCCTTGCCGGGTGCGCCAAGAGTCCGGAATATCATCCTAAAATACAGGCTCGGAGATCGGTGATCATGTACAAATACGAAACCATCATTTACTGGAGCAATCAGGATGAGACATTCATCGCTGAAGTTCCGGAATTACCGGGATGTATGGCCCGTGGTGATACTCAGCAAGAGGCCCTGGCCAGTGCCTGTGAAGCCGCTGGGTTGTGGCTCGCTACAGCCCGAGAATTTGGCCGCCCAATTCCTGAACCCATGGGCGCACGATTGATGTATGCGTGAAAGTGTTCTGAGGCAAGGATGCCTGATTTGAGCCAGACAGTGCAGATATGACACCTTCCAGAATTTACCCGCCCCCGGAAAGCGAAAAGCCCCGATGACACCCACCTTGTGGAAAGATTGCAAGAAGCGCAGGCTGATCCCGGATTCCGTGTGGGTCTGCTCGCGCAAGCTACCATGTGTTTACCAATGGACCAGACGTGGCCAAGATGTTGTGGCGCGATCAGTCCAATGCGACTGTTGGTTTCCAGGCGTTGGCAGAAATCGTGGACGGGAAACCCACCAGCCTTAAGGGTCAGGAGACCAAGCGATAAACCTCTCTGTTGAAAGACGCATCGACGTCATGCAATTCCCTGGCCAGGTTCAGATGCATATTGATACGAGATATGTCTATCAGCTGCTCCTCTGCATCATAGATGTGTGAACCAGCCAACCACGACAAGATTTTGAACAGGTGCCATAGAGAGGGATTTCCCTGGTAGACGGGTGCAGGAAAGTCGGATCCGCTCTTGATCATGAGTTTTCTCATGTTCTGGCGGCTGCATCCTACGATATCTGCCACATCAGTTAACCCTACGAGATCGGGAGCTGCTTCCGTCACCTTTACCTTGGGAATGGCGGTCTTTAGGTCAGCAATAGCCGACGAAATGGCATCAAAAGCAGTTTCAGCCTCCCGGGAAAAATCCAGCGCCAACCGGCCGGTTTTACCGATTCCGACCAAAGCATCGTCACAGCCGGCTTTACCCAGGCGTTCGACCAGCTCATCAATATCATCGATAGCGCCCTCATCGGGAAAACTGAACTTCAAAGTGAATTCATACAGCTTCATCGCTTAATTTTCCTGCTGTTCATTCCCGTCGTACTGCTGCGCGGACGTACAGTTATCGACCACCCGGCATATCTGACGGGCATGATTACCCGGGTTGTTCGGGGTGCTTCAGATGCTGGCAATACAAATCCACCACAACGGCAAGTCCTGTCGTTGTAGGGGCAATACATCTTGCCCCAGACGGGTGAGCCTCCAGATTCAATACGCCAACCCCTCGATTCAGCGTACCTGAGCGCCTTTATCTACCTCAGATTTCGGGTGTCGCTTCCGGACCATTCAAACAATCCAGTGTGTTCAGGCGATGTTAGTGAAACACTACCTGGTTGTCAATTGACAACCAATCTGGATTGCGGACACTGGCACGCTGGCCTCCCCATCTGGAATGGAATCAAAATGAGCCAACTGTCCTTCCCCGGTTCAGCAGCCGAAACCGGCACAGCCATCATTCATGGATTCTATGGACAGCATCCATGTCATTATTTCCATTTATTTTCATCCGGACATCAGATACCCTGAACGGTGCCATGAACCTGCACAAGATCGACCTCAACCTGCTGATCCATCTCGACGCCCTGCTGCGCGAGAGGAACGTCACCCGTGCCGCCCAGCGATTGGGCATCAGCCAGCCTGCCATGAGCAACGGCCTGCGCCGCCTGAGAACGCTGTTTAATGATCCGCTGCTCATCCGCACCAGTGAGGGTATGACGCCCACGGAGCGCGCCGCCGAACTGGAGCCCCAGGTGAGGGACGTCCTGACCAACATAGAATACTTCGTTCAGCCGCAAACGGGCTTTGACCCCGCCAGCAGCAGGCGGGTGTTTCGCATTATGGCGAGCGACTATGCCGAGGCGACGCTGCTGCCGGGGCTGACCGACTATCTGAGACGCAACGCACCGGGCATCATCATGGACATCCTCACTCCCAGTGACGTCACCTTCCGGGATGTTGAGCAGGGCAAGGTCGACATGGTCATCAACCGGTTTGATGACATGCCCCAGTCCTTCCACCAGGGGACAGTCTGGGAGGACAGCTTTTCCTGCGTGCTCAACCCCAATAACCCCATAGCCGACCGTTTCAATCTCGACACGTACCTGCAGGCCCAGCACGTGTGGTGCACCAAAACCGGGATGGGGGTGGGCGTTGGCGTCAACCCGGAAAACATCCAGCGGCTCGGATGGGTGGATAACGCCCTGGCGAAAATAGGGCAAAAGCGCCGCATCACGGTATTTACGCGCCATTACCAAGCGGCCATGCTGCTCTGTGAAAAGCAGGATCTTATTGCGACGGTACCGACCCGCTGTGCTCTTCTGCAGGAGGACAACCCCTCGGTGCTGATCCTGCCACCGCCGTTTGACATCCCGCCGATGGAACTCAAGATTGCCTGGAGCTCCCTGCTGCAACACAACGAGGCACATCGCTGGATGCGGCAACTGATCAGGCAGGTTGCCAGGGATATCTGTAATCCGGGCGCCGCGGACACTGGGTAGTCCGCTGTCTCAGCCACGCAGACTCCGGTGAGCGCCGCAGATGCAGAAACTGTTTGCGGAGCCGATCTGTCAGATGCAGCAGGAAGGTGAATTCAGGCTTTACCTGCAGAGGTGCTGATAATCTTCCCTGGCCCACTTGGCAAACATTTCTGCAGGGTGCTGTCCGGCCTGCTCCCAGGAACGCAGATCGAAGTAGTCGCACCAGCGGGAAATCTTGCATTGGTCGTTGACTTCAAAGACGCCAACGAACGGCTCTACCACTGTCACGCCATTCATCGTCCAACTGTCCGATCGCTCGGCAAAAACGACATTGCCATTGGCAGCCATGTTTTTGATGGTCAGGGTCATATCCTGGATTTCACCCATGTCCTTGACGAAGTCGATAAACTCGGGGATGCCCCTGGCGGCGCGAAATGGCATGTTTTGGTAGTGTATGTCTTCCGCGAGCATGGCAACCATGCCCTCGGGATCATTTTTATTGACTTTTTCTTCGATAAATTCGCGAACTATTTCAATGGGCTGTTTCATTTCAATGATATCCCCGACGGGTTACTGGATGAGTGCAATGCAGCGGGTCCTGTACCGGACCAATCCGGGGCAGATTAAAGTGCGCGCCAGGTACGCGGCTGCAAAAGCCGCACTCTCCTTTCCGGTTTGCAGCCAAATGGACGGGCACGGCACACAGGCCACCGCCAGCAGCCTGCAACTGTAAATCGATCTGGCGTTGGGCGTAAAGTGAACATGTGGCCGATTGCCAGGTTATCGCGCAGATGGCCTTGAATGTTCCATGAATGGCGTGAATTGTTATCCTTACCCGGGTGCGTATAATCGCGCCACCACGCGATACAGTTGACGACCCATGTTAGCGCGAAAACCCGATATAAAGCCCGATGAAGGCAAGATCGTCTGGTCCAAAATCCCCGAGTTCAGCATTTATTTTACCGGTGGCTCACCGATCATTCCCCATGTGGAGCATTACCTGAACAATGTGATGCATGAGATTCGCCAGAAACACTGTGACGACAATTCCGAACTTGCCGAAGAAATTGACATCTTTATTGCGCAGGAGGCCATTCACGCCAACATACACAGACGGTTTAATCTGCACCTGCGTGATTCGGGTTACACGGAACTGAGGCAACTTTCCGGAGATTCGGCCGAGCACTTCAGGAAATTGCGGAAAACACGTTCGCTGGCTTTTAACGCGGCATTCTGTGCTGGCTTTGAATGCCAGGCAACCTTCGCCGCCCGGTACATTTTTGAAACCTGTGAAGAGTTCTTCGAAGACGCTGAACCCGACGGTGCCAATCTGCTGCTCTGGCACATTTCTGAAGAATTTGAACACCGTGCCTCGGCGCACCGGGCTTTTCATGCGGTATCCAATAACTATTTTACCCGCGTGGCCGGCCTGATGTACGCGTTCTATGTCATTGGTGGCTATTTCAAACGCGGTGAAGCATTGATGTTAAAGCACTATCACAGAGCTGAGGGTTTCTCCAGGCAGGAGATACAGGCATCCAAGCGCAGATCGCGGAAACTCCACATTCGACTGCTGACATGGATGCTACCGCGGATTTCCAGGATCCTGCTGCCCGGTTACGACCCGGCGAAGCTGCATGTGCCCAGACAGATCGAAGCTGCCTGGAAATACTATGATACCGACCAGCCGCTAGAGCACTGCTTTGACGTGGCAGCGGCCAGCCGATCGAGCAACTACTGTCCCTGACCACCAAAACAGATACCCATCAACCCCCACCCGCTGGCTGCGCAGGATCACTGCCCTCTTCTTTCCCCGGATTGAGGCTGTTCAACTCTAGATCTGCAGCACATCCCCCATCGAGTAGAGCCCGGGCCGCCCGGAGTCATTCGCGAGCCACACTGCCGCACGCACTGCCCCACGGGCAAACGACATTCGACTCGATGCCCTGTGCGTAATTTCCAGTCGTTCACCCTCGGCAGCAAAAAGCACTGTGTGGTCGCCCACTACATCGCCTCCCCGAACTGCGGAAAAGCCGATGCTGGATCTGTCACGCACGCCTGTACTGCCCTCCCGTCCATGGACAGCGCAGTCACTGAGGTTGTGTCCCAGGGCATCTGCAATGACACCACCCATTGCCAGCGCCGTTCCAGATGGTGCATCAGCCTTGTTGCGGTGATGGGTTTCAATGATCTCAATATCGGCGTCCTCACCCATCACCTGTGCCGCAGTCTCCAGCAGCTTCATACTGAGCGTGACTCCGGTGCTGAAATTGGCCGCATACACAACGGGTATCTGATTGGCAATCCGGTGAAGTTGCTCAAACTCCTGCCCGGTGAAGCCTGTCGTGCCCACCACCGCAGACTTGCCTGCCGAAGCACAGCACCGAAGATTTTCCAGCGCTGCTGCAGGCGGCGTGAAATCGATCAGGGTATCAAAGGCATCAAGAGAGGGTGCAAGATACTCGGTCAACTCAATGTCCTGTCCGGAACCGGTTGTGCCCGGCCCGGCCGCCATGAGTGCAGAGCATCGGGCCCCTGCAAGCTCAGTGCCCGGCCTGACCGTGGCAACCCCCAACTCTGTCTCCGGGCACTGACTCACAGCATCGAGAAGTGATCGCCCCATTCGGCCAGAGGCTCCGGTAATGGCAATTCTGATCATCTCGTCTGTTCCTCCCTTTCCGGTTCGCCCTCCGTCACGAATGCGCCCACGCCAGCCTTGGCGTGATAATCAGCGAGTTGTGCACAAGGCTGTAGCCATCATCCGAACCGGCAACAAAAAAAAGGCGGCACCTGCCACCCTCGCCATAACCTTCGGCGAGTGCCTAGAACACCGTCGACAGAAAGGCGGGAAGTCCGCCAGTATAGACACCATGAATGACGGACAGAACGGCCAGCACAATCAGCACCGTGGCCGCACTGGCATCCGCGGTGCCGTTGTCGACTTCAACTTCGTCAGAGCCATGATCGGACATACACTGCTCTCTCAGGAGGCCAGATTCGGGTGCGTATTCTATCAGAAGACTGCGTAAAATGAACCGAGCTGAACTGGCCTGCGCCGCACACTCCGCTGCCTCTGGAGATTCACAGGCAACGGCCTGCGGCCGGTGAACGAAATCGAGAGAAACTGGAATGCTCCCCTAATATGCGTGCGCTCAAACTGGCGCTCACAGCCCGCCGTAAACCCCGTACTGGACTGACTGACGAGATTGTCACCCCGATGATCGCCTGGCCCCGGGATATTGATCTGTTCATGAAGATCAACAAGGGCCGCTACCTCACCCTGATGGACATCAGTCGCCTTGAGTTCTGCTACCAGATCGGCGTGATGCCTGCGGTCAAGGGACGGGGCTGGGGATTTGCCGTGGCAGGGTCAAGCATTCGCTATCGCAAGAGAATAGGTACTTTGCAACGGTTTGCCATACATGCGCGCCTGGCAGGTATCGATGACCGCTGGATATATTTTCAGCACACCATCAAGAGGCGGGGTGTCTGGCACGTATCTGCACTTGTACGCACCGCCGTCATTGACAGGAAGGGCGCGGTTCCAACTGCGATACTGGGCGAAGAACTGGGATTGACCTGGGATGCGGAGCTGCCGGACTGGGTTCAACGCTGGGATGAATGTGGCCGCATGCGCCCCTGGGGTGACTCACAGGCTGCTAACTTTTTACCAGAGTGGTCAGATTCTCGGCACTGAAAGGCCAGCTCAACTCTTGTCCGGCCGCCGGTTTACACAGAACCGGGATACGCAGTCCATAGGCTTTTTTGGTTTCCGGGCTGAGACTGACATCCCTGATTTCGAGCCGGTAGCTGTCCGAATCCAGATTCGCATAGATCACATCTATGGCACGCTCACACAACTCACAATCTGGACCGGTGTAAAGAATCAGCTCAACCATGGCCAAGGCCGCTCAGGTCTCTGCGCTGCCGGCAGTGATTTTCCAGCAGTGATGAATCCGCCTGTTTCGCCTGAAATCGGGATCCAGTGACTGCTCCGTGTACTCGGTCAGATTGAATGTATCAAGGGCATCGGTGTCCAGCCTGAATGTGCGCAGATTGGTTGAAAAGATCAACAGCCCGGCCTCTTCAAGTAACCGCATCGCCTGTCGGATCAGGGTGACATGATCACGCTGTACATCGAGCACCCGGTCCATGCGCTTGGAATTTGAAAACGAGGGCGGATCAAGAAAGATCATGTCGAATTTTTCATCAGGTGTCAGTGATTGCTCCTGAAGAAACTGCAGGCAATCTGCACGCAGAAGTCTGTGCCGATCAAGGTTCAGCCGGTTTCTGCGAAAATTCCGCTCCGACCACTGGAGGTACGTATTGGACATATCCACGCTCAGGGATCTTCGTGCACCGCCCAGCGCTGCCTGCACGGTGGCAACCGAGGTGTAGGAAAACAGGTTGAGAAAACTTTTGCCGGCTGCCGAGTGGAATATCTCCCTCCGGATCGGCCGGTGATCCAGAAACAGCCCCGTGTCCAGGTGGGTCTGAAGGTTGACCTCTATGACAGCCCTGCCCTCGGTGACCGTACACTGTTCAGTCGCAGCTCCGTTTCTGGCGGTGTGCACCGGATGTTTCCTGCGCTCACGCGCTTTCAGATGGACTCTGTCGCCGGGGACACCCAGCGCCAGACCCGCACCGGTGATTAGTTCATTGAGGCGGTGGCGCGCCAGTGATACCTCAATGGAGGCCGGGGCGGCATATTCCTGCACCACCAGAAACTTTCCCGCATCTGTCTGATAGAGATCGACAGCAGCGGAGTATTCCGGAATGTCAGCATCATAGGCCCTGAACGCCTCTATGCTGTCCCGGCTCAGCCAGGCGTTCAGTCGCGCCACGTTCTTGCGTATGCGGTTCGCAACCATCTGTGCTCCCGGCGAAGGCTCGGCAATCTGCGTACGGGCCAGCCGGTTCCCGGCGTCAATATCAAACAGCAGAAGCAGGCAGGCACGTGCGCCGTTGTGTACCCTGTACTGCTTGTAACTGTGCAGCCCGAGGCGCATGCCGTACTCGGCACTGGCAGCCAGGATGACCGCTTTCCACCCCTGGAAATGCGCGAGAAAATTCTCACCCAGCCGCTCATGGAGTACCGCCACCTCAGCCTCATCGCCGAGCCGCTCACCATGGGGTGGGTTAGTGATCAGAAGTCTTCCAACAGCGGGGGTACCGACGTCAACCGGTGGCTCCATGGTGGTCGCATCCGCAGTTGAAAAACTGACCAGATCCTGAACGGCCGCACGAGAAGCGTTGTCGCGCGCCATTGTGACCATGAAGGTATTGACGTCGGATCCAAAGAGGCGTGCGGCCATTGACCTGCGACCCTCCCGAAAGGCCAGGTCGGCCTCAGCGAGCAGGGACTGCCACAGTGACGGGTCGTGCCCGGGCCAGGCACTGAATCCCCAACCTGCCCTTCTCAGGCCCGGAGCGGCATTGGCAGCCATCATGGCCCCCTCTATGACGAGAGTGCCACTGCCACACATGGGATCCAGAAGCACCCCGCCCTGCGCGGCAATCTCCGGCCAGCCAGCGCGGTACAGGAGTGCTGCGGCCAGGGTCTCCCGCAGCGGCGCATGCCCCTGTCGCTCCCGATACCCGCGACGATGCATGGCCTGCCCGGAGAAATCCAGGGCTATGGATACCCTGCCCTTCCTGATACGCGCACTGAACCGGATCTCGGGTTCGTTGCGGGTAAGAAGGGGCGGCGCCAGATTCCGTGCCCGATGCCAGTCGGCGAGGGCATCCTTGATCTTGAGAGCACCAAAACGCGTATGCCGAATGTGTGTGTTTGTGCCACTGAAATCAATGGCGAGCCGTGCGCCCGGGTGGACAAAAGCCGACCAGTCCTGCTCCAGACAGCATTGATACAGTTCCCCAACGGTTGCATTGCATTCAAAGACCGGCATAAGCACCCGGGAGGCCACTCGCGACCAGAGCGCCACACGATAGGCTTCCCGAAGACCCGCCTGCATCCGGACACCAGCCCTGGTGGGCTGGATGTCGATCCCGTCGCAGAGGTTTTCCAGTTCCTCGGTGAGCAGGGGCTCAAGACCCAGTGCACAGCTGACAAGGATATCCATGGGAGTCGCGGCCAGATCCTGCTTCGATCAACGCGCTGCCAGTGCTCGCACGATCTGTCGGATCAGTGCCGGTCCACGGTAGATAAACCCGGTATAGATCTGCACCAGCGAGGCTCCGGCTTCAATTTTTGCCCGGGCATCGGCAGCACTCATAATGCCGCCAACACCGATAATGGGCAACTCACCCTGGAGGATTTCACTGAGTGTAAAGATTGTATCTGTCGACAGATGGGTCAGGGGGGCGCCACTCACCCCCCCCGCCTCGCTGCCATGCGGCAAGCTGTCTACCGAGTTCCGGCTGAGGGTGGTGTTGGTCGCGATGACTCCGTCAATGCCCCTGTTGAGCACAATCTCGGCAAGGGTCTTCAGTGCCAATCCGTCCATATCAGGCGCAATCTTCACGGCCAGGGGAACAGACGTGCCGTGCTGGTCGGCCAGCCTGTCACGGCGCGCCACCAGGGCCGCCACAAGCCCGTCGAGCGCCGTGCCGAACTGGAGGTCCCTCAGCCCGGGCGTGTTTGGTGATGAGATATTGACCGCAATGTAGTCAGCACAGCCGTAGACAGACTCCAGGCAGTGCAGATAGTCCTGCTCGGCCCGATCAGCGGGCGTGTCAGCGTTTTTGCCAATATTGATGCCCAGAACACCGGTGTAGCGCCGCTGCCCAACCCGGTTCACCAGATGATCCACGCCTTTGCTGTTGAATCCCATTCGGTTGATGATGGCGTCGGCGGCGGGCAGGCGAAAGAGCCTTGGCGGGAGATTTCCCGGCTGGGGCCGGGGGGTCACGGTGCCGATCTCGATACAGCCAAATCCCAGCGCACCCAGACCATTGAAATGGTCTCCATTCTTGTCGAGCCCGGCCGCAAGGCCCACACGGTTGGGGAACCGGATGCCCATAACCTCTACCGGATCCATCAAGGGTGCTGGCAGCAGGGCCTGGGTCAGCTTGAGCCGCTCGGACGCACCGAGCATATCCATAGTCAACTCGTGCGAAATCTCGGGCGGCAGCGCAAAAAGAATATTTCTGACCAGGGAATACATAGCAACAGATACACCAGAGAAGCTGGGACAGCGTGCGGGGAGAATACCCGAAAGCGGCCACGTTTACGATGCGTTCAACACCCGATCTGCAGGGTGCACTCAGGCCCGATGTGCAGCACGAATCAGCTGCCGGACAGACTCTGAGCCCAACGCGGCACGGCAGCAAGCATGCTGTCCGGCGACGGCCGTCAGGATAGTGAAGGTGCCGCCCGGGCACGGAGTACGTCGGGTATGACCCTGATCCACCCGATTCCTGCAGCTCCGCCGTGCCTTCCGGAGCAGAGTCGAGTTTTATGCCACAACAGGGGAACCCGGAAGTACAATAATGGTCTGTTGAATTACGGAATGTAAACCCCAATTTACCACCATACCACGAGCGTCCTGCGGTGCTTCGTACACCACGGCGTCTCTCTGTCGAACCATACCCGGGAGATTTGTGTGCCATCTGCATTCGAGAGTCTGAGTGACTGGCTTTCCAGCCAGATCGTAGGGCAGCACACTCTGGTGGAGCGCCTGCTTGTCGCCCTGTTGGCGGATGGGCACGTACTGGTGGAAGGTGCCCCTGGTCTGGCCAAGACCAAAGCTATCAAATGTCTCTCGGAGGGCATGGAGGGGGATTTCCAGCGAATCCAGTTCACGCCGGACCTCCTGCCCTCTGACATCACAGGAACTGAAATATACCGCCCGGAAACCGGCTCATTCAGCTTCCAGCAGGGCCCAATATTTCACAACCTTGTACTTGCGGACGAAATCAATCGGGCCCCCGCCAAGGTGCAGTCGGCACTGCTGGAGGCGATGGCGGAGCGACAGGTGAGTGTCGGGCGCAAAACCATGAAGCTGCCCGAACTCTTTCTCGTCATGGCCACCCAGAATCCCATAGAGCAGGAAGGCACCTACCCCCTTCCCGAGGCCCAGCTCGACCGCTTTCTCTTGTATGTTCGCATCGGCTACCCCGACCTGTCCGCAGAAAAGCAGATTCTCTCCCTGGCCCGCGGTGAGGCGATCGAGAATTCACCCGCGGCACCCGAGCAAGTGATCCCCCAGAGCGCGATCTTTGCGGCGCGCAGGGAAGTGATGCAGATTCACATGGCAGAAGCGATCGACGAATATCTGATTCAGCTTGTGCTCGCCACGCGCCACCCGAAAAAATATGGCACGGAGCTGGCAAGCTGGATTGAGTATGGTGCCAGCCCCCGGGCGACGATCGCACTGGACCGCTGCGCCCGGGCACGGGCTTGGCTCAAGCAGCGCACTTTTGTCTCACCCGATGATGTGCAGGCGGTCGCCCACGACTGCCTGCGTCACCGCCTCATTCTCAACTATGAGGCAGAGGCTGACGGGCGTGATGTAGACAGCGTCATTACAGCACTCCTTGAGCAGGTTCCCGTATCCTGACCGGACTCACTGGATAGATTCGCCCATGAACGCACGTGCCGCAATCCACAGGGAGGCACCGGGGATCTACACCGAGCTGCACAGCCTGCTCAAGTGCAGAAGCTGGGCACGATCACTGCACCTGTTTTCGCGGCAGGCCACACGCGCCATGCTGCTCGGCGAGACCCGCTCCCGATTTCGTGGGCGGGGCATGGAATTCGAAGAGGTGCGAACTTACCAGCCGGGAGACGATATTCGCACCATTGACTGGCGGGTCACTGCCCGCACCGGCACGCCCCACACCAAGCTGTTTTGCGAGGAACGCGAACGCCCCGTGCACATTCTGGCAGATCAGCGCTCACCCATGTTCTTTGGCTCGGGGGACCGATTTAAATCTGTTGTCGCCGCGGAGCTGTCCATGGCCATCGCATGGGCCGCTCTGGGTGGCAGTGATCGCATTGGCGGGCAGATTATCGGCGACCATGCAGAGAGCGATATCCGCGCACACCGCAACACCCAGGCTGTGCTCAGGTTTGCCCACGACCTTCACGAATTCAATCACAGGCTCCCGGAGGATGCGCCACCGAACGCCCGGAGACCCGGCAAAGGCATGGCAGACATGCTTGAGGAATGCCGCCGCATCACCCGCCCCGGAAGCGCAATTTTTATCATTGGTGATTTTCAGGATTTTGACGCATTCGCTACAAAGGCGCTGAGCACTCTCGGGCGGCATACCGACATTACCCTGCTGCATATTTATGATCCGCTGGAGGCCAGCATGCCCGATGCCGGGAATGTCGCCGTCAGCGATGGTACCCGCAGGGCCACCGTCAGTCTCAGCCGCTCTCTCAGGGACAGCTTTCTGCAGCAGCGGGAGGCCCATCTTCGACTTGTGCAGGACGCAGCGCGCAAATCCCGGTCGCTCTACCGGATGGTGAGTACCCATGAAGATCCGCGCCAAGTGCTGCTCGGATTGTACGGAAAATAGGTATGGAACCTGACCTCAACCAGTTTCTCAGCCAGCAGCTTAGGGACATACATATGCCCGAGCCAATCGGCTGGTGGCCTCCGGCACCTGGCTGGTGGGCACTGGCACTGATACTTCTCGGCCTGATGACCTGGAGTATCCTGCGTATTCGGCAGGCATGGACTGCCAACCGGTATCGAAAGCTGGCATTGCGGGAGGCGGAAGCGGCCCTCGATGCCTGGCGGATGAACGCTGATCGGGGCAGTTATCTGACTCGTGCAAACGCCATACTGCGCAGGTCGCTGCTTCATAAAAATCCTCGACGGGCCGGACCCGGCACCCAGGGTGAGGCTTGGATAGCAACCCTGAACGCACATCTTGCCACTCCGCTGTCAGAGAACACCGGCGCGGCCCTTGCGACGGCGGCCTACCAGCCGGAACCCGATGTCGAAATTGAGCAGGTGCATCGCGATGTCTGTCGCTGGATAACAGAGCACCGATTCGCACGGACGGGAAGCGGGAGCGCGACCCATGCTTAGCTGGCACTGGCCATGGCTGTTCGCAGCTCTTCCCCTGCCCCTGCTCATCAGATGGATGCTGCCTGCACGCACATCGACCCCCCAGGCCATCCGGGTGCCCTTCTTTCAGTCATTGCACGATCTGCATGAGCAGCAGCGAGCCAGGCCGCTGTCCATCTGGTTCAACGCCCTGCTGGCAGTGCTTATGTGGATATGCCTGGTCACCGCAGCAGCCCGGCCCACCTGGACCGGCGAGGCCATGCCGCTGCCGCGTGAGGGACGCGACCTGATGCTGGCAGTGGACATATCCGAATCCATGAAGGAGCAGGACATGCAGGCCCGCACCGGCTACGTCAGTCGAATCGACGCGGTGCAAACCGTTGTGAGCGAGTTCATCGAAGAACGGGCGGGAGACCGCATCGGCCTGATCCTGTTCGGCAATCAGGGCTATCTGCACACCCCACTGACATTTGATACCACCACCGTCAGCACGCATCTGCAGGAAGCGCAGATTGGCTTTGCGGGCAACGCGACCGCGATTGGTGACGCCATAGGGCTCGCAATCAAGCGTTTGCGGAACCGGCCTGCCGAGAGTCGCGTGCTGATTCTCCTCACGGACGGGGCCAACACCGCTGGCACAGATCCCCGGCAGGCCGCCGAAATAGCCGCTGAAGCACATATCCGGATTCACACCATCGGGATAGGTGCCGATTCCATAAGACGGCGAGGTATCTTTGGTTTGAATCGCACGGTAAACCCCTCTATCGGTCTCGATGAGGCAACTCTTGAATACATCGCCCAGACCACCGGGGGAGAGTACTTCAGGGCGCGGGATCCAGCCGAGCTGACACAGATCTACGACTATCTGAACATCCTTGAACCCATGCCTGAAGAGCAGTCCTTCAGGCCAACCCGAAGCCTGTTTCACTGGCCTCTGGGACTTGCGCTGATGTGCAGCGCACTGCTGGCCATCGCCCACGTCATCAGGTTGCAGGATGCCCCCTGGGCCGCCCGGCAACAACCGGGGGTGAATCCGTCATGATTGACACTCTTGAGTCCTTTCACCTGATCCGCCCCGTCTGGATCTGGGCTCTTCTCCTGCTGGGCCCTCTGTGGTGGATCCTCAGCCGGGCATCACAGAATACACATTGGGAGAAATACATCCCCAGAGACAAGCTGGAAGCCCTTCGAGTCGGCGGGGGTAGCCACGCATCCCGGTGGCGGTGGATGCTGATGGCGAGCTGGATACTTGGTGTCATCGCCGCAGCAGGGCCGGCCTGGAAGACAATCCAGATGCCAGCGTTGAAAAACAGTCATGCACTGGTGATCGCACTGGATCTCTCGCGTTCGATGCTTGCAACGGATCTCGCACCCGATCGCCTGACCCGCGCCCGCTTTAAACTCATAGACATTCTCCGGGAGCGCCGGGATGGCCTGACCGCGCTCGTTGCCTATGCTGGCGACGCGCACAGGGTGAGCCCACTGACCGACGATACCAGAACCATAGAGATTTTATTGCCAGCCCTGCACCCGGAAATCATGCCTGTTGCGGGGAGCAATACTGAAGCCGCTGTGACTCTGGCTGCTGATTTGCTGCGTGACGCAGGTCAGGCTGTTGGAGACATACTCCTGATCACTGATGGCGTGGTGCCGGAGGCACAGCGAGCCATTCGGGATTCACTTGACCCGTCCTTCAGGCTGTCCATTCTGGGCATCGGAAATCTGGAACCGGTGCCAATCCCCAGCCCGGACGGAGGATTCGTACGCACTTCCGGCGGGGAAATCGTCCTGGCGACACTCAACCGCGAAGAGATGCGGGCACTGGCAGGCGTGTCCGGAGGCCGTTATGCGGAGCTTCAGACAGGCGATGCGGATATCGAATACCTGCTGCGAGAGCCCCGGCTGTTAGCCTCGACAGATGAACAGTCGGCCACGGCGTTCTCGTACGACACCTGGGAAGACGCCGGATACTGGCTGGTAGTGCTCCTCCTGCCTTGTGTCGCCTGGAATTTCCGCCGCGGAGTCATGTACTCCGCACCGCTCCTGCTTCCGTTGATCGTCCCCCTCGGGCTTTCCATCCTGGCAATGGCACCTGCTACAGGCCAGGCGTTGTCCTGGGAGGACCTGTGGCTCAGGCCCGACCAGCAGGCGGAGAGACTTATGCGCGAAGACAGGCACGCAGAGGCCGCGGAGAAGTTCACTCGCGACAACTGGCGTGGTGCCGCCAACTTCCGGGCGAAGAACTACCCGGCAGCCGAACAGGCCTACGCACAGTCTGACACGTTTGAGGACAGCTACAATCGGGGGAACGCACTTGCCTACCAACAGAGATTCGAAGAAGCACTCTCTGCCTACCAGGAGGTGCTTGACCAAAACCCGGAACACCCGGACGCCCTCCATAACAAGCAGGTGATTGAACAGCTGATGCAGCAGCAACAGGACGAGTCCGGCCAAAGTTCTGAAGGTGAGCAGTCCCCGCAGGGTGACACTCAGGAGAGCGGCCAGCACGACAGCGAAGCCGGGGCGCAGCACCCGCAAAATAGCAGCGAACAGCAGCAGGGCCATCAGGATAGTGGACAGGACAACCGGCAGACCGGTCAGCAGGATGCAGATGAAGAACATCCCGGCGAGGATGACCGGGATACGGAATCCGAAAATCACAGTCAGTCTGACGCTTCGGTGGAGGGTGCAGAACAGCAGGTTCAGGCACCAGACGAGCCTACCCCGGAGGCATTACAGCACTCCAGCGAGCGCTGGCTGCGCGCCATCCCCGATGATCCCGGAGGCCTGCTCAGGCGCAAGTTTGAGTACGAAACACAGCAGAGAAAGATGCAGGATCGCTACCTGAACCAGATGCCTTCCAACCCGGACAATGAACGTTTCTAAAACAGTACATTCCATTCTGGGGATTCTTGCCGTCTGGCTGATTTCGCAGGCTACAGCAGCTGCGAGCCTCACTGCCAGCGTTGACCGCAATCGCATCAGTGTTCAAGAGACCCTGACCCTGCGGCTCGAATATACCGACAGGGCAGATAACAACGCCCTGGATCTGCAATCCCTGCAACAGGACTTTGACATCCTCAGCGTGCACCCCTACAGCAACAGCAGCACATCCATCATCAATGGGCGACTGTCCCAGGAGGCAACAACCACCTGGGTGATCACACTGGCACCGCGCCGCACAGGGAGACTGGTCATCCCCTCCTTCAATCTGGGGGCAGAAGTGAGCACCGCCATCACTATTCAGGTAACCGATGCCGCCTCGGCTCGTCCAGAAGACCAGCCAATGATTGTCACACTGATGCCCAGCGTACGTGAGGCCTACCCCCAACAGCAGGTCCTGCTGAAAGTCGAGTTGCGGGCGCACAGCCGGGTCGGCCAGCTCAGCGGTGCGGAACTGACTCTCGACGACGCTGAAATCGAACTGGTCGAACAACACACCTATAGGCGGGTTGAAAACGGCATCGCCTGGCAGGTCGTGGAATGGACCTACGCGCTCTTTGCCGACCAACCGGGGACGTTGAATATCCCGCCCCAGATGTTTTCCGGCCAACTCGCCAGTCCAAACATTCGCCGTTCGCTGGACCCGTTCGATCCCTTTGGCCGACGCGGTCAACGCATCTCCGCACGCAGCGAGGCAATCAGTATTGAGATCCTCAAGCCCCCAGAGACCACCGGTTCAGACTGGTTTCCGGCCGATGATGTCCAGATCACCTCGAACTGGCCGGGTGACACCGGTGATATACGCGTGGGCAAACCCCTGACCCGGGTTATCGAGATCAGAGCATCAGGGCAACGGGCAAGTGCCATCACGCCCTTGCCCGAGCAGAGTTCTCTTTCGTTCAAGACATACAGGGATCAGCCCCAGCTCGAAAACCAGACGGGGCAGGACGGTATCACCGGTATCCGCCGTGAATCACTGGCACTCGTGCCCTCTGCGGCTGGGACCCTGGAACTGCCGGAGCAGAGCCTGGTCTGGTGGAACACCCGGGAGGATCGCTGGGAGGAAACAATCCTTGCTGCAGAAATACTTGAAGTGCTGCCTGCGATCGAAAACTCCGGTCTGGCTCCGGCAGATCTGGTACCTTTCCCGGCTCCCGAAGCCGGTGCAGTTCAGGCCGGCCGGAGCCCGCATCTGCCTTGGCAGATTGCAACTGCTCTTCTGGCACTCATCTGCCTCATTCAGGTGGTGCTTCTGCTCCGCAGACCTGCCTCGCCCTCAACGCAGGAACCCACCGAAAACACTTCTGAAACGAAGTGCTGGAACACGCTGACCCGAGCACTCCGGTCCCGGGACTTTGCGACAATGCGCTCAGCACTGCTCGCCTGGGCCCGCTGCGCACTGCCCGATCAGCCTGCAGTAACACTGGACAGTCTGGCCACCTTGGCCACAGCGGAGGTGCAGTCCAATGAGCTTGCTGGCCTGCTGCGAGAACTGGATGCCCGACTCTACGAAGCCAGCCCGACACCTGCAGAGGACGATCTGGGCGGCAGGCTTGCTGCCGGGCTCAACGAACTGCGCCGTCGGCTCAGGGCACACCCGTCCACTGGGGGGGGGCTCGCCCCCCTGTACCCCGTCTAGCCGATGAGTTTGGTATCGCATGAAGCGGAGTTGAAATCGGATATTTTGTCTTGAATAATGGTCAACAGACACCACTGAACCCTACTCCGTGAGAGGATCCCTCAATGAACGACTACACCAACAGACCAACTGCCAGAGTGCAGACAGCGGATGTGACCTTCGCCGCTGGCCTGAGCCCGGACAGCGTACGGGTTCTGCGCAATACCTACATCATGCTCGGACTGACACTGCTCGTCAGCACAGCTGCCGCGATGGCAACCATGGCGATCGGCACAGGCTTTGGAACGGCAATAATCATGTCTCTTGTGGCCATTGCCCTACTCTGGTTCGTGCTCCCCAGAACCGCGAAGTCGGCAGCCGGAATCTGGGTGGTTTTTGCGTTTACCGCTCTTTTGGGCGGCGCCCTGGGACCAACGCTGAATCACTACCTGGCGATGAGTAACGGGTCCACTATCGTGGCCCAGGCACTGGGAAGTACCGCGCTTGTGTTCTTTGCGCTGTCCGGCTATGTACTGGTTACCGGCAGGGATTTCAGTTTTATGCGCGGCTTCCTGTTTGCCGGGCTCATCATCGCGCTGGTGGCCATGCTTGGATTTATCGTTGCCGGATTCTTCGGCTTCTACCTGCCCGGCGCATCTCTGGGGCTGAGCGCCATGATCGCCCTGCTGATGTCAGGGTTTATCCTGTACGACACCAGTCGCATTGTGAACGGCGGTGAGACGAATTATCTGATGGCTACTGTTGCACTGTATCTGGATATCTACAATCTGTTTGTCAGCCTTCTGCACCTGATCGGCGTATCCAGCGAGTAGATTCAGATACAACCGCCTCCGGACAGGATCCGCACGCTCCAACTGCAGCGGGGTTTCTCCCTGAAGAGCCGGGCATGTCCGCCCTGTGAAAAGCCTGACCGATGGCGCGGAAAGCGGCTTCCTCGCAGGGTTCCCGGGATTGTCCGAAACCCTGGTCGTAGCAGCGGGCCTGCGCACCGTGCGGAGTGAGCGAGCGCTTCCCGGCTCATGCGAACTCCAGAACCGTTGCCAGCCCGGGTTCCCTCTGAGAGACGGGCGCACAGGCTGCAGCCCTGACACCAGGTGCTGTGACATGTACCCCAAAGCAGGCACTTTTCCCCGATTTTTTCCCGTCCTCTCCTTGCCGGTGCCGTATAATGCAATGCACAATATGCTCCGATCCATAGCATGCTGAGTGCCCCATGATACGAGTCGTGTTCAACCGCAAAGGCGGTGTTGGAAAGTCTTCCATAACCTGCAATCTCGCTGCTGTTGCAGCCAGCAAGGGCAAACGCGCCCTGGTCGTTGATCTTGATCCCCAGTCCAATTCCACCAGCTATCTCGGACACAGCGGCAAAGACAATGTCGCCGGTATCACCGAGTTTTTTGAATCCACCATTTCCCGCGCCTATCGAGATTTCGAGGCCGAAGACTACATCCGTGAGACCCGCTTTCCCAATCTGTTCCTGATCAGCGCCAGCGTCGCGCTCGTGGATATGGAGCAGAAACTCGAGTCACGCCACAAAATATACAAACTCAGGGAATTTCTCGAAGGCGTGAGAGACGATTTTGACGAGATTTTTCTGGATACCCCGCCAGCCCTGAATTTCTTCAGTCTTTCGGCGTTGATCGCCACCGACCGGGTCATCATGCCCTTTGACTGCGATGCCTTCTCCCGGGACGCGCTGCTTGACCTGGTGATGTCCCTGGAGGAAATCCGCGAAGATCACAATCGGGATATGGTGATCGAGGGAGTCATCATCAATCAGTTCATGGTCAGGGCAAAACTTCCCCGGGCGGCCGTTGAAGAGATCAAAAAAACTGGACTGCGGATACTCAAGCCCTATCTGTCCAGCTCAGTAAAAATGAAAGAGTCCCACGCCGCAAACACACCCCTGATCAACCTGGCTCCCAAACACAAGCTCAGCCAGGAGTTTGTCGGGCTCTACCAGACCATCGCCCGGAGAACGCGGCGCAACAGCAGGAAGTGAGCCCGAAGTTCAGCCTGCCCGGCTGATCAGTGCAGGGCCGTTTTCATCACACAACCCGATGGGCAGCCGATCAGACCCGTATTGGGGGCCTCAGGACAGGTAGCGGGACGACCGGATACGGCTGATCAACCCGGCGACGACCGAGCTGACCGAGTTCTCGACATTCTGCGACAGTTTCTCATGCAGGCGTTTCTTGGGTACGAACTGGACCTCAAATATATCGTAGTCCTCCACCCGGCTGAGAATGTACTCATCGCTGGTCTCGATCTCGTCAACCAAGCCCATTTCCAGGGCTTTGGTGCCAAACCAGATTTCTCCGGTGGCAATGGCATCGACATCCAGTCCAGAGCGATGCGCTCCAATGTGCGCCTTGAATAATGAATGGGCTTCTTCAAGGTCTTCCCTGAATTTTTGCCTGCCAGCTTCGGTATTCTCCCCAAACAGGGTTAGCGTTCGCTTGTGGTCACCTGCGGTGTGAAGTTCAAAATCAATATCATGCTTGTCAAGCAAGCGATGAAAATTGGGCAGCTGGGCAACCACACCGACTGACCCTATGACGGCGAAGGGTGCCGCATGGATGCGATCAGCGACGCAGGCCATCATGTAGCCACCACTGGCAGCGACCTTGTCGACCACTGCAACCAGGGAAACACCTGCCTTGCGGACCCGGTCCAGCTGACTTGCCGCGAAACCGTAGCCATGCACGATGCCACCCGGGCTTTCGATATTCACCACCACCTCGTCATCAGGGCGCGCCACGCTCAGTATGGCTGTCACCTCTTCCCGCAGGCTGGCGGTCGCCTTGGCCTGAATATCGCCCTTGAAGTTCATGCAATACAGCCGGGGCTTTCTCCCCGAACCGCTCCCTCGGCCTTTTTTGGCGGGATCCGAGTCAGCCTTGGCTGCCTGCTTCGCCTGCTCCTTTGCCCGCTTCTTGCTCTCCTTCTTTGCCTGTTTGCGGGCCTTTCCGGACACCATGAGCGCATGCATCTGGTCTCTGGAGTAGGTCCAGCGGTCATTCACCTTGGTGACCTTCAGGTTCCCGCGCTCGTCCTGTTCCCGGCCACGAACCATTGGGATCAGATTGCCAAACACCAGCAGAACGCAAAAAACCAGCGTCAGCGCCTTGGCTAAAAACATTCCATATTCAGCGAGAAATTCCAAAAAGTATCTCCTTTAATTATTTGGCTTCGACATCCTGGGCAATTTCCAGCTGGGTGTGCCGGATCAGGCGGCCAGAGATAGTAGTCTCTGGGGGGTGGGGAGGCAAATTCCGGTAGTGGAACCAGGCGGAATTCACGACCTCCTGTGTATCGGGGGCCAGTTCACCTGCATTGTAGTTGGCGAGGAAACCCAGCATCAGCTGACCGGGAAAAGGCCAAGGCTGGCTTCCGAAATAACGCACATTGCAAATGGAGACACCCACCTCTTCATACACTTCCCGGGCAACCGCCTGTTCTACGGATTCGCCCGGCTCAATAAATCCGGCAAGTATGGTAAACATGTCATGCCTGTGGTTTGGACTCTGGGCCAAAAGAATATGCTCACCGCGGCGTATGGACATGATGGCACAGGGTGAAATACGCGGATAGAACGACTGGGCACAGGAGACACAGATCCGGCTCCACTCCTCCAGACTCTGTTCCGTGATGCTGCCACACACGCCGCAGTACCTGTGTGTTCTATCCCAGTTGAGCAGTTGATAGGCCCGGCCAGCAAAATTAAACAGCGACGATTCAAAGGTTCCAAGAAAGTTCCACAACAGATCCATCTCATATCCTGGAATAGGCTCCTCCAGTTCGGTTGCAAATTGTGGCTGTCCATCGAGTTCGCCAATGTACAGTGGCTCCTCGTGCGAGACCCCCGCAAGCTCCTCGTAGGCCGGCAACTCCGTGGTTCCCGGGCGGGTCATCAGTTTGCCATCGAAAAAGGCGTAGATGCGAGAAGCCCCATCAGGAGCATTGTGGGCCTGAAAGCGCACGTTCAAAAAGTCGCCGTGAACGGGAGGCTGGATAGACACTGAAATCTGTACCTCAAGCCCTGATCAGGATTCCGAAAATCCTGTTCCCGGATTCTCAAGATGTATCCGCATCAGCGCGCAGAATTCGGTTGGACAATAGGTTGGCATTATGAATAATGGCCGCTCTTTTCAAAATAAGAATACTAGGCATGAAGGATACCCTGTTTCACTCCCTGCACACCAATTTCCTCGGCCAATCAGACGACTGGTACAAAGCGGTCATCATTCTGTTTCTGATTGTCAATCCGCTGGTGTATTTCTATGTTGGGCCTTTTGCCGGTGGCTGGCTGCTGCTTGGAGAATTCATATTCACCCTGGCAATGGCGCTCAAGTGCTACCCGCTCCAGCCTGCCGGCCTGCTGGCCCTCGAAGCCCTGATCATGGGCATGACAAGCCCGGAAGCCGTGCTCCATGAAGTTGAAACAAATCTGGAAGTGCTGCTGCTGCTGATATTCATGGTGGCCGGCATCCATTTCATGCGTGACCTTCTGCTCTTCATCTTCACCAAAATTCTGCTCGGAGTGCGCTCCAAGATGCTGCTTTCCCTCTTGTTTTGCGCATCTTCTGCAGTATTGTCCGCCTTTCTGGATGCATTGACAGTGACCGCAGTGCTGATTTCCGTTGCCGTGGGTTTCTACACCGTCTACTACAAGGTGGCCTATGGCAAAACATACCGCCACGCCGACCACGAGCTGGATGAACCGCTGGAAGAATACCGCGAGGAAATGGAGAACTACCAGGCCTTTCTGCGCAGCCTGATCATGCACGGCGCAGTCGGAACTGCGCTCGGCGGAGTCTGTACGCTGGTAGGCGAGCCCCAGAATCTGCTGATCGGGGAGATCGCAAATTGGCATTTCGCCGAATTCTTCTTGCGCATGGCACCCGTGACTCTCCCGGCCTTTACTGCAGGTCTCATAACATGCCTTATTCTGGAGGCAACCGGTTTCTTTGGTTACGGTGCCAAGTTATCTCCGACCATTCGCACCCTGCTTGAAGATTCTCAGCGTGAGCAGAATGCACAGCGCGACGCTTTCCAAGCGGCCAAACTGGTCATCCAGGGATTCGTTGCCCTGCTGCTGGTTGTCGCCCTGGCAACGCACATAGCGCCAGTCGGGCTGGTTGGACTGAGTGTCATCGTACTCTTGACCGCCCTGAACGGTATTGTCGAAGAGCACCACATTGGTCATGCCTTTGAAGAGGCCCTCCCTTTTACATCCCTGCTGGTGGTGTTCTTTGCCATTGTCGCAGTCATACACGATCTCCGCCTGTTCGAGCCGGTGGCCAATTTTGTGCTGGCACATCCCTATGAGAGTCAACCGATCCTGTTGTTCTTCGCCAACGGCTTTCTCTCCATGATCAGTGACAATGTTTTTGTGGCCACCATCTACATCAATGAAGTCTACAGCGCTTTTACCAGCAATCAGATCAGTCGCGAGCATTTCAATGTTCTCGCCATCGCCATCAATACAGGAACCAATCTGCCCAGCGTCGCCACGCCCAACGGTCAGGCTGCCTTCCTGTTCCTGCTGACCTCGGCACTGGCCCCGTTAATCCGCCTGTCCTACCTGCGGATGCTGTTTATGGCATTGCCTTATACGCTGGTCCTGACCGCTGTCGCGGCCGCTGCCATTGCCATCAATTTCTGAACGAACAGCAATGAAAACGGGTGCACAGGGATTATTCAATCGATGTCATTCGGAAGAACTGGCTACTGCCATCGCTGCACGGTGGCAATGCGCTCCGGATTTGCGGGACGCTCGATCTGCAGGCTTTCAAAATCAAAAAGGTTGCGATCTGCAAGCTGCGACGGGGATACATTGCAAATCGCGGCGAAGATATTCTCGATGCGCCCGGGGTACACCCTCTGCCATTCGGCCAGCATACGCTTTGTCACCTGCCGCTGCAGCCCCTCCTGGGCACCACACAGATCACAGGGAATGATCGGGAACTGACGGTACCCCGCGTAGCTGGCGATGTCTGCTTCACTGCAGTACGCCATGGGCCGAATCACGATGTTTCTCCGGTCATCACTCAGCAGTTTGGGAGGCATGGCCTTGAGCGTGCCGCCGTGAAACAGGTTGAGAAACAGGGTTTCAATAATGTCGTCCCGGTGGTGTCCGAGCGCAATTTTGGTTGCCCCGATTTCCTCGGCAAACCCATAGAGGTTTCCGCGCCTTAGCCTGGAACACCATCCGCAATAAGTCTTGCCCTCCGGTACCAGTTCCTTCACCAAAGAATAGGTGTCGCGCTCGACTATATGGAACTCTATACCCAGACCGGAAAGATAGTCCGGCAGTATGTGCTCCGGAAAGCCCGGCTGTTTCTGGTCCAGATTGGTGGCAACCAATTCAAATCCAACCGGAGCGGTGCGCTGCAGGTTCATCAGGATGTCCAGCATGCTGTAGGAGTCCTTGCCGCCCGAGAGGCACACCATGACCCGGTCACCCTCTTCAATCATGCTGAATTCGGCGATTGCGGTGCCCACCTGACGTCGCAGCCGTTTCTGCAGCTTGTTGAATTCAAGTCGGTTTTTCCGGGTATCTGGACTCACGGCCGGTTCAACCATGGATACTGAAAGACAGGGGTTCCATTCCGGTTCCGGTCCACCTGGACCAGACTGCAAAGATTGCTGGCGAGAGCCACAAGTTCCTCAGAGCCCGAAGATGCCAACAGCTTTCCTGAGCGCCTGCATCAGGGGTATCGACCGTTTGCGGGCTTTCTCAGCGCCCACCTTGAGAGTCTGCTCGATAAATCTGGAGTTTTCCAGCAGGGCGTTGTAGCGCTTCCGGGGGGCGCTGAGGTGCCCGTTAATCAGCTCAAACAGCTGTTTCTTGGCCTCCCCCCAGGCAATCCCATTGGCAAATTCCTGGCGCATGTAAGCTGTCTGTTCTTCACTGGCAAAGGCTTGCCAGATCTGGAAAACCGTCGAATCATCCGGATCTTTAGGCTCCCCTGGCTCAAGCAGATTGGTTTTGATCTTGTTGATGTGCGTGCGCAGCTGCTTCTCTGACAGAAACAGCGGAATGGTGTTGTTGTAGCTTTTGCTCATTTTGCGCCCGTCCAGGCCCAGCAGGACAGCCGAACCCTCCTCGACGCGAGCCTCGGGCAGGCGAAAGTGCTCTCCGTAGATGTGGTTGAAACGTGCGGCGATGTCGCGTGTCATTTCCAGATGCTGGACCTGGTCGCGTCCCACTGGTACGTCGGTGGCATTGAACATCAGAATATCCGCTGCCATGAGCACCGGATAGGAAAAGAGCCCCATGGAGATGGCACAATCCGGATCCTCGCCGCCGTCCAGATTGCTCTGCACGGCATCCTTGTAGGCATGGGCACGGTTCATCAGCCCCTTGGCCGTGCAGCAGGTCAGCAGCCAGGTCAGTTCGAGGATTTCGGGGATGTCAGACTGCCGGTAAAAGACTGCGCTGTCGGTGTCCAGTCCCAGGGCAAGCCAGGAGGCAGCGATTTCCCGAGTCGATTGATGCACCAGGGCTGCGTCCTGGCACTTGATCAGCCCATGATAATCAGCGAGAAAGTAGAAGTGATCGCCATCGTCGGCCAATCGGCTGGCAGTGATCGCAGGGCGAATGGCGCCCACGTAGTTACCCAGATGGGGAGTCCCCGTGGTGGTGATGCCGGTCAGTGTCGTCTTGGGAGCCATGTGATTCTGATGCGTTCTGGGTTGGTGAAAGCGGGTGCCGACACCTGCATCACTGTATTTTGAGCGATTTAGGGTGGTTGTAGAAGGCCACCAGCGCCCGTTTGAGATAATGGGCATCGTCGGCACCAGCGGTCTCGCGAATGCTGTGCATGGCCCACTGGGGACAACCGATATCCAGGGTTGGAACACCGAGTTCGCCTGCCGTGATAGGCCCTACGGTGCTGCCGCAGGCCAGATCATTGCGCGATACAAAGGTTTGCACCGGAACGTGTTCCGCCGCACAAATAGCGCGGAACCGCGCTGCAGTCTCGCTGTTTGTTGCGTAGCGCTGGTTGGCATTGATCTTGATCACGGGACCCGCATTGAGTGCGGGTCCATGACTGGCGTCGTGGCGGTCGGGGTAATTGGGATGAACCGCATGGGCATTATCAGCTGAGATCATCATGGAATTACACAACGCCTGTACCAAATGAGCCTCTTCACCAATAATCCGCTGTAACACATCCCTGAGAAACGGCCCCTGGGCACCGCAGGCGGACTGGCTGCCCACCTCCTCGTGATCAGTGCACACCAGCAGCGCGGGCTGATCGCCACGGCACTCCAGCACTGCCTGCGCCCCGGTAAAGCAGCTCAACAGGTTGTCCAGCCGTGCACTGGCTATAAACTCATGATGCAGGCCTGTCAGCGCAGCAGCCTGGGTATCGTAGGCGCTGATTTCCCAATCTGCCACACGGGAAGCTTCCAGATCCTGACAGCTGTCCGGATACTGCTCCCGCAACTGCGACGCCAGCAGCTGAGCAAAGGAATCCGCGCCAGATCCAAGCACCAGGTTCAACTCCTTCTGCCGATTGATGCTGCGGTGTTCATTGGCCTTGCGATCAAGATGAATCGCCAGACTGGGAATTCTGGCGAGGGGCCGTCCAAAATCGACCAAGGCACTCTCCAGCCCCCCGCAGGTGTTCACATAGGTCACCCGTCCAGCCAGCGACAGATCGCGGTCGAACCAGGGAGCCAGGAGGGCACCACCGTAGACCTCCACGCCCAGTTGGGCAGTGCCGCAGGCGTCTATATCCGGTACCGGTTTCACTTTGAGGCAGGGGCTGTCCGTGTGGGCACCCACCATGCGCCAGCCCTTGGTCGCGGCCAACTGGCCTGGCGACAGATCACCGGCACCCGTGTAGAAAGCGACAAGAGAAGAGTCGTTGCGGATCACCACATAGGCCCTTCCCCGCTCGAGCGTCCAGGACTGTGCTTCATCCAGCTGGACAAATCCTGCGGACACAAGCCGTTCGCGCATGCCGCTGACGGCATGGAAGGGTGTTGGGGACTGATCGAGAAATCTCAGCAGCTCCGCGTTAAAATCAGGTGTGTCCACGTCCTGGATCCCGGTTGCCCGAAAGCCGCGTATTCTAGCCCAAATGCGGCGCGATTATCCGAGCAATAGTGTGTTTCCACGGGCGGTCACCTGCAACCCAAGCGTGCTACTCGCTCCCCATCACCAACCCAGCCCAATGACAGCAGATACCGGCATCAACGATCCCCTCAAACCCGCCAGAATCAACTGGGATGACCGGGGCACACCACATTCGGAGCAGTATGGCGATCGCTACTATTCATCAGAGAGCGGCATCGAGGAGTCCCGGCATGTTTTTCTTGCCGGAAACCGGCTGGCTGATCGCTGGGGTGAACTCGGGCCTGGACAATCCTTCACCATCTGCGAAACAGGTTTTGGCACCGGACTCAACCTGCTGGCCACAGCGCACCTGTGGAGCGAGATTGCGCCCGCATCAGCACAGCTGCATTTCATCAGCACAGAACTCCACCCCCTGAAGCGGGACGATCTGCATGCCGCGCTCGCCGCCTGGCCGACACTGGAGGGATTCTCGACCCAACTGCTGGACCGGTACCCCAGCCTGACACCAGGCTTCCACAGGTTTGATCTGGTCGACACTATCCGCGTCACGCTGATCTTTGACGATGTTGGACGGGCACTGGAGCAGCTCTGTCCGACACTGGTGCCTGAATTCTGGAACTACCGCAATTGGAGTGTGGATGCATGGTTTCTGGACGGTTTTGCGCCGGCCAGGAACAGCGCGATGTGGCGCCCTGAGGTGTTCCGGCTGATGAACCGCCTCAGTGCAGATAACGCCACTGTGGCAACCTTCACCTGCGCAGGCGCAGTACAGCGCGGCCTGCGCAGCGTCGGTTTCAGCATTGATACACCACCAGGTTTTGGAACAAAGCGCCAGATGCTGGTTGCCCGGCGGACGACCGCCGACCGAGCCGGGCACACCGGAATGAAGTCTCAGTACAGGTCGCAATCCCGACCCGGTCACCGGCTCGCGGACCCCGCTTCCAGAGCCTGCTGGCACCTGGATGCGGCGCTCCCGGCCAAACCCGCCCATGTGGTGATTGTGGGTGCCGGCATTGCCGGGTGCACCACCGCAGAGGCACTCCGTCGAAGAGGAATCCGAACAACGCTTGTTGACCGAGGGCTGGATGTTGCACCCGAGGCCTCAGGAAATCCCCAGGCCGCTCTCTACGCACGTCTTTCACCTGACCAGAACGACTTGGGGGATTTCTGCCTGCATGCTCTGAACTACGCGCGTGGCTTCTACCTGAGACGGCTCGAGACACCTGACCTTGGCACAATGACCGGGCTTGCCCAGTTACCGCGCAGCACTGCTGAAGACGAAAGAATGCAGCGAATCGCACAGCGATTCGCCGACGCGCCAGAACTCGTCCAGTATCTGGACAAGCTTCAGCTTGAAGAACGGGCTGGTATCGGACTACCCAGTGGTGGGCTCTGGTTCCCGCATGGTGGCTGGATCAACGGCCCCGCCTTCAACCGGCATCTGGTCTCCGGCCCGGATACCGAATGTATCCCGAATGTGGAGGTCCATTCGATTTCAGGTCAGAGTGGCCGAATACGACTGGGAACCCAGGACGGCGAAATGGGGCCCTACGACGCAGTTGTGCTCTGCAACGCCATGGGGGCCCAGAGGCTGAGCGCAACGGAGTGGCTCCCTATACGGCCGGTCAGGGGCCAGGTCAGCATACTCGGAGATCAGCCGGAAACCCGAAACCTGCTGTCTGTCGTCTGCAAGGAAACCTACCTCACACCAGCGTACAACGGCTCGCAGTCGTTGGGTGCCACCTACCAGCCTGACAGCGACAGTTCAGAGGTTCGAGCAGCCGACCACCTCAAAAACCTCGACGCACTCGCGAGTCTCTTCGATATGGAGGGGCGGCTGACCTGCGACCCCTGCACAGTTGCAGGCAGAGCCGCTGTTCGTGCCACCACACCAGATTACCTGCCACTGGTCGGCGCACTGCCATCGAAGGAGAGTTTCCTGCACGACTACCGGGCGTGGGGCAGGGATCGCACACTGAGCATTCCCAGAGCACACGCCGGGGAGCCTGGCATGTACCTGAACCTGGGTTTTGGCTCCAGAGGCTATGTCTACGCTCCCCTCTGCGCTGAAGTGCTGGCCTGCACAATCGCGCGGGAGCCCGCCCCGATGTCAACCCGCATGCAGCGCAGCATCCACCCTGCCCGATTTCTTGTGCGCAGCCTGGTTCGCAACCAGCCCCTGTAACCATATTCGGTTCGCTATAATCTCAACGCTATCGCTGGACTCAGTTCAATAATCCCGATAGGATGCCGTCAGCGAGAAAGGAAGTTTCTTGTTTGCAATCCTCATTACGCTGGTTATTATAATTCTTCGTCCTGTGATTTCCAAGTTCCACTCCCTTTTATCCTAAATTAATCAATCACTTACAGAACTCTTCAGTTCTCTACCAGGATTTTACTATGTCTGAGAAAGTTACCGGCACCGTCAAATGGTTTAATGAGTCCAAAGGCTACGGCTTCATCGAACAGTCCTCCGGACCCGATGTTTTTGCCCACTTCAGCGCTATTGTTGGCGATGGTTTTCGAACCCTGTCTGAGGGACAGAAAGTGGAATTTACCGTGACCCAGGGACAACGAGGTCCGCAGGCTGAAAACATAGTTGCGATCTAGACCGACCTGATCCGACTGCGCACAAAGCAGGTGCTCCCGGCCTGCTTCCTGTGCGCGCATCCTGGCCATACGCTGTCATCCCGGCGTGCGAGTTCGAATCAGGCGAACCGAACGTAGTTCTTTATTCTGGTTGGTGCTCACGTGCACCGCCTTGCGGCCCATGGGATCCTGTGCCAACAGGAGTTCCAGCGTGCCCTGGTCCCCCCTGGCCGTCACTGCCAAGAAGCCCTGCCTCTCAGCCGTCTCGCCGAGGATGTAGCCGAACCTCGGGGTTCCCTTCGGATGCACGGCAGTGTAATTGCGCACGATTCCGGTCCCGTTGAACAATCCGATCGAATCAGCCTTTGCTGCCCTGTCTCTGTGCGTCTGCACATCGCCACTCTCGACCGGCACCCAGGTGTCGGGGCGTTTTCCTGAGTACATACCCACAGCCTCCCTGGACATGTACCCGCCGTTGGCAAGTATCAGCCCATAACTGTCCGGTGACTGCCGCAGGCATTTGATCATCTCGACAATTCCGTGGGGGCTGTAGCTGTTACCAGCGCCCCAACGCAGGGTAGCCCGCCGCTCAGCGTAAGCTCTTCGGGGTCAAGACCGTTCAAGCCAAGTGCCTTTTGGCGCACAGGACCGCACTGGGGAAACAGCTGTAGATATCGAAAAAGCCCACATCCTCAATGCCGCACCCCGCGGCCTCAAGCGCCCGTCTACCGGCACGTTCCATAGGACGGGATCTGGCCAGATCGGGACGCTCGATGATCGATGTATCGCTCAGACAGCTATAGCCATGCAGGTACACCCGCTCTTTTTGAGCAACGCCCAGCTGATCAGCCAGACTTTCTGCCACCACAAGCACGGCACTGGCCTGATCAGCTGCGTCCTGGGCGACCGGTGCTTGTTGTATATATCGGTCAGCTGATAATTCCCGCCTTCGGTTGAACAGGGCTCGTCGGTGCTTCGCTCGGCGGGAAACTGGGAAAAGGGATTGTGGCCCGCTACCCTGCTCAATGCGGAAAAGATCTCTGCCATCCGGCGCTGGTGCTCCGCAGGAGTCTCACCCCGCTCTTACCGCAGCGCATGCTCGAACAGGGAATGGGTCTGAATCGGAATACCGATACCATGAGCGGCTTCGTAGTGCGTCAAACCGGTCAGGTTGCCGATACCCTTGTCGTCCAGCGTTCCCTCGATATCCTCATTCCAGTCCAGTTCCACGCCAAGTTTGACTGACCGCTTGGTCGTGCGAAGAGTTTCCACTCCAACCATCAGACCAGCTATGGACTCACCGCGATAAATGCGTTCGCACTGTTCATCCACCAGCCGCTGTGGTGAATCCCCGCCAGGTGCAGCGCACATGTCATGTTGCGGATTCAGGCCGGAGCGACTGGCAATCGACCGCGGCAGATTGTTGCTGCCACCCATGGGGGATGTATACGCTGGCGCACTGTCACTGAACAGTCGACAGGCGGCAATGCAGTCTATGCTGGAGGGCAGATGTTCGTCTGCGACCTGCCCAAGACAACGCTTCACGGTGATCGCCGCGAGATCAGCGGGGCTGAGCATGTCGCTTACTTCGTCACTCAGACTGGTAAACTGACCAATACCGATCACTACCGGAATCTGTTGCGACATGGGCCTCTCCTGTTCATGCTTTGGCGGACTGTTTTTTCAGTGTGGAGGACTCTACACAACCTCTCAAGGCTGTTCACCTGAGCCGGTAACCGTCGCTCTCCATCGTGTGCCACTCTGCTCTCAGAGAGCACAGTCAGCCCCGCCGGGGGAGCTGATGCTGGGAAGTATGCGGCCGCTACTTCGTGTAGAGTACGGCGCGCTCGTGGGACAGTTCCCTGAAACCGTGAATACCGTGGTAGCGGCCTATACCGCTGTGATTGACACCGCCAAAGGGCAGGTGATGTTCGGAACAGTGCAAGAACCCGTTGTTCACGGTGACGCCGCCTGATGAGGTATTTTCCAGTACGGTGTCAACAACAGACTCATCCTCGGTAAATACGTACAGCGCCAGGGGCTTTGGCTGCTGCTGCAGAGCCGCGAAGACCTCGTCGATATCCCGGTAGGTGAATACGGAGAGAATGGGGCCAAATGTCTCCTCCGCGTGAATCCTGGCATCGCCCGGCAGATCGATGAGGATCGTTGGCTCAACAAGGCGCTGGTCTGCATCAATACCGCCGCCACAGACGATCTGCGCACCCTTTTCGCGCGCATCATCAATATAGCCCCTGACCCGGTTCAGATTGCGTTGGTCAACAATTTTTCCACATGCCCCGGGGTTCAGTTGGCCATCCTGATAAAACATGGCCTGAAAAGCACCCTGGGCCGCTGCAACAAACTCGTCTTTCTTCTCCTCGGGAACCCAGATATTTTCCGGGCACAGACATACCTGCCCGTGATTGTAGTTGCGCAGAAACGCGATCTTGCCCGCCGCGACCTGCATGTCGAAGGAGTGATCGACAATCACCGGGTTTTTGCCACCAAGCTCCAGCGTCACCGAGGCCAGATGCTTGGCGGCCGCGGACATGATCAGCTTGCCGACGGCGGGGCTGCCGGTAAAAAAGATGTGATCAACCGGTAATTCCAGAAGCTGATTCGCCAGATCCACATCCCCCTCCAGAACCGCGACTTCCCTTTCGTCGAAGACCTCACGAATGATTTCGGCCGAGATCGCACTGGTCGCAGGCGACATCTCGTTGGGCTTGACGATGGCGCAGTTTCCCGCCGAAACAATCTGCACCAGTGGCAAAAACACCAGCCCGAACGGAAAGTTCCAGGGGCCGAACAGCAGCACGATTCCCCGCGCTTCAAAGGTAACCACTGCCCGTGCATTCTTGAATCGCTCTGAAGTCTCGACCTGCTTCGGCTCCATCCAGGACGACAGATTCCCGCCTGTCATCTCCAGCTCCGCGTAGATGGTCCCAAGCTCGGCAGTGGCCTCGTCTTCGGATTTGTTCAGATCTTCGGCCAGGGCGACCTTGATATCCGCGTCGTAGCGCCGGAGGGCATCCTTGAGGCCCTCGATACGCTCAAGGCGTTGCACCGCGGTGGTTTTCTTCTGTACCCATTTATGGGCAGTCTGCGCTTCGAAGATGCGGTTGATTTCGGAAATTTCCGGGGCGACGCTGGGTGAATTCATGCTGTACACCTATTTGTTAACCTGTGGGCTATTGACTCAGTGATGGGCTGCCTGGGTGCCGCACACACCGGATACGAATCCTGACCAACTGCCCTGAGTCACGCCAGGCAGTGGATGCGTGCATTCGCGAATTAAAAGGAGCGTGTCCGGTCCCGGAAGACTACGCCAATCTGTCGCTTGAATTCAAGTCGGAGCCCGCTCTGCTGGGCTCAATAATTCACCCCAAAACCGGAACTGCGCCGACTGGACGCACCGGATGTCGGGGTGCCATATGCACTTTTGGTCCGATGAGATCCAGGCCTCGGTTATTCGTCCATCAACCACCCGGTATCTGGCGCTGCCTGGAAATTCCAGAGCCTGTCCGGCGTCGGTGGTGCCCAAAACGTTGATACAACCGACCTCAACGATACTGTCATCGGCCTCGCTGATGCTCAGGTCTTCCAGAACATGCTGATAGTCGGGTATGTAGACACCAATCTGCGAAACAACGCTCCAGCAGCCGTGTGCCCCATGCGCAACCTGAGTCGGGAATCTGAATACAGCATCCAGGTCGGGCAGGTCGAGGATGGCCTGTTTGTCACCGGCATCAAGCCGCTCATAGAATGACCGCACGACCAACTGCTTGTCTTGGGGTGCCGGAGCAGGTTCGGGCATGCCGATGCTGCCAAGATGCAGGCTGACATCCAGAATACCCTGTTCCGCTTTGAGCAGGCTTGGGGGCTGCTATCTGCTGACCACGCACATCCAGCTCATAAGCGCCACGAATACCCTCGCGGAAGTTGTGCATCTGACGTGCGATATAGACATTCTGCTGACCCCCCAGGCGAGGGCCATCCTTGGCCTGTCGCCAACATCCAGACGAATCCTGTCTTCACCAAGAATCGACCACTTAAGCCTGCCTCCCGAAAGAAAGTTGAACAGCTTCCCGAAGAATTGTTCCGGGTCGGCGACATCATTGAGGAAGTGCACACCCACTTCCCACTCGTAGCCGTTTCGGCAATAGGCATGCGTAAAGCCGCCAGAAGTGCAGTGCTGTTCCAGCACGGCGACCTTCTTTCCCATTCTGGACAGACAGGCCGCTGAAGAGAGTCCTCCCGGATCTGACCCGATGACAATGGCATCGCAGTGCTCATCAACGCGTTCAGCCCGATATCGGCACCTCATCCTCAGGGTGCCGGCCTGTTTTCCCACCCTGCGCTTTTTCCCTGAACTGCGTTCAGAAACGAGGTATGAACTATCGGTGTCCGCGCCCGACTTCTGTACAGGAGTCTGTGACATCGTGTTCGATTCCTTCGAGTTCGACAGTTGGCACTCACTCTTTACACCTGCACATCGCAGACCCTGTGGCAGCACACTGTTCACAGGCACTAAGAGGAACCTGAATATGCTGGCCGGATGCCGGAAGAGCTCCGGTTTTGATCGTAGACAATCGCCATCATGACCGGCAAGGCAATCAGCGTAATCACTGTTGCACACCCGAGCCCAAACATGAAGCACACAGCCATCGGCTGAAAGAACACATCCCACAGCAGGGGAATCATTCCCAGGATAGTGGTAATTGATGCCATCATGACAGGACGGAACCGGTTTACTGCGCCCTGAACAATCGCTGTGTTCCAGTCTTCTCCCTGCTGGCGCACATAAACGATCTCCTCCATCAGGATAATGCCAGCCCGCAACTGCATTCCCACCAGGCTGATCAGGGCAAGAAACGCCGTGAAACTAAAGGGCGAGTTCGTTGCCAGCAGCCCGATCGTAATGCCGCACAACGAGAACGGTACAGTGAGCCATACCAGTATGGTCCGGCTTAGCGAGCCAAGTATAAACATGGTGAACACCAGCATAACCAGACTGCCAAAGGGTACGTATTGCAATAGTCGTTCATTGGCCCACCTGCGATCCTCGTACTCCGCACCCCACTCCATAGTGTAGCCCAGGGGGAGCTCCAGGGCTTCAACCGAGTGCCGAATTTCCGTATGCAGATCAGCTGCCGTTGTGCCCTGCGAGTTGAACAGGACAGAGAGGGCGCGCTTGCGGTTGTAGCGATTGATCAGCGGATCTTCCCATCTGAGTTCGATACCGTCGACAACCTGGGAAATATTGACATAGGCCTGCACCACCGGACTGTACACCTGGATGCGCTGTAGCGCATCGGTCGACTGCCGCTCGGACTCGGGTGCCCGTATCAGAATCGGCAGCATCCGGCTGCCATCTCTAAACAGGCCCACCTGCTGACCATTGAGATTCCATGCAATCGCACGCTCAAGATCCCGCACCCCGATGCCCAGTCGTGCACCCTTGGCATCGTTATACAGCGGGTGCATGACCAGATTTCGTGCAGCCCAGTTTTGGTGCAGATCGGTGACCTTGGGGTTGTCATCCAGCAGATTCATTATCCGGTCGGCGTGCTGCCGCAACACATCCGGGTCGGGGCCAGTGATCCGTGCATCGAGTCGGTAGTCGAGCGTGGGCCCAACCTGCAGCTGGACAACCTGGCTCCTGGCCTGAGGAAATTCTTCCTGGATCATGCGCTTGAGACTCGCAACCAGAGGAGCCATGCTATCGAGGGAGTGATACCTGATGACCAGTTCAGCCTCAGCCGGCGTACTGACAATCGGCTCGTAGCTCATGGTAAACCAGAGATGTCCCTGCCCGATGGATGCTGTTACCCCCTTCACTGCCTCATAATCCAGAATCTTCTGTTCCAATACCCGCACATCCTCAGAGACGGCATTGATATCACTCCCCGCTGGCAAGGCGTACCGGACAACAAATGTTGAGGTGCTGCTCAAGGGGAAGAATGACTGCTTGACCTGACCGAAGCCCAGCACCGATGCGACCAGAATCAGCAGCAGCAGGACCACTGAGACTGATCGATTGGCCAGGCTCAGGTTGAGCAGGAATCTGTAACAGCGACCCGGTACGCCTGTCGAAGACCGCCCGACCGTGCGCTGCAGATCGGACACACCCTTGAAGAGCAGATCACAGAAGAAGGGTGTGAGCACGATGGCGATGATCCAGCTTGCCAATAACGAGATGAAGGCAACCCGAAAAAGATCAATCATCCACTGTCCGGTCATATCCGGGGATAACCCCACTGGCGCAAACGCCAGAATGGCAATCAGGGTTGCCATCAGCAGCGGCATGCGGGTCCGGGTGATGGTGTGTTGCATGGCCTGACTGAGACCGGCGCCCTGCCTAATAGCCCGGGTCACGCCTTCCGCAACCACGATGCTGTTATCCACCAGCATCCCCAGGGCGATGATCAGGGCACCGAGCGATATGCGATGCAGCTGGATGCCAAAGATCAGCATCACGCCAAAGGTGGTGAGCACCGTGAGCAGCAGGGTGCTGCTGATGACGATACCCAGCCGCCAGCCCATGGACAGGAGAATCACCAGCGTAACAATGACCAGCGCAAGCAGGAGTGAGCGCTCGAAGTTGACCACCTGGCTCTTTACTTCCTCAGGCTGATTGTAGATGGTCGACAGCGACATACCGACCGGCTGCTGGTGTCTGATGTCTGCGAGCTTGGTATCGATGGCATCGCCAACGTCCACCACGTTGATGCCCCGCATAAATGAGATACCCAAGGTAATAGCGTCTTCGCCGTTATGTCGCTGAATGACTGCGGGAGGAGAGGCAAACCCCCGGCTGACCCGGGCAATATCATTTAGGTAGACCAGTTCCTCACCACCACCGCCAATGAGAATGTCCGAAAGCGCAGTCAGGCTGTCTGCATCCCTGCGCTCGGGGCTGATCCGCATATACTGGTCGGCGATCCGGATACTGCCTGCCGGATGCACGGAATTCTGGGCCAACATGACCCTTTCAATGTCATAGGGAGAGAGCCCGGATGCAGCCAGCCTGGCGCGATCAATCTCGATGAACACCTGCTCCTGGCGGCGCCCGGCAACGACAACTCGGCCGACTCCCGGCACCAGCGTCAGCTCACGCTGGAGAAAATCCGCATAATTTTCCAGCTCCTCAAAGTCGTAGGACGGACCCGTCAGCGCCATGTAGACTCCGAAGACATCGGCGGCATCATCCATAATCTGTGGCGGCAGTGCGCCCCAAGGTAAGTGCGACTCGGCGGACCTGATTTTCCGCCGCATCTCGTCCCAAATCTGCGGTACCTGGTCACCCTCGGTTGCCGACTTCAGAATCAATTTGATTTGTGAGATACCCTGACTGGACGTGGACTCGATAAAATCAACATATGGCAGCTGCAGCACGACCTGTTCAAGAGGCAGCGTGACTTCCTCCTCGACTTCGAGCGGAGAGGCTCCAGGGTACTCGGTAACGATCTTGGCAATCGGCAGAACAAGCGCAGGATCTTCCAGGCGGGACAGGCGATCAAAGGAAAAGCTGCCGCCCACCAGGATAACCAGGATGATCGCCCAGGTTATGGATTTGTGCTCCAGCGCTGCAGTGCCGAGGATATTCATACCGGGTCTCTAGAGGCCGCGTTCCCTGATGATCTCCCGCACCTGCATACCTTCGCGGATTTCAGCAGCTGCTGCACCGACAATCCTGTCATCCGCACCGAGTGTCGATCTCACCTCAAGCAGGTCTCCCCGAAGTTCAACCAGATCAATAGCAACAGGTTCGGTTGTCATGTCGGCAGTAACGCGCCATACCCAGCTCCCGCCATCTTTTTCAAAAATAGCACCCAGCGGGAGATAAAATGTCGCCTCGCTCCCCTCGGGGACAAGGTTGGTCATATCCAGTTCAATGGTGGCCGACATGCCCGGCAGAATGTTGAGACCATCCGGTCGTGCGAAGGAAAAATACACCCTGTAGTTTCGGGTGACGGGATCTGGCGCTGATTCGAACCGGCTGAAGCAGCCGGCGATGTCCGCGCCTGGGTCCGATGACATGGATATCCTGCCGCATATTTCCCGATCATCTCCGACAGAACGCCGTTCCAGCCCAATGATATGCTGTTCCGGAATGCTGAATTCTATCTCCAGTTGATCAATGTTGTGCACGAGAACAACCCGGGCATTTTCCTCCACCATCTGGAAATTCTCCACATGCACCCTGCCGACGACACCGGCAAAGGGTGCGGTCAGCCGTGTATGCGCAAGATTGTCGCGGGCGTGATCCAGAGCAGTCTGTGCTGCCTTGAGTTGCGTCGCTGCCTCGTCATACCGGAGCTGGCTGACCAGATTCTGTCCGCGAAGCGTTTCCATCTGATCAAACTGGATACTGGCCAATCGAAACCTGGCCTGCTTCTCTTTCAGATCATTCCGAAACGGCGCATCATCCAGACGGGCCAGCAATTCACCCTGCTCGACAGTGCCCGTGGACTTGGCGGGTAGCTCAACCAGCTGGCCGGTAACCCGAAAAGCCAGCTCCGCCCGCTCAGATGCCCGGACGATACCCGGATAACTGTGCACGACCATCCTTCTGGACGAGACCGGGCTGATAATCTTGACTGGCCTGACAGCAGGCGTTTCATCAACCGCTTCAGTCGGGCTGCACGCAGCCAGCACGAGGACAAGAAGAGGCAGCACTGATACCCCTCCCCTGATCACCGTCAGATCCATGGCCGACCTGTTACACCGCTGGTGTACCACTGAAATCCTGCGTCCATGTTCATTCAGGAGCCTGCTCAAGCTGGCACAGGGACACCTGCTCAGCACTCACCGACCTCAATTACCAGTCCATCAAGGTCTTCCGAAATCTTCACCTGACAGGCCAGCCGACTTGTCTCGCAGGTATTTTCAGCAAATTCCAGCATTTCTGCTTCCAGTGAGTTCGCAGCGCCCACCAGCGCATATCCCCTGTCATCAAATATGACGTGACAGGTCGCACAGCTGCACGCACCTCCGCACTCGGCGTCTATACCTTCGACGCCCTCCTGCACAGCAGCCTCCATCAAGGTTGTTCCAACCTCAGCCGCTACCTCTACTGTGTCACCAGTTTGAGTCCTAAAGGTCAGGTTCACCATTCCAAAGCACCTCGCATACCAAATGTCTGTTCTCAATTTCGCCCCTTGTTACTCTTTGGTCAAGAGGCACCAACATCTTCACCCTTACAGTGACCAGGCCGGACACGGGATTCGGGCCTGCCGCAGCGGGCGATCAACTGCATTGGCATCCCGCCCATTGGTACAGGTGCCGGGAGCGCCTGTATATCGGGAAAGCCGTCACTGGATTCCAGCGGAAACTTCTGGGATACCATGGTCAGCGTCAACACCGCCTCGAGCCTGCCCAGTCTGTCACCAATGCAGCACCGCCTGCCGCACCCAAACGAGGAATTCGCATAGCGTGGACGTGATGCCGCCGATTCTGGAGCATGGCGTTCAAGCAGGATCACAGCTGGAGCTGACCAATAGTCCGGATTCCGGTGAATTGTGTACGGCGCCAGAAATACAGGGGTATCCGCCGCTATTCTGTACCCGCCCGGCTCTGTGTCCCGCACCGCCTGGCGCTCGAGAAATATATTGACCGGATAGAGCCGCAGGGTTTCCTCCGCGACCATCCCAGTATAACTCAATGTGGCAAGATCCCCGAATTCAGGCAGGTTGGTTCTGAGAGGATCTCCCGTCGGAACCATTCATTCGCAGGATTGAGCGCACATGCCTGTGTTTTCCAGTATTTTCCCTATACTCAACCTTCAGTTTCAATATTCACCTGAGGAAGAATTTCATGTCAGCACACACTGGGACTCATACTCGTCAAAATCATTTTCTTTCTCTTCATGGTTGATCAGGCGCGCAACTGGATAATGTGGACCTTTTCACGGAATCCGCTCTTGAACTGTTCGAGGTCAGCGCAGAGACCCTGTGGGGCATCAACATGCTCAAGACCGATATGACCTCAGGCGTTGCTGCCGCCGGGAGGTGCGCCTTCCTCTATTTCGTGCGCGGACGCCAGTGGCTGCCACCTGCCATGTTGATCACTTCCGTGTTTCTGGTGACCTGCGGGATCAGCCTGATCGTCGGTGGCACCAGCACCATGCTCTGGTTCGGTATGCTGTATGAGTTCGTCTATTTGGCCGCAGCATTTATCCTGTGCAGCTTTGATACCCTGCCCGAACAGGTATAAGCCTGGTCTGAACAATTTCCCCAAGAGGTGACACGCAATGCCTTCTGTTAAAACGGCCTGTCGGATATGCTCCATCTGTGGCTATCAGCTGGAGGTTGAAGACATCATGATTGTCCGGTTCGCGTCCGACAGGGCGCTTCCCATTTCAGAAGGCTCCAGATGCGTTCAAGGGCACGGCCGGCATTGAGTTCCAGCAGGGGCTGGCCAACCGGTTGAACACCAGTCCTACAATGGATGGCAATGGCCAGCAGCACCTCATAGACTGCGCCGTCGCAACCAGGGAAATCGGCCAGAGGATGGCCGCGCTCATCGAACAGTACGAACCGCGCTCCGTGGCCATATTCGTCGGCACCGGTGCCTATGCCAATACCCTCGGCTACACCATGGCTCGCAGCTTGTTTGGTGCAACAGGCTCCCCCAACTACTTCTCGACCCTGACCATTGACCAGTCCTCTCACAATGTAACGGCTTCGCGCATGGGCGTGTATCCTGGTGGGGAACCACTGCCTGAAGATGTTGATGTGGCGCTCGTATCAGGAATGAACCCGCTGGTAGGTCATCTGGGTTACCCCCTCGCCTCTGTTGACTCCTTCAATCCCGGCAAAAACTCAAGGACGCCAAAAAGCGTGAGCAGAAGCTGATTATCATCGGCCCTTGCCTGACCCTGTCTGCAGACCTGCTCGCGGCGGGTAATTCTCTTTTCCCATCTACCCAGGCAAAATATCTGACCCTCCCTACTGAACGAGAACTGCCATGAAATTGAATGTTGTGCTGGCTGGCGCCACCGGCATGGTTGGGCAAGGTGCCCTGCAACAGTGTCTTGCGAGTGACCAGGTGGACAAGGTACTGACCCTGACCCGGCGTCCTCTTGAATCGGCGGACCCGAAACACGGCACTCTGGTGCATGAGGATTTCACCGATCTGTCGCCCATAGCGGATCAACTGACTGGCTATAATGCCTGCCTGTACGCAGTTGGAGTCTCCTCCTACAGAATGAATGAGGCAGAGTACACGCAAATCACCAAGCAGATAACGCTGGTGATGGCCCGGCAACTGCTGGAATCCAACCCGGACGAGATGAGTTTCTGCTTCGTCAGCGCCCATGGCGCCAACAGCCAGAGTTCAGTGATGTGGGAACGGATCAAGGGTGAAACCGAGGATGAGCTGCGGAATCTGCCGTTCAAGCGCTGCCACATCATGCGACCCGCCTATATTCAGCCCGGCCAGGGAACGTGGTCACGCACCCGCATATACAACCTGATGCTTGCCGGCACCCGGTATATGTACCCGCTTATCAGAACAGTGTTCCCCGAGTATACCTGCACATCGGAGCAGCTTGGGAACGCCATGATCAACTCAATGACCCTGGGGTACGATCAGCCGGTTATTGAGGGAAAGCACATACGCCGGTTTGGCTCCCTGTGATCTGCGCTGGCAAGCCCGATTGGACTGTCTCAGTCATCGAAACCCATTCCGGCACTCCCGCCCGGATTACCTGCGCAGGCCCCACGGTGAGAGCCCCGAATCGCCATCAGGCACTGAATCTCCCCAGCCAGTTCCCAGGCATTATAATGGTGTCTCCCAATTAGTCTGAGACTACTGGCGTATGAGCAGAAATTCCCGACTCGTGTACACCACAGATGCTGGTCGCATCAAGGAGACACCGCCTGCGCCCTCCGCTGACCCCGGGGACGGGATCGTGCGAATCGGCCGCGAGTCCAAAGGCAAGGGAGGCAAGACCGTGTCCATCGTACGCGGTATTCCCGGGCAGAATCTCACGTCAGTGGCACACACTCTCAAATCCGCTTGCGCGACCGGCGGTGCGGTCAAAAACAGCACTATCGAAATCCAGGGCGACCACCGCGAGCGGATCGGGGAACTGCTTGAGCAGCAGGGCTATAGAATCAAGCATACCGGCGGCTCGTGATCCGGTAGACCCAGTTGAATTCACAGACCATGGATCACTGTACAACAGTTGCAGCCTTCGGGAGCTGGCCCTCACCGGTCAGTGCAGAGCTGCTCACAGAAAAAACCCGCGGAGTGTCCGAGCCCCGGATTCACAATGGCGGCTTCTACTGGCTCGAAAGCCGACCCGACGAGGGTGGCCGCTGCACCATTGTCACCTCTGATCAGGGTCTGCCACTCAGCCTTGTACCCGAGGAATTTTCAGTACGAACTGGCGTGCACGAATATGGCGGAGGGGCATGGACTCTCGGCGATAATCACCTCTATTTTGTCAATCAGGGGGATCAGCGCATCCATGTGATTGATTTCCGTGATCCGCGCACGCCGGAGGTGCTCAGCACACAGAACGCACACCGCTACGCCGATCTGCAGTACAACCGGGCTGACCGGACACTCATCGCCGTAGTTGAAGACCACGCCGACACACAGGGTGAACCCCGTGCCTCACTTGTTTCCATCGACTGCAGCTCGGGCGCGGAAACACAATTGGTCTCCGGGGCGGATTTTTATTCCAACCCAAGATTGTCGCCGGATAGCTGCAGCTTACTCTGGCTCCAGTGGAACCATCCCCAGATGCCCTGGACAGCAAACGAGCTCTGGACAGCACGTCTGGATGACCCTCAGGGCAGCGCGGAGCAACTGATATCCGGGCAGGAATCGCTGTTTCAGCCGCAGTGGTCTCCAGACGGCGAGATTTACTACGTCAGTGACCGGAGCAACTGGTGGAATCTCTACCACTACCACCCGGGTGGTGAGGACCGCCATCTCGCCCCCGAGCCGCGTGAATGTGGCCTGCCACTCTGGCAATTCGGCATGTCAACCTGGGGCTTTACGGGCAGGGATGAAATCCTCGCGCTCCATGTGCACCAGGGTATCTGGAGTGCTTTCCGGCTAAACCTGTCCACTCTGGAGTGCGACTCCATCCCCTCGGACTACAGCCAGATGCAGTACCTGGCGACAGACCCCACGACTGGTCAGGCGCTGGCGGTCTGTGCGAGCAGCACGACTGCGGGGCATATCTGTGAGATTTCACCGGCCGGGATTGAGCCTGTCGGCGAAAATCCGGCGCTCCCGCTTCCGGTGGATGCCATCTCAACTGCCAGATCCATCGCGTTCAACACCACTGGCGGTGCCACAGCCCAAGGGTTCTACTATCCGCCACACAGTGTTGGGTACACCGGCCCCGACACTGAAAAGCCCCCGCTGATTGTGATGTGCCATGGCGGCCCGACCAGTGCCACGAACGCCGCACTAAATATCCAGATACAATTCTGGACCAGCCGCGGGTTTGCCGTGGCAGACATCAATTACAGGGGCAGCACCGGTTATGGGCGTGACTACCGTCTCAGCCTTGATGGAAATTGGGGCATCCATGATGTGGACGATGCCTGCGCCGCCGCCGGATATTGCGTCAGCCAGGGCTGGGCCGATCCCGAACGACTGATTATCCGTGGTGGCAGCGCCGGTGGCTATACCGTGCTCAGCGCACTCTGCTTCCGCGACATGTTCTCGGCGGGATGCAGCCGGTACGGCATTGGCGACCTCCAGGCGCTCTGCGCAGATACCCACAAGTTCGAGTCCCGCTACACCGATTCACTGGTGGGCCCACCGAGTGAGACCCATATTTATGATCAACGCTCTCCGATTAAGCACACGAAGGGTTTTAACTGTCCAATTATTTTCTTTCAGGGAATGGAGGATCGGGTGGTGCCACCCGAGCAGGCCCGGACCATGTTCGAGGCGCTCCGTGAAGCCGACATCACCACCAGTCTGGTGACCTATAACAACGAGGGCCACGGGTTCCGTACCGCCGGAAATATCATCCACGCACTGAACGCTGAACTGGCATTTTATGGAACCATCTTCGGTTTTGAGACAGATTCCACGGTCACAGATCTGCGCATCGCCAACCTCGACACCCGCCAGCCCGCCGGCTGAGAGCCACCAGATTGCATGTCCCGCTGGCGTCCCACCCCACCACAATCCTCCCCATACATTACCGCCGCAGGTGCGCAGAAACTGCAGGCTGAACTCAGGCATCTCTGGAAAGTGGAACGCCCCCAAGTCGTTGCTGCGGTCAAAGCTGCCGCCGCCAACGGCGACCGCTCGGAGAACGGCGACTATATCTATGGGAAGCAACGACTTCGCGAACTCGACCGGCGAATCAGCTACCTGTCCCGCAGACTCGATGTTCTCAGGGTGGTTGACCGGTTACCCAAAGACCGGAGCAGGGTCCACTTTGGTGCCTGGCTGGATCTGGAGAAAGAAAGCGGTGAAAAACTCCGGGTCCGTCTCGTCGGTTATGACGAGATAGATGCACAGCGAAACTGGATCAGTGTCGACTCACCACTCGCCCGCGCCGCCCTGGGTAAATCAGAGAATGACGAGATCTGCTATGAAACTCCGGAAGGCCAGATTACCGCCTGGATCACCGGGATTCAGTACACTATTGAGGATGAGCCTGCAACTCCCCTCATCCCCGTTCAATTTCTTCTTATCGACCATTGATTCACTCCTCAATAATCAGAGACACTCGGCCGAAGCTGGCTGCGTGTCCCGGTCGCGTTACTGGTTAGCGCCGAGGAGTTCACCCCCAAGACCAACCCGCGCGCAGCCTTTGCCGCCCATGAACAGGAAGTAGGCCGAGCCTGTGGTGGTAACCCGGGAGTTTCTTTGCAGTGATAAGACATGCACCACCAGCTCGCCAGGGCCCGCGTTGGGATTGTTGGGGTTGTTGGGATTGCGATTGCTCCAGACATGGGCACCGGCCTTGGGCCGCACCTCGAAGATGGTGTCGCGCAGCCTGCCGGCAACAGCGCTGACATAGTTTGCCTGCCCGTCTTGCCAAGCATTGTTTGCAGTGCCCGGAGTGCGGAATTCCCAGTCTGCAAATCTAATTCTCGCTCTTGCATCGTTATTAATCTCGATCGAAGTAACGGTCGGGAAGTCCTCCCGACTAATGCTGGGGTCGCTTCTTGAGAGGGTCAGCCGCATGCGGCCCGGCGTGGCGTGATTGCCGCAGCCGTCCACGACTTGGGAAACCGAAGAAAGCGTGACGGTGCAAGTGGACGAGGTGCAGGCCTGCTGCGCCATCACCGCGGTGGGCAGGGCGAGGGCCAGCAGGGCGGCTGCAAGGAGGGTCAGTGACCGTCTCATGGCCGCCGACTCCCGCGAAGTCCAGAATCTTGGGTGGGGTAAAGCGGATCATGGGGTGCCTCTCAAATTATAATTGAGTTGATGACCTCGTTCTATGGGACTTGCTACCGAAAGAGAAGTGTGAATTTCAAAGTGAGACACCACCCATCCCCGAATAGGGACCGCTGAATGCCGCGCCGTTGTTCTCCCGCCGCGATCATCAGCGGGTGAAAACCCCCGAGCACCCATGCCCGAAATTCTGACCTTCTGCTCACCAGCTTCGCACCCATTTGCGTGAAAATAGTCAAATCGGCTGGGCGGTAGATCGGGAGGCACCATCACACTGCCCGTAAAAACTTCCTAACGACCATCTCCAAGTAACAGCATAATTTCCGGCAAGCTGATGGCATCAACACCTTCAGATATCGGATACCGTTCTTGTCCCGCATAAACGACGAAACTTTTATGCGGCTGAATATCTTCACATGCGTGATAAAAGCCTTTCTTCGGTTTGGCCGAGAGTGCGCGCTTGATCTCTATCGCCCATATTTCGGATGTGCCTGGAAACTCCAGAACCAGGTCAACTTCAGCCCCTGCCGCAGTCCGGTAGAAAGTCGACTGCGTCCTGTACGGGAGGTCGGAGAGTATATTCTCTATGACAAAACCTTCCCAACTCGCTCCAACGACAGGATGGCCAAACAGGCTGTTATGGTCTCCGAGCCCCAGCAGTGCATGAAGCAGTCCAGTGTCCCGGACATAGACTTTTGGCGATTTCACCAGCCGCTTCCCGATATGTGTGTGATAAGGTCTGAGCCTCCTCACCAGCAGAAGATCAACCAGCAAGTCGATGTACCCTGTTACTGTCGGTGCGGATAATGAGAGCGCAGACGCAAGATTGGAAGCATTGAGGAGCGATCCCTGCCCATGAGACAGCATTGTCCATAAGGATTCCAGCGTTGCCGCCGGAATGCGCGGCCCAAACTGGGAAACATCCCTTTCGAGATACGTCCGGATAAAATCTTTTCTCAGCCTGAAACTGTACTCATCGTTCCTGGCCAGGTAACTGTCCGGAAACCCGCCCCTAATCCAGAGACGGTTCAGAGCATGATCGGCAGTACCAACTTCCGTAATATCCAGCGGGTGCATATCGACATACTCAATGCGCCCGGCCAGTGACTCCCCGGATTGTCTCAACAGGTCAATGGAGGCCGAGCCCAGGATCAGGAAACGCCCCGTTCGTTGTCCTGTGCGTCGTCCCCTGTCAATAATTCCCCGCAAGCTCTGGAAGAGTTCAGGAGTGCGGTGGATCTCATCAAGAATCACCAGCCTGTCTTCGTAGTGCTCCAGAAACAGTCCGGGATCGGATAACCTTTCACGATCATTGCGGTCTTCGAGATCGAGATACAGGGCGTCCCGCTCTTCAGCAACCTCGCACGCAAGTGTCGTTTTGCCGACCTGACGCGGCCCAATGATAGCCACCGCTGCCTGGCGGTCTAGAGCTTCGCGTACCTGTTGCTTGATTCTCCTCCCTATCATCCTTGTATTTTACAATATATATTTTCAATTTACAATGATAATAGGATCGTGCGGGCACTTCGTAGACCGGTGAGCAGCCTTCCTCCAGTTGCCCTGTCGTCAACTACACGTGGCAACCTCAGTATATCCGGCTATGGTAGATTTGGCTCAGTTGGCGCAGGATGCCGTCAAGGACCTGATTGAACCCAACACACTGATCAACTGGGCGCGCGTGCGCACACGGCCGTGAAGCCTGCCTCGTCGAGGGCCTTGGCGTCGAGTTCACTGGCCCTTCGGCAGGTTCCACTCAGAAGCCTGGCCACGATGCCGGGGCCGCACTGCAGCGGCCCCGGCATGTCGTCCGAGAAGGAGCCCCGGCTCCCCCGTTTAGAACCCTTCGTGATCAATCCTGGCAAAGGCTCAAGACACGCCCTTCACGTGCAGGGCTTATGCAGGCAATTCTTGGCCCGGAGGGTGATTTTTCTTCAATTGCCCTGTTGTCAACTGCTACTGCTTGGCAATTTCCGCATATCCGGCTATGGTAGATTTGGCTCAGTTGGCGCAGGATGCCGTCATAGATCTGATTGAACCCAGCACACCGATCAACTGGTCGCACACGGCAACCTGTCCGACCGCCATACACGCCAAACCCGAAGGCAAAATGGTCAGAATCGGGTGGTGGGTGCAGAAAATTTAGCCCCAGAATACCTGCAACCACATCATACTGACAACCTGAACTACCAGACCGACCATGAACGATAACTCAGCGACTGCAAACGTAGACTCCGGCGAAATCGCAAAGTTTGAAAGCCTTGCATCTCGCTGGTGGGATCCCACCGGCGATTTCAAGCCTCTCCACCAGATGAATCCTGTACGTGTTGAGTACATTAACACGCGCTCTCCTGTGGCTGACAAGGATTTCCTCGATGTCGGCTGTGGCGGCGGAATTCTGACCGAAGCCCTGGCACAACTCGGTGCCAGGGCAACCGGGATCGACATGGGCGAAGCTCCACTTGCAGTAGCCAGACTGCACGCCATAGAGACCGGTGCAACACCCACCTACACACAGAGTACGGCAGAGGATCTGGCGGAAGAAACCCCTGACAGCTACGACATTGTCTGCTGTCTGGAACTGCTGGAACACGTGCCAGACCCTCAGTCAGTTATCAGCGCCTGTGCCCGCCTGGCGCGACCTGGCGGACACCTGTACTTTTCAACCATAAACCGCAATCCCAAAGCTTTTGCGCTGGCAATAGTCGGCGCCGAGTACATCGCCGGCCTCCTGCCAAAGGGCACCCATGAGTATAAGAAATTCATTCGGCCTTCCGAACTCTGCCAGTGTATCCGTAACGCGGGTCTGAGCCTCGTGGAAACGACGGGTATGCTGTACAACCCCATCAGCGGGAAATTCCGGCTTAGCGACCGCGATCTGGATGTGAACTATCTGGTTCATGCTGTCAGGGACATCTGAACCGAATGAGCATTGCCTTCGACGCAGTTTTCTTTGACCTGGATGGCACACTGTTGGATACGTCCGCTGACTTTGAGACTGCGATCAATGCGCTTCTGGTTGCCGAGGGGCGCGAGCCCCTGGCGAACGGTGCCATAAGATCCTGCATCTCGGATGGATCTATCGGCATCATCAAAGCCGCCTTTGATCTGGAGGCATCCGCTCCCGAATTGCCCCGCCTGCGCCAGGCGCTGCTTGACAACTATCGCACCTGTATGACCGAGCACACCCGGGTTTTTGAGGGCCTGGACACTGTTCTGGACGTGCTTGCCAGCGAGCGGGTACCCTGGGGTTTGGTAACCAACAAACCCGAGTCCTATGCTGCCCCCATAGTCAGCGCCCTCGTCCCGGAATGCGCCGTACTCGTCTGTCCGGATCATATACAACAGAACAAGCCCGACCCTGAGGGCCTGCTTCTGGCATCTGGCAGATTGAGCGTCACCCCGGCACGGTGCGTCTATGTCGGGGACCACATTCGGGATATTGAGGCAGGCAAGTCCGCCAGCATGACTACAGTGGTTGCCGGATGGGGCTACATTGATCCTGCCCAGAACCCACTGGACTGGAGGGCCGACTATCTGGTCGAACAGCCAGCCGACCTCATTCCCATTCTCAGTGACCGGCACCTATGACCAGCCCCCTGAGTCACCGGGAAATTTTCTCTGCCGCCTACGGACCAGACTATCTGGCCGACCGGGTCATACTGGTGACCGGGGCCGGAGATGGCATCGGCAAAGCTGCTGCCCTGGCATTCGCCGCGCGTGGTGCGCAGGTGGTGTTGGCGGGCAGGACTGTTCCCAAGCTGGAAGCCACCTACGACCAGATCTGTACTCTGGAGGTCTCCCCGCCCGAACCTGCCATATACCCGATTGATTTTGCTGGCGCAGAAGAAGCAGAGTACGAAGCCATGTCAGTCACTCTCGAGGAACGCCTGGGTACGCTCAATGGCGTTCTTTTCAATGCGTCGGCACTGGGCGCTCGCCGACCCATTGCCAGCTACCACACCAGTGACTGGGACCTCTGTATGAACGTCAATCTGCGTAGCCAGTTCCTGATGACCAGGTCACTGCTCCCCACCCTGGAGCGCAACGAGGACAGCAAGATTCTGTTTACATCCTCGGGCGTCGGGCGCTCCGGTCGAGCCCACTGGGGAGCTTACGCCGTCTCCAAATGTGCCACCGAAGGATTCATGCAGGTTCTTGCTGACGAGATGGACGGAGCATCAAGCCTCTGTGTCAATGCCATAAATCCCGGGGCAACACGCACCCGCATGCGTGCTACCGCCTACCCGGCCGAAGACCCTGCTTCTCTCAAAACGGCTGAAGACATCATGCCGCTGTATCTCTACCTGATGGGTCCCCTCTCAGCCTCCGTCTCCGGGCACTCGCTGGACGCACAACCCGGATGACAGCGCTGTGGCGGTCAAAAGTGGTAGTTCAGGCTGATCTCCAGATAGCTGTCCCGGCTGAACGCATGGAGTGCATCGGCCTCTGCATCGGCACTGAAGTGGAAGAGATCGATGGTGACACGGGTGGCGTTGCCAAAACGGGTGCTGGCTTCGACAAACACCGACCGTGATCCGGAGCGGTCCAGATCCTGAATGCCACTCTGCGCGGTTTGGATACCGTAAGTGCTTCTCCGCTTAACCAAGACCACTGTTCCGCCAGTGGAGATGGCCAGCGTTTCGTCGCTGGATCACGACCAAGAAGGCGTTCTTGGATACGGGTATGTGTACGGAATATTGCTGTACAAATGGCATTGGAGGTGGTATATTAAACTAACCCGGCAATTTAACTGAGGCGTAGGTTATGGCTTCGACAACACGTATAGATATGAGAATTGATGAAACGGTCAAAGCGGCTGCGGAAAAGGCTGCGGCCCTAAAGGGTATGAAAAGCCTGACCGAGTATGTTGTTCGCTTGATTGAAAAGGATGCAGAAGAGGTTATTCGCGAGCATGAGTCGATTACGCTCAAGGATGATGTGTTTGACCGCTTTATGGCGGCTTGTGAGCAAGCTGACGCGCCGAATGAGAAGCTGCGTGAAGCGATGGAGTTTGCCAGAGAACAGGGTATTCAGTGATACCGTCTTCCACATTTGTAGAGCTTGATAAAACCATTCATGATCGCAAATCCTTCGATTGTGGCACGGATGAACTGAATACCTTTCTACAGCAGTTTGCCGTGCGGCACAGGGATGCAGGGATTAGTAAGATAATGGTGCTGCCATCGAAGGAAGATGAGGCAAATATCTGTGCGTATTACACCTTATCCCATACTGAGATTGAGCGCAGGAACTTACCTCAAAAGCTAGCCACGAAGCTGCCACACTACCCCATTCCTGTCATGCTGATTGCTCAATTGGCGGTGCATACGGAAGCTCAAGGGCATGGACTGGGAAAGGTATCACTCATCAAAGCGCTACAACATGCCTATGATGTTAATCTGCACTTACCATCCTATGCAGTCGTCGTTGATGCTTTGGATGATGGTGTGCAGGGGTTTTACGAGCAATATGGGTTTCAGGTGCTTGATGCGCATAACAGCCGTACACGCCTGTTCTTGCCCATGAAGACTGTCGCTCAGTTATTCACCGATTGATTATTGAAAATTGATGAATGATTATAGCCCCCCGACAATCAAGCCTGCCCAAGCCCGAGGGATGTGCGCTGTAGGGTTTTTCGCCACGCCCGATGATGGGCTGTCTCGGATACTAAAGATAGTGACGAGGCGCTCGAAAACGACAGGACCTCTGAGGAGAGATTTTTTTGCGCTCAGAGAGCAGATAGCACTGGCAGTGCAGATCTTTCTCCCTGAGTGCCCCACGGTCTCTGCCAGGGCAGTGGGCGCGGCAACCAGGGTCGTTGCGCCATGCCGCGTGTTGTCATGGATCATCGTCGCCCCTCGGCTTTTCTTCAGAGGCAGGTCCGGCCATTCGGGGACACTCCGAAATTAGGTCTTGGGAAGCGTCACCCCGGTCTGTCCCTGATACTTGCCACCCCTGTCCGCATAGGATGTCTCACAGACCTCGTCGGACTCAAGAAACAGCATCTGCGCCACGCCCTCGTTTGCATAGATTTTGGCCGGCAGCGTCGTCGTATTGGAGAATTCCAGGGTGACCTGCCCCTCCCACTCGGGCTCAAGTGGCGTGACATTGACGATAATGCCGCAGCGCGCATAGGTTGATTTACCCAGACACACGGTCAGCACAGAACGCGGTATGCGGAAATACTCAACTGTTCGTGCCAGGGCAAAGGAGTTGGGTGGAATAATGCAGCACTCCCCCTTGAAATCAACGAAACTCTCCTGATCGAAGTGCTTGGGATCTATGGTGGCGGAGTGCACATTGGTAAACACCTTGAACTCGTCCGAGCACCGTACATCGTAGCCGTAGCTGGAGGTGCCATAGGAAACAATCTTCCTGCCATCCAGCTCACGACACTGGCCGGGCTCGAAGGGTTCGATCATCCCCATCTGGTCAACCATGCGCCTGATCCACCTGTCTGACTTGATACTCATCCGCTCTGCTCTTTCTCCCGTCTGTCTGCATCCACATTGATCCCGCCGGCTCTCGGAATCAAGAGGAATCAGTCAATAATGATCTGCGGAGCGACGGTGCCCCTGGACATCTCATCCAGACGATCGACAACCCGGGCGGCGATATCCTTGTAGGCTTGGGCGATGTCCCCATCAGGGCTCTTGATCAGGGTCGGGATACCGTCATCCAGATCCTCGCGGATGCGCATATCCAGCGGCAGGGATCCGAGCACTGGTGCCTGGTATTTTTCCGCCATCAACTGGGCACCGCCTGTGCCAAAGACATGTTCCGCCTGACCACAGTTGGAGCAGATGTGTACCGCCATATTTTCCACGAGCCCCAGCACCGGAATCGATACCTTGCGAAACATCTCAACACCCTTCACCGCATCCAGCAGGGCAATGTCCTGGGGCGTGGTCACAATCACCGCGCCACTGACCGGGGCCTTCTGCGCGAGAGTCAACTGAATATCACCGGTTCCCGGGGGCATGTCGACAATCAGTACCTCGAGTTCGTGCCACAGCGTCTGGGTGAGAATCTGCTGCAGCGCACCACTGGCCATGGGGCCGCGCCAGACAGCGGGTGTATCTTCGGTGGTCAGCACTCCCATGGACATCAGCGCAATCCCATGCGCCTCAATGGGAACCAGGCGATTGCCTTCACTGACCCGGGGCCGCGTACCCTCAGCAACGCCAAGCATGGATGGCAGGCTGGGACCGTAGATATCGGCATCGAGGATGCCTGTTTGTGTGCCGGAAAGCTGGAGCGCCAGCGCCAGATTAACGGCTGTGGAGGATTTGCCCACGCCACCCTTGCCCGAAGCAACTGCAATGATCTGTTTTACGCCAGGAATGGCTCCGGATTGTGCCTGGTTCATACGTAGCCGCGAATCTGAATGGGAATATTATAGTGGCTGAGCGGGCAAAGAGCAGCAGGCAGGCTCAGATCACCAGAGAGAAGAGCCCCGCCCCCAGCACCATCCGGTACACGACGAAGGGCATAAAACCGATACGCTCAATCCAGGCCAAAAAGCACCTGATACACAGATAGGCGGACAGTCCAGAGACCATGACCGCGACCAGAGCCTGTCCCCAGGGAATTGAATCGACATCAAGTAGATCTCTCAACATCCACAGTGCGCTCAACAGGATGACGGGTATGGACATCAGAAACGAAAATTCGGCAGCCGCACTGCGGCGGAATCCCAGCAACAGGGCCATGGTCATGGTGATCCCGGACCGCGAGGTTCCGGGCACCAGCGCCAGTGCCTGGGCCAGTCCAATCAGCAGGGCAACACCCCAGCTGATTTCGAGCAGGGTCCTGTCCCGGTTACCGACGCGGTCAGCCACGCCCAGGAGCGCAGCTCCGGCAACTGTGGTCGATGCAATGACAGTACCGGAGCGCATATTGACTTCGATAAAATCGCTCAATGCCAAGCCTGCCAACCCCGCCGGTACCGTCGCCAGCACCAGCAGCCAGGCGAGCTGCCCACCAGCAGTCCAGTCACCTCTGAGTGATCGCACGCCACCGAGCACAATATCCCCGACCCGGGCGCGAAAACAGATGAGCACCGCCGCCAGCGAACCGACATGCACCGCTGCATCAAACGCCAATCCCTGATCCGCCCAGCCGAAGAGCTCGGCCGGCAAAATCAGATGAGCCGAACTCGAGATGGGCAGAAACTCAGTCACACCCTGTATCAGGGCCAACATAAGAATCTGCCACCAGTCCAGCATCAGTTTTTCTGCCCCTGGACAGACCCTGCCTGTGCAGAAGTACTCTGCTGTGCCAGGTGCTGGCGCTGCTGATCGAGAGTGCGCCAGGCATCGGCACGTCTCAGGTAGGCAGGCTCGCCGCTGAGTGGCGACTCAACCCTGCCCTCTGCCAGCATCTGCTCCGCGGGTTGCAGAAGGGCGCGGGCGCAGATGCAGGCAGATGCGTCCGTCAAGTCCGCCTGAATACCGGCGAACTCCGGCAGTGAAAGTGCGCTGCCAATGACCGCTGTCGTCTCTCGCGTGCGCCTGAAGTTAAAGTCCTCCAGGGTAATCAACCGGTCTTCACACACTCGATCGAGCCGGCATTGGTCACCAATGGCAAACTCGGCCAGATAGAGCTCGCCCATGCGGGCATTGAGCACCACTTCGATTCTGTTTATGTCACCGGTGTCGCGGCCCGAGATCCAGCTGAGTGCCATGGCTTGAAGCGATGAAATGGGGATAAGCGGTCTGCCCAGTGCATAGGCAAGTCCCTGGGCAAAACTGAATCCTATGCGCAGGCCAGTGAATGACCCCGGACCCGCCGCTATGGCAATGGCATCAATCTGCCCGGCCTCATACTGTGAATCCTTCAGCAGCCGGCGATACATGGGGAGGATCTGCTGGTCGTGCCGACCTGGACCGGGTGTACATTCCTCGCGAGAACTGTCCGCAGATCCCAGAGCCAGGGAGCAGGCAGTTTCGGAGCAATCAACTGCAAGGATCAGGCTCATGGCACAGTGTTCCGGGAGGCATGCACAGCCGCTTCCAGATAGGGCGCAGTGATCGCTTCAAGCGCATCAATATGTGGCTCGCTGGAATTCAGACAGGGAATAAGACGCAGTTCTGAACCCCCTGCTTCAACAAAAAGATCGCTGTTCTGTTCGCCAATTTCTTCAATGGTCTCCAGACAATCGGTGGCAAAGGAGGGACACACGACATCCAGGTATCTGATTCCGGATTCAGCCAGTTCCCGGATGGTGATGTCGGTGTATGGCTTGACCCATTGGGCTTTTCCAAACCGGCTTTGATAGCTCATCAGATACGCATGTGGTTCAAGAGCCAGGGCCTCTGCCACAGCCCCTGTGGTGAACTCGCAGTGTCCAGTATAGGGATCGCCCCTGGTCACGAATGATTCCGGGATTCCGTGATAGGAAAACAGTAACCTGTCTCCCCTGCCATTCTGCTCCCAGAATGCGCGCACCGAAGCAGCAAGTGCCGCAATGTAGTCGGCCTGATCGAAGTAGCTGTTAATGATCTGCAGTGCCGGCAGCACGCGGCGGGATTTTGTATAATCGGCAACCTGGTCGCAGACTGCACCAGTCGTCGCTCCCGAGTACTGCGGATACATGGGCAAAATGACCGCGCGCCCGTGGCCACCGGCGCAGAGTTCATCAAGTACGTCTTCCAGACCTGGTTTCCCATAGGTCATTGCATAGTGCACGCGGGGCGTCCTGTCAGGGTAGCGCAGGGCAAACCGCTCCTGAAGTTTCGTCACCTGGTCCTGGGTATGGTAGCGAAGCGGCGAACCGCGTTCAGTCCAGATGAGCCTGTACGCCTTGGCAACCCGCGCCGAACGAAGTGGCAATACAATGAGGTTCAATATCAGGAACCAGATCAGGCGCGGAACTTCCACGACCCTCGGGTCGCTGAGGAATTCGCGCAGGAAGGTTCGTACCGATGCGGTAGTGCAGTTCTCCGGCGTACCGAGGTTCACCAGTATCAGGCCAGCTGGCTGGCTGGAGCCTTTCACGCCCTGCCCTCCCTTGTTCCAGCGGATATGCGCATCCGATACAGTTCGAGAAGCCTGCAGGCAGGACCCGATCTAGCCCAGGACCGAGGCAATCTCGGACGCAATATCCTCCACGTTGCCCTCACCGGCGACATGTGAGTACTTGGGTGCATCTCCTGATTCCCCTCCTTGGGCTCGATAGAAAGCAACCAGGGGAGCCGTCTGCTCATGGTAGACACTCAGGCGTTTGAGAACCGTCTCTTCCTTATCGTCATCCCGTTGGACCAGCGGTTCACCGGTGAGATCATCCATACCCTCAGTCCTGGGGGGATTGTGCTTCACGTGATAGACACGCCCACTGCCCGGGTGAGAACGGCGACCGCTCATGCGCTCCACGATCTCGGAATCCGGCACGCTGATCTCGACCACATGGTCGATCTGTACGTCGGCATCCTGCAGGGCCTCGGCCTGTGGAATCGTTCGCGGAAATCCATCAAACAAAAAGCCATTCGTACAATCGGGCTCCTCAATGCGTTCCTTGACCAACGCGATAATCAATTCATCGGATACGAGGGCACCCGAATCCATCACTTTTTTCAGCTCCTGCCCCAGTTCAGAGCCAGATTTCACAGCTGCCCGCAGCATATCGCCGGTAGATATCTGCGGGATACCGAAGTCCTCACAGATTTTCTGGGCCTGTGTGCCCTTTCCCGCTCCGGGGGGGCCAAGGAGTATCAATCTCATGAATGGTCTAATGCGTGTACACGAAGGGGCTGATGCCTAGCCTACACAGGAGTCCCGTGTGCGACAAGAGACTGTACAGCTTATTTTTGGCAGCGGAAGCATCAGGGATCCCGCTTGGCCTTCTCCCACAGGGCATCCAGCTCATCCAGGCTCAGGCGTGACAGGGCATCGGCTCCCACCCTGTTTTCCAGACGACGAAAGCGCTGTTCAAACTTTGCAGAGGATCTGCGAAGTGCAGTTTCACTGTCAAAGCCCAGTCTGCGGATCAGGTTCACACAGGTAAACAGGAGATCGCCCAACTCATCCTCAATGTCTCCAGGATCGTCGCCCACCAGCGCCTGTCGTACCTCACCTATTTCTTCGTCAAGTTTGTCGAAAACTCCCTGCTCGCTATCTGCACCCCAGTCAAAACCAATCCGCGCAGCCCGCTTTTGTAATTTCTGAGCCCGCAGCAACGCCGGAAGCGCGAGGGGTACATCATCAAGCACACTTGTGTGGCCCTTGCGCGCCCGCTCTGCCGATTTTATCTCCTCCCACTGGGTCTTTACGGCGGCCGGGGAATCGAGGTTGTCTCCCCTGCGGCTGAGCAGACTGCCATCGGGAAAAACATGCGGATGGCGGCTTACCAACTTTTCCACCAGTTCCGAGATGACTTCCAGCAGGGTAAACTGCCCATCCTCGGCGGCAAGCTGGCTGTAAAAAACGGTTTGAAACAGCAGATCACCAAGCTCTTCCCTGAGACTCTCGATGTCCTGGCGCTCGATGGCATCGGCAACTTCGTAGGCCTCTTCGATGGTCGAAGGGACAATGGTCGAATAATCCTGATCCAGATCCCAGGGACACCCGTCCTCTGGATCACGGAGTCGCTGCATCAGATACATAAGGTCGTCGAGGCTGTAATTAGGTGCGCTCATGGCGGTTCGGTGAGAACTTGCTAGTGGGTGGCAAAAAGCCCGGAGGAGAGGTACCGGTCACCACGGTCGCAGATGATGCAGACTATCACTGCATTCTCCACTTCAGCGCTGACCTGCAGTGCTGCAGCGACGGCACCACCGGAGGAGACACCGCAACTGATACCCTCCTGAGTACTCAGGTCGCGCATGGTCTGTTCTGCCAGTGACTGACTCATGTCGATGATACGATCCACGCAGTTGGCATCAAAAATCTTCGGCACATAGGCTTCAGGCCACCGCCGAATCCCTGGAATCGCCGCTCCATCCTCGGGTTGCAGGCCGACAATTTGAATGTCGGGGTTCTTCTCCTTCATAAACCGGGATACACCCATGATGGTGCCGGTAGTTCCCATGGAACTGATGAAATGGGTAATGGTGCCCTCGGTCTGGGCCCATATCTCTGGAGCCGTGGTTTCATAGTGCACCTGAGGGTTATCCCGGTTGGCGAACTGGTCCAGAACCAGCCCGCTTCCCGCCTCCTGCATCTCCAGAGCCAGTTCACGCGCTCCTTCCATGCCCTCCTCCGCCGTCACCTCGATCAATTCAGCACCGTACGCTGTCATGGATGCCTTCCGTTCCTCTGTCGCACTGGCCGGCATGACGAGCTTCATATGGTACCCACGCATGGCGGCAACCATGGCCAGCGCAATCCCTGTGTTGCCGCTGGTCGCTTCAATGAGCGTATCTCCGGGTTCGATCTCCCCCCGCTTTTCAGCACACGCGATCATATTCAGTGCGGGGCGATCCTTGACTGAGCCCCCCGGATTATTGCCCTCGAGCTTGGCAAGAATCTGGTTGCAGGTTCTCCCTGGCAGCCGATGCAGACGCACCAGCGGCGTGTTACCAACCAGGGTTTCTACGGATGGGAAGATCATGCTTTCTCTATCTGGTGTCGGAGGCTAGCGATGTGCCCCTGCATGAGCTGTCGGTATCGGCGGCCGGTGCCATTCTCGGCTCTTCAACTGACGACCATCAAGCAGCAGGTCAATGCTGGCACGACAGAGCACCTTGGCTGCACGCAGAGCCGATGCCGAAACGGGGCCGGCAGTTGCCAGTTCGACAAGCACAGCACCGGGAAAAGCACCCTCGACACCCTCCCCCACGACCTGAAAACCGACTTCCCGAATGTACTGATATGCCAGCTCCGGCAGGATGGGTTGCCCCTCCACATCTTCTCTGAATTGCAGGCCGTAGCCCAGTTCCCCGAGAAGACTGAGCTCAAACTGGCGCAAATGGGGCTCCAGGGCGTCGTCAACCTCGATCTCACCAAGGGCAGTACGGTAGTGCCGGAACAGAACTGGGTGCGGGTCGGCTTCACCCAGCAGAAGGTAGATCAGTTCATTGAGGTACATACCGGCCACCAGACTGTCACTGCGGCGCAACAGGCACCTCAGGGAATCAACCGCCGTGAGCGTCTTGAGTTCGGACTTTCCCTGCCAGCTGAGACGCAACTCGTGAAAAACCTGGAGCCGGGTTGCCACGGCGGTTCTGCCGCCTCTGGCACCCTTGGCAATCAGGCGGATGCGGCCCTGGTTCTCCGTGAAGACATCAACCAGCAAACTGGATTCACGATAGCTCCGGGTTCGCAAGACAAAAGCGGGTTCATTGGTGATGCGCACGGGAGACGACTGGTTCACTGTGCAATAGCGCCCGCAGAGCCGCTCACTGATAACCCAGACTGCGCAGCGCCCGGTCGTCATCCGACCAGCCGGATTTCACCTTGACCCAGAGCTCCAGCATTACTTTGCCGCCACTGAGGCTTTCGATATCGCGACGTGCCTCGATGCCGATCTGTTTCAGCCTTGTGCCCTTGTCGCCAATAAGAATGCTCTTTTGGCCCTGCCGTTCAACCAGAACCAGTGCATTGATGCGGGTCAGTCGGCCGTCATGCTCGTATTTCTCAATCTCCACAGTGGACGCGTAGGGCACCTCCTCACCCAGCTGGCGCATGATTTTTTCACGCACAATCTCGGCAGCAAGGAATCGCATGGATCTGTCGGTGACCTGATCTTCATCAAAAAGTGGTGCCCCCTCCGGCAATCTGGATTCGATGAGCGTGAGAAGCCGGTTGAGATTTGTTTTTCGTAACGCCGAAACCGGAATGAAATCGGCATCGGGAAGCAGACCGGACAGTTCTTGAATGTGGGGGAGCAACAGGCCTTCATCAGTTAAGCGGTCAGTTTTGTTCACGACTATCACGCACGGCTTCCCGGATGCCTTGACCCGCTTGAGAACCAGTTCATCCTCCTCACCCCACTTGATCCGGTCCACAACAAAGATAACCAGATCAGCGCCCGTCAGGGCAGACCTAGCGGTACGATTCAGGTACCGATTGAGGGCCCGGGATGTCTTGAGATGCTGTCCCGGCGTGTCCAGAAACATCATCTGTACAGTTTCAGCAGAGTAAATTCCCAGAATATTGTGCCGCGTCGTCTGCGGTTTGCGCGAGGTAATGCTGATCTTCTGGCCCAGCAGGGCATTGAGCAACGTCGACTTGCCAACATTGGGCCGCCCGACAATGGCGATATAGCCACTTTTGAAGTCCGGACCACCCCGGTACCCGTCCATCCTGTCTGGATTTTTACGATCCTGTTGAGTGGGCTGCGCCATCTGCACTGTCTGAATATTCGTTCGACTCTGCCACCCTGGCCGCTTCGATAGCCAACGCAGCTGCCTCTTGCTCCGCAGCCCGCCGGTTCGAGCCCTCGCCCACAAAATCGCCGGGCAGGGAAATCACCCTGCAGGATACGCGGAAATGCTGCGCGTGTCCGGGACCCCTGACGTCCAGAATCTGGTATTCGGGCAAGGGTTCGCCCCGCGCCTGCAGCCATTCCTGCAGCCTGGATTTGGAGTCCCGTATCTCAGCAGTTCCTTCCAGTCCACTGGATCTTTGGTCAAAGTGGCTGCCAACAACCCGGGCACAGTCATCCCAACCCGAATCAAGATAGATCGCCGCAACCAATGCTTCGTACGCATCTGCCAGAATGGAATCCAGTCGATGCCCGCCAGTCTTGGCCGCGCCATCTCCAAGCAGCAGCGCAGTACCCAGATCGAGCCCCCTGGCGACTGCGGCCAGAGAATTACCACACACCAGGGATGCGCGCATCTGTGTCATTGGCCCCTCAGGTACTTCGGGGTACCTGACATACAGCATATCTGCGACCAATGCGTTCACCAGCGAGTCGCCGAGAAACTCCAGGCGCTCGTTGTGTTCCCTTGAGTAACTGCGATGAGTCAGCGCCTGTTCAAGCAAACGAATGTCCTTGAACTCGTATCCCAGCCGCTGCTGGAACCTGGACAGATCCCGAGTAATCAATGACAGACGAATCCGAGCCGGCCATTCATCGGCCGTGCTGCATCTGTTTTCGAGGGTGACAACACCATTAAAGGCGGCTCGACGACCGGTTGTCTGTATGAAGTGGCCCGACTGTGACGCCTGCCGTGCCAGCGACCACCCGCCGTTGCCAGCAACCCACGCCTGATGACACCTGTCGAAGCCCCAGGTTGATATCGCATACCCATCCCCCGGGCAGTATCCGGATTTTAATTGATTCCCCCTACACGGGAAAATGAGGGAATACCCCAGTTTTCCCAATGCATCCATATGGCAACCGCCTTGCCGACTATGTTTGTTTCCGGCACAGCTCCCCAAGAGCGGCTATCCAGACTGTTGTCCCGATTATCTCCCATCATGAAGTAATGCCCCTCCGGAACTACAAATTCCAGACTGCGCCCATATCGGCTGGCTGGATCGCGGGTGTGAATCCGATGTCTGACCTCCCCGGAAGTTTCCACGCTCAGGTGTGTCTCGGCGGTCAATTTCTGCTCCACGACCTCAATAAATTCCTGCTCATAGGCCTGTTCGTTGACCCAGAGCTGATTGTCCTCGATGCGAATACGGTCCCCGGGAAGACCTATCACTCGCTTGATAAAGTACCGACTGTCATGGGGAGGAGTAAACACCATAACCTCACCACGGTCGGGATCCTCAACGGGAATGATCTTGGTACCGAGAATCGGCAGGCGCACACCATAAATATATTTGTTGACCAGAATGAAGTCGCCCACCTCAAGCGTGGGAATCATGGACTTCGAAGGAATCTGAAAAGGCTCGAACACAAAGGATCGTATGACGAACACGATCAGAAGTACGGGGAAAAACGAGATCGCATAGTCAACCACCCAGGACGGCGGTTCCTCTTTGCGGGCCTTGCGCAATACCAGAATATCGAGCACCCAGATGGCACCTGTCAGAACTACGGCAATAAACAGCGCTAAAGCAAAATCAAAATCCATGGAATATCCAGATTGACCGGTCTGATACTAGTCGTCAGTTTTCAATACAGCGAGAAATGCCTCTTGGGGCACCTCCACACTACCGAGCTGTTTCATGCGCTTTTTACCGGCTTTCTGCTTTTCCAACAACTTTTTCTTGCGGGTAATGTCGCCGCCATAACATTTTGCCAGCACATTTTTTCGCAGCGCCTTCACTGTTGACCGGGAAATAATGCGCCCGCCAATGGCCGCCTGAATGGCGACATCAAACTGCTGCCGGGGAATCAGTTCCTTCATCCTGCCGGTCAGTAGCCGGCCCCTGTGCTGCGCGTTATCGCGGTGCACAATAAGCGCCAAGGCATCGACCCGGTCGCCGTTAATCAGCATATCCAGCCTAACCAAAGGGGACGTGTCAAAGCGCACAAAGTTGTAGTCGAGCGACGCGAAACCCCGGCTGACCGATTTGAGCCGGTCGAAAAAATCCATGACCACTTCACTCATCGGCATTTCATAGGTGAGTTGCACCTGGCTGCCAGCATACAACATATCCTTCTGTACGCCACGTCGTTCCACACAGAGACTGATCACGTTCCCCAGATAATCCATGGGAACCAGGATGCTGGCCTCGACAATGGGCTCACGAATTTCTTCCAGGGCACCGGGGTCGGGCAGTTTGGACGGGTTGTCGACCAGCAGGCTTTCTCCAGCTGTGGTGATAACCTCGTATACAACCGACGGCAGGGTGCTGATGATATTCAGGTCGTATTCACGCTCCAGTCGTTCCTGGACAATCTCCATATGCAGCATTCCCAGAAAGCCGCAGCGAAACCCGAATCCGAGGGCATCTGAGGTCTCAGGCTCGTAAAACAGCGATGCATCACTTAACGAGAGACGGCCAAGTGCGTCGCGCAAATTCTCGTAGTCATCCGAGTTCACCGGAAACAGGCCCGAGTACACCTGGGGCTTCACGCGCTGAAAACCAGGCAGTGCCTTCACCGACTCGGCCTGTTTGGCATGGACAAAAGTGTCCCCGACAGGGGCACCCTGAATATCTTTGATCCCAGCTATAACAAAGCCAACCTCACCGGCCTTGAGTTCTTTAAGATCGGTCTGCTTGGGAGTAAACACGCCGACACGGTCCACAACCTGCGTCTTGCCGATACTCTTGGAGACTATCCGGTCCTTGAGCCTGATTCTTCCCTGAACAACGCGCACCAGGGAGACAACACCGAGGTAGTTGTCAAACCAGGAGTCAATAATCAGCGCTTGAAGCTGCCCTTCAATATCACCTGAAGGCGGAGGTACCAGTTCAACGAGCTGTTGCAGTACAGCTGCTACATTCAAGCCGGTCTTGGCACTGCAGCTCAGGGTCGCACTGGTGTCCAGGCCAATAATGTCCTCGATCTCCTGACAGACCCGTTCAGGTTCTGCCTGAGCCAGGTCGATCTTGTTGAGCACGGGGATAACTTCCAGATCCTGCTCAATGGCCGTGTAGCAGTTGGCGACAGACTGCGCCTCCACCCCTTGGGCGGCATCCACGACCAGCAGGGCACCTTCACAGGCCGCCAGTGATCGGGAAACCTCATAGGAAAAGTCAACATGTCCTGGAGTATCGATAAAGTTGAGTTGGTAGCCTGTGCCGTCCCGAGCCTGATATGTGAGGGTGACACTCTGCGCCTTGATCGTGATACCACGCTCCCGCTCGATATCCATGGAGTCAAGCACCTGATCTTCCATCTCGCGTTCAGTCAGCCCACCACAGATCTGTATAAAGCGGTCGGCCAGCGTCGATTTGCCGTGATCAATATGGGCAATAATGGAAAAATTTCGAATGTGGCTGAGATCGGACAAATGCAAAACCTGTGCGAGAAAGCCTGCCCACCGGCCAACCCAGGGCACATCGGAGCGCGGGCGATAAAGCCCGAACACGGGCTGACAAAAAAATGGCGTGCAGTCTACCCAGGATGATTGTAACTACTCACCCCCCTTGACACCATAGGAAAGAGGTTCTCTGGTGTGTGCGTTTCATGATCGCACGGGGTTCATGGACAACGCATGGTGTGGTTCCAAGGCGACGGCGGGGGTGTGTCAGATGCTGATCGCGCTGATGCCGCCGGCGGAGCGCCTGGCGGTGGAGTCCTGGTGGACATCCTGTTCGAGACCCGCGAGACGACCGTCGAGGCCGAGATCAGCTGAGACTGACCCCTGGGTGCCGTTGTACCCCTGACAGCTGGGGAGAGAACTCAAAAGGTGTGTTGACCAACCTTCTAAGCACCTTTCAATTCTCACCTAAGGTGGTGGATTTAAGGGATAGGTGCGCCCTCTCGTCGCACCAAGACGTGTGACTCATGGCCAGGGCTCGTCTGACAATTGGCCACCGGACACTGTATGGCACCATTGTGTGGCAGCACTCAGTTCACTGTGAGTGAGGAGGATTGAAAATGTCCTCCAGCGTTTCAGCGCTGAGCAGAGCGTGCAGCCAGTGATCCAGTTGCGTGGCAGAGGCGATGCGCACCGCTTCGATGCACTGCTCGGACAGATCGCCATATTTGAGACGCGCCAGTTGCAGGAACGTTTCAGCTTTGCCCCTGGCTTCACCTCTGGCTTCACCTCTGGCTTCACCTTCAGCCATCCCAACAGCCTTGCCTCTGGCTTCACCCTCAGCCATCCCATCAGCTTTGCCCTGTTCGAACCAGGTTTCAGCAAGTGTGCCCATGAGAGCCTCCCATCGTTCCGGTTTCGCCTGACGCAGCGCAGCCTCAAGCATGGTCTGCGTAATCTTCTGATCACCTACTATATAGTGCAGAGTTGCCGATTCCAAGTCCGATCCATCGACAAGCGGGGCGATGATATCGGCCAGTTCCTCGTGCCCAATCCTGTCTCGCCGCGAGATATGCAGCACATGAAACACTGACCGGACTTCAGGGCGGGACGACATCTGCTCCAGGCTCATCTGACCAATATCACGCAGGACATAGGCCATGGAACGGCTGAATGGACGTATCTCCTCATCATCCTCGATCAGATCAAACAGGGAGCGCGGAACAGTCCAATTCATGGCGCCATGGTAGAAGACAATCGGAATGATCGCTGGCAATCGGCTCTTGAGGTCTGGATGCTCATCGGCATAGCGTTTCCAGATATTGATCATATACCCGGCAAGCTGGAGCGGGGTTTTCTGGTCCGGTTCGCTTTTGTGTTCAAGCAATGCGTAAATGAGCAGCGGAGTGCCACCATCCAGTGTCACCTCGAACAGTCGGTCGGCCTGGCTCCCGCGCAGGGCCTCATCAACAAAGCTGCCATCGATCAATCGCGGATCCTGCGCAGCAAGACGCGTGGCAATCGGCTCTGGCAGATGATCGCGCAAGACCTGTCCTGCCCGCTCAGGATTGGTCAGCAGGGTGCGGAACAGCGCATCGTGCCGCGTGGTCGGCAGGCCAGTTGGTCTTTTCGGTGTGTCTTCACTCATAAGTACATATCTGTCACTGCGCTCGTGTCCGGTCCCGAAGGTGTCACAGCGTCCCGGGACGATGAACCGGGTGTGCACGCGCTACCGGACCATCCTCACCCAGGCCACAGGGGAACTTCCCAGGACCCCGCCCGCCTCGACGGGCAGCGCGGGCGCATCGCCAGGTCCGACGCCCAGAACCTCCACGAGGCGCTGACCCAGTAGGACACCGAGGTGCTGCGCACCGCCGCGACCCCGACACCCCGTTCACCAACACCCGCGCCGAGCGCGATATCCGCATGGCCCACCAAGGCTCCAACCCGCTGACCGCCATCCAGATCGCCTTCAACGGCGCCGCCGCCAAAATGATCAAGCAGGAAGGGGGGCGAGTAGGTACGAATGATTTTAATCGTCGACCTGAATCGTGCGAAAGACTGCTGTATCGCCGCGATAGAACAGGATGGGCACAACTGCACCTGTTTCCAGCTCTGAGACGATTCGCTCAAACTCTGCAACTGTACTGAGATCCTGAAACGCAATTTGCACTATGATGTCTCCGGCGATCAAGCCTGCTTGTGCAGCGGGGGAACCAGGTTCAACGCGGCGGACGAGAATGCCGGCCTCAAGATCGAGTTTGTCCAGCGCTGCAGGGTCCGAATCCTTCAGAATCAGCCCAAGCCCTTCCTGGCGTGCATTCGGGTCGTTGCTGCCCAGTAAAGTCTGTCCACCCTGCGTCAAAGTCCCCACTTCAACGGTTATCCTGATCTCCTGCTTCTGGCGTATGATCTGGGCAGCTGCCTCGGTGCCCGGATCAACCTGTCCCACCACATGCGGCAGATCATGCGAGTACTCTATAGGCTGGTCAGCAAATTCCACGATCACATCGCCTACCTGAATACCGGCCACATCGGCCGGACCACCTTTCTGCACGTGGGATACCAGTGCCCCCTGGGGGACATCCAGACCAAAGGAATCGGCAAGACTACGGTTCACGTCCTGAATCATCACACCCAGCCAGCCACGCGAGACTGTACCGTTTTTCTTCAGTTGCTCAATGACGTCCATGGCGAGGCCTGAAGGCACAGCGAAAGACAGCCCCATAAAGCCGCCTGAGCGTGTGTAGATCTGTGAGTTGATACCCACGACCTTGCCATCGAGATTAAACAGCGGCCCTCCCGAGTTTCCAGGGTTAATCGCCACATCGGTCTGGATGAAAGGGACATAGTCCTGGCCGGTGCCACTGGGCAGACTGCGACCAATTGCACTGACGATCCCAGCACTGGCAGAGTATTCCAGATCAAAGGGGGAGCCTATGGCCACAACCCAGTCGCCAACCTCAAGATCATCCGAATTGGCGAACTCAAGGTTCGGCAAATCCTTCTCCTCAATCTTGAGCAGAGCCAGATCGGAACGAAAATCCGAACCTACGACCCTCGCCTCATATTCACGGCGATCATTGAGTCGTACCCTGATTTGTGCAGCTCCCTCAACCACATGGTGATTGGTCACAACATACCCGTCTCCCGAAACAATAAAGCCCGAACCAATCCCCGCCGATGGCCTGCGCTGGGGCTCTGGAAACTGTTCGAAAAAATCCCGAAAGAAGGGCGGAAGATTGGGATTTTGGCCCTGCCCCGATCCGGAAGTGACCGCACCGAGCGTATTGATCTTGACAACCGCCGGGCTGCTGGAGCGAATCAGGTCGGTAAAATCGGGAAGTCCTCGCGCCTGTGCGCCTGTCGAACCCAGCATGGCGACAGACAGAATCAGCAGAGCACAGAATGGTTGATGTTGAACACCCCTGAACATAGACAATTCTCTAATGGCTGGACGAATAACGTTGAGGGCTGTAGCCCGGGCACACGCGGCTAGGGCGACAGGACCCTGAGGATCGCATGATCGTCGACGACTACGGGCGAATAGGCAGGATCATCGGCCTTCTTTCGGCTGAAAAACCGCACGCAGCAGCCGCTGGCGAGCACACCGACAATTGCGAGTACAATCGACACTGGTTCTGAGTGCAGACCACCCACAAGTGATCCACCAACCAGACAGAGCACAGGCACCAGGTATACCAGCAGGGCAGCGCGCACCGTGGCATATTCATCGATGCCCAACTCAAGCTGCTCCCCAACTGAAAATGTACGGTGCCCGGATTTCAGAATGGCGACCCGTACATGGTGACTGCTTGCCAGATATCGGGCCAGAACACCCTGCCCACATCCCCTCTGCATGGCACATGTGCCACAGGTACCGGATTGAATCACTTCCACCAACAGAGCATCGTCGCTCACTTCAACAATGGTGCCGTGCTCGACTAACATATGGATTCAGATTTTGAGAGCATTGCCGGTCAGTATACCTAGTTGCGGCGCAGAGAACCCAGAACCCGCTCGGATGTGGCAATCGGCACTTCTCCAACGATGGATACCAGATAGGTAGAAGACTGGTCAGACAGATAGTCCAAATACACGGTCGTGGCCCCTCGCTGCGCATTACTGGGAGGCAGAAAACTCTCGAGCACCGATTCAATAAACACCGTGAACATGGAGATGCCGTCTGCATACACCAGGTTGGCCCGATCAGCGTCCAGTTCGGAACCAACCAGCTCAAACCCGGCCGGAAGCCAGCCAGCAGCCCAGCCATTTTCGATTCTCAGTGGAGTGCAGCCTACTTCTCTTGAGTCGTCCCCGGAATTCTCCGCCCCGACCAGAACATCTTCCAAGACATCTTCTGGCGGTGCATCCGCACCCCGCCGAGGAGCGGCACGGTTTCGGTAGTCGAGAGACACAAATTGTGTGCGCTCCACCATGCGGCGATCTGGAGTCAACACCATGGACCGCAGCATCAGGCCGGTCATCGGATCAATCACATAGTGGAAACCATTGCGGTACTTGTCAACTGGAGATAGAACGATCTCCACCCCGTCGTGACCGGCAATTCTGGTATCACCACGAGTGTAAAAATTGTAGTAGTCGCTTAACTCCCTGGCGGTTTTTCGGGCCGGTCTGTCACAGTCGATTTCAAACTGATAGCTGTGCTTCGCCATTGGCCCGTCAAGCTTTTCAAGCATCTGATCGACTTGGTTGTCCACCGCTTCGGAGGCGATCAGGAACGTCTGGATACTGCCGCCCTGCTCGTAGGTCAAAATGCCCCGATAGTCAAATGCGCTTAGACTCTGAATCATCTTGTCGTACATCGCTCGCGGATCGGTGCGATTGGGCAGATCGCTCTGCGCCCAGACGGGGCTTGCTGCCGGCACAAATAAAAACAGGCCGCACAGGCCTGTTTTTATAGTGGCGATGATATGGCGCGGGTTCAAGTTACAGTTTCCGAAAAGTCTTCATCGCAATCGCTTCGAGGCGAACTTCTTCACTGTTCCGATTCGGAAGCCGGAACGCGCACGACGGGCAACAGGCTCTGGTTCGCGCGAACTGCTTTTTCGGAGTGCTCTCTCACCAATTCATCCAGATGCGCCATCATCTGATCCCGGTCAACCGGGATTTGAATCTGTGTACCCTGAGTCAGCACCTGCTCCGAAGAACTCACAGCCCGGGTAACCGGCTGAAACTCAAATCCGGATGGCGGCTGCTCGACCGGAAAAGCCTGGGTGGCCCGGGAAGCTTCAGCCACAGAGCTTGAGCCGGACATCTGGTTCTGGGCAATCTGATACTGCTGCACACCCAAAAGCGCAACACCCGCAACCGAGGCTGCTATGGCAGTCTGACGCACTGCGCGCCCCCACTGCCGTATTGTGCCCGCAGGGGGTTCCTGGAAAACAGCCTCCATAACGGCAGAGCTGATATCAACTCCCTGATACTCATTCCTGCGAAGAGCCGCGCTGATCTTCTGATATGAGTCCCAGCGGTCTCGCAGATCGCTGCCATCTGAGCCCTCATTTCGCTCGCGCAGTATTCTTCTGAGCTCCAGGTCAGAGGCCTCCCCATCGACCAAGGCAGAAAGGGTTTCACGCATATCCAAAGGTTGTTGACTCATATATTCGACTCTGTCGGGCACGAGGTAGTTGACGGTCATTGTCCTGCAAAGTTGGAGGGTGTGACAGGAAATTTTCGTAAAAGTTTCAAAAATTTAGCATCTTTCCCCTGTGTATGAACCTGAACGCTGCATTGGGGCACGGCGCCACAGTGCTGCCACGGAGCTATTCCATGAGCGGACGAATCTTGTCGGTTATAGCTTCCCGCGCCCGGAAAATTCGCGACCGAACCGTGCCCACCGGGCACTCCATGACTTCTGCGATCTCCTCGTAACTCATGCCTTCCATCTCGCGCAGGGTCACTGCAGTTCGCAAATCTTCGGGTAATTCGGCAATCGCATGGAATACAGCCTGCTCAAGCTCACCACGATACATCTCCCCCTCGGGAGTATCGTTATCTTTCAGATACTCACTGCCACCATAGGATTCGGCTTCGTTGATGTCGATATCGTCGCTGGGCGGGCGCCGGTTACGGGTCACCAGATGATTCTTCGCTGTATTGACGGCAATTCGATACAGCCAAGTATAAAACTGACTTTCTCCACGAAAATTATGCACTGCACGGTAGGCTTTGATAAACGCTTCCTGTGCAATATCCTGGACCTCTGCCTGGTCCCTGATAAACCGGCTGATGACCGCCTGAACCTTATACTGGTGCTTGAGCACAAGAAAATCAAAGGCCTGCCTGTCACCTTTCTGAACGCGCTTGACAAGCTGCGCGTCACTCTGCTCTGCCCCCCGGGCCATTGTGTTTTCTCCGCTGTTCACCTGGTGAGTCAGGCTGCAAGAATCGGTTGAATAGGCCTGTGCGTATTCACACCAGATCAGAATCCAGAGACCACCAGCGGCATATTCTGCATGAACTAGACAGGCCCGTGAACCAAAAATTCCCACGAAAACACAAACCAGGCCTCCTGCGAATGAGCGTGCTTGCAGATATACTAGCGACTGGCGACTCCTGCAACCAGGTACCATTCTATCTGTCCCACAACTGAACACCTATCCCGATGAGCGATGCACGCTACTCAGATGTCTTAATCATTGGCAGCGGTGCGGCTGGTTTATCGGCCGCGCTGCACCTGGCACAAAATCACAGTGTCTCGGTACTCAGCAAGACCGGGATTACATCCGGATCGACCTACTGGGCCCAGGGTGGCATTGCCGCGGTACTGGGCAGCGAGGACAGCGTGAGCGCCCACGTCGAGGATACGCTGGCAGCGGGGGCAGGCCTGTGCCATGAAGGCACCGTGCACCGGGTTGTATCGAACAGCTCCCGCGCAGTTCAGTGGCTGCTCGATATGGGGGTGGAGTTCTCCGGCGATGCCGAGGACATTGACAGCCTGCACCTGACCCAGGAAGGCGGCCACAGCTATCGTCGCATTATCCACAATGCTGACGCTACCGGCAAGGCCGTCAGCGACTCGCTCTCGGCACGCGTGCTTGAAGAACCCAATATTGAAGTCTTCGAGCACCACATTGCCGTCGATCTGCTCAAACAGGCAGATTACGGATCCACTCAGATTCGCTGCAACGGAGCCTATGTTCTCAATGTAGACACCGGGGACGTGATCCTGTTTCAGGCCAAAGCGGTGATTCTGGCGACTGGAGGCGCCAGCAAAGTCTATCTGTATTCCACAAATCCAGACGGCGCGTCCGGGGACGGAATCGCCATAGCCTGGCGAGCCGGATGCCGTGTCGCCAACATGGAATTCAACCAGTTTCACCCGACCTGCCTCTATCATCCTCAGGCGAAGTCTTTTCTCATTTCCGAGGCGCTGCGCGGAGAAGGGGCCGCACTGGTGCTGCCCAACGGCGAGCACTTCATGCACCGATTTCATGAACGTGCAGAGCTCGCACCCCGTGATGTCGTCGCCAGAGCAATCGACTACGAAATGAAACGACTGGGCTGCGATCATGTATTACTGAACATCAGCCACAAACCCGACGCCTTCATCCGTTCCCACTTCCCCACCATCTACAGCCGCTGCATGGAATTCGGTATCGACATCACCCGACAGGCAATCCCCGTTGTGCCAGCAGCACATTACACCTGCGGAGGCATTGTGGTGGACGAGCACGGTCAAACAGACCTTCGCAATCTGTACGCAATTGGAGAAGTAGCCTTCACCGGAATGCATGGAGCCAATCGAATGGCCAGCAATTCCCTGCTGGAGTGCTTCGTCTATGCGCACTTCTCCGCCCGCAATATCGAAAGCTGTATTGCTGATATACCCCCGCCTGACTATGCCAAGCCCTGGGATGAAACCCGGGTCACCGACTCTGATGAGGCCGTTGTCATTTCTCACAACTGGGACGAATTGCGCCGATTTATGTGGGATTACGTCGGTATTGTGAGAACCAACAAGCGTTTGCAGCGGGCTCAGCACCGGATCAGGCTGCTGCACATGGAAATCCAGGAGTTTTATTCCAATTACCGTATCACCAGTGACCTGATTGAGCTCAGAAACCTCGCGGTCGTGGCGGAGCGCATTATTATTTCAGCCATCCAGCGACACGAGAGTCGTGGCCTGCACTATTCCCTGGATTACCCTGATCAATCGGCCATTGCCAAAGACACGATCATGGTGCCAATCAATTTTGCCGGGCAAAATATGATTGTCAGCCGCAACGACTAGCGGACCGGCCATCCGGCCGGGCCAGAGATCCGGTAGTGTATCAGTTTGAAATTTCGGCAGTGTTTATGGAAGATCATGCATGTCCGCATGAGAAAGGGCAGGCTGGGGCCGCCGTCCCGGAGACACGCCAAGCCGTTCATCGCAGCCCCGTCTCTCCGAGCATGCAGCTATAGCGCGTCCCGGCAAGGTTCAGATCCTTCTGCCAGTGCTGGAGGTTCATGGTGATGAGTTCGGTGTTTTCCTCAAGGTCCACAACAAGACCCTCCTCCCAGGCATCCTCCGCAGGATCGCAGCCACGCTCGCTCACCTGCTGGCTGCTCAGCAACCCTTGGCATTGCGGGTCGGACGAACAGTAGGTAGTTCGGGGAAAAGGGTCATCACGATTGGCCCATAGTCTTTGCGAACAGACTTGTCCCGGGACCTGGGTGGCGTACAGGCAGAGACGTGCGCAGGGCGTGTGCGGGTATGTCGGGTTGACGATATACCGAGCGGCGCCCTCCAAGAACTCGCTCTCGGCGGATGTTAGATCATTTGACGTGCCCTTGTACTGGTATGGTGCCGTGCAAGTGGATGTCGCTGTCGCGGCCGCAGGCAGCCCCAGCAACACTGCCAGCGCAGCGAGGAGGACTGCTAGTCTATGGGGGGGGTGAATTATGGAATGACTTCATGGTTCTTTCCTTCCGATTAATTGATGTTTCAATCACTATACTGGTTTTGTTTCTGCTGGAACAGGCGGATTTTCAAACAGAGCCACTGCCAGAGATTCAATCAGATACCATTTTCCTGCGGATCAGTGAAACGATTTTCTGTAATTCGGCCGTTGGGGGTTGCTGGCGATGGATAAACCAGTTAAACAGATCCTGATCCTGCTCCTCCAGCAGCTGACGGAAGAGTTCCCGGTTTTCCGGCGGTAATGCATCGTAGTGATGCTCAAGAAAAGGGGACAGCACGAGATCGAGCTCGAGCATTCCCCGACGGACGGCCCATCTGAGGCGATTTTTCTCCACCGGGTTCCTCTCGATGCACAGGTAGCAAACTGAACTATGGGATAAATCTGATTCGGCCCCATATTATAGAGGCTCAGGATCCAACTGTAGCTCAAATCCACAGTACGAGGAAATGGAAATGTCCGGAACACCAGGCTTCAATCGGCAGAGATGGCCTACTCAGCCGGTCAACCCAATCGGCGCTGAGGGGTATTCCCTGGTCCCCATAGACAGCTATGCCGTGCTGGAGATAACAGGGATCGATGCCGGAAGGTTCCTGCACGGCCAGTGCACGGCCGACGTCGACGCCCTCGGAATGGGAGACACCGTCGCAGGTGCCATTTGCACAGTCAAGGGACGTGTGCTTACCAGTTGTACGGTGACCAGGAGCCAGTCCAGCGACGCAGCTGACGAAAAACTGTATCTGAAAATGCCTCGAACCCTGGTCAACAAAACGCTGGAGTATCTGCAGAAGTACGCCGCTTTCTTCAAGGTTGAGCTGACCGCTTGGCGACACCCCTGCGTACTTTCAGGGCAGGCTGAGCAGCTCAAGGACGCAACTATCGCGATTCGATACCGGATTGGGGAAACAGAGTTCAGGGAATCGCTGGTCCCGAAGACCGGGCTCGAACAGGTTCTCACACTCTTCAACGACCAGGTCTTGGGCATCGGACCGGAGTCCCGGTGGAGAGATCAAGTTCTGCGGGCTGGTTGGGTTACACTGACCGAGCACACATCGGAAAAGTACCTGCCTCACCAGCTCAACCTGGATGTGCTCGGTGCCATAAGCTTTACCAAGGGGTGTTACACGGGCCAGGAGATTATTGCGCGCACTGAGTATCGAGGCAAACCCAAGCGTCGTGTGCGCCTGATTGAATTTGAAAACCTCGAGGGCGGTACAGTCTCACTGCCTGCTGAACTGACCGAATCAGGCACTGAGACCGGAGGGGGCACAGCCGTCGGGGATCTGATCAACCTGAGTAACTCTGACTCCCAAACGACCTGTGGACTCGCGTTGTTGCCCCTGGATCTGCCATCACACGGCTCTTTGACACTGGGCGATCAGACCTCAGCGTACCAGCTGCTGGACTAGACATCACAGAGTGCACAGTGCCTCGTTGATGCAGCTGGGCAACAGGGTCAATACACCAGCTAAAGTTGCCAGTTGATGGGTGCCTTGCCCTGTGCTTCCAGATAGGCGTTCGCCCGAGAAAAGTGTCGACAGCCATGAAACCCACGGTGCGCGGAAAGAGGCGACGGATGAGGTGCGCGCAAAACAAGATGCCGGCTCTCATCAATGCGCGCACCCTTCCTCTGCGCGTAGCTGCCCCAGAGCATGAATACCAGATTAGAGCCCTCAGAGTTCAGCCTGTGTACCGCTGCATCGGTAAATTCCTCCCAGCCGCGGTTTTGGTGTGATCCCGCCCGCTGGGCCTCTACTGTCAGGGTGGCATTCAGCAGCAGTACACCCTGGTCAGCCCAGGCACTGAGATCCCCACCAGCGGGTGCTGACAGACCCAGATCATCATACAATTCCCCGAAAATATTCAACAGTGAGGGGGGTTGGGGAACATTCTCCGGTACAGAAAAGCACAGCCCGTGAGCCTGTCCGGGTCCGTGATAGGGATCCTGCCCCAGAATCACCACACGAACCTGATCGAAGGGTGTGCGGTTAAGCGCTTCGAACCAGTGATTGGGGCGCGGGTAGATCAATTTGCCCGCCTGCCGCTCGGCGACCAGAAATGAGCGCAGTTCGGCCATATAGGACTTTTCAAACTCCGCTCCCAGCTGCTGCAGCCAGGATGGATGGATTTTTGGCGTGGTCGTCATCGCATTTCTCAGCCAAACCCTGCCTGCCGCGTCATTCCGATATTCCTGCGAGTGTCCGGTTCAGACACGAACTCCCGAAAACGAGCCTGCGTACTGGCGAAGATATTGAGGTGACAGCGGGGGTCTGTGTTGGAGATTAGGGACACCATCAGGTCACCTGGAACTGGGTACAGTACTGGTGGCGAATACAGATAACAAGCGCACCATCCAAGCGGACTGTTTAGTGTCCCTGATGTGAGCGTCGGCCAGTTTCCCAGTTGTGCTGATGCAAGACATCAGTGGTCCCCTGCGTCACAGCCTGGTCAGCCGGGAACTGACACCGGAGTGATTATTCCGGTCGCATTGCCGGGAAAAGCAGCACATCCCTGATTGAGGGCGAATCGGTGAGCAACATCACCAGTCTGTCGATACCGATTCCCTCCCCCGAGGTGGGCGGCAAGCCGTACTCCAGAGCGCGGATATAATCGGCATCGTAATGCATGGCCTCGTCGTCACCTGCGTTCTTTTCAGCAACCTGCGCCCGAAAACGTTCAGCCTGATCCTCGGCGTCGTTGAGTTCGGAAAATCCATTGGCAATTTCGTGACCACCAACAAATAATTCAAACCGGTCGGTGACAAAGGGATCGGCGTCATTTTTCCTGGCTAGAGGGGACACCTCGGACGGATACCGGGTTATAAAAGTTGGCTGGACCAGGTGATGCTCGACAGTCTTTTCAAAAATTTCAATCTGCAGCTTACCCAACCCCCAGCTTTCCCTGCACGGGATACCAAGCATCTCGGCGGTTTTCCGGGCTGCTTCAAGCCTGGATATATCCGCTGCTGACAGCTCCGGATTGTGCGCCAGAATTGATTCAAATACCGACATGCGTGCAAAGGCCTCTCCGAACTCATACCAGGTTTCGGTAATCGGTTCACCGCCGGTGCCACGCGCAGTGGAGATCACCCGGGTAGCACCCAACACCTCCAGGGCCAGATGCCGGAGCAACTCTTCAGTCAGGTCCATCAGATCTTCATAGGTTGCATAGGCCTGGTAGAATTCCAGCATGGTGAACTCCGGATTGTGCCGGGATGACAGGCCCTCGTTGCGGAAATTGCGGTTTATCTCGTACACACGCTCAAATCCGCCGACAACCAGTCGCTTCAGGTAGAGTTCGGGCGCAATGCGAAGGTACATATCCTGATCGAGCGCATTGTGATGAGTCATAAAGGGCCGGGCAGCGGCACCTCCGGGTATAGCCTGGAGCATGGGCGTTTCAACTTCGATAAAGCTCTTCTCATCGAGAAACTGACGTATGACAGCGATAATCCGGGAGCGGGTCCTGAAGGTCTTCTGGACCTGTGGATTCATGATCAGGTCTACGTAACGTTGCCGATAGCGGGTCTCCATATCGGTTAACCCAGCATGTTTCTCCGGCAGTGGGCGTAATGATTTGACCAGCAGAGCGTAGCGCTGCGCACTGACGTACAGATCACCCCGGCCGGATTTATGCAGTGGCCCCGCCACGCCAACGATATCGCCCATATCCCAGGTGCCCCAACGATCCTTGATATCAGCCTGGGTTTCCTTGTCGACGTACGCCTGAATTCGCCCAGACATATCCTGGATAACCAGGAAGGGGCCACGTTGTGCCATGATCCGGCCAGCCAGAGACACCTGTATATTCAGCGTTTCGAGTCGTTCTCTGGTGGCGTTGGCATACTCTGCCTGCAGATCATCTGCCAGATGCTTCCGCCGCCAGTCATTTGGAAATGCTGGCCGGGTCTCCCGAATGGAGCGAAGCTTGTTACGCCGCTCAGCGATCAATCTGTTTTCGTCTGGAGTCTGCTCGGTCATAGTCGCTTGTCAGTTTTGATTACAGCTTCATAGCAGCCGCGAGGAAAAGCCCCTGCTGTGCGTCTGTTCCCCCTGGCATGTAGGCGGCACCATTTATAGCCCGGCTTTCAGCGCTGCTTCAATGAAGGTATCCAGGCCACCATCGAGCACTGCCTGCGTAGTGCGTGTCTCCACTCCTGTGCGCAAGTCCTTGATGCGCGCATCATCCAGAACATAGGAGCGAATCTGGCTACCCCAGCCTATGTCGGACTTACTGTCCTCCACTGCCTGCTGGTCGGCTGAGCGCTTCTGTATTTCCAGTTCGTAGAGCTTGGCCTTGAGCTGCTTCCACGCAAAATCCCGGTTGGCATGCTGGGAGCGCTGGCTCTGGCACTGCACCACAATACCGCTGGGTTCGTGGGTCAGGCGAACTGCTGAATCAGTCTTATTGACATGCTGCCCGCCGGCACCGCTTGCACGATAGGTATCAGTCCGAACCTCGGCCGGATTGATCTCAATATCGATGCTGTCATCAACCTCGGGCGAAAGAAACACGGACGCAAAAGAGGTGTGGCGCCGATTGCCTGAATCGAAAGGTGATTTGCGTACCAGGCGGTGGACCCCCGTTTCGGTGCGCAGCCAGCCAAAAGCGTACTCACCCTGAATATGGATACTTGCACTTTTTATTCCAGCAACCTCACCCGCTGAACACTCGGTCAACTCGGCTTTGAACCCCTTGGCTTCAGCCCAGCGCAAATACATGCGCAACAGCATTTCCGCCCAATCCTGCGCTTCTGTCCCCCCAGAACCGGCCTGAATATCGAGGAAAGCGTTGTCCCGGTCGTTTGTCCCCGCGAACATACGGCGAAACTCCAGCTCGGCAAGTTGATTCTCCAGAGCGGACAATTCGCCCTCGATTTCGGCAAGAGTTTCCTCATCCCCGTCCTCAGCCGCCATTTCGAGTAGTTCAGAGCAATCCTGAACGCCGGTATCCAGGTTAGCAATAGTTGTGACGACCAGATCCAGAGCAGAGCGTTCGCGACCCAACGCCTGGGCCCTGTCAGGGTCCTGCCACACGTCCGGTTCCCCCAACAACAACTCTACTTCAGCGAGCCGGTCTTTTTTCCCTTCATAGTCAAAGATACCCCCTCAGCACATCTGTTCGTGCAGACAGGTCGGCAAGGGTTGTGCGGTGCGGATTTATCTCCATGGGACTCTTCGGGATGATTCAGTGATTCAGGCTGTGCCCCGGGATGGATACGCTACTCCAGCCAGCCAGTCGGCACAGGGCCGACATTTTAATGCATCTGTCAGAAGCCGGACAGCAATTCTGCGATTGAAATGACGTCCACCCGATCACCTGGGCGCAGAGTCTGGCCCGGATGAACCACTATGAGCACATCGGCCTCGCAGAGGGCGCTTAGAGAAGCCGAACTCTGGCTGGTAGCCAGACGCACAGTTTCACCGGAACCGATGCGGGTACCGCGCAGATACTCCTGCCGGTCGCTGGCCCTGTCAAAACTAAAGTCTGCTTTGAGATTCCAGAGTCGGGGAGGTGCAAAATTGCTGCCCTGCATCAGGGAAATAAAGGGCTTGCAGAACAGCCCACATGTCACCCAGGCCGAAACCGGATTTCCAGGCATACCAAGTAGTGGTGTACCCAGGATGCTTCCACACAAAAAGGGTTTGCCCGGTTTCATGCCAATCTTCCAGAATTTGGTTTCGCCAAGGCTGGCAAGCGCTGCCTTGACATGATCTTCCTCACCGACAGAGACGCCACCGATGGTCGCGACCAGATCCGCGTGCCGCGCCGAGCTCTCAAGTACCGCCCGGGTTGCGCTCTGATCATCCGAACAATGCAGGGCTTCTACCTGGCAACCGTAGCCCTGCAGAAGGCTGGTAACCATAGGCAGGTTGGATTCGTAGATTGTGCCCCTCGTCAGCGGCTGGCCCGGTTTGACCAATTCGTCCCCCGTGGCAATCAGGGCAACCCGAATCCGGCGAAATACCTCGACAGTATCAATACCCGCCGCAGCCAGCAGGCCGACATCCTGGGGTCGTATCCGCCGCCCCGGACCAAGCAGGAGCTCACCCTGAGCGATATCGCCCGCTGCATGGCGGATATTCGCCCCCCTGGCGGGCAGGGTTCGGATTCGGACCCGCTCCTCGTCATAGTCGCACATTTCCTGCATGACCACTGTGTCAGCACCGCTTGGCACCTCCCCACCGGTAAAAATCCTGGCCGCAGTACCCTTCTTCAGGGGCGCGTTCTCCGATCCTGCGGGAATCCGTTGGCTAATCGGAACAGTGCCATCCTCGTCGATCTCGGCATGGCAGATCGCGAACCCGTCCATGGCGCTGTTGTCCGCCGGGGGAAGGTCCACCCGAGCTTCCGGTGCTGTGACCAGAATGCGCGAAACCGATTCCTCTACAGGGATCTTCTCGATCTCAAGGACGTTCGGGGGCACGGCCGCTTCGAGCCGCCGCCAAGCCTCCTCAACGCTCAGCCAACGCTGAGCCTCCACTGAATGTCTCATTCATGGGTCCTGCCAAGCAGGGTGCCTACAAAATTACAGGGGCGGTGCTCACTATCAAGCTGTTCATGGATAATTTTTTCCCAGCCTGTTTGGCAGGCACCGATTGACCCTGGCAGACAGAATATCAGGGTGCGGCCCGCCAGGCCCGCCACTGAGCGCGACTGGATGGTGGAGCTGCCGATCTCATCGTGGGAGATCTGTCGAAACAATTCACCAAAGCCTTCGACCACCTTGTCAAACAGCGGGCTCACGGCCTCGGGTGTGGAATCCCTGCCCGAAAATCCGGTGCCTCCGGTCATGAGAACCACGTTGATCGCGGGATCGGCAATCCAGGCGGAGACCCGCGCCCGAATCAGGCTGACTTCGTCCTTGACAATGCCCCGGTCACCCAATGTGTGGCCCGCCGCCTGCAAAGCGTCTGCCAGATACTGTCCAGAGGTGTCGTTGTCAGTGGTACGCGTATCTGAAACCGTTAAAACGGCGATATTCAGGAACTGTTTGCTCACCTGATCTGGCTCGGATATGACAGCATTGTTTTCGCTCGACTCCTCACCGGTTCAACCACCAGTCATATTCATGAAGCGTACGACCTGGGTGTTGGAGTCGTGATGAAATTCATGGCGCTCCGGTTTGTGGACCACAGCGTTCAGTATGGCCTCCTTGAGCGGCTCCACCTCGCCGGGATGATCACGGGTCAAACCCAGCAGATCCACCGCATTTTCATGCCCGAGGCATGGAATCAATTGACCGGTCGCCATGATTCGAAGGCGATTGCAGGACCCACAGAAATTCTCACTGTGGGGGCTGATACAACCGACCCTGCTCTCGTAACCCTCTATTTTCCAGTACCGCGACGGTCCACCAGTATTGAGGGTGGAGGGGATCAGGCTGTAATGCTCTGATATACGCCTCCTGATCTCCGCACTGGGCATGAAACTCAATGACCTGCTGTGATCGATGCCTATATCCCCCAGGGGCATTTCCTCAATAAAGCTGATGTCCAGTCCACGCTCAAGGCAGAAATGCAGCAGAGGCATAACCTGGTCTTCATTGAACCCCTTGAGGATCACAGCATTGATCTTGATGCGCTCGAATCCGGCGTCACGAGCCGCCTGGATGCCGGCCAGCACCCTGTTCAGGTTTCCCGTCCGGGTCAGAGTGTGGAACGACTCGGCGTCGAGACTGTCCAGGCTGATGTTCAACCGGCGAACACCAGCTTCAGCCAACCCATGGGCATGGCGTTGCAGTTGAGAGCCGTTGGTAGTCATGACCAGTTCATCAAGGCCATCGAGATGGCTGATATCCCGGGCCAATGAAACCACATTCTCCCGAACCAGGGGCTCCCCCCCGGTCAAACGTATCTTGCGGACACCAAGCTCCACGAAAGCCTGTGCCACCAGTGCGCATTCCTCCAGGGACAACACCTGACTGCGCGGTACAAAAACCATGTTCTCGGCCATGCAATACCGGCAGCGGAAATCACAACGATCCGTTACGGAGAGCCTCAGATAGGTTATCTCCCTGCCAAACGAGTCGACGATGTTATTCGGAAAGCCTGTGCTCGTGGACATACATACCCGCTCAGCGCCATACCTGCCAGGGGATATTGGTTATAAACCAACGCACCTCGGTGTTCGCTCCGTCGTACATTTGGCTCCATTCATTTGTCACAACATCCATTATAATGCGCGAATCAGGGACACCACAGTACCCATGAGCACATTCGCATTTTCTCACATCGACGAACAGGGCAGGCCAGCCATGGTTGATGTCTCTGGCAAAGAGGTTAGTGCACGGACTGCACAAGCCCGGGTGACTGTCGTCTTCCCGGCAGAGGTATTCGCCGCTCTCCAGGCCCGGTCTCTGAAGTCAAAAAAGGGTTCAGTAGTTGATACAGCGATTATCGCAGGTGTCATGGCCGCCAAGAACACGCACCAGCTCATCCCGTTCTGCCACCCTCTTCCTCTGGATGGCTGTGACATCGATATTCAGGAAGATGTCGAGAACACAAGTCTGATTGTGACAACCACGGCCCGGGTCACGCACAAAACCGGCGTGGAGATAGAGGCCCTGACGGCAGCATCGGTGGCTGCGCTGACGGTATACGACATGTGCAAGGCACTATCCCATGATATACGGATCACTGACCTGCATCTCCTGGAAAAGACCGGTGGCACATCCTCTGCCTGAACGGTTCCCCGTCCGCACATGATCCAGGTCTCCGTAGAGTATTTTGCCCTGTTCCGCGAACATGCCGGTCGTGCCAGTGAGGCCCTGAGCACGGACATGGCGACCGCAGCGGATCTCTACCAGTTTCTGAGACAGAAATACGGCTTCGGCCTGGAGCAGGAGGACGTAAAAGTTGCCGTGAATGACTGTTTCGTTGACTGGAATCACCCAGTGGTCGACAACGACACTCTGGTTTTTATTCCGCCCGTATCGGGAGGCTAGCCATGTTTGCCATCGTCGAAACTGATATTGAACCGGAAAAGCTCAAGCAGGAAATGAGCCTCAAGACATCCGGCGGTTTTGTCTCCTTTGAGGGTTGGGTGCGCAACCACAATCAGGGTCGCGAAGTCGATGGACTCTTTTACGAAGCCTACACCGGGCTCGCCGAAAAAGAGGGGCAGCAGATTATCGAAGAGGCTCTCGACAGATTCGAGATCAGCAGCGCTGGCTGCCGGCACCGCGTCGGAGAGCTCCCTATCGGTGGTATTGCCGTCTGGGTCGGTGTCTCCGCCGATCACCGCGAAGCCGCTTTTCAGGCCTGCCAATACATCATTGATGAGATCAAGACCCGCGTTCCCATCTGGAAAAAAGAACGCTACCGGGACGGTACAAGCGATTGGGTTGATGCCCGCCTGTGCGCCTTCGCCTCTGGTTGATCTTTTTCATCCTCCAGGCCTGATTGCCCATGCCCTCCTTCACACCTGACTATTCGCGGCAAATCCGCCTCAGGGGCTTTGGCGAACGGGGGCAGGCAGCCCTGACACAATCAAGGGTTTTGGTGATTGGTGCCGGAGGCCTGGGGTGTAACCTGATTCCTCAGCTCGCAGGTGCCGGCGTGGGTACTATTACAATCATTGACCACGACAGGCTGGAAGCCAGCAACCTGCATCGGCAAACGCTCTATAAGGCAGGTCAGATCGGTCGCCTCAAAGCCGAGCTTGCCGCCGCGGCCGCCATGGATATCAACCCGGGCATTGAGGCCAGAGCACTCACCCGAAAGCTCCACGCCGAGGAGCTTCTCGTTCAGATTAAAGACCAGGATCTGGTACTGGAGTGCACGGACGACTTTTCCAATAAACTCCTGGTTAACGACGCAGCCGTGCTGCTTCGCAAGCCTGCTGTCTTTGCCAGCGCCGTGCAGCGCGAAGGCCAGGTACAGACCTATACCGGTGAGCCAGACTCCGCTTGCCTGAGGTGTCTCTGGAGTCAGGTGCCAACACATACCCTGAGCTGTGAGGATACCGGTGTACTGGGCTCCGTACCGGCTTGTATTGGCAACATACAGGCCACCGAAGCCGTGCAGTGGCTGGTGCACAACGAAAGTCCAAACGACGGCTTTCTCTACCAGAGCCTGAAAAATCGTGTGTTCTATTTTGATGCTGCCACATATCAGCAGCGCATCCTTGAGCTGAAAACCTCCAGAACCTGCTCGACACATGCAACTGACTACTCGCGGGAAAAGTACTTGAGTACGCATGAAAATCTTGAATACAGCGGAAGTTTCGCAGAAGCACAGGCGGCCGGCTTTGAAATTATTGATATCCGTGATCCAGAAACTGCCCGAGCCAATCCACTGCCGGCAGAGTGCACGATTCGATCCCGGCAGGAGCTGCTCAACGAGGACCCGGTGGACAAACCTCTGCTGCTTGTCTGTTATCAGGGACGAACCAGTGCATCTCTCGCTGCGCAGCTGCGGCAACGGGGTAATTTAAGCGCCTATTCGAAGAGCGGCGGAGCGAACAGTCCTTGATGACAGCAGAGGTTCAGCCGCATCCTGCGCTGAACTTTCCCCTGTGCATGGTGCCGATAATCACGGGCCTGACGAACAGTGGTGACCGCACCGCTACCTTTGGTCGATGAATGGTTAGGGTACGACCATCATCTGATAGAGGCCTGGGGGGATAGCTCAATCAGTCTGACAGCGATTTCAGCGGCAGAAATAGTCGTCTATCCGCTTCCAGAGATTGAAAGCCATACCGAAGATAACAGGTTTTGGCGGATTCATCGATGGCATCTACCACCATGGCGTAGATTGCTATTTCATCGCCGACAACCAGGGTGCGCTTGATGGCATCGGTAATCAACATTCTGCCAATACCCTGACCCTGGGCATTCTGGCTGACTGCCAGTCGCCCGATCAGAGCTGCTGGTATTGAGTAGCGAGGCAATTTCTGCCTCAGATCGGGTGGCAGCTGTTCCAAATCGATAGCGAGGGCGCTCAATGTATAGTAACCGACGACAACGCCGGGAGCCTCTGCTGCTGTGGCCACAAAGACACGGCTGATACGTCGTTTGTTATCTTGCCCGGCCTGCTTTTGCAGGTAGCAGTCCAAAGACGGATAACCACAGCGAAAGCCCGTGCGATCATGGCTGGCATCAAGCTCACCAATAACCAGTTTGCCGTTATCGGTCATTGGCTGGTGACGCGCTCATCATGCTCCTGTATGGCCGTGAGGAGTTGATCGTTGAAACGAGCCGGTGCAGCCAGGGCATTGAAAAATACCTCGGCGTCTTTGGCATTCAGGCTCATCGCTTCATGCGCCTGAATCGTCTGCTCGGCGCGGGCGAGGGCACTGGACAGCACAAATTTGCTGACAGTCTGCCCTTCAAAGCCAGCTGCTCGTTCCAGCAACCGCTTGGCCTGTTGTTTCAGACGAAGATTGATTCGCGCATCTTTAGTGTGGGGTGTCGCACTCATGGCGGTATCCTGTTCAATACAGCTATAATTGCATAAATGTACGTCAAAAAGGTGCTTTTTTCAATCTCCATTGACGTAAGAGAGAATGAATAAGCTCTACCGGGACGGCGCTATTCGCGAAATGATAGTCTGGCGATTATCGTCTGCGGATGCTGAGCGACCACAGGTCTGAAATATCGGCTCTTCTACAGATATCCCGATCAGAGTATGGTGAGGTATGACAATGAACGGGACACAGGAGACCACCGCCACTGTGGCGACCAGGAGGAGCAGCACTCCTGAGTATCCGTCGAGCAGTTGATAGAAGATTTCAAGGCTGACATCAAATCGGTACGAGGTGAAGACACTGAGCACACACCATATCCATGTCGGCACTGAATCGTCTGAACGAGGCCTTGAGCGCTTCAGGGATGCCCGGCGCCGTGCTGAAGAGAACCGGCTCACAGAAACAGAGGTTCACCTGAACTACGGAGGCTTCTCCATGCTGTTCGCAGTCTTGACCCCACGCCGATTGGAGATTTTGAAAGCTGTGCGTCAGCAGGGTCCGCTCAGCATTCGTGCGCTGTCAACAACAGCGCATCGTTCTATATGACGCAAATTTCATAGTTCAGCGACTACCTGCCAATAAAACGGACATAAATCCGGACTTACAAGCGGTATAACATTCGCTTTGAAACTGCGTAAACCCATGGTATTCCTATAAATATGAGTAACGAAAAAGCGGACATAGAAGCGGACACTCAAGAGGTACTTGATCGCGGTGAGGATATCGCGATCATGGAACCCCTTCAAATTAGAGATGGTTCGCCACATCAGCGTGCCCTGACTGAGTTGGCCGTAGACCTTGCTGCCAAGTCTGCTAGCTTTCGGCGCAGCCTGCCAGAAGGTGTCGTAAACGCCTTGGCCGATCTGGTCCGTGCCATGAACTGCTACTATTCGAACCTGATCGAGGGGCATGATACACACCCGGTCGATATTGAACGGGCCATGCAACACGACTACAGCGATGAGCCGCGCAAGCAAAACCTTCAACTGGAAGCGCTCGCCCATGTGGCCGTCCAGAATTGGATCGACGAGGGAGGACTGGCCGGACGCGCGGCAACCAGGGACGGCATCTGTGAACTACACCGGCGGTTTGGAGAACTGCTTCCAGATGATCTGCTATGGGTCGAAGACCCGCAAAGTGGAGAACGTGTTCGCCTGGAGCCCGGCGCGTTCCGGACCCGCGATGTCATCGTCGGCAACCATGTGGCAGTCAGCTCAGGAGCCGTGCCACGGTTTCTAAATCGTTTTGAAAAGGTATTTAGTACCCTTGAGAAAGCACAAACAATATTTTCAGTTGCGGCGGCACACATCAGACTCCTCTGGATTCACCCGTTTCTTGACGGCAATGGCCGCGTTGCGCGGCTCATGTCCTACGCCATGCTACGAGATGCACTTGATACAGGCGGCATCTGGTCTATAGCTCGCGGCCTTGCACGCCAGGAAGCCCGATACAAACAACATTTGATTTCTTGCGACCAACCACGGCGAGGGGACTTTGATGGCAGGGGCAGCCGCAGCGAGTCAGCACTCGCCGAGTTCACCGAATTCTTCTTACAGACCTGCATCGATCAGGTGGCGTTTATGGAGCAGCTCATTCAGCCCAACAAGCTGCGCGAGCGAATCCGTATCTGGGTTGAAGAAGAGGTCCGGACCGACGGGCTGTCACCACAGTCTAGCAATGTTCTTGAAGCTGTTCTGTATCGTGGAGAGCTTCCCCGTGGCGATGTCGCAGATATTGTTGGAACGGGCGACCGGCAAGCGCGACGCATTGTGTCTGCACTGCTCAAAGTAGGTGTTCTGCAGTCAGATACCACGCGCGCACCGCTGCGGATCGCCTTCCCGGCCAGACTGGCAGGACGATGGATGCCCGGTCTTTTCCCGGAAGCCAGTGGTTAAAGGGCATTGCCGCATGAACGCGCTTTTGGCTCTAGTAGAGGAAAGGCATTGCCAAATCATTGTTTCTCGCAACAAATTTTCGCAATCCGCAAACTTCAGACGCTCTGACCTCGTGACCTGACTTCAGGTGCTCTTGGGGTTGATTTTTCCAATCAGTGCAGTGCTGCATTCTGTTTGGAACTGAATCGCGTGTTGGCGTGCATGTCACGGTGGAAAGAGTGCTGCCAGCTGCATAAGATGATTGCAGGCACACTGTACCCCTCACTCTGTGCGCGAACCTGATACTATCTAGGGTTCCACTCCGCAGCGAACTCTATGCTGGGCGGGACGGCAGTGGACAGAACCCGGTCACCGCGGCTGGGGCTGCCCGTGGAGGACACCAGTTCCGCGATGCTGAACTGCTCATGCACGCTGTCTACGCGGGCACTGCCGATGTCGGTGTCCAGTGAACCGAGACTGATCCCCGTTTCCGGATCGATGAGTTCCTCACCGACCGATATGACACGCAGCACGTCTCCGACCCTGACAACGCCCTGTCCGAGATTGACGTACAGCTGGTTCCCGTTGGCCCTGACGACACTGCCCGACGCGGGCTCGGCACCGATATTCTTGACCAACTCGTAGATTCCCTTGTTCACGCCGGCGATGACCGCCTGTCCAATCGGCGTCCGGGCGAAATTCGAGAAAAAGCCACCCAGGCCCGCGCCGCCGCCCAACGCGAGTCCACCGAACGTCAGCCCACTCTCACGGATGACCGACTCGATCTGCTTGGTGTAAACGATTTCACTGGTCTCTGCATCAATGAGCCGGAAGTTCATGCCAACCCGACCTTGGCCCGACTTGAACCCAAGGCCAGCGACCACAGGCGGCAGACTGTCTCTCAGTACGCCGCCGAGGCCGCCAATTGAGCGGCCCTGAATGTCGGCCTCATAGTCCGTCACTACAGCCTGCACAAGGTAGCGCGCGCCGAGCACGTTGCCGATCGCAGCACCCGAGGGCGCGGAGACACGCCCCGATGTGGCGAGATCCTGTTCCTGCATCACGGAAGACAGCGCCTGGCGCTCGACGAGCCGGAAACGACCCGACCGGTTCATGACGTCTGTAATGATCGCCTCAATGCCGTTCACCGGAACCATGTTCTCGTGTTGTGCCTCCCAAGTCACGCTCTCCCCGTCCGCTCCAATCGAACTAAAGCTGATCGCTGAACTGGTATTGTCCACCCCCATGACCGCCACCCGCGTTCGAGCGCCATCGTACTCCCCCCACCGGAGGTTCACCAGGTACTTGGCCTCGATGGCATCGATGGACTCCGGCAGCGGCAGGCTGGACCCCTCGCTGACCGAATAGGCGAGGTAGTCCGCCTGCGCATGGGCCGCGCACAGGATCATGGATCCCGCGAACGTTGCGAGTACTCGTGTCACCCGTATTGAAAAATTATTCATAAGTCAGTCCTTCATCTTCTCTATCAGAGTCTGTCAGATTCTCAGTTCACAGGTTCGAACTCATCTTGGTTTCTATGGCTGACCGGACAATTACTTCCAGACTTGCAGATAATCTTCGCCCGACAATACAAAATTCTCAGGTTTCAATCTCGCCCAGCCTTCTGTTCGGAGAGATTTCAGACACTCACCCACTTTACGAGGGGACAATACCACATCAGTACTCCCGTCTGTCTGCGCTCTGAAATCTTCTCCTGCGCGCTCGGCAATGCTTCTAGACATTCAACCTTTACTCCCTTTTTTCTCTGCTCTTCCCTCTTCTTCCAGGAACTCTATTGTCTCTTTGAATGCAATTTCAGCAACATCCTCACTCAGCCTCATGGCGTTTCTGCCATCTCAATTCATTACAATTCAGGACGTATTAACCACGTTTTATTGTGTGCTCGTTTTAATAGCTCCTCGTCGTCAGATAATTTTTCTAAAGCACGATCTAATTTTCCAGCAGACTACCAGTTCGCAATGCAGTGAATATATTTCCGGAAGTTTCTTGAACACTGGAACTGCCCCAGCGATATAGCCTGAGTTTGTTGGTAATTGTTATCTAAAACTAATTCAGCTACATCCTTTGTCATCGATACCAAGAGGTCATTTCTGTGATCGCTATCCAAGGCATATTTTTGTGAACAACAAAAATATTGGTGTATCCACTTATCCAACCGTCCTCTTCTTGGGGGATTGAAAACCTTTTCAAGCCCCCGTGCCAGTCTGAAGTGCAACACCGGATGTACCGCATGCCTGCTTGATCGAGGGCGAGTTGCGGTGGGCCAGATGATGGTGAACACTCTCTGTTTATCACCAACGGAGACTGCCCATGCCGACTGGCTACCATCACCTGACCCATTCCGAACGATGCCAGATATCCGCGCTGTTGCATAGCGGTCTGTCGAAGCGGGCGATTGCCCGCGAGCTGGACCGGGATCCCGGCACGATCTCCCGCGAGGTCTCGCGCAACCGTGGGCAGCGGGGCTATCGGCCCAGGCAGGCCCAGGACAGGGCGGCGACCCGGCGCCATGATGCCTCGGCGGTTCCCTGGAAGATGACGCCTGAGCGCTGGGCGGTGGTTGAGGACAGGCTGCGTGAGGGATGGAGTCCGGAACAGATCGCGGGCCGCTTTCGGCAGCAGGGGCTGGTGCTGGCGGGGACGGAGTGGATTTATCAGCATGTGCGAGCAGATCGTCGGGCAGGCGGTGACCTGTACCGGTGCCTGCGTCGCCGTGGCAGGAAGCCGAACTGGCGCGGAGGGCGTCATGCCGGACGCGGCCATATCCCTGGCCGGGTGGACATCTCGGAGCGTCCTGCGGTGGTGGAGGAGAAGCGCCGGATCGGGGACTGGGAGCTGGATACGATCGTTGGAGCGAGGCACAGGGGTGCCCTGGTGTCCTCAGTGGATCGGGCCTCGAAGTATACGTTCCTGAGGCGGGTGGATGTGAAGACTGCTGCGGCGGTGACCGAGGCGCTCACCCGGTGTCTGGGTCCGGTTCGGGATCGAGTGCACAGCTGTACGGCGGACAACGGTAAGGAGTTCGCAGGGCATCGGGCGATCGCTGAGGCGCTGGGTGCGGGCTTCTACTTTGCCACCCCCTACCATTCCTGGGAACGGGGTCTGAACGAGCAGACCAACGGCCTGGTGCGAGAGTACTTCCCGAAGGGGACGGACTTCCGTGCGGTGACGGACGCCCAGGTGCGGGCGGTGGAGGACCGGATCAACACCCGGCCCCGGAAGGTGTTGGGGTATCGCACACCTGCGGAGGTGTTCTCCGGAATGCCAGCTGGCCCCTGAAGACGATCACACACTCAGTCATTCAGCGCGCTCCAGGGGGATGGGTGGGGGTTCGTGTGGCCGGACGACAGCGGGAAAGCTCGTGCATCGCCTGAAGGTCTGTGTCAGTATGCTCTGACGTCGAGAGTGATGCCATTGGTGGCCGAAATGGATGCCCGGAGGGGCAGAATGATCCGCTGCCGCCCCCCTCCCTCCATTCGGGCTCCGCCCTCATTCCGGGAGGGGGGCGAATGATGCACTTCAGACTGGAACCCGGGAAGAGATTCAGTTGGGTCAGATAGAAGGCATTGGAAATGTCTAACTAGGCCCACGACACCCGGAAATCGAATACCCTGCTCAACCCATTCATCAAAGGGGAATAGATCAAATAAAAAAGTGGTCGGAGCGGCCGGATTTGAACCGACGACCACCACACCCCCAGTGTGGTGCGCTACCAGGCTGCGCTACGCTCCGAACGGACTGGCAGAATGCCATATCGTGCCTCAAAAGCGGCGAAATCATACCGGAAGAAGATAGAAAAAAAAACGTCGATTGACCTGCGGTCGCCAATACGGTACGCAGATGAAATCTATCGGCTGTTGATATAGTCGAGCAGTTGTTCAAGTTCCCTGACCATATCATCAAGGAGCTGGTGATGATGCTTATTGGCCTGCTCGACATCGGGACTTGAGAGGCGGCTGCGTGCGCCACCAATGGTATAACCCTGTTCGTAGAGGAGCGCACGAATCTGACGGATCAGGATAACGTCCTGGCGCTGATAGTAGCGCCGGTTACCACGACGTTTTACCGGGCTCAGATTCGGGAATTCCTGCTCCCAGTAGCGTAAAACGTGCGGTTTGACAGCGCACAGCTCGCTCACCTCACCGATGGTGAAATAACGTTTGCCAGGAATCGCAGGAAGCTCGTTATTTTGACTGGGTTCCAGCATGGTTTTCGACTCGTGCCCGCAATTTTTGTCCTGGCCTGAATGTTACGACGGTCCGTGCGGAAATGGGGATTTCCTCACCGGTTTTCGGGTTTCGACCCGGACGGGAATTTTTTTTGCGCAATTCAAAGTTGCCAAAGCCTGACAGCTTGACCGACTCCTGGTCTTCCAAAGCTGCCCGAATCTCCTCAAAAAAGAGTTCAACGATCTCTTTTGCCTCGCGCTTGTTCAGCCCGAGTTCAATAAACACCATTTCGACAAGATCGGCCTTGGTCAGAGCAACAGTCATTTTCGGTATCTACCTTTGAACAGCATTAAACTGGCTGCTCATTGCGCCCAGAATTTTTTCTACTTGCATTGTCACTTCCTGTTCATGAAGAGTGCGTGAAAAATCCCTAAAAATCAAGCCTATAGCGACACTTTTTTTATTGGAGCCAATACCCTCCCCTTCATATACGTCAAATATTCTGGCATCTGAAAGCAGCTTGGGAGAGGACTGCCTGGCAACACCCAGCATGGCCGCCACACCGATATCACGATCGACGATCAGAGCAATATCTCGGCGCACCTCGGGAAACTTGGACAATTCCTCAAACGCCGGAATCGCTACATCAGTCAACAGCGAACACTCCAGTTCAAAGGCATATACCGGACGCTCGATATCCAGCACTCTCAGAACGCGGCGATCAATTGCACCAACATAACCCAGGAACTGCCCGTCCTGTTCCACCCGAGCGCACTGCCCAGGGTGGTACATTTGCTGATCTGTATCGGCAACAAAACTAATCTCCTTCGCCGGATCATTCGAGGTCAGCAACTCCACCTCGCTCTTGGCGTCGTAAAAATCTACCTCATCCCTGGTATTGGCCCAGCCTTCAGGTGCGCGGCCACCGGTGAGCACACCAGCGATGCGAGACGTCTGCACCAGCGTGTCGATTGAAAGCTTTTCACCGTGCGGGATGAAACAGAGTCCATGTTCAAAGAACCGCAGGTCAGTGCGTTGCCGGTTGAGGTTGTGATTGACCGCTTGCAACAGACCGGGGACAAGCGATGTGCGCATCGACGACATGCCGGACGCAATGGGGTTTTCGAGTGTAATTGCCGGAGCCTCACCCAGACACAGCTGATGTACCGAGGGATCAATAAAGCTGTAGTTGATGACTTCGCGAAACCCTCGTGCCACCAACTGATCGATAAACTGGCTGGTTTCTATAGATCGCTCCCTGTGTTTCCCAACTGGCTGGCGCGCCTGAGCAGTGCGTTCCGGCAATTGGTCATAGCCATGGATACGGGCTATTTCTTCAATCAGATCGGCCTCGATCTCGATATCAAAACGCCAGCTCGGACCGACCAGAGTCCAGCTGTCCTCTTCCTGGTGGAGAATATGCATCCCCAGTCTCTCAAGTATTTTCTGGACTCTCTGGGCTTCAAACTTCACGCCGAGCAAGAGCTCCAGGCGCGATTTTCGCAGGGTAACCGGCTCGTTAATGGGCACTTCTTCAGCATTGATTGCCTCGATAACCGGTCCTGGATCACCGCCGCAAATATCCAGAATGAGCCGGGTGGCACGCTCCATTGCAGGTCTTTGAAGTTCGTAATCGACACCTCGCTCGAAGCGGTGCGACGACTCCGTATGCAGCCCAAGGGCGCGCGCCCTGCCACTCATGGCACGGGGATGAAAGAATGCAGATTCCAGAAACAGGCAGGACGTACTCTCGCTCACAGCGGTTGCACTGCCACCCATAATGCCAGCCAGCGCTACAGCTCCCTGATCATCTGCTATGACCAGATTATCCCCAGAAAGCTTGGCCTGACTGCCGTCCAGCAGATCGAGCGGTTCGCCTTCCAGTGCATGTCGCACACGGATACCCCCATTCAGGCGGTCAAGATCAAAGGCATGCAGCGGCTGGCCGAGTTCCATGAGCACATAATTGGTTATGTCCACAATGGGGCTGATGCAGCCAATGCCACTCCGCTCAAGACGCTGTCGCATCCAAAGTGGCGTCTGGGCGTCTGGATTCACATCGGAGATAACTCGGCCCAAATAAATGGGGCAATCCTCGGGAGCCAGCACATCAACCCCCAGCTCCTGCTGGTGGACGGCTTCGATCGATCCCACTTCAGGCTCCTTCACGCCCAGGTGATTGAGGACTCCAATTTCTCGAGCTACACCACGTATACTCAGACAATCAGCACGTTCGGGAGTGAGATCGACTTCGATAACCTGATCGTCCAAGCCCAGATAGTCGTGCAATGACTGGCCGACCTCAGCATCCTGGGGCAGCTCCCAAACGCCTCCGGGCTCACTCGCCACTTCCGGCAAACCCAGTTCATCACGGGCGCAGAGCATGCCACAGGATTCCACCCCTCGCATCTGTGCCTTCCTGATTGTGAGATCGCCCGGCAACACAGCGCCAACTCTGGCGAGGGGAACACGAATGCCTGAGCGTGCATTGGGTGCTCCACACACGATCTGCACTTCCGCGTCACCGGAGTTGACGATGCAGATCTGGAGTTTGTCGGCATTCGGATGTGGCTCTGCGCTCAGAATCTCTGCCACAACCACATCAGTGAAATCCTGATCCACAGACTCCACTCCGTCAACCTCGAGCCCAGCCATGGTCAACTGTGCAACCAGCTCGTCCACATTGATATCGGGATTCACCCAGTCGCGCACCCAGCTTTCGCTAAATTTCACTGGAATTGCTCCAGAAACTGCACATCATTCTCAAAAAACATACGCAGGTCGGATACTCCGTAGCGCATCATGGCGAGCCTTTCGACTCCCAGGCCAAAGGCAAAACCGGTGTAGCGCTCTGGATCAATGTCGACGGCCTCAAACACCTTGGGATGAACCATGCCGCAGCCGCCCATCTCAAGCCAGCCGGTCGTCTTGCATATACGACAGGGGTTCCCGGTACCGGATACCACACCTGACCCCGTGCATGCGGTGCACTGAATATCCATTTCTGCGGACGGTTCTGTAAATGGGAAGTAGGAGGGGCGAAACCGCACAGGGAAGTCGTCCTCAAAGAAGCTCTGTAAAAACTGAGTCGCGGTGCCCTTGAGGTCTGCCATGCTAATGCCCGTGTCTACCACCAGCCCCTCGACCTGGTGAAACATGGGCGTATGGGTCAGATCCGAGTCGCAGCGATAGACGCGGCCGGGACATATAACTCGAAATGGAGGTGCCTTCAGTTCCATCTCACGTATCTGCACCGGGGACGTGTGGGTGCGCAGTACATGCGTCTGATCGATATAGAAGGTATCGTGCATGGCCCGAGCCGGGTGATGGACAGGGATATTCAGCGCCTCAAAGTTGTGAAAGTCATCTTCGATTTCCGGACCTTCGGCGACTGAAAATCCCGCGCTCTGGAATATGTTCTCGATTCGGCGGATGGTCCGGGTTACCGGGTGCAGGCTGCCAAGATTCCCCCCACGTCCCGGGAGAGTGACATCAATGGTCTCGGCTTCAAACTGGGCCGCCATTTCTGCAGATTCGAGGACTGTCCTGCGAGCCTCAATGGCCGCCGCGACATCCTGTTTGGCCACATTGATCGCAGCACCTGCCGCTGGCCGCTCTTCTGCGTCAAGCGCACCGAGCCCTTTCAGCAACTGGCTAAGCTGACCCTTTCTGCCAAGCTGGTTGATGCGTATTTCTTCAAGGGCACGCAGATCGGCAGCCTGATCGATGGCATCAAGGGCAGCTTGTGTAAGCGCATCCAGGTTGTCCATTGGTATCCCGCGGTGATGTGCCCTCTGCCGACCTGCCCATGGGCTCAGGTCGTTTCAGCCAAGGCAGCAAAAAGGGAAAGGGCCTGCACCCTTCCCCCTTTTTTATCTTCCGTTTTCCAGCATGGAAGTGTGTCAAGCGAGTGCAGCTTTGGCTTTTTCTGCAAGCTCGGCAAAAGCTTCCTTGTCGTGCACTGCCAGGTCGGCAAGTACGCGGCGGTCGAGTTCGATACCAGCCTGCTTCAAACCGGCAATAAATCGGCTGTAGCTGATACCTTCGGCGCGGGATTGCGCATTGATGCGCGCAATCCAGAGTTGCCGAAAGGTACGTTTCTTCACCTTGCGATCACGGTACGCATACTGGCCGGCCTTGGTGACAGCCTGCACCGCAACCCTGTAGATGCGGCTGCGCGCTCCATAGTAGCCCTTGGCCTGCTTGAGAACTTTCTTGTGACGACGACGTGCAGTTACTCCACGAGTTACGCGAGGCATATCGAGATTCTCCTGTTACAAACGGGTGGACTACCTGGCGCGAAGCAGGCGATCCACATGGACGACATCCGATTTATTCAGAATGCACGTGCCTCGTAGTCGGCGCTTACGCTTGGTGGTCATTTTGGTCAATATGTGGCTTGTGAAGGCCCGCTTGTGTTTGTAGCCAGCGGCGGTTTTCTTGAACCGCTTGGCAGCACCTGAGTGCACTTTTGCTTTTGGCATTTTCTGTAAACTCGCATTGTCTAGCTTTCTGTATACCCTGTGCATATCCACCTTCGGCGAACGTGCACAGGCTCGCACATACGTCGACTCGCTGGTATTTCTGTGCTCCTGTTACACCAGGACTTCAAGCAGCTGTTTTGATCACCAAGCTGAAACAGCGATACCACAGCTATTTCGTTTTCTTTGGAGCAAGCACCATGGTGAGCTGCCGGCCTTCCATTTTCGGGAACTGCTCGACCGTAGACAACTGCTCAAGATCGGCTTCGATACGTTTCATCATATCCATGCCGATCTCCTGGTGCGCCATCTCACGACCTCGGAACCTGAGAGTTACCTTGGCCTTGTCTCCATTTTCAAGGAAACGGGTCAGGTTGCGCAGTTTGACCTGATAGTCTCCTACATCCGTATGAGGGCGGAATTTCATTTCCTTGACTTGCGTCTGCTTCTGTTTTTTTCTGGCCGCAGCTTTCTGCTTTTTGGCCTCGAAGACGAACTTCCCATAGTCCATCACTTTGCAGACCGGAGGTTCAGCCATTGGTGCAATCTCAACCAGATCGAGACTTGCTGCCACTGCTGCTTCCCTAGCTTCGTCGAGGCTGACTATTCCAACCTGTTCTCCTTGCGCCCCCACGAGTCTGACTTCGCTCGCTTCTATCTCGTCATTTATATTGGGCCGCTTTGCTTTTTCGCGGTTAATAATCGCTTCTCCAATGGTTCAATGTGGACTCAGCTACTCCTCTGTACCCCGGCTGCGCCTCTCGACATCAGCTGCCAGGTGCTCGGCAAAGGCTTCCGTCGTAAAAGATCCCAGGTCTTCACCCGTACGGGTTCTGATTGCCAAAGTGCCAGATTCAACCTCTGTGTCGCCCGCTACAAGCAGATAGGGAATACGCTGAATCGTAAGCTCGCGGATTTTAAAGCCGATTTTTTCGTTTCTCAAGTCAGAAATTACCCGAAACCCCTTTTCCTGCAAGGAGTTACGCACTTTTTCCACGTAATGTGCCTGTTTATCAGTGATATTGAGAACCGCAGCCTGCACAGGTGCCAGCCAAACCGGGAAACTGGCTTCGCAGTCCTCGATCAGAATTCCGATAAATCTTTCAAAAGAACCGAGTATGGCGCGATGCAACATGACCGGTACCTGTCGAGAACCATCTTCTGCAACATACTGGGCACCAAGGCGACCCGGCATGGAAAAATCCACTTGAATAGTGCCACATTGCCAGACGCGTCCAATACAGTCCTTCAAAGAAAATTCAACTTTTGGCCCATAAAAAGCGCCCTCTCCCGGCAGAAGGTCGAAGGGTATTCCTTTGGCATTCAGCGCTGTCTCAAGTGCCAGTTCCGCACGATCCCAGACTCCATCACTTCCAACCCGCTGTTCCGGTCTGGTGGACAAACTGATCAGAACTTCATCAAATCCAAAATCGGCATACACCGCATAAAGCAAGTCAATGAAAGTCGCCACCTCCGCCTGAACCTGCTCCTCGGTACAGAAAATATGTGCATCATCCTGCTTAAAACCGCGAACCCGCATAATACCCTGGAGAGTTCCAGAGGGCTCGTTGCGGTGGCAACTGCCAAATTCAGCGAATCGCAGGGGGAGGTCCCGATAACTGTGTAACCCCTGGTTAAACACCTGAACATGGCAGGGACAATTCATCGGCTTCAGCGCATAGTCACGGCTTTCGGATTCAACGGTAAACATGTCCTCGCGGAATTTGTCCCAGTGCCCGGATTTTTCCCACAGGATGCGATCTACGACCTGCGGTGTACTTATTTCCCGGTATCCGTTATCACGCTGCAGTGTGCGCATATATTCTTCAATTACTGTATAGATACTCCAACCATTGGGATGCCAGAACACCATGCCGGGTGCTTCCTCCTGAAGATGGAAGAGATCGTGCTTCTTGCCGAGTTTGCGATGATCACGCTTGGCGGCCTCTTCCAGAAAATGCAAATGCGCCCTGAGCTGTTTTTTGTCTGCCCAGGCAGTCCCATATATGCGCTGCAATTGTTTGTTGTTTTGGTCGCCACGCCAGTATGCTCCGGACACTCGCATTAATTTGAAGTGGTGGCAGAAGCGCATATTGGGCACATGAGGCCCGCGACACAGGTCGATGTATTCCTCGTGGTGATAGAGGCCGGGGCGATCATCCCTGGCAATATCCTGCTCGAGAATTTCCAGCTTGTATGGTTCGTTCCTGGATTTGAAAGTCTCATACGCCTCATCCCAGGAAACCCTCTTCTTGACAACGTCATAGTCCTGCTCAACCAGCTCTTTCATCCTGGCTTCCAGGGATTCGATGTCACCGTCAGTCAGTTGATGATCCAGGTCGATGTCGTAATAGAAGCCATTTTCTATGGTAGGCCCGATGGCCATCTTTGCATCGGGCCATAGCTGTTTGAGGGCGTGGCCAATCAGGTGTGCACAGGAATGGCGGATGATTTCCAGTCCATCCTCATCACGATCAGTGAAAAGAACCAGATCAGCGTCTTCAGTGATCAGGTCGGATACATCGCGACGCTCTCCGTTTACGCGACCACCCAGGGTCGCCCTAGCCAGGCTCGGGCCGATGTCCGTGGCCACATCCAATAGGGAAACGGGGGAACTGAAGGATCGTTGCGAACCATCCGGCAGCGTAATTGTGGGCATCTGTTGTTACCTCTCAGTGGTGACCAATACGAGAGGCCACATGAATTTAAAGCCGGGGGTTCAGCATCTCCCAAAAAGAAAAAACCCGCCGTGCGGGTGCTGAAATACTGGTACGACCGAGTGGATTCGAACCACCGACCTCTTCCATGTCAAGGAAGCGCTCTAACCAGCTGAGCTACGGTCGTACATGCTCATTATAAGCGTTCTAACCGGGTGGTGCCTGATGCAGTTCGAGGGCGCGCATTTTAGCGCTGTTGCACAGGCAGTCAAGCACAAGTCTGCCTAAAGGAACGCGTATGGATCGGATCGGATTTGCTTCACGACAGGACTCCGCCAGAGCCAAGCTCTCTTCTGCGTCTTCGCGAGTGGGAACTGCACCTTCGTAGTCCGCAACGAGCCGGCCTTGCCCCAATCTCATCAGCAGTTGTCCTGCCTCCTTGGGAACAGGCCCTTCTTTGATCGCATGCCGCCCAAATTCAGAAGCGAGTCCTCCATGGGTCTTGGGCAGAGGGAGACTGAGTGCGCGCAACGCGGCGTGCGCCGATTCAAACGCTGCGTAGTAACAGCGGTTCAATGCCACTTCGAAAAAACCCGAGTCCTTGTTGGACCGGGCGGCTTCGAGATTGCGAACTGCCCGACCCATATGCTCTTCAGCCCGCATGGAGCCCGCCGCCAACCCATTCAATGCCATCCTGCAGAATGTTCTGGTAGAACTCCGGGTTGCGGGTAGCTGCTGTCTCCTGCAGCTGCCTTTCAAAAATGGGCCGAGGCGAAAGATGGACATCGAAGTCGCGGCTGAAGTCCACGCCGTACGCCACGTCCATCAGGCGGTGGAGCAGGTCCCATGGATATCTGTCGGGGGGGCGGATCGCTGAAGACCACCGCGACGTCAATGTCGCTGTCTTCATGATGGTCGCCCCGTGCATGGCTCCCGCAGATTAATATTCGGCTGATTGGTGGTAAGTCTGCGTCCTGCAAGCGATCAACGAAAGCGTTTATGGCCAGTGCCGTTGAGGGTTCGACGGTGACCTGTCCGTTCATCGTCTCAACCCCTCTGTGCTGGGATATTTACAGTCATTTTAGTGCTCTGGCAGCACCTCGGCAACACACACTGCACCACTGTATGCATACTGCTGCGAAGCCTGGTCTTCAGATATTTTTCAGACGCTCTCGAAGCTCGGCCATTTGATCACGGAGGCTGGCAGCAATTTCGAACTCAAGATCCCTGGCCGCTTCATACATTTTCTGCTCTGTCTCATCGATTTTTTTGGTCAGTGCAGCTGGAGAATTGAGAGTATCGTCCAACTCGACGGCATATTTTCCTCTCGACGCCACCACGGTGGTGCGTTTTTTGGCCTTGCGGCCGGGGACTACACGGCTTCCTTCCATGATGTCAACAACAGACTTCTCTATGCTGCGCGGAGTAATACCCTGCTTCTCGTTGTATTCAAGCTGTTTGTCTCGGCGACGGCTGGTCTCATCCATGGCGCGCTGCATGGAACCCGTAACCGAGTCAGCATAGAGAATCGCCCGCCCCCGAAGGTTGCGGGCAGCGCGACCTATGGTTTGTATAAGAGACCCCTCAGACCTCAGGAACCCTTCCTTGTCAGCATCAAAGATGGCCACAAGGGACACCTCAGGCATATCCAGACCTTCCCGAAGCAGATTGATACCCACGAGCACGTCAAACTCGCCAAGCCTGAGATCGCGAATGATTTCAACACGCTCTACGGTTTCAATATCCGAATGCAGGTATCGAACGCGAATCCCCTGCTCGGTCAGATATTCAGTGAGATCCTCAGCCATGCGCTTGGTCAAGGTCGTAATCAGAACTCGCTGCCCCTGTCCGACTTCTTCGCGGATTTCTCCCAGTACGTCATCGACCTGGCTGCTGGCTGGCCTCAACTCCACGACCGGGTCGACGAGTCCCGTGGGACGCACGATCTGTTCGACTACCTGACCGGCGTGGTCATCCTCGTATTTGCCGGGCGTGGCTGAAACAAAAATGGCCTGGGGTGAGAGGCGCTCCCATTCCTCGAATCGGAGGGGACGATTGTCCAGTGCGGAGGGGAGGCGAAAGCCAAACTGAACGAGCGTTTCCTTGCGCGACCTGTCACCACGGTACATACCACCCACCTGGGGCACCGTCACATGCGATTCGTCCAGAAACAGAATTGCTTCAGGTGGTATGTATTCAAACAGTGTGGGTGGCGGTTCACCCGCGCTCCTGCCGGACAGATAGCGCGAGTAATTTTCAATACCTGTGCAGAAACCCAGCTCCCGCATCATTTCCATATCGTATTTGGTGCGTTGTTCAAGCCGCTGTGCCTCAACCAGCCTGTCCTCCGTGCGCAGATACTCCAATCGATCCCCGAGTTCCGCTTCAATCTGGTCAACCGCCGCCAGGATGGTGGATCTGGGTGTCACGTAGTGTGTTTTCGGATAGATGGTAATACGTGGTACCTCACCACGAGTCTCGCCCGTCAATGGATCGAACAGACTGATTTTTTCAACTTCGTCGTCAAAGAGTGTGACCCTGACTGCATCCCGTTCCGACTCTGCTGGAAAGATATCTATCACATCGCCGCGCACCCTGAATGTCGCACGCTGAAAATCCACATCGTTGCGCTTGTACTGCAGTTCTGCAAGTCGCCGCAGGATGGCACGTTGATCAATGAAATCACCCCTGACGAGGTGCAGCATCATCTTGAGGTACTGATCTGGATCGCCCAGGCCGTATATCGCAGAAACCGTCGCGACGACCACCACATCGGAGCGTTCCATAAGTGCCTTGGTGGCAGATAATCTCATCTGTTCGATGTGTTCGTTGACCGACGCATCCTTTTCCACGAAAGTATCTGATGCAGGCACGTACGCTTCAGGCTGGTAGTAATCGTAATAGGAGACAAAGTACTCTACAGAATTCTCTGGAAAAAACTCCTTGAACTCTCCATAGAGCTGGGCAGCCAAAGTCTTATTGTGAGCCATCACGATCGCAGGCCGCTGGGATCGGGCAATGACATTTGCCATGGTAAAGGTCTTGCCTGATCCGGTTACCCCGAGAAGGGTTTGATGCGACAGACCGTCTTCCAGCCCTTCCAGCAGCTTTCTTATGGCTTCTGGTTGATCGCCGGACGGAGCATAATCAGTCTTGAGGGAAAAGGCTTTCCGCATCGAAAAACTCGCACTTCTGAAACCGGCAATCTTAGCGCACAACTGGTGGATTCAGATGAGTATGTTGTTGTTGACCCTCTCAAATCTCGCTTATAAGATACGCGCCCTTAACTGATCCGCCTTAGCTCAGTTGGTAGAGCAAATGACTGTTAATCATTGGGTCGCTGGTTCGAGCCCAGCAGGCGGAGCCATATTCAGAAAGGCCTAGAGCACTGTAGGCCTTTCTTATTGGATTCAAAGGGAAACCCGCACAGCCTATAACCTGTCCTCAGCCATACTTAGTCAGTGTGCAGCCGATCGAAAAAAGGTTTCGGAACGTATCAAGGCCACGCTCGGAGGTGTCGGTACTCATGGCCGAGGGACCTGCATAAGAAACGGGGGGCGATGCGGGGTGGTTTTCCGCATCTGATAACGGTGATGGACTGGGCGAGCCGATTCGTGCCGCCGTGAGAGATGGACAACAGGCTGGAATTGCGATTGTGCATGAGCATCCTGAAAAGGTGCTTGAGCGCTATTGGGCACCGCTGATTGTGAATGCGGACCAGTGCCTCCAGTTCACCAGCAAGGTAGCCTGCACCCTCTGCTGGAGCAGAGCCTGAGAATCAGGTATTGGCGGGGAAACGACATGTCTGGACGCTGAAGCGTGATGCGTTGAGAAATCAAGTGTTCACGTTCGCCGAAATACGCAAAGCGTGGTGCCGCCACCTGGTTCGAACCCGACCAGCGACGCGGTTGTATTGGAAAAAAGGGGCTTCGTGTCCCTGCCAGTGTTGAAAACAGGCTTTACATCTCCTCCTCAAGACTAATCTTGATATCAATGTCTGCCTGATCCCTCAGCGTTTCTGTATAGGCATAGAATTCTTCGGCGGAGAACTGCCGTCCAAGCTGGGTTCTGAGACGCCGCTGCTCAGAGTCCGGATAGGTATGTATTGAGCCAGCTTCAACAGCATCCAGGCGGTACACAACGTATCCTCCTTCGGGCAACACCGTATTGCCGGCGATCGGTAACTCACCCGTTAACTCGACCTCAAAAATCCGGCCTTCAATACCACTGTGCGAAGAGCGCTGCTGATCGAGTTTGACGTGCCATTCCAGATCATTGTTTCTGGCCAGCTCTTCAAGGTTAGCACCCTCAGCTAACTGGTCAGTGTAGGCTTGAGCGGTGTCTTTCAGGAGAGTATTCGCCGCATCAATCCGCAGGTCGTTCAGGATGGTGTCCCTGACGGATTCCAGCGGTGCAACCCCGGCCGGAATATGCGAGTTCAGATGAAGAACCAGTGCCCGTGTGTCCGAAATTTCAATTGCTTCACTGTTAAGCCTGTCTTCCAGCACCAGTGGACTGTATGCGACGGATCGAACGGTCGGATTTCCGGCGATACCAGTTCCAGACTCCCTCTCAAAAGGCGCACTTGTTTCTATCTGCAGCGAGACAAAACTCTCCATCTCCTCGATGAGTTGCTCCAGATCATCTGTTTCCAGCGCCGCTTGGGTAAACTCCTCCAGCGCCACAACATAGAGATCCTCAGCCTTCTCCTGTTTTATATCCAGTTCAAGCCCTGCGTATTCTGTTTCAAGGTCCAGTGTGCTTATTTTTTCCGAAAGCAACTTGATAAAGTGGTACCCGGCCTCGGTCTCCACGGGATCGGAAACCGCGCCGACATCCAGGGTTGCCACTGCTGCCTCGAATTCATCCGGAAAGGTATCACCGCTGGTAAAACCCAGGTAGCCTTCATTGGACGACGATCCCAAGTCGTCTGAAAGATCGGCAACAACTGACGAGAACGCTTCACCTCCGTCCAGGCGTTCCCGCACCTGTTGAAGCTTTTCATCAGCACCCTCGCCGCCTTCAACCAGTATGTGCGCCACTTCCCGACGCGCAGGCTGTGCAGTCTGCATCGCAGTGAAGCGCTCCATAACTTCGACGTCTGTAGCCTCAACCTGATCGATAAACAGGTCACGATCAATGGTCAGGTAATCAACGGAGACTCTCTCAGCCTGCTCAAACTGATCCGGATGTGAATCATAAAAGGCAAGCACCTGATCCTCGCTGATGTCTACATCATCAAGGATGTCATCCACCGGCAGTTCCACATACTGATAACTGCGCGTTTCTTCAAGCACACTGATCAACTGATCAACTGCGTTGTCTGTTGCCAGGGCACTCGCACGCAGGGCGGCACTCAACTGGAACACTTTGAGTTCGTCAGCGAATGCCTCAAGGAAACTGCTCGACGTATAGCCCATGGTCACCAGGTAGTTGCTGAATAACGCCTCGGAAAACTGTCCATCGAGCTGGAAGCCCTCGACAGCCCGCAACTGATCAACTATCTGCGCATCGGAGATGCCCATGCCCAAGTCGTCCGCAGCAGACGCAAGAAGCTTCTGAACAACGAGTTCCTGCATGGCGGCAGAGCGCAACTGCTCGTCAGTCACCAGGTCTGGAGAATAGTTTTCACCCAGCATCTGGGCAATCTGGTTACGTCGCCCGATAACCGCACGATTGAGGTCAGTTTCAGTGATTTCCTTGCCATTGACTTCAGCAACGTCGAGGATCCGGGTATTGTTCAGGAACAGCGAGTCCACACCAAAAAAAGCGAGTGGAATGGCAATCAGTACGATGAGCGCAACAGCAATGGTACCCGACAGGCGCTCTCTAAAACTCTGTAGCATGTGGAACAGTCAAAAAGCGAGACGATCAACATAGAAAAGGGCGCACCCACATGCGCCCTTTCCCTGAAAATACTGTATGCGGAGGAGAGGCTTAATTCACTGCGTCTTTGAGCGCCTTGCCAGCTTTGAAGCCAGGCACATTGGAAGCAGCAATCTGGATTGTGTCGCCAGTCTGCGGATTGCGACCGGTTCTGGCAGCCCTGGATTTCACTGAAAATGTTCCAAAACCAACCAGAGAAACAGTATCGCCTGATTGCAACGCACCGGTAATTCCACTGACTACAGCATCAAGTGCAGCCCCTGCCTTAGCCTTTGATATGTCTGCTGAGTCGGCAATCACATCGATAAGTTCACTTTTATTCACTTGCTTTACCTTGGTTTGTCCTAATTGAAGATGGTTATTACCCCAACCCGATTGAAGCCTCATCGAACCATCTAGAGGGCAGAAAAGGCTGTACAGCTTTATACCAAGACTTAAAGTTGCAGGTCAAGAATTTTCGGAAAAGACGCATTCCAGGACAAAAACTACTAGTGTGCGCGAGGTCTTGCTTCACCCGACCTTTTTGCCTTCTTGGATTGTTTTGGTGTATTTTCGGACGGTACGGGCAAGGCTTCGAGTGCGATTTCCAGCACCTCATCAATCCATTTTGCACTCAGAATTTCCAAATCCTGCTTGATGTTGTCGGGAACTTCTGCCAAATTCTTTTTATTCTCTTCTGGAATGATGACTGTCTTGATACCTGCCCTGTGAGCAGCCAGCAGCTTTTCCTTGATCCCGCCGATCGACAAAACTTCCCCTCTCAGCGTAATTTCTCCGGTCATGGCAACATCCGAACGCACGGCAATTCCAGCCAGTTCAGAGACCAGTGCCGTAGCCATTCCAACACCTGCACTAGGACCGTCTTTGGGTGTAGCACCTTCCGGTACATGGATATGGATATCCCTGGTGTTGAAGGTATCTGCTGGAATGCTCAGCGACTCTGCGCGGCCCCGCACCACTGTCAGGGCCGCCTGAATTGATTCCTGCATAACGTCGCCAAGGGAACCGGTCTTTATAATCTTTCCTGTCCCCTCGACTGAGGAAGCTTCGATGGTCAGAATTTCCCCGCCGACCTGCGTCCAGGCCAGGCCAGTCACCTGCCCGATGCGATTGGTGTTTTCCGCTACCCCGTAGCTGAACTTTTCCACACCGAGATATTCATGGAGCTGTTCAATGTCCAGTTCCTGTCGCTCAGGCTTGGCGGCCGTGCTGTTCTTCATAACCACTTTGCGGCACAGCTTGGCGATCTCCCGGTCAAAGCCGCGAACTCCGGCTTCCTTTGTATAATTGCGAATGACCTTGCGCAATACGTCACTGCTCAAATCAATCTCATCTGATTTCAAGCCATTGGCTTTGGATTGACGGGGCAGGAGATAGCGTTCTGCAATGGCAATTTTCTCGTCCTCGGTGTAGCCCGGCAGGCGAATGACTTCCATCCGGTCGAGCAGGGGGCCGGGAATGTTCATGGAATTTGCTGTGCAGACAAACATCACTTCCGAGAGATCGTAGTCCACTTCCAGATAGTGGTCATTAAATGAGTTGTTCTGTTCCGGGTCGAGCACTTCCAATAGCGCCGAGGCCGGATCTCCTCTGAAATCCATGCCCATTTTGTCAATCTCATCCAGCAGGAAGAGGGGATTTTTGACAGCGACCTTGGCAAGTTTTTGCGCAATTTTCCCCGGCATGGAGCCTATGTACGTTCGACGATGCCCTCGAATTTCAGCCTCGTCACGCATGCCCCCCAATGACATGCGGACGAACTTGCGATTGGTCGCCCTGGCAATGGACTCTCCCAGCGAAGTTTTGCCAACTCCGGGAGGCCCCACCAGGCACAGTATGGGTCCACGAAGCTTTTTTACCCGTTTCTGAACTGCGAGAAATTCCAGAATGCGCTCTTTGACTTCCTCAAGACCGTAGTGGTCGGTCTCAAGAATCTCCTCCGCTTTTTCAAGATCGTGACGCAGGCGGGTTTTCTTGTGCCATGGCACGGACACCATCCAGTCGATGTAATTGCGCAGTACTGATGCCTCGGCCGACATGGGAGACATCAATTTCATTTTGCTGAGTTCGGCGATTGTCTTATCCAGCGCGGGCGCTGGCATCTTCGCTTCTTTTATTTTTGCCTCAAGATCATCGAACTCGTTGGCACCACCCTCAATATCACCCAATTCCTTCTGGATGGCCTTCATCTGCTCATTCAGATAGTACTCGCGCTGGCTTTTTTCCATTTGCTTTTTCACCCGCGAGCGAATTTTTTTATCTACCTGCTGAACGTCAGTTTCTATATCCAGCATACCCAGAACAGATTCCGCCCGCTCCACTACATCGAGAGTCTCAAGAACCTGTTGTTTCAAGGCAAGTTCGACAGACAGATGGGTCGCGATGCTGTCGACCATCACTGGCAGTCGTTGAATGTCATTAATTGAGGTCAGGACTTCGCGTGGAAGCTTTTTGCTGGCTTCAGCATAGACGGTCAATTCCTGTCTGAGCGTTTCCACCAGAACACTGGCCTCTGGTTCACTTGGTTCGATATCCTGAACAATCTGGTAGCCAGCAACCAAGTAGGCATCCTCTACGAGCTGCACTGAAGAAATGGCCACTCGCTCCTGGCCTTCGACCAGAATCTTGAGGGTTCCATCTGGCAGCTTGAGCATTTGCAAAATGTTCGCCAAAGTGCCTGTGGCGTAGATCTGATCGTTGTCAGGGTCGTCGACCGACGCTTCGTGCTGGGCAACCAGAAGGAGCTGCTTGCTGGTATGTTCAACGGCACACTCTATCGCCTGAACCGACTTTTCGCGGCCAACAAAAAGCGGGATTACCATTTCAGGGTAGACGACCACATCCCTCAGAGGAATCAGGGGGAGACTATCTTCCTTGGAAAAAGGATATGTTTTCATAGAGCGCCAAAAAACCAGTTTCGAGTACGAAGGGGTACCAGAAGAAATTGGGGCGCAACCACCCTTTTACAAGGGCAGCGAGACGGAACCGCCTGAGGCTTATTCTTCCGATCCGGCCTGAGCCTGACTCGTGGTTTCGTACACAAGTATCGGGTCGCTTTCACCCTTGATGACGCTCGCATCAATGACCACCTTCACCACGTCGGGAAGTGAGGGAATCTGGTACATGGTATCAAGCAGCACTGACTCAAGTATTGACCTCAAGCCACGGGCACCCGTCTTGCGTTGCAGAGCACTGGCAGCAATCGCTTGCAGTGCGTCTTCGCGGAAATCCAGTTCGACATCTTCCATCTCGAAGAGCTTGGCATACTGCTTGGTCAATGCATTGTTCGGTTCGGTCAGTATGCGAATCAATGCATCCTCATCAAGTTCTTCAAGGGTTGCGATGACCGGCAACCGCCCAACGAACTCCGGAATAAGACCGTACTTGATCAGGTCCCCAGGCTCCACGCTGCTGAATACCTCGCCCAGGCTCAGCGCGTCATCCATCCCCTTGACCTCCGCACCGAAGCCAATTCCGCCCTTCTCCGTCCGATCACGTATCACCTTGTCGAGCCCGGCAAAGGCACCACCACACACAAAAAGAATATCGGTGGTATCAACCTGCAGAAACTCCTGTTGTGGATGCTTTCGCCCTCCCTGTGGAGGCACGGACGCCACGGTGCCCTCAATCAGCTTGAGCAGCGCCTGCTGCACCCCTTCCCCGGAGACATCACGGGTGATGGAGGGGTTATCTGCCTTACGGGATATCTTGTCAATCTCGTCGATATAGACAATGCCGCGCTGTGCTTTTTCGACATCGTAGTCACACTTCTGCAGCAGCTTCTGAATAATGTTCTCGACGTCCTCGCCCACATAACCGGCCTCGGTGAGAGTGGTGGCATCCGCGATGGTAAAGGGGACATTCAAAAGCCTGGCAAGGGTCTCTGCAAGCAGCGTTTTACCACAGCCCGTGGGGCCAACAAGCAATATGTTGCTTTTGCCCAGTTCAACAGCTGCATCAGAGCTTTTTTGAGGCACCCTGAGCCGCTTGTAATGGTTGTAGACCGCTACGGAGAGGACTTTTTTTGCCTGCTCCTGACCGATGACGTAATCGCCCAGGATCTTCTTGATTTCCCTGGGAACCGGCAGACTGGAATCGCCGCCGGAAGCTGACTCACTTTCCTCAATTTCCTCACGGATAATGTCGTTGCACAGGTCGACACACTCGTCACAGATGAATACCGACGGGCCGGCGATCAGCTTGCGCACATCGTGCTGGCTTTTCCCGCAGAACGAGCAGTTAAGCAGTTTGTTTTCTTCTGAATTGCTGTTTTTTTTGTCAGGCATAAGAGGCCGCAACTTGGCTTTCTGGTCAGGCGATTGGACTAAGCTATAGCAAATGATCTGAGGTGTAAAGATCAACGTGTGGCGATAATTTCGTCAATCAGGCCATACTCTTGAGACTCCTGGGCGCTCATGAAATTATCGCGCTCGGTGTCCAGAGCGATTTTTTCGACATCCTGACCAGTGTGCTCAGCGAGGATTTCATTCAGGCGTTCGCGAATTTTGAGAATTTCCTGAGCCTGGATATGAATATCCGAGGCCTGACCTTGGGCACCGCCACTGGGCTGGTGAATCATGGTTCTGCTGTTGGGCAGGCAGTAGCGCTTGCCCTTGGTGCCGGCTGCCAGCAGAAATGCGCCCATACTGCAGGCCTGACCAACGCACATGGTACTGATATCCGGTTTGACGAACTGCATGGTGTCGTAGATCGACATGCCCGCCGTCACAGAACCACCCGGAGAATTGATGTAGAGGTGTATATCCTTGTCCGGGTTCTCGGATTCCAGAAACAGCATTTGCGCAACGACCAGATTGGCTGTGTGGTCATCGACCTGGCCGACCAGAAAAACGACCCGTTCCTTCAGCAATCGTGAATAGATATCATAGGAGCGCTCACCACGGGAGGACTGCTCCACAACGATAGGAATCAACCCCAACCCCTGGGGCTCCTGCCCCCCGAACTGATCAGACTGATCTGCGTCCCGATTCATAGTGACATTCATGTTGCCTCCCGACACCTGGCTCAACTGGAAGTATAGAACAGCGGGTCACACCCAACCCGGCTGTTCAGTGTGAATGAGACCTGCGCTTCAGGTCTTTTCCATCAATTCTGCGTAGGACAGCTTGATGTCCCTGACCTCTGCCACTTCGATGACATGATCAATCACCCGGTCCTCCAGTACCTTCAACTGAATACTGCTGTACATATTCTCGTTACTGTAATAGTACATCTCCATTTCTTCCGGGTCCTCGCAGGTAGAGGCTATTTTCGAAATTTCCGTCCGCACGGACTCCTCATCAGCAGACAGTTCAGCGACAGAAACCAGCTCGGAGACAATCAACCCGAGCTTGACACGCTTATGCGCCTGTTCGACAAAGGGTTCGTCGGGAAACTGGCTCAGATCTATGTCGGCACCCCGACCATAGGGCTGAAACAGGCCCTGTTTCAACCGCATGATTTGTTCTTCAACCATGATTTTGGGCACTTCAAACTCATGGATATCACAGAGCGCATCCATGACCTGATTTTTGAGAAACAGCTGCACCCTATTCTCCAGTTCCAGCTCCATATTGGCACGGACACTGCTGCGGAACGCCTCCAACTCCCCGGACTCCTCGCCAAACTCCCTGATAAATTCATCATCAATATCCGGCAACCTGCCTTCTGTGACGTCGTTTAAGGTAATGGCAAATTCGGCATCTTTACCCCTGAGATCTTCCTCTGGATAATCATCCGGAAAGGTCACTTCAACATTACGCGTCTCGCCAGTGTTCATGCCCAGGATTCCGGACTCGAAACCGGGCATCATGAGGCCACTTCCCAGCTCCAGGCTTGATTCCTCCGCGCTGCCTCCCGGAAACTCCTCGCCGTCAACAGTGCCCACATAGTCAATAACCACTGTATCTCCCTCGGCGGCGGCCCGATCGACAGTCTCCCAGGATTTGTTTTGCACACGCAGATTCTCCACCATGTCGTCAACATCCGATTCCTCCACAGAAGCCTGGACCTTTTCCAGCTTGATCGCGTCCAGGGCACCAATGTGCACTTGGGGGTATACTTCAAATACGGCTGTGTAACTGAAGCTGTCATCCTCTGGGCCAGACCCGGTATCAATCGGCTCAATGGTAGGCTGGCCAGCAGGTCGGATGTCTTCCTGGATCAGGGCTTCACCGTAACTCCTGTTGATCAGTTCGCCCAAGACTTCCTGACGGACACCCTCTCCAATCCGCTGCTGCAGAATGCTCATGGGCACTTTGCCCTTGCGAAAACCATTCATAACCACTGTCTTCCGGGCCTTTTGAAGGCGTTCAGCGACCTGAACATCAATCTCGCTGGTTGGAAGGCTCACCGTCAGTCGACGTTCCAAACCAGTGGTCGCTTCAACAGATACGTGCATCCTTATCCTCACATCATCGGCTGCGGACTTCCTGGGCTCTGGTGCGAAAGGAGAGACTCGAACTCTCACGCCTTGCGGCACTGGAACCTAAATCCAGCGCGTCTACCAATTCCGCCACTTTCGCGATTTTCTCAGCAGAAGACTTCCGTACAGGAAATCCTCAGATACAGATTGTTGCCGAAAGCCCCGTAAGTCTGACGGGAGCAGGGGTTTCAAGGCGCTCCCAGAAGGGGGCGGCATTGTGCCATAGAGCGTCGTGCGCATCAATCACTTCAATTTTGGCTGAACCAGTGTCAGCGGATCACTCCTGGGCGCGCCCTGTTTCCACTAGCCGGCACCGCCAGATGGGCTGGGTCGCACCAGTCCCGTTTCGATCCCCGGAGCCCTTCACGGCACCAGCCCTGATTACCATGAAGTGGCAAATATGTCCCGGTAACTGGCCCCCGTTGCGGCAACCGGACCAGATGAAAATTCTTCCGTCATGGACCAGCCTGTCGACAACTCTGGTCCGGGCAGGATCGTGCAACTTGTCTTTGCCGCGGTATCAATCCAAACTTCTCGGGCAGCTATCGAGACGCACCACATCAGTGCGCCACACCTTGGGACAGCGTCCAATGCGATGATACCGGTCCGGAGCATGAATACGACGACCTGACAGAATTTTCCGCAGCTGTCTTCAGGGTACCTTGGGCGGCTATCGCGCGGGTCGATTCCGACCGGGTCTGGTACAAGTCCTGCGCCGGTTTCGACAGGGAAGAGATGCCCCTGGATTCCTCGCTGTCCGTTCAAACCATTCGCAATTCGGGACCTTTGGTCATTGAGGACGCCCGCGCTCACCCGGAATACGCAGACCTGGGCACCGTGGTCAATGACCCCCATGTCCACTTCTACATGGGTGTCCCGCTGATTTACGAGGACGGTCAGCGGCTCGGCGCCCTCGAAGTGATGCATAGCGGCCCATTCAAACCTGCTGAATTTCAAACAGACACCCTGTGCCGGATTGCCAGACAGGTCATGACGCTGCTGGAGCTTCGCAAAGCTCGTGTTCAGCTTGACCACCCGCAGATACTCATCGAGGTATACGAGGAACAGATCAGCGCAATGCGTGCCGAGATTTCCAACCTGAGCCGCACTGACGAACTCACGGGCCTGTGGAATCGCAAGAGCCTAGTGCATGAACTTGGCAGGGAGCTCAGCTGCAGCCGACGCAGCGGCAGCACCTTTGCCGTGCTCAGTGCTAGGGGAAGCGGCCGCAACCAGATTGAAATAGAGGCGTTCTACGGAGGCTAGCGTACTGCACCGTTGCCATGACTTCCGGCGACCCCACTTCGCTTCGCTAAGTGCAGAATGATGGTCGAAGGTACTTAACACCGGGTTGAGAACTGCTCATTGTTGGTGACAATTTAAGTTGTCTCACCTAGAATCTGTTTATGTGTTTATACGCAATAGAGGCTCAATATGACACGCTGGAATCTTGTCATTTCCAATGACACGGATCGTTCCGTGAGGAGCTACCTTGCCAGAATCGGAGGCAAAAAAGGGGATTTGTCGCGATTCGTCGACCGTGCGGTGCGGCAGGCAATATTCTGGGAAACTCTCGACTCGGTCTGGAAACGAAACAAGGGGCTTTCCCAAGGCGAGGTCCAAACCCTCGCCGATGAGGCGGTGATGCACGTCCGTGCGAGTCGTTCTTGACACCAATGTCCTGATCAGCGCCTTGATCTCAAGTTCCGGCCCACCCGGACAACTTCTCTCCGCGGCCAAGCGTGGCGATATGACGCTTGTAACGTCCGAATATCAGCTTGACGAACTTAGGAAAGTGCTCGCACGAGAAAGATTGCGGCCGTACATAAAATCCGAAGAAGCACAAGATTTGATTGACAACATGGGGACGGTCGGGATACTGCTCTCCGATCTGCCCGTGTGCGAGCTTTCGCCTGACCCCGCCGACAATCCAATACTTGCGAGCGCGATAGCTGGAAATGCGAACCTGATCGTGTCGGGAGACAACCCGCTGACTGCCATCCAAATCGCCCTCAACGGCACCGCCGCCACGATGATCAAGAAGGAGAAGGGGGGCGAGTAGTTACCTTTTCGCTTTCAAAACAACGTTTTGCCCTGCGCAAATGGAAGCGGATCCAAAGTTCATTTTTCCCACGAAGACATGAGGAAAGTCGACGTCGCCGATTGGCGAGCGAAGCAGTGTTGCGAGAAGGTTAATAATCGCGTCCACAGCGGCGCCATGTGAGGATCTCACGTCCATGGGCTCACAACATTCACACCCGTATTGCGGAACTCGCCGAGATTCCGCGTCACCACCCCAAGACCACGGCTGAAAGCCGCAGCCGCAAGGAAAGCGTCCGGCACATGGTCGTCAAGCGCTTCCCCTCGTCTGCGCTTGTTTTCCATGATTTGTGCGCACACATGGGCATCGGCCAGGGTCCAGTCAACAATCCGATCCTCGAACAGCTCATCCAGAACATCCTGAAAACGTTTGGCGAGACCACGCCGGTGCCGACCTTGTTCGACGCGGCCAATGCCATCCAGAATCTCCCAGACGGTGACGGATGCGAGGCCGAGACCCTCGTCGGCGATGGAATCCAAAAAGGCGGCGACACACGGCTCGGGGCGCGGACGCATCATCTCGGAAACAACATTGGTGTCGATCAACCATGCAAGCAGGGTGTTCATTTCCCGCTCTCATTGGAGAACGACGGCGGCTTGTAACCACAACGAACCTCGAGTGGAAGCTCAACGCCATGGTCCTGCCCGAAGTAGCGAGCAAACGTCTCCGACGGTTTCGGGCGACATTCAGTCCTGATGCGCTTGTCGTGGATAAGCCGACGAACAAACTCTTCCATTGACACACCCACCCGCCCAGCTTCCCGCTTTAGCCAGGATTTGTCTCCTGGATCAATATCACGGACAGTAATGCTGTTGCTCATACTCGCGCCTCCTGTGCCTTCGAGAATCCGGCACCGAACCATTGTGCTAGCAGATTATGCTATCAAGAAATCGGCGCGGGCGCACGGCTGATGATCAAATCCCAGCAACTCCCGCTGATAATTTCTGCGGAATTGGATTGTCGGGTTCCGCGCTTGGGCCGCTGGTTTGTCGGTCTCGGAATCGCGGGAATCTCTCCGGCTGATGCCGGATGGGCCGCTTTCGCAAGACTGCCGCCCTGAAGAACCGAGCCCGGACGCAGGCACCGGGACTCACACCGCGGGCAATTCTGGAGACGTTCTCGACCCTGCAGATGGTCGATGTGCATCTGCCGACCACCGACGCCCAGAGTGCTCGCCTGAATCGACGCGATCACCACCTGCCAGTCGGTGCCTTGTAGTGCCGACCTACGGCTCTCAACAACCAAAAATCAATAACGTACGCACGTTTTGGCGCTCAGTTGCGGAAGTCAGGCTGAACTGCCTTGATGGTCGAAGGATCGGACAGTACAGAAGCATCCACATCATGGGCTAATTGGGGATTGCAGGAACAGCACAGAAACCTGCATGTGAGCATGCCACCCAAAAAGCGAGGGATCAGGTGTTCTTTACACACGCCCGCTTTCTCTAGGCATAGGACACACTGCTTGGTGTTGCAATCAACTAACAAGCTGTATCACTTACTCCAGGCCAAAAATAAAAAGCAAAGCTTGGGCAAGGCTGCACCTCCATACATATCAGCCCAGTCTTTCAATATCCGTTGCCTGCAAACTCCGAGGCAAGAATCACGTCATCTAGTTCCATGAGCAGCACGTCAACGGTTGTGTTTATGATGCTGCAAGTAGTGCTGCACCCACGCAGAGTGTGCAAAAAGAAGAGTTATCCCCACTATTCAGATTTTCGATCAGGGCCATAGGCTTGCCAATACTCGCGTGACAGTTTCTGTGCATCGGCAATCTGTTCGCGGGTCATTTCCTTGGTAAGAATGTCTTTATTCTCCTTGGCCAACTCATCACCTTGTGCAGCAGCAATGCTGAGCCAAGCATAGGCCTGTATGTCATCTTCAGGCACCCCTTCCCCCAAGTCATACCTGTTCCCAAGATTAAGCTGCGCTGAAGCATGCCCTTGCTCAGCGGCCTTTTTTAAGGCTTCCAAGTTATCGTTTGCATGCACGAGGCATGCAAACAGCGCAAGGTAAATGAGTAAGGCACGGAACATGCCTGGAATTATAGCACTGCCTCTGCCCGTGCTCAGCTCATCAAGACAGGCAGGTACTGGACAGGCTGCGCACGGATACTCTCGATGATCGGAGGCCACGTGACAGGGCAAACCCGCAGCCGCAGGTCACCCTCAGTCTTATAAGGAAGAAATCCCGATTATTAAATCGTCCTGGGAATTCGAGAGACCCATGTGTTTGAGCCAAGCCACCAAGGCTAACTCATTCGATTGGCAATATTACGCCGGGCCGAACACGGCAGCCGGAAAGGTAACCTTGTGCGCCCTACACCTCAGTATGAGAATATCACCGATATCAGCGAGAGCTTTTCATGAGGTTTCTCGATCCGGCAGAACGCAATGGTGCTTCGCCGCGATAGGTATACCCTGATAGTTCGCGGGGACTCCTCCGGGGTGGAGATAATCGAACAGGCTGCCAAGGTTATCTCCAGTGCGACCGCTCAGGCTTGAAGCAGAGAGGTCATCCCTCCCCGCCGTCTTCGCTCTCGGAACGCCGCCGTTCGATCTCGGCCTCGGCCTCTTCTTGGGAACCGAAGGCTTCTCCATCGAGCGGCCCGCCGTGGCAGTGATACTCATCCGCCTTGCGGTCGACATGGCAGCTGTTCGCGTCCTTGCCGCCGCCATGGGCGAAGGCGGTAGTGGACGCCGCTTGAGCAAGGGCCAGAAGGGTTGTGAGCGCGAGTTTTCTCATGGGGTTATCCTAATTGGGGGATGATATTCCAAATCATGACCTGTCCTGGGTGATGCGGAAGTCATTCGACAGTTGGGTCAAGCGGTTGCCTCTAATGCAGTGGGTTGTGCACGAGGCATGTTGTCAAGATCCAGATCTTAAAGAGCCAGATCGCGAGAGATTTTATCACCAAGCATGTACATGATGTACATGCAGACTGCCTGAAATTTCACTGAACTACTGCGGACACTGTGAAGTACGAACTGCTCGATTGAATTGAGATAAAGACGTTATCGGACATTTTGGGATTTTGAAATGGGGTGACTGATGGGAATCGAACCCACGACCACCGGAATCACAATCCAGCGCTCTACCAACTGAGCTACAGTCACCATTGTTCTTTTGCTGCCAAATGACCCCTTACGCCGGCCGTATCAGCTTCAACTGCCAAACAGACGCCACGCCCGCCGAGACTCGAATCTGGAAGATCAGGGATCAGAAGGCTAGCCTATATTTCTTTGAATAGTAGTGAGTTAGGCTATTTTTAGTGTCACAAAAACACCACAACCGATCTCTTCAAGGTTGGGTATTATAGTGTATTTTGAGTTTGTCGGCGAAGTGATTTTTTGAGGTTCAGGCAGCGGAATAACAGCCACATCTGTGCGTGGGGGCCAATTATCAGTGGAGAGTCATTCACGCATTCTGAAGAGCCAAAGAGAGCGAATGAACATAAACCAACTCTTGCCATACTCGGTGGTACGGGTCGTTTGGGTCGCGGGTTGGCTCACCGTTGGATTGAAGCGGGTTATCCGGTCGTCATTGGCTCTCGAAACATCGAAAACGCGCAGGCAACAGTTGCTGATTTTCTGGACCACCTGAATGTTTCTGCGCCACTGCAGGCCATGGAATACTCCAGTGCAGCGGGGGCGGAAGAAATTGTAGCTTTGCCAGTGCCGTTTGCTCACCAGCAGTCGACTCTTGAGGTCGTCAGGGCGCAGCTGCGTGGCAAGATTCTGATAAACGTGACGGTGCCATTGGTGCCCCCAAAGATAGCGTGTGTGCAATTACCCGAAGGTGGTTCCGCGGACCAGATGCCAGCAGTGCAGCGCCAAACCGAAGTTCCATGACAACGATCACCGGCAGCCAGAGGGATCCAAGATCCTGTTGGTTCAACCATTCCATGACACCCGGATTCGGATTCGGTTTCATGGTCTCGGAGATCAGATTTGTGTCCAGAAGGATCATTCGAGCACGGCCGGGTCGATGGGAGAACGGTCGCGTTCAAAAGACAGGCTCCCAAGATCGGCATCTTTCCAAAGGGACCGGAGCACATCGCCAGGTGGCACACGGTCGGAGGGGAACAACCCCCGCCGCAGGAGGTTTCGCGCCAGCGCCCGGTGAACCTCGTCTGGAATTTTACGGATCGTGATTTGCGCCATGACCGGCCTCCCTACGGGATTCGGAAGAGTACAGCAGGATGATAGCACTTATACATAGTGATATCAACACTAACTTCGGGTTGTGTACCCTCGTAGCTGCGGCTCACAAGCTAGAGCGGCGCGATCTGAGGCGAAGACGCGGCGCGGCAGGCGGGAAGACGGCAGTTCGTCGCGAACCAATGTCTGACGAGCCAGAGTGCAGTAGGCAGCTATGTAAGATTTCCCAGAATTTTCCTCAAGTGCACAGGGGGAGAACTCAGGTTCTGTTCAGGTTCAACCCCATGCTCTTCGCCGCACAGCGGTGGAGGTACGTGTTGATGGCGTCATTGGCGCGCTCAAATGATGTGACGCTGATCGCACTGGAATCCAGCGGCACACATTCAATGGTCGGCATTCAGCACGAAGCCTTCCTGATCAAGTGCGTGTGCCGTCTTACGAACCTTCGCCGTTGGTGCAGGGGGATTGTCACACGCTTTGCAGAAGGCATCGAACTGCGTGTTGGTCAGTTTTATTCCACACTTTCAATTAGGTTCAGTAGTCAAAAAAAGGATTTCTTTTTTTGTAGTGCCTCACATAAAATTAGGCACCCGAGTAGACATGGTCATATCAAATGAGAAACTCTTTCCAACGCAACCTGCAGCGCCCATCTCGAATCGAACCGCCTCGCTTTGCGCGGAAATTTGGCCTTGTATGCATAACTGGTTTGATAGTCTCAATGCTCACCCAACCTGTGATCGCATATCGAATGGTGGAAGATGTCACCGCACAATTACAGATACCTGCGGTTCAGGTACGAGAAGGCGAAGATGCGGTGTTTAAACTGATTTTATCGCGTCCACTCGACTTTAAGATTCGTTTTGCGTACCGCACGGAAGACCTAACCGCAAAGGCTGGAAAGGACTATGTAGCTGAGCAAGGACTGTTCGTTATCCCTGCTGGCACGCGCTACATGGAGCTGCCTGTGAAGACACTCACCGATCAGGTCATTGATAAGAACAAGTTCAAACTCGTTCTGTCCGATATGGAAACCCATGGCTATGGGACCGTTTGGGGCCGCTACATTTGGACTGACCGGTGGCGTATTGAGGGAATACCCGAGACAATCACCGCGACTGCGCGCATCAAAAATGTCCTCAATGAAGCACAACGTAGACAAGGGCCCGGCCATAATAAGTACTGATGTACGGCATGTCGTTCGGGTGTGCGACGATGATCGAGACTCTGCTGCTTGGTGCAAAATCCCATAACGGGTCCCGATAAGGGCCAATGATCTGTCAGTAGCAGCTGAACGCGCTGTCCAGGTCCGTCCCCAAATCAAGCATCGCTTTCATTGCGACCGCCCGGCCACCGTCACAAATGCCGCCCCGGGGTGCATAAACGGCCCGGTCATATAATAGCCCTGCAAACCCGGTACCGTGAAATCGGCAAACTCTTTGCATGGCGCCCGCCCAGGAACTGCCCGGCATAGGCACCCGCACCCATCACATCACCGAAGCGGAAGGATGGGTTGTAGGTGGCCATATCCTTGGGTGTTTCGGAGTGAATCTCCAGAATATTGCTGTCATCCAGATTGGTGATAAACTGCTGCGCTCTTTTGATCAGGGCCTCACCGAAGGGTTTTTTGAGAGAATCCCACTGGCCAAAATTGCCTTCAGGTTTAAGGGGCACCATATGATAGAGATAGAGTGTGCCCTTCCCTTCCGGAGCACGCGTCGGGTCGAGAATCCTTGAGCAAACCACGTTGCCGTAAAAACCCTCACCGCAGGCGTCTGTGTCCAGCAACGGCATTTTCCCGGCTTTAATGCCCCGGCAACAGCGGGTGATGCTCTCACTCGTTCATCACTGAAGGTTTCGCAAATCATGTCCCAGGCACTTGTGCTCATCAACTCCAGCATATAGCTGCCCTGTTCACTCTGCTGCAACACCTCCACAAAGGTCTCCGGATTTGCCGCCGGAGCGAACATTCCCCAGGAGAGCAAAACAACATAGTGCGCGGCTTTCATGCCAAATTGGCGGTAGGCGTCGGTATCGTGCTGGCTGAGTGCAGCAATGGCTTCACAGGTCTCATCTAGGCCGGTGTATTGCACGACCACTGAACCGTCTTCGAAATAACTGCCGTGATAACCCTGGTCGGAATTGACATACTCCATTCCAAAATGCGCCAGCAGTCCCAGCTCATCGTTGCGAATCAGTGGGTTCGCCTTGACCAGAAACGCATTGGTACCCTGGGTATCATGCCTGAATCCCGGCAGGGTCACTTCACGGGTAACACAGCCGCCCCGATCTGGTCATGCTGCTCCAGTACTGCAACTGAAGTACCGATCTTTGCAAGATACGCCGTCGTCTCGGTCAGGGCGTTCTGGCCGCCGCCGACCACCACAAAATCATACCTCTTCAACGTCATCCTGATTCCCCGTGCATTTATCGGGATGAGCGTTGAAACAGCAGCACGATACAATCAAGTATCAGCCTGAAGCCCAGCAGCGAAAACGCCGCGCGCATGTCCTCGGGCTTCAGCACGGCTTTGGTGGGCATGCTTTCCATAATGACGCCGTGGATAATCAACCGATTGTCCTGGCGTTCAATACTGTGTATGTGCATTAGCTCGTTGTTATCGGGGGTATGGAGCTTCATTGGTGAACCTGCCCGGTATCCAGATTGATCTGCACCGGTATAGTATTTAACGTACGCTAGCTCGCATGAAAGTCGCATTTTGGCACTGCAGAACTGGAAGGAGAAACGGGAGTACGATAGAAATCTGCCCTGGAATGACACACCGGTTAATTTCATTGAGTCAGACAGGGAGGTCGATGGATGCCATTCCGGCGCAAGCGGCATTCCACGGCATGCCGAACGGAGTGGACGCGAACTCGGCTGGGGCCGGGCTGTCCTCTCCCGGCCACCTGGCGGCTCAGGTTCCCAGAACCCTATGGAGTCCCTTCTCAGCAGTGAATACAGTATAGTTGACCGGGAAAGTCGTGCACCCAGCATCTCTTGGGCACAGAACCACAGACGTGTAGCGCCAAGCCCATATAAACGTTAGTATTGGCTGCATGGACGCCATCAATTCGAGGTGTGGGCCACTGTCCGGCTGCGTCTTCAAACTGCTTATGTGCGCGGCACTGGCGGCAAGTCTTCCTGCGGCGGCGCAGGATTTAAGCGGCATCACGGCAGTTGGACCGCGCGTGGTTACCGCCGAAGACCGCAGTCTGGTCACCATGCCCGCCTACCCGACACCCCCCATAGCCTCAACGGCGACTCTTTCAGGCACGACGCGGCACGCGGAGGCCCCGATGACAATCGAAATCTTCGATACCGAATCGCATCGGGTTCATGTTGTTTCAATGGCCGGGGAAACCTGGAAGGCTGCAGTGCCGCTTGACGGCTCGGGTGTCTGGCTGGCATTCGATCCCGCGAGGCGATCGTTCGCCGAGCTGTTGCCGAGCATCCGCGTAGAACTCGGAACGGGCGTGGAACTTGATGCTGTCGCCAAGGCTGTCAACGCTGCCGGAATCGAGGTATTCGACACGCTGGGGTTCGCCATTGTCACACTGCCAGCGCACCTGCATCCTGCTGACGCCGCAGAGCGGGTCGAGGCACTGTCGGGGCAGCCGGACACGGCACTGAGGCTTCGGCGTCCCAGGATTCAATGGCGGTGATCTCAGGCGTGCATTCGAAGGCCAGGCAGGGTTGTTGCCGCCGAGCAATTGCCGTGCTCGGCCTGCTCGCGCTCGGCGGTTGTGGAGGAGACGGCGAGCCTCCCGCGCCGCAGCCAACGCCCCCAAGGCTGTCACTCGAAGTGGCTGGCGATGTGCAGGCCGAGGAAGCACTCAACCCGAAAGTAACAGTCACAGTGCGGCTTGATGCGTCCGCATCCGGGGCGGTCGCGGTCGCACTGAACCTGGGCGGAACCGCCCGGCACGGTCTCGACTATGCGATTACCCTTGGTGGTGAGGAGGCCGAAGTGTCCAATTCTGGCGTGATCGAGGACATCTCCATACCGCCAGGCGCCCGTTCCGCCAGTCTCGAAATCGACATCTACCGTGATTTCGAGAACGAGGGGGACGAAACCATCGATGTCAGCCTCGGAACAATTACCGGTAACGCCGGGGCAGGCGAAACCCCATCTGTGACCCTGACCGTGCTCGACGGCGAATCCGCCGTGCTGGTCAAGGGTCCGCCGGAAGACAATAGCGAGGAGGAACTGGAACTGTTCCCGCTGGGTTTCAATGTGACTGACACTGCCTTCGTTGCGACCGTGCTGGCCGACCTCCCGTCCGATGCTTCGTCAGCTGAGCGACTGGTGGCGGAATGGTCCACGGATCGGAACTTTACCTCCGATGTGAATACGTTCGCAGACTGCTATGCACCCTCTACCGATACCCAGGGGCGCCTGATGAGCCCATGCCAGGTAGAGCGCGTTGACGATCCGTTGGAAGGCTTTTTTGCCAATATTCGCGAGTTCCGCCTGCCAATGGCTGGCCTGGCACCGAACCAGCAGTACTTCCTCCGTATCTGGCTCGCGATGCCACCAGAGGACTTCGAGAGCGGGCTGGTATCGGCCAACGTGGTCACCAACAGTTTTGCCACAAATGCTGAAGGCCGCATTGCGTTGCGTTGCGAACCACCCCAGCGCACACCGGCAACCGGCAGTGGCGACCCGCTCTTTGCCGAGCAGTGGCATCTGGTCAATACCGGCCAGATGGCATTCTCCGATAGTGCCGGCACCGCCGGTGCCGATATGCACATGATGGCGACGATCAGCGCCGGGCGCACTGGCGCGGGCGTCAAGCTCGCGGTGGTGGATACCGGGCTCGAGATCTGCCACCCTGACCTTGCCGCCAACACCAGCGGCGGCGGATCATTCAACTTCGCAGCGGCAATGCGCACTGGCGCATCGCCTGACGATCCCTACAATTTCTCGTCGATCGGCGACCACGGCACCAGCGTGGCTGGCGTGGCTGGCGCCGCGGCGAATAATGGCCTGGGCGGCCGCGGTGTAGCACCGGAAGTCAGGTTGGTGGGCTTCAACCCGCTTGAAGCCCAACCCGCGGAGGGCGAAGATTCCGAGACGATTCAGGACATCGCCATGATCAAAAGCCTTGGCGGCAGCAGCAGCGCACCGGATTCAGCCAGCGTTGATATTTTCAATATGAGCTTCGGCGCGATCATGGCTTCGGGAAACTCCTTCCATGAGTTCGCGCAAGTGATCCGGATGGGCACAGAGCAGCTGCGCTCCGGGCGCGGCGCGATTTACGTGAAGGCGTCGGGCAACGAGTTCAGTGCCTGTGATCAGGAACACCCTTTTCATCGCGAGCTCGGCTGCATCAGCGGCAACTCGGACCCCGACAACAACCTGCCCTGGCTGATGGTGGTTGGGGGCTTCAACGCGGATGATCGCAAGTCCTCCTACTCCAATGCCGGAGCGAATCTCTGGATCGTAGCCCCCTCCGGCGAGGACGGTATTGAAGCTCCAGCCATGATTACCACCGATCAGGCAGGCCCACACGGCGGCTACAGCCAGTTTCCCGATAACCGTTTGACGAGCGAACATCCGCTGAACCGCGACGGCGACTACATGAACGCCTTCGGCGGCACGTCTGCAGCGACGCCAGCCGCAGCCGGCGCTGTTGCGCTTATGCTGGGTGTCAAGCCTGAACTCACCTGGCGCGATGTCAAGCATATCCTTGCGCGCACGGCACGACGTATCGATCCGGACATCACCGAAGTTCGCGCCGCATTCAACGGCACGCCCTATGTCGCGCAGTATGGCTGGCAGACCAACGGCGCAGGTTACACATTCCACAATTGGTACGGCTTCGGCGCAATCCATGTTGATGACGCACTCATGGCGGTCGACAGCTACACCCCTGACAGCCTCGGAACACTCGTGGAATCTCCATGGTTTGAGGGCATGGTTGGGCAGCCGCCAGCTACCATTCCCGATGCGGACGGAGTCGGAGTGCGCGCCGCACTCGAAGTGTCGGGCGTGCCTGAGGGCGCGAATATCGAAGCTGTCGTGCTTGAAATCTCCGTCAAGCACGATAACGCGCTGGATTTGGGTATCACACTGGGCTCACCATCGGGTACTCAAAGTGTGCTCAATCCGCCCTTCAACCAAGTACTCGACGGCTTTCCCGGTCTTTCTGAATGGCGATTGCTCAGCAATGCCTTCTACGGCGAAAATCCAAATGGCGAATGGGCCCTCCACCTGGTGGACTTGGCACCGGCTGATACTGGCACGCTGAGCGGCTGGCGACTCAGATTCTACTACGGTGAACACACCACACACTGAGTTGATGCAGAATTCCACCTCGACGGAGCCCCGGCACGGCGGAGAAACACATGGCCTTTGGCAGTCAACATGTTCAATTTGGGGATAACTCTGCGGTGACCCCAGGGTTTGGCGCAGCTCACTGGAATCTTTGAGTGAAGTATTGAGCTGTGTGTTGAGAGCAGTTACCCCCGCGTGCGCATCTGTGTGCCGGGCCTTGGTTCGCGATTAGCCGCTGATAACTTTGGAACTCGCTTCTGTGATCGGCCATAAACTATCAGTTGGTATTTGAGCAACACCTTCTCCACCGCAATAGAAAGGCTGCCACCTGGGCAAATAAGCATCGCGGTGATACGAAATAATTCTAAAGCCAAAAGCAGAAACATTTTTTTGGACTTCGAAGGTAGTCGAGGTTAGGCTGCTTCGCAAATATCGAATTCGACAGACATGGGATGATTCATGGTTACGAAATGTTCTGGTTTCAGCCTTCAGGTCAAGGAGGGGTGCTTCATTTCGAATACTTGAGCTGGTTGATGAGGGCGTTTTTGGGATTGATCTGTCAGTGCCGTTGGTAATTGAGTATGAGGCTACCTGCAAGCGATTTTCCCGGCAGATTGGATTGACTTATCAGGACATTGACGATGTGATTGATTATCTCTGCGAGGTTGGAAATCATCATCAGATTCATTTTTTATGGAGACCTTTTTTGAAGGACCCAGGAGATGATTTAGTGCTGGAGGTTGCGGTGGGGGCAAGCAGTGAATTTATTGTCACCCATAATGTGGAAGATTTTCAGGGTTCGGAGCGATTTGGAATTCAAGTAATCACTCCGCAACAGTTTCTTAAACAAATTGAGAATTAAGATGAGTACTTTGAGCTTGAGAATCCCTGACTCTTTACACAAGCGCGTGAGGGACTTGGCGAAACAGGACAACATTTCGATCAACCAGTTTATATCAACTGCTGTTGCAGAAAAGTTGTCGGCACTGTTAACGGAAGAATACCTTCAGGAGCGGACACATCGCAGCAGCAAGCAGAAGTTCAAGCGTGTGCTTGGTAAAGTCCAAGATACTGAGCCCGAACGCTACGATAAGCTATCCTGAACGCAGCGAAGTGGGCTGTCTTGCGTCTGTTCCAGCGGCTCAAGATGGCGCAGCAATCGCTTCGGTAATCGGCTGTATTCGATCAATTGCTGTTTGAGCAACACGTTCTCTGCAATGGGAAAGTCCTCGTAATTTAGATGAACCTCTGTTTCTGTCAGCCGGTTCTCTTCAGCGCGGTGCCAGGCATCCCTGAAGCGCTCAAAGCCTCGTTCAGGCAATTCAGTGCCGACATGGATATGGAGTGTACTCAGTGTCTTCACCTCGTATCGATTTGATGTCAGTCTTGAAGTCCTCCATGAGCTGCTCGACAAATACCCAAGAATAGTATTTTTCCGTCACGGGATAATACAGTGCTACGACGAATTTGAGTTCTCTGAAAGAGAGTTCGCCGCAATGGTGTTCCTCTCTTTCGCCAACGGTTTGCTCAACGAAAATCCACACTTTATGCAGCCCAAAAAATGATCAATCCCCAACACAAATCCCAAGAGATGGTAGTGCATCAGTTTGAAAATGTCCTTGCCAGTTTCTGTCGATGGGGTTTCGGCGCATCCAAGAATGCGCCCGCAGACACCTTCAGCATCAGGACGACGGGGGGTGGCGGTCCGCAACGACAGGGACAGTCCGGATGCCACCGCACCCGTGTCCGACACGGGCCGCTATCGGCATCCCCACCTGTTCAGGAAAATCGGTGTTGTCCTGTGTGGGGCTGAACAGCGGCAGGGTGGTCTTGCGCCCGCACCAGCAGTTGCGGACATGCTGCTGGGTGAGGGGGCTGATCGAGAAGCACCCACTGTTCTGGCCCGAAGTGTTTGGGGCGACAGTCATGGTGTAGGTGCCGCCGGTCATAAATCTGGGTGCCCAGCAGGACAGGCTGTTCGATCAGATACGCGCCGCACCGGTGCGGGCTCGGCTGGAGATCGAGGTGACGCACAGGTCACACCGCCGTGCAGCTCGCGGACAGAAGGCATCGACGGGGCGCATGGCCCGAACTGCTGCAGCCGAGCTGCGCTGGCAGTCGGTCAGGCTGATGCACACCCCCAGGGCAGAGGACTCGGCCTCGCTAACCCTGAACATGGTGCATGTCCAGGAGACCAGGCCTCTGTTCGAACCCGCCGGCATCGAGGCCCTGTTCCAGGCCACCAGGGTACCCCGCGGAAGGTCAACCGCCTGGCCCACTCTGCCCTCACCAGCGCCGCGATCACCAAGGCCAAGGTGGTGGCCATCGACCATGTGCAGGCAGCCCGCGAAGAGATCGCGCCATGAGGTGGTCGCGCGACCATGGCATCTGCCAGGTACCCACCGACTGGACGCCGGAACAGGCACTGGCTGTCTCTGACTGGCTGACAGAACTCTCGGCGGTCGTCTGGCACCGCTCCGAGATGCCGATGCGCGACCTGCTCGAAGCTGAGCCCGAGTACCGCACTCCCGCCCAGCAGGACCTGTTTGAGTTCGACGACCCGGTACCGTTCTGACACGCCCCTGGCGGCATGGCCTGCCGCCACGTCCTCTCTCAGATACCCACTCTGTCCCGCCCATGGCAGGCGCATCCCGCCTGCCAGGTTCACCACTCTGCTCCAGCTCCTACGGATATCTCACCGGCGTAAACACTGTGGGGAAACCGCTGCTGAGCGGCCGGAAATGAACTCAAGAAACAGGCGGTGAAATAATCTGAGCGACAACAGGGAAAATGGTGGGTCGTACTGGATTCGAACCAGCGACCAATTGGTTAAAAGCCACGACCAAAGAATTTAAAGCGTTTATTATCAACAGGTTAGGTATGCTTCCGTTGCTCAAAATGCCCTACAATGACTGACAAATTCCAACAAATCCCCACGATTTTCCCACGGTGGACTTCATAGAAGGTAAAAGATGGTCTTTTCACCGAGATTGACAAGGTACGGCTTAGCCGTATATTCTCAATTATGAATACCGTTATCGAAACCAATATCTTCAGCGCGAAAGCAGCCAAGGTTTGGACGCCCAAACAATATGAAGATTTTGTTGTGTACATTGCCGGTACGCCCAATGCCGGCGAAGTAGTTCCCGGCTCTGGCGGCGTTAGAAAAATTCGCTGGGGCAAGGATGGCGCAGGAAAACGTGGTGGCGTCAGGGTAATCTATTTTAACAGCGCTGCAAAAGAAACCTGGCTTTTGACAATGTACGCGAAAAACGAGCGGGTGAATATTCCTGCTCATGAACTGAAGAAAATTAAGGAGTCTATCAATGGCTAAGAAAATGAGTAAAGCAGGCCAAGCCCTACTTGACGATGTGCTAGCTATTAAAGAAGGCGCTCCAGCTAAAACTTGGACACCTGAGCAACTGCTGGTGATTTCAGTTCGCAAAGAGCTTAAAAAATCCCAGCCAGCTTTTTCAAAGCTGCTTGGTGTTCCTGTGGGTACGATTAGGGATTGGGAGCAAGGACGGAAGCAACCTGATAGTGCCGCAGTCACCCTTATCAAAGTTGCTCAGAAAAATCCGGAAATACTGGAAGAGCTCGCAACTTACTACCGGTGATGTTGGCAGCAATCAGTCCGGGCTCTCGTCCTCTTTTTCACCAATAACGGAAATCCACGGAAATGGGTTTGGAGCTCCCGCAAGACTCCTGCGTGCCATGAACAGACATTATGTGACTTTATTTGCCGCCTTAAGCCAGAGTTTTCATCATGTTGTGAGCTGCCTGTTCGCCGGACTTGAACGCACTCTCCAAATCAGCATACCCAAAGTAATCGCCAACCAGTTAAATCGTCGTATCCTGATTGTTGCAGATGTCGCGGAAGCGCCCAAGGTCTTTATATAAATCATGAAGGAAGACCACCAAGATCACTTGCAGGCTGTAGACGTCAGAAACTACGAACCAATTGGCACTTTACCAACTGGGTAACTACTCACCTCCCTATGATGTTAAGGGGGGTGAGTAGTTACCCAACTGATCGCATTGAGTGAGTATTTTCGTTAGTTATATAAATCAAGCACTTGGCAGATCAGCACTAAGAATCAGGTGTCGGAAAAAGAAGAAAAGGGTTGGCGGCTACTTACCGGCTAACCTGCGCATTCCGGTGAACATGAACAGTGATTCTGGTTGAACGTGAACACCTGATTTCCCAACGCATCACGTTGTCGTATTTTTACACCAGGTGTTCATCTTCAGTCAATTGACCGAGGATCTTTCTCATCGATTCGCCCTTCAGCGGTAGCCGGTGCGCGTTGTGCATGAGCCGATCCAAAATGGCGTCTGCCAGGGTGTTGTCACCGATGGCTGCGTACCACTGATCCGTTGGCAACTGGCTGATCATGACGGTCGATGTCGAGCCGTGCCGGTCATCCATGATCTCCATCAGGTCATTGCGCTGGGCGGCGGTGAGCACTTCAAGTCCCCAGTCATCGATCAGCAGAAGCCGGGTCTTGGCGATCTGTTTGAGCACCTTCTGGTAGCTGCCATCGGCCTTGGCCTGGGTCAGCTCCAGGAACAGGCGAGACAGGCGGACGTAGCGGGTGCTGTAGCCGTGCAGGCAGGCGTTGTGCCCAAGCGCGCACGCCAGGTAGGTTTTGCCACTGCCACAGGGGCCGGTAATCAGCAGGTTGTGGGCGCGGTCAATCCACTCCCCCTGCGCCAGCCGGGCGATCTGGTCCTGCCTGAGGTTGCGTGGGTGCTGGTAGTCGATGTCCTGGATGGTCGCCCTGAGCTTGAACCGTGCCTGTCGGACCAGTCGGTCCTGTTTGCGGTGTTCCCGCTCCAGGCATTCCTCCTCGACCAGTAATGCGAAGCGCTCCAGGAACGACAGGGCATCATAGGTGCCCACCTGTTCCAGTTGTCGCTCCAGCGCCTGGGCCATACCGCCGAGGCGCAGGTCGCGCAGGCGTGCGAGGGTGATGGGTGTTGTCATGGCAGTGTCTCCTTCAGTCGAACGTGCGCGGACCGCGGATATTCTCGTGGTCCTGGGGGAGTTCAGCCTCGAGGCTGAGTTGTTCAGACAGCTGATCCTGTTCGGGCAGCTGATCCCGGTTGCTCTTCAGGATGGCCCTGACCTGCTTGAGGCGGTTGAGGCCGGCCCTATTGGCAATCCGGCAGGCGGCATTGAGCCGGCTGGCCGGGTACTGTGTGCTGAGGTTCAGCAAGCCCAGGCAGACCTTGTAGGCCTGCTCCGGGTGATCCCGACGCTCAAGCTGGTCTGTGACCCAGACCAGGGTGTCCGGGCCAATGTCCCTGGCCCAGCGTTTCAGGCGCCCCGGTGTCCATTGCTGCTGCGCCCGGTGGCGTTCGGGCATGTGGGCGGGATTGGTGGTAAACCCCGGTGTCTGTTTGCGCGGATGGGTGGCCACCAGCTGGCGCTTGAAGTAGATCTCCACCAGCCTGTCACTGGCATGGACCTCCAGGCGCTCGCCAACGTACTGGTGGGGCACAGAGTAGTCGTGGTTCTTGTAGCGGACATGGTAGTCAATGTTGACCTTGACCGGCTTGATCGCGACGTAGCTGTAGGGCTGTGCGGGCAGCGGCTTGAGTGCCGGCCTGTCGAGCTGCTCAAACGCTGACCGGCGGCACCCGGGCAGCTGCTTGAAGGGGCGGCTGTTCAGCTCCTCCAGCAGCGCGCGGATACCCTGGTTCAGCTCGTCCAGGGAGAAGAAGCTGTGGTGGCGCAGGCGGGCCAGAACCCAGCGCTGGACCACCAGGACCGCATTTTCCGCCTTGGATTTGTCCCTCGGGCGAAACGGCCTCGCCGGGACCACCGCGACGCCGTAATGCTCGGCCCATTGCTGGTAGCTGGGATTGAGGTCCGGATCATAGCGGCAGGCCGTGCTGACACCGCTCTTGAGGTTGTCGGGAATGACCATCGCGGTGCAGCCTCCAAAGTACTCCAGCATCCGCACATGGCTTCCCAGCCAGTCAGGGAGCGACTGTGACCAGGTGGCTTCGGCATAAGTGTAGTTGGAGGCCCCCAGGGTAGCGACAAAGAGCTGTGCCTCACGGACCTCACCCGTATCACGGTCAATGACTGGCACGGTCGAACCCCCATAGTCGACAAAGCACTTCTCCCCGGCCCTGTGCTGTTGGCGCATTGACCGGCGTTGCGTGCCAACCCAGTGCCGGTAGCGGTCGCAGAACTGGGAGTAGCTGTAGCTGCGGTTGGGGTACTGCTGAGTATATTCCTCCCACAGCAGCTGCTTGGTCATGTGCGGCCGTTTGAGTTCCTGATGGACGCTGGGCCAATCGGGGATGTGGAATCGACCAGTGCTGCGGGTATCAGCCTTTGGATAGACCAGCCCGGCCAGTTGGCCATCATCCAGATCCTCCGGCAAGGGCCAGCCGAGATCAAGCGCCTGGGCACGGTTGAGCAGCTTCTGGACGCTGCCCACACTGAGTTTGGTGCTGCGGCTGATCTCGCGGATGGAGAGGCCGCCAGCCAGCCTCAATCGCAGGACATCTCTTAGTTTACGCATTGGAATCCTCTTGTTTGGCATATGCCCTCCTCAAAAAATCGGGGAGCGTACCAAAGTGTTGAAAAAACAATGCGTTGAGGGGGATTCCGGCTGAACGTGAACACTGATTCCGGGATGGTGAACACCGATTCCGGAAATGACCCGAAAAGTGTTCACGTTCAACCGGAATGGCTGTTCACGTTCAACCAGAATAAGTGTTCACGTTGCACCAGAATGGGTGTTCACGTTGCTCCGGAATATGCACTAACCCTTGGTACATGGTGGATCGTACTGGATTCGAACCAGTGACCAATTGGTTAAAAGCCACACCAAGAGAATTAAAATCCTTTATTATCAATAACCTAGGCAGGCATCCGTTGCACACAATGCCCCACCATGACCAACAATATTCAATTTATCCCCACGATTTCCCCACGGCGGGTGGGCAATAATCAGGGTGACATCTTCGAGTCTCTTTGTTATTGTGTACACAAGGTTACACAAACGAATGAGGACTCTGATGGGTAGTGTACCTACTAAAGTCAACATCCGTGAATTTCGCTCCCACCTTGCTCAGTATGCGGGAGCCAGATCGCCTATTGCGATCACTCGACACGGTGAGACCGTCGGTTACTATATCCCGGCACGCCCCAGCCCCGAGAAGGCGGAAATCGATGCGCTGAAGGAGGCGGCTTCGCGTCTTGATTCCCTGCTTGCTGAAGCAGGCATCAGTGAGGAAGAAATGCTGAAGGAGTTTCGCAAATTGCGAGGCAATAAGGCTTAATGGCACCTGACACAACCCTGGTATTGGATGCAAATATATTGGTTCGCGCAGTACTCGGTCAGAAAGTACGTACAGTGCTGGAACAGTTTTCCCCTAATATACGTTTCTTCGCGCCTGATGTCTGTTTCGCAGATGCCGAAAAATATTTGCCGGTTATTTTCGAAAATCGCAACTTGCCACCGGAATCGGCGCTGGCAGTACTCGATGGGATTTCCAGGATTGTTCAGGCCGTTGAAGCAGAAATGTACATCGGCTACCGCGAGGAAGCCAAACAACGCATCGCCATCCGTGATCCAGATGACTGACCCATTGTGGCGACGGCTTTAGCGCTCAATTGCCCCATTTGGACTGAAGATGCTGACTTCTTTGGTTCAGGGATAGCGACCTGGACCACTGATCGCATACATTTGTTTATGACATCCTCGCAAGGCAAGGAATAGAACATATTTCGTAACATACTGATAATCAGACATTGTAACTACTCGCCCCCCTTTTCCTGCTTGATCATGTCGGCGGCGGTGCCGTTGGGGGCGATTTGGATGGCAGTCAACGGATTGTAGCCCTGGTGGGCCATGGACTGGAGATAGCTGGAGATTCGCCAGTAAAGAAGCTAACTGGCTGATATCCTTAAGGAAAAATGGTGGGTCGTACTGGATTCGAACCAGTGACCAATTGGTTAAAAGCCAACTGCTCTACCAACTGAGCTAACGACCCCTCGTTGGAGGGCGCTTATGGTAATGATGGGGCCTTAAAACTCAAGCGTTTTTCAGGTTTCTGAGCCCTGTTGGTAGGCCGTGGGATCCGGAATCCGAGCCTCTGCAAAGCCAGCTCTGCGCAGTCGGCAACTTTCGCATCGACCACAGGCGGAACCGGCCTCATCAGCCTGGTAGCAGGAAACAGTCAGCGCATAATCGACCCCGAGTTGATGACCAAGAGAAATTATCTCTGCCTTGCTCAGATCAACCAGTGGTGTCTCTACGGTGATGGGGTGCCCTTCCACACCAGCTTTGGTTGCAAGCGCGGCCATCGCCTTGTATGCCTCAATGTATTCCGGCCGGCAGTCCGGGTAACCAGAGTAGTCCACTGCGTTCACACCGATAAATATGACCTCGGCTTCGAGCACCTCGGCGTAGCCCAGTGCAATACTCAGAAAAACCGTGTTGCGCGCCGGTACGTAGGTTACCGGAATACCCGAAGTCTCTTCCTCAGGAACCTCGATCTGGTCGTCCGTGAGGGCAGACCCGCCAATGGAACGAAGGTCGAGCCGAATAACCTTGTGATCGGCGGCCCCCAGTCTTGCCGACACTTGCCGGGCAGCCTGAAGCTCTGAACAGTGTCTTTGCCCGTAGTCAAAAGCCAGCGTATGACATTCATATCCCCGTTTGAGAGCAAATGCCAGCACGGTCGTTGAATCCAGTCCACCCGAGCACAGTACAACGGCACGCCTGGCCATGATTTTTCCGCCCGGGGTGCACTAGCGCCCAGGTGCATCCCCCCAGATTGCCTTGTGCTGCTGGATCTGGAGGCGCAGCGGCAGACCGGTATCCAGTATCTTTTGGGCCAGCTCGTCCAGTGGATACCTCCCATATACAGGCGATATCAATACGTCCTGAGCCCGATCCAGCAGGTCGTATTCAATAGTTTTGGAGACTGCCCAGGCGAGGTCATCAGGAGTGCCAACCACAAATTTCACCTGATCGCGGGACGACAGGAATTTCATGTTTTCCCAAAGATTACGGGATTGTTCACCGGATGAGGGGGTCTTCAGGTCGAGTATGCGCAACACCCGCGAATTGACATTCTCGATTGAAATGGCGCCACTGGTTTCCAGACTGACGACATAACCCTCTCCAACAAGCCTGTCTAAAAGAACCAGGCATTCAGGCTGCGCGAGCGGTTCACCACCGGTAACACATACGTATTTGGCAGAATATTCCGATACCCGAAGCAGGATACCCCGCACAGTGATCCGCTCACCCCCGGAGAATGCGTAGGCGGTATCACAGTAGACACATCGCAGAGGGCATCCAGTCAAGCGAATGAAGGTCGTGGGCAAGCCAGCCAGGGAGGACTCACCCTGTAGAGAATGAAAAATCTCGGTGATGCGCAGAGAGGACTCATCCATCTTGCGCAACCGGCTTTGTGTCGCTGTCTCCTGATTCAGTTGGAACAGAATCTGTTGGGGCCTGGTTTTCCAACCAGGTCTTGGCCGCCTGTGCCTGACTTGATCCACTGTTCACGACCTGTTGCATGTAGCGCGTGGCGGTCTCGGCATCGCCCAACTGGTCGAAGATGATTCCCAGCCGATAGCGGGCATCCCCCGCCTTCCGATAATTCGGAGCTCGTTCCAGCAACTGCACAAACGCCTGCCGGGAATCTTCCTTGCGATTCGCCAGCCAGTAGGTTTCACCCAACCAGTACAGTGAGTCCGGCACTTCCCCGGCATCAGGATACGTCTGAACCAGCCGGGAAAAGGAATCAATGGCAGCGTTGCGATCACCGCTTCGCAATGCGGCAAAACCCTCAGTATAGAGGTCGGCAGAAACCTGCTCCGGCTCGCCGGACGCCGTGGTCTGAGCCGGGGTGCGTTCAGCGATCACACTGTCGCCGGACACAGGCGCTATACCGGGTTGAACTCCCCCGTAAAGGGCCTGTACACGCCTGTCCAGGTCGTTGTACTGATCCTGTTGACTTCTCTCCAACTGCTGCAACTGATATTCAAGCTCTTCCACTGACCCGCGCAGGAAGCCCACCTCCTCGCGCAGAGACTGTAGCTCCAAGAGAAGCCTGACTCGTTCATTGGGGGGGCCAGCTGGCTGTGAAGATCGATTCTCAACCGGTGCCTGAGCCGAGACAAAGCTGGCGAGAAAAAAAAACGCCACGCCTGGCAACCAGCCAGGCGTGGCTCTGGTACACATCATCTAGTACGAAGGATATAGCGACTATTTGAGCTCCACCCGACGGTTCTGGGCCCAGGCACTGGAATTGCTGCCATTCACTGCGGGACGCTCTTCGCCGTAGGAAATGGTTTCTATATTCCCTGCACTGACACCAGAATTCATCAGGTAGTCGGCAACGGCCTTGGCACGACGCTCACCCAATGCGATATTGTATTCGCGGGTTCCGCGCTCATCTGCATGGCCTTCGAGGCGAATATTGCGCGGCGATTCCCGCAGCGCACGCGCATAAGCATCCAAGTCGCGCTGGGTTTCTGCAGTCAGGCTGGATTTATCAAACTCAAAATAAAACACGGAATTCAAGCCCGCTTCGGGGTCTCTTGAAGAGTCGGTGGCGGAGGTGCTATCCACACTCACAGTTGTCGCCTCCGCGGAAGAAGCATCTTCCACATCGGAACCGCCCTTGATGCCCGCGCAGGCTGACAAACCGACAACGAACATGCCTAACATCAAATAACTAACTGTTTTTTTCATGGTTGATTCCTATTAAATAATCTCAGCCGGTAACAAGTACCCCCACATGTGAATTTCCACCGCATGACGCTCATCTCGGGGACCATGCTGGCTCTCGAACATCTCCAGCCTGGGCCGGCAAGCGATACTTGACGCCTGCATCAAGCGAAACGGCTGCCAACACGCCGCGACCCTGCCACTTGGTAGCATACATCATCATAGCACCGTTTGGTGCTATTGTGGGAGATTCATCCAGTGCGGTTTCAGTTACAATAGTCAGCCGGTCAAGCTGAAGATCCTGAACCGCAATGTGGTAGCGTCCCTCGCGCCTGTGTACCAGTACCAGATAGCGTCCATCCCCAGACAGGCGTGGACGCGCATTGTAGTCACCCCTGAACGTCAGTCGGCGCGTCTTCAGGCTCTCCAGATCGACCTGATATATCTGCGGACGCCCGCCTCGGTCCGAAGTAAAAACCAGGCTTTTTCCGTCCGGTGTCCAGTTGGGCTCGGTGTCGATGGCAAAATGATTGGTGATGCGCCTGAATTTTCCGGAGTCCATGTCCAGAACATAGAGTTCCGGGTTGCCATCCTTGCTGAGCGACATGGCCATCTTGCGGCCATCAGGAGACCAGGCAGGTGCGCCGTTGATTCCACGAAAATCAGTGAGCTGTTCTCGCCTCCCAGTACGCAGCTCCTGACTGAAAATAGCGGGGCGCCCGGTTTCAAATGACACATAGGCAATTTTAGTGCCATCCGGAGACCAGGTCGGTGACATGAGCGGCTGCGGAGACTCGGTAATCGCCTGTTCACGTGCGCCGTCCTGATCTGCCAACATGAGCCGGTAGATCTTGCTGCCATCCATCATGGTGGTATCTGTGACATAGAGAATTCTGGTGCCAAACACTCCAGGGATTCCGGTAATCGTTTCATATACGAGATCAGCAGCCCTATGGGCAACATCACGACCATTGTCATGCCCACCCAGTATCCTCTTTGTCAACAGGCGCTCGCGACTCAAGACATTGTGGAGTTCAATCTCCAGTTCCAGACCATCCGCTGCAGTGCGCGCAACGCCAGTGATCAGGTACTCCGTATCGGTAATGCGCCAGTCGCGAAAACTTATTCTCGTTCCAGGGTAGGGAAACGACAGCATATTCGCTTCCGGCATGGGATCGAACCGCCCACTGCGTAGCAGGTCTGCCTCAACAATCGCTGCAAAGTTCACAGGCTGACTGCCGCCATCGTCCCATTGGAAAGGTACCACAGCTATCCGGGTGGGTTTATCGACACCCCGGGTGATTTCGATGGTCAGCTCAGCAAGTACGGTCCTGCTGAGGGCGAGCAGCACCAGTGCACAGGCAATCAACAGGTACCTGAGCATTGCGTCGGAAGGTTGGAGTAATCTAGTCAAAGCCGCAAATCCTCGGGATTGAAACGAAACTGGAATGTACGAAACCTGCTTTCAAATACTGCAGGTTCAATGTCTCTCACCACCTCAAAAGGCGCAGCGCGCTGGACTGCCTGAGTCGCAGAGAGATCAAAGGCAGCATCGCCACTGGGGACAAGAATTTCTACCGACGCCAGGTTTCCAGTGGGAACAAGCGCGACACGAAGTACGACTTCCATACCGCGCCGGGCGCTGGGGGGGCGGTTCCAGTTCTGTTCTACAAGACGTTCTATTCTGGAACCGACCGAATCAATGATCTGCTGCTCCTCCAGCGCGGTCTGATATGCGGTTTCCTCCGCGAGAGCCCGCTGAAATTCATCAGTGCGTCGCTGCTCGTCCTGCTCCAGACGTTGCAGTCTTTGCCGCTCCAATTCCTGTTCCCGCTCCCTTTCCGACCGCTCATTTTCCAGCTGCTCACGCCTGATCTGTTCTTCACGCTGGCGACGTTCCTTTTCTTCTTTCCTCTGCTGTGCAGCCTGTCGGGCATCTTCGGCCCTGCGTTCGGCTTCTTGACGCGCCCGCAGATCGATAAGCTGAGTCCTGTTCTCCGGAGTACTGGCTTCAAGTTTCACCAGAGTTGCCCGCACAATATTGCGCTCTGGTTGACTGTCGCGAAAATCGATTCTTTCCCAGTTACTGAACATCAATACGACAACCACTCCATGAAGCAGCAGGCTTCCCAACGCTCCCAAATAGTATTGACTTACAGTGCCTTCCATTTAGAGGAGATTCCGTGGCGGTTCTGTGACCAGCCCCACTGATTCTGCGCCGGCATTCTGCAACGCAGTCATCAGTCTGACCACCTCACCATAGGGCACTGATGTATCTCCCCAGACCATCACCGGTGTGTTGGGTTTTTGTGCCAGGACCTTTTGCACGGTATCGGCAATATCAGCCAATGGCCTGGAATTGTCCGCATCACCACCTACATCCAGATAAAGGCTGCCATCGTCTTTGATGGACACAATCAGGGGTTCGTTCTGATCATCCTCCATGGGAGCAGATGGAGCCTGTGGCAACTCCACTTCAACACCCTGCATCAACAAGGGAGCTGTTACCATAAATACAATCAGCAATACCAGCATAACGTCAATATAGGGCACCACATTGATCTCGGCGACCAGCTTGCGCCTGGTTGATTTGAATTGAGCTGCCATAGCGCGACGTACTTCAGGCTTGTCTAGCGGGCAGCCAGGCTGCGGTGCAGCACGCTGGAAAACTCTTCGGCAAATGTGTTGTATGTGTTACCGAGCGAATCCGCGCGTGCGGAAAATCGATTGTAGGCCAGCACTGCGGGAATGGCGGCGAACAGGCCCATGGCTGTGGCAATCAGTGCTTCAGAAATACCAGGGGCAACGGCAGCCAGAGTTGCCTGATGGACACTGGCGAGGCCACGAAAGCTGTTCATGATCCCCCACACAGTTCCGAAGAGCCCGATATACGGGCTTACTGATGCAACACTCGCCAAAAACGGCAGATGCTTCTCCAGCTCGTCCTGTTCCCTGGATATAGCGATCCGCATGGCCCTCTGGGCCGCCTCCATAATACCTTCACTGTCAGCTCCTTCGCGCGTACTGTGCCGGTTGAACTCCTTGAATCCCGAGCGGAAAATAAATTCCAAGCCCATGAGCGTGCCGCGCTCAAACTCATTTCCATCATTATAGAGCTGACGCAGGTCGATACCGGACCAGAACTCATTCTCAAAGGACAGGGCCAGCCGGCGAGCACGGGAAAGGTATATGGCGCGCTGGATAATCAACACCCAACTGAGGACAGAGGCCAGAACTAGCACAGCCATCACAGCCTGCACCACACCACTGGCACCAGCCACCAGCGCCCAGATACTCATTTCAGTCTCAATCATGCTCTCTCAACAATCAACAATTACTGTATTACAGATCAAGTTTTTCCAGTATTTCAGCCGGGATAGGAATGGGCTTCATGCTCGCGCCATCCACGCAGGCGATTTTTATCCGGGCATGGCTGAGCAGGACTTCATTACGAACAATTCTCTGCTCAAACTCCACACTTGCTCCTCGTACCAAAACAATCCTGGCGGAAACATCCAATTCATCGTCGAGCTGCGCAAACCGCTTGAACTCGATTTCAGCAGAATGCACAACAAACTGATGTCCTTGTCTGTTGGCCCCCGCCTTATCAAACCCCAGTGAGCGCAAATACTCGGTGCGCGCCCGCTCCATATACTTCAGGTAGTTCACGTAGTACACAATGCCACCCGCGTCGGTATCTTCGATATAGACGCGAATGGACATTGAAAATTCGCTCATTCTCCCTTATCCAGGCTGAGCTGGCCCTGATCGACAACCTTAAACCCGAAGTGTTCGAAGGCAGACCGGGTCACCACTCGTCCCCTTGGTGTGCGCATCATAAACCCCTGCTGAATCAAATAGGGTTCAAGCACATCTTCTATGGTGCCGCGTTCTTCACTCAGGGAAGCTGCCAGGCTGTCGATTCCAACCGGGCCACCATCGAATTTCTCAATTATTAGCAGCAGCAGGCGTCGGTCCAGGTGGTCGAATCCAAGGCGGTCAACCTTGAGCAAATCGAGAGCCCGCTCCGCGATACCGCCTACCACCTTGCCCTCAGCCCTGACCTCCGCGTAGTCGCGAACTCGGCGCAGCAGCCGATTGGCGATGCGTGGCGTACCGCGAGATCGCCGGGCAATTTCGGAAGCTCCTGAGGCTTCGGTAGGAATGTCGAGAATGCTGGCCGCACGAGCCACAATCTCTGTTAACTCCTGGACGGAGTAGAATTCCAGCCGTTGCACAATGCCAAACCGGTCACGCAGTGGCGAAGTCAGCAGCCCCGCCCTGGTTGTTGCACCAACCAGGGTAAATGGTGGTATATCGAGCTTGATTGCGCGCGCCGCTGGTCCTTCGCCGATGATGATATCCAGACTGAAATCCTCCATGGCTGGATACAGTATTTCTTCTATGGCGGGGCTCAGCCTGTGAATCTCATCAATAAAGAGTACATCGCCGAATTCAAGATTGGTCAATATGGCGGCCAAGTCGCCCGCCTTCTCAAGAGCCGGGCCGGATGTCGTCTTGAGCTGTCCACCCATCTCCTGAGAAATAATATGTGCGAGCGTGGTTTTGCCAAGCCCAGGAGGGCCAAACACCAGAGTATGATCCAGCGGTTCACTGCGCCCTCGGGCAGCCGAGATAAAAATCTCCATCTGTTCCACAACCACCTGTTGGCCAATGTATTCGGACAGTGAGGTCGGACGCACCGCACGATCAAGGGGCTCATCGGGGCTAACAGGTGCAGCCGACATCAGCCTGTCTTCTTCAATCATTGGCATTCCATCCGCTGCAGCCCGAAACTTTCAGGTTTGAATTTTTTTGAATGGAACAGCGCACGCACATACATCCCTCAGGCCTTGAGTCTGGATTTCAGGGCCGTGCGTATCATATCTTCAACGCTGAGGCTTTCCGAATGTGCTACAGACGAAAGCATCCGGGTTGCCTCCACGGGTTTATATCCCAGAGCGACCAGTGCCGCTTCGGCTTCAGATGCCCTGTTCCTCGGAGTGCTGGTCTCGTCCACTGTGCCACCACCCGGAAGTTCTTGCCCGGACAGGCGATCGCGCATTTCCACAACGAGTCGCTCGGCGGTTTTTTTGCCGATACCAGGTACTTTGGTTAGAGTAGATGAATCTCCCGAATTGACCGCTTGGACCAGCCCATCGACATCCATTCCGGAAAGTATCGCTAGTGCAACTTTCGGGCCCACACCTGATACCCGAATCAGCTCCCTGAACACCGCGCGCTCCTTTTTATCAGCAAATCCATAGAGTTGCAGCACATCTTCCCGCACCACCAGATGTGTCCACAGGCTTAATTCGGAACTGTTCCCGGAAGCCAGGCTCAGTGCATTGAGCGAGCAGTGTATTTCGTGACCAACACCACCGACAAGTAGTGTGATCTGGTTGTCCCCGCGCTCAATTACCGCGCCTTTCAATAGACCAATCAAAGTTCACCCTCACAGAATGAATGCGGGCCGTCAGCACAGGCAGTGCCAGAAGCCCGGGCATCTCATGAGCGACCAAATGGTATTTTTGGCCATGCTCCTGCCTCAATTAACCAAACCCACCGGCTGGTGTATTCCGGGCACCCACCACATGATTGGCATGGCAGATTGCGACAGCGAGCGCGTCGGCAGCGTCATCCTGCAAGGTTCCCTGCAGCGACAGAAGTTTCTTGACCATGAACTGGACCTGCTCCTTGCTCGCGTTGCCATTGCCAACAATAGACTGCTTCACCAGCCTGGGCGCATATTCTCCCACGGGCAGATTGCGGGTAACGGCCGTGGTAATTGCCGCACCCCGGGCCTGCCCCAGCTTGAGCACAGCACGTGGGTCGCGGGCCAAAAAGACATCTTCCACAGCAACCAGTGCAGGCGCGTGCGTGTCAATAACCTCTGCCAGTCCAGATGCGATAGTGACAAGTCGCTCGGGTAAGGGCCCGGCGGCAATACGTATTATGCCACTGGTGACATAACTGGACTGACCTGATTGATAGTCGATGATGCCAAAACCGGTCTTGAGCGAACCCGGGTCGATACCGAGAATGCGCACTGCAGTAGAGCCCAATCTGAAATCCTCATCGGAGAAACCACAGAGACGCTGATTAGATCACATAATGCTGTATTTTTACACAGTATTTTTACCCGGTCAGACCTCCATCGGCTGCGATGAAGTCGATCTTCAGGCCGAGCGTTGCGGTAAATCTGCGCTGCTGCATGTTCCCGGTGTCCAGGATACCAGTCAGAGCGTGGGCTCGCCGAGCCGGAGACACCACGGGTCGAGTGCATGGATTGACGGAACCGGGGACGCAGCCTCAGGCTTTTCCTGCGCGTCGCAGATACCCTCTGGAACGAATGTTCTGCTTCTGGCGGCGCAACTCTGATCGTTCAGCCGGGTATGTCTGCCCGAGCATCGGAGGTTTTATATCACAGGATCGATACAGCTCCCTCGCTTGGACCCGGTCCAGATCCAGCCACTGGCCCACACCGAGAAAACCCGGCAAAAAGATCGGACCATAGCGCACTCGCTTCAGACGGTTGACTCGAATATCCTGAGATTCCCAAAGTCGCCTGACTTCCCGGTTTCGTCCTTCCATCAGACACACGGTGTACCACCTGTTTTTTCCCGACTCACGCTCGTCCTGAACGATATCGCTGAAACGGGCGGGGACTCCATCCAGTTCAACCCCACCAAGCATGTTGTCTATTTTCTCACTGGTCACCTCACCGTACACCCTGACGCGATATTCACGATCAATATTGGAGGAGGGGTGCATCAGTTTGTTGGCCAGTGTGCCGTCGGTCGTGAACAGCATCAGTCCGGTAGTATTTATGTCCAGCCGACCCACGTTGATCCATCGGCGGCCGGATAGGCGCGGTAAGCGATCAAAAACTGTGGGGCGTGACTTCTCATCGCGACGAGTCGAAACTTCCCCGGGGGCCTTGTTGTAGAGAATAATGCGGTGGTGTTGCGGACCTGTATCAACCGGTTTTTTATCAACCTCTATGCGATCCGCATTCAGTGCACGATCACCGAGGGCCGCAATCTGACCATTGACGGAAACGCGCCCCTCAGAAATCCAGTTTTCAATTTCCCGCCTGGAACCCAGCCCTCGTGCAGCAAGTATCTTCTGCAGCTTCTCACCCTCGGGTTGCGATGCGGTGGTCACGGGGTTCGCCCAGTCCCGGGTGCGTCCTGTTCATGCACTTCTTCCGAATCCTGCTCAAGGGCAGAATACTCATGATCCACAATAAATTTTCCGCCAGGCTTGTCATTTTCCAGTTCGAGAGGATCGACATAGGGCCTGCTGTCGTCCTGATCGGTCTGATCTTCATCTAACGGGAATGTACGCTCGTCGCTCAACCCGAGCTCGGGCGCTATTTCAACGAGGTCACGGATATCACTCAGTGGTGGAAGGTCTTCAAGGCGACGCAGATTGAAATAATCGAGAAACTTCCGCGTCGTAGCCAGGATAGCTGGACGCCCAGGCACATCCCTGTGCCCAACTACCCGAATCCATTCCCGCTCAAGCAGGGTTTTGACGATACTCGAGCTGACCGAGACACCGCGAACCTCCTCAATCTCAGCCCTGGTAACAGGCTGCCGGTAGGTGATGATGGCGAGAGTTTCCAGCAGAGCACGACTATATTTTTGCGGCTTTTCCTCCCACAGCCGACCGATCCAGTGCGACAGCTCCTGGCGGACCTGGAAGCGATAGCCGTTGGCAACCAGCTTCAACTCGAAACCCCGATCTGTGCAATCGCTTTCAATGTTCGCAAGCACCTGCTTAAGATCATCCCGCACGGGCCGGGATTCTTCTTCAGGTCCAAACAGCGCAAGCAGATCATCCAAGTTCAAAGGTCTGCCCGACGCCATCAAGGCACCCTCGATTATTTTTTGCAGTTCCCTTGTATCCCGCATCATTCAGTCCGCAACCCACGACGGGTTTCACGCGCTCTCACGTGAATGGGACCGCAGGACTCATTCTGCACGACCTCGACCAGAGATTCCTTGATCAACTCCATTAACGCCAAAAAGGTCACGGCAACCCCCAGGCGCCCTTCTTCAGCAACAAACAGCCGAATAAAGGGCACAAAATGTCCGTCCTGCAGCTGCTCCATAACCTCGCTCATCCGCTCTCGGGTGGACAGGCGCTCAAGCATTACCTGATGAGTTTTAAACATATCGGCCCGGTGCATGACATCGGCGAAGACTACCAGGAGTTCCCTGATATCCACATCCGGCTGGGGTTTCTTGTGGTGTAGCTCAGGCAGATCAGCAGACACGATGAATGTATCTCGTCCGACCCTGGGGAGCTCATCAAGGGATTCAGCTGCCTCCTTGTAGCGCTCGTATTCCTGCAATTTCAGGATGAGTTGGGTCCTGGGATCCTCTTCATCCTCTTCCACTTCTTCACTGCGCGGCAATAGGTTTCTGGACTTGATTTCGGCAAGCAATGCCGCCATCAGGAGGTATTCGGCCGCCAATTCAAAGCGCACTGCCTTCATAACTTCTACATACTGCATATATTGATCGGTTACCTTGGCTACATTGATTTCAAGAATATCCAGATTCTGGCGGCGTATCAGGTAGAGAAGCAGATCCAACGGCCCTTCAAAGGTCTCAAGAAATATTTCGAGTGCATCGGGAGGAATATAGAGGTCTTGAGGTATCTGGGTGACCTCCTCGCCCATTACCATGGCGAAGGGCATTTCCGCCTGCGCGGGCCTGGACTGCGGAACCGCTGGCTGCTTACCTCCTGGGGCTGCAACCCGGTCGCTCGGGTCGATGGAACTGGCTGGCAGATCTGAAGTCATGTCGCAGATTATAGCCAAGCAATGGAACTACGCACTGATAAAATCAGAAAAGTCGCCTGCACCTTCACGGATTAACTGTGGAACCTCTGCCGTGAGGTCGATGACGGTCGATTCACTCGTGCCACAATAGCCGCCGTCGATGACGAGATCCACGAAGTGCTCCAGACGCTCCCGAATATCACATGGGTCTGCAAGCGGGTAGGCCTCATTCGGCAACTTAAGTGTCGTACTCACCAGAGGCTCCCCAAATTCACTGAGCAACCCCAACAGAATCCGGTTATCCGGTACCCGAAGACCGATCTGCTTGCGCTTGCCAAGTTGCAGACGCCTTGGCACTTCCTTGGTCGCTTCAAGAATAAACGTAAAACTGCCGGGCGTGTGTGCTTTGAGTTGCCGGAACACTCGGTTATTCACGCGTGCATAATTACTCAGATCGGAAAGATCACGGCACAGCAGGGTGAACAGGTGCCTGGCATCGAGCTGGCGTATTTTCCTTATCCGCTCCACCGCACCTTTATCACCTATGTGACAGCCTATTGCATAGGATGTGTCAGTGGGATAGACCACAACGCCACCGGCACGAATAATATCGCAGGCTTGCAGGAGCAGCCTTTTTTGCGGCGTTTCCGGATGAATAACAAAGAACTGGCTCACACTGGCTGCCCTCTATCGAAATTGAATCTGCTTGCTCACGGAGAGGCGGGGATTATATCGACAACTGCCTCGGGAAAGTCGCTGTGGCTCGACAGATCATCCTGAATAACGAACAATAACTGTCTTTGTGCACAATGTAGCCCCATGAAAACATCTGTTAACGAACACACGCCAGCTCGTGGCTCAAGAGTGGACGCTGTCGCTCAGGCCCAACCACTTTCGCCAGATGCTCCACACAAGCGGGAGAGTTTGTTTCTCAACCTGCTGCTCAACATTGTGATTCCCACATTGATTCTGACCAGGTTGAGTGGCCCAGACCATCTGGGGCCCCAAATGGGCATTGTGGTTGCACTGGTTTTCCCAATTGGCTACGGCGTACGGGATTATTTCCGTGCCCACAAAATCAATTTTTTCTCCGCACTGGGAGTATTCAGTATCACCCTGACCGGCGGCATGAGCCTGCTTGAGCTGGATCCAAAATATATTGCCTTCAAGGAAGCTGCCATACCCGGAATGTTTTGCCTGGCTACGCTGATATCGCTGAAGACACCCTTTCCAATAGTGCGAACCTTTCTGTACAACAGCATGGTGCTTGACACAGATCGCGTTGACGCGGCTCTTGCTGAAAAAGACTCAAGCGAGAAATTTGAAAAAATCCTGGTCAACGCTTCCTGGATGCTGGCGGGTTCCTTCCTGCTGTCATCAATTCTCAATTACTTCCTGGCGCGTTATCTGCTGGTTTCGCCGCCGGGAAGTGAAGCCTACAATGCCGAGCTGGGGAGGATGACTGCATTGAGCTTTCCCGTGATCGCAGTGCCTGCCACAGTAATCATGATCTGTACGCTCTTCTATCTGTTTCGCAATATTACCCGGCTCACCGAACTTGAAATCGACGACATAATTCAACACCATTAACACCAACCTTCGGGGCACTTGTTATATCAAGACCTGTGGTTCGGTACTTCAACAACATCTGATGAGACAAACCATCGTGAAAACCGGTTTCCGCAACCTCCTGACCTCTGCTCTCTTTCTCCTGCCACTGGCTGCCTCCGCTGATACCGTATATGTCACCGATGTGTGGCGCTTTGAGTTGCGCGAATCGCCCTGCTGGGATTGCTCTATTCTCCGCTCATTGGCTACCGGCACCGAACTGGAAATCATTGAGACTGATGAATCCGTTGAGGACTGGACACATGTACGAACTCAGGGGGGGAACCAGGGATGGATTTCCAACCGCTATCTGTCCGAATCTCCCAGCGCAGCATCCCGGTTGGACGAGGCATTGCGCATAGCTGCAGACGCAGCAACGGAGCGAGCGCTGCTCCGGGAACAGTTTGAACGACTCAGTCGGGAGATCAGTGCGGCGGGCATCGATATTGAGATAACCGAAGTTGCGAGTGAAGACGGAAGCGTCGTAGTTCAGACTCCTCAGATCGTGGGCAACCTCGCCACTGTGGGTCTTCAGAATGAGGAACTGCTTCGCCAAAATCAGCTCCTGCAAAACGAACTGGATTTGCGCATCGCCGAAATAGACCGTCTGAGCGACGACAGCTGGCAGACCTATTTCCTGTATGGCGGCGGTGCTGTTTTTGCTGGCGTCGTCCTGTGCCTGGTTTTAATCAGGCTGCGGCCCAGACGCGGTTACTCTGAATGGGGCTGACACACCCGTGCCAATGCGCTCCGAAACATGACCGCGCTCAGCATCAATCTCAATAAGATTGCCCTCCTGAGAAATTCGCGTTCGGGCAATTTCCCGAGCCCAATTGAGTTTGCGCGTCTGTGTATCGAGTCAGGCTGCAATGGAATAACCGTTCATCCACGCCCGGACCAACGCCATATCCGACCGAGCGACGTGACTTCACTCGCAGAGCTCTGCCGTGATCATGAGAGCATTGAATTCAATGTCGAAGGCAACCCGTTCGCGGGAGAGAGTGGCGACTACCCGGGATTTATGAACCTGGTGAAAACCAGCCGCCCGGATCAGGTAACCCTGGTTCCGGATGGTGACGACCAGCTGACCTCGGATCACGGCTTTAACCTCAAGGCAGACAGCAAAAGAATCGAGCCAATCATTCGCCAGCTTCGTCTCTGGAATCTCCGCGTGAGCCTGTTTATGGATCCCGACCCCGAACAGATTGCACTGGCGTCTGAAGTGGGTGCAGATCGTATAGAACTCTATACGGGCCCCTATGCGGCAGCGCTGGAAAACAGCTCAGACAACTTTGAAGCACTTCACCAGAGATATCTGGCAGCCGCCAAGGCAGCCCAGTTGGCTGGACTCGGCGTAAACGCTGGTCACGACCTGAATTTGAGCAACCTGCTTCAGTTTCTCCGTATTCCCGACATTTTGGAGGTCTCCATTGGTCATGCGTTTACCGTCGATTCACTAGTGATGGGGATGTCTCGAAGCACTTTGGCCTACCTGCAGGCAATTCGTATGGCGGAAAACTGACCGGAACGGGGTTCTGCTGAAGCAGACAGGCTCCAGCAACCTGGGGAAACAGCCAGCTACAGACTGTCTCGAAAGGCTTCGTTTCGGGATGCATGTCGAGAGTGCCCGCGGCAAGACGCCCAAAGAATTTCGAAGTTCGGGTTAAAGCGGCTCACCAATCGCCAGAGAAAGCAGCTCCGTCTATGATCCAGAGACGCAGAGCGTTTATTCTTCAAACATTCGATATTTGGAACAGGGATTAATGATCTATCAGGTGGACACACTGAACACCGTACGCGATTCAGTGTTCACTGCCCGCCATGAAGATCGGGCTTCGCCAGTTTGGCGACGAAACAGTTCACTGGTTCAGGCAGGCCGCAGCGTCGGGTGAGCTGACGCGCTCCGGGTTGGCCCGGGAGCTGTGTGAGCGCACGGACTGGCACACCCAGCGCGGTGATCTGTGCCTGGCGCAGGCCCGCACAGTGGTGCCACAGCTGGCTGCGAGGCTCAACATCCCCCTGCCGGCACCTGTGAAGTCTGTCCCGCACCCCCGCCACCACCCACCCTGTGCGCCGATGGCTGACTGTGCGTGCGCCCTGGAGGCATTGGGTGTGGTCTCGGTTGAGCCGGTGCTGGGCACCCAGACCCCTGACTGGCAGGCCATGATGCACACCTGGCATCCACAGGGGGCACCCGGGCACGCGGCGTGCTCGCTCACCGCGACTTCACAGACGGGTCCAGGCACGTAACTACTCGCCCCCCTTTTTTTTGCTTGATCATGTCGGCGGCGGTGCCGTTGAGTGCGATTTGGATGGCAGTCAGCGGATTGGAGCCCTGGTGGGTCATGGGCTGGAGATAGCTGGAGATTCGGCAGTGGGCCTGGGCGTGGCGGAGGGTTCGGAAACAGCCGGAGATCTTCTGCCTGACCTTGGCCGTGCGGATATCGCGCTCGGCGCGGGTGTTGGTGAACGAGGTGTCGGGGTCGCGGCGGTGCGCAGCACCTCGGTTTCGTGCTGGATCAGCGACTCTCAGGGAACGCCCCGTTGGGGTGTGAAACCTATATAGGTGGTAAGCGTAAAAATATGTCCGCCAGTAAACGTGCTGAACAATCAGGACGCGGCTCGGTCGGTACGGCCGCCGTGGTCGGTGTGAAGGATCGCACCAGTAATCAAGCGCGGGCCAGGGTGGTTGAGAATACGGACTCGGAGACGCTACACGGCTTTATACGGCAACATACCAACACCGAGGCCGCTGTCTACACAGATGAGGCCTCGATTTACAACGGCTTGCCGTTCGACAATGAGGCTGTTCAGCACTCGGTAGGTGAGTACGTGCGGGAGCATGCCCACACCAACGGCATTGAGTCATTTTAGGAAATGCTGATACGCGCCCATAAAGCCATGTTTCGCTGCCCTTGTCTTAACATCAATGAACGCCTTGTGCGTGGCTTGCGTCAGTAAGTCAGATTTCTTGGGTTTCGTATTGGTTTCTCCGATTTATTTGTTGATCTACTGAAAAAGTCTGGCAACTGCTAATGCTATGGCGGCAGCTAAACCCATGCCACCAACCACACCAGCTAATACCCATGCTTTCGTCGCCATGTGAGTCATGTGCGCCTCTATTTTGACTACTCGTTCTGACAGTCGATTATAATCCCCTCCTCCACTACCGTTTTTTCTACTACCTTGCGGTGAGCTAAATTCACCTTGCACAACATTGTCATCAGGCACGAGCGTCTAACCATTCCCAAAGCAAGACTTTATTCCAGCCGTTGTAATTTTGAACTTTGAGGACCACCCCAAGTAAATTCGGTTCGCTAGCAATCATGCCTATTTCTTTGCAGACGTCTTCTGTCGCACTAGACTCTATTTCAGGGGATACAAAAGCGAGTGTGTCAGTATGTATCAAATGGCGGCGCCAAGTATTTTCAATAATCTACCATGTTTCCGGGTGGGGGTACTCTAAGATAATGGCATAAACGGCCATGCAGTTACTCTCCGTTGACTGTAGACACAGATACTTACTTCACATGATATCATACGTTGCTTAGTAAGTAGAGGCCAAGCTAGGCCAGCCCTGGCTCCAAACAAGCAGAATCGTGTCTGGGCCGGACCACCTCATCGGAATGTCTTGAGTCAGTGAGCCGCGTCTCAAGAGTTTGTCACACCGTGCGGCACATGCCCGGTGGTAACAAATTTGCTGGCTGAATCGCAATGGGTCTGCTGGTCGTCAAAGAATACGTCCGCGCCATAGGCTTGAAGAAACTTGCCCTTGGGTATACCACCAAGGAACAGCGATTCATCCAAGCGGATATCCCACTCCCTCAGCGTCTTGATAACCCGCTCATGAGCTGGGGCGGCTCGTGCCGTAACCAGCGCTGTGCGTATGGGACACTCGAGCTGGTCGAATCGGGATTGCAGGCGGTGCAGGGAGCTCAGAAAATTCCGGAAGGGGCCGCCACTCATCGGAAAATCTACCGTGGCGCGCTCGGAATCTGCGAAAGCTTCGAGCCCCTTTTCCTTGAAGATGCGCTCGGAGTCGTCAGCAAAAAGCACTGCGTCCCCATCAAAGGCGAACCTCAGGGTATTGTCGTTCGGGGTGGCACAAAAAGTTTCTGTGGGTACCATTGTCGCCGCGGCGACACCCTGATCAAGCGCTGCGCGCACATCATCTGAATTGGCCGACAAAAACAGGTCACAGTGAAAAGCACGGATGTAGCGCCAGGGATCAAAGCCTCCACAGAAGGCAGCACGGCTGATGGCCAATTCATGATGCTCGATGGACTTGAATACCCGCAAGCCCGAATCAGCACTGTTACGCGACAGTAAAATCACTTCAACCAGCTGATTCTGATCGGAAAGTTCATTGATTGCGAGCAGCTTTCGGACCAGCGGAAAGGCTTCGCCCGGCTCAAGCACATTGCCTTCGTTCTCCACCTGATAACGGGAGTAGGCCTGCACACCCTCATCCTCAAAGATGCGATTGCTCTCCGTAAGGTCGAAGAGTGCACTGGAAGATATTGCAATAACAAGCTTGTCAGATTGATCGCTACTCAAATTCCCGCAGCTCCTGCTGTGAGCCGTTTTGGGATATCGGTCCCGGTGGTTGGAACGGGCCCCGGACTCTTTTCCACCTCGTGCCTTCCCGGGAATCCTCCAATTGCACACCCTGACTCTCCAGTTGGTCGCGAATCTCGTCCGCCCTGGAGTACTTCCCTGCCTGCTTGGCCTGGTGACGCTCCCCGATTAAATGCTCTATTTCCTCTGCACTGACCGCATGGGCACCTCCGGCATCCCTGAACCAGGCTTCCGGATTCTGCCGGAATATGCCCATCACACCACCGATCGCCAGAATGGCAGACTTGGCGAGTACCTTTTCCTGCCCGCTGCCGCTGCCCAGCATTCGTGCCAGAACAAAAAGCTCTCTGAGTGCAGTGGGGGTATTCAGGTCGTCGAGCAACGCCGCGTAAGCAGGTTGCGCTGCCAGATCCAAATCCGTCTCCACACCGACCGATTGGTTGTCGCGCAGAAAACCGTAAATCCTGTCCAGACTGGACCTGGACTGATCCAGCACGCTTGCTGAAAAATCCATCTCAGAACGATAGTGTGTCGCCAGCAGCGCGTAGCGTATTACCTCTCCGGGATAGACCTGAAGCAGGTCGCGCAGCGTTCGAACATTGCCCAACGACTTGGACATTTTTTTACCATCAATGTTGATGTAGCCATTGTGCATCCAGTAGCGCACATAGTCCCGACCGTCGTGCGCACAGCGGCTCTGCGCCGCCTCATTCTCATGATGCGGAAAAATCAGATCTCTGCCACCCCCGTGAATATCAATGGTCTCGCCCAGATGGCTTTCTATCATGGCGGAACATTCCAGATGCCAGCCTGGCCGCCCATATCCCCAGGGGCTCTGCCAACCCGGCTCTGACCCGGTCGAGGGCTTCCAGAGCACAAAGTCGCCAGCATATCGCTTGTAGGGGGCTACTTCCACCCGGGCACCGTCGAGCATCTCTTCCAGTGAGCGGTTGGACAGGGATCCATAGTCTTTCATCGAGTTCACTGCAAAGAGCACATGGCCCTCGGCAGCGTAGGCATGACCCCGCGCTACAAGTCTCTCAATCATTGAGACCATCTGTGCAATGTGATCGGTTGCATACGGTTCCAGTGTGGGCGCAAGCGTGCCCAGCGCCTGAACATCAGCTTGGTATTCCTTCGCATACCTGGCAGCCAGATCAGCAAAGCGCTCGTTCCTCTCAGCGGCGGCCTTGATGATCTTGTCGTCAATGTCGGTGACGTTGCGCGCATAGGTCACCCGCGGATATTCATTCTGCAATACCCTGAACAACAGATCGAACACCACCGCGGGGCGCGCATTGCCGATATGGACGAGGTCGTATACCGTTGGCCCACATACGTACATCGTGACGTGTTCAGGATCCAGTGGCTCGAAGGCTTCCTTGCGACGGCTCGCCGTATTGTAGAGAGTCAGTACCGGGCGCCTGTTACTCGCGGGGCTCCCCCTGTTCCCTGTGTGATCACTCATCCTGTTACCGTTCCCGACCAGTTATCCTTAAGCCCGATAGTCCGATTGAACACTGGCCTGCCCGAACTGGCATCACGACTGTCGAGGCAAAAATATCCCTCTCTTTCAAACTGGTATGTCGTGCCAGCAGCGGCCTGCCGCAGACCGGATTCTGCCCTGCAGCCCTCAAGCACAACCAGCGACCCGGGGTTGAGCGAAGCGAGAAAATCCCTGTTACCGGAATCGGGAACCGGCTCGGTAAACAGCCGGTCGTACAGGCGAACTTCACACTCCAGGCAGCTTTTACTGTCGACCCAGTGAATAACCCCGCGAGGGCGAACGTCCTCCGGCGGATTTTCCCCGACCGTCCCCGGAACCAGCGAGGCCTGAACCTCGACTATTTCACCCTGCGGATCTCTGATCACTTCATCTGCACGAATCACATGGGCACCACGCAGACGCACATAGTCTCCGAGCACCAGCCGCTTGAATTTCTTGCGAGAGAGCGAACTGTCCTCAGTGAAATCTGCGCGGTCAATATAAATTTCTTCTCCGTAAGGAAGACTGCGATCACCCATACTCGGCACATTTGGATGAGTTGCAACCCGCAGAGAATGCTCGGCCTCAAGGCCTGCCTCGGTGAAATTGGAGATGATGACTCTCAATGGGTTCAGGACACACATAGCTCGCGGTGCGTTGGCATTAAGTTCATCTCGCAACGCATACTCCAACATGCTCACATCAACCAGAGAATCTGAACGGGTGACCCCGATCAGGTCGCAAAATTTCCGGATGGCTGCTGGTGTATAGCCGCGGCGGCGCATACCTGAAAGCGTCGGCATGCGTGGATCATCCCAGCCGTCGACGTAACCTTCATCCACCAGCTGCTTCAGCTTGCGCTTGGAGCTGAGCGTGTAACTGAGGTTGAGACGGGCAAATTCATACTGACGGGGCTTGGTGGGCACCGGAAGGCTATCGATAAACCACTCGTAGAGGGGGCGATGATCCTGAAATTCCAGAGTGCATATTGAGTGAGTGACACCCTCGATGGCATCTCCCTGCCCATGGGCAAAATCATATGATGGATAGATGCACCAGTTAGTCCCGGTATTGTGATGCGCCTGTTTACGGATACGGTACAGCACCGGGTCGCGCATATTCATGTTGGGGTGCGCCATATCAATGCGTGCGCGCAGGGACGCGGCTCCCTCCGCCATTTCACCGTTTTTCATTGCCTCGAAAAGTGTCAGGTTCTCTTCAACACTGCGGTTGCGAAATGGGCTATCGGTGCCGGATTCGGTCAGTGTCCCACGGTAGTCGCGGGCCTGGCCAGCAGTCAGTTCACAGACATACGCTTTGCCTTGCCGAATCAAAAACAGAGCCCATTCGTACAGCTGATCGAAATAGTCCGATGCAAACCGAACCTTGCCTGCCCAGCGGTGTCCCAGCCATTCGACATCGGCAATAATCGAATCGACAAACTCCTGATCTTCCCGTATCGGATTGGTGTCATCAAAGCGCAAATGGCAGTCTCCACCAAATTCTTCCGCGAGACCAAAGTTCAGGCAGATCGACTTGGCATGCCCAATATGCAAATAGCCGTTGGGCTCCGGGGGAAAACGCGTCACAACTTTTGTACAGCGTCCCGCCTCAAGGTCCTGGCGAATAAGGTTGTGCAAAAAATGAGCAGGTTTTTCCGATATGGACATAGGTTTGGATCAGGTCTGGTGTTCTGGCGGCAAGTTTGGCCTTATCGAGCAACCAAAAAGTGCGTATTATAGCGGCCTCAACGTGCTGCGCCGATCAATAAATCCAAATCGATCTCCGCTCTGCCAGCCATCCACGACCAAGGGCTTTCCATGATTAAACTGACGACCACCTTGGGCACCATCGCCATAGCTCTGGACTTTGAGAATGCCCCCCTATCTGCCGCAAATTTCCAGCAGTATTGTCAAGATGGCTTCTACGAAGGAACCATCTTCCACCGGGTTATCAGTGGATTCATGATCCAAGGTGGCGGTATGACCGAAGGTATGGCGCGAAAACCAACGCGAGACCCTATCGAAAACGAGGCAGACAACGGATTGAACAATATCAAAGGCAGCCTCGCCATGGCGCGAACCAACGACCCACACTCAGCCACAGCACAGTTCTTTATCAACGTAGCCGACAATAAATTTCTGAATCACCGCGGCAAAAACATGCAGGGTTGGGGTTATGCAGTTTTTGGCACAGTCGTTGAAGGTATGGATGTCGTTACAGCGATAGAGAACGTCGAAACCGGCAGTGCGGGCGGGCATCAAGACGTACCCACTGCACCCATCGTCATTGAGAAGTGTGAAATCCTCGACGCCCAGTGACTCCAATAGCCAGACGTGCTGGCCAGTCGTACTTTGAAACCCGCACACCCCGAGGCCAAAAGCAGCCTATCCGCAATTTCCAGTCAGCGCCTGCGCAGGACCAGGCTATCCAACGACAGCAAGCCGCCACCTTGGCGGACCAGCACAACAAGAAGGATCAGCCAGTAGACATGTGCTGACCACCAACCTGCCGGTTCGACAATCTGGATAACCAGCGTGATGCCAATCAGAGCGAGTGCTGCATACCGGGTAAAGAGACCCAGCACAATGGCTATGGCGCAAAAGAACTCGGCAAAAGTGCCAGCGTAAATCATGAAATTTGAGTCCAGAGGCGCCGGGTAGTCCCAAAACTGGAAGAAAACATTATCCGTCAGATTCCAGAAGGCAAAATGCTGCCCGAACATCGTCCAGCCAGTGATTTTGGTTTGCACTGACAGCCAGAATACCCGGAAAACGACCAGGCGCGCCGCCAGTGAAATGACCCACTCGGGAATCGCAGTCAAAAGGTGGTTGAGAGCGCACAAAAAATCTTTGGGAGTATTCATGGCGAAAGTCCTTGAGATGGTTGCGTTATGCTTCCAGAGAAACGAAGAAACCGTTGTGCAGTGCACATGCCAGAGCCTGGGCACCATCCCAGTCCGTCTGGATCAGCGCAGCTTTAGACATGCTTTCGGCAAGAGAATCGCCCAGATACAGACATCGGATAAACTCAAAACCCGGCTGATCAAGAAAGCTCATCTGCACCTGGCATTCGAAACCCTCTCCCTGCCTGACCAGAACCAGATACTCCGGCGAATCGACATCGAGTACCCGTGGTTCGATGCCCGGCTGATTCACCGACCAGATACTCCCCACAGCGAATGGGGAACTGAGAAGGAAGAGGCTGGGGTGAACTCGAAAACATGATTCCGAAAGTACCTCTGGATTGATTTCCGCCAGGTCGGTGGCGCTCAGGGAGCCAGCCTCAGCCGCCTGATAGCTGCACTGCCACAGGTACTCAAGCCTTGCGACATCCGCGAGGTAAGCCAGCTTACGTGCGGGCCTGAATTTGGACAGAAATTCCGCAAAGCCTGCAGCGAACTCCATAAGAAGTGCAGATTTCGGTGGTGATTCGAGCAGGTATTCACGGGTGGCAACCGCCAGAAAGTCATCACCAACCAGGCGAGTGATTACTGGATAGGTATCAGCCAGCGCCACTTTCAGCGAGTGAATCATGTTGTTGCGGTAGACCGCCAGACGCTCTTCCTGATGGGCGCTGCTGGCAATGTGGGCAACCCGCCTCAACTCGGGATCCTCGCTGCCGAGTAGAATGGCAGAAAAAGCCTCTTGCTGCCGGGCCAGATCTCCATGAGATACACCCTTTCTTTCCATCAGGTCACCCTCGGCTGCAGCAGCTCGGCTGCTCTGGCAACCTCAGCCAGCATGACCCCAAAGGGCGGTACATCGGTGTCCCATTCAATTAACACCGGCACTGGTTCAGGCAGATTCTCCATGACGTAGCCGCAGAGTTCCCATACTTCATCGGCAACCGGCGATCCATGATCATCTATCAGCAGGCGGGTTTCGCCGATGTGCTCCACGCTGTGCCCCGCGAGATGTATCTCGCCAACGGCATGAAGGGGGCAGGCATCAATATAGGCGCGGGCATCAAATCCATTATTGACCGCCGATACATGCACATTATTCACATCCAGAAGCAGGCCGCAGCCTGTTCGCCTGTGAACCTCGGAGAGAAATTCGGGCTCTGTCATGTCACTGATGTCAAAACACAGATAGGTTGAGGGATTTTCTACGAGAATCTGCCGACCAAGCGCCGTCTGAACTTGATCGATATTGCTGTCGAGCACATCGAGGCTCTGGGCATTGTAGGGCATCGGTAAAAGGTCATTGTGGAAAATCTGCTGCCCATGACTCCAGGCGATATGCTCAGATACCTGGTTGGGCTGGTATTGGTCGACCAGCCGCTTGAGACGCGTCAAATGCTGACCATCAATGCCGCCAACGCTGCCCAGTGACATACCGACACCATGCATGGACAGGCCATACTCCTGCCGAACAGCACTGAGATAGCGGTGCGGAAGACCGCCCGCGCTCATATAGTTTTCCGGATGTACCTCAAACCATTCGAGCCCATGCCCTCCATCCAGAACCTGAACGTAATGGGCCGATTTGAGGCCTATTCCCGGGGTTCTGGGCAACATCTGTGGTGCTGATGTCACTGCATGTGTGTGCAAAAAAAGCCCGACTACCCCAGCTATCTGACAGCACACTGGCTCTCAGAAGCTCCGGCACCCGGGCTGGCATGCCTGCTCGCTATCTGCTAGCTTGCAGATTCTTCTTTTGGCTCTGTGCTGCCACCGACAAGGCGTTCGCAGGTTCCCTGGGGTACATACATCCAGGCGTCGCCCTGAGCATCAACTGTGCTGCTGCCAGCACATGTCGTACCAGGTCCCGCGGCGCAATCGTTTTTCCCCGCTTTGGCGACACCGTAGCATTTCTCCGCCTTGTACTTGGGCGCAGCCAATGCGCTCTGGGCACTCGCCATCAGGATGCCTGCTGTGATTGCGGCTGTGATCACCGCTGTTGTACTAGCTTTTTTCATTCCAAACCTCTCCATATCATATCAGTTTCGAGTAAATGAACTGTCACGGGGTAGATTACATGAATTCCTCCAAAATTTGTCTGCAAAACCTCTCTCACGACAGCTTTGTGTAGAATCCGCCCGTACGATTTTCTATCTGAACATCAGACAACTCTGAGACCATCGGGCCACACACCATGTTCCACACAAATTCTGATACATTGCCAACCTGTACCGGGTCGGCAACACCGGGTACCGCGCAATGCACAGGAGCATCAGATTGAAGAAATCTGTCTTCATCTCAGATTTGCATCTCAGCCCCGATACCAGTGATCTGGTGAGAGCGTTTCAGGCGTTCCTCCAGGGTCTCTCCGATGTGGATGAGCTGTTTATTCTGGGGGATCTGTTCGAGATCTGGCTCGGTGACGATGATCAGTCGGATTTCGCGAATCAGATCAGGCATTGCCTCGCCAACCTCCAGTCGCGCGGGATCAGGCTGCGAATCCAGCGAGGCAACCGTGACTTTCTGCTTGGCAAACGGTTTGCGCGTGAGATCGGTGCTGAAATGATTGGCGACACCTATCTCTACACCAACGATCACAGGCAGGCTTTGCTGATGCATGGTGACCTTTTGTGCACCGACGACAGGGCGTACCAGCGCTTTCGGCGAAAGGTGCAGAACCCGGTGTTCAATTTCGTACTGAGAAATCTGCCTCTATCACAACGACGTCGAATTGCCGCCAACTGGCGCGCAAGGAGCAGGGCACTGAACCATCTCAAACCGGAGAACATTATGGATGTCAACATTGAAGCAGTTCACGACTGCTTTCGATCGCATGAAATCAATACGCTGCTCCACGGTCACACACATCGACCAGGAATACATCAGCTCGCTGACGACAAGCATCGCATCGTGCTGGGAGACTGGAGCAAGAACATCTGGTGGGTGGAAACGACGGCTTCGGGATTCGATCTGTATTCCCGCCCGCTGTCTAAGGTGTTGAGCGAAGCATCATAAACAGCCCCCGGTTCACGTCCGCTACTCTCTGGTATCCTCTGCCGCTACTACCCCTGTAGAGCCATCCTGCGGCCCGGAGTCTCAATCTGAGGTGCACAACTCGTTAAATACATTTAAGAAGATGCTCCTTGCCACAATGATACTATCGTCCTCCCGCAATTTTTCGCCCCAGGATGATTCCGCTACAGTACTGTACATACCTGCCCTATATTGGTCTCGTTCCCTTTCTGGTGTACACCTACCAGGCATGGTGCGGGCCCATTGAAGAGCTGGAAAACTTCACTCGGCATTTTTTACTTTTTTCCTCTGCAACCCTGATTTTTATCAGTGGCAGTTGGTGGGGAGTCTCGTACTCCCGACCTGGCAAAATACGTTCCACGATGATGCTGATCGGCATTGGTTTTGGATTACTGTCTGCGCTTTTTCTGGCATTTGCGACTGATCCGGTTGCACTCGTCGCACTCGGTGTGCTGCATGTCACCATCTGGTTGCTGGAGTTCATTGTGCCCCAGATAGAGTTGAAGCAGCACTATAAGATGCAGCGAACCATAGTTACCATGGTCACCCTGGTGTGCCACCTGCTCGTCGCCACCCAGTATCTCTTCTAAGTACGGCTTCGGGAAGCCCCATGCTGAAAACCCGCCTCTTCTCGGTAGCCCTCTCCACCCTGGTCTCCGTATCCGAGCAGGCTCGACATACTGCTCTGTGACAAGCGTAATCGGTGACGGCAACATCCGGTGCGCAGTCTGCAGGGCCTTGTCAAGTTTGCTCCAGTCGATGCCGCTACACTGCTGGCCGGGGTGCCTCAGAGCCATATCTCCAAGATCGAAAATGCCGGGGTTGATCGCAGGGTTTCAAGCCTGGTCGAGATTGCGCGCGCTTGATCTTGAGCTCATATTGGTGCCGCGCAAGACTGTGCCTGCAGTACATTCCATTGTGCGCAGCACGCGGCCTGCCCCGCCGTGCCATGCTTCATCCATTGCCAGGGAACTTGCCAAGCTGGAAACGGTTACTGGAAAGATTGCCGAGCAGTACGGTGCGATGAAAGAGATCTCCCAGCTGCAAAGCCGCATTCATGATCTCACGCGGATTGATTTGCCTTCCTCATATCTGGACAGCGTTGAGATGTTGAACAAGCACCTGCAGCAAATTCATAAACAGCCAGTGTCTGTCCAGAAATTGCTAAAAACTGGTCCGTCTATTATCCGGACCGGGTGACTGCGCGGCTTGCTCTGGCCTATGACTTTGTTTCAGCAATTCCGTATTTGGCGGATGATGCGGCGGCTCTCAAATTCTCCCGCACAAAGCGTTTTGATGAGTTTGATGAGGAGGAGCTTGCAAGTCTTGCTGACCGTGCGCGCCTCGCCAAGGCGCTTGTCCTCAATACGGCGCAGGGAACGGTAGCGCTCTCCCGTGAAACATGGGAGGCTGAAAAGAGCAATCTGCCGTTCTTTGGTGACGTGACAGGCACCATTGATACGCATTTGGAGAAGATACCGCTTGCCTCAACATAATGCAGTGCCTGAACTGTCGCAAGAGCGCGCCGAAGGGGCCAGGAAAGAATTCGGCATTGACTTTATGGAATGGCCAGGGCCAGACCAGGTGCAAATTGCTGTCGCCTCCAGTTTTCTGGTAAATCGCAGCGGTGAAGTAATCTGGTCCACAGTGCCGGAAGACACAAGAGCCCGAAGCCTTACCTATGACCCGCTGCCTGATCAGCGACTCCAGCGAGTGTTCAACATGATCCTGATGATGTCATTCGGTAAAGCAGCCGGGCTTCATGGATCTCACCACCAGTGGCAAAGGGCCAAAACAGAGGGTGGTGCCGAGGCTAGATGAGATATCCACCTGCGACTTTGAGATTGGTACCGGTGATATATTCTGACCCGTCCTTCAACAGAAACAGAACCGCGTTGGTGATATCAGAGTAGGTCCCGGGCCGGCCGGAGGGAACCCGCTCTGGTGGGACAGCCTTTTCCGAATCATCCATCACACCAGGCGACACGGCATTGATTGTGATGCCGTAGGGTGCCTCGCTCACCGCCAGTGACTTGGTAAGCAGCCAGGATCCCGTCTTGCCGATCTTGTAGGGGGTGGCCTGGACGACAGGTGCCAGAGCATCGCAGTCAGCATCCAGTATATTGACGACCCTGCCGAAGCCCCGCGCACGCATCCCGGGCAACACCGCCCGGCAAGCATGCCAGGTCGCGGTCACCGTGCCATCCAGGCTCATCTGCCAGTCATCGGGTGTGATCTGATCTATCATTTTCCAGACCACCACACCCACGTTATTCACCAGAATGTCAACCGGGCCAAGAGCTTCTTCCGCTTGCAGCGCTGCCGCCTCAGTTTGTTCGGCGTCCGCCAGGTCCGCCTGCACTGCCACGCCCTTGCGACCTCTGTCCCGAATCTCGGCCACAACGGCATGGGCCTCTTCCGAACCCGTACGGTAATGTACGGCCACGTCGGCTCCAGCATCGGCCAGGGCCAGGGCCAATGCCCGCCCAGTTCTCCGGGCGGCACCCGTGACCAGTGCCCGCCGCCCGGGAAGCAGGGGCTCACTCATGGGAGCGCTCCGACGGCCACCCGCATTAACTCCTGAAGGATCTCCGGCTCGTGGGTACGGATGTACTCAGGCCGGGCGAGAAGCACTGCGGAAGCCATCATAATCCTTGCCAGGAGGTCGGGTTTGCGGGCGGCGTACATGAGCAGCGGGCAGTTCAGGGTGCGCAAACGGGACGCCTGCCACACAATGTCCAGCTGAGTGTGAATTTTCTCATAGTCGCTGGCCCCGGAATGAATGATCCCGAGGTTGGGGTCGATAATAACTTCGGTAACTCCTGCAGCTCGCGCCGCTTCCACGCGAGGTACAAAAAAGTCGATAATTGCGCCCACCCGATCCGATCCGTGTTCTCTCTGCCGCCGCGACCGCATTTGATAGGCGTCGCCATAGGGCATGTAGGTCATGACAAGTGCCACCTGCGCACGGGCAATAGCATCGAGCAGATCCGGGGGAACGTTCTGCCCGGTGAAGTTTATCATCTGAGCGCCCCAATCCAGGGCTGCCATCGCGGTTGTGGGTGACCAGGTATCGATTGAGAACGGAAGATCGGCCTGACGAAACCGCGCTGCCACCGGCGCCAGACGGGCGCGCTCTTCCTCGTCGTCGATCATGGGAACATCGGGCGTGATCGACCGCCCCCCGAGATCGATAATGCCGACACCCTGAGCCTGCAATGCACGAGCCCTTTCAATTGCCTGATCGGAACCCTCGACCACCGAGTCCTGCACCATGGATTCGGGCGAGAGATTCACGACACCGAGCAAAATGGGTGCCGGGGACCCTCGAGAGGACGTCCCGATTGCACCGCTCCCAGTATCACAGCGATGTGCACCCTGGGTCATGTCGCCCGGGTTCCGTATTGCTCGGCGCGGTATTTGCAGACGCCGCCCTGTCCTGATGTTTCGGAAATTTCGACACGCATGCTCAATACTATAGCCGAACTTCTCCCCGAGACGAACACGCGAAACATCCAACGCCGTATTCTAATAGAGCCAGTCAACAGAACAGGCGGCGACCACCAGGACGACAGCATACACCGCCAGCCACAGATTGGATGGATGCGGTACCCAAAGCGGCAGTGCGTCAGGCTGTGAACCTGCGGGCAGCGCCTGATCTGTCCGCCCACTGCTCAGCGATCCAGCGATCAGTGCCACAAGGCTCGTGACGAGTGCACCAATCGCGTTCCACCAGATCCAGTGCACAGGAAGGTCAAAGATCCACAATGAGAGGTTCACCGATACGCCGGTCACAATGCCACACCAGATTGCGATCAGGTGAATCTTCTTAGACAAAATTCCCGCTGCAAACGCGGCAAAAATGGGTCCATAAAAGGCCGAACCGATCTTGTTCACTGCTACGATCACGGAGTCAGAAATCTGGTCAACACAGAATGCAAATGAAGTTATGAGTATGCCCCACACGACCGTCACTGCACGACTGACCCATATCTCTTGAAGCTCGCTGTCACCTCGCATTTGGCACCGCCAGGGTTTAATGAAATCATTCATGGTTGCCGCAGACAGGGAGTTCAGTGCTGAATCAATACTGGACATGGCGGCTGCCAATAGTGCCGCAAACAGCGCACCTTTCACGCCCGCAGGTAACACCTGCACTATAAATTGGGGCACCAGGTAATCCGGTTTATCAGCGGGGATATTGGTTACATAATCCCCGGGCAGTTGAATAACGGCCATGATGGCCATGCCAAATACAATGTAGAGTAGGGCGAACGGCAAATGCGCAAAGCCATTGAACACCATGGATTTTTGCGCTTCAGACACGCTTTTGGTCGCCAGGATTCGCTGAATCTGACTTTGATCAGTTCCGTAGTACGCCAAATACAAAAACAATCCGCCGAAGACAAACGCGAAAAACGGCATATCGTGCTGATCATTGATGCCCCAGGATAAGTGAACAATTTGCCGTCTTTCTTCCGGAAATGATGTAAATATCGTCAGGGGGTCCTCAACCAGATAGATCGAGAACCCTATGCAGGTTATCACCCCACCCAGCAACATGATCATTTGCAAAACATCGGAGTAAACGACCGCTTTCATGCCACCCAGGGTGTCATAGATAACCGTCGCAACACCAATTAAAATAATCGTCCAGGTTAATGGCCAATCCAGGGCAACTGACAGCACAATGGCCGTGGCGTAGATGGCAACACCCGCCCCCATGCCACGGCTAATCTGAAACACCAGACTGACCAGACGACGGACACTTGCTCCATAGCGCAGTTCCAGATACTCATACACGGTCACCAATTGCAGGCGCCGTACTACCGGAATCAGCAGACCGATCAAGATAATCATTGCAATCGGCAATGCAAATTCGTACTGAAGAAAACTGAGCCCCCCGCCCTGGCTTAGCGCGACAAATGCGGGAATGGACACAAAACTAATAGCCGAGGACTGAGTGGCCATGACCGAAATACCGGCAACCCACCAGGAAAGGCTGCGATTGGCCAGGTAATAGTCCTGTTGGTTATGTTGGGATACGCCCGCGAGATAGCTGAAAATCAGCAGTCCGCCGATGTACAGGGCCATGATCAGCCAGTCCAGTGGGTGCATAGATGTCTCAGGCAGCTGCCAACCTCCGATAATACTGGCTTACACCGATTAAGAAATGTACCGGTTGTCCCACCAAAGATCAGTCACAGCGCAGCGAGCACCAGGCATCAGGCACTAGCGGCAACCTGCGGAACGGTATGCGCCAGATGTTCTCACCGGGCTTCATGCTGGAACACCGCTGTGGAATCGCACTTGTTGGTCGCGGCTCTCAACGAGACCTGTTTCAATCTCCAAAAAACCATCCAGTCGTTCCCTGGCATCCTGACCCGCACTTTCTGCCATATCCAGATAGTTCTGAAAATGCCTTGACTCAGAAGTAAGTAAAGATTCGTAAAACTTCGCGAGGTCAGAGTCCAGATATGGCAACAACGAATAAAACCGCTCGCAGGAGCGTGCTTCAATAATGGCCCCGACAATCAGGCTATCCACCAAACGACCTGGCTCCCTTTTTCTGGCATGGGCGTGCAGCCCGGCGGCATACCTTGATGCCGTCAGGTGCCCGTGCGCTATACCGCGCTTTTTCAGAATTGCTATCACCTGCTCAAAATGCCGAAGTTCTTCGCGCGCTAGGCGGGACAGTTTGCTCAACAATCTGTAGTTGTCGGTGTACCTGTGCATAAGACCGAGCGCAGTGCTGGCAGCCTTCTTTTCACAGTTGGCATGGTCGACAAGCAACAGGGGGAGATTCTCCACGGCGACCTCCAGCCACGCCCGAGGCGTGCGAACAGGCAGGAAATCGAGAACTGGCTGGACAACATTCATGATGGGAACAACAGGCATAAGCCTTGTCTATGGTGACGAAGCACTGTTCAGATTAACAGCACAGGGGTTTTCGGTTACTATCAACACCCGTTCATTCTCCCGAAAATCAGGGAACTGGCCCTTCTGTCGCTGGCCTCCAAGAGGTTCAGCCAGGGCTGGGAAATGCTGATTATACCCACACAAGCGGACATACACAGAATTAAGCCGAATGACCAGATCGCGAGGAACCCATTGTGCTTGAAGCCTATCGCAAACATGTTGAAGAACGTGCCAAAGAGGGCATACCGCCAAAACCGCTCAGTGCGGAACAGGTTGCCGCACTTGTGGAACTTCTGAAGAATCCGCCAACGGGTGAAGAAGAAGCTCTGGTCGGCCTGATTGCACATCGCGTTCCTCCGGGCGTGGATGAAGCTGCCTATGTCAAGGCGAGCTTCCTCTCAGCACTGGCCAAAGGCGAAGACATCTGTTCACTGATCAGCCGCAAAAAGGCCGTGGAGCTCTTGGGCAACATGCACGGCGGATACAACATAACAACCCTGATTGATCTGCTTGATGACGAGAACCTGGCTGAACCGGCAGCTGCTGAACTCATGCATACCCTGCTGATGTTCGACGCCTTCCACGATGTCGAAGAGAAAGCCAGGGCCGGAAACGGTCATGCCCAGGCAGTTATGCAGTCCTGGGCGGATGGAGAGTGGTTCACCAATCGCGATCCAGTCGCCGAAAGTCTCAAAATGACGGTATTCAAGGTCACCGGTGAGATCAACACCGATGATCTTTCACCCGCACCAGATGCCTGGAGCCGACCAGACATACCCCTGCATGCCCGCGCCATGTTCAAAATGACTCGCGATGGACTCACCCCTGAAGAGCATGGCGTCATAGGCCCCATGACCCAGATTGAGGACATCAAGACCCGGGGGCTACCCGTCGCCTTTGTCGGTGATGTGGTCGGCACTGGTTCCTCGCGAAAATCGGCCACCAACTCGGTTCTCTGGTTTTTCGGTGAAGATATTCCCGGCGTACCCAACAAGCGCGCTGGTGGGCTCTGCATTGGCGGTAAAGTCGCGCCCATCTTCTACAACACCATGGAAGACGCGGGTGCCCTGGTGTTTGAAGCCCCGGTCGACGACCTCAACATGGGCGACACCATCGAAATTCGTCCCTACGACGGCCAGATTCTGGGAGAGGACGGTTCGGTCATCAGTACATTTGAACTCAAATCCCAAGTGCTTCTGGACGAGGTTCAGGCTGGGGGGCGCATCAACCTGATTATCGGTCGCGGTCTGACAGCCAAGGCACGGGAATCTTTGGGCCTGCCGGTTTCAAAACTGTTCCACGCACCGGACTCTCCTGAAGATTCTGGCACAGGTTATACACTGGCTCAAAAGATGGTCGGTCGTGCCTGCGGACTGCCTGAAGGTCAGGGTGTCCGCCCCGGCACGTACTGCGAACCGCGCATGACTACCGTGGGCTCTCAGGACACCACCGGACCCATGACTCGCGATGAACTCAAGGATCTCGCATGTCTGGGGTTCTCTGCTGACCTCACCATGCAGTCATTCTGCCACACCGCAGCCTACCCCAAGCCCGTGGATATAGACACACAGCATACCCTGCCTGACTTTATCCAGACCCGCGGTGGTGTGTCGCTTCGTCCCGGTGATGGAATCATTCATTCATGGCTTAACAGAATGCTGTTGCCTGATACAGTGGGTACGGGCGGGGATTCACACACACGATTTCCCATGGGCATTTCTTTCCCGGCAGGCTCCGGGCTAGTCGCCTTTGCCGCCGCGACCGGCGTGATGCCCCTGGACATGCCGGAATCTGTTCTGGTTCGTTTCAAGGGTGAAATGCAACCTGGAATCACCTTACGCGATCTGGTGCACGCAATCCCGCTCTATGCAATCAAGGAAGGTCTGCTGACAGTTGAAAAAAAAAGCAAAAAGAATATTTTTTCTGGACGCATTCTCGAAATTGAGGGTCTGGGGGGCCTGACTATCGAACAGGCTTTCGAGCTCTCGGACGCGTCAGCAGAGCGTTCAGCAGCTGGCTGCACCATTGAGCTGGATGAGGAGCGGCTCAAGGAATACATGACATCGAATGTCACCCTGCTGCGTTCGATGATCGCCGATGGTTACGGAGATGCCCGCACCCTTGAGCGCCGCGCACGCAAAATGGAGGCGTTTCTGGCTGATCCACGGCTGCTTAAAGCCGATGCTGATGCCGAATATGCGGCCATTATCTCCATCGATCTGGATGAGATTCGGGAACCCATAGTCTGCTGCCCCAATGATCCAGATGATGCCAAATTCCTTTCCGAGGTTGCTGGCGACAGAGTTGACGAGGTATTTATTGGCTCCTGCATGACCAACATTGGTCACTTCCGGGCAGCGGGAAAGATGCTTGATCATCATGGAACATCCGGTATCACAACGCGCATGTGGCTGTCACCACCTACCAAGATGGACGAACATCAATTGATGGAGGAAGGCTATTACAACATTTTCGGCAGGGCCGGGGCACGCATGGAGATGCCAGGGTGCTCCCTATGCATGGGAAACCAGGCACGGGTCGCCCCTGGGAGCACAGTGCTGTCGACATCAACCCGCAACTTCCCCAACCGCCTGGGCGACGGGGCAAACGTGTACCTCACGTCAGCAGAACTTGCTGCTGTAGGGGCCATACTCGGAAAACTGCCTACACCGGAGGAGTACATGGACTTCGCCAGAGATTTGGACTCAATGGCGGACGATATATACAGATATCTGAATTTTGATCAGATTTCAGAATTTCAGAAAAGTGCTGAAGACGGCAAGCGCATTGCGGCAGAGCAGATCGTGGACGTCGCCTAGCAGGAGGATCAGGCCGAACTGCGGCACAGCCTGTCGTGCGGGTGTGCAGGTCAAACCATGATGTCTGGCTGCCCACCTTTATACTGAAGTTGCGGCCTGAGCGTTTCGTCTATCAGAACAGTCTTGAAATCCGATGGCCTATTCTGGTGTGCACCGAATTTGTGTTGTGCTCTTCAGCCAGCATCAGTGCGCCGTCGCGCTCCCCAACACGCCATGTTGATCTGTGCTGCCCTCTGATTAGCCTGCTGCGGGCTCTGAACTGCGAATTGGCGCTGGCACCTGATTACACACACAGCCTGGGCATCAATTATTCGCGACCAGTGACGGACACCATGGTGTTTGGATTCAATGCCAATTGGTACCACAACGACGGCTTCTTCTGGTACGAGGACATTCGCGTCAGGCAGGATTCCTACGATATTGTCAATACCGAGATCACTCTGGCGGATGCTGACGAAAGCTGGAGGGTGCGTCTGTGGGCTAAAAATCCGCTGGATGAGGATTATTCCATTTTCACACACACAGGGCAGTTTGGCGATTTGGAAGCGCCCGCCGAGCCTCGCGCAGTAGGTGTGGGTGTCGAGTATCAATTCTGATGATCGTCATTGCAGCTGCGCAAGCCGCCTGTTCTGGGCGGCTTTTCGATTGCTGATCCTGTCCCCAGCATCAGCAAGAGACTTCAGCAGCACCCGGGCTTGTCGGTCTGCACAGGAAACAGGTGCTTACCTGTATTGAATATAGGCGAAGCGCGGGTCGTCTGGCGTGCCTTCAAGATCGCCGTCCTCCTGGCCGGGCTGCCACATCAGCACATTTTCAATTTTAGCGGCCAGCTCAAAGTCCTTGTTCGTGATGCCCTCGGCCGCATGGTTCATCAGCGTGCAGTCGACGGAGGCGTAAGAGACGGCAAGGTCCGGGTGATGAAAAGCGGCTTCGGCCAGATGGCCGATAGTATTTACGACCATGAGCGTGGCTTTCCAGCCATGGGTGCTGTATTTCCTGCAGATTCGGCCGTTCTCATAGTGCCAGGTGGGCAGTTCTTCGGAGAGCCGCTCCTGGATCTGCTCTTCAGTATAGGTGTGTTCAGATTTGATATCGCGCCACCTGGACATAAGACTTCTCCCTCACAAAATCGTTCCTGCAACTCAGCATGATTCTATCAATTCCCTCCTGTCAACCAAAACAGAGTTTTCGAGAGCCAGATATCCCGGCAGATGCACCATTCAGTTCAGTGGTTTCCTTTCATCCATCTGGTTTCGAATCAACTAAGCCTGCTGCTTTTTTGGACTGCCTTTCAAAATGGTGTTTGTCACAGTGTCTATACCCAAAACCGCTGATCTTTTGAACAATTCAGTTTGAATATCCGAGGTGGCAAATGATTTCGTCCAACCATTGTCCAGATTCAAAGGCACCTAACATGGCCTTACGATTTTAACAGCGATTGCTGCCAAGTCGCAGCAGAGCAACCCGGCTATGGAGGCATCAGCCACACTGCCGAAAAACCCGAAGGGGAGCGCCTGCTGGATACAGATCATTGCACGCCCGAAGTCGGTACAGGCGAAATTAGCAGGCTGGCGGTGGAACCGTCGGAGGCACTATGAAAGATCTGATCACCGATGGGCACCAAGACCCTCAGGCCCCTAAACTGTAACCAGAGTCGAATGCCAAACCTACAGATCGAAAATACTCGATAAAGTGCTCTCTATATGTCCTGTAGCTCCGCTCGAAATGCCGAAACTGTTCAGTGTTCGCATATTCCCGCGGATCCAATTTGTGTGCTGTATCAATCTCGGACGCTGAAACGTGGGGCAGTGCCATCTTCTCTGCTAACTCAAGCGTTCGCTCGTCGTGCACCGCAAGGACTGCTGGGCACCCCGCCAGAAGAGAAGCAATCGTTCCGTGGACCCTTGAGCCAAAGGAGAATTTCTTCTTCCCCATGTACTCAAGCCAGCTCTGTAATTCGGTGAAAACCTTTCCGTGCGTTTTCAGGTACTCCCTGACATGAACAATCTCTTCATCGAAAACCTGCTCAAGCACTCTATTTCGAAACTGCACAACTTCATGCTCAAGATCAGTGTCCATCAGAATATCCATGTCTATCAACTCGGACTGCAACAACAAATCATGGCCATTTACCAAGGCCTGCTGATACAGGAAGGCATGAAACGGATGTGCACGGCTGTCCATATGCCGCGTGCCATGAACAACGATATCCGGAAACTCAATTTTTTCAGAAATATCTACTCTGGGTCCCAGTTCTCCAGCAAGTAGCAAAGAAGGGCACCCGGTAGAGACCACATTGTCGATACCCAAGGCTTTCAGGTAGCTACAGCTTTTATCGCCACGAGCGGAAATGTATTTTGAAGTTTCAGAAGCTAGTCTCAACAAGCGCATTGTCCCCTCACTGACCTCCAAATCGAGGGGGGGGTGATGATCCATCTGCAAACCTATCCCACACAGAATGACTGGCAGACCTGATTTCTCCAAGCGATTCGCTAATCCACCGAAATCGCTATACGGGTTAATCCAGTTGGCAGCCGCGATAACAATTGCATCACAGTCTTCCACCTCTCTCGGCTTGAAGTGGTAGGTACATCTTTTTGCATTGAGCAGCACCCGGTTCAAGGATTCACAGAACAAAACATTTCCGGTATTGGAGCCCATATCTAATAGAACCTGCTTTATCGGACTGCCTTTCAAGATGGTGTTCGTCACAGTGTTTATACCCAAAACCGCTGGCCTTTTGAACAACTCAGTTTCCTCTTCAATGGAAAAGTTGACCCTACGGGCACCGGGAGTCAGGTCACGAGGTCAGGATGTAAATTTCAGATCAATTCCAATGACTTTTATATCGTCTACACGGGGATACTTATGGGAGATATTCTGCCAATGAGCACTCAAAGTATCAATTCAATCTGCGAATGGGCACCACTCGTATCTTACCCCCTTTCGTCCAGGATGCCTTCAGGCGGGTTTGATCCGTCTGGTCCGCATAAGCTGGGGTAAACTTGATCGCCTCTTCGCGGCGTAATCCAAACGCCCGTTGCAGCTCCAGGCTCGTACACAATCTCCAGATCCTGGGCGTCCCCCAGCTTGCCCAGAACCGTGCGCAACTCGCCCAACTCCGGGCCAATAGTGCCCACAAAACGGGCCTTGGCTCCGGGCTCCGATACCGCAACCGCGGTGGAATCCTTGTGGACGTCCAAGCCTACGTACATCATGCTCTTGTTCATCATGGTCTGCCTCCAGAGGTTTGTGTGCACATAGACGCGCAAGCGCTTTGCAGGTGGCACTGCACGTCAACCGTGTAACCCACGATACCGGAGGCAGACCTCTGCCACTCACTTCTGGACTCCTGCCTCATGTAATCGGGCACGCCATGATGTCTCATACGGACGTGTTCATCTTTAACGCAATTCAATGCGTCTTCTGCCAGAACAACCGCCTTGGAATCCTTGCTGACAAACTGCCGTTCTGGAATGCCATAGAACTTGTTCGATCAGGCAACCACATTGCTGCGTTCCATCTCGGCCGCCCACCAACGCAAGCTGTTCATGCGATTCTTGATGGTGCCTGCCGACATCTCTTCCGCTAACCAGCGTTTAACTAACGCATCCACATGCTTAGGTTTCAGCGAGCGCGTGGTCATGCGGCGATAGCCCATCTCCTGCGGCTGATTGGCGATCTGATTAAGCATACACGCGCGATTGGCTTGCGCACTGTAGCTGCCATCCCGGTTTCTTTTGCACAGTTGTTTCAATTAGTAGTTCAGGTCTCTCATCGTGTACTTTCCTTTCCGGTAAGTGTTTATGACCAACCGCAGGCTCGCAGCCTGTCCGGGTCCGCCGAAGCGAAAGGGTCGAGGGACACTACGCCCCGTTCGACCTGATAAGCCTGGTCCTAGGCGACCTGACTGCTCTTCTTCTGAAGATGGTGTCAGGTGAACCAATAGGGCTCCAAGAGCCGTCGTTGATGGTGGGTATTTCACCTCCGTTTAAGTTGGCGGAGCCATCGGTCCGCGAGTTGAAAGAACTCGCCACTGAAGTGGCAAGTTGAATGCCGGCCCTTTGCAGGCCGGAATGAAAGTGGCTGTGGCCGATTTGAAGCTAGGGCCAACCCCCGTGATTGAAAAGTCTTAAAGATAAGCTGCGGTCAAAACCGTGCGCCTTGCCAGCTCTGTTGGCGCTGCTGTCGCTTTTGCCATTTACGATGGCGAGGGCGACACCCCCCATCCACATTCCCGCTGTGGCCACGTATGAAGGCGGTTTGCAATTCATGGGAGGCAGTATAGCCCGACAAAATTCGCCTTGAACTCAAAAATTCGCCCGCTATCCGCTGTCGTTCGGTGCTCCGCCGCCCTCGTCACTCCCCCGCTTCGCTCAGCATGACGAGGGCTTCGTACGCATCAACACCCACGCCAGGTCTGCCAACCTGTCATGGCGGTTGCAAAACGCGGGTTGACCAGGAGTGGTTCCAGTGGAACCATCCTGTTTTTGCGCGCTGAAAGCCAACATTCTTTATCGTACGTGATAGATTTATCACCTAACAGTCAAACAAGGTTTAAATTATCACGTACGGTACATATTTGTTGATCTAGCATCATTTGCATGCTATTTTTTACCGTACGGTAATTTTTTTACAGGTGAAATATGAGCAACGATCAGGTGCAATACGGTGCGGTTCGATCAGCCGAGGATCTCGGCAGGCTTGTGCGTGCTCACCGAAAACAACGGAAGGTGACACTGGAAACGATTTCCGGTTTGGGCAACCTGAGTACCCGCTTTCTATCTGAATTTGAGCGCGGCAAAGAAACCGCAGAGCTCGGCAAGGTGTTGCAAGCGCTGCGCACATTGGGGTTGGATGTGGTGGTTCAGCCCCGTGGGAGCGCGCCATCCAGGCCACCATCAAAAAAGGATGGTGGGCGCCATGCTTGACCCCGATGGCCTCAATGTCTGGAGCGATCAACAACTCGTCGGCTACCTGTGGCGAAACACCCAGGGACTGATCGGCTTTCGTTACGAAGAGCAATGGCTGGCGCAAGGTGAATTTGCCATTTCCCACGCCCTGCCTTTGCAGGCAGAAGAATTTGCCCCTGAAGAAGGTCTTGCTCATCGCTTTTTCGCCAACCTTCTGCCAGAAGGTGGTGTGCGCGATCAGATAGTTCGTGACCTCAAAATCGCCAATACCGACTTTGATTTGCTTCGCGCCATTGGTGGCGAATGCGCGGGCGCGCTTTCCATATTGCAAGCGGAGCATCAACCCTCAACGGAGCACGCGTACCACAAAGTCTCGGACGAAGAGCTCGCCAACCTGGTTGCCCTCCGAAGTCAGGTGTACACCTGGACTGTCAATGAACGCCCCCGGCTTTCCTTAGCCGGAGCCCAAGACAAATGCCCTGTTCTGTTGAAAGACGACGATTACTGGCTACCCAAGAAGGAATCTCCCTCCAGCCACATCCTGAAATTCGAATTGTCAGATTATCGTCATCTACCCGCCTACGAGACTTTTACCACCCTACTGGCGGACGCCATCGACCTGCCAGTGGTCGACATACAGCTGCGCTCAATAGCCGACACACACTATGCATTGATTGAGCGTTATGATCGACACCCGCTTGAAACCGGCCAGATTGGGAGGCTGCATCAGGAAGATTTTTGTCAGGCGCTGGGCTTCGGGCACGAACGCAAGTATCAGGAAGATGGTGGACCGACATTTGCGGACTGTTATCAGCTGGTGCAGGATGTTTCCATCGACCCTGCCAACGACGTGCAGCACTTACTTCGCTGGCAAGCTTTCAACGTCCTGGCAGGCAACTCAGATGGCCATGCCAAAAACCTTTCTCTGCTGCATCAGGCCAATGGTGAAATCCGCTTAGCGCCTTTTTATGACCTGGTTTGTACCCGTGCCATCGAGCGTATTGATTACCATCTGGCTTTTTCTGTTGGCGACGAAAGAAATCCGGGGGTTGTAACCCTGAAACATTGGGACGCACTGGCAAATCAGTGTGGATTGCGCCCTCAGTTCCTCCGGGATCAAGTCCTGGATGTTGCTAGCGGGCTGCTGGAGAATCTGCAGCACGTAAGAGAAAACTTCGAAAACCTTTATGGCGAACATGCGGCACTGCAACGGGTTGAACAGATTGTCACCAAACAGTGTCAGCGCACGATCAACGAATAAAAGGAGGTGCCACTTTATCCCACGTGGCCAGGGCAAGGAGCAGATAATTGTCGGCGGTATTAATCCTTGTTGGGCAGCATAATGGTGACAACCGGTTTACCAGGGTCACCAGGACCGACGATCAGCTTCAACGTCACTTCCTCTGCCTCCACCAAATGTCCGTCTTTGGGCACCCGATAGAGCGAGAATTGGGATAAAGATTATGGAAATGGTGCAGAGCGCAGAGGAACACCCAACGGGTGAGCCTGTCCTCACATCGGACCGCCTAAAACACCTCCCGCGGAATCCAAGCTAGCTGAGAGGCTCATCTGACATGCTATCGTCTTTTTTTTCACATGGTCCCACAAGTCGTCCACATCTGCCGCAAGATTGTCAATCCTCTCATTTATTTGCCTAACGTAAACAAACGCGACTATTGCTATTAACGCTGGCAAGGCAACCCCAATAACGCCCATGAATATTGCAATGATCTGCAGTTGAAGCGTGACTTCCATTTGCATATCCCGGTGTTACCCCCGGCGGGTGGGTTTCCCTTTTTTTGCCTGTTCCCTTTCCCAAGCGAGTGCTGCATCTCGAGTTGTTTTTCGACCAACTTGCGTGATATGTCCACTCTCTTCATGTTCAGACTTATGTTCCCGTTCTCTTCGATCCAGGTCGTTTGTAATGCCGGTGTGAACGATCTTATTCCCTTTCTTGAAATGGTACTTGTATGTATCTCTTGGCATGCACTGAATCTCCTGTAAAAACTTGATTCCAGATACTCCATCTATGACCGCATGCGTGAAGACGCCCGACCATTACCTTGACGGTGATATTATCGCTGGCTCCATCAGACGACTGGTAGCATAAAGAATCTTTCACACGTTTCCTAGACATCATGGCCTGCCCCCGGTGATGAGGCGGTCATTCGACTCTGGTGGGTAAAGTGGTCTGCCTCTGATACCGTGGGGTGCACGCAAGGCGTGCCTGTCCACATACACAGTGCGCACGGCATGTTGTGCAGATCTTGACCTTAAGGAGGCAGACCATGAATGAGTATATTACGAAGCATGTGGGTCTGGATGTCCACAAGAACAGCACGGCGGTGGCGGTTTCACGCGGATGTGCCTTCAGTGCCGGCACCGGATGATCAAGAAGAACGGGATATTCAAGTTCCAGGGGACCTGGGGTTATCGCATCTCCGAAACCGACATCAATGTGAACCGGGATGACAGCGACGTTTAACCGGGCCGAAGTGCGAACCCGGAGAGCACCGTGAGTGCGGTCCTCGCTGAACGGTTCTACACCGATATTCTCTGTATCGTAACGTAATCCATCATCCTCAACTGGTTGAGCACAGATGTCTCGAATCACCTTAAGTAAAGATAAATCCTCCCGATCAGCGAAAGAGAGAAGATCAAGGTTGCGGGTCATCCTGAAGGGGTCAGTAACCCACGCAGCATAGAGCATGGCTCCCTTGAGAACAAAAAGATCCCTGTGAGGTGAGACGCTAAGTCGGAATAGAAAGCGCTCAAGGGTATATCGAGTAAGCACACGTTGAAAGGTTGCATTCTGTAGTCTTGCACATACTGATGCAGCGACATTCCTTGACTCAGGTACCATAAGCGGCTACCGATTCAAGATAGGGCCTCACAACAGACCAGATGCGCAGATTACGCGCGTAGTTCACGATATCGGCCGGTTTTGCCTTTCCGGATCTCACGACCTTGTGGAGACTCTCCAATGCGACATCGAGTCCGACACCATGCGCCAGAAACCTTAGCCGCCGACCTTGCTATATGCCATAACAATATAATCTTTGGTCTCCTCAAACTCGGACTCAGAAGATACAGTAAACTCAACATCGCCAGTCCCGTAATGGCCTACTGATGTTACGTCTCGATAGTAGCGAGTTTCATCTGGAATATCTGAAGGCTTCAGTTTCAGAAACAGTTTGATCTTGTCTCTCCTGATTTCCATGCAGACTACATTCTGGGAAATTTTGTAGGCGACATAGAGTGCTTTAGGCACTTCTTCAATGGACGCGTCAAGGCCGAGAATAAACTCACGAATTGTCGATGTCAGTTTTTTTATTTCCTCACTCTTTCCTTCGAGTCGCTCATCGAATGTATAAGTTGCTGTGGCACGAATCAGCGCAGCTTTTTTTCCAGCTTCGACCATAACTGGATTCTTATCCCCGATATCGGCATGTGCTGTAGCGGGGAGCACTGTTGACTTGGAAGTATGAAAAACCTCTTCAAGATACAGTGAATTGTTGGAAAACAACCGGTATTTCCAAAGTTCTATATGTGCCCCCATAACCTGCACCGCATGCAGGTCATATTTTTTATAATTTGGCGCAATGCACATAACTCTGATAGCAGACCAGTCTACCTCAACATCGTTTCCAAGTTGCTTTCGTGCAGCAATCTCAAAATCGCCTTTATGGTCTCCAATCCAGTGCAGGTAGAAAAGGCTTTGAGTGATAAGCTCTGAAGATTCGACTTTTTTATATTCGATGATGACCGGGTTATGTTCTTCTGACAGCGCCAGACTGTCAATTCGACCCGCATGTTGTGCACCGGTGCCAAATTCACTGGCGACGAACCGGCAATTGAAGATGGTTTCCAGGTTGTTCTCAATCAGGTGCTGCAAATCCTTTTCCAGCGGGAAATTTTTCTGTTCTACCGCAGATAACCTGTCGCCTGAGATATCGAAAATCGGCACTTGCTGACCCCTTCTTTAGGACTCTGGCCTTTAAGCCCGGTTAATGGACGTGCTTTTTCGGTGCCTCTTAGAGCCTGCGAAAGAATAACCATCAGACGTTTTGACCCCGTGAGTTGATCACGAGCACTGCACAGTCCAATTTCCCCAGCCATTGCAATCGAAGCGGCTTTTCCGCTTGACATCAAGAGCTGAGCTTGTGGAGTTAACTATCACTCCTATATCCCTCTACCTTACCACAGAACTCGTACGGCTATGATAAGTTTGCTACCAGAAAGACCATTACTCGACCTGCAAGTGCTGGCACACCCATTCCCGGGCCTCTCCAGGAACATCAAACCGCTGAAGCGCAACTGAGACCGTAGCCCGCGTTTTGAGACCACCGGTGGCTGACAGAGACTCCGAGATCCAAGCTGCATAGCTGTAAATCACCGATTTGAGCTCGTGGATAGTCTCCCGACCTCATTGACCGGAAGCCAGATCGCCGAGAAGGCTCACGCTGAATGCCGTCCGTGGCATTTTCAAACGCTGGTAAACATCCACACGGCGGTCCAGCTCACGAACGACCCCAACTACCTCCAACGTTCTGTCTTTCCCGAGCGGAATGCCTTGAATCGGATCGGATTTGCGGGATCTGGCATCTTGCCTTGCTGTCTCGGCCACCTCCAGATCGATGTTCCATGACCTGCCGCGATATTCCCCACGCCGGGTTGCAATCACACCATCAAAGAGATTTCGAAGCGCACACCGCCATCCGCAAGCTTCGTCCTAGGCCTACCGGGGAAGGGGAACCGGGTTCCCGAATCAGGATATTAATCAGATAGCGCAGACTGGAAGCCAGGCATACGAATGCCGACTGACCCGCAGCGGCTTCTGATCGTCCCTGCCCAATTTAGCTTCCGCGTGGCTGCATCAATCGTGGCCACGACGCTCTCCACGGATCTGCACCAGGGTGCACCAGACCGGTGCCTCCAGACCCCGGGCCGACCCTGGGCACTGTGCGTCTTCTGAACCGGGAGCACCAGATGCCCCGAGTCGTGCAGCTGCGCCAGTGCCGCACTGCAACTGGCCAGGCGCGGTCGCCCGAGATGACCATGAACATCACAACGGGCACAGACCTCGCGGGCCAGCTATTGCCGTGTCAAATTACCGGCCCTGTAGCCCGGCGATGGGGTCCATCTGCGCCGCGTGGTGGGCGGGCTGGAACCCGAAGAACAGGCCAACCGCCACCGCCGTGGTGAGACCGCTCGCTACGGAAATTCCCGAAATCAGGAAGTCCCAGCCGGTGAAGCGGGTGATCGCCCAGGTCGCCACCAGGCCTAGAGTGATGCCGAGCACACCGCCGACACTCGTAAGAATGACAGATTCAATGAGAAACTGGCCTCGGATGTCCCACCTCCGCGCGCCCAGTGCACGGCGCACGGCAATTTCCGAACGCCGCTCCGCCACTGATACGAGCATGATGTTCATGATGCCGATGCCGCCCACAATCAGCGAAATGCTGCCCACCGAGCCCAGCAGGAGGGTGAATACTTCCATTTGTGTCTCCACCTGTTCGATGAGTTGCCGTGCGGTCACGACATCGAGTTCAAGCTCGGGGGACCGGATGCGGAAAAACGAGCGAACATCTTCAGTGGCCCTTTCGTAGTGCACACCGTCACTGGAACGGGCGATGATCGCTTCAACCCCGGGTTGACTGATCATCCGCGTGGAGGTGGTGATCGGGATGAACACTGAGTTGCTCACATTCAACTGCACTGGCAGCGCATAGTTCTCTTCTTGGTGTTCCAGCACCCCGACCACTGTGAAGAGCAGTTCTCGCACCTGCACGATTTCGCCTAGAATCCGCTCCGCTCCCGCCTCGCGCATTTTCTTCGCCACTTCGGCACCCACCACGCACCAGTGCCGGTCGGTATCCAGATCCGAGATGAAGCGGCCTTCCTCCGTCGAGAGCCTGTTGACGATCATGAAGGACTGGCTGACGCCTTGGATCAGCCCGCTCCCGACCTCCCTGCCGGCGTACCGAAAGCTGCCGTATTCAAGTGTGCGGGGCGCTGCCTCGCGGATCGAGGGCACCTTCTCCGCCATCTCCAAGGCATGCTGAATTTCGATCCTGCCACCGCGGTTTCCGGAGGAGCGAATGAGCACAAGATCGGTGCCAAGCGACTCGAACTGCTTGCGGGACTCTGCCTTGGCGATCTCGCCCAGCGAAACCATCACAATCACCGACGAAATACCGATCATCACGCCTATCAGCCCCAGCGCCGTTCGCAGCCGCGCCCGGCGCAGGCTCTTGAACGCCTCGCGGGCATTGACCACGAGAATCAAAAAATATCTCGGCACAAAACCGCCGCCTTCGGTCATTGCGCGGTCGCCATTGTGGTATCCGCGCCGAGGACGGTCGGTTGCGGTGCGGTGGCGGAAACCTCGGCGCGGGTCTCGAAGAGCCTACCATTGAGTATGCGCGTCTGCCGTCGGCATTGACCTGCCACCGACGGGTCGTGGGTGATGATCAGAATGGTAATCCCCTGTTCTGTATTCAGTCGCCCAAGCAATGCCATGACCTCACTGGCGGTGTCGGCGTCCAGCGCGCCGGTAGGCTCATCGGCCAGCACCAGCGCCGGATCTCCGACGAGCGCGCGGGCGATGGCTACGCGCTGCTTCTGTCCCCCGGAAAGCTGGTCCGGCCGGTTGCCGATTTTGTCAGCCATGCCGACGCGCTCCAGAATTTCACCTGCACGTGTGCTGATCTGCGACCGCGGTACACCCCGGTACACCAGCGGCAGGCCCACATTCTCCAGCGCGGTCAGTTGCGGCAGCAGATGAAAAGACTGGAACACAAAGCCGATATGCCGGTTGCGCAGAGCAGCGAGTTCGTCGTCGCGCAGCCCCTGCACGTCGCGCCCGTTCAAAATGCAGGCACCCGAATCCGGGCGGTCCAGCAGTCCGATGATATTCATCAGGGTGGTCTTGCCGCTGCCCGAAGGCCCCATGATCGACAGCAGATCGCCCGCGCCCACCTCGAGATCCACGCCGCGCAGGATATCGGTCTCCACACCCCCCACGCTATAGGACCTGCGAATATCGGCGAGTTTCAGCATTGTCTTGCAAACCTTCCCGCGGCGGGTTCGGGATCACTGCGGCAGGACGATCCGTTCGCCTGGGGCAAGCCCCGCCACTACCTCCACCGAATCAAGTGAGGTAAGTCCCAGCTCCACCGGGCGACGCTCCCAGCCGCCTTCGCTGTCAGCCACGCGAAGCCAGGCTTCGTCGCCGTTCTGCCCCACTGCATTGATCGGCAACATCAGGGCCTCCAGGTTCTGATAGACAACCACGGTGACATAGGCCGACATGCCAGCCACCAGCCGCTCGAGCGCTTCCCCTTCCAGCGGATCCAGAGTGACGACCACCTCGAATTCCGGCGCGCCCCGATTGCCGCTATCCGCCCAGGACGAAACCGAGGTCACGCTTCCCGCCACTTCCAGCCCGGGAAATCCGGGGCCGGTGATCTGGGCCTGCTGGCCAACCTCCACCTTGCGGAAATCGACCTCGTTTACGCTGGTCACAACACGGAGGCGCTCCAGGTCCGCGATGTTCAACAGCACCTGTCCCGGCGTCACCGGCTGGCCCGCCGCCAGGGAGGCCTGGCTCTGCGAGCTCGGCTGTTCCAGCAGCACTCCCGAGAAGGGGGCCACAATCCGCGTCAGGTTCAGTTTCTCCTGCTGAGCGCGCAAGCGCTCCTCGGCCGAAACCGCCTGCAGGTACACCTTGCGGACTTCGTCGCCGCTACCCCGAGCCCGCACCGCTTCCACCTCCCGCTCCGCCTCTTCCAGGTCCAGGATTCGGCTTTCATGCTGGCGTTGCGCCTGTTCGTGCTGGGAACTGGGTATGATCCCCTGTTCCAGCAGAAATCGGGTGTTGCTGACTTCCCGTTCCGCGTCATCAAGGGCGATTTTCGCCCGTTTCAGGGAGCGTCGAATGCGGGTCATCTCGGAGCTGTTCTCCCAGTTCTCGATCTCATGCAACCGGTCCTGAGCCTCGATATGCTCGATTTCGGCCCGCCGCTGCTCATCGGCGAGCAAGCCGGGGTCGAGCTCCACCAGCAAATCGCCCTGCGACACCCGGTCTCCGGGGACCGCGTGAACCGCCGTCACCAGGCTTTCAATCTGGCTGACTATCTGCTCGATGCGGCCCGGCGACAAGGCACCCTGCAACGCGATGGTAGAGCTGAATTCGCTCGGCTGCACGGTTATGGCGGACAGCGCGGCCTGAGCGGCGGATTCACTGTTCGCGGGCGCAACCGGGGAGACACCGGCGATGTAGTCCAGTGGCTGCAGATACCAAACACCTATGGCAAGGAACAGCAGCGGGCCGGCCAGCATCGCCGCGCCGCGCACCTGGCGCAAACGGCGCGTGAGCACCGAGAGCTCCATGTTGCGCCCCTCAAGATCGGAATAGGCAGCCTGAATCTCGCCCAACTGCGCGTTGATCACCTCCGCCTGCCGCAGTTCTGTCTCGCGCAACTCCTGCATTTCGGTGATGTCGGAAACCACCACAATCACCGCCACCCGCTCCCCGCTCTCCATCAGGCACGAGCTCGTAGCGGACAGGGAGCGGAAACCATCACCCACGCGAATCCGCGCTATCCGGCGTGGGATTTCCCTGCGCTCGGCCACCGCGTCGAGAACAACCTGGGTGAACTCGTCGAAATTCTCCGACATCAGAAAAAGTTCGCCAAAGTCACGCCCTGCAACCGGTTCATCTGGGTCCAGCTCGAACATCTGATGAAAAGCGGGGTTGGCCATCTGGATCACACCGTCGAAATCGATCACCAGTACGCCATCGGACAGACTCTGGAAGAGATCGGAGTGAACGTTGGGGGCGGTACTCAAGGAGAAAACTCCTCAACTTCAACGCCCCAGCGGTCCAGGGTTCGTCCGGTGGTCGAGTCCAGTCGGTTCAATACACCGAGATAGCTGATGATGGCGTTCACCTCAGCCTGTTCCGCCTGAACCAGATTGTCTTCTGAAGCCGCCACCTCAAAGGTCGACGAAAGACCCTGACTGAACTTTGCATTCTCCACTTCAAGGTTCCGCTCCGCCAGTTCGCGGGCATTGTGCGCCAATTCAATGAGTCGGAATCCCACCTCAACTTCGTTGACGGCCTGCCGCACCGCCACGCTGATGGCTTCGCGCAATTCCACAACGTTGCGTTCCGCCTTTACCAGCGCGTTGCGGGCTTGCATGCGCTGCAACTTGCGGCTGCGGTCGTTCCATGGCAATGGAGCCGAGAGGGTCAGCCGCACCCCATTGTCGATGTCTCTGGAATTACGCTCAGTCCAGTTATAACTGAGCGAGAGGTCCGGCAACATGTTGTTGCGCGCCACCGCAAGCCCGATTTCGGCGGTATCGACACCCAGCCAAGCCGAGAGATAATCGGGGCGGTTGCGCAGCGCGTAGTCGAACTCCGCCTCGAAGGCAGTGTCCAGCTTTTCGGCGGCCAGTTCCTCCAGGGGGGCGATGCGGATGGCGCTGTCCAGCTCCAGAATGTTGATAAGTCGGAACTGAGCGTTTTCCAACTGGTTTCGCGCCCGCACCAGCGCCAGTTCCCTGTTGGCGACCGCCGCCTCAGAGCGCCCGGCTTCTCGCTCGGCCACCCTTCCCACGCTGATCAGCGCCCGGGTTGACTCCAGCTGCTGCCGGGCTCTGAGCAGGGAAGACTCGCTGATTTCCAGTTGCCGCATGGCTCCGGTCAACCCCCGGTACGCTCCAATCACGGAGTCGATTAAACCCACTATGGTTTGACGGAACGAAAGGACATTGAGCTGCTCCGAAATCCGCGCCTGGCGCAGCGGCGCGGTCGCAACACCGGGCCAGGCTCCTTTGAGCAGGGGTTGGGAAAAGCTCAGGGTGTGCGAACCGGAGTCTGAAAACCGCCTTGATCGGGAGTCGTTATACCCAATCCCGAATTGGCCGCCAGTGGGAACGCGCAGAACCGAGCGGGCACCCAGCCCGGTCGTCTGATCGATCCGGTCCTCGTTGGCGAAGGAGGTCAAGGAGAATGTGGGTCTATAACGGTCCTCAGCCACTTCGAGCGAAAACCTCTGCACCTCGCGGTCGAGCCGTCTGTTGAGCAGGGGGCGGTTGCGCTCCAGCGCCAGACGAATCGTGTCGTTGAGCGTCAGTTCACACTTAACCAGGGTACAGGTTTGGAACTCGTATACCGCCTCGCCTGTCTGGGCCACGCCATCGGGGGACACCCAAAGACACAGAGCGAGGGCAGCGGCGTACAAGCGCCCGAAAACCTCCGTTCCGCGAGACATAAGCATGGGGTCACGACCAGGGAGTCCGCCGCTGCACGAGGGCTTCAGTCCACCGGCATGAAGGGCCGACGCAATAGCTGTCACCGATACTGACCGTGAATACCTGAGACGCCATGTTTATTGAACCGTTTTATACCTAATATGTTGGCAGTCATCTGAAAAGAACTTCCAGCCGCGCGGCTATGAGACACCGTAGCCCCCCACTTCACTGTGTGCCTGGAGTCGTGGGTTTCGTGTGCAACATGTCCGCCGTAATCCTATCCGTAAGCCTATGTGAAGTACCGATGGTGCTGTTTACTGAATGACTGTTGCACCTGCCGGGAGAATGCCATACTCTGACGATGATTTCCAACACTACACTCACTCACACACTCCCGACCTGCTCCACACCCTGCTGAGATCACAGGGTCATCCGATGGTCGAGGAGCGATCCGCCAGCACCACCATTCGGGCGGTGGTTATCGACATCGGGCACCTGGCTGGTGCCCATCCCTCTGCGCGTCAGCCACTGCCAGGCACCAAGAAGGTCTGGCAGGGGTTGGAACGGCTCAACTGGGCAGTGCAGGTACGGGATGCTCCTGGCGAGAAACAGCCGGAATAGCGCCTGCGGCCTGGTACATCCGAACACTCAGTGGCCGGTCACCAGACAGATGACTGGACGAACTGCTCTGGGGTGCTGACGACACCCCCCTACCGAGCCCACTGCACTCCACTACAGACAACATGCACGAGCCTCTGCGGCTCCGAACGACCTTGGGTACACCGGGGACTTTTGAATAGGCCTGACTTCGCCTGAATCGCATCCGGTGCATGCTCATCTGCCTTTTTCCCAATCTAGGTTGCGCCATCACCCACCGGCACACAACGCGCGCCATTGCGACAACATCGACGCTTCAGTTCGCGCTTCACGCGCTGGGCACATGGTGCCAACTCGGTATCGGTCAGGGCGGCACCGCAGTGAACACCACCGCAGGCGTGCGATACCCCAACACCTTCCGGGGCCGGGTGTTCATCCGGTCCTCCACCACCCGAACCTCGGCGTCCGTCATCTTCCGGCCCCTCGCAACCTGTCCTCGATCAAGCAGGTTGGCGATACATCCAACTGGGCACCATTAGACTGGCGCGGGGAAGCTCAGGAGCCAGAGAAAATTCAGGAATGCGACAAGAATAACTGCCAGCAACCCCAGCAATACAACAACTCCGACCACTGCGGCAATCCGATCACTTATACATGTTTTTTCAGCCATAGGTCTGCGCATCCCCGGATTACAAGCCCCTAGTCCTCTGCCAGTCCCTTGACTGAAGCAGGTAGGGCTTTTTTGGATTTGGCACCGAGTGTGCGGAGTTTGTCGACCCGCCGAACCAGATTCCCGCGACCCTCAGACAGGCGCCTGCGGGCCTGTTCGTAGCTGGACTGCGTAGCTGCAATCTTCCTGCCCACATCGTCCAGAGACTCAACCATAAGGACGAACTGGTCATAGAGTCCGCCGGCTTCATCGGCAATCTGCTGGGCATAGCGGTTCTGTTTCTCATAACGCCAGATATTAACCACCGTTCTCAATGTGGCCATCAGGGTCGTGGGACTGACAATCACGACTCCCTTGTCGTAGGCATACTGAAACAGCGACTGATCGGACTGGAGCGCAAGAGTGTAGGCGGGCTCGACAGAGACAAACATGAATACAAAATCGAGCGTATTGATGCCCTCGAGTTTTTCGTAGTCCTTGCCACTCAATCCATTGACGTGGTTGCGTATGGAGGCACGATGTTCCTTGAGCGCAACCTCCTGCTCCGTTTCAGTTTCCGCGTTAAAAAAGGTTTCGTAGGCTTTGAGCGATACCTTGGCATCAACAACGATATCTTTCTGGTCGGGAAGGTGGATGACCACATCCGGGCGTTTGTTCCCACCCTCCTCATCAGTATATGAACCCTGAGTCTCGTATTCACGGCCCTTCTCCAGCCCCGAATCCTCAAGCAGGCGTTCCAGAACCATCTCGCCCCAGCCACCCTGGGACTTGCTATCGCCCTTCAGGGCTGCGGCAAGCTGGACGGCATCCCGACCAATTTGCTGGGCCTGCTGCTGCATTTCCCTGATCTGCCCCTCAAGGCGATTGCGCCCGGCTATATCCTCGCGGTGGGACTCTTCCACCCGCTTGCGAAAACCCTCGATTTCTTTCTTGAGCGGGGTGAGGCTCAGGTCGAGAGTTTTTTTGCTGTCGTCCTCAAATTTTTTGCGGCTGTCTTCAAAGATCTTTGACGTGAGCGCCTCAAATTCCTTCTGCAGACGTTCCTGAGATTTGACCAGTTCAGTATTCAATCTCTCGTGGTGTAGAAGCTGCTCCTCGGCTCGCGCTTCCGCCACCTTCAGTCTGGATACGAGATCCAGCTCCTTGGCATGGGCTTGTGCCTCATTGCGCTGGAGAGCACTTTGGGCCTCATCAAGCCTCTGTACCAAATCGCGGATTTCCTGTTCCTTCTGTGCCAGATGCTCACGGTGTTCAGCCAACTCGGCATGCATGCTTTTCCGCCCCTGGAGCACGGCCACATACGCGAGCACGCAGAGGAGGGCCGCACCGGACAGCACGCCTGTGAGGACACTGAGAATGTTTGACAGATCCATAGAGTCCAGATACCACCTGCGCACCACAACCCTCGTGTCCGGCCTGCGCAGTCTTGGCTCCGAGACACACCTTTTGGGGACAATTATACCAGCAGGCTGTATGACTTACCGCACGCTGGCAGCGCAGGCGGGTCCGCTCTCGCCTGGAATTGAGTGTGTTGGCGGCGCGGTGCGCGGATTTCAGTGCCGACCGGGGTCTGGACGGTGGTCCGCTCACGGCGCAGCTGTGGGACGAGCACCCTGTTCGGCCGTTGATCGACACGCGCGAGATGTGGCGGGAGGAGAAGGCGGAGCCGGGTGACGATTCCTCCCGGCCGATCCTGCGTCCGCTGTATCCGGAGCGGGCGGACACAGTGATGCATTCGGAGAAGGGCGAGGTGATCTGCCGGTGCCCGGGCACGGGCGAGGAGCGCCCCATGGCCTTCCAGGGGTTCGAGGCGGACCGCACCACGCTGAAGTACCGCTGCCCGGCGGCGGCGTATACTCTGACGTGCCAGGGCCGGGCCATCTGTTACCGGCAGGCCGGCTGCCCGGCGGCAGACTACGGGCGCATCGTGCGCATTGACCTGGACAAGGTCGACCGGCGCATGTTCACGCCCACCCCGCACGGCAGCCCCTCCTGGCAGCGCGGCTTCACAGGCCGCACCGCGCTGGAGCGGATCAACGCGCGGCTGGACACCAACTTCGGCTTCGAGCGCCACTCCATCCGCGGCCACTCCGCCATGAAGACCCGCGTGGGCCTGGCGCTGGCGATCATGATGGCACTGGGGCACCTGACGGAAGGCCGGCCCGGACAGATGCGCTCGCTGGTCGGCGAGGTGCCGTTCCTGGACACCGGATAGCGACCCGCCCCGGCGTTCCCTATACTCCAACGCATCGGCCGGGCCTTCCCCGGGGAGGGCGTCTGCCCGTCCGGCGCGCCCAAACGACACTCGTTCTCATATGAGCCGGATCCAGGGGCGTTGTTGGCCCCGCGAACCGCCTTGACCCCCACCGCGTGCCCGAACAGGCCAACCGTTGCCCCGTCAATGACATCGGGCGTGGCGAAAAACCCTACAGCGCAACTCCCTCCTATTGAGTGTGTGTTGCTTTATACGAACCGGATGCTAGCATTGCACCCGCAGCAATCGAGAAGCGGCCGATTTACTTTTCTCAGGCAACTTGACTCTTCGTGCGGGCTCAGTGTCCCAAGGTCCATCCACCGGTTGAAATCCGACTGCCGGATGCCAAAGCCGCACAGGCATGCGGAGATCGGAGATAGCCAAAAAAGTTGCGGAGGCTAGGCGGGAAAACCAAAAAAAAATAACAAAGGACGGATAAATGACCATCAACGTTGCCGTTGTGACTAGTGAGGCGCTAGTGCTAGGTTGTGACAGTATTGCTAGCACTACGAGGCCCCTTCTTGACCCATTTTCGCTTGAATCTGAACCATCGGAAAATGGAAAATTCAAACTAGAATTTGGTTTTGACGACCTAATGCCGCATGTCTCGGGTGCTTGGGGAAACGTTACAAAAATGTTTCCTCTCCAATCTACAGAAAATGGGGCATGCGTCGCTGCAGTTACTTGTGGGCTGGCTAGGTTGAATGAGAGGACTATGAGCAGTTTGGCAGCTGAGTTTTTCCAAAAACAGCACAAAAGGCCAAGGGTAAATGTCGAAGCTATTGCAAATAATTTTTTTGACTTTATCTCAGGAGAATACAAGAAAAACTATAAAAGGCGCTCAGATGCCTGAGGAATTCTGGGAGGGGCCAGAATTTCTAGTAGGTGGGTATGGTCGCGATGACCAGATGCCTTCTTTGTATCGCGTAGATATTCAGAAAAAAGAAGTAAATTGCGAGTATAAACCAGGTGAACATGGGATTTCTTGGGCGGGTCAGTCTGATGCAGTGGTCAGACTAATTAGGGGGATTGATTTTCCCTTAAAGAAAAAGATTACCGAGGATGTAAACAGGGCTGTTGACGAGATATATGATTCAACCTCACAGGCGACCGCTCGTATTGTTCAGGAAATATTGGATAAACTGGGCAAAGATCTGCCCAAAGGAATTAATACAAGTCTTCCGAAGAAAAAAGCTGTCAATTTGGACTGGAATGCTGGTAAATTAGGATTCACGGTTCGAAGTTGGCCGGCGCAAGATGCGATAGACTTTGCCGCCTTCTTGGTCAACATGCAGTCTGCAAGATCGAAATTTGTTCCCGGCATTGCTACAGTAGGAGGCAGGACACATGTTGGATATATTGCTAAAGGAAGTGGTTTAAAGATGCTGAATGAGCCTGAACTCAAACACAGAAACACGGGTTTTCAAGATGACTTATAACAGTAGCGGATCGGGCAATGAGCCCTCTGTTAGAGGTAAGGACGCAATTAGCAAGCCTGGAAGTGATGTACGTTCAGGCAGTTCTAAAGACAACCGAAACACAGGTTTCCACACCACGACTACGTCAACGAGTAGGCGTATAGCTTTTAGAAATGGAAAAGTTGTGGTGGTAGAAAAATAACAGTTTAGGGTATTAAGAAGTTAAGCTTCTACTGAAAGGAGCTACGCTCAACGGTTAGTAAAAATGGGTGCTACCCTCTCAGCTGGTGTTGCGAACCGGGTGAGTACGGCGCTGTCGCTCACAGTTCTCCTCCCAAGGGTCATCCCCCGAACTGTGCCACTTGCCCACCGCCCGATGCCCTGATGGAAACCCGCCTTCAATCCTCTTCCGAATCCCACATTTCAGGGGGAAAGGTGGTGCCAATCGTGCCATCAGGCCGCTTCTCGAGATGCGACGGGCCTTGCAAACAGCTTCGCTTTACGCAGGCTTTGCAGCCAGTAGCTGATTCCGATGCCAATCGCGGTCCCTAAGATGTCAAGGGGGTGAGTAGTTACGAGGCAGGTTCAATCCGCCCAGCTCCAGAAATTGCGCCATTGACGCTAGAATTTGAGTGCTTTGCGTTGGTCGCTATGCTCGAAGGCGCTTGCCATACGATTGATCGCACTTATTCCAAGACCCAGGTCAGCGGCGACATGTCGCCACTCCGCGACTGATCGCGCAACATCTTTCGCGGTCGCCCGGGCATCGTCGTCGTCAAGTGCAAAGTAAGTGGCTACCGAAAGCGCCAGATCGATTGAAGCTTCATTGTCATCAAGGTCAATCGCGGTCGACAGAAAACGCGGCTTCAGGTCAGCCGGCACTGGATTCAGGTCGAAGGCGGGTGAAAGTCGCCAACCGGCGCTGCCGTCGTATAGGCTGAACTTCGAGAGGATTGCTGAGTTAACCTGTTGATTATTATAACATAATTTCATTCTTGCTCGCCGCCGATGTGAGCTTTGGTCACTGGCCGGAGATGACAGTGCACCGGGTTGCCCGTGCCTTGGGGGCAACGTACTGCCGAACATGCCGAACGGGGCCATAGTTGCCCTCAGCGCATGAGTGCAGGTCCGCGAGTTAATGACACCTATCCTGACCAGGCTGAACATAGGCGCATCAGGTTGGGTGGGCTGCGGGAAATCCGGTCTGCCTCGCAGTGCACACGCCGGGTTCCGGCCAGTGACCAGTTCGCAGGTATCGCCGTGTTCACTGCCGTTTACTCTTGCAGACAGGCGTATTTTTGGCAGAATCACCGCTATGCCGACTCAGAGCCAATGCCAATGCCCCGACCGCCTCATGTCCTGATTTTTGATTCCGGCGCTGGCGCTCTGGCCGTTTTTGGTGAGGTCGCCAGACTGAACCCGGGAGTGCGGTGCAGCCTGACGTGTGACAACGCCTTCTTCCCCTACGGTTCCCTGCCCGAACCACAACTCTTAAGGCGTGTTGTCGATGTTGTCGGTCACATGATTGAAGAAATCAGTCCGGATCTCGCCGTTATTGCGTGCAACACAGCAAGTACCCTGGTTCTGGAGCAATTGCGCCGGACGTTCGATATTCCCTTCGTCGGTGTTGTGCCAGCTATCAAGCCTGCCGCACAAATCAGCCGAAACCAGATTATCGGATTGCTGGCCACGCCGGCAACAATCTCTCGCAGCTATACGGACAACCTCATTCAGGATTTTGCCCCGGGCTGCACCATTGTGCGCCTGGGCAGTTCCCGCCTTGTCTACATGGCCGAACAGAAATTGCGCGCGAGGGCCGTAGACCTGGATGAGCTTGGTGACATACTCACACCTTTCTCCGAAATCCCAAATCTCGATACCCTGGTGCTCGCCTGCACCCATTTCCCCCTCCTGGCGGAGGAGATCAGGTTGGTTCTGCCTCAGACAATCAGCCTGGTCGATTCAGGTGAAGCCATTGCCAGACGCATTCGCTCGCTTCTCAAACACGGGGAGCCTCCTGTCACAGAACCAGAGGTTGAACGGGCCGAGTGCACTCCGGTTCCACCGGAATTGAACCACCAGCTCTATGTAACCAGCTCGGACAGCATGCACGGAGCCGTCGAATCTCATTATCGCCAAATGGGGATCGAGCATATGGAGGTGCAGACAATTTGAGTGCAGATGCGAGAGTCCCGATAACCCTCACGCCCAACGCCGCACTGGCCCAGGAGTTGCGACACAGACAACTGACTGCCTCTGGTCACAGGTCACAGCCCCGGGCAGCCATCCAGGTGTTCCAGGACTGGCTGGGAAAATCCATTCGATCCGAGCTGCCTCTGGCGTCCGATATACAACTCAGGGCCTTGTGGGAAATAGTGATCACTGAGGAGGCGGGGCGCAGCGATTCTCTGAACCAGTTCAACCCGGCAAAGTTGGCCCCCACCGCGCTCAACGCCTGGCGCAATCTCAAGCGCTGGCGTGTTCCCGCTACCCAACTCTCCACAGCAGAGACGGGCCAATTGATAGGTTTCAGGCACTGGGCCAACAGGTTCGAGCGTATACTCGCGCGACACGGTGTCACCACCCTGGAACTGGAAGTCGCCCGGCACCTGGAGGAGCCGGCAACCTCTCGACAGCCGGAAGTCCGGCTCTATGCCTTTATCGACACTCCACCACCACTCTGGCACGACTGGTTGGCCCATAACTTCGCAACCTTGCATCTGGAGACATACCAGGTTCGGCCTGAGCCTGAGGGCCATGTTCATGCCAGCAACCCGAGGCTGTTCCGTGCAGAAACCCCAGATCTGGAGCTGATGGCCGCAGTGCAGTGGGCCGCAACCGTTCTGAAAGCTGATGCCAGTGCCCGCGTTGCCATCGTTGACACGGAGCTGAGACACCATGTGAAGGCCTTGCAACGCCTGGCTGAGGCGATACTGCCGAACACTCCGGTGTGGTGTGCAGCACAGCCGCCGCTGCTGGACCAGGGTCCTGTCATCACGGCCCTTGCGCTTCTCAGGCTCAATCTGCGCCAGCTCGACCTGGCCGATGCCCGCCTGATCGCCCAGTCGCCGTTGTGGGGCGACTTTGCCGGAGAGCACGCCGCCCGTGCGAGCTGGGATCAGGCGCTGTGTGCTGCCCGCACAGCTGAGCTTTTTTCCGCCGATGTGATCGGGCTGGCTGCAACCCATAAGGAGACCGAGCCACTTGCCGAGCGGCTACGTGGAGCTTTCTCGGGACGCCGACAGCACTCGTTGAGTCCCCTGGCCTGGGCCGACCTCTTTATGCATCAGTTGGGATCACTTGGTTGGCTTGGGGTGGAATCCGGCGACATTGGGCAGAAGTCTCAGGGTTCCTGGACAACCACTCCCGGCGCACCCGCCTGGATCGAGGCTTTGGAGGCCTTTGCCAGTCTGGGCCTTGTCAAACCCAGTCTGGATGCCCCAGAAGCACTGGCTTGCCTTGAGCACTGCCTGAGCCAGTCGCAGAGCACTGTCAGTGTCCCACCGACAGGGGTCGTTTTTCTCGATACCATTGAGGCCACGGTCGGCTACACCCAAGCCTGGATTCTGGGAATGGACCAGCAGCGCTGGCCGGGATCACCGGAACCCAATCCGCTCCTGCCTGCAGGGCTGCAAGCCAGATATGGAATGCCCCGGGCCACGGCTGCCATGCAGGCTGAACTGGCAGGCAAACTGCTTGACCGTGCGTGCGGGGCAACACCGGAGCTCATCTGCAGCTACAGTATCCAGGACGGAGATATAGCGTGCAGCCCCTGGAGCGCACTGGAGAATTTTCCTGAATTGCCTCTCGATGCAATCAGCACCCCTCTCCATCCAACAGCTGATACACAGACCAGGCTCGAATGGGTCCAGTGCACCCAGGCCCCGGGTGTACCCCAACAGCATGCTCAGGTTAAGAAGGGCGCGTCGCTGCTGCGCACCATGGCACGTTCACCGTTCGACGCCTTTGCTCACTGGAGACTCCATGCAGAACCTCTGGATGAGCCGGGCGTGGGCTTTTCTGCACTGGACCGTGGCAATCTGGTTCATGAAGTGCTCAATCAGGTCTGGCTGACACTCGGTGATTCCAGAAAGTTGTCCAGGCTCACTTCGGAGGACGTGGGTGCGCTGTGCGCCGAAATATGTGCCCGGGAGATCAGGCACTTTCAGGTTCACCATGGTTGGCAGAAAAAAGGGTTTGCCGATCTGGAGATACGGCGCGTCGCCGATCTGGTGTCGGAGTGGCTCGAGTTTGAGCGGACACGCCCGGAGTTTACGCTGGAACTGGCGGAGAAAGCTCTGGATGCACGGATCGGTGGCCTCAGTTTCGGCCTGCGGCTGGACCGGCTGGACCGGCTGGCGAGCGGCGAGACGGTGCTCATCGATTACAAAACCGGTGCCAGTCTGAAGCGGTCCACCTGGCTTGACATGCCCCCTGAAGAACCCCAGTTGCCCCTCTATGCGCTCATGCTCGACCAGATGCCCGATGCCATCTGCTTCGCCCGCGTCCGCGCAGGCGAGATGGCCTTTATCGGCGTGGGTCAGACCGAATGCCTGGACGGAGTCTGGCCACAGGAGAAATGGCAGGAATTGGCAGAGCGCTGGCGGCACTCACTGGAAGAACTCGCCGGAGCCTACCTCCGGGGCGATACCCGCATATTCGGCACCATGGTACTTCCCGGAACCGATGATCCGCTGGCACCACTGCACCGCTGGGCCGAGTTCGACAGCCTCGAAGAACACCGCCACAGGTTTGTGCCAGCGAGAAGAAGCCAGTGAGCCTGGTTCCGGATAATCAGGCGCGTGCACAAGCCATCGACCCCAGCCTGTCATTCGCGGTTGCAGCCCCGGCTGGCTCGGGCAAAACCGAACTGCTGATCCAGCGCACCTTGGCTCTGCTTGCAACAGCGGAAGTGCCAGAAAACATTCTGGGTATTACGTTCACCCGCAAGGCGGCGGCCGAAATGCGTACCCGGATACTCGATGCGTTACGCGCTGCCGATCTGGATACCCCAGCCGAAACCGCCCATGAGCACGTCACCCTGACGCTGGCCAGGGCAGCACTGCGCAGGGACCGCGAGCTGGAGTGGCAGTTGCTGGCAAATCCACTGCGCCTGAGATTTCAGACCATCGACAGCCTCTGTGGCATGCTCGCCAAGCAGCTGTGCCTGGAAACCGGGATTATCCTGCCTCCAGACATCTCAGTTGATCCCGCAGCGCTGTATCGTCAGGCTGCCGAGAGAACCCTGGAATTTCTGGATGACCCCGGACCGAGGGGCACGGCACTGCGACTGATTGTCAGCCATCTGGACGGCAACCTGGAAAATCTGTGCACCATGCTCGCCAATCTGCTGGCCAGTCGAGACAGCTGGCTGCCCCTGATCGTACCGGGCCAGATTGACGACCAGTACCTCAACGAAAGAACAGAGGCACTGGTTGAAGAGGCACTCTCCTCGGCCCTGCACGCACTCGCCCCGTATGCGAATGATCTGGAATCCGCGCTCGCCCATGCAGTTGCCCACCGTGACGATGCCAGATGGCTGGAGGCAGAGCTGAACGAGAGGATTCCCGAGGCCACGTCAGCAGCCCTGCCAGAGTGGCGGGCCTTGCGGAAATTTCTCCTGACTGGTGACTATGGAAGCGCACGCTATCGTTCGCCCAAAGTCGACAAACGACTTGGATTCCCCACCGAATCCGATCGGGTCTCAAGATCTGAGGCGACTGCGTACAAGGAGTCTTTTGCCAACTTGCTCAATGCGGTCGGCCAGGACGCCCAAACGCTGCCCGCGCTAAACCAGATTGCCATCCTGCCGAATATGCAGGCTGGTGATGAGAATGAAATCAACCGGGCTTTGTTCACCCTCCTCCCACTCACTGCTGCTGCGTTCAGTACCCTCTGTCAGGAGCGCGGTGAAACCGACTATACCGAGGTCGCCATGGCGGCCACCAGAGCGCTTGGGGAACCCGAGAATCCGACACCTCTGGCGCTGCGACTGGACTACCGAATCCAGCACATACTGGTCGACGAATTCCAGGACACCTCCAGCATGCAGGTTGAGCTGCTCAAGCGCCTCACCGCAGGCTGGCAACCAGATGATGGCCGCACGCTGTTCATTGTCGGTGACGGCATGCAGAGCATCTATGGCTTTCGCAAGGCCAATGTCAGCCTGTTTATCCGCGCCAGACACCAGGGTATCGGCCCCTTGCCCCTGACGCCCCTGGACCTGACTGCCAATTTTCGTTCCGAAAGCCAGATCGTCGATTGGGTCAATAACTGCTTTGAACAACTGCTGCCCACCGAGGACAACCTGGTTCAGGGTCAGGTGGCGTTCCAGAGCGCACAGGCGGTACAACCTGCTTCAAACTGGGCGGTCACCTTGCGCGGCTTCCTGTCGGATCAGGCCGAGGCTGAAGGGCTGGCAGAGGACATCGCGAACAAACTGGCACAGGGAGAAAGAGACCTGGCCATACTGGTTCGCGGACGCAGCCATCTCAAGGCCATTCTCCCCGCCCTCAGGGCACGCGATATTCGCTGGCAGGCTCAGGATATAGACCCCCTGGTCAACCGTATGGCAGTCATGGATGCCCACAGCCTGCTGCGGGCACTCTGTATGCCGGCGGATCGCATTGCCTGGCTGTCTGTACTGCGCGCGCCCTGGGCGGGTCTGGACATGGCGGACCTGCTGCAGGTAGGTGGGCTGGTGGATGCGAAGGACAAGCAGCCACCGACCATCTGGCATGCCATGGACAATGCCCTCTCAGGGGGGAGACTCAGCGACCATGGAACAGACATCCTCAAGAGACTGACCACCTGCTTCGGCAGAGCATTCGAACGACTCGGCAAGCACAATCTGCGTGTCACGCTTGAGACCCTGTGGAGAGATCTGGATGCCCCGGATGCATTGCTTGAACAGCGCGACAGCGGGGATATCGAGGATTATCTGAATCTGGTCGAGGAACTGGAGTCCGGTGGCCTGATCAGGGACTGGAGGGCCTTTGAGCGACGGCTGCGCGAGCTCTATGCCCAGCCTGAAGACGCAGGGGGCGACGCCAGTGCTGCACACGGACTGCAGATCATGACCATACATAAGTCCAAGGGACTGGAATTCGACCATGTGTATGTTCCGGCTCTGCACAGAACCGTGGGAAGAAATGATTCCCCGCTGCTGCTCTGGTGGGAACGGGAGTACCAGGACGGATCCGACGGCTACCTGCTGGCTGCCAGGCCTGGCATCCATGGAAATGATGGAGACCAGACTCTCTATGACTACCTCAGAGCCGAGGAAGCCGGGCGCCAGCGCCAGGAGATCGGACGGCTGCTCTATGTTGCCTGCACCCGCGCCGCACAATCGCTCTGGCTCAGTGGTTCATTGAGCATGGAAGACGACGGCCAGACATTCAGGCGACCACGCAGGGGCAGCATGCTGGAAGCGCTGTGGGAACAGCATGGCGATAGCTTTAGAGCCTCATGCGACATCAGCGAGCCTGAAGAATTGGCAGAGGTTCAGGTTCTGGAGGGCATGCGGCGACTGCCCCCTTCACGCGCACTGGCAGACATGCCAGAATCCGAATCACCACAGCTCAACCCCGCACCGGAACGAGGAGGCGTACCCGGCCAAAAACCTGGGGCGCCTTTTAGCAAGCAGTACCTGGCACGCCACGTTGGTACCCTGATACACCACAGTCTGATGCGGATAGTCCGCGAGCCGATCGACAACCCCACACCCGAGGTGTTTGCCACAGACTGGCGACGCAGCCTTGCTACCCTCGGACTGGACGGCGAGCAGGTTGATGAGGCCCTTGCGCGGCTCAGCAGCTTGCTGGACTCAATGACACGAGATGCCAGGGGTCGATGGCTTCTTGATACGAGCCACGAGGAAAGCGCTGCTGAGCTGGAAATTGAATACCTCGATGATCTGGGACAGGTGCGCCTGGCTGTCCTTGACCGAACATTTGTCGAAAATGGCGTTCGCTGGATCATAGATTACAAATCCAGCGCACCCGACACGGGGGAAGATGTTGACGACTTTATCGCAGCGGAAGTCGAGAGATATCGCGAACAGATGGCAGCCTACCGGCGGCTCTTCGAGCAGGAGGATGTCCGGTGCATGCTCTATTTTCCCGCGATAGCAGCCGGGGTTGAACTGACTGGCTGAATCGCGGAGAAAAACACACTCTGACGGATTCACTCCATCCGCGGCAATATCCGAGACAGGCAGCGTGTGGAACTGATCTTTCCCCGAGGCAACACCATCTGTTGTGAGACTGCACACACCCCGATGCACATGCAATCACCCCATAACTGAAACCCTGTAGGAAGGCCATAGACGCTCTGGTACACTGGCCGCCCTTTTTTTACCCGCAGGCACGACTGCATATCGATGTCAGATCGGATCTACCGAGATGTCCAGTTGGAGGACGTCAACATTGTCAACCGGGAGACATTGATTGCTCCCGCCGACCTGCACGCCAAGCTGCCGGTTACCCAGACTGCCGGTGAGACCGTGAGTGCGGGGCGCAAGGCAGTGCGTGATATTCTCGATAACAAGGATCATCGCGTGCTGGTGGTGGTGGGACCATGCTCGGTACACGATACCGGGGCCGCCATGGACTACGCCCGACGCCTGAAAAAACTGGCTGAAGAGGTGCGTGAATCCCTGCTGGTTGTGATGCGGGTCTATTTTGAAAAGCCGCGCACGACTGTCGGCTGGAAAGGTCTGATTAACGATCCGCACATGGACGATAGCTTCGCTGTTGAAGAGGGATTTCAGATCGCACGCAAGCTTCTGGTTGATATCTCCGAGTTGGGCTTGCCAACCTCAACAGAAGCCCTTGACCCTATATCGCCGCAATACATTCAGGATCTGATCAGCTGGTCCGCCATTGGTGCGCGTACTACCGAATCCCAGACACACCGGGAGATGGCCAGTGGGCTCAGTTGTGCCGTAGGCTTCAAAAATGGCACTGATGGCGGCCTCACTGTGGCCATTAATGCCCTGCAGTCAGTGGCCAAGCCCCACCGTTTTCTGGGGATTTCTTCCAGGGGACAGGTGAGCGTCTTTCACTCCAAGGGCAACCCCTATGCACATCTGGTATTGCGGGGAGGCGACGGCAAGCCAAACTATGATTCAGTGAGTGTGCAGCTGGCCGAAAACGAGCTGCGCGATGCCGGATTGCAGGCCAATATCATGGTTGACTGCAGTCACGCCAATTCCAACAAGAACCACGAACTGCAGCCTCTGGTGCTCGAGAATGTCACCAATCAGATTCTGGAAGGAAACACATCCATCATGGGGGTCATGATCGAGAGCAACATTGGCGCTGGCAACCAGAAAATTCCCAGCGATCTATCGCAGCTGCACTATGGAGTCTCAGTGACCGATGCCTGCATTGACTGGCCAACCACTGAAGAGAGCCTGCACGCGATGAACGACAAGCTCAGGGATGTCCTGCCTGGGCGCACACAGTCCTGAGCGAACGCACCCTCTCGTCGCACCACCCTCTATCGATAGTAGGCGTTGCTCGTGTCGCTGTGGTCGGTAATATCACAGACGCTTGACAGTTCTGGTAACCGCTCCATCAGGGTCTTTTCCACCCCGTCCTTGAGCGTGACATCCAGCATACTGCAACCCTGGCAGCCGCCACCGAACTGCAGCACAGCGGTGGGACCCTCGGCAATCTCCATCAGCGAAACCTGCCCGCCATGGGCTGCCAAGGCGGGATTGACCTCATTCCAGAGTACGTAATTGACCTTGTCTTCCAGCGGGCTGTCATCCGAAATCCGGGGTACCCGAGAATTCGGTGCCTTAATGGTCAGCTGTCCACCCATCTTGTCTTCAGAAAAATCAACCTTGGCCTCGTCGAGAAAGGGCACACTGCGCTTTTCGAAATAGACTCGGAATGTATCCAGCTCCATCAATTCGTCATCTTCCTGCACTTCACCCTCCCGGCAATAGGACAGGCAGGTTTCTGCCTCGGGTGTGCCGGGGTTGAGAACAAACATGCGGACATCAACATCGCCCTCCTGTTTTTCCAGCAGGCCAGCAAGATATATTTGGGCTGAATCAGTGATTTCTACAGAGAAAGAGAGCATGGCTGAGCTAATACCCTAGTAATTTGGTTGGTTATTCTACCCGCTCTGCACGTTGGGCTCAAGACTGACTGTTCAATACATACAAGACTCAGGGGGCAGGCTGTGCGAGTTGTTGTTGATGCTCCATCTAAGGTAACGGAGGGTATTTTTAGAGGTTACCATCAGAGTCCTCAGCCATTGAGTTGTGTTCTTGACAGGACCATCCAATGCAGCATATGGTCTCCCATATCATCTGATATGGGTTTACAGTATGAAGACAACCATTGATTTATCCGATGCGCTGGCGCTGGAAGCCAAGGCGCTTGCGGCGAAACGCGGCACTACTTTTCGAGCGCTCGTTGAACAAGGTCTCCGTTATGCCCTGCAGGAAGCCAAGCAGGCCGAGTTGTTCCGTCTGGCAGACAGGAGCGTGGCCGGGAACGGGTTGCGGGCCGAATTCAGGGATGAGCCCTGGGCATCTGTCAGACACGCCGCCTATGAGGACCGCGGCAATTGATCGCCGTTGACACAAATATACTGGTTTATGCGCACCGGCAGGACAGCGAATGGCATCAACGCGCAAGAGACGCAGTAACAAGTCTTGCCCAGGCACAACATGCTTGGGCAATACCGTGGCCGTGCGTCCACGAGTTCCTGGCTATTGCGACGCATCCCCGGATCTATGATCCGCCTTCTACCGCGCAGCAGGCTCTTGAGCAGGTAGGTGCCTGGCTTGCATCCCCGTCTCTGGTCATGATAGGTGAAGCCGCCGATCATCTGGCGCGGTTGGACTCATTGATAACGGACGGCAGAGCCCGAGGCCCGGAGATTCATGATGCGCGCATTGCCACCATCTGTCTCTCTCACGGAGTCAGTGAGTTATTCACCGCGGACAAGGACTTCAGCCGTTTCCCATCCCTGTTGACTCGCAACCCGTTATTTGACCCCGAAAGATGACTTATGGGGGTGACTTGTGGGAACCTCTAAAAATACCACGGAGGGTATTTTTAGGGACTTAATATACGAAATATGGAAGAGGGGTGACTTCCATGTGCTGAGCCACTGTTCATCAGGCCACAACTCATCAGGCCACAACTCATCAGGCCACAACCCAGCTGTCCGGTAGTGGCCCAGTTTGAACAGTGCAGGACCCAATTGGGAAGAAGGCGGCCCGCGGGCCACCCCCCTGTCCCGCGTTCCGGGTTTTCCGGACGGGTCCGAGGATCGCCGCGGCCGGTCGGGCGTTCCTGCGGCCGCCGCCTCAGGCCCCGTCAGTTGGTCGTGCAGCCCGCACTGGTCCTCCAGGTGGCGTCCCTGATATATTCGTAGCCGTCTTCGGCATCTGTACGCGCCCATGCACCACTTGCATTGCGTGCTCCGCACAGGCAAGCATTGATCTCATTCCGGTCGGTGCTGAAGGCGAAGCATCCGCTTGACCACGAATCGCCGGGACCGTCGCCGCCGCGACCCGAGCCAAAGGGAATCTCCAGATCGGCCGCCGTCTTGAAGCAGAATCTTGAAAGGATCCTGGTGACATCCCCAATATGGGTGACTGCGGTGTAGCGCGTGTTCTGCTTCAGGGTGCTGAAAGTTTTGGGGTCTGCCGCCACATCTGTGCCAACTTTAGCAGTTCCAAGAGTCTGCCTGCGCACCTCTGTATTGCCATTTTCCAGCACGCTGAGATACACAGGGGCACTTTGAAGTTTGCGCGTTTCTGGGAAGAGTGCATGGATCGATGTAATACTCACTGACCACGTCAACAGCCGGACCTCGTTTGTTGTCAGGGATCCATCGACAAGGGATATTCCGGTCCGTATATCCTGGCCTGACGGGCAGGCACTCGCGCCTGATGTAACATCAATGAAAGAGTAATCCACCTGTGCCATGGACGGCGCGGCCAGAAGCGCCAGCAGCAGGAAGGTCGCTAGTTTATCGGGGGGGGGGGGGGGTTGAGTTATGGCAATGTTTCATCTTTCTCTCCGAAGTAGATTGATGTGACGCTCACTATAATACCTCTTTCAACCGGCAGAATGGAATGATTTTCAAACTGAGGCACTACCCAGGTTCAGGACAGGCCTATTCAAAAGTCCCCTGTGTGCCGAAGGTCGTTCGGATCCTTCGAGGCCAGTGTATGCTGTCGTGAAGTGTGGTGGCCCCGGTGTGGGGGTGGATGTGCCGACCGGAGGCGCTGATGGCCCGCCGGGGGCGGATTCATGGGTCGCCCGGTGTCGGGCGCTCAGGCTGAGCAGCGCCGGGGCAGGAAACGGAGATCTCACATTGAGGTAATGGCCAGACGCCTGGGGTGCCGTCCAAAAATCGGGTAGAACGCATTACAGGGAACCGTTTTCACCTGCGCTTCACGCCCGAGAATGATGAGCGGGGCGGGTTTTGAACTGCCCGCTTTCGCCCCTCCCATCCATGTCCGCCCGGGATGTTTCCCTTATTCGTGATGGACCAGGAGAATACGTTCGAACATGAGGCGCATGGGCTCGATGTTCATTATGTAGGCCTGCTGACAAACAGCTGTCATTTCCCATGCCTCCACGTCGCTCCAATCAAGAGTGTAGCCATGCTGCTTCACCAGCAGGCTGAGGAATATACGTTGAGTGCGGCCATTCCCCTCCGGGAAAGGGTGGAAAAAATTAATCCGGTTGAGAAACCGTGCCAGCCGCCCAGGTGCCGAAGAGGCGTTCATTGTGCGGGCGAATTCTTCCAGACCCGAAAAGACAACAGCTGCTTTTTCGTTCAGCTCTGATGCCAGCATGAATTGTTCCCTGTTTTTCCGGAAGTCGAATGACCGGGGCAGACCTGCCCAGTCATACAGGTCCTGGAACAGATGTTTATGGATACCGCGAAGCGCTGCATAGTCAAAGGTGAGCAATTCGGGTGGTGCCGATTGCAGTAACTCAATGCCCCTTACTGCCGTGAAATCGGCTTCTTTTTGGGCCAGGCGACCCGCGTCCCGGATATTCAGGCGGTTAACGAGGGTGTTTGTATCCGGGTAGTAATCGGGCTCTACCCCGAGTAAGTCTGTCTTATTCGTCACGCAACATGGCGAGAATCTGGTCAGTGGTCAGGCGTTCAGATTCAGGGGCATTGAGGCAGGCGCGAAGCTCTGGGGAAATCTGGAGAGATTCCAGCTGCACATTCGCACATGCCTGTGTAACGGCATTGTTGTCAGTAATGGGCATTCGGGCATTCACTTGTCCGTTAGAGCGCATTGTAGTCATTGGCTTGCCTTAAGACAAACACTCATATGATAAATGCTGCTGCAGCAGGTCAAACGCGTTATCTGCTGATCGGGGGGGCAGAGGAGCTCCCTCCCCGATTGCGTGGTCAGACGACACATCCGGTAGGCTCCAGACCAGCCGAGATGGCTGGTCATCTCATGTTAGAAACAAGCCCTCGCTTCAGACTCATTTCATATTGGACAAGGCTAGGAGAGGAGCGCTCGGTGTGACTCTAGTCAGCCAGTGCCGGGATCAATGTCGATACAGGTAGACACGCGACACTGGGGTATTTCGCACGAAGCCCAGGGACACCTTGTAGATATATGTAGACACGCGATGCGCTATAGGTGTATACTTGTATCTACAGTCTCAGGAGGGATGAGCCATGCAGCACACCAGTAAGATTCAACGGTGGGGCAACAGCTCTGCGATTCGGTTGCCAGCCAGGCTGATGCAGGAAGTTGGGTTGTATGCCGGTGCGCCAGTCACGCTGTATACCAATAATGACGAGTTAATTATACGGCGAGAGCAGCAGCCGGAAGAGGCCCGTATCAGCGATATGATTGATAACGAGGCTGATGCCATAGCGGCCGTCCAGGCTGTTCGAGCAGCAATGAACGAAGCTGTCACAGTGGCCGAGAAAGCAATTGAGCGAACTGAATCTGTCATCGAGGCTCTCGATGCAGCAGACACAGGAGAACGCTCATGGGACTAACAGGTGAGCTGGCCAGGTTGCTGAAAGATAGTTTGCAGTTGAGTGCAACCGTAGAGCGGCTAAGTGAGAGCCAAACGAGATTGAGCGATAAGGTCGATGGTCTCGGGGACCGCGTGTTAAAGCTGGAAACGCGGCTTGATACCTATGTTGAGATTGCACAGATACACTCTACATCACCACAATGAAGTAAGTGGACGGACCGCCCTGCCACACGACATCGAGAACTCTCGCTCGCTGTTACTCGCACCCCCTGCACAGACCGGTCTGGATCGTCGTCGGCTGACGGCACGCCGTCATGTGCGCTGGGGGGCAATGCGGCTCATGACGTTCACATTGTGGACTATCACTCACAACAGGGTGGCCTATGATTCCTTCAGAGAGAACTGCTGCACACCCTGGTGTCATTCTGCTCAAAGAGTTTCTTGAGCCCCTTGAAATAACCCCAAAGGGCCCGACCAACCACCTGGGCATCCCTGTCCAGCGCATCAATGAGATTGTGCGCGGCACGCGGGGCATGACTCCTGGTACAGTCTGGCTGCTTTCGGAGGCATTACACACTTCTCCAGAGTTTTGGCTGAACCTTCAGTCGACACAGGATCTGTCTGCCCACAGGCCGGGGCATCATATCCAACCACGTGCTGCACCGGATGCAGAACACAGTAGTGACACGCATTCCCCTGGGGAGAGAATATCCACAAGTTGACTTGGTGGATCTTTCACATGCTCTTTCGTCGCACGAACAGTATGAAGGCGCATATCAATATACACCCTCCCCTGTCTGACACACCGAAACCATTACCCTGTCCACAAGTCACCCTGTGCTGCTTGCTCCGCGAATTGAGCCACCGGCAGGATGTCGATGCCGTCCGCCGACCGGAACGGTCTTCTGCCTGTGTATACCAGAATACGGCGGGTCAGCCCGGATAGGGGCGCGAGTGCCCGCAGCCCTTTCAACAGCGCGGTGTGATATCGGTCGATGGCCTTCACTTCCAGTGCCAGCAGCTCGTCTCCCCTCCGCAGCAGGAAATCCACCTCCACGCCTGATTGGTGGGGGGACCAGTATGCGATCTCGTCGTACAGAGGCTGCGCCGCGCCTGATGCTTCGGTCCAGGCGCCTGCATGTGCGCGCAGGGTGGTCAGCACCCAGCTTTCCAGCAGCGGGCCGCGCTCTTCGGCGGTCAGGTCGCCGAGCTGTCCCTTCAGGGCGCGGACGACTCCGGGGTCGATCCAGTAGAGTTTCGGCAGCTTGCGCTCGCGCACACGAGTTCGGGTCTCGAAGGCGGGCAGGCGGTGAACGAGCAGCGTGTCTTCCAGGATGTCCAGGTAGCCACGCACGGTGCCGCGGGCTACTCCCGCGTCGCGCGCAATACCGGCAACGTTGAGTACCTGACCGTTGAAGAGCGCCGCGATCGGCAGGAAGCGGACAAAGCCGGGCAGATTGCGTACCAGGGCTTCCGCGCGTATTTCCTCGCGCAGGTACAGGTGCGCATAGCTTTCCAGCACGGCGTGCGGCTCCGGGTGACACCACACCAGAGGCAGAGCACCATAACGGAGTATCCGGTCAAGATCGAAATCCGGGCCCAGTTCGGCGGCGGTCAGCGGAAACATGGTCTTGTTGAGCGCCCGGCCGGCCAACAGGTTGACCCCTGCGGCTTTCAGCTTGCGGGCGCTCGACCCGAGCAAGGCGAAGCGCAAGCGACGCGATTCGATAGAGCGATGTACTTCGTTGAGCAGCATCGGGAGCCGCTGAATTTCGTCGACGATCACCCAGTCGTTCGGAGCCAGATGCTCGATGGATTGCGCGAACAACGAAGGGTCGGCCAACAGATCCTGGTACAGGCGCTCGTCCAGCAAATCGATGTGCAGGGCATTGGGCAGGACAGTGCGGACCCAGGTGCTCTTGCCGACGCCTCTCATACCGAGCAGGAAGAAACTGTGCTGCGGCAGTCTGTTGATACGTGTATAGGTGGACAGCATACCGCTAATTATACATGAAAAATGGCGATAGCCTGTACACAGGATCTGTGGCAGCGCACCCCGATCAGGTATACTCTTCCCATGTCAGAGACACCGACACCATACCGATCCGGGAATCTTGTGAAGGGCGTCTTTCGCACGAAGCCCATGGGGACCTGGTCACCCCCGGTACCCTATGGTAGGGCGACACAGCGTCCCACCAGGCCAACAGCATCTGTACAGACCCTTCGGACTGGCAAGCCTGGTTAAACCGGGTGAGGCGGGGTGAGATTTCCCCAGTCATCGAGCCTGTCTGCGGAGCAGGCAAGACCTGCAGGTCCACTCATCACCGTCTTGAGGCTGCTGACCCGGATACTCTCATTCCCATGCCCCAATCACGGCCTTGTGCGGCTCTTGGCGGCCGAGAACACGCATGATCGCTACCCCGGTGCCTTCTATACGGCAGTAGATCGAGTGCGAGCGATAGACGCTCCGTGGATAACCTGACCGATTGATGAGCCCATACAGCGCTATTTCGAGCATGTCCTGTTCTGCTTCTGGCGCGAGCTTATAATCAGGTATGCGATGCCCTGTGCCGTGCCCTCGCTTCTTCCCATATTTCGTCGACCGATCTGGCGCTGTATCCGTGCTCCGCGACGCTCTTCTCTGCCTCAATCAAGGCTGCTTTGATCGCTTCGATTTCTTCCGGAGTTTCGGTTTCCCGCGTGTGTCTCTCACGGATCAGATCGCGGATAACCTCGCTTTCGTTGCCATATCGCCCGGTTTTTATTTGGGCTTTGATCCAGCCGTCTTGTCAGTCAGTCACGGAGATGCTTTTTTTCACCATTGGCATTGATCTATCCTCCAAACTGTGGATGCTCTGCGCCTACTTGGTCGCATACCTGCTCCCTCAATGAGAACAGGCTGGCTGGCAATTTATTTCGTGCGGGTGGGTTTTCTGTATCAGGGCATTTCTGAAATGAGTTGTGCGCCAGGCAGGGAGGACATTTTCCGATCAAGCGTGAGGGTGGTCAATCCAGTGCGTGCGTAGTCGTCGACGATCAGGCGGTCGAACACACTTGGCGCACTGGCAGCAGCGAGCGCCTCAAGCACGGCCGAGCCGTTCAGGGGCGCTACCAAGCCACTGCTCAGTGCGGCCTGCAGAGCGGATTGAGCATTTTCCTTGGTCGTGCCGTAATGATGTTGGACAGCGACATAGGCCTCTCCCACGACCTGATTGGAAGCGAACACCTCCACACCGCTTTCAGTCAACGCCGTCAGCCGCTCCACGCAGAAGGCATACTCCTCTGGGGGCAGACCGGTTACCAATCGCACCAGTACCGACGTATCAATCCCGATACGCCGATGGGCCATATCCCCTGTCCCTGAATTCACGAATGTTGAAGTCGGGCGTTTCGGGAGTGATCGTGTTCCGCAACCCGCCCAGCTTGGAGAGGTCGATCCGCCTGGGTGTCAGGATGTATCCGCCCTGGGCTTTGGTCAATTCGAGACGATCGCCCGGTCCCACGCCCATTTCGTTCAGCACTGCGGCGGGAAAGGTTACCTGGCGTTTGGATGTAATTGTGATCAACATGACAGACCTCCTTACCAAAATGCTACATCAGAAAGGCGTACAGGTCAACCACTCCACTGCGCTCCACTCGCATTATCCAATATGAAATCAGTCTGAAGAGTGGGCCTTGTGCTTGTGCAGTGCAGTGCAGTGCTAGTGTTTGACAGCCCGCTCCGCCGGACGGACAATGGCCTCGCTCTACTGTGTCAACTCCAGTCTGAGTTGAGCCTTTGAAAGCTGACCAAGCCATGGCTGACGCCATGTTGCGCGACACCCGAAACTCAGCGAGGCCTCTGGCCTGGTGTCTTGTTACAACTTTTGTCTAACCCGCTGGGGATACGCATCCCCTTGGGGTTCTGTGTCTCCGGCTTTGTTCATTTCAAGGAGATACACCATGAGTGCTTCTGTCTATCTGTAGTACCCGACCCACATGCGCACCTGTGTGCATGTGATCTATCACGTGGAGCACCGCCACCCTTCGGGGCGGCTGTGTACACATCTATCTCACCCGCTGGGGATATGCATCCCCTCGGGGGTGTTCTGTCTCCGGCTTTTTTTGGAGACATACATCATGGGAAAACGTGATAAGCTCATGGAGCGCATCCTGAGCGGCAGATCTGATGCGAATAGAGCCTTCAACGACATGTGCAGACTCCTGGAACGACTGGGTTTCGAACTCAGGATCCAGGGCAGTCACCACATTTACAAGAAGGAAGGCATCGACCAAAGAATCAACCTGCAGAATCAGGGCGGAAAAGTCAAGTCGTACCAGGTTCAGCAGGTTCGGAAAACTGTCCAACAACACAAACTGGGAGATCAGTGATCATGCTCAAATACGAAATTACCATTTACTGGAGCGATGAGGATCAGGTCTTTATCGCTGACGTTCCGGAACTGCGGTGGTGTATGGCCCATGGTGATACCCCGCAGGAGGCCTTAGCCAGTGTGTCTGAGGCCATGGAGTTATGGCTCGATGTGTCACGGGAAGATGGAGACCCGATTCCTGAACCTAAAGGTCGGCGGTTGACGGCTGATGAAATCAATTTCGAATTAAATGTATAGCAGTCTCAATACACAGCCACCCTTCGGGGTGGCTTTTTTGTGCGCTGTGCGCCGGAGTATCGATCCTTCTCTTCCTGCCACCGGATGGAGCTAACACGCGGTGACAGACACACGTGCCGTTCCGGATCTTTCAGATGAGTCAGAGATCGGTCAGGCGGTGGATATGGATGACACCGGCTGCCCCCCGATGAGATGATCAAAGCAGTGGATGAAATCGATGAGTTGACGCTCGGCATCACCTGGGCCTGACTGTAGGAGCCACCTCCACCGCCGCTCCAATCTGCCAGCCAGAACGATTGCGTCAGATCCGGTCATGTGCACAGCCAGTTGGCAGTATTCGATGTACCCGTGTTCCCTTTTTGCTCCAGCACAGCAATAGTGCGGGGATGCTGGCAGGTTCTGCGGTGGTTCATGCTGCCCTGAATAGGCAGTCACTGTGTGGTCTGGATTCCAACTCCAGGTTTTTACCCCCCATGTGACATCTTCTGCTAAAATGCGCGCCCTAAAACTATATAAAAATATTTTGATATAGTTATGAGCACCAGTTCAGGCACAGACAGGGTATGCAGTCTCCAGACACTGAAAGACGCTCTCTATGAGCGCATCCTGTTTCTGGACGGAGCCATGGGCACCATGATCCAGAGACAGAATCTCAGCGAGGATGATTTCCGGGGACAGCGGTTTGCCGACCATCCGAGCGATCTAAAGGGAAACAATGATCTTCTGGTGCTCACCCGACCTGATGTGATTCAGGGAATTCACCGTGCCTATCTGGAAGCCGGCGCAGATATTATCGCAACCAATTCTTTCAATTCCACCGCAGTTTCCCAGGCGGACTATGGACTGAAGGATCTGGTTCCGGAACTCAACGAAGCCGCAGCGCGCCTTGCCAGGGAGTCCGCAGACAAATACACCGCCAATCATGCGGACAAACCGCGGTTTGTTGCCGGCGTTCTGGGCCCAACCAGTCGGACCGCCTCACTATCGCCCGACGTCAATGATCCTGGCGCACGCAACATCACCTTCGACGAGTTGGTCGAAAACTACATGACCGCAGCCCGCGGCCTCATGGTCGGAGGTTCCGACCTGCTCCTGATTGAAACCGTATTTGATACGCTGAATGCCAAGGCCGCAGTGTTTGCCTGTGAAAGCCTGTTCGGCGAACTGGGCTTTCGTCTGCCATTGATGATCTCAGGAACCATTACCGATGCATCCGGGAGAACACTCTCCGGTCAGACAACCGAAGCCTTCTGGAACAGTCTGCGCCACGCACAGCCCCTGCTGATCGGCCTGAACTGCGCGCTTGGCGCACGCGAATTGCGCCCCTACGTGGAAGAACTCTCCCGGGTGGCGGACACCTACGTCAGCGCACATCCCAATGCGGGCCTGCCCAATGAGTTTGGCGAGTACGACCAGTCACCCGAAGAAATGGCTGAGATACTTGGTGAATTTGCCGGCAGTGGCTGTGTCAATCTGGTTGGTGGCTGTTGCGGCACGACCCCCGAGCACATTGAAGTCCTTGTGGCAAAACTTGGCGACGTACCGCCGCGCGCTGTCACTACCCGCTCCAGCCACACCTGCAGGCTGGCCGGGCTGGAGCCTTTGAACATTAATGATGACTCTCTTTTCGTGAATGTCGGCGAACGGTGCAACGTGACCGGTTCGGCCCGATTCAAGCACCTGATTCTTGAAGAAAACTACGAGGACGCCATCGCCGTCGCTCGTCAGCAGGTGGAAAACGGCGCCCAGATCATAGACATCAACATGGACGAAGCCATGCTGGACGCGCAGGCTGCCTTACCCAGATTTCTGAATCTTATCGGTTCAGAGCCGGATATTGCACGCGTACCCTTCATGGTTGACTCATCCAAATGGGAGGTTATTGAGGCCGGGCTCAAGTGCGTTCAGGGCAAACCCATCGTGAATTCGATCAGTCTCAAAGAGGGAGAGGCTGTCTTTCTCCACCAGGCTCGACTCTGTCAGCGCTATGGTGCTGCGGTGGTTGTCATGGCGTTTGATGAACACGGGCAGGCCGACACCCTGCAGAAACGCACAGACATCTGCGCACGTGCATACCGTTTGCTGACCGAGACGCTCAACTTTGATCCAAGGGACATTATTTTCGATCCCAACGTATTTGCCGTGGCAACCGGTATTGAACAGCACAATAACTACGGCGTTGATTTTATCGAGGCATGCCGGTGGGTGAAAACCAATCTGCCAGATGTTGGTCTGTCCGGGGGTATTTCCAATGTCAGTTTCTCATTTCGTGGCAACGACCGGGTTCGGGAGGCCATTCACTCGGTATTCCTCTATCACGCAATAGGTGCTGGCCTGAACATGGGGATTGTCAACGCCGGTCAGCTAGCTGTGTATGACACTCTCCCTGCAGATCTGCGGGATGCGGTCGAAGCCGTGGTACTCAACCGCTCAGCGGACGCAACAGAGCAGTTGGTGGACCAGGCTGAACAGTATCGTGGTGAGAGCAGCGGCGCGCAGGTACGAGAAAACCTGGACTGGAGAGACTGGCCGGTCGAAAAACGTCTTGAACATGCGTTGGTCAAAGGCATCAACACATACATCGAAGAGGATACCGAGGCGGCGAGAACTGCCCGAGAAAAGCCTATCGAGGTTATTGAAGGCCCGCTAATGGACGGGATGAATGTCGTCGGTGACCTCTTCGGTGACGGGAAGATGTTCCTTCCCCAGGTGGTCAAATCGGCCCGGGTCATGAAACAGGCGGTGGCCTATCTGGAGCCCTATATCGAAGCGGAAAAGCAGGAAGGCGAGACTAACGGCCGTATTCTGATGGCAACAGTAAAAGGTGATGTGCACGATATTGGCAAGAATATTGTGGGTGTTGTTCTGCAGTGTAATAACTTCGAGGTGATCGACCTGGGAGTGATGGTACCCGCAGACAGGATCCTCACAACGGCTCGGGAACGCAACTGTGACATCATCGGACTGAGTGGTCTCATCACGCCTTCGCTGGACGAAATGGTCGCGATCGCCCAGGAGCTCGAGCGGCAGGAGTACTCGGTTCCACTGCTGATCGGGGGTGCCACGACTTCCAAGGCGCACACCGCAGTCAAGATCGAGCCACAGTTCCGGTGCAACCAGGTGGTCTACGTCGCCGATGCGTCGCGTGCGGTCGGTGTTGCCTCAAGCCTGCTGAGCGCGGAGCGACGGGATGGTTTTGTCGCCAGCATTCAGTCGGAGTACGAGACCATCAGGAACCGTGTGGCCAATCGGCGCACAATACCACTTGTGCCCTATGACCAGGCCTGCCAGCGCAAGCTGGCTTTTGACTGGACACAGTATCAGCCACCAAAGCCCAGCTTCCTCGGAGTCCAGGTTATTGCGGATTATCCGCTGGCAGCCTTGCTGGAGACCTTCGACTGGACGCCTTTCTTTATCAGTTGGGATCTGGCGGGCAAATTCCCCGGCATTCTGGAGGATGGAACCATCGGCACTGCAGCCACCCAGCTCTATGAGGATGCCCAGGCGATGATCCGGGAGATCTTCGACCATAGACTGCTTTCGGCCAGGACCGTGTTCGGTTTCTGGCGGGCCAACCAGGTTAATCAGGACGATATTCAACTCTACGACGAGACGGGTGGTCAGCTGGCGAGACTTCACCATGTGCGCCAGCAAAGACAACGGGACAAAAGTCTGCCACTGAAAAGCCTTGCCGACTTTATCGCACCAGTTGAATCCGGCGTGGACGATTATCTGGGAGGGTTCGTGGTCACCATCAAGGGTGCCGAGGCATTGGCTTCCGATTACGAATCCCGGAATGACGACTACACTGCCATTCTGGTCAAGGCGCTGGCAGACCGTTTTGCCGAATCCATGGCGGAACATCTGCATCGTCGCGTTCGCAAGGAATTTTGGGGATACCATCCGGACGAATCCTTCAGTACCGACGAGCTGATCCGCGAAAAATACCGGGGTATCCGCCCCGCCCCGGGCTATCCCGCCTGCCCGGATCACACCGAAAAGCAGACGCTGTTTGAATTGCTGGATGCCCCGGCTGCGGTGGGTTGCGAACTTACCGAGAACTTCGCGATGACCCCTGCGGCGTCAGTAAGTGGCTGGTATTTCTCGCACCCGGAGTCAGACTATTTTGGCGTGGGCAAGATCGGTCAGGATCAGGTGGCCAGCATTGCAGCTCGCAAGGGCTGGGATGGCACCGAAGCCGAACGCTGGTTGCAGCCGGTACTCGACAGCTGAGTCCATCGCGGCGATAACGGGCATCACAGAACACACCAGGCACGACTTCGGCATGAGTGAAGAACCAGAAAAGCCCGGCATCAGGGCCGTTATTCAAAGCACCCTTGCGGCCGCCTTTGGCGTACAGTCGTCAAAAAATCGTGAGCGGGACTTCCAGCACGGCAGTGTCTGGATCTATATCGCAGCGGGCATCAGCTTCACGGTACTTTTTGTTCTGACACTGCTTGGCGTTGTGCGCCTGGTTTTGGCCGGCTGACACGCACAGGCTGATATGGCCTGCACTTTCAAGCGAGTACAGGGGTTCTGGTGAGCGGCGCCGGGCGTGCTCGTATCAACCGTATTAGAATTATCCAAGAGTCAGTCCTTCATCTCCTGTCTCGGTGTCTGTCAGGCACATGTTGGAGTTGATCACGACAATTCTAAACTAATGGTATAACCCGCCCCTTCCTGGAAATCATCAACCTGTGCGGCTCTGATCGACACCGAAGCATCACGCTGTGCAGCCGGCTACAGCAGACGCTCCCTGAGCGTTGTGGCACCGGGAGCCCTGAGGGCAGGCCAATAAACAAAGCGTGCGCAGCAGAAGCAGATCAGATCGAATCAACAGCCACCGCAGGTACCATGGTCGACAGTCCATTGGCCGATATTCGTCATCCAGCCTCTATCGGGCCTGATGTGCATCAGGATACGAGTGTCTCTGCTGTCGCCGAGCCAGTCGGGAGCAGGCCAAAGAGTGAAGTCCGTCCCCTGAATGGGGCGTCATATCGCGTGCACGAGGCCAGGCACGGGGCCGCGAACACGCCCGGAGGCCACACGACATCAGCACAGGCCTTACAGGATGCTGCCGAGGGCAGGCTGGTAGGGATGATGGAGAGGCCATCCGTGCGGCCTCCGCGGCGATGGACTCCAGCAGTGCCTCACGCGTGTGGGCTCTGCGCTGCGCCATCAGCGGGGTGCGGCACACCATGAGCCGCTCCCCCGGATAGAGATCACTGCGGATCCCCACCAGGTCCTGTTCATCGAACAGCAAGCACTGCACTGCACCGGTCTCAACCGGGGTGCGGATCGCCGGGCCCCGCAAGGCACTGATCCAGTCCAGCCCCGCCGGGTGCACCTCCTCCCGGATGCGCTCCTCGACCAGCTTGGCCCGATCGCCCACCAGCACCACCTTCGACCGGGCTCGAAAGATGCCCGGATATTGCACATCTGCACAGGTACTCGCCGGGGTGCCGTCCTGAGACTGAAGGCGATGACAGGTTCAGTTCAGGACTCCTCGGATGGATGGACGGGGGTGTATAGCCGGACGTTGGCGGGAGGGCGCGTGTATCGACCGACGGTCTGCATCAGTTCTGGCGTCGAGCCTGAGGCCAGCGGTCGTCGACATGGACACCCAGAGAGGCAGAAGCGTCCGCCGCCCCTCTCCCTCCAGTTCGGGCTCCGCCCTCATTCACCGGGAGAGCGGCGGCGGACTGAACACGGGGCCGATAAAAAAAGCGCAAAAAAGACTTGACAGACAGACAGACAGACAGACAGACAGACAGACAGACAGAATAGGACTGTCATATCTTCTATTGGTTCGTTTTAGTTCCGGAAAAAACTGAATCGAATACTCCCTATAGACACTATGACATTAGCTAACTGGAGCCCCCGGTGTGTCTTCACCGGGGTCCTCCTTTAATTTAAATACTTTTAATTTAGGGAGTTTACTCCATGTTTACCAAGAAATTGTTTGGTGCTGCAGGTGCCGCCTTGCTGATGGTGTCGGGCGCGGCGAATGCAGTCATTGATTTGAGCGCTCGGGAAGCTGCTGATGTTGGAAGCGTTTCGTATGCTTCTGAAAGCTTGCTCACTGGCAGCAGCAACGTCGTTACTGTGACTGCACAGCAAGCCCGTAACAGTGAAAACGGAGCCCGTGGTGACTACCACATAGTGAAAAATGAATTTGGTACCGATACAGATTCGGATGGTGTTGATGACGATGGCAGGGTGGCAGACAGGTTGCATGTGAGGGCAGCCTTTGGTACGAGGTTTGCCCAGAGTGATGACAACGATGCCTTTCGTGTTCGCTTCGATCTGACCAACGCTGTCTTTACCAGCACTAATCTACCAGACCTGACTATAACAGGAACAGACCGAAACACCATAACGGCGATGGGTAGTGATGCCGATAAAGGGATCGACTACGTTATTTATAATATCACTGGGTTAAATCGCAATGTGGAGCGTACGGATATTGTGGAACTGCCACTGACCGAGTTGGCGATCAGCCTGGATCAGCCTGTTCGTATTGAAATGAGTCTCTACAATCCAAGCCAAGGCGGTTTTTCCAGGACGAGCCGGGCAGACAGGATCGGAACCCCCGTAGGTAGGGACAATGTTATTTCAGCTCGTCCGGGTCTGAACATTCGTGCTCTACCAAATCAACCGCCGCTGACTGCCGAGGTTGCAACAGGGTTTACCAGGTTTACTGCTACTTCAGCTGTACCCCGTTCATCGGGCTTGCGCGGGAACGTTGGTAGCGTGATGTTTTCTGTACGTGAAGGGGCGTTGATGCAGGATGGCACAATTCCTACGGTCGGTGATCTTCGTGGCGATCTTGCCGACCTCGTGGCCACTTTTGACGGTAATTTTTCCGTGGGCACGTGGACGGTAGATAGCGTGGCAGCTTGCAGCACCACAGCCAGCCGGACGAATACATTGAGCGCCACCAACACGATAAGCTTGGGTGACCTTGTTCCATCTGCCGACGGCTCCATATATCTCTGTGTACATTTGCCCCGCGCAAACACTGAGCGTATTGCCCAAAGTTCGTACAGGGTGTCTTTCAACCTGCCCGGTCCAGAAAATACGGCTGACTCCCCGGGTAGGTTCACCGGGACCGTCGGTGAAATTAAGCACAACGGCACAACCATTCGGGCACCCTATCTGACCACGTACGATGGCTACAACCAGCGTATGATTCTGGTCAATCACGGTGACCGGGACGCTGACTACACGGTTACGTTCAAGCCTGAAAGTGGCACCACTGCAACCCCAGGCCCTTATGCGGAAGGTATGATCGAGGCTGGTCAAACGATGGTTATCAGGGTTGCGGATACTGACGAGCACCCAGGGATGGTGAGACTGAGTGGTAATACGAGTCGCACCGCGGCGGTGATCGACCTTGCGGCATCGCAAAAAACAATCGATGCTGCGGTAACCCAGGTCAACCTGGAGGATGGTTCTACCGATACGGTTGTGTTGCAAGAACAATAACGATAGCAGCCAACGCCAGTACACACTGGTAGTGAGAAAGGGAGCCACACGGCTCCTTTTTTTTATTATGTGGTGCGTCAGGCATGGAGTGGAGCGCCGTGATAGGTGCTGGTCTAGTGCAGGTGGTACTCGACCGATGATCTGGCGTCGCACATCCGCTCTCGGCACGGGTGTCCGACCGCGAGGTGGATTCTGAAAAACTAAGCGCGATCGACCAATAAGCCGGAGCACATCACTTATTTAAGCGCTTCTAAGCTGGCTGAGCTCGTTCCAGGTAGCATGGCGAGTACCGGCTGCAGCCAGCGCCGAAGCCCGGTATCAGGGCCGTTCTTCAAAGCACCCTTGCGGCCGCCTTGGCGTGCAGTCGTCAAAAAATCGTGAGCGAGACTTCCAGCACGGCAGTATCTGGGTCTATATCGCAGCGGGCATCACCTTCACGGTACCTTTTGGGAGCAAGACCAGAAAGCCATCTCATGGCCACGTTCTTGGCCGTTGAAGGAAAAAATGCAAAGCGCCCATTGCGGGGACGCCTTAGTGCGTGGACTGTTCAAAAAATATTTTTAAATGCGTACCTGTGGCTTCGGCTAGACATTGCAGGGTTTTGAGCGTGGTATTTGACGAACCACCCTCCAGCCTTGCGACAACAGATTGCGTCGCTTCCATTTTCTCAGCCAGTTCTTTTTGCGTCAGTCCGGCTTGTGGCCGGGCGCTCAATATGGCATCGGCCACAGCGAACTCATCCGCCATGGTCTTATGGGCTTTACGGTACTCCGGGTCTTTACTCCACTTCCTGTGCAGATCTTTAATATCGCCCATTGTTCAATCCTCATTGCCCGTTTTAACGCCAGCGCAATTTCCCGGCGAGGTGTTTTCCGGGTTTTCTTCACAAACGCACGAACCACCGCAACACGCTCTGGTTTTGCCGTGACATACAATGCGCGTGAAATCCCGTCTTTGCCTTGCATGCGCATTTCCGACAAGGCACCTTCAATGTGTTTCACATAGGGTTCACGAACATTCTGCAACCCATGTGAGGCAATCAGTTCGGCAATCCAGGCAAAGTGCGCCCGCATATCGGCTGGCAAAACAGAACTGACTTTGTGCCAGCGATACTCAGTATCACTTGTGTTGTTGCCCTGCAGAATCATGTATGGGCCGGGTGAATCAGGGACGGCTTTCATCAATTGGGTTTTCTGTCGAGCATACACTCCTCCCGGAAATAGGCCCAACTTGTGCACTTGACTCCCGCAGCATCGTTGATACACAGTCCATATACAGGTATGCCGTCCTCGTAGACGTATTCAAGTCGATAACCAGTCTCGACACAGTGCTCGTCGGCGGGATTTGCGACTTCTGACGCCCCGGCTCGGCTGGTTTCCAGTATCGGACGGGTGTCCAGCGGTGCACTGCCGTGGGGTGATTTTTTGGGGCCATCATCAACGCCGGGATGGGCCACGGCAGCCTGGTGTTCACTCGATTCCGCACCCCCGCATCCAAAAAGTGCAAGCGCCATGGCTGTCGCGACGCCAAAGGCGATTACGCGCGATGTCTTCATCGTGATGGCATCGGCCTGGAATTACGGATTGGTACGGCATAAATGTCTGCTGAAACGTTCTGCTTAGGGAGGATGGGCAGATTCCGCTCTGACCGGGTCGTCAACCGCTGTGGTTGAGTCGCTTGGCTGTCGATGCGCAGTCCCCGCTCCGGGTCGGAGTTGTCGTCCAGAAAATTCACCCGGCGAACACCCTCTCCGGTCTCGACGATCTGCACCCTGCGGGTTAAAGCCTCAGGCGGAATGTTCCCATTGAAGCGCTCACGGTCAGCCTCACTGCCAAGCTTGCCAACCATGGTTCCCGAAGAATTCGAACCAAACCGCTCGGGATTACCTCGACCGGCGCGAATGGTAACCAAGCTGTTCGAGCGTGACTGGTTGTTCAGTTCGTTGCTTTCGTCCACCACGTCGAATTCATCGACCCAGAACGTCAGGTAGTAGGTGCCCACGGGCACGATTCCGTGGTAAGGCGATTCGAGCACGTTAAACTGAGCCGCACTATCAACATCCCTGTACACGGCATCACCTGGATCAAGAAGGAAGTTGCCCTCCTCGGCGAACAGGGTGTAGCGGCTGCCATATTCGATCGAGGGATCGGAGTGCAATTCCAGCGACAGCCGCCAATCGGTTCGCGTGGTCGCAGTAGCACCGATGTTGGTTACCCGATACTCCAGCGTACCGCTCCCGGCCGAGTCCCAGCTTGCGTACCAGCTGGTCGGAGTCAGGTCCGGCTTGCTGGATTGAAGGTCAACGACTTTATTTCCGATCGAAATATTGTCGTCTTCGTAGCATTCCCTGACTTCCGCCACATCGTCCACCCACATCGCCATGTAGTAGGTCCCCGGCGGTATCGTTTGCGGAAACGTGAAAGTCAGTTCGTTGTCGGCATCCCGGTAGGCGGCGGTGCCAGACTCGAGTTCGAACGGTATTTCCTCGTAGACCACCCAGTGGTCCGCACCGCTGATGTCCCGGTCCGCCGAGAGCATCAGATTGACGTCCACGCCCGCCGGCGCGGTGGCGGACCCGTTATTCACCACGCGATACCGCAATCGTCCCTCGCCGCCGAACGCCGGTTGGTATTCGGCACTCCATTCGGTGATCGTCAGATTGGGCAGCCGCTCGTCGGGAGCCCCGCAGCTTCTCCGTGGCGGCGTGGCGGGACGGGGGACATCGCCGTTTGTCCGATCTTCGATCGTGATCGCATACGCACCACTGAATCTCGCGTCGCGGAAGGTGTCATAGGGTATCCAGAAAAAACCGCGATCACCCCAGTCGCGACCATGGGAATTCAGCACCCTGAATGCACCGCCGAACCGGTCGTCGTCGTATCCCACAACGACAACTGCGTGCCAGCCCAGCAGGGCTCCGGACAGGTCATTGTATGCGGCATTCGCTCCATCAATCTGACCAAAGCTGGGGTAGACCGGTATACCCAGAATAAAGGGCACGCGATGAGCCAGGGCACGTTTGAACTGGTTGATCGAATCGATGATCTTGATGTCTCCACCCAAAAAATTTCTCGCTTCATTAATCGCTGCCTGGCTTGGTTGCGTCAAGTAGTCATTGGGATCGTACGGCATGGTCGAGCGCGTTGCGGCCCCTTTGCTCTGGATCAACCGCATGGCCTCCAACGGGTGGGAGCCCCCGTCCCTTCCACCGTTGATCTGGTTATAGATCCAGGCTGGACTGAATTGCGTACTGCGCGAGAACTCCCAGCGTTCCTCCAGGCGTTCCTGATAGGACTTCAGGTAGGAAACGGCCCAACCGACGCAACTGCCTTGCCTCCCCTGGTTTCCGGGAACCGGGAAGTTGCCGGACAGGTCGATCGAGCGCGGGAGACTTTTGGCTCCATCCTCAAAGTCTGACCGCACGTCATCGTCGAAATAGGCCCTGTTCAGATTGAAGTAGTCCCTGGAGTCTATGTCGTCTGCACCCAGACCGCGCTCGCCGGAATCCTCTTCAATGGTAATGGTGATGAACGCCCGATCGCTCCATTCATTGCCGTCCGTCGCCCGGAACGGAATCTTCACTGCTTCACCGACATCGGCCTGCAGTGTGGCCAGCAGCGCCCCAGTTTCCAAATCGACGTGTGCATCCGAGTACCCCTCTCCCTCTCGGCTGCCGTCCAGCCAGAACCACACGCGATCCCCGTCTGGATCGGATGCCATGAGCTGCACATCGATGTAGGGACTGTCCAGGCTCGTCGACAATGAAAGGTCGTGCGCAACCGGCGCATTTGTGATGCGCAAGCGCTGAGACCAGGGCGTGGCGGACAGGTTGGTAAGGTTGCCGGTTGGACTGTTCAGGAGGCTCATGGCGTGAATCGCCTCATCGGAAGACAGGAACAGTGCCCATTTTCCGGAACCGTCGCCCAGCTGCCCGGTCAGCCCGTCACCGCCCTGTTCCAGTTCCTGTGCCGTAAGGGTTCGCGCACCGAAGGGCGGCAGCGACAGGCTCAGGGTTCCACCGGGTGCCCGGTTCCCGCTGTCGTCCCGGCCACTGATTTCAACCGAATTCGCCGTCCCCGTAGGATTGATGATGCGCAGAAGGCTCTGCTGGTTGGCGTTGCTGCCCGGATTGACGAACGACACCCGGGAACTGTCAACGGCGTTCGTCGGAACGAGATCATGAACGCTGGTGACGAACCCGTCGGCTGTGCGCACGTAGGCCAGCGGCGTCACGATCAGTTCGGTTTCGAGGTGCAATTGCAGATCGCCTTCGAAGGCACCAATACCTTCGGGAAGACCCTTGCCTAAATTCCCCTCGGCGAGATCCTTTGAATTAAAGTTCGCGGCTGCGAATGCCGTCAGGTGCAAAGTGATCGGGCCGTGGGTTTTCCCGTCATCATCTACGGCCCGGATCATCACATCCCCATCCTGTCCCGAACTGTTGATGATGCGCATAAAACCCTCCCGGTTGGAGTTCGATGCCGGCAGCACCAGCGGGATATCGGTTCGGCCCCACCAGGCTCCAGTGGACAGGTTCGTGATGTTGCCTGTCGGGCTTTCCAGAAGACTCAGCACGTGCAGTCGACGATCCGACTGGACCCAGAATCGCCATTTACCTGATCCGTCCCCCAACCTTCCCGTCAGCCCATCGGCTCCGTACTCGAGGTCCTGGGCGGTCAGCATGCGCGATGACCGCGGTGCCAGGCTGAGTTCCACGTGCCCTTCGGGAGCCCGTTCCCCTCGGTCATCAACCGCGTGAATAGCGACTGTTGCCGTCTCGTTCTTCGGATTGACCAGACGGAGCTTGCTGACCTGACTGGTATTGCTCCCAGGATTGAAGAAAGGAACCCAATAGATGTCGTCGTCCCACCAGTTTGCCGCCTCGAATACGCTGGTAACGAACCCGTCGTGGGTCCGCACGTAGGCAAGCGCCTCAAAAAGAAAGTCCGCTTCGACTTCCAGTCGCCAGTCCCCCGTACCGGGACCGACACCACGCGACAGCCCCTTACCAGGGTTTCCATCCTCCAGGTCGAGCGAATTGAAGTGCACCGCCGCCCAAGGGTCCAGGTGAATTGTGATGGGAGGATACCGGCGGCCCGCATCGTCGATCGGCGTAACGCGCACATCGCCAGACTCCCCGGTCTGGTTCAGGATACGGACGAACCCTTGTTGTGCTGAGTTCTCCGCGCTCGGCACGAAGGGCACCATGTAAGCATGCTCGGCAAACGCTGGCATTGTCCAGGCAACACCGAATGCAGCGATTACTCTCTGGAATGGCTTCGTAAGCCGTCGCATCGTGTACTCCGAAACAAAAGGTAACTACTCGCTCCCCTTGACATCATAGGAAAGAGGTTCTATGGTGTGTGCGTTTCATTATTGCACAGGGTCATGGGCAACGCATATTTTGGTCCCAAGGCGACGGCGGGGGTGTGTCAGGCGCTGATCGCGCTCATGCCGCCGCACTCGGAGTACATCGAGACGCACCTGGGCGGCGGGGCGATCATGGCGGTGGAGTCCGGGTAGCCCATGGCGACGGTCAACACCGCGTCGCTGCGCTCGGAGTTCGACGCGCTCAAGGCGCGTTTCGAGACGCTGTGCGCGGACGGCGCGCCGAGCGCGATATCCGCATGGCCAAGGTCAGGCAGAAGGTCTCCGGCTGCTTCCGAACCCTCCGCCACGCCGAGGCACACTGCCGAATCTCCAGCTATCTCCAGTCCATGGCCTACCAGGGCTACAACCCGCTGACCGCCATCCAGATCGCACTCAACGGCACCGCCGCCACAATGATCGAGCAGGAAAAGGGGGTGAGTAGTTACAACAAAAGTTGTTCTAGAAGTCTGTCTGTCGAAACGCTTGAGTGCGGATCGCGTGCTGACAACTTCGTTATGCTCGCACGTAGGGGCTCCCGCTAGGACGTCAGATCCTCGAAGAAGCTTTTTACGCCATCAAACCAGGACTTTGATTTGGGGGAATGCTTTTCGCCAAGACTGTCCTGAAATTCACGCAACAGGGTCTTTTGCCGCTCGGCCAGATGCACCGGCGTTTCCACCACGACCCGACACAGCAGATCACCAACCGCGCCACCGCGCACCGGCTTGACACCCTTGCCGCGCATCCTGAACAGTTTGCCCGTCTGGGTTTCCGCAGGAATTCTGAGCTTGACCCGACCGTCGAGCGTCGGTACCTCCAGCTCACCGCCAAGCGCAGCCTGGGTAAAGTCCAGCGGAATTTCACAGTAGAGGTCAGCACCCTGACGGGTAAATATGGGGTGGTCACGGACCACAATCTGGACGAACAGGTCTCCCGCGGGGGCACCACCCGGCCCTGTTTCTCCTTCCCCGGACAGGCGTATGCGATCTCCGGTATCCACTCCCGCAGGAACTTTCACGGAAAGGGTCTTTGTTTCCCTGACACGCCCCTGACCACCGCAGTCCCTGCAGGGGTCTGCAATGGTGTGTCCCTGCCCCCGACAACTGGGACATGTTTGCTGTACCGAAAAGAAGCCCTGCTGCATACGCACCCGCCCCTGACCATGACAGGTCGAACAGGTTACCTTGGTGGTTCCCGGCCTGGATCCGCTGCCGTCACAGGTGCGACAGGTGACATAGGTCGGAATGCGAATCTTGGTCTCAGTCCCCGCGACGGCTTGCTCGAGATTGAGTTCAAGATTGTACTGCAGATCAGAACCGCGCCTCTGCTGCTGCTGCCGGCGACCACCGCCACCAAAAATATCTCCAAAGACATCGCCAAAAATATCCTCGAAGCCACCGCTCCGAAACCCGCCCATGGTGTTGGGATCAATGCCATCGTGGCCAAAGCGGTCGTAGGCCGCCCGCTTCTCATCATCGGACAGTACCTCGTAGGCCTCGCTGGCCTCCTTGAACTTCTCCTCGGCCTCCTTGTCACCGGGCGCACGATCAGGGTGATACTTCATGGCAACGCGCCTGTAGGCCTTTTTCAGATCCTTTTCGTCAACGTCGCGTTCAACGCCAAGGATTTCGTAATAGTCTCGCTTTGCCACTTCAGGATGTGCCCACTATCAGTTTTCGTCGTGTCTCAGAGACAACCCCATATACGCAAAGAGCGGAGTGGTCTCCCAGCTCCGCACCTCACCAGGCCCATGTCAGCAATCGGCCCATCACCACCGTGAACTCACTGGAACCCGCTCGGGTTCCAGTACCACCGGGTTTACTTGTCTTCTTCCTTGACTTCCTCGAACTCGGCATCAACCACATCATCGGCCACGTCTTCTGCCGCAGGTTCCTCTGCCCCGGTTCCTGCCTGCTGGTCAGCATAGAGCTTCTGGGCCAAACCGCTGGAAAGCGTTGTCAGCTTCTCAACAGCCTTTTCGATCGCATCCTTGTCGTCACCTTTGCAGGCTTCCTCGACTTCATTGATTGCCGCTTCAATCTCGGCCTTCTCACCATCTTCAACCTTGTCCTCGGCTTCTTTCAGTGTCTTGCGCGTGGCGTGTGCCAGCCCTTCGGCACCGTTGCGCACCTGAATCAATTCCTCAAATTTCCTGTCCTCTTCAGCATAGGCTTCCGCCTCCGAGACCATCTTGTCGATTTCCTCATCAGAGAGCCCGGAGGACGCCTTGATCACAATGGATTGCTCTTTTCCGGTGGCCTGATCCTTGGCAGACACATTCAGGATGCCGTTGGCATCAATGTCGAATGTCACCTCAATCTGCGGCATACCGCGCGGAGCCGGGGGGATGTCCGCCAGATCAAAGCGCCCCAGGGACTTGTTCTGGGTCGCCTGCTTTCGCTCTCCCTGAACCACGTGGATAGTGACCGCAGTCTGATTGTCCTCAGCGGTCGAAAACACCTGCGATTTCTTGGTCGGGATCGTGGTGTTCTTCTCAATCAATGGCGTTGCAATACCACCCAGGGTTTCAATACCCAGGCTTAGAGGGGTCACGTCAAGCAGCAATACATCGGTGACATCGCCCGCCAGCACAGCACCCTGAAGCGCTGCACCCATGGCAACAGCTTCGTCCGGGTTCACATCCTTGCGTGGTTCCTTGCCAAATAACCCCTGGACCTTTTCCTGAACCAAAGGCATGCGTGTCTGTCCACCAACCAGAATGACATCGTCAATCTCTGCTGCCGACAGGTCGGCGTCCTTGAGGGCAATCCTGCATGGCTCAAGGGAGCGCTGCACCAGATCCTCGACCAGGGATTCGAGTTTGGCGCGGGTCAGCTTGACAACCAGATGCTTGGGGCCAGTGGCATCCGCCGTGATGTAGGGCAGGTTCACCTCGGTCTGGTGGCTCGAAGACAATTCGATCTTGGCTTTCTCACCAGCCTCCTTGAGGCGCTGCATCGCAAGCGGATCGCCCTTGAGGTCAACGCTGTTTTCCTTCTTGAACTCCTCGGCCAGATAGTCGATGAGGGCCAGATCAAAGTCCTCACCGCCGAGAAAGGTATCACCATTGGTGGCCAGAACTTCAAACTGCTTTTCGCCATCAACATCTGCAATTTCGATGATCGATACGTCAAAGGTACCCCCACCCAGGTCGTACACAGCCACAGTGCGGTCACCCGTACCCTCTTTGTCGAGACCGTATGCAAGTGCAGCTGCTGTCGGTTCATTGATGATACGTTTCACTTCCAGGCCAGCAATTCTGCCGGCATCCTTGGTCGCCTGACGCTGGGAATCATTGAAGTAGGCAGGAACAGTGATCACCGCTTCAGTCAGTGTTTCGCCGAGAAAATCCTCGGCGGTCTTTTTCATCTTTTTCAACACTTCGGCAGAAATCTGTGGAGGTGCCTTCTTATCACCTCTGGCTTCAACCCATGCGTCCCCGTTGTCGGCTTCAACAATACCGTAGGGAACCATATTGATATCCTTTTGCACCACATCATCGCCATACTTGCGTCCGATGAGTCGCTTGACGGCAAAGAGCGTGTTCGCCGGATTGGTCACCGCCTGTCGTTTTGCAGACTGTCCGACCAGGGTTTCACCATCATCGGAAAATGCGACGATTGAAGGCGTGGTTCGATCGCCTTCAGCGTTCTCAATAACCCGAACCTTTTCACCATCCAGCACAGCGACACAGGAGTTGGTTGTGCCCAGATCAATACCAATAATTTTGCCCATTACGGCCTCCAATGTTTGTTCATTTGGCGATCACCACCAGAGTGCGCCGATCGCTGTAATTCATGTTTCTGATATAGGATGTATTGCAGCTATTTCAAGCCCGGCGAAGCGGGCTCAACGGACTGGCTTTACTCCGCCGCTGTGCTCACCACAACCATTGCCGGCCTGATCAGCCTGCCGTTCAGGCTGTATCCTTTCTGAAACACTTCCAGCACGGTGTTGGGCTCAACGTCCGGATTCGGCAACTGCGTCATCGCCTGGTGCTGCTCCGGGTCAAAGGGTTCTCCGGCTGGGTCTATCTGCAACACCTTGTTTTTTTCAAGCTTGTCCAGAAAGGATTTCAGGGTGAGTTCAATGCCTTCAATGACCGGTTTGAGCGCCTCATTTTCACGATCAGCGACATCCAATGCGCGATCGAGGTTATCGACCACGGGCAGCAAATCCTCGACAAAACGCTCCAGCGCAAACTTGCGCGCCTTTTCCACTTCCGATTCAGAGCGTCGCCGCACATTTTGCGCCTCGGCCTGGGCGCGCAGGGCGCTTTCCCGTGCCTTGTCAAGCTCGGCACTGAGCTCGGCGACCTGGTCTTCCAGACTGGACTCTTCCACTGCCTGCTCTGGCTCGTCCGCAGCCTGCCCAGTCTCGTCTGCAGGCTCCGGTGTATCGTTCGTTGCTTCCTCTGGCTGATCCCCGGATTGGCCCGCTTCTTTTCCTGCCTTTTCAGATACTTCATTCTGCTCGGTTTCTTTGGACAACGCTCAAGCCTCCGTTTCTCGTCACACTGCTGACGCCTGCGAACAGGCCCTAGAACATATGGGGGTGCGTTGCGCAGGTTCAAGCCCACGATTGCCATGAATATCCCGGTTCTCCGGATATGTTGGTCGTGGCCTGCTGCAGAGACGCTCAACAGGGCGCTTTCAAACAGATGAAGAGTTGGCCGCGGGCATGCCGGGGAATGGCAGTACTTCAGGCGGCTCTGTGCAGCAACTCTCTGCAACACTTGCAGGCCCAGTGTGTGTAGAATCGGTATTTTATCGAAGGTAATCGCAAACGTGCTGACGCAGCTCAGGGTACTGAACCACACACTGGTCGACACTCTGGACATCGAATTTCAGGAAGGCCTGTCCGCCATTACTGGAGAGACTGGGGCTGGCAAGTCTATCCTGCTGAATGCACTGGGCCTGACGCTGGGTGATCGTGCTGGCAGCGACCAGATCAGGGCTGGCTCTGAACGTGCGGAAATCAGTGCGACTTTTGACATAGGGAATTTACCCACCGCGACGGACTTTCTGGCAGAGCGCGGGCTCGATCAGGGTGGTGAGTGTATCCTGAGGAGGGTCGTCAACCGCAACGGCTCATCCAAAGCCTGGGTGAACGATCGGCCTGTCACTCTCAATATCCTGCGAGCGCTCGCCGAGCAGCTGGTCAGTATTCACAGCCAGCACGAGCACCAGTCCCTGCTGAAACCCGACTACCAGCTTCAATTGCTCGATGGCTACGCCCAGGCCGCTGACCTGGCCGAGACAACCGCTGCCAGCTTCCAAGAGTGGCGCGAGCTTGCGGCGGAGCTTCACACCCAGGAAGAGATGTTGGGCCAGCACCGGCAGCGCAAGGAGTTTCTGGAGTTCCAGCTTGAGGAACTCCTGCTGCTGGACTTGTCCGAGGGCGAGTTTGCCCTGCTTGAGAACGAGCAGAAACAGCTTGCCACTGCCGAGCAGATTCGTCAGCGACTGTACGAAGCGATGCAGCTTGTCAGTGAAAACGAGGAGTTTCAGATTCTTGGCGGAATGCGGCAGCTCTCGAACCTCATTGAACCCCTGGATGTCGGGATTGAGGCTGTGGAGGATGCCCGCAGTATGACTGCAGATGTCCTGATCCAGATGGAAGAGGTACGAGACGCACTGCGCCGTGCGGCGGATCAGATTCGACTCGACCCACAGCGTCTTGACGAGGTCAACATCCGACTATCCAGTGCCTTCGATCTGGCACGCAAACACCGGTGCGAACCCGACGAACTGTCGGCGCTCAGTGAATCCATGCGGGCTGAACTCGATCAGCTGGGCGACCTCGACGCCAACCTGGAGTCCCTGCTGCAGCAGAGCACCGAACGGGAGAGGCACTATCGGGACAGGGCCACCCAGTTGGGCGAGCTTCGCCGCTCTGGCGCTGCACAACTGGAGCAGGAGGTGAGTCGGCACTTTGCTGAGCTGAACATGGAGGGGGCCGATCTGTTGATTGAGCTTCACGACTCGGCCCCCGCGGCCAGTGGCCTGGAGCGGGTGGAGTTTCTCATTCGCACCAACCCCGGCCAACCGCACCTGCCCCTGGCGAGGGTTGCTTCAGGTGGCGAGCTGTCCAGAATCAGCCTCGCGATCCAGGTGGTCACCGCAGCCGACAACCAGCACCCTACTCTGGTATTTGACGAAGTCGACCAGGGAATCGGGGGCGCAACGGCTAGCGTGGTCGGCAAAAAACTGCGCATGCTGGGGGAACGGGCGCAGGTGATCTGCGTGACCCATCTGGCGCAGGTCGCCTCCGAGGCCAACCAGCATCTGATGGTTGAAAAATCCTCGGGAAACGACACCACGACAACCCGGATTTCCAGGCTTGATCCAACCGGGCGGCAGCGGGAAACTGCCAGAATGCTGGGTGGAGACAACCAATCTGAACATTCGCTCAGGCATGCGGAGGAACTGCTTGAGCACAGCTCCTCCCGGCAAATCCCCTAGCCCGAATTTCTCACCACATGAATTGAAAAAGGCCGCCTCTCGTGGTATAAATGCTGTACATTCAATAACTTACACCAAACGAGAAGGACGGCCTTATGGCGACAGACTGTACACCACATCAACTCGAATGTCGCAGCCTTGGTCGGCGCGACATCGTCGCCAGGTGTGATGGTGGTGAGATCAGCTCCAATGGCGGCGGACTCGTGCTGCGAGAGGTGGAGCAGCGCACCCATCTGCTGCATCGCCTGAGCCAGTGCTTCACCGATTATCGTGATGTGCGACGAGAGGGCGCACTGAGCCTTTATATCCAAAACCTGAGGGTAGGATGCACAGGCACTCAGAAGGTTGGTCAACACACCTTCTGAGATCTCTTCCCCAGCCGTCAGGGGTACAACGGAACCCTGCAGGGGGGCAGTCTCAGCTGATCTCGGCCTCGACGGTCGTCTCGTGGGTCTCGAACAGGATGTCCACCAGGACCCGCCGTTCATGGCCATCCGGGGCGACGTCCTCAAGACCGCGACCGCCAGCGCGGCATTCGGCGACCAGAGGCGGTTGGGCTCGTCCCCGGCGGCGGCATCAGCGCGATCAGCGCCTGACACAGCCCCACTGTCGCCTTGGAACCACAGGATGCGTTGCCCATGACCCTGTGCGATACTGAAACGTACACACCAGAGAACCTCTTTCCTATGGTGTCAAGGGGGGTGAGTAGTTACTCTCTGCTTTAGAATGTAATCCCTTTCTCTCCAAAGACCTGCTGACAAACATTCGCTGATCGTCGATGATTCATGGGTTGCCACTGGTGTGTGTAGATCTCTTTAACGAGTCCCACTATGGGGTGCGAAATGGGGAGTGCGAAATGGCAACTGTGGGGCTGCGTCCGTCATCCGAAACGCTGTACCTATACTTATGCATGATAGGCGAATGCATGATATTTAAATAAAATTACTTACAATCTGAAGGCTCGTTCGGTAGAATGGAAAATGCAGGGGTAGATTATGAGCAAGTTAAACGAACTTAAATCACATCTGAAGCGGGGAGAGGTATATCGACGTTCTGACCTCGCTAGATGGTCGAATGCAGTTGATAGGCACCTGAAGCAACTCGTTGAAAATGAAGAACTTACCAAACTTAACGGCGGGCTTTACTACTATCCCAAAAAATCTGCGTTTGGAAATGCGCCCGCGGATGATCGCCTGTTGGTTAAAGCCTTCTTAAAAGATGACCGCTTCCTGATCACTTCTCCCAATTTATATAACGCGCTCGGGGTAGGTACGACGCAGCTCTACAACAAAACCATTGTTTACAACCATAAGCGCCACGGCACCTTCAAACTGGGTGGGCGAACATTCGACTTTCGTCAGAAACCGGATTTGCCGCGCTCGCTGAGTACGGAGTTTCTGCTGGTAGACCTTATGAACAACCTGGACACACTTGCCGAAAACTCCAGCGTTGTCGAAGAGCGGGTGAGGGAAAAAGCGCAATCGCTCGATAACAGTGCTTTAACCAAAGCGGTGCGTTACTACGGCAAAGTTGGAACCAAGAAATTTTTTGCCCAGATGCTGCCGGAAAACGGACCAGTGCATGGCTGATATCTACCTTCACGATCACCCTGACTTTGCAGACCTTATTCGTATCGTCGCTGCAGATAAGTCCATCGATCCAGTCCTGGTAGAAAAAGACTATTGGATTATGCATGCCCTTTTTGGATTGCAGCAGATAGGGCTGCTCTTCGAGCTCAAAGGCGGAACATCATTATCAAAGGGATACGGCATCATTGCCCGCTTCTCTGAAGATATTGATATTCGAATTGAGCCACCAAAGGACATGGGGGTTAAGACCGGCCCCAATCACAATAAACCAGCTCACTGTCACTCCCGTAAAAGCTACTACGACTGGCTGGCTCAAACCATCACTATTGCGGGTATTCAATCAGTAAGCAGGGACTGCGAGTTTGACGATCTCAAATACCGAGGGGGGGCGTGCGGCTTCATTACACAGCGGCAACCAGCCCGCTGGACGGCATTAAAGAGGGGATCTTGCTGGAGCTTGGTTTCGACACTTTTACCCCGAATTCTCCCGCCACAATCAGCTCCTGGGCATATGACCACGCCTCAGGCCTGGTTAATATCAGGGACAATCGTGCGCATGATGTAGCCTGCTATCATCCAGGCTATACCCTCGTAGAGAAACTGCAGACCATTTCAACCAAGTATCGCCAGCAGCAAGCATCCGGTGATTTCCCCAGGAACTTCATGCGCCATTATTACGATGTTTACTGCCTGCTCCAACACCCGGATGTTCAGGCATTTGTCGGCAGTGATCAGTATTACGCACATAAGAAAAAGCGGTTTCGCAGCGCTGACAACCCGCTTATCGCAGAAAATAATGCTTTTCTTCTCAGCGATCCGAAAGTCATTGAAGAATATATAGGGACGCATATCGGAAAACGCGAAACCTCTATTACCTGGATCAACCACCGTTTGAGGACATTTTACTGTTGATCGAGAAACACTTCGCCAGCATGTAACACTGTAATTTAATTCGTCTTGAATCACTTCAGACTGGAAGCGGGGCACGAAAATCGGCGATGACCACTTCTACGCTCAGGAGCTGTTTGAGCAGGAAGACCTCAAGGGTTACCTCAAGAATACGCTGGAAGTACAAAAATCCGTTTATACCCATGTCGTATATAACTCAGGGAGCGTGGAAAAGTTATTCGCCGAAGACTTGGAGAAGAATGAAAAGTAAAAGTCTACGCCAAGTTGCCCACATGGTTCAAAGTGCCAACGCCACTTGGTTCGTACAACCCCGATTGGGCGGTCGTCGTGGAGAAGAACGATGACAAGGAAAACCTGTGCTTCGTCGTCGAAACAAAGGGCAGCACATGGTCGGATGATTTGCGCCACCACGAAGTCGCGAAAATCAAGTGCGGAGAAAAGCATTTTGATGAATTAGCAGATGAAAACGAGAATCCTGCTTGCTACATCAAGTCTACTGAGGTTGACGGGATGATGAGATACATAGAATAGGATAAGGGTGAGTCGTGCTGATAAGCACGAGCACGTTCCCTAGTTCTTTTCGCGATCCACCAGCTTGTTCTTGGCAATCCAGGGCATCATGGCACGCAGCTCGGTGCCGACCTGTTCAATCGGGTGCGCGGCATTTTTGCGGCGCCAGGCCGTCATCTCCGGATAATTGCTTGCACCCTCGGAAATGAAACGTTTGGCATAGGCTCCATTCTGGATATTCTCCAGTGCCTGCTTCATGGCCCTGCGTGATTCCTCGTTGATCACCTCGGCGCCCGTGACGTACTCGCCATACTCCGCGTTGTTGGATATGGAGTAATTCATGTTGGCGATACCACCTTCATACATCAGATCGACAATGAGTTTCAGCTCATGGAGACATTCAAAGTAGGCCATTTCGGGCGCATAGCCCGCGTCCACCAGCGTATCGAACCCGGCTTTCACCAGCTCGACGGTACCACCACAGAGCACAGCCTGCTCACCAAAGAGGTCAGTTTCGGTTTCATCCTTGAACGTGGTTTCGATAATACCGGTCCGCCCACCGCCGACGCCTGAAGCGTAGGACAGCGCCGTTTCCTTCGCCGTGCCTGATACGTCCTGACATATCGCGATCAGGTCGGGAATTCCGCCCCCGTTGACGAACTCGTTACGCACGGTATGGCCAGGTGCCTTCGGTGCAATCATGATCACATCCAGGTCGGCACGCGGCACAATCTGGTTGTAATGAATCGTGAACCCGTGAGCAAATGCCAGGGTGGCACCCTGCTTAAGGTTTGGCTCGATCTCATCACGATAGATCTGTGCCTGCAGCTCATCGGGCAGCAGCAGCATCACCAGATCCGCTCCCGTGACTGCTTCTGCCACCTCGGCCACCCGCAACCCCGCATGCTCCGCCTTAGTCCAGGAGGCTGAACCTGCACGCAAACCCACGCAGAGTTCGGCAACACCCGAATCCTTGAGATTCAGCGCGTGAGCATGCCCCTGGGAGCCGAAACCGAGAATGGCTACTGATGTGTTCTGGATAATCGAAAGATCAGCATCTTTATCGTAATAGACGTGCATATTGTGTTCCTAAATCGTCCTGTTCAACCAAAAAAAAGCTGCACAACCCGGTCAGAGCGACAACGCCCGCTCGGACCTGGCAATGCCACTGATCCCGGAACGCACCACTTCAAGAACCCGGATTTCCTCGCCCACGGCCGCAATAAAGGCATTGAGCTTTTCTTCATCACCCACCACCAATACGGTGTAATACCCTGGGCCAACGTCAATGATCTGACCGCGGAAAATATCGGCGCAGCGCATGACTTCGGCCCGCTCCTCACCTCGGGTACGCACCTTGATCATCATCAGTTCGCGCTCGATATGGCTTCCCTCAGTAATATCCTGAACCTTCACAACATCAATCAGCTTGTTGAGCTGCTTGGTAATCTGCTCAATCACCAGATCGTTACAGACGGTCGTCAGCGTCAGGCGCGAAAGACTTTTGTCGTTGGTAGGGGCGACATTCAGAGAGTCGATATTGTACCCGCGCTGGGCGAACAGCCCCACTGCCCGGGACAGAGCCCCCGGCTCATTTTCCATCAAAACCGAAATGATGCGCTTCTTGTCCATGTTCAGATGCTCCTGAGTCATTTCAGGTGCGCTCCGCCTTGTTCACCCACATATCACGCATGGAGCCCATGGCAATCTGCATGGGGTATACATGCTCGGCCGAATCGACCTGGACATCAAGGAATACCAGACGGTCTTTCATGTCAAATGCTTCAGACATGCGCTCCTCAAGCTCATCGAAACTTTCGATTTTCATTCCGACATGGCCATAGGCTTCTGCCAGTTTGACAAAGTCCGGAAGCGATTCTTCATAGAGTGACTCTGAATAGCGCCCGTCGTACTGCATATCCTGCCATTGCTTCACCATACCCAGTGCCTGATTGTTCAGATTGATAATCTTGATCGGCAGGTGGTACTGGGTGCAGGTCGACAGCTCCTGAATGCACATCTGGATACTGCCCTCGCCAGTCACACAGGCAACCGTGGCATCGCGATGGGCGAACTGGGCTCCCATAGCCGCTGGCAAACCATATCCCATGGTACCCAGGCCACCCGAATTGAGCCACTGTCGTGGGCGGTTAAAGTGGTAATACTGGGCAGCGAACATCTGGTGCTGTCCCACATCCGAAGTCACGATAGCATCGCCGGCGGTCACCCTGTACAGGGTCTTGATGACATCCTGCGGCTTGATGAGGGTACCCGAACTCGGTTCATGATTTGGATTGACGAACAGGCCATACTGGTTGCGCCAGTTGTAACACTGCTCCCACCACTGGTTCAGGGCCTCCTGATCAGGCCGCCTGTCGGTCGACCTGAACACATTCACCATTTCCCGGACGACTGATTCCAGCGGTCCCACGATGGGGATATGCGCGTTGACATTCTTGGAAATGGAGGTTGGGTCTATATCCACCTGGATAATGGTCGCATCGGGACAGTATTTGTCCGTCGCATTGGTCGTGCGGTCGTCAAACCGGGCTCCCAGCGAAATGATCAAATCAGCATGATGCATGGCCATATTGGATTCATAGGTACCATGCATACCCAGCATGCCCAGATTGCGAGGATCATCCCCGGGAATGGCACCCAGGCCCATCAGGGTATTGGTCACCGGAAAATTGAGCAGCTCGGCCAGTTCGCGTACCTGCTCATGTGCATTGCCCAGGATGGTCCCGCCACCAACATAGAGTACGGGCCGTCTCGCCTGCACAATGGCCTTGATTGCTTTCTTGATCTGGCCAGCATGTCCGCGTCGGGTCGGCTGATAGGATCGCATCTCGACAGTATCCGGATACTTGTAGGGAACCCTCACATGGGGATTGGTGACATCCTTGGGGATATCGACCACCACAGGTCCTGGTCGGCCACTGCTGGCAATGAAATAGGCTCTGGCAATGATCTCCGAAATATCCTGCGGATTTTTGACCATGAAGCTGTGCTTTACGACCGGCCGGGACACACCGATCATATCGGTTTCCTGAAAGGCATCCGCGCCTATCAGGTGGCTCGGAACCTGGCCGGAGATCACCACCATGGGGATGGAGTCCATACAGGCGGTTGCAATCCCGGTGAGCGCATTGGTGGCACCCGGACCCGAAGTCACCAGCACAGTGCCAACCCTGCCGGTCGCCCGCGAATAGGCGTCCGCGGCATGGGTTGCGGCCTGTTCGTGACGGACCAGTATGTGCTTGATATCCTGTTGTCTGAAGATGGCATCGTAGATATGAAGCGCAGCACCACCTGGGTAGCCGAATACGATATCGACGCCGGCATCTTTGAGTGATCGCACCAGGATCTCACCGCCTGAAAACAGTTCTGCCATGACTTTCTCTCAAGTTTGTTGACCACATGCCGGCCCGCACAACCTGTTATGAAAACCCGATGTGGGAAAACCACTGGTAGAGACACACGGAAGAGAGGGAAATCCGACCGGTTTTCCCGGTGAGCGGGGCTGACTGAAATCCTGTGTCGCCAGGAAGCGCCGTTCACATCTCGTGCCGATAAGCCCGATTTTCAAAGGTCAGGGCAGCCGATAAACCACTCTGACAGGGTTGGCCGCGGTAACGGCATCACTCCGGGCGCAGATTCTCTGCTAGCTGGCAGGGAATGTCAAACACTGTGTAAGACTGATGATCAGGGTGGCCCGCCCCTCCTTGGAGGTCATCAACCTGTGCGGCTCTGATCGACACCGAAGCATCACGCTGTGCAGTCGGCTACAGCAGACGCTCCCTGAGCGTTGTGGCACCGGGAGCCCTGAGGGCAGGCCATACACACAGAGTGCGCAGCAGAAGCAGATCAGATCGAATCAACAGCCACTGCAGGTGCCATGGTCGACAGTCCATTGGCCGATATTCGTCATCCAGCCTCTATCGGGCCTGATGTGCATCAGGATACGAGTGTCTCTGCTGTCGCCGAGCCGATCGGGAGCAGGCCGAAGAGTGAAGTCCGTCCCCTGAATGGGCGTCATATCGCGTGCACGAGGCCAGGCACGGGGCCGCGAACGCGCCCGGAGGCCACACGATATCAGCACAGGCCTTACCCCAAGTTTACCAATGTACGTCGTGAAGTGAGATAAATCAGTACCTTACGGCCGAATTTTCTGGCGTAAGGCACTTCATTCGGTGTTTTTGCAGTGGTTTTGGTATGGCTTCGGTTCAGAGCACCTTCTTGACGACCCTCCCAGCCTCAGGATCAATACCGAGGCTGGTGTAGATCGACTGCTGATGCGGTTCGGGTGCTGGCAGTCAGCACCCGATGTCAAGACATCTGATATCGGGCAACCAATGCTCTATTTATCGATATATGAGACAGGTGGAGGGACTCTAACATTCTCCGAGCCTTTCTCAAGGTATTGCGGTAACTCTATATGAATATGTCGAATATTGACGATATTTGACATATGATGTAGTGTTTCAAGTCACACTTACGGAGGCATCCGCTATGGCCAGCAGTATGAATCTATCCCTGACTGACGAGCTGAGAGACTTTGTTAATAGTCGCACTGGTGATGCGGGCCTCTATGCCACGCCCAGCGAATACCTTCGCGATCTGATCAGGCGTGATATGGAATCTCAGGCAACAGTGGCACACGTTATGAGAGGATTGGACGACCTCGCTCATGGACGCTTTTCTGACAAGTCTATTCTCGATATTGCTGAAGAGGAGTAACGCCTTGTTTTGGGGAATGGGCTCAAGGCTATGACAGGGAAGTGCAGGCATTACGTTTTGACAGAAACAGCCGAACGCGATTTTCGAGCGGCACGGCAATGGTCGTTATCCCGATGGGGGAAGGAGCTGACCAAGCAGTACTTCAACGACCTGCATAACTGCGCGGAAAGTATTGCCCGAAACCCTGACCAGTTTTCCTCTATCGAGCATGTACCCAATGCTGAGGAATTGAAGGTGTACCCCATCAGAGAGCATTATCTTGTTTATGTGCCGGTCCGCGACAAGTGTGTTGCCATAGTTGCGCTGATACGCCAGACGCGTGATGTCCCCGGTATTCTTAACGCCAATGGGTTCATTATTCAGCGACAGTTGAAAGAAGTTTTTGCGAAGCTCGCACCCGTCACCTGCTGATGACAATTGGGACAGCTTCTTTCTATCTGGGGAATCGGCTAGTGATGAATTCATGGATGACGAGAAGAATGACGAACCGGAACCGGAGCACGGCATCCTGCGGGTGCGCATCCTTGGGACGGCGAGCACTGCGGGCGATGCGGCACTCGCCGGGTTGCTTGAGGAACTCACCCAGACCACAACAGTCTACCCCGGAACCGAACTGCGCATGGTGTACGAACTGCCCCAGATCGACTGCACAACCGGAAAGAATGGTGCATGATATCTGATCTGAGGTCAGGACGTCTGATGTTGGTCAACAGCAAGAGCGATGCAGAATTGATCTGAGGAATTGATATTCAGCAGCCAAGTAGCATTTTCAGTTAAAAGTATGTAAATTATCTGCATATTCGTTTGTAAAACGGTATTTTGAGTGCTTGTGAGAATATCAACATGATCATCTCGTTCGAAGTCGAAAACTTTGGATCATTCAATGAGCGTCAGACCATATCCTTCGTAGCTACACGCCTGAAGGACCCCGAGGAGGGCATCATAGACACTGAAGCCTTCAGCGATGGCCGGCTTCTTCCGGCCCTGCTGGTCTACGGTGCCAATGCGGCGGGCAAATCGAACCTTGTCAGGGCGCTGGCAGCCATGATCGACACGGTTCTGTTCTCGCAGACCAAAGGGCAGCCTGGCAAGCGCTTGCCGGCACGCAGGCCTTTCCTGCTGGATCCGTCCGTCAATGAACGACCAACAATCTTCGAAATTAACTTCATACTGGAGGGGGTTCGTTTCAATTACGGGTTTTCCCTCCTTGAAAAGGAAGTTCTGGAAGAGTGGCTGTACTCCTATCCCTCCGCCAAGCCAAGAAGGCTCTACGAGCGTGAGGGCGTGAGTTTTTCCTTCGGAAGAAAGCTGAAAGGAGAGAACGTTGTCATTTCGAGACTTACCCGCCCCGACAGTCTCTTTCTCTCCACAGCGGCGCAAAACGGCCACGAGCAATTATCCAGAATATTTCATTTTTTCGACTCGATTCAAATTGAGACCTCGTTGAGCATGTCCGGCGCGAGCGCTGAAAAGCGTATAAAGGAGAAACATAACTGGAAAATCAACAATGAGGTGATTGAATACCTGAAGGATATTCGATCGGGAATAACCGGGTACCGTATCAAGGAACGCAATGTTTCAGAAGAAGAGCGCGAACTCACCAAGCAGATAGGATTGGCAGTTGAGTCCGTATTCAAGAAACACGATGCAGATTTTCAATTGCCCGAGGCCGACATTGATGAGACGGCGAAGGCTATTGAACTGGAACACTGCGGTGTCGAGGGGTATCGGACACACTTTCCCATACATCTGGAAAGCTCGGGCACCCTTCGACTTCTTGCCGCATTGCCGAAGATGCTGGGCGTTCTGACAACAGGCACAGCCGTCATCATCGACGAGCTTGATCTGAGTCTGCACACCCTTGCCGCCGAGAAACTGCTTCGGTTGTTCTGTTCCAGGGTGACTAATCCACATGGCGCCCAGATTCTGGCGACCACCCACGACACCAATCTGTTGCACAGTGAATATCTGCGCCGTGACCAGGTCTGGTTTGTGGAAAAAGACGAGGCAGGCGCGACCGAGGTTTTCCCGCTAACGGATATCAGCACCCGAAAATCTGACGACATCGAAAGGGGATACTTGCAAGGACGCTACGGCGCCACTCCGTTATAGCGAAGTGGTCATGAAGACAAGACGAAATCATCCCCCGCAAAGACGGCCCCACATACGCCCACCGAAACCGACATTCCACATATTTTCGGAAGGCAAGAATACGGAGAAGGACTATTTCAGGTGCCTGCAACACAGCTTGGGTCCCCGGGGACCGATGGTCAAGTATCATGGCCCGCTCGGTGTGCCCAAATCGGTTGCCAAGCAGGCAATCGAATTCGCGCGCAGCAATGGCTTTGTGAGAACGAATGGAAGACGTGTGAAAAAGCCCGATTCATATGAAGAATATGATGAGGTCTGGGCGGTTTTTGATCGCGACGAACACCCCCGATTCAGTGAGGCGAAAGAAGATTGTCGAGGGGCTGGTGTTCCTTTTGCTTACACCGGCCCATGCTTTGAGCTTTGGCTGCTGTTGCACCTGGACTCATACGATGCTCCCTGTGATCGCCACGAGGTTCAGAAGAAACTCGAGCAGCTGCTTGATGGCTACGATTCCGATGGCGGGAAAACAGCGGACTTCGAGCCATTGATTGAAAACCTGGAAACGGCCGAAAAACGCGCCGTGCGGCAACGCGACAATCGTCGTAATGAAGGCGCTGAGGACGGCAATCCATCCACAAACATGTACGAACTGGCCCGAGCGATACAACGCGCAGGCATTTCAGATACTGAAAATTAGTCTAGGAGTCTGTCGGACTTTCTGACCCATTTTTTATGGCTATGCCATCGGTACTTTCTCCAGTCGCCGGTTGGAGAAGGCCAGTTGCGACAGTCTGGCGTTTCGGTAGATCTGCTCCAACCGGCACCCGGACCATGACAGTATCTATCGGTTCCGCAGGGTTTTTCAGGAACTGGAGGCTGTGCGGCTGAGCACGGTGAGTCTGGACGGTATCACAATCAAGGCCACTGCCAGTACGCAAACGGCTCTGAGCTGGAAGTATGTCCAGGCACTGGAGCGGCAGCTTGAGGAGGAGGTGGCACAGCTGATGTGTCTGGCGGAAGCGGCGGATAACAGCGAGGTGCCGGAGGAGTTGGATACCCCGGAGGACGTCAGGCGGCGACAGGAACGTCTGGAGGTGAGTGCACGGGCCAAGGATGAGATTGAGGCCCGGGCTGCAGAGCGCTCTGCGCAGGAACAGGCGGAGTACGAGGAGCAGGCAGCGCGGCCGGCGTGCGCGCCGGGAGGAGGAGACCGGGAGAAAGCCGGGGGGACGACCTCCTGCGGCACCTGAGAAGGGCCCCGGAGACTCGGATCAGATCAACCTGACGGATGGAGACTCACGCATCATGCCCGGCTCCGGGGGTGGGTGTGAGCACTGCTCCACCGCCCAGGCCAGTGTGGATATCGACACTGGGCTGAGTGTGACCCGGCATGTCACTCAACAGACCAATGACACAAAGGAAGTCGTGCTAACCTTGGCACAACTGGAAGCGCAGAAGGAGGCCTTGGGTGACGTGGAGCACCTGCTGGGCGATGCCGGCTACTTCAGTGAGGACAACGTGAAGGCCACCCTGGCACAGGGCATCACACCCTCATTCAGCACCCACCGTGAGTCACACAATGCACCGCTGAAGGCGCGTCTGGAGGCTTCCCCGGAGCATCAGGCCTGTGCTGATCCGGTGGACGATATGAAGCGTCGGTTGGCAACGCGGGAAGGCAGAGCGCTGTACGCACGACGAAAATCTACGATAGAGCCAGCTTGTGGGCTCATCAAGCAGATGCAGGGGTTCGAGCAATTCCTCGTCCGAGAGGCTCAGGCAGTGCAGGGTGAATGGAATCTGGTCTGTATAGGAGGGTACACCATGAAGCGAATGTACGAATTGAGCAGCTCACGATAGCCAGGAGAGGTGCCCCTTCATGACAGTCAGGCATCGCCTCCGGAAAAAAGCTGGATCCTCAGCGACAATCCACCTCTGAATCCCTGATGTTCTTACCATATCATCAATGTGGAGGTTATCAATTGTGAGTCTTCGACAGACTCCTAGGCAATTCGTATTGGGCATGATGGAAGTACAGCAATGAATAAGGGTCTATCACCACCCCACACATAACACCGTGGTGTTATCGCCCATAATCCCAATCCTCCACATTTATTTATTTGTAACTACATTATGCGACAACTTGTGATAGTTCCTATCCTGATTGCGGCGATGTCTGCATTTGGCCAGGAAAGTAGTAGCCAAAAAAACGCCCAACCAGATAATCAAGACGGTGCCACTGTACAAACGACCCAGACAGAAGATCAAGATCAAGAGCAAGACAATCCAGAGGATAATGCTAAGTGTTCCGAAGCCCTGACTTGGTGCTCGCCATTGGTTATAGTCCAGAGCTTATGGATGGCACTGATCGCCGCTGGTGCCCCGTTGTATTCAAAATGCGCAGCCCCGAAAGACAATAAAGACAAACTCAGGGGCCTGAATATGCCGAGTGGTTCAATCCGGGGGATACTGGCCCTCTTGGCAGTGGGTTCCTTTGTCAATGTGTTGGTGTTAGGTGGCCCTGTGTTAGAGGATAAATTTGGTAACTACTCACCCCCCTTTGCATCATAGCATCGCCTTCCTATGACGTCGAGGGGGGTGAGTAGTTACCATCCGACAATCTTTCGGGGACCGACCGGGCCCAGGGCAATAGGTGGGTGTCGAGAAGATATCTCACTTGGGTTCAGTAATGCCCATCTCTGCCGCCAAATCGGGGGGCCAGGAGTCGAAATCATCAGCGATGCGTATCTGGCCACTCAGGTCGCCGAGCGGAGGCACGCTGTCACAGGGCTCGTAACGAGTGATCCTGACAGCAGGCTCCCCCATGCGGGTGATGACGAACTCATCCCCATCGACTGTCTTTTTGACGATTTCGGAAAGACGCGCCTTGGCGTCGCTCAGCGTAACGACAGATTCCATTCGACGACTCCATTGGTCTGACTAGGTCAGACTAAAGTCTGGACAGCATTTTTCTTCAAGACCGACTGGCCCTTGACTTCTCAGGAGAAGCAGATCTTCCCCTCTTCAATACCCGCCTGAATCACGTCCCCAGGCATAAACTGCCCCTCAAGCACCTTGTGCGCGAGAGGGTTCTCAAGGTGCTGCTGAATGGCTCTCTTGAGGGGGCGTGCACCGTAGACGGGATCAAATCCTGCCTGGGCAAGAAACGCCATAACATCAGGATCAACATCCAGACTGAGTTCGCGCTCTGACAACCTTCGTTGAAGCAGAGCAAGCTGGATATCCGCAATGCGCTTGATCTGCTCTTCGGCCAGCGGATGAAACACGACGACCTCATCGATCCTGTTGATAAATTCAGGGCGAAAGTGGTTGCCGACAATGTCCATCACCGATGTTCGCATCTGCCCGTAGTTGTCTTCTCCCGTGAGCGTCTGAATGATCTCAGATCCGAGGTTTGAGGTCATCACCACGACCGCATTGCGGAAGTCGACCGTCCTGCCCTGTCCATCTGTCAATCTGCCATCGTCAAGCACCTGCAGAAGGATATTAAAGACATCCGAATGTGCCTTTTCAACTTCATCAAGGAGCAGCACCGCATAGGGTCGCCGCCGCACGGCCTCTGTCAGATAGCCGCCCTCCTCGTAGCCAACATATCCTGGCGGCGCACCGATGAGCCGTGCGACCGAGTGCTTTTCCATAAACTCGGACATATCAATGCGTACCATAGCCTCTTCGCTGTCAAACAGAAATTCAGCCAGCGCCTTGCACAGCTCGGTCTTGCCGACACCCGTTGGTCCCAGAAACAGGAATGAGCCGTTGGGCCGATTGGGGTCGGACAGACCGGCTCTGGATCGCCGCACGGCATTGGATACAGCCTCAATAGCCTCTGCCTGACCCACAACCCGCTGTTTGAGTGCATTCTCCATCTGGAGCAGCTTGTCGCGCTCTCCCTCCAGCATTTTGGCAACCGGAATACCGGTCCATTTCGAGACGATCTCGGCGATTTCTTCCTCGGTCACCTTGTTGCGCAGCAACCGCTGCTCCTGATGTTCAGCCTGCTGCGCCTGTTCGAGCTGCTTTTCCAGCTCAGGGATTCGTCCGTACTGCAATTCGGCCATTCGGTTGAGGTCTCCGGCCCGCTGGGCCGCCTCAACCTCAATACGCACCTGCTCAAGATCCGATTTGATCTGCGCAGCTCCAGCGACACTGGCCTTCTCTGCCTTCCAGATCTCTTCAAGATCAGCGTATTCCCGTTCAATCTCTTCAATATCCTGATCAACCTTTGTGAGACGCTGCTGGGCGGCTTCAGACTGATCCTTCTTGATCGCCTCACGCTCGATCTTGAGTTGAATAAGCCTGCGTTCCAGCCTGTCCATGGATTCCGGTTTGGAGTCAATTTCCATGCGAATCCGGCTGGCAGCCTCGTCAATCAGGTCAATGGCCTTGTCCGGCAATTGTCGGTCAGTGATGTACCGGATTGCCAGCCGCGTGGCCGACAGGATCGCAGAGTCGGTGATTTCAACCCCATGGTGCACCTCATACCGTTCTTTCAATCCGCGCAGAATGGCCACGCAGTCTTCTTCGTTGGGTTCATCCACCAGAATTTTCTGGAAGCGGCGCTCCAGGGCCGCATCCTTTTCGATGTATTGACGATACTCGTCCAGTGTAGTCGCGCCCACGCAGTGCAGCTCGCCGCGTGCCAGTGCTGGCTTGAGCATATTGCCTGCATCCATGGCGCCTTCGGCCTTGCCCGCACCGACCATGGTGTGCAACTCGTCAATAAACAGAATGACCTGCCCGTCCTGTTTGATCAGTTCCTTGAGTACGGCCTTGAGACGCTCCTCAAAGTCTCCACGATATTTTGCACCTGCCAGCAACGCTCCCAGATCAAGCGCCAGAATGCGCTTGTCTCTCAGCCCCTCCGGCACCTCGGCGTTGATGATACGCTGGGCGAGCCCTTCGAGAATGGCCGTCTTGCCGACTCCTGGTTCGCCAATCAGCACGGGATTATTCTTGGTGCGCCGCTGCAAAACCTGAATCGTGCGGCGAATTTCGTCGTCCCGCCCGATGACCGGGTCAAGCTTGCCCTGCTCTGCACGTTCAGTGAGATCAATGCAGTATTTTTCCAGCGCCTGGCGATGTGCGTCGGCTTCTGGATCCATAACGGCCTCCCCGGCGCGCAGCTTATCCATGACTTCACGAAACGCCTGGGCACTGCCAGCGTCTGCCAGAATCCGGGCAACCTCCAGGTCACTGCCGATGGCAGCATGGAGGACAACCTCACCGGACAGGTAGGCATCCCCAAATTGCTGCCGCTGCTTGTCAGCAAGATTCATCAACCGCACCAGGTTCTGGCTCATTTGCACATCACCGGATGGAGACCCGAGGGTTGCACAGCCGTCGATACGCGCGTTCAGCGCGGCTATAAGCCGGGGTATGTTGAACCCTGCCTGGGCCAGCATTGGCCGAACCGAGCTGCCGGACTGTTCAATGAGCGCCAGCACCAGATGCTCAGGCTCAATTGCCGCGTGGTCCCTGCCGACAGCCAGCGACTGGGCATCCGCAAACGCGGTCTGCAGCTGTGATGTCATTTGGTCAATACGCACAGTCTCCATGCTCCAAAAACTGTCTCTTCAAACAAGTAGATGGGGCAATCTGCAGCTATATCAAGCCTGGCAGGTGCGGTATCAGGCCAGTCGGCTGATCCAGATCAGGGCCGCCATACGGCCTGTAACACCATCGCGCCGGTAGGAAAAAAATGTACCTTCATGCTCGTATGTGCAGGTGCTGTTTCCAAACACCGAGCTGCAGCCAAGCGCCCGCAGCTGCAGCTGCGCCAACCCCGCCAGATCAGCGTGCCAGCTGTCTCCACTCCCCCTGGTGAATGCCAGCTCGATCGGAACCCCGGCAAAAGAACTACTGTGTGAAAAAGCCTCCACAACCTCGGGACCCACTTCAAACGCTGCCTGTCCAATAGCCGGGCTCAACCAGACAACGGCATCCTTTTCATGCAGTTCCATGGCCCTCATCAGTGCCGGAACCACACCTTGACACAACCCACGCCAGCCAGCATGTGCGGCACCTACACGGCTGCCGTCCGGGCTGGCAATCAACACCGCCAGACAGTCTGCTACCTGAATGGCGCACCCCAGCCCAGGAGTTGAGGTCCAGACTGCGTCAGCCTCCTGAACAGCAGTGCGTGCATCTGCCTCTACTACCCCGGTTCCGTGGACCTGGTGTAACCAGCACACCCTTTCCAGCCCGGCCTCACCGAGGAGCAGTTCCCGATTTCTGCGCACACTCTCGTCGCGATCACCTACGTGGTCGCCCAGATTAAAACTGGCATAGGGACCTGCGCTGTGACCACCTCCACGCAGGGTAAACAGGCTGTTGACCGAAGCCGGTGCAGGCCATCGGGGACGAAGAAAACTGTTACCCGTGAACCCGCCTGTTTTCATGTGCGCAAACTCGAGACGGGGTCAGCGTACTGCACTGTCAGACTTCCTCAGAGTCTGGATCAGCTGCTGAAGATCTGCCGGCACTGGCGAATCCCAAGTACACCACTGCCCTGTCTCAGGATGGTTGAGACTGAGCGACCTGGCGTGGAGCGCCTGGCGCGAAAAAGACTGCAGACAGTTTCGCACTTCCGGACTGGCACCGGGCGACAGGTGCGCCCGTCCGCCATACAGGGGATCCCCGACCAGCGGGTGGCGGATATGCGTCATATGAACACGTATCTGGTGAGTCCTGCCAGTTTCCAGATTGACCTCCAGCAGGCTGTGCGCCGGAAACCGCTCCACTACCCGGTAGTGTGTCACCGCCGGTTTGCCTCGCTCGACAACGGCCATCTTGAGCCGTGACCGCGGATGGCGGCCTATGGGCGCATCCAGAGTGCCGCCTCCTGCAATGGCTCCCTCCACTACACAGAGGTAGCATCGTTTCATGCTTCGTTTTTGTAGCTGACGAACCAGTGAGGTTTGGGCTGCCAGAGTCTTGGCGACGACCAGCAGGCCGCTGGTGTCCTTGTCAATCCTGTGGACAATACCGGCTCGTGGCACCGATCCTGTTTCCGGGGCATGATGAAGCACTGCGTTGAGGAGCGTGCCGTCGGGATGACCAGGAGCCGGGTGCACAATCAGCCCCGCGGGTTTGTCGACCACCAGAATGTGTTCGTCTTCGTGAACCACACCAAGCGCTATGGGTTGCGCGTGCCAGCGCTCACCGGGATCGGAATCCGCTTTGAGAACAAGTACCTGGCCAGACTGCAGGCGGTCTTTGGCGCGAATTTTTTTACCGTCAACGCGCAGGCAACCTGCCCTGATCCACAGTTGCAGACGGGAGCGGGAATATTCGGAAAAGAGCCCAGCAGCAATAACATCTGATCGCTCACCATCCAGATGATCAGGCACCCTCGCTTCAAGGTCAATCATTGCTGTACGCCAAGCCAGATCATTTCGCGCATCATATTGATTCCCCAATGTACGGGCCTGTGTTTAAATACCTCCGATTCTAACGCAAACCCGTGCCAGCAACGCCCCCGAGATTATCCATGCCCAGCGTCCGACTCTTTCTGCCTACACTCCTGGTACTCCTGGCATCATGTGCCTTTTTCGGTGGTGATGACGACGATGAAGACTTCGGTGCAGGCCAGGCCGAAGCCGAGCTGTATCAGGGTGCTGTTGACAGCCTTGAATCAGGGCAGATGAGGCGTGCGATCGACTATCTGCAGGCACTGGAATCCAATTTCCCGTTCGGTACCTACGCGGAGCAGGCGCAGCTTGAACTCATATATGCCCAGTTTCGCATCAGCGATCACGATGCAGCCATGGCCTCAGCCGACCGGTTTATTCGGCTGCATCCCGAGCATCCGAATGTGGACTACGCATACTACATGAGAGGCCTGGTTACCTTTGAACGAGAAACCTCATTCGTAGGCCAGTTCCTCCCACTGGATGTGACCGCACGTGACCCGGGCAGCGCTCGGGACTCCTTTACCCACTTCTCCGAACTTCTGGTCAGGTACCCCGACAGCAGCTACGCCCCCGATGCGCGCAAAAGACTCATCTACCTCAAGAACCTGCTCGCACGACACGAAATCAACGTGGCCAACTACTACCTGAGACGCGGTGCCAACATGGCCGCGGCAAACCGAGGCAAGTACGTGGTGGAAAATTTTCAGGGCACGCCAGCGGTGCCTGACGGATTGGCGGTGATGGCACAGGCATACAGCCTGCTTGGCCTCGAAGATCACGCTGGCAACGCGACCCGGGTACTGGCAGAAAACTACCCCGATCACCCGGCATTGAATGAACATGGCGAATTCAGATACCAGAACGTAGCCCAGAGTGCGCAACGCTCCTGGCTCAACCGGGCGACGCTCGGAATTATGGACAAGCCCGTGGAGCTGGGATTTGATACCCGCGAACTCTATAACCCCGAATACAGACCCCCTTCCCGAGGCCAGTAACTGCATCAGGTGAGCCTGAACCCGGCTGTTCGCTATTCGCCGATCTCCCACAGATTGGTGATGGGATAACGCCGGTCCCGCCCAAAACCACGCTGGGTCACTCTGGGGCCAATAGCTGACTGACGTCTTTTATATTCATTGATATCCACCATGCGCACGACCCTGTGCACCATGTCAGCATCAAATCCCGCTGCAATAATCTCACGCGCACTCATATCCTCTTCGATGTACATCTCAAGTATCTGGTCGAGTACTTCGTACGGGGGCAGGCTGTCTTCATCTTTCTGATCGGGTGCCAGCTCTGCCGAGGGTGGTCGCTCTATAACCCGCCAGGGGATCACCTCATTGAGCGAGTTGCGATAGCGGGCGAGCTCATAAACGCGCATTTTGGAGACATCCTTAAGTACGGCGTATCCGCCCGCCATATCCCCATAGAGGGTGGCGTAACCCACTGACATCTCACTCTTGTTGCCCGTTGTCAGAACCAGATAGCCTTTCTTGTTGGAAATAGCCATCAGTACCAGCCCACGACAGCGTGCCTGGATGTTCTCCTCTGTCTTGTCTGCTTCAAGCCCCCTGAATTCTTCTTCCAGAGCTTTCGCACAGGCATCAACCATAGGTGCTATGTCTATGGATGTGTAGGTCACCCCCAGGCGCCGCGCCTGATCTTCAGCATCATTGAGACTCATGTCAGAGGTGTAGCGAAATGGCATCATCACGGCTTCAACGCGTTCCGGGCCCAGCGCATCTGCCGCCACGGCGAGTGTCAGCGCAGAATCTATGCCGCCGGAGAGCCCCAGCACCACGCCCCTGAAACCGTTTTTCTCTATGTAATCCCTGACACCCAGAACCAGGGCCTGATATATGCCAGCCAGCATTTCAGGTTCACTGGTCATGGGGCCGAAGATTTCAAGCGTTCCTTCAGGTTTGACGGCAACCCTGATGTCAGCGACCGACTCCTCAAACCAGGGGGCCTGACAGACGCACTCACCCCAGGCATCCACAACAAAGGATCCGCCATCGAATACAAGTTCATCCTGCCCGCCTGTCATATGGGCGTAGACGACTGGCACACGGTTTTCCCGTGCCCGGGTGCTGGCGATCTCAAGACGTTGTGCGTGTTTTCTGCAGTGATAGGGCGAAGCGTTGAGATTGACAATCAGATTCGCTCCAGCTGCCACCGACTCCCTGACGGGATCCTCGAACCAGAGATCCTCACAGATGGTGAGGCCTACCTTGAAACCGGCAACATCCACCACGGCCGGGCCGGCTCCCGGCACAAAATACCGCTTCTCATCGAAGACCCTGTAGTTGGGAAGCTGCCGTTTGTAGTACTCAACCAGAATCTCCCCCCGGTGCACAACTCCTGCCGTGTTGTAGCAGCTACCGTCGCGGACTGCCGGGTAGCCAACGATCAGCCAGCGCTCACCCGAAGCGTCCCGGAGCTGTCGCAACGCCTGTGCTACTCTCAACTCCATACTCGGGCGCAGAAGGAGATCTTCGGGAGGATAGCCGGTGATCGCAAGCTCCGGGAACACCAGAAGGTCGACGTCAGTGTGTGCGTCAACAAGACTCAGTATTTTTTGGGTATTGCCCCCAATATCACCCACGCTGGGATTGATCTGGCAGACCCTGATGTTCAATGCTCGAACTGCGGTGTTCATGGGTGCAGCATTGAAAAAGAACGAAATCCGGGATACGTCCCCGGGCTTAATCTTTCCCTTTGATTAAATTGTGCCATTTCATCTCTGGCGCACGCCTTCATAGTGCACGTCGTACTGATTGCAATGACTGATTCACAAAATGGGCGGCATCCTGCCAGCGTTCAGATACCTCCTCATTATTTACTGCGGTTGCCATAGCTCATATCGCACTCTGAATGTTCCAAACAACCCCCGCAGGACGCGTTCATGAGCCCGCTGCCACCGCTCCTTGGCGAACTCCAATGTCTCATCCCAAAGCCGAACGTAACAGACGCAGGGGTACGTGTGCACTCTCGATTCCTTCTCCGCACTAAAGATTGGCTCCGGCAATTCGTTGATTCCAAGGTCTGAAAGCGGAGTTTCATAGTGAATCTCTCCAAGCGGCAGCATGTTGGCTTCCTCTTACGAGGATGATGTTCCCAAGAAGGGGCGGGGCATACCATGAGGCCCGGGGCACACACTGCGCTCACCGGATATGAACACACCGGTGAGACTATCCATCAGGACCAAGGGCACAGAGAACACCATTGACAGATCAGACAGTGTGCAGCCAGTCTCTTCCAAATGTTCCTGCACACCGGGGCGGGTTATATATGACCCTGAAGAATCCGGTTTTCACGCCGGGATTCCAATCCAGGCGGCGCCTCAAGCAAGCGACAGTCAGGTGCGCTATTGTGATCCGCGTCCGATCATGACTCCATGGACGACTACACAAAGCCCAGCACCAGCCCAGCAATCACGCCGGTTTGCGCAATCAAGGCCCCGATCATCCACTTCAGCAGGTCACTCTTCAGTTCGGCCATCTGCCGTTCCAGGTCGCCCTCAAGCTTCAGCAAGTCCCGCTTGGTGGCCAGATTGCTGTCCAGCAGACCCGCCTGCTCGTCCGCCAGTGCTTCGGCCTGCGCTTCGGTAAACCCCGTGCCGGTCAGCCGTTTGACGAACCGGTGCGTGTCAAATGCGATCGCTTCGCTCATCCAGCGGTACCTTTCCCAATATCTGTCCAGACCACTATACAGAACCCCGTCAACAGGTCAGACAGTGTGCAGCAGCCGATCTCTTCCAAATCAAAAAACAGTTCCTGCACACCGGAGCGTGTTATACCTAACCCTGAAAGAGCCGGTTTTCGCGCCGGGATTCCAACCCAGGCCGCCTCAAGCAAGCGACAGTCAGGTGCGCTATTGTGACCCGCGTCCGATCATGACTCCATGGACGACTACACAAAGCCCAGCACCAGCCCAGCAATCACGCCGGTTTGCGCAATCAAGGCCCCGATCATCCACTTCAGCAGGTCACTCTTCAGTTCGGCCATCTGCCGTTCCAAGTCACCCTTCAGTTCGGTCATCTGCCGTTCCAGGTCGCCCTCAAGCTTCAGCAAGTCCCGCTTGGTGGCCAGATTGCTGTCCAGCAGACCCGCCTGCTCGTCCGCCAGTGCTTCGGCCTGCGCTTCGGTAAACCCCGTGCCGGTCAGCCGTTTGACGAACCGGTGCGTGTCAAATGCGATCGCTTCGCCCATCCAGCGGAACCATTCCCAATACCTGTCGATGACCACTATACTGAACTTCTTCCCCGATGTGCAATTGATTGATCGATAGCCTGAACACCTGACACTCGGCATCAATCACATGGCTCCCTCCGCTGGGATGCAGACACTGTTGCCACAAGCCGCGCAGAGCGTGCGGGAGTGGCGCAACCGGGCCGCACCGATGAGCTGCTTGACGAACTGCACGGTCTGCACCAGAACAAAGCTGCACATGGTCTGCGAGCTGCCCCGCATCAACTACGCAATCTGGGAAAGGTTCAAACTGATTGTGAGAGATCGGGTGCGATGTCAGGAACTCTGAATTTCTTCCACCGGAGCGGCGGACGATGTTGCAGGTTTCACTATTAACTCCTGCTCAGTGACAGCCAGCAGCTAATGCGCTATCACCAATTCGACCCTGCGGATTTTTACTTCGAAAATCAGCGTCCTGCCAGCAAGAGGGTGATTAAAATCGACGCGTACACGCTCCTCCTCTATCGCCTGGATAACACCCGGTACCTCCGCATTGGCCGCATCGGTAAAGGCGAGCACCAGGCCCTCTTCCAATTCATCCGCATCGGCAAACTGTCCGATGTCAAAGTACTGTATGTTCTCTTCCATATGGAGACCAAAGGCATCCTCTGCAGGAAGATCGAAACTGGTCGCATCCCCGGCACCGAGGCCGAACAGCCGAGACTCGAATCCCGGCAAGAGCTTGCCATCCCCAACCTCGAAACAGACCGGGTCCTGCTCCATGTTGGAATCGACAACCTGCCCATCCTCCAGCTTGAGCGCAAAGTTCAATGTCACCCGGGTTCCGGGACCTATTGTGTTGCCTGTGCGGCCTGCGTCTGTGCTCATCCCTCTGTGCCCCGACCCCCGGCAGGGTCGATTGACGAATTATTTTCACCTGAACGGTGTGCACGCATCTCCCGCGGTTCCAGAATCAGCCAGTCAACACCCAGTACCACAGCCCCCAGGCTTATGGCACTGTCAGCAATATTAAACGCCGGGAAGTAGTGTCCCTGATAGTGCACCGAGATAAAGTCGATGACATAGCCCAGCACAGCGCGATCCCAGAGATTGCCAAGCGCACCCCCCAATATCAATGCCATTCCGAGCAGGGAAAAGCGCCGTACCTGATCGGGAAGCCACCAGAGCGCAATAAGCACACTGACCGCGACCGAAATTGCCAGCAAGAACCAGCGTTGCCAGCCGCTGGCATCACTTAAAAAGCTGAAGGCCGCACCCCGGTTCCAGATCAGCCGAAGGTCGAAAAAGAAGAAAATCTCCCTGGCACGCCCGTACTCCAGATAGACGGTTGCAAGATGCTTGGTCCATTGATCGAGCACCACAATCAGTGCCGCCAGCAGATACCAGTGCCACAGACGGATGTATTTCTCGATAAACCTGCTCAACAGGAACAACTCAAAACCGGCTGTCAGGCAATAGCACGGTGCTCGCCCTCGCCTGCAACGTTTTCAACACAGCGCCCACAGAGCCCGGGATGATCGGCACTGCTGCCGATGTCCGACCGGAAGTGCCAGCAGCGTACGCATTTCTCTGCATCAGATCTGCTGACCTTCAGGCTCAACCCGCTGATTCCGGTCTCCCGCATACCACTCTGGCCGCCCACCAGAGCCGCCTCCGAAGTAATTAACAGAAATCGCAACTCGGTTCCCAGTTTCTTCAGCAGTTGGGCACTGTCACCCTCGGCCTGGATTTCCACCACGGCTTCAAGAGAACCGCGAATCTCGCCAGTCTGACGCATCACTTCAATGGCTTTGTTGATCTCATCTCGGACCTCGATGATTTGCTGCCACTGTTCGGCACTCAGAAGAGACTCCGGCGAAAGTCTGGGAAGATCCCGTTGCCATGTTTGTGTAAACACCACACCCTGGGCACCTGGCACAAAATCCCAGGCTTCATCGGCTGTGTAGCTCAGGATGGGCGCAATCCAGCGGACTAACGCGTGTGCAATCCGGCAGATTGCCGTCTGCGCCGAGCGGCGTGCCACGGAATCCGTCCGGCAGGTGTAGATGCGATCCTTGATGATATCCAGGTAAAAACCACCCATCTCCACAACACAGAAATTGTGCAGCTTCTGATATATCAAATGAAACTGATAGCGGTTGTAATGCTCGACGATTTCATCCTGCAGCTGCGCTGTAGCATCCAGAGCCCAGCGATCCAGCTCCAGCATCTCGGCTGTATCCAGCGAATGAACAGCGGGATCAAAGCCATCCAGATTGGAGAGCAGATAACGCAAGGTATTGCGAATACGCCTGTAGGAGTCAGCAGTTCGCCTGAGAATTTCATCTGACACACTCATTTCGGCAGAGAAGTCAGCTGACGCAATCCAGAGCCGCATCACATCGGCACCCAAAGTTGACATCACTTTCTTCGGTTCAATGACGTTGCCCAGCGACTTGGACATCTTGTGTCCATCCTGGTCAACAGTGAACCCGTGGGTGAGGACCTGTTTGTATGGAGCCTGATCATTCATGGCTACAGAAGTTTTCAGCGACGACTGGAACCAGCCGCGGTGCTGATCGGAGCCTTCCAGATAGAGGTCCGCCGGACACCTCTGATTTTCTTCCTGGGCAAGCACGCTGTAGTGGGTCACGCCGGAGTCAAACCAGACATCCAGAGTGTCGGTCACCTTCTGATAATGCTCTGCCTCATCTCCAAGGACGTCAGCCGTATCCAGTTCGAACCAGGCATCAATGCCACCCTGCTCAACTCGCTGCGCAACGAGTTCAATAAGCTCCGAAGTACGCGGATGCAGTTCCTGCGTCTTTCGGTCAACAAACAGGCAGAGGGGAACACCCCAGGTTCGTTGCCTTGAAATACACCAGTCTGGACTGCTGTCCAGCATGGATTCAATGCGCGTTTGACCCCAGTCCGGTATCCATTCGATATCGGGCACTTCGGCCCGGACCTTTTTTAGCAGACCCGCCTGGGTCATACTGATAAACCACTGCGGCGTGGCCCGGAAAATCAGCGGTGTCCTGGTGCGCCAGCAATGCGGATAGCTGTGGCTGAAGGTTGACCTGCTCAACAGGTTGCCATGCTCCTCAACGGTTGCCAGAATGTCCGGATCGACCTTGTATACATGCAGACCTGCAAAAAGCGGCACCGAGTCGCGAAAAAGCCCCCTGTCGTCGACATAGTTCAGAATGCCCAGACCATACTTTTTGCCAATAGTGTAGTCATCGACGCCATGATCCGGGGCGGTATGCACACAGCCGGTTCCCGCCTCCGTCGTAACGTGGTCGCCGAGGAGCACAGGCACCTTCCTGTCATAAAATGGATGATCGAGCAGTGCGTGTTCAAGCACCGCACCGGCAGCGCGAGCCAGTACTGACGGCGAGCCAATACCGGCTCGCGACGCGAATTCGTCCAGCAACGCTTCAGCAACAACCAGCCTGTGCCCGGTTGCCTCTATGAGCACATAGTCCAATTCGGGGTGCAGGCTGACCGCCTGACTTGATGGCAGGGTCCAGGGTGTGGTGGTCCAGATCACGACGGCGATATCTCCCTCCGCGGCAGCGTCGCCAAAGGCCTCCGCAAATCTCCGACGCGAATCCGGATCACGCACCGGATAGGCCACATCCACTGAGAAGGAAGTTTTGTCCTGATATTCAATTTCAGCTTCAGCCAGTGCCGAGCCACCGACAACACTCCAGTAGACCGGCTTCTCGCCCTTGTACACATGACCCCTGTCGATGATCTTCCCCAGAGCACGAACGATATGTGCCTCGGTAGCATAGTTCATGGTCAGGTAGGGGTTATCCCAATCAGCGAAAACCCCCATTCGTACAAATGTCTCGCGCTGTCGGTCAACCTGGCTGTAGACATACTCGCGACATTTTTTTCTGAAGGTCGCGTGATCGACCCTGTCTCCAGCCTTGCCAATTTTGGTTTCCACCCTGTGCTCAATGGGCAGACCGTGACAATCCCAGCCTGGCTTGTAGGGCGCATCCAGACCGTTCAGGGTCTGGGATTTGATAACGATGTCCTTGAGTACCTTGTTGACCGCATGCCCCAGGTGCAAATCCCCATTGGCATAGGGAGGCCCGTCATGAAGAATGAACCGCTCGCATCCCGCACGCGCCGCTCTGATCTGGCCATATATATCCTGTTCAGCCCACTTTTTGAGCCGTTCCGGCTCGCGCTGGGCCAAATTGGCTTTCATTGGAAACCCTGTATTGGGAAGATTCAGGGTGCTCTTGTAGTCGCTCATTGTGTTCGTAACGCGGTGGTGCTTCGTCCGCGCCAATCAGATCAGTCCATCAGTCTTTGCTGGCAAACCAGTCGCGGGCCATCTTGATATCCTCAGCGATAGCTGTCTGCAGGGATTCCAGCCCATCAAAATCACGCTCATCGCGCAACCGCTTTTCAAAGTTCACCTGGATACTCTGGTCGTACAGGTCAGCATCAAAGTCCAGCAGATGTACCTCCAGAAGCGGCGTGTCCAGGCGGTTGACGGCGGGTCGGACACCCAGGTTTGCGACGCCAGCTACGGATTCGCCTGAAGGCAGGTCAGCATGCACCGCATAGACGCCCGTCATGGCGACCCGTTTGCGCCTCAGCGCAATATTTGCGGTGGGAAACCCCAGCCTGCGCCCGAGCTTTTCTCCCCTGATCACCCGGCCACACATCTGGTAGGGACGCCCGAGGAGCCGTTCCGCACTCTCAAGGTCACCCTCGGCCAAACAGTGTCGGATCCAGGTACTGCTCACCCGCTTGCCATCAACCTCGCAGGTTGCGGTCTCGTTCACATCGAAACCGTGCTCCTGCCCCAGATGCACCAGGGTTTCATAGTTTCCTTCGCGGCCTTCACCGAAGCGAAAATCGTCACCGATTTTGAGAAAACGCACGCCGAGCTGGCGAACCAGCAAGTCCTCCACAAACTCCCGGGCTCTCATCCCGCTGACATTCCTGTCAAAAGGCAGACAGGCCACATGATCCACACCCGTTGCCGAGAGGGCGAGAATTCGCTCCCGCCAGCTCATCAGCGAAATGCCCCTATCCGCGCAAAAATAGGCGGCGGGATCAGGCTGAAACGTCATGGCCACTGCGGGTAACCCGAATTCCCTGCCTTTAAGCACCAGTTGCTCGATAAGATGCTGGTGCCCAAGGTGTACACCGTCAAACACGCCGATAGTCAGCACACAGCCCCTCGACAGACAGGCAGGCCGTGCCCGCCCAGGGTACAGCTTTAACGGGAGGCGCCCACCGCTCGTTTGCGTGGACACAGTTGTGTTCATCAAATCGGATGCCACGATAATTGATCAGATACCGAAACGGCTGGCAGAGCCACGAGTTACCAGAATAAAACAGTGCACAAGTATAGCCCCGAACAGCATTCTGGAACAGGTTCAGCTCTGTCGGTGCCTATTGACCGTGGCCCCTCCAGCGCCACCCCAGCGCCAGCAATCCCAAGCCATAGGTGGTCAGTCCGGTCAGACATACCACGAACAGTCGTATCGCCCGTTCAGCGGCACTCCAGAGGCGCCAGTCATCCCAGACCAGTTGCAGATACACAAGCACTGCAACCATCAGCGCAGAGGTCAGCATCAGGCGGGTGAAAAAACCCAGCCAACCCGAACGTGGAGAGTATATGTGCCGAGTTCGCAGCCCCCGGTACAGAAGCACGGCATTCGCCACTGCAGCAAGGCTGGTGCCCAGGGCGAGACCGACATGACCAATTTGGTAGCCGAAATGTAACCAAGCAACCAGGATCAGGTTGAGCACCATATTGAGCACCATAGCGATCACTCCGATCTGTACCGGGGTCTTCATATCCTCCACGGCGTAATATCCTGGTGCCAACACCTTGACCAGCATAAAGGCCAGCAAGCCGGCGGCGTAGGCTCTCAGACTCAGCACTGACATACTCAGGTCGCGCTCGCTGAATTCACCGTACATAAACAGGGTTGCAAGGACGGGTTCGGCGAGCACGATCAGTGCAAGCGAGGCTGGCACTCCGATGAGCAACACCGTACGCACAGCCCAATCAAGAGTCCGGCTATAGCGGGTATGATCTTCGTCGAAACGCTGCCGCGACAGGTTGGGGAGAATGACCGTGGCAACAGCAATGCCGATCACACCAAGCGGCAACTCGGACAGGCGGTCGGAGTAGTAGAGCCAGGATACGCTGCCGGTGGGCAAAAACGAAGCCAGAAATGTATCCAGCAGGAGGTTGATCTGGCTGACCGAGACGCCAAATATGGCCGGGAGCATCAGGCTGGTGACACGCCGCACACCCGGATCGCTCCAACCCCAGCGCGGTGCGGGAAGCAAATGCATGGATGCAAGGAAGGGCAACTGAAACAGGAGCTGTGTAATCCCGGCTGCAAGCACCCCCCAGGCGAGACCGTATGCCGGCTCCGACATGGCAGGGGACACAAAAAGTGCGGCACTGATCAGGCACAGATTGAGCAATACGGGCGTCAGGGCAGGCACTGAAAAGCGATCATAGGAGTTCAGCACCGCCCCGGCCATACCCGTCAGGCTCACCAGCATCAAATAGGGAAAGGTGATGCGCAGCATGTGGGTCGCATCCTCGAATTTCTGCGGGTCGGATCGAAACCCGTAGGCGAAGATGGACGTGAAAACCTCTGGCAGCGCCACAACCAGAACGGTAAAGACCAACAGTATCAGTCCAAGTGTGCCTGATACTTTGCTGATCAACTGCCTGACCTGCTCTGCCGGACTGTTGTGCCGATAATCACTCAGAACAGGGACAAAGGCTTGGCTAAAAGCACCCTCGCTGAAGAGACGGCGAAAGAAATTGGGGATTTTAAATGCCACGTAAAAGGCATCAGCTGCGGCCCCGGCTCCAATGAGCTGAGCAAACAGCAGGTCGCGGACCAGGCCGAAAACCCGGGAAACCAGAGTCAGACCACCCACCGAAGAACTGGATTTCAGCAGGGTTGGGCTCTGACCAGGGTATCGCTCTTGCGAGCTCGCTAGAGTACTGTGCAGGTCTTGGTCGGGCATGGGATGCGAGTGTATAGACTGCGTCGGTTAAATGACAATTTTTCTGTGCAAATACAGGTACATAGCGACTCCCAGCAGTACATACTCTGCCTCCTCGTAGACTTTTTATCCGAATGGCAAAAAGTGCGGGCACAATGGCAGATCAGGATCTTGGTATAATATTCACTGACAGATATTGGGACAGGTACCGCTGGATGAGCGAAGCGATCGCATTTGACACGCACCGGTTCGTCAAACGGCTGACGGGCACGGGGTTTACCGAAGCGCAGGCCGAAGCACTGGCGGACGAGCAGGCGGGTCTGCTGGACAGCAATCTGGCCACCAAGCGGGACTTGCTGAAGCTTGAGGGCGACCTGGAACGGCAGATGACCGAACTGAAGGGCGACCTGGAACGGCAGATGACCGAACTGAGGGGCGACCTGGAACGGCAGATGACCGAACTGAAGGGCGACCTGAAACGACAGATGGCCGAACTGAAGAGCGACCTGCTGAAGTGGATGATCGGGGCCCTGATTGCGCAAACCGGCGTGATTGCTGGGCTGGTGCTGGGCTTTGTGTAGTTCTCATAGATAATCGCAGTTTCAATCCACGCGCCTCAATTGGAAACTATACTCGAAATGCCAATGCCAGCAGAAACTGCATAAAAGCAGCATGAAATTACGAAGGCCGAGAAAGTCCCGCTGGTTATTGCTGTGCGATGGAATCAGATTCAGATTCGTGTGCGATGCCAGCTTGCGGAACACCGAGATGGCCTTCGAGCCTGGCTGTTCGAACTGAAAGATCGAGGAAGCCCATTTCAAGGTTTTGCAACCTGCGGTCAATGGAATCGAATCTGGCGTTGACGTCATCAAATCTGGCGTTGATGTCATCAAACCTGGCGTTGACATCATCAAACCTGGAGTTGACATCGTCGAACCTTGAGTCCATTGAGGCTGCCAGATCACCGATTCTGGTATTGACGGTACTGAAGCCCCACAGCAGGACGGTGAGGAACAGACCAGCAATTCCAAGCGCAACGGCGATGGTTAGGTTGCTGGGCGACCACTTTACATGACGCACTGGCTCAATGCCGGAATCCTGGTTACGGGAGGGGTCAGACGAGTGTTGCATAACCGCTCCTGAATTAAGATTATGGTAGCAGCCTGACTATCCTGGAAAGAGCCTGTCGAGGCTGCCTCCGAGCAGTGCCGAGGTCATTCAGCCTGATGTGAGAACTATATAAGTGTTGTGGGAATTTGTACACACTCACTCATTTATGCCTATCAATCAAAAAGTGCAGGATACGATCTGCCCCGGATCGAATGCACAAACCGGGGGAAAGGGCAGGGCTCGCGCTGCGTGTAAGAAATCGGGTGCGATGTCAGGACATCCGAAACCAGTGTTACAATCGGTCCGGTCTTCCATGTCTGAGCGGCTTTCCATGCTTAACGAAATCGCAGTGAAGGAAGGCGGGGTATACTGCAGCGGATGAGGCGCAGGTCGGATATTCACACGCTGTTCCAACCCGGAAACGGGAGCCGTCCCCCTCTACCTGACAGGGCGACAGGAAGAACAGCACACAGTATCAACATCGGGCAGATTTTATTCTTCGCAAGAAGCCACCTCCGTCTGACGCCTATCTCTATGGCCCGCAGGGCAATGACAAGACGGTACTGATCAACCGGTTTCTCACAGAACAACGCAATACGGTGGGGGTTATGAGCATCAGGCTCACCTTTCTCCCCCTGCCAGCCACGAAACGGGGAACAGCTTGCAATCCCGCTATTTCGGAGTGTGGGGTAGTGAGTGTAGTATTCGGAAAGCACAAGGTGTATACTCAAGACATCAACTCCATTGGAGGATTCACCATGAGACGCTTCACCCCCCCCCCCCCCCGCTAAATTAGTACCCCTCCTGCTGCTTGCGGCCATCGCATGGCCGGCGCAGGCCCAGCAGCTGGCGCCGCTGGTCATTCCGGCGACCACCGGCACTGAAGCCTGCACGGAAGGCGTGTCAGAGCGCGGGGGGTTCCCCATCGGAAATATTCTCGGGATTCCCACACAAAACAGCCTGACATTCCAAACTGCGCAAACCACCTTTACAAACTCATTCACAGTATATGCGGGGGTTCAAGAAGGCGGGATGGGTACTCCACAGCAGATAACAGATCTCGGTTCATCCCAACCACTGTCGGTACAGACCGTCAACTTCTCCAGCCTGAAGAAGAATACGCGCTACACAGTCGTTGTGTACGGTGGCACAGCACCATATACAAGTCCGATTCGCCGCTTCTGCTTCAAGACCCGTGGCGAGTTCACGAATGCGGAGCAGAACCTGGTTTTGTCTAGAGGCACTTGGGGACCCAACCTAGCCCAATATAACCGGACCGGGTGCTATGCGGTGGCCAGCACGCGGCAGGACATTCGGGACTGCTATTGCAACGGCACGCGCGGCGGAACACACATCCTCGCCGGCCAGACTGTGGAGAGCCAGGCGCAAAGGCAGTATCTCAATTGTCCGGACCTCGACAGCTAGGCTGGTGCCGGGGCCGCAGCGCGGCGACGCCAGCCAACCCAGCGTCATCAGTCTGACGGAGTACCCTTGCTCTGTCAGATTTCGTGCACCTGCGAATCCGAGCGCTTCATCCACGCGCCCGACTGCCGAACGCCCAACGAGTACTGTGTCTACCTCGAAAGCATCTCCAAACCAACAGCCCAAAATTGCGAAATGCCCTGAGCCGGCACAAGTGTTTGACATCCCCATATCGCGAAGGCATAGTTGCGCCCCCTGAATGTACCTGCAGACTCAACGAGGAATGACCGGCAGTGGCCAACTCACCCCAGGCGCGCAAGCGCGCCCGTCAGAACGACAAGCGCCGCGCTCACAATGCCAGCCAGCGCTCCATGGTGCGTACCTGCATGAAGAAGGTGTATTACGCCATTGAAGCCAAGGATCTGGAATCGGCCAAAGCTGCTTTCGAAAAGGCAGTTCCAGTGATTGACCGCATGGCAAACAAGGGCCTGATTCACAAGAACAAGGCCGCCCGGCACAAGCGCCGCCTGAACGCGCATATCAAGGCACTGGCCAGCGCCTGAGCAACCACTCACTCAGAATAAAGAATAAAAAGTCCCGCTCACGCCGTGCCCCACAGTGCAGCAGACGCAGGGCACACCCCATCCGGGGCCTGCTCTACTTGTGGGAAGCAGGTTCCCGGATTGGCTCCTGACTTCTAACTGCACTTGCTGTCGCCGCATGACAGGCATGTCATACAGCCGTCCAGCAATACCACAGCTTTGGTGCTGCACTTGGTGCACAGGGTTGAATTCTCGGGGAACTCGGACGTATCAGGTTCGGATGCCGCGGTTTTCGCGTTTTGGAGTTCTGCCTTTTTCTGCTCAATATAGGCCTGCTGGTAGTCATCCAGGTCGGTGTTGATCATGCCGATCAGCTTCATATGATCTTCAATGGCGTACCCAATCTCGGCCACCAGGGAGGGCATGAACACCCCCCCCTTTTTGAAGTAGCCACCCTTGGGATCGAACACAGCTTTTAATTCTTCGACCAGAAAGGTGGCATCTCCCCCCTTGCGGAAGACTGCAGAAATGAGCCTGGTCAGAGCGACAACCCATTGGAAATGCTCCATATTCTTGGAGTTGATAAAGACTTCAAAGGGACGGCGGATTTCATGTTCTGTGCCTTCGTTGAGCATTATGTCGTTTACGGTGACATACATGGCATGCTCGGACATGGGCGGTTTGATCTTGTAGGTCGAACCCACGAGCCGCTCCGGACGCTCAACGGATTCATGCATCTGCACCACATTGGATTCGGGCTCGGCAGCCGCTGTCTCGGGCTGCTGCTCTTCTTCCTGGACTTTGTAACCTACAATCTTTTGATCTATTCTTATCGTCATCTCTTGTCTTCCCGTTGCACTCTGATGCAACCTGCTCACCTCACTGACAAGAGCGTCACCGAAGCGGAGAAGTGCAGTCCACGCTGCCAGCTCTCATCAGAATTTTCCATAATATCCTTCTTTCAATGCATCGAAGAGGTTGGCCGCTGAATGCGTCTCCCCGTCGTACTCGACTTCTTCGTTGCCTTTCAGCTTCACCGTTGAACCATCTTCGAGCTTGAACTCGTAGGTGGTATTTTCCAAATCTTTCTCCTTGACCAACACACCCTGAAATGCCTCGGGGTTAAACCTGAAGGTCGTGCAGCCCTTGAGACCCTGATCGTAGGCATAGAGGTAAATATCCTTAAAGTCCTCGAAGGGGTAGTCGGTGGGCACATTGGCAGTTTTGGAGATGGATGAATCCACCCACTTCTGTGCCGCCGCCTGAATATCCACATGCTGCTTGGGTGTCACTTCCTCGGAGGATACGAAGCAATCCGGCAAGCGGGCTTCAGCATTTTCTGCACAGGGCATCGCCTCGGGATTGATCAGCTGCCGGTACGCGAGGAGTTCGAAACTGAATACATCCACCTTTTCCTTGGTCTTGCGCCCCTCCCGAATCACGTTACGCGAGTAGTGATGTGCAAAGCTGGGTTCAATGCCGTTGCTGGCATTGTTGGACAGGGACAGACTGATGGTGCCCGTAGGCGCAATGGAACTGTGGTGGGTAAAGCGTGCACCCTCTTCCGCAAGCTGATCCACCAGTTCCGGATTCTGCCCGGCGATACGCTGCATATACCGGCTGTAGCGTGCGTGCAATACCTTGCCCTTGATCGTATCACCCACCCTGAGGCCGTCATCAGCCATCTCAGGGCGCGCCAGCATCATGGCTGGGGTGATCTCAAAGTCTTCCTCCATAATGGGTGCGGCACCTTTTTCTCTCGTCAGGGAAAGAGCCTCCTGCCAGCCCACCATAGCCATGTCCCGGGCAACAGCTTCGGTAAATTCGACGGAGTCCGCGTCACCGTATGTCATGCCCAACATGGTTGCGGTAGAACCCAGTCCCAGGAACCCCATACCATGGCGACGCCGGTACTCAATGGCCTCCCTCTGCCCCTGCAGTGGGAGGCCATTAATCTCGACTACGTTATCAAGCATACGGGTAAACACCGCCACAACCTCGCGGTACTTCTCCCAGTCAAAGCGGGCATTCTCGGTAAAGGGATCAATAACAAATTTGGTCAGGTTGACCGAACCCAGCAGGCAACTCCCGTAGGGCGGCAATGGCTGCTCTCCACATGGATTGGTGGCCCGAATGTTTTCGTCGAACCAGTTATTGTTCATCTCGTTGACCCTGTCGATCAGGATAAACCCAGGCTCGGCAAAGTCGTAGGTGGAACTCATGATGCTGTCCCACAGCCTTTGCGCCTTGATAGTCCTGTAGATTTTGCAGGCGGTTTTGCCTTCATCATTGACGACATAGCCGTTTTCCACCGGGAAGTGTCGCCAGACAACGGTTTCCTCATCTTCGAGATCCATGGACTCAGCCTCCCTGGGCGTAACAGGGAAGCTGAGCTTCCAGTCGCCATCAGCTTTGACTGCTTCCATAAACTCACGGGTAATCAGCAGCGAGAGGTTGAACTGTCGCAGGCGGCCGTCTTCGCGTTTGGCACGGATAAAATCCATAACATCCGGATGGCTGACATCAAAGGTCGCCATCTGCGCACCGCGACGACCGCCGGCGGAGGAGACGGTAAAGCACATCTTGTCGTAGATATCCATGAACGACAGCGGCCCGGAGGTGTACGCGCCCGCACCTGAAACATAGGCACCCTTGGGTCTCAGCGTGGAAAATTCATACCCGATACCACAGCCTGCCTTGAGCGTCATGCCCGCCTCGTGGTTCTTGTCGAGAATATCGTCCATGGAATCGAGAATAGTCCCCGACACAGTGCAGTTGATAGTGGACGTGGCCGGCTTGTACTCCTGGGCACCGGCGTTGGAAATTATGCGCCCCGCTGGCAGCGCACCTGCATCGAGCGCCCACAGGAAGCGTTCATTCCAGTGGGTGCGTAATGTGGCATTTTCTTCAACAGCCGACAGCGCTGCGGCAATGCGCTTGTAGGTATCCCGAATGTCACGGTCAACGGGATTTCCGTCCCTATCCTTGAGTCGATACTTCTTGTCCCATATATCCAGAGAAGTAGATTGCATATCGACTTCTGAACTCAAACGTACTGCCTGTAACGCTTCTGCCATCGCTTCGTACCTTTCAAACCCCCGAACGACCCCTTGTGCTGATTGATGAGACGTCTGGTCGACACCGCAGGATGCCTGTATTTTTCATTCCTGTTTGTGCCAGCCCCTGTCGCAGGCGGCCAGCCCGAAACGGGGCTCCTGACGAGCACCACGCCGAGATGCACAAGGCGAGTGATTAAAACACAAATACCACTATATATAGATTAAATATCTCAATATGCATACTACATGTAGAATTGTAGTCCACAAAACCGCCTTGGGCCGCACACCTGCTGAACTGTCAAATACATTGGCCCTCAGCTGGCACGGATTTATATCTATAGTTTTTTTTTATCATGGCCGGTCCGGGCAGTTGCCTGATCTCAGTCTCCATTCCAGGTAGAGACAATCCTGGAGTATAGTGGCCGGTCCCGCTCTTTCACTGGCCCTCGAGGAGAGCCCAGATGGAGAAATGCGGCAATGCCCACCGAGGTATCCAGGCCAAAGAGTGCCTTGATCTCAGGCTGATACGCCCGCCACCCGGTCAGCCACTGGCCCACGTAACCCAGCGCATGGGTGGCAACCAGAATATTCTGACAGACGGCTCCTGCCGACATCTGCTGCTCAACCAAGGGTACTGTGTCAAATTTCCCAGGGTCAGGGTGGGAACTCACCACCAGCAGCCGGGGCACCCTCAGGGTTATCCGATTCAAAAGTTCCAGCTGTTTGGGTCGCCCTGCAGGGTTGGCCCTGGAGAACAGCCGGCTGTGTAATTCAACCAGTCGCTCCCTGCCCTCACTGCCAATGATCTGAATCCGCCAAGGACAGATTCTGCCATGATCCGGCACACGGATTCCCGCCGCCAGAATCTGCTGCAATTGTTCATCGTCCGGCCCCGGATCAGTCATATCAGCCGCAACGACGGAGCGCCTGCTGTGCAGCAGGCCCAAGGTGGTATCTGTGGAATTCATCTCAATCATATCTCTGGACTACCCTTGACGCACTGTTTTGAGAACCCCCAACCGATGTGAGCAGGACAAGACCTGATAACCTGCACGCAACGCCCGGGTCTGCAATTGCGTCAGTGTACCGCTATAATCTCCTCTGGACTTATGAGATCGAGCAACGACGAGCCTGACACCAAACAATCATCCGAATCTCGGGTTTCGGATATGCTGATTCTCTCGGAAGACCCTCCCATTCTAGCGAATACCTCAGATGCCATCGAAAGATACCGAAAACAGCCTGCCTCTCTTCTCACTTGCCGAACAGCAGGCCAAGGACTACGCACTCAATCAGGGGACCAACCCCTTTGCCTGGCATCAGAGAATCCCCGGGCTGCTGTCTGCCACTGAAATCAACCGGGAGGCCGGAAATCTCAAGAAACTGAGCGTCGACGAATATGTTGGCCGGACACTCGAACCTGCTGAGGCGACCTCAAGGCCCAGTGCGAAATCTGTCGTCAAGAGGTTTCGCGGCACGGTCCACGATGAAGTCGATATGGGCCCCTATTATGCTGTCGATATAGAATTGTCTGTATCAGGTGGCACACGCAGAATCGGTATCCTCGTCCAGAACCGGTCTGAGAATAACGGTGTCTGGGGGCCTGAACACCACCTCGAAGCCTGCCGCCAGGTTCGTGCCTGGGCAAAACGTTCAATTCCCATCGTCACATTCATGGACACGCCAGGCGCAGATGCAGGCGAGCAGGCCAACTCCGGCAATCAGGCACATTCCATTTCCAGGCTGATCGCAGAGATGACCAATGCTCCTGTGCCCACCCTGGGAATAATCTATGGCCTCGGCTACTCCGGAGGAGCGATTCCCCTGGCCGCTACCAATGTGCTTTTGGCGGTAACCACAGGCGTCTTCAATACGATCCAGCCCAAGGGGCTGGCCAATATCGCCCGGCAGTACAATCTCTCCTGGCAGGAGAGCGCCCGCTATGTCGGTGTCTCACCCAGCGAGCTCTTTCAGAAAAGGGTGATCGATGGCGTCATAAACTGGAGCCCGGAATCCCAGGAACATGATGTTCAGCCGCTCGCAGACTGCATCGTGGAGACCTTCAGTGCCATCGAGAAAGCCGCATTGGATTTTTTGGCGACCACGCCAGACATGAACCGCGACTACCAGCACAGTATCGAACGGGCACTCAAGCCCAGCGAGCGTCTGAGAGAACTGGAACGCTCATCGGGTTTCAGTATTAAAAACGGCGTGGCGGAATTTCCCAGCCTGTTCGACCACTGCATGGCCTACATGCGCTATCTCGGCATGCGCACCAGGATCTCGTCCAGCACTGTGGACACCTACGGCAGACTGGCCGAGGAAGAAATACCCGCCGGGGATCTGAGCGAGCGTCAGCGATCCTCACGAGAAGCCGCCTTTAACCGCTGGCACCAGGATCCTGAAAAACTGGTGTACCAGGATCAGCTCTACAAGTCCTGGACACATTACCGCCAAAGACGTGCCGACCTCGACAAGGAGCGTGGTCGATTCACCACACTGCTGCTCGGGAACCCGCAGAAAAACTTTACCGACGCACGGCGCCAGCTCTGCTTTCAGGTGGTGCTCTATCTCTACAATCGCTGGAAATCGGATGGAATCTTCAACTTTGTCCGCCTGTCCCAGCTCATTGACACGACAGGGGGCGATGATCAGAAGGATGTATTGGCACATAAGACCGACAATGAGATCACCGTGCTGGATCTTGTCTACTCCTCGGAGCTGCGCGACACATTCCATACTGAATTTGCATGTATCCTGATCTTTGATGCTCTGTACAACACCATCATTGACAGGTTCGCCGACATCGCCGAGGAGACCCGGGCATTCCATACTCTCTCCAAAGACTCCCTGGGGAAAATTCTTGATACTTCAATGCAACAGGCCACCGAGTCGGTTGCCGAGTACTCGCTGGCCGTGGGCACACCCGGAGCTGAGGCCGAGCAGGCAATGGATCAGTCAGAAAAGTTTGCCGACTGGCTACAGTATTTCACCAGGTATCGTCGCCGTGGGGATTTTCTCAGCGAGGTTGAGGAATGGAAACGGGTGTTCTTTCCACGTTTGTCCGACTCCCTGCTGGTTTTGATCACGTTCTTCTTTGAAACCCTGGTGCCTGGTTTTCTCAACGCTCGATTTCACGGCAAGGCTTTTGAAGGCCGGATCAACCCGGTTCGGATCGGCAAACGCAAGGACTTCTGGAACCAACTCGATATCGCCTACCGGGATCTGCTGGTGCAGCGCATTCTCGACAGCTACAAGCGCGAGAAAAAGACCACTGTAGAGGCATTCCGAAAGCACTTCTTCAGCGATTTCGAAGAACTCTATGCCGAGCGCATGACCTCCAACCCGGTTAATTTTCCCGGCTTCAGGTTGTCGATTGAAAAGGCCTTGGCAGAGGACGTTACCCCATGTGGCGTGGTTACCGGAATCGGCAAGCTGAAAAGCGGCCAACAACAGCGAGTCGGCGCAGTTATTTCGAATGTATCTTTCCAGGCTGGTGCTTTCGACATGGCTGGAGCAGAAAAGCTGTGCGACCTGATGGTTGAGTGCGCCGAGCAGGGTCTTCCCATAGTCGCCTTTGTGTCCTCTGGTGGCATGCAAACCAAGGAGGGGCCCAATGCGCTCTTCTCCATGGCCATTACCAACGACCGCATCACGCGGTTTATTGAAGAGACGGGCTTGCCGATTATCGTCTTTGGTTTTGGTGACTGTACCGGCGGGTCCCAGGCAAGCTTCGTGACCCACCCGCTGGTTCACACCTACTATCTGAGCGGCTCCGACATGCCCTTCGCTGGCCGGACGGTCGTGCCTTCATTCCTTCCCTCCATGTGCACCGTGGCAAACTATCTCAGCCGCACGCCTGGTGCTATGCGGGGCCTGGTGAAACACCCCTTCGCTGAAGGTCTCGACGAGAAATTGCGGGAGGTTGACCCTGGCATTGGCATGCCCCAGGAGAACATCGAAGATGTCATCGAGCGCATTCTGGCCGGTCGCGATATTCCCGGCGAGCTGCCAGCCGAACAGCTGGTCAAGGCACGCGACCTCATGGCACCCATTGAGAAGGTTCTGATTCATGCCCGTGGCTGCACGGCTGTAAAACTGATTCGCATTGCCCAGCAACTGGAGAAGACAGTACTTCTGGTGCAATCGGACCCTGATATGGAATCCGTGTGTGTCGATATGCTGCGCGACCAGGACGAGGTGGTCTCATTAGGTGGGCAGACACCCGATGAAAGCTATCTCAATGGGCTGAGCGTGGTGACCATCGCCGGTCGCCAGGGTGCCGACGCACTGCACCCGGGGATTGGATTCCTTTCCGAGAACGCCGATTTTGCCCGACTGTGTCGCAAGAACAACCTCAACTTTATCGGGCCACGTGGTCGCAGCATGGACACCATGGGAAACAAGTCCAACGCCATCCAGACTTCAATGGACAACAACGTGCCCGTGGTGCCCGGAAGCCACGGTATCCTCACGAGCGCAGAGGCCACGGCCAGGGTAGCTGAGGAGATCGGCTATCCGGTTCTGCTGAAAGCCGTGCACGGGGGTGGCGGCAAGGGCATCAAGGTGGTGCGCAACGCCAGCGAGATTCGAGACTCTTTCAACACGGTATTCGCCGAAGCCCGCAGCGCCTTCGGCAACGGCGACCTGTATCTCGAAAAATTTATTGAATCCATGCGCCATATTGAGGTGCAGGTTCTGCGCGACAGCCACGGCAACACGCGCATTCTTGGACTGCGTGACTGTACCGTGCAGCGCAACAACCAGAAGGTACTGGAGGAATCCGGCTCGACCATGCTCCCCAAAAAGCTGGAAAAAGTCTGTTATGCCAGTGCACAATCCCTGGCCAATGCCGTGGATTACATAGGTGCCGGCACCGTGGAGTTTATCTACGATCTGGTGGATAAAACTGTCTACTTTATGGAAATGAACACCCGGCTCCAGGTGGAGCACCCGGTGACTGAGTGGACATCCGGTATAAGCATTGTTTCCCAACAGTTCCACATAGCGGAAGGCGGTTCCATCGCCGAACTCAACCCCGCTTCCAATGGCTGTGCTATTGAAGCCCGTATCACCGCAGAAAAAGCCGTGCTCGACACACATGGACATATAGAGTTCCAGCCCACTCCCGGGCTGGTTACCGAGTGCAGCTTTCCCGAGCACGATCATATGGAGCTGATTGCTTCGGTCGCGGAAGGCAAGACGATTTCGCCGTTCTACGACAGCATGATTGCCCAACTGATCGTCCATGGCACCAACCGCAAGGACGCCATCGCCAAACTTATCGAAGTGCTGGACCAGACTGTCATCCGCGGGGTGTGCACAAATATTCCCCTGCTGAAAAGAATCCTGGCCGATAAGGGATTTGTCAAGGGCACCTACGACACCAACTACCTGCCAACCCTGCTGGACAGTCTCGACAAGGACATGCTGATAGAGGAGATGGCCTCTACCGGTGTCGAAGTGGAGGAAACCGGCACAGACGAGCTGCTTATCGAAGGCACTGACGAAATCAAGGTGCTGGCTCCCATGACCGGCATTTTCTATACGACACCGACACCAACTGAGCCCGAATATGCGCCAGTCGGCTCAAAGAAGGACCTGGGAGATACGCTCTGTCAGATTGAGGCGATGAAACTCTTCACCCAGATATCGCTCTCGGGTGTCAAGGGAGCCGGGGAGGTGTTTACAGCAGACTGGAGCTATGAGATTGTACGTGTCAACCAGGCCAATGGAGCCCAGGTCAATGCCGGCGACCTGCTGTTTGTCGTGAAGCCACTGAACTAACTGGTGGGTTGTGCACGCTCCAGCCTGCACGACTGATCCTGCTATCCCCCATCACAAGAGACCCCGCCAACCCGAAACCCAAGATGTCCAGTATCGACCAGCTGCTCGAAAACAACCGCCAGTGGGCCACCAGACTGCGCGAAACACACCCTGGTTACTTCGAGGATATTGCCCGTGTGCATGCACCGGCATACCTGTGGATTGGCTGCTCCGATGCCAGGGTTCCAGTCAGTCTCATTACCGGTATCGAGCCTGGCGAGGTATTTGTCCACCGCAATATCGCCAACAGGGTTGTCGCGGACGACACGAATATTCAGGCTGTTCTGCAGTATGCCATTGACTACCTCAAGGTCGAGCACATTGTTGTCTGCGGACACTACGGTTGCGGTGGGGTCAAGGCGGGCCTGGAAGCATTTACTGATGGGCCGATCAGGCAGTGGGTCGAACCCATCAGGCGACACAGCATTGCCTGTGGAATATGCCATGAGACGCAGGGCCAGAATGCCGAAGACATCAGCCAGGAGCTCTGGGACCGAGCCTGTGAAACACACACGTTGGAACAGGCCAGAAACCTGGAGCAGAACCCCACTGTAGAGGATGCCAGAGCGCGGGGTCAGGAGATATCCATCCATGCTTTGATCTACCGTCTGGAAGACGGGTTGCTGCAGCCGCTTGTCCCGTCCTCGACAACCTGAATTCCAGTAAGACTCGATGTCCGGTCTTCACAACCGCACCGCAGAACATTCGCTGTGAACCCCTGAACAGCGTGCATCGGCACATCAGTTTGACAGCAGTGCCAGCGACCGAAGATCGAATTATGTTGGTGACGGGATGTCGCCGCGACCAGTTCACGCCCGACACAGGTTAGTGATCTGTATCCGCTGACTCACAACATGTTTGTAAATCCAATCCCAGCACTGACCCCAGCTAAATCACTATCTGCACATCGAGACTCAGGAGCTACTGGTCAATCGAAAGGGAGCAGGCACGCAGATCACAGTGTCGGGCAGGGTCTCGGAGGAAATCTGTGGCAGATGAGGTACATCAGACTCAGCAGCAGTTGCCTGTCGCGTGACCCGTCCATTGCATTTGGTGTACAGGCAGTACTGCCGGACAGCAAGCCTGATGTCTAGGCAATTTCAATATGCTGCGGATAGATACGAATCAGTCTGCGCTTGTAGAGCCCGCTCAGTGCACGCTTAAAGTTTTTTTTGCTGACCTTGAATTCGCGAAAGATGGCTTCGGGGGAGCTCTTGTCGGACAGATCAAGTCTGCCACCGCTCTGCCGGGCTCGCTGCACAATGGTTTCCTGCAACTGGTCCTGGCCCTCTGTATCCAGCATAGTGACGCTCAGATCAACCTTGCCGTCGTCGCGAACTGCCTTGATCCGACCCCTGATGCGTTGTCCAAACTGCAGCGGCTGGCTGAGCTCGGCTGAATATATCAACCCCAGGTAGCGACCCTCAATAACTGCCTTGTACCCCAGCTCGGTTTTGGCAGCGATTAGAAGGTCCACCTGATCACCGGTACTATAGGGCCCGCTCGATTCCTCCAGATGGCGGTGCAGCCGGGTTGTGGCTGCTATACGACCGGACTCTTTGTCCTGAAACAGGTAGACTACATACCGCTTCCCCTCCTCCACGGGGCAGGCCTGCTCGGAATGAGGAAGTAGCAGATCCTTTTCAATCCCCCAATCCATGAAAGCGCCAAACCGCCCAACTGAAAGCACCCTGAGGTATGCACATTGCCCGAGCTGGGCTCTGGGGATCGCTGTGGTTGCCCGGATACGGCAATCTGCATCCGGGTAGAGAAAGACCCGCACACTGTTGCCCTTGGTTACATTTTCGGACACCTGCTCAATTGGGACAAAGAACTCCCCCAGGTCACCTCCATCGAGTTGTACTCCGTCTGCCACCCTGCGGATCACGGACAACTGATTCATTTTTCCTACAACAGGCATGCTATCCCGACAGACTCCAGATACACTGGACAGAGTTGTTCAGTATACCGCAGATGGCGCCTGTGCCTTCCTCCAACCCGCCAGCAGCTCATTTTGGGGTATGCTGGGATCCTCAAACCGACACCGGTGGAGCAACTATTGACCAACAGGACTGTATTTTCGTCCTGCAGACACATCCAGGTGCTCGGCCACCGTGGCGTGCCCCTTGAACACCAGGAAAACAGCCTGGCGGGTGTCCAGCGTGCAGCGGAACTCGGACTGGATGGTGTGGAACTTGACGTCAGGTTCACCAGAGACCATCGGCCTGTAATTTTTCATGACCGGGACAGCCTGCGCCTGTGCGGAACTCCCGGGCGCATAGCGGATCAGACATGGGCTCAACTGCGCAATCTTGAGATCACACGAGAGCTGCAGATTGGTCCCAGAACCCTTTCGTACCCCCGCACTGCACGAATCCCCTTGCTTGAACAGGCCCTTGAAGAAGTCGGCAGCAGAATGCTGGTCAACATAGAGCTGAAGACGGGGGAAAACCTCTTCCGCAGCTACCAGCTTGGCGCGGCAGTAGCCAAGCTGGTAGCACAGATGAAACTGCAGGAGCAGGTCTTCGTCACCTCCTTCCATCCATGGGCACTGGCTGGTCTCAAAGCAGGGTGCTTGGGCATCAATTGCGGGCTCGTGAGTCTGTCTTACCCCGATTCTCTGGCCTCAACACTCACTCAACAGGCTCTCAAGACAGAAATCGTCAGTGTCGCAATTCAGGCACTCAATGGCGATCAAATTGAACACCTCAAACAACGGGGTCACGCTGTTGGTGTATGGACGCTGTTTCCAATCGCAGCGGAACCCCAATCCCAGGAGAACACCAGTCAGGGGGAAGGACGACTGAGAATGCTGATGGAATCTGGTCTCGATTTCCTGATAACAGACGATCCTTTGAAGGCGCATCAGCTGCTCGAAAACAACTAGACATCATGTTTTGACCTGCCCGCCTCAACATACGTGGGTTGTGTTCAATTGGGACAGCTACATACAGAGCCATACTTAAGAGAGCACACAGATCATGAAAAAGTTTGCTGTTTATACACACTTATACGCGATAGTGGGAACAGTGAGAAATCAGTCCGCATGATCCTTACTTCTTGTTGCGGTACACAATCGTGCCCTGCACATCCTTGACAAGCGAGTCTAACGCGTCTCTCTTCATAAATCGGAGTATCTCGTCGGGCTCAAGCCAATCCGTCTTCTGCAGATTTAAATCCGTGGAAGGGTATCTCCATGCGAGCCATGAATTCGCTTCGGTGGACTTTTCCACCCTTCCTCCAGTCCGCAAAGAAGTTCACCCCACTCGTTGAATAAACCGCCCTCATAACTCATAGCGGCTCTTCGGGACTGGTTTTTAGGGAGCAAGATACATTAAATCCGAGTTCGCGCAGCAACCTGTTACGCAACACTAAGGACAAAACTTCATTGACATGAGTTCTGGTTGCGCCATGCTCATACATACACTTTCGCATTGTCCTTTCTTGAGCTTCAGTCGGCTTCAATTCATCGAACACATACGCGCTACAAAGTTCTTGCACTTCGTAAGCGTCCTTGCCTTGAACTTTTGGCAATAACCCAGCTGATTCCTTCTCTGCCCATTGTTCCGCATCCAAGGACTTCGCCAGCTTTTCGCCATATTCCGTTAACTGTAGGGGACTGCCAGGTTCAACGGCTGGTGGAATTCCTCCGGTCAACCTGTCACGGATTTCCTTGATGTCGCGTCTTATCTCATTCATGAACTCTCGGAAATTGCTGCGGTCCGAATCCACCTCACCCTTCCAAACTCCATGTTTGAACACGAAGGTGATAAACGCTATTAGTATACTTATTGATATGGTAAGAACGGCGCCAAAAATCCACACATTCATTGCTTATCCTCGTGGTTGTGCATCCTTTCCCACCTGACCACTAGATGTAGTGGTTCAGCCCATGTCCTTCGACCACATGAAAAAGCAGTATAACAATCCAAAGCCAGAAAAGAATACAGGGGTTTACATTTTTATCAGGGCTATCGCCGCTCAGCAGGTTTTGGCCCCGGTTTTGTCTTTGTGACCCTGCAGGGTGCAGACCATGCCCTGCGACTCCGATAGGTTCCACGACACTGGAAAGCTGAGAAATCAGCGATCAAAAGATGATTCAGATCTTCAGGCAACCCGGTTGTGTGAAGTAAGATATCTTACTCGGTTCTAAGTGCATCAATCGGGTTGAGCCGGGTGGCATTCAGCGCAGGCCTGATCCCGGCAATCAGGCCAATCAGCAGGGAAAGTACCAGTGAAGCCAGAACAACTTGCACTTCCAGTTTCACTGGGAGCCCGGGCGCGCCCAGCTTGACCACGACAAGAAACGCTCCGATTGAAAGGATTCCGGCAATGCCACCGATCAGGCCCAATACTGCGGCCTCCCCCAGAAACAGGTTGCGTACCTGGTGGCGGGTGCCACCCAGAGCACGCAGGAGGCCAACTTCGCTCACACGCTCACTCACGGTAATGGTCTGGATGGTAGAAATGCCAACCCCTCCAACCAACAGGGATATGGCACCCAGACCGGCGCCAGCAAACTTGAGGGCGCGAAGAATATTGTCCATAGTCTCAAGCATCTGATCCTGAGTGACCATGGTGAAATCCTCGTAGCCGTGTCTTTGAATCAGTTGCTGCCGAATGCGCTCGGTGATCACTTCGGTCGGCACACTTGATGAGTAGTAGATGTCCAGCTCCATCAGACTGTTGCGGTTGTACATCTGCAGCGCTTTCAGTGCAGGGACAAATACAAGGTCATCCAGATCGGTTCCCATAAAATCACCCTTGGGTGCCATCACCCCGATCACCCGAAAGCGATTGCCGCCTATCTGGATGGTCTCTCCCAGGGCAGAGGAGGTGCCGAAGAGTTCGGTTTTCAGTGTGCCGCCCAGAACTGCAAAGGATCGGGCTCGGGTAAAATCCTCTCCGGGGAGAAAGGTGCCACTGGCTACGCTCAATCCCCATGCATCACTTGCTTCAGGACCGACGCCATACACATTGGTGTGGCGGCTGCGATTCTCCGCTTTCACCCGCGAAGTACCCGCGACGATAGGAACCACCTTTTCGACCCCTGGCAGTCGCAGCAAGGCTTCGCCGTCCTCAAGGGTCAGGGGACGGGTGGTGTTGATCATACCCCCAATGCCGAAGGTCTCGACTTTCCCGGGAGACACAGCGACGATGTGGCTGCCAAACTGGGTAAACTCCTTGAGCACAAAGAGCCTCAGTCCTTCGCCCAGGGAACTCAGCAGCACCATCGCGGCGATACCGATGGCAAACCCCAGAACCGTTAGGGCTGAGCGCATTTTGTGCATCCACAGTGCCCTGAGAATCCAACTCGCCGAATCGTCCGCGCGCATCAGGCCTGCCCTCGCAGTGCCAGCACCGGATCGAGCTGCGCGGCTCGCCGCGCCGGCAACCAGGAAAACACCAGCCCGCAAACCAGTGCTGTGAAAGTCGCGGCAGGCGCCGCCCAGCCGGGTGGAAACAGGGGAAACCCAGGGATCAGCGCTCTCACCAGGAGCACCATGACGTAGGCAACCAGGGTACCGGTGACGGACCCCAGAAACACGAGCAAGAGGGACTCACCCAGAAAGAGCTGGCGCACCTGCCTTCCACTGGCACCAATGGCTTTCAACAGGCCAATTTCGCGCTGCCGCTGCCGGACGGAGATCAGGCTGATGTTCATGATCAATACTCCTGCCACAATCAGGCTGATTGAAGCAATGGCCGCAACCACCAGTGTCAGGGCGGTTAGAATATTGTCGAATGCTGCGAGAATCGAGTCCTGGCTGACAATGGTGATATCGGCTTCACCTTCATGCCGATCGCGAATCACCTGTTCAAGACGTCGCCGGGCCAGATCTTCGTCGGCACCCTCCTGAAGTTCCAGCATGATGCGAAACAGGCTCTGGGTATTGAATATCTGCTGAGCAAGGGGTACCGGAACAATGGCAATGTCCGAGATGTTGAGGCCCAGTGATTCTCCTTTGTCCGCCATCACGCCCATGACCCGAACCCGGCGATCACCAACCCTGAGCCATTGCCCTACGGCAGAATCATTGCCAAACAGCTCCCTCTTGAGGTCCATACCCAGCACCACTGCGGCAAGAGCCTCTTCCACAGATTGCTCGGGGAGAAATCTGCCCTGGGCCATTTCCAGCTGACGGACTTCAAAAAACACGGATGTAGTGCCCAGGACAATCGCCTCCCGCGACAGGCTGCCACGGGAAATGGCCACTGTGCCGGGGAGTACGGGTGCGACCTTCGTAATGGACGGAACCCTGCCCAGAGCCAAAGCATCTTCGAGAGTCAAATCCCTGGGCGTGGAGCCGTAGACCGGTGGCCCACCCCCCACAGTTTCGTTGCGACCCGGAAAGATAATCAGCAGCCGGTTGCCAAGACTGGAAAACTCCTCGTTCATATATCGTTTTGCGCCTTCCCCCAGGCTGGTGAGCATAACGACAGATGCGACACCAATGGACACGGCGAGCAGCAACAGCAGGGTGCGTACACGCTGACCTGAGAATACCCGCCAGTTGAATCTCAATTGATCAATAGGCTGCACAGTCAACTGTTCCTGGGGGCGGCAGCACGATTTTCGTCAACTGCGCCGTCGACCATGAGTATCTGGCGCGACGCCCGCACGCCTATATCCATGTCATGCGTAACCACAACCAGGGTGATGCCCTCCTGGTTAAGCTGCTCCAGCACTCTGACAATCTCCTTCCCGGAATCCTGATCAAGGTTCCCGGTCGGTTCGTCCGCAAGCAGTATCTTGGGACGCATAACGATGGCTCTGGCAATGGCAACCCGCTGCAGTTGCCCGCCGGAAAGCTCATTGGGTCTGTGCTTCATCCGTGCTCTCAGTCCGACCTGAGTCAGAACGTCTTCTGCCGCAGCCCGCCTGCTCGCCAGTGGCACATTGGCCAGCATCATGGGCACTTCCACGTTCTCAAGTGCCGTCAGCCTGTTTACCAGATGAAAGGACTGAAAAATAAAACCTATGTTCTCGCGTCTCAAGGTGGCACGCGCTTCCTCTTCTTCGGCGACAGTTGGCTGTCCATCCAGCAGGTAGCTGCCGGTATCGGGGCGATCAAGGAGTCCAACGATATTCAGCAGTGTGGATTTGCCTGAGCCCGAGGGACCCATGATGGAGACGTATTCACCACTGTGAATATCGAGATTCAGATCCCGCAATGCCCGCAGTGGCTCACCACCCATCTCATAGGTCTTATTGATGTCACGCAGTTCGATCAGGGCCACAGCTAGCGTCCGGTTGTACCTCCTGCCGCCAGCGGTTCGTCAATGACTTCAACCCTGGCACCCTCCACCACGCCGGCTGAGCCAATATTGGCAACCACAGTATCGCGCACCGAAAGTCCCGAGGTGATTTCAGTAAAACGCCAGTTGGATATTCCTGTTGTCACTTCACGTTTTTCCAGAACATTCCGATCATTTACCACCAGAACAAAACGGCTATCGATCAGCAATTCTGAAGGAATCCTCAGCACAGCCTCCCTGATTTCCAGAATAATTTCGACATCTGCGCTGTAACCGGCCAGCATGCGAGTCGCCTCTGTCAGCGCATTGAATTCCGCCTCGATCTCGACAGTTCGTGCCTGTTTTTCGAAGTCGAGTACGTAGGGAGCAATGCGCGTGACCGTGGCAGCAAACGGCTGGTTGCGAAAGGCATCGAGACTCACGCGAACAGGCATGCCCACCTGTATCGCGGCAGCATCGACCTCGTCAAGGGGCGCGGAGATGTAATGACAGTCATCGGTCATCAGATCGATCATCGGCGGAGTGGGAACTCCTGGCGGTGAGGGCGTGGCGTATTCACCCACTTTTCCGGTGATCTCAGCCACAGTGCCGGCAAATGGGGCTCTCAGTTCTGTTTGCTCATAGATGGCACGGGCGACCTCCCTGCTGGCCACCGCCTGCTCCTGCCTGGCTTTGGCTGCAGAGCATTGGGCAGAACTTGATTCAGCCCTTGACACGGCCAGGTCCACAGACTCCTCGGAAACCAGCTGACGGGATGCCAGCCCTACCAACCGTTCAGCTTCACGCTGATCGGAACTCGCAGCAATGCAGAGCCCCCGGCTGTCATTCTCTGCTGAATTGGCCGCCGCCGCAGCTTCATCCACGCGAGCTTTTCTGTCCCGGTTCCAGAGAGTCACCAGCAGCTGCCCCTCGGCAACCTCATCGCCTTCACTCACCAGTATTGTATCGATTTGTCCGCCGATTGGCAGCGAAAGTCGGGACCGCTGGCAGGCTTCAACAGTGCCGGCACGCGTGTTGGCGACGGTGCTTTCGACCGTCCCCAACTCGGCAGTGATCAGTGAAACCTCGACTGACTCGGGGCGACTCAACACGAAAATGCCAAGGCCAATGGCCAGCACACTCCCTCCGGCAATCCACCACGCTTTCATCGCACTACCCATTCAAATAATCCGGTGTCCATGTTTTCAGGGACCGATCTGCGCACCAAGACTACTGCAGCCTGCACTCGGAACCCAGACTGACTACATAGTATCTTCCGCTTCGATCAGACAACCCTGATCCCAGATCAGTTTTGGCTCAGCTGAAGTGCCCAGAATATGCTGCTCTCGTGCGTAACCGAGGCAGTGTGATATGTAGGTGACACCCTCGATTTTCCGGCACCGGTTGCGATGCTGGTGGCCGTAGATATGGGCCACTGCACTCAGCTGTCTGATCTGGGTGTCGAGCAATTCACAGCCTGCCACACGGGTGAAGTTAAACATTGGAAGCGGTTCCTGCGGGTGTGCGGGTATGGTCTGTCCTGGTTGACAAAACCGCCGGGCGTGCCCAGTAGTGTCAAACATGAGTTCCTTGCGGGGAAGGAAATGGCTCAGGCTGATCACCGGCGCATCGTAGTGCCCATTGACTCTGGCCCGATTCAGGTCCAGGAAATGGTCTGAAATGCGCCTGGTCGAATTGAGCTCAGCAGGCCATTTGCACAATGACTCGTCCATCCAAAGCCCTGCTCTCCAGGACTCCCCTTCCTTCCGGATATGCAGGGATCTCCCGCAGTCCTCCGGGTAGCGGTACCAGGAATACAGGGGAACCAGCCAGACGGCGGAGTCTGCTGTACCGACACGCAGGGGTACATCACGCACACCGAGCTTTTCACAGAGCGTCTGGACCGACAGAAACTTTTCCAGCGAGTGGCTGTGCTTCCCGGTGCGCACCCAGAGCTCGTGGTTTCCCGGCACAAAGACCAGCTGTCTGAACCTGCTCAGCAACGCGTTGAACAGGTACTCCAGTTGCTCCAGCGAGTCGGACACATCGCCTGCAAGAACCAGGCAATCTTCCTGATAGTCGCTGGTGGAAATCTCCATAACACGCCGCATGTTTTCCGGATAGTCTACATGTACATCTGAAATGGCGAATATGCGTGGCATGGTTCTGTGCAAACGAAGCTGCGGTGCCCCTGTGTAAGTGAGATTCTCGGAAGAGCGCACACTGCCCTATAGTAACTGTCTGAGTTGCTGAATGCCTCCTCAATCTCTACCACGTTCAACAGAATCTGTCCGGCGCGCCCTTCATTTCTTCCATCTACAGGCAGTTTGCCGTTTTTTGGACAGCTTCAGGCGTTCGGTGATTGCCCTTGGGCAAAACTTTCGTCATTCATGTACCCATTTCCACCCAGACGAAATTGAAAGAACAAGGGAATATCTGGGGGAAGATCATGTACATTTATCTGTGCGCCTGTTCGCATGTTACTTGATGGCGCAATAGTACGCCTTCCTTAAAGATCGAGTCCAAAAACAGCTTCATCCTTTGAATGAAATACCCTTCGCGCAACCGTTCTCGAGAAGCCTTCTTTGTCACTGATATTCGGATGAGAATTGATCATCCTTTCAGGCAGCCAGCGCCCGCATCTGCGGATCGTTTGAAGCGCACCAGAATACCAGTCCTGCAACAAGTGCTTGTTATGTGCTCGTGAGCACTTGACTTTAATGTATATGATGGTAATATACAATAATGATCGATTGGAAACAGGTTACAGGCTTTGAGCGGGACTCTGGAAACAAGCGAAAAAGTTTGGAAAAACATGCTGTTAGCCGCTTTGAGACTGAGCAGGTGTTTTTTAATCAACCCCTGCTGGTACTGGCGGATGAAAAACACAGCCGGAACGAGGCGCGATACCATGCCCTGGGGAAAAGCAATGATGCCAGATTATTGCATATAGCTTTTACCTTACGTTCTGAGGATACTTTGATTCGCGTTATTTCAGCTCGTGACATGCACCGAAAAGAGAGGAACATTTATGAGCACAGTTAAAACTGCACCCGAATTTAAAAATGAAGCCGAAGAGCGAGCCTTTTGGGAAAAACATGACTCTAGCGCATACGTTGACTGGACACAGGCCCAACCGGTTTCACTGCCTAATTTAAAACCCTCTACAAAAACCATTTCTCTCAGACTGCCGGAAGGCTTACTGGACAGTATTAAAATTGAAGCCAATAAACGCGATATGCCTTATCAGTCTCTTATCAAGGCTTGGCTCGCTGATGACGTACAGCAGAGCCGCAATGCCTGATGGACTGCGAACGCGAAGGGCTTTCTTCATGGGTCAAGCGGTCTTCCTCAATGGCCTGATTTTGCACAAATAATATGCCTGCTACCTGAGTTTTGAATATTCCCCTAGCCAAGTTTAAATAAAATATTATACGTACACCTAAAATATACAAATAGACACAATATTAAACCAGCCATTCACCAGAAATAACGTTCCTTAGTCGACATCCGCTGGCGAAACAGTGGTCGAAGTTGACAGATATTCGCTCCTGCAATATCTGCATTCACACCATCCCTGGCGCTTAGCGCCGGAACGCTCACGGCATCCAATCCGCGCAGGGTTGGTCGCAATTAAACAGCGATCTGTTTACGGTATCCAAAATGGCGAACGGTTGATGCATGGTTCAGTCCAGATGGAGAGGCACTTCTCCAAGCTCTCGCCGATGGGGTTTGCGGAAGCGCTGAAGGCTCCCCAATGGTGATTGAACGGCCACACGTTCACTGGCGCAGTAATGGCTCAATGCCTTGAATGCGCCACACAGTACTTAGGGTCTGCTTATAAAGTCGCCAGCCCTCATATCTGTCTCCCCTGCTGATCCACGCACATCCGCCAGTGCCCAATACAGGTTCTGACGAGCTGAGAGTACCAGTCTCCCGCCCCAATACAGGCCTTTTTCCAGAGCCAATCCATTGATACAGGGCTTTAAAGGTGTTTATTGGATTTTACTGGACGTTCTGGAACGTCCTCGGACATGGAAATGGCGGTGAGGGAGGGATTCGAACCCTCGATACGTTGCCGTATACACACTTTCCAGGCGTGCTCCTTCGACCACTCGGACACCTCACCACATTCTATTCAGCGATAAGCCACGCCAAGTCTCCAGTCCGACTCATTCGGACACTTCAGGATTCTCTTGGGCTGATTTTTTGAGGGCGGCACTGTACACAAGCACAGCCTTGAAAGCAATTGGGAGGCCATCCCTTGAGCAGCCGGTATCAGGACAAGCTGTTGCGCTCCTCGGGCTGACCATCCGGGCGCTTGCCTGAAAAAGAGAAATGCACCTCAGCAATATGCGGTCCCAGCTCTTTGGCTGAATCAATGGCCCAGTGCACACATTGATAATGGGCGCACAACTGGCCCATCATGGCCAGTATATCCTGTCGGCCATAGAGAAGCCCCAGACTGTCAGAGCTGTACGTAGCGTCTTCCATCAGCAGACGTGCGATGGTATCAAAATCAGCGCCATTGGAGGCTTCGAAGTACGTGTGAGTCACTGAGAATGCTGACATAACCCTGAGCCCCTGCATTGCTGACGTCGCACAACGGGAGAAGGCAGTCTACAATCCCGGGCCTGAAATATCTCCGACGACGTGGATCATTTCCGTATTATGCGCGCATTCTGGTTTTTCTTTATGGCTCTGGTGGCACCGGTTGCCGCAACCCAGGACTGGTTCGAAATCGAGATCATCATTTTCGAACACCTCGGGGTAGAAAAGCATCGGGGAACAGCTGAGACATGGCCACACGATCTCAGTCTGTTTTGGCCAGATCCACTGGTTGAGCTGGAACCAGCAGTTGATCGAGAGGAACAGCCGGAAATTATTCCCCCTTTCGAGGAGCTGCCATCTGCAGTGCGCCGGATGAACGGCGATGCCTATGCCCTGCGCAACCAGTCGGCATACCGGTTGCTCTGGCATAAAGCCTGGCGCGCCCCACTCCTGCCCGAGGCCACGGCTCCATGGATTCTGGTGCAGGCGGGGGACCAGTTCGGTGAGCATTTTCGCCTTGAGGGGGCCGTTCGCGTGCATCTCTCACGCTACCTTCACCTGCACACAAATCTCTGGCTCACCGATATGCGCGGCGATCAGATGGAGAACGACCTTTATGTGCCGGCGGAAGAAGAACCCGCAATTCGGGGATCGTCTATCGTATCCCCATCGGGTTTTGACTGGTCGCAGTTGCCCAAGCCACATATCTGGCGCTGGGGATGCAACTTTGTGCGGGAGCACTGGCCTGAAGATGACCGGCTGCGACCAGCGGACTATCACGAAGATCCCGCCCCGGCAAACTGGTATTACCCCTTCGGATGCCCGATACCTTCGGAGAGCATTGATCAGGATATGCCCCTATCGGTCGCTCTACCCCCAAGAAGCGCAGACAGACGCGGGGGACTGCACCTGAGATACCCCGAACTCATCGGGATAAATGATCAAGAGGCCGGGGCTTCCGAGCCTGAATCTGTGCCGGATCCGGATCAGGCTCATCGGCAGGACATCGGGGGCCGGTCAGTTGATGCAGAACGCATGGGCGGTATCGCTGAAACTCAGATCGAAGACCCTGATTTTGAAATTCCGGCCTGGGTGTACCCGGAAAAAACCCGCTACGATATCGACACAATCACACACATCCAGAACAGGCGACGCATGCGCAGCCGCGAGCATCATTACGTCGACCATCCACGGATCGGGATACTCGCGCTGATCCACCCGCTGGAAAAGCCGGAGTTGATACCGGAAGAGGCCGACCCTGCTGCAGATTCTTCCGCTGAACCCGGGGCAGATCCGGGGTCCTAGGATCTCCCGGAGCCAGAAGAATCTCGCAGCCAGCTAGCTGTAAAAACTGTCCAGCTCTCTGATCAGGCGCTGAGTCTGCTCCAGCCTTCCAAGAGTGATTCGTAACCCCGGCGTACCCCGACTGTCGGCCTTGGGCCGGACCAGAATACCCGCGGACTGCAGAAAATCTGCCAGCTCGTCGGCGTGTGGGGGAAAAACCCAGAGAAAGTTGGCGCAGCTGTGCCAGAAGCGGATGCCGCGCTCCTGTAACCAGACTTCCAGCAGGGGTTTGGATTCCTGCATAACTTCCCGGACATAGCTCTGGGTATAGTCTGGCTCATTCAGCGCAGCCTGCGCTGCAATAACGCCCAGTTGGTTCACATCGTAGGGACCCCGAATCTTGAGCAGTTGATCAATATTGTCCGCCTGAGAGATCAGAAAGCCGAATCGTAACGACGGCAGACCCCAGGTTTTTGAAAATGTGCGCACCACGACGAGATTGGCATAGCGGTCAATCAGGTCCACGACCGTTACCCCTGTGTATTCGTAGTAGCATTCATCCACCAGAACCACCGCACCGGGCGCCGACTGCAGAATTTCTTCGATCTCCTCCCGTGGCACACCAGTTCCAGAGGGGTTGTTCGGCAATGGAATCACAATCAGACGGGTTGCATCGCAGATGTGTGACTTGACCTCGGCGGTGGGATATCCAATGTCCGGATCGTACTCGGAGGCAACCAGCACGGCTCCTTCAACCCGCGCGCATTGCTCGTAGATGGCAAAACTGGGATTGGGGATAATGGCCTGTTCGCCCTCGCCAACCGCAGCACGAATTGTCAGATCGATACCCTGATCCGATCCATTGGTGATCATGACCTGATCCGGTGATACAGAAACGTACCCGGCAAGCCGCTGCAGAATATCGCCGTAGCTGGGGTACTTCTGCAGTTCTCCGGAACGAATGTAGCTGCAGAGTGCTTCGACCACGGAGTCACTGACCGGCACGGTACGCTCGTTAAAATCGAGCAGCAGATGATCCTGGGCAGACCGCCCATCGAGCGGTGGCTCGTAGGCAGCCATCTGGTAGAGACGATCCTTGAATAATCCTCGTCCCATCAGAGCCCACCCACCAGAATCATGTTGTCATAGTGCACCAGTTCGTCACCATCGGAATAGCCAAGAATCTCGGAAATGCGCTGGCTCGGCTTGCCCAGAATTTTGTCGATTTCAGCCGAAGAATAGTTGACCAGCCCTCGGGCCACCTCTTCACCCCCGGCAGCCTGCATGCTCACCAGATCACCCCGGGGAAAGTCCCCGCTAACGGCGGTGACCCCAACCGGCAGCAGGCTGCGTCCCGACTGCTTCACTGCATCAACAGCACCCTGATCCAGCGTGAGCGAACCACTGACCCGAAGCTGGCTCGCCAACCACTGCTTACGCGCTGCGACTGGTGCAGTGTCAGCACAGAGCAGCGTACCGACCTTTTCTGACTTCGCGAGATTGAGGAGTACTTCGTGTGCCATGCCGGGACAGATAAAGGTGTGTGTACCCGATCGTGCTGCAAGCCGTGCGGCTGATATCTTGGTACGCATCCCGCCGCGGCCCAGCTTCCCGCCTTCGCTGGCCATGCCGTCGAGGGACGGATCATTAGCATTCATCTGATTCACCATACGTGCGCCGGGCGTTACCCGAGGGTCGCATTCGTACAGGCCATCCTGATCCGTGAGAATCACCAAGGCATCTGCCTGAACCAGGTTCGCCACGAGGCCCGCCAGGGTGTCATTGTCACCAAACCGGATTTCGTCAGTCACGACAGTATCGTTTTCGTTAATCACGGGAATGGCCTGCATTGCCATTAGGGTAGCAATGGTACTTTTGGCGTTCAGATAGCGCGTCCGGTTGGCAAGGTCATCGTGGGTCAGCAGAATCTGTGCAGTGTTGAGATCGTAGCGCTGGAACTCCTGTTCGTAGGCCTGCACCAAGCCCATCTGCCCGACGGCAGCTGCGGCCTGAAGCTTGTGCAGTGCATCCGGCCGCTTCGACCAGCCGAGCCGAATCAGGCCTTCGGCGACCGAGCCTGATGAGACCAGCACGATTCGGTACCCCTCTTGCTGCAGGGCAGCAAGCTGATCCACCCAGCAGCCAATCGCGTTCTGATCCAGGCCCAGACCATCGTTGGTGAGTAGCGCACTGCCGATCTTAACCACCCAGGTGCCTGGCCGGCACAATTGTTGCCTGATGTTGTGAGCCTGATCACTGTTCATGTGTTCGCTGCCATTTGGCACTCTTATCGGCCATGCACCACGGGGATGAGACCATTCTAATTCCGTGCGTACAGTCCCTGAATATCGTTCTCATTGCTCCCCCCGCCCCGGCGGCGCTCCGTTCCTGCTCTGGCCAGCTTTTCGATTCTGGCACGCCCCTCGGCCTGCATTCTCTTCTGCTGCCACGCCTCCTGATTCGCCCACTCTGGATCAAGCAGCAATTCAGCCCGTTCTTCGATGTACTGCATAAGGGCACCACACAGAGCCGCGCAGCCAGCCCCGGTGGCTGCGGAAATTTCATACACCCGCGCATCCCACCGAAGATTATCCGCAACCCGCCTCCTGACCTGTGCCAATTGCTCAGCATCGAGCAGGTCAGTCTTGTTCAATATCAACCAGCGGTCACGATCAGCCAACGTGGGACTAAACAGCCTCAATTCTGCTTCAATGACTGCGGCATTGTCAGCCGGATCACTCTGGTCAGAAGGCGCAACATCCACCAGGTGCAGGAGCAGTCCGGTTCGAGTCAGATGTTTGAGAAACCTGATACCCAACCCCTGCCCTTCAGATGCACCCTCAATCAGCCCCGGAATATCTGCTATAACAAAGGACTGCGCGGGACCCAGAGACACCACGCCCAGATTGGGAACCAGGGTGGTAAAAGGATAGGCCGCAATTTTTGGCCGGACAGCCGAGATCTGACTGATCAATGTGGATTTGCCGGCATTGGGCATGCCCAGCAAGCCCACATCAGCGATGACCTTGAGCTCGAATTTGAGGTTACGGTTCTCGCCCTCGCTGCCCGATGATGTCTGGCGGGGTGCACGATTGACGCTGGATTTAAAACGCGCGTTCCCCAGTCCATGAAATCCACCCTGCGCGACCAGAAGTCGCTGGCCCGGCGCGGTCAGGTCGCCCAGCACCTCTTCAGTGTCCTCATCTATGGTGGTCGTTCCCACAGGTACTTTCAGCACCAGATCCTCGCCAGATTTGCCTCGGCAATCGCGACCACGACCCGGCTCACCATTCTCAGCCCGATACTGCCGCTTATATCTGTAGTCAACAAGGGTATTGAGGTTTTCGTCCGCCTCCAGATAGACGCAGCCACCATCACCGCCATCGCCACCATCGGGCCCACCGCGGGGGATAAACTTCTCGCGTCTGAAACTCAGGCAGCCCGCACCCCCCTTTCCGGCGCTGACACTGATTCTGGCTTCATCGACAAATTTCATTGGAGGCGGTTGACTCGATCTGTGGGCACCATTCTAGTCTATGCTGCGCCGTGGTTTGTGTTGCTGCTCACGGAGCAACTGACACCCCGATATAAAAAAAGCCCCGCACAGCGGAGCTTTTTCTGGGGGCCGTTTACAGTGCTCAGGCGCTGGATGCTACCTGAACGAACGTGCGATTTTTGGCTCCCTTGGTAACAAACTCCACGGTTCCACCGGCTTTGGCGAACAGTGTATGGTCTTTCCCAATGCCGACATTTTTTCCCGGGTGTAGACGCGTGCCGCGCTGGCGAACGATAATTTCACCGGCAGAGACCTGTTGCCCGCCGTAGCGTTTTACGCCAAGACGTTTACTTTCCGAATCGCGGCCATTCCGTGTGCTCCCGCCCGCTTTCTTGTGTGCCATGTGCAGCTACTCCTGCTGATTTACTCGTTGGAAGCAGCTTCAACGGAAGCGGCTTCGGCCTGGGCATCAGCCTGATCTTTGGTTTTGCCGGAGCCTGTCGTGCTCATTGCAGGCGAAATACCGGTAATCTTCACGTCAGTATAGGACTGGCGATGTCCCATTCGCTTGTCGTGATGCTTGCGGCGACGAAACTTGATGATCTTGACTTTCTCAGCGCGACCCTGCCCGACAACCTCGGCAGTTACTGTACTCCCGGCGACATAGGGCACACCGATGTGCAGATTTCCACCGTCATTCACCAGAAGCACCCTGTCAAAGTTGATTGTATCACCAGCAGCAGCTTCCAGTTTTTCCAGGCGAAGCGTCTCGCCCTCCACAACTCTGTGTTGTTTTCCCCCGCTTTCAAAAATAGCATACATAATTGTTTGAACCCCTACAATGCGCCGGGCAGCAGTTCACAGCGTACACCAGCGTGGCACCCAGCCAGAAAGGGCGGCAATTCTACGTAAAACCCCATTGGGTATCAAGGGCATACTGGATGCATTTGTATGGTTTTACCTGTGCCCCAGAGGGTCCGGGTAAGCCGCTGATAGCGGGTCGAAGCGTGACTGCAACACAAGCCTTCGGCCGCAGCTGAGAGAAAGTGCTGACAGTAACCAGGCATTGACAGTAACCACCTAAATGCCTAGCATCTCTGCGCCTGCCCGGGATCCCTCGAAAAGCCCGCGCCAAAGATGCACTCAGACCCCCACATGCTGCCATTCCACACAATTGTCGCGGATGATTTTCACGCTGTAAACGAACTCATCGTCAGTCAGCTCCACTCGGAAGTGGAACTGATCGAAAATATCGGCGAATACATTGTTGATGGTGGCGGCAAACGGCTCCGCCCGCTGGTTGTGCTGCTCTCAGCCCTGACCTGCAATTTCAGGCCGGTGGACAGCCCTGGAGACCATGTTCGACTGGCAACCATTATCGAATATGTCCACACGGCAACACTGTTGCACGACGATGTTGTCGACACCTCAGATCTGCGACGCGGGCGCCCGACAGCCAACGCCAAATGGGGCAATAGCCACACGGTTCTGGTAGGGGATTTCCTGTATTCAAGAGTTTTTCAAATGCTGGTCGCACTTGGAAATGTGCACATAATGCGGTTACTCGCAGACACCACCAATACCATTGCCGAAGGCGAGGTTCAGCAATTGGTCAATGCCAGCAACCCGGATGTCGACGAAACCAATTACCTGGGTGTAATACGGAAAAAAACAGCGGCCCTGTTCGAGGCGGCCTGCGCTGGCGGTGCTATGCTTCTAGCCCAGAACAACAACTGGACATCCTCTTTGGCCAGTTACGGGCACCACCTGGGTATGGCCTATCAGATACAGGATGACTTACTCGACTATGCCGGTGATGCGGAAGATATGGGCAAAAACGTCGGCGACGATCTCGCAGAGGGCAAGCCCACCCTGCCCCTGATCTTTGCCATGCAGCACGCCGGTGAATCGGAATCCCGGATGATTCGTGATGCAATCCGGACCTGCAATAGTGAGTGCATCAATCAGGTGATTGCCACGGTACAGTCCTGTGGAGCACTTGACTATACTCGCGAACAGGCGCAGCAGCATTCCGAGAAGGCAAAGACAGCGGTTGGCAACCTGCCCGGCAACAAATTCCGTTCGGCTCTGGAAGAACTGGCAGATTTTGCTACCAATCGGAGCTATTAAGACTTCGCTCAGCGAGCTGCTGTTCTCGCGTTGAACAACCGCACCGGGGAGAAGACGCAGACATGAGCACGACGACCTCCCTGTTCCGATCACGACGCTTTTTGCCCATTTTTGTGGTGCAGTTTGCTGGTGCCCTGAACGACAACATGTTCCGAAGCGCCATGCTCGTTCTGGTGGCCTTTCAGCTGACGTCCGCTCCATCCACAGTAAGCGCGATAAACAACCTGGCTGCGCTCCTTTTTATTCTGCCGTATTTCCTGTTCTCTTCCTTGGCGGGGCAGCTTTCGGACCGCTCCCGCAAAGCGCCGCTGATCCAAAAAACCAAGCTCGCCGAGATTGCGATTGCCATTGTCGCAACTCTGGCACTCTTCAACCAATCAATACCCGGGCTGCTGGCGGTTCTCTTTCTGCTTGGTTCCCAGTCGGCCATGTTTGGCCCCAACAAGTACGCCCTACTTCCACAGCTCCTCGAAGATGAACAACTCCTCAGAGGCAACGCGCTCGTTGCCTCTGGCACCTTCATTGCCATTCTCCTGGGCACCCTCATAGGCGGCATACTGGCACAGCAACAAATGTCCTGGATGTGGATCGGGGGAGTCTGCGTTGCAGTTGCAGTTTTGGGCTACCTGGCAGCCCGCAACATCCCCGAAACGACGGTGGGGGAGCCTGGGCTGAAAATCGAATGGAACCTGGTTACACAGACCAGGACACTGTTTGCACTGGCACGCCAAAACCAGCGCATCTGGATCACGATTGGAGCCATATCCTGGTTTTGGTTCCTCGGCCTCTCCTACCTGACCCAGATACCGGCGGTTGTTCGCTATATGGGTGGGGGAGATGAATCAGCGGTGACTCTGTTACTCGTCATGTTTATTGCCGGAGTCGGTTCGGGCTGCATCTGGAGTGCTCGCATATCCGGTCGCAGCCCGGAGCTTGGGATTGCGCCCATCGCACTGATATGCTCCGGATTATCTGGATATGGCTTTGTTTTTGCGCAGGCACAGGGGATGGCCCAAACCGGTGTTACAGACAGTCTTGTCGGAGTGGTTGAATTTCTGGGTGCTGCAACAGGTGTTCAGCTTTCGCTGAGTACCTTCTGTGTGGGTTTCTTTGGGGGAGCCTACGCCCTGCCACTCTGCGCTGAAATGCAGCGCTCGACCCGGGTCGAAAACCGGGCGCGCATCATTTCGGTCAATAACATTCTCAATGCAGTTCTTATGGTGGCTTCCAGTCTGGTCGCCATTGTCCTTCTGGGCTTTCTGCAGCTCGACCTCGGACTGTACCTGGGCCTGATCGCGACCCTTAATCTGTGTGTGGGCTGTTATCTGGCCCGCAAAATTCCACTGCAAACGCTGAGACTCCTGGCACAATTCGGCAGCCGCCTTCTGTATCGCATCGACGCACAGCAGATGGCGAACCTCCCCACCAACGGCGGAGCATTATTGGTCTGCAATCACCTCTCCTACGCCGATGCAGTGATTCTCTTCGGTGCTTCGAAGCGCCCGATCCGCTTTCTGATGGATGCAGGCATCCAGGGTGCGCCGTTCTTAAGACATCTGTTTGACGCGAGCGGAGCCATTGCCCTCTGCTCCCCACTCGAGGACCAGGAGACCTACACGCGGGCACTGGCCACAGCAGCGAAGTCTCTGCACAACGGCGATCTGCTGCTCATCTTTCCTGAGGGTCAATTGAGCCCGGACGGTGCCCTGGGTCCATTTCATCGCGGTTTCGAAAAAATCCTCGAACAGGCTCCCGTACCTGTCTACCCGCTCGGAATCCACGGACTATGGGGCAGCTTCTTGAGCCACGCCAATGGCCCTGCGCTGAAAACTGTCCCCAGGTTCCGACTTTCAAGGCGCAAGGTCACCATTACGGTGGGGCACGCGCTCACTGCCGACCAGGCACATACCACCAGACTACGGCAACAGGTACGCTATCTGCTGGATGGCACAGATGTTCCGGGTACACCAGGCAGAAGTACCTAGGACGATTCGGATCCTGCGCCGGTATCACGCTTGATTCTGTGTACCAGAATCCGCTGCCACCTCGACAATGAGGGGCTTGAGCTCCCCTTTCTCATGCATATCGGTAACGATGTCACAGCCACCAATGAGTTCACCCCCTACCCACAGCTGGGGGAAGGTTGGCCAATTTCCATACAGGGGCAAATTGGCCCGTATATCGGGATTGCTCAATATATCGACATAGGCGAACCGTTCGCCGCACGCCATGAGTGCCTGAACAGTTCGCGCAGAGAACCCACACTGGGGAGCATTCGGTGAACCCTTCATGTACAGGATGACAGGGTTGTCTTCAATCTGTTCTTTGATCTGATCAAGAATTTCGGTCACAAAAAGCCTCGTCCACGCTAAAAACCGAGTATTTTAGTCGGGTTTGGCGCAAACCACCACACCAGCTTTGTCCCCCAGAACAGGCGCGACAAATGGAGGCGACTCAAGAGAGTATTAGACCCTGAAGGTAGTGTCTCATTTTGAAAATGTCCGTGCCGGTTTGTGTCGATGGGGTTTCGGCGCATCCAGGAATACGCCCGCCACCGCACCCATTGCCGACACGGGCCGTTATCGGCATCCCCACATGGCCTGCCAATTGTTGTTGTCCTGTGTGGAGCTGAACAGCGGCAGGGTGGTCTTGCGCCCGCACCAGCAGTTGCGGACATCCTGCTGGGTGAGGGGGGCTGATCGTGAAGCACCCGGTTGACCCCTGCGTTGGGCCTGAAGCGATGGGGTTGGCCGATATGGTGTAAGTGCCGCCGGTCATGAAGCAGCGTCTGGCAAACACCTGATCCGGTATACTCTGGACCGGGTTATCGTCTGCATCTTGTGCCTGCACAGTAGCTTCCAAATAATAAGGAGTCTTCGCGGCCAAGCCACTTCGGGAATTGGTCCGGCTACTGAACGACTGACCGCTTCTAAGGGTAACGAATGTTCTCCCTATTAATGAATCTGTATCGGCGTTGTAAACCCCAAACGTCACAAACGCCTTTGCAGGTGCTGGTATATCGCCAAGCCGCGTGACGTACTGGTTCCATGTGATAGTCGGATTAGTGAAGGTTACGCTGGTTGTGGATAAGGCCGTGATGGGGATATTCCCAGCATTGACCTGTTGTCTCTCGAGGCAAGCGGTGGGGCCTTCTCGCCCGCTGCTGGTGACGGTCGTCTGCGCTGCAGCCGGCACCGCAAGCCCTGCCAGAAGCAGGAGCAGGAGGTTTCTTAACTTATGTGTGTGTGTGGGGGGGGGGGGGGGTAGAAATGAACTTTGTATCATCATAAATTCTCGCTAGTGGGGTAGCAGTCATTCTACTGTCCTTGCCGTCGGGAAGCAAAATACTGCGGTAGCAGCACATGCACGATTTACTGAACATTATCGCTATTGCCCCAGCCGCCTCCACCCGGGGTTTCTATGCACAGGCGGTCTCCGGGACTGACGCTACGGGTTTCCTTGGCAGAAATTTCCCTGTCATTGAACAGATTCCTGCCAGGCGCGCCGGGACCACCGCCTTCCATCCCGACCGGCTGGCTGGTGCGACGCTCTGTCAGCAGGGTCAATGTCGAGTGCGATAGGAATTCATACTCTCGCACCAGCCCGTTACCGCCTGTATGCCTGCCGCTGCCACCACTGTCTGCGCGCAATGAGTACCTGTTGATCCGCAGGGGAAAGGTTGATTCGAGCACCTCGACAGGCGTGTTTAGGGTATTGGTCATATGTGAGTGCACACCGGACAGACCTTCAGCCTGGGCGTGAGCCCCCATCCCGCCACCGATGGTTTCGTAGTAGCTCCACCGCCTCGTGCCAGAGGCTCCCACGGCGATATTGTTCATGGTGCCCTGGGAGTCCGCAGCCATTTTTTCCGGAACGGCCTCACGCAACGCGGCCATGACCAGATCGACCAGCCTGGATGAGGTCTCCACATTCCCGGCTGCCACAGCGGCAGGCCGCAGAGCGTTCACCAGGCATCCCCTGGGCGCGCTGAGCTTCAATGGCCTGAAAATACCAGCGCACGCAGGTGCATAGTCTGGCAACAGACACCGGAATACATAGTAGGCCGCAGCCGCGGCCACTGAGAGCGGACAGTTGATATTTCCCCGCACCTGCTCATGAGTTCCCGCAAAGTCCAGATGAATGTCGGAACCGGACACACCCAGCCGCAACACAATGGGGATATATGACTCCCCCCGGCCATCATCATCCATGAAAACTTGTGCCGGGTACTGTCCATCCGGAATTTCTGCATAGGATGACCGGGCCAGCTGCTCACCATAGTCATTGAGTTGCTTCAGCCCCTGGTGGAATTCATCCACACCCAGGCTTTCAACCAGGCCAGACAGACGGGCTACGCCCCGCTGATTTGCAGCAAGCTGGGCCCGAAAATCTGCCGGCGTTGTGGAGTGATCGCCGAGCTGCGCCGCAATCCAGCTCCAGACATCATTAAGGATCTCACCCTTGCGCACCAGAAATTGCGGGCTGAGCAACACGCCCTCCTCCGCCAGGTTTGAGGAAACTGGCATGGAACCCGGTGTGTCACCACCAATGTCTGCATGATGTGCACGATTTGCCACAAAGGCCACCAGTTGATTCCCTGCACACACCGGGGTAATCAGGGTGACGTCCGGCAGATGGGTACCCCCCAGATAGGGGTCATTCAAAACCAGTGTGTCGCCTGGTTGCCAGTCGAAATCTGCAATCAGATCCTTCATGGCGAATGCCATGCTGCCAAGGTGGACGGGGATATGGGCTGCCTGTGCACAGAGCGCACCTGCAGGGTCAAACACCGCACAGGAATAGTCGAGCCGATCGCGAATATTTGGCGAGAACGCGGCGCAGCGCAAAACAACGCCCATCTCTTCGCAGAGTGCCGAGATTTTGCTGGCAAAGAGTGCACGTTGAATTGTTTCCATCCGATTCCTGCCCGACCGAATTGAGAACCAGATTGGCTGCCCGGCAGTATAACCCGCTTTCCCGCTTCCAGGTCACACAGCGACCGGTGCCTGCACACCAAGTCATTGTCAATCCTCTACGCTGGGTATATGATCGGGCTCTTTTTTCGGCGGCAGTCCTTCTGGGTAACTGCCGCTTTTTTGCTTCTGGAAAGCACCTGGCCGGGTCACCCATCCGGGTATCGAACCGCGACCATCGACGCATCCAGCTGTACACAAGGACTGCAGGAGACCGGGTGTCATGAGCACACATCTGATGAATAACTACGGCAATCGGGCGCTTTCGCTGGTAAAAGGCGAAGGTCGCTATGTGTGGGATTCGGACGGCACACGCTATCTGGATGCCCTCATGGGCATCGCCGTCTGTGGACTGGGACACGCGCACCCGGATATCACCGAAGTTATCTCCCGACAGGCCTCGACACTGGTGCATGTGTCGAACTTCTACACAATTCCCCAGCAGGAAGAACTGGCCGCCAGACTGTGTTCGGTCACCGGCATGGACAAAGTGTTTTTTTCCAATTCAGGAGCTGAAGCCAATGAAGCAGCCATCAAGCTCGCACGACTGCACGCACGAACGAAAGGCATTGCCATACCCAGGGTTCTGGTTATGGAGGGCTGTTTCCACGGCCGAACCCTGGCGACCCTGAGTGCAACCTCCGCCGCTCGTGCGAGAGATGGGTTTGAGCCACTTGTGGAGAATTTCACCCACCTGCCATTTGGTGATACAGAGGCGGTTGTTGCAATGGCGAATGATCCGTCGGTTGTGGCGGTCATGGTGGAACCGGTGCAGGGAGAAGCCGGCATCAACATTCCCCCAGCCGATTATCTGGCCAAACTCAGAGCTCTGTGCGACCAGCACGGCTGGCTCCTGATACTGGACGAAGTCCAGACTGGCAATGGTCGAACCGGCACCCATTTTGCCATGAGCAGCGCGGGTATAACGCCAGATATACTTACCACTGCCAAGGGGCTGGGGAATGGTGTCCCTATAGGTGCCTGTCTGGCAACAGGCGCCGCCGCAGACTTGTTCAGCCCGGGCTCCCACGGATCAACCTACGGCGGCAATCCGCTTGTCTGTGCAGTGGCCAACAGGGTCTTCGACATCATTCAGGAGGAAAACCTGTCTTCCAGAGCGGCCGCACTCGGCGAACAACTCAGACAGGAGTTTGTCTCCAGGCTAAACGGCATTGATCTGGTCGCAGACATCCGCAATTCTGGCCTGATGCTGGCACTTGAAATGACTCGCGACTGCACGGATCTGCGAGCACTGGCGGCTGAAAGTGGACTGCTGATCAATGTGACCGGCGGCAACCGGGTGCGACTCCTGCCAGCATTGAACATGACCGATGTGGAATCAGAAGAACTGGTTGAAAAACTCTGTTCGGTGATCAGTACCTGGGCACACACGAGGGAACATGCGGCATGAGTACCAGACACTTTCTGACTTTGCTGGACTGTTCATCTGCGGAGCTGCAGGCCATTGTCGCACGTGCAATCCAACTCAAGACCGAATTCAGGAACGGCGAAGCCAATGACGCAGCCAGGGATCGCGTCTTGATCATGATCTTCGAGAAATCGTCGACCCGCACTCGGGTTTCATTTGAAACCGGGATGGCACAGCTCGGCGGGCACGCCATTTTTCTCTCTCCAGCGGATTCCCAGATTGGTCGTGGAGAACCTGTCAAGGACACCGCACGGGTGATTTCCAGCATGACCGACTTGGTGATGATACGAACCTTTGAGCATGCCAGGGTGGAGGAGTTTGCTGCCTGGTCCTCCGTTCCAGTCATCAACGCACTGACAGATGACTACCATCCCTGCCAGCTCCTCGCAGATATGCAGACCTTCGAGGAGCATCGCGGTGCAATCTCCGGCAAATCGGTTGCCTGGGTCGGGGACGGCAACAACATGTGCAACTCCTATATCAATGCAGCCCGGCAGTGGGACTTCGAACTGCGAATCGCCTGCCCCGAAGGTTTCGAACCCAGAGCAGATCTGCTCCAGCAAAATGCTGACCGGATTCTGCTGACTCAATCACCACGGGAAGCAGCGGATGGTGCCAGCCTGGTGGTCACCGACACCTGGGCCTCCATGGGCCAGGAGGCGGAGAAGGAGGGACGCATGGCAGCGTTTTCCGGCTTCCAGGTAGACGAGGAGTTGATGTCTCATGCAGCGGCAGATGTCCTGTTTATGCATTGCCTGCCAGCCTATCGCGGAATGGAAGTCTGCGACGAACTCATGGAAAACACCCGGTACAGTGTCGTCTTTGATGAGGCGGAAAACCGCCTGCACACGCACAAGGCCCTGATCGAATTCCTGCTGTCCCGGTAGGCTTTAGGCCGAAAGGCCAAGGCTGGCGTATGCGGGGTTGGCGTAGGTCCGAACCAGCTGCTCCTGTGCAAGCTGATCACCGGCAAGCTGATACACTCGTTCTGCAAGGCGGATTCGGGCGGATTCCAGATCGGAATCCGGCCATCTCTCTTCAACATCTGGAAGCCGACCCTCAAGCCTTTGATACGCTACAGCGTTGCTGGCCTGAATCCGGTAGCCGTGCACTATTTGCCTGTCTATTTCAATCGCAAGGGCTTCAGCAGTCTCAAAATTACCCTGAATCTCGCGACCAAAATGCAGATCCACGCGCCCTTTCCAGCCCTGAATGCCGGCAGCAATGCTCTGAATATCTTCGTGCTCGTCTTTTTCATAGATTCCGTCTCGTTCGATGTGCGCCAGCTCGCGGGCCTTGGCCAGATCGCAGGGGTCCCACTCGTAGGAGATGCTGACGGGCACCAGGTGGAATTCACCGATGGCTTCACCGAAACTTTGCTCCGGCTCTTTCGATAACATAAGCATTTTGAGAACTGCGGTATCGGTTCTGTCCAGACCATCCTTGGCACGCCCCTCGCGCTGGGCAATCCAACAGGACTGGTTGTCCGAGGCAATGGAAGAGCGCATATAGGCAGACAGTTTTTTTAATTCATGGAGTTTCTCCCGCCGGTTTTCTACACCGCGCTTGACGATAAAGCTCTTGTTCAGCCGCATCAGATCTGAAGCAAAGGGTTTGCTGAGCAAATTGTCACCAATGGCAATCCGCACGGTCCCCCGGCCCATCCGGTGGCATGCCAGATTGCACAGGGCCGGATCTAAAACGATATCGCGGTGATTGGATATAAAGAGATAGGCTTTGCCGGGATCGAGCGGTTGCTCCAGATGCACTGCAAATTCACGCGTGGTATCAAGCAGACAACGGTTCAGATAGTGCTCAACAAGCAGCTGGACATCGTGGATGTCCTTGATGCTGACCAGGCTCTGGCGCACACTTCTCGACAGAAAAGGGCGAACAAGCGGAAACGCCCAAACAGGCAACCGGGGCATACGCAAATGACAGATGACGTTGAAAAACTCCTCATTGCGAAGCAGCGTGTTCAGAACAGGTCCGACTTCTTCATCGTTGTAGGGTCGGATATCCTCGAAATCAAAATCTACCGGCACATTCTCTCCAACAGGTTCCTTCCGCCTATCCCTCACTAGATGACTTGGGTGTGTACCAGCTCACTCTATGCTCGTACTCCTCCACCTGTTGCTCAACGCCCAAAACCAGCGCAAAAAGCGCCATGCGGACCAGTACGCCATTGTCGGCCTGACGAAAGATGGCGAGATTGGGATTGGCATCAAGATCTTCATCCAGCTCTTTGGCCCCGGTGCGGCTATCACGGGGCAGAGGGTGCATAATTACCGTGTTGGGCTGACACGCCTTGGTGTAGATCGCCTGGTTGAGCCGAAAACGACCCCGATACAGATCAGCTTCCTCGGAAGAATCAAAGCGCTCTTCCTGTATGCGGGTCGAGTACACAATCTGAACATCCTGAATGCCCTCTTCCAGGTTATCCGTAATCCGAATATTGCGCCCTGCCGCTCCCAGGCACTCGACAATGTCACCCGGCATTTGTAATTCGGGTGGAGAGATCAAAACCAGATCGACACCCTGATACAGACAGAGCAGGCGACACAGTGAGTGAACCGTGCGGCCATACTTGAGATCGCCGATCATGGCAATCTTCAGTCCATCCAGTCCACTGCCCGTAGCCTCGAGTTCACGACGGATGGTGTAAAGGTCGAGCAGCGCCTGAGTTGGATGTTCATTGGAGCCGTCACCGCCGTTAATCACGGGCACCCGACTCGCCTCGGCAAAAGCCGCTACCGAACCCGGCTCCGGGTGACGCATGCAGATAATATCGCTGTAGCCGCTGATAACACGTGCTGTATCGCGGAGTGATTCGCCCTTGACTATTGCTGAACTGGCAAAACCAGAGGTCTCGCGCACCTGACCACCGAGAAGGTTGAAAGCCGCGCCAAAACTCAATCTGGTTCTGGTACTGGATTCGAAAAACATATTCCCGAGAATGGCGCCTTCCAGGACGCGGGTCTTCTTCTGTCTGGAGGCATAGGGAGCCATCCGGTCTGCGACCGCAAAGATCCTGTCAATGTCGGTCCGGTCAAACTGATCAATCGAGAGGACATGTGTCCCGACAAATTCCAAGCTTTGGGCGCTCCTGAGATGGAATTAGTGGCAGCAGACGCAGGCAACGAGCCCACGGCTTCGGATTATCCTAGATAATCCCCCTGAATGCGAAACTGAACTGGGCCCGATCGTGTGGAGCCCACCAACATGCCCGAGCGGAACCTAGTCGCCTGGAAAAGTCTCACGCAGCTCTTCTGCCCAATTTTGCAGGGCCAGGAGGATAGATCGCTTGTCCTCAGCAAGATCTTCTTCCGCCAGGCGTTTTTCCAGATCTGTCTCAAAGGCAACAAGTGGTGCGTCTGTCGAACAGGTACCCCCCAACCGACTTGCAACACGGGATCTCCAGAGCTGATAGCGCTCCGGTGACAGGCTGGCCGGAAAATGGCGGGCCTGATATCTGAACAACAGCTCGTTCATGCGGGTGTCTTTGAACAGAAAGTTTCCAGTGGACAGTTGTCCACAGTCTGCGTTCACAACCGATTGAGCCATGCGCCGATCCGCTGGCGACAAAAAGCCCGCATACAGCGCCGCCTCCGCATCCTGCTGATCAGCGAACTCGGCAGCAAAGGCACCGCTGGCCTTGCCACACAGGTCGTCCGCATCCCCGACAAGCCGCTGCCAGGCGCGCTCGGCCTGACTGACATCTATCTGCAGTCGACTGGCATTGGCATCATCCAGCATACGTGTCGGCAGCACGACCGGACAGCGATTGAGGTGGATCACCATGAGCGGCACCCGCTGCTGACCCTCCCCAGGCTCCCCTGATGCCCCAAACATCTGATCTCTGAGTTCGACCTGCGTGAGTTCGTAAAGAGGTGCGGGATCCGCGCAGAGATCCACGCAGATCACTGCGTTTGCGTTGACCGGGTGAGCGACCAGGGGCATGACCAGTGTTGCACACCCCCGGCGGGCAGAAATTTTCGAGGAAATGTGCAGGAGCGGTCTGTGGGTTTCAAGGTCAATGTTCGACGCCACATGCGCCTTGTCCCTGAGCTTCAGGCAAAAGTCATAGAGCCCCGGTTCACTCTGCTTTATGCGCCTGGCCAAGCTGATGGTCGCCATCACATCTGACAGGGCATCATGGGCGGCATCATGTTCCAGACCATTGGCCTGACTCAGCAGCTCGAGTTTGAAGCTGGGAACTCCAGGCTCGCGCTCCGGCCAGGCCAGCACACCCGGACGTATCGCATAGGTTAACCGAACCATATCGATGATATCCCAGCGAGAGTTGCCGTTTTGCCACTCCCGGGCATAGGGGTCATGGAAATTACGGTACAGGGTATAGCGGGTAACCTCGTCATCGAAACGAATACTGTTGTATCCCGCCCCACAGGTGTCCCGCTGCCTGAATTCCTGGTAAATGCGGCCGATAAATTCTGGCTCTGGAACGCCCTGTTGCCGGGCAAACTGAGGCGTGATCCCGGTCATCAGGCAGGCGTCTATAGTGGGCAACAGATCTGCGACCGGCTGGCAGTACATCATCAGGGGTTCGCCGACCACATCCAGATCTTCGGATGTGCGAACTCCGGCGAACTGCGAGGGGCGGTCGACGGATGGCCGCGGACCAAAGGTTTCGTAATCGTGCCAGTATATAGTCCGGGACATGAGGGTAGGATTCCTCCAGGGCCAAGAAAAACGGTGCTCGGCGGTGAACGAGAACGCACACCGGGTCAGATACACCACTCACGGGACTGGCCAAACTAGCCGACAACGAGCTGCCGCTCTTCGATCTCTCTCGCCCAGATTCGGGGGCCGGTTTGGTGTACGGATTCACCCCGGGCATCCACTGCCACTGTCACGGGCATATCCGCGACCTCAAACTCGTAAATCGCCTCCATCCCCAACTCGGGAAAGCCAACAACCCGGGAATGGGTAATGGCCTTGGACACCAGATAGGCAGCACCGCCCACTGCTATGAGATAGACAGCCTTATTGTCCCTGATAGCCTCAATTGCGATGGGGCCACGTTCTGCCTTGCCGATCATGCCGAGCAGCCCGGTCCTTTCCAGGATGGTGCGGGTAAACGTGTCCATTCTGGTAGCAGTCGTCGGGCCGGCAGGCCCAACAGCTTCATCCCGCACAGGATCAACGGGACCAACGTAATATATAAAACGCCCCTCAAGAGACGTCGGAAGCGGTTTTCCATGTTCGATGAGATCCACCATTTTTTTGTGGGCTGCATCACGGCCGGTCAGCATTTTCCCCGATACAAGTATGGTTTCTCCGGGCTTCCATTCCAGTACATCTTCGGATGTCACCTCATCGAGATTAACCCGTCGTGCGCTGTCCCCGACTTCCCAGGTAACCTCGGGCCAGTCCTGAAGTGCGGGTGGCGTCTGCAGTGCAGGCCCTGAACCATCGAGCACAAAATGGGTATGGCGGGTGGCAGCACAGTTCGGAATCATTGCGACTGCCTTGTTGGCGGCATGGGACGGGTAGTCCAAAACCTTGACATCCAGAACTGTAGTCAAACCACCCAGCCCCTGGGCACCAATGCCCAGACGATTGACCTTGTCATAGAGTTCCAGGCGCAGTTCCTCCGGCCTGGTAGTTGGTCCCCGCTCTTTCAACTCCTGAATGTCTATGGGTTGCAGCAATGCCTCCCTGGCAAGCATCATGGCTTTATCCGCAGTACCGCCGATACCGATGCCGAGCATGCCTGGAGGGCACCAGCCCGCCCCCATAGTCGGCACTGTCTTGAGAACCCAATCAACTACTGAATCCGAAGGATTCAGCATCGCAAATTTGGATTTGGCCTCGGAACCGCCTCCTTTGGCTGCAACACGCACCTCGACCCTGTCACCCGGAACAATTTCGTAGTGAATGACTCCAGGGGTGTTGTCCTTGGTATTGCGTCGCGCACCATCGGGATCTTCGAGGATAGACGGTCGCAAAATATTATCGGGGTGCATATAGGCCCTGCGGATTCCCTCGTTGACCATCTCGGTCACGCCCATGTCTGCGTCCCACTGCACTTCCATTCCGACCCTGAGAAACACGGTAACAATACCGGTATCCTGGCAGACGGGTCGGTGCCCTTCTGCACACATGCGCGAGTTCATTAGAATCTGGGCCATGGCATCCTTGGCGGCTGTCGATTCCTCTCTCTGGTACGCAGCGTGCACTGCATCAATAAAGTCTCTGGGGTGATAGAAGGAAATAAATTGCAATGCGTCAAAAAGGCTGTCTATCAGGTCTTGCTGGCGAATGATGGTTGTCATGAAAATAGGGTGCTCCCGGTTTCTGTAAGGACGAAATTGGTCTCTCGTGGCTGGAGATCAACCACCAGGTGGAGCCGCTCCAAGTTGCTGCTCCAGCGACCTGAGCCGCTGATTGGTCAGAATTCGGTACTGGTCGATCGCTTCTATAGCTTCTTCATGCGTCGCCAGACTGGAGTTCTGCCGCCGGAAATCTGAATCCAGTGCAGCAGCGCGATCAGAGAGTTCACGCGCCTGCGCAGCCACATCATCCAGAGTGGCTGATTGGACAAGCAACTGTGAGGACATTGTCTCCATACGGGACCTGATACCGTCATAACCCTGCACCACAGAATCAATCTTCGCAATATTGCCAGACAGAGCATCAATTCTTGAACCGCTGTTTCTCTGTTCCTGTTCCAGCTTTGCTATCGCAGGCCGGTTACGATCATAGGAGACAGCCCAGAGTTTGCGGATTTCGGACATATGTGTGTCGAGCTCGCCGGAATGTTCCTGGAGCACCGACTGGATAGCCGCGCCTGACTGGGACAGGGATTCGTCGGTGACCGAGAGTTTGGACTCAATCTCCGTCACTCGCATGGCAAGCTGATTTTGCTCGGCAAACAGCGTCTGGGTTTGCACAAAGAGGTAGGCGGCAATACCAGTCAAAGTGACGGTCAGCGCGCAAAGCACCCAGATCATGGGCGATGCTCCAGTTGATCTGGCTGTTGAGGAAGCGGCCCTGTGGCTTCGTGAGTCTGATGTACCGGACGACCCGGATACCTTCTTGCCGGAAGGAGCCCTGATCTCGTCGCGCTCGGGTACAATCCGCATGTCATCTTTGGACATTGATCTGCTCGTGTCAGCTGAAAGCAGGCTATTTTATCCCACTTTGGTCAGATGGAGAGGCCTCTCGGGTCGTGGTTGCATATCCGTATCGCTGCTCACCCAGCTGTGAACCTGTTCCAGTCAGGCACCCAACCGAGTAATTATTTCGCAAACGACTCCTCAAACGGAAACGGATCATGAATGCGTGCCAGTACAACGGATATGTTGTCAGCGCCCCCATTGTCGTTCGCTCGCATCACCAGCTTGTCTGCAGCGGATTCAATGTCGTGCCGGGTTTCTTCGAGAATACGGCGGATACTGTCGTCCGTCACCATATCGGTGAGGCCATCCGAGCACATGAGATAGATATCATCGACATCTACGGTTTCCTCTGCTGCATCGACCTCGACCTGGGGTGCAATGCCAAGCGCTCTGGTAATCACATTTTTTTGACCGCACCTCGCTGCTTCCTCGCGCGTATAAAAACCCTCGCGCACCAACTCCTGAATCAGGGAGTGGTCTTGGGTCAATACTTCAAAATGGCTGCCCCGCAACCGGTAGGCACGGGAATCACCAACATGTGCGATGGAGACCTTGTTGTCCAAAAACAACAGGCTCACTGCGGTCGTACCCATGCCGCGATCTGCCAGGCTGGCCTCGGAGGCCTCGTAGATGTTCCTGCTGGCCTCTTCAATAGACTTGCGCAACAGCTCGGTCTCATGGGTCAAGCCAGACACCCCATCGACTTCTCCATGCTGAATGCTTGTGTAGGCGCTGTTAAATTTTTTCAGAACATCAGCCACGGCCATTGCGCTGGCGATTTCGCCGGAATTATGACCACCCATACCGTCAGCAAGAATGGCCAGGCCCATACTGGGCTCACTGCCAACACTGTCTTCGTTGTGGCTACGCAGCTTGCCCCTGTCAGTCTTCTGGACAATCTGCACTTTGGAGACCAGGCTCATGATGAGTCCCTTGGCTGCCTCGCGCCAATGCTGATTCTGCAGTCCTTCACTGCCCTGGTCATGTCGTGTCCCGGCTGATACCGGCGACCAGCTGCCGTATCCAGTGCCACGTCGATGGCTGCCTCAATCTCCAACTGCGGTTTGAGATGGATCGCACATCGGGCTGGGGTTCGTTGGCACTCCTGTGCAGGGGCTTCACCATTGATTCACCACCAGGGGGGCAGTCAACGTCGGATAGACCATGACTCCCAGTGAAGACGGGGCCGACCGGCCGCCTGCCTTTGTGCCCAATAACTGTTCGGGTGACATATATGCGGGTGTGTCCAACACGACCCCAGATCTGATCCAGCCCTGATTTTGCTGGAATCAGTGATACGGGGCAATACCAAAATCGGTGAATTCCAACTCATCAGATGTAGGGTCAACCATGATGTCTGGTTCCAGTTGGCCCAAGGTGTGCGACATGACCCCGGAGCATGCGTAAACTGGTTGCCATAACACCGTTGTGTACTCGATCAAAGCCGGTTTGGCTCACCAGAAACAGGTCGGTGATGTACCGCAGGCAGAAATTCTCCGTTTCAGGCTGTCTCAAAATACTCTGATCCGGGTTTTTGGAAGGTCTGAGCTTTGTTGAGTCACAGTCCGAAGCTCACACCCATGCAGCGGAACTTCCGCGACTGAGACTGACGCCGCAGTGCCCGGTTGCGTCTGTCGCAGGGCACACCGATCGGAATCCATAGACAGAACAGTCAACCATTCTGACTGGTGCTGGCATTGGTTCCGGCACCAGCGGAGATAACGGTCGGTATCTGCAGCAGTTTGTCTTGAGACTTACCGGCTCGATGAGCAGAAGAGTCCGGCTACAACTCTGGCTCCAAGAACCACTGTCCCCAAACTACTCCTGCTCAACATATTGGCTGGACACACAACCTCGCTGCCGATCTGGCACTCCTGCGGTACAGTTTAAGACCTATCAAGTGGACACACTGAACACCGTACGCGATTCAGTGTTCACTGCCCGCCATGAAGATCGGGCTTCGCCAGTTTGGCGACGAGACAGTTCACTGGTTCAGGCTGGCCGCGGTGTCGGGTGAGCTGACGCGCTCCGGGTTGGCCCGGGAGCTGTGTGAGCGCACGGACTGGCGCACCCAGCGCGGTGATCTGTGCCTGGCGCAGGCCCGCACGGTGGTGCCACAGCTGGCTGCGAGGCTCAACATCCCCCTGCCGGCACCTGTGAAGTCTGTCCCGGACCCCCGCCACCACCCACCCTGTGCGCCGATGGCTGACTGTGCGTGCGACCTGGAGGCATTGGGTGTGGTCTCGGTTGAGCCGGTGCTGGGCACCCAGACCCCTGACTGGCAGGCCATGATGCACACCTGGCATCCACAGGGGGCACCCAGGCTGCCGGGCGGGGCTCTGAAGTACTGGGTGGTGAGCGAGCACGCCGGGCGCCTGGGTGGTCTGTCCTTTCATGCGGCCAGCTGGCATGAGCAGGCCCGGGATGACTTCATTGGCTGGTCAGCACGGGCGCGGGTTCACAACCTGCATCGGGTAATCAACAACGCCCGGTTCCTGATCCTGCCCCAGGTGCGTGTCCACGGCCTGGCCTCGCAGGTGCTGCGGCTGGCCGGTGATCGGGTGTGCGAGGACTGGCACCAGGCCTATGGCGTCCTCCCGCAGCTGGCGTATACTCACCTGGATCAGGCGCACAGTGGTCAGAGTTACCGGGCCAGTGGCTGGCATCATGTGGGTGAGACCTCGGGACGGCGGTGCGCCAGAGGTGACCGCAAACGGGTGTATGTGCTGCCCCTGCAGCAGGGTTGGCAGGCGTGCGTGCAGGCGGCTCCCCAGGCACGGTTCCGGGCCGCGCAGTGTCCGGGTCTGCCGGAGACGGCCCACTGGACCGAGTGGGAGTACGGGGCCTCCACCCATCCGGACGGGCGCATTGCGACACGCCTGCTCGCCATGGGCCGGGCCTGGGACGATGCGCGGGCCGATGAGACACCCCGGATCTTCAGGACGGCGGCCAGCCGCACGGCGGCCGCTCGACTCCTCTCCAACGGGCAGGTCAGTCTGGACGATATTCTCGAATCACACCGTCAGCCGACCGTGCTGCGCTGTGCACAGCACCCGGTGGTGCTGGCGGTGCAGGACACCACCGCGTTCAACTTCGATACCCTCAAGCACTCGACCAGGGGGCTGACCTCCATCGGTGGCACGGCCCAGGGGATCTGTGCCCATGCCAGTGTGGCGTTCTCAGAGACTGGCAGTCGGGTGCTTGGGGTGCTGGAGATCGACGGTCACTTTCGCACCCGGGCCGCAGATGATGCGCAGCTGACAGAGTCCGTCCGCTGGGTGGAGGGGCTGGAACTGGCCGGGGAGCTGGCGAGTGCCTGCGCTGACACCCGGAGGCTGATGGCTGAGGGCGAGGCTCCGGTGCCGGCACCGACCCGGGTGGTGACGGTCTGTGACCGGGAGGGGGATGACTGGGCGATGTTTGAGCGCCAGCACGCGCTGGCCGATCAGGTGGGGCTGCTGGTGCGCAGTCACGGAGCCCGGCGGCGCAGGGTACTCTGCGAGGATGGCCGGCTGGTGCCGCTGCGAACCCATCTTGAGTCACTCGACCCGGTGGCACACACGCCCGTGACCCTGGGTGCCCAGGGCGGGGCACGGGCCCGGACAGGGCGCACCGCACAGGTCTGTCTGCGGATTGCACGCGTTCACCTGAAGGCACCGGCGGGGACGACCGGCCATGACAGTCTGCCGGTGATCGCGGTGTCCATCACTGAGGATGACCCACCCGAGCAAATCAGGGAGCCGGTGAACTGGCTGCTGCTGTGTACCGAGGGGGAGGTCGATGCCGACACGGCCCTGCGCATCTGCCGCTGGTATGAGACCCGCTGGGGCATTGAGGAGTACTTCAGAGTCCTGAAAAGCGGCTGTGAGATCGAGAAACGGCAGTTCGATGACATTGAGGCCCTGCTCAAGTGCATGGCCTGTGATGCGGTGACGGCCTGGCGCGTGTTCGATCTGCAGCGGCGTGCCACGCACGAACCCGACACGCCCGCTCGGGAGGTCGCCGAACCTGAGGAGATCGCTACCTGTCAGCTGCTGCTGCACGATCTGTATCCGAAGATGCCGATCAGGGCACCACCTGATCTGAGCATCCGAGAGTATGTGGTGAACCTGGGCAGGCTGGCCGGCTTTCAGCCAAGCACACGACAGCCGGTTCCCGGAACCAAGCTCCTCTGGCTCGGCACCGTCGAGGTCATGGCTGGCATACGAACACTGAGGGCGCTCACAGCTGGAAAAATCACTGTAGAGGACTGGGACTCTGGATGATCACAACAACACTGCGTCATGTGTGGGGTGGTGATAGGTTTAAGACAATGATGGAACAGCCTGACAGGCGGGTGCTGGCCCTTTGTGATGCAGCCACGCCAGCCTCCCCGTTGCGGGGAAGGTAGTGCGGTGTATCTGTTAGAAACGATTGAGACCGAAGGCTTTCATCTCCGGTGGCGCACCAGGTTGGTGCTGAGGCCGGCAGTTCGCACTTGCAGAAAGCCGCCCCTTCAATTGACAGGTCTACCTGCACAAAAACTATGGGCTATCCCCAAGGATAGCCCATAGTGCAGACCCGTCAGGCTGGCTACCTGAGCGACTCAGATCACATCATGCCACCCATGCCACCCATGCCACCCATGTCAGGCATGGCTGCAGGCGGCTCATCCTTCGGCATGTCAGTAACCATCGCCTCAGTCGTGATCATCAGTCCGGCGACTGATCCAGCGGCTTGCAGGGCAGTTCTGGTGACTTTGGCGGGATCGAGAATACCCATTTCGATCATGTCGCCGTACTCTCCAGTGGCTGCGTTGTAGCCGAAGTTGCCTTCGCCCTGCTTGACTTTGTCGAGTATCACTGAGTCCTCGTCGCCGGCATTGCGGACAATCTGGCGCAGCGGATTTTCCATGGCACGCTGGGCAATGGCTATGCCGATGTTCTGGTCTTCGTTTTCGCCCTTCAGTCCTTCAACGGCCTGCAACGCACGAACCAGAGCAACACCACCACCAGCGACTACGCCTTCTTCGACTGCAGCACGGGTTGCGTGCAACGCGTCTTCGACGCGAGCTTTCTTCTCTTTCATTTCAACTTCAGTTGCAGCACCGACCTTGATCACGGCAACACCGCCAGCCAGTTTGGCTACACGCTCCTGCAGTTTTTCACGATCATAGTCAGACGATGTTTCTTCAATCTGGACGCGAATCTGATTCACGCGACCTTCGATTTCGGAAGTCTGACCGGCACCGTCGATGACAGTTGTTTCGTCCTTGGTCAGCACGACGCGCTTGGCCTCACCCAGATGCTCAAGATTGGTCGACTCGAGATCCATGCCAACTTCCTCGGCAACCACCTGACCACCGGTCAGAATGGCGATGTCCTGCAGCATGGCCTTGCGGCGATCACCAAAGCCTGGTGCCTTGCATGCGGCGACCTTCACAATGCCACGCATGTTGTTGACAACCAGTGTAGCCAAGGCTTCACCTTCAACATCCTCGGCAACCACCAGCAGCGGACGGCTCGATTTCGCAACCTGTTCCAGCAGTGGAAGCAGTTCGCGGATATTGGAGATTTTCTTGTCGACCAGGAGAATATAGGGATTCTCAAGCTCGGTTGACATGCTGTCCTGGTTGTTGATGAAGTAGGGAGACAGATAGCCACGATCAAACTGCATGCCCTCAACGACATCCAGCTCGTTCTCCAGACTGTTCCCTTCTTCTACAGTGATCACGCCTTCCTTGCCAACCTTCTCCATCGCCTGGGCAATGATTTCGCCGACCTGCTTGTCACTGTTGGCAGATATGGTTCCGACCTGCTCAATGGATGTGTTGTCAGCACAGGGAATCGCAGCATCCTGCACGGCTTTCACCGCGGCACTCACCGCCTTGTCAATGCCTCGCTTGAGGTCCATGGGGTTCATACCCGCTGCAACGGATTTCAGGCCCTCGCTGACAATGGACTGAGCGAGCACAGTAGCCGTTGTAGTGCCGTCACCAGCATCGTCAGATGCCTTGGAAGCAACGGTTTTCACCATTTGCGCACCCATGTTCTGGAATTTGTCCTCAAGCTCAAATTCCTTGGCAACGGAAACACCGTCTTTGGTGACCGTAGGTGCTCCAAACGACTTGTCGAGAACCACGTTGCGGCCCTTGGGGCCCAGAGTTACCCTGACGGCATTTGCCAGTATGTTTACGCCGTCGAGCATGCCAGCACGAGCGGCATCACCGAATTTCACGTCTTTAGCTGCCATAATATGTCTTCCTCAGTAGTAGCTTAAAAGTATTGGGTTTTGAATTGATGAACCAGGTGACGGGTTATTCTATAACGCCGTAGATATCACTTTCGCTCATAATGATGAGCTCGTCGTCACCATCCTGAAGCGTATTGCTGTCAGCGTAGCGGCCAAATACCACTGTATCGCCAACGCTAACACCCAGTGCTCGAACATTACCGTCGTCAAGTGCCTTACCCGGACCCACGGCGACCACTTCTCCCTGGTTGGGTTTCTCCTTAGCAGAACCAGTGAGGATGATTCCTCCTGATGACTTTTCCTCTTCTTCGTTGCGGCGAACCACAACGCGATCATTAAGGGGACGAATTTTCATCGTTGTCTCTCCCAATTGGTTTTGGTTTCTCAAGTACATATACTCCCAGCGCACCCTGCGCTGGCATTGCGTTCAATCTGGTGGCCGAATCTGCTTTTTCAAGCCCCGGATTTACTTGTTTTGTGTTTATGTGGGTAGCCAATACGAATTCAAGGGCGCTCGCCGAGTTTTTTGTCACTTGTGTTCTCGTCACCCCGGGGTTGCCTGTAATACTCGCCTTCGATAATGGTGTCATCACTATAGTGACCCTGGTGCTCACCAACCACTGCACGGAGGATACGGCGCTGAAATTTTCGAATCAGTACAGCCCGAAATGCTGGAACGAGCACAATAAACCCGATGCCGTCGGTTACAAATCCTGGTGTCAGCATCAGGGCACCGGCAATCACAATCATCAGTCCTGCCAGCAGCTCCTCGGCAGGCAGCTTCCCTTCAGTGAGCTTCTGGCGTGCACGAAATACTGTGGCAACACCCTGCTGGCGCAGCACAAGGGCTCCAAAGACAGCGGTCACAAGAATCAGGCCAAAGGCCAGGTTGGCACCAACGGCGGCGCCAACTTTGAGAATTAGCCAGATTTCGAGGACTGGCATGATGACGAGCAGCAAAAACAGATACCGCATGAAGATGGCTGGAGAAGGCTGAAATACCAACAATGGAGGCATTCACGGCATTATCAAGGCATGCACATCTCAAGCCCTATTGTCGACGCTGATAGTGTACTGTGACATGCATAACACTTCATCTGGTGTATTCATGTCCAACTTGTGGAAGTCCGTTTTTAACCGGCGCATGCTGATATGCATTTTTACCGGCTTTGCTTCGGGCATGCCTCTGTTTGTGCTGATCCAGCTCGTGCCTGCCTGGTTGAGAGATCAGAATGTCGGGCTGGCTGAAATTGGTTTCTTTGCGCTGATCCAGCTCCCCTATACCTGGAAATTCCTCTGGGCAATGCTGTTTGATCGCTACTGGATCAGGTGGTTTGGGCGCCGGCGCACCTGGATGCTGGCAACTCAGGTGCCTCTCATTGTGTCCATTGCGGCACTGCCATTCTTTGACACCGGCTCACAGCTGATGCTGATTGCCTACCTGGCGGCCGGTGTCGCATTCTTCAGTGCTTCCCAGGACATAGTACTGGACGCCTATCGCCGTGAAATCCTGCCGGACCAGGAGCTTGGTATGGGCAACTCCATCCACGTCAATGCCTACCGGGTATCGGGGCTGATACCTGGTTCCCTGTCGCTGATCCTGGCAGACCATCTTGCCTGGACGACAGTCTTCCCCATCACAGCACTCTTTATGCTGGTCGGTATTGCATTGACGTTCTCGATCAGGGACCCAAAAATCGAAACCGAAGCACCCTCAACAGTGCGCGAGGCAGTCGTTGATCCCTTCAACGAGTTTTTTGAGCGCAACGGAATACGCTCAGCATGTGCGGTACTGGCCTTTATGTTTCTCTACAAGCTCGGTGACAGTATGGCTGTGGCACTGCAAACCCCTTTCTTCCTCGACATGGGGTACAGCAAAACCGAGATTGGCCTGGTCGCCAAGAACGTGGGACTTTGGGCCAGTGTGTTCGGCGGCCTCGCTGGTGGATTGGCGATGATCAAAATTGGTATCAACAGGGGCCTCTGGCTGTTCGGCCTGGTGCAAATCGTTTCCATACTCGGCTTCGCCCTGCTGGCACGAAGCAGCCACAACCTCTGGTTGCTCGGAGGGGTCATTGGTTTCGAGTACCTGGGCGTCGGTCTGGGCACCGCTGCCTTCGTTGCCTTTATCGCACGCACCACCTGCACAGCTCATACTGCGACACAATTTGCGCTGCTCACCGCACTGGCCTCCTTGCCGAGAACAGTGGCCAGCTCAACCTCAGGCATTATCGTGGAAGCCATCAGCTGGGAAAGTTATTTTTATTTGTGTGCCCTGCTGGCCATCCCGGGAATGCTGCTGTTGTTCAGGGTGTCGCCCTGGAACGACGACACAGGTGAACGCCCATAGTCTCTCGGCGGTGTATCAGCGTTGTCCCATCCGGGAGCGCACGTCATTCCTGTACCGGGCCCAGTTAAACCGGGGACCGGGGTCAGTTTTCCGGCCTGGGGCAATGTCGGAGTGACCCACTATGCGATCTATCGAGATATGGGGGTACGCTTGCAGTATCGCCTCTGTCGCTGAACACAGCACGGCGTATTGGTGGTCCGTAAATGCGTCGGTATCACAGCCTTCGAGCTCGATGCCGATCGAAAAATCATTGCATCGCTCACGCCCCTCCCAGGATGAAACGCCCGCATGCCAGGCACGCATGGTCAAGGGTACGAACTGGATCAGCTCGCCTGCGCGTTTGATATAGAGATGTGAGGAAACCCGGAGTTTGGCAATCTCCTCGAAGCAGGAGTGCTCACCCGGGTCAAGCTCGTTGAGAAAAAGACGCTCCACATGATCGGTGCCATACCGCTCAGGCGGCAGTGAAATCGCATGGATGACCAACAGATCCACCAGTGTCCTGGGCGGACGCTCATCTGCGTTGGGCGAATTCATGCGGATAGCTTCCGCTAACCATTCCATCTGCATTTTTCCCATCAAAACGGGCACCATTAAAACGCCTCTGCCCAGAATTTCAATATACAATTGCCCGCGCCCTTCCTCCAATCAGGACCCGCCTGGACAGCAACAATGCCGCCTACCGCACACCCTGTTGACTATTTTAAAGACCTGGGCACTCTCGTTCGACTCGCCATAGAGGAGGATGTTGGCCCCGGCGATATTACCGTACAGCTCGTGCCCAAAGGTCAGATTGCTACCGCCGTTGTCATTACCCGCGAAAATGCGGTGGTGTGCGGTCGCCCCTGGTTCGACGAAGTGTTTCGCCAGATTGATGGCGGAGTCTCCATCAACTGGCTGGTGTCTGAGGGCGATGATGTTGCTCCAGAACAGACACTGGTTGAGCTCTCCGGCCCAGTCCGTTCCATACTTACTGCGGAACGTTGCGCGCTCAACTTCATGCAAACGCTCATGGGGACGGCAACAACTTCCCGTGAATACGCACAACTTGTCAAGAACAGCGGCACCAGGATTCTGGATACGCGAAAGACCATCCCAGGCCTGCGCCTGGCCCAGAAATACGCGGTAAAAATCGGTGGCTGCGAGAACCACCGTTTAGGGCTCTACGACGCCTTCCTTATAAAGGATAACCATATTACCGCCTGCGGTGGCCTGGCCGAGGCAGTTTCCCGGGCCAGAAAGATTTCGCCGGGGGCACCAGTTGAAGTTGAAGTTGAAACCATTGACGAACTTCATCAGGCCATCGATTCAGGCGCTGATCGAATCATGCTGGATAACTTCAGCCAGTCTCAACTGGAGCAGGCAGCATCTGCAAAGGACGGAACCTTCAGCTACGAGGTTTCAGGGAACAAAACTGCGACAGATCTGGCCGAGATGACAGGTCACCACATTGATTACGTATCCAGTGGTGCGCTTACCAAGCATGTACACTCCATAGATCTATCCATGCGACTGATTATGGGCTGATCGGTGTGAACTGGTTCTTCACTCAGGCGCACTGCAGCGCGAAACACAGGGAGAGTATCGGCAATGATCGCGTCCATGCAAACATACGCTGCATCGGTATCATGGGACCTGCCTCTGCACTGAGTGCCGGCATTTACCAAACCTGTATTTCAGGATAGATTATTGCCCAGGTACCCATCCCGAGGAGGCCAGATGCCATATGCCAGCGCGCATACAGCCCGGACTATTCAAAGATGTTTGGCCGATATCGGTGGACCGACACGCGAGACCCGGGAGTTGCAGGGGAGCAGGGGCAGATCGTCCGGTTCAGGCATTTCCGGAAAGAGCCCCGCCATGCGAAGCTGTGAGATCATCCAGCCACAGACGCTGCAGATGACTTTCATCGGAGGAGAATCGGGCATCTTGAACGGTGTGCTGAATCCCTGCGGTACCTCTGTTCTGGCAGCGCTCGTCGGTGGATCAAGGCGCGTACCCTTCTTCCAGTTGGGTGCCCTGGTCTAAAGCCCGCGCATCAGGGACATACAGTGGTGCCACCGGAGATTCTTTATGAAGGCTGGCCCCTGCTTGTCCTCAGCTCCATATTTGGCCTCATTATCGGGAGCTTTCTCAACGTCGTAATCCACCGCACGCCCATCATGTTGGCACGCCGGTGGCACGCAGAATGTTACAGCTACCTCAAACTGGAACCACCTGCGAATGCGGAGGCAACGGGGGGCCACTACTCAATTGTCTGGCCGCTGTCCGCCTGCCCGAAGTGTTCAGCGCGAATTCACGCCTGGCAGAATATTCCGGTTGTCAGTTATCTCTTTCTGCAGGGCAAATGTGCGCGCTGTGCCGCACCCATCGGCATTCGCTATCCTCTGGTGGAGATACTGACAGCACTGCTGTCAGCCCTGGTTATGGCACAATTTGGGGTGACCGTTGAGGGATTTGCTGCTCTGATTTTGACCTGGATACTGATTGTCCTGGCAAGCATTGACATTGACACTCACTTGCTTCCCGACAGCATCTGTCTGCCCCTGCTCTGGCTTGGCCTGGTTGTCAATTCATGTGGACTCTATACAGACCTGCCTGCATCTGTCTGGGGTGCCATCATCGGCTACATGAGCCTCTGGTCGGTGTTTTGGATATTCAGGTTGGCCACTGGCAGGGATGGCATGGGGTTTGGCGATTTCAAATTGCTGGCTGCCCTGGGTGCCTGGATGGGCTGGCAGGCTCTCCCAATGATCATCCTCATTGCTTCTGTGGGTGGACTGACAATCGCGATCATCAGGATGGTTATGTTCTCCCATGATCGTCGTGCACCTATAGCTTTTGGCCCCTATCTGGCACTCGGTGGCTGGTTGAGCTTCATGTATACCGATCAGATCTCGGGAGCTATTCCGATTCTGTTCCCCTTCTGATGTCTGGAGAATAACGCGCAGATCATGTTCACCGTGGGACTGACTGGTGGTATCGGAAGCGGCAAATCACGTGCTGCTGACTTTTTTCGCAAACGTACTGTTCTGGTCCTGGATATGGATCAACTGGCGCGGGATGTCGTGGCACCAGGCACAGCTGTGCTTGAAGCCATCGCAGGACGCTTTGGTGCCAGCATCCTCGACGAGAATGGTGAGCTCAACCGAGGCACACTGGGGGATATTGTCTTCAGTGATCCAGACCAGCGCCGGTGGCTGGAATCTGTGACCCACCCGGCGATACGTAAGCGGCGTGAACAGCTGATGTGCGACAGTCAGGCACCCTATGCGGTACTGGAGATTCCGCTGCTGGCCGAAAACCATCTGGAGTCGTCCGTTGACCGCGTACTCGTGATCGATTGCACAGAGTCCACACAACTGGACCGCGCCTCAAGGCGAGGCAGTCACAGCCCCGGTCAGGTCAGAAAAATCATGGCCAGCCAGGCTTCAAGAGCGCAGCGCAGGGCTATTGCGGACGATCTGGTGAACAATGATGGTACGCAGGCACAGCTGCTGGCGCAGCTCGAACCCCTCCATCAGGACTACCTCTCCAGGGCAGCTCAGCATTCACAGTCCACAGCATGAACACAAACCTGATGGTCTTTTGGCGTATTCTCTAAACTCAGCTTCCCCCTGATTTCTCATCGATATGTTGGTCAAGTGGTTGATATGGCGGGGGAGTGTGGTTTTTGGGTTCGGATAATGTCCTCCTCTATATTTCACGCCGGGGAATCGCACTGTGTACTCAGGGTCCCAGCTCATTCTCCTTGTGCCCTCGGAGATTTTTGTAAGCGCACTCGCTCTCTGGTGGAAACAATGATTGCCCTTTCACGCATTGATTGCGCGTGGCGTTCGACGAGCGCTCGTATCGCATCGACCCGTTCGGCAGGTGTCATTCCGCACAGGTCCACACCACTGGGATGCGCAAGCCCTCGCAGGAAAACAGGCCCCCAAAATCCTTGTCTTCGGTGATGAGCACAGGCTCTCCCTTTTGGCCAGCGCCAAGAGCGCTTCGTCCGAGGCGTGTGAACAGTTCTCGCGTGTATCGACCGACGGTCTACATCAGTTCTGGCGTCGAGCCTGAGGCCAGTGGTCGTCGACATGGACGCCCAGAGGGGCAGAAGTGTCCGCCGCCCCTCTCCCTCCAGTTCGGGCTCCGCCCTCATTCACCGGGAGAGCGGCGGCGGACTGAACACGGGGCCGATAAAAAAAGCGCAAAAAAGACTTGACAGACAGACAGACAGACAGACAGACAGAATAGGACTGTCATATCTTCTATTGGTTCGTTTTAGTTCCGGAAAAAACTGAATCGAATACTCCCTATAGACACTATGACATTAGCTAACTGGAGCCCCCGGTGTGTACTCACCGGGGTCCTCCTTTAATTTAAAGACTTTTAATTTAGGGAGTTTACTCCATGTTTACCAAGAAATTGTTTGGTGTTGCAATCGCCGCCTTGCTGATGGTTTCAGGCGCGGCAAATGCACAAATTAATTTGAGTGCGCCCACTGCTGGTCAGCAAGGCAGGGTCGTGTATGCCACTGAAACGCTGGTGAGGCCTGGCATCACCCTCACGTCAACTCAGGCCAGGGCCAGCAAGAACGGGGCCTCCGGTACCTACTACAGGGTAGATGAATCGCAAGCGGACATGGCGGGTACCGGGCCAAATGATGATCTGTTGAAGGTGAATGCAAATCTTGGCATCACTGCTGGCGCAGATGGTCGCCTTCTCATTCGTTACGACCTCACCAACGCTGTCTTCGCGGGTACCGACAGCGACCCCGCCGCTAGATTGTCTGTCGATGATTTGATGGTTAATACTGGCGGTAATTTCAACACATTTGCAGGCGCTAGTGTTCGAGAGGGCGGTAACGCCGATCAAGACTATGTCATCTTTTCTGTTCAGGCTCCTAGTGCTGGCCTGCCTTCTGACGCCGTTGTGCAGCTGAATCTAGACGCACTGGCCATCCGTGTGGGACAGCCTGTTACCATTAGTATGTCTGTCTTCGATGGTTCCCGCGCTGTTATTGATACGGACGGCACTCCGGCGAGCAGAGTATCCGTGGCAGGCATTATTTCATCCGTTCCCGGTCTTACCGCTCGGACTGAACCGAGGACAGTGGTTGCCGATGTTGGAGAAGACTTTGCCAAATTTGTACGCGTGGGCGACGCCAGCAATGAGCAGGCCCGGCTTGGTCGTGTGTTCTTTGAAGTAACTCAAGGGGTGAGAACGGCGACTGGCAAGATAGCGACGCTTGATGGTGATCTTCAGCCTAATGTGACGCTCACTACAAGAACGGGTGATAGTGTCATGGCCACCTTTGAGGGTGATTTCTCCGTGGGTACATGGCGGTTAGTTTCTTCTGCTAGTGCCTGCTCGGGTGATCCAATACGCCCGAATGCAGACGGTAACATTACAGTAGCAGTGTCTAGGCTTATTGGCCATAATACTAATGCTGATCCTAATATGAATGGCTCATGGCTCTGTGTGACTGTGGGTCGGAACAATGAGATGGCACTTCCCGAAGGCAGCTATACCGTATCGTTTGACCTGCCTGGTCCAGCAGGTACGGTTGCCAGCCCACCTGAATTCACCGGACCTATCGGCTCCATTATCTACAACGGTACAACCATTAGGGTACCGTATCTGACCACACACGATGGCTACAATCAGCGTGTGATTCTGGTCAACCGCAGTACCCAGAATGTTCCGTACAGGACCACCTTCACAACTGAAGAGGATGTAACATACGTTGCAGGCAGTGATGCGCGGGGTGACCTACCTGCTATGTCCACAACGGTTCTCAGGGTACAGGATATGGTCACTCTGACCGGTGGTACGCGTGCTTCCGCGACCATCAACATTACGGCTCAGGCCGGTTACATTGATGCTTCGGTGACCCAGGTGAACCTGGAGGACGGTTCTGCCGATACGGTGACTCTGACCAAGACGTACAACAATTAACAGCGAACGCCAGTGCCACTGGTATTGAGAAAGAGGAGCTTCGGCTCCTCTTTCTTTATGTGCGCCAAGCAGGCGCATAGTGCCGTGACTGGCGCTGTTCTGATTCAGGTGGTGCTGATCAGATGTTGTTTCCAGTACGGTACTCTGAGGGTAACTACTCGCTCCCCTGCTTTTGGCAGTACTCTTAACAGCCCAATAAAATGTCAAGTTCGGCCATTGCAATTTCCTGGGGACAACTGGAATATCTGCCAGTCTATAACTCTCCCCACTTCCAGTCTCAGTGTTCCGCAAGCTGCTGCCGAATCTGCTCCAGAATGAGCGTATTGGGCTCGGGAAAAGCCAGCCCTGGCAGCTCTTCGAGTTGAACCCACCTCACCTGCTGACCTTCCAGCCCACGGGGCTGACCTTCGATCTCTTCAACCCAGCACACCTCAAGCACGACCTGTTTCTCCGGGTAGTCCCAGGGAACTGTCAGAAAATGTCTGGCTGCAGTGATCTCTATGCCTAACTCTTCCCGCAGTTCGCGCGCGAGCGCTTCCGCGATATCTTCGCCTGCCTGAATCTTGCCACCAGGAAATTCCCAGAGTCCGCCCTGGTGGAGATGCTCCGGTCGCCGGGATACGCAGAACAGACCCCCAACATAAATGACTCCAACCGCGATCCGTGTCGGATCTGGGACCTTTTCAGCTTCGGTAATCGGCATTGATACTGACGTAGTCGTGAGACAGATCACAGGTCCACACCTGTTCAGCACTGCCACCAATCCCAAGATCGATCCGGATGCACACCTCGGGCAAATCAAAAACTGCCTGTCCAAGCGCTTCAGTGTAGCTGTGGGCGACCCCACCCTGCTCGACAATCAGGACTTCATTCAGGTACACCCTGACCTTCTCGGCCTCAAGCACCTCCGCACCCGAGCGCCCGATCGCAGCAACCAGCCTGCCCCAGTTGGGATCACTCGCAAACAGCGCTGTTTTGACCAGTGGTGAATGCGCCACCGCATAAGCTACTCTAAGTGCATCACCCGCAGTTGCAGCGCCTGAGACTTCGATGGTGGCAAACTTGGTCGCGCCTTCACCGTCCCGGACCAGGTTTTTTGCCAGCGCCTGAAACTGCTCTGTGACCGCTGCCTCCAGCACCTGTCCATCCGTTGAGTCCAGCGACTCGATACAGAAGTTCCCAGCCTTTCCTGTTGCAGCCAACACAACAGAATCGTTGGTCGAAGTATCGCCGTCCACAGTCACCCTGTTAAAGGATTTTTCCGTTGCAATCCGGCATAACTCATCAACTGCCTGCTGTGACACGCAGACATCCGTGACTACAAAGGCGAGCATCGTTGCCATATTGGGTCTGATCATCCCCGCTCCCTTGGCAATACCGTTGATTCGGGCCGGAACATTCCCCAGAGTACAGCGCCCTGTCACCATTTTGGGTACCGTATCGGTCGTCATGATCGCACGGGCCGTCTTCTCCCAGCCATCTTCCACCAGCCCGGCAACAAGGCCCGGGGCTGACTCGACCATCGAACTCATCACCATGGGCTCTCCAATAATGCCAGTTGAAAATGGCAGTACTTCTTCCGGGGTGACCCCCGTCACATCCGCGATAATCTCACAGGAGCGGAGTGCATCGGCACGCCCCTGATCGCCAGTGCAGGCATTGGCATTGCCCGCATTGATCAGCAGATATCGTGGAGCGGATCGCGAAATATGATTTCGAGCAACCTGCACCGGTGCAGCACAGAACCGGTTCTGGGTAAAGCACGCTGCGGCGACTGAACCTGAGCACAGCTCAATCAGCGCCAGGTCATCCCGCCCCCGGTAGCGCATGGCCGATTCCACCGAATTCAGACGGACACCCGCCAATGGCAGCATCTCCGGTAGATGGATATCGATACCACTCATCAGAATGTACCCTTTCAGGATGTCCCTGTTTTCAGGTCAGTGAGCCATGACAGCGCTTGTATTTTTTTCCCGACCCGCAGGGACATGGGTCATTGCGCCCCACTTTCCTGTCCGGGCGAACGAAGGGTGTCGCCGTCGGTGCGTGTGACTGCGCCGGCGCTCCCCTGGGGAGAGCCGCTGCCTTGTGCATCGACAATCCGGCACTTTCTGCATGCCGCACGGACATGGCAGATTTCGCTGTGTGTTCCTGATCTTCGCGCGCCTTGCGCAGCTGCTCAACTTCGTCTGGAGTCGCCAACTCCACTCTCGACAGGAACTTGATGACCTCGTAGCGCACGCGATCCAGTAAGCTGGAAAACAGCTCAAAGGACTCGCGTTTGTATTCCTGCTTGGGATTCTTGCCTGCGTACCCGCGCAGACCGATGCCGGTCCGCAGGTGATCCATAGTCGCCAGATGCTCTTTCCAGAGCCTGTCCAAAACCTGTAACATCAGATCACGTTCCAGGCGACGCACAACCTCTGCGGGAAAGCTCCCGGTCTTGCGGGTATAGGCCTCTTCAATCTCGCCGAGGGCACGGTTCTTCACCGCCTCAGCATTCAGCGCATGATCGGCAGCCAGCCATTCCTTGATCTCGATGGATACACCAAATTCACTGCTGAATTCATGCTCCATATCGTCCAGGGACCACATGTCCTCGACGCTTTCCGGGGGCATATGGGTGTCGACGATATTTCCAACCACTTCCCGCCGCATGGGCTCAATCATATCGGTGATGTCATCGGCATCGATCAGGTCATTGCGCTGGCGATAGATGACTGTTCGTTGATCGTTCGCCACATCATCATATTCGAGCAGCTGTTTGCGAATATCGAAGTTTCGACCTTCAACCTTGCGCTGCGCCTTCTCTATGGAGTTGGTCACCATACGATGCTCAATGGCTTCACCCCGTTCCATGCCAATCGCCTGCATCATGCCGCGTACACGATCAGAGGCAAATAGCCTCATCAGGTTGTCTTCCATCGACAGGTAAAAGCGCGACAGTCCCGGGTCACCCTGGCGGCCAGCGCGGCCACGCAACTGGTTGTCTATGCGCCGCGATTCGTGGCGTTCGGTGCCAATGATATGCAGTCCGCCAGCATCCAGCACCTGTTGATGGCGTGCCTCCCAGGCCGTGCTCATCGCGACCTGCTGTTCATCTGACAGGTTTTCCAGCGCATTGAGTTCAGCCTCAAGGTTTCCACCCAACACGATATCTGTACCCCGACCGGCCATGTTGGTGGCGATGGTGACGGCACCTGGCAGACCGGCGTTGGCAACAATCTGCGCCTCCTTTTCGTGGTACTTGGCGTTGAGCACCTCGTGTTTGATGCCTGCCTTGGTCAGTATTGAAGAGACATGTTCTGATGTTTCGACGGACACTGTCCCGACCAGCACAGGTGCACCCTGCGCGACATAGTCCTTGACATCAGCAACGACCGCCTCAAATTTTTCTTCGGCGGTCAGGTAGATAACATCGTTGAGGTCCTCGCGGATTGTCGGCTTGTTGGTGGGCACGACCACGACATTCAGGTTATAAATCTGGTGGAATTCCGCAGCCTCAGTATCTGCAGTGCCCGTCATCCCCGCAAGCTTTGTATATAGCCGAAAATAATTCTGAAAAGTCGTTGAAGCGAGGGTCTGGCTTTCATTCTGGATCTGCAGACCCTCTTTGGCCTCAATGGCCTGATGGAGGCCATCACCCATGCGCCTGCCGGGCATGGTTCGCCCCGTATGCTGATCAATCAATACTACCTGTGCATTCTGAACGATGTACTCCACATCCCGCGTATTCAGATGGTGTGCCTTGAGTGCCGTATGGACATGGTGCAGCAGGTTCAGATTTTGCGCTGCATAGAGGCTTTGGTCCGCGCCGATCAGATGTCGCTCTACCAGGAGTTTTTCAACCTTACTGTGGCCATCTTCAGTAAGTTCGACGGACTGCATTTTCTCATCAACGATGAAATCTCCGCAGTCCTCCGGGGGCAACACCTCATCATCTGCAATCCGGGGCTGGGACTTGAGTTGGGGAATCAGCCTGTTGATCTCCATGTACATCCTGGAGCTGTCCTCAGTCGGCCCGGAGATAATCAGCGGTGTGCGCGCCTCATCAATCAGAATCGAATCCACTTCATCCACAATAGCGAAGTTCAACGGCCGCTGGGTACGCTGCTCTGGACGAAAGACCATATTGTCGCGCAAATAGTCAAAACCAAACTCATTGTTGGTACCGTAGGTAATGTCGGCGGCATAGGCCTCACGCCTCGAGCATGCGCGCAAATGCCTGAAATTGGGAATCTGCCCCTTAAACTCCCGATCGTACAGAAAGGAGGTGGTGTCGGGTCCGAGTGCTCCCGAAGACTGGATAATCCCGACGCTGATTCCCAATACCGAGAAAATGGGACCCATCCAGTGGGCGTCCCGGCGGGCAAGGTAGTCATTAACGGTTACCAGGTGAACGCCTTCACCGGCGAGCGCATTCAGGTACGAGGCCAACGTAGCGACCAGGGTCTTGCCCTCACCAGTTCTCATCTCCGCGATATTGCCCTCATGAAGTGCAATCCCGCCGAGCATCTGCACGTCAAAATGCCGCAGCCCCAAAGTTCTCATACTTGCTTCGCGTACCGCAGCAAATGCCTCCGGAATCAGCTCGCTCAGCGCGATTCCCCCGGCAAGTTTTTCCCGTAGCACCTCCGTCTCGGCCTGCAGTTCCCGGTCCGACATCGCCTGCATCGCCTCTTCAAACCCATTGATTCGATTGACAATTTTCGACATGCGCTTGAGTTCGCGATCATTCTGGGTGCCGAATATTTTTCTAACCAACCCTACCGCCATGGGCTTCACACTCTGTTTATTTCAAATTATTTCAAAACGGTTACCAGCACAAGACCGCCACAGGACATGGCAGCCGGGAGAATTTCTTGGAGGAGCGCAGGTTAGCGAACTGTTCGACGTATATAACTGGCCGGATCGACCGAGCGCCCGTGCTTATAGACTTCAAAATGCACATGTGGGCCAGTCGATCTGCCTGAACTACCCATTGCGGATACCACCTGACCTTTCTTTACGATCTCACCGAGAGTGACATATAGATCGCTGTTGTGTCCATAGCGCGTGATGTAGCCGTTGTCATGGGTAATTTCGACCATCTTACCGTATCCGGAATTATCTCCGGCAAACGTAACCACGCCCGCCGCCACGGCGAGCACATCAGATCCCATCTTGCCAGCAATATCGACGCCGTTGTGCCAGACCTGGCGACCATGAAAGGGGTCGGCCCGCATGCCAAATCCAGAGGATACCCAGCCTTTGGATGTCGGCAGTCCCGAAAGTTCATTATCCCGCTTCAGATGTCGATCCTGAATCAGATCAGCAATCATGCTGAGTTGCACTGCGCGGTCATCCAGAGTGAGATTCAAGTCCTCAAGCATTTTGAGAGTTTCCCGCTCTGAAGAAGACCAGCTATATGAAGACAGAATCGGGCCACCCACTGCTGGTGGTGCGCTAAAATCAAATTCACCGCCATCCAGTTCAGCCTTGACTGTGAGCAGTTCGCCGAGTGCTTCCAGCCGGGAAAGTTTGGCCTGCATCTGCGCCAGCCGCAGAGAAACGGCCTGAATACGTCGCTCGGTTTCCCCCTTAATTTCCTCTGCGGCTTCCTTCTGTTCGTTCAGATCGGCCTCGAGTGCTTCAGCCATGCCGGAAAAGAAAACCCTTTCATCGGACACGTACTGGGCACCCAGCCAGAAGCCAACACCCATGGGCAGCCCAAGCAGGCAGCAGGACAGCGCCGTCCGCGCCCAGCCCGGCAACCAGACCGCACTGGATCTTCCGTCAATACCCCTGACAAATATAATTTTCATGGTTTCCCTGAAGCAAACCTGACCTGCTATACAGTTCCGAGAACCGGTTGAACATACGAGATAGGCGCGTCTTCAACCCGATCGAAGGTTACAACCCGCCAGGCATCTTTCTCTGCAAGCAGTGCGCGGAGCAGAAGGTTGTTGAGAGCATGGCCCGATTTATGTGCCCTGAATTCTCCAATCAGACTGCTGCCAAGAAGATAGAGATCACCAATGGCATCCAGAATTTTATGTTTGACGAACTCATCTTCATACCTGAGTCCATCTTCATTGAGAATACTGTACTCATCAACAGCAATAGCGTTGTCAACGCTGGCACCTCGTGCCAATCCTTTGGAGCGCATATATTCAAACTCGTGCACAAATCCAAAGGTTCGTGCCCGGCTTACTTCTTTGACATATGAGGTCGTAGAGAAGTCCACCTCGGATTTGAGCGGTCGACCCTGAAATACCGGGTGATCAAAATCAATCGAAAAGGCAACTTTAAAACCGTCAAATGGCAGGAAGGTTGCGTGCTTGTCTCCATCTTCCACGCGAACTTTGCGGACAATGCGAATAAATTTCTTGGGTGCGTCCTGATCCACAATACCACTTGACTGCAGCAGGAACACAAAGGGCCCTGCACTGCCATCCATAAGCGGGACCTCCGGACCATCAACTTCAATGACCGCATTATCAATACCGATGCCCGCCATGGCGGACAGCAGATGCTCGACAGTCGACACGCGAGCCTCTCCGGTACCCAGAGAAGTCGACAGAGTGGTATCACCGACCTGCCCAGCGTGCGCCTGAATCTCCACTGCGGGATCAAGATCGACACGGCGGAACACTATGCCGTGATCGACTGGAGCAGGTGCGAGAGTGAGCCTGATTTTCTGACCGGTATGCAAACCAACGCCCGTGGCCCGAATCACATTCTTTAATGTTCGTTGGCGGATCATCGCCCAGTGGCTCCTCACATACTGTGAATTTGTGGGTCAAAGTGACTATTCTATGCAAGATATATGGAAATTGACAGTACTAAAGAATGTCGGCGGTGGCTCCGCCGCCAATACCACTCCAGTGGTGCAGGGCTGCTGATGCTATTTTTTCGCAGTATTGTGCTTGACACCCCGCTCCGCCGGGCGGACAACGGCCTTGCTCTACTGTGTCAACTCCAGTCTGGGTTGAGTCTTTGAAAGCTGATCAAGCCATGGCTGACGCCATGTTGCGCGGCACCCGAAAATCAGCGAGGCCTCTGGCCTGGTGTCCTGTTTCAATCTGTCTCACCCGCTGGGGATATGCATCCCCTCGGGGCTCTGTGTCTCCGGATTTTTTTTGGAGACATCCATCATGGGAAAACATGATACGCTCATGGAGCGCATCCTGAGCGGAAGGTCTGATGCGAATAGAGCCTTCAACGACATGTGCAGACTCCTGGAACGACTGGGTTTCGGGCTCAGGATCCAGGGCAGTCACCACATCTATAAGAAGGACGACATCGAGCAAAGAATCAACTTGCAGAACAGGCGCGGAAAAGTCATGCCGTACCAGGTTCGGCAGGTTCGGAACTCTATCCAACAACACAACCTGGGAGATCAGTGATCATGCACAAGTACGAAATTACCATTTTCTGGAGCGATGAGGATCAGGTCTATATCGCTGACGTTCCGGAACTGCGGTCGTGTATGGCCCATGGTGATACCCCGCAGGAGGCCTTAGCCAGTGTGTCTGAGGCCATTGAGGGTGATCTCGATGTGGGACGGGAATTTGGAAACCCGATTCCTGAACCCAAGGGTCGGCGGTTGACGGCTGATGAAATCGCATCTTTTACCTGATGCAGAGTGGTGCACCTGCACAGCCACCCTTCGGGGTGGCTTTTTTATGCGCTGTGCGCCGAAGTATCGATCCTTCTCTTCCTGCCACCGGATGGAGCCAGCCGGTGACAGACGCACGTGCCGCTCCTGGAGCAGCCGAAAAGGCTCTGTGAACCCATTCAGATGTGAGTGTCCGTGCACCTTGTCAGTATTCCACCCGGTTTCACCAAGTCCTTGATTAGGCGAACAAGTTCACACGTCATGACCCGCTTCTCTGCTGTTCCGGAGCAACACCGCCGGTTCAGCAACAGCGGACAATTCAGTTTCTGCAAAAACCGGCACTGTGACTGGCTGACTGCAGTAGTGAAGGGTTTCGAACCGTTTGAACGCCGACTTGGCTCACATCGAAGTAATCACCGGGCTCCGATGTGAACCGAGTCGAGTGTATCTGCCCCCCGAATCCTGGCGTGTTCCTGGTCTGAGGGGACAGATCTGGAACCAGGAACACCCTCCAAGATGCCGTAAACCCGGCTACAGAAGCTTAATCGGCCTGGCGACGCAAAAATGCAGGGACATCCAGATACTCCATATCTCCAGGTGGTTCCGGTACTTTTTCGGCCAACGCCGTATTACCCCGCCGGTCACGAATGATCGTGGGTATGTCCAGCTCATAGTAGTCTGAATCAGGTCTTTCGGCCGCAGTATTCCCAGCCGTGTTATCAACCACCTTCTTCGGCGTGCGATCAGCATCCAAGCCTGCGGCAACAACGGTGACGCGAAGACTATCACCATGGTTTTCGTCGATGACGGTACCTACTACCACTGTGGCGTTATCCGATGCAAATCCCTTCACGGTATTGCCCACTTCAGAGAACTCTCCGAGATTGAGATCCGGGCCAGCCGTGATGTTGACCAGAATACTTCTGGCACCCTGGAAATCGATATCATCCAGCAGAGGACTACGCAGCGCAGCCTCGGCTGCGTCACGAGCACGATTCTCCCCCTCGCCGTAACCGGTTCCCATCATCGCCATACCCATCTCGCCCATCACTGTTTTCACATCGGCAAAGTCGACATTGATCAACCCCGGTCGGATAATCAGATTCGTAATGCCCTGAACCGCACCCTGCAGAACATCGTTGGCTTTGGCAAACGCATTGTACAGGCTGACGTCCTTACCCAGAACCGAGAGCAGCTTCTCGTTGGGAATCGTAATCAGGGAGTCTACCGAGTCCGCGAGTTCGGCCAGGCCTTTGTCGGCAATCGCCGTGCGCTTTTCGCCCTCAAACGAGAACGGGCGGGTAACGACCGCAACCGTCAGAATTCCCAGCTCCTGGGTCACACTGGCGACGACGGGTGCCCCGCCGGTTCCAGTGCCTCCACCCATGCCTGCAGTGATAAACACCATATCAGCATCTGCGAGCAAATCGGCAATCCGGTCGCGGTCCTCCAAGGCCGACTGACGGCCAATTTCGGGATTTGCCCCAGCTCCCAGCCCCTTGGTGACATTACCCCCCAATTGGAGTGTTGTGCAGGATTCCATATCCTTCAGTGCCTGGGAATCGGTATTGGCGCAGATGAATTCCACACCTTCCACCTTGTTGTCGATCATGTGCCGCACAGCGTTCCCGCCGCCTCCACCGACACCGATCACCTTAATCACCGCGCTCTGCGGCACTGCATCTACGAGTTCAAACATGTTGCTTTCCTCCCGGTTGTGTGAAATACATGCGTAGAATCATATGTGGAACGTCCAGATTCGCTGACCTTCATCCGCCATCCACTAGAACTTCCCTTTGAACCAATGTGTAATCCGATCAAGCAGGCGCTCTCCTGACAACGGTGAAACCTGGCTGCGCCCTCTCTCGGCATTCTCAACCCCGTATTTGAGCAGGCCAACGCCAGTTGCATAAATGGTGTTGGCCACAATATCCCTGAGGCCAGTAATGCTGTGCGGAACACCGAGACGTACCGGCATGTGAAAGATTTCCTCAGCAAGTTCGACTGCGCCTTCCATCTTGGATGTTCCTCCGGTGAGTACCACGCCACCCGCCAGCAACTCCTCAAAGCCCGAGCGGCGCAGTTCCGCCTGAACCAGGTTAAACAGCTCCTCGTACCGTGGCTCAACCACTTCCGCGAGCGCCTGTCGCGACAAATCCCGCGCCGGACGGTCACCAACTCCGGGAACCTTGATGGTCTCTTCCGGCCTGGTAATGCTGGCGAGTGCGCAGGCGTATTTGATCTTGAGTTCTTCGGCATGCTGGGTGGGTGTCCGCAAGGCAATGGCAATATCATTGGTCACCTGGTCGCCCGCGATTGGAATCACACCTGTATGCCGGATAGCACCCTGAGTGAACACAGCAATATCAGTTGTACCACCGCCGATATCCGCCATACAGACTCCGAGTTCCTTCTCGTCTTCTGTCAACACTGCATGGCTTGAGGCAACCTGCTCCAGAATGATTTCGTCCACTTCGAGACCGCAGCGATGAATGCACTTTTCGATGTTCTGCATGGCATTCACTGCACAGGTGACGAGATGAACCTTGGCCTCGAGCCTGACACCGAACATGCCCAGTGGCTGCCTGACCCCGTCCTGATCATCAATCTGGTATTCCTGGGGAAGGACATGCAGGATTTTCTGGTCTGCCGGAATCGCAACCGCCTGGGCGGCGTCAATAACCCGATCAAGATCGAGTTCATAGACTTCTCTGTCGCGTATGGCGACTATGCCGTTTGAATTCATGCTGCGAATATGACTTCCGGCAATGCCAGCGTAGACCGAGTGTATAGTGCATCCAGCCATGAGCTCGGCTTCCTCGATGGCACGCTGGATACTCTGGACAGTCGACTCTATGTCTACAACCGCGCCCTTTTTCATTCCGCTGGAGCGGTGCGAGCCTATGCCAACAATTTCGAGATCTCCGCCTGAACCCAGCTCTGCGACAATGGCGACCACCTTGGATGTGCCAATATCGAGTCCTACAATCACGTTGCCTTCAGATGATGTGCTCATGGATTCCTGGACCTGTATCTGACTAACCCAGCGGTTTTGGCTGGACATCTTTGGGCGGGGTGGCCCGCTGATCCGCCGCACTTGCTGCAGCCGGCCAAGGGCTGTGGGTGCGGACAGCAATGCCATTGTCATAGCGGGCATCAATGTGCCGCAGAGCGACTCTCTGCTGGTCCGGGAGGCGCTTCCAAGCTGCCATCACGTGGCGAATCCGATCAAGATGGTCAGCGCGACCCATGTTGATGGTGAGGCCGTTTCCCCAAGTCATAATCCAGCCGCCGGATGCATCCTGGTCCAGTGCCAGGATACGTTGATCTGACGCCAGAACCACCGAGTTCAGCAGATGAAACATCTCAAGGGCCTGGCGTGCGCCAGATTCTGAACCGGGTTCGGATTTTGGCGAGCTCAACATGGGCAGGTGCGCGAGATCTGCGAAGGGTTCGGTTTCGATAAAACGGCCCCGATCACTGAAATACCCCGAGCCGTTCCAGACTGCGATCGCACGCGCTTCTGTAACACGAACCCGCAGGGTGGACGGAAACTCTTTCACGACCTCCACAGACTCGACCCAGGGCACGCGCTCTATCTCGCTGTTCAAGCGGCCAATATCCAAACCAATGATTCCGGTGTCGAGGTGTTCAAAAATTGCTGCTCTGAGTTTGCCACGATCAAGTCTCAGCAGATCGCCTTCTACCAGTACCTGGCTGATGGGTGGATTGAAGTACGGCAGTGCAGCGTAGACGCCTGTCACCAGGCCCAGCAGCACACCCACAACCAGGGCGACCCTGAGTGCGCTGAGTGTCCGGCGAAAGCCCCGGGCCAGAAGTCCGGGACCCTCGGTACCTCGACGTGGACGAACGTTCTTTTTGGGTCTGCGGGCGGCAGTCATGAGTGAACCTCCGCCCACTGCGGAAATTCCAGAGAGAGCATCAGAATGCGCTCACAGAGCGCTGACATGTCCATTCCAGCCTCACGCGCAGACCTGGGCACCAGGCTGTGGTCAGTCATCCCCGGAATGGTGTTCACCTCCAGCAGCATTAACAGACCCGATTCGTCCATCATCAGATCAACGCGCGCCCATCCACGACATCCCAGGCAGTTGAATGCATTCAGGCTCAGCCGGTTTATCTCTTCAAGCACCTGATCCTCAAGGGGCGCAGGGCACAGATACCTGGTTTGCTCAGACAGGTATTTGGCGTCGTAGGTGTAAAATTCCTGATCAGTCTGCAGTTCGATGGCAGGCAAGGCCTCCTGTCCGACGATGGCCACAGAAAATTCACGCCCGGAAAGCCAGCGTTCAGCAATCACTGTCGGATCATATTGCCGGGCCAGTGAATATGCCTGTCCCAGCATCTCGACGGAGGCGGCTCCCGTCATCCCCAGACTGGAGCCTTCGCAGGAGGGCTTCACCATCACCTTGCCACCCAACCGGTGCAGCACAGCAGCCCAGTCCGAATCATCGGTCAGAAGCTCGAACCTGGCGGTCGGCAACCCTCTCCCCTGCCACAACAGCTTGGTACGAAACTTGTCGATCGCCAGTGCAGATGCAGCAACGCCGCTGCCGACGTACGGGATCTTCAGTGCCTCGAGCAGCGCCTGAATTCTGCCGTCCTCTCCGCCGGTACCGTGCAGCAGGGGAAAGGCGCGGTCGATCGATACCTGTTTCAGCTGATCCACCGGGTTGTCCCCAATATCAAGTAACCGGGTATCGACCCCTGCTGCCTGCAGTGCCCTGCAGACCGCCTCACCACTTCTGAGGGAAATATCTCTTTCAGCCGAGCGTCCACCACACAGGACACCGACCTTTCCGTAGTCTCTGCGGGAGTCTGCGCCCATCAGCGTAGCCTCCTGTTCTGAAGTGTCCTGGCCAGCTGATTGACACTGCCTGCGCCTTGGGTAATCACCAGATCATCGCTGCGAACCAGACCGGCAATCAGGTCGGGCACATCCTCAATATTGGCGATGTGTATGGGGTCAACCAACCCCTGCTGACGTATGCTGTGGCAGAGCTGGCGGCTGTCTGCTCCGGGTATGGGCGATTCCCCGGCCGCGTAGACCGGGATCATGACGAGGACATCTACGGTGGAAAGGACCTGGACAAAATCGTCGTAAAGATCGCGGGTTCGGGTGTACCTGTGGGGCTGAAAAACCATCACCAGGCGCTTGTCCGGATAGCCTCCACGAATTGCCGCAATAGTCACCGACACCTCCTTGGGGTGGTGACCGTAATCGTCCACCAGCATGGCTGGCGAGCCGCCGTCCACATCGTATTCGCCGAGGATTTCAAAGCGGCGGGCAACACCGCTGAATACTTCCAGTCCGGCAACAATGTGCGTGTCAGCAATTCCCTCATCCGAAGTGACGGCAACGGCAGCACTGGCATTGAGCACATTGTGTGCCCCGGGCATGCGGATTCGCGCTTCGATATCTGGCAGGTCACCGGGGCGACTGAGGGCAAAATCCGTATGGTTGCCGGTCTGCGCATACTCCAGAACGCGGTAGTCGGCATTCTCGGAAAACCCGTAGGTCAGGAAGGGGCGATTCACTTGAGGGAATATCTCGGCCAGTTCCGGATCATCGGCGCACATCACTGCCAGTCCGTAGAACGGCAGGTTATGCAAAAATTCCACAAAGGTATCCTGCAGCTTGCCGAAATCCCCACCATAGGCATCCATGTGATCGGCATCAATATTGGTGACCACTGCAACCATTGGCTGCAGATGCAGAAAGGAAGCATCGGACTCGTCTGCTTCCGCAACCAGATACCTGCTGGCCCCCAAGCCTGCATTGGCATCGGCAGACTTGACCAGGCCGCCAACAACAAATGTAGGATCAAGCCCTGCCTGACCCAGGATTGATGCGATGAGGCTGGTTGTCGTGGTTTTTCCGTGCGTACCCGCCACCGCGATACTGTGGCGGAAACGCATGAGTTCGACCAGCATTTCAGCGCGCGAGACTGTGGGTATCCGCAGTTTCTGGGCACGCTGATATTCAGGATTGTCCGCCATGATGGCGCCACTCACGACGACGACGTGAGCGCCGGTCACATGCTCCGGATCGTGTCCCAGGTGCACCTGGACCCCCGCATCCGCGAGCCGCTGCGTTGTAGCGGATCGCCGCAGGTCGGAACCTGAGATGATATAGCCCTGATTCTTCAGCACCTCAGCGATACCACACATTCCGGCTCCACCGATGCCAATAAAATGAATGCGCTTGATGCGTCGCATCTCCGGTATGTACAGGGGGCCATCAGGCTGCATCAGCGACCTCCTCACAGACTTCAAGAATTCTCTGCGCAGCATCCGGAACCGCCAGCGAGCGAACCCGCCGTGCCATTGAATTCAGACGCGAGGGTTCAGCCAGTAATCCGGCTAAAAGATGTGCCAGTCGTTGCAGGTCTTCTTCGTGTTGCTGATAGATCAGCGCCGCACACTGCTGCGCCAGCACGTTCGCATTGGCTGTCTGGTGATCATCCACGGCGTGGGGAAAGGGAATCAGGATTGCCGGAAGCCCCGCTACGGCCAGCTCCGAAACTGTCATGGCACCTGCCCGGCATATCGCCAGGTCTGCCCATCGATATGCGGAAGCCATATCCTCAATAAAGGGCTCCACCACGGCTTCGATCCCGGCTTTCCGGTAGGCTTCCAGAGTCTCATCAAACAGGGCATCTCCGGATTGATGGCGAATCTTGGGGAGGAGCTCGCCGGGGACAGTCGCCAGAATTTCCGGCAGTGACTGGTTCAAGAATCTTGCTCCCAGGCTGCCGCCCACCACCAGAAGATTGGCGGTGTTTCTGGTGGACTGGGCGTCCTCCGAACCTGCATCTGGTTCGTCATTCAGCAGTTCGGTCAGTTCGGCACGTACCGGGTTACCAACCACCTCAGCACCGAACAGTGCCTGATCAAAGGCGCAGAGCGCCCGGTCGGCAAAGTGTCTCAGGATTTTGTTGGTCACTCCTGCGACCGCATTCTGTTCGTGAATCACCAGGGGCACTCGCGCCAGCTTACTCGCAATGCCGCCTGGACCGGCAGTGTATCCGCCAAAACCTATCACCAGATCCGGTTGAACCCGATGAATTATTCCCAGCGCCTGAAATACAGCCCGTACAACCTTGAGCGGGGCACTTTTCAGGCTGAGCAGGCCCTTGCCCCGTATTCCAGCGATGTCAATGGTATTGAGCTCGATATCCTGTGCCGGGACAGCGCGCGCCTCCAACCCCTGTTGTGTGCCCAGCCAATTCACCCGATGGCCGCGATCCCGAGCCAGACAGGCAAAACTGAGCGCCGGATAGACATGTCCTCCGGTACCGCCAGACATGACCAGGAAGTTTCTGCTCACGGCTATCTTCCCCGGATCCTTGATCGAGTCGCACTGCGCAGCTCGGTTGAGATACGCAGAACAACCGCCATCATCGTGCACCAGACCAGCAAGCTGCTTCCTCCATAGCTCACGAAAGGTAGCGTAATGCCCTTGGTGGGGAGCAATCCGCAGGCAACACCCATATTGATAAAACACTGGGCAAGAAACATGAGACCGATTCCCAAAGCAAGGTAGCCTCCGTACTCGATCTCGGGACTGGTTGTGCCCGCTCTGCGGGTCGCTATCCAGCCGAGGCGACAAATGCGCCAGCCAATGAACCCGATCAGCAGAACGAGCACTGAAGCACCAATCAGCCCGGTCTCTTCAGCAATAACAGCGAAAACAAAATCCGTATGAGCTTCCGGTAGGTAAAACTGTTTTTGCAGGCTATTTCCGAGTCCGACACCAAACCACTCACCACGACCAAAAGCTATCAGCGCCTGGGTAAGCTGATACCCGCTTTTGAACTGGTCAGCCCAGGGGTCCATAAAGGCCAGAATCCGCTGCATGCGGTATGGCGAAGCCGTGACCAGCCAGACCAACACGGTTGCAGACAGGACGAGGGTCAGGACAAATCTAATGAGGGGTATGCCCGCGAGAAACAAGACTCCCAGTACGGTTCCTGTAATGACCAGCGCTGTGCCAAAATCAGGCTCCAACTGCAGCAGGACAAGCATCAGTCCGAGTATCACCAGGGGTTTACTGAAGCCGCTCCAATGCGTTCGCAGCTCTGCTCCCCTCCGCACCAGATAAGCGGAGAGGTACACCAGCATGGCCAATTTGGCAAATTCGGACACCTGGAAAGACAGCACACCGAAATTCAGCCAGCGCTGGCTGCCATTGACTCGAATTCCCACACCCGGAACCAGCACCAGAACCAACAGCAGCAGAGCCAGAATCAAAAGCCAGTGGCTCGAGGCCATCCAGAGCCTGAGCGGCACCTCGTAGGCGGCCAGAGCCACCAGGGTGCCAATCCCGAGAAAGATCACATGCTTGTGCAGGTAGTGGAAAGGCTCACCAACCCGGGCCTCGGCGATAGCCACCGAGGCACTGGCTTCAAAAATCATGCCCAGACTGACCAGCACGAGCAGGAGTACCAGAAGCACCTGATCGGGGCCGGAACGGCTTTCCCGTGCAACCCGATCATCCACTGTTCTTTTCGGAAGCAGCGTGGAGACCGACCTTGACCCGGCCATATTCATATCAGACACCCTGCTTCACGGGAAAACTGCTCACCGCGATCTTCAAAATTCGCAAACATGTCAAAGCTTGCGCATGCCGGTGAGAGCAACACCAGGTCACCTGTGGCAGCAGATTGTGCCGCAGCCTGGACGGCGGCCTGCATACTGACTGCACACACCCAGTGAACGCCGCAGCCTGCCTCGAGAGCGATCTGATCCGCAGCTTCCCCGATCACGATCAACTGTTTCACATAGGTGTCCACCAGGGGCTGCAGCCCAGTAAACGTTTGTCCCTTGGCCACGCCACCCGCAATCAGAATGAGGTTTTTTCCCTGGCCCAATCCCTCAATCGCTGCTGCAGTCGCGGCAACATTGGTGGCCTTTGAATCATTGACCCAGGTCACTCCATTCCTCTGCAGAACCGTCTGGCACCGATGCTCGAGACCCGGGAAACTGCGTGCAGCCTCAATCATTGGCTGGATCGGAATACCCAGAGTTTCACCCAAAGCGAAGCCTGCCAGAATGTTGTTCAGGTTGTGTCTTCCCCGAAGTCCCACCTCAGAGGCGCTTATCAGGTGCCGCTCTCCGCGCATCAGATCGGTCCCAATCAATCCATACTGGTTCAGGTCCGGCACCTCAGAACCGAAACTCAGCACCTCCTGTCCAACCTGCTGAAGTGGCTGCGTCAGTGGATCGTCGCGATTGTAGACAATGTGCTGTGCACCTCTGTAGATACGCTGTTTGGCCGAGTGGTACTCGATCATGGAGGCGTATCTGTCCATATGATCGCTGCTCAGATTCAGTATGGTGGCGCTTGTCGCACCAAGTTCTGTGGTCAGTTCCAGCTGGAAACTGGACAGTTCAAGCACGTACAGCTCGACTTGATCGTCAAGGAGATCCAGTGCTGGAGTACCCAGGTTGCCGCCAACTGCCACCCTGATGCCGGCAGTCTGTGCCATTGCCCCGAGTAAACTGGTCACAGTGCTCTTTGCGTTCGATCCGGTGATTGCCGCAATGGGGGCTGAAGCGGCGCACGCGAAAAGTTGCACATCGCCCACGACCTCAACCCCGGCTGCTTCCAGAGCCTCGACCCCGACCGCAGAAGGATCGATACCGGGACTGAGTACGACCTGGTCAAACCCTGACAGGCTCTCGGCACCGAGAGGGCCGAGCACCAGCTCCACATCGGGAAACTCCTCCCTGAAGCCCTGGATATCCGGTGGTGCTTCGCGGGTGTCGAAAGCCACGGCACCCAACCCGGACTTATGCAGGTGGCGCAGGGCTGATCGCCCGGTCACACCGGTGCCAATCACCGCCCTGCGGCAGTCAGTTGCAATGAGTTGCGTCACCTGTCCCATTCTCGCTGGAAGATCCCATGTATCGCCTCTACTCCCCTGGACGCCGAAATCTGCAGCTGGTATCGCCAAGGAATCACCTATCGAATCTTCAGCGTTGCCAGACCAAACAGCACCAGTATCACGGTGATTATCCAGAAACGGACAATCACCCGCGGTTCTGGCCACCCCTTGAGCTCAAAGTGATGATGCAGTGGCGCCATGCGAAAGATCCGTTTGCCGGTAAGCTTGAACGAGGCCACCTGCACGATCACCGAGAGCGTTTCGACCACAAACACCCCTGACATCATGAAAAATACGATTTCGTGGCGACTGATCACGGCACTGACACCCAATGCTGCACCCAGAGCCAGGGCACCAACATCGCCCATAAAAACCTGGGCTGGATAGGTATTGAACCAAAGGAACCCCATGCCGGCCCCAGCCAGCGCAGCAGAAAATACCACCAGCTCTCCGGCACCAGGAACGTAGGGGATATGCAGGTAATTGGAGAAATACGCATGACCTGCCAGATAGGCAATCACCCCAAGCGCCCCGCCGATTATGACGCTGGGCAGGATGGCGAGGCCATCCAGACCGTCGGTAAGATTGACCGCGTTGCTCGACCCGACGATGACAAAGTAGGTCAGCAGGATGTAGGCCGGGCCCATGTCCAGACTGATGTTTTTGAAGAATGGGACGATCAGTGCTGTTTCAGCAGGCAGCACAGCGGTACTGTAGAGATACAGGGCCGCTGCGAGGCCAACAATGGATTGCCAAAAATACTTCCAGCGGACGGCCAGACCTCTGGGATCTTTATCAATGACCTTGCGATAGTCATCGACAAAGCCGATGGCTCCAAAACCGAGTGTTACCCCCAGTACGACCCACACGTAGCGGTTACTCAGATCTGACCAGAGCAGCACACTGACAAATATGGCGATCAGTATGAGCGCACCCCCCATGGTTGGCGTGCCTGACTTGACGAGGTGGGAAGCCGGGCCGTTTTCCCGAACCGACTGGCCGATCTGAAGAATATTCAGTCTCCGAATCATCGGCACTCCCGCCCAGAGGGAAATCGCCAGGGCGGTGAGTACACCCAGAATGGCCCGCAATGTCAGGTATTTGAATACCTGAAATCCTGAGTAATACTGCTCAAGAAAATCTGCCAGTAGTATCAACACGGTTCTATCCCTTGTACTCTCTCAACAGGTTGACAACCTGATCCATATGCGAACTGCGCGATCCCTTGATCAGAACCGAATCATCCTGTCCCGCGTGTTCCAGTAACCGAGCCGCCGCCTCGTTGCTGGTGACTACCTCGGCCTCCTTGCCAAACGCGCTGGCCGCGGCTGCAGCGACCTCTCCTACGGCAACCAGCCGGTCAATGCCCCGCTCACGCGCATAGCGCCCAACATCCGCGTGCATCTGTTCCGAATAGCTCCCCAGTTCCGCCATGGCACCCAGGACCAGTGTCTTGCTGCCCTTGAGGTCGGCGAGCGTGTCTATGGCGGCACGGACCGAACTGGGGCTGGCGTTATAACTGTCGTCAATCAGCACCATTCCGTCGCTGAGGCGGTAGTAGCGCATGCGGCCCTCTACGCCGGGGAAAGCCTCCAGGCCGGCGACAATCCCGGCCAGAGAAATCTTCAACGCGTAGCAGACTGCTGCCGCAGCAAGAGCATTGAGCACACTGTGCCTGCCCGGCACCCGAAGATGAACCAGAACTGCCGCTTCCCGGGTGTTGAGTACGAACTCACACCCCAAATCTGCAAGCCGGATATCTGTCGCATACATGTCAGCTCGGTCCATCTGTGCGGAAAAACTCAGCATCTGTCGACCAATCAGCTTGTCGGCGTAGCGATCCGCGCCCGGCGAATCGAGATTGACGACACCGGTACCCGCACTGGACAGGCCGTTGTAGATTTCCCCCTTGGCGATCTCGATATTTTTCTGGCTGCCAAAAACCCCGATGTGGGCATCACCGACATTGTTCACCAGGGCGACGTCGGGTCTGGCCAGACCGGTCAGATAATGAATTTCGCCCAGCGCACTGGCACCCATCTCGACCACCGCATAGCGGTGCTCGGACGTCAGGCGCAGCAGCGTCAGAGGCACCCCGATATGGTTGTTCAGATTGCTCCTGGTCGCGAGAACCTGTGCAGATTGACCCAGGATGCCAGCGATCATCTCTTTGACCGAGGTTTTACCGTTACTGCCGGTTAACGCCACCAGCTTTCCCAGATAGGCGGCGCGGTTTTCCTGCGCAATATACCCGAGCGCGCGCACGCTGTTGTGCACAATCCACTGAGGAGCCCGCGCTGGCAATACCTCTTCGGTGACCAGTGCTGAAGCCCCCCTATCCACGGCGGATTGCAGATATTCATGGCCGTCAAAGTTCATTCCACGAAGCGCGAGAAATGCCTGACCAGAATGAATATTTCTTGAATCCGTGCTCAGTGAGCTGAGATAGAAATCGGGCTCTATCAGAACCCCACCATATTTGTGCGCAAGAGTCGCCAGGGAAATTGGACGTATCATGTCCTGACCCTCACCCGGCCTGCCTCATCGCAATCGCCTGCTCACAGAGCTGGCGGTCGCTGAGCGGAATCCGCCGCACGCCGATGTGCTGATGTGTTTCGTGCCCACGTCCCAGAACAGCGACCAGATCCTCCTCCTCTGCCATCGCCACGGCGCTCTGGACTGCTGTGCGCCGATCCTCTATCAGATCAACAGATGCCAACTCATCTCTGTCCAGGCTGGCTGTCATCTCGTGCAGAATACCCTCAACTGATTCGTCGCGTGGATTGTCTGCAGTGAATATCTGGGCATCGGAATGGTGAATGGCAGCCTCGGCCATCAGGGGACGCTTGCTGCGATCACGATTTCCTCCGCAGCCCAGGACACAGATAAGACGGCCAGCGGTTCGCTGGCGCAGAGCCCTGAGTGCGGAGGCAACCGCGTCCGGCGTGTGCGCGAAGTCGACGACCACCTGCGGCCTCCCAGCCAGGTCTATGACCTCCATGCGGCCCGGTACCGGCGGGACGCGCCCAAGGAGATCCACCACCCGGGTAAAATCCTCGCCGCGTGCGAGCAATACAGTCGCGACTGCCATCAGGTTGCTCAGGTTGTATTCACCGACAACCGGAATATGCAGCTGTGCCTCACCCCAGACACCGCTCAACACAACCCGAAATCCAGAGACATCTTCGGAAACCGTCTGTAACACCAGATCTGCGGTGGCGTCCAACCTGCTGTGCCGGTAGGCCTTCACCGGGCTGCGCACCGCCTTCAGAAACGCTTCACTTGCCGGGTCATCCAGGTTGACCACCACGCGTTTCAGGCCGGGATACCTGAACAGACTGAGCTTGGCCTGCAAGTAGGCATCCATATCGGAGTGGTAATCCTGGTGATCCTGGCTGAGATTTGTACACACAGCGGTTGCAAACCTGATGTCGCCAACCCTGCCCTGATCCAGGCCATGAGAGCTGACCTCCATCACCATAGCCTCAGCACCGGCACCGCGATACTCCGCAAGCAGATGCTGAACCTGGATGGCGTCTGGCGTCGTCAGTCCGGTGATATCCAGCGTCGCTTTGGTGTGCCTCCACATCCCGGCACCCAGGGTACCAACCTGACCAGCCGGTATGCCCAGCTCGTTCAGCATCCAGGAAAGCCAGTAGCAACAACTGGTCTTGCCGTTAGTACCGGTAATGCCGGTGACGTCCAGATGGCGACTGGGATGCCCGTAGAACCTGCCAGCCAGGTGTGACAGCCCACTCGCGAGATCCGGGTCATAGGCAACCGGGACATGCAGGCTGGCACGCGCTGCTTTGGGATCATTGCTGACCACCGCCACTGCGCCGCGTGAAACAGCCTCGGCAGCAAAGTCATAACCAGACACCTCTCCACCAGCAAGGGCGACAAACAGGTCCCCCGGCCGCACCGTGCGCGAATCAGAACTCAGACCAGCAACATCCATGTCAGACAGACCACCCACAGGCATATTCCAGAGCAGATTCCCAGGCACAAGGCGCACCAGCGCACAGATCCCCGGGTTATGTTCCCGATTCATCGAGAAGCCACCCGCGATTCCGTATTCAGGGGGGCCACCCGGAGCAAGCGCATGGCCTCGCCCATGACTTCAGCAAAGACAGGTGCTGCAACTGCACCCCCGTGGTACTCACCAGCCTTTGGATCAGTCACCACGACCACGGCGACCAGTTCAGGTGCATCTGCCGGAACCATGCCGGCAAATAGTGACGCATAGCGGCTGTCCTCATAGCCGCGCGCTCCGACGAGATGGCCGGTTCCGGTTTTTCCAGCCACCTTGTACCCGTCCACTCTGGCGCGGGTGCCGGTCCCCCGATCAACTACATCGACCATCATGGAGCGAATTTGGTGTGTGAGTCTCGCATCCACAACAGCTTCGTGCGAGGGGGAGACAGTTCCTATAACCAGACTGGGGGTTCGTCTGCTGCCACCATTGGCGATCACTGAATAGGCCTGGGCCAGCTGCAGGGAAGTGGCCGTCAGTCCGTAACCAAAGGCGAAGGTGGCCCTCTGGATGTCGTCCCAGCGGCTTCGATACGGCAACACGCCAGACAGTTCCCCGGGAAACCCCACTCCAAGAGGCGTCCCGAGTCCTACGCGCTGAAACATATCGTGGATTCGCTCTGGTTCCATGTTCATGGCCACCTTGACTGTGCCGACCTGGCTGGACTTGGCGAGGATCGTTCGGACATCCAGCTCACCGTAATTCCTGGGATCTTCAATCAGCTTGCCACTCACGCGGATGTAGCCCGGAGAGGTATCTATGCGTGTCTCGGGAGAAACCAGCCCCTGTTCCATAGCCGCCATAAGGGTGAAGGGCTTGATCGTGGAGCCAGGCTCGAAACTGTCGACAATCGCCCGATTGCGCATGAACAAGGGGCTCAGGCTGTCTCGCGCATTGGGGTTCACTGATGGCTGGCTGACCATGGCAAGCACCTCGCCACTATGGGGGTCCATGATGACCATGGATGCAGCCTCTGCCCGGTGTTTGGTAACAGCTGCCTTGAGGGCACGGTATGCGAGGTACTGCAGGCGCAGGTCGATCGTGAGCTGGATATCTGACCCCGGCTGAACCGTGCGGACCACACCCAGATGATCAACGACCCGACCCTTCAGATCCTTTACCACGCGTTCGGCACCCGGGCTGCCACTCAGAATCTGGTCATACCCCAGTTCGACGCCTTCGATACCCTGATCGTCTATATTTGTCAGCCCGACAACCTGGGCGACAACTTCAGCCTCAGGATAGAATCGCCGGTAATGAGTCTCCCCATAGAGACCCTGAATTCCTTCGCTGAGTATCCGATCAGCTTCGGCGGGCGAAAACCCCCGGCGCACATACATGAACTGGCGATTCGTGTAGCGATTAATTTTCTTTTCCAATTCGGACCTGTCCATATCCAGAAGAGCAGCCAGCTTCGGGAATTGCCGTGGATCAGCCACCGAGGGATTGAGCCAGAGAGAGACCAGGGGCGTACTGATGGCCAGAGGCGCGCCGTTGCGATCCGTGATCGTGCCCCGGTACGCAGGGATCTGCTGCTCACGGATGGTGCGCAGTTCTCCCTGGTACTGCAAAAACTCGTAGCCCTTCTCGACATCCGGCATCACTTGCAGGGATGCAATGCGAACCAGCAAGCCAGCTCCGAGTACACACACCAGCAGGCTCATTGACCAGTAACGCCAGCTGCGCGACCACTTTTGTCCGAGCCGGGCACTGTTCAACCTTTTTGGAGATGCCCCTTTGGCGCCACGCCTGGTGCGCTGACTGCTCATGGCCAGAGCACCTCAATGTCCGAGGCAAGCGGAAACCGCAACTGCAACTGATTTTGCGCGACAGTTTCCAGCTCTGCGGCGGACGACAGCGCACGCTCCTGAAGCACAAACTGGCCATAGGCTACCTGCATGGAGTGGGCTTCAGATCTGAGATTCAGCAACTCAGTTGTCAGGGTGCGCGTTTCGCTGGTGACCCACACTGTTGCAAGAGCAGATCCCGTCACGGACAGCCACAGCCCCACGGCAACCAGCCTGTTGTGCAGCCAGCTAACTTGTGTGGCTTGCGAGCGTTCTAGTGACACAATGCTCCGTGACACACTAGGCCACCCGTTCGGCTATGCGCATAACCGCGCTTCTTGACCGTGGATTGAGACTGATCTCGGCTGCAGACGGCGTGACCGCCTTGCCCACCCGCCGCAGCGGTGGTTGTGGTCCATCTGATCGAACGGGAATATCTCTGGGCACTGGCTGATTCCGGGAAGTGCGGCGAATAAACCGCTTGACCAGCCGATCCTCCAGAGAATGAAAACTGATCACCACCAGGCGCCCGCCTATGGCAAGCAGGTCCAGCGCGCTTTCCAGCACAGACGCTACCTCGCTCAACTCGGAGTTAATTTCTATTCGGATAGCCTGAAAGGTTCGTGTGGCAGGATGCTTGCGGGGATCACGAACCGGCGTTGCCTCTTCGACGATTTTGGCCAGCTGGAGGGTGGTCTCAATAGCCTCCTCCTGCCGCCGACTCACAATAGCCGTGGCTATGCGTCGGGCAAAGCGATCTTCACCGTACTCCTTGAGAACCCTGACCAGTTCATCCAGTTCAACAGCTTCCAGCCATTGGGCGGCGCTCGGGCCAGTCTCGGGGTTCATGCGCATATCCAGCGGACCATCACGCATAAAGCTGAAGCCGCGCGAAGGCGTGTCGAGTTGCGGAGAAGACACACCCAGATCCAGAAGCAGCCCGGACACTCTCGCCAGCCAACCCATCTCTTCGGCAAGCTCACCAATTCTGGAGAACTCGCTGCAGCGAAAACACAGACGCGATTCGTCTCTGAATCGCGTTTTGCCATCTGCTATGGCCCGGGGATCACGATCCAGCGCCATCAATCGCGCCGGATCATTGAGCCGCTCAAGAATAAGGCCGGTGTGCCCTCCGCACCCAAAGGTGGCATCTATATAGATGCCGTCGCGATCAACCACCAGCGCATCGACAGCCTGGTGGAGGAGAACACTGGTGTGGGAATGCCCGATGTTCACCAGCGATTCCTAATACGACAGGGATTGCATTTCACTGGGGAGATCTTCCATGCCGTCTGACATGCTTTGAATGTCCTCAAAACGCTGCTGCCACACTTCCTCGGCCCAGATTTCCACTTTATGGCCCAAACCCAACAGAATCAGTTTCTTTTCAATCTCAGCGTATTTGCGCAACATGGGCGGAACCAGAATGCGTCCACTGGCATCCATCTCCAGTTCGGATGCATGACCAATAAACAGCTGTTGAAGTCGACGCGCCTGGGGATTGATGGAAGGCAGTGCCTCAATCGTGGCTTCAATCTCCTCCCATCGGGTAAAGGGGTAGAGCGCTAAATTGCGTGTGGTGGGATCAATGGTCACAACAAGCTGTCCGTCACACATGGACAGCAGCAGGTCGCGAAATCTGGCCGGAACCGACATCCGTCCTTTGGCGTCCATATTGATTGAATGTATACCGCGGAACACTGCTCTCGCTCGACCCTACCCCGAACAGGCCCGGACCTGACCACTCAATATCGTGGAGCCTGACCTTCTGATAATTGTATCCACAAATACCCACAATTTGGGAATTTATGCCACAAAACTGCACTATATTCGTGATCGGTGCCAAGTCAAGCGCGAGAAACCGCAAAAAAACCGTGGTAGAGCAACAACTTAGGCTAATCTCAAGACGCAGGAAATCCCGCCAGAATCAGGAGTCAATTAAAAACAAAGTGATGTGTCAGCTATCTAGAAAATAAAAAAATTTATATATTTTATGTTTATATAGAAGTATATTTATTTTCAATTTAGATATAAATAGCTGAACGTTCGGAAAATTAAAGGGAGTCAACCGTAAGCCGGGTTCTGTCAGCCCCAAAGGGCCGGGCAATCATTCATCTGGGATGCCTGTCACCAGACACCTCAAGCGGCCTACCCGAATCCGGTGCGGGTCACACCAAAAGGATTCCTATTTGGCCTTGCTCCAGGCGGGGTTTGCCATGCCGCGGACTGTTACCAGCCGCGCGGTGCGCTCTTACCGCACCCTTTCACCCTTACCTCCATCAGGAGGCGGTCTACTCTCTGCTGCACTGTCCGTGCGCTCACGCGCCCCTGCTGTTGACAGGCGCCCTACCCTGTGGAGCCCGGACTTTCCTCTGCGGCTGCCTGGATCAGGCACCACAGCGATTGCCCGGTTGACTCGCCTACAGCATAGGCAGCCGATCCGGAATGGTCAACTCTCTCTCGTTCGTCCACCATCCGGGTGCTGCTCGTGCCGAATCGCTGCCAGCCTGACCCCAATTTCGTAACACCTTTTTTTGGGCAGCCCGAGTATCTGTGCTGCCGCTGCTGCGGCTGCTCTGGTGGGAAGCTCCCGGCAGAGAATCCTCATGTGCCGCTCAATCTCCAGGTCTTCGATGTTTCCGATGTCTGGGGCACCCTCCACCACGAGCACAAATTCACCCCTGGTCTGGTTGGAATCAGTATGCACCCTGTCGATCACCTCTTCTACCGAACCACTGATCCAGGTCTCGTAAGTCTTGGTCAACTCACGCGCCAGGCATAATCTGCGATCTGACCCAAACACCGCATCCACAGTCTTCAGGCACGCCAAAATCCGATGACCGGACTCATAACAGACCAAGGTAGCACGCTCGTTACGCAGTTCTTCAAACCAGTGTGCACGAGCCTTGTCCCGGGCGGGTGGAAAGCCAACAAACAGGAAGCGATCCGATGCCATCCCTGATCCGGCCAGAGCGGTCACCAAAGCACAGGCACCGGGGATCACGCTGACACCTATATTTGCTGCCCGCGCTCCACTCACCAGCCGATACCCCGGGTCCGAAATCACAGGAGTACCGGCATCAGATACCAGCGCGACGCGCGCGCCTTCCTGCATCAGCCGTATCAAGCGTTCGGACTGAGCGATCTCATTGTGGTCATGGTAGGCACAGAGTGGTACCTTTATGTGAAAGTGCTTGCACAGCACTGCCGTTCTGCGGGTATCTTCCGCAGCAATCAGATCAACAGATTGAAGGCACTCAACTGCACGGGTTACCATGTCACCCAGATTGCCGATCGGTGTGGCCACAACATAGAGCTTGATTTCAGACATGATTTCCTCCCCGAGCGCGATGTGGGTCCGGTCGATGCTGAACGCAGCGGCGGTCTGTGCACTGCTTGCAGGGTGCGGTTCCGTGCCACCAGCATTGGATTCCAGAAGCATCGATCTGTCAGAGATGACAGCAACAGCGAAGCGCTATGAACAGGCCGCCCTCGCATCCGGTGACCTGACACAGCGCTCAGTCTACCAATATATGGCTGCGCAGGCCTGGTACGATGGAGGCTTTCCTGATCGCGCCTATACTCTGCTCCAGGCCGTCGATCCGGAGAGGCTCTTTAAAGAACAATGGCTCACCTATGCACTGATGCGTGCCGCTTACTATCGCAGTCAGAATGAACCGGCCCAGGCGCTCGCCTTGCTCGAAGCAGTGAGCATGGCATCTATCCTCGCTGAAGCCAACGATGAATTGAAGCACGACTGGGCACGCGAAACCGGGGATCTCAGTCTCCAGCTTGGCAATTACGAGCAGGCATTCAGGGCGTACGACCTTGCGCTCTCCAGTTCCAGTGCCGGTCATCGTGCTCCCATCAGGGATTCGTTCTGGAAATGCCTCACCCTGAGTGACGAAGTGCCCGACGGTCCCTATCTCTCGGAGGAAATCCCAGGCTGGATTGCACTCGCCCGGATCAACCGGAGCAGCGGAACGGCCAGTGACCAGTATCTGGCCTATCTGCTTTGGCAGGACCAGTTCTACGACCACCCCGCCAATACCAACCCACCCGACAGTTTCCTCGCTCTCAAAAAGATCGCTGCGGGGGAGCGCCCAAACGTCGCTGTGCTGCTGCCGATGACCGGAAGCCTGGCCACGGCTGGACAGGCTGTTCTCGATGGCTACCTGGCCGCCCGGGCTCAGGAGTATGCCGCCAGCAGCCAGTCCCCGGAAGACCCTCTGGCACCTGCACGAATCAGGATCTTCGACACCGCAACGACTGAGCTTCGGTCAATACTCAGACAGATCGCGGCAGATGATATTGACCTGATCATCGGTCCTCTGGAAAGAACCCGGGTTGCGGAATTCGCACACCTCGTACCCGCAGATGTGCCAGCCCTGGCACTCAACAGCCTTGAGAACGACCCCGGCACTGCGGAAAAAGCCCTGCTGGGACTGTCACTCAATGTCGAAAACGAATCCGTCCAGGCCGCCGTTAGAGCCTTGCAGCACGGACATCGAAACGCCATGATTCTGGTTCCACGCTCATCCTGGGGTGACCGTGCTGGTGCTGCTTTTGCCGACTTTTGGCGGGCCAGAGGAGGTGATATTGTCGAGTATCGAAACTACGGTGACAGCACGAACCACGCCGATATTCTGGAGGACAGCCTGCATGTTGATCACAGTAACGAGCGCGTGCGCAGTCTTCAGGCCGCGTTGGGAAAGGCGCTCGACTTTACCCCGCGCCGCCGCCAGGATATAGATGCGCTGTTTATGGCCGCTTCGCCAGATCAGGCGCGCCAGCTCAAACCAATGCTGGCGTTCTTCTTTGCCGAGGACATTCCCGTGTACTCCACCTCCAGCGTGTACAGCGGCTGGCCGGACTCAAGCGCCGACCGCGACCTGAACGGCATTCAATTTTCGACGCTCCCCTGGATACTGGACACCGGCAGTGATCTCCGGGGTATTCTGGCAGGAGATGAGGTCCCTTCTGCAACGGAACTGAAAATGCAGGCGATTGGGGTGGACAGCTATTTTCTTTCGCAACGCATCACCCAGTTGCTCACCGCACCGGATACAGTCTACCGTGGCGTGCTGGGCACGCTTGGCAAAAATCCGGACGACAGTAACCTCGACCGAAGGCAGGTTTGGGCCGAGTTTCGTGGCGGACTGGCGCGCCCGGTCGAAAACTAGGATGACCCAAGATGCTGGACAGTCTGAAACCTGGGCGCGGCACCTGGACGGTGACGTCCGGCCTCCTGTGCAGGCACGGCCTGAAACTGCCGGTTCACAACCGGGGACTTCCTTGACCGGATCACAGGTGCGTTCTCGAGGATCACTGCCGGTGTCGGGACTGACGCGGGGCGCGTATGTCTGAAGTAACTGCGAACGACCTGACTGAAGAGATTCGCGCTCACTTCGAACTCCAGGGATTAGCCATTGCACAGCTGCCGGATACGCTCACCCTTCAGCTGTCTCAGGCTGCCCAGGTCTTGGCCGATGCCCTGGTACAGGGCAACAAGATATTTGCTGTCGGGCAGGGTGATGCACAGTCTGCGACGGGAGCCTTTATCCAGGAACTGGCAGACAGCAGCAGCATCGAACGTCCGGCATTTCCCGGAATTCTGCTGCATGTGGAAGAAGCCCCGAGTCAACTGGAGCGCAGACTCAGATCACTTGCTCAACCCGGAGACGTTATGCTTCTGGTTCTCGGCAGTCGGCAGGGCCGCAATCACACGGCAGAACTGGCACAACATCTCTGCTCGCTTGCACACTCGCAGGGCATGGGCAGAATTTTTATTGGCGATACCGAACTTCCCGGGCCGCCAGATGTCGGTTGTATTGAACTGAGCATCGTACAGGGTACACGCATGAACTATCTCTGCTCAATCTCGCTGCTGACAATGACGCTGGTATCGCTGATAGACTTTCAGGTTTTTGGGCACAGCCTGAGCCAGGCCTGAGGCGCCGAGAATCACCCATTTTGAAACCAGAACAGAACCAAAAATCGACCATGATGAACCGGATAGTACACTCCCTCCTGATAGTCTCGCTGGCACTCAGTGCCGGGTGCAACACCTTTCTGGATATTTTCAAGGATGACCAGATTGCATCGGACCCACACAAGCGGACCGCGGGCGCACGACTGGTTGACCGCACCATCCGGACAGTGGCGCAGCACAACATAGAGAAATCCCACCCGGATCTGGACAAAGCCCATATCGAGGTACACAGTTACAATGGCGTAACCCTGATTACCGGCGAGGTCCCGAGCAAGGAACTCCACGCGCTGGCAACCGAGACCGCCAAAAAAGTTGCCAATGTCCGCGTGGTTCACAACGAGACTGTGGTGCGCAGCAACAGCTCATTGATGTCCCGCGCAAATGACAACTACCTGCATACCAAAATCAAGCTCAGCCTGTCCCGCGAAGAGGCTCTGGACGGCACAGATATCGACGTTGTAGTGCAGGACAGCGTCGCCTATCTCATGGGCCTGGTGAATCAGGAACAGGCAGAAGTAGCGGCCCACACAACCAGTTTGACCGGCGGCGTAAGACGCGTAGTGAAAATATTTGAATACATTGAAGCGCTCCCCCAGTAAGCAGCAGGGATCAGGCAGTGTGCACAGGTACCGAGGTAGAGGCTATTTGACAACCCTGAGAGAGACTTTCCCGCCCCGGGGAGGCGAACCTGGATCAGAGGGGGGTGGTGACTCCGGGTCGAGTACATTCTCCCCGGCCTCTTCGAACATCATGCCGCGGCCATTTTCCCTGGCATAGACACCAATCACTGCAGGCAGCGGGACTGATATATCCATGGGGATTCCGCGAAAGCGGGCACTGAAGGTCAACAACTCGTTGCCCAGCGTGAGGGCCTTGACGGCACTTGGCGCTATGTTGAGGACTATCTGGCCATCCTTGACGTACTCCTGCGGCACCTGCACCCCAGTGTACAGGGCATTGACCAGAATATATGGCGTGGTATTGTTATCCAGAATCCATTCGTAGAGAGCCCGCAGCAGATAGGGTTGACTGGATGTCATAGTTCGGAGCCGACCAACCTAGATCGGTGTCGCCATCTCCTTTTCCAATGCGGTGAGGCTTTCCCGGAATGCCTGCCGCGTAAACAGCCTGGACATATACTCGTAGAGCGGTTTGGTCTGGCGATTCCTGGGCACACTGACACCCATTTCCCTGACTCGCCAGAGCAACGGGGCAAGGCAGCAGTCAGTCAGGGTGAATTCCTCACTCATGAAGTAGGGGTACTCGGCAAATATGGGCGCAACGCCTGTCAGGCTCTGACTGAGCTCCTTGGCTTCTTCGTCAGTGCCTGTACCGTCCATCAGGCGATCCACCAGGGGTGCCCAGTCGCGCTCGATGCGTTGCATCCAGATACGGGACTGGGCTCGGGCCACCGGGTACACCGGCAGCAGCGGTGGGTGGGGAAAGCGTTCATCCAGATACTCCATCATGACCCGTGAGTCGTAGAGCACCAGATCCCTGTCGAGCAGAGTCGGGAGAGAGTTGTAGGGATTGACGTCTGCCAGCTCAGCCGGCACTGTCTCGGGCGTATACTCTTCAATGTCGCAGCTGACACCCTTTTCTGCCAACACGATCCGCACCCGTTGCGAATAGTGGCAGCACGGGTCCGACAGCAGTGCCATGGTTGAGCGGTTCAAAAGACTCATATTCAATTTACTCGGTTCCTGCAGTTACACGCTCCGTCTGTTCTGCCCCTGTGACGGTCTCGGGCTGGATTAATGCAGGTCGCGCCAGTACTCGCGATTCAGCAGCCATGCGAACACAAAAAAGATACCAAGGAATAACAGTACGCCGGTACCAATCTGCTTGCGCTCCTCCGCAACAGGATCGGCCATATAGGCAAGGAAGTTGGTGAGGTCGTAGGCAACCTGGTCAAATTCCTCTGCGGACATCGAACCTTCATCGCCCGGCTGTACCTCAAGCGCTGAACACTCTCCCTGGCCATAGGCACCGCTTTCACCAGATGAGTGACCACTTACACAGGATGGAAGCCCCTGCAGTTCGAGAAGCACATGCGGCATACCCACATCCTTGAACACCCGGTTATTGACACCGAGCGGGCGGGCATCATCCCTGTGAAAGTTCTTGAGGTAGGTGTACACCCAGTCGGCTCCACGTGCGCGGGCAACCAGGGTCAAATCGGGTGGTGGAGCACCAAAAGCGGCCGCGGCATTGTCCACGGGCATGGCAATCACCATCAGCTCACCGATCTTCTGCTCAGTGAACAGCAGATTGTCCAGTGCGACCTCGTGCGGAATACCCAAGTCATCGGCGACACGCTCATAGCGCGCAAACCTGGTGGCATGGCACCCGTAGCAATAGTTCATATACCATTTGGCACCACGTTGCAGTGATGCCGTGTCCTGGGCATCCGCTTTAAAGGCTTCGCACTCGATGGTGCCACACTCATAGGCAGACTCGGCACCAACCACCTTCAAGGGGACCCAGCTGAGAATCAGGACGACCGCGAGGCCGGCGGCGAAATTCCCGAACCCCAGCCCTCGCATGGTGACGCGCTCTGGTGGCTGCTTGAAGGTATCCATCCTTGACCACCAGGGCATGGCCAGGAAAAAGACAAAATAAAACAGGGTGCACAGCTGAGCAAGCACTGTGCGGCCGGGCGTGGGTGCCTTCACACCAAGCACGCCGAGAATGATGAAGCTGGCCGAGAACAGCAGAATCATGGTCTTCCATGTCAGGCCTTTGTAGCGAATCGACTTCACCGGGCTCCTGTCCAGCCAGGGCAACACAAACATGATGGCAATGGCACCGGCCATCACAATAAAACCGCCAAACTTGGATGTGATGGGGCCGACATCAAAGGTTATAGCCCGCAACATCGAGTAGAAGGGCGTGAAATACCAGACCGGCGCAATATGCTCCGGGGTTTTCAGTGGATTGGCTTCCTCAAAGTTGGCGTATTCAATGAAATACCCACCCATTTCCGGGAAGAAGAACATAATGGTGCAGAACACAAACAGGAACACGATAACGGCCGGCAGATCGTGAACAGGGAGATAGAATGGAAAGAAGGGGATGCCGTCGCGCGGCTTGCCATTTGAGTCTTTCGTGTTCTTGATTTCGATACCATCGGGGTTGTTTGAGCCGACCTCGTGTAATGCAAGGATATGCAGAACCACCAGTGCCAGCAGGATTATCGGAAGGGCAACCACGTGAAGCGCCATGAAGCGGTTCAGGGTTATGCCCGAAATCAGATAGTCACCCCGTACCCATTCCACCAGCGCCTCACCCACCAGGGGGATGGCACCAACCAGTGAGATAATGACCTGAGCACCCCAGTAAGACATCTGGCCCCAGGGCAGCACATACCCAAGGAATGATTCGGCCACCAGCACCAGATAGATGCTCATACCAAAGATCCACACCAATTCGCGCGGTGCCCGATACGAACCGTACAGCAGGCCACGGAACATATGCATGTAGACCACCACAAAAAAGGCCGAAGCGCCAGTGGAGTGCATATACCGAATCATCCAGCCCATTTCGACATCGCGCATGATGTACTCAACTGACGCAAAGGCCCGTTCAGCGCTGGCCTCGTAGTTCATGAGCAACCAGATTCCGGTCACCAGCTGCACTACCAGCACCACAAGCGACAGCACGCCAAAGAAATACCAGAAGTTGAAGTTTTTGGGCGCGTAGTACTCTGCCATGTGGTACTTCCACTCGCGCTCCAGCATGGGCATACGCCTGTCAACCCAGCCCCACAGAGATTTAATCCAGCTCATCATGCGGTCTCCTGATCTTCACCGATGACGATGACCGAGTCGGACTCATACCGGTAGGGTGGGATTTCGAGATTCGTTGGTGCCGGGACACTTTTGTAGACACGGCCAGCAAGGTCAAACTTGGAACCATGACAGGGGCAGAAAAAACCGCCAAGCCACTCTTCGCCGCCCAGATCCTGAGCACCGACATCAGGTCGGTACTTGGGGGCGCACCCCAAATGGGTGCAGAGACCGACCATCACCAGATATTCCTCGTGGCCCTCAATAGCGCGGGCGTCGCCGGTCACATACTCCGGGCGAATGTCCTCTTCCGAATCCGGATCTGCCACAAGGTCACGAACCTCAGCCGCAAGTTGTGCCAGTACTTCCGGCGTCCGACGGAGGATGTAGACAGGTTTTCCACGCCACTCGACAGTAATCATCTGGCCCGGCTCAATCTTGCTGATATTGGCACGAACGGGTGCACCGGCGGCGCGGGCCCGTGCACTGGGCACCCAGGACTTGACAAAAGGCACTGCCGCGCCTGCAACACCAGCTGCACCCACTACGCAGGTTGCACCCGTAAGAAAGTTGCGGCGGCCCTGATTCACGCCGTCTTGACTCATGTATATCTCCGCGGAAAGGTTGCTGAAATGCCGACCTGGACGATTGAACGGACACTCAGAGACCGGCATGTTCCGGTGGACATTTCGGTGATACAAAACCGCGAGATTGTATTCAATTACGCAATTTTAAGCAAGGAACTGTTGAGGCGAAGGCAGTCTGATATCCAAAAAAAATAATTAGAATCAACTGCTTACAGAGTCGAATAAATTGAGATGGGACCATGTCTGCCGTCCGGCAGACATGGTCAACCCGATCTTCTGCCGCTCAGACTGGCTCGGTACCCTGATATATGGCCACAATGGCACCAGGGAGCAGGGAGTGCTTGAAGGAAAGCCATCCGCACTCTCCTGAACTGGTGGTGAGAAGTACTGTGCTAGAACCGCCCACTGATTGTGATGCGCGCATTCAGGGGCGCGCCAACAGTTGCCTGATGTGTGCTGTGAGCATTGGGGAAGTAGAGTTCATCATTCAGGTTTTCTACGTTGAGCTGAAGGCGAAGCCTGTCGGACACATCGTAGTAGGCAGCGACATCAATACGCGTATAGCTCGGCAAAACCGCACTGTTACTGTTGTTGATAAAACTTTCGTCCTGATAGATCAGCCCGGCACCGAGGCCAAACTGGGCCGTGACCTGGCAGGTAGTCCAAAGCGAAAACATGTTCTCAGGCAACTCGCGTGGTCGCAACCCGGTCGGACCCGAGCGAGTGACCTGCTCACCATCAAGGCTGCTGTATCCGGCTGACAGATGCCACCGGTCGGTCAGATGGCCCTGAAGCTGCACTTCGAAACCATCGACCTGCGAGTCGATGACATCCAGCGTTGACGGATCATTATCGGCAACCTGGGGAGAGCTTTGTTCGATCTCAAAGACGGCTGCAGTCAGACTCAGTCCCTGCGCAAAGTCCCACTTCACGCCAATCTCAAGATTGGTGAAGGTATTCGGATCGAGCCGGTTATTATCGCCATTGATGTTCGCGTACTGTTCTCCACTGCGCGGCAGGAAGGATTCGCTGTAGCTTGCGTACAGCGAAATATTTTCCCGGGGTTTGTACACCAGACCGGCGCGGGGAGACACTTCCTCATCCTTCCGATGTCGCGTCTCATCGGCCAGGACATTCAAGACATCGATATCGAAGCTGTCAAAACGGGCACCCAGAATCACATCAAGATGTTCTGACAGCTCAATCTCATCCTGAACATAGAGAGAAAGGACGTCAATATTGACCCGCGTGTCGTCATTGATATCCGACGCAAAGCTGTTGGTTGTCATCATGCCGGATGCATTGACTCCAATCCCGCCACTCAGACTGAGCGGACGGGCGACCGCAAAGATCTCGTTATCGTCGGATGTCGTGTTCCAGAATGAATTAAACCGATCCTGATTGGACGATGTGTCAATAAACTCAGCACCTGCGATAAGGGTGTGGCCAATGCGCCCGGAACTGAATTCCCCGATCAGGTTGGCCGACACAATCAGGTTGTCTCGCCGGGTAGCATCCACGTAACCATCCAGTGTTACGACACCCGGCGTTTTCGCCTGGTCATAACCCGATGCGTACAAGTTTTGATACAGCTTGTCGTACTCACCATACAACGCGCTGAAATGACCTTTCAGCCCTTCCGCAAACCTGTGTTGCAGCGCTGCACGGAGCACATGAGCCTCAAGCCGGGTTGTGTTGAGATCAGGATCAGCAAACAGTATTTTCTCGAAAGCCTCAACAGGGCGCCCGTCGGACCCGGTTGGAATGCCACGATCAACAAATCGTTCGTGATCAACGTATTCATAGAACACCTCAAGTGTCGTGCCCGGATTCAGTTCGTATGTAATAGTTGGGTTGATGCCAACCCTGTCACCATCATAGAAATCGCGATGGTTACTCAAGCCTTCGTACAATGCATTGATGCGCACAGCCGAAGTCTCGCTCACTGCAGTATTGCTATCGATCTGGATTCCGAACTCACCGAAGGAGTCGACACCCGCCTGGTAGGTGGCGAAATCCTCACCGAGCAGGGCTTTCTTGGTAACCCGATTCAGCACGCCACCGGTGCCACCGCGGCCGAACAGGAGCGCGTTGGGGCCACGCAGAATCTCTACCTGCTCCAGATTGTACAGGGGGCGATAATACTGCACGTCATCACGCATGCTATCGACAAAGAAGTCGGCTGTTGAGCGCACACCGCGAAACACGACCGCGTCTCGATGACCCTCGCCCTGGGAGGTGCTGACACCGGCCGTATAGTTGATAATTTCGCTGACTCCCGTAAAGCCACGTCTGGCAATCTGCTCGGCGGTGACAATCGAAAGGCTCTGAGGCACATCAAGTATCGGCGTGGGCGTTTTAATTGAGTTGAGTATATTGCTGGAAAGGTACTTTCCATAAACGATTACTTCCTCGACCTGGTCGCGCTGCGCGAGTGCATGGGTCGTTGAAAGGGCTGAGGCAAGCACTGCCGATCCCAGCAAGGTTTTGATTCGAAACATGGAGTGAGGTCCCTGATCAGTGTATTTGTGCGGGATATTTTAAATGCTAAAGCAAATAAAAACAATTATTATTTATAATTATTCTTCAAGTCTTTCTGCGTTCTCGAGCGAGAGGCCGCCAGGCTACGAATGTGACATCAGGAAACACACACACCAGCTCGGCGGGCTGAGCCAAGCGTCTGTTTAGTATGGTGCGCGGCGAGGGGGCACGCTTTACCCGTGCCTGCGATGACCTATGAATCAGAGGTGTTTGGAAGATCTCTCACCGAGACCTCTGAATTCTCTTTCCCCAAAGTCTGTCTCGCTGCACGAAGGAGCGTTGGGCACTATATCAGGAGTAATCGGCGCAAGCCTTTTCCCTTACGCAGAGGAACTCGTCAACCACGGAAGCACACTGCATATTGAGATACGTGCGACGAGAGGGCGCACCTTAACGTTTCGAGAATTGGGGACGCTTGCGCGCCTTGTGCAAGCCGACTTTCTTGCGCTCAACCTCACGTGCGTCACGGGTTACATAGCCCGCATCACGCAGTGGTCGACGCAGCTCTTCATTGGACTCTATCAGCGCCCGGGTAATTCCGTGACGCAGTGCACCAGCCTGACCGAAGCTCCCTCCCCCTTTCACGGTCGCCCTGACATCAAATTGTTCTGGTACACCGGCCACCTCAAATGCCTGACGCACAATCATCCGTGCAACCTCGCGGCCAAAATAATCATCTAGGCTGCGGCCATTAATCCTAATCTGTCCAGAACCGGAACTGAGAAAAACACGTGCCGTGGATGTCTTGCGACGCCCGGTTCCGTAATAGGTCTCACTCATTCTGTGCCCCATCCATCTGTGCCCCCCTACAAATCCAGTACCTGCGGCTGCTGTGCAGCATGGGGATGCTCACTGCCACCGTAGACTTTCAGCTTTCTCAACAGAGCGCGCCCGAGCGGTCCGCGCGGCAACATGCCCTTCACGGCCATACGAATGGGACGCTCCGGATGCTCAGCAACAAGCTTCTCAAAACTGGCAGACTTCACACCACCTGGGAACCCGCTGTGCCGATAGTACATCTTGCCACCGGCCTTGTTGCCAGTGACCCGAACCTTGCCGGCATTGATCACCACAATGTAATCGCCGGTATCGACATGGGGCGTATATTCCGGCTTGTGTTTCCCGCGCAGACGGCTGGCAATTCCACTCGACAGACGCCCCAGAGTTTTATCTGCTGCATCCACAACATACCAGTCGCGCTGCACAGTCGCCGGATTGGCACTCACAGTCTTCATGTTCTCCACCTGGGCATCCCATTCAAAAATCGCGCAGTGCTCTCCCGCATCACCAAATTCCTGCCCACACCATCCGCCGGACACAGGAGACCTTGACCGGCTCGCGGTCGACCCCAAAAAAAGAGGCGCGATTCTAGTGAGCTTTCCGGCCAAGTGCAACCAAAAGAACACCGCTGCACCGGTTTCACCTTAGATTCTGTATACACGAAATCCCCTTCCACCGTCACGCCGCCCCTCAGCACCCAGGGCGCCAGTGATGCGGTGCTGGGTTCATCCATCCAGCACAGGACGAAGGTCTCTGAACAACGCGAGGTTCAGGATTTTCCGGCCATCTGCGCTGGAGCGCGCAGCCAGGATGCGTCCATCCCGGCAAAGGAATCGCAACCGAGCTGTTTCAGTGAACGACTGATTTCGTCTGCGAATATCCCCACAACCTGATCCGCTCCCCGCAACCCGAGGGCGCCCACGCCATAGAAAAATGAACGCCCCGAGAAACAGGCCTGTGCACCCAGTGCCCGTGCCCGGATCACATCCAGTCCGGAGCGAACACCCGAATCCAGCATCAGGGTAAGCTTTTCGTGAAGCTGCTCGGGCAGGGCTCGCAGGGTGACAATCGAGCTGGGGGCTGCATCAATCTGCCGACCCCCATGGTTGGAAACAATAACACCGTCAGCCCCGAGCTCGACTGCCCTGATGAAGTCCGCCGAGTCCTGAATCCCCTTGAGCACCAGTGGGCCGTCCCACAGACTGCGAATCTCCTCGAGGCGTTCCATGCTGATACCGTGGCAGGCAAAGCTGGTTATAAACTCGCTCAGACCTCTATTGGAATCCGCCCCATAGCGCCGGATATTGACAAAATCGGGTAGACCCATGGCACCTGTCTGCAACGCCCAGGCCGGGTGAATCATGCCCTGCCAGAGCATCGATGGTGTCAGGCTGAACGGCAGTTTGAGCCCATTGCGGAGTTCCCTGTTGCGCTTGGCTCCAACGGGAATATCAAGAGTCACAACCAACACCCGAAAACCCGCTGCCCGCGCACGCTGAATCAGGTCAGCCATCACGGCTCTGTCCTGGGGAACGTACAGCTGAAACCAGCAGGTATCGGGAGCCAGTTGGGCAATGGTTTCCAGCTCGGTCGTACTGTAGGTGCTGAGCACATAGGGAATCCTGGCCTTCTGGGCGGCACGGGCCAGAGCAGACTCGGCACCTGGCCAGAGCATGTTGCCCAGCCCGACGGGTGACACCCCAAACGCCATATCGTAGTGCTGACCAAATAGTTCAACACCCAGCACCGTGTCCTTCACAGATCTGAAATATCTCGGCACCAGTTCTATGGCGTCAAAATCTCGCCTGTTGCGCACCTTGGCCTGCTCCCCGTCGATACCGGCATCAAGGTAGTCAAACGCAAATCGCGGCATGCGCCGCCGGGCGCGCTCTTTGAGATAGGCGATGCCCGGATAGCGCGGGTCATATGTGAGACTGGTCATGGCGTGTTGCCTTCAGGCCCTGTGGGCATCACCCAGATAGGCTGTGGACTGCATCTCCAGCAACCGGCTTCTGGTTCGCTCGAACTCAAAACCGAGGCGGCCGTCTGCATAGAGGGCTTCCAGGGCGACACTGGCCCCCAGAACCAGATTGACCCGGCGGTCGTAGAATTCGTCCACCAGGTGAACGAAACGGCGGGCCAGATCATCCTGTCCGTCAAAGACCGGAACATTACTGATCAGCACCGTGTGGAATTCTCGGGCTACCTCGATATAGTCGTTCTGGCTGCGCGGCCCATCACAGATCGCAAAGAAATCAAACCAGACCACATCTTCACAGATAGCCACATACTCGATGGCCCGCCCTTCTATCTCCAACGTACCTTCGCGCTCAATTTCCTCATCGTCGGCGACCAGGCGGATGAAGTTCTCCTCCATAACTCGCCTGGCTTCAGTATCCCAGGGCGAGTGATACAGTTCAACTCGCTCCAGTGCCCGCAGCCTGTAGTCAATGCCACCGTCGACATGAAAAACCTCCGTGTGCCTCTTCAGCAAATCTATGGCCGGTAAAAAACGGCTGCGCTGCAAGCCATCCCGGTACAGTTCGTCAGGAACAATATTGGACGTTGTCACCAGTGTAACGTCACGAGCAAACAGTGCCTCCAGCATGTTGGCGAGAATCATTGCATCGGTAATGTCAGTGACATAGAACTCGTCAAAGCAAAGAACTTTTGCCTGGGCAGCAATGTCGTCAGCCACCTTTTCAAGGGGGTTTTTTTCGCCCCTGTACAGAACCAGATCAGCGTGCACTCGCCGCATAAACCGGTGAAAGTGCAGGCGCAGCTTGTGCTCAAAGGGCAGCGCATCAAAAAAAATATCCATCAGGTACGTCTTTCCACGACCCACACCGCCCCATAGATACATTCCACGAACCGAATCCACCCCGCCACCGAACAGCCTTTTCCACACACCCTGTCTGCGAGGCTGGACGAGCTGCCAGTAAAGCGCTTCGAGCCTGTCCACTGCCCGCTGCTGGGCCGGATCAACAGAAAAGTCCGCACGCTGCAGGTCGACCCGGTAATGTTCAAGCGGCGTTGCCAAGTATCCCTCTCATACAGGCTGATTTCCTGATCCGCACCCAAAGCCGGCCTCACAATCGCCTGCGCCTGCAGCCGAAGGACAACGAGCTCCCGTGCACACAGGTGATGCATCACTGCCCTGAATGTCACCGTATTCACCAGCACTGGTTTTCGCACCCCCGAAATGAAGCATGCAACGACCAAACTCTGACGTGCGAGCAGCCCATGCCAGCATTGTGCCTACCCTTTTTGCCCATAGTGCCGCCGTGCCGTGCATATCATATAATGACACCGGGGCCAGCCAATCCGCCACACCTGTGCCCCGCCCGTCCTCCAGTCTCCACCTCAGTGGAACCGGATACCCCCCAACAGGACAGCGGGTTGCGCGTTTGGGAAAGCAGTCGTCGGGCTGTATCACTGGAGATGTGGAGGACTCTGGTTCAGTTGCAGATTCCCGGTCTATGCGGCAAGCTGGGGTACATCGGCTTTCCGCCCGGTCCGGCGGTCGCTATTATAACGGGCATCCAGGCTGGTGAAAGAAAGCACCGGTCCGCCGACCACATCGGACACAGACTTCCGACCAGGATCAGATTGAATCACATGCGCTGGCAACGATACTTTTCAAGCTACTTCTGGCCCATTGTGTCCGGATTGCTGATCGCAGTCCTGGTTGCAACCATCGCGCCTCAGTGGTTGCAGGGGAGTCAACCTGAAACCCGTAATGAGGAGTTCGGTCAGGCGACAGACGCCTGGATCGGCCCGGTATCTTACGCTGAAGCGGCCCGACGGGCGGCCCCATCCGTGGTCAATATCTACACGACCAAAACAGTCGCTCGCAACCGCATCCCCATGCTGGACGACCCTGCATTCAGAAGACTGTTCAACCGCCCACTTCTCAACCGAACCCAGGAACAGCGTTCGCTGGGTTCGGGCGTAATCATTAGTTCAGATGGGTACATTTTGACCAATGCTCATCTCATCGAGGGTGCTGACCAGATTCTGGTGATGACCTACGACGGCCAGCAGGGCCAGGCAGAGGTGGTCGGTGTGGACGGTGAAACAGATCTCGCAGTGTTGTATGTCCAACTGGATAACATTCGTGCAATCAGTATTGGAGACCCCCATAGCGCGCAGGTCGGCGATGTGGCCCTTGCAATTGGCAATCCATTTGGGTTTGGGCAGACAGTCACCCAGGGCATTATCAGTGCGACCGGACGCAACCTGGTCGACCTGAGCAGCCTGATCAGTTTTCTTCAGACCGATGCTGCCATTAATGAAGGCAATTCCGGTGGTGCCCTGGTCGATGCCTACGGCAACCTGCTGGGCATCAATTCGCGCAAACTGCAGAGCAACGGCTCCGTAGGTCTCGGATTTGCAATACCCGCAGATATTGCGGTCAAGGTAGTCAAGGATATCGTCGAGCAGGGCAAAGTCGTGCGTGGCTGGCTCGGCATAGAAGCACAACAGATTTCCGGGGAAGCCGTCAGTTCGCTCGGCCTGAAGCACAAGGGTGCCATGGCAATAACCGGACTCTACCCCGGTGGGCCAGGCCACAGAGCCGGATTGGAAGTCGGGGATGTCATTGTCAAGGTGAATGACCGCGACGTCATTGACGGCCGCCGCATCATCAACCTGATCGCCAATGCATCGCCGGGATCAAAATTGAGTTTCGAGATTCTTCGACAGGGCCAGCCGCTCACTGTCAATGCCGAGATTGACCTGCGCCCCTCGCAACCACTCTGAAGCCTGCACAAAGAGAGAGTATTTTGATATGTGCATTCCCCTGACCGCTGAGAACCAGCTGCGCTGATCCGCAGTTGTTAGCGCATATTCGCTCCCCGTCCCTCAATCAATCAGACAGCACAGATCGGAAGTCTTTAACGACTTGTGCCGCATCCAGGAGCAGGATCGACGAGGAGTGTGCGTGGCCGCGGACTAACTTCCTTCCCCCGTGTCCTTGCGCGCACTTGCCGACCTCGCGTGAGCGATCAGATCTTCTCCTTCAGCCAACACGGACGCCAGTTTCGCAAGCTCGTGTGCACCTTCCCTGGAACAGCCAATAATCGAGGTTCTCTTCTGAAAATCGTACACCCCCAAAGGTGAAGAGAACCGGGATGTCGTTGAAGTTGGCAGGACATGATTTGGCCCCGCACAATAGTCACCCAGTGCCTCGGGCGTATGACGTCCCAGAAAGATCGCCCCCGCATTGCAGATACGCGGCAACCAGCTCTCCGCATCTTCGACTGACAGTTCGAGATGCTCCGGCGCAATGCGATTGGCAATACTGATTGCCTCATCAAGGTCAGGCACCAGAATAAAAGCACCTCGAGATTGCAGACTGTGCTTGATGATCTCTTGACGCGGCATCTCTGGCAGAAGTCGATTCATTGACGCCTGCACCTGATCAAGAAACCCTGCATCCGGGCTCATCAGTATGGATTGTGCCAACTCATCATGCTCGGCCTGGGAAAACAGATCCAGCGCTATCCAGTCCGGATTGGTCTGTCCATCGCAGACCACTAAAATCTCCGAAGGCCCGGCAACCATGTCAATGCCGACCTGACCATAGAGTTGCTTCTTGGCTGTTGCCACATAGATGTTGCCCGGCCCGACGATCTTGTCCACCGCCGGAACTGTTTCAGTTCCGTAAGCCAGTGCGGCAATCGCCTGGGCACCACCAAGAGTGATTACCCTGTCAATGCCGGCGATGGCTGCTGCTGCAAGCACAACAGGATTGACCGTTCCACGGGGAGCAGGTGAGGCCATCAGAATCTCCCCGACACCCGCCACCTTGGCGGGCACCACGTTCATCAACACCGATGAAGGATAGGCGGCTTTGCCTCCAGGTACATAGACGCCTGCCCGAGCCACCGCACTGATCTGCTGACCAAGCAGATTGCCGAGATCATCCAGATAATTCCAGGATTCCTGAAGCTGTCGCACATGATAGTCGTGAATGCGGTCCCGGGCCTGTTTCAGAGCGGCCACGAGCCCTGCGTCAACGCCCAACAGTGCCTGCTCAAGTTCCTCGAAACCCAGCACCAGTTCACTGGCATCTGCCAGATCGCGATGATCGAATTCGTTGGTGTACTCAACCAGTGCCTGATCGCCGCGCTGACGGACGCGTTCCAATATGTCGGCCACTGTCTGCTCAACTTCCGGACTGGATACCTCTGTCCAGGAAACAAGCTTATCGAGCGCTTCGACAAAATCGGGAGTAGCGCTGTTCAGACGGCGAAGAGAGAGAGTCATGTGCTCGGCACAGCAGAATCCAGAGCCCGATCCATATCAGACAAAAGCCTGAGCACCGATTCCTGCTTCAGCTTCATGGCAGCCCGATTCACGATCAACCGGGTAGAAATATCTGCGATGCAGTCCAGGGGTTCAAGGCCATTTGCTTCGAGGGTACGGCCGGTATCAACAACATCCACAATTTCATCGGCAAGGTTCATAATCGGCGCCAGCTCCATAGCCCCGTATAACCTGATGACGTCTGCCTGCTGACCCCTCTTGGCATAGTAGTCACGCGCCAGATTGACGTACTTGGTCGCTACCCGAACACGCCCGGATTTTCGCTCGGCACCGACGGGGGCAGCCGTCATCAACCGGCAGCGGGCAATGCCCATATCCAACCACTCGTAATAGGCATCGCTCTCGTATTCCAAAAGAATATCCTTGCCGGCAACACCAAGGTCCGCTGCGCCGTGGCGGACATAGGTGGGCACATCATAGCCACGCAGAACGATCAACCTGACCTCTTTCCGGCTGGTGGCGAAGATGAGCTTGCGGCTGGAACAGATATCCTCTTCAGGCACTATTCCTGCGGAGGCAAGAATCGGGAGCGTTTCCTTGAGAATGCGCCCCTTGGTCAGGGCTAGCGTCAACATAATCTGGCTTCTTGTCTGGCCCCGTTCAACTCCGGAGTTCTGCACCCTGCCGTCCCTCCGGCCTGGAGATTCAGGCAGGAACCCGGCGGATGGATGCTCCCAGCTGTTGGAGCTTTTCCTCGATGCATTCGTACCCGCGATCAATATGATATATGCGGTCAATAATGGTTGACCCCTTGGCAAGCAACCCGGCGATCACCAAGCTGGCAGAAGCCCTGAGGTCGGACGCCATGACCGGGGCCGAACTCAACTCTTCGACTCCAGACACGATCACCGTATTGCCCTCCAGATTTATCTGGGCACCCATGCGATTCAGTTCGTGCACCTGAATCAGGCGATTTTCAAATATGGTCTCAGTCACTGTACCTGTGCCATCGGCGACCGCATTCAGGGCTGTAAACTGGGCTTGCATGTCTGTGGGAAAGCCCGGATAGGGAGCCGTTTTTATATGCACTGCCCGAGGCCGCCGGCCGGCCATGTCGAGTTCAATCCAGTCATCCCCTTCAGTGATCTCAGCACCCGCCTCGCGCAGTTTCACAATGACCGCCTCCAGCAGTCTGCCATCGGTGTCCCGGAGCCGCACCTTGCCACGGGTAGCCGCCACCGCGACCAGATAGGTACCGGTCTCAATCCGGTCCGGCATCACCCGGTATTCGCAGCCATGAAGTTTCTCGACACCGTGAATGACCAGTGTGTCGGAGCCTATGCCTTCGATCCGTGCGCCCATGGCAACCAGGCAGTGTGCCAGATCCACAATCTCGGGTTCCCTGGCCGCATTTTCAATGATGGTCTGGCCATCCGCCAGAGTTGCTGCCATGAGCAGGTTCTCCGTGCCGCCAACGGTAACGATATCCATGACAATATGGGCACCCTTGAGGCGCCCTTTGGATGTGGCAATTATGTAGCCGTTATCAATCTCAACTTCGGCACCCATCAACTCCAAACCACGCAAATGCTGGTCAACCGGGCGCGAGCCTATGGCACAACCGCCCGGAAACGACACCCGCGCCTCTCCAAAGCGTGCCAACAGGGGTCCCAGCACCAGGACTGAGGCACGCATGGTTTTCACGAGTTCGTAGGGCGCTGTCCTGCTCAGCATGTTGGTGTTGTCCACCTCCACACAGAGTCTCTCGTCAACAACAGCCTCAACCCCCATGCAGACCAGGAGTTCTATCATGGTTGTAATGTCGTGCAGGTGAGGCAAATTGGACAGACGCACTTTTTCCGGCGTCAGCAGGGTTGCTGCAAGCAGCGGCAAAGCTGCATTCTTGGCCCCGGAAATCCGGATCTCGCCACTCAAGGTAGAGCCACCCATGATAATCAGTCTATCCACTGATTCTCCAGCTAGTCGAGTTCGGACGGTGCAAGTGCCTCTATGTTCACCGCATGCAGCGTGCCGTCAGCAATCAGGTCACTGAACGCCCCATAAATCTCCTGTTGACGCTTTACAGCCCGAACACCTTCAAAACTGTCACTGACAACCCGCACGCTGACATAGTATCCGTCGGTCTCTGCCACGACCTCACAGCCCTGAATCTGACGCCGGACACGATCTTCCAGATCCCGCAGGTCCAACTGTGCTTCCAACTTTTGCCCTCCTGACTCAGCTTCTAGACATCTGAAGCCCAGTTGGCTATAACCAGATCGAGATTCTCGTTGTGCTCTCGGGCAGAACGAGCAAACTGACTGCGGAATGTCTTGCCCAGGTTGATACCCTCAAGAATGACATTTTTGACCTTCCAGACACCACCTTCGGTTCGACCCATGCTGTACACCACCTCAATCCGTCCGGCTGCGGAATACAGCGTTTGTTTGACCGGCACAGAACGTGCCTCCTCGGTTACATTGGGGGGTGGGTCAATCTCAAAGCGTGTTTCCTCTACGCCGAGCAAACCCTTGCCATATGTCTGAATCAATGACTGCCGAAAAACTTCGCGAAAGGTATCACGTTGCTCCGATGTTGCCAGACCGTAATACTTGCGACCCATCACGCCCCTGTAGAACGAATCGAAGTCAATCCATGGAGACACAATTGAATCAATTTCCTGGTAAAACAGTTCGGCCGATTCATCGTATATACGCTGCAATTCCTCAATTGAGGACAGCAGCTCGGTGGATACCAGCTCAAGCGTTTTATCAGCGGTTGAAGGCACATCCTCTGCCTGGCCCTGGCTGGCGAAAACAGGTGCCATGGAGACGAGCAACACAAGGATGCCCGAACCGAACCTGGAACTCTGATTGCACAACATTCTGATCTCGTAATCTGTTTGCACGGGTCCTGCACAGCCTGCCAAATAAGGCCCCAAAAATATTGGCTGACAGGGTACGGCGGTGACTATACCATTCCGCCCCTGTTTTCGGAACACAGGCCCCCATGGACGCTGAATTTCCTCACTCCCTGAATCTTATTCTGCTCATTGTCTCCATCGGGGCTCTGTTATGGGGTGCAGACCGTTTCGTTGCAGGCTCCGCATCCATAGCCAGCAACCTCGGACTCTCGCCGCTCATCATCGGTTTGACCGTGGTGTCCTTTGGAACCTCGGCACCGGAGATTTTGGTATCGGCCTCCGCTGCGCTCGCCGGCAGCACATCAATGGCTGTGGGAAATGCGCTCGGCTCAAACATGGCCAATATGGGCCTGGTTCTGGCCTGCACCGCATTAATATTTCCTCTCAGAGTCGATTCACGAGTGTCCCACTCTGCAGTCCCCATCATGATTGTTATCACCCTGCTTGCCGGGGTCATTCTCTGGGATGGCACCCTGAGCCGCTCCGAATCAGCTCTGCTGGTTGGCTGCCTGCTTGCCTACATGCTGTATTTGGCAAGAACCGCTGGATCACGCCCCCTTGACCCGGATCTGGAGATCCACCGAAGCCCATGGGGCCAGGCCATATTTCTGACCCTGGGTGGGCTCCTGTTCCTCCTGATCGGCTCCAATGTACTGGTGATCAGCGCGTCTGGTCTGGCATCTGCATTGGGCATCAGCGACCTGGTTATCGGCATTACCGTGGTCGCTGTGGGAACGAGCCTGCCGGAACTCGCGACCTCGGTGGCCGGTGCACTGAGAGGCCATTCAGAGATGGTCATCGGCAATATCATCGGCTCAAATATTTTCAACCTGACAGCTGTACTGCCCGTCGCGGGACTGATCCAGCCGGGCCTTATAGCCGGAGCCAATTTCCATTTGGATACCGCCCCGGTCATTGGTCTGAGCTTGATTCTCGCGCTGATCTGCCTCTGGAAAACCAGGGCATACAAGTCCGGCAGCCTGAGCCGTCCCACTGGAGCACTGATGTTGCTGCTCTACATCGGCTATTATGGTGTTCTGCTCGCCGAGTAGCCTATTGTTCGCAGAGACTGACAATCATACGACCCCTGTACCATGGCACGAGACACGGATCTGATTCAATCCGCCCGACGCACAATCAATCTTGAAGCCAAAGCGGTTGAAGTGCTGTGCGAGCGGCTCGACAGCGCCTTTGTGCGCGCCTGTGAGCAGATGTATGAAACCACTGGCAGAGTCGTGGTTATCGGCATGGGCAAATCCGGACACGTCGGGCGTAAGATTGCCGCAACTCTCGCCAGCACCGGCACTGCGTCATTCTTTGTCCACCCGGCCGAGGCGGGACACGGCGATATGGGTATGATTACCCGAAACGATACCGTTCTCGCCATTTCCAATTCAGGCAGAACCAGCGAAATACTGGCGTTGCTGCCGACGATCAAGGTACTTGGCGTGTCCCTGATCAGCATGACCGGGGACAGCACATCCGAGCTTGCCAAGGCTTCCGGTGTGCATCTCGATGTGGGGGTCGAAGCCGAGGCCTGCCCCCTTGATCTTGCGCCGACTTCAAGTACTACGGCTACCATGGTCATGGGAGACGCAATTGCCATAGCTCTACTTGAATTGCGTGGCTTTACAGCTGAGGATTTTGCCTTATCGCATCCCGCCGGTTCGCTTGGCAAAAGGCTTCTGCTCAAGGTTGATGATCTCATGCATAGTGGCAACGAATTGCCGCGGGTACCAGAAACCATGCCAATCAAGCGTGTCCTGCTCGAAATGACTGCCAAGGGACTCGGTATCACAACGGTCGTCGATACAGACGACAATCTCAAGGGCGTATTTACCGACGGCGACCTGCGGCGTATTCTGGACGGGGGTGCCAAACTTGATGAAAGGACGGCTGGCGATGTCATGAATACCGAACCCGTGCACATCCGTGGGGGATCGCTGGCCGCCGAAGCTTTGGGAGTCATGGAGCAACGAAAGATCACTGCACTGGTCGTGGTGGATGACGAAGGTGACCATCCCCTTGGCGTCGTGCACCTTCACGACATTCTGAGAGCCGGTGTCATCTGACCATGGACACCACCACCACGGACATCGCCCCCGCCATCAGAACCAGGCTTGCCGGAATACGCCTGCTGGCGCTGGATGTGGACGGGGTTTTGACGGATGGAACCATCACCTATGGAAGCGATGGCACCGAGCACACGAGTTTCAATATCAAGGATGGTCTAGGCATAAAGCTGGTTCGGGAAGCGGGCATACAGGTTGCCGTCATCACGGGGCGACATTCGCGTGCAGTGGAACGTCGTGCTGCTGAACTCAACATGGATATCCTTATCCAGGGCCGGGACGACAAATACGAGGCGCTGCTGGAGCTTTTGGACGAAACCGGTTTCGAACTCTCCGAGGCAGCCTATATAGGCGACGATGTACCAGACCGGCCAGCTATTGAAGCGGCCGGCCTGGGAATCAGCGTCGCGGATGGACATCATCAGATTCGGGCCGTCGCTGACTGGGTGACCTCGCTGCCCGGAGGACATGGCGCAGTGCGCGAAGTCTGTGATGCACTTGTGGCACAGGCCGCACATCGATCACCTGCGACAGGCGACCCCGGCAGCTGACCACAGCTTTCTGCTGCAGTGCACACGCCAGCGCATCCCCTATGCATTCCCGCCAAATCTTTATTCTTCTGGTGTTCCTCCCCATCGCCATGGCGGTGTTCTTTTGGGATCTCGATGTCAGAATATCCACACCACCGCACGAATTAGACACCGGCGATACCGACCAGACCAGCACGTTTCTCGATCAGGTCAGGCTCACCCAGTTTGACGCTGAGGGCGAACGATCCCAGCAAATTATCAGTACGCTCCTCTCGTCCGATACCCATGATGGCACGGTTGCTATCGAGCAGCCTGAGGTTACACTGGAAACGGACGATGGGCGATGGAGAGTGCACAGTCTGGCCGGGGAATTTGATCAGGCCCGCAACCGGCTGCGGTTGACCGGCTCGGTGCTGCTGACCCGTGAAAATGTCCCCAACCCTGTGCAAATGCGAACCGAGCAACTAGACTACTATCAGGATTTAAAACTTGCCGAAAGTCCAGCAGCGATCACTATTGAAACCGATGGTCACTGGATCACAAGTCACGGAATTCGCATTGATCTCACAAACTCAGTCTACAGACTCCCAAGGCGTGTCCGCAGCACACACCAACCCATGTAGCCCGGCCCGCATAGGCACATGTGTCTGTCTGCTGGTCATTCTGTTCAGCGCTGCTGGTCAAGCTCTGGAATCCGACCGTGATCAGCCCATAGAAATTGAGTCCGACAGCGCAGAATTACGGGAGCAGGAAGGGCTTACCCTTTACGAAGGCAATGTACGCATGAGGCAGGGCAGTATTCTGGTTATGGCAGACCAGATAAGCATCTATGCGGCAGACGGAAAGGCCCACCGTCTGGTCGCTATCGGCAACCAGGCAAGCTACGAGCAAAAGCCCGCGGGGGATCAGGAAAAGATTATCGCCCTGGGAAATCGCATCGAGTACAGGCTGGCCGACGATGTGATCCATTTGATTCGCAATGCCAGCCTCACTCAGGAGGGCACGACGCTCAGGGGAGACCGCATCACCTACGATGTGCGCAAGCACCTGCTCAAAGCCAGCAGTCAGCCGGACAGGCCCGAGCGCGTCCGGATTGTCATACCTCCACTGAACAGCGGGAACTGAATTGGCCAAGCTGTCGGCTCACAATCTGGCCAAGTCCTATGGGAGGAGAACTGTGATCACCGATGTCTCCCTTGAAGTTTCCAGCGGCGAGATTGTCGGACTTCTCGGACCCAACGGTGCTGGAAAGACGACCTGTTTCTATATGATCGCAGGCCTGCTGCGGGGCAACGCCGGCAGGATCCTGATTAACGGGGAAGACATCACCTTCCGTCCCATGCATATACGGGCGAGATTGGGGCTGGGTTACCTGCCCCAGGAGGCGTCAGTATTCCGCGAACTGACGGTCGCAGAGAATATCCTCGCAGTCATGGAAGCCGGCAAGGTCGACAGGTCCCAGCGTAAGTCCGGCCTGGAGCAGTTGCTCAAAGAATTCAATATTGACCACATCCGCGACAGCCTTGGCATGTCGTTGTCCGGAGGAGAGCGCCGCCGTGTTGAAATCGCGCGGGCGCTGGCCGTAACCCCGGACTTTATTCTTCTTGACGAACCTTTTGCGGGGGTCGACCCGGTATCTGTCGGCGATATCAAAAAAATTGTTGACCACCTGAGAGCACGCAACATCGGCGTGCTGATGACCGACCACAACGTTCGTGAGACGCTCTCGTTGTGCGACAAAGCCTATATCGTCGGCGAGGGGCGAATAATCGCCGAAGGCCGGCCACAGGAAATCCTGGACAGCGATCTGGTACGCTCCGTGTACTTGGGAGAAGATTTCCAGCTCTAAAACTCTGTCAAACCCTCAAAGCAAGCGGAAGCAGCTGGCAGAGGGGCGGGTCACCCCGGATCGCATCATACGTGGATGGCGGATGTGACTCGACAGGAAAGACACATGGTGAGCCCGGCACATCAGTCGTGTGCGGTGCGCCTACACCCAGATAGTGCACTGAACAGGCGTGCATCCAGGGATCGAAGGGGTGCCCACTTCCATCTGATCTTTGATTGCAGAAGGACAGGCTCTTGGGCACACTTCGCGGTTGCAAGCGCCTGAGTTACATACAGTCCTGATCTTCTGTCAAAAACAGATTGTTCAGCAAAAACTGTGCCGCTAGAATTGGAGGCTCGTTCCTCCAAGCGATAGCGATGCGACAGAAGCTCTATCTTGGCACCCGCCAGCAGCTCAAGATGACACCGCAACTGCAGCAAGCGATCAGGCTGCTGCAGTTGTCGACGCTGGAACTCAGCCAGGAAATACAGGAAAACCTCTACAGCAATCCCCTTCTGGAAGTCGACGAAGATCCCGGTGAGCCGAACCCCGGCAACAATGACACTACCGCAGAAACCGGAGAAACCCGGACTGAAGACACCCGCGGTGCTGACAGGGCTCAGGCCGCCGACGCGGAATATTTCTCGCTTCGGAGGCAGGGCTCCGCCCCGAATGACGAGTCGCGCGAAACCGAGCGATCCTCGGTACAGAGCCTGCACGACTATCTGGACTGGCAACTCGGCTTATCGCACATCACACAGGCTGATCTGCGCATAGGCCAGGCTATTATTGATGCCATCGATGACGATGGCCTGCTCCGGGAAAACCTGGATGACATCGCCATTGCTGCTGACCTGGACGAACCACCAGACACTGATGAGATTGAAGCGGTACTCACACGCATCCAGCACTTCGATCCTCCGGGAGTTGGTGCTCGGGATCTACGTGAATGCATGCTGCTGCAACTCACATCGATGAATGAGAGCAGCCCTGAATTTGAGCTTGCCTGCAAAGTTGCCGAAAAATTTTTGCCGCTGGTAAGCAAGGGGGATCTCCGCCAGCTCAAGCGCCAACTCCGCTGCAGCGAGGCAGAGATTTCCAGGGCTCTGGACATCCTCAAAAATCTGAGCCCACGTCCAGGAGCGGGATATGGTCAGGAGGAAGTGGACTTCATCACACCAGATGTTGTTGTCAAGAAGATCAAAGGCCAATGGGTCGTCAGCCTGAATCCGGAGACTCTTCCGAAAATCCGGCTGACCCGCGAGTACACCGAATATCTGGACGATGCTGAGGGCGAAAGCCGACAGTACCTCAAAAACAAGATCCAGGAAGCCAAATGGTTTCTCCGCAGCCTTGAAAGCAGGCACGATACCCTGCTCAAGGTGGCCAAATCGATCGTTCTCAGGCAAATGAATTTTTTTAACTCTGGGCCCGAGCACATGAAACCCTTGGTGCTGCGTGATCTGGCCGAAGAACTGGGCTTCCACGAATCTACCATTTCCAGAGCGACCAATCAGAAGTATCTGAGCTGCCCGGCGGGCGTCTTTGAACTCAAATATTTCTTTTCCAGTCAGGTCGCAACAACAGAAGGCGGGGAAGCCTCCTCGACTGCCACCAAGGCGCTGATCAGCAAACTGATCAGCAGCGAAGACGCACAAAAACCACTCAGTGACAGCAAGCTTGCCTCGCTTTTGAAGGAGCAGGGCATTGTGGTCGCACGACGCACCGTTGCCAAGTATCGGGAGATGCAGGGGATTAAGTCATCGAGCGCACGCAGGCGCATCTGCTAGCGGGCGGCCGGGAAGCAGATGACAGATATCAATGGCCCTCCCATATTCAGCCAGGCTTTCTGTGTCCCAATAGAGATAGAGTGAGCTTGAGCAGCAGTGAATGGGTGAGTGTTGAGGAATATCGCCGTCCATATTTTGGTCCGACCTGGCCAGACCCTGCAAGTCCATGGTTGCCCGGTTCCCTGCTCCTTTTGTGGTGGCACCAGCAACTCGAGCTGAGAAATCAGACGAGGGGCATCTTGCTGCACAGTCTTCCAAACGCGCGCAAGGTTACCATTGAAATACTCATGCACAAGGCGATTTCGCATGCCCATGATCTTGGTCCATGCAATTTCTTGATGAACTTCAGTACTCTCGTTACTGAGGCGAGATGCGGCTTCACCAACAACTTCGAGTGCTTTCAGAATAGCAAGCTGTACCACTCGGTCCTGCTGGAACTCCTCGAATGTCAGGTCAGTTGCAAATTCCTTTGCCTCGCGCGCTGCCAGCAGCATATCAAGCACATACGCATCGTCACGCCGCATAGATAGTCTCGGCAGACCGGAGAATGGCTTCGCGGCGAATGTAATTTCGACTGTGTTCAACAGCCTCACGTTCAACCAGATCTGCCCTGTGACCCAGCATCGAACTCAGATCATCCTGTATCTCGACAATATCCAGAAGAGTATGCCGGACTTCAGGGTCGAAACGCACGAGTACGTCAATATCGCTTTCAGGTCCAAAATCGTCTCGCAACACCGAACCAAAAAGCGCCAACTCCAGAATCTGCCAACGTTTGCAGAAGGCAGCAATCCTGTCAGGTGGCATTTCAACATGTGCTTTCATTGTATTCACGCCCGACTTATATGTACGTCAGGTCCATCCTCTGCAACTCATCGATGAACTCTATCAGGTGAAACACGGAAACCCCTCCCGAATCTTGTCCCTAAGCCAACGGCATGCCACAGCAGATAGTCCGATTGTATTCAGGAATTATATACTGTCTCTCACAAAGCTTGGCTACTTGGGTATTGTGGCGGCGGCGCGGCTGATTTTTGGGAAGCTTGCTAACCAAGCCCAGAATTTATTCGGTCGAACAGTTTTGAGTTCGCGTTGTGCAGATGTCCGATACCTGGCTCAGATAAAATGAGTTCTTCAGTGAGTCAGAGCTATTCAAAAATCCGAACGGCGGGTCGCTGAGATGTCCACCACCGGTTTGTGCTGGTCATTCAAAGTCGCTGGGCGTGACGGCGGTATGGACGGGTTGTACAGAAGCGTCGGTGGGCACTGGCTGCGCGAGGTGGTAGTTCGTCCTGTGGATGAGCGGCGCTGGGACGAGCTGATCAGAGTGCTCCACTCTCTGCCGTTCCACAGTCCGCTCGGCAGGTCGCTGCGTCAACAATGCCATTTCCTTACTCGCGCGGCAAAAGGAGTATACGTCAACTCGCACGAGGGGCAGCCACATGATGGTTACGTTGATACTGAGGATGGCGAGCACCGCAGTGTAACTGTTCGAACGCACCTAAGATGCTTGCTCTGTTCAAGACAGGAATGTGCAGACCGTTATAATGTCAGAGATACTCAATCGTAAATGTCCAAGGTTGCACAGCACCTGCAGGGCATTGGGGAGGGCGCATCATGGCAACTCTGACCGAAGAAATCTCTGCCTTGCCTATGAAGGCATGCGGCACGCCCCTGAAACCGATCACTTCAGGAAGCACATGGTGATTCACAGCAAGGAGTCGGCCGGAGCCCATGGTACCTTTGAAGTGGCCGTGAAGGATGCAATCGAGCGCTTTGGCTCAGCCCCCTGCCCCATTCGTGAAGCAGGTGGCCCGCCCATCACGCTTTCTGCGTCTACCCTGCTGCATTATTCATATAAAGCCGATATCGAATGTGTTTACATCAGCCTTGTGGAGTCTGATGGAATAATAGAGGCTGTTTCGTCATGATCCAAGACGACGACATTCGCCGCCAACTTCGTCTGGGTGAGGACAGCCGATGGGAATTCAAGCAGATCGAGTTCAATGGCAACACACCGACCAGCCCGCGCAGGAACGAACTTGCAGACGAGCTGGGTGCGTTCGCCAATTCGAGTGGCGGTATCATGCTGTGCGGGGTGACCGACGACGGAACGGTCCAGGGCATGTCGCGGGAGCGAATGGCGGCGCTTGATAAACTGCTGGTGGAAGTCTGTACCGACACCCTTGATCCACCGTTGCGCGTCGAGGTCCAGCACAGGGATCTGGATGGCAAAGCGTTCATTCTGGTGGTTGCGCCGCGTGGCGAAGCCCTGCATGAGCGGGGCGGGCAGGCGTTCATTCGGGCCGGGGCAACACAACGGCGCCTGCAGAAAGACGAGAGCCTGAGGCTGGCGCAGAATCGCGCCCAGAGCCGCTACCTCTGGTTCGATAAGCAGACCGTGCCCGGAACTGGCTTCGAGACACTCGACGAGCGCCTGTGGGAGCCTCTGCTCAGCGTGCCTGGCGCGGCGGACCCTCGGCGCGGATTGTCAAATCTCCGCCTGTTGGCGCGCGACGAGGCTGGCGTGGACCGGGCCACCGTGGCAGGGATTCTGCTGTGCACTGCTTCGCCACAGGACTGGCTGCCGCAGGCGACCGTCTCGGCGACACATTATCGCGGGCTGGATCGTGCATCGGGCCAGATGGACGCGCAAGAGATCGCCGGCCCGCTTCCCGCACAGATTGCCGATGCGGTCCAGTTTGTCGCCCGTAATATGCGCGTTTCTGCGCGCAAGACTCCAGAGCGGGAAGATGTGTCTCAGTACAGCACTACCGCAATATTCGAAGCAATGGTCAATGCGGTGGCGCACCGCGACTACTCCATCTCATCGCGGAGGATCCGGCTCTCCATGTTCAAGGATCGCCTGGAGATCGATTCGCCCGGTCAGCTTCCCAACGGTATGACAATCGAAGGCATGGAGGCCAGTCAGGCCACGCGTAACGAGGTGATCGCATCCGTGTTCAGCCGCATCCCAGTCGCCAAGGTAGCGGGGTCGGGTCATCGCAGATACCTGATGGAACGGCGGGGTGATGGCGTTTCAATCATCCGCTCAGAAACCCAAGAAGCCACTGGAGTGCATCCAGAATACACAGTGGTCGACGAATCGAACCTTGTACTGAGCGTCCCTGCCGCGAAGCTGGAGCTTGTTCCCGCTGACGCGACAGTCACGATACAGTCCAAAGGCGAGCCCCTCGCGGGCATTGAGGTCCTCGCGCTCTTCCCCAACAAAACCTGGGTGCGCGCCACAACCGACGAAGCCGGCGATGCTGCTCTTGACCTGTACACAACACATCTGCCAATGACGATCTACGCCGCCGGGTCCGGGTATGCGGCCGGCCTGGAGCGGGCGTGGATGCCCAGCCGGGGTGGCTTGCTGCTCGAACTTCAACCACTCGACTCCGGCGGTGCCCAGATCATTGCCCAGAGCACGGGCCATCTGCCCGGCCTGAGTGGACGGCTGAACCCAATACGCGATACCTCCGACCGGACCTATCTGTACGCCGACAACATTGCCATTGAAGAGGGGCGACAACAACCAGTGCCGTTTCGGCCCGGCAAACCGATTCGGCTGACCGACGCTCATGGTGTGGAGTTGGCGGTCACTATCGTGGACATCACCGGCCAGTCCAGCTTGATCGAATATCAACCCTTCGAACCATCTCCTGGGTGATCGTCCCGAGCACGAGGTACTTCAGGCTCCATCATCAGTGAATGAGCGCGAAGGGGAGAGCCTTTCTGTCTGCCTGAAGAGAGGTGCATGGTATCCTGATCATGAGGATCTGATTGCCTCTTGAAGCTGTGTACCCTGTGGTCACGAAGGGCGAGACTGTGGGCGAACAGCGGGCACCACCTGTTGTCCATGTCTTGTCTGTGCGTCCCACAGGGCTCGCCCTGGTTTGCAGGAAGCCTCCACAGGTGCACAGCTCGAACGACCAGTTGATCATGCGTGCCGGCTACGCTCACCGAACCTTCACGCGGCCGTTTGCTGGGCTGCGTCAATTGAGTAGTTGAGAGAGAGTTACCTGCACGGCGTTCTTGTGCTACCCTGAAGAACCCCATGAGGGGTTTGTCCTCAACATTGAAAGGAGTGATTTATGCAGCTCACTATCAGTGGACATCATATTGATGTTACCGAAGCACTGCGCGACTACGTTACCAACAAATTTTCCCGCCTCGAACGCCACCACGATAGAATCACCAACACCCACGTCATACTCTCCGTTGACAAACTGCAACAAAAAGCTGAAGCGACCCTGCATATCTCGGGTGCCGACCTGTTTGCAAACTCTGAATCCGAAGATCTGTACACTGCCATTGACCTCATGGCTGACAAACTGGATCGTCAACTCATCAAGTACAAAGAGAAACACCGAAATCACTAATGCACCTCTCGCAGTTATTTTCTCCTGCTCTCAGTCTGGCGCACCATGAGAGCAGGAGTAAAAAGCGCTTGTTTGAAACCGTTTCCCAGCATCTTGTCCGACACCATCCAGACCTGACATCTGATCAGATATTTGACGCACTCACTGCGCGCGAGCGTCTGGGTTCAACTGGTCTGGGTGAAGGAGTCGCCGTTCCACACTGCCGAATCAAGGGCGGGGGTCTGGAAAGCACGGGAATGCTGGTGCAGCTTGCTGTACCGCTGGAATTTGACGCACCCGATCAAAAACCTGTCGATATTCTGGCGTTTCTTCTGGTAACCGGTGAGGCCCAGCAGGAGCATCTGGATACCCTTGCAGCAGTTGCGGCACAGCTGTCCGATGCAGATACCCGGAACGCACTGCGGGCTGCCGAAACGCCCGACGAGCTCTGCGCCACCATGTGCGGTGAACCCCGGGCCAAGGGCATACCATGAGCCTGTCAGACGCACCCGAGCGACTTATCCTGATCAGTGGCAGATCGGGGTCGGGTAAAAGTGCAGCCCTGAACACGCTGGAGGATGCCGGCTTCTGCTGTGTTGATAACCTGCCTGCCGAGTTCCTGCCTGATCTGGCAACCATGCAACACAGCTCATCTGGCACTCGCGGGCTAGCCGTAGCGGTCGATGTGAGAACGCCCTCCACTGACCTTGAACGTATACCTGATCTTCTGCAAAGCGTTCCCAGCCAGCGCTGGCAGATTATTTTTCTCGATGCTTCCACTGAAGAGCTGGTCAAGCGGTTCAGCGAGACTCGACGCAAACATCCGCTGACCAGCAACGAGGTGACGCTGGCGGAAGCCTTGGCGCGGGAATCCGGGCTGTTGTCAGAAATCTCCGAAGTTTCGGACCTGACCATCAACACGGACCAGTTGACGCACTACGAGTTGCAACAATTGCTGCGCACCCAGCTGAGCCTTGAATCCACGGTCACCCAGCAGCTGGTCATTCAATCCTTTGGTTTTAAATACGGTGTGCCCTCTTCTGCGGATTACCTGTTCGATGTCCGCTGCCTGTCCAACCCGCACTGGATACCGGAGCTGAGACCCCTCACCGGCAAGGACCAGGCAGTTATCGATTACCTTGCCAACCAGAACGAAGTCGCTGCCATGCAGGCGAGCATTCAGGTGTATCTCGATCAGTGGATTCCCCGGATTTTCAGTGGCAACCGCAGTTACCTCACGGTGGCCATTGGCTGCACCGGCGGGAAGCACCGCTCGGTATTCCTGGCTGAAAAACTCTACGAATATTTTCACCGCCGCTATGAAAACGTACTGGTGCGACACAGGGACCTGCAGTGATCGAAACCCGGGTCGATGTCGTCAACAAGCTGGGGCTGCACGCCCGGGCGGCTTCCAAACTGGCGCAACTTGCCGGCCAGTTTGCCAGCAACATTGAGATCGGCAAGGACGCGGAGAACCTGGTTGACTGCAAAAGTATCATGGGGCTGATGTTGTTAGCGGTCGGTATTGGATCGCACCTCTGGCTTCGTGTCGACGGTGAAGATGAGCAGGAGGCTAGCGCAAAAATCCTGCAGCTCTTTGCCGATAAATTTGACGAAGATGAATAACCCGAAAACGCGCAGCACACGCCTGATCAGTTCAGGGGGACCGAGTACTCGTTTCCGGCATAGACCAGCACCACCTCCCGTCTGTCGATTGCCCGTATCTGATATTCACCAATGTACTCGCCCTGGCGGTAGGTTGCCCCACCCGAAAATACTCGGCTGAGTTGAGCCTGTTCAGCGAAATACATATGACCGGAAAAATGTGGCAGTGGTGGCAACTGCGTCCCAGGATCTGGCCGGGGATTACGCCCGGTTGCCGGTTCCGGTTGTGTCGCAAATGCACCAGCACCGGCAGAATCAGGCGTGGAGGTGACCGGTACACCCTCAATCGCCAGGTCTGAATCAGTGCCCGACCCCACCGGCTCATCCGCCCGAAAAACCTGTGTGGCGACCCAGCCGGATATTATCAGGCACAGCAGCACGACTGAGGCCAGGACCACTCTGAAAACCGGTACCGACCTCGCCTGATCCGACTCCGTTTCATTCCAGTCGGATTCATGCAGCCGGTCCAGATCGATCACGCGATCACGCCTGCGCTCCTTTTCAGCTTTCTTGAGTGCGCTGAGAATATAGGACACGCTCTCCTCCCTTATTCCTCTGCGTCTCCGAAATCAGAAACACCTGAGCCTGCGAGCCTCGGTTCAGAGAGAGATTGATTGCCCTGCTCCATCAATCGCATCAGCGTTCGCGGTCCCAGAACAGTGTCGGCGACGAGCGACTGATCGCGCTGAAATTCCGCAACTGCCTGGGCAATTGCGCGGGAATACAGGCCTCCGCTGATGATGGTTTCGTAATCCGGGTTAATTTCTCCCAATCGGGCTTGTACCCAGCGCACCAGATCAGCGTTGTCCATTCCCTGATACAGCGCAGTTCTGTACCCTGCCGGAGGCCTCCATAAATAGGTAAAACCACCATCCCAGGCGCGCTCAAGTTCCTCCCATTTCATAAATCTTTTCCCGCTCGAATTGCTCAGGGAAGCGCCGTCTTGCCTGATCGACTCGACCAGGTAGAGTGTCCTGCTTTCGGCGGACTCTGCCACAGTGACCAGACCGGGACGATTGATCTGCCTGATGTCATCGAGTGTCTGACCCAGGTCAGTCCGACAATCCAGGTCTTCCAGCACCAGGGAATCACACAGCTGCGCGCCTGTGACCACGCCACCGGGTTCAAGATGCCAGGCTGCCAGTAGTTGCTGAACCGCACTGAGCCCAGTGGTGATCTCTGCCGCAGGCGATGACACCTGCACGTCGACACTGTTGTTTTCGCCAACCGGAGTCGCAGTCATCCCTGCGTCATCGGATGAGGCGGAGAGAGATGATCCGCCTTGATCCGGGTCACTGGGACCAGCATCACCGGCTGTATTGTGCATGAGTGGAATTGTTCCAACTTCGGGGGACGGCCTGTCCTGGAGTGCAAACATGGCGAGCGCCAGCGTACTCAGGACAGCCAGGAGGAACAGGCCAAGGACACGCGTCCCTGTACCAGCTTTGCCGGGAGCATCTGTGTCCGCCCTGGAGTTCGGTTTCTCGCCAAGCACCTCCCGGCTCGCACAGCGGACGATCTGTGTCGTTGGCTTGGGCACATTGTCGGCATACGCACCCAGCAGACTTCGCTCAGCCAGCTGGTTCAATACCCGCGGGATGCCACCTGACCGCCTGTAGAGTGCCTTGACCACAGGACCATCAAATACCTGGCGATTGCACCCGCCCCGACGCATCCGGTGATTGAGGTAGTTGGACGTTTCCGCGAGGCTGAGGGGCTCAAGGTGAAAGCGTGATACCACGCGTTGATTGAGTTGCCGCAGATCCCCGCGGCCAAGCAGATCAAGCAGTTCGGGCTGACCAACCAGCAGAATGTGCAGAAGTTTGGCGGTATTGGTTTCAAGATTGGTCAGCAGCCTGAGGGTTTCCAGAACATCGGGATCGAGATTCTGCGCCTCCTCCACAACCAGCAATGTTTTTTTGTTTTGGGCGTGAGCGTCAAGCAGATCACGATTGACACTGTCAATCAGGCTTTTTACCGATGTGTCCCGGGGCCGATCCAGACCCAATTCCTGACAGAAGCTTCCAAGCACATCCAGAGTGTCCAGCTTTGCATTGAGGATATAGGCCACCCGCACATTGCCGGGGAGCTGCTCGAGAAGAAGGCGAGTCAGCGTGGTCTTGCCAGTACCAACCTCACCGGTGAGCAAGATAAAGCCGCCCTCCCTGTCCAGACCATACTTGAGATGTGCCAGTGCCTGACGGTGCTGCGGACTCGGGTAGAGAAACCGCGGGTCGGGAGCAATAGTGAAGGGCTCCCGCTCCAGCCCATAGTGACTCAGATACACAGAACCTGGCCCCGTAACGCGCCCTTATTCCGGCCCGGAAACGGGCTCATCACCAGGCTCATCCGACTGGAGTTGAGCTTCAAAGCCATCTATAAAGGTCTGAACCGCACCTTCGCCCTGAACCTGGGCTTCAATTTCGTGCACCCGCAGGTATTCGAACCGGTCAGCTGTCACGCTGCGACTGTGTGCTGGCGAGCTCAGTATCGTAGGGCGGATGAACATCATGAGAACGCCTTGGTTGTCACTGTTGTTGCTGGATTTGAAGAGATGTCCCAGCAGGGGGATGTCACCGAGCAGTGGCACCTTGCTCTCGCTGTTTGCAAACTGGCCGTCCATCAGGCCACCAAGCACCAGTATTTCGCCATCGCCGACCATGACATTGGTCGCAATGGTGCTTTTGTTGGTGACCACATCCGCGGTGGCCTGATTTGTTGTGGTCGTGGCGATGCTGGAAGACTCCTGCTCAATTTCCAGGCGCACCGCGTTACCCTCATTGATCTGGGGAACCACCTTGAGCTTGACCCCGACTTCCTCGCGCTCGATTGTCTGAAAGGGATTGGTAGAGGCATTGTTCGTGCTGGTAAAACTCCCGGTAATAAAGGGAACTTCCTGGCCAACATTGAGTTCCGCCTCCTCGTTATCCAGGGTAACTACGGAAGGTGCGGACAAAATGGTCGTGCGCGTATCAGTTCGCAGCGCTTCGATAACCAGCCCTATCCCTTCACCCTCGTCTGAATCAAAGTTCCCCGCCCCAATAAAGGCACCGGTACCGGCAACCTCGCCGAGACCTGCCAACTCAGTATCGGTAATCCGAAGATCCGCGGCCGCACCAAGCAGGGTCGGAATCAAGTTGTCGAAGTTGGTCAGGAAGCCACCCGTATCCCGGCTGGCACCGACCAGCTGGGTATTGAGGCGGTCTGCCTGATCTTCGGATACCTCTGCAATGATCACTTCAATCAGAACCTGCGGTCGCGGGCGGTCCAGTTTGCGCACCACATTCCGAATCTGCTTGATCCCTGCGGCCGATGCTGCAATCACCAAAGCGTTGTTGTCCGCCTCGGCCTCAATGCGGTAGGTTGGTCCGACGTTTGCCGCACCCCCTCCCTCGCCCGCACTCCTCAGAAAAGTTTCGGATTCCAGCATGCCGTCAAGAATGGGCTTGATGTCCTCGGCTTTGGAATAGTTGAGATAGATCACCTCGACCCTGCCCTGCTCATCAGTAGGCACATCGAGCGATCTGAGCATGCGACGAAATGCCGCACGCCCGGCAAGCGGCCCTCCCACAATCACCCGGTTGTTGAACGAATCTTCAACGATGCTGAGGTTGTGCTGCTGCACGCTCTTCATCTGGGACGCGATATGCAAGGCTTCTCCAGCAGAAACATGACTGAGGTTAATCACTTCCACCGCCGACTGCTCCGGCACATCGATTTCCGCGAGAACCTCTTCGAGTTGATTGATCTGGGACACCAGGTCGGTCACCACCAGATTGTTGCCGGCGTCGTAGGCCTGCAACAGCGAACCCCTGCTCATCATGGGCTTGAGTACGGGCAACAACTCAGTCGCCTTGACATGATCGACCCGAATAACCCGGGTCTGGAGTTCCGAACCGGGGGCACCCTTGGGCACCTGAAAGCTCTGGGAGAAGGGAACTACCCGAATAATTGCGCCATCGTCTACCGCCTGAAAACCCTGCACCTGCAGAGCCGAAAGAACCGCCTCGTACAGCATTTCAGATTCAATCGGCTCCGGCGAAATGATGGTAATCTTGCCTTTGACCCGCGGGTCCAGAACAAAAGACTTGCCAGTGACCTCTGCCACAGCCTCGAGCACACTGCGAATGTCCGCTTCGCGGAAATTGATACTCACGCTCTCGGCATGCACGGCTGAGGGCAATAATCCGGTCGCGAGCACAACCAGCAGAGCAGCGACACTCACTGGGTACAGGGGTGTTTTCAAGGACTTCTGATTCTTGCCTATCCTGCCTATCCGGCTCATCAATACGCTCCTATTGAACCTGTCCGGCCCGGAGCCGGGCGGGAATCCGTGCCGCCAGGCTGGCCGCATTCACAACTAACTCAACCTGCTCTTCGTCCCGCAGCACCGTAACCGGCAAACTGGTTGCCTGGGAGAGAGCCCGGTGCTGAGAAGTGTTCGTCATGATCTCATCAATAGCAAGGCCATTGACTGCTATGACCAGATCTCCCTCCCGCAGATCGGTCAGTTCCAGTGCGCTCTCCGACAGACCCGAAAGGCGGAAACCCTGACCTCCTCCGGCGAGCTGTTCGATCCGGGGGGCGGAAACCATGTTTGCCAGCACCTCACCCAGATTGACAGCGCTCGATCCAGTGCCCGGGGGAGTGTTCACCTCGATCAGAGGCTCACGAGATGCGTCGATTCTGCCCACTCTCTCGGCTGTTGCATGCTCCAGGTCATTGAGGGGAATCTGCTGGCGCACACCACCCTGGAGGACAATCACGCGATCAGCCCGGATTTCATCCAGGATGAAGCTTCCGTCAATCCGATCGCCCTCGCGGTATACGCCATCGGGGCGGCTCCTGGTGGAAATAGCTGCGTACGCGCCTTCTGTCGAAATCAGGGTTCCCAGTAACTCAGCATCGATGCTTGCCCGGGGCAATTGACTGGAATCCTGCTGAAGTCCGGCCTCCACAACAGGTACTGCCTGCCGCGCTGCAGGAAACCAGTTCCAGCGCAGGTGGGGGATCGCCGCGGGCTCGATCAGCCGGGTATCGGCGATAACCGGCGCTGGCAGCAGGAGCACCCGAACCGCCGCCAGAACAGTCAGTACCGAAGCCGCGACCAGCAGGCCGAATATCCATCTTCTCCCGCTGACGGACACCAGCCCCATGACGAAGGCTGATCCGAAAGAGGCACATGCTGATAGTCTGGTATTCACGACTCCGACACACCTCTACAGTGCGCGCGACCGCTTAAATTCCAGGCAAAACGATTGTCTCCAAGTGGTTCCAACATGGAGCCCACCAGATCTGCGACCTCATCGGAAACGTCAAGTGTGCCTGATACGCTGTACTCCATAGTGTCTGGCCTATACTCCATGGACCCACCAATAGCGCTGCCCTCCAATGTGCCGCTGATGCCCGCACTGTCTGTCGTCAGGGTCACACGATGTGCGCCGGTTGAGTGCCCAAAAATCTGCACATCCGAAGAGGCAAGTTGCGCCTCCAGCCGGGTGACAGCGCCTGTCGCACAATCGCCCAGTTGAATCTCGACCTGATCCACGCTTCCACCAAGCCGCGCGTCGACGATCCCGGCACCCAGCCCCAGGTGTTTGAACTCCAGTCCAGAGACTTCTGCACTTGATACTCTGAGGCTGTTGAGGCCGGTAACACCAAACCGCCCGCTGGCGTGCGCCGATCCGGAGGACGCATCCACACACCAGGCCAGTGGCGATAATCCCGGACACCAGCGGTAGCTGACACGCGCCAGACCCGGTAGCGGCCACAACTGAACCCAGAGCTTGCCGCGCAGCAGGGTTGATTGGCTAATGTCCGTATGTTCTGGCACATCGGGTCGCCCGGCCAGAAGCAGGGACAGCGGCAGGCTAACCAGCGCCAGAAGCGCTACAACCAGTATCGAGCCGCAACCCACGACAAGTACACGGAGATTCATCGAGTCGTGCTCCGCACAAAATCTGCAGCAGCGAGCCTGACGTCAACTATCACCCTCGGCGAATCCGGCGTCGCCCGAACCAGTTCCAGTTGATCGAGTGTAAATCCATGACAAGCGTATGCTTCCAGCAGTCTGAGCACCGCTGAGCCCGGGGCATTCTCGAGGTTGACACTGAGACTGTGTGCGCCCAGAACACGAACAGTGGGGCGCTGCCCCTGGCTTTTGGCGATACTGGTGGCGAAGGCACCGAGATCCTGATCCCGGCCCGGCCTAACCAGTCGTTGCCTGCGGCAACTGTTCTGGGTGCGATCTACCAGCTCTGCCTGTTCATAGAGCCAGACCAGCGCCTCTCCAAGACGGTCACGCTCTGCTCGAATCTCAGAGTATCGGGCAACTATGGGTTCGACCAGCACCAGGTACAGCGCAAGCATCAGAATAATGGGTGTGGCAAAACCCAGCATGCGCCGGTCGCGGTGTGCCAGCCCGATCCAGCGTTCCTCACACCAGTGCCCGACACCTTTCACCTGTTCCGCCAGGCCAGAAAGTTTCATGGCGCAGCCCTCTGGATAGTGAGGCTACTGTAGTCGTGCTCGTCAGGTTCCGACCAGTCCAGATCCCAGCCAGCCAAGCCGGCAGTACGAGCGCGAATCTGTTCAGTGTACCTCAATTTCAGAACGGTTCCTTGTTCAGTCTGGGATATCTTCATCAGCGAACAGCTGCTGCAGGTCGACAATATCCTGTCCAGCGCAGCGAGTTCTGCCAGCGGAGATGCCCGAGTGACCAGGTACTGATGCTGCAACATCTCCAGATGCGCCTGACCACGCACCACAGCATTCTCTGTGGCACTTCCCAAATCCTCACCAAAGAGTTCCTGGTATGCCCGGGCAACACCCGCCTCAAGTATTTCGATTTCCTGCTCCCAGGTCCAGGACTGTGCACTCAAATATGTCAGACCAGCGACACAGAGAACGGCAGCCGCAGCCAGGGACGGAACCCAGACCATCCAGGGACGACCTGCACGTGGCGTGCAATGCACCGGGAGGATATTGACGTCCACTGGCAACTCGGAGAATGTCCAATTAATCCGGCCATGCTGGGTATCCAGGCGATCCCTGAAAAATTCTGGTATCTGCAGGCCGGTGTCAGTCGCATCGAGATGCGACAAACCCGGCATCTGCTCTTCCCGAGCAAGCAGCAATTCGAGTTGCTGCCAGCCGATGTCCAGGGGGGCTGCGAAGCCGGAGAACTGACCGGTGCGAACCAGCAGCCTGCCCTTCTCGGTATATAAGGTCCACCGTCCTTCCTCAAGGGGAAGCGCAAGAAAATCCGGGGCCATCCGCTGTGGCGCGATGCCCGATGCGCTGGATATGGACAGCCATCGGGCTATCTGCGCCTTTTCCACTACGTAGACCAGCCACTGCTGCGAACCTGTTGGTGGACCGAGGATACATTCGAAGATGTCGGGCGGACTCAGCAGTCTCTCCTCAAGCAGCCAGGGCAGCATCTCCTGCAGCTTGCGCCCCTGCAGTGCGGGCAGTTCAAGCTCGAACATCTGGACCGCCTCCGTTGGCACCCAGAGATCCATGCGCTGCCCGGCAGATTCTGCTGCTGGCAGAGCCTCGTCTTCAGATCGAGCCTGGGCGGCGAGTTGGTCCAGATGGTCTATGGGGATATTCAAAGTCTCTGCTCGTATAGGCCCTCAGAGCCGCTCGGAAGCCGGGCTTTTCTGATCGGCGCGGCCCACCAGAAGACTGCTGGCATCGGGCTGTCCATCGGGCTGTCGTAATTGGACGGGCTGATGACAGGGTGATGCCACCGGGTCACTCTGCCCATCTTCCGTTTCCAACCGCGGAATATACTCGAAAGTCCGTGTCAGTGTCCTGACTTCGCCAGATTCCGGGCGATACAGAACTGAGCGCAACCCCATCTGGGTGCCAGCCAGCTCCACCCGTGCGTTGAGTTCAAAAAATTTGCTGGAGACCCCGATCAGGCTTGGCGGCACCTGCTGCGTCAGTTCTCCGACCGTCATATACCCGGTCTCAGCGGCGGCAAAGTTATAGAAATCGTTGACTGTGTCGTAGGGTCGGTTCTCGATCACTGCATCAACCAGGTACGCGTCGAAACCGGCCATGAGGGCACGCAGTACAGTGCGCGATGCCGTGTTGATATTGATGTCCGTAGGTGACCGCAGCGCGGTAACATAAGGTCGCATGGCGGCCAGATCCGCTGCACTGTAACCACGAATTGCAACCAGTTCGCTCAGATCGACCAGTGCGTGATTTGCTGCCAGACGTGCCGGTGTTTCAATCGAATAATCCTGGTCCTCCGCCCCGCCGCTGGCAACAGGCGCAGTGTCGGTATCAATCCAGTCCACAATCACGGCAGCCCGCTCATCGCCGGACTCCCGTTCGAGCAGTGCCAGGAGATTGAGGTAGACGCCAACCTGGCTGGCCGCAGGGCTGCTGAGGTCACTTTCAAATGATGCCTGTGTGTAGGCACCCAAATTGTTCAGATTGTAGCGACTTTGCAGGTCAATCAGACACCCAGTCAGGCTCCCACCCTCAACTGGCAAAACCGGAATGACCTGTGCCCAACCGTCCTTGTGGGAGTCGATCTGATTCTCCCGCGCATCATCGCGCAGGATTTTTCGGGACCAGCTTTCTCCACTCAACGCCAACAGCAGTACCTGATCGGCGAGCAGCGCCTGAGAGCTGCGCTTGAAATCCAGTTGCTGCTGATAGGTGATCGACGCCATGACCAGAAGCATCACAACGACCATAATCAAGGTAACAACAAGCGCCATTCCACTCTGGGCCACAATCCGGGGCTGAGTGACCGCAGCCGCAATCACTGGTCCTGCTCGTTGTCGGGGTCTGTTTCACCCGGGATATCGGGCGACGAACCACCCGGCACTGTCTGGGCACCGGGTAACAGACGCGTCAACCGCATTCCGTTTTCCATTTCGATCTCCATGCGAATCATTCGCGGCAGCTCATCCGGTGCCAGGGTTTCATTCAGCGGGGGCCAATTCTGTTCAAATTCATTGCGGGCATTGAGCTGAAAAAACTCGACACGCTTTACTGAATCAAGCAACACCCGAGCATCCGGCTGATTCTGTCCAAATGCATCGAGCGTTGGCCATACCCAACGAAGTAGCTGGTTCTCCTCCGAGACCGAATAGCCAACCCGCTGCATGCCCCCAAGACTACTGCCGACAATGGACGGCAGTGCGCCGCGGGTAAAGGTGATTTCGTAATCCTGGTCTGAGGTATCGTAGGCACGCAGGCGTCCCCCGAGCCGGTCGCGGACTGTGCGGGCTCTCAGGTGCAGTAAATCCTGCATCAGAATCACCGTAGCCCGATGCAGCTGATTGTGCTCCTCATAGTCCGTGCGGGTGCGCTCGCTGTAATTCACCACTGCGGTCAGCCCCTGATATCCAAGAACCGACAAGACGGCAAAAATCACCAGCGCAACCAGAATCTCAATCAGGGTAAAACCGGACCGATGGTGAGGCTCGTTTTCAGGCGAACGGTACCTGCTGTGCACCGGCATCACCCCTTACTCCACCACCAGGTAGGCCACCAGGGAACCGGCAGCATCCTCGCCTGTCGGCTTCTGGTAGACCTGGGTTTCATAGCGATAAAAGTTCTCGCCAAAGGTCTCCCGCACATCCAGTCTCCAGTACAATTGCTGCCCCAACACCTCAGTCTCGCCGACGCGCTCGCCGAGGGCATCACTGCGCGGTGCCCATTTCTCAATAATCTGGTACTGTTCCAGCAACCTGTTCCAGGCAACCGACTGTGCCAGGTACCGTTGCTGCAACCGGTAGCGGTTATCTACCTGGGACTGAATCCCGACAAACAGCCCCGTGAGCACAATCCCGAGAATGACCAGGGCAACAAGAACCTCAAGCAGGGTAAACCCAGTATCCAGAGACAGCCGGACGTGCAGGGAACCTCTCACGAGTCTCACCGGCCCAACTGCCAACTGAACTGGAGTTCGTGTTCATCGTCCCACCAGATACGCGCACGAAGGTTTTCTCCGTGCATGATACCAATCTCGCCCTCGGGGACGATTTCACCGGACGGCATAAAAACCAGGTAGGGGTTGGGGCTATCACTGGCGGATTCCGAACGGACCGGGAATTCACGGTTGCCGAGAAGCGCGGGTGACCAATCCAGGCGGGTTTCAGAATTGAGCACCAGCGTTTCTTCCAGACTGAGCCGATACCAGTCATCCTGATAAAAGGCCATAAGAAACAGCTCTTGGGCATTATCCTGCTGCGCAACGCCGACCAACATGTTCTGGAACACGGCAGTATCTGCTGCAGCGCGCAGCCAAGCCATAAGGTCGGTCGCCGCTGCATCCTGGCGGCGCTCAGCCAGCTGGCCAAAGCCCAGCACAGTGATGGCTGAAGCCAGGGCAATAACTACCAGCACCACCAGGATTTCAAACAGGGTAAACCCTCGCGGGGACAGTGTTGGCTGCCGGCTGCGATGGAGACCAGAGTGCCTGGTAAAAACGTGCATGTCAGTCAGCCACAGTCCCACAGCCAATACCCAGGGGTACAGAGGTTATTTGATATTCCAGCTTCCCCAGTCCGCATCCGAACCCTCGCCACCTGCCAGATCGTCCCGTCCAAAGGTAAAGATTTCCATCTCCTTTCCGTGGGCTCCCGGGTAGGCGTAGCGGTAGGGTCGTCCCCAGGGGTCCTCAGGAACCGATTCCAGGTAGGGACCGCGCCAGTTGCGTGCCGAACCAGGTGCAGTCATCAGTGCGCCCAGACCTTCGGACTGGGCGGGATAATCGAAATTGTCCAGGCGGTACATCTTGAGTGCGGCCTCAATGGCGCGAATATCCTGCGCAGCGCGCACTTCTTCAGCTTGCTGTACCCTGCTAAATACAGTCGGGACCACAATGGCACCCATGAGGGCGATGATGACAATCACCACCATCACCTCGATCAGGGTAAATCCGCGCTGACGCCGAGGTGTTCTATTCGCATCAGCCGAGTTCAATGCATGCAATCCCCGTCCAGCTGTTCCCTGTGTTTGTTGGTCTATGTTCATATCGTTTATCTATGCACTGTAGCCTAGGTAACCATTTCATTCATTTGCACAATCGGGAGCATGACCGCGGCGACAATCACCAGAATTACAATGCCCATGCTGACGATCAGCACTGGATTCATGAGCTTCAGGAAGGTATCTACGGATGCCCCGAGCCGTGCACTGTAATAGTCCGAAATGCGCGCCAGCATGGTATCGAGTTCACTCGATGCCTCTCCGCTCCCGATCATGTGCAGCAGAAAACCGCTCCCAGCCGACTCTTCCCTGACGGCCTGGTGCAGACTGCTGCCGCGCCGAACCCGTTCGGTCACCTGTTCCATCTGCCAACGCAGATGCAGATTGGTCATCACCGAGGAGGAGATATGCAAAGCCACCAGGACTGGTACGCCACTGCCGAGAAGTGCGCCAAGACTGCGCGCCCAGTCTGCAACATTTGCCATACGCACCCAGTTTCCGAATCCGGGCAGGCTGAGCTGATAGTGATGCCAGACACGCCGGCGATCCGGGTTTCTATTCCAGATGTGAAAACCGGCAAGCAGCGCAGCGGTCATCAGCGCCATATATCCACCGTAGGCCTGAACAAAGCCGCTCAACGCCACCACCAGCTTGGTCACCAGGGGCAACTCGGCACGTGCGCTGACGAATACCCGGGTAATCTTGGGAACGACCCATACCATCATAACGCTGACAGCTACAATCGAAAACACCACCAGAGTCACGGGATACGCCAGCCCACGTCTGAACGCCTGGCGGTTCGCCGCACCGGTCTCCAGTTCATCAGCCATGCGCATCAGCACGCCGTGCAGATGGCCGGTTTCCTCGCCGACTCCAACACCGGCAATGACCGCTTCGGGGAGCTGAAAACGAGAACGTCGCATGGCTGACGACAAACTGCGTCCCTCCATGATGTCCACACGCCATCCTTCGAGCAATGCTTTCTGTCGAGCAGTGTCGGCCTGCTCAAGAATGAGCTTCAGGGAATCTTCCAGCGGGAGCCCCGAATTAATCAGCACGCCCAGCTGACGCAGGATCAGCGCCACTTCAAAATTGTTGACACGGCTCAAAAAGCCTGGTCGTCTGAATGTGGGTCCACGACCCCGGGCAGGAGAGCGAGCTGGCTTGATTGAAGCCGGAAAAAGGTGCTGGTCTTTGAGCGCACGACGCACCTGGCGTTCAGTTTCAGCAGTCAGCGAACCGGAATGCTGTTTTCCAGAGCGGTCATAGGCGGAGTACTGGTAGGTGGGCATAGCTGCGGCTGGCGTCTAGACACTCGTCACTTTCAACACTTCTTCCAGGGTGGTCATGCCCCGGCGCACAAGTTCGAAACCGGCCTCGATCATGCTGGGTACCTGGCGACGGAAACACTCTTCAATCTCCAGTTCTCCCGCGTCGTCATGCATAAGCTTCTGCATCTCTCCGTCGATCAGAACCAGCTCAAACACACCCTGACGGCCCTCAAACCCGGTGAAGTTGCACTGCTCACAACCCCTTGGCACACAGATGTGCTGATTCGCACCTGTACCCAGCTTGTCCCGTACCACGACATCGGGCGCCCTGTGTTCCTTGCACTCTGAGCAGAGTCGGCGCACCAGACGCTGAGCCAGCACCCCCCGGAGCGTGGAGGAAAGCAGAAAACTGTCCACACCCAAATCCTGCAGCCGGGTGACGGCGCCGGCTGCGGTATTGGTATGCAGGGTAGACAGGACCAAGTGTCCGGTCAGGCTGGCCTGGGTGGCTATCTCTGCCGTTTCCTTATCGCGGATCTCTCCAATCAGGATGACGTCGGGATCCTGACGCAGGATGGCCCTGAGCCCACGTGCGAAGGTCATGCCGGCACGCAGGTTGATCTGGGTCTGGCTGATACCCGGCAGATCGTACTCCACCGGGTCTTCGACGGTCATAATATTGCGCTGTTGGCGATCCAGTTGCTGCAGCGCAGCATAGAGCGTGGTGGTCTTGCCCGAGCCCGTCGGCCCAGTGACCAGGATTATCCCGTGTGGCCGCTCAATCAAGCTGGCCATGCGGTCTCTGGTCGCACTGGACATTCCGAGATCATCGACGCTGAGCTGACCGGCATTTTTATCCAACAGGCGCAACACCACCCGTTCACCATAGGCGGCGGGCATGGTCGACACCCGCATGTCGATGCTGCGCCCGCCGAGCCGGACTGTCATGCGACCATCCTGGGGCAGACGTTTTTCAGCGATGTCCAATTTCGCCATGACCTTGATCCGTGAGACCAGCAGCGGCGCTATGTGCACTGATGGGTTGAGTACCGTGCGCAATACTCCGTCGAGCCGAAAACGCACTCTCGATTCAGATTCGTAGAGTTCAATATGGATATCGGAGGCCTTCTCTTTGAGAGACTCGGCCAGAATCGCATTCAACAGGCGAATTATGGGGGCTTCGTCATCCTCCAGCAGATCGGCTTCCTCAACCTCCTCTGCTGTAGCCTCCAGATCGACAAACTCTTGAATGTCCGCCATGACCGATGCTGAGGACCCTCTCTGCCCGGCATACAGCCGCCGCAGGTTCTCGGCAAAATTCTCCCCCGAGACAAGCTCTGACTTGCGAATATCCTGCGCCCAGCGGCGCACTTCAGACAGGGCACTGACGGGCGCATCCGGGCCAATAAACAGGTGTTTGCTCGCCGGATCAAAAAGCACCTGTTGGTCACGCGCAAATTCATAGGGCAGCAGGTCCATAGGCTGCTCACCCGAATCTCCCGCGCCTGGGCTCGCGGCCTGATCGCTGCGATCATGTGCCGGATCGCTGGCACTGTCCGTATGCGGCTGATTCATGATGAATGCGTTCTCACGTTCTGATCATCGGAACAATATCAGTGGATGGGGCGGTAGTGTAATACAGCTGCACAACTGTGCCTTGAAAATAGCCACCGGATCTGTGCCCGCGGCCTGGCCGGAACGGTGCGGGTCCATGAAACCATACCGGAGTGCGATCCGAGACCAGCTGTACTCTGGGGATTCTGCGACGGAAAGGTGACCAACAGGTTACAACGGGCGGCTGCACCTCAACTCTGATTCCCATTCAAACAGATGATTTCTGGAGAGGGTTGCCGAACGCTTGGGAGATCGACCGCACACACCACACAGAAAAGGATGTCGACCTGCTGTGGCACAAGACTCAGGAGATGTTGAACATGCGCGTGGCCGATTACCTCTAGCCCTGTGCCGAGACCCTCAGCGCCATGTGTTCACCGGGTCTCTGGCGCTCTTCAAGGCTCTGCCCCGCCCCGGTGGCATGGCTCACTCTGTCCGGCAGAGTACAGAAAAAACCAGCATGCGATGAAGAAGGAAGCACACAGTCTCGCCAGCTGCAGTTGATTGGCCGCAGGCCTTAGTCTGAACACAGCGCACCGCTCAACATCCTGACGGTCACCCGCAACGGGGCGTTGCCAATACCATGTCCTCTGGCAGCCGTCAGGGCGCGCTCATCCGGCAGCACAACTGACTGCTGTATGGCTGACACCAATCAACCATGCGGCCTGTATGCCGGAAACAGGAAGATGTTGTACTCCGGAATCAGCTGGTGCAACCCTGGTATACAAACTGCCACAGAGACTGTTCCACCCCAGATGTCCCAAAGGTGCGGGGTGGCGGAGAGAAAACCTCCCGGGATGCGACGATGAGTGCGGCCGGATACACCCCTGCAGATGCTGCCGCCAATCCCGGTTTTTTCATATTTCCTCCAACCTCAGTGCTGCAACAGACAGATTGGTAAAAAGCATCGGCGGCTACCAAGACTCGCTACTTTTTTTGTCTGCGAGTGATTACACTTGTGCCGCTTTCGGTGGTCATGACCGGAACAGAAGGCCTTCTCAACAAAACGAGCTTATGTATGGCGTCCATCCCTTCACTGCTACAGGAATTGGACACGGGTACACTGGCAGGTGTGCGCCGCCTGCTGCGCGGACTCAACGCCGGGGAGATCGCTCAGGTTCTGGAGTCCTGTCCTCCACGCGAGCGCGAGGTGCTCTGGGAACTCGTCGATTCCGATAGCGAAAGTGATGTGTTGCAGCGGCTCAGCGGCGAAGTCCGTTCCTACCTGCTCGCCAGAATGGATACCTCCGAGGTTGCCGCCCTGACTGAGGGCTGGGATGTGGATGACCTGGCGGATGTTCTGCAGCATCTTCCGGATCGGGTAACTGCAGAGATTCTCGATTTGATGAGCAACATGGACCGACAGCGTGTCGAATCCGTGTTGACCTACGAAGAGGATAGTGCCGGCGGTCTGATGAGCACCGATACCATCACGGTGCGTCCCGACCTGACCGTTGAAGTTGTTCTGCGCTATTTGCGCCGCCACGAGAATATCCCGGAAATGACTGCCAGTTTATTCGTGGTGACCCGGGATAACCTCTACATCGGCAAACTTCCGCTGCGCTTGCTGCTGACGGCCAGCCCGAGTGAACCCGTTTATGCACTGATGGAGCGGGATAAGCACAGCATTCCGGCATCAACCAAAGATTCGGACGTGGCGCTGCTGTTTGAGCGGGAGGACCTCGTGTCTGCTGCAGTTGTCGACGAGGAGCAAAAACTTCTCGGACGAATCACCATTGATGATGTAGTCGACGTCATCCGCGACGATGCGGATCATTCCCTGATGAGCCTGGCGGGTCTGGCTGAAGATGAAGATACCTTTACACCGATTCTCAGTGCCGCCCCACGGCGGTTGATGTGGCTGGGAATCAACCTGCTGACTGCACTGGCTGCATCCACTGTGATTGGCCAGTTCCAGGAAACTCTGGACAAGGTCATTGCCCTGGCAGTTCTGATGCCCATAGTCGCCAGCATGGGCGGCGTTGCTGGTACCCAGACCCTGACGGTGGTCATTCGCGGTATGGCCTTGGGCCATATCCAGCGTGATAACCTGAACTGGCTGGTCAACCGTGAAGTGCTGCTCGGTTCCATGAACGGCCTGGTCTGGGCACTGGCAGTGGCGCTGATTGCCGGCCTGTGGTTCAACGACGCTCTGCTTGCATTGATCATTGCCAGCGCAATGATCATCAACCTGGTGGCGGCTGCCCTTGCCGGTTCCCTGCTTCCGGTGGCGCTCAGGCGCATGCAGATTGACCCGGCTTTGGCAGGTGGCGTGGCACTGACTACAGTGACAGACATCGTTGGCTTCCTGTCATTCCTGGGATTGGCGACACTGTTCTACGGCTAGCTGGAAGATGAGTGACACCGGGGATATTGACGGCTGCGAAGCGCCGCACACACTGCCGAGCAAGTCGCAGCGCAAGCGCGACATGAAGGCGCTGCAGAAACTTTCCGCCAGCCTTGCTGAGCTCTCGCCCTCCGAACGGGAAGGACTGAATCTGCAGGAGAGTTTCGACGACACCATAGCAATGATTGCGTGCATGAAACCCAGCGGTGCGCGTAACCGCCAGCTGCGTCAGGCGGCCAAGCTGCTCTCCAGGGATGACGTTCTTGTCGATCAGATACGGGCTTTTCTGGACGCACGGCTGAAACAGGCACGCAGGGACCGGCAGCGACACAGGCATATCGAACACTGGCGTGATCGACTCATGGAGGGCGGCAACGAACAGTTGGCGGAGATTCTGGACAGCTATCCAGAGACCGACAGGCAGGAGCTTGGCACACTGGTACGCAACGCCCGGCGGGAGAAAGCACGCGACATGGCACCTGCCCAGCAGCGCAAGCTGTTCCGATATCTGCGCGATCGGGTTATCCGGAAATGACGGCACCCGCCCGGATCAGCTCACACAATCGAGCAACCACTTTCTGGTGGCCATTGAATGTATATCAGCCAGCATTTCTCACCGGCCCAAGAAAATGCTCACATACGGCTTCAATTTCAATCATAGGGCACGATGCGCAGAATCGAGTCGATGATGTGCGCCGCCGGCAGTGCACTCTATCGTTCTATGTGCTTGATTGTTGACCGTATGGGCAGGATTCGGACGCACCTGGCCCCTGGCGGTCGCCACTTTTGAGCACTGGATCAGTTGAGGGATTCACTGCGGATCGATAAGCTCAGATATTTTGATCTCGGCACTTTTTCTGCCAATCACCCCCCAGAGATTGATACAGATCTGCGGAGCTACTGGCTACTGTTGGTCTGCAGGAAAGGCCGGCCATCTGTCTGTTAAGCTGAACTTCCCCTCGATTTTTCGCTGATGTGTTGGCCAAGTGGTTGATTCGGCGGGGTTTGTGCGGTGTGTGGACAAGGTTAATGTAGCCATGTATATCGAATCCGTCCCCAACCGCAATTCCCCGACCCGCCATCCTCCTGCGTGAAGGCTGGCGCGAGAACGGCAAGGTCAGGAAACGCACCCTGGCCAATCTCTCCAAGTGGCCCAAGGCCAAGATCGACGCCCTCCGCCGGGTACTACTTAGGGACGAACCCATGGTAGGGCGGGATGAGGCTGAAGGCGATGACAGGTTCAGTTCAGGACTCCTCGGATGGATGGACGGGGGTGTATAGCCGGACGTTGGCGGGAGGGCGCGTGTATCGACCGACGGTCTGCATCAGTTCTGGCGTCGAGCCTGATGCCAGCGGTCGTCGACATGGACACCCAGAGAGGCAGAAGCGTCCGCCGCCCCTCTCCCTCCAGTTCGGGCTCCGCCCTCATTCACCGGGAGAGCGGCGGCGGACTGAACACGGGGCCGATAAAAAAAGCGCAAAAAAGACTTGACAGACAGACAGACAGACAGAATAGGACTGTCATATCTTCTATTGGTTCGTTTTAGTTCCGGAAAAAACTGAATCGAATACTCCCTATAGACAGTATGACATTAGCTAACTGGAGTCCCCGGTGTGTCTTCACCGGGGTCCTCCTTTAATTTAAATACTTTTAATTTAGGGAGTTTACTCCATGTTTACCAAGAAATTGTTTGGCGTTGCAGGTGCCGCCCTGCTGATGGTTTCGGGTGCGGCCACCGCACAAGTAAACCTTAGCGCCACTGCCGCCTCGCCCTCGCCAGCCATCAAGTATGCCTCTGAGTATGTTGCTGGTACTGGTGCTAATGCGCTTGATGTCGTGCACTCCGGTTTTAGCGTCACCCCTGATATTCTTATACCACAAGACTCCTACATCCGGATTGATCTGCGCGGGGCGGAGTTCGCTGGTGCTCTAAATGTCGACTTTGGTGATGTTGGTCTAGGCACCAGACCGATTACTACTGCTACGAATGAGTCATTTGCCATTCTCCAGATTCAAGAGGGCGATGTACCACTAGGCGCTGTGATAACTTTCAATTCCGATAGAGATGGAGACCGTACAATTGACGCAGCAACTGAACCGTTGATAAAGGTCGAGTCCACAAGCGGTACGGTGACTGCGGAAGTCAAATTCTATGACCCTGATGATCTGACAGAGGCGAGAGGCAATGTCGGCGCCACCCTCGATAGTGAATCTGGTGCGATTGCCATGTTTGCCCCGGGTCTGAAGGTGGCCGTGAGCGAGTCACGGAGGTTCACGGCAAGTGTCGCGACTAGTTTCTTGAACTTTGTACCTGGTAGCAACGCAACCGCTACTACGGCTACCCTTGGCACAGTTGAGGTCGGAGTGAACATGGGTGTACATACGCCTGATATGGTGCAGGTACAACTGACTGATCTCCTGAAAGCAGGGTCAACGCTCACTGTTGAGGGTGATTTTACTCTGACAGAGGATGAGGAGGGCAAACAGCAGGAAGATCATGCTACGTTGAACTCCGCCACAGATGTTGATGATAGTGTCAATGCTAGTAACAGTATCCCCGGCAAATTCGCCGAGGACGGTGGTTCGATTGTATATACGTTCGTTGCGCCCAGCGGCACAAACCCCCTTGCCATGGACCACCGCTTGAAACTCACCGCGGGCGGAGAATCGGCTATCCAGCCATCGACATATGACTATACGTTCAAGTTTGCAGCGAAAGATAACACTGTCAATCCGGAGGATAAGTCCGGTGTGTTTGGTAGCATTGTGCGTGATGGCCTCAGTGTGGATATTCCCTATATCAGCACATACAGTGGGTACAATCACCGCCTGGTGCTGACGAACAAAGGCAGTCGTGATGCGGACTACCAAGTCGAGTTCAGAACGGAAGATGGTGTCATGGCCACAGCTGGCACGTACGCACGGGGTACAGTACCTGCCGGGGAAGTCATGGTCATCAAGATGACCGATCTGGTCACCCTGGAGGTCGAGGAGGGTAAAAGCCCCCGTGCTGCCGGGGTAATCACCTTCGAAGTGCCCTCCACGAGCATTACTGTGGCGACCACTCAGGTGAATGTTTCAGATGGTTCTACCGACACGGTTGTACTGCATCCACTGAATCGGTAACAGCACACGCCAGTACGCAGCTGGTATAAAAAAGGGGAGCTTCGGCTCCCTTTTTTTTGGGACTTATATACAAAAGTTGACAAGCACTGCCTGTCGATCGCCCTCGAATTGAGTAAAATATAAACATGGCAAAAGACGCAATACCTGCATGTCATTGAGACATGTATCCTCCGTCACGTGCAAGACGAGTGTTTTTGAAAATTCAAGCCCGGTGGCCGATCATCCTCAGTGGCCTTGCTGGTGTCTTGCTCTTGAGTGGCACAGGACTGGTCTTCGGCTCACTTGCAAATATTCTTATCGTCGGGGGGTGTCGTCCTGTTTGCTGTATCGACTATTGGTGCTGCGACCATAAAATCTCGTCGCATATAGGCGCATCGTGATGTACGATACACGCCTAAAGAATATCCCTCGTTAGCTATTTCTTGGCGCTGTCGGCTTCAATCACATCCAAGCCTGCGCGCATGAATGAAAGCGCCAGCGTCTCTTGAATATCCGCCTCGTCTTCGATCAGCATCACCTTCACGGCCATGACCACCCTCCGAGGATGTGTCTTTGCTCGGAATATACGGAATTTGCATTTGATCTCTGAAAGCACCCCCTTCAATCACGCGCATTACATTCGGCGGTCGATAGAGGTTGGTTTTGGAAATGGACCGGTGGCGTGCGAGAAGCTATTGGCGTGTACAAAGAGATGTGTCGTGCTTACACTCGTAAGAATCTTGAATGTCGGACGCTTGGGTTGTGGCTTCATTGCCAGACTCTAGCGTCTGGGAGGAAGTCCCCCACATTGAGAAAGCGTACAGGTTCTTCTTGTGGCGGCGATGTGTGCGCGGCGAATTGATTCAGGAATGGGACGAGATCTGGGAGGGGATAGTGGTGCGCTCTGACATGTCGTGCCATCGCGATGGGTTCCACGCCGCCTATCGTCACGAGCATAAGCTGTTCTGCTGGATGCAGGCTGTCCAAAGCCCACTGTACTAGTTCAGACAGTGGGTGTGATCTGGGGTTGCTGTTGAAGGCATCGCGAGCCTCGTCCTCGTTGAGGTCGCTTGGGAGGTTCTTATTTCCGGCGCAGTGTTTTTTGAGGATGGCGGAGCAGATTTCCAATTGGGACCTGATCGGGGATCTGACAGCTTCACGCAATTCCATGAAGTCTTTATCTGGACGCAGCCTCTCAAACCGGATGTTCATCTTGACAGGCCGCCCACGTGTTCGTTGGATTGTATCAATACGTTGATTGCTTGGCTAAGGAGGTCGTTCTCAAAGTTGTAGGCAGGGGAGATGAGCTTCTGAGGATCGCCCGCATGCCAGTCATCGGGCAGGCGTTTGATGCCTGCTACAATGTTTTGAAACTCCCGGTCGGTGAGTTGGGCGACAGCTTGTTTTATGGTGTCTGGCTCTATTTGATAGGCAACGTTGATATCGAACAAATCGCGTATGGCGAATCTTCCGATTGTTGCCATCCTATGGCGCAGCTTGCCTAGGAGGATGTCGGCGATATCTTGTAAGGGTGGTCCGTCTTTTGAGGCGAGGGTTTGTGTTGGTGGTCGATAGGACATCATCTCTCTAACACTCACAGGCACCCCTGAAATCTCGCAATTGATTGCGATCGGGCCGCACCATGTGCGCTCTTTTCGAGCGTCTTCAATTTCAAGAAGTGTGTCTGTGAGCTTTTGGGTCTCATGTTGGGACAGTGTTTGCAGGGCCGACGGGGGGAGGAAAAAATCGACATCGGTCGAGACCCGGTGCTTCCATCGTGCGGCCAATGCTGTTCCCCCGCCTAGCACAAGATCTTCACCAAACATCCCGCCTATCGCGTTCCATAGAGTGAGGGCGACATGTGCGGCTTCTTGTATAAGCGGTGTGACCTTGATGACCGATTGATCATTCATTTGAAGGGGGGAGCGCTTGTAAGTGAGGTAGGTGGGAAAATTATATGGGACTTAATTATACGAAAGTTGACAAGTCATAGCGACCTGCTTCGTTCCGCTATTCTTTGACGCTTCTTGAGGCCGATCAATGTCGCCGCCTCTTTCATCGGGCAGCCCTCGTCCCCAAGGCCAGTATGTTCAATGCGGCATTGATGTCCGCAGGCAAGGCACCGGAAGGCTGATAGCGACGCTTGCGGCCTCCCCGACCACGTCAGTCGTCGTCCCTAATCTCGAACACCGCATTTTGGCTCGGATTGTCTGCCAGGGTGATGATGAGTCGGTTGGCAGGGTTGTCCCTGACCGCGTTGCTATTCGTCGCCGCCACAAGGTAACCTTGGAATGCGGAGCCCGCAGCCACGGTAGCGAACACAAAGTGCGTGGAAGCTGTGGCCATCTCAACCCCTCCTACAATCTTGGCACCAATATGTTGACAAGCGGTGTTCTCGCATGGGGTTGTGTCCCAGACATTCATGCAGAAAGGCGTTTCATTCAGCAAATTCCGATCAATACTGCCGCAACGGGCCGCCCTATTGACCTGGATTCCATTTCTGCCTGTGCCCCCTGCGCCTTCGCGCATGGTGCCATCACCGAGAAATACCTTCTTCTCCAGACTGAACAGGCGGCTGTCATTGCATTGTTCTGCTGTCGGTATGTGGTCTTGCGCCTGCGCTGCGCCTGCAAGCAGCAGGGAGCACATCATCGCGGTCGCCGCGAGGGCCGTCAGTCTAGCGGGGGGTCGTCGTCATCATGTCGTTTCATCGGTCCCATCTAGTGTTGACTATTGTCAGGCATCGGGCACGATAGCAAGTTTTCGCTGACTATCCAACACTCACTCCGGCACCGGCTGTACCGCTAAAAAATGATGGGATTTATAAAAGGAAGGCTGTCAACTTTCCCATGTAGTTCCCTTTTTTTGGGGTGTACCAGGCTGGCGTTGTTCCGGCACAGGTGGTGCTGATCAGATGTCGTTTCCAACAGTACACCGCAATCCACAGTCAGGCAGACAGTATCCGGGTACTTCCGAACCCTCCGTCACGCCGAGGCCCACTGCCGAATCTCCAGCTCTCTCCAGTCCATGGCCAACCAGGGCTACAACCCGCTGACCGCCATCCAGATCGCCCTCAACGGCACCGCCGCCGAAATGATCAAGCAGGAGAAGGGGAGCGAGTAGTTACGAAACTGGATACAGAAATCGCCTTCTATAGATCATACCCCGTGTACTGAGAGCCGCATTGGTTGATGTAATCATTTTTCATATTAAGGTCTATATGTAAGCATGTTTCATGGGCAATAATCGTTTTTCATGCCATGATGCAGAACGATTAGCTTTAGCCAGAATTCACCGATATGGCGCAATATAATCAAAAATCAGGAAGCATAAGAGTTTTTCACGCTTTTCCAGCTCTGGAGGTGGGGGCAACCTATGCAGGCTATGCCGCGCTCATTGAGGGGCATACGCTGGCTGTACCTGCGCCGGACAGCCTGTGCGCCATAGGCACAAAACACAGGAAGGTCGAGCACGGGCGCTGGCAGTTATACACGCCACGGCACAAGCCCGACGATACCTTGCAAGGCCATCTGACCTTCGCCCTGAAGTACGAAGGCATTGATCTGGCCATTCTCAAAACCCTGTTCGACGCCATTGATCCACAAGAGATCGTCAACATCGTCAAGGCAGAGCCAACGGGCAGTTATAGCCGCCGACTCTGGTTTTTGTATGAATGGCTGACGGATACAACACTCAAACTGGACGATACCACGCAGGGAAACTTTGTTCCCCTGATTAACGAGAAGCTGCAATACGCTGCTGCATCCCACGATTCAAAACGACATCGCGTGCGCAACAACCTGCCCGGAACCCGCGAATTTTGCCCACTGATCCGCCGCACCAAAAGACTGGATCAGTTTATCTCCATGAATCTTTCACAGGTGGCAGTGGATCATATCGGCAAAACACACGCCGACCTGCTAAGCCGTGCGGCAGCTTTCCTCTTGCTTAAAGACTCCAAGGCATCTTATACGATTGAAGGCGAGACACCGCCGCATAATCGTATCGAGCGTTGGGGCAAGATCATCGGTGAGGCGGGACAGCGAGCATTGAGCATTAATGAGCTTGAGTATCTGCAATCCATTGTCATTGCAGACAGCCGCTTCATCATGCCCGGCCTTCGTTTCGAAGGCGGATTCGTTGGCGATCATGATCGTGCCACAGGAATGCCAATGCCTGTTCATATCTCGGCACGGCCTGATGATTTGGAAAGCCTGCTTTCAGGCTTAATAGAGGCCAGCCAGTTGTTAACGACCAGCGACTACGACCCTGTTCTTACAGCCACGTTGATCGCATTCGGCTTTGTCTTCATTCATCCCTTTGAGGACGGCAATGGCCGTATCCATCGTTATTTGTTTCACCATATCTTGGCGGAACAAGGTTTTGTTCCGAGGGGCTTGGTTTTTCCCGTGTCCGCCGTCATTCTGGATCGCGTTGACGATTACAGGCGCACGCTGGAGCATTACTCCAAACCTCGACTTGATCTGGTCGAGTGGCGTCCAACGGACAAGGGCAATGTTGAAGTTCTCAACGAGACAGTAAACCTTTATCGCTATTTTGATGCGACCAAACAAGCTGAGTTTTTCTTTGAGTGCGTGGAAGAGACTGTCAATAAAATACTGCCAGAAGAAGTGGATTATCTGACGAAGTACGATCTTTTGAATGACTTCATAAAGAACTACATCGACATGCCCGATAAAATGGTTGATCTGCTTATCAGGTTTTTGAACCAAAATGGCGGTCGATTTTCCAATCGTGCTCGTGGTAAGGAGTTCTCCGCTCTGACGGGCAAAGAGGTTCAGGCTATCGAAAATAAGTACGATGAAATTTTCAATCGTAATGAATAGCCTTGTGCAATCGCCCTAGAGAAGTCCAGCGTTCTTCACCCTGTTTCTGATTTCTGCCAGCGTCGGGATATCACTAACAGATTCGCAGGTGACAATTTGATCCAGCATGAATGCCCAGACTTAAGCGGCACGTTGCTTCTCAAGGTCGTAGGAATACTGGACATAGACTTCCCCCGTAACATCACGTTCGCCATCACTATGGTTGAGCATTAGCCGTGCGTAGAGCTTTGGCAGGCCAGCCGCGGTGATCCAAGTCGCACCCGTGCGATGCAGGTCGTGTGGACGAAAGTCATCAATCTTTAATACTTCGCGGCTTCTGCAAATTGCTTGAGGGGACGCAGATTTTCCCATTGGCACCAAGTCTGGTTCAGGACCGGCGCGCCGGTACGTCCCCGCCGAGGAGAGTTTGCCCTACCTGCGGGGGCGCCTTCTGTTTCGTGACCAGTTACGGACGAACCTGACCAACGGGGCACAGTTCTTCGTGGCCCATGACGAGATGAGCGTCAACCGGCAGGCCATGATGTCTCATTCACACCACACTCGCCAGACTCGCGCCTGTTATCAGCAGCGACGAGAATGCCTTGCTGCTGCGCAGAGTAAGGGCCGCGTTTGCCGGCGTGCCCGAGTTGCCTAACCCTCAAGCGGACTGGGAAAAGCGTCACGTCGATCGGACTATGCGCCTTTATGAGCCAGTGATGCAATGGGTCGGGCTGTTTCTGTTCAACCGGGGACTCACTACTTTTGCGGGGCAATACACCAGCGTTTCCCTGCTGTTCCCCATGGAACAGGTGTTCGAGGATTTCGTGTCCCGCAGTTTTCGACGCTACCAGCAGGACTTCACCGTGTCCCGCCAGGGTCCATAAAAAGCTATGGCGCACATCTCCTATCGCAAGAAACGCGAGGCGTTCGTGTTAAGACCCGACCTCTATCTCGAGGACGGGGGTGGCACCACTTTTATACTCGATGCCAAGTGGAAGCGCATCAACCCGTCCAATGATAACCCAAAGAATGGCATCGACCAGGGCGATGTGTACCAGCTCTGCGCCTACGCCAAGGCCTATAAATGCGATGTCGTAGCGCTGGTCTATCCCCGTACCCGTGATTTTCACACAACGCTGGAATACTGCATAATTGAGGACATCAGACTGATCTGCTTGCCCTTCAATGTCGAGAATCCGGAGAACAGCGTTACGACAGCGCTAAGGAAACTCCGCGAGCTCAACTCGTGATCTGGCTTGAGCAGGCTACGGGGGAGAGGGGTGGAAACGGTGTACCACAAAGTGTTTCGAGAAAAAATCTCCCCGATGGATGATTTCTTGCATTGAACGAAATGTACTCTTTGAGCTCAGCTGCAACCAGAAGCTGTTGGACTTGTCTGAGAAGGGCGTTTATTCTTCCCAACCTCGGGTCATGGAACCGTCGCACTGTAGATGGCTGATGGCGGACTTTGAACTGGAAGTGAGACAACATCAATGCTGAAAGTGACACCTATACGGAGTAGTGGACACGTGAGCATTAACGTATCGCCAGTCTTTTTTGATTGGCAAGGTGTTGCGCCGAAATTCTTCGCGATGATTCACAACGCACTCTCCAAGGACATTCACATAGACCCCGGTGACTTCAATGCCCTAGCCAGCAATAATCTGGGTGAAGTCGTGGCCCGCTACAATGTATTCGGTGGCTCAAAAAATGTAGCACTGTACGCGGACAGGATATCCATGGATTTTCCGAACTTGGCTCCAGAAGACTCGGGGATGGTCCAGAATATCGTGGGAAAGATTGTCTCCGCGTTCAGGCAAACGTTCCCGGACCACAACTATGCATCGGTTCAGGCCAGCATGCACAGTCACGGTACAATCCCCGACGATATGGCGGTCACTGACTATCTAGCCCAATACGCGATCCTGAGATCGGGCAATGCCTTTGGAGACGCGGGAATGGGGGTTCTACCGGGCGCCCGGTTCGACGTTTTGGCCCCCGACCACACGTGGCGCGCCACATGCACCCTGGAACAAAGCCAAAGATTTAATAATGGACTATATGCGGGCATTTACATGGACTTCTTCAGTGTAGATGAAGGCCATGACTTTGGGTATTGGCTCGATCGGCTTGTCTCTGTTTGGGAAGGCTCCATGGGCGTTCTGGATCTGGAGTGGTAAGTTGGAACAGCCTATTTCTACCGAAAGTCCGTCAACGTTGAATGCGAATGGGCGTTTGCGCCAGGGCAATCAGAAGTTGCCCCCCCAGGACCATCATTTCCACACACAGCAAACCGGAAAACCTCATATCTACAAACATTCCAGTTCCAAGAAAAATGCGGAGTTTTGGCTGGAAAATGCAGGCTTGGCCAATATCCAATCAATGATAGGCGACTGGGCCCCGCGCATTGACTTGCAGCCCCAAAGCCAGTCGGAACTCTGTGAACCACGAGGTGTCCCCAGGGTCTTCATCGATACGTGCATGCGCTGGGGCCTGAACGAGGATGAACAGCTGACCCTCCTGGGCTATCCGCCTAGGGACAGCACTGGCAGACTGGTGCTGCAGGGTCGCGTACGGGCTCTTACTCGCGACGCAAGGGACCGGGCAGGCTATGTCATTGCGATCAGCGTTGGGCTCGCCATCCTTTACGGAGAGAACATGGCCGCGGAGAATCGATGGTTACGGCGCGGAAGAACCGCTCTCGACGGAAAGTCACCGCTGGATCGCATGCTCGAGGGGGACATGAACGCCCTGATCATGGTCAATGGGATGGTCGAACGCGAACGTGGGCTTTGATCCAGTGTTAGAAGTGTTAGATGAGTGCCCGGTCGCGCAGGAAAGCGCAACCGTCGGGCGGATTGTTTCTGTACCAGATCAAGGTGATTCGGCGAGAACCATCCTGCTCCGGCGCGGGATCCGATCACAAGACCTGGATGATGTGCTTCCCCTCATTTCAGCAAAGACACCCTGTACCCCTGGAGAAGTCCTGGATAAGGCGTTTCGGCCCCGCCCCGACAGGAACCCGCCCTATCCTGAAGGCCGCTTCGGAGATGGATCGTTTCCCGTCTATTATTCGGCTCTCGAGGAAGCAACCTGCAAGAAGGAGATCGCATACCACCTGTGCGAGCAAGGCGGTGATCCTGTCGAGGATCCGGATCCCCGGGCGTACCGGCTCATGGCGTGCGGCTATAGAGGAATGACGGCGGACCTGCGTGGAAAAGAAAGTAAGCACACTGATCTGACAAGCAGCACGAGTTCAGGATACCCTTTTTGCCAGAGCCTCGCTCGCGATGCGGTGAAACGTGGTTACGATGGCTTCCTGACGACCTCTGCCCGGAATCCCGAAGGGACATGCGTCCCGGTATTCACACAAACGGCACTCTCGGAACCACAAGCCGAGAATGAGTTCCTGGTGACACTCCAAGACGGCCAGGTGCAATTTCAAGCTGATTGAGGAACCAGAAAGCGAGATCGAGAACGCAGTATTCAGTGCATCCGCTGTGAAGCACATCTGGATCGGAATCAGCTCGGCGCAGGGAGGCGCAAAGAGGGTCCGTCATTCCGTGCGGATAGTGGTCCGGTTTTTATCGACCCCGCGGGCACCCGAAGTCACGAGATTGTGATATGCGACATATCAGTTGATGGTGGATTCGAACATTTTTTCGGTTGTCACATTGGGCTCATCAAGAGATCCTTCAATGCGATAGCTGACGCTGGACAGGCTATCCAGCTCGTCATCGAAAATCCGTCCGGCCAACCAGACTCCCGCTGCGGCCGGCAGGCCCGCCACAAGCGCGGCGATCCAGGTCATATTCTGCCGCGCTGGCAGGGTAACCACCAGACGGGCATCCACGGTCTCCGAATGCAGATCGACGTCCCCATCAAAGAGCATAGAACCTGAAGAGAGCTCCACATCGACGGGTGTGAGGGTGCTGATCAGGCTGTCTTCAATAATAAAGTCGCCGATCAAATCATCGTAGGGCGTCCCCGACGCGGTCACGTCACCAAAGTCCAACCGCAACCGCCTGGTCCAGGATGTTACATTGAACAACCCCACAGTTTTGAGCAGAGCGTTGACGTTTTCATTGCTGTTGAAAAAACCACCACGCTCTGCATGTACGCCCATAATGCCATTGATGCTGGAACCGGCGTATTCATAAGGCGCACCCCGGTAGTTCAGACTGGCATAAAACACGCCCTGGGAACTGTCCAGCGGCGGCTCCGTATCCATCAGGCGAAACAGATCACCAATGTCTTCGTACTTGCACGTCAGGTTCAGTTCAGTGAACGCGCCCCTGCCATCGACACCCCAGAAAAGCGATGATCCCGCCTCATCATCAAGCCGGGCGCTGCCCATTCCACCGCGGAGATCACCGATCCACAAACCCTGTTCAGTCGGGCGAAGCACAGCCTGCCACTGGCCTCGTTCTGCGCCGGCAATAGTGACAGACTCAATGTCCAGCCGCATCGGCGGGATCCGGCGCGGATCAATCAGACCAGTCAGGCTGCCGTCGCCACCATCCGAGTCCAGCTCTTCGATATGGGCCAGATACTCGTCGACGAGCAGAGTCTCAACCGTCACCAGAGGCAAGTCCTCGGACAAAAAATGGCGGTAGCGCACCGACCCGTAGTCGTTGGCTAATCCCAGTTGCCAGGTATCGGGTTCGTACCCCAGATGAACCCGGGTTGCTCCGTACCGGGTTCCGCCGTGGCGCAGATCCTCAAAATGAAAGCTGATGTCCGGTTGCAGACCAAGCAGGGTGCCGTAGTCACCCGGATCCTGCAGTTGATTGTCCTGAAGAACATCCTGCAGGGTATCCAGCCACTCATCCGCTGCCAGCGTTGGAATATTGATCTGGCCTCGCAATGTGCCCGGGAAGAAATCCGGCAGGTCACTGCCAAGTGCCATGCGTCCCTGAACGAGTCCCGCATCTTCGCCGGATGAGCGACCGGGTTCAACCAGTTCGATTTGAAGTACGTCTGCATCAGTGGCACCCTCCTTCTCACCAGCGAGGCTGTTGGCGAGGCGCCAATCAAGCCTGGTCAGGCGCTGCTCGCCGTCTTCAACCCTGACTTCCAGTGGAGCACTTTCGCCCTGCTGTTTGTCAAGGGGATAGGGAAAATCCGATGCCACCTGCCGCATGTCCGCGGAGAACAGGTACCGATCCGGCTCATCTGCGGTGCCGAGATCAAACTCCATAGCCCCCTTGACCTTCGCGATGCCATCGAGTGAATTCAGGAGCGGCATTTCCAGCCAGACGGCCAGATCAGATATGGCAACATCACCCTCGGTGGAGATAGTCAGCTGCTGCCTGACCTGGTTTTCGACCAGCCCGATCCGCAGGGGCCTTTCCCAGAGTATCGCGTCCAGGCGATCCGCCACCAGGCCTGCGGAACCATAGCGCACGACCCCACTCAGTGATTCCAGAGACAGGTCTGCATCCTCCAGCACGAGCCGGTTGTTGTCGATACCGATAGCTACATCAATCTGCAGGTGTTCGGTGTCCAGTTCGGTCTGCAGGGGCATGCTCAGCTCCAGATCTGCGGTCATCTGCCCATCAAGCCTCAACCTGTCCAGCCTGCTCCCAACCTGGTCCCGCAGACCAGTGAACGTTACCAGTTGCAGGCCACTGTCCGATGGTCCCCGGGCGGTTGCGGTTAGGGCAAGCTCTCTGCCGGATGACTGTGATTCCGGCGAAGGATTGATCTCCAGCTCGACATCGCTGATATCAAGGTTGAGCAGGGATCCGGAATCAGCGCGTCCCCAGACCCGTGCATTGGAGACCCAGACCTGAGCACGAGCCCGTTTCAAGTTTGGCCAATGATCCAGAAACTGCAGCTCGCTGTCATCCAGAGCAAGGCGAACCTGTGTCGACCTGCGATCATGGAGGCTGCCCCTGACAGGGCCTCTGTACACAATGCCTGCTTCAGATACCTGTGCGGCCACTATGGCCTGATCCAGCCACCGGGTGAGCGCTGTGGGCAGAATGTCCGGGATCAGGTGGCGACTATCCTGCGCTGCGAGGCCACTGAAGCCCAATTGCAGAGTGAGGTCAACACCCCCGGGGGTTTCCGTCCGGGTTGGGATGTCCACAAGGAAGGCTCCTCGCATTCGCCCCTCCCCAATCCTCACACCGATATGGTCGGCAAAGACATGCACAGAGCCCCGGTTCGCATCCAGCTGCCAGCTGACTGTGCCGCTGAGATGAGGATGTTCGATCCAGGTGTCAAAGGTGCCCGGATACAGAATGGATGTCGGTTCCCTATCGGCCGCACTGTTGATGCTCAAACTGCCAGAACTGTTGTCCGCAACCACAAATGCATCCAGATTACGAACAGCAGGCGCACCCTCATAACTATCGAGGCTGACCGATTTCAGGTGCCCGGAAAAGCGCGGCCGGAAGAATGCCTTTCCCAACCTGTCAATCCTCGCATTTTTGATAACGCCGCGAGGATTGAGCGTGGCATATGCAGGCGAGACCGCAGTGCTGAAAGAAGAGTGTTCCAGTTGTTCTCCCAGCCAGATCAGGTCCAGTTCCGGCACCACCAGTCCCAACTCAATGCTGTCGCCAGAGTGTATGCGCTCGAACCGGAAATCAGGCAACTGTACACTCCCCCCAACCTGCTCCAGCCGGCTGTCAAGAAAGTCCACTCGCAGCGAATGCGTCGAATAGGTTGCCACCAGATCAGCCGTTACCTTTCCAGAACCCGAACCTGGAGCCACATCCTCTGGCACCCTGTCCACGACCATGGTTCCCTGCCACTGGATATCCTGATGAGCACGAAAATTTGCCCAGAGCTCGGCCTTGAGGGTTGGTGCCTGATCAATCCTGAGCACCCGTTCGGGTAGGAACCGCTCACCCAGCGCCAGGTAGATGTCGCTGATGTCTCCAGCATCCAGATTGAGATACGCCAGCCCGTCGAGCTCTGTAAAGCGGGTGGCTGTTCCGGTAAGCTCGGCAACAAAATCGAGTGTGTTTCCGGATGATCCAAACTCCGCATCCATTATCAGCCGGTGGAACCCGAGGGCATTTCTGAAACTGAGTTCATCAATCTGGAGACCAATCGATTGACCGCTCAGCAAACGAATCCGGAAACTCGCATCGACTACCAGAACCAGGCTGCTTTCAAGCAACATTTGTTCAATGTAGTTGCTCTCGCGACCACCTCCAATCTCAATGCCAGCCAGCCCCCAGCCCCCTGAGGGTAATTCGGCAACGCGCATGTCCATGGCCTCGGCTTCAAGTCGCGACCATATCAGCGTTCGATTTTTGATACTGGACAGTACATCCGGTTTGACAATCAACCCGGCAATGGTTGACTCATCAATGCCCTGGCCCAGCCTGATACCCCGCACGTACACCGATGGGCTCAGACCATGCCATTCGGCGGCAACAGATTCCACCTCAACTGGAACACCGAGCACTTCCGAGAGCTGCTCGAGAATATCGCTGGTATAGTTCTCGATGTAATCGCTCATCGCACGAGCACCCAAAAGGGTGAGTGTGACCACCACGATCACCAGTGCAAAGGTCCAGCGGGTGAAATGGAATCCGTGGCGGAGTACCCGTCTCAAAGCTCAGCCCCAATCTCGCATGCCGCAGCACACACCCCGGATGCGGAGAACCCGTCACTGCCGTGAACAGGCAGATCACACGGGGATGATGTCATACTGCTCCTGACCATAGAGCGTCTCTACCTCGAGTTCTATAGGCCGGCCGACAACTGTCTCCAGTTCGGCGACATTATCGGACTCTTCGTCGAGCAACCTGTCAACGACCGTCTGCGAAGCCTGCACCAACAGCTTGTCGCACTCATACTGCCGGGCTTCACGTGCAATCTCCCGGAATATTTCCAGACAGATGGTCTCGGCTGATTTTATCTGACCCAGCCCATCACATTGTGGGCAGGCTTCACAGAGTGATTGTCCCAAGCTCTCCCGGCTGCGTTTGCGCGTCATCTCGATCAGTCCGAGATCCGAAACGCCGGTCAACTGTGTCCTTGCGCGATCTTTCTCCAGCGCCTTTTCGAAAGTGCGCTGAACCTGGCGGCGATGCTCGGCATCCAGCATATCGATAAAATCAACGATGATAATGCCACCCAGATTTCTCAGGCGAAGCTGTCGCGACAGGGCCGAGGCTGCCTCCAGGTTGGTCTTGAAAATGGTTTCCTCAAGGTTGCGACTGCCAACGTAGGTTCCCGTATTCACGTCGACCGTGGTCATGGCCTCAGTCTGCTCAATGATCAAATAGCCTCCGGATTTGAGGTCCACACGCTTCAGCAATGCCTTTTGTATTTCATCTTCAACGCTGTAGAGGTCGAAAAGTGGACGCAGGCCCTGATAGAGGAACACCCGATTGCTCAGTTCGGGGGAGTAGCGGCTGGTAAATTGAATCACCTGTTCGTAGGCCTCATGGGTGTCCACGCGGATTTTTTCCAGATTGGGATGCGAGAGATCACGCAGGGCTCGCAGTGCCAGTGGCATCTCGCGGTAGACCCACTTTGGTTCGGGAGAACCCGCTGCAGACTCAATCTTTTCTGTGTGCAGATCACGCCAGAGTCTCTGCAGAAAGAGCATGTCGGCACAGAGTTCAGCACGCGTGGCACCTTCTGCAACCGTGCGAACGATAAACCCGCCCGAGCCGATTTCTTCATGCTCGTCAATGATCGCGGTTGCAAGATCGCGCAGCCGCTGGCGTTCGTCCTGGTCAATCCGCTGAGACACACCTATATTGGAATTCTGGGGCATGTACACCAGATAGCGCGAACTGATGGAGAGGTGGGTTGTCAGTCGCGCGCCCTTGGTTCCCAGGGGAGCTTTTATGACCTGCACCAGTAACTTTTTACCTTCGTACACCCGGTCATCAATGCTGGCAGCCTTCTCCTCCTCAGGAAGCTCCATGCCCTCGCCATCAAGCAGGGGAATATCGGATGCGTGCAGAAAACCACTGCGCTCCAGACCAATATCAACAAAGGCTGCCTGCATACCCGGCAATACCCTGACAACCGTGCCCTGATATATATTGCCCACCATGCTTGAGCCTCGCTCCCGCTCCAGATGAACTTCCAGCACAACACCATTTTCCACCAGCGCAACCCGGGTCTCGTTTGGTGTCACATTGATCAGTAGCTCTTCGCTCATGTGCCGAAACTGGTTGTTGTCAAAGCCGGTTTCCGGATAGTACGCGATTTCCCCGCTCTACCGGGCTGTATTCAGTATGCCCACCCTGGCCAGCAGTGCAGCAGTCTCGTGGAGCGGCAACCCAACAATGCCACTGTAACTGCCACGAATGGACACGACAAAGCGTCCGCCGAGACCCTGAATACCATATCCACCTGCCTTATCGGCTGGTTCGCCGGTTTTCCAGTACCACCGGATGTCTGCTTTCGACAGGGTTGCAAACTGGACTCTGCTGTCGCTCAGTACAGCGTCCTCCTCCTCTCCCACCAGCAGGGATACTGAGGTCAACACTCTGTGTTCACGCCCGGAAAGAGACTGCATCATGGCAGCAAAACCAGCAAAATTCAGCGGTTTTCCCAGAATCCGATCATCAACCAAAACGCTCGTATCCGCTGCCAGAACGGCTGCAGATTCACCGACCGCGGATGCAGCGGCCCGGGCTTTTTCAATGGACATGCGCTGCACATAGGATTCCGGGCACTCCTCTGGCAGCACGGTTTCATCAATCTGTGCAGGTGCAATGCTGAAATCCGCACAGAGCAGGCCCAGCAAATCAGCCCTGCGCGGAGAAGCAGACGCCAGCACCAGCATTAGCTGATGCCCTTTTGGTGCAGCCGGCGTCGCCGAAGCAGACGGAAACTCATATGGGCCAGAGGGACCCACAACACCCCGGTGACCAGCACCGATAGAAAAGAAGAACCCGCGGGAAACTGACCAAATCCAAGTGCCGCAACCCATCCGTGTATGAATTTGACCAACAGGAGTGCACAAAAAAGCGGCGGCAACTGTCTGACTGGATCCAGGATCCGGAATCGATCCCGGAACACCTGGGTCAGGTACGCTAGTACGACCAGACCGATGGCGTGCTGCCCCAAGGGGGCCAGGGAAAATATGTCCTGGATCAGTCCCACTCCAAATGCACAAGACAGCGGCAACCCTTTGGCACGATGCAGGGAGAATAGAACGACCATCAGTGCCGGCGCATCCAGGCTCAGATGCACCGGACCAGGCATACCTATAAGATACACGAACAGCGACAGGGGCAGCAGAAGCAGCCAGTCGGATAATTTCAGGTGGAGATCCTGCATACTGCCCCCGCCTATGGGGCAGGCGCCTCGCTGGAGTCCGCAGACCCTTGAAGCAGGTCAGGTGCGGGTACGCCTATCTCACGCTTTTCGGAAAAGACCAGAAGCAACTGGCGGCTCGTCTGTAATCCAGCTGTGGGCAGAATCCTGATATCCATGAACGGGGAAGAGCTTTGTCTCTCCACGGAGCTCACCGTCCCCACCGGATATCCGCGAGGGAATTTTCTCCCAAACCCGGAGCTGACAAGTTCATCTCCAACCCGTATGTCCAGGGTCGGCGACACATTGCGTAATCGCAGTTCTCCGTAGTCCCCTGTACCATGGGCAATGGCTCGGGCGCCATTGCGCAGCACTTCAACCGGCAGTGCATGCTCGGGGTCCGAGATCAGAATGAGTTCGCTGGTCTCATCACCTGCAACGACTACCTGACCAAAGACGCCTGAGGCATCAATCACCGGCTGTCCGATGTGCACATCATCGAGACTGCCACGGTCGATAATCAATCGATGGGCCTCTGTACCTGGCGGCGTACCCACCAGCTCTGCGATAAGAACATGCTCCTCCACCAGTTCAGAGGCACTTAAAAGCTGACGCATACGTGCGTTTTCTGCCTGTGTCGATGCCAGGGTCATCGTACGGCGTCGGAGAATCAGATTTTCGTTTTCCAACCGCTCGTTCTCGGACAGCAATTCGTCCCGGCTCAGCAGGTTGTCCTCTGTCCATTCGCGAACCTCCGAAGGGACATCAGTCACGTGATAAAAGGGTGCAACCAGATCAACGAAAAAAGCCCGGGCGGGGATGAGCAGACTGGTAAAAGTGCTGACGAAAATCAGCGCCAGACCAATGAGCACAAAAAAAACCAGGCTGGCAGACGCAACCGGAACGCGGCGGAAGATGGGTTTTTGGCTTACCAAGACTCTGTCTTCGCCCCGCCCGTACTTCCAGCGTCCGCCCTGTCTTCCTCAGGCTTCAGTAGGAGAACAGTTCCAGCTGACGCCGGTCCATCATCTCCAGCACACGGCCACCACCGCGAGCAACGCAGGTCATGGGATCCTCGGCGACGATGACCGGCAGACCAGTTTCGTGGGTCAAGAGGCGGTCAATGTCTGGCAACAGGGCGCCGCCCCCAGTCAGCACGATACCGCGCTCGGCAATATCAGAGGCCAGTTCGGGAGGCGATTTTTCCAGAGCTTTTTTCACAGCCTGAACGATCGTTGCCAGCGGTTCCTGGAGAGATTCAAGAACTTCATCGTTGCTCAGTGTAAAGGTCTTGGGTACCCCTTCGGCAACATTGCGCCCGCGCACATCAATCTCGCGCACTTCGCTGCCAGCGAAGGCAGCGCCAATCTCTTGCTTGATACGTTCTGCAGTCGCTTCACCGATGACGTTGCCGTACTTGCGTCGCACATAGCTGGAGATTGACTCATCAAAGCGGTCCCCACCGATGCGAACGGAATCCGAGTAGACAATTCCGCTCAATGAAAGAATCGCGATTTCCGAGGTTCCCCCACCAATATCCACGACCATGGAACCACTGGCCTCTTCGACCGGCAGCCCGGCTCCAATGGCCGCAGCCATGGGTTCGTCAATGAGATAGACTACGCGGGCACCGGCACTGAGTACGGATTCGCGAATGGCGCGCTTCTCAACTTCGGTCGCCTGACAGGGCACACAAACCAGCACTCTGGGGCTGGGAACAAACCACTTTGACTGGTGCACCTTTTTGATGAAGTGCTGAAGCATCTTTTCAGTGACCTGAAAGTCTGCGATCACTCCGTCCTTCAGCGGACGGATGGCGACTATGTTACCCGGTGTCCGCCCCAGCATGCGCTTGGCATCCACACCCACAGCCTCAACCACTTTCTGGCCATGGACTTGACGAATGGCCACCACCGAGGGTTCGTTGAGCACGATCTGCTTGTCACGCACGTAAATAAGGGTGTTTGCAGTACCCAGATCAATGGACATATCATCGGAAAAAAGTCCGCGAAGGGATTTCGACATCGTTATGAGTCCAGATTTTGATGCAGGGTTTGCTCAGCCGCAGAATGTACCAACCGCAGAGATTCAGGGCAAGCCGTAATTATGATAAATTAGGGGGTAACTACTCGCCCCCCTTCTCCTGCTTGATCATGTCGGCGGCGGTGCCGTCGAGTGCGATCTGTATAGCGGTCAGCGGATTGCAGCCCTGGTGGGCCATGGACTGGAGATAGCTGGAGATTCGGCAGTGGGCCTCGGCGTGGCGGAGGGTTCGGAAGCAGCCGGAGACCTTCTGCTTGACCTTGGCCATGCGGATATCGCGCTCGGCGCGGATGTTGGTGAATGGGGTGTCGGGGTCGCGGCGGTGCGCAGCACCTCGGTGTCCTGCTGAGTCAGCGCCTCGTGGAGGTTCTCGGCATCGGACTTGGCGATGCGCCCGCGCTGTCCGTCGAGGCGGGCGGGGGGCTTGTTCCCCTGTGGCCTGGGTGAGGATGGTCCGGGAGCGCGTGCGCGCGGCCGTGAAGGCTGCCTCGTCGAGGGCCTTGGCGTCAAGTTCACTGACCCTGCGGCAGGTTCCGCTCAGGAGGTGGCCCAAGCGCTTGGCCCAGGCGTGGCCGTGGGCGTCCTCGACGAACCTGAGGTCGCGCAGCAGGTGGGCACCGCACAGGGCGTGCTCACAGTGATCTCAGGCGAAGGAGCTGGCCCATCGGTCGTGGACCAGAACGCCACCAGAGCGGGGGATGACACCCAGGTGCGTCTCGAGGTACACCGAATGCCGCGGCATCAGCGCGATCAGCGCCTGACACCACCCCCGCCGTCGCCTTGGAACTGAACTATGCGTTGCTCATGACCCTGTGCAATAATGAAACGCACACATCATAGAATCGCCTACCTATGACGTCAAGGGGGGTGAGTAGTTACAATTAGTGTCGCAGCGTACCGCTGACGGGCCTCTGCAGACTCCGTCTCCTGGGCTCGGGCACACTTCATTCCAACCATGTAGACGACTCAGGAACACCACATGGCACTTGATCAAAGTGAAATCGACAAACTGGCGGCACTGGCACGGATCACTATCTCGCCAGAAGAAAGCCACTTGGTCACGGAGCGCATCAGTGCGGTGCTCAATTTGGTCGAGCAGCTGCAGGCCCAGGACACCCGGGCTGTTGACCCCATGGCCCACCCACTAGACAGCACTCAGCGGCTGCGCACCGACCAGGTAACTGAATCCAATAATCGGGCGACCCTGATGGGCAATGCCCCTGCGGCAGAAGACGGCCTGTTTCTGGTGCCCAGGGTTATCGACTAGTCTGGTACACAAGCACACGCGGCACGCCAAAGGCCAGTCAGATTCTGCGTCCATTGCTGTGCTTGCCTCAACCAGTACCCAGCCTGAACCTGAACTCCAACGCAGATGCATAACCTGACCGTAGCAGAGATTTCCAAAGGCCTCTCCAGGAGAGATTTCTCCAGCGTCGAAATTACCCGGCATTTTCTTGATCGGATCGAATCCGTTGATGCGTCCACCAATGCCTTTATCTCCAGATTTGATGAAAGTGCACTCAGGGCCGCAGCAGACGCAGATGCCCGTATCGCCTCTGGGGATGCCGGCAACCTGACCGGAGTCCCTATTGCACACAAGGACATTTTCTGCACCCGGGGCGAGAGAACCACCTGCGGCTCCAGGATGTTGGAGAACTTCATTTCGCCCTACGATGCAACCGTAGTTGCCAACCTTCGGCAGGCAGGCGCGGTATGCCTGGGCAAGACCAATATGGATGAGTTCGCCATGGGATCGTCCAACGAAACCAGCTATTTCGGCACGGTCAAAAATCCCTGGGATCCCGACAGGGTTCCCGGCGGCTCATCGGGCGGTTCCGCCGCCGCCGTTGCCGCACGACTGGCGCCCATGGCCACGGCAACCGATACTGGAGGTTCCATCCGACAGCCCGCCGCACTCTGCGGTATCACCGGCATGAAACCAACATACGGGCGGGTATCCCGCTGGGGCATGATTGCCTTTGCGTCGAGCCTGGATCAGGGTGGACCCATGGCGAGGACCGCCGAAGACTGCGCTCTCCTGCTTGAGGCCATGGCCGGTTTCGACCCCCAGGACTCAACCTCGGTTGAACGGGAAGTCCCCGACTACAGTCGCAGTCTGAATGACAGCATCGCTGGCCTGAAAGTCGGTATTCCCGCTGAGTACTTCAGCGATGCCCTCAGCAGTGACTTGGCTGCACAGGTTCGTGCTGCTTTGGCTGAGTGTGAAAAACTCGGTGCAGAGCTGGTCGAGATCAGCCTGCCCAACACGCCTCTGGCGGTACCTGCATACTATGTTCTGGCACCTGCCGAAGCCTCGGCCAATCTTTCGCGTTTTGATGGAGTTCGCTATGGCTATCGCTGCGAGCATCCTGAAGACTTGATGGACCTCTACTGCCGCTCACGTTCAGAAGGCTTTGGCGAAGAGGTCAAACGCCGCATTATGGTGGGAACCTACGTGCTCTCGGCAGGCTATTACGAAGCCTATTTCCGAAAAGCCCAGCAGGTCCGCAGACTGATCAAGAATGATTTCGACGCTGCTTTTGACAAAGTGGATCTCATTGCCGGGCCCACCTGCCCGTCCGAAGCCTTCACATTCGGTGCAAAATCTGACAATCCGATCGAGATGTACCTGGAGGATATTTACACTGTTTCGGTGAATCTGGCGGGCCTTCCAGGTATTTCCCTGCCCTGCGGTCAGATCAAAAACCTGCCCGTCGGGCTACAGTTGATTGGCAACTATTTTGATGAGGCTCGGTTACTCAATACAGCGCATCAGTTCCAGATGGCTACCGACTGGCATCAAGCGGCACCCCCGGGGGTTACCCCATGAACACCTTCAATGAAGGATGGGAGACTGTCGTCGGGCTGGAAATTCATGTCCAGCTCAAAACCCGCTCAAAGATATTCTCCGGCTCAGCGGTTGATTTTGGGCAAAAACCCAACATGAACGCCTGCGCGATTGACCTGGCCATGCCTGGCACGCTGCCCGTGCTCAACGAGGACGCCATTCGCATGGCAACCCGTTTTGGGTTGGCCATTGAAGCTGAAATAAATCAGGCCTCGGTGTTTGAACGCAAGAATTACTTCTATCCGGATCTACCCAAGGGCTACCAGACGACCCAGCTTGGCGAACCCATCGTTGGCCCAGGCCTGGTTCACATCCAGTTGTCAGACGGAGGCAGTAAGGACATCCGCATTCATCACGCTCACCTTGAGGAGGATGCTGGTAAATCCCTGCACGAGGATTTTCACGGTATGAGTGGGATCGACCTCAACCGTGCGGGCACGCCCCTGATCGAGATCGTTTCAGAGCCGGACATGCGTTCGCCGGAAGAGGCCGTGGCCTTCCTCAGGCAGATTCACGCCATCGTGACCTACCTGGACATTTCGGACGGCGATATGTCCCAGGGATCCTTGCGCTGTGATGCCAATGTTTCGGTTCGACCCTTGGGTCAGGTGACATTGGGCACCCGTACTGAGTTGAAGAACATTAATTCATTCCGCTTTGTGGAGAAGGCCATCACTGTCGAAGCCGCACGCCAGATTGATCTCATCGAAGATGGCGGTCGCGTGGTTCAAGAGACCCGTTTATACGACAGCGAGAAAAATGAAACACGCCCCATGCGCAGCAAGGAAGTCGCCAACGACTACCGCTACTTCCCCTGCCCGGACCTGCTGCCAGTCGTGCTCAGCGATGAATTTGTCCAGGCTGAACGCGATACCCTGCCGGAGTTGCCAACCGCCAAGCAGGCACGGTTCGAGCACGAGCATGGACTTTCAGCCTACGATGCCAGTATCCTTATCCAGGATCGTGCGACTGCAGACTACTTTGAAACGGTCGCCAAAACCTGTGAAGATTCAAAACTGGCAGCCAACTGGGTCAGTGGGGAGCTGGCTGCCCAGATCAACAGGACCGAAACCACCATTGAGGACTGTGCGGTGAGTGCTGAGCACTTGGGTCAGCTCATCGCACGAATCAAGGATGGCACTATCTCTGGCAAAATTGCCAAAACGGTATTTGACGCGATCTGGAGCGGTGAGGGATCACCGGACGATATCATTGAATCCAGAGGACTCAGGCAGGTTTCAGACAGCGGTGCTATCGAAGTCATGGTGAACGAAGTGCTGGCACGCAATAGCACGCAGGTTGATGTCTACCGAAATGCGCCACCTGAGAAACAGCCCAGGATGCTCGGTTTTTTTGTGGGTCAGGTCATGAAGCTCTCCAAGGGTCAGGCCAATCCAGGTGAAGTCAATCGTATACTGAAAGAAAAGCTCTGAAGAACCAGGCGGCGGAGTAGAATATCCCCGACGACTCGCTGCCTCCACGGAGAACCCTTACGAATGGTGCTCAAAAAAGACAAACAGAAAGTGCTCGGCGAAGTCTTTGATGACGCCCGTATCAAAACCTTTCTGATCGATAGTGCCCCCGAGGGGGTGGACGCAGATTTCCACTGCCTTGAGCGTGCCTACCGTGGCATGAAAGCTGAGAACTTCGCTACCTTTGTGCGCTTTTTCTGTGAAGCCGGCCGCAATCTGAGCGCCACCAACCCTGATGGAAAAACCCTGTTGTCGCTCGTCAGGGGTCACTCCAGGAGCACTGAGTACGCGGAGATACTCTCAGGGTCGGGAGCTGAGTAGCAGGTGCACCCGGCCGCAGAACCGCCATGGACTATGACTCTATCCGGCCTGCGTTCTGGGAAGACTGTGAAGTGCCGGCCGAGATCTACCGGATTGCGTCCGGAAGTGTTGCCGACTGCGTCTGGAGCAAGTCCACCGAGCCTGGAGAAACCCCGCTGTCTGCGGGGTGCCGCCACCTGGCGCGAGAGGGCACACCCTTCAGCTACCAGAATGCCCATGTCGTTGAACGAAACGGCAGCATTGTCGGCATGCTGCTGGCCTATCCACTGCACCTGGACACCGAGGACCCGGAGGAGGATCCGGTCCTCACTCCCTATGCGGCTCTCGAGGAGGACAACAGTTTCTATATCAGCGGCCTGACACTCTTTCCGGAATTCCGGAGCGGCGGTGTCGGCACCCGCCTGCTGTTTCTGAAGGAGCCTGATTCCCTCAGATAACTTCACTCTGATTGGCACAATCACCGGATTCAATCATGCGGTCAATAAACCCTCCTTGTTCATCGGTGGGTCTGAAAGTAATAGTTGCAGCCATGACACACCTTTAAAGTGAGTAAATGTCTTACATTCACTATAGAGGAAAATGAATTTAAAAAGCAGGTTTCACGGCGCAATGACTAAACCCATTGACTTTACATCTATTATTGCTTGAATGTCCTTTAACCGTTGATTTTGTCCTTAAAACTAACTATTCTTGGTTAAGAGACAGTTTTAGAGACACATATGGTACAAAACATAGCGAAGCAAATGGCTGAGATTGAGGAACTTCTGGAGAAAAACCCAGAGGGGCTTTCACGTAGCCAGATTGTCAAAAATTTATCATTTACTATAAATAACAGGACGTTACAAAGAAGATTGTCCGCGCTTGCGGAGGAAAAAAAGATAGTAAAAACCGGTGATAGAAAGGCGGCCAGATACTATCCTGCCAAAATTTCTCAGCAGGAAATTAAAGGACAACGTGTCCAAAAAGAAGGCGAGATATTTACTCCCGAGAGCAAAAGTGTCCTTAAATTCCTAAAATCATCACTTCATGCTCGCGAAAAAGTGTCCTATACAAGGGAGTTTATCGAAGATTACGTTCCTAATGAGACATCTTATGTCTCTAAAAATCAACGAGAGGCGCTACTTAAAGAAGGGAAGCGGTTCGACGAAGCACTGGCTGCGGGCACCTACGCCCGCCAAATCTGCCAGCGCCTGCTGATTGATCTTTCCTATAACTCCAGCCGACTGGAGGGCAATACCTATTCAAAACTGGATACCCAAAAACTGGTGGAAGAAGGCATCAGTGCGGAAGGCAAAGTACACGAAGAAACCGTCATGATCATGAACCACAAGGAAGCCATATTATTCCTTGTGGAGAACGCGCAGGAAATCGAGCTGAACAGCTTCACAGCATTCAATCTCCACAATTTGCTGTCACAAGACCTACTCGCGAACCCTGAGGCTTGCGGCAACATTCGCACAATAGAAGTCGATATTGGACAATCAGCCTACAAGCCTATTGGCAATCCACATGTGCTGAAGGAGTTGCTCGAACTCATTTTGTTGGAAGCCAAAAAAATCGAAGACCCATTTGAACAAAGCTTCTTTTTGCTGGTTCACCTGTCTTATCTACAGGCGTTCGAAGATGTCAACAAACGCACTTCAAGACTGAGCTGCAATATTCCGTTTATCAAACAGAATTTGTGTCCACTGAGTTTTACCGACGTATCACGCGATGACTACACCGCCGCATTACTGGCAATCTACGAGAAAAATGAAACTGGGCCTATGCTGGATTTATTTTGCTGGGCTTATGTTCGCTCTTGCAAACAATACGGCGTCGTAAAGCAGTCACTGGGTGAAATCGATGCCTTCCGCATCCAGCACCGCCAGCAACGAAAAGAAGTGATGGGCCTTGTGGTTCGAGACGGCTTGCACGGTGAAGCTATCGAAAAGCACATTGAACAATATTGCGCCGACAAAGAAATAACAGAGGTCGATAAATTTACGGCAATGACCCTTGCTGATCTAAGCAGCCTGCATACAGGTGCGATAATCGGGCTCGGCATTTCCGAAGCACAATTAAATGCCTGGCTAGACGCCAAGCCAGGGTAGCTCAGTTAAACACTGCCCGATCATCATGCACACAACAGCTCAGCAAAGGGAAACATATTTATTGCTGTTACCGGAAATAGAAATGGTACCTCAGCTACAAAGCGCAGGTGGTAGAGGTGCTCCCCTCTACATCTCCAGTATCAACAGCGATCTGCTCTGCGTGCGCGACCAGGGCCCAATAGGGAGAGAGGACACTTGGAAGAATACAGATGACAGCAACAATTTCCTGGCTTGATCTGGCCTGGTGTCTTGTACCAGTGATACTGGTCTGCGCAGTCTACCTGGCATGGCGCGGCAGGCCCGCCGAAATCCTGATCGCCGCAGGTCGTATGCTCATACAACTGGTTGCCGTCGGCTACCTGCTGGTCAGTATCTTCGAATACCCCTCACCCTGGATCAGCCTGGGCGTGGTCACGCTGATGCTGACAGCTGCCGCCTGGATCGCCATCCGCCCCGTTCGCCACCAGCGCGGCTATTTGCTGCCAGCACTTTTGGCCCTGGGCTGTTCCGTGGGCATACATCTGATGATTTCCGTCCTTCTGGTACTGGATGCCGAAACCTGGTTTGAGCCGCGCCTCTTTATTCCCCTGGCGGGCATGTATTTTGCCAGTACCATGAATGCCATCAGCCTTGCTGCTGAGAGATATCAGGCTGAGCTGCACCGGAACCAACCCAAATCCGAGGCCCGATTGGCAGCATACCATGCTGCCATGATTCCCCAGATCAATACCCTGCTGGCGGTGGGCCTGGTGACCCTGCCTGGGCTGATGACAGGGCAAATATTGTCTGGCGTATCTCCACTTACAGCCGTGCGTTACCAAATCATGATCATGACCATGATTCTGGGATCATCCGGCGTGGGAGCTGCACTCATGCTCTGGTTTCTGGGACTGGGGCGGCCCAGCACCGGGAGAAGCAGGCAGTAAGCCAATAATGTACACATGTGCACGATATTAATATTGTTGCAGGGATACTCTTGGTATTATCTGAACTCCGATTGGCACATCAACAACTTCAACTGACTGGAACCAGTGATCATGCAGATTGAACACAGACAACCGGCGCTCTGTGGTATCGGGTTTACCATGAGCCTGTTCATCAGTTCTCTGGCCTTTGAGGAAACTGGCGTCGATGTGCTGTCCGATGAACGGCTGGGCATTAGTGTTGGCTCTCTCGCATCTGGTTTTGTCGGCTACCTGATTCTCAACGCCAGTCTCGACATCGACATCCGGGGCCAGGAAGCTCGATCAGCCTTGCGCTACCAAAGCCGGAACAGGGCACATGCAGCAGCACCTTTGAGGGGACAGGCGGGCATATGAGCGAACATCACTACGATCACATAAGGAACAACCCGAAATTCCATGTGCTGATTCGCAGCAAGGCCCGACTCAGCTGGACTCTATGTGGTCTGATGTGGTGTGTGTACTTTGCCTTCATTCTTCTTGTGGCCTTCTACCCGGAGGTGCTGGCACACAAGATTGCTGCAGGCTCAATCATATCCTGGGGCATCCCATTAGGGCTTGCAGTGATCATTTTTACCATCGTGCTCACTGGAATGTATGTGCACCGGGCCAACACCTCCTTCGACCAATTGACCGACGAGGTGGTCGCGGCATCAGACGCGCATGTCTTATCCCTGAGAGCAGATCAAGGCAGATAGGCCCGCACAACCGGGAAACCTGAGAAACCCGACAGTCTGATCCATGAACTTCACCGCCATTGCAATGTTTCTGGCGTTTGTCTCCGCCACCCTGGGCATAACCTGGTGGGCCTCCAGACGCAGCCGATCCGCCCGTGACTACTACTCAGCCGGCGGAGGGATCACCGGCTTCCAGAACGGCCTGGCCATTGCTGGTGACTATATGTCCGCAGCCTCATTTCTTGGTATCTCGGGACTGGTGTTCCTGTCGGGCTTTGATGGCCTGCTGTATTCCATTGGGTTTCTGGTCGGCTGGCCCATTATTCTGTTTTTGCTGGCGGAACGATTGCGAAACCTGGGACGCTACAATTTCTCCGATGTGGCGTCGTTCCGGTTGCAGCAACGTCCCATTCGCCTGGTTTCGGCTTTTGGATCCCTATCCGTGGTACTCCTGTACCTGATCGCCCAAATGGTTGGTTCAGGCAAGCTCATTGAGGTTCTGTTTGGCCTGCCTTACGAAATAGCCGTGATTCTGGTGGGCGTCCTTATGGTTACCTACGTCGCCTTTGGCGGAATGCTGGCGACCACCTGGGTACAGATCATCAAAGCGGTTCTGCTGCTGTCCGGTGCCACTTTTCTGGCTTTTCTGGTGCTGGCCGGGATGGATTTCTCTCTCAACCTGATGTTTGAGTCAGCTGTCGCCGTGCATACACTCGGTGATGCAATCATGGCACCCGGCGGGCTGGTGTCCGACCCGATCTCGGCAATCTCGCTGGCTCTGGCCCTGATGTTCGGTACCGCGGGCCTGCCCCATATTCTGATGCGTTTCTTCACCGTACCCGATGCGATTCAGGCGCGCCGTTCCGTGTTCTACGCCACCGGATTTATCGGCTATTTCTACCTGTTAACCTTTGTAATTGGCTTCGGTGCCATTGTGTTTCTGGCAGCAAATCCCGAGGTCACTGACAGCGATGGCAGGCTGATCGGTGGAGACAACATGGCTGCCATTCATCTCTCACAAGCCCTGGGCGGGGATATCTTTCTTGGTTTCATCTCAGCGGTCGCCTTTGCAACCATCCTGGCGGTCGTGTCAGGGCTTACCCTCGCCGGAGCCACGGCTGTGTCCCACGACCTCTACGCCCACGTCATCAGACGAGGTGATGTCAGCGAAACCCGGGAAGTCCGGGTATCCAAGTTGACAACCATTGGTCTGGGTGTTGTAGCGGTGCTTCTGGGGATTCTCTTTGAGCAGCAGAACATTGCCTTTATGGTCGGTCTGGCGTTCGCCATCGCTGCCAGTGCCAACTTCCCCATTCTGTTTTTGTCCATGTACTGGAAAAAACTGTCGACCCGGGGTGCGGTCTTCGGAGGTTGGGCTGGGCTGCTCAGTTCGGTTGCGCTGGTGATTCTGGGGCCCATTGTCTGGGTCGATATCCTGGGCAACGAGACAGCCATATTCCCCTACCGCTACCCTGCCCTGTTTTCCATGAGCCTGTGTTTTATCACTATCTGGCTGGTTTCAGTGACTGATAACAGTGCCAGCGCCCAGGAAGAAGAAGATGCCTTCAGCGACCAGTACGTGCGTGCCATGACCGGCGTGGGTGCCGACAGGGCATCTGACCATTAGTCCATAAAGCCGAAAAGCATTTGAAGATATTGACGAGTCTGGTTGGTTTTGAGAGTCTGGTGTCTCGGGCAACCTCCGATTTCCGGGCGGCCCGGTCCTGAGCAGGTAGACGAGAAATTACCGTGTCAGACCAATATGCCAATGTACCGAAATCCATGGGCACCCAGAATATGGAGTACGCCGGTTTCTGGGTCCGAGTGGCAGCCGCCCTCGTCGATATTCTGCTCATTGGAGTCATTACCTCCCCCCTGCTCAACCTGATCTATGGTCCAGCCTACTGGCACAGCCCGGATTTGATTGCTGGGCCCTGGGATTTCCTGCTCAGCTCGCTGTTCCCGGCCGTGGCTGTCATTGCCTTCTGGATATATAGATCCGCAACACCCGGAAAAATTCTGTTCAAGCTCCGTATCGTCGATGCTTCAACGGGCGAGCGTGCATCAAACGGCCAGCTGATTGGACGCTATTTCGGTTACTCTGTCTCCGTGGTCCCCCTGCTACTTGGCATCATCTGGGTGGGCTGTGACAGGCGCAAGCAGGGCTGGCACGATAAACTTGCCGGCACCCTTGTCATTCGCGAACCAGCGGACCCAAGCCACTGATGTCCGCATGAATACAGTCCAATTTCTCAATTTCGGGTGCACAGAAAGCGGACTGTGACGAACGAAGGATGCGATCCGGCATGAGGACGGTCCAACAGACCGTTTTCAATCTGGGTGAGCTGTTCCAAATACTGATCAAGTGTGCGGACAGGTCGTGAAAAAAGTTGCTGCGCTCATGCCTGAAGTACAGGGATTCAAGTCATGCTCGAAACTCACTGTCCTGGTTACGGTCAACGACCTGTGCAAGCATTAGGCTCATTGCTGCAAACCATATCGTGAACATCAGCCCTGGTATGTACAACACGAACACTCCATTCCATGCGAATGGGCCAGTCATAAAGAACGGCAAAAATACGGCTGGTGAATATACGACACATCCCCACACATTGATGTGGGCCAACCAGCGGATTTTCTCTATCATCATTCAGAACTGCTTACGCAAAGGACCAGTTTTGAACCAAAAAGAGCATCCATGGAAACACAACGGCGACGTAGGCAAGATCGTTCGCCAGCGGAATCAGTTCCACATTCCTGCCAGGTCTGAAGGTTGCGACGATCCAGAAGAAGGCTGGTATCATGAATGTCACCGCAGAGACGGAACCACCTACCAGCTGACAATACATCGCAGATTTTGAAGCCTCCGGTATCCGGCTGGTCTGGGCAGCGCCAATGGCAACAAATGCGGCGTAACAGGCGGCGGCACACACCATCAGCACCATCCCGACCCGCATACCGATACGATGCTCAGCGAAGTTGGCTGCTACCTGATCGGCTGAAAGCGAGGGACCCGGGACAGGCATCATCCCTCCCAATATAAAAGCCCCAAAAAAAGAACAGCACAGGCAGCGCCACTCCAAGCCAGAGTTTTCTCAAATGCAACATGGCTCATCTCGATACCTCGTCACAACTGTCAACTCGCTGTCACCACGCTGAGCCGCTCAGGAGAGTACGTGCCTCAGGGCACATGACTGACTTACCGTACCTCCACAAAAAGAATGAGTCAGGTGCGACTGGCAAAATTGTCAGAAGACGAAGCTACGGTTCTACAGCAGCAGCGCCCGCAGTGAATGTGGCAGTGCTTCGGTAATTACAACTCGGGCAAACTGACCAATGAGGGAATCATCATCACAGCGGAAATTGACCACACGATTATTTTCGGTCCGTCCCTGCAAGTACCCGGGATCTTTTTTGGAGTAGCCGCTGACGAGCACAGTGTGTTGCGACCCCACCATATTCAGGCTGATCTGGCGAGCCTGTTGCTGGATGCGTGCCTGCAAGCGCTGCAAGCGTGCTTTTTTGACACCCATTGAAGTCTCGTCTGGTACATCTGCCGCTGGAGTACCCGGCCGGGCACTGTAGATAAAACTGAAAGAGGTATCGAAACCGATCTCTTCGATCAACTGCATGGTGGCCTCGAAGTCCTGCTCCGTCTCTCCCGGAAAGCCGACAATAAAATCCGAAGACAGACTGATGTCTGGGCGAATCCGCCGCAGTGCCCGAATTTTGGCCTTGTACTCTAGTGCCATATGGCCGCGCTTCATCAGGGCCAGAATCCGGTCCGACCCGCTCTGCACCGGCAGGTGCAAATGGTCCACCAGCTCCGGGACCTCGGCAAACACTTCAATCAGGTCATCGGTAAACTCAACCGGGTGGGATGTGGTAAAGCGGATCCGGTCAATACCCTCAATCTGGGCAACCAGCGGCAGGAGATCGGAAAAGCGGCCAACTGAGCCATCGACCAGGCTGCCGCGCCAGGCATTGACGTTCTGGCCAAGCAGATTGATCTCGCGCACGCCCCGGAGCGCCAGATGAGTCACTTCGGCCAGCACATCCATCAGGGGTCTGCTGACCTCTTCGCCACGCGTGTAGGGCACAACGCAAAATGTACAGTACTTTGAACAGCCTTCCATGATCGTGACACAGGCGCTCACGCCGTCCGCCTCCGGTTCGGGGAGGCGGTCAAACTTTTCGATCTCGGGGAAACTGATATCCACGACCGTGGTTCCATCATCCCGGCGGCGTTCGCTGATCATCTCCGGCAGACGATGTAAGGTCTGCGGACCAAAGATCAGGTCAACGTGAGGCGCACGCCGGGCAATCGCCTCACCCTCCTGACTGGCAACACAACCACCGACGCCAATGAGAAGAGCCGGGTTCTGCTCCTTGAGTCTCTTCCAGCGGCCAAGCTGATGGAACACTTTTTCCTGCGCCTTCTCACGAATCGAGCAGGTGTTGAGCAGAATCACATCTGCGTTCTCAGCCTGGCCGGTTTCAACAAGCCCATGGCTGTCGCCGAGAAGGTCACGCATGCGCGCAGAGTCGTATTCGTTCATCTGGCAACCGTGGGTCTCGACAAAGAGCTTCTTCATGGCGTGCTTGGCAGGAGCAGTGGCGGCGGACGGCGGATTATAGCGATGACACTGCATAAATCCAGCTATCGGCATCTGATCTGAAGGACCAGATCGAACTGCGTTTTCCTCATTCAGATCTTTTAAAATGAGTCGCCAGCCCAATATCGATCGGTGTCTGGGGCAGCAAGAAGGTTGCTGCAGCGGCAGCCGTTTGCATTATGATATGATGCACGCCCCCTTTTTTTCAGGGTCCTCCCGTTTTTCGGGGCCCTCCCGAACAGAGTCGAGAAAGAGAGCAGTCATGGCCGATCAGCCAGTCTATAAAGTCGTTTTCTATAGTCAGGGGCAAGTCTACGAAGTCTATGCCCGCCATATTTTCCAGAGTGATTTGATGGGGTTCATCGAAGTTGAGGATTTCGTCTTTGGTGAACGCACGCAAATGATTGTGGACCCGGCCGAGGAGAAACTGAAAAACGAGTTTTCGAGCGTCAAGCGCTCATTCATCCCCATGCACTCGGTGATCCGCGTCGACGAAGTTGAGCGGGAGGGGCAGGTCAAGGTGACGGACATTAAATCCTCGGACAAAATTGCTCAGTTCCCCTTCCAGGGTTCCGGTGCCCAATCGGGTCCAAATTCCGAGAAGTAGTCTGGAAACGATTCAGGAATCTGCCAGCTCCCTGCGAACAGTGGCCAGCTGCACACAGACCACAAAAACTTCCATTGCCTGACGGACTTCGTCCAGTGGTGGCATCGAGGGCGCAATGCGGATATTGCGGTCCTGCGGATCATGTCCATAGGGGAAGGTGGCACCTGCCGGCGTCAACTTGACTCCCGCGTCCGCGGCCAGACGAACCACTTCCGCGGCCACCCCCGGATGGGTATCAAAGGAGACGAAATAGCCGCCATCTGCCGAATTCCAGTGGCCGTACTCTGAAAGTTCGGACTGCAGGGCCTCTTCAACGGCAGCAAATTTCGGCCTGAGAATCTCGGCATGTTTCCGCATGTGGGTCTCGAGGGCTGACAGGTCCGGAAACAGGCGCGCATGACGAAGCTGGTTGACCTTGTCAAAACCGATGGTCATCACGCCCAGGAGCTGTTCCAGATCAGCGAGGTTGGCATCCGAGCCGGCAACGAAAGATACCCCACCCCCGGCAAAACTGATCTTTGAGGTGGAGGCAAATTGCCAGACACTGTCCAGGGTTCCGTGAACCTGACACCGTTTCCAGATATCAGTGAGCTGTGCAGGGCGTTTGCCCAAACCATGAACGGCATAGGCGTTGTCGTACAACACCCGGAACCAGGGCTGGGCGAACGCACCCAAGCGGGCAATGCGATCAACGGTCTCCTCACTGTATACCACACCGGTGGGGTTCGAGTATTTGGGCACGCACCACAGCCCCACGATGTCTTCATGATCACGCACAAGGGCTTCAACCGCATCCATATCTGGTCCGTCCGCGCCCATGTCCACAGTGACCATGTCCACACCGAGATGCTCACAGAGCCTGAAATGCCGATCATACCCGGGAGCCGGGCATATCATGCGCGGCCGTTCCACAACCTTGTTCCAGGCGCCGTTCTGTTCACTGCCGATCTGGGCCGCCTGGACCATGCACAGATACATCAACGTCAAACTGGAATTCCCGGCCGCGATCACATTGGCTGCAGGTACGCCGAGAAGCGCGCCGCCCAGCGCACGCATTTCATCAATGCCCCTCAGGTTGCCATAGTTGCGGGTATCCTCTCCAGAGGCACTTCGGTAGTTACCCCCGAGTACCCCATCCAGAGAATCGGAGAGCATCACTTGCTCTGCTGAGGGTTTGCCGCGGGTCATGTCCAGCTTGAGACCTCGAGACCGGAGGTTCTGGTATGACTCAGCGAGTTCGGATTCCAGAGTCTGAAGCTCTTCGAGTGATTGTGACAACACGGACATTACTCACCCTGATTGTATCGGTAGTGGGTGCACAGCTGCGAGGACCGGGGACGCCGCACACCCGCTGCGCAACCCGAGTGCGACGCCTGATTATATGTGCGCCCGTCCATCACGCAACCACATTGTTCCCGATCGGCCCGATTGATTTTCTCAGGCGCAGGGAAATATGGCAGTTCGCACAATACGCCTGTTTTTTGTATTGCACTCGCGATGCGGTGTTCCAGCCTTCGGGTTGGAATGACGCTCCAATTCCGAAGCCTGACCTATGGTCGGGGTTTCGTGTTTTTGGACTATGGATAATGCGGTGCATCGCCTACATCAATGAATGTGATCACATTGGCTTCCACCTCGTCCTACAGGACCCTATCATAACACTCACCCTGTCTTTGGGTTGGGCGGGCCCTGTAGTGCCTTATGAGAAAATCAGGGAGTTCTTTGCCGGGCTTTTTGTACCAACCCCCGTCCCAGTGTTGCGCTGCACGCTGGAACTCGGAGTGTTGAAGGGGATGGCAAATTTGGTGAGCTCAAATATAATCGGTTACCTGTTCAACTCGCGGCTTACCCGCCGTCGTCAGGATTCGCAGAGATGGGTCATTATCAGGTTAGTTCGGATGTCGCCAGTGCACTGGAGCAGTTTGTACTGCCGGAAAAACTGGATTTCGGCCAGCTCAAGGTACCCATCATGTACCGGGCAGACTACCTCGACGGCATCTGGCACAGGGCGGAACTGACACCTTACCGCACCATTGAGCTTGACCCCGCAGCCAAGGTACTGCATTACGCCCAGGGGGTGTTCGAGGGTCTCAAGGCCTATCGGGTCGGCAGCAGTCGCGCGAGCTTCTTTCGCCCACTGGACAACCTTAAGCGCATGAACCGTTCTGCCGAACGCATGTGCATGATTGACGTTCCTGAAGACATCTACATGGATGGCATAGGGTTAGTTACCGCTCACGCCGAGCCATGTATACCCGGTAATTCTGGCGAGTCCCTCTATCTGAGACCATTCCTGATTGGCACCAAATCCAATCTGGGAATGGGGGTCTCTGACAGCTTCATCTTTCTCGTGATCTCCAGTCCGTCGGCAATCTACCATGCTGGCCACATGAGCATACAGATTGAACGTACTGCGTGCCGGGCAGCACGCGGGGGAACCGGTGCGGCCAAAACAGGTGGCAACTACGCCGCCGCGTTGCAGTCTGCTCGCCAGGTTCAGAACCGTGGCTACGATCAGTCACTCTGGCTGGACCCGGTGGAGATGAAATACATCGAAGAGCTCTCCGGAATGAACTTCTTTGTACTCATGGACGGTGAGTTGCATACCCCTGAACTCACCGGTTCCTTTCTGGCAGGGATTACCCGCGACTCCATTCTCAAGCTGGCGCAGTACAAGGGCATAACGGTCACGGAGCGCAACCTGCCCATTGCCGAGGTGCTTGAAGGTATACAGGCAGGTTCCATTACCGAAGCCTTTGCCTGTGGAACCGCGGCCATCGTAAGCCCGATCAGTGTGATCGCAGATGCCGACGGAACCGAGTACCGGCTCAGCGAGGTGGATCACATCGCCGCAGAACTGCGGAATGCGTTGCTGGCCATTCAGGAGAGACGCGAGGCCGACCCATTTGGCTGGACCCTGGAGGTCGATGAGCAGTATTACCCGGCCGACGCGGCTGAAGTTGCGGTCGCCGCCGGTTAACTGGCCAGTGCCTGGATTCAACACGGGGAGCGGTTGCTTCCCTTTTTGCGCCTCCAGCCAGCGCCAAGCGAAGGCAGGGAACCTCCAAAAATCTATCACCACCCCACACATGACGCAGTGTTGTTGTGATCATCCAGAGTCCCAGTCCTCTACAGTGATTTTTCCGGCTGTGAGCGCCCTCAGTGTTCGTATGCCAGCCATGACCTCGGTGGTGCCGAGCCAGAGGAGCTTGGTTCCGGGAACCGGCTGTCGTGTGCTTGGCTGAAAGCCGGCCAGCCTGCCCAGGTTCACCACATACTCTCGGATGCTCAGATCAGGTGGTGCCCTGATCGGCATCTTCGGATACAGATCGTGCAGCAGCAGCTGACAGGTGGCGATCTCCTCAGGTTCGACGACCTCCCGAGCCGGCGTGTCGGGTTCGTGCGTGGCACGCCGCTGCAGATCGAACACGCGCCAGGCCGTCACCGCATCACAGGCCATGCACTTGAGCAGGGCCTCAATGTCATCGAACTGCCGTTTCTCGATCTCACAGCCGCTTTTCAGGACTCTGAAGTACTCCTCAATGCCCCAGCGGGTCTCATACCAGCGGCAGATGCGCAGGGCCGTGTCGGCATCGACCTCCCCCTCGGTACACAGCAGCAGCCAGTTCACCGGCTCCCTGATTTGCTCGGGTGGGTCATCCTCAGTGATGGACACCGCGATCACCGGCAGACTGTCATGGCCGGTCGTCCCCGCCGGTGCCTTCAGGTGAACGCGTGCAATCCGCAGACAGACCTGTGCGGTGCGCCCTGTCCGGGCCCGTGCCCCGCCCTGGGCACCCAGGGTCACGGGCGTGTGTGCCACCGGGTCGAGTGACTCAAGATGGGTTCGCAGCGGCACCAGCCGGCCATCCTCGCAGAGTACCCTGCGCCGCCGGGCTCCGTGACTGCGCACCAGCAGCCCCACCTGATCGGCCAGCGCGTGCTGGCGCTCAAACATCGCCCAGTCATCCCCCTCCCGGTCACAGACCGTCACCACCCGGGTCGGTGCCGGCACCGGAGCCTCGCCCTCAGCCATCAGCCTCCGGGTGTCAGCGCAGGCACTCGCCAGCTCCCCGGCCAGTTCCAGCCCCTCCACCCAGCGGACGGACTCTGTCAGCTGCGCATCATCTGCGGCCCGGGTGCGAAAGTGACCGTCGATCTCCAGCACCCCAAGCACCCGACTGCCAGTCTCTGAGAACGCCACACTGGCATGGGCACAGATCCCCTGGGCCGTGCCACCGATGGAGGTCAGCCCCCTGGTCGAGTGCTTGAGGGTATCGAAGTTGAACGCGGTGGTGTCCTGCACCGCCAGCACCACCGGGTGCTGTGCACAGCGCAGCACGGTCGGCTGACGGTGTGATTCGAGAATATCGTCCAGACTGACCTGCCCGTTGGAGAGGAGTCGAGCGGCCGCCGTGCGGCTGGCCGCCGTCCTGAAGATCCGGGGTGTCTCATCGGCCCGCGCATCGTCCCAGGCCCGGCCCATGGCGAGCAGGCGTGTCGCAATGCGCCCGTCCGGATGGGTGGAGGCCCCGTACTCCCACTCGGTCCAGTGGGCCGTCTCCGGCAGACCCGGACACTGCGCGGCCCGGAACCGTGCCTGGGGAGCCGCCTGCACGCACGCCTGCCAACCCTGCTGCAGGGGCAGCACATACACCCGTTTGCGGTCACCTCTGGCGCACCGCCGTCCCGAGGTCTCACCCACATGATGCCAGCCACTGGCCCGGTAACTCTGACCACTGTGCGCCTGATCCAGGTGAGTATACGCCAGCTGCGGGAGGACGCCATAGGCCTGGTGCCAGTCCTCGCACACCCGATCACCGGCCAGCCGCAGCACCTGCGAGGCCAGGCCGTGGACACGCACCTGGGGCAGGATCAGGAACCGGGCGTTGTTGATTACCCGATGCAGGTTGTGAACCCGCGCCCGTGCTGACCAGCCAATGAAGTCATCCCGGGCCTGCTCATGCCAGCTGGCCGCATGAAAGGACAGACCACCCAGGCGCCCGGCGTGCTCGCTCACCACCCAGTACTTCAGAGCCCCGCCCGGCAGCCTGGGTGCCCCCTGTGGATGCCAGGTGTGCATCATGGCCTGCCAGTCAGGGGTCTGGGTGCCCAGCACCGGCTCAACCGAGACCACACCCAATGCCTCCAGGTCGCACGCACAGTCAGCCATCGGCGCACAGGGTGGGTGGTGGCGGGGGTCCGGGACAGACTTCACAGGTGCCGGCAGGGGGATGTTGAGCCTCGCAGCCAGCTGTGGCACCACCGTGCGGGCCTGCGCCAGGCACAGATCACCGCGCTGGGTGCGCCAGTCCGTGCGCTCACACAGCTCCCGGGCCAACCCGGAGCGCGTCAGCTCACCCGACACCGCGGCCAGCCTGAACCAGTGAACTGTCTCGTCGCCAAACTGGCGAAGCCCGATCTTCATGGCGGGCAGTGAACACTGAATCGCGTACGGTGTTCAGTGTGTCCACTTGATAGTCCAAAAATCCATTCATCCCCCATGACTGAGCGCACCAGCTCTGAAGTTGAGTGTCAAGGATGCGTCCGACGTGGGACCCAAACGCCGAAGGATGTTCCAATCATGCTTTCTGGCATCAGAAGCACGAGCTGACAATTCAATCGAGGAAAATGTGCGCAGTCGCGGCATCATTCGTGCGGCACGCCCACAGTCTTTACGGCAGCGGACTTCCATATCGCGATAGGCCATGATCTGTTCCCGGTCGGGTTGAAGAATCGGATGGCGGATGGCGTCAACATTCTCATCTACGGCTCGCCTGGGACCGGCAAGAATGAGTTCTGCAAGGTACTGGCCAAAACCGGCTCGGCGCGACTCTCTGCAGCGTCGGGTGGTTGGCGGCGGCGAGCCCCTCCGCTGTGAGCGGCTTCCGGGAACTCCGTCTCTCCCAGCGCCTTCTTAAGCCTCAAGCGAAACAATGCCTCTTTGCTTCTATTCGACGAGATGAAGGATCTGCTTGGGGATTCTGGAAATTACGGTATGCCTTTATCTGCCCCGCTTCCAGTCCGAGTGCATCACTCGGACTGGAAGCGGGGCAGATAAAAAAAGCGCAAAAAAGACTTGACAGACAGACAGACAGAATAGGACTGTCATATCTTCTATTGGTTCGTTTTAGTTCCGGAAAAAACTGAATCGAATACTCCCTATAGACAGTATGACATTAGCTAACTGGAGTCCCCGGTGTGTCTTCACCGGGGTCCTCCTTTAATTTAAATACTTTTAATTTAGGGAGTTTACTCCATGTTTACCAAGAAATTGTTTGGCGTTGCAGGTGCCGCCCTGCTGATGGTTTCGGGTGCGGCCACCGCACAAGTAAACCTTAGCGCCACTGCCGCCTCGCCCTCGCCAGCCATCAAGTATGCCTCTGAGTATGTTGCTGGTACTGGTGATAATGCGCTTGAGCTCGTGCACTCCGGTTTTAGCGTCACCCCTGATATTCTTATACCACAAGGCTCCTACATCCGGGTTGATCTGCGCGGGGCGGAGTTCGTTGGTAATTTCGTCAGCGAAGGCGGCTCCCCAGATGTTGGGCAGCTAACGGTCGGCGTCACCCCCTCTGGCCCTACCTTCAGAGAAGTTACTCGTGCTAAAGATAATTCATTTGTCATTCTCGAGGTTCTAAATAACGAGTTACCACTAGGCACTGACACCACCCCTACTGTAATAACTTTCAAGGCCCACGATAATCAGATTGGTGATAAAGAACCATTCATACAGGTTACGTCCACAAGCGGCACGGTGACTGCGGAAGTCAAATTCTATGACCCTGATGATCTGACAGAGGCGACTGGTAATGCCAGCGCCACCCTCGGTGATGAAGATGGTGCGATTGCCATGTTTACCCCAGGTCTGAAGGTGGCCGTGAGCGAGCGACGGACTTTCACGGCAGGTGTCGCAAGTAGGTTCTTGAACTTTGTACCTGGTAGCAACGCAACCGCTACTACGGCTACCCTTGGCACAGTTGAGGTCGGAGTGAACATGGATGTACATACGCCTGATATGGTGCAGGTACAACTGGATAATCTCCTGAAAGAAGGGTCAACGCTCACTGTTGAGGGTGATTTTACTCTGACAGAGGATGAGGAGGGCAAACAGCAGGAAGGTCGTGCTACGTTGAGCTCCGCCACAGATGTTGATAGTGTCAATGCTAGTAACAGTATCCCCGGCAAATTCGCCGAGGACGGTGGTTCGATTGTATATACGTTCGGTGAAACTGCCCTTGAAACGGTCCACCACTTGAGACTCACCGCGGGCGGAAAATCGGCTATCCAGGAATCGACATATGACTATACGTTAAAGTTTGCAGCGAAAAATAACACTGTCAATCCGGAGGATAAGTCCGGTGTGTTTGGCGAGATTGTCCGTGATGGCCTCAGTGTGGATATTCCCTATATCACCACATACAGTGGGTACAATCAGCGCTTGGTATTGACCAACAAAAGCAGGAGTCGTGATGCGGACTACCAAGTCGAGTTCAACACGGAAGATGGTGTCACGTACACAGCTGGCACGTACGCACGGGGTACAGTACCTGCCGGGAAAGTCATGGTCATCAAGATGACCGATCTGGTCACCCTGGAGGCCGACGAGGGTAAAAGCCCCCGTGCTGCCGGGGTAATCACCTTCGAAGTGCCCTCCACGACCATTACTGTGGCGACCACTCAGGTGAATATTTCAGATGGTTCTGGTTCTACCGACACGGTTGTACTGCATCCACTGAATCGGTAACAGCACACGCCAGTACGCAGCTGGTATAAAAAAGGTGAGCTTCGGCTCCCTTTTTTTGGGTGGACCAGGCTGGCGTTGTTCCGGAACAGGTGGTGCTGATCAGATGTCGTTTCCGACAGTGCACCGCAATCCACAGGCACTTTCTTTTCTCTTTCACTCAGCGGCGAACGTGCATTGCCGGTGACGTCAAGCGGTGGATCTGCTGTAGGGTATTTCTCACACCAGCCACCGGCAAAACAGTGCTTTCCAATAGAGTTGCTCTTGGCAGTACTTTTTGGCAAAGTGGGAAAAGAAAGGCTCAAGCCTTTAAAAGTCAGCGTTCCGAAACCTCACCAGCAGTTCAACCCCTTCCGACTAACGTGAAATAGCCCTGCATGAAGAACTATTATTTACATCGAATCTCTCATCAGATGGAGTGGTCGCACCCTCTTCTTGAGCAAAAGCAACTGCTCTCGATAGGATGGTCGGAATATGGAGCGAGGCCCAATTTTGTTTCCGAGCATCAGGACGACTGGCCCAAAGTTGCAGACACGCTCGGAAGTGATGAATGGGGCAGGTCGCGATTTTCTCTCCAGCGGTTCCTAGAAATGGAACAAGGTGACTGGGTTGTGGTGCCGACATACGGCAAATTCCATGTGTTGGAAATTGCCGATGCGGAAAGACTCGTCCCCTCACAGATAGAAAATGAGCTAAAGGATCTCAAAAGCTGGGATGATAACTGCGCGGTGATTCGCGACGGGTGCATGAAGACACCGCATGAAGACGGTTCTATCGATCTCGGGTTTTTCCGGCGTGTCGAGAAGGTCGAGCTTGACATTCCGCGTGAAGGCTACGCGGACGCGGCGCTAACAAGTCGCATGAAGGTTCGCCAAACCAATGTGAATATCGATGACCTTCGCAAGAGTATCGAAGGCGCAATCGACCGGCATCGACAGGAGAAACCCATCGATTTGCGTCACGAAATATTAGCCAAATGCCAAGCAGAGACGCTAAAAGCCATTCGAGATCTTCAAAACCCAAATCAATTTGAGAAGCTGATCAAGCGCTACTTCGAATATCAGGGTGCCAGTGCAGAAATCCCAGCCAAAAATGAACGGGACAAAAAAGGAGACGCTGATATTGTCGCGACATTCGAATCGCTGAAAGTAGTCATCTATGTTCAGGCCAAACTTCACCATGGCGTAACCGATGATTTGCCCGTTAAACAAATCGTGGATTACGCAGATAACAAGAGGTCCGGAACGGACGAGGAATATACGCAACTAACATGGGTCGTTTCCGCTGCGGAAGAATTCTCAAAGACGTGCTGTGATCACGCGATACAAAAACGAGTTCGGCTTATCGACGGAAAGGAGTTTGCACGCATGATACTGGATTCGGGTATCGAGTGGTGCCGGGATTGGGCCGAAACCTGAGGGATCAAAATTCGGAGACGTAGCTCATTGTCTCAGCCTGTGTCTCTATACACCCCCGTTTGAAATGCTCTGCCCATGCCGCTGAATGTGTTCTTTCAAAGTAACGATGTACCAGATGTTGATCAGCCCGAACAGGACGATCAGGCGGCCAAAAACAACCCATAGTGGTGACCTGAAAAACGGGTCCATCAGAGCTAATGCAGGCCAGTAGCTCAGTGGCATGATCAGGTACCCAACCCAGGCGGAATACAGGTTGTCCCAGAGCAGACTTGCGGGACGCCATCATGGCAAAGGTGAACGGGCTGCACGAGAAGATCGTCACGCCAAAAATAATGAGAAACGTAACTACTCGCTCCCCTTGACATCATAGGAAAGAGGTTCTATGGTGTGTGCGTTTCATTATTGCACAGGGTCATGGGCAACGCATATTTCGATTCCAAGGCGACGGCGGGGTTGTGTCAGGCGCTGATCGCGCTGATCGCGCCGCATTTGGTGTACCTCGAGACGCTGTGTGCGGACGGCGCGCCGAGCGTGATATCCGCATGGCCAAGGTCAGGCAGAAGGTCTCCGGCTGCTTCCGAACCCTCCGCCACGCCGAGGCCCACTGCAGAATCTCCAGCTATCTCCAGTCCATGGCCCACCAGAGCTACAACCCGCTGACCGCCATCCACATCGCACTCAACGGCACCGCCGCCACAATGATCGAGCAGGAAAAGGGGGCGAGTAGTTACTGAGAAACAATTCATCATCCATGGTGATTTTTACAATCATCCAGGCGAAAAACACAGCAGCTCACCCAGCATCACAAGAGCAACCATTCGCTGTGATACCTCAGGCATCACTTCCTTCCGCACGAATTTCAGGACCATCACAAAAAAGCCAGTTCCATGATCACGGTGAGACATAAACCAAATCAGTACAATTTGGGAAAACAGTGGTTTTTTCATGAAACCATGTGGAGTACATGGCTACATACGTCACATCGTGGGATACAAAGAACAGCAGACAGCCAATAGGCATGGTGCCTGTATTGAAACCCAATCCGTAGATTTTGTATCCAATAGATGTAGTTCCCCACCAGGGACAACGCACAGAGCACCAGCACAGGAACAACATTCGCATCTATCGATGCGAATACAGTTTGGGTATCGTCTATTCTTGTTCCCGTTTATTCGTTGTGAGGTCATCAATCACAGCCACGTTATCGGTCATCCTGAGAGCCAGTATGGCCGGGGACAGCACCCCCATCGCGATGCCCGGACAGTACTGTGTCGAATCAGGTTTCAGGTGCTGTCTGTTTCATCTTCAGACCGGACGCGGTCGCGGGTCGATGAGATACGTCCCGCACGCGGATGCGTCTGATCATACACCTTGGTCAGGTGCTGATAGTCCAAATGTGTGTACACCTGCGTCGTAGAGATGCTTGCGTGACCCAGAAGTTCCTGCACTGCTCTGAGATCCCCACTCGATTCAAGCATGTGACTGGCAAAGGAATGGCGCAATGTGTGAGGACTCACAGGAGCATTGATTCCCTGGCGGATACCCCAGTCGCGCAGCTGTTTTTGAATACTTCGGGCACTTACCCTCCCACCCCGGGAACTTATAAACAGTGCGTTCCCGGAATGATCAGCGGCTTTTTCCGGGCGCACCGCCAACCAGGAACGAACAGCGGCCAATGCCTGGCGACCGACCGGAAGCTGTCGCGTCTTGTTGCCCTTGCCCGTCACCCGCAGCGATGCATCATCAAAACTGAGGTCATAGATATCCAGGCCGCACAGCTCGCTGATACGCATTCCTGAAGAGTAGAGCAGCTCGAATATCGCCCTGTTGCGGATTCCGAGCCAACTGGTGTCAGCATCACCACGTACGTCGAGCAACTGGCTCATCTCATCCACATCCATGGCTTTGGGCAGGGTGTGTGCCGCTTTGGGCGTGCGCACACCCTCTGCGGGATTATGTCGACACCAGCGCTGCCGCTGTCCATAGCGAAAACAGGATCGAACAGCAGACAGCCAGCGCTGAATACTTCGCCCTCCAAGGCCTGTACGATGCATGTCAGCCACACGCTGGCGAATCGACAGGTTGTCGACATCATCCATCAACACCGACCCACCCGTCGCCTGGACGAGACCGGACAGATCACGAGCGTAGTTTTTTAGAGTGTGTGGTGAGTAGCGCCGCTCGGTGCGCAGATGCTCCAGAAAATGTGCAACTCCATCTTCAATCTTCATGGCACCGTGCTGCTCTCTGAAAAGACCTGAACGACTGGCATCGCCCGGATGACCTACCTGCTCAGCAGGGCCTCAAGCAGATTACCAATGTAGGCAATCAGGTCGGTCCCCATATCATTCGTGAAATGCCTGTCGTTCCTGCTGCCGATGATCAGGTAGGTATCTGCACCCTTGTATGTGAACCGGCTCATGGCTATTGAGGCCACATTGTCTATGTCCCCGGAAAACAGCAACTCCTTCATTTTGCGAGACGGACGACCGACGAACACCGGCAGACTGTGCACAGCAGTGCGCAGATTGACCAGGTCTGCGGGGCTCAGACTGATGATATTGTCTGCGCTCACCGGCCACTTACCCTGTTCGGCGACCAGATACACTGAATCCAGCCCAAAATCCTCAATGATGGTTCTGGACAGCGCTTCCAGGGTGGCCCTGGGTGTGCCAGCTGCGACCGCCGAGACACTCAGGGCCCGCACGCGCGCGAGCAGTGCCTCATTGGTCTTTGCATGGGCGCCCAGGACGGCAAGGTACTGTCTGGTTGTTTGCTGGTTGTCACGCAGCAATTCCACCTGTCGCTGAATCAACGAGACTGCATCCCCGGTCTCGTGGGGGAAGTTCAGATCAGCGATCAGCGTGGGATGGGTCTTGAAGAAGTCCGGGTTGTCGCGGAGGTACGCGACGACCAGGTCGTCATTCAGAGGAAGGGATTCTTCGCTTTCGCTCATAGTCGAACCTGACCATGAAATACGGTTTTGGCCGGCCCGGACAGGATGACAGATTGCCCCTCTCCGGGCCAGTGGATTTTCAGGAGACCTCCGGGAAGATGGACCTGAACGCTGTCGTCGAGCAGCCCAAGGCGGATACCCGCCACCACGGCGGCGCAGGCACCCGATCCACAGGCCAGCGTTTCACCGGTACCGCGCTCGTACACACGCAGGTTGATTTCTTCCCGGGAAATCACCTGCATAAACCCGATGTTGGCACGGTTGGGAAAGTCGGGATGCTGCTCAAGCGATGCACCCAGGCGCTCCACAGGCGCCCGCTGGGTATCCTCTACCTCCAGGACGGCGTGCGGATTGCCCAGGGACAGGACCGACACAGAAACCTCCTCCCCATCGGCCTGCAGACTATATCTGTCCGCTTGCTGACCAGCGAGAAAAGGCACCTCGGGCGGGTGAAACACTGGCACACCCATATTTACTGAGTAGCTGTGATCCTCATTGACATGAATCTCGTACCGGCCGGACAGCGTGCTCAGCCGAACGGGGTTGCTGGCGGTAAGTTTTCGGTCATGCACATACTTGGCGATGCAGCGCGCACCGTTGCCGCACTGTCCGACCTCAGAGCCATTGTGGTTATAGATGCGATAACAAAAGTCGATGTTCGGATCGTCTGGCACATCGACAACCAGCACCTGATCGCATCCAATGCCAAAATGACGATCTGCCAGCCGGGCTATTGTTGTCGGTGTCAGACGAATGTGTGAGGTGAGTGCATCGATAACAACAAAGTCGTTACCAATACCCTGCATCTTGGTAAATTTAAGCAACATGGCTGCGTCCGGTGTATGTGCCTGCAGATCAAGGGTCAGATGTCCAGGCTACATCTGTGCTCGCCCTGCATCAGCTGCTCGACTTTCTCACGTTCGCGAACCAGCTGTGCCTGATTTCCCGCGACCAGAATCTCTGCTGCGCGCGGTCGGCTGTTGTAGTTGGAGCTCATCACAAAACCGTAGGCTCCCGCTGAATGCACACAGAGCAGGTCGCCTTCCTCGACCGCCAAAGTTCGCTGCCTGCCGAGAAAGTCGGCGGTTTCACAGACCGGGCCAACCACATCCCAGTCACGCTCCGGAGTACATCGTTTAACCACAGGCGTGATATTCATCCAGGATTGGTAGAGCGCGGGGCGCAACATGTCGTTCATTGCAGCATCGGTGATCGCAAAGTTCTTGACCGCCGATTCCTTGGTCACAAGTACCCGCGTCACCAGAAGACCCGCGTTGGCAACAATGGAGCGGCCTGGTTCAAAGATCAGTGTGTGCGGCCGATCGCCGAGTCGCTCAAAGAGTCCGGCATAGAGATCTGCCGGCAGAGGCGGATCCTCGTCTCTGTAGGTCACACCCAGGCCACCGCCCAGATCAATGTGTTCCAGCTCAATGCCGCGCGCGGCCAGCCGATCCACCAACCACAGCACGCGCTCCAGCGCATCCCAATAGGGCTCAAGATCAGTCACCTGTGAACCGATGTGGCAATCCACACCCAGTACCCGAACATTCGGCAACTCCGCTGCACGCCGATAAAGCGCCAGGGCTGGCACAATATCCACGCCGAACTTGCTCTCACTGAGGCCCGTGGAGATATAGGGGTGAGTTTTGGCATCCACATCGGGATTCACCCGCACCGACACGGGGGCCTGAACGCCACGCTCTCCGGCAATCCGGTTGAGCATCTCCAGCTCACTCGAGGATTCGACGTTGAAGCAGTGAATGCCAATGTCCACAGCATCGTCGATCTCGGCCATGGTTTTGCCAACCCCGGAAAATACGATTTTCCCCGGCTGCCCCCCGGCCGCGAGAACACGACGCAGCTCGCCTCCAGAAACAATGTCGAAACCGGCTCCTCTGGAGGCCAGCAGACTCAATACTCCGAGATTGGAGTTTGCTTTCACGGCGTAGCAGATTATGCCCCGTCCAGCCAAAGGCTCCTGCCAGACACGCAGGTGGCGGTCCAATGTGCTGGCACTGTATATATACAAGGGTGTACCGTACTGTTCAGCAAGTCCGGCGACATCGAGATCCTCAGCGTAGAGCCGACCGTCCCTGTACTCGAAGTGGTTCGTCATGATGACACCCTGTAAGTCGACCGTCGTTCTGTCTAGGCTGCACCCGATTCCTGCGACTGATCCGGTTCCCTGTCCGGCAGGTACAATGGGCCCTTTTGTCCGCATGCTCCGAGCAACAGGCATGTGGTGAGCAGAAATGCAGCCAAAGATAGTGCACGCATGGACGACAATCCTTAAAATTTGGGCGCGAGTATAAACCAATCCATCGGCGTTTATGCGGCAGAGCTTGTTCAGCCCCGCCGTCACACCGCAGGAGCGTGTTGTGCAGGAATCCGAGTTTCACACAACTGTTGACCATATCTACTTCCGGATTGAGGAGCAGATCGACGAGGCCGGGCTGGATATTGATTACGAAACCGGCGGTGGGGTCATGACGCTTACCTGCGAAAATGACGGTTCCAGAATCATTCTCAGCCGCCAACCGGTCAATCGGGAAATCTGGGTGGCTGCCCGCTCCGGTGGCTTCCATTTCCAATACGTTGAGAACCGCTGGACGTGCGCCACGGGCGAGAGTCTGGCTGATCTGCTGAGCCGGGTCATCGCAGAGCAGTCTGGAGAAGAACTGCCCTTGGAGTTCCAGTCGGCGGATTCGACCTGATATTCTTCGGGATTTTCCTGAACAGGGCGGGTCGAGCCGACTTGGTACTGGCACCCAATAGGTGGTTGGATACACTGGCCGGCGAGCTTTCCAAGCGCCAGGAGCATCAGATTTCCAGATCAGATTCCCACAGGTTTTCCCGCACAGTAACGGGGCTGAGTGACTTCCAGCGCGCGAAAGTCTGCGCCGAAACCCAAGCATGGGTCGAACGGGGGAGCGATATCTTCGCGCTTCGGGTCAAGCCTGTCGACGTCAGATTTGATCTGTCCGGCAGAACATCAGGCATGTTTTGCACCAAAGGTGGCGCATGCTGGATTCGCTACAACCCCTGGATATTTGCACGGTACTTCGAGCCCAGCATCCAGGAGACTGTCCCTCATGAGGTTGCTCACTACCTATGCCATCTGCGCCATGGCCGCAGGGCCCGTCCGCATGGTCCGGAGTGGAAAGCCATCATGGCCGCTTTCGGCAAGGCGGCCGAGGTGACCTGTAATCTGGATCTGAGCGATCTCCCTCAAAAGCAGTACAGACGTTTCCTCTACAGGTGCCAGTGCGGCACCCATAGTCTGACCAGTATTCGCCATAACCGTATCCTCCGCCATCGCAGCCGCTACCGCTGCACGGGGTGCAACTCGGAACTGGTCGCCATGTGACGGTCGGACGACTGCTGCTATTGGCGTTTTTTTTGGAAGGCGTTATGCTTGGCTACCCAGAACCGTTGCGCTCGGAGCGCCAACTCCCATTTGAACAGCACGGCAGTATTCGAGGTTGCCCTCGAACCCAATGATGCCCGCCGCCTTGCCAGTCTGTGCGGCCAGTTTGATCAACACTTGAGACTTATCGAAGAGCGGTTGGATGTGCACATCCGAAACCGAGGCAACCTGTTTTCCGTAGAGGGCGAGACCGAGATTGCCAGAGCGGCGCTGCGCGTGGTCGAAAATCTCTACGCCCAGACGAAACGCAACACCGAGTTGACCCCTGATGAAGTCCACTTGCACCTCCGTGAATCCCAGCCTGGGGATGCATCCAATGGCAGCTCAATGAGCACACCAGGGATACGTACGAGAAAGGAAACCATCAGGCCTCGCGGTGCCAACCAGATTGACTATGTATCACGCATCCGCAGGCACGATATTAGTTTTGGTATTGGGCCTGCCGGCACAGGCAAAACCTACCTGGCGGTGGCATGCGCCGTAGAAGCGCTGATCACAGATCGGGTTGAACGCATTCTTTTGGTGCGCCCGGCGGTTGAAGCTGGCGAGAAGCTTGGGTTTCTCCCCGGTGATCTCGCACAGAAAGTCGATCCCTATCTGCGTCCCCTGTACGATGCACTCTACGAGATGCTGGGTTTTGATACTGTTGGCAAGCTTATTGAGCGCAACGTGATTGAGGTGGCTCCGCTGGCCTATATGCGCGGCCGTACGCTCAATCACGCCTTCGTGATTCTGGATGAAAGCCAGAACAGCACCCGGGAACAAATGAAGATGTTCCTCACCCGGATCGGCTTTGGCTCCACGGCAGTGATCACCGGCGATGCCACCCAGATTGACCTGCCGGGAAATGTCCACTCCGGACTTATGCATGCCTCAGAAGTTCTGGCTGAGGTCGAGGGCATCAGCTTTACCCGCTTTTCATCGCGCGATGTGGTTCGCCACCCCATTGTTCAGCACGTTGTTGAAGCCTATGAGCTGGCTGCAGAACGGGCAGGCACAAGCAGTTAGAACCGTGATTCGGATTCATCTTGATTTTGAGAACGGATCTGGATACCAGGCTCCTTCTGCTGAAACCTTTCATGCCTGGCTCGTCGCAAGCCTGTCGGGCCTCTATCCAGATGCCGAACTGGCCCTGAAGATTGTAGATGAGGTTGAAATGACGACCCTGAACGGGCGGTACAGGAACCAGGCAAAGCCAACCAATGTGCTCTCGTTCCCGGCTGATCTCGCAACCGGGAAACCACCGAATCTCAACACTGAGATACTCGGGGATATCGCCCTGTGCGCGCCGGTCATCGAGCAGGAATCGGCCGAACAGGGCAAAGAGCTGCAGGCGCACTATGCACATATGTCGGTGCACGGCGCCCTGCATCTGGCGGGCTTGAACCACCAGAATGAAGTCGATGCTTCGCGTATGGAAGCGCTGGAAATCCGGATTTTAAATACCTTGGGGTTCCCCAACCCCTATGAAAACTGACCCGCCACAGCACTGCTGGCCGATTTCCGACCCGACTAAAAGCTGCCCATGAGCACTGACGACAAGCCCCCATCGAAAAGGGCCAGCTGGCTGGACCGGCTGGTCAACCACCTCTCCCCCACGCCTGAAAACCGCGCCGAACTGGAAGCGGTTCTGCAAAAATCCCACGAGTCGAGCATCATAGATGATGATGCACTGCGGATTATGGAAGGCGCGCTTCATGTAGGCGAACAGCACGCGGGCGACATCATGATTCCCCGCTCCCATATGCGCTACATTCGCGTCGATGCCGGGATTGAGGAGGTCCTTGAACTGATCAGCGATTCAGGGCACTCGCGATTTCCGGTTGTGGGCAAGTCGGTGGAAGACGTACAGGGCATCCTGCTCGCCAAAGATCTCATACCCCTCATTGCTACCGGCGGGGAAGCAGACATCAGGGCACTGCTGCGACCTGCGACCATCATTTCAGAGTCGAAAAGACTCAGCGTGCTGCTGCGCGAGTTCCGTGAACAGCGCTACCACATGGCCATTGTCATTGACGAGTATGGGAGCATCGCAGGCCTGGTCACCATTGAAGATATTCTTGAGGAGATCGTCGGTGAAATTGAGGACGAGACCGATGAGGAAGAAATTGCCAGCATTGAGAAGCTCAGCAAAAACCTCTACCGTGTAGAAGCACAGGCAGAAATTCACGAATTTAATGAGCACTTTGATTCCGACCTGAGCGAGGACGATTACGACACCCTGAGCGGCCTGATAACCAGTCTGTTCGGACACCTTCCAGCAGTGGGTGAGGCCGTGGAGATCGGGAACTTCCGATTTGAAGTAGCCGAGGCAGACAGCCGGCGCATTCTCAGGTTTCACGTTACACAGAACCCGGCTCCCTCGTAACCAGCTGGGCAGGTGCTATTGTGAGAGCCTGGCACTCCCTGCTGGCATTGACTTCAGGCGGTCTTATTCACCTGAGCCTGGCCCCTTATAACCTGCAGTTCACCGCGCTGACTGGTCTGGCCATATTTGCCGCACTCTGTGCAGTCGCCGAGCGCGTTCGACAGATATTCTGGCTGGCATTTGTCTTCGGCACCGGTCTGTATGCTGCCGGGGTACACTGGGTCTATGTCAGCATCAACACCTATGGCGACGTGCCAGCACCCCTGGCACTGGTGCTGACCGGCGGATTTGTCGCCTGCCTGGCCCTGCTGTTTACCCTGCCCTGGCTTCTTGTGCCGCTAATCAGCACAACTCCGGCATCAAGACTGATTGCCTTTCCCGCGTGCTGGCTGTTCAACGAGTGGTTGCGCGGTTGGTTACTTACCGGCTTTCCCTGGCTGTATGTCGGGTACGGCCAAGTGGACGGACTTCTGCGTGGCTGGCTGCCCCTCATCGGTGTGCCAGGGGCCGGTGCCATCATTGCCTGCGTCGCGGCGGCACTGGTATATATACTCTACAGGAGATCACTTGTTTCAGTTGGGCTCACCGGTGCAGCATGCCTGGCACTCTGGCTGAGCAGCGACCATCTGGCTGAGCTCGAATGGACAGAGACCAGGGGGAGAAGCGTGCCGGTCACGCTCGTGCAGCCGGATATCCCCCTGCGCGATAAATGGAACCCGAACAAGCTGCCCGGCATTCTGGAGGTGCTTGAATCCAGCAGCAGCGGAGCCTGGCATCCGGGTCTCTTGATCTGGCCTGAGGCAGCCATACCCTACACCGGGGACACTGCGATCTCCTACATCGAATTTCTCGACAACCTGGCATCGGCTTCAGGTGCGGCCATGATCACCGGGCTCCTGACGCAGCAGGAAAGCCGCTACTTCAACAGCATCCTCGGGTTGGGACATGCCAGTGGCCTCTATCACAAACAGCGCCTGGTTCCCTTCGGCGAATACGTCCCTCTGGAAGACCAGTTGCGCGGCCTGATGCACTTCTTTGACCTGCCCATGTCAGTGATTTCGCGTGGACCGGAAATCCAGCAACCACTGGAATTTGTATTTGATGACCAGCCCTACAGGGTCGCGCCGGCAATATGCTACGAAATCGCCTACAGCGGGCTGGTGCGCACTCTGTCAGAGAACGCCAATCTTCTGGTCACCATCAGCAACGACGCCTGGTTTGGCACCAGCATAGGACCAGCTCAGCACATGCAGATTGCCCAGGCACGCGCCCTGGAAAACCAGAAACCCCTTATCCGGGTGACCAATAACGGGATCACCGGCACCATCAGTTTCCGGGGTGTCATCCAGGCCGACCTGCCGCAGTTTACCCGCACTCAGCTGCACACCAGCGTGATTCCGCGGTCGGGCCAGACACCCTTTGTGCGCTGGGGCAATTGGGTGCTGTTGATGTTCGGGCTTGGGGCGGTCACAATCGCCGCTGTCTACCCGCCGAAAAAGAAACGGTCTCTCTCGCATGAGTTGCCGTGGCACGCCAGGAACCTCTGAACACGCCGTCTCCTTTTTCACTGAGGATGGCACACCGATCCCGGAACCGGTCATCGTCGAACACTGGAAGCTGCCCCGGCGATTTTTTATCAGGATTCATGAGTGCCAGTGCCTAACAGTTGGTCCAAATCAGAAGTTGAAGCGGCGGTAGCAGACTACTTCGATATGCTTCGCTGTGAACTCAAGGGTCAGAAATACAACAAAACGGCACATCGTCGTATCCTCAGGGAACAACTGCACAACCGTTCAGATGGCTCTGTAGAACTGAAACATCAGAACATAAGTGCTGTGTTGATCGAAATGGGTATTCCCTATATCGATGGGTACAAGCCGAGGTCGAATTACCAGCGAGCGCTGCTGCCAGCAGCGATATCCGCGTATCTGAAAGACAATGCTGAATTTCACGAGCTATTCCAGGACAATTCAAAGGCTGCACCCAGGGTTCCGGCGATTGATAATGTACTGGAAGCTATGGTGGATCCACCTCCGCTGCCTGATCACCACACCAGCACAGCCGTGGAAGCATCAGCCACCTGTAACCCTGCGGGAGTGAACTACCTTGAACGGGAAGCGCAGAATCAGTCATTGGGCGATGCTGGCGAAAAGTTTGTTATCAGTTACGAACGAGCCAGACTTATCCACGCCGGGAAACACTCCCTCGCTGACCGTATAGAGCGGGTATCCGTTTCGGAAGGCCCATCAGCAGGCTTTGATGTTCGATCATTTGAAGAGAATGGGACTGATCGTTTCATAGAAGCGAAAACAACCAAATACGGGAAAAACACGCCATTCTTCGTCACTCCAAACGAACTCCGGTTTTCCAAAACAAACGCTTCACGATATTTCCTGTATCGCCTGTTTCTATTTGGTACCGACCCGAAGATGTTTGCGCTGCAAGGGTATCTGCGCGACAGGTGTGTGCTTGAAGCGTCTCAGTTTGTGGCGAGGTCAGTGTGAATCCTGGAGAGGTATGCAGCCAGCTGCACCATCACTCCAAGTCACTCCAAGTCATCGCGCAGGAGTCTGGTCTGGGCCGTGAAAGGCTCTACACGGCTGTTGCTCCCGCTGCGAAACCCAGATAGGGGCTCCTGTTGCGATCATTATGACTTGTGACCGCCACGCGCTGGGCACAGCCATTGCCAACCCTGTCAGCTCGCCGGTCGTGACACCAGCAGTGGACTTGTCTCGGAAAGCGCGGATTGAATATGGGAGCGAAGTGCCCGACAGGCTTCACCTGGCTGTTTGGTACCACTGATCAGGCTAATGCCTATCTTGCCAAGTGACGGCAACTGACTGGATGTGCCGAATACCCTGAGCGACCGGGGCACCGTGCTCTCGGCAAGAACCGTAGCACCAAGCCCTTCCTCAATAGCAGACTGAATACCCGACAAATCCTGAATGGTGTAGACCACGCGCCAGGGAATCTGTTTCTCATCCAGCCCGGCCAGAGCTGCGGACCTGTATATGCAGCCTTCAGGGGCGCAGATTATGGGCAGACTCTCATCCTGGCCCGATCCGGGCACCTGAAAATCCCGGCTTGCCACCCACACGAGGCGGTCAGCTTTTACCAGATTCCTGCCAGCCTCGGCCGTCGAAGGGTGCAGTCCGAGCACCAGGTCGTATTTCCCCCGCTTTACATCGGCCAGCAGGTTCCTGCTCAAATCGCAATTGACTTCCAGAGTGACCCCGGGATTTTCAGTGGAGAAGCGGCGCAGGATGCGTGGCAGCAGCGCGGTGGCAAATTCACTTGGAATGCCCAGCCGGACCGCGCCGGCAACTGTTTTCTGTTGCAGATTCATCAGTGCCTGATCGTTCAGACTGAGTATCTGCCGGGCGTAGTCCATCAGGGTTTCGCCATCCTGCGTGAGGGCGATCGTGTGACCACTGCGCACAAACAGCGGTTTGCCCAGGCTGGATTCGAGTCGCTTTATCTGCAGGCTGATCGCGGCTTGAGACCGTCCCAGCACCTCACCCGCTTGGGTAAATCCGCCGTATTCTGAGATCGCGAGAAAGGATCTCAGCACATCCATGGGCAGGTTTTTGCGACTCTTTTCAGCGTTCATGGGGCAATCTCCGGGCACTCCGCTGTAACATTTAAATTATTTATCAAGTAATATCAACTATTAATTTAACAAATACCGGAAATAGGCGTACCATGGGGACTGATTCCTTCCCCGATCGGCCATCCGGACTCAGCACAATGACTGATGAGACTGCACATCTGGAGCGCACACCACTGTACGACCTGCACCTGGAACTCGGAGCCAGGATGGTGCCCTTCGCCGGGTACGAAATGCCGGTGCGGTTCCCGCTCGGTATCAAGGGTGAGCATCTGCATTGCCGCACACAGTCGGGGCTCTTTGATGTATCACACATGGGGCAAGTGCTGGTGTCCGGCGCAGACGCCGAAACTGCGCTGGAGAGCCTGCTGCCAACGGACCTGCACAGCCTGGAGGTCAACCACCAGCGCTATACGGTTTTCACCAATGAAGGCGGCGGAATTCTCGACGACCTCATTGTGATGCGCCGTTCCGCGACCAGTTTTCTGCTGGTTGTCAATGCGGCCTGCACGGCACAGGATCTGCAGCACCTGAGGGACAATCTGGAGTCCAACATACAGGTGGAGGAGCTTTCCGAACGAGCACTGTTGGCCCTGCAGGGGCCAGCGGCGGCAGAGGCTGTGCGAACAATCTGTCCAGATGCCGACAATCTGGCCTTCATGAGTGGCTGCGCCTGCCTGTACGCCGGGCGGGAGCTTGTGGTCACCCGTTCGGGGTACACCGGCGAAGACGGCTTTGAGATTTCCTGCCCCAATGAGGTCACAGAGCGTCTCGCCCGTGAACTGCTGGCACTGGATTCCGTAGAGCCCATTGGCCTGGGTGCCCGGGATTCGCTGCGACTGGAAGCCGGCCTCTGCCTCTATGGAGATGACCTCGATACCCAGACAACACCTGTGGAAGCCGGTCTGGCCTGGTCCATCAGCCCCTCCCGCCGCTCAGGTGGTGACAGACAGGGCGGTTTCCCCGGTGCCGACACTGTTTTGCGGGAACTGAAACTGGGGCCCTCGAGGAAACGGGTTGGACTCGATATCCAGGGCCGCGCCCCAGTGCGCAAAGGCACTACCATTGAAGATGCCGGCGGCAACCAGATCGGCCAAATCACCAGTGGCGGGTTCGGGCCCAGTGTCGGCAAACCAGTCGCCATGGGGTACGTGGACGCTGCATGTGCCGAACCCGACACCCTGGTGTCCACCATCGTGCGCACCAAGTCCCAGGGTGCCAAAATATGCACGCTGCCGTTTGTTCAGCCCGGGTACGTCCGTACATAAGCCTCCAACCGATATACAGAAGCCATCATGAATCAGCCAAAGCCGGCTCAACCGGCCTTTACACAACGCCATCTGGGCAGCAATACGAAAGACCAACAGGAGATGCTTGCGGCAGTCGGAGTCGACAGCATGGAAGCACTCATCGATCAGGTCGTGCCCAACAGCATACGGGCGACCAGCCCGCTGGAACTCGGGCAACCGAACCTCGACAGCGGACTCTCGGAAGAGCACGCACTGCACAGATTGCGCGGCCTGGCGGATAAAAACCTGCCCTTCCGTTCCTTTATCGGACAGGGGTACTACAACTGTCACACACCCAAGGTCATCCTGCGGAACCTGCTGGAAAACCCCGCCTGGTACACCGCCTATACGCCCTACCAACCGGAGATTTCCCAAGGGCGTCTCGAAGCCCTATTGAACTTCCAGACCATGGTCACCGATCTCACTGGCATGGCACTTGCCAATGCCTCGCTGCTGGATGAGGCCACCGCCGCCGCCGAGGCCATGGCGTTGTCTCGACGCATGGCACAATCCAAGGGCACCTGTTTCTTTGTGGATCAGGACGTCTTCCCCCAAACGCTTGAAGTCATCCGCACTCGCGCCAAGCCTCTGGGCATCGAAATTCTGGTCGGCGACCCCTATGCAGAGCTGGAACAGCACGATTGGTTCGGCGTACTGATTCAATACCCGGGCTGCAGTGGTGAGATTGCCGATGCAGAAAAAATCCGTGATCTCATCAGCGCAGTTCACGCGCATAAAGCCTTGGCGGTCGTCGCGACCGATCTGTTGGCACTTACCCTGTTGAAGTCGCCCGGCGAACTTGGTGCCGATGTGGCCGTCGGCAGTGCCCAGCGCTTTGGTGTCTCGCTCGGCTTTGGCGGGCCGCACGCGGGTTTTATGGCTACCCAAGACGCCTTCAAGCGATCCCTGCCGGGGCGGATGGTCGGCGTGTCCATTGATGCCAACGGCAATCCGGCCTACCGGCTGGCACTGCAAACCAGGGAGCAGCATATCCGGCGGGAAAAGGCCACCAGCAACATCTGCACGGCTCAGGTTCTGCTGGCCGTCATTGCCAGTATGTACGCGGTCTACCATGGTCCTGACGGTCTCAAGCTCATAGCGCGAAGGGTGCAGGCGCTGACCGCGAGCCTGGCGGAGGGGCTTCAATCGCTGGGGCTGAGAGTTGTGAACATACGCTGTTTCGATACCATCAGCGTGCACACGGGCAAGCGAACGGCGGCCATTCATGCCGCTGCCCGGAAACAGGCGCTCAACCTGCGCCAGATAGACGATGCCCACATTGGCGTGTCTCTGGACGAAACTGTCGGGCCCGAGGATATCCGATGTCTGCTGTCGATTTTCTCGCTGGAAAACGGATCCGACGCGACTGCAGTACCTGGGCAGATAGTGGACTGCACTTTGCCCGAAAGCGTTCTGCGCGACGATGAGTTTCTCAGCCATCCGGTGTTTCACAGCTATCACACCGAAACTGAAATGATGCGCTATCTCCGCCGCCTGGCAGACAAGGATATAGCGCTGGACAGGGCCATGATTCCGCTGGGCTCCTGCACCATGAAACTGAACGCCGCAGTGGAGATGATTCCGGTCACCTGGGACGCCTTTGCCAATGTCCACCCCTTTGCCCCGCCGGAGCAGGTTCAGGGGTATCTTGAACTGATTCACCAACTGGAACAGATGCTGTGCGCCATCACCGGTTATGACGCTGTCTCATTGCAACCCAATGCGGGATCCCAGGGCGAGTACGCTGGTCTGCTGGCAATCCAGGCATACCACCAGAGCCGAGGTGAAGGGCACCGAAATATTTGTCTGATCCCGAGCTCGGCCCATGGCACCAACCCCGCTTCGGCTCAGATGTGTAACATGCGCGTGGTAGTCGTTGCCTGCGATGCTCAGGGCAATGTGGATCTTGATGACCTGCAGGCCAGATGTGAGGAACATTCAAGTACCATCGCTGCAATAATGGTCACCTACCCATCCACACACGGCGTGTTTGAAGAACAGATCACACAGATTTGTGATCTGGTGCACTCACATGGCGGACAGGTCTATATGGATGGTGCCAATCTCAATGCCATGGTCGGCCTCTGCTACCCGGGGAAATTTGGCGGCGATGTCTCCCACCTCAACCTGCACAAGACCTTCTGTATTCCGCACGGTGGTGGCGGCCCTGGGGTCGGCCCCATTGCTGCAAGAAGCCATCTGGCTGACTTTTTACCAAGCCACGCCCACCTGAGAGGCCAGGCAGGGGAAGCTCCTGTGGGCGCGGTCTCCGCTGCCCCCTGGGGAAGTGCCGGCATACTGCCCATCAGTTGGATGTACCTGCAAATGATGGGTGAACAGGGTCTGGTCGACGCGACGCAAACGGCAATCCTGAATGCAAACTACGTGGCCGAGCGCCTGCGCCCGCACTATCCAGTGCTCTACACCGGCAAGAACGGCCGGGTGGCTCATGAGTGCATTATCGACTTGCGGCCCATTAAAGAAGTTTCGGGTATCAGTGTCGAAGATGTCGCCAAACGCCTGATCGATTTCGGCTTCCACGCCCCAACCATGTCATTCCCGGTGGCCGGAACTTTGATGATCGAACCAACAGAAAGTGAATCCAAAGCAGAGCTGGACCGCTTTTGTGATGCGATGATGTGCATACGTGCGGAAATCGGGCAGGTGGAACGCGGCGAGCTGACAGCCGGGGACAACCCCCTGGTCAACTCACCACATACAGCCGAGACAGTCTGCGCTGATGACTGGCAACACGCCTACAGCCGCGAACAGGCGGCCTATCCGGTGGCATCACTCAGGCGCCACAAGTACTGGTCACCAGTGGGCCGCGTGGACAGTGTCTACGGCGACAAGAACCTGCTGTGTTCCTGCCCAAGCCTCGACGAATACGCCAAGTCAACCGGAACCTGAGCCCTGTGAGTACTGCATCGGACATCTCGATAAGGACCGACTTGAAGCCGGACTTGGCCATATTCTTGAATCTCCCAGCGATCAGGGCAGCCTGAAACTGATCGTGCGCCGGCCGGATGTCGATCAACGCGAAGTTCTGGAATCCGGCGATCTGAATATCACTGTGGGGCTGATAGGTGACAACTGGTCCAGCAGAAACAGTCCCCACCCGGACAAGCAACTGAACATCATGAATTCCAGAGTGGTTGATCTGGTCGCGTGCCAGCCGGATCGGCGGCCTCTTGCCGGTGATCAGCTCTATGTGGATATGGACGTGTCGAAGGCCAATCTGTCAGCAGGCACGCGGCTTTCACTGGGCGAGGCCATCATTGAGGTGACAGGCGAACCTCACAACGGCTGTGCCAAATTTGCCGAGCGATTCGGCCGGGATGCGCTGATCTTTGTGAACAATGCGGCCGGCACAAAACACTGCCTGCGCGGCATTAATGCCAAAGTGGTGCACAGCGGCACCATTCATACAGGCAATCACCTTTCCAGACTCGAGAGCAGTTATTTCCCCAAGCTGTGACCGCGTTGACCAGATTCTCGTTCGCAGGACCCGCACGAGCGGGGCGCGGCGCGGCAGAATCATACATAGCCATTGTACAGTGACACTGTGGCTGAGCAGTCTCAGACTGGCTCGAAATCAATCTTTCAAGCCCGAGCGCAACTACCCAATCTTCACATGACTTTCGGGGGGGATGAACACTCAGAAATCAAGGCAGCAGAAACCAGGCAAAAGCTGCCGAATACGCTGAATACATGGTCTGTATTGATTGAGAACAGATTGAACTGGCACACACTTCGTCTCACTCCCTGCCGGGAGCGACATCACAGATCGCCGATTCCACGATTCCAAAAAGCCTTAAAGCCTTGCCTCCATAAGTGAGGTGAATAGCAAGAATAAACATTATTGAGTTAACCAATCGTTGGTCGGGGCATAGAATGCGCGGCTTTCTGTCACATCCTGATCATCACCAACAGAAATCGACATGACTACCTACAACGACAACATACAGAATGCCGCGAAACTGATCGAACAGAACGGTTCTCCCTGGGCTGGCATCGATCCGGAATCAGTTGCGCGCATGAAAGCCCAAAACAGGTTTCGGACCGGACTTGAGATCGCCAAATACACTGCCAGGATCATGCGCGATGATATGGCAGCCTACGACGCTGATTCCTCACAATACACTCAGTCACTGGGTTGCTGGCACGGATTCATCGGCCAGCAAAAACTGATCGCCATCAAAAAGCACTTCGATGGTGAGACCAGGCAGCGCTACCTGTACCTGTCCGGCTGGATGATCGCCGCAGTGCGTTCTGACTTTGGTCCGCTCCCTGATCAATCCATGCATGAGAAAACCTCAGTGCCCGGTTTAATCGAAGAGCTGTATACGTTCCTGCGCCAGGCTGATGCCCGTGAGCTGGGCATGCTGTTCCGTGAGCTGGACGCTGCGCGCGAAGCTGGCGACGAGATTAGGGCCAGAGACATCTGGAACAGGATCGACAGTCACCAGACCCACGTGGTACCCATTATCGCAGATATCGACGCTGGCTTCGGCAATGCTGAGGCAACCTACCTGCTCGCCAAGAAGATGATCGAAGCAGGTGCCTGCGCCATCCAGATTGAAAACCAGGTCTCAGACGAGAAGCAATGTGGGCATCAGGACGGCAAGGTCACTGTGCCCCACGAAGACTTTCTGGCCAAAATTCGAGCCGTGCGGTACGCATTCCTTGAGCTTGGCGTTGATGATGGGGTGATTGTTGCCCGCACTGACTCTATGGGAGCAGGTCTCACCAAGCAGATTGCGGTCACCACCGAACCGGGCGATCTGGGCGATCAATACAACAGTTTCCTGGATTGCGAGGAAGTCTCGGTCGCTGACATGAACAACGGCGACGTAGTGATTAACCGTAATGGCACGCTGCTGCGACCCAAACGCCTGCCCAGCAACCTCTTTCAATTCCGCAAGGACACTGGAGAAGATCGCTGTGTACTGGATTGCATCACCTCACTGCACAATGGTGCCGACCTGCTGTGGATCGAGACCGAGAAGCCCCATGTTGGCCAGATCGGTCGTGTGGTGAGCCGTATCCGTGAAGTCGTACCCAATGCCAAGCTGGTGTACAACAATTCACCTTCTTTCAATTGGACACTGAACTTCCGTCAGCAGGTATTCGACACCTGGGCTGAAGAAGGCACAGATGTCTCGGCCTATGAGCGCGACAACCTTATGAGTGCTGTCTACGACGACTCTGAACTGGCAGCCGAAGCCGACGAGCGCATCCGTACCTTTCAGGCTGACGCCTCGCGCGAAGCGGGTATCTTCCACCACCTGATTACTTTGCCGACCTACCACACGGCCGCGCTGTCAACAGACAACCTGGCCAGGGAATACTTTGGTGAACAGGGCATGCTGGGTTACGTCAAGAATATCCAGCGCCAGGAGATCCGCCAGGGCATTGCCTGTGTGAAACACCAGAACATGGCTGGTTCTGACATGGGTGATGACCACAAGGAGTACTTTGCTGGAGAGGCCGCACTCAAAGCTGCCGGCACAGACAACACCATGAACCAGTTTGGTTAAGCGCAACTTCCAGAGCCTTCACAAGCCAGTTGGTAGAGGAGCAGGTCACCGCTGCCCTCCGATGAGAACCCATCGTGCCCAATTCGAGTCATGGGCGTCAAAAACGGAATTGGTGAAAAAACATCCAGTCCGTAACGCTTTTTGGGTACGCCTACCGGGCTGAACGTCTCTTTATGGGTGCCTTGCGTGCTCAAAGCAGCGCCACATCAACACTAAGCCGTGAATCGACATCCTATCTGGGGATTTGGGATGCTTGTTGTTGATGATGAGTATTTTCCAGGGTCTCCCTGAAATTTCTCGTGCTCCAGATACCTCCAGTCCATGGCCCACCAAGGCTACAACCCGCTGACCGCCATCCAGATCACCCTAAACGGCACCGCCGCCAAATTGATAGAGTCTCCAACACAGGAAACGCCGCTCAGCCAAAAGCAGGGGGGCGAGTAGTTGCCGTTGGAAGAGTTTATAAAAGCATGCCCCTGAGTGTAAGATGAGAGCTCAGGCAAAAACAAACTTATAAGACGGGCTTTGAGAAATTATCTGGGGAATGCGGATGGAGGCTAATCTGACAGAAGATATACCCAAAGGGCTGAGTGAGTCAGAAAACGAGGGGTGGGGAGACTATCCGCTCGATACCGTATTTGTCCGCAGTGAACGTAGAACCATAAAAGAAGTCATGGATCGGATTGGCAAAAATAGGTACATACTAGACCCCGATTTCCAGCGCGAGTTTGTATGGGATCGGGGTAAGCAATCTCGTCTAATTGAATCATGTTTAATGAGAATTCCGCTTCCTGTTTTCTATGTGGCGGAAAATGAGGACGGAAGAATTGTGGTAGTAGATGGATTACAACGTTTGACCACTTTCTATCGCTACACAAATGACGAATTTTATTTATCCGGTCTCGCCTCAAGAGATGCTACCTACTCTATAGACAAGAAGTTATTTTCGGAGCTGCCCGTGAAATTGCAGGAGAGAATAGAGGACACTCAGCTTACTCTATACATACTGGATGCAAAAGCGCCGGAACGCGCAAGACTTGATATTTTTGAACGTGTTAATAGTGGTGTTGCCCTAACACGCCAACAAATGAGAAATTCTCTTTACTCTGGACCAGCTACCCGGCTACTAAAAAAGCTATCTGTTAGCGATGAATTTACCACTGCTACCGGTGAGTCGCTTAATCAAAAAACTATGAGAGATAGAGAGTTAATTAATAGATTTTGCGGTTTCTACGTTTTGGGTCACGAACGCTATCGAGGTGAAATGGATGAATTTCTGGCTGGCGCTCTAAAAGAAATGAATGCGCTCGAAGCCTCCAAACTGGACGAAATTGAGTCTTCATTCAGGGCGTCAATGCAGACAAATAGATCTATCTTTGGTTGGCATGCCTTCCGGAAATCAATAGCTGGTGGACCAACAGCTTATAAGACCGTAATTAATGCTTCATTGTTTGATGTTTTGTCTGTGGCGTTTGCAAAATATGCCATGGGCGTGGCAGACGAACCTGCGGAAATTAAAGCTCAAATCGTTGCACTCTTATCTGACGAGGATTTTTCCCAGGCAATTTCATATTCTACGAATAGCAGTAAGAACGTGCGCATCAGGTTTGAGATGGTAGATTCTGTGTTTGGAGAAGTTTTCGGTGATAGATGAATTCACTGTAAAGAACTTCAAATGCTTTCGAGATAGCAGTTTCAAGTTAACCTCGTTTAATCTTGTTTCCGGGCACAATGCTTCCGGGAAGTCATCTGCATTGCAGGGTTTGCTGTTGATTGCGCAGATGGCAAAACACCATCCAAAACGAAGCCAGCTGCCGTTAAATGGCCCTCTTATAAAATTAGGGTCAGTGGGAGAAGTTTTAAACGAAATGTCCTCTAGTCCACTAATTGAATTTGCATTTCGTTCGAACGGCAAATTGGCAAAGCTTTCCCTAGATGCTGAGGTAAGAACTGGGTATGGAATACCGATAGAAGGACTCGATAACTTCGTCGAAAATGAATTCTTCAGTGATTTTGAAGACTTAATATTCGTTTCAGCTGAGCGGTACTCAAATGCATCAGGCTACCCCTATCCTGATAGTGTAGAACTGGCTCACGCTGATGTAGGTGTTTACGGGCAATATGCAGCCTGGTGGTTTGAACGATATTCAGATGAAGAGGTAGAAAAGGCCCGGCTCTCAGCGGAAGATTCATCTCCGACGTTAAGACGGCAGATTAATGCATGGGGTGCACAAATGTTTCCAGGAATGGAAGCTAACGCCCTAAAGTTTGATGACCTTGCTAGAGTTAATTTACAGCTTCGCACACGTGAAACAGATTCTTGGCGAAGGCCGACCAACATCGGCTACGGTCTTACCTTCGCATTTCCGGTATTAGTTGCAGGTCTTTTAGCCAGGAAAAATCAGATCCTGATTATCGATAGCCCTGAAGCGCATCTGCATCCTCGAGCACAGTCATCGATGGGAAAATTTCTGGCGCAAATAGCTGCTTCAGGTGTTCAGGTTATTATCGAATCTCATAGTGATCACTTATTGAATGGTTTGAGGCTGGCTGTGAAAGCTGAAAAGATAAAGCCGAAAGATGTCTCGCTATACTTTTTCTCAAAAAATGTTAGAGAGTTGCCCCCAAATATTACTGCTCCAGGAATTGACGTAGAGGGGAATATAAGTGAATGGCCGGAAGATTTTTTTGACCAAGCTGAAAAGGATATGGTAGCGCTACTAGGATGGGGAGACGGATATAGATGACATGGATCTTTAACGATTTGTCGATTGAACGATTTTTTGCTGACAGAGATGAGTTGCTTTCTTCATTCGAGCCCCTACTCAAAATTGTTTACAAAGGGGGCGCTCATTATGACTCTGCAGTTCTTTGTCCAAGGATGTTGGCGTGCGTAAATTATTCGAACGATGTTCCGATATTGAAGACTCTCAATAAATCAGGGGGACCATTAGCTACGCTTTTTTTGAGTTGGGCAGCAAAGGATGGTCCGTTCGCTGAATCAGATTCTGATACGGACATTGAAGAGGTGTTGTTCAAAGACGACTCCGTCCGGGATAGAGGACTGGGACTGTGTGTTCAGAGGCGGAGTCTTTCAGACGCATTAAGTTGCCAGGAAAACAAAGACTTTCATATAGATCCAATAGACATAAGTTTACTTCGCAATAGTGGTCTTGTGGAAAATGTTCAACTTAAGAACCTTTATGACTACGATCTCCTTCTTCGGGAGCTAGAAGAACTTTCTCCTCCGCCAGAAAATTGGGAACATATGTTGACATTGTTTAAGGAGAAATTCTCTTCGTTACTGTTTTCTACAGAAATAATTGAACAACTTCGACCGTATCCATTCTCTATTGCAACCTCCAACGCTATTGAACAACTGCTGAAGATTTTGAATGAGTATATGGACTCCAGAGAAGACGGGTTAAAAACTAAGCGATCAAATGAGATACTGAGAGATCATTTCAGCGGCGGTGGCAGGTTTTCTGATGAATCGACCACAAACAAAAGAAAATTTAAAGATCAAATGACATTCCGTGATCCCGAAAACCCAGATTCGAAGATATTCTGTTCATGGCATGGAAAAGTCGCACACAGAGCATATAGATTACATTTTGGTTGGCCTGTTCCAAGAGATCAAACTCACTTGAAGGTGGTTTACATGGGGCCTCATATTACCGAGTAAAGGTTACTGCAGGTTCCGGTCCATCGTGAACACTCATTCTGGTTCAACGTGAACACTTTTCGGGTCATTTGCGAAGAGTGGCATGAAACAGAACAAAACCCTCATCGTTGTTTTAGCTCGCTGGATTCTCCAGCCAAATTTATAGTAGGTACACCAACCACGAATCAGTCTTGAGAAGGATAACTCTAAGTTGTGCATCGCTTAATTCAATCTTCAGTTGGTGGACTCGATTGAGCAGCGTAATCAGCTCCACCAGTGCTCGGGTGTCGTGATTCAAGAAGCGAGTAAGGGGTCAATGTTCACCCCTCGGCAGATGTACAGCACCCTGTCTGGACGGGTTGGCCCGCTTTTATCTGGGAGATCCTTCTGATTGAATACTCCCTGAATTCATGCGGTGACGAATTCGTCGGGAGACAATCGCCTTAGCAGATGGCTCCAAAGCTCTCTGAGCGAAATCAGAATGTGCCGTGCCCGGTCGGGAATGTTGTCATGAAAAGCATCCCAGACCCCTATGTAGGAATAGGGTCGGGCGAGCTCTGGATCGACCTTCTGTAGAAGCGCAATGCAGCTGATACTTCCTGATCAGCTTCGGCGACCAACTTAATTGCAGTTCCGGCTACATCCTCATCCCGTTCATCCGGGGGGCGAAGGGTCTCAAGAGTGAAGATGGTGGTAATGATCTCCCAAACAATGCAACAGAGAAAGGCCCGAGGTCAGGACGTCTGAGTCTGCAAATTCGATTTCTTCACAGCACGCTGACAACGACGCCCCAGGTGGCGCAGCACAGCAGTATCAGTGTTGCACAAAAGCCGATCAACATGCCTGGCCCACGCCTGTTTGCGTCTTCGGAAATATATCCGGCTCGATAGAGAAATCTGCCGATCAGAAAAATCGCCCCACCAACGGCGGCAACATCGGTACGGAAAAAGCTGGCGCACAAGCAGATCGCCGGGAGCGTAAGCATAAGCTGTTCCAACGTATTCTGTTGTACACGCAGGTGGCACTCAAACTGCGGGTCACCACTGACAGCAGGTGCCTGAAGACCACTTTTGCCACGAGCCAATGCACAGCTCACCATAAAAAACAGGTACTGAAAGGCGATCAACAGAGTCACCAGTGCTACATATTCCATAGGTCCTTCCCCAAAAAATGTGCCCCATAGTACCCCATGATCATGGTTCTACACAGTGACCATGTCAAAAATCCGGGCACACAGGGCCCTGAGTCGCACACCGATGCTGCTATGATTCGCGCCTCTGTTATTTCCTGTACAGGGAACCTCCCAGTGCGTGTTACCCCTGATGACATCCTTGCCGGACCGATTGGCACAACCATTTACCGGATGACCACACCGATGGTGATTGGCATTTTCACCATGATGACTTTTGCCGCTGTCGATACGTTTTTTGTGTCGATGCTCGGCTCCGAAGAGCTGGCAGCTATCAGCTTCACCCTTCCGCTCACGACGCTGCTGTTCAATCTGATTTTGGGTCTGAGCATTGCCACTTCGGTTCTGGTAGGCAGTACTATTGGCAGCAGAGGCATGGCCGAAGCCGCACGCACAACCACCCACAGCCTGATGCTTTGTATGCTGGTCATCATTGCCGTATCAGCTCTGGGTTACTTCACCATTGACCCGCTGTTCTCCGCGCTCGGAGCCAGTAATCTCACCCTGCCGTTGATCCATGAATACATGGATATCTATTACCTGTTCTTCGGCCTGATGGTGATCCCAATGGTGGGCAATGCTGCCATCCGCGCCACTGGCGACACCAGGTGGCCGAGCTTCCTGATGGTGGGTTCAGGTACCATCAACATGGTGCTGGATCCACTCCTGATTTTTGGCATTGGCCCCTTTCCTGCACTGGGTATCGCGGGCGCGGCCTGGGCAACGGTTTTTTCATGGCTTGCCGGATTTATCGGCGGTTTCTGCATTTTATATTTCCGCGAGAAGCTGATTGTGTTCAGCAAACCTGTGGCGGGAGAGATCAGGGTCAGCTGGTCGCAGGTGCTCAGGATCGGCATACCCATATCCCTTGCCAATATGATGATGCCCCTGGCAACAGCTGCAATGACTCGGATGGTCGCCCAGTACGGCGAAATTGCAGTGGCTGGCCTTGGTGCAGGTTCCCGACTGGAATCCTTTGCCATGGTGGTGCCCTTTGCCATTACCGCAGCCCTGTCACCATTTATGGCGCAAAATCTAGGGGCAGGCAACATACAACGAGCGCAGGACGCATTGGTCGGCTGCATCCAGTTTATTCTGAAGTTCCAGCTTCTCATCTGGATAGTCTTCAGTGGCGGAGCAGTCTGGCTGGCACAGTTGTATTCCAGCGACCCTGAAGTAGTACGAATCACCCGCTACTACCTCTGGATCATGCCCCTTGGGATGGGTTTTTATGCTGTGCTGATCGTGATCAACGCAGCCTTTAACGCCGCACACCGCTCGGATCGCACCCTGCTGACCAGCAGCATCCGCATGCTACTCCTGTATATCCCCCTGGCCTGGTTGGGCGGCGCGCTGCTGGGGCTGCCGGGCATCTTCATCGGAGCAACCATTGGCAACATTGGTGCTGCGGCTGTCGCCTGGTGTATGTACCTTCGTACCAGACCGGAACCGCAGTCGGGAGCCATCGAGATCAACCCGGACACTGAGCCCTTTGAATCCGCCGCTCACAGAACCGCGTCAGACCATCTGCAGTTGGAACGCCCAGCTGCACGCCGTCCACCTTCACGGGAAATTTAGCCTATAATGCGCGGCTTTTTGGCCATCCCGGTTCTCACCCGCCAGTTGCAGAATGCACGATCAGTACACCCCTTCCCGGATTGAGGCGGAGGCCCAATCGTATTGGCGCGAAAACGACACATTCAAGACTGTCGAGGATCCCGAGCGCGACAAGTTCTATTGCCTGGCGATGTTCCCCTATCCCAGCGGTAAGCTGCACATGGGGCATGTGCGCAATTACACCATCACTGACGTCATCGCCCGTTACCAGCGTATGCAGGGTAAAAATGTGCTGCACCCCATGGGCTGGGATGCCTTTGGCCTGCCTGCGGAGAACGCAGCCATCGAGAATAAGACGGCACCAGCCGCATGGACTTACACCAATATCGACTACATGAAGCAGCAGCTCAACGCGCTGGGGTTCGGGTTTGACTGGTCGCGGGAGCTGGCCACCTGTCAGCCTGACTACTATAAGTGGGAGCAGTGGTTCTTTACCCGTTTGTACGAGAAGGGCCTGGTGTACAAGAAAATGGCGACCGTGAACTGGGATCCGGTCGATCAGACCGTGCTGGCCAACGAGCAGGTCATCGACGGCCGCGGCTGGCGCTCCGGCGCACTGATCGAGCGCAAGGAGATTCCCCAGTGGTTTATCAGGATCACCAAGTACGCCGAGGAGTTACTTGACAGTCTGGATGAATTGCCCGATTGGCCTGACCAGGTGCGCACCATGCAGCGCAACTGGATCGGTAAATCCAGAGGTCAGGAAATTCAGTTCGAACTGGACACCGCACTTGCCGGAATCGACCGATTTGAGGTCTACACCACTCGGCCCGACACGCTCATGGGTGTGACCTGGGTCAGCATCGCGGCGGAGCATCCGATCGCCAAGGCAGGTGCACAATCCAACCCTGAGCTTGCGACCTTCATTCATGACTGTCGCGAGCACTCTGCAGCCGAGGCCGACCTGGCCACCATGGAAAAGCGTGGGATGGATACCGGGCTGCGCGCCATTCATCCATTGAGCGGCAAGAGCATACCTGTCTGGGTGGCGAACTATGTACTCATGGACTACGGCTCCGGCGCAGTCATGGCGGTACCCGCCCACGACCAGCGCGATTGGGAGTTTGCCCGCGATTTTGATCTGGACATCAAACAGGTTATCGCCCCCGCCTCCGGAGCGAACATCACCTGCGACCTGGACAAGGAAGCCTTTGTTGACCGGGGTGTTCTGGTCAATTCCGGGCCCGGCTTCGAAGACCTGGACGGCCTGGACTTTGACGCCGCCTTTGAGAGCATCGCCACCAGACTTGAAGGAAAAAATGCCGGCCGGGTGACTGTCAACTACCGACTGCGCGACTGGGGTGTATCTCGCCAGCGCTATTGGGGAGCACCTATACCCATGTTCAACCTGCCGGAAGGAGGCGAGATTCCCGTACCGCTGGAAAAACTGCCGGTACTGCTGCCAGAAGAGGCAGTTATGGACGGCGTTAGTTCGCCTCTCAAGTCTGACCCGAAGTGGCGCACAGCCAGTTTGAATGGCAAGGACGTCGAGCACGAAACCGACACCTTCGACACCTTTATGGAATCAAGCTGGTACTACGCGCGCTTTACCTGTCCCGATTTTGACCGGGGGATGCTTGACTCCGAACGCGCCAACTACTGGCTGCCTGTGGACCACTATGTCGGTGGCATCGAACATGCCATCCTGCACCTGCTCTATGCCCGGTTTTTTCATAAACTGATGCGTGATGAAGGTCTGGTTGTGTCCAGCGAACCCTTCAAACGGCTGCTCTGTCAGGGGATGGTGCTGGCGGATTCGTTTTATCGGGAGAACGCGGACGGCACCAAAACCTGGTTTAACCCTGTCGAGGTTGACCTGGAGAAAGATGATAAGGGCAAGGTCGTCGGTGCCAGCATAGATGGTGTCCCCCTGTGTTTGGGCGGCATGACCAAAATGTCCAAATCCAAAAACAACGGTGTTGATCCCCAGAGCATTATCGACCGATACGGCGCGGACACGGTGCGCCTGTTTACCATGTTTGCCGCACCGCCGGAACAGACCCTTGAGTGGTCCGACGAAGGTGTCCAGGGTGCTTTCCGCTTCCTGCGCCGGCTCTGGTCAATCACCCAGGCGCATATAGCGGCGGGTACCCCGGGTGCGGTGGAACCCGAGCAACTCGACGAGACCCAGCGGGCACTGCGGCGCAAGACTCATGAGACCATACGCAAGGCCAGCGATGACTACGGCCGCAGACTGACGTTCAACACCGCCATCGCAGCGGTCATGGAACTCCTCAATGAGGTTGGTCGGACCGCTGATCGATCAACCGGAACTGGCCTGGCCGTGGAACGTGAAGCACTCCAGTCAGCAGTGCTGCTCCTCGCACCCTGCGTGCCGCATATTTGCCATCAGCTTTGGCTGGATCTGGGCAATTCCGGACCGGTACTGGATGCCACCTGGCCGACTCATGATGAATCAGCGCTTGTGCAGGACAGGCTGCAGTATGTTGTACAGGTCAACGGCAAGCTGCGTGGCAAGATTCAGGTAGCAGCAGATACCCCCAGGGATGCAATTGAAGCACTGGCCCTTGAGGAGGAGAACGTGCAGCGCTTTACCCGGAACAAAACTGTGCGTACAGTCATCGTGGTTCCCGGCACGCTCATCAATATTGTGGTTGCCTGAACACGGACTGCACAGACCCCGGCATCGGATGTACAGATGGAAGCGCACACCAGATGACTCAGAAGCCATCAGACTACGGATTGTACTTCAGCCTTGTGCTGATCAGCTTGAGCCTGGCTGCGTGCGGATTCCAGCTCCGCGGAACAACCGGGGCAGATAGCCTCCCGCAACGAGTCTTCATTGCAGACCAGGTGCCCCTGCAGCAGCGCTCGGAGAACCCAATATCGGTTCAGCTGCAGCAGGATCTGGTTGTCCTGGAACTGGAGACCTTTTCCGCCGAGACCTCCGCCATGCCCGGTCTCATACTCATCAGCGAACGTACCCAGGAACGATCACTGAGCCTGGATGCCAACCTGTTGAACCGCCTGATCGAGATCGGGAAGGTTGTCGACTACCAGGTGACTGGCAGTGAAGGACAGATTCTGACCATTGAGAGTATCCGTGTCACTCGTGAATTGACCGAAGATTTAACCAACCCGGAAGCAAAGCAGCAGGAGCGGCGCCAGCTTTTGGAAAGCATAAACGGCGAGATCAGCCGTCGCCTGATTCGCCGTCTACACAACCTGCACCTGAAAGAGCAGCACAGCCTTGAAGACGCGGGCTGAAAACCTCGCAACCGAAGTATCCAGGGGACTCAAGCCCTGTTACCTGGTCAGCGGTGACGAGCCTCTGCTGCTCAACGAAGCCGCCGACTGCATACGTCAGGCAGCGCGCGATCACGGCTTTAGCGAACGTCAGGTGTTCCATGCCGGCACCCTGGACTGGGCCGACTTTCTGGCAGAATCCCAGGCCATGTCGCTCTTCTCCGAGCGCCGCATCATGGAGTTGCGTATCTCCTCCAGCAAACCGGGTGAAAAGGGCAGCAAGGCGATAGTGCAGATTTGCGAGGCACTCAGCGACGATATTCTTCTGCTGGTCACCGCGGGAAAACTCGACCGCAACCAGCAACGCAGCAAATGGGTCACGACCCTCGAAAAAGCCGGAACCCACATACAGGTCTGGCCTGTGCAACCTCGTGACATGCCAGGCTGGCTCAATCAGCGGTTACAGGCCACAGGTATAGAGGCCGACCACGAAGCCGTTTCCATCCTCGCCGAGCGAGTCGAGGGCAACCTGCTGGCAGCGCAGCAGGAAGTTGAAAAGCTGTCAATACTGGCGCAGGGCACACTTGATGCCCCAGCCATGACTGAACTGGTCGTCAACAACGCCCGCTACGATGTATTTTCGCTTATTGACCGCTGCCTGGCGGGTGCCACCGCTGAAGCGCTGACCAATCTGAGAGGGCTGCAGGAAGAAGGGGCAGGGGCCACCCTGGTACTTTGGTCTCTCGCCAGGGAAGCACGTCAGCTGGTGCAGATTCACAGCGCGTGCAGTCGCGGGCAATCTCTCCAGGCTGCGATCCGCGCAGCCGGAGTATGGGAGAAGAAACAGCAGTTGGTCCGCACGGCTGCCAGGCGAACAAGTGCACGGAGCGCCGCCCAGATGCTCCGGCTGTGCAAGAATTGTGACACTGCTATCAAGAGCAGTCGGGGAGGCGATCCCTGGTTGATCCTCAGGTCACTGGTTGCCGCACTCTGTGGACAGCCAGCCTTTGATCTCTCTCTCGAAATCGGCTCACCATGAGCTGCGTGGGTCAACTGCTACGCAGCGCAGCCTGCCTGCCTGCCTGCCTGCCTATACATCAGGACAGTCTCGCTTATGGTTCGTCCGCTCTGCACCTCACGCCTCACCTCGGGCCGTTCAGCCCATTTTTGCAGGCCCAACAGCGCTGCCATCGAGGGAGGTAAGACACATGGAGGATGTGCTCTCCAGTGCCGAGCCGAAGGAACAGCCCAGACTCTGTCTGAGTGCCTGTTCAAAACGGGTAAGATCCTGCAGCCCGTCCATGAGTTCCAGCAGCGGACGCCAGACAAACTCGCACTCGTAGACATCAGGACGCGGTAGCCGAACTCCAGCACAATCGCCACTCAGGTCTCCAAACATCAGTATGTCGATATCCAGGGTTCGCGATCCCATTCCACACTCTTCACCCCGACGGCGACCACAACTGGATTCGATGTCCTTGAGCATTTCCCGAAGGTCAGGCAGCGTCCCGCCAAAACAGAATGCCACAACCAGATTGAGGAAATCCGGGCCTGAAAACCCCAGCGGTGGATTCCGGTACACCGGAGAGCGTGCGAGGTGCTGCACCCGCTCGTCCAGCATCTGTAGTGCCTGACGAAGATGGCGTGCAGGTTCAATATTGCTCCCCAGCCCAAGAAAGACCCGGACTCCGAACAGTTCAGCCATCAATCCCGGCCCCGCTCGATACGCAGTGCGACATTATGTGCCTGGCTGAGCGCGCCCGGCTTTGAAATCGTCAGGCAGAGAGCACGCACCGGAAACTCATCAAGAATCTTCGCCGCCAGTGCCTCGGCCAAAGCTTCCAGAAGCTGGTAGCGTGACTGCTCGACAAAATTGACGGTATATTCCGCAATTTGCTGATAATCCAGAGCCTGGTCAATGCTGTCCGAAAGAGCGGACGAACTGATGTCTACCTCCAGAGCGAGATCGAGCAGCAGTTGCTGATCAATCTCCTTCTCCCAGGAATGGACTCCAATGCGGGTTTCAACACTGATTCCCTCAATGAGTATCTGGCTTTTACTCATGGACACCCCGTCGCACTCACTATACAGGAAGCCCTATGGGCGAGAGCTCATCAAGCGGTGTGCGCGACGCAACCGCTATGGTCTCAGCCCGCTCTCCCTGCTCCAGCCTCAGAGCACCAACATAGGCAATCATCGCTCCGTTGTCCGTGCAATATCGAGGGCTCGGATAGCAGAGATCTGCGCCCTCTCGACGAACCATGTCGGCCATAAGCGCGCGCAGATGCTGGTTGGCCGCTACGCCACCCGCCAGTACCAGAGTCCGCATCCCGGTCTCCAGCAAGGCACGTCGGCACTTGATCACCAGGGTCTGTGCTACTGCGTCCTCAAAAGCCGCAGCGATATCGGCGGCATCCGAATCAGCCAGGCCCGTTTCGGTGGTGAGTTCCGCCACCGTATTCAGGGTACAGGTCTTCAGGCCGCTAAAACTGAAATCCAGCCCTGGTCGGTCAGTCATGGGACGGGGAAACCTGAGCCGTGTGCGATCCCCCTTTTGGGCGAGTGCAGCGATGGAGGGGCCTCCGGGATAGGGCAGCCCCATCATCTTGGCAGCCTTGTCGAAGGCTTCACCTGCAGCATCGTCAAGGGATTCGCCGAGCAACCGATACTGCCCCAGGCCATCGACCGCGACCAGCTGGGTGTGGCCGCCGGATACCAGGAGCGCGACAAAAGGAGGCTGAAGCGACTGGTCTTCCAGCATGGGCGCAAGCAAGTGGCCCTCCATATGATGAACGCCGACAATCGGAATACCCCAGACCTCAGCCAGACTCTGGGCAAGTGTCGCCCCGACGAGCAGAGCCCCCACCAGGCCCGGGCCCATGGTGCAGGCGATACCATCGAGTGCCTCTCCACCGATACCCGCTTCCTTAAGCACGGCGTCGATCATGGGGAGAAGCTTGCGTATATGGTCGCGAGACGCCAGTTCCGGCACCACGCCCCCGTACGTCGCGTGCAGGTCGATCTGGCTGTAGAGAGCATCCGCTAACAGCCCTCGCTCGGTGCAATACAGTGCTACACCTGTTTCATCACAGGACGTTTCTATACCCAGGACCAGCATGATCGTTCTTCTACAGGAGCCTCTTACAATGGCGTACAGCGAGAAAGCCACGCAGTGTACCCCAGTGAGCGGCTTCAGGCGATTGCAGGCAGGGTCTCAGAGCCGCTCAGGACAGCAGCAATATACCTGAAAGAACACCCAAAAACGGCGCGGCTTGGCTTTGCATCTGCGCCCCGTTGTCATTAGAATACGCGCCCCTGAACTTTTGACTGACTGTGGCATCACCCAAACGGGACCAGGTAACGAGGTTATTTATGCCGGAAATACGCATCAAAGAGAATGAGCCTTTCGATGTTGCGCTGCGTCGATTCAAGCGCTCCTGCGAGAAAGCAGGCGTTCTGGCTGAAGTGCGCCGCCGTGAGTTTTACGAAAAACCAACCTGGGCCCGCAAGCGCAAGGCAGCGGCTGCCGTGAAGCGCAACCAGAAGAAAGTATCGCGCGAATCCCGCCGGTTCCAGCGGCTGTACTGACCAGCGTTTGGTTGCAGGCCCAGACAGGCACCTGCCCAGATTGAACCCACGCCGGCTCCACTGCCGGCGTTTCTGTTTCTGCCAGCCTGCGCAGGCAGAAACTCTATTCGGGGAGTGAGAACATGTCCGATACCATCAGAAGCTCCGTCAACGAGGCCATGAAAGTGGCTATGCGCGCTCGCGCAAAGGAACGCCTCGGCGCCATTCGTTTGATCCAGTCAGAATTCAAACGCGTAGAAGTCGATGAGCGCATTGAGATCGACGACGAGCGTGCCATCAGCATTATGGACGCGATGGTCAAGCAGCGTCGTGACTCCGCGCAGCAGTTTTCGAGCGCTGGCAGGGATGAACTCGCCAGCAGGGAGAACGCGGAGATTGCCGTGATCCAGGAGTTCCTTCCTCCGCAACTGAGTGAAGACGAAATCGTCGGTCTCATTGATCAGGCCATTGCGCACACAGGCGCAACCGGCATGCAGGATATGGGCAGGCTCATGGGCCTGCTCAAACCGCAGCTTCAGGGGCGTGCCGACATGGGCATGGCCAGCGGGCTGGTTAAATCCAGGCTGAGCTGAGCGTATTCGGTTGCGGCAGATACAGGTAATGCCTATTCATCCCACCGATGAACGTCACGGGCGATGCTGTGGGCACGCACAACCTGGTGAGAGAGCGGGGTCGATCAGCGCATAGATGGGCATTTCGAATCATGTTTTAATGCCGCCAGAGTCAGCACAATAGCTCATCAAGTGGCCGGACGAATTCCACAAACATTTATCGATGACATCATCGACCGCTCCGACATCCTGGAAGTCGTCAGCTCACGCGTCCAATTAAAAAAGTCCGGCAAGAACTATGCCGGCTGCTGTCCCTTTCACGATGAGAAAACTCCCTCCTTCACCGTAAGCCCGCAGAAGCAGTTCTATTACTGCTTTGGCTGTGGGGCTGGTGGCAATGTCATTGGCTTCATCATGGAGTATGACCGTCTGGATTTTCCAAGCGCGGTTGAGCTGCTGGCCAAATCGGCTGGGCTTGAAGTCCCCAGGGAGGAAAGTCGCCCCGGGGCCGAGGCCCGGCAGCAGCGCATGCAGGATATCTACTCGGAACTTGAGCGCGCTGCAGGCTTTTACCGCTCCCAGCTGCGTGAACACCAGCCCGCCATTGAATACCTGAAATCCAGAGGCCTCACCGGCGAGATTGCCCGAACCTTCGCCATCGGCTACGCGCCTGACCGATGGGATGGCCTCACCAATTTCTGCGCCGGGGATGACGAGGCGCTGCACCTGCAGGCTGAGGGTGGCATGTTGAAGCGGGATGAGGAAGACCGCTACTACGACCTGTTCCGTGATCGCATTATGTTTCCCATTCGGGATCAACGCGGCCGAATCATTGCCTTCGGTGGTCGAGTCATGGGCGATCAGAAACCCAAGTACCTGAACTCACCCGAAACCCCGGTATTTCGCAAGAGCCGAGAACTCTATGGCCTGCACGAGGCGCTGCAGCAACGGCACCGACCCACAGAACTCATTGTGGTGGAGGGCTATATGGACGTTATCTCGCTGGCCCAGTTTGGCGTGACCAATGCAGTTGCTACCCTGGGTACCAGTGTCGGAAGCGCGCATATGGAACGCATATTTCGCCATGTGGGCACAGTCGGATTCTGTTTCGATGGGGATGCCGCTGGACGCAGAGCGGCAGAGCGTGCGCTGGATGCCTGCCTGCCTGCCATGCTGGATGGGCGCGAAGCCAGGTTTCTGTTTTTACCTGAAGGCGAAGACCCGGATACCATTGTCCGCTCCGAGGGAGAGAAAGGCTTCCGCGAGCGATTCACGCAGGCGAAACCACTCTCGGAATTTGTCTTTGATCTGGCCAGCGAGGGTCTTGATCTGTCTGTGCCTGACCAGCGGGCGATCTTTGCCCATCAGGCGCTTCCCTACCTGAACAGGCTGCCGAGAGGCCTGCTGCATTCAGTACTGATCACAAGGCTGGCTGAGGAAACCGGAATTGGGGAAAGCCAGCTCACTGATATTTCGGCCAAGGCAGCACCTGCGCCGCGCATGGGCGTTCGGGAACCTCTTCCACCTGAAGCTGATGTCGATCCAGCTGCAGAAGACATCGAAAGGAGCCCCGATACCGGTGCGGCAGAACCTCAGCCCATGCCGAAACATTTCAGGCGCCTGCTCGGGTTCATACTGCAATCACCTGCTCTGGTCCTGCGTGACGAACTCGACCAGGAGTTCCTGGCACAATCTGATTATCAGGGCACGCTCAGTGAGATAGCCGCCATGGTGGCGGAAAACCCCGACGCGAAATTCATCAATCTGCACGCCTACTGGATCAGCCAGGCTCCGGATACCGCGAGGGAGACGGCGAACATCTATGGTGCCAGGCTGCTCAAGGAACTTTCTGAAGAAAAGCTGGAAGCCGACTTCTGCGAGACGGTCGCCCACATGAAGCAGCAGCAGACACGGTCAGCTGTTGAGCAGCGCATGCGGGAAATTGGTGCCATCCCCTATGACCGACTCACCCCTGCCCAGCGCCAGGAGCAGCGTGAGCTCCATACCCGTCTCAAGCAGCAGTAGGCGCTCCTTGAACTGATCATTTGGGCCCTCATATTCGTAGCTCCTGCGCACATACTTGTATATAATCCAGCGCTTTTTCGTCGTTTGCTCCCTCATTCTCCCGCTACAGGATTCACAGGATGTCAGACTCCCCCCAACAACAATCTCGAATCAAGGATCTTATTGCGCTTGGACGAGAACAGGGTTATCTGACCTACGCCGAGGTTAACGACCACCTGCCCGAAGAAATTTCCGAGCAGGATCAGGTTGAGGATATCATCCAAATGATCAACGACATGGGTATTCACGTCTTTGAGACCACACCCGACGCTGATCAACTCCTGATGCTTGAGCAGGAACAGGAAGCCACCCCGGACGAGGTAGCCGCAGCAGAGGCTGCTGCTGCATTGGCGGCAGTCGAATCCGAGATTCACCGCACCACCGACCCGGTGCGCATGTATATGCGCGAGATGGGTACCGTGGAACTTCTGACCCGGGAAGGCGAAATCGAGATCGCAAAACGCATCGAGGACGGCATCCGGGAAATGATGGCAGCCTTCACCTACTGGCCCCAGGCGGTCGAGGATGTTCTCGAAGAATACGGCATGGTGCAGAACGAGGAGCGACGACTCACCGACATCATCAACGGCTACCTGAATCCTGCAGATCATGTGCCCTCCGCTCTGGAACAGGCGCAGAAGGCAGCTGAGAACGGAAGTAATGAGGAGGAGGATGAAAAGCCTACCGGACCTGATCCAGAAGAAGCAGCCGAACGATTCGGCGATATTGACAAAGCCTGGAAGAAGGCTCAGAAGGCCGTCAAATCCAAAGGCTTAAACAGCAACCCGGCACAAAAAGCCATTGGCGAGGCCGCCGAACTGTTCAAGTACCTCAAGCTCACACCGCGCCTGTTCGACCCCATGCACGCCGACGTACGTGCGACCATGGCGGCACTGCGTGAGGAAGAGCGTGCAATTATGTCGATCTGTACGCGCAAGGCTGGTATGACCCGATCCGAGTTCATCAAGCTCTTTCCTGGCAACGAAACCAATGAACAGTGGATCAAGAATCTGACCAAGGCGAAAAAGCCCTGGGCGGCCAGGATTGCCGAACACGCTGAAGATGTTCAACGTGCCCAGCGCCAGATTGGCAGTATTCGCGAGACCACTGGCCTTGAAATAGCCGACATCAAGGAGGTCAACCGTCGCGTGTCTCTGGGTGAAGCGCGCATGCGCCGCGCCAAGAAAGAAATGGTTGAAGCCAACCTGAGACTGGTGATTTCCATTGCCAAGAAATACACCAACCGAGGCCTGCAGTTTCTCGACCTGATCCAGGAAGGCAATATTGGCCTGATGAAGGCTGTGGATAAATTTGAATACCGCCGCGGCTACAAGTTCTCAACCTACGCTACCTGGTGGATTCGCCAGGCCATCACCCGCTCTATCGCAGACCAGGCGCGCACCATACGTATCCCGGTGCACATGATTGAGACCATTAACAAGCTCAACCGCATCTCGCGGCAGCTGCTGCAGGAACTCGGCCGTGAACCCACGCCGGAAGAACTCGCAGAGCGCATGGACATGCCTGAGGACAAGGTGCGCAAGGTACTCAAGATCGCCAAGGAACCCATTTCCATGGAGACACCGATCGGCGACGATGAAGACTCGCATCTGGGTGACTTTATTGAGGATGTGAATATTTCCTCACCGGTTGAATCGGCCACTACCGAGAGCCTGACCGAGGCCACCCGCGATGTGCTCGGCAGCCTGACTGCGCGGGAAGCCAAGGTGTTGCGCATGCGCTTTGGAATTGACATGAACACCGATCACACCCTGGAAGAAGTTGGTAAACAGTTTGACGTCACCCGGGAGCGTATCCGTCAGATCGAAGCCAAGGCACTGAGAAAACTGCGCCACCCGACCCGCTCGGAGCACCTGCGCAGCTTCCTCGACGAGTAAGGCACAAAGATCTATACTCGCGGCGCCTTCAAAAAGCGCCGCATTCTCCGGCTGGCTACTCGGCTTCTGCACTTCGAATCGTGCTGACGCCGAATTGTGTTCCGCACGGGGGCACGCGGAAATATCTGAAGGAATGTCCTCAAACACATGGCCGTGAATTTCGAGCGCGGGACGACGTGTGGGACACAAAGATCAGGTTATGGGGCCCATAGCTCAGTTGGTTAGAGCATCCGACTCATAATCGGCAGGTCGAAGGTTCAAGTCCTTCTGGGCCCACCAATTCATAATCTGATACCGTCCAGCAGAGTCTTTATTTATTCAGACTGGAAGCCGGGAAAGGATGAATTAACAATTGTTAAACATAAAATAATCCGCTATATTTATGATTTACATAAACCATAAACAAATGCTGGGTTAAAGTGATAATAAGTTTTCAGTGCAGGAAAACAGAGCGTTTGTTCAATGGTAAGCATGTACCGGCGTTTTCCGGATTTAAACGCCAAGCGGAGAAACGTCTTCGCATATTAGATGCTGCGGACACACTTGGAGCTTTGCAGGCCTTGCCGAGTAATCGCTTCGAATCGTTATCCGGTGACCGAGAAGGACAATATAGCATTCGCCTCAATAAGCAGTGGCGTGTCTGCTTTACATGGGACGAAGGCGCTCATGACGTTGAAATTATTGATTACCATTAACGGGTAATTTGAAAGGAGAAACGATATGGCCAGAGAAGCAATCCACCCCGGTGAGTTTCTTGCCGATGAACTGGAAGAGATAGGCATTACGCCTACTGAGCTGTCACGTCAAATTAACGTACCACCTAACCGTGTCTTGGGAATAGTCCATGGAGACCGAAGCATTACAGCCGATACAGCCCTGCGGCTTGGCCAGTTCTTTGGGACCGGACCTGAACTTTGGATGAACCTGCAGAAAACCCATGATCTCGATAAAGCAAAAGCCGAGCTAGGCAAAAAAGTTAGCCAAATACACCCATGGCAACCTCGGGGAGTGCATGCTTAACGGAATTTATTCCGGTAAAAATACGGATTGTTCATGAAACCCGGCTTCCGGTCTCATGGTATGGGGGTTCTTAAAGATCAGGTGACAATTTTTTAACCCGATGCATATTGAAATTTTTTCAGCAATCCATACTTCAATAGGTGCCGACGTTCGATCATATTGGATGGGCGTCGGCAAAAAGTGTTTTTATCTTATGTTGCTTCTATTGGAGGATATATAATGAACACAATTGATTTAACACCTTTCTATCGAAGTAGTGTTGGCTTTGACCGTCTTGGCTCTTTGATTAATAAGGCTCTCGCTGCCGACTCCGTAGCACCGGGATATCCGCCCTACAACATTGAGGCTCTGGCCGATAATCGATATGCCATTACCCTGGCCGTCGCTGGATTCCAACTCGCCGAACTCGATATCTCGATTGAGCAAGGCGTCTTGACCGTCCGCGGAAGCAGGTCCAATGACGAAGAACGACGCTACCTTCATCAGGGTATCGCCAATCGTGCTTTTGAACGCAAGTTCAATCTGGCAGACCATGTGGAGGTCACTGGCGCGGATCTTCGTGACGGATTGCTGACTATTGAGCTGGTCAAGGAAATTCCCGAGACCATGAAACCCAAGACTGTTCAGATCCATCAGGGTCAGGATGTGTTGGGGAACCAGCCCGAGAGTAGCTCTGCCACACAGAGCACTCAGGCAGCCTAGCGCCCAAGCACGGAGTAAAGCGACCTGAGATCGCTTTACTCCGTGCTTTTTTCGACTCCACTCATCGAGGTGGTCCGCCTGTAACCACGAGAACAGGGACGCCTTGAAATTTAACTTGACCGACACAGTATGAAACCAGCAACCATAGACTTCCGGATGTGGTCGAAACAGGAGCATGAAGATGCGCATTCTCATCGAACCCAACACAGCGAAGGCGATGCCACACGCATCGTTTTCTCCGCCCGGCTGAAACTGTCACCAAGGAGCATGTCGTGAGACGATTGTTATTCAGGGAATTGTGCGCAAAGGGCCTTGCGGTGCTGATGCTGTTGTCGGTGCAGCCTGCGATGGCGGTTTTGCCCACAGTGGACGCTGAGGGCAGACCCTTCCCATCACTGGCACCTATGCTTAAGGAAGTGAATCCTGCGGTGGTCAATATTTCAACCTATTCCACTCAGCAGGCCAACTATAACCCCTTGCTGAATGATCCTTTTTTTCGCCGGTTTTTTAATATCCCCGACGGACAGTACCAACAGCAACGCCCCCAGCGCCGGCAACACAGTGCGGGCTCCGGAGTGATAGTGGATGCAGGCGACGGGATTGTCGTGACCAACAATCATGTTATCGCACGTGCCGATGAGGTGCAGGTCTCCCTGCTGGATGGTCGCAGTTATGAGGCCGAAGTTCTCGGTACCGACCCTGACCTGGATATCGCTATTCTGCAAATTGATGCCAATGAGCTGACTCAGGTCGCCATTGCAGACAGCAATGATCTTGAAGTCGGTGATTTTGTCGTCGCAATCGGCAACCCATTTGGTTTGGGACAAACCGTAACAACCGGGGTAGTCAGCGCGCTGGGGCGCAGCGGGGTCGGTATCGTCGGCTACGAGAACTTTATTCAGACCGATGCCTCCATTAATCCCGGTAATTCAGGTGGCGCACTGGTCAATCTTCAGGGTGAATTGGTGGGTATCAACACCGCCATCATTACTCCCGGAGGCGGCGGCAACGTGGGCATTGGCTTTGCAATTCCCTCAGAGATGGCTCAGGCCAGTATGGAGCAGATAGTTGAGCATGGCGAGGTAAAGCGCGGACAGATCGGTATCGGGATACAGGACATCACTACTGATTTGAGACGCGCATTTGCAATCGAGAACGGCCGCCTTGGCGTTTTGGTCACCAGCGTATCCAGAGACTCTCCCGCTGAGAGGGCAGGGCTTGAACCTGGAGACATTGTTCTCGAAGTAGACGGGCGCGAAACCCATTCAACCGGACAGCTTCGAAGCCAGATTGGAACACGCACCATTGGCGATGAGGTTATTCTGAAGATTCTGCGCGAAGGTCGGGAGCGTACAATTACTGTCGAGGTCGCGGAGCCTGCTTCGATGCTGTCGCGCAGTGGTTCCCTGCACAAACTCCTTGACGGCGTCCAATTTGAGGACAATCCCCGTGGCACTGGCGTAGTGGTAGCCAATGTCGATCCAAACTCAAGGGCCGCCAACAGCGGTTTGCGACCCGGTGATGTTGTGATGGCTGTCAACCAGCGTCGCGTCAGCGACTTACAGGATCTCCAGGATGTGCTGGCGCGAAGTGAGGGCTCTGTCTTGCTGCATCTAAACAGACGAGGTGGCTCATTGTTTCTGGTTATCCGATGACCCGGTCATGGTTCAGCAGATACAGATACACGCAACAGCCAAAGTGAATTGATTGACTCAAAACCGGTGGCCGGACGCGGCCTATACGCAACGCGGTGAAGATCAGCCATCGAGCGCACGCCCAGGACTTTTTGACTTATGGTGTACGCTTGATAAACTCAGTGTTCGCCTCTGTGGCACTCTTGAGTGCTGCTGTGTAGGTGTATTTTTCACGCGCAGCAAAACTTTTGAAAAATTCAGAGAAAGAAGCACTGTCGGCGCCTTTTCGTAACTTCGCGAACATAATTATTGACAGCCTGGTTGTAGTAGCCAGGTATCGTCGGAAAGGAGTGGGTGAAATCAACCTGTAATGGTATTGATTCTGTGAGTGTCAGTTGCGGAGATCATCTATAACCTCCCAGCGGCCCTTCTTGGTCGGTCCAACGTGACGAATACGCTTCGCTTTCCGAGGTTGTCAAGGTGATGCTTTGCACTATCAGGAGTAATCCCAATGCGGGCTGCCAGTGCATTTCGGGTGAGTTCAGGATTCTCGCGCAGCAAAGCAAGAATTTTTTCTTGGGCGGCTCTTTTCAAGTCTTCATGAGTGTAATCTCTTGTGACAACACTGCTGCCAACGCCACTGATACGGCCCTTTATGCCATTGGTGTAGGTCTCTGAAAACATAAATTCTATCCAAATATACGGACCCACTTCTATGGTTGGCTCAGGTGTGCCTGCCTCCCGACGGGCTTCGAAAATGCGCCGGATACCACGCCCCCAAGATTCTACTTCACCAGCCCGGAAGAAAACATTTGTGATATCGAGGTTCGATGGTTGCGAAGGATGCTGGCCTAGAAGCTTCCCCAAGGACCAGTTTCTCGGTAGCCCCCGGGGTTCCAAATCTTCAATCGATCAACATACACCCGGATCTGGATCTGTGCTGCCACAGCATAATCACGGTGGATCACAGCATTGAGCACCGCCTCCCGAAGTGCATCTCCCGGTACCGGATAAGTCTCAACGCGTTGAATTCCATCATAACTGATCAATGCTTTCAGATACTTGGTCATCAGCAGGTCCATCGTCTTGCTAACCTGAGAAAACAGGTCACCACACACCTCATCGTGGTAACGCAGGTCCGTTTCACTGTCGAAATAGCCGATCTTGATTGATGCTCCTGTAAAAAATCGTTCGGGATCAGGATGGAACAGGAGGACTCCTGCACGCTTGAGATATTGATTCTCCGTCAGGCGCAGTTTTTCAATCAGATCAAATTCGCTCTCTTTGAGGACACTCGTTTCCAAGCGGTTAGCGCGCATCGCACGCTCTCGAAAGCGAGTCAAAGCCGATGCATCGAGATCATTGATCCCGACGTTTGGAACTGGAACCGCGTCCCAACACTTGCCGGTTTTTTCTAAGAGGAATCGGTCTAGGGCTGCACCTTTAAGAATTTGCTTCGTGCTGCCACTTCGGTAGTGGTACTCACCTTTGAAACTGATAGGTACTGGATAGGGTTCCACCGTGATTCTCAGATACGACTTCCCATTCTCATCCAACAATTCAATATCGACTACAATTCCGAGCAGATCACGTATCTTGTTTGGTAACTCTTCCATGAGCCGATCAGTATCCTCGATACCTACCACCTCTCCCCCATCGTCACGACCCACTTCCAGTACACCACCCTGTGCATTGGCAAAGCCATGCAGCCACTTGAGATAATCATCCTGCCAGGAAGATTTCCACTCTGTATGCTGGTCTTCTTTCACGTTTCAATTTCCACCAGGTCACGCTTAGAGAATTCAGTACATCGAAAGTCATTGAATAGTGAAGTATCAGCAAGCCAGATCTGATCAGCTCCACGAGGCAATAAAATTATTGATGGCACCACTGTCGTTGTGTGTATCAACTCTATCCTCTAAAAGTGCAGCATTCCAAGTGGGCTCTTCACGCCAGTTGCCCAAACTTTAGGGGCTTATATACGTAAGTTGACAGGGCTAAAAGTATGGGCTGCTGACCCACAAGAAGGACTGTATGGGTTCGCAGACCCAACAGAATTCCCACCTGAACATCCATCGTGGGTGTGTATCGACATACACATCAGCATGTCAACCTACGTATACAAGCCCCAAACTGTGTAACTGCTCACCCCCCCCCTTGACATCATAGGGAGGCGATTCTGTGATGCGTGCGTTTCATTATTGCACAGGGTCATGGGCAACGCATATTTCGATTCCAAGGCGACGGCGGGGTTGTGTCAGGCGCTGATCGCGCTGATCGCGCCGCATTTGGTGTACCTCGAGACGCTGTGTGCGGACGGCGCGATGAGCGCCGAGAGCCGAGTCTGCGGTCGCGGTCTTGGGGACATCGCCCCGGACGGCCATGAGCGGCGGGTCCTGGTGGACATCCTGTTCGAGACCCGCGAGTTGACGGTCGAGGCCGAGATCACGACCTGCCCGCGCTGCCGAACCGAGAGCCGGGGCTCCTTCCCCGACGACATGCCGGGACCGCTGCAGTACGGCCACGGCATCCTGGCCTTCGCCACGCATCTCATGGCCGCGCACATGGTGCCGCTCAAGCGCGCCGCCCAAACCCTCAAGGTGCTGACCGGACGTGCCGTGGCCGAGGCGACCCTGCTGGCCTAGCTGATGCGCCTGCACAATGCCCTGGCCGACTGGGAGCACACCCTGTGCGGTGCCCACCTGCTGCGCGACCTCAGGTTCGTCAAGGACGCCCACGGCCACGTCTGGGCCAAGCGCTTGGGCCACCTCCTGAGCGGAACCTGCCGCAGGGTCAGTGAACTTGACGCCAAGGCCCTCGACGAGACAGCCTTCACGTCCGTGCGCACGCGCTCCCGGACCATCCTCACCCAGGCCACAGGGGAACAAGCCCCCCGCCCGCCTCGACGGACAGCGCGGGCGCATCGCCAAGTCCGACGCCGAGAACCCCCACGAGGCGCTGACCCAGTAGGACACCGAGGTGCTGCGCACCGCCGCGACCCCGACACCCCGTTCACCAACACCCGCGCCGAGCGCGATATCCGCATGGCCAAGGTCAGGCAGACAGTCTCCGGGTGCTTCCGAACCCTCCGCCACGCCGAGGCCCACTGCCGAATCTCCAGCTATCTCCAGTCCATGGCCCACCAGGGCTACAATCTGCTGACCGCCATCCAGATCGCACTCAACGGCACCGCCGCCACAATGATCGAGCAGGAAAAGGGGGGCGAGTAGTTACCCCAAACTTTATATTGGCCGTTTGCTGCAGTATTAATAGGTTCCGTAAGCTCTTGATGATACTCACGGTTGTAACGTATATGCATAATGCGACGGATTGAATCAGTTCTCTGAACAGTCAAACAGCTCATTCAGATCAATTACGACGCCGCTATGCACATCTCTGGTTATCCTGCAGCGGCGAATAAGAATCCGGTTGGGCTGGACACCCATTTACTACCTAATGAGTCACGATCCGTGACTTTCCTTGTTCCTTATTATCTAGTATTCGAATAATTTTGAGAATGCTAATCAACCTCTTGATGCCCCAAAACGCTTATCCTCCCTGGCCAACTCGACCGCCATAACCCCCTGTTCGTGCGCTGTGCACAGCACATCCCGCACCAACTGGCTCACACTATGGCCGGACAGCACACCCGTCAGCTAAAGCTGACTTCCATTAAACCAGCCGTTCGGCCTCCTTTTCCTCACAAAAGTATAATTCCCTTTCTTATGAATTGGATGTTCTCAGACAGGGTGGATGGTGCCAGGGGCACTTGATACTTCATCGTTGATCGGAGCCGCACAGGTTGATGACCCCAATGAAAGGGCGGGTCATACCATTAATGTAATCGGTTTTATCACGGCACAGTCGAGTTCTCTGTTCAGATACACACCACTATGGGGGGAGGCGCCCCAGGAGATCGCACGACGCATCGGAAATAGCAGGAATGGCTAGAAGAGCCCGGTTTGCAGGGAGATGGGCGGTGCAAACACGCCAATAATAATGAAGGGATTTTTTGCTCTTCCGTCATATTGTAGAGTCGTACCGAGAAACAGGTGGATGTCCTTGGTGTGTGCAAAGTCATCCAAATATTTCTTTCTGACGTCGAGTATGGCCTTCTTCTCGTCACCATCATGCCTTTTTACACAATTCCAAAACAACATTCCGATTTCCCAGTCTTCAATCATCATCGTGCTTTGTTTTTTGTTGTCGTCCAGGAGTTGGTATGAAAATTTGTAGGGCAGCTTGTCGACGACGCTAAAATATTGGGGAGTATCGGAAAACAGATCACTTTGCTTCGCCTGCAGCCTGAGAGCTTCGATTTTTCCTCTATCCCACTCCCGATCAACTTTCTCAACGATCAAATCGAGAATCTTTGTGGGTTTGAATGTGGCCAAGGATAAGGTGCCGGACTTATTAAGCTGGATTAACTCACCCAGATTTATATAGACTTCCCCTTTTTCCAATACGTAGGATTTGCGTTCTCGCCAGCTATTTTCTGTGCCCATCTTCTCCTGGAGCCTAATGGAGTCCGGGCTGAGCAGTCGATGGCTTTCGTGGCGCTTATCGCTCATATTTTCGATAACGTCCATCTCTACCCATTGGAATTTTTCGTACTTGTTGTACAACCTTCTGAACGGGACAGGGTAAATCCGTATCCAGGAGCCATCTTCCCGAATGCCTGCGGTACAAACCAGCTCATTGTGTGTTCTGGATATGGTGGGGTATGTCTTGACTGTAATGAGAATGCGTTCTGTTGTTATCGACATCCGTGTGTTTGATTTGTTTTTAGGTGAACGACATTGAAATCGTCTTGTGCAATGCCTGCAACGGCGTCTGCAACCTTATGGCGATGACACATCGTATGACATTCTTCAAAGCAGGTGATGGCAATTCGATCAAAGCCCAGATAAAAATCATAAAGTTGGGCAATCGACTGTTGTTCTTCTGAGATAACTGTTTTCTCGTAATTCGAAAAAAGATTCCTGTAATCTTGGGAGGTTTTCAGGGATTTTCTTTTGTCGGACACGATACCGAGCTTAGGTAAATGCTGATAACCGATTCCAACATTATTCAAGAGCTCGCAAAGTCTGGTTTTTGAGAAACCGTATTTGCGGCTCAATGGATTTTTTCTGACATCAACAAGAAGCCGTATACCATTTTCAATCAATCTATTGAGGTATTCCTCTACGGTAATCCCTTCGTACCCAATCGTGGCAAATAACTTAGCTTTCTTGGGGACTTTGAGCTTCAGTACGGCATCGTACTCGCCCTCCGTCAATATTTTGTTGGCGACCCGACTATTAATCGCGTAATACGGATAGTCTCGGTACACATGCTGCATAAGCTTCCTGCCCTTGAGGGATACGTACTTGTCGCGAAATAACTGGATTTTGCTGGCATCGTCCCTTTTGAGTTTTGCAATGTGATTTTTGAACGTATCGGACAGTTTCCAATCGTCAGTGTCTTTCAGATAACCTGAAGCGACCAATCTGGATTTGTCAGCATAGGATTGAAAAGAAAAACACCCATATTTATATGGCACAAATTCGTAGCTGCGATTCCTCTCGTAGAGCCGGGAGTAGAGGAAGAGATATTTCTGGAAATCAGTGCTGCCCAGTTTCCCGCCAAATGACTCTAGTAAGGCAAGCAGAACTTTCTGCCTGTAGTACATAATTGCCAGCACCCTCTCTGCGGGTAATATCGAAGTTCCGACTGCGCCCATTCTATCAACTGTCACACCCGGGCCAAACCAGCTGGCAGTCGAAATCTCCTGCAGGAACCCGTCCCGGCAGCTAAGTGGTCCGCCACCAACCCGGTGAAGGCCTTCATGACCGCCGCTCCTTTGCTCTAATGATATCTTGACCAGGAAGGCCAGCTACACCCAGGGAGAATACTTATAGCGATAGCGTGTTCTGTGTGGGGTGGTGATAGATTGATGATGCAGATTCTGGTTGACGATCAAATAAATAGTCGATATCAATACCGGGATCAGAGTGTTGCATCTACTACTACCAAATAACAACCATACCCATATTATTTATCGTAAGTTGTCGACTGGTGGGTAATTCAGTTACCCCCACCGAAATATGCCGTCTACTCGCGGCGGCATCGTGTGAAGTATCCTAGATCTGCGCTACCACCTTCAGAGGAACGAACAATCTCATCGGATCACCGGTGAAGGGCTTGAACAGATCGAAGCGCTGATAGAACGCCAGTGCGTCTTCATCCAGAACATCCAGGATTAATCCCATTGCCGGCAGTCCGCGCTCCGTCAGGGTGACACTATGGCGGAGCGCGGACACCAGCGTCTTCTCGCCAAGGCGTTGTCCCTGGAATCGTTGATCTACTGCCAGCCTGGCCAGCAGTACCACAGGAAGTGGGTACCCAGGCAAAGGGTCATGTGCAGGAATTTCATCCCTGGTCACGGTGCAGGAAGCCAGGGTGTAGTACGCGGCGACCGGAGTTGTCAGTCCCGAGACCGGTTCGTCACCCGGCAACACCCATGTCATGCTCAGCCTCAGTCCCATATTTTTTGCAGCGAAGCGGGCCAGATACCTGTTCATATCCGGTTTGCCGCAATCAAAGGCTTTTACATCGAAATGAGAGGGGTCGAGGGCAACAAACTCCTGCTGAATTGGCAATCAGAAGCCCTCTTCATTGAGCCGCTTGGCGGCTTCCAGTATGCGGGGGCTGGGTGCAGCTGATTCATCCATGCAGGCAGCCATAAAGTCATCAAACTGCTGATTGGTCAGTTCAATAGTGGTTTGCTGCTTGAGAATTTCAGGCGCATTCTCACGGATGAGGTGAGTAACGAAGTCCGTGAGAGAGGCATAGCCAGCCGCCGCCGAAGCCCGCTCAGCCAATTGCTTGGTGTCGGAATCAACTCTCATGTCGATGCGTTCGGTGCGGACTGCTGTAGCCATGTCGTACTCCTGATGATCATCTGCGATACAGATTCGTATATCGTACGGCAAATTTACGTACATTGAAACCGTGTTGAGTGTTTTTTGTACAGATTGCTAACCCAACTGCCATGCGGCTACTCCCGACACCAACTGACCCGGCTGATCCGGCAGTCCGCGACACCCGGCCGGTGCACTCGCCGACAGCGCACCACGCGGGGGTTCTCCAGACGCTCTACCCAGGCGGATGTCCTCCTGCTGGCCGAGCTGGACAGGCTGCACGACACGCCCTGCGGCGCTGTCATCAAGAAGGAGTGCGAACGTGCCCTGGCACAGGGGGATGACCGTTGTGAGCGCCTGGCCGCGATCTCAGTGAGCCATATCGACACTCTGCGCACATCCACCACTGACCAGCGCCAGCGCCGCCAGTTCACCACACCGCACTCGAAACCCGCCCCCATTGGCGAACGCCGCACGCCCAACCCGCAGGGCATCTCCGGTATCTGCGAGTGGATAGGGTGCACCAGGGCGATCAGGACACGCGCACGGGGGTCTCTCACATCACCCTGGTCGATGAGGTCACCCAGTTCGAAATCTGCGTGTCCGTCGAGCGCATCAGTGAGGCCTCTGTCACACCGGCACTGGAACTCGCCATGGCCCGACTTCCCTTCAGGATCAGGGGGTTCCACTCCGACACCGGCTCGGAGTGTATCAACAAGACGGTTGCGAAATTGCTGGACACACTGCTGGTGGAGTTCACCAAAAGCCGGACCCGGCACAGTCACGACAATGCGCTGGTCGAGAGTACACATGGCTCGGTGGTCCGCACACTCTGTGGCTCTCAGCATATCCCCCAGCACTGGGCCTCACAGATCAATAATGCCCTGCTCGAGCCCATGGGCCGGTCTGTGAATGTCCATCGCCCCTGCTTGTTCCCCCTCACCATCACCGACGCACAGGGGAAGCAGACACAGCGAGACCCCTCTGAGCGCCTGATGATGCCCTTCGAACAGCTCTGCGCGATCGAGGAGATCGACACGCATCTCACAGACGGACAAAGCCTTGAGGCCCTGCACGAGCATGCACAGGCCGTCACCGACACCCAGGCGGCAGAGGCCCTGCAGACAGCCCGCCACACCCTGTTCACAGCGATCTTCAAGCAGGCCTGACCACAGTCACCCTGTGCCCACACGCCGTCATGCATCTGGGTGCTGGCCCCATGGTTCTCAACAAGAGGTCAAGCACCTCAATGAAGTATACTCAATGCTCCTCAAACCTAACCGCTATCTTTGGGAGTCATCTCCCCGATTTCAGACTCATTTTAGGATTAGAAAATACTCTGCCACAAGCCAGCCGCCTGGTTCAGTTGCCTATCGAGGTGGATGTAGCGGTTGGTGGTGCTGGCGCGCCGATACCCGAGCATGCGTCCCGCTGCATGCAGGCTTTCCCCTCTCACGACTGCGTGCGCATGGCGAAGGCCATTAAGTCGAGCATCCGCTTCGATTCCAGCCGACCCGCCTGAACGACTTCAACCCATCACAGCCGCCAGGGGCCATCATTCCAGCATGGTCCTCGAAGATCCGGGTAATCCAGGGCGCTGCCTATCGACTTCTGGAATCTGACACGGGGTGAATTCTTCGGTCTTTTGCGTTGGTCCTGCTCTGATTTATAAAGTACCACTCGTTAACTTTATAAAAAACTTAATAAGATGGGAAAACACCGCATAGCCCCACAGGATAAGAGTTTTCGGCGGGTTTTCTGCTTTTTTCTCCCGTCTTCTGCTGTTCGACTCATTAATTTTCTGTCTATAACGATATTTAGTTAATGAGTTTTGTTGCCCTGTTCCGCGGCAATACATGAGCTCTCAATGACGCTTGCCAAGGGTGAGAATCCGAACCATCCCGATCGGGGGTCGACAATCAAGGTCGAGCCGATCTGGGACGTCAAAGCGATCCGCTGCACCAAGAAAATCCTGGTCGACAAGCCGCGTGACCTGTGTCTGTTCACCTTCGGGATCAACAACGCGTACCGCGCCAATGAGATCCTGTCCGCGCGCGCCGTGCTTGTGCCAATCTCTGGTGCGAGTGACAGGCAGATTACGGCGTCGATATCGCGGCGGGGGGATACCAGGATATTGCAGAAGAAAATTTATCGTGACAGCGGGGCACCGATTGGTATACTGGCCGGGCGATTAATTTGCATCTGCAATTAATATGCACCATTTTTAAACCGAAGCCGCTGCGGTATATCAGCGGCGCCCTTTAAGCTGATCCCGGTACCCGAGAATCAGCGAGGCCTCTGGGCCTGGTGCCGAATTTCCAAGCTCGTCTGCACGATCTTCTGTACGTGCAGATTCAGAGACGGACTCTCTGGGTCCGTCTCCGTCTTCCAATGCGAGGAGACAGGCACTGCTGTGCCTGAATCTTCAACTTCCGAACAGGCATTTGTGCTGAGGCATGCATGGGCTTGCCCCTGCGTGTCATTCAATACTGCGCTGCCTGTTCCAAATTAGTGGAGTTCCTCCACACATTCCACATGCCGGTGAACGCTGCACGTTCACCACCGCCCACACGCGTGGGCTTCAGGCACAGGGAGCAGTCGCTCTCCAACAGGAGACACCCTGTGCCGCCTCGATCGAGGCACAAGAAGTTTGTAAGGGAGTTGTGTCCCTCGAGCATCGTCGCGCAAGCGAATTCTGGTCAGCCAAGGCTGCCAGGGGCTCTTCAACACTAACCGAGTGTACGTACACAGGATTGAACAGAGGTTTTTACTGACACAGATAGGAATAGAGCTATGAATCTGAAGTTTGAACTCAAACAGCTGTGCCGGCGCTGCCGGGAAGGCAGCTATGCCACACGGCACAACCGGCAGCGCATCCTCATGCAGATGGCCGATGATCTGCATGCCATGGGCTATCGCTTGCTGCACGCACGATCATTGAGGCCCAAACATGTCGAGGCCCTGGTGACGCACTGGCGGGAGAAGGAACTCTCGGCTGGAACCATCAAGAACCGCATGGCGGTCCTGCGCTGGTGGGCCGAGAAGGTCGGCAAGCCGAATGTCATCGCCAGGTCCAATGCGCACTATGGCATTCCGGACCGCAGGTGTGTCGCCACGCAGAGCAAGGCCCGGGCGATTGGCCAGGAACAACTGGACAAAGTCAGGGATATCCATGTGCAGATGAGCCTGGAACTGCAACGGGCCTTCGGTCTGCGGCGTGAGGAGGCGATCAAGTTCCGGCCGAGCTTCGCGGACCGGAAGGATCATATCCTGCTCAAGGGCAGTTGGACCAAGGGCGGCAAGCCCAGGGCCATCCCCATACGCACCCAGGCCCAGCGGGAGGTCCTTGACCGGGCGCGAAGACTGGCCGGGCTTGGCTCACTGATCCCGCCCCATCGAACCTACGTGCAGCAGCTGAGGATCTATGAGGGCCATACCACCCGGGCGGGACTGACGAGTATGCACGGCTTGCGCCATGCCTATGCCCAGGCGCGCTACGAGGAACTGACCGGCTGGCCCTGTCCGGCCAACGGCGGGCCGGACAGCAGGTCGCTGACGCTGGAACAGCGGGAACTGGACCGGGAGGCGCGGCTGACCATCAGCCGCGAGCTCGGGCATGAGCGCGAAAGTATTTTAAAAACTTACGTAGGGTAAGGAGATAACCATGGAGACTGCTATGCAAGACCATATGGGGGATCCACGCATGAGCTGCAGGATTGTGAGACTGAAGGAGGTCCAGCGCATGACCGGACTCTCCCGCTCCACGATTTACAACGAGATTGCGAGGGGCAACTTTCCGAAACAGATCAAACTCACTGAGGGCCGATCTGTTGGCTGGCATGAGCATGCGGTGATCCAATGGATTGAGTCCAGACAGCAGGGGATTGAGTCCAGACAGCAGGCGTGATGCAGACAGGCTGATGCTCAGCCGCTGGCCGCTTTGGAGAAGATCGGGATCACCTTGCCCGACGCCCGCATCCCGTCCAGGTAGTCGGCCCACCACTGCATCATGGCCCGGCGATCATCCATATAGCGGGCATGGTAGGTGTAGGTGGCCCGCACGCTGTTACTTTCCATGTGGGCCAGCTGGCGCTCGATGGCATCGGGGTTGAAGCCGGCCTCGTTCAGGATCGAGGACGCCGTGGCCCGGAAACCATGCGGCACCGTCTTGCTCTTGCCCTCCCGGGTGCCGTCATAGCCCATCAAAAAAATTGCCCGGCGCATGGTGTTGTCCGACATCTCACGTGAGCGGTTGCGCTCCGAGGGGAACACCAGATCATAGTTGCCGGTCATGTCTCTCAGCAACTCCAAGGCCTGCTGTGACAACGGTACAAGGTGTTCATTCTTCATCTTCATGCGGTCAGCAGGAATGCGCCAGACCCTGTCCTCAAGATCAAATTCTTCCCACCGTGCCCCCCGAAGCTCGCCGGAGCGTACAAAGGTGAGCAACAACAGCTTGATTGCCCCTTGGGTCAGCAGGCGGCCCCGGTCGCCGTAGCCCTCAAGATCTTTCAGAAACTGGGGCAGTTCTTCCCGAGGCAGTGAAGCCTGGTACTGTACCTTGCGTTTCTTGACAATGCCCCTCAACTCACCAGCCGGGTTGTGCGTCGCTATCCCCTGCTGGACCGCAAAGCGGCATACTGCATTGATGGCCTGCTGCACACGGCTCGCCACATCCAGTGCGCCCCGCGCCTCAACCCTCCGAATCGTGGCAATGATCTGTTGCGGCCTGATCTCGTCAATCGGCAAATGCCCAAGGTCCCCGAACGCATTGTCTTCCAGCCGTTTCAAAACCTTTGCCGCATGATCCGGGGTCCAGGTATCCCTGCAGTGCTCCCACCACTGGTGGGCGATATCCCGAAAGCGGTCCATTTGTTCTGCACGCTTCTCTTCCTTCCGGACCTCACTCGGATCCCGACCGTTGTCAAGATGGATTCTGGCTATTCTCCGCTTCTCGCGGGCCTCTTTGAGGCTCACCCGGGGATACACTCCCAAAGCGAGGGTATTGCGCTTGCCTCGAAATCGATAATCCATGCGCCAGTACTTGCTGCCGTTTTTTTTTGACCAGCAGGAAAAGCGCTTCACTGTCCCCTATTCGGTAATCACTGGCGCGGGGTTTTGCTGCCTTGATACGTGTGTTGGTGAGGGGCATTTACAGCAGTAAGTCGTAAATTGGGTCAAAAATGTACTGTCATTTTGTCCGGATGTCAACGAATCTTATCGGACGTTAAAAAACCCATAATTCAACGTAAAATACTGTTTTTATTATATTTATTAGACGTTATCGGATTTCTTCGGACGTTATCGGAAAGAGTGGATGGTGCCCAGGGGCGGAATCGAACCACCGACACGAGGATTTTCAGTCCACTGCTCTACCGACTGAGCTACCTGGGCATTGGGAAAGTTTTGAGGAGGGGTCAAAACGAGGCGCGTATTAAAGCGATTCGGCCCAATTCAGTCAAGCCCGAGCCCGGTGCCGGATGTGCTTGCTCGCCGACATCATTCCGCGGGCGGAATATACCCCTCAGCCTGATCAACTTCGCCGTCACTAAAAAACTTCTCCCGCTGCTCATCCAGATAGGCTCGATCAGTCAGGTCCATTAGGCTCAAACGTCTTTCATTGATCAGCATGGTCTGCTGGGTCATCCACTCCTGCCAGGCCTGTTTGGATATGGTCTCGTAGATGTCCTGACCCAGGGCACCGGGCATGGGCGGCACATCCAAGCCTTCCATCTCCTGCTGGTACTTGCGGCAAAAAACGGTTCTGGTCATGCATAATGTCCCAATATGCTTCAAGGATTTTCGTCACCGGTGCGGCTACACCGATTTCGCTGCCGAAGCTGCTACTGTACCAGATTCGTTGATCTGAATCGCAGACTTCTCGGATAGAGCTGGCATCGATGCGAACCACCAGTGGCCGGTAATTCAGCGTGAAATGCGTGAACCGGTGAGATCCCGCTGGCAACCAGTTCCGTTCAGTTTTGGATTGCAGCCCGAACCTGGCAAGGTCTTCATCCAGGGTATTCAGCTCAACCTCGGGAAAGCTCCACAGGCTGCCCCATATGCCAGTCGGAGGGCGCTTCTCCAAGAGGATCTCACCTCGATCGTTGATCGCCATCAAAAAAACCGTGTCCCGGACAGACCTTTTTGTTTTGGGCCTGGGGGCCGGGATTTCAGCCTGCATGGAATCACGGTTGGCGACGCAGTCGGCCGAGAACGGGCATGCTCCGCACCTGGGGCGAACAGGCAGACACAGTGTCGCCCCCAGATCCATGATTGCCTGGGTATAGTCACGCAAACGCCGCCGGGGGAGCAATTGCGAGGATTTTTCCCAAAGGGTTTTTTGTGCACTGCCGGCGCCGGGCCATTCGCGGAGACCAAAGTAGCGGGAGAGCACGCGCTTGGCGTTTCCGTCCAATATAGGCGCGCACTGCCCAAAGGCCTGTGCCCGAATAGCGCCTGCAGTTGAGCGCCCTACCCCTGGAAGAGATTCAAGACCATCCTGATCTGCCGGAAAAACACCACCAAATTCCGCCACCACTTTTTTGGCGGCAGCATGCAGATTGCGGCCCCGTGCATAGTACCCAAGCCCGGACCACAGATGCAGTACCTCGTCCAGTTCCGCTGCAGCCAGCCCGGTGACTGTGGGGAAGCGTTCCACAAACTGCTGGAAATAGGGGATAACCCGAGCGACCTGGGTTTGCTGCAGCATCACCTCGGACAACCAGATGCGGTACGGATCATCATCCTGCTGCCAGGGCAGATCCTTGCGCCCCTCGCGGTCAAACCATGCCAGAAGCCGACTGGAAAAACTCTCGGACATAGGGGTCTTTCTGCTACCTGGTTCACTCACACCGGAAGCGGATCATAACCCGAAATCCCCCCGCCGGGCACGAACCCCATCCCTGCACGAAGCGCACAAAATCCACAGCATCCAGCAGACAGGGTACCGCGGCGCGAATCAATACGTATAATTGCCGCTTCCTTACCAACGCAGCGGGCCAGGTTTCCCATGGCGGACAGAACAGCATCCGTGCACAGAGATACGCTTGAAACCCGGATCAGTGTGACTGTCAATCTGGACGGCAGCGGGCGGTCACAATTCGACACCGGCATACCTTTTCTTGAGCACATGATGGACCAGATTGCCCGTCACGGCATGATTGACCTGGACATCAGCGGCAGGGGCGACACCCAGATAGATGACCACCACACGGTTGAAGACATTGGTATCACCCTGGGCCAGGCTGTCGCCAAAGCTGTGGGTGAAAAAAAAGGCATCGTGCGCTACGGGCATAGTTATGTGCCTCTGGACGAGGCTCTTTCCCGAGTCGTCATAGACTTCTCCGGGCGACCGGGACTGGAAATGCATGCCGAATTCACCCGCGCGCGCGTCGGGGATTTCGATGTAGATCTGTTCTTCGAGTTCTTTCAGGGGTTTAGTAACCACGCCAATGTCACCCTGCACATAGACAACATACGCGGCTTCAATACGCATCATCAGATTGAGACCATCTTCAAGGCCTTCGGCAGGGCGCTGCGAATGGCGGTCTCACTGGATCCCCGAATGGAAGGCGTAACTCCCTCAACCAAGGGCGCGCTGTAACCGGTTCAGCACTCCCGTTTTCAGGACTTGAACAGAATGCAACGTATCGCCGTTATTGACTATGGCATGGGGAACCTGCACTCGGCAGCCAGCGCACTGGAACATGTCGCTGGAGACGCCGAGGTCTTAGTCACGTCCGAGACCAGAACAATCGAAAGCGCAGATCGGGTGGTATTCCCGGGTGTCGGTGCCATTGGCAGCTGCATGCATGAAATACGGTGCCTGGAATTTGATGATCTGATCAGGCACCAGATACAGGAAAAACCCGTGCTGGCCATCTGCGTCGGTATGCAGGCCCTGATGCAACGCAGTGAAGAAAACGGCGGCGTCGACTGCATTGGCGAAGTCGATGGCGAGGTGCTCTTCTTTGGGGACAACCTCAAGGATACCGGCAATAACCGCCTCAAGGTGCCGCACATGGGCTGGAACCAGGTTCACCAGACACTGGATCACCCGATGTGGGTTAACATCGATCAGGACGCGTACTTTTATTTTGTGCACAGCTATTACGTCAGACTGCATGACCAGAGATCACTTTCGGGGACGACTGCCTATGGTGTTGAATTCGTTGCCACAACAGCTGATACAAACCTGTTCTGCGCCCAGTTTCACCCGGAAAAAAGCCACTCAGCCGGTCTTCAGCTGCTGCGCAATTTTTCGCATTGGGATGGCCAAGCCTAATCGGCTGTGCATGCGATGCACGCGAGTGGAGCACTCTTCGCCGTCCTGAGACCGGTTATCTTCGAAGCTGCCCGAAAACCAGCTACTCACTTTAATGATGCGTTTCGGGTATGATGCCCGCCCCTCGGCATTCATTACACACACAGGCTGTTCATCACTATGCTCATTATCCCCGCGATCGATCTTAAGGATGGTCTCTGCGTTCGTTTACGTCAGGGTCAAATGAGCGAGTCAACAGTTTTTTCGCGGGAGCCTGCCACAATGGCGTGCCAGTGGGTTCAGGAGGGCGCGCGAAGGCTCCATGTCGTGGATCTCAACGGTGCTTTCAAGGGCACACCTATCAATCATGAGGTCGTCCGCGAAATCGCCTCCGAATACCCCGATTTACCTATACAGATCGGTGGCGGCATTCGAGATATCCAAGCTATAGAGTCCTACCTGGAATCGGGCGTCAGTTGGGTCATTCTCGGCACCAAGGCAGTGAAGCAGCCGGAATTCGTGGCTGAGGCCTGCAAGGAATTCCCCGGGAAGATTATTGTGGGTCTGGACGCCAAGGAAGGATTTGTCGCAATCGAAGGCTGGGCTGAAGTCTCTGATGTGCGCGCCACTGAACTTGCAAAAAGATTTCAGCAGAATGGCGTAAGCTCCATCGTCTATACTGATATTTCCCGGGATGGAATGATGACCGGCGTGAATATTGAAGAAACCGTCGCCATGGCACAGGCGTCCTCCATACCAATAATCGCCTCGGGTGGCATTACCAATATGGACGACATCAAGGCGCTCCAGGAAGTCAAACATCACGGTATTATGGGTGCCATCACCGGCCGGGCCATCTACGAAGGGACGCTTGATCTGGAGACTGCACAGCAGTACTGCGCCGCATAGTCGTTGATCTCCTGCCTGCGTTGCCACCGCAGTGTCAAAAACGGGCTCACATAATGAGTCATTGATCAGCCACACACTCGCTCTGTCTGCCCGTTTTTGCCTCGCGTCGACGGTTTCGAAAACCACAACCAGGTTCGTTAAAGCAGCCTGACTTCATATAATCGGATCACAGTCTAGATCTGGTTGTTTCAACCCAGTTCTTTGGGGTGTGCCGCCAAAAAGCTCTGACCAGCATAACAGTCACCCGCGAGGTCCGCGTAATGGCGTAACAATGTCAGAGGTGCGATCAGGGGTACTTCGCCCAGACGATAAGACTCAATCACTTCGTTGATGTCTGCCTTCGCCTGACGACCCAGCGTGTTTTTCAGATACCCCTGCATGTGCTGCAACGCGTTGGTGTTGCCCTTTCTGCCTGCTAATCGACTGAGGCCGTCCATAAGAAGAGAGCGGTAGCGATGCATCAGCAGTTCAACTGAATAGCTTCCGGAACGAGTCAGAAGCTTACCAAGCAAGCGATGGTGCCGCTGGCTGTGGGCCAGAATAAGGTACATATGTCTGGCGTGAAAATCGATGATGGCCTTGCGTCCAGGTTGCGAATGGAGAAGCTCAAACCATGCATCGAGCACGAACACCCGGGTGACAAAATTCTCGCACAGGTGCGGATCGAGCAGTCGGCCAGCCTCCTCCACAGGCAACCAGGACAGACTGTCCATCAGCCTGCCCGCAAATGCACCTCGCCCCGGGTATGCAGAACAGTGCCGTTGGGGTGATAGACCTTGACGCGAAACGCCCCGCAGCTGGGCGAATTGTGCATGAAGATAAACCCGCACAGATTTTTCAGGCCGGATATCTGTTGATCGACCTGTCGGGACATCAACCAGGCACAATCCCGTGAGGTATCCGCAATCTGGACGACGCGCACTTCCGGAGACCCATCACCCATTTCAACCAAACGCATAGGCTCACGAGGCACACCAAGGCCCGCAACGACCTCCGGGCAGACATCCTGAAATTCGAAGTATTCCGAGAGCTGATCTCGACACAACCGGGACAACGTGTTTCCCCCATTATAGCGGACGGCCTCACCCGGAAGACAGCAGCTGATGCCTACAGGTATACGTCGGGGTGCTGCAACGGTATCCATGTATGTGATTCTATCCCGATTCCCGGCCTCCATTTGCATCTGCGCACTGCTGCGGCGATCAGTTGATCCTGCGCACCGGATACGCTCACCGAACTTTCAGGCAGCCAGTTATCGGGCTGTGTTCATTGAACGAAAGCATTCTGTCCAGGCCTCGTTGAGGTACCTGGCAGCTTCATTCAGGGTGCAGGCGTGAGCCCGTTGAACCAATGAGGTAGTGTGCTGCCAACGAATCTGTGCACCTGAACACTATGTGGGACGAGGGTTATCCACAATCGGTCAACCGAGCACAATCTTTCTGCGGACACTGTACATAAAAAACATCTGCAACAAAGGAGCCTTTCTGGCTTACCCGGTAGTCATCGCCAGACTGGTGGCTCGCTCCCATCTCCAATCGTTTTGAAAGCTGCGAATCTACCTCCATTGTGCCTTTTCGACGTTAAACCAGTCCGGTGGATCATCCGAGGTCAATGCCTCCGTTTTTCTTATTTCCAAAATATCTGATGTTTTTCTCGTCATTGTGAACTTGTTCATGTTTGTTGCCTTCAATAAACCCTGCGCCAGCCCGCGAGACGAACCCTGACAGGTCCGCCTGATGGCACGGCCTGACTCTGGTCGATCTTGCGAACAAAAATTTTAGGTAGTAAAGGATAAATGTAAAGACCCCAACTTCCGTTGGGGCCACCGAGAAGGATCAGCGCGGGCGGCACTGTACTGTCGCCCCTCGTTCACAGTTCTGCGGCTTTTTCCGCGTTTTTTTTTGAACCCCCGTGAGTTTGCACTCCATCTCGTCGGAATTCATATCCAAACTATACTGCCGTTCCAAAGGGCTAAAATCTTTTTGGTTTCGGGAATGATTTCCGGGGGGCAGGACCGGTTTTTTTGCGCTCGGGGCGTCTTTTAATCGGTCAGTGTGTTCATGCCAACGCTGCTGTTCTTGGGTTATTTCAGTGACAGCCAAAGCACACCCTGCGTGGTGTTGCGGTCGGCATCGTATCAAAATTGACCAAGGCCTGCACTTTTGTGCACTGTCCGGGCCTGTATGCCCGCACGTACCACACAGGAATTCCGACTGGGACCTGCAGTTCGCCAAATCAGGTGCGGCCGCTGCGTGCAAGCAAGCCTGTGAAAAGCTGCAGTGCGGCGGTTGGAGCCCGACCTGCGTCTCGCTACCATTCACTGATACCGGCGCTTTCTCCATGTCCGGCATCCACAACAGTTCGCCGGTTGAGACTGCCACCTGCCCGCGGTGCATGTCCAGGTCAGGGACGAGTCCACGACAAGACGCACCCGTTTGTGCAATGCTACAATCGAGAGAAATACATCACGCTGGACAATTCAGGTGCCGTTGGCAAAACGTATCATTCCCTGCCTTGATGTGGATCAGGGCCGCGTCGTAAAAGGCGTAAACTTCGTCGATATACGCGATGCGGGAGATCCGGTTGAAATCGCGCGGCGCTACAACGAAGAGGGCGCGGACGAAATTACGTTTCTGGATATCACCGCAAGCCATGAGGGCCGTGATACGACCATTCACACAGTCGAACACATCGCCAGTGACGTATTTATCCCGCTCACAGTCGGTGGCGGCATCCGCGATCTGGGCGACATCCGCAATTTGCTTAACGCAGGTGCCGACAAGGTCGCCATCAATTCAGCGGCGGTACAGAACCCTGATTTTGTCAAGGCGGCCTCCGACAGGTTTGGTGCCCAGTGCATCGTCGTCGCTGTCGATGCCAAAAGAGCACAGGGGGAGGAGGCCCGATGGGAGATCTTCACCCACGGCGGCAGAAACCCCACCGGTATAGATGCCATCGCCTGGATCGAGAAAATGTATCGGTTTGGCGCTGGGGAAATCCTGCTGACAAGCATGGACCGGGACGGAACGAGGAACGGATTCGACCTGGATCTGTGCCGAACAGCCAGCAATGCTGCCAACATTCCACTGATCGCTTCAGGTGGCGTCGGCAACCTCCAGCATCTGGCAGAGGGCGTGACTCTGGGGCACGCTGACGCCGTGCTGGCCGCAAGTATCTTTCACTACGGCGAATACCGGATTCAGCAGGCCAAGGAGTATATGGCCAACCAGGGAATAGAGATACGGCTGTAAAAACTGGCCGAGCAGAGCTGCACTCCGCAGCCTATCGATGTATTCGGTTTTCGATCAGCTGGTCAACCACCACAGGATCTGCCAATGTGGAGATGTCCCCCAAGGTATCCAGATCATTACAGGCAATTTTCCGCAGGATTCGCCGCATTATTTTTCCGGATCTCGTTTTGGGCAGTCCGGGTGCCCACTGAATCGCGTCTGGCTTGGCGATGGGGCCAATTTCCTTGACACAGATGTCAATCAACTCTTGCAGCAATGCGTCGTCTTGCTGGGCTCCGGCCATGAGCGTCACATAGGCGTAGATTCCCTGACCCTTGAGCTCATGGGGATACCCGACAACAGCCGCCTCGGCCACCTGGTCGTGAAGAACCAGCGCACTTTCAACTTCTGCGGTTCCCATGCGATGCCCGCTCACGTTGAGTACATCGTCCATGCGCCCGGTGATCCAGTAGTAGCCATCCGCATCACGACGGGCGCCATCGCCAGTGAGATAGTAGCCCTTGAAAGTCGAGAAGTAGGTCTCGATCATACGCTGGTGATCACCAAACACAGTGCGAATCTGGCCTGGCCAGCTCTGCTTGATGCACAGCGCGCCTTCCCCCTCGCCCTCAATTTCGTTGCCGTTATCATCAAGCAGAACGGGCTGGATGCCAAAAAACGGCTTGGTCGCTGACCCCGGCTTCAGCGCTGTTGCTCCGGGGAGCGGTGTCAGCATATGTGCACCGGTTTCCGTCTGCCACCAGGTATCCACAATGGGACAACGCCCCTCTCCAACCACATGGTAGTACCAGTCCCAGGCTTCCGGGTTTATGGGCTCACCGACAGTACCCAAAAGGCGAACAGATGCTCTCGAAGTTGAGGCCACATAATGATCCCCCTGTCCCATCAGTGCCCGCAGTGCCGTGGGTGCCGTATAGAACTGACTCACCTGGTGTTTGTCGCACACCTGCCAGCATCGCGATGCGTCGGGATAGGTCGGCACGCCCTCGAACATCAAGGTCCTGGCACCCATGGCCAGCGGCCCGTATACGATATAGCTGTGACCTGTTATCCAGCCCACATCGGCAGTACACCAGTAGGTTTCTCCGTCCCTGTAATCAAACACGTACTTGAACGTCATGGCTGCCTGCAGCAGGTATCCCGCCGTGGTATGCAGAACCCCCTTGGGCTTGCCTGTTGAGCCGGAGGTATACAGGATAAAGAGTGGATCTTCCGAGTTCATCCACTCGGGCTCGCACTCATCCGATACCAACTCCATCTGTTCGTGGTACCAAAGATCGCGTCCCTCCACCCAGTTGACATCCCCTCCGGTGCGCTCCACGACGATGCAGGCGCGGACATTCGGGCACCTCTCCAGAGCGCTGTCTGTATTGGCCTTGAGCGGAACCTTTTTGCCGCCGCGTACACCCTCGTCTGCCGTGATCACAACCTGGCAATCAGAGTCCAGAATCCTGTCTGCAAGTGCAGCGGGGGAAAACCCTCCAAAGACGACAGAGTGAATGGCACCAATGCGTGCGCAGGCGAGCATCGCAAAAGCAGCTTCCGGAATCATGGGCATATAGATGCAGACCCGGTCGCCTCTCCTGATCTCCTGTTTCCGCAACAGATTACCAAAACGGCAGACCTGCCGATGCAGCTCGGCATAGGTGATCGTCTGATCCTGATCCGGCTCATCGCCTTCCCAGACGATAGCAACCTGGGACGCCTTTTCCGGCAGGTGCCGATCGATGCAGTTCAGAGTCACATTCAGCCTGCCACCCTCAAACCAGCTGGCTGTGCCGAGGGTAAAGTCAGCATCGCACACCGCCGAGAACTCAGTCTCCCAAGTGAGAAATTCACGTGCGTGCGCCGCCCAGAAAATCTCCGGCCGCTCTACTGACTCCCTGTACAGGCGCTCATACTGTGCGGCATTGATGTGTGCCTGCCCGGCGAGCTCTGCAGGAACCGGGTACTCTTTGTGTTCAGACATGGTCTGTTTATCTCTCCCCAGAACATGGAGTAGGTATCCAAGTCACCGCCTATCGAATTCGATCAGGCGGTGCTTTCAGGTCAGTGTTCACGCAAAAAACTGGCGTGAAACTCTATATGCTCCGCGATAAAACTCGCAATAAAAAAATACGAGTGATCGTATCCTGGCTGGTAGCGAATCTGCATCGGATACCTCACCGACTCGGCCGCTGCAATCAGGAGATCTGTTCTAAGCTGTTCGCCAAGGAATTCATCATTGTCGCCCTGGTCGACCAGAATTGGCAAGTGTTCGCCGGCCTGGCGAATCAATTCACATACATCATATTCGCGCCATGTATCCCGATCCGCGCCCAGGTAAGTACTCATGGCCTTCTCGCCCCAAGGACAGTTCATCACTGAAACAATGGGAGACAACGCCGACACAGATCGAAATGCCCCGGGATTGCGCAGTCCGATCATCAGTGCTCCGTGTCCACCCATGGAGTGGCCGGCAATTGCCCTGTTATCTGAATCCAGCGGGAGAACGCTGTGTACCAGCGCAGGTAGTTCAGTAACCACATAGTCGTACATCCGGTAGTGCGCCAGCCAGGGGTGCTGGGTGGCATTGACGTAGAAGCCTGCACCTAACCCGCAATCCCAATGTTCTTCAGGATCATCCGCCACCCCGGGGCCACGCGGGCTTGTATCTGGACACATGATGGCCACGCCGCAGTCTGCGGCGTGGCGCTGCGCACCAGCCTTGGTCACAAAATTCATATCTGTGCAGGTCAGCCCGGAAAGCCAGTACACAACCGGAACCTGCGCTTTTTCGGCTTGAGGCGGCAGGAAAACGGAGAATTTCATATCGCAGTCGAGCACCTCTGATCTATGCTCATACTGGCACTGTCGGCCTTCAAACATCCTGTTTTCAGCTATTTTCTGCACGCTCAGCAAAGCCTCCGAACCGCTGTCAATTCCGCTCCCGATGGAGAATCACAGAGCGGATTGACTCACCCGCATGCATGAGGTCAAAGGCCCTGTTAATATCTTCCAGCGGCATCGTATGAGTGATCAGATCGTCCACCTTGATCCTCCCTTCCATATACCAGTCAACGATTCGCGGAACATCGGTGCGGCCGCGTGCGCCACCAAAGGAGGTGCCCTTCCAGGAACGCCCCGTAATCAGCTTGAAGGGATGGGTTGAAATTTCCTCCCCGGCACCGGCGACACCTATCACGTAGGATTCGCCCCAACCCTTGTGGCTGCACTCGAGTGCTTGGCGCATCGTGCTGACATTGCCAATACACTCAAAGGAGTAGTCGGCACCGCCACCGGTGACCTTGAGGATGGTTTCAATCAGATCATCAACATCCGCGGGATTGATATAGTCGGTCATGCCAAATTGCTCGGCCATTGCCCGCTTGCCAGGGTTGGTATCAATACCGACAATCTGGCCTGCGCCGGCCAGTTTCGCACCCTGAATCACATTCAGCCCGATGCCGCCCAAGCCAAATACAACCACGCGGGACCCGGTTTCCACCCTGGCTTCAAACACGACCGCACCCACACCGGTGGTAACGCCGCACCCGATATAGCACACCGTGTGGAAGGGTGCGTCGTCGCGGATTTTTGCCACAGAAATTTCAGGCAACACAGTGTAGTTGGAGAAGGTCGAGCAGCCCATGTAGTGGAAGACAGGCTCGCCATTCAGAGAAAATCGGCTGGTACCATCGGGCATCAACCCCTCCCCCTGAGTAACACGAATCGCCTGGCAGAGGTTGGTTTTTGGATGCAGGCAGTAGTCACACTCGCGACACTCGGGTATGTACAGCGGGATCACGTGGTCACCCGGCACAATTGAGGTGACACCCGGACCAACTTCCCGTACCACACCAGCACCTTCGTGGCCCAAAATGCAGGGAAACCGGCCTTCGGGATCCTTTCCGGACAGGGTGTAGGCATCAGTGTGGCACACCCCTGTAGCTCTGATTTCTATCAGCACCTCCCCCGCCTGGGGTCCCTGCAGATCCAACTCAACGATTTCCAGAGGTTTTCCCGCCTCAAAGGCAACTGCCGCACGTGTTTTCATCCACTGTTCCTCACTACCGGGGGTTATCCAATCAGGGTTTTATTGTAGCCGCTGCAGAGTGCAGTTGATCAACGCGTACAGGGCTTTCGGAAGCGTGCACTGGAACAGCCCTCACTCCATGAGGGTGAAAAAACCGGAAGACCTATGCTGCCTGTACCGGAATGGATCGGTTGGTGCGGAAAATATCGTTGTTCTCGTCGAGATACACCAGCGTGGGCTGAAAACTGCTGAGTTCGTCAGGGTCAAAATGCCCATATGTGGCGATAATTACACGATCACCAACCTGTACTTTACGTGCCGCTGCTCCATTCATTGAAATCATTTTGGAGCCACGCTCTCCCTTGATGATATAGGTGGTAAATCGCTCGCCATTGTTGACATTGTAGATATCAACGGCTTCGAATTCCCGCATTCCGGCAGCTTCAATCAAATCCTCGTCGACAGCACAGGATCCATCGTAGTTGAGTTGTGCCTGGGTAACTGTTGCCAAATGAAGCTTGGCCTTGAGCATCTTCGTAAGCATATTCTGGTCGCTATAGCGGATTGAGCCTGATCTGGACATTGTCGATAAGGCGTGCGCGCGAGGTAAAAAGGGCACCCAGTATAGCCAAATCTCGATCCTGTTCCAATGCCGGCTCCAGGGTGTGGGCATTGCACACAGAAACGTAGTCCGGGCGGAAGCCGACATCCTCAATCTGCTGTTGTGCCAGCTGCTCAACGCTCCTGAAATCGCGATTTCCGGCTTCGATCTCCCGTTTTGCCCAGAGCAGGGACTGGTGCAGTGCAGCCGCCCTGGGACGCTCCTCTTCCTCAATAAAAGTGTTGCGAGAACTCAGTGCCAGACCATCCTGATCGCGCGTAACCGGTGCCCCTATGATTTCGATTCGCATACAGAGATCCGCTGCCATCCGCCGGATAATCGCCAGTTGCTGCCAGTCTTTTTCGCCAAATATTGCGACATCAGGCTCAACAATATGAAACAGCTTGGTCACAACTGTGGTCACGCCTTCAAAATGCCCGGGACGACTGGCCCCACACAGAACATCGGTCATTGACGGGCAGAAGACCCGGGTCTGGTGTTCCATGCCATTGGGGTACATCTCCTCATCTGTGGGGAAAAACAGGTAGTGGCAGTTTTCAGAGTTGAGCTTTGCAACGTCGGACTTGAAGGTGCGGGGGTACTGATCCCAGTCTTCATTCAGGCCGAATTGCAGGGGGTTAACGAAAATGCTCGCTATCACGATGTCAGCGTGCTCGTGCGCAAGCCGGATCAGGCCCAGATGCCCCTGATGCAGGTTGCCCATAGTGGCAACGAGCCCAATGCGACTGCCAGTGTTACGCAGTTCGTCGAGTTCTGCGCGAAGAGGACCAATCTCTCGAAAAAGCTGAACAGCCATCTGGGTTGCCCGGTTGATTAGGTATACTGGCTGGCGCCCTGCGTCCGGGATCCGGGCGCCAGATTGTTGAAGCGGGTGAAGGCACCCTCGAACTGAAGACAGACCACACCGGTTTCACCATTGCGTTGCTTGCCGATCTTGATCTCGGCGGTACCCTTGTCGGGGCTATCCTCGTTGTAGCATTCGTCGCGATAGATGAACAGGATCACATCGGCATCCTGCTCAATGGCGCCGGACTCGCGCAAATCCGAGTTGTTTGGGCGCTTGTTGGGCCGTTGCTCAACAAGGCGGTTAAGCTGCGACAGTGCCAGCAGGGGGCAATCGAATTCCCGTGCGATCTGTTTGAGGGATCGTGAAATCTCGGAAATTTCCTGTACGCGATTCTCGGACGGGCCCGCTGTAGTCATCAACTGAAGATAGTCGACCATAACCAGAGATGGATTCACACCCTCCTCTCTCGCCAGCCGCCGCACTCGGGCTCGAATATCTGTAGGGGTCAGCCCCGGTGTATCGTCGATGAAGAGCTTGTTGCCCTTGAGCTTCGCAATCGCCCGCGTCAGGCGATCCCAATCATCCGATGTGAGCTGCCCATTGCGGATGTTCTTTAAAGGTACCTTGCCTACTGAGGACAGTAATCGCATCATCAAAGCATCTGCCGGCATCTCCATGCTAAACACCAGTGCAGGCTGATGGCTGGCAAAGAGGGCAGATTCCACCATGTTGAGCGCAAGAGCGGTTTTCCCCATTCCGGGACGCGCCGCAACAACAATCAGATCGGCCTTCTGCCAGCCAGAGGTCATTTCATTGAGTTCCTCAAAACCGGTGGTGACGCCAGTCAGACTCCCATCGGATTGATAAAGTTGTTCGATGCGTTCGACCGTATTTTCGAGCAGATCATCGACCGACACAAAGCCGTTGTCACGTGGCCGTTCCTCCGCAATATCGAGAAAGCGCTGCTCTGCTGAGGTCAGCAATGTATCCGCATCCCGGCCATCGGGATTGCGACTGCTGTTGATGATCTCACTGGCAGCACCAATCAACTGCCTCAGGGTTGACTGCTCGCGCACGATACGTGCATAGGCTTCGATATTTGCAGCACTCGGAGTATCGGCAGCGAGCGCGGATATGTACTTCGCACCGCCCGCGGTGTCCAACTCCTTGCGGCTGTTGAGTTCATCGCAGACGGTGATCGGGTCAAAGGGTTCCTCCCGGTCAGCCAGCCGGTCGAGGCAGTCAAAGATCAACCGGTGTCTGGCATCGAAAAAATCGTCGCGACGAACCACACTGGCAACGGTGTCAAACGCCTTGTCCCCCGCCAACATCAGCCCCCCAAGCACCGCTACCTCGGCTTCAGGCAAGTGTGGAAGAGAATCAGCTTCCCTTGAAAGCCAGTGCCTGGTGCCTCCTGGCTCCACAACATTGTTGTCGGTCATGAGTGCGCCTCAATGCGGCAGAGAAAGCGGTTGATCCGGTGAACGTACCTGTTCTTTCTGTTACCCAGGTTGCCAACGCCAGAGGCTCTCCTCTCCGGGATGCGAAACCCCGGCAATGCACAGATCTCCTCAAGGAATTCGGTCGTGGCACGAATATCCAGAACCGAGGGAAGTACTGAAACCAGCAGGCCATCTGCCTTGTTCAGGGTGTCACAAAGCCTCTGGTCACGCGCCGGGCTATTCATAATCGCTCGACTGGTATCCGCGAGAACACGCAGCGCCCAACTGAGCTGGAGGATGCCAATTCTGGCGCAGCCATTGCTTGCTGTCATGGGAGGCGCGGTGAACGGACGCTTCTCCATCCCCGTCCATTGGACAACACTGCTGGCAGGGCTCACCGGTGATGTTCCACAACCCGACTGCGCATAGGCTGAAGCAGACTTGTTGCCAGTGAGTTCGTGCCACTGCCACCTTTTGAATTGGCCACCACAATACACCTGCAGCCACCCCCGGAGCACACCCAAGCCCGAACCCGCACCTCTGCGTCTGTCCTTCCAGTTTAAATATCCGATAACGCGAAGCAAGGCCACTTGGAGTAAGACCACCGACTATCACCTGCACCCATTCTAACCAAAAAAAAACCGGATAGCCCCACGCGGGACGTTCCGGTTTTTTATCAATCCTGTCTGCCAGGGGTGAATCAACAATTACTTCGCTCCAATCACCAACCTGATGGTCTGAATGACATCGGAATGCAACTGGATATCAATCTCGAACTCTCCCAGTTCACGGATAACGCCTTCTGGCAGGAGCACTTCGGATTTACTCACCTCCTGCCCGGCAGCGGCAAGGGCCTCGGAGATCTCCCGCGTACCCACTGAGCCGAAGAGCTTACCCTCTTCGCTGGCATGAGCAGTAATAGTAATGTCACTCAGATCCCCAATGAGCTTGGCGCGCCCCTGGGCCGAGGTCAGCTTGTCTGCTGCCGCAGCCTCAAGTTCGGCGCGACGCTCCTCAAACCGCGCGATGTTTTTTTCAGTAGCGGGGATAGCTTTTCCCTGGGGTACGAGAAAATTCCGGCCGAAGCCAGCCTTGACTTCAACCTGGTCACCGATGTTGCCGAGGCGGCCGATTTTTTCCAAGAGTATTACCTGCATCCTGCAACTCCCCTACTTATGCTTGTCCGTGTAGGGCAGCAAGGCAAGATAACGGGCGCGCTTGATTGCCGTGGATAGCTGACGCTGATACCGGGCCTTGGTGCCGGTTATACGGCTGGGAACGATTTTACCGTTTTCACCGATGTACTGTTTGAGCGTATCCAAATCCTTGTAATCGATACTTTCAAAACCTTCAGCAGTAAAGCGGCAAAACTTGCGGCGACGTGAAAACCTGGGCATCAATTTTCCTCCTTGGCTTCAGCAGTTTTCTCAACCTCAGCTTCTTTCTCAACCTCAGCTTCTTTCTCAACCTCAGCTTCTTCAGCAGCTTCTGCCGGAGACTCTTCGTCAGAGTCTGAGGTGTCAGAGTCCGAAGTGCCTTCCTGAGTGGTCTCGGCAGAATCATCTGCTTTCTCTGATGATTTTTCCTCAGCTCTGGCAGCGCTGGCTGCAGCGCGGGCCAATTCGCGCTCTTTCTCTTCGCGCTCGGCCTTCATAATCAGCGATTCATCCAGTTCGGGTGCATCGCGCCCGATCACCATGTTGCGCAACACAGCATCGTTGTAGCGGAAGTTGGTCGTGAGCTCTTCAAGCGCTTTCTGGGTGCACTCGACGTTCAACAAAATATAGTGAGCCTTGTGGATTTTCTGTATCGGGTAGGCAAGCTGGCGGCGCCCCCAGTCTTCCAGCCGATGGACGGTTCCGCCATCATCGGTTATTGACTTGCTGTACCGATCGATCATGGCGGGTACCTGCTCACTCTGGTCCGGGTGGACCATGAATACGATCTCGTAGTGCCTCAATTGTCTCTCCTCGTGGATTGTGCAGCCTCCTGCGGGGTTGAAAACCGTGCAGTGAGGCAAGGAGCCTGAACCTGGGCGGCAAGAACACAGCCTCATTCAGGGGCACGCGATTCTAAGCCCATGTACCCCACTTTGCAAGGCACAGGCACAGGCACAGCACAGCACCGGCGCTCGCTGTCCAACCATTTAGCATCACGCGCAGTCGGTGGAGGCGCGGATCAACATCCGACCCCGGAAGATGCTCGGATATCGCACACCTGCGGAGGTGCTTGTCAGGGTGCTGCCCTGAGGCTGATGGCGATGACAGTGTCAATTCAGGACTTCCTGCACGGATGGGGACCGGTTCGCTCGGCCGGAAGGCCATTGCATCGACCGAAAGTATCTGTCAGCATTCTCACGCGCTGAGATTGATGCCATTGGTGGCCGACAGAACCGTCCAGAGGGGCAGGATTGTCCGCCGCGGCTACCCCTTCATTCGGGCTACGTTCTCATTCCGGGATAGCGGTGAGTGATGCACTAGGGGCTGGAAGCGGGAGTTGGTATGACAGCACTCCCGCGTAAGCGGGGATAAACCGTCTGACACTACAGGGAGAAACACCATGACAAAAACTACAATGACCATCGGTATCACGCTCGCAACAGCCTTGCTGTGGCCAATCACCGCGATGCCAGCTGAGTTCGAAGCTGCACAGATAGAGGAAATCATCACGCTGGGCACCAGGTCTGCCAAGCCCAGGTCGGCGACGGATTCACCTGTACCGGTGGATGTGATCAACACCAGTGATTTGCTCGCCATTGGCGGAGCAGCTGACATCATCGACAACCTGAACACACTGGTTCCGTCCTTCGCGGCAACACCTGCGACCGGTGATGACAGCGCTTTTGTCCGCCCAACCACGCTGCGTGGCATGGCTGCAGATCAGACGCTGGTATTGCTCAATGGAAAGCGACGCCACCGGTCGGCCACTGTCCAGCTGTTTGCACCGGCGGCCAACAACGGCTCCCACGGCCCGGACATTGGCATGATTCCCAGCATCGCGTTGAAGAATGTTGAGGTGTTGCGGGACGGGGCGGCATCTCAGTATGGCTCCGACGCCATCGCCGGGGTCATCAACTTCGCACTCAGGGATGCCCCCGAGGGTGGCACCATTGAGGTGACCTATGGCGAACACTATGATGGCGAGGACAACCTGAAGATTGCAGCCAATGGCGGATTTGCACTGGGAGAAAACGGCTTCCTCAACCTGTCCGTGGATGCCAATGACAACGATGGACTGTCCCGGGGTTTTCAGCGGCAAAACGCCCAATCGCTCATTGATGCAGGAGTTCCGGGCGTGGGATCCGACGCCGTCTTCGGCGATGCCCCCCTGGTGCAGAGTTGGGGGCGACCCGAGACTGAAGCCACGCGTTTTGTATTCAATGCAGGCATTGAACTCTCGGACTCAGCGGAGCTGTATACCTTTGGGAATTTTGCCCGGACTGAAGGACGGTTTCGGTTTTTCTACCGTGATCCGAGCAACTCTGACCTGCTTGAATCACTGGCCCTGGGAGCCACCAATCTGGCACGGGAAAGCGTCGCCGGTTACACCCCCTATCTGGACGGTGAGCAGACAGACTACAGCCTGATTGTCGGGGTGCGCGGCGAGTGGCTTGCTGACACCATCTTCGACATCAGCCTCGCAACCGGCCGCAACCAGCTTGACTACACACTCAACAACAGCCTGAACGGCGATGCAGGGCTTGTCAACCGTACTGACGCGCAACGCGCATTTGACACTGGCGACTTCGAACAGGACGAGATCAATGTCAACATTGACCTGTCAACCACTCTCAACCAGTCCCTCGACCTGTCCTATGGCGCAGAATACCGTGAGGAGACCTTCACCATCATCGCCGGGGAACCCCAGTCCTTTGTCGGCGGTGGTGTCAGCGGGCGGGCTGGCACAAGAACCGCTGATGCGGGTGCAGACAAGCGCGATAACATTGCGGTCTACGCCGATCTTGAGCACGAGGTCAACGATGAAATCCTGATGCAGTATGCACTCCGATACGAGGACTTCTCTGACTTTGGCGGCACTCTTAACGGCAAGCTTGCAGGCCGCTATCGCCTGGGCGACAGAACTGCAATTCGGGGCAGCGTTTCCACCGGCTTCCATGCACCGACTCCCGGTCAGGCCAACCTGAGGAGCACCACAACCACGTTTGACAATTTTGGCAATCAGATTGATGTGGGACTTTTGCCGGCAGACAGCCCTGAAGTGGCCGCACTTGGCGGTGCGCCGCTCAAGGAGGAGGAATCAGCGAGCATAACCTTTGGCATTACCACGGATATTGGCGATAACACGACTCTGACCGCTGATATATACAGCATTGAAGTCGACGACCGCATATATCGCACGACAATCGGAGACGTATCTTTTTTCACCAATGCTCTGGATGTCGAGCACCAGGGGCTGGATGTCGTGCTGACCACCCGGGTGGACTGGACAGGCGGTGTCAGCACTGATGTCTCCTTTGCCTACAACTACAACGACATTGATGTCACCGGGAACAGGATAATAAACGGTGCCCAGGTAGTCAGCGACGATCTGGTTGAAGACATTGAAAACAACTACGCAGAGCACAACTTCACACTGACCGGTAACACAGTGCTCAGCGACAATTGGACCCTGATGACCCGGGCACGCTACATCGGAGATCACTACGATGAACGCGGCAATATCTCTGGAACATCCAGCCTCGGTGCCACCGCTGAAATTGATCCGGTTATCTACGTCGATATCGAGCTTAATTACGAGCACGACGACAACTGGCGCTTCACCCTGGGCGCGGCCAATCTGTTCGACGAGTTCCCGGATGAAATCGCTAACTTGCCTGGTCAGGCCAACCGCGTCAGTGTTGGCCTGCCCTACCCTCGCCGCAGCCCCGCCAACTACGAAGGGGGCTCCTGGTACCTCCGCACCACGTACAGCTACTAACACTGCGAACAGGATGCTACAGGATATGAAGGCACCTTCAGCGGGTTCCCTAAAATTAGATCGGATAAGATGTTTGCGGCGAATTTCGCTAAAGAACCAAGGCGCACGGGGATTCATGAAAGCATAGCTGCAGAATGGCTTGAACACTTACCATGGGTCTCTAATTTCGAGGTGTTACCGAAAAGTGGCAGAAACTCTCTCAAGGTAACAAGCGACGGAAACAAACAAAAGCACAAAGTGCGACATGGGATTTCGGCTTTATTTCATCGTATGAATACCCTAATCCTTAAAAATAAAGTGCTCGGAATTGGGCGCAAAACCATATTTGGTTTCGCTGAGAATCGTGTAAAAATACACTCTAAGGACCGGCTTCCAATCCTCTTGTCCGAATGAAGTGATGGAGTGTGGGTCGTGTGACGCCGATGATCTTTGCTTAGCGTATGATTCTTCCCCTTTCCTGAATCTACCCGAATTCCTTTTTAACCTTCATATGTTCACTGCCAAATTACTTGCTGATGTCGATATACTTAACGGTCTAGCACCTACAAATCAGAGGTTGCAGATGCTGGTTGAAACACTTGAAAACCCAGGCAATGATCGGACAGGATAATGACTGGGCCTACAAGTCACGAACTATCGGAACGTCGGAACGGATTGCCGTTCTGGAGGAGAAGGTGAGTACCTCGTATGAGCGACTGCGGGCCGACATGGCCAAGCGCGAGAATCGATTGATTATCACGATACTCGGTGGCCTAGCGGTGGCCACCACCGTGCTGGGATTGCTGATTGCTGGCATCCCTGCGACATAAAACTGCTTCCACTTGCGGGACTTTCGGGTTGCCGCCTCCTCTCTGGGAAACTGGAGGGCAAACTTCCTCCCTTTTCTTTTTGATCCCGACGGTGTATCGGATATTGGTCTCCGTTACCCAAGACACTGATCAGGAGCCGCGCTGGCGAACGACTTCAAACAACAGAATCCCGGTCGCAACTGACACATTCAGACTGTCAACCGAGCCCAGCATGGGAATCTGCACAAGCTGGTCACAGCACTCGCGGGTCAGTCGACGCAAGCCACTGCCCTCGCTGCCGACAACAATCGCACTGGCAGCACGAAAATCCATGTCCGTATAGGCAGCGTTGGCCCCAGCGGCCGCACCGGTGATCCACAGACCTGCACGCTGCAGCTTCTGCAGCGTGCGATTGAGATTGGTCACCACCACCAGGGGCACGGTCTCCGCGGCACCCGATGCAACCTTGCGCACAACCGGAGTCAGTCCCACCGATCTGTCTCGCGGTACCACCACCATATCGACACCGGCGGCTTCCGAACTGCGCAAACACGCTCCCAGGTTATGGGGATCCGTGACACCGTCAAGAACCAGTATCAGGGCATGCTGCTCCATGGACGCAATCTGCTGCAGCATCCAGCGTTCGTCATGGAAAACGCCTGGGCGCGCTTTCAGCACGCAACCCTGGTGCCGGTCAGCCAAGGTATCCAGTTGCTCGATGGAGACCCGGGTTACGGCAATTCCAGTGCGCTCAGCTAACGACAGGGTCTTCTGCAACCGCTGATCCTTGCGGTGAGACAGGAGCAGCTCAACGGCTCTCTCGGGCTGGGCTTTCAACAGACTCTGCACGGCGTGAAATCCGGCAAGAAGTTCCAGTTCTTCGTCCATCATCAGTCGCCGGTGCACCTGTGCCCCGAGAGGGAATCCTCTATCGCCCGCGGCGATTGCGGGCACCCGGACCAGACCGGGTTTTCTTTGATTTTCGGGCTCCAGATTGGCCCTTAGACCGTCCCGGCGCGGTTTTTTGTGCACCTCCCTTCCGATTGGTCAGAGCCCGTGACACCCGGCGCTGGTCAGGTGAATCTGGCTGGTCGCCCGGAACCCTCCGCCCGGCTGGTTCGTCTGCAAACACCAGGTCTATTCTGCGCTCATCAAGATCGACCCGGGCAACCTGCACGCCTGCCTGATCACCCATTGTAAACGTTCGCCGGGTCGTCTGACCCACGAGCTGATGAGTGGCCGGGTTGTAGTCGTAGAAGTCCTTCGGCAAACTGGTCACATGGATGAGCCCTTCAATGTAGAGACCGGAAATTTCCACAAAGAGCCCAAAGTGGGTGACCGCTGACACCACGCCCGGAAAGCAGTCTCCCAGATGCTTCTGCAAAAACTCGCATTTGAGCCACTGAGTGACATCGCGGGTCGCCTCCTCTGCACGACGTTCGGTCACAGAGCACTGCTGACCCAGGGCCTGTAACTGCTCCAGATCATAAGGGTAGTTCCCGTGCGGTTTCTGTGACGTAGCGCCCCGCACGCGATGCACATGACCGACAGATGCGTCAGCAGATCGAATCCCTGCCCGAATCGCCCGGTGGACCAGCAGATCTGGGTACCGCCGAATGGGTGAAGTAAAGTGAGCATACGCGTCATAAGCCAGTCCGAAGTGACCCCGGTTCTCTGGCTGATACAGGGCCTGCTGCTGACTGCGCAGAATCATGGTCTGGATGAGATGCCGATCCTCGCGGTCTTCGATAGCCTGATTCAGTTTCAGGAAATCAGCCGTCGAGGGCTGGTCGCCTCCTCCAAGCCAGAGTCCCAGTTCGGCAAGGGAGTCGCGAAGTGCGGCAAGCTTCTCATTCGCGGGAGGCAGGTGCACGCGGTAGAGGCCGGGAATTCGGTTCACAGCAAGAAACCGAGCGGCACAGATATTGGCGCACAGCATGCATTCCTCGATCACACGGTGTGCATCATTGCGCTCCACCGGGACTATTCGCTCGATCTTGCGGTTTTCGTTGAACTCAAAGCGCACTTCGACGGATTCGAATTCCATGGCGCCACGCTTTTGGCGAGCTTCCAGCAGAACGCTGTGCAGGCGATGCAGCTCATCAATGTGCTCCGCCAGACTGCCCAGCCGATGCCGTTCCGCCGCGCTGGCCGGGTCCTGCTCGTCCAGAAGCCTGGCAACCTGCGAGTAGGTCAGCCTCTGATGAGAACGAATCACGGCCTCGGCAAATTGAAACTCTCGTACCCGACCCCGGGAATCCACCTGGATGTCGCACACCAGGGCAAGCCGATCTACATTGGGCTTGAGTGAGCAGAGTCCATTGGAAAGCACCTCTGGCAGCATGGGCACCACATACTCGGGGAAATAGACCGACGTCCCCCTGGTTTCAGCTTCCCGGTCCAGCGCCGAACCAGGTTTCACATAGTGGGATACATCGGCAATTGCTACCCAGAGTCTCCAGCCGTCAGCCCGCTTTTCGGCGAACACGGCGTCGTCAAAATCTCGGGCATCCTCTCCGTCGATAGTAACAAAGGGGGTGCCACGCAGATCCTGCCGGTGCCTTTTATGTCGGGCCCGAACCGAGGACCCCAGGCGGTCAGCTTCATTCTGTGCAGCCTCCGGCCACTGGTGAGGGATGGCGAACTCACGCAACGCAATCTCGATCTCCATGCCGGCATTGAGCTCATCGCCAAGTATTTCTGCTACCCGGCCATGGGCACGCGCATGGTTGCCGGGCTGCTGAAGAATCTCCACGACTACAATCTGACCATCACTGGCCCCACCGGAGTGTTTTTTCCCGACATGGATATCCTGGGCAATACGGGTGTTGCTGGGTCGCACGAAGTCCAGGCCGGACTCGGAATGAAAACGTCCGGTAACCTGGGTGGTCTTGCGTTCAAGAACTTTCACAATGCGCCCATGCAGCCGTCCGCCGCGCCCAACCCGGCCGGGGCTCACCTTAACAATATCCCCGGGAAATACGCGCCGCATGTCCCACTTGCCAAGAGAGATGTTCTCCTGGTCAGGCAGCTCAACGTAACCCAGGCCATCACGCAAACCCCGAACCTGACCGACTAATTGGACGACTTCGGGTGATGGGCCTGAACTGGAAGTTTCGGAACCATTTCGGCTCTTTGTACTGGACACTCTGGGGTTCTCCGGATTTATTGTATTGTAGCGGGAATGGTGTGCCGGAAAGTACCCTTGGCGCATGTGTGGCCGACTTATTGCGTGCCCACATCAGGAAGCCCATCGACCCGGCGCTGCATCTGTGTATCCATCAAATCCATTTTTCGACCAGTGAGCCGCACAGAATTGGGCCACAGAGCGGTGCGCGTGAGGGGGGTGGTGCAGCCCGTTCAGTGCAGAACAACGATGCATTGATTCCAGACAGGATGCCAGCCTGAGTGCGCACAGCAGCGAGTTCAAAGCCTGCAGAACCAGAGTTGCATCACCTGGCCCGGTCAAAGCGAAGCATCTGGGATTTCCGCCAGAGATCCATTCTGCAACCAGGTCGGGAGGCGCACCTTGGCCCGAGCCTGCCCCAGCAGCCGCTCGGCAACAGACTCAATGCGTCCAAGCCGGTCTTCTGTCATGGGGTGGGTGCTGAATAACGCCATGCCAGTGTCTGGCTGGGCATCTGCCATGCTGCGAAAGAACTCATCGGCGCCACCGAGATGCCCATAGAGCGCAAGCAGCGCCCGCACGGCGTCGGCATCGGCGACCTCTTCCTGGTCACGACTAAAGCCCGACAGCAGACTGGCACCCGTCAGGTCAACGATTCCGCCAATGCGTCCAGAGTCTGCCATGCCGGAGATCGAGGCAAGTGCGCTCAGAGCAACGACACTGCGCCCCAGCGCGATGACAGGGTGGCGGTGCTTGATATGCGCAATTTCGTGCGCCATGACCATGGCCAGCGCGTTTTCACTGGAGACCTCATCAATCAGCCCCTGATAGATCACAATATTGCCGCCCAGGGTGGCATACGCATTGGCGACATCGGCAGCGTCATAGTGTACCTGAACGCCCATTCCGGCTGGCAGGTCCATGTGCGCAGCCAGGCGCTCTGCGAGCTGCTGGAGATAGGCCTGGGTTCTTCGGTCTGTGTCCTCGATCACGGTGTCGACTGGCCTGATGGCTTCGAAACCTCCCATCTGCTCAAAAAGCTGTTGCTCCGTTTCAAACGAAATGTACTGGGCCAGGATGCCCGACAGAAGATGGGCGCCGCCGACCACGGCCGCAACAATGATGGCGACACCGACCACCATCAGGCCAAAATCGGCCAGTGGGTGCCTCCGGCTGACATTGATGCCCTCAGGAATTTCCGGGTGGGGCTCCATCTGTCCGGGGATGAGTTCGGGCGTATGCATCAGGTCTGGATTGGAGAACCAGGCCTGGTTGGTCTCAGTGCAGTGCCGTAGGCATGTACCTCAACGGCACCAACCTGGCCACTTGAACTCTGGGAAACCGAGGATGTTTCAATTCTGAGATTGAACACAACCTGTGCACCCCAGTCTGCGGCCTGCTGTTTCATGCGCAGCACAGCCTCGCGGCGTGCACGTTCCACAAGGGTTTCATAGGAACTCACGCGACCACCAAAAAAGTTCCGCAGTCCCGCAGCGATCTTCTTGAAGTAATCGATGGAAATAACCACACTGCCGTCCACCAGGCAGCTGTCCACGCCGGTATATCTGTCCGGAACCCATTTGGTACCTATTATCGGAAGTGGTCTGAGCCGTTCCTCGCGCTGACGGATGCTGGCAAAGTGACGCTTTTCTGCCCAGGATCCGGTGAGGTACCCGAGGGTCAAGAGGGACAGGAAGATGATCAGATCAATCACCGGGTTACTCCACAACCACGGCTGTACCGTACACAAAGAGTTCGGACGCGCCGGCAGCAACCGAGGATGTCGAATAACGCACATTGACCACAGCATTTGCACCAATGGCCTCCGCCTGTTGCAACATCCTCAAGGTCGCTTCTTCGCGGGATTCGGTCAAAAGCTCAGTATAGCCCTTGAGTTCGCCACCAAATACATTTTTGAACCCCGCCATAAAATCACGCCCCACATGCTTGGAGCGAACGGTATTACCCGAGACCATGCCCAGGTGGCGGACAATTCTCTTGCCGGGCACGGTTTCAACGTTGGTAACGATCAGGTTGGACATCTCTCGAAGGCTCCCTCTCTTCACTGTCGCCTGGGCTCTTTAATTTCTATTCCCCGGCATTGGACACAGGCCAGACTGACCTGATTTCAATCCGCTTGCAATAGCTAGTGCTTTCAACCCCATCGGGTTCATGCGAGATATCTCGACCTCGGTTGCCTGTCCAGGTGCTCACGGGACCAGCGAGCGACACCCTGTCTATCTCGGGGTCAATCCCCTGTTCAATCATCTGCGATTTGCCTCGTACATCAGTATTGTCAGGTACTGATTCTTGCGCAGGAGGAGGCCTGAGTCCACACCTGATCTGTCACTCAGAGTCTTGTGGGCCAATAGACATCCTTCCCGAGGAGCTTGTGTCAGTCCTGTCCTGTGCTACTGTACCTGCCGTCATCGAAATACACCAATACAGGCTGTGATCCGCCTTTCTTCACTTGAACGCAGCGAAACCGCGAAAGAATCCGGCTACAGGATATTCAGGCAACATCTTCATGACAGCGACCGAGGAACTTCTCCACCGCGCACGTAAGTGCTCACTTTGCGGGGACGAGCCAGGTGCCCAGCAGATCCTCGTAGACCTGCTGCACAATGATCCGCACAACAGCTCAGCGCTGTACATGCTCGGCGGTTCCTATTATTGCAGTGAAAAGTACCCGGAAGCCGTCGTTATCTTTGAGCAACTGGTGCTGATGTTTCCTGGAGATGGCAAGGCATCCACCGGCCTGTATAACGCTCTTTGGAGCCTGAACAAGGCAACCGAAGCAGTCACCGAGATCAGACGCTTTCTGGAAACGGCCAATCCCAAACTGGAACGCGACACCATCCTCAGCTACCTGCAGATTATTGAGACCCTCAACGCCGACGACTCGCACGCTCCGAATTAACCGGACCTCACACTCGCTTCAGTGCAGCTTCATCTATTACATCGGGTGGAAAACAGGCACGAACACCTGTCGACCACAGAGAACTTCCCAAAATCAGTTCCGCTCAACCCCGATGAAGTCTGTGTTGGTAGCACCTTCCTGCCACTCTTCCAAAACGATTCCTCAGGACTTGGGGCTTGATGACACTGCAGATCTCGTCTGATCCAGGTAACGGCACATTTGATCTGCGCCATCGAGAATACGCGGACTGTGTCGATGCAATAAATCTGGATGAATATAGTAGAGTTGCCCCAACTTCACAGCGGTAATACTCGGCCAACGTTGCCAGTCTTCAAGCCACTCTGGCCGCTCGGCTGCCATGCCAGTGGTAATAATTGCTTCGGGATCACGACGCACCACCACCTCAATACTCACCTTGGGTATAAGCGGCACGGCATCCGCAAGAATATTCTCCCCGCCGCACAGACGGATTACGTCAGATATCAGGTGCTCGTCATTAACGCTCATCTGTGGTTCGTTCCACAGCTGGTAATAGAGCCTGATCTTGTGCCTGCCCCCATACCTGGAACGCAGCTCTGCCAGACGCTCGGAAAAAGCCAAAGACGCCTGCAGACCCTCAGTTTCTCTGCCAACCTGGTGTCCAATCACCGCCAGGCTCTCTCCAACCTCCTCCAGTGTTCGCGGCTCATGACTGAATACATCAAGGCCCAGGCTGCGCAGGCGGTTCAGGCTATCTTCACTGTTCCCGCTGTCCCAGCCCAGCACCAGTGTTGGATTGAGCGACAGAATGGCCTCGTAGTTAATCGTGTTGTAACTGCCTATACGCGCAATGTGCCGAGCTTCGGGAGGATAGTCGCTGTAGCTCACAACGCCGACAATATCTTCTCCCGCGCCAACCGCAAATAACAGCTCGGTGATATGGGGTGCCAGACTGACCAGGCGGCGCTCAGGCGTTTCTTCTGCCAGCACAGCACCGGCACAGAAGAGGCCTGCTGCGGATGAGACAGACAGTCGAATGGCTATCTTGCCCGCTATCTTGCCTATAGTGTTCATCCGGATTCACACCCACAAACATCTGCTCCACTTTCAACATACTCCAGTGCCGCAAAAAATCGGGGTTTATCCACTTCGCTTGGCAATCCCAGCCGGATCAGCGCACTATTTTTTTCGTCAGTCTGGTACACCCGGCTCATAATCGCCGCTGATTTCAGCCGGTTGCTCAATCGCACTACATCGTTCGAGCTGCCAAACCCGCTCACAAACAGGGGATCTGTTTTCCATTCCAATCCGGAAACATGTCGCTCCAATTCCGCTTTGAAGGACCCGGAGCTGTGTGCCAGCCGGCAGCGTTGCAGCGCGATCCATTGGGTATCCTGAAGCGCGCGAGCCCCCAACCAGCACTGGGGTGCGGGCAGCGACCACAATGGCTGTTTTGTGCGCAAGGTACTCAGAACTTCATCACCTGCCAATACAAACCCCAGCCTGAGGCCAGGCAGTCCGAAAAATTTGCCCAGTGAGCGCAAAATCACCAGGCCGCGAGCTCCGGCATCGCCCTGCAGGCTGAACTCAGGCCTGGCATCAGCAAACGCTTCATCAACAATCAGGGCACCGCCAGACCTGGCGAGCTGATCAGCCATGAACAGCAACAGTGTGCAACCCATGCGCTCAGTGCTTGGATTGTTGGGTTCAATAACAACGGCATGGTGCACTTCGCCACTGGTGACAATCTGCCGCAATTGCTGTGCCGACCTGTAGAACCGCAACCCAGCGCCGGCTTTGGACCAGTGATAAGCATGTTCAGCATAGCCCAAATGTGGAACGGCGATATTTTTCTTACCACGGAAGATGTGCGGCAACCACTCAATCGCCGACTGGGAGCCCGGTACCGGCAGTATCCGACTTTGGGGGCAACAGTAGTACGCGCTCGCTGCAGCAATCAGTTCTTCCTCGGCACCCGTCGCACCCGGTAATCTGTTCCAGAGGTGCACAGGCATTGAAGCCAGCGGGAGCGGCCAGCGCCAGGGGCTGATACCGGTGGATAGATCCAGACATTCCTCGGGTTGACACCCGAGCTCCCTGGCAAACCCCAGTACATCGCCACCATGATCGGGCTTCAACATGGCAGTCACAGGGTACTCCACATCAGGCCTGCATAGAGAACACTTTGAACAATGATCCAGAGAACCACTGCACATCGCAGCAAACGGATACTCTGACCGATCACATGAATATCCGGTCTTCCACCCAGCCCAAGTGGCGGCTTGACCATGCTGACCCCCGCATAAAAGGCCTCCCCACCAAGAGACACTCGCAGTGCCCCTGCTCCGGAGGACATCACAATACCGGCATTGGGACTGGCATGCACAGCTTCAGGCGTGCGGCGCCAGCGCGACGTCTGTCTCCAGGCCGCCAGCGCGTTTTTCTGCGAACCGACCAGGGCATAACAAAATGCACACACACGCGCAGGAACATAGGCCAGCACATCATCAGCACGAGCAGCAACACAGCCAAATTCGCGCAAGCGCTCGGATCGATGTCCCCAGCAGGCATCAAGTGTATTGGACAGGCGAAAGGCGAGGGCTCCTGGCGCGCCGGCGACAAGAAACCATAGCAGTGCCCCAAACACTGCGTCATTCCCGTTTTCCAGAATGGACTCAATACAGGCTTTGATGATCTGCTTTTCGTCCATGTCACCAGTATCACGACTTACCAGCCAGCTCACTGTGCGACGAGCTGTTTCGAGATCACCGGATGCAAGTGGCTCTGTCACCCAACTTGCGTGCTCTGCCAGGCTTTTGAGTCCCAGCGTAAGGTAGAGCACCAGGAGATTGGTGATCCAAAACAGCCACTGATTCCACTGCCACAGCAGATACAGCACCATGGACAGAACCAGAGTGGGAAGTACCACAAGCACTGCCCAAGCCACCCCGCCGTGCAGTCTGGGCCGGTTTCCTGAGTTCAACCTGGCTTCTACCCTGCTCGCCAGAATGCCGAATCCGGCGAGAGGATGAAACCGTTCTGGCTCTCCATAGAGTGCATCCACAACCAGCGCCAGAACCTGCACGCACACCAGCACCGGAAAGAGTACAGACAGCGCAGGCACCCCGGCATCCATCAACATGGGAAAAATACCAGAGCCGACAATACAGCAAGCTCCTGTAATTCAATAAATGCGCCGAGCAGATCTCCGGTATATCCACCTAATCGGATAACCATGGCGCGGCGCAGCGCCCAATACATGGAAAGTGCACACAGGTTACACAGCAGCCAGCCTGAAAGACCAACTGAACTAGCCAGACTCAGGGCACAGGCAATCAGTTGGATGGCCGAAAAACTGAGTACGGCAGCAGTGACAGGAAAGGTATGTGCAAGATCGCTCGCCGCGCTGGGGCTTTGGGTATCCGGATCCGGAGCACGCGCATATTCCGTGGTACCCAGTAATGGCAGCAGCCAAGCGCGGGCCAGAATGGTCACCAGCATCAGGCCGAACCAGTCGGAACACTGCAGCAACTGAACGATCAGCGCCAGCTTTAACAGCAGCGTCCCAACCAGCGCGGTAACACCCGCCGGGCCCGCATTCGGGTCTTTCATAATTCGCAGGGTGCGCCGAGAGTCCCCCATTCCACCGATCCAGGCATCGGCACTATCCGCAAGACCGTCAAGGTGCAAGGCACCAGTCAACAGTATCCAGAATACCAGCAGGAACGCGGCACTGACCAAATCTACCCAATGGTCCGGCAGCAACCAGGCACAGGATGCCAAGATCCCGCCAAGTACCAGCCCCACCCAGGGGTACCACACCTGGGCACGCGCCCTGTGCCTGGACTCAATCTCACCGACACAAAGCGCATTCTGCACAGGGATGCGGCTCAGCAGTCCGAGCGCGGAAATAAAGCTCTGCCATTCGAAAAGCAGCCGCTGCACCCTCATGCTCAATTACTCTGGATTCCTGCGAATGTTATGAAATTGCAATGCTGGCTTATCCGCAGATACGCCCGGATAACATACCCACCTCGACAGGCAGGCGTAGGGAACTTCAAGGCGGGAAAACTCAGCGCCGGGCAAGGCCATGAGGTGGAGATACAGCGCCCGGCAAATCCCACCGTGGGTCACCACCAATACGCGTTTTCCTGCGTGTGCAGCAGCAAGGCTCCGCCAGGCGTGTGCTACACGCTGTTGTACTTCAGTGTAGGGTTCGCCGCCCTCTGGAGTGCAGGTCGAGGGATCGGCACAAAACTGCCTGAACACCTCGGGCTGCTCCTCCCACACTGCCCTGCACGGGCGCCCTTCCCAACTGCCAAAATCAAATTCCCGCCAAGCGCTTTCAACATGCACCGGTGTGCCACGTCGCTGTCCCAGATGCTCGGAGAAATCCCGACAACGGGCCAGCGGAGAGCATATGATCTGGTCCCACTCGATCCCGGAAACAGCAGCGTGCATTTGTTGCCAGCCGTGCTTGCTCAATGCAACATCGGTTGTTCCCCGGAAAATCTTCCCTCCCTCGCATTCACCGTGGCGCAGCACATCAATCCGGGTGGGAATTTCCGTGTTCATTGACCCTGACTCACCCCAGCCTCAGCGAATGTCGCCATGCCCGAGTGCAGCGCCAAGGCCAGCCTTATCAGAGGTACAGCCACAGAGGCACCACTCGCCTCTCCCAAACGCATATCCAGATTCAAAAACGCCCGCCCCTCCAGCTTTTCAAGCAGCATCCGATGTGCCTGCTCGGCGGAGCAGTGCGAAAAAAGTACCCAGTCCAGTACTGCGGGATTCAGTGCAGATGCATAGGCCAGGGCCACACTGCTGATAAAACCATCGACCAGAGAAGGAACGCCCTTGTGTGCTGCTCCGAGATAGGCACCTGCCAGAGCAGCTATTTCCAATCCTCCCAGTCGCTGGAGCAGATCACCTGGAGCAGTGTCTGAATCACAGTGCCTGGCAAGCGCTGTATCAATCGTAATGGCCTTGTGTTGCACGCCCTCAGCATCCAAACCCGTACCAGCACCAGCAACATCGGCACCACCGAGCCCATACAGGGCTGCCATCAGAGCCGCGGCCGATGTTGTATTGCCAATGCCCATTTCTCCGCCGATAAACAGCTCCGCGTCCTCGGGCACAGAATCCCAGCCCGCGTGCAAGCAGGCAGTCAGTTGCTCTCCAGTCATGGCCTCGTGCTGACAGACATCCCGGGTTCCCGGAGCGATCTGCAGGTTGAGCAGGCCAGGCAGATCAGGCATGGGCTCGACAGTACCCATATTCCAGACTGCAAAATCAAAACCCTGTTCCCGGCTCAAAACGCTGATTGCTGCGCCCCCGGAGCAAAAGTTGGAGATCATCTGACGGGTAACTTCCTGTGGAAACGCGGAGATACCCCGGGCACACACACCGTGGTCTGCAGCGAAAATCCGCAGGCTGACGCGTTCCAGCTGGGGAGACGCAGTACCCTGCCAACCGGCAAAGCGAATCGCAATTTCTTCGAGAAAGCCAAGCGATCCAGGCGGTTTGGTCAGCTGGTCCTGACGAGCTTTTGCTTTGAGTTCAGCCTCTTTCGAGCGGGCTGCGATCGGGGCCTGAATATCAAACATGGAACAGCTGGCCCCTACTTGATCTGAACTGGCAGTCCAGCCACAACCAGTGTGACCCTGTCGGCGATGCCCGCAATTTCCTGATGCAGGAACCCACTCTGATCGACGAATTCCCTGGTCAGTGCACCCAGAGGCACCACTCCGAGACCGGTTTCGTTACTGACCAGCAGAATGCTGCCCCTGCCATGGCCTCCCTGGGCCGCCTCCAGTGCCCGTACAAATGCCACCCTTTGCTGAGGCCAGCATTTCTGGTGCAGGCAATTACTCAACCAGAGGGTCAGACAGTCCACAACCAGGCAGCGACCTGCACGGGCATAGTGTTTGATCGCCGCGCCAAGTTCCAATGGTTCTTCGACAGTCGACCATGCCAGATCGGCGTGCTCACGTTCTCTGCGATGCCGGGCAATTCTCTCCTGCATATCGGTGTCAGCGGCGGTTGCCGTCGCCAGGTAGACCGGCTCCAAAACAGTCTGGGCTGCGCATGCCTCTGCCAGACGGGTTTTCCCCGAACGGGCACCACCTAAAAAGAGCTGAACTTCCAGAGGCAAGACTATTTCTCCAGCTCACCGGGAACGAGCAAACGAACGTAGGGCAGACCGCTCAGATGATCAGAAGCTACCTGAGTTTCTATACCGAAAACATCGCGAATCAGAGCTTCCGTCAGCACCTGGTGAACAGGCCCCAACGCACGCAGCTCACCACAACAGAGTACCGCGATTCGATCCGCACAGCTGATCGCCAGATTGAGATCGTGCAGCACCAGAACAATGCCCACCCCTCTCGCTGCCATTTGATGTACAACTTTTACCAGTAACTGTTGGTGCGCCAGATCAAAATAGGCCGAAGGTTCATCCAGCAGCAGCAGGCGTTTGTTGTCGCCCGGATGCCAAATCTGCGTCAATACACGTGCGAACTGGATGCGCTGCTGCTCACCACCGGAGAGCTGGGTATAGAGTCGATGTGCCAGATGAGCTGCATCCAGATATTCAAGCACTTCAGCAACAAGGTGTGCATCCTTGTGGGCACCAGTGCTGTGCGGCGTTCGTGCAAGCGCCACAACCTCGGCGCTGGTAAAGGGGAAGTTCAAGTACGAGCGCTGCGGTAATACGGCCAGATGCCGTGCACGTGCGCGAGCGTCCCAATGCTGAACAGGACATCCTCCAAACCTGACGTGCCCGGAGCTCAGCGGCTGCTCGCCGCACATCGCACGAACCAGCGTGCTCTTTCCGGCACCATTGGGCCCGATCACCGCCAGAACCTCACCTTCGTTCATCTTCAGGGAAACATCTCTCAACAACGGAACCGAATCTATTTCAACGCCGAGTGATTCAAGCTCAAGTACCGGTCTAGCCATAATGGTGCCTGAGCAGATAGATAAAGAAGGGCACGCCGAGAAATGCCGTAATAATCCCCACAGGCAGCTCAGCCGGAGACAGAATAAGGCGCGCGAGCAGATCCGCCAACATCAGCAGGATGGCCCCCATAAGACCGGATGCCAGCAGCAAGGTGCGATGATCGGGCCCTGAAATCAATCGCACCAGGTGCGGCACAATCAGGCCAACAAACGCAATGGTGCCCGCCAGCGCTGTTGCCACACCTACCCCCAGTGCCGTTACGAGTATCAGCCGCCGTTTCATGTGCTCTACATCCACTCCCAGATGGCGTGCTTCTGATTCGCCCAACAGCAGGGTGTTCAAGGCACCTGACTGGCCTCTCAACAGCAGCGTAAAAAGCGCCGCCATGGCCAGACATATGTGTACGCGGTTCCAGTTGGCCATATCCAGATTGCCCATCTGCCAGAGATTCATGCGCCTCAGCATTTCGTTATCAGCAAGAAAATTCATGAAATTGTTTAAGGCTGCAGCCAGGGCGCTGACGGCAATACCGACCAGCAGCATGGTGGTTACTGAAGTCCCGTGAACCGCGCTTGTGGAGAGCCGATAGACGAGCATAACCGCGCCCATGCCGCCAAGAAAGGCACCAAGGGTTACTATGGACAAGCCGCTGAGTGCAGACACCGACATCCATGTTCCGAGACTGGCACTCACATATCCCCCCAGCAGAATACTGACACTGGCGCCGGCAGAGGCACCGGCGGTGACACCAATCAGGCTGGGGTCAGCCAGTGGATTGCGAAACAGCCCCTGCAGTACGGCGCCCGATATCGCCAGAACAGCACCCACTAGTCCCGACAGTAATGCCCGTGGAGCACGCAGTTCACGGAGGATCAACCTGTCCTGTAGCTCGGCTGCCGGCTGAATCAGCACCCAGGGCGACATCGTCGTGGAGCCCACCAGCAAGGCGAGGGAAAAAGCTGGCAAAAGCACCAGGGCCAGAAGCAGGCAGAACTGGCTCCCATTGAGTAATCTCAAGACGCGACTCCATCCTGCGTCATGCCGCCCGGCTGCAGGTTGGCACGAAATCCGGCCGCTGCCACAAACTTCTGCCAGTCCATGTGCTGCTCGATAGCATCGGCAAGACGATCAAGCTCTGCCTCTCTAACCTGAGCCCGGTCTATTTTTTTTGCCTGTTTCAGGCCGGCCCACTCCAGTACGCCACCCAGAGCATCTGGACAATCGAACAGCCCGTGCACATAGGTTCCGGCAATCAACCCATCTGCGCTCAGTGCACCTTCCGGCCCGCATTCAAACTGGATGAAGGGGCGATCGAGGGCCGAACCCTGGCTGGAACCACAGTGTATTTCGTAACCCTTCACGGCAGCTCCGACACCAATGCACAGAGTGCCTTCAACCAATTCGAGTTTCTTGCCTGGAGCAAGTCGGGTCTGCATGTCCAGTACATTAAGGCCAGATTCAGCGCCAGCGGGCCCTTCAATGCCGTGCGGATCGCAGACCTGTTGACCAAGCATCTGGAAGCCGCCACAAATGCCCAAAAGCTTGCCACCGTATCGCAGATGGCGCTTGATCTGTTCAGTAAAGCCCTGCTTCTTGAACCAGGCGAGGTCAGCACGCACGGATTTGCTGCCCGGCAAAATGACCATGTCTGCACCAGCCAGAGATTCACCCTCACCCACAAAAGTAAGATCAACCTGGGGGTGCATACGCAGTGCGTCATAGTCAGTATGGTTGCTGATCCGGGGGAATACAGGGACTTTTATTGCCAGCCCGCCGGGCTCTGCAGGACTTTGCCGGGCATCGATGGCGTCTTCCTGATCCAGCCTTAAATTGGTGAGGTACGGCAACACAGCAAGCACTGGCTTGTCTGTTCTGCTCTCCAGCCAGTGCAGCCCCTCTTCCAGCAACGCGATATCGCCGCGGAAGCGGTTGATTACAAAACCTGCCACACGATCCTGCTCAGATGGGGAAAGCAGTGCAAGTGTACCAACCAGATGGGCGAACACGCCGCCACGGTCAATGTCGGCCACCAATATGACCGGGCAGTCAACGGCCTCGGCAAACCCCATGTTGGCGACATCATTCTCTCGCAGATTGATCTCGGCGGGACTACCCGCGCCCTCTACCAACACCAGTTCTGCGCGGTGACACAGGCGCCGGTATGACTGCAGGACATAATCCAGCGCCTTGCTCTTAAACTCCTGGTAGGCGCGTGCTTCCATATTGGTGCGCGCCTGACCCTGGATGATCACCTGGGCGCCCGTGTCAGAATTGGGTTTCAGCAGAATGGGGTTCATGTCTGTATGCGGCTGAACACCGCTGGCCAGTGCCTGCAGTGCCTGGGACCGACCTATCTCACCACCGTCTTCGGTAACTGCACTGTTAAGTGCCATGTTTTGTGGCTTAAAGGGGACAACCTGCATACCCCGCCGTGCGAAGACCCGGCACAACCCGGCCACCAGGGTGGTCTTCCCGGCATCCGAGGTGGTCCCCTGGATCATCAGGGTTGTACTCATACGACTGGTCTTTTCCGCCAATATGTTCGGCGCATCTGTACTCAGGTACGTCAACTGCTGCTGCAGGCCGCTTCTGTGCACACTGCTGCACCTCGAACCTGACACAGAATCTTCATTCCCGGCTCGAGTATGCACCAGGATCATCAGTAGTCGACACCGCGGCGGGCAGCGATACCTGCTTTGAAAGCGTGTTTCATCTCCTTAATTTCCGAAACCGTGTCTGCCAGTTCCTGTAATGCACTGCCACCCCCGCGGCCGGTCACCACAACACTTTGTTCGGGCGGGCGGTTTCGGATGGCACCCAGTACCATCTCTTCATCCAGATATTTGTAGGCAAGCATGTAGGTCAGCTCATCCAGAATAACCAGGTTGAAGCTGCTGTCCCCGAGCATGGGTTCTACCCTGGCCCAGGTTTTTTCTGCCGCTTCAATGTCAGCAGTGCGGTCCTGGGTATTCCAGGTAAAGCCCGTACCCATCTGGTGGAACTCAACCTGGGGGCATCGATCACGCAGGTACAGTTCCTCACCCGAGAGCTGTGCGCCTTTGATAAACTGCACAACGCCGACCTTGTGATCATAGCCCAGGGCACGCATCACCATTCCGAAGGCAGAACTGCTCTTGCCCTTGCCATTGCCAGTCAACAGAATCAGGACGCCCCGTTCAATGGAGGCCTGTTCGATACGCTTATCCACCCTGGCCTTCTGTTTTTGCATGGCCTTTTTGTGCTTTTCGTTTGTGTCATTCATCTTCGGAGTACCTGGTCTGGCTGTCCACGCCCTGTCTTGGTATGGGCATCCCTATCGGGATCTAGAAACTGTAGCGCACGCCCATGTAGGCTGTTCTATTCTGGGTATTGAATCCGGTGATTTCTTCATACTGTTCGTCGGTCAGGTTCTGGACACGCCCAAACAGCTCAACGCCATCGTCAAATCGGTATACTGCACTCACATCCAGAACCTCGTAGTCCTCCAGTTCGACGAGCCCGATACTGAAGACATCGTTGAATGCATCACGCGACAGGCGCAGGTTCGCCAGCATGCTCAAACGTCCGTCCATTGCGGAATAGTTGAACCCCAGATTGGCGAGGTGCTCGGGGCGGCGCGAACGGGTGAAGTGTGTCGCTGATTCAGTGTCGTTGAAGGTATAGTTGGCATGCACAACAAGCGCGGCGGTTACTGGATATTCCAGCTCACATTCCACACCCCTTGAACTGATTTCACCTGACTCCTGCAGGTAGCCTGAAAATGCTGCCAGGTCAAAAAAGATCTCATCCTCAACACGCTGGTCGAAATAGGTAAGCCCAAGTAGCGCACCCGAGGCTGCACGATAGTCCACGCCCAGATCAAAGCCTGCGCTGGTTTCCTCTGACAGTGCACGGTTGGCCGCAGCGCCGAAAGCAAAGGAACCGTTGTTGTAGGCCTGCTCTGAAAGCGATGGTGCACGGAAGCCTGTTCCATAAGTCGCACGGTATTTCAGACTGCTGTCTGCACTCAGTTCCTGAATAAATGCAGACGACACACGGTAACTGGTATGGGTACCAAATTCGGAGTTATCGTCATGACGCAGACCTGCGGTCAAAAACAGGTTGTCGCCACTGCTGAATTGATATTCGGCGAAAAGCCCCATTTGGTCCCGCTCGGAGTCTCGACCGGATGCCGTAATTTCATCTTCCTCGTAGTCTGCGCCAAACACGAGTTTCTGGTCAGGGCTGACCTCGTAGGAGCCGAGATATTCCAGCTCGCGGGTTTCACCCTCGGTATTAAAACTGATGGTTCCGGCCGCGAGGTTGCGCCGCTCCACATCGGTAATCGCATAGGACAATGACTGGGTAGATCGATCACCGGCATACTCGATACCGAGCTTCGCCACGCTCTGATCAGTAAAGCCCAGGCAATCGTCGCCTCCACCAAAGCATCCGTCGAACTGGCTTTGACCGTCAATGTCACGGTACACAAGAGTGGTGCGCAGATCTTCGGCAATAGTCCAGCCACCTTTCATATGCACAGTCGTGTTGTCGTAACCGTCGTCGTCCCGGCGTATGACATCTGCCTTGGTCGCGTTGAAGCCATCCGTGGTATTGTCGGTAATGGACACAGCGATATCGGCCACTTCGTTTCCAGCGGCGATATGTGCACCCAGGTTCAGCGTACCTTCACCACCGGTTTCCGCGCTGAATCTGCCGGCCAGACCCTGCCTCACTGACCGGGTAATAATGTTCACGACTCCGCCTGCATCGGCCCCGTACAGAAACCCTTGGGGGCCGCGCAACACTTCAATGCGTTCCACATCGAACGTATTCAGAATGTGCTCGATATTTGGGCCAATCTGGGTGCCGGTTGGATCGGCGAGATCCACACCATCAACCATCACCAGGGTGCGATACCCTTCTTCGCCCCGGATTCGCAGAGTGGTGCGCTTGCCCGCTCCACCGTTGTTGCTCACACCGATGGAGGCCTCTGTGCGCAATACGTCTGCGATGCTGGTGTACCCTTTCAAATCCAGTTCATCGCGCGTGATGACACTGACAGATGTCGCCACCTCACGCAGCGGCTGAGGCACGCGACTGGAAGTCACAACTATCTCTTCGTATGGACTCTCTCCGGAAACCGCCAGCGGAGCAGCTACCAGCGAGAGTAGCATGAGTGTGACACGTACATTCATTTGAAAAATCCTCACTATCGCAGTACTGGTGCGCCACACAGCAATAGAATGGCGCCTCGGTTAGTCGCGACTGAGGGAGGGATTGGGGGAGATCATGGAATGCGATGACCGTCCGCGACAAAGCCCTCCGCTTCGTCTTGGGTGTGTTCCGCCGTAAAGAAATGACAGAACCCTTCACTGTACATGGCCGGTATCGGGCTTGGAGAGTGAACACTCTCTTCACCGTTGCGGGGGCAGCCTCGGAATTGCGCGCATCGACCCGGAGTGCCGATGCGGGCTCACAGAGTTCCCGTTTAACCTGATCCACCGCCTTCGGGCGAAGGCAGTTTCAGGCACCTTGTACAGAGGCACCCAGTATACGCTCACGAGCACCCTGATTCAAATTGACAACATCTGGGGGGCTTGAGTACAGTGCGCGTCCCATGTCGGGACGCGGACTGCGCTGCGTTTCACAGGCTTGCCCAGGTGGCGGAATTGGTAGACGCGCTAGCTTCAGGTGCTAGTGACCGCAAGGTCGTGGAGGTTCAAGTCCTCTCCTGGGCACCATTTCAAACTTCGTTTTCAATGTCGCCCTAACCACAGTCTGGACTGCCTTCCTCAAATCACAGAGTTGAGTCGTTCAGCTCTCGCGAAGCAATGCTTCGCGCAAAACGCTCGCCTCACCCTCTCCTGGTCACCAATACCCTTCCTCCTTGTTCATTAAGCCTTTTAACTCAAAGACTTAATTTTTCTGAAGTACTCCCATTAAGCTTTAAGGCTTGGAGTGCCTCCAATTTGCCCCTAAAATTTCTCAAGCGGCGTGGCAAGGTTACGCTAATGGGTTTTTTCGTTCCCCGCTTCCAGTCTGAAGTGCAACACAAGCCCAGTGAAGTGCCAACATCAACGTCTCTTCTATCTAATGATATGCAGCAGGAGATTGTAAGGCGTGTGTCTGAAAAACTAACCGGCCCTCAACAATCACTGCTGGAGGAAGAGGAAGGCATAGAAATAGCAACGGTCGTGAATAAAGCGACCAAAATAATGGTTCAGCAGACCATTGATATTCCGCGAGTTGTGGTTGTGCCTACAGGTGAAGTGACCCACGGTTATCACCCGTTTACTCTTGATATGAGTCATCTAAACCTTCAACTAACCGATCGTGAGTTGATTTCTCAGAGTTTACAGACCAATCAACAAATTTCCATCTCGGCCCAACCAAACAAGAAATACAGCCGCCTAGAAGACTACATTGTCGAACATCTAGACATCATGTTTTGACCTGCCCATCTCAACACACGTGGATTATGTTGAAATGGGACACTTCAACACAGAGCCATTCTTGAGAGGACAGGTCATGAAAGAGTGCACAGTACACGCGCAACAGATCGAAACAGTCACCGCAGGTGAAGCGATCAACAGCAGGTCGGCAGGTGGTCGGTATCCGGCCTCTATTGGGCTTGACGTGCATAAAGATACGAGTGCCTATGCCGTTGCGCGAGCTGGTCGGGGCGAGGCGGAATCGAGGGGAGAGATTGGCAACACGCCGAAGAGCAGTGCTAGGCTGGTTGAGCGCCTGAGCACAGAGTGTGGTGGTGAAGTGCTGTTGTTGTGCTATGAGGCGGGTCCCTGTGGGTACAGCATCTCTCGTCAACTGATCGCCTTGGGTCAAGACTGCCAGGTGATTGCGCCATCGCTGATTCCGCAGAAACCGGGAGATCGCATCAAGACTGACCGGCGTGATGCACGCACACTGGCGCAGGTGTTGCGCGGTGGCGACTTGACGGTCGTCTGGGTGTCGGACGAAGAACAGGAGGCGATGCGGGATCTGACCCGGGCGCGAGATGACATGAAGTCCCAGGAGCGCACGGCGCGTCAACAGCTCAATGCCTGTGCCCTGGCCAGTTCCGTGCCCTCCAGCCCCATGCGCCGCAGATGCTGCATCACTACAGAGGCGAACGAGGACAGATACACGCGCACCTGATTGGCATGCAGGCTGTGCGTGGATGTGCGGTCGACGAACAGTGACAGCTGCTGCTCCTTGATGCGGTTGTCCATGTCGCCACGGGCACACTCCATCTGTTCGTACAGGGTGCGCGCGTCGCACTCTGCAGGACTGAGGGTGGTGACCACACAACGGGGGGTGTCCCCCTTGGGCAGATGCTCGGCCGTGTCCACCACGCGGCGCTCACGGGACCAGCTCTTCAGCGTCCGGTCGCGGACATCCCCACACACCCGGGCCGCTTCACCGGTCTTCTCGTACACCGCCTTGGCCTCCTTCAGTTCATCGGCACTGGAGGCCTTCAGGCGAGCGTTGTTCGCCACCCCCAGCAGGGAGTCAACCTGGTGCGCCTCGCACCAGTCCATCATCTGATCGCGGCAGAACCCGCTGTCACCACGCAGGAGAATACGCACCTCGGGCCACCGCGCCCGAACTCGACCCACACTCCGCTCCAGCTCCTCCACCGTGTCCTCCGCACCGTCCTGATCGGCAGTACGCAGGCGCGCGCACAGCACCTGCTCACCACACAAGATATACAGCGGCATGGAGCACTACTGCCGATAGTACCCGTGAAAGAAGCGGCCCTCCTGGGTGCCCTGTACCGGATCATCCGTGGCATCCACATCCAGGATACTCTCCGCAGGCGGGCTGTCATGGGACTCCAGAAACATATCCACCAGCAGGGCATCCATCGCAGCCGTATCGGCGACACTCTTTTTGTAGCGACAGTCGGCGCCGGCAGTGAGCGGCGAGAGCTCAAGCCGGTTCAGCGTACTCGTGCCAGCCAGCGGCGTGCCCCGGTTCCCGGGACGGCCCGGTCAGCACCGGCCAGATCCCGACAGTCACTGAGCAGGGCCAGCACCCTGTCAGTGCGCACCTCGTCATGATCATTGAGATCCTCATAGCCCAGAGCCAGGCCCATGACCCGCTGTGTGACCAGCGACTCCAGCGAGTGCTCTCTGCGGTCCTGATCACGATAATCGGTACAGCTGGTCAGACGATGCAGCAGATGGGTGCGCTGCTCCACCTCTCGCAGCAGGAGACCGCCGCCATTGGAACTGATCTCACCACCGTCACACCTGGCGACGATGTTGCGCCGACCAAGGCTGTGAAATTCGAGTTGGGTTAGTCGACAGGTTGGTCAGGCGACCCGTCGGGCTCGCCAGCACGTTGACCAGCAAAATGGCCTCTTCGCTGTCGATGTGTAGCCGCCACTTGCCCTGGCCATCACCGAGTCCGGCGCATCGGCCGTCGTGGAAGGCGAAGTCGCCATCCTCAAGCTGCTTCGCGGTGACCGTCACAGCCGCGCCCGCTGGCACCGTCAGCCTAATCACGTCTCCCGAACTCCTCGCGCTGTCGTCGATGCCCCCGATAGTCACCCGAGCCGGACCGTCCCCGGGATTGAAGATCGCCACGTCGTATTGCCGACCGGCGCCCTCGACCACCCCGTGCATCGATGTCAGGAATCCACCCGGCGTGCGGACATAGGCCAGCACCTCGATGCTGATTCTGCTCGTCAGCTCAAGCCCAATGTCACCTTCCAACAACTGGATGACATCGCCATGCAACACAGCGATAATGAGGCTGCCAGGCGGGTCGATCATGACTCATTCGAAAACGCTGCAACAAGCTTCGGATAACCAATGACAAAACACCAAATGCCGATTTTCTTGGTCAATCTGGAATCGCAGCTGGAACGACGATCTAACATTCTCCGCCAGTTCAAGGATTCGTCGCTGAAGCCCAGCCTTATCGCGGCTTTTGACGGCCATGACCCGAAATTCCCGTTTCCGCGCTATCGGCATCTTGCCGGGCGCTTTTGGGAGAGTGAATCGAAATTCAAGCCGGGCGCGTTTTGCTGCTACCTTTTTCATGCGCAATGTTGGCGCAAGATTGCGGCAGGCAATGCCAAATTCGGTGCAGTTCTGGAGGACGATGTCGAGATAAGCGCTCAAGCATTGGCGGACTTCTCAGTTGAGAACCAGAAAGAACTGGATCTGGTTTTCGTCAACCAGGGAACATCGAGCTACCTCAAGTACCTTCCGGCTGTTGCCGGGGATCGCGTCCGCATGGGTGATCTGATCACCGAGCTGATTGTCAATGGAACGTTCGCGAAGCGGATCCCGGCACCGGGAGCCCACGGATACGTTGTGAGCAAGTCAGGATCGGAAAAACTCCTGCGCATGATGGACACCCGAGGGATCTGCATGGGAGTGGACTACGCGCTCGTTCTCAATTCCCTCGATGCCGGACAGATTGAGACCCTGAGCGGGATCGATAGAGCCAATCTGCCGTTTTCGACAAGGTGTTTTCTCGAGAACGAAAAACGTATGTCGACCGGCCCGATCGGTCTCGATTCGTTCATTCATACGGGAACGCCGCTGGTCGCACTGGGTCGCTTCAAGAGCACCATCAGGCACGAAGTGCGCCGGTCCAATCAGGCGTTCGATCCGGACCCGGGCCGTTAGTGTGCGATCGAAGGGGGAGCGTGCGATTCGCAGCGTGGTCGAGGGCGGGGTAGACGTCACCACCGCGGCACGGTCAAAACTGGATTTGATCATCACCGGCGTTCCTTTCTCGGGCGCGACGCTGGTCTGCAAATTGCTGAATCGCTTGCCGGATGTCGTCGCAATCGACGAACCGGAATCGTTGGACCACCTACTTGAGGTCGAAGACCCTGATCTCCAGTGCCGATCGGTTGTCGACCGGTTCGCGGAGATTCGCGACGCTCTCGCGAATCGGTACGGCCATGCGGCTCTCAGTCGCCCTCCGGGTCTTTTCTCTCGTTTGGTGCAGCGTGGGCAACAGCCGAGCCCGGTGCTTTTCCAAGCGGACCTTGAGGAGGCTTTCAAGACCAAACAGTATTTGCCGCCGGAGTTCACGCTTGCGGTCAAGTGCCTGAATCTGTTCCCTGTCGGGCTGGGGACGATGGCGCATCACTTTCGCTGTTGCGCCGTGGTGCGAAATCCGCTTGCGATTCTCAGGGCGTGGCGTTACCAGGGCGGGCCGCTGCGGCACGGTCATGAGCCTCGGATCGAAAAACTGGACCCGGGCCTCGCCACGAAACTGCGTGTCGCTGCAGACGATCTCGAACGCCGGATCATGCTCTTGGATTGGTACTTTCGCCAAATCTCCGAAAGGTCGGAAAGCACCGTCATCCAGCGGTATGAAGACGTGGTTGCCAGCAATGGAGCCTCATTGGCGACAGTGCTGGCTTCGGCCGGGGCGATCTCCAGTCTTCCCGGATCCCCGTTGCGGGACGGAAACGCGGACGTTCGAGACGACCCGGCCGTTGCGAAGAGGGACCTGGAAACACTTGTTCGAGACCGTGAGCACGCCTGCTGGTTGTTTTATCGGCCGGCCGAGGTGGAGCAGGTGTTGAACGACCAGGGCGCGAGACCCGGGTTTTCCTCGCGTTCCCCGAGCGACGCGGGCAACGACGGTGGGGAACAACGCTATCGGCCCCTGATCGACTTCATGATCGTCGGAGCGCAAAAGTGTGGGACCACTGCGCTTTGGGAATATCTGCGCGCCCATCCGAAAGTGAGCATGTCCACGCCGAAGGAAGTGCATCTCTTCAGTTCCCCGGCCTACCGGAAGACCTGGTCTCCCAAGGAGATCGACCGGCGGTACCGGCGTTGGTTTCGACCGTGCGCTGAGGCCAGGGTCCGTGGCGAAGTCACCCCCATGTATCTGTTTCTTCCCGACGTGGCGCCGGAACTGAAACGATACAATCCCGAATTGAAGCTGATCGTGTTGGTGCGCGATCCAGTAGAACGCACGATCTCTCACTACTATATGCAGCTTGCCCGGGGCAGGGAGAAGTTATCGATCTGGCTTGCGATGCTGGCCGAACCATGGAGACTTCGCAGAAGCGGAGACCGGCGTGGCAGAGATTCCGCGTTCCGCATCCACAGTTACAGAAGCCGCAGCCTCTACAGCCTCCAGCTAAGGAACCTGTACGGCCACTTTTCGCCGGACCGGGTGCTGGTAATTAGCAGCCATCGCCTCCAAAGGGACCATGACTCTGTGTTGCAGCAGGTGTTTTCGTTTCTTGGTGTATCAGATGATTTCGCCGTTCCGGAACGCACGGCCATGTCCGGGGACCTTCACGGGCGCAGATACCACCCCGTCCTGTCGGTCGTTCTTCGTCTGAGTTTCCTGGCTGAGCAGTGGCGTGGACGCCGCTTGTACGAATTGTAACGATTGGGGTCGGATGCACGATGACGCCCATGTCATCGCGAAGGGGGCTCCCCGTGATGGCGGCTATTCCTCAGGGTCGTTCAAGCCGGCGATCGGCGGCATTCGGTCCTATCCAGCGGGTTCGTTGGGTGTGCTGCTGAGATTCGTCCGGTTGTGCGGTGTAGTAGTAGAAGGCCAGCGCTTTTCGGGTGACGCCCTTTGGCACGCGCAATGGTTTCGGATGCCCGTGAAACGTGCTGCTTGTCGTATTGAAAACGACCATTCGGTTGAAAGCCGGGGCGATCGACTTAACGGGGCCGGCCTGCGGCCGCGAGTCGGTCCAGAATTCGAGTTCGCCACCATACTCCGGGCGCCAAGGCGGACTCAGGTAGTAGAGAACGTTGATTCTCCGGTACAGATCCAGCTTGGCCAGATGGGTGAAGTCGGTGTGGATGTCCAACCTGCCACCGTCCACCACCTGCTGTGGGCCGCCGCCATGCAAGTAGGGGTCGGGAAGCAATTTCGAAATGCCGGTCAATCTGGACAGAAAATTCAGAAACGGGAAACTGTTGAATTGACAGACGGCATGGACGATGGACGGCTCGATGCCTCGCAGTCGGGACGCGTGCGTTATCCCTAGTTTTCCGGGTTGGCGCGCTGGATGTTGCTCGATCCAGATGTCAGACTCGACGGGCGGGAAGTCCCTGCGCAACCGCTTCCCCACCCTGGTCGGCAGAAAGTCGTCAATGACGGCGTGAGGGAACGGTTCGGCGTGGGCATAGTCGTCGGACAAGCACTCCGCCAGCGTTTCCAGGTCCCCTGCGTTCAGCACGTATGCACCCCCCAACGCGCTTGACGCGGTAATTCTCGAGCGCAGGAACGTCATCCACCCGTGCAGGTCCACGGAACCAGATCCTGATGGTAGGCATCGCCCCTGGCTGGGAATCGATGTATGCCGATTCCGGCGTTGCGAGAGAGAATCACCTTATTGCTCCGAACAGCCATGAGTGCAATCACTTGTTCGTGCCAAGCATCACGTTGCGGACGCCCACAATCGATCAATGTCATCGAGAACCGCGTGAAATCGCTTCCGCTCTTTCGAGAGGGTATGTCGTCGTGCCGTGGCGGTTGCCTTCCTGCGCATCCGCCAACGCGTCACCGTGCTGGTGTTCAAGGCGCGCAAGGTCGCCTCGGCCAGAGCATCGAGGTTGCGGTCGGCAATGAAGCAGTTGCGCCCGTCAAGGCAAATCCCCGGTTGCCGATGCAATCGACGGTGACCACCATGCAGCCGAATGCCATGGCTTCCAGCGCCGGCAGGTAGAACCCCTCTTCGGCATTGGGCAGGCAGACCGCTACCCGGCTTTGGGAAAGCAGCCCCAGAAAGGACTCGCGCGGTACGAATTCGGCGAGGCAGCGGTTTTCGATGCCCTTGTCCGACAGGCGATTTGCCAAGGCCTTTGCCAATTCGGGATCCTTGTAGCCTGAGATGGTAACCGGCAGGCGTTTCGGCCTTGGAGTAATTGAAAGCGCTTCGATGCCGTTGGGAATGGCTATGACGGGGCCGTTTACGCGACAGGTCGCGCAAATCGCATCGGCGACTTCCTGACTGACGCAGATGCGCACCGCCTTCAGAGCCAGATACTCGTAGAGTTCAGTGCCGGCCTCTGCGTGCCGTACGTGCTGGACGAGATTGACTCTCGGGCAGGACAGGCCGTCAAACCGACCGTCCGAAAGATACCGCCAGTCCAGCCCGGCCAGGAACAGGATATCACCCGATTGAGGATCCCAACGCTCGGCGTGACCGAATTCACCGGGTGGCCACAGTACCAGACGTTCGCGTTCTAGCGCATCGTTGCCAGCGTTGCCTGTAAAGGTGATTTTCGGAACGAAACCCGCCAGATCCGCGGTGTGGCGAACGTAATGGGAGTGCTTCAGGTGCCCGCCGTAAAGACGTTTGTACTCGCCCCGGTGAAACCAGACAGTTCTCATCGAGTCATGCACCTCGTTGTCGAAGGCCTGTGATACACCTGCAATCGGCGGGTTCGTTTCTTTGCTGCTCGGACGATGCAAGTAGCTGATTGTGGAGTTTTATGGCCTTGGTGTCGGCTTGCAAGTGTTCGGCCCGCTGATGGATCAGGCCATCGTCGAAAAAAGCGTCCGAAGGAGAGGAGAGGCCGACAGATCGGGCCAGGCGGGCCAGGGGCGCGAAGAACTCCTCGCGCAGTTTGTTCGGGATTCCGAAGTGAACCAATGGAAACCGGTGTTTGCGTTTCAGCCTTAACAGTTCGGCATTGTAGGCACACCAGAGTTCGAACGCTTCGCTGGGGTCGACCGAAAGTGTCCCTGTTCTGGCGACTAGGGATTGAGCGACCAGTGCCGGATGACGGAAGACGCCAACGAGTTGCGCGTCGGGCAGCAATCGCAGCCAACCTTCTACGGTCCAGATCGTTCGAGGGTCTTTGAAACCCCAGGCGCGACCGGCGGAAAGGTAGGGGTGCAGGAGCGACTCGGCGCGCCGGGAATCCGCGCGGCGCCAGGTGATTTGGCGGGCAGGGGGCCGTCTCCAGCTCGCACCGTTTCGGTCAAGCATGGCATCGTTCAGCTCTCGGATTCGGACGTTCTCCTTGTTGCCCTTGCTGTTGAACGGCGCGTGATCGTTTACCGTCCCGAGATGCAGTCCCGCAGCGTGAAGGCTGCCGGCGACCAACGAGGTGCCGCTGCGATGCATGCCCAAGATAATCACGCAGGGAGGAGACATGGACGCTCGGGCGTTAGGCTCCCGGGCCTTTGGGGAGCAAGACTTGTTTCAATTTCTGCAGGCGACCGAAATCCTCACCCAGATCGGCCAGAAATCGGTAGGAGGGAACGCGGTAACTCTCGCCGGTGACCCTACGGAATTCTTCCTGGCTGTCGCCAAAATAGCCGGCGTGCGACGTGGCGGCTCCGTTGTGCACCTGGTGAAAGGTGCACTCCCCCCACAGGAGAACGTTCAATGCGTCTGTGCGATTAACCATCCGGCTGAAGATTTCCAGATTGCACAGTCCGCCGCCTGGTCTGGAGAAGCCCTCGTTGTATCCGCCGATTCGATCCCAGTTGGCTCTTGTCAATCCAAACGCATTGCTTTCATTCTGCAGCAGGGGATTGTTCGCATTGTGCGCACCGACCCACACGCTAATCTTGTAAAGCTCGTCCAGGTCGATTCGCCAGGGAACGGAATCGAGCAGCAAGTCTTCCGCCGTCTGGTCGTATCCTTGCTTGACGGATTGCATCTGCACCTCGGAGCCGAGATGACGGCTTGCGACATAGGTGAAGGCGTCCGGATGACGGGCGAGGACGTCGACGGTGCGTCGAATGAGGTGCGAACTTGCCAAGCGCGCGCCATCTGTCGATGATCGCCCTAATGGAGCCACCCATGATCGGCATAATGGCGCCACTTTTTAAGGCTGATTAGCGGGTCTCAGACGGGTCTCTTTTTAACCGTTTTCACCCCCTGTTGTACACACCGATTCTGTCTCTTCCGGGAGCGGTCTTGGGCGGCGGTAACTGTCCCCATCCAGCACCAGTCGATAGGCACCGTGCCGCAGTCGATCGAGAGTCGCCGCGCCCAGTACCTGATTGGGGAACGCCTGCCCCCATTCGGCGAAGTCCAGGTTGCTGGTGACGATGGTGGCGCCGCGCTCGTAGCGCTCGGCAATGAGGTCGTGGAACACCTCATCGTGGGGCTGGCGCATTGGCTTGAGGCCGAAGTCGTCGATGATGATCAGCGGTGTCTTCACCAGGTTCTGGAACCGCCGCTCGAAGCTGTTGGTGGCCCGCGCTGCGTGCAGGTTGCCCAGGAGCTTGCCCTGGGTGGTGAACAGCACGTCGTGGCCCTGCCGCACCGCACAGTGACCGATGGCCTGTGCACGGTGGCTTGTACCGGTGCCACAGGGTCCGGCGATGAGCAGTGAGACTCTCTCCTCAATGAAGCGGCAGGTGGCCAGGTCGTGGACCAACGCCCGGTTCAGCTGCGGGTGCAGGGCGAAGTCGAAGCCCTCCAGGGTTTTCTCGCCCCGGAAGCCGGCCCGGCGAACCCGGGTGGCGAACTTCTTCTGCTCCCGCCGGGCCACTTCGTCCTGGATCACCAGGGCCAGGAACTCCGTGTAGGCGAGTTTGCCCTCGATGGCCTCGCGGTTGCGGACCGCCAGGCTGTCCAGCATGCCCGACAGGCGTAATTGCTTGAGCATGGGAGCCAGCTCCGGCATCGGGTTGAGTGTGGTGTCCATGATGTCTATCCTCGTGTCTGTTGATGGGTCAGTACTGTGCGGATATCGCGGGAGAAGCGGCCGCGGCCGGTGTAGGCTTCACCCAGCTGATCGAAGCTGGCTTGGTCCAGGGGCTGCTGGTCCAGGCCATTCTCCAGGATGGTCTTGATCGTGCGGTCGTGGGGGCTGGCATAGGCCAGTGCGCGGGCAGATGCCGCTTCCACCCGGCTGGTCCCAGAGCGCGTGCGGAAGCTGACGATGCCCTGGGCACCGCGGAGGGTGTCCAGCACCCGGTCGGCACAGAGTTGCTCGATCAGGGCATGGCAGGCTGGGCCAATGGCCTTGGCCTGGCGCAGGCACCACTGGGGATCCTGCATCCTGTAGGCCAGTGCGTGTGGAGGCAGGTGTTCGGGCAGTGTGGAGCGCTGTCCCGGTTGGCCCAGTCGCGGATGGATCGCGACCATCTCCTGATCCTGATACACCCCTGTCGTGGTCTCCGAGGCCCGCAGCCAGAGTGACTGGCCCACCAGCTGGTAGGGGACGGAGTAGCGGCACTTCTGGTGCTGGACGTGGCAGTCGCCGTGGACCTTGACCCTGGCCCAGCAGGCCAGTTCCGGCGGTGAGGCGGGTACGGGCCTGAGAAGATGCTGCTCGGTCTCCGCGAAGCGCGTCAAGGGCTTCTCGTGGATGGTGCCGTGGGTACGGTTGCCGGCGGTGCCCATCACCCACTCGGCCAGTTGCCGGTTGGCATCCCCCAGGCTGCGGAACTCCCGCAGTGGGCAGAAGTTCGCCTTGACGTATGTGACTCCGGATTCCACGATCCCCTTTTTTTGGGGCTCTCGTGGCGGCAGGGCGTTGATCAGGAAGCCGTAACCCTCGGCGCAATCGGCATAGGCCCGCTGTACCTGGGGATCGTGGTAGCAGGCCCGGGTGATCGCGCACTTGGGGTTGTCGATGGTGACTCGGGCGGGCACGCCTCCGAAGGCCTCGAAAGCCCGGCGGTGACAGCCGAGCCAGGTCTCCACCTTCTGGTCGCGGACCAGTTCGGCGTACTGGTGCCGTCTCCATGCTCTGCAGGGAGCGGCGCACCGAGGAATAGCTCCCGGTGAACCCGTACTTGCGTATCAGCGCCTGGTGGATGGTGGTGCCCTGGATGCCATCCTCCCACCATTGGGTAACCTCTGCCGCGTGGGGTTCGACCAGGGACGTGGTCTGGGGCCGATCCTGGGACTGATCGAAGCAGGCGGCCAGTTCGTCTTCCCCGGGTAATGCAGTGCCCGGATCCAGCCAGCCACGGGTGCTGGCCAGCTCACGCACCGAGCGGATCTTTTTGCGACCCATCAGCCCGGTCTTGGCGATGGCGCGGTCGGAATCCCCGAGCCGCATGCGGACAAGTGCTTGTCTCTATTGGTACATCTCAAACCTCCGGTTTGCCATGTGGTGATGCTCCTCTTCCGGTAAAAAAATCCGGGGAGGGTACACCAGTGGATTGGATGTCTGAGGTCCGCTATTCAGCGGCGGGTGGCGCCATTATGCCGATCATCAGGTGGCGCCTTTATGCCGATCCTGGGGTGGCGCCTTTATGCCGATCCCAAGGTGGCTCCTTTATGCCGATCCCGGAATGGCTCCATATGGGCGATCATTAACACCATCGATGCAGATCAGGATTAGCTCGCCGGAGGCGTGTTGGCGAACAGCCTGATTGATGCAGGCGGCGGGCGATACGGAAGCCTTGTCAGGTTCGATGCGGACCAAATGAACGTTGGAGCGGGAAACTCCCTCTAGCGTGAGCGGCTCCGGCGATCCGTTGTCCACCACAACCAGCTCATAGTCCAAATCATCGATGAGTCTCTGCGCTGGTGGTAGCAGTGAGAAAATGGTTTGTGGCGCCTCCCGCTGCATCTTATATGTGACAACGACAATAGATAGTTTGGGCATATTGGAATTACGCTAGAGATGGTTTCCGGGGTCGGCGCCGCACGGTGTTCATATTCCATCGCGGAACGGCCGCAGGCAAACCAAGTGTACCACCCAAATCCCCGGATAGGAAAACACTGCTGCAGCAACCAAACTCTCTCAGCTCCGAAATACCCCCAAATTGGTAATGCTAACGCAATCCCGTCGTTGCCCTGTAGCGCTCATCTACCAATTTTTCTGCAATTCTGTCGAAAAAACGCCAACCGGGGATAGGTAATGGCGAAAAAGGTTGATGCGAACCGAGTAGGCCACAGATGTTCGGCTGGCATTTGGGTCAGCTGCCCTGCGTCGGTGAAACCCAAAATTGCCCGCAATCACGAGAACGTAAAGCGGCACCCGGGATTCCTGATCCGGGTGCCGCGTCGTTCCGGGCTGTGTGCCAGAGCGTTCTGCTGGATGGCAAACAGCTTCTTCAGAAGCGGTAACGCAAGGTCACTCCGGCACGCCGCATCTCGGGCAGGGTTGCACCGATCGCCCGGTTGAACGGGTTAAATCGTAGATCGGAAGCTGCGAAGGAATGGTGCCATCATGCTTCAGAGCACTTGCTTCAAAATGGTGGGAAGGAATGGTAGTATATGTTGATTCCACATGACGAAGTAGCTGAACAGAATACTCTGGCGAGCTACATAGACCGATTTGCTTAGCAAAGCGCGCTCTTTCAAAGTTAGTTTTCATTATTTTCGTGGCTACTCCAGCCGCCCTATTGATCAAGGTCGATCCTGCCTTCGCCGTTCCCATTTCAACCCAGCCTGACGGTTGGCTCTAACGCCCGTGTTCTCGCATCGCTGTGAGCCGCGCCAGAGCGAGCCTGCCAAATATCAGGGGGTAACTATTTATGTTGAGTCGATGCCATCGACACGTTTAAAAGTTATATCGATATTCTCGTAAAACGTAGACATATCAGATTTTCCAAAAACAGCACACGAGCTAAATATGTATACATTTTCGGATTGTCTATACATATTTTGGCTTTGTATATAGAAAACTACTATTTCTTAAAGAGACTAACCCCGGCTGATTGGCTACTAGCGTGCCGACTAATTGCCTATTTATTAAGCATCAAATCAGCGGCACTAATCCCAAGGATTCAACAACTCCACCCCTGTGGTGACGAAATCCTGGACATTGCGAGTCACTACAGGCATCCCATGAACCAAAGCCGTAGCCGCTATCAGCGCATCCCTGTCTGACCTCGGATCCGGCACATGCAACTTGGCACACTGCTGAGCAACGGCTGTATCAATAGGCAGTATCCGTTCAGAGAATGCGGGCAGTGCATGCGTATTGAGCCAGGAACGAAGTACTGCACCTTGTTCCGGGTCACGGCGCTCAACCAGAAGCACACCCGTTTCGAGCTCAAGAATGGTAATGGCTGATATGTAGAGGCTTGATGCGGAAACACTTCTCGCCCACTTAAGCACGTTTTGGTCAGCTTTACCTGATTTGGCTTTTCTCAGCTCAGAGATGACATTGGTATCAAGCAGATACACTAAGACAAGTCCTCTGAACGATAGATTTCAGAGGTTATACGCGGCGCTTCAAAATCGATCTCCGCTGAGTCCGGCATTGCCAGTAAATCTACAATGTTGCTGCCCTTATCAGTGATCTCTTGGTATTCCTCGATGGTTAACAAGACATGAGCGGGACGGCCACGATCCGTAATAAAAACCGGCCCTTCAGTCGTGGCTCTTTTAGCCTTGCTAACATCCTGATTAAACTCTCTACTTGTGACACTCGTAACAGTCATCTGATTACCCTCTCTAGCCCACCCACCAATGTAGGCACATTACTACATATTATAAATTTTAGCAACAGATGTAGATATATGGTAGTGGCTCAGTTTGAATTCTCGGAACGCTTTTTGTATGTCCTTGGTCTGTTTGGTGCAGGCTGGGCTTTCTCAACCAGGTGGACTATATCACTGATCTCCCAAAGCCGGTCCGTCACACCGGCCTCTATAGCTGGGGTCACTTTCAAAGTTTGATGGATCCGACAAAAGTTGTAGTGCATGAAGTGAAGGGCAACGGCATGAGCGTGGTTTTCAATTTTTTCAAATCACCATTGTGATCTCATCTTTAGGCTTTTGGTTTATAGTCTGGTATTGCCCACCAGATTGCCGTACACGATTGGACATGCAGCCAAAGAAAAATAGCGACGTACGATATTTTTGCTGCAACCCATATTGCCAAGCTATTAGTTTTTAGTGCCGCTATCTCAATAGCGGTAATAGCAGCTACGTAACCTAATAGTGAAAACCTTCAGTACCGATGGTCAACCTTTTCTTGAAAGATTTTTCTGATATTTTCGCAATAGCGCGCTCTTCCAATATTTCCATTCGCAGTGCATACCGCCCCATGTGCCAGCTAGACTTGACGGATAGCTTTTTTTATTCCTTAGCAACCATCATCGTTTGAATGGCCAGAAATATCTCCCTAAGAAAAAAAATCAGTGCAGCGATTAAGAGTACCATCGACAGAATAAAAAAGCCTGCAACCAACTGGCCAATAGGGAAAGTAAAGAAAACCCCCACAAACAGACTTGCAATTAGCAAGCAAACAGATAAACCCGCTCCAGTACATAGTCCAATGGCTTTATTGTTAACACCAACACGATCCTTTAAAACTTTAAGCTCGTGTTTGGCATCTCCCACTCTGTTTCCGTCAGTCGAATTATTGATTCTTTGCTCCAGAATTCTCATTCGGTCAATCACCCGCCCCAGCCTGACGGCCATTACGTTGAGAAATCCCGCAATACCTGCCAACAAAAATGCAGGCGCTACGGCTAACTGAATAACTGAAGCCAGATCTGAAGCAGAAGTTGAAAGACTCATTACATCACCTTATCTTGTCAGGATACCTTCCACGACCACTTTCTTCGATAAATCGCGGATGACCCTGTGTAAAACGTTAACCTGGTTGCGAGACCTGCCCGCAGAACCAAGACTACTTGTTGTTTGGCGAAGACTAAATTTAACGAGACTTCTTATTTAGGTAGTCAATAAGATTACACAATTCAGGATCGTTCGGATTCAACCTTTTAAGTTGCAGCACAAAGAGCTCTGCCTGTTGCCACCGCTGCCCTTTGAGACTGGCATCCAGAGCCAGGGACAGCAGTGAATCGCCCCGGGTCTGTCGGAAGCTCCATTTCTTGAGAGGATGGAAAGATGGACAGACTAAAACGATATTCCCGAGCTTTAACTCACAAAAAGGGGGGGATGGCACTCATATCACTCAAAGGTGCATCTTTTTTAAAGACTATCAGCTACTGTCCTGAACCCAATATGATTGGTACCTAAATCTTGTTCATGTAATTGTCGGGCTTCTGGCCTGTAACGGCCACAGTACGTATTCGAGCAAAGAAAGGACCCACCCTTGATGGCAGCAGTTTTAGCGCTACCATGCTGACTAGTCATATTGGCCTTATTAGGTTCACGATCATCACTGGTCCATTCCCAGACATTATCGATCATATCGTATATGCCAAAACTGTTTGCTGGACAACAACCAACTGGAGCACTTCCTTCGTAGCCATCTTCTTTAAGGTTTTCCGTAACTACTCACCCCCCTTGACGTCATAGGAAGGCGATTCTATGATGTGTGCGTTTCATTATTGCACAGGGTCATGGACAACGCATAGTTCAGTTCCAAGGCGACAGCGGGGGTGTGTCAGGCGCTGATCGCGCTGATGCCGCCAGCGGAGCGCTTGGCGGTGGGGTCCGGGTAGCCCATGGCGACGGTCAACACCGCGTCGCTGCGCTCGGAGTTCGACGCACTCAAGGCGCGCTTCGAGGCGCTGTGTGCGGACGGCGCGATGAGCGCCGAGAGCCGCGCCCTGGTCGAAGCTCTGCTGATGCTCTTTCAGGTGCTGATGGCGGTGTTCATGGAGAAGAACACCCCGAAGGGTTCGCGCACCTCCGGGCTGCCGAGCTCCCGGACGGAGCCCGACGAGACCGCCCGCACGCGCCCCGGTGCCACGAGCACGGGGCCGAAGGCCTGCGCCACCGGGGACGGGCCCAACCGCCTGGTCGTGGAGACGCGGACCGCACCGGTCGCCGAGAGCCGCGCCTGCGGTCGCGGTCTTGGGGATGTCGCCCCGCACGGCCATGAGCGGCGGGTCCTGGTGGACATCCTGTTCGAGACCCGCGAGTTGAGGGTCGAGGCCGAGATCACGACCTGCCCGCGCTGCCGAGCCGAGAGCCGGGGCTCCTTCCCGGACGATATGCCGGGACCGCTGCAGTACGGCCACGGCATCCTGGCCTTCGCCACGCATCTCATGGCTGCCCAGATGGTGCCGCTCAGGCGCGCCGCGCAGACCCTCAAGGCCCTGACCGGGCGCGCCGTGGCCGAGGCGACCCTGCTGGCCTGGCTGATGCGCCTGCACGAGGCGCTGGCCGACTGGGAAGCCACAGCCATCGACTGTCTGCTGGCCATGCCCGCCCTGCACGCCGACGAGACCAGCCTGCGCGTCGATGGCACGAACCACTGGCTGCATAGCATCGGTGCCGGGGACCTGAGGGTGACGTTCGTCCACCGAAGGCGTGGTCGCGCCGCCATCGACGACCTGGGTGTCATCCCCCGCTCTGGTGGCGTTCTGGTCCACGACCGATGGGCCAGCTCCTTCGCCTGAGATCACTGTGAGCACGCCCTGTGCGGTGCCCACCTGCTGCGCGACCTCAGGTTCGTCGAGGACGCCCACGGCCACGTCTGGGACAAGCGCTTGGGCCACCTCCTGAGCGGAACCTGCCGCAGGGTCAGTGAACTTGATGCCAAGGCTCTCGACGAGGCAGCCTTCACGGCCGCGCGCACGCGCTCCCGGACCATCCTCACCCAGGCCACAGGGGAACAAGCCCCCGCCCGTCTCGACGGACAGCGCGGGCGCATCGCCAAGTCCGATGCCGAGAACCTCCACGAGGCGCTGACCCAGTACGAAGCCGAGGTGCTGCGCACCGCCGCGACCCCGACCCCCCGTTCACCAACACCCGCGCCGAGCGCGATATCAGCATGGCCAAGGTCAAGCAGCCGGAGACTTTGTGTTTGACCGCTGCCGCCTCCCTGACAGTTACAGAGGCAAGCTTTTCAGATATCAAAGCTGATCGTTCTATTATCTTTTGTCCTACAGGATCTACCCCCCGACTTAATTTTTCCGGCGCTTCAGCAAGTGTTATTGAGGGAAATCCTCCCAGTCCAATATCCCTCCGTTTCGAGTTTACCGTCGCTCTTAGCAGCCAAGAGGCAGCGTTTTCGCTGTTTACTTGCAGAGAAAGTCCTTCAGCTCCATGTGCAGAAACATTAGCACCATGCGAATCTTTCAACAATGATCTAGCCCCCACTTTTTATTTATCACTCTGCCACTACTGTCCGGTTTAACTGAAAATCAAGCATTTTTAAAGCGTAACTCATTGATTTATAGAGCGCTCAGTATCGGGGTGTGCAATGCAAGGAAACCCTGTCAGTAGTTGATCCCTCCAAAAAAGGCGACCAGCGCTGCGCTTTCAACCTGAAAGCCGAAATCGAAGGAGCCATCGCTAGACAGACATTCCAGTACGAGGAATATTTCCCGGAATCCAAGCGGGTACGCCTCTTTAGTCATGCCAATTCCCAAATGACTATCCGAGAGTTGATCGAAGAGTGGCTGCAAGATATTGAGCGCACCCACCCACACAGCACCTACCGGTGCTACCGGAAAAGCTGTAACACCCACCTGCTTCCACAACTCGGCGATATCCGAGCGCGTGATCTAACCCCGCTTGGCGCTGTTCTGGACCGGGCGCTGAACGATGACATCACCGACCGTAACCCTCTGGACAAGATCAAAGTCAGCAAGCTGGTAGATCGCAACCAAGCTAAGACCGATTATGAAGTGGATCCTTTTACGAGCAAGGAAATCAGCAAGGTTCTGGAGAGTGCGCTAACCTACGACCCGCGCATCCGAAACCTGCTGAAATTTGCGTTCTTTTCTGGATTGAGAACATCGGAATTATTTGGTCTGCAGTGGGGCGATGTCGATTGGGAACTGCGTGAAGTGCATATCCAACGAGCCGTTGTGGAGCGCAAGCTAAAGGAGACAAAGACTCGATCCAGTAACCGAAAAGTACTTCTGTTACCTGCCGCCTGTGACCCCCTCAAGCACCAGAAGCAATTCAGCTTTGTTGGAAGTGACTACATCTTTGTCCGGCTGGACGACACGGGGCCCTTTGTCGAGTATGAGCACTTGGAGCGTCCCTGGAAGCACATTCTGAAAACCGCCAAAGTTCGCTATCGCAACCCGTACCAAAGCCGTCACACCTGTGCCAGTCAACTATTGTCCGGAGGAGAAAACCCTTCATTCGTAGCGCAACAAATGGGGCACAAGTCCAGGGAGATGATCACGAGGCGCTATGGCCGCTGGGTCGAGCAAGGAGACCAGTATCAGCGCCACGTGTTCGTCTCTGATTTGGGCCAAGGCGCACAAGAGCCACAATCGTCCTCCGCGGTTAATGGTGATTATGCCTCTGCCGCCTGATCATCCATGCGCCAATCTCGCTAAAGAACCATTCGCACAGCTCAGTCACATAATGGCCAACACCTCAAATAGCACCTACATTCCCCATTATTTCAACTTTTGGTAACTATAGTGATCACATAAGTTGAAACATAAAGAGTGGTCTCTATAATTACCATAGTTATTCAATTTGGTAATTGCAGTGTCCAACAAAAAACCCGAAAAGACCAGATCCGCTGTTGTTTTTCCTAAAAATCGACTTTTGTTGGAACAACTTGGCGAGAACATCAAACTCGCATGTAAACGCAGAGGTTATACCCAGGTTTTGATTTCCGAACGCACTGGCCTCAGTCGCCTGACCATCCGTAAGATTGAGAGGGGTGATCCCAGCGTTTCTATCGGCCATTATCTCGCCGTGCTCAGCGCCCTCGGCCTGGCTGGTGACTTTGCCAGTGTCGCGCTGGACGATGAACTAGGTCATAAGCTGCAGGACATCAAACTGATGGGGAAAAAATCAGGAATACAGCCTTGAGCGAGGGCGCAGCCATGAGGAAAAGAAAACGACCATGAGCACAGAAGTCCTTGTCTTTGCAGACTGGGAGGAGTTTGAAGAGCCAAAGCTTGTTGGAACGCTCCGCTCGTCTACCACTCGCCAAAAAGAGCATTTTAGCTTCAGCTATGACACTGACTGGCTGCAGTCCCCCTATGCCCAACAAATTGACCCTGATCTCAATCTCTATTCCGGCGAACAGCATGGCGAAGACGATAAGAATTTCCGCGTATTCTTAGATTCATGCCCGGATCGCTGGGGGCGCTTGTTAATGAAACGGCGCGAGGCAATTCGTGCCCGCCAGGAAGATCGCCGTCGAAGAGCCCTGAATGAAATCGATTATTTGCTTGGCGTACACGATCTTCACCGGGCTGGTGCACTGAGGTTCAAGCGCGAACTGGATGGACCTTTTCTGGACGACGATGAGCGCCTTGCCGCCCCACCTATCTCATCGTTGAGAGATCTTGAGTACGCAGCCAGGCAAGTGGAAGAGAATACAGATAGCGATGATCCTGAATACGTTAAATGGTTATACATGCTTATGTCACCGGGCTCCTCGTTAGGCGGAGCCCGGCCCAAAGCCAGTGTGACCGACGATAATGGGCACCTATGGATCGCCAAGTTCCCCAGCCAGCATGATGACTACGATATCGCCGCCTGGGAGTATGTCGCTTATACGCTCTCCCTGGACGCCGGTGTCACCATGCCGGAGAGCCGGATAGAAAAATTCGGCAGCCACCATCATACCTTCCTGACCAAACGTTTCGATCGTACTGAGGAAAGCCGTCTCCATTTTACCTCGGCGATGACCCAGCTCGGCTATTACGATGGCGACTATGAGGCCAGCTATCTGGAGCTCGCACAATTCCTGACAGAACACGGCGCAAACACCAAGGAAGACCTTGCGCAGTTATGGCGTCGCATTGTTTTTTACATCGCCATTTCCAATACAGATGACCACCTCCGTAACCATGGATTCATATACAACCAGGGGGGTTGGCTGCTGTCTCCAGCGTATGACATTAACCCGGTCACACCGGCCAATGGGTTGCACCTCAACATCACCGACAGCGATAACAGTCTGGACTATGAGTTGGCCATGGAGGTCATCGACTTCTTTCAGCTCGACAGTGGGCAAGCACTAAAAATTAAAGATGAAGTGCTCACCAGTGTTGGAAATTGGAAGACTCAAGCACGTGCCGTAGGACTCAACCGGGGTGAGCAAAAGTTAATGGAGCCAGCGTTTAACCTCTAACTCGATTTTTTGGCAATTCTGGCCCGTGCGTGGAACGCGAGTGGAACGCAAATTAATTGAGGACTCATATCCTATTGAAATTAAAAGGATTTAATTGGTCCCCTTGAAAATTCAAGTCCTCTTCTGGGCACCATTTTGAAAAACAACGAGAGGCCACAAAAGACCATATAATGCACTGATTATTAAAGGTTTTTTTGAATTAAACATCTTACATGCTTGTCTCTGATGGTCTCAATCTCAAATTGTCGCTTTTATGGAACGCACGTGGAACGCAAAAGGGCAATAACATCGCACGACAACCCTCAGCCCAGATTCAGATTCCCGATAATGTTGTCGGTCATGCAGGTATTGATGTCCCGCCCGGGTGTGTGAGTCATCCTGAATCTCATCTGTCAGGCGGTTTTCCGAAACACGCGAACCATCAAAGACGGGGAAACAGCTGGACAGGCACTGCCAGGGGAACGGGCAGAAGGTTTACGGACAGCCCGTTGCCGGTCCGGAGCACCCGGCTAGAACAGGTCAAGCCTTGAGGAAACCCGCCAGAGGAAAGGCGGAGTTGATTGCATCGCAATCATTGTGTAGATTGGCGAACCCGAATTGCAGGAGGCAGGGTCATGGCAAGCATCACGATCCGCAATCTCGATGATGATGTGAAGACGCGTCTGCGGTTACGCGCCGCAGAACACCATCGCTCCATGGAAGAGGAGGCGCGGGTGATTCTGCGCGAGGCAGTGAGCGACGAAAGATCCCGGCCCCGGAATCTTGTGGAATTCACCCGCGAGTGCTTTGGTCCGCTTGGCGGCGTGGAGTTGGAGCTTCCGCCGCGTGGCCCGATGCGGGAACCGCCAGACTTCTCTTGAGACGGGATTTCGCATGTACGTCATCGACACGAATGTGGCCTCCGAGCTCATGCGACCGGTACCAGCGGCTGCGGTCGCGGTATGGGTCGCGGCGCAGAATGCGAGTGGACTGGTGTTGACGTCGATCAGCGAAGCCGAGTTGCTTTACGGGGTCGCAATCGTCCCTGCAGGCAGGCGAAGGAATGAATTGGAAGCTGCCATGACGCGGTGGCTGGAGGTGGGGTTCAGTGGCAGGATTCTGCCGTTCGACAGCGCTGCCGCACGGCACTATGCAGACATCGCCTCGGGCCGGCACCAGGCAGGTCGGCCCATCGGAGAGGCTGACTGCCAGATTGCCGCGATCTGCCGATCGCGTGGCGCTGCCCTGGTCACCCGCAACATCCGGGATTTCAGGGACACCGGGATTGAAATGATCAATCCCTGGACGGTGGAATGAGTGGAACGCAAATTAAGGGAAAACCTATATCCTTTTGAAATTAAAAGGTGAATATTTTGTGATGCCTGGCGTGTTTAAGAATTGAATTCAAGGCGTTGCTGTAAATCGCCGCCCTGTACTATTCTGAGTTGATCAACTCTCTATGCGCTTAGTGTCTGTAGGGCGTGTTGCGGGTCAGCCTCAACAATTCGTAACAATGAACGTGCAGCCCCGGTTGGGTGTCTACGGCCTTGCTCCCAATTCTCAACTGTTCTCTTACTAACGCCCAGAATCAGAGCAAATTTTTCTTGGGAAACACCCAGGCGCTCACGAATAACTTTTACTTCTGGATCTGGGAAATCAAAGCTACGCGATGCTTTCTTTTTTCCTTTGATGATATCGTCCATTTGCTGGACGCTGGTCATGAGTTCATTAAACATGTCCTTGTCCATGGCTACCACCTCTCTACTATGGCTTTTAATTGTTTGAGTTGATCTTTGGTTAAATCTTCCTGTTTACCCTTCGGATAAACATACAACATACGAATATGGTCATCATTCACTACCCAGTAGTATATGGCACGCACGCCACCGCTTTTACCACTGCTTTCTAGCTTCCACCGGACTTTTCTTAACCCACCAGAACCACGAATTAAATCGCCGAGGTCAGGTCGAGTCATCAATGCTTCCTGTAAATCCTTATACTCGTCATCGCTCATTAACTCCTGAATGAGCTTTGTAAAAAGCTGGGTTTCTACTACGTACGACCATATTCAGTGATTATACGCCATTGGCGTACACATTCCAGTGACTCGTATTACAAAGAGGCTAACTTCAACCATGTCGGCATGCTGATTCTTAAAGCTTCAGAAAGCTCTGAACCTACGCAACACTGAACCTAATACGGTATTTTTTGTATTTACGATATTTTCTTATACTACAGCACCGGATAGGAATGATAGTGGAGTCCTCTCCTGGCACCATCCCCCCACCCTTTCCGATAACGTACAATTAATATAATAAAAACAGCGCATTACGTCGTCGTTTTTAATGTCCGAGGTGATTTGCTGACAGTCAGAAAAAAATGTCGGTACTTTCGTGATCCGGCCACAGGTTCCATGGTCGACCTGCTCGGCATCTCCTGTCTGCGCACCAATCTCATGGACTGGGATGCCGAGCGGCTCTGGAGAACCTACGTGGCCCTGACGACCGCGAGGCCCAGCGTAACAATATCGGGCATGCCATTCTCATCGGCGGCCTGGTGGTTTCGGTATCGATAACAATGTAATCGTCGGGGAGTTGAGTAAAGATCCAGAGCAGTTCGTTAGGCATGGCCATTACCTCCTGTCCTGTCACTCCCGTCCAGGGATTCAACTTTGACAATCGATCCTTGATCATAGTGGTAACGCAAATAACGCCAGTGGACGGCATCCGACAATGCTCGCGGACGCATCACGCCATAACATTCACCTTCTTCTCTAACACTCTGGTAGTGAGCACCATAGCTCTTGGCATCTCGCAACGCATAACCGAGTTGCTGAGCTTCTCCGTAATCATCCGGGTTGTATATGGCGTGCCCTGTTAGCTGCCGCAGATCATGCAAAGATGTCGCACCCAGTTGCGCTCGCACAATGCGCATATCCTGGGTGGTTTGTCCAATGCGGGATTCCCGGAGAAACCGTGCTCGGTGAAAGGATGATTCAGCAATGGCCACGGCCTCGTCGGCCGCGCAGTAATAGATACCGAAATCCCGGTTGAAGCGACCGCCACGGCCATCTACCGGAGGATGTGTGAAAGCGGCCATAATCCAGGATGTACCATCGCCGTAAACCCGGTCTTCCGGTGGCACCAGCCGAATATCACCAACTTCATCACGCAGTCTGGGATTGGTTAAGGACTCCACCGCATGGAGCACATCCCAATCCTCTGGATTGGAAACGCGCTCGAACACATCGATCTGTGGATAGCGGGAAAGAATGACCCGGTACACCGGTTCATTCACCTCGCTCATTGGCAGATTTTCGATATCAATCACCAGCCACCCCGCTCCGCGTCAAGGAAGTCCCTGACCACGGCCAGGTCTACTACCTGGCCAGCAAGAAGCCGGTCCAGCGGTGCGGTGCCGTTAAACAACGGGTTGTCGTTGGGGGTCGCCAGCCACTGATCAGCCAGCATCTGGTCTGGAAACAGGATTTGCAGAGACTGATAGATACCCAGGATATAGCTGGCACGCTCCAACAAATCCCGCGTCAGTTTGGCTTTCTCCGGCTGACTCTTCCAATTGTAGAGCGTTTTCTCATTGCTAAGCCCCAGCAGGGTCATTTGCTGGGTACCGGTCAGCGTCCACTGGCTGAAGATATGAAAAATCGCTGGCAGCAGCGAACCGGGTACGCTGGAACCACGTTGCAGCAATTGTTCGGCTTGAGCGATCATAGACACCTCCATTACTGTAATATTACAGCCACTTAATACAGCCTAGCAGACTGTAGCATTACAGTCAACCTTATCAAAGATACTTCTTGAAGGTACTGGCAGTGATGGTGGTGGCATGGGTGAAAACCAGCGCACCACGGCAGAAGCACACACCCCCCCACCGGGCTCGCCACAATCCACTGCAGCAAACACGAGCCTCGACGACTCCGAACGACCTTCAGCACCCTGGGGGCTTTTGATTGGGCCTGATTTGATAGGCCTATACAGAACACGGCGCAAACACCAAGGAAGACCTTGCGCAGTTATGGCGTCGCATCGTTTTTTACATAGTCATATCGAACACTGACGACCATCTCCGTAACCACGGATTCACATACAACCAGGGGGGCTGGCTGCTGTCTCCAGCGTATGACATTAACCCGGTCACACCAGCCAATGGATTGCACCCCAATATCACAGACAGTGGTAACAGCCTGAACTATGAATTGGCCATGGAGGTCATCGACTTCTTTCAGCTCGACAGTGGGCAAGCAACGAAAATTAAAGATGAAGTGCTCACCAGTGTTGAAAATTGGAAGGCTCAAGCACGTGCCGCAGGACTCAACCGGAGCACAAGTTAATGGAGCCAGCGTTTAGCCTCTAACTCGATTTTGTGGCACTTCTGGCCTGCGGAACGTGAGTGGAACGCACATTCATTGAGAACTCATACCCTATTGAAATATATAGGATTTATTGAGTTTCTTCGAAAATTCAAGCTTTCTCCTGGGTACGATCCACGTATCACTGGACTGAGGAGTACACCAATTTTTCTGCGGGTTACCCTGGCACTGCCATTGCACCGGTCTCGCACGAGAGACCGCCATATATAAGTGTGGAATTTCGGTGTACATACCCAAATTTTTCACAATTTACTTCCCCTCCATGGAACGCCCTGATTATCTCACCAGAATCACCTTTTCCTTTGAGGTCCACCCCGTGGTTGCCTTGCTGAGCCCCCGTCAATGCGGCAAAACCACTTTAGCGCAGATGTGCACCGAGCAGTATAGTGGCAGAGAAACCATGCGCTTTGACTGGAAGATCCGACCGACCTGGCACGCCTTGAGAACCCAAAGCTCGCTCTGGAGGAGTTGAGCGGCTTGATTATCATCGATGAAGTTCGCCGCGCAATCAGGAGAATGTTACTTCTGGTCTGTGCACGGCAGGGCGGAACTCGGCCTACTCATGAAACTGGACGGAAGGCATATCGGCTTCGAAGTGCAGTAGACGGATAAACCTCAGCTTACCCATTCTGTACAGGTAGCACAGCAAGACTTGCAGTTAGACGAAATCTATATTCTTTACCCGGGTCAAGAATCATTTCCTCTCGGCAATGACGTGCGAGTCCAGGGATTTTACGACCCGGAATTCCAGTTTCCGGTGAGCGGGGTATAGTCGGCGAATGCCAGCCAGGCTCAGCAGGACGCTCAACCCTCCAAATTCGTTTTCTGTTGGTGGTGTGCATAGATCCACTTCTGTATACACACTCCGGTCATATCAGCTGAGCGAGAAATGTTTTTGCCGGAACGATGATCGGACCCTGATGCTCAAAGCAGTCCTTTCCAACAAATTCAGCATCCATCGCTACCTGAAAAGCGTGAGGTGCCTTGGTTTGCTCCTGAAAATAGCGCATAGAATCCGAAATACCGGTTTTTCCGCTGGTTTTAACTTCCACCAAAAACCAGGGATGCCGGTCCCGTGTCACCAGAAAGTCGACCTCGCGCTTCTGCTTGTCGCGAATAAAATGCAGTCCAAAATCCCCTTCACCGGTCTCTGTCCACCAGTGAACCGCTTTCAGTAAAGCGCTGGCAACCATGTTCTCAGCCCGTGCCCCCGGGTCATCTATTTGAGACCAATCCCACAGGTAGTATTTGGGTTCCTTTCGCAAGGCACGCACAATATTGTTGTGCCAAGGCCTGACCCTGTAACAAAAGTAGAGGGACTCCAGCGTCGCAATCCAGCGCCGAATGGTATCCACCGAGACGCGGATCGTTTTGGCCATAGAGGAATAGCTGGTCAATTGTCCAACCTGATTACGCAGCAGCCCCGCCAGCATCTCCGCCTGTCCCAACTCCTGAATACGAGTCAGGTCCCGCAGATCTTCCAAAAAGAGCTGTTCTGTCCGCAGCTTTCGCCAGCGGTTATAAAACCGCTGGTCCGATTTCAAAAAAGGCTCGGGGAACCCACCAAAGTGCCAGAGTGCATCCCATTGATCATTTTCAATGGGTGCGGGTTGCCTGTTGATCAATTCGCCGGTTGCCTGCTTTTCCGGAACACCTGCACATTCTGCAACGGAGACCGGATGCAGTGTGTAGGGGAAATAACGGCCCATCAGGCTGTCGCCACCCCGCCTGAAGGTTTCCAATGACGCGCTGCCTGTAACCAGCGCGGGTGCACTGTCTCCATACTGGTCAAAGAATCCTTTCAGAAAATCACGCCAGTCACGATACTTATGCAATTCATCAAACACACACAATGGTTGCTCAGCCTGCAAGCGATCCAGACCCAGTGCTTCGGCAATGGTATCGGAACCCTTGAGGATTGACGCGCGGTGCCCCTGATTGTCCCAGTTGAAATACCGGCTTGTGGAGAATGTGTCGCCCAACATCCTGGCAACCGTTGTCTTCCCCACCTGACGCGGGCCTGACAGAAAGATCATCTGGCGGTTATTCCGAAAATGGCGATCAAGCTCTTCGAGAACATAGCGCCTCATAACCAAACTCTCACTTATCGTACAATAGTCATGACTATTGTACGATAATACTTATATTGGTCAAGCATGGTTGGCCACCTGAATTACACCAACCTTCAAACGGTCGTACCCTGTCATCCCTTGAAGGCCAGATATGAAAAACCGGCCTCTACCACGGTCCCTCACAGTGAGATAGCGCCGGTTATACGTGCGTGATCTGTTGTGAATACCTGTGCTCCGTGCTACTCATCTGCTGCACAGCCCGAGTCCTGTGGGCACTGCTGCACATACTTGATCGAGTCTTGCCCATTCGTTGAAAGATTGTCCGAACCTCCTGCCAGCGGTCTGATTGGAGATCAGCCCGGAAGCGAGAGTGGGCGATCAGGCCAAAAGAGCCTGTTGTGAAATCTGTGCCGCCTGTGCCGGGTACATTTTCACAGTGCCATCGAAGGGTCAATACATCCGGCGGCTGCGCCAATATGGCCGCGGCAGTAGAATAGTGGCTATGTGTGGACGAATAAATGTCACCGACGACCCCCGTGTGCGCCAGCTCATGGAAGTACTTGGGCTCCCGCTGTATCCCAGCCCCAATCCAAATATCGCCCCCCTGAGCACGATTCAGATAGTCAAGGAATCCGATTCCGGTCGGGAATTAGTGGATGCGATCTGGTCCATGCTGATTGAACCTCATCCGGATGGTCCGGGATATCGAGCCAAAAGGGATCGAGAAGGCAAGCCATACAGCACATTCAATGCCCGTGCCCGGACATTATCAGAACGACAGACATGGAAACGACCTCTCCGAACCTCGCGCTGCATTGTGCCCGTGACAGGGTTTTACGAGTGGAAGGATGGTCATTGCTATTTTGTGAGCGGTGGCGAGGGAATGGCGCTGGCGGGCCTGTATCGGGTGTATCACTTCGGTACCGTCGAGGTTCATGCAGCCGCTGTGATTACCCTTTCCGGGCAACCAGGTTTTTCGCATATTCACGCGAAAAGTTACCCGCTCATACTCGATCCACTTGATTTTTATATGTGGCTCGACCCCCTGTTCACCTCTTCGGATTTCGAGGATCTCCGCTCGTCCGGAATCAGATCCCCTGTCCTTATACAGCCAGTGAAAAGCCCCACTGACCATAGGCCAACCGGGGAGGCGGAATATATTGCTGCTACCCAGGTTGGCGCGTCGGGCTCGCGCACATAACTGTCCGGTTCCTCCGACAGCTCCTGCAATGAGAGCATTGCACCCGGTAAATGGGAGTTTAAAGGGACGCAGAATTGGGTAGTGGCCCAGTTTGAACAGTGCAGGACCCGACCGGGAAGAAGGCGGCCCGCAGGCCACCCCCCTGTCCCGCGTTCCGGGTTTTCCGGACGGGTCCGAGGATCGCCGCGGCCAGTCGGGCGTTCATGCGGCCGCCGCCTCGGGCTCTGTCAGTTGGTCGTGCAGCCCACTCTGGTCCTCCAGGTGGCGTCCATCATATATTCGTAGCCGTCTTCAGCATCTGTGCGCGCCCAGCTGCCCGACGAGTTCCTGGCTCCGCAGAAGCAAGCCCGGATCTGATTCGGGTCCTTGCTGAAGGCGTAGCACCCGCTTGACCACGAATCGCCGGGACCGTCGCCGCCGCGACCCGAGCCAAAGGGGATCTCCAGATCGGCCGCCGTCTTGAAGCAGAATCTTGAAATGACACTGGTGACATCCCCAATATGCGTGACTGCGGTGTATTGCATGTTCTGCTTCAGGTTGCCGAAAGTTTTAGGTGCTGCCACCACATCCGTGCCAACTTCAACAGTTCCAAGAGTCTGCCTGCTCACCTCTGTACTGCCATTTTCCAGCACGCTGAGATACACAGTGGCACTTTGAAGTTCGCGCGCTCCTGGGATGAGTCGGACGGATTGAATACTCACTGTCCACGTCGACAGCTGGACCGCGTTTGTTGTCAGGGATCCATCGACAAGGGATATTCCGCTCCGTATAGCCTGGCCTGACGGGCAGGCACTCGTGCCTGATGCACCATCAATAAAGGAGTAATCCACCTGCGCCATGGACGGCGCGGCCAGAAGCGCCAGCAGCAGGAAGGTCGCTAGTTGAGCGGGGGGGGGGGGTTATGGCAATGTTTCATCTTTCTCTCCGAAGTAGATTGATGCGACGCTCACTATAATACCCCTTTCAACCGGCAGAATGAAATGATTTTCAAACTGGGGCGCTACCCGGAATTGAGCTGATTCCCCACCCGGAGGTAAATATTCTAAAATGCTCGCAGTTCGGAAACAGAAAACATTTCGATTACCTGCCGGCACGCGCAATAAACAGGGAGTCCCCTCATCATTATGGTTGTGGTGATAGAGTGGTTTGAGCAGCCAGGCAGGACTGATCGCCAGCGAAGGTGAAAGTTTTGAGGCAATATGGGTTTTAACTGTGGGATTGTGGGTCTACCCAACGTCGGCAAGTCCACCCTTTTCAACGCTCTCACCAAAGCTGGCATAGACGCAGAGAATTTTCCCTTCTGCACCATTGAGCCCAATATTGGCATCGTCGCCGTACCTGATCCACGCCTGGATCAGCTTGCTGATATCGTACAGCCGGAAAAGGTGATTCCAGCCACCATGGAGTTTGTTGATATCGCCGGGTTGGTCACCGGCGCGTCCAGGGGCGAAGGTCTGGGCAACCAGTTTCTTGGAAATATCCGTGAGACCGATGCCATCGCCCATGTTGTACGCTGCTTTGACGACGGAAACGTGGTCCATGTGGGTGGCCGGATTGATCCGGCCAGCGATGTAGAGGTGATCAATACCGAGCTGGCCCTGGCCGATCTGGACACCGTCGAGAAAGCCTATCAGCGGGCGTCCAAGATGGCCAAAGGACTGGATAAGGACGCCATTGCCCTGCGAGATATTTGTGAGAAGATCCTGCCGCAGTTGAATGAGGCCAGACCCCTGCGCAGCCTGAGCCTGACAGATGGAGAGCGCACGCTCCTTCGGCAGCTTTCGCTGCTGACCCTGAAACCCATGCTCTATATCGCCAATGTCGACGAAAGCGGGTTCGGGGACAACCCCTATCTGGACAGCGTCCGTGCCATCGCTGAGGAAGAAACCACCGAGGTAGTGGTGATCTGCAACAAGCTGGAATCGGAAATTGCCGAGTTGGATGACGATGACAAGACCGAATTCCTTGCCGACCTGGGCATGGAAGAACCAGGGCTCGATCGCGTAATTCGCGCCGGATACAGGCTGCTCGGCCTGCACACCTACTTCACTGCCGGCCCCAAGGAAGCGCGCGCCTGGACCATTCCCCGGCAATCGACGGCTCCGCAGGCCGCCGGCAGGATTCATACGGATTTCGAAAAGGGCTTTATACGTGCCGAAACCGTGTCCTTCGAAGACTATGTCGCCGGCAGGGGCGAGTCTGGTGCAAAAGAGTCGGGCAAGTGGCGCCTGGAGGGCAAGGACTACATCGTCCAGGATGGCGATGTCATTTACTTCCGGTTTAATGTGTAGCTCGGGTTGTGGGGTCAAGTGCTGACTGCGACTCCTCCGGGTGACCCGGTATCGGGTGCCAGATTGTCTCACCCTGTTCGTAATCCATGAATATTTGGTGTGTATATGTATTGACTTGATCGGTCATGCCGCACATAAACAGGTTGACTATGAACATAGATCGGATCGTTGCCACGCATTATCGAGACAGGGTGAATCAGGCTGTTGACCGGTGTGATGGTTTTTCTGTGCGCCCCCAGGAAGGCTGGGTGCGGACTGTCCGGACTGCACTTGGGATGTCTGGCCCTCAATTGGCCAGGCGACTTGGTGTTACCAAGGCGCGGATTTCCAAGGTTGAACGCGATGCCCTCTGATTTCTGGAGTGATGACTGAGTGATGTCATGAACTATCCGCAAGGAACGACGCCTCTTGATCCCGATAAAATGGAGGGGCTTCGCTACAGGCACATCACAACACGCGGTGAACTGGATGAGTTGGAGCAGGCCAATATTGATGAAGGCTTGCAGTGGTTAAAGAGACAGAAGAACCCCGGTGCACTCACAGAAGGTTTCGTGTGTGAGGTGCATGAAAAGCTTCGTGCACGAATTCCGTACAACCGAAAGTTGCACCAGAGTCAGCAGCCCCATTGAAGCAGCAGAGTGTCGACGGCTGTCCGTATCTTTTTCGCCATCTGTTCAAGCTCCCCAGGGTCGCCAAATTCAGCCGCATACCCCTTGATCCCCAGCGCATTCAGGATGGAACCCGGGTCTTGAAGTACTGCTCGGTTGAATAGTCTCGGGGCTTGTCGTTATCAGGCGGATCAGTCTGTACTCATTCTGGTCAATTAAGTACACATATATATTTACTCTAACTCGTTATTAGTATACAAATGTATAGACATATATGTGTTAAATATACATAATTACTGACCTAATTGAGCATTCCGTAAATGAAAATATTGACTATGAACATAGATCGGATCGTTGCCACGCATTATCGAGACAGGGTGAATCAGGCTGTTGATCGGTTTGATGGTTTTTCTGTGCGCCCCCAGGAAGGCTGGGTGCGGACTGTCCGGACTGCACTTGGGATGTCTGGCCCTCAATTGGCCAGGCGACTTGGTGTTACCAAGGCGCGGATTTCCAAGGTTGAACGCGATGAGCCTTTGGGTAGGGTGACACTGAAAACGATGCACCTTATGGCTGAAGCCATGAACTGCCGGTTTGTCTATGCGGTCATTCCTGACAGGGAAGTAGAGCGTGTACTCAGGGATCAGGCGATGAAAAAAGCGACAGAGCGGGTCAGGGTGGCATCAACGCACATGGCGTTAGAAGCCCAGGCTCTGGGTGAAGAAAAACTGAGCGCCGAAACAGAGCGGATTGCCAGCGAGATCATGAACACGATGCCCTCTGATTTCTGGAGTGATGACTGAGTGATGTCATGAACTATCCGCAAGGAACGACGCCCCTTGATCCCGATAAAATGGAGGGGCTTCGCTACAGGCACATCACAACACGCGGTGAACTGGATGAGTTGGAGCAGGCCAATATTGATGAAGGCTTACAGTGGTTAAAGAGACAGAAGAACCCCGATGTACTCACAGAAGGTTTCGTATGTGAGGTGCATGAAAAGCTCTTTGGCAGGGTCTGGAAGTGGGCAGGGGTGTTCAGGCGAACAGAAAAGAATATCGGGGTTGATCATGTGCAGGTTGCTGTTGAGTTGAGGCAATTGCTGGATAGTGCCCAATATTGGGTTGAGAACGGAACCTACCCGCCAAAAGAGCTGGCAGCCAGGTTTCACCATAAGCTGGTCTCTATTCACCCGTTCCCAAACGGCAACGGCAGGCATTCGCGCATTATGGCGGACGCTGTGTTGACCAAGCTTTTGGGTGAGCCTGCTATTGACTGGGCGGGCGGATTCGAACTGGAAAAGATGAACGAGCGCCGCGATCAGTATCTTGCGGCACTCAGAAATGCGGACGGCCATGATTTTGTTGCGTTGTTTGAATTTGTCGGGGCTGACCAAGTCATTCACGTACAATGACCTACTATAATCTGCTCCCGCCGATATCACTCGGGTATGGACAGGCGCACACTTTAAGGGGACACAGAGATGAGCGACAGAGACAGGCGCGAGTACTCGAAGGTGCTGTTGGATGGAGATGAAAAAACACCGGCAAGAGCCATGCTCAGAGCAACCGGATTTTCCGATCAGGATTTTCATAAACCCCAGATCGGAGTCGCTTCGACCTGGAGTATGGTGACGCCGTGCAATATGCATATTCACGATCTGGCTGACTGCACTGTCAAGGGTATTGACTCGGCTGGTGGTAAAGCGGTCATGTTCAATACAATTACCGTATCCGATGGCATATCCATGGGGAGTCCGGCGATGCGTTACTCTCTCGTTTCAAGGGAGGTCATCGCTGATTCCATTGAAACTGTCGCTGCCGGAGCGGGTTTTGATGGACTGGTTGCCCTGGGGGGCTGCGACAAGAATATGCCGGGCTGCCTGATTGCCCTGGCACGGCTCAATCGCCCTTCAGTTTTTATATATGGAGGCACAATCATGCCCGGGGAGGGGCGTACCGATATTGTGTCCGTTTTTGAGGCCGTGGGTGCTCACGCCGTCGGAAACATCAACCGTTCAGACCTGATACATATTGAGAAGACCGCAATTCCCGGCCCCGGGTCATGTGGTGGGATGTACACGGCCAATACCATGGCCAGTGCAATTGAAGCACTGGGGATGAGCCTGCCCGGCAGCTCGGCACAGACTGCCATATCCGATGACAAACGAACTGACGCCCTGAAGGCTGGTGAAGCGGTACTGAACCTGGTGAAACTCGGCATACGGCCATCGGACATCATGACCAGGAACGCATTTGAAAACGCCATTCGGGTCGTTATTGCTCTGGGCGGCTCAACGAATGCCGTGTTGCATCTGCTTGCAATGGCTCATGCAACAGGCGTTGATCTGTCGCTCAAGGACTTTGCTGACATTGGCAGGGAGATGCCTGTATTGGCAGATCTGCGACCCAGTGGGCACTACATGATGTCCGAACTTGTCGATATTAATGGGATCCGGCCTCTCATGAAAAGAATGCTGGATCACGCGCTACTGCATGGGGACTGCATAACGGTCACAGGCAAGACACTCGCCGAGGACCTGGAAGGCGTAGCCGACTATCCTGAAGATCAGCAGATTATTCGGGATTTTGACCGTCCGGTTCAGAAATCCAGCCACCTGGCAATCCTCTATGGCAATCTTGCTTCTGAGGGTTGCGTTGCAAAAATTACCGGAAAGGAAGGCAGGCAGTTTACGGGTACTGCCAGGGTTTTTGAGTCTGAAGAAGCTGCACTGGCAGCCATACTCGACGAAACAGTTGTGGAAGGTGATGTCGTGGTGATTCGATACGAAGGTCCAAAAGGCGGGCCCGGTATGCGGGAGATGCTGAGTCCAACCTCGGCGATCATGGGACGCGGTATAGGGGATAAGGTCGCCCTGATTACGGATGGCCGTTTTTCAGGCGGCAGTCACGGCTTTGTCGTTGGTCACATTACGCCAGAGGCAGCCGAAGGCGGGCTCCTGGCAATTGTCGAGGATGGTGATGAAATTGTTATTGATGCGGTGAATCTGACAATAACCCTCAATGTTGAAGAGGCTGTTATTGATTCCAGACGTGCACAATTTACCAAGCCCGAGCCAAAGGAGAACCGTGGCGTTCTGGCAAAATACGCGCGACAGGTGAGCAGCGCTTCGCTGGGCGCCATTACCGACTAGATCCGGTATGGCCGCAGGCGGCACATCCCTTGAACAGATGCTGCCAGCAGCCTGCTGACTGCCCATGTGAACCGGCGGTTATTCATGGGGGTTACGCTGAATCGATGTTCGGTACCTTGTAACTACTCACCCCTTGACACCATAGACCCTCTTCCTTATGATGGTCGGGTAAGGAGCAGCCATTACTGGCTGCCCGTCCCCTCAGAACCGTCCATGCGAGTTTCCCCGCATACGGCTCAAGCCTTACGCAGCCCCCGAAGGAGCCGGCAGTGCAGTCCATGCAGCCTTCGCACTCCGCACGGGCATCCCTCAGACCGTCCTGTGTGGACATGACCCCGGTCAATCTGGTGTCAGTCCGCAGGTGGCCCTGAGAATGCAGACATAGGTGGTGCCTCTCACCGCACACACACTCTGCTGTTCCATGCTGTTCTCCTCTCTCCATACACGACAGAGGGAGAACGGAACCCGCCTGTAGAGAAGGCGGTACAACGTTCCGCCTCCGTATCAGGAGAGCGAAAACCCGTGAGGGGGGAAACCCCTGTGGGTTTTCTTGTGAGGGTGAGCCTGCCATCGTGCGATGTAAGACCCGATGGACGTGGGCACAGCTTTCGCTGCCGGGCATGTTTCATCCCGGTATACACATCAGTACAACATGTCATTCGCTTCATCCATCATCCTCTACCCGCAACCGCAACCGCAACAGTGTGTCTTACGACGCACCTGACCGACGGTGCCCTGGTGCTCTATGACCTGACCTCGGTGTATATGGAAGGCACCACCTGTCCCCTGGCCAGGCGCGGCTCCTCTCGGGATGGGACGCGCGGGACGCTGCAGATTGAGTTCGGCCTGCTCTGTGATGCCACAGGCTGTCCGGTATCGGTCGAGGTCTGTCCGGGCAACACGGCTGATCCGGCCACGGTGGGGCCACAGATCGAGCGGCTGCGCGAGCGCTTCGGGCTGTCGAAGGTCGTCCTGGTGGGCGACCGGGCCAAGCTCGTCGAGGCGCGCATCCGGGAGGAAGTCCACCCGGCGGGACTGGACTGGATCAGTGCCCTGCGGGGCCCGGCGATCCGCACCCTGGTCGAGACCGGTTCAGTGCAGCGCTCGCTCTGTGATGAACAGGACCTGGTGGAGATCCGCAGTGATCTCTATCCGGGGGAGCGGCTCATGGTGTGCCGCACCCCGCTGATGGCGCAGCGCAGAGCCCACAGGCGCGAGGCACTGCTGGAGGCGACTGAGCCACTGCTGGAGTCCAGTGTGGCAGCCACCACGCGGGAGAAGCGACGCCTGAGGGGTGAGGACAGGATCGGGGCACGGGTCGGCACGGCCATTGGCCGGGTGTCGAAGTCAATCCTTGGTGCCTGAGCTTATAACATCTCTGCCGCCGTCGGCGCAAAATAGGTCCAGATGCCATTGGCACCTGCGCGTTTAAAAGCCAGCAGGCTTTCCATCATCACCCCGTCCAGTTCCAGCCAGTTGTTCCGGGCTGCGGCCTGCAGCATGGCGTACTCCCCTGACACCTGGTACACACAGGTCGGCACCCCGAATTCGTCCTTCACCCGGCGGACGATGTCCAGATAGGGCATGCCCGGCTTGACGATCACCGAATCTGCACCCTCCTCGATGTCCATGGCCACTTCACGCAGCGCCTCATCGGAATTTGCCGGATCCATCTGGTAAGTGGCCTTACCGCCCGAGCGGGGGATGCTGGTCGCCGAAGAGCCCACCGCATCCCTGAAGGGCCCATAAAAGGCCGAGGCGTACTTGGCCGCATAGGACATGATGCTGGTGTCAATCAGACCCTGGGCATCCAGTGCACCGCGGATGGCACCGACACGCCCGTCCATCATGTCCGAGGGCGCCACCACATCAGTACCGGCCTCGGCAAGCACCAGTGCCTGACTCACCAGGGCTTCAATCGTGCGGTCATTGACCACGTAGCCCTCCTCAAGAATCCCATCCTGACCGTGTGAGGTATAGGGGTCCAGCGCCACGTCGCAGATCACACCCAGCTCGGGAAATCTCTCCCTGATCGCACGCACCGAGCGGCACACCAGATTCTCCGGGTTCAGGGCTTCTCCGCCCAATTCGTCCTTGAGGTCGCCATCGACGCTGGGAAACAGGGCGATGGCAGGTATTCCCAGCGAAACGGCCTGCTCGCACGCCCTCAGCAGACCATCCCGGCCCAGACGACTCACACCGGGCATGGAATCCACGGCCATATCATCCGCCTGGCCGTGGACAAACAGCGGCCAGATGAGGTCCCCGGCCGATAAACTGCTCTCCCGAACCAGATCCCGCGACCAGGCATGCAGCCGGTTACGGCGCGGGCGGGAGCTGGGGTACTGGCCTGTGATAGTCGCCATACACGTCAGTCTGTGAGCACAAAGTCCGCATTATAGAGGCTGTTTGCCCGGTTCGCTTGCCAAACACCGCAGCATGTATAGTATTCGCAGCCCTGCAGGTAGAGACCCGTGTCCGGCAAGAAGAAACCCAAACAGCAGAGCACTACCATTGCGCTTAACAGGCGGGCACGCCACGACTACTTCATTGAAGACAGGTTCGAGGCGGGTATTGCCCTGCAGGGATGGGAAGTCAAGAGTGCACGCATGGGTAAGGTGCAGCTCACGGACACCTATGTGACCTGCATCAGGGGCGAGGCCTGGCTGCTGGGGGCACAGTTTACACCCCTCAATACGGCCAGCAGCCACCTGGTGGCTGACCCCAACCGCACCCGAAAATTGCTGCTCAACCGCAGGGAAATCGACAAACTGACCGGTGCCAAAGACAGGCAGGGCTACACGATCATCTGCACCGCCATGTACTGGAAACAACACCTGATCAAGGTCGAAATCGCGCTTGCCAGAGGCAAACAGCAGCACGATAAGCGTGATGCGGAAAAGCAGAAAGATTGGGACCGGCAGAAGCACAGAATCATGCGGAGTCGCTGACCCACAGGATATCTGAATTCACCAGAGTGTTGGGAAACAAGGCGCTTCACGATCCGCTTCCCCGGTTGGAGAGGCGGAGACACTGCAGGCGCGACCCCGAAACATAGGGGGACAGGGATTCTCAGGAGCGGAGGCAGAAGCTGAGGATTCCGGGAAACAGCTGACTCAGCGAACCGGAAAGGCAGACAGCGCTGTGCGTCTGCGGCGATTTCCTACAGATTGTATTCGGGAACCAACTGCTCCCTCAGCTCGGACGCCTGCTGTGGATCATCCAGTACAAAAGGCATGACCAGGATCATCAGCTCGGTTCTGTCCTGTGTCTCGGAATCGGTCCGGAAGAGTCTGCCAACTCCCGGGATCTTGCCCAGAACAGGGATACCCCGCTGCTCGGTTCCGCCACTTGAGGAGACCAGGCCCCCAAGCAGGATTGAACCGCCGTCCTTCAGTGTCACAACTGTGCTGATTTCGCGGTTAAAGATGGTCGGAGAGTCAATGCCGCTGGTCGTGGTCAGTCTCGATTCGGACAATTCCTGTTCAATCTCGATATCGATGTAGCCGGAGGAGTGGACGATGGGACTGATGGTCAGGCTCAGACCCGTTGTCCTGTACTGTACGTTCGACACCAGTGGCGCATCCGGGTCCGCCGTGCTTCTGGACTCGGAACTGACCGTGGGAATCTCGCTGCCCACATTGATGCTGGCCGTCTGCCCGCTTTTCACCATGAGCCTGGGGCGCGAGCGTATCTCAGCACGCTCATTCTCATAAAAGACATTCAAAGCCGCTCGCGTCTGACCGGCAGAGTCCAGGGTAAAGTTAAATCCGGCCGATCCCAGGGAGAGACCACTCACAGTCCCATAATTTGAGGTGTAGGTCCGGCCATCGATATCGACACTGCCATTGGCCAGCCACTCAATACCCGTCGCTTCCTGGTCATTGAGGGTGACTTCCGCAATCAGGACCTCCACCAGCACCGAGGGTGCGGGCTGATCCATGTCCCTGATCACAGGCAGCAATTCCAGCCACTGCTGTCCACTGCCCTTGAATACGATGGCGTTGCGGTTCTCATCGACGACAAACCGTGCCTCGTCAAGTGATCCTGACAGGATTGACTGCGGCTGCGGACTGTTGGATGACTGCCCGTCAGTGCCTGATGTGGCTGCACCGCTTCGGCGTGCACCTCGACCGCCCTCTATCTCGTTGAGTATCCCCACGATGTGATCGGCACGCACGTTCTGGGCTTTGTAGGAGAAGATGCCGCTGTCTATGGAGAGCTGCTGGCGCTGGTCAATGGTTTCAGCCCATTGCGCAACATGGTCGATAAGCGCCTGGTTTGGGGCGAACACGACAAGGTTGCCCCTGCCGCTCATGGACAGGAGCACAATATTGCCAAAGGCCGGGTTTGTGGAAACGGAATAGCCCTCGGCCCTGAGTACCTGCTCCAGATTCCGCTCCATATCCTCAACCGAGAGGAATGATGGTTCGATACTGATGGAATACTGTCCCCGCATTGCAGGCTGATCCAGAAAATCGATAATGGACAGTGCCTGCTCGACAACGGCGGGGCGGCCCTGGAGGACAATGGCGTTGCCCGTGGGGTCTTCCCGAACCTGTATATTCTGACCGGTCAGGGCCGAAGTCAACCAGGATCGGACACGGGTGTTGCTGACAACCTCCAGGGGCACAAACATGAATATCGGCCTCAGGGAGTCCGGCACGTCAGGGAGCGAGCGCCCGGATACCAGCAGGGGCACATCACCACCCGAGCCGGTGCTGTCAATGGCAAAGGTCAACAGCTCCTCGCGCTGCTCGATCACCACACCATAGGTCTTCAGGGTGGACTGGGCGACGCGAAAGAGTTCGTCCCGGTCGGTCAGCCCGTTGATCCTGAGGGTGACCAGATCGGTCTGTTGGGCAAGTTCGGGGTCTATGGTGTAGGACAGGTTCAGCTGGTCACCAAAGACCTCGTTGATAAAGGCCGGAATGGGCAGGTTGTTGTAGTTGACCTGGATGGGCTCGCCGGTCAGCTCGAATTCGATCGACGGCACCCCGGGATTGACAATGCCCGTCCGGATTGGTGGCACACTGGGGGTCTGTCCGAAACGGGTACTCTCGGTGACCGCCGGACCTGCGCCCTCGACTGCCTCGGGCTCCTCACCCGGTTCCTTGGCGACGGGCTCCGCCTCGGATGTCCCGGACTGAACCTGGGTATTCTCCAGATCGATACTGTCCCTGCGATTGGCGTCAAAGGCCGGGTGCTGGCTTTGGGTATAGGCACAGGACTGGATCAGCCCCAGCAGCAGACAGAGGGCGAGCCAGCGCTTACCCTCTGCGATCACATCTGTTATCAGGAAGTGAACAACCATAAACTTCAGCTTTCGGTCTCGGAAAAACCGGTATCATAAAGGTGCTTGACGCGTAACTCACCATTTACCGACAAATGCACCTCCTCGGTGCCTATGTCCGTAACACGGATATAGGGCGTGATTTCGGAATCCTGGGCGACCCGGACCCTGCCGTCGGGGGTGATATTGAGCAGTTCCAATTCATCCTTGATCTCGTCCAGCCGCTCGCCGGTGTGCAGGATAAACAGGGCCTCGGACCGTGCGGCGGTTGACGAAATACCCACGAGCAGCAGGTGCTTGTGCAGGTTCTGCGCGGTGACTGCCTCCTGCTGGCGCTCCACATCGGCCTCCCAGTGGCCGTATTCTCCAAGCGCGCCAGCCAGCTCGTTCAGCCCGGTACCGAGCTCGGGCAGCTCGATGGCCTGCACCGCATAGGGGGCAGACCCCGCACCCGCCCTGCCTGATCCAGAGAGCGCGAATCCAAGCAGGAACACCACAGCCACGCAGCCTGCGGCAAGCAGCCAGCGCAGCCTGTCTGGCGGCATTGAACTCAGCATCCGGATATTCATCGGGGTCTCAACCCTCCTCCCCCGTGCTTTCGGGACCGGATTGGGGCAGCTGTATATAGGCGGATACCTGCAGCAATCCAACCCGGGAACGGCCCGGGGCATAGTTGAACCGGTCCACGACCATGGCCGGGTCCGCGGATGCCAGCTCGAACAGCAGCCCTGGCACCTCTCCGGCCGTCAACCTGCCGGTGACCTCTGCCGAGAGCTGCCATACGCCGGTAGTTTCAATGTGCCTGGGTGGCGCCATGGCGATGCGCAGCGCTTCTATCCTATCCCGGGCAATCGAGCGCAGCCGCATCTGCATGTCGGCGGAAGCCAGCTCCAGCGACTCGACCGACCAGAACCTCGCCTCAAGCTGTCGGTACTTCTCCTGGGCCTGCTGACTCACCTCAGACCAGTCGGCCTGCTGCCCGACACTCAGCACCCTGGTCTCCCGGCTGGCCAGTTGCGCGTACTCCGCCGCCAACCCCCGATTCGCCTGCGAGAGCACATCGACGACATAGAGCGCCAGTATCAGCAGCAGCGCGGGCAGGGCATATGGCAGCCATCTGCTGTTGGCGCTCTCCCTGACATAGGCCTGGCGCACCCGATCAAGGGACTGCAAAACAGGCGGTATGCGGGGTACCCAGTTCACCAGCATTCCTCACAAGACCAGCGCACTCTAGCCTCCATATCAGTCCACTGCAAGCTCGTTTCGGAAAGGCACCACCTGCATTTCAAGCTCCACGGAGTCGGGGCGGATACCCGGATTGGATTTCACGTCGGTAAACAGGGGGCTGCCCGAGAGCGTCTCGATATGCCTGCGGCTGTTGCCGCCCCGGTCGATCAGGATTGCCGCGAGGGTGCCACGATCATAGTTCCACTCGACGAGTTCGTCGTAGTAGGGACCCAGCACCCGTTCAAATTCGGCGGCGATCTCAATGACCGGCTCGTACCGGAAATAGGCAGCCAGCACCTCGCTTCTTGCGTCCAGACCCAGGGCGGCACTGCGCTGCTCAAGCAGCGGACGGGCCGCCTCGGTCATCTCCTCCAATTGGGCCTGTTTGGCACCCACCGCCAGGTTCCAACCGAGAAAGCTGCCCAGAAATCCCGCAACCAGCAGGCCGCTGATCAGCAAGGAGAGGCCAAGGGTTACGGCGGGTTGGAGAAACCAGCCTCTGGAAAAAGGCGTATCCTGGTCCCTGGGCGCGGCCAGGTAGTCAAATCCCGCACTCAACCAGTCCTGGTCCCCGGGGACCCCCTGGGCCAGCACAAATTCCGCCAGGGTCCGTTCCTCCGGCTCGGTCAGGCAGGGCTGCAGCGCCTGCAATACTCCCTGGTGCCAGTATTCGAGCTGAAATCGGTGCCTCTCATCACCAGGTTTGCCTGCCCGCACAATCAGTCCGGACTGCACCGACGGGAGCATCAGCATCTCCGGGACCGTCCTGGCCCTGGCGTTACCGTCCTCGGGCTCGAGTTCTGCATCCCAGAGCCAGAGCTGTGCGCTATCGCCTTCCAGCAGAAAGTATGAGGCAGTGTTCTCAAAAGGAGAGAGCTGGTGCACACGCTGGGCCACGTAGTTCTCCCGCAGGCTTGCGGGCACCTCCTGGAGCCTCAGACAGGCGTACAGGCTGGCATCGGAGGAGAGTATGTACAGCTCTTTTCCGGCTGCTTCACCGGGGGCATCCAGACGCTCCAGTCCCGCCCTAGAGAGCAGTGAGCGATTCGAATGGTCTTGGAAGAGCCTGGCGATCTGCACTGGTTAACCTGAGATGTTGCGGCAGCGGTGCCTCGTAGCGATAGTGTTCCCGCACGGGGCCACGGACGTTGAAGGGCGACAATTCTAAACCAATAACCAGGCTCTGTATGCTGTCGCTGTGCCAGATGCGAATGCGCAGGCGGGAACCGGCAAAAAACGCAAAGGCCTCGTCAGACCAGGTCGCAAGTTCGGGCAGGAGCTTCTTGACCGCGTCTGAATCGCGAAACGCCTGCCGCTCGCGACTCTCCAGGAATGTCTCCCCATCCTCAACAATCAGGTCGAGCAGCGCAGCCGGCATGGTCGTGGTGTTGACCTTGGAGCCCCGCAGGGTGCTGAACAGTGCCAGTACGTCGGGCACGGGCAGGCTTTGGAGCCACTGATCCCACCCCAGGACACTGACCAGCTCCCGGTTGGTTCTCAGATAGTCATTGGGCGGAGGCTGCAGGGACAGGCGCTCATAGGCTGCAGCCTCGGCCCCGTGCAGATTGCGGTAGTTGTCGGAATCCCTGTAGTCCCTCAGACGGTCGATCATCTGCTGAGACTCCAACTGGGAGAGGCCCAGCGCGGTCAGGAAGGTCTGCAGCATTTGACGATTGGCGGCGTTGAGAGACACCAGACCAAGCTCGTCCTGCAGGGAGTAATAGACATCGCCAACACCCCTGTAGGGGCGCCCGTCCAGGCGAATCTCACCGCCTACCGGCATCACTGACAGCAGGCCATCCTCGTTGCGCAGGCTGTTGATGTTTTCTGTCTGCACATCCACCCCGGCCAAGGTCTGCCGATGGGTGCTCAGGGCATAGCGGAGCATATGTTCGGTTGCCAGCACTTCGAGCGAGTGCTCCACTTTGGTGCGAAGCCGGTGCGAGCGCTCCAGCCCGGATGAGATGTAGGCCTCGAAACCCACCACCACCAGGAGCAGTATGGCGACCACCCAGAGGGTTGCCGCAAGCACGAATCCGGATTGCTGCCGGGTGCCCGGAGTGCTGGTGATCGCGGCGCTGATCATGCTCTCATGCCCGGGGCTCAGTTGCGTCCGAACTCGATTTCGTCCACAAAGAAGATCTCGTCCTTGTGGTTGCGCAGGGCGGCGTGCAGCTGGTACTCGGCCCCGCCCAAACGCACCGCCTCGGGCAGGACATTGCTGTCGGGCTGCACCGGCCAGCGGGAAGTCCACCCTCCATCCTTCGACAGGTAGGTAAAACTGGGGCGCACCTGGCTGCTGATCGGGAACTCGATGGCCGCGTGACTGTTCTCGGCATAGATCAACCGCCAGGGCGGACTCTCGGAGATGCTCCAGGTCACCTCGGTCATCACCCCGTCCTCGGCGAGCAGGGGCCTGTAGGTCCGCAGGGACAGCAGTTGGTCCGTACCAGCAAAATGGTTCTGGTCCAGCCGGTTGGGTGCGGTCGAGGAGATCACCGAACGCCACCAGCGCATGGCCGTGGACTCCAGCTCGCGGTTCTGCTGGTTGGCCTGCACCCGCGAGTAGAGCGCCAAAGCATTGCCCAGCCCCTGGACCAGCAGGGTGCTGACCATGCCGACGATGATCAGCACCACCAGCATCTCCACCAGTGCCAGGCCGGACTCCCGTGCGAACCGGCTGTTCATTGTGGCGGGCGTCTGGCCAGATTGTCCTGCTGCAGCAGGAACGAGTGCTCCGCGATCAGCCGGTCCCGATAGTGGATGCGAGCGTCGATCCGGTAGAGCATCTGGTCAAAGTAGCTGACCGACCCGACACTGGAGATGCCGCTCCGGGCAGGCTCCTGGAGGTTTGACTGCCAGGCCACATCGTAGTCCAGCCACTGGAACTGCCCCTGCTCCCGGGCGTTGAGGTCCGCGACAAGCAGCCGTTCCACAAGTTCCTGGACGGCAGATTCCTCCAAGGCCACCGCGTCCATCCTGATCAGTGCCTCCAGTCCCCGGTCAAACCAGGAGAACGCAGCCACCAGTCCAGCGCTCAGGATCACCAGCGCAACGATCGCCTCCATCAGCGAAAAGCCCCGCTCACATGTGCGCATGCCGCTCAGCCCTCCCGCAAGGCACAGTATGGAGCCGTGATCTGGAAGCTGCGCTCGGAGCCCCGGGTAAGAATCGACATGGCGCCGCCGGCGCAGAACCCGTTGGCCCTGATCTCAATCGGCTGTTCAAAATACAGGGACCAGCCGTCGGGTACCAGAGCCGCACTCTCCAGATAGGTCGCCAGGTCCAGGGCCTCACCCGCCAAATACGCATGGGAGGGGGCCGCCTGGATCGCGGTCCGAAGCGCCAGCATGCGGTTGTTTTCCTGGAGGCTCACGTAGAGGCTCGCCAGGCGCGGCATGGCGATGCCGGCAAGCAGGCCCATCAGCAGCAGGACGACCAGGGTCTCGACGAGGCTGAACCCACTGTGCGTGCGCCGGAGGGGGGTCCCGGCACGGGGATCAGAGAGGCAAATAGCCGACATCCTGATTGAATCCCTCGCCCCCGGCGACACCGTCCGCGCCGAAAGAGAACAGGGCGAAGTCCTGAGTGGCTGTGGGCTCAAGCCGGTACTGGTAGGGATTGTTCCAGGGATCCAGTGGCAGGGCATCATCCAGATAGGGGCCCTGCCAGAGATTGGTGTTCACCCCGCCCTGCGGCCGGGTCATCAGGGCCTGCAGACCCTGCTGCGTGGACGGGTAGGTCCCCAGGTCCAGCCGGTAGGTCTGCAAGGATGTCTTGAGCATCCTGACCTGGGCCTCGGCTGTCCTGACCTTGGAGGCGTCCACCCGGCCGAACAGCCTGGGGCCGACCAGGCCCATGAGCAGACCCATGATCACCATCACAACCAGCAACTCGACAATCGAGAAGCCCTTCTGGGGGCCAGAACGTTCTCTGGGGAGGACAAACCGGTTCACAGGCTGAGGATCCACAAGTTGAATTGACTAGAGAGGCATGTCTGCCGAGCTGGTAATGGCCAGAACAATGCCGATGATGATAGTGCCGATCACCGAACCTATCAACAGGATCGCCAGGGGCTCGATCAGCACCAGCACCCGCTTCATCCGCCGCTTGCCGGTCCGCTCGTAGAGCGCCGCCAGGGACTGCAGCATGGCCGGCAGCTTGCCGGACTGCTCACCTACCCTGAGGATATTGTAGGCAACTGGCGTCAGCGCCTGCTGGTTGAGCAGGGCCGCAGACAGTGGCTCGCCGCCCTTCACCGCCGCCGCGGCCGCCTCCATTTTGGTGCGCCGCGCTCGAATCTGGACGCCCTGGTTGGCCAGGTCCAGTGACCTGATCACCGGCACACCACTGCCCAGCAGGGCGGCCAGCACGGAGGTCCAGCGCCCGGACTCCGACTCGGCGAGCCAGGTGCCGATCAGGGGCCAGCGGGCCACCAATTCCAGCAGGGAGGCCCGTACCCGGGGTCTGGAGAGCTGGTATGCCGCAACCAGGGTCGCCACCAGGAGAGCGGCGAGGACCCAGGCCGCGTTGCTGTTGAGGAACAGGCCCGAACGCAGGACGAGCTCGGCCAGTAGCGGAAGATCGACGCTCTCATCCAGCAGGTGGGTGAACTTTGGCACCACGAGTGCAAAGACCAGACCAATGGCCGCGACACCGCTGCACACCAGGATGGCCGGGTAGGCAAGGGCGTTGCGGATCTCGGAGGCCGTGTTCTCCTCATACTGCATCTGCCCCACACCAGACTCGATGGCCGCGGCCAGCTTACCGGTCAGCTCACCGGCCTCAACCAGATGAGTCATGTAGGGCGGCAGGCGCAGCCTGGGCGAGTTGGCCAGCGCCTCCGAGAAGGCCTTGCCCTGCTCAATATCCCGGGTCAGTTCGGACAGCACCTGCTCCATGGCAGTATTGGTCTGGTTCTCCGCCTGGGACGAGAGGGCATCAACCAGGGCAACCCCGGAGCTTAGAAGTGTGGAGAGTTCCTCAAAAAAACGGATGACCTCGGAGAAGGAAATCCTGGCCGATGACTGCCGTTTGGCTTTTTCCGGCTCGACCAGGACCGGCTCGATACCCTTTTCGGATATCTGCCGCATGGCCTCCTGGACGCTCAGCGCCTCAACAACACCACGCTCAATCTGCCCGTCATGTGCCAGAGCCCGGTATTGGAATCTCATCAGTGGTTCACAACACGATAGACTTCGTCAATGGACGTCAGGCCCATGGAGGCCTTGACCAGGCCGTCCTCCAGGAGTGTGCGGCTCCCCTGAGCCTTGGCAAGGTCGCGCATCTCATCAACGGGTGCGTTCCGGCCAATCAGCTTCTGCATCTCGGTCGTCACTGCCACCATCTCGTAGATACCGGAACGACCCCTGTAGCCGGTCCCCTGGCAAGCGGCACAGCCAACGGCCTGTCGCCACTGGCTGCTGATCTGGTCCGAATTGACCTGCTGTATGAAGTCGCTCACATTCGCCGGTGGGCTCACCGGTTGTGCACAGTGCTCACAGAGCTTCCGCACCAGGCGCTGTGCCTGAACGGCCTTGAGGGGGGCGGCCACCAGAAAGGGTTCGATCCCCATGTCAATCAGGCGGGTAAAGGCCGAGACGGCATCGTTGGTGTGCAGGGTAGAGAGCACCAGGTGCCCGGTCAGCGCAGACTGGATGGCGATTTCAGCGGTTTCCAGGTCGCGGATCTCACCGATCATGATGACATCCGGATCCTGGCGCAGGATGGCCCGCAGGGCGGTGGCGAAGGTGTAGCCGATATCGGAGTGCGCCTGGATCTGCGTGATGCCGGGCATCTGGTATTCCACCGGGTCTTCGACAGTAATGACCTTGTGCTGGGCGGCATCCACTTCCGCCAGGGTGGCGTACAGGGTGGTCGACTTGCCAGAACCGGTTGGCCCCGTGACCAGGATAATACCGTTTGCCTCCTGGGCCCACTGTTTCATGCTCTGCAGGTGATCGGGCAGCATGCCCAGTTTGCTCAGCGACATGTCGTCGCGCTCCTTGGGCAGCAGCCGCAGCACGATGGACTCACCATGGATGTTGGGCGCGGTCGACACGCGGATATCCATCTCCACACCGCCAAACCGCGTGCTCAGCCGGCCATCCTGGGGCAACCGGCGCTCGGCGATGTCAATCCCCGATATCAGCTTGATTCGTGAGGCCACCGCCGCAAACCGCTCCATGGGCTGGCTGAGCCTGGTGCGCAGCACACCATCGACCCGGAGCCGGACAAAGAACTCGGTCTCGGAGGGTTCTATATGGATGTCGGACGCCTTGGTCTCTATGGCCTGGGAAATAATGTTGTTGACCAGTTCGATGACCGGCGCTTCCTCGGCAAGCTCCTTGAGGTGCTTGGCTCCACCGTCCTCGAACAGGCTCTCAACCGCACGCTCCTGACGAAGAAAGCTGAGAATCTTTTCCAGGTCGTAATTGAGGCAGAGGCTCCACTGGATCTGCGAATCGGGATAAAAATAGGCCAGGGTATCCCTGACCAGTGCCGAGCCCCCGTCCTTGGCCAGGCACCCCAGTGTGCCCTCGCCCATCTCCCAGAGGACGGTCGACTGATCGATAAACCAGTCAAACTGTATGTGTGAAGCCTTGACAAACTGGTAGACCGCAAGCCCATCGGGCAGGGGCTGGTCCTCCTCCCGCACGCCAAGCAGGGGGAACCCGGTCTGTATGGAGAGCGCCTTCAGATAATCCGTCTCTGAGATTACGCCGGTGCGCACCAGAATCGGGCCGACGGCACCCCCGACGCTCGATTGCATCTGCTCGGCCCGCCCCAGTTCCTCCTGCTGAACAAGATTCTCCTGCAAGAGCACTTCCTGCAACGATCTGACGGCTGACATCTGCTACCCGGGGTTGTGGTTGATCTTCAGGCTGGCGAGTATATCAGTCTCCTGCTGTGCAATCAGCCAGGCACCTGCGCACGTGCGCTCTGCGGGTCTTCGGCCGGCACCGGCCTACTGTACCAGTCGCCGAAAAATGGCACTGCGCCGGAACAGGGCGATTCTCAGGAGGCACATCAGCAGGCCCGAGGGCGCGGCAGTGCCGGACTCAAAGACCTTCCTGGGCGCGATCCGGATCTCCTCAGACACCCCGAGGAACCTGAAGACCCGTCCCAGGGTCTGATCATGCCTGGCCAACAGATCCGCAGAATCCAGGATCAGTACCCGGTCAGGCTCGAACCACCGCTGCAGATTCTCAATCTGGCGCCGGTACTGCCCCCGGTCCAGGTAGGAGTGCAGTCGTGAGCTGGAATCGGTAGCCCGCGGGTCCCTGTCCGCACGCAGACGGAATGTCTCCAGCAGAAACGCCGCCACGAGCCCTCGCTGTTCCTCGTTGCGCTCGCGGGCCATCCGGTAGTGCGACACCGCCCTGTCAACGGGGTCGCGCAGGATCACAATCAGTTTCAGGTCCGGGTTGTACCTGTGCAGGTGTCCGGCGATTTCGGGCCAGTACATATAGATAGGCGTGGCTTCCCCAAGCAGCTGTTCACCCCCGTAGTGACTGAAACAGGCCTGGTATCTGTCGTCCACGACGCCCGGGTCAAAGCCCGGCGCATCAAAGACATGGGGCTCCTTGGGGTCGGCCATGCAGATGTCCGGGTGTTCGGCGCAGAAGGCCGCCAGCGCCGTGGTGCCGCACTTCTGCGCGCCAACGATCATGAAGTCGAGCTGTCTGTGCCCGATCACGAGGCGACGGCCTCCAGATCCTCCTCGGTATACTGCTCCAGGTAGGTGCCCCCGTACTCGATGAGTCTGGAGGCAAGTGCCCTCAACACCGCCGGATCATAGGCAGTATTGCGGCTGGTCACGCCGACAAGTCCGGCGCCGATTGCCTGCTGGTCGCCAATGGTCCCCAGAGCCGTTGCCCTGCCCGCGACAAGGTCTTCGTACCTGACCAGGCGCGATGGGGGCACCCGGCGATAGGCGTCAAAAAACCAGTCGAGAATCATCAGCTGACGGGTCAGGACATCGGGCTCTCTCTCAAGCCCCGCGGCGAGTGTCGGTGCAAACAGCTCACCAACCGGAATGCGCCCCCGATGTACAGGCAGGTCCACCGTCTGCCAGGAGGCCAGCACGGCGACCGGATTGCGGATCACCGCAACCACCGGGAACCTCTCAAGCAGCCTGGGCAGCAATGCCGCAAAGAGCGCGTTGTGTTTGACCACCAGGGTGTCATCCGCCGGCATGGGGCTGTCGAGCCTGACCTGCCCTCGTGCGGACTGTACCGGCCGCACACCGGGGCTCTGCCCATCCCCGGCAACTACATTGTCCGCAAATCCGTCGCCAACCCTGAGGCTGGGCACCGCGCCCGATTGGGCAGCCGTGCGTGCCTGATCCACGCACTCGCATATCCTGGCAACCGCTGCGCTGGCCGACAGTCCGGCAGACCACTGGTCTCCAGGAATCGGCTCCACCAGCGCCAGTACTCCATCACACTGGTTCAACAAGGCGCAGCAGAGCGTGGTGCCGGACCGCGGCACTCCAGTCAGCAGAATATTTTTGGAATCCACAGCCTTACCACATCTGATCAAGTTCATCGAGGATGTGCAGAAAATCGCGCCGCTCCCGCTCAAGGGAATGCTGCTGCAGCGTTTTTCTGACTGATCTTGCCCGCCTGAAACCGGTAAGCGCCGATCTGAGCCCGGACCCGGTCAGCTTCAGGCCCCGTTCTGTCTCCTGCATAATGCTCTGGTAGTCGTAGGCTGGCATCAGGCAGTTTTGCCCATGGTGACAGAAGCTCCTGTTGCCGACGCAGTCCGGTACTATACAGAGGTCGCTCAATGCCATGGCCTCCAAGGCTGGCAGATAGAATCCCTCAGTCGGGTTGGGCAGCGCCACTGTCACGCGACTCCGTGCCATATCGGCAAGCACCCGGTCGCGGTCAACCTGCCGGTCAACCAGGCTCACCCGGTATCCCTGATCCACAAGCCCCTGTTCGACCCGCTTGCCGAGTTGGGGATCCTTGGTCGCGAGCACGCAGACATCCTGATCCCGTTCCAGATCAGTGGCCGGAATCCGAAGCCCGTTTGGAATGGTGTAGACCGGGCCGTTGACTTGTCCGGTGGCTTTGATGGCAGCTGCCACCTCGCTGGAGACACAGACCCGGACTGCGCGGCGACTGAGGAACCGGTAGAGCCCAAGGCTCGGGTCAGCATGCCGCACATGCTGTACCAGGTTCATGATCGGGCAGTTGAATGCCGCCCCGGTTCGATCGAGCTGCTCCCAGTCCGCGCCTGCGATAAAGAGCGCATCCGCCGTGTCCGGCTCATAGGCTGATCCGTCCTCCTGCGGATCGGAAAACCCCAGTTCCGGCCAGGGGCAGGACGGATCCCACACTGATCTCGAAGAAAATGAGACGATCGGCCTGTATCGGGATGAGGCGAGGCAATGTTCAAAGTAATCCGCCACTTTCTGATGGCCTCCGGTATAACCGGTATAGTCACGGTAGAACAGCAGCGACTTGTGCCTGTGGTCGCCTGATCGGCTGGACTGAGGTGCAGTGGAGGGTTTCATACAGAACCGGATTCTACCCAATCAACGCCCCTCGAATCATGTACTTCCAGGCCCGATGCATGTCTGGGCCCGCATTCACCCGGACTTTACCCCCATCTGGTTTCGCTATGCCAGGTGCCCAAGAATTGAAAAACCTTAACACTTCAGTTGTCCAGAGGTGTAGAATGCCCGCCCTGCTCTGATATGAGCACATGATCGGTGTTGAGATCATGGGGGCGATCAGGATTCGACGGAGTTCTATAAGCTTCAGGAGCATGCCGAGATGGTGACCAATCTCGTTAATCCAAGTCACACACCTATAGTTGCCAACGACGACAACTACGCACTCGCTGCTTAATACCCAGTAGGGTGCCATCTGACCGGAGCCGTGCTTGTGCGTCCGGCGATCCCCGGATCTCTCAGGTGTCATATCTCACAAGATCGCAGTGCGGTCTGTTCGGCGCAGCGCTGTTAAACACTTTGCCGGACTCGCTGTTATCGTCCTGACCCTTGGGCTGATGACGGGCTAACTCAATAAAGGGAGCTAAGCATGTAGCGCCTGCAGTGGCGGATCGACGGACGGGGGTTCAACTCCCCCCGCCTCCACCACCGGGATGTCCCAGAACGTCCAATAACATCCCGTAATATCCGAACAAATCGGTGCCTCACATCGACCTATGTGGTGCGAAACTGTCTTGTAAATTCCAGCCATTTTGTTTGGTGATGCTCTTGGTAATACGGGGCATATTTTCTTCGGAGCGAAGTACTACAATACCAAGAATTACCAAAGCCGCTCAGTGAACCTGAAATCGGTCAACCATGCCAAGCCCAAGGACAAGATCTACAGCCTGGCAGACCAGAAAGGCCTGTATCTCAAAATCAAGCCCAGCGGCTACAAGGCCTGGATGTTCAACTATTTCACACCTTTCACCAAAAAACGTCTGGCCCTTACTCTTGGAGAATACCCCATCATCACTCCGACCAAGGCAAGGGCGAAAAGGGATGAATACAGACAGTTGCTTTTGGAGGATATCGATCCCATCGAGCATGAGCGCGAAAAAGCGAGAATCATCGCTGGGAAAAAACGCACATACGCTGGAAGCGGTGGCTGGCCGGTGGATTCAGACCAAACGCAACCGGGTATCTGAATCACATGCAGAAGAGATCTATAGATCACTGGAACTTCATGTCTTCCCCAAACTTGGCAAATTACCCATTCACAAGCTCAGAGCCAGGCACGTTATTGAAGCCCTGGAGCCAATTGCGGCAAAGGCACCCTGGAAACTGTGAAACGCCTCAACCAGAGATTGAATGAGATTATGGTCTATGCAGTAAACACTGATCTGGTGGACGCGAATTGTCTCTCAGGAGTCAGCAAAGCCTTTGCTTCGCCAAAAAAAACCACATGCCTACCCTGAGCGAACTCATTATTACCAATTCTTATGTATCGCCGTGGCGATATTACAGAGAACATGAGCAATCTGGACGAGGCTGTGAGTGAAGCTGAAGAAAGGCTAACCAATACTGAGCAATGGGATTCTGGAAAGACAAATGAAGTGGAACAAATAGTTGCTGCCACTTGTGATGCAGCAGCAAGTGCCGGTGCGGCGGCTTTCACAGAAGAATTTGATGGGGAGGCATCGGAGCTTCTGGCTTTGGTAAAACCGATCCACTTGAGTACTGTCTTGATCAACGATTGGGGCATTGGCCATCTAAGGGTTGATTCCGAAAGACGCAAACACTCTGGTTCCAAATATATCCACGTCACGCCAAGGCTAAAATAGACAAGATTGCCATCGCCCCGTATTATTCCAGTGCTTGCTACAGAGAACCAGACGAGGACTGAACTATGCCAAAAGGGAGCCTACATGTCGTGCAGCGCGACGGCAAATGGGCCGTGCGGAGGAGTGGCTCCAACCGTGCGAGCCGGCGCTATGACACGCAAGAGGAAGCAATTAAGGAGGGAAAGAAAATCGCCAGCAGGGACCGAACCGGGCTCTTCATCCATCGGAAAGACGGTAGAATTCGCGGACGGGATTCCTGTGGAAGCTCCCATTATTTCTCAGGGGATAAGGTAAATGGCGCCAGGCCAGAGTTTTGACAGGAATGTATTCGTCAATTGCCCCTTCGATGCCAATTACGCCCCCATACTTCAAGCCTTGCTGTTCTGCTTGTTGCGTTTGGGACTCAATCCGCGCATTGCGACGGAACGTAGTGATTCGGGCGAGACCAGAATCGATAAAATACTCGAACTGGTCCGATCCTCCCGCTATTCCATTCACGACCTGAGTCGATGTCAGGCGCAGACGGCGGGAGAGCACTATCGCTTGAACATGCCATTCGAGCTTGGCATCGACTTTGGGTGTCGACGGTTCGGCCCGGAACAGCTATCCGGGAAGGTGTTCCTGGTCCTTGAAGAGAAGAAGTATCGCTATCAAGCCTCAATCTCCGATTTAGCTGGATTCGATATAGAATCTCACAATAGCGACCCCCTGACCGCTGTTCGTAAGCTCCGCAACTGGATCAAGGATCAAGACGATTTTGCGCCATTGGAAGCTTCTCAGATGTTTTCGGAGTACGAGGATTTTCGTGGATGGAACTGGGATCAGCGGCGTTCCGAAGGGGCCTCTGAAGAAGACTTGCAGGACAGTTCAACCGCGGAGCTAATGCAGGCGATGCGCGATTGGTTTAAAATGGGAAGTCCGCGGCGTTGGTGACCGGGGGAACTGCAGAACCGGTTTCTTGAGGTCGTCTTTTCCAACTCCGACTCTCCCTAGACGTGACGTGGTTTGGGTTTAGATTTTTTCGGTCGCGTGGTCTTGTTTGCACAGTGTTGGACGCCGGTTTGAAGGAGGATTAAACATTTTTTTATAGAATCACGAGAAGTAATACCATGTTATCTTTTCAGTGAAGAAAGTTCTTATATATCAATCACATACTGAACTTTGTGGACTCCCCCCGCCTCAATCTCTGGGGATGATCGGCAGAACAAGATGAGACGGGCGAAGCCTGTCGTGAAATACCGTCTGTTCAGCTACGACCATTTCATTCGTTGTGTCGGTCAACAGGCTTTTACCCGTATTGGGATTCGGATCAAACAGTGGGAAATTGCTGGAAGAAACCTGTAACCGAATCTTGTGGCCAGCTTTGAATACGTAGCTGGTTGGTGACAATTCAATGTCAACCTCCTGCTCTTCACCGGGTGTTACCAGCCCCGGCCTGTCCTTGCGAAAACGCAATCGGGTCACACCATCGCAGATATTAAAAGCCTGTCCGTCGGGCGCGACATCCACCAACTTCGCGGTGAAATCAGTATCTACCGCAGAAGTGGCCGCCCAGAGCTTCATGGCAACGGGGCCGGTAACCTCCAGATCTGTGTCCAGCACACCTGAGGCATACACCAATACATCTTGCCGGTTCTCGATAGAAGACTGCTCAAACACACCCGGAGCAATCCCAATATTGAGGAAGGTACCGCCTTTGGCCTGTAGCGGTTGAGCCGGGTCGTAGCTATACCTGTCAGGCTCACTCATGTGATCCTTTGGCGCGTCAAAAGACAGTTCACCGTCGCCCCTTGCGGAGTTGGCCCCACCCCGACTCTGCAGGTATAGGGGTGTCCACACAGTGCGCGCCAGTGGCCATTCCTGTTCGTCGCGCCAGACATCATCACCCTGAACATAGAGCGTGACCGGCGCTTCATCCAGCAACCCGGTATCCCTATCCTGCAACCAGTGCTGGCACCAGCGACGACTGAGCTGGCCCTCTGTCGATGAGGGCATCTTGCTTACCGCGTAGTCATCCATCGCATAGTCAACCGGGAACGACCTTTCGCCAATGGGTGTTGCAGCGGCAGAACCCAGGCTCACGCCGACATGATCTTCCGGGGCAATAATCAGTTTCTGGAATGGGCCACCATCGCGCGCGGACAACGCCGCAAAGTCCTTGAGCTGACCGCGAATAAAAATATCGAACCAGCCGGTGTGATGCAGCATTGGAATATTCACGGAGTCCCGATGCTGCTCCCAGTCAAAATCGCGCCAGAATTCGGCATCCGGGTCATCAATAAACGCCAGCCACTGGTCCAGCCAGGGAGCGTATTCTGCCACCTGGGCAGCTGCCTCGCTGAGTGGTTGAGCCAGAAACTCCTCAGACAAACGTGCAACATCCTGCGCACGGTGCATCATACTCTGCGCTGCTTGCGCGCCTTCTTCTGTTGATGGGTCGAGCGTCATGCTCTGCACCGTGATTGACTGCAGTTCATTGGCAGCCTCGCGCAGCGCCTTCAGCTTTGGATGCCCGTCACTGTACGTTTTCCCATTCCGCAGATTTTCCTGGTCTGCCATCGCCGCAGTCCACAACAAGCACGTATCAAGCTGAACAACACCGCGGGCAAAAAATCCAAAGCCGTTGAAGAGGCTGCCAGATACCTGCGGCATAGCAGAGACCATGCCTTCCGGCTGGTCAATTGCCAGCGCCCACTGCGTGGCCGCCAAGTACGAAACACCGATAGTACCAATACGACCATTACACCACGTCTGCTCCTGCAGCCAGCCGCACCATCACGTCTCTCGTTCGCCAATGGCTGGAACTGACCTTCAGATTCATAGCAGCCCCGAACATACTGCATCACAAAAACAATGCCATCACTGGCTATGTGCTCTGCACCCATTGGAATGATATTCTTGTCATAGGGGTTGCGCATCAGGAGCACGGGCCAGGGCCCTCCTGATTCATCAGGAAAATACAGGTCGGTGGACAGATTGATGCCGTCAGGCATGGGCACCATTATGCTCTTCTCAGTTTTCATCACGAACTCACTCACCCCCGCCCCTCCCAATCAAAACAGCTACTCCTTTGTTCAAAGATTTACATTCCAAAGTCGTATTTTTTATTCTAGCGCCGCGGTATGTGGGGGGGCAGAGCAAAGTGGATGAACCATTGCACGCCAGCGTCTTGACTTTTCGATTGGCCACTTTGTTAAACGCTTTTTGGAACTCGTTGTGACTCACTCACCTTCTGGTTTAATGCCTTTAATCTGTTTAATGAGATTTGGTACTGACCATTAGATGGCAACGGTTTACCTGTGAACTGTTCCCAGACCAAGCCACCTGGCCCATTATAAATTTCTTCGAAAGTGCCATTTGGAAGAATTCTTATAACTATTGCATGCTGAGGTTCACTGCGGAAAGCTGCTGACTTTGACTGCGTAGCCTTTATTTCTATTTGTGTGCCCGATCTTGATACTGCATCGTAGCCTTTATTGGATGCTGTAGTTAGTTCTAACCCATAAGCATCGGCTACCAAGCACTCTCCGATGCTGCCCACCATGTGCCCATCAGGCGTAAAGTGCCGCCCCGGAAACATAGACTCCAATTCCTCTACTGTGGCATAGAGCCGCTGTACAAGACTTTGAAACTTTTCGTGATCTATCATATTCGCTTCGCCCACGCACAGGAGCTTCCTAGGAGTGGACGTCTATTGAAAGTTCACCTTATGGAGCCATTCTTCCACATCCTTATAGATAAATGGACTCGACTCCCCCATGCTCACTCCCGAGCACCCAGCATCACTCCGATGGGGATTGCATAAAACTCCAGTGCACCCTGTTGAAATGGCAATACTTCCCGTCCATTGTAAAACAGTATGCCCCGCTCAAATGCGTTGCCGGAAAACTCTGCCAAGGCCGCAAGACCCTTGAAGTCTCCAGCATTCACGCTGGCCGAGGCTTTCACCTCAACACCGATGATTTTTGAGTTGCCGCGCTCGAGCACGATGTCGACTTCGCGCTTGCGCGTGTCCCTGAAGTGATACATGCCGACCTCTTCCTCGGACCAGGCAGCATGCTTACAGATTTCCATATATATCAGACTCTCCAGCAATCCCCCATAGTATTGGCTGTTGAGTATCTGTTCCTCGGTGCGCAGGCCCAGGAGATGGCAGGCAAGCCCCGTATCCACGTAGTGCAGTTTCGGCATTCGGGTCGCCAAACGTCTGGCTCTGTTTCTGATGTAGGCGGGCGCTCTGCGAACAATGAACATGAGTTGCAGAATTTCGATGTAACTCTTGCTGAGTCTGTCATCCAGTTCGAGATCGTTCGCGATATTGGAGTATTTGAGCAAGTTGCCACTCAGCCCCGCAAGGTAGGGTGCCAACGCCTGCAGCCGGGAGTGATAATCACCTCGGGCTGCGTACAGCGACTCGAAGTCTTTAAAGAGCCTGCCTTCCGTATATGATCGATACCAGATTTGTCTGGCTCTCGGACTCTTTCCCTGAACTTCGGGATAGCCGCCACACAATATCAGGTGTGCTATGTCTTCTCGCGTGGGATGCGCGCTGGGCACTGAAGAGAAGTTTCCCGACAGCACATAGTCGAGCACATTCAACGACTGCCCCTCAATCTCAGTGATCGACAGTGGCAGCAACTCCAGCCTGGCCATATGGCCGGGCAATGCCTCCTGGGTGTGTGCCGAACGAAAAATATCTACAGATCCCGTCAGTAAAAACCTGCCCAATTATTTTAGCACTGTGACTCCGCCATAAGGACACGAAAAAGCAGAAGAGAGAGGGAATATGCTGAGGGCGAGATTCGATAAAACGCCAGCTTTATTTTAAGCTATGTTACTCGTGAATTAAGAGCGAAGTCAGCGATACTTGTGCGTTCACTGACGCGCGAACCCCTGTCTACGACTTGTTTGAGAATATCGAAAGCGGCACCGCGTGAATGAGTTCTTGGCGTAGTTCGTAGAAGTTCAGGCGTGGCAAGTTGCAGCATCCCAGATCACGTCAGTCGTCGTCCCGGATGTCGAAAAACACATGTTCGTGGGGATTGTCGACCAAAGCGATTATCAACCGGTTGGTACGATTGTCCTTGACCTCGTTATCATGTGGCGACGCAACAATAAAAGATGCAAATACTTCGCGCGCGAACATCAAACCGCATACAAGGTTTTCGGAATGCCAGTCCGGGTGAACCCGTGATCCTAAAACTTTGGCCGCAGTGTTTGTGCATTCGTTGCCGCTGCATGGGGTCGTGTCCCAGACATTCATGCAGAAACCGATTTCTTCTAGCACATTGGCATCTAGACCAGGGCAATCGGCCATCCTATTGACTTGGATCCCGTTGTGGCCGAAGTCTGAATTATTTTCATTCATGGTGCCATCACCCAGAAATATAACCTTTTCCAGGGTGAACAGGCGTCTGTCGTTGCATTGTTCTGCTGTCGGCATCTGCGCCTGCGCCGGTCCTGCAAGCAGCAGGAAGCACAGCATCGCGGCGGGCACCGCGAGGGCCGTCAGTCTAGCGGTGGGGGGGGGGGGGGTGAGTCAATCAAGCTGAACATTTTTGGTTCTCCTAGGTTCCCTGTTGAGAATCTGGCGAATTGCCGAAGGTCAACTATAACACAGCTTGCGCTTCAATTGCAAAAGGCAGCGTTGGAGGGGGTGTGCGTCAGATTTTAGGCAATTTCATAATCGGTAGTCCTGATAGGCATTTTTTACGCTTTATTATAAGTAATGTATACTTTCAGTATTGCAACCATCCAGAGACTCTGCCCATGGACACGATCAATCAACTCAAAGCCAAGCGGGATGCTCTGCTGACCCAGTTCAACACCCTCAGGGATTTCCGCCCCGGCAACTTGCTCCACGTCTCCCGCAAATGTGGATCACCTGCCTGCCACTGTGCTACACCCGGTGACCCCGGACATCAGAGCTGGCAGTTAACACGCAAGGTCACAAACAAAACAGTCACCCGGTCGATTCCAGCCCCTATGCTCAAGCAGACACAGCAGCAGATACAGGAATTCAAGCGCTTTAAGCAACTGGTGGGCGAATTGACCGAAGTCAGTGAGTCATTGTGTGATTCACAGGTGCAGGCGCACCGTAAAAAAAAACGCTGAACCAGACGTGCTCACACAGACTGTCGCACAGGAGGTTGAGCAGGACATCCTCAGGCTGCTGGGGGCACAGGATTTTACCCGCCGGGTTGATTTCGATGCCGTTGAGTCATTGATCAAGTCACGTGCCCTGAACTTCGCCGCATCGCTGCTCGAGACATTTCTGGACCAGGATGATTCGGATCATCCTTCGAACCACATACCCTGTGACTGCGGTGCACCGGCCCGCTATCGTGGTCAGCATGCTCGCACGCTGACCACGGCCGTGGGCGATATTACATATCACAGGGCCTATTACTACTGTGATGACTGCACACAGGGCTGGTTTCCCAAGGATCAGGCCATGGGTCTGGATTCACGAGCCCTGTCACCGGGTGTAGTGCGGATGATCGGTCAGGTGGCGGGCCGGGAAAGCTTTGCCCAATCACACACCCTGCTGCACGAGTTGGCATCAGTCCGGGTGAGTATCAAGCAGGTGGAACGAACTGCCGAGCGCTTGGGGAAGGACATACGTCAGTACGAAGTACGCCAAGTCGAGCAGGAATCGCTTCCGGCACGCACCATGTATCTCGGGGTTGACGGGACCGGGGTGCCGATGATCAGGTCGGAGACCGAAGGGGTGAAGGGCAAGCAGCCCGACGGGACCTCGAAAACCCGGGAAATGAAGGTTGCAACAGTCTGGAGCTGTGATCGGTGTGACGAGCAGGGCCATGCCAGAATCGATGTCTCGTCGGTGACCCACACTGCGGCCATCGAAAGTGCAGGCACCAAGGATCTGGCTATGCACTTGGCACCCTTTGCACAACGCATGGAGCGCGAGGCCCTACGGCGAGGATTCTATGATGCCAACCGTCAGGTCGTCATCGGAGACGGGGCCAAGTGGATCTGGGCCTGTTTCACGGAACTGTTTCCTACAGCCATCCAGATTCTTGACCTGTTTCACGCCCTCGAAAAAATCTGGGATATCTCCAAACTCGTGTACGGCGACGATGCCGAGATCGGCAGACAATGGGCAAAAAATACCTGTGCAGCCCTCAGAACCGGAGAGATTGAGGATGTGATTGATATTCTGCACCCGCTTTCAGTACAAGGTGAGAAGATTAAGAATGCACTCGGCTATTTCGAACGCAACCACGAACGGATGCGGTATAAGACATTCCGAGAACAGGGGTTATGCGTATCAAGCGCGGCAGTCGAAGCCGGATGCAAAAATGTCATCGGTACCCGACTGAAACGCGGCGGGATGCACTGGAGCAAGGATGGCGCAAACAGCATTGCATCGCTTCGCTCATATATCATCAGCAACCGATTTGATGACTACTGGTACGCACAACCGAAAACTCCTCATATCTGCGAAAAATGATATTTGCCCAAATATTGACGTACACCCCGTTGGAGGTGTTGGGAACAAATAAAGTGTCCGGTTTTAGAACACGTGAAGTGTCCGGTCGCACAATTGGAGATTTTAGCCACCCGGGGTGTGTGGATGGGCGTTGCGAAGCGAACGAAAGCAGCACGCCATCCTGACTCAGATCGTCAGAAGCAGGGGGTATGCGGCGACTGTTCGCGAGATGGTGAGTGAGATGCTCGTTCTGCGTTCTCGATCTGTTGATCGAATGCCTGTTCCATATCGAGTGCGGTGTGTCGGTGTGCTTGGTGGACGTTCAGCGCCGCATGCATGGTCGATTGAAAGTCGTGGTTCTGTTCGTGGCGTTCTTTCACGGCGAGGAAGACCGTGGAGACATATTCTTTCTTGCGGTCGTTTTTCTTTGTCTCATACGGACGGAACCCACTGTATTCAAGCTGTTCTAGCACACGCTCAAATTCAGTTGCGTTGTCTTCCGTGTCGTCATAGACATGTGTCATGGCGTATCGGATACACCAGTGGTATGCCTGTTCGACATCCTCTGCGAGTTCTTCCACAGGAAGGGGCCGCCAGCGCGTGAACTAGGTGGGCGGGCTCATCGAATTCAACTCCTCCATGTCCTCCCCTGTCAGCTCCACATCAATACTTGGCAGATTTTCCCTCAACTATTCTAGATCGGCCACACCCGGGAAATCTGAAGGAATACTGTCCAGCACGAACTGCCTTACTTCTTTAGCCTGGTTTCTGTTAACATTGGTTATTAGTTTATTATCTGATGATTAACAATTTAATAGCCATCGTGCAGACAGTGTGATGGCTTGGATGGACGAAACCTGGACGGGGCCCATGGCAATCACGAAGGATATCGGTACAGCCGTCACCATCGAGCCGAAAGAAGCGGGTTATCGAGTCGGCGCCGACGCGCAAGACAGAACCTGTGGCGTGAACTTTCGGGTAGCCAGCTCCCCCGACTTTATCACTGGTTCCACGCTGTCGATCAGCAGTGTCCAACACCTTTAGTGAGAGCCTGTATTCGAGGATCATACGTGCCAAATACTTCCCTGTTCAACTGGGTCGATGAACGTCAAAGCACCAACATTGACAACAAATTTCGCGCCGCCCTGGCGCAAGTGAGTCAAGGCGTATCACCTGTAGATCTCAGCTTGGCCACCCTGGACTGGATTGCTCATCTGGGTTTGTCGCCCGGCAAGCGTGCACGGCTCGCGCAAAGCTTCGTCTACAAAACACTGGCACTGCTTGGTTACGGCATCGAGTCTCTCTTTAATGCAGACGCCCAAGGCCCTGCGACCGGTATTGAACGGCGCATGAGTGGTGAGGCGTGGCAAAAGTGGCCATTCAAGGTCTTCGCTCAGGCACACCAGACCACGAAGGACTGGTGGCGGGAAGCCACCACTGGTGTGGAAGGTGTGCGCCCGGACCATGAGGTGCTTGTGTCGGCGGTCGCGGATCAAATCCTGGACATGGTATCACCCGCCAACACGCCACTGACCAACCCTGAGGTGCTTAAAACCACACGCGATGAATTGGGTCGAAATCTACTGCGCGGGTTGAAATTTCTGGTACAGGATCAGATTCACGGCGCTGCCAACAAGGGTTCGCCCGAGAATGCGAAATTCAAGGTAGGCGAGAATGTCGCAGTCACAGCCGGGAAAGTCGTTTTCCAAAACTCCCTGATGGAATTAATTCAGTACGCGCCAGTGACTGAACAGGTCGGCGCGGAGCCGGTGCTGATCAGCCCGGCATGGATCATGAAGTATTACATTTTGGATCTGTCACCGCATAATTCCATGATCAAGTACCTGACGGAACAAGGCAAAAGCGTCTTTATCATCTCTTGGAAGAACCCGGACGAAGAAGATCGCGACGTCGGCTTTGAAGACTACGTCGAGTCTGGCCTGATGGCGGCAATCGATGCGGTATCAAGCATCGTTCCCAAGCGCAAGATTCACGCGGTGGGCTACTGCATTGGTGGTACCTTGCTCTCTGTGGCTGCCGCCGCCATGGCCAGAGACGATGACGATCGTTTGCAATCCATCTCCTTGTTTGCTGCGCTCACCGATTTCAGCGAGGCTGGCGAAATCATGCGCTTTATCAGCCCCAGCCAGATTTCTTTTTTGGAAAAGCTGATGTGGAAGCGCGGCTATCTGGGCAGCGAGAACATGGGCCAGGCGTTCAGTGCCTTGCGCGCCAGCGATTTGATTTATGCGGCGATGGTTGATCGCTACTTGCTGGGTAAGGAAGCGTCACCGAACGATCTGATGTCGTGGAACGCCGACGGCACCCGCATGCCCTATCGTATGCACAGCGAATACCTGCGCTGGTTATATCTTGAAAACCAGTTGGCACAGAGCAAATTCCTGGTCCGTGGACAACCGGTCTCCCTGCTTGATATTCGTGTGCCACTGTTCGCCCTCGGCACGGAAACCGATCATGTTGCACCCTGGAAATCGGTTTATAAATTGCACCACCTGACGACGGCGGAACTCACTTTTGCCTTAACAAGCGGAGGGCACAACGCGGGGGTCATCAGCGGGCCGGAGCATCCACGCCGCCGCTACCGAATTCATACGCGCTCGCCTGGAGATAAGTACACAGACCCCGAAACCTGGTTCGATGCTCAGCAGGTTCACCAGGGTTCATGGTGGCCTGCCTGGAACCTCTGGCTGAATGAGCGCACCTCAGCGCAAACAAAATCACCCGCCATGGGTGCAGCCAGACGCGGATACAAAATCTTACGCGATGCTCCCGGAGAGTACGTGTTCGGTTAATCAATCCTCAATATGGTAGGGAACCTCCAGTATGCAGTTAGCGGGTAAAGCAGTCGCCATCACCGGCGAAGCCCAGGGGCTGGGATCAAGCATGGCGAACGCCTTTGGATCAAACGGCGCGCGAATTGCCCTGATCGACATCAATGCTGACAGACTTGGCAAGGCCATTGACGAATGCCATCAGCTCGGCATCGAAGCCAGGGGTTATTCGTCCGGCATCAGTGACGAGGTCAGCGTCGTTAATTTGTTTGAAGATGTCGTACGCGATTTTTGTGGCCTCGTGGCCTAAATGGCTTGATCAATAACCCGGATACTGCAAAAGATGCCTTACTCTTATCTGGAAACCGCTGGACCCTACGAAGGTACCAATGACATCCATGCGCTCATTCTCGGTAAAGGTCAAACCGGCATTCAAGCATTCAATCAATCAATCAATCAAGGCGTTGAGCCTGGTACGCTAAAAAAGTATTGGAGGACCTTCAAACAATGACTATTGACGGATACTACTTCGAAGATCTCAAACCCGGAATGTCCGCAACCTTCGGCAAAACGATTACGGAGGCAGACGTGGTTAATTTCTCGGGCGTATCGGGAGACACCAACCCGATTCACCTGAATGAAGAGTATGCAAAGGATACTGTGTTCGAAACCCGCATCGCCCATGGGATGCTCTCGGCAAGCCTCATCTCAACAGTGATAGGCACCTCTCTACCCGGTCCCGGAAGTATCTATGTGTCTCAAACCCTGCGTTTTAAAGCACCTGTTCGTATCGGAGATACGATATCAGCTGTCGCTACGGTGGATGAACTCATTGAAGAAAAGAACTTTGTTCAACTACAAACGGAATGTTGGTGCGGGGAGACCAAGGTCATCGAGGGCGTTGCGACAATTATGGTACCGTCGAAACCAGAGGTTGCCTGAATGCACTCACTCGTTGATATTCGGGTATCCGTTTATTATGTGCTGACACGTTGTTCCTAATATATCGGGTCTCTCCTCAAGTGAGAGATTGAGCCATTGAGAGGTCCAACCCGGAAAAACGGATTGTGCGGATCTACAGCTTCTGTTGGCCGTTACCCAGAACTACTGACAGCCGGCTAATACTCATCTTGATTCGGGCTCCCGGTCACAGCAGCATGGCAGGCTCGGGGTTGCTCGGCGCGGAGGAACGTTGGCACTGGCCACTCCGATGAGTCGTCGACATATATACAGGTGTAAGGCGGCGCAGGCCGTCAACCCATGCCTACAAGTCCCTTATTTAAATGTGATTTCTTTTTAGCGTATTCTGGCAGTCCCCACGAATCGCTCCAGCGTGCAGCAGAGAAGCCACCTCCACCAATTTCGAAACGTCGAGTTCCGATTCGCGGGACCGGGTCCACGGCGTTCCGCCGCGGACCCGTCCGAAAATCACGCGAGATCGAAGCGGTCGAGGGTCATCACCTTGTCCCAGGCTGCGACGAAGTCGTCCACGAACTGCTGACCGGAGTCCTCGGATCCATACACCTCCGCGATCGCCCGAAGCTGCGAGTTCGAACCGAACACGAGATCGGCGCGGGTGGCAGTCCATCGGAGCGCACCCGTCGCCCGGTCCCGCCCCTCAAACACGCCCTCGGATTCAGAAGCGGCTTCCCAGTTCGTGCCCAGGTCAAGCAGGTTCGCGAAGAAGTCGTTGGTGAGCACACCCGGTCGGTCGGTGAACACCCCGTGCCGGGACTCTCCGGTATTCGCACCGAGGACGCGCAGGCCGCCGACAAGCACCGTCATCTCGGGTGCTGTCAGTCCCAGCAACTGCGCCCGATCAACCAGCAGCACCTCAGCCGACGCACTGCCTCGTCCGTTCACATAGTTGCGGAAACCGTCCGCGACCGGCTCAAGCACAGCGAAAGATTCCACATCGGTCTGTTCCTGCGAGGCGTCCGCACGTCCCGGCGTAAAGGGCACGGTGAGGTCGTGGCCAGCGTTGCTCGCGGCCTGCTCGACGGCCGCGCAGCCGCCCAGGACAATCAGGTCAGCAAGCGAGACAGCCTTGCCGTTGGCCTGCTCATCGTTGAATGCCCGCTGGATACCCTCCAGGGTTTCGAGCACGGATGCCAGCCGGGCAGGCTGGTTGACCTCCCAGTCCTTCTGCGGCGCAAGACGGAGTCGTGCGCCGTTGGCCCCGCCGCGCAGGTCGGATCCGCGGAAGGTCGACGCCGACGCCCAGGCGGTCGAGACAAGCTCGGACACGGACAGTCCCGAGGCAAGAATGCTGGCCTTCAGCGACGCGATGTCCTGCTCGTCGATGGGGTGATGCGTAACGGGTGGAATCGGATCCTGCCAGATCAGCTCCTCCTCGGGAACCTCTGGCCCAAGATAGAGTGCACGCGGCCCCATGTCGCGATGCGTCAGCTTGAACCACGCTCGGGCGAAGGCATCCGCAAATGCCTCCGGATCGGCGTGGAAGCGTCTCGAGATGGGCTCGTAGATCGGATCCATTCGCATTGCCATGTCGGCCGTGGTCATCATGGGTGCATGCCGTTTCGACGAGTCGTGGGCATCGGGCACGGTGTCTGCACCAGCACCGTCTTTGGGCACCCACTGACAGGCACCCGCCGGGCTCTTCGTCACCTCCCACTCGTAGCCGAACAGGGTGTCGAAGTAGCTGTTGTCCCAGGCCACCGGTGTGGGTGTCCATGCGCCTTCGATGCCGCTGGTGATCGTATCACCGGCCTTGCCGCTGCCGAAGCCACTCTTCCAGCCGAGCCCCTGCTCTTCGATCGGAGCACCCTCGGGTTCAGGACCAACATGGGCGGGATCGCCAGCACCATGCGCCTTGCCGAAGGTGTGCCCGCCTGCGACCAGCGCCACGGTCTCCTCGTCATTCATCGCCATGCGTGCGAAGGTCTCGCGAATGTCGCGTCCCGAGGCCACTGGGTCGGGGTTGCCATTCGGACCTTCCGGATTAACGTAGATCAGGCCCATCTGGACGGCACCCAGCGGCGCATCGAGATCCCGGTCTCCCGTGTAGCGCTCGTCCCCGAGCCACTCGGTCTCGGCACCCCAGGAGATGTCCTCTTCGGGCTCCCAGATGTCCTCGCGGCCACCGGCGAACCCGAAAGTCTTGAATCCCATCGATTCCAATGCGCAGTTTCCGGCCAGGATCATGAGGTCGCCCCAGGAGATCGTGCGGCCGTACTTCTTCTTGACCGGCCACAACAGCATGCGCGCCTTGTCGAGGTTGCCGTTATCAGGCCAGCTGTTGATCGGCGCGAAACGCTGGTTGCCGGTGCGTCCGCCGCCGCGGCCGTCGCCGACCCGGTAGGTGCCGGCGCTGTGCCAGGCCATCCGGATGAAGAGCGGCCCGTAGTGACCGTAGTCGGCTGGCCACCAGTCCTGCGACAGGGTCATCAGCTCAAAGATGTCCTTCTTGACTGCGTCAAGGTCCAGACTCTTGAACGCCTCGGCGTAATCGAAGTCTTTGCCCATCGGGTTCGACAAGGCGGAATGCTGGTGCAGCACATTGAGTTTCAGCTGGTTCGGCCACCAGTCCTGGTTCGACGTGCCGCCTCCAGCAGCGTGTGCGCGTGCCCCGTTGACCGGGCATGTGCTTTCGTTCATGACTCTCTCCTCCGCGTGTCCCGCGTCAGTTGGAAACAGTGCCGGAGACTGAGCTCCGGTTTCAGCTGACTGGCTGCCCATGGAGCATAGGGAACGCAACTCTTTGTGTACAACGATGAAAAGTATCTATAATAATCGGGTTCTACGAATATAAGTCCCGGGAGAGGTCACTCATGAAGCGTCTGCCCACAATGAAGCAACTCGAGTACCTGGTGGCACTGGCGGACACACGCCACTTCGGCCGGGCGGCCAAGCGCTGCCACATCACCCAGTCGACGCTAAGCGCCGGCATTCGCGACCTGGAATCGGTTCTCGGGACGACCGTCGCCGAACGCTCGAACCGGCACGTGCTCATGACCCGCGTCGGCACAGCCATTGCACTGCGGGCAAAAACGCTGCTGCGCGAGGCGGAAGAGGTGATGGAGATCGCCATGGCAGACCGCGCTCCCATGACCGGGGAGATGCGCCTCGGCGTGATCCCGACCATCAGCCCGTTCCTGCTCCCGCGCGTCCTGCCAGCGCTGCGGAAGCGGTTTCCCGGACTTACAGTCTACCTGCGCGAGGAGCAAACCGCCCCACTGCTCGCTCGGCTGGAGGACGGCGAGGTGGACGCCGCGCTTATCGCGCTCCCCTGCGGCACCGGGGACCTTGCTGTCGAGGATCTCTTTGAGGACGAGTTCCTGTTCGCCTGCAACCAGTCCCATGCACTCGCCAGTGCCGAAGCGGTCTCGCTCCAGGTACTCGAGGGCGAACCGCTCATGCTGCTCGAAGAAGGGCACTGCCTGCGTGGTCACGCGCTAGATGTCTGCGGTGCGGGGAACACTCAGGCGCGGGCGCAGTTCGAGGCCAGCAGCCTGCACACGCTCGTGCAGATGGTGGCAGCGGGGATCGGCGTCACCCTCGTGCCGCGCATCGCGGTCGAGGCCCGTATTGCCCAAGGAACGGGCATCTCGCTCGTACCACTCGAAACGCCCGCTTCGCGCCGGATCGGGCTGGCATGGCGCTGCACATCCTCAAGAGCAGGAGACTTCCGGATGCTTGCCAGTGCCCTGCGCGAACTGACCGGGCTGTCATGAGTCATGCTCCGGTTCCGGGCGCTGATCCCTCGCCGCGATGTACTGAGGTATCCTCGATCTGCGGATGTGCCGGCAACAGACAATCACCTGAACGGGACCAATACCAATACGTAAAATCGACACACCGCAGGGATGTATTATGAGCCCCACAGGAATGCTGGCGAGTCGTTTTGAGAGATTTTCTGTGACCCGAGATGGCAACCTGGCAACTGCGAGAAAAACACAGCGGCCGTGGAGCAGCTGTCCGCCTTGGCCGCACTGGGAGTTGGTGATTCATTGCCGGGATCTTGGCTACCCGCTGCTCTGGTCGCTGATGCCGATGGACGCCTGCGGCACAGGGGTGGATGCACACTATCCCAGGCGTGCAAGACCCGCCGATGTGAGTGCGGTATTGGAGACACTCGCTCGCTGATTCAACCACCAATGTGCACGATTTCATGCAGCCTGAAGTCAGCTATCGCGCCTTCAGTGGCTGCGACAAAGGCCAGGGTGTGGGACCTGTCCCTGTGTGCCAGAGCATCTTCCTCCGAAGCCCAGATTTCGTACAACCAGAAATGTCCCAGGTGTTCGACTTCCTGATGCAGGTCAGAGCGCACACAGCCTTCTTCTGCCCTCGTCAGGGGCACCAGCTTTTGAAGCTCTGCTTTCAGCACATGTTCCTTCTGGCTGTGGGCACTCACCTTCGCAAGTACAGGCTACTTCGGCATGTTCAATCCTCCTGGTACATGGCTGCCCTATCCTGGTTCCCCGCCTCCCGGAGTCCGTGCCTCAAGAAGGTTCTGCCTTGATCGAATATCCGCCATCGACAGAGATGGCCTGACCGGACAGATAGCTACCGGCATCGCTGGCCAGCAGAAGGATGATCCCTTCGATCTCTTCCGGATCACCCAGACGCCCCACAGAGGTCATGGCGGACAGACCCTGTTTGAATTCTGCGGCTTGCTCGGGTCCCATTGAATCAAGCCCTTCCTGCAGCATTTCGGTGAGATAGGCACCGGGAAGTACGGAATTGACAGTAATGCCATCCCGCTCCCAGCTCAACCGAGGCAGTGCGGGCGTAGGCGTCCAATCCTGCCTTGGTTGCGGAATAGGGACCAACACCGTAGTTTCCGGATCTTCGTGCAGCGATAGACGAGATATAAATAATTCTCCCCCAGCCGCGCTGTTTCATCCCCGGAACAAAATGTCAGGTTTGTCTCCAGTATTTGATCCATGATGTCTTCATCCAGCGCATCTACCAAATGCGTGGAGAGCAGTGCCGCATTGCCGATAAATATATCGACATGCCCGTGCAGCTGTTCAGCCCTCGCGGCAGATTCTTTGAGGCTGTCCTGATTGGCCAGGCCCACCAGCGTGCAGATCAGGTCGGCCTGTTCATCGTGCGCAAGCTTTTCGGCCGCCTGCCTCCCGTGGCGACAGCGGTTCGCCCCTGAAGAGAAAATTTCTCCAATGCGCCACTCATACTCGATTCCTCGTGTAATGGTGAATAGGTATGGGATCCCGGTGAACTCGACAGCATGGATCAGCTGGAGGGAAGCCAGTTGCACAGGATGGTGCACTCGCGCCCCGCACAGGCATGGGGATCATCAGTTCCCGGTAAAATGTGGCGGGCGTTTTTCGAGCAGCGCGTCGACTGCCTCGCTATGATCCGCAGTTTCATGAATGATCGCCTGATAGGCTGCGGACAGTTCCAGAATGTCTTCGTAGGACTGGTGCCGCGACTGAACAAGCAGTCTTTTCGTGAGGCGAAGGGCTCGCGTTGGGTTGGCGGCCACTTTTCCCGCAAGCTCCATACACGCGTCCATCAGGCTTTCCGGCTCCACAACCCTCGAGACCAACCCCATCTCCAGAGCCTGCTGTGCATCAAAGGCCTCACCAGTGAATAATAATTCTGCTGCTTTCGCATAGCCGATAGTTTTTGATAACACCCAGGCCCCGCCGTCACCAGGCACTATGCCTACCTTGATAAAGCTTGCGGACATCCTGATGTCGGCAGCCGCCACGCGCATATCGCACAGGCACGCGAGGCCCAGTCCCAATCCCGCCGCCGCTCCATTGATTGCGGCAATCGTAGGCACTTCTACCGAATTCAAAGCTGCGGTGACACGCTGGACGCCGCGCCTGTAGTTGTCTCTGGTCGAAGCAGGCTGGTCCAGGGCACCTATACCAGTGCGTTCCTTGATTGCCTTGAGATCTCCGCCAGCACAAAAGGCGCGTCCAGTCCCCGTGACAATAATGACACTCAGGCTGCGGTCGCACGAAAGATCCTCCAGTGCGGAGACAATGTCGTCGCAGTCCTGAAGCGTTGCGATGGCGTTCATTTTTTCAGGACGATTAAAGCTGAGAACGGCAATAGTGTCGCGTCGCTTCAGATCAACAAAATTGGACATCTTGATGATTTCCTCGCTGTAGACTCACTTCTCGCTGGACGAGTTATGTCATGGATTGAAAACCTGATTCGGACAGGCGGAGAGTTCACACAGCCCAGGGACTACCCCGGACAGATCCCTTCGTGTTCGCCATGGTAAGGCATGCGCGAAAACAGGATGTAACGAACAGATAAATCATTATTCTACGTATGATACCCGCCAGAATCGCGAGGTTCCACCTGTCGCGGAGCGGTGAACGTCAGTCAGGTCAAAAGTCTTTATGAGTTCCGATACCCTCTGTCAGGCACTCGCCATGGTGCTGACCGGCTCGAGAACGCTTGAGCCCCGGTATTTCCCGATTCCCGAACTGAATGACGATGACGGACTGTTGCGGGTCGAGGCCTGTGGGCTGTGCGGAACTGATCACGAAATGTACAGGGGTCACTTCAAGATGCCATTGCCCCTTGTCCCGGGCCACGAGACGGTTGGTGTCATTGAGCGTATTGGGACAGCGGCCGCTCGGCGATGGGGAGTTCGCGAGGGGGGCCGGGTCGCGGTAGAGGCATTTCAGTCATGTCGATCGTGCAGTGATTGCAGAAGCGGCATGCACCGACGCTGTACGAACAACGGTCCCCGCACAGCGTACGGCGTCACCCATCTGGACATTCCGCCCCACTTCGTGGAGGTTACGCAGAATACCATTATCTGGCCCCCGACTCGATGCTTCTGCCCGTGCCCGAGGTGTTGGGTCCTATCGAGGCAACACTGTTTAATCCGGTGGGGACGGGCATCCGCTGGGCGGTGGATCTGCCCCAAACCGGTCCGGGAGACACCCTGGCCGTTCTGGGTCCAGGGATTCGCGGTCTGGCCGCTGTAGCGGCCGCGAAGGATGCCGGTGTTGAGAAAATTATGGTGACGGGTTGGGGCGAGAATGATCATGCACGACTGGAATTGGCGCAGGCCTTTGGTGCAGATGTCGCGGTGGATTCCGCTGCCGAGGACCCCGTGGAGGCCGCCCGAACGATGACCGGGGGAACAGGCGTGTCAGTTGTGGTGGACATGACGGCCAATGCACCCGCTGCTCTGGGTCAAGCCGTGCGCATGGCTTCGCAAGGGGGGCGTATTGTTGTCGGCGGGCTGAGCAACTCTGCTGAAACACCGGGTTTTGTCCCCGATACCATCGCATTACAGGAACTGACCATTATCGGTGCTCTTGGAGTGGATGGCTCTGCCTACCGGCGGGCACTGGAGCTGGTGGCGAGTGACGCATATCCGTTTCGGGATGTTCCACGCACAGTCACCCCGATCACAGAGGCTGCAGATGTGCTTCTGACCATGGCGGGCGAAACGGGCGCGGACAGACCTGTACATGCTGTGCTCACCCCCCATCAGATTCGGGTTCGAAAAGGTACCTGTATTCCAGGTGAGCGGGAATTGGAGGTCTGACCTCAGGCGGTGAAGCTGACCACTCTTTGGATGAACCACAACGCACCGGCACTGCCAATGCCGCAGAGGGTTGTTCGCCGCAGTGCAGTGGTACTCTTCGCTGACAGTGTCTGGAGCATGATCCAGGCAACAAGCTTGATGCCTGCCACAAAGAAAAGTGGTGACCATGATCGAATTTACCAATGTAGACCAGATCTACGACAAACAGGACATTCTCTCGAAAAGCCCCAAAAGGTGATAAAAAATTCGAAGATTGTCTGAAGCCATGATGTGAATTGACTTTGAGCCCAAGTTTAAATACTGTATATATAAACAGTATTTAAATAAAAGGAGTTGTTATGAGGAATAGTTTTGGAGGCTTGTGGACTCGAGAAAAACTCGGCATTCTGGAAAAGTATCTGGCGTTTTACACAACGGCTATGAAAAATCAGTCACTTACGTTGCATTATGTTGATGCCTTTGCTGGGACAGGCAGACAGGGCCAAAGGAGTTCAGATATGCAGGAAGATTTTTTGCCAGAAGAAGATTTTCACGGTTCAGTGCGAATCGCACTGGATTCAGAGCCGGGGTTTCACAAATATCATTTTAACGATTTGAGTTCTGATCATGCCGCAGCGATAAAAAGCATTGCAGAAAGTGAGTATCCATCAAAGCAGGTCAGTGTATCGGAGATGGATGCGAACAGGTTTGTTCCCACATTCTGCTCTTCATTAAAATCTAATGATCGGGCTGTGCTTTTTCTCGACCCCTTCAGTACTCAACTGGATTGGCAAACGGTTATCTGTGTGGCGGAATCTCGGAAGATTGATTTATGGCTGCTTTTTCCAATATCAGTGATATTACGAATGACGCCGCGGGAAGGCGTGAGGATAATACCGGAATGGAGTGAAACTCTGAGTCGACTACTGGGTACTCAAGATTGGGAAGAAGCTATATACCGCCCTAAAGAGAGGCCACCAATAGACGACCTGTTTGGTGTTGAAAGTGAAGACGAAATAACAGAGCGAATTAATGTGGACGAACTTCAAACCTGGGTAACCAATCGACTCAAATCGATATTTGAGTATGTGGCAGAGCCGAGGCTGCTCACCAACAATAAGCGACCCTTGTTTCTGTTTTACTTTGCCGTTTCCAATCAATCACCAGCAGCCTGGAAGCTGGCCGACAGGGCAATTCAGTCCATTATGGGAAAAACGGGGCCAGCATGAGCACCATTGAATGGACAGAGCAAACCTGGAATCCAGTTACTGGCTGCATCAAGGTGTCTCCAGGCTGTACACATTGTTATGCCGAAACTATGGCAAAGCGATTGCAGGCAATGGGGGCGCCGGGTTATGAAAATGGGTTTAAGGTGAGTTTATTGCCAGAGCGGCTAGATCAACCCAGGCGCCGCAAAAAGCCAACCATGTACTTTGTGAATTCGATGAGCGACCTGTTTCAGGATGAAGTACCCTTCGAGTTCGTTGAACAGGTCATGGGCGTTATTGAAGAAACGCCTTGGCATACCTATCAGATACTCACGAAACGAAGCGCAAGAATGCGTGAGTACTTCAGCTCTCACTGTGTGCCAGATAACACGTGGCTTGGTGTATCAGTCGAGGACAACAAGTATGGAAAACCGCGCATACCCGATTTACAGGCAATTAAAGCGAAAACTCGCTTTCTTTCTGTGGAACCCTTACTGGAAGACTTGGGGCGACTGCGCCTTAAGGGAATACGTTGGGTTATAGTGGGTGGAGAATCTGGTTTTCGGGCGAGGCCAATGAATGAAGAGTGGGTTGTTGGTCTTCGTGACCAATGTGAAAAAGCTCATGTTGATTTCTTCTTCAAACAGTGGGGTGCCTGGGGCAATGATGGCGTGAAACGATCCAAAAAAGCGAATGGACGACAACTGGAAGGTAAAACCTGGGATATGATTCCTGCCGTTGCCATGTAGGTCTCTGTGAGCGACCGAGGTAGGTGGTAGACACAGGGTGCTGGCGGCCTCCGCTCAGGCGGGCGTACAGGCGGCCACAACGCCAACTTTCAACCACTCGATCCCCAGAGTGCTCACCTGTTCAACCCAGCGCGAAGCGCGCATTCGGCAGCGCTGCCTCGACGACCTTGAGGCCTGATCAGGTGAGAAAGCCCAATGCCGTGAACCCGACCGCGAGCATGGCTCCAATCGCAAGCAACAAGCGGGTTTCACGCTTGGCTGCTTCAACATCACGCTTGGCTGCCTCAACATCACGCTTCGCCATATCTTCGGCCAACCGCGCTATGTCGGTCTTATACTCGGCTTGCATGGTCTTCATGCGTTCCTCCAGTCGGGCGATCCGCTCCGAGAGTTCATGCTCAGTCATCGATCCAGCATAGCACAGGCTGGGTGCTCTGCGCCACACTCTCTCTCTAAGGCTCTCTGGACCTCTGGAAGGGGTTACCCCCGTCCGCTGTCACAATCGCTCTGTGACCGGCAGAGCCGGTCGGTGATTGTGTCGCGGCCTGGACAACCGCACTCCAGAACGGGCCACCCTCCCGCCTCACCCCCAGGCCTCCATCACCATATGTCGTTGATCCTCGCCCACCACCTGCAGATAGAGTTCGGTGCTGTCCGTACTGGAGTGGCCCATCAGCTGTGACAGCACATGGATGGGCAGGGGTTTCCCGGCGGTCACCATGGCCACGCCAAACCCGTGTCGCAGGCCCTTGCCGGTGGCCTGAGCGCCCTGGATACCGGCCCGGGCCATGACCCGCTTCACCAGCCGGTAGGCCGTCGGGCGGCTCACGGCCAACCATGTACTGGAGCGATATGAGCTTGCTTCCTGTGTGTATGTTGCAGAGTCTGACACCCGGATTCACCACCAGCTGGCTGGCGTGGTGCGGCGCGGCTCTGTTGCGGCCTCCGCAGACGCTGCTCATATCATTGAGTCATTCTCCACCGACTGGATACTGGTTGAACTCGATCAGTGGCGTCAATGGCGACGCTGGTCAGTAAGCGTGAGCGGCACCGACCACGGGGCGGTGCGCAACGCGCAGCTGATTGCATATGATAGCGCCAGCGACAGGATGAGGGCTGATCTTGATTGCCGCTTCGGCACGGCTGCGACCAGTCCATTGTTGCTCGGATACCAGCAGCTGCTGTGGGATAATTGCCACAGTTCGGGCGGAGCATCGGGTGGCGCGCTTTTCGTTGCTCAGGAGGGTGGATATCAGCTTGTGGGCATGCGGCTGGGCACAGTGTTCGATCAAACCCGGTTTCCCCAGGCACCGGACATGGGAGAGCGCTTCGACACTGACACCAATATTAACGTCAGCCTGCTCCTGGCAGGTTTGGACCTGGAAGGGCAATGAGATAAAGGCACCAAGGTCCACCCTATATCTGGAGCAGCCGGGCCCAGTGATAGGCAGGGTCTCCAACGACGTAGAAGTCGGGGTTAAGCATATCTGCCTTGGTATTGTATTTGAGCGGCTGCAGATTCCGGTTCAATACCGCCCCTCCGGCGGCATCCACCACGGCATGGGCAGCAGCGATGTCCCATTCCGAGGTGGGCGTCATCCTGGGATAGAAATCGGCTGATCCCTCCGCTATCAGGCAGAGTTTGAGCGAACTTCCCATGTACGTTCTCTCCAGGTTGCCAAAGGCGTTCTCCAGGCTGGCAAGGCACGCTTCCACTGCCGCCGAGCCATGGCTTCGGCTGGTAAAAACAGTGACAGGTTTCCCCGGCGCTCGCTCGCTGAGATGACGGGTGCGGATGGCTATCTTGGCATTCCCTGATACCTTGAATGCCCCCTGCCCCCGGATACCACCATAGAACAGATCGAGAACCGGTGCGTGGACAACACCGAGCACAGGAATGCCGTGCTCAATCAGTGCGATGTTGACCGTGAACTCCCCGTTGCGCTTGATGAATTCCCGGGTTCCATCCAGCGGATCTACCAGCCAGTATCGGCTCCATCTTGAACGGAGTGCGTATTCTGGGAGACTGGACTCCTCTGACAGCACCGGGATCTCCGGCGCAATCGCAATGAGGCCTTTCTGTACAATCTCATTGGCCGCGAGGTCGGCCCTGGTTACCGGTGAATTGTCTGCCTTGTTTGTTGTACCGGGGCCTTCCTCACTGTGATAGACATCAAGAATAGCTGATCCGGCATCACTGGCGATGGCAAAAATCTGCTGGAGCAGTTCCGGGGTTGGATGCATGATGCCTGATACGCCTGATGAGTACTGGGAGAGACTGCATTATAGTGACATCCGCATTCATTACACACAAAGGGGACGCAAAGGGCGGACACATCCGATGCAGGCAGATGGCAGCGCAGGTTCGGCTTCAGGGCCAATGTGATGATTGATTGGGATAGGGTTGATGACATTCTGCTGGATATGGATGGCACCCTGCTGGACCTGCATTTTGACAATCACTTCTGGCTGGAACACCTGCCCCTCCGCTACAGCGAGTTGAAGGGCATGGCGGTCGACGATGTGCGGCGGTATCTTCATAACCGCTACGCCAGCATGCGTGGCACACTGGACTGGTACTGCCTTGAATACTGGCAAGAACATCTGGCACTGAATATCCTTTCGCTAAAGCAGGAGCTGCGGGAAAAAATTCAGTTTCGCCCTGGCGCGCGGGAGTTCCTGGAGAGCCTCCAAGGGTCGGGCAAGCGGGTCATCCTGGTTTCAAATGCACATCGCTGGAGTATCGATCTCAAGTTCCGGCATCTGCCAATGGAACACTACTTCGACCAGGTGTGCAGTTCGCATGAGCACAGTGCCCCCAAGGAGACGCAGCAGTTCTGGAGATCCCTTCAACGCCAGCTTGGTTTTGACGTGCGACGCACACTGTTTATTGATGACACTGTGGATGTTCTGGATAGTGCCCGTAAATTTGGCATTGACCAGTTGGTGTCCATCGCCCAGCCAGACTCCACCAGACCAGCTCAGGAGATTGAGGGCTACCCCACCCTGTTCAGTTTTGCAGAACTGGGACAATTCGGAACATCATCCGGATCCTGAGTAGCAGGACATTGTGACTCGAAAAAGGGTGCGACTCGACACTCGGCTGTGGGCATGCCGATTCTGTAAGACCCGCTCATTGGCCAGGCAGGAGATTGACTCAGAAAGGGTCGGGGTGAATGGACAGCGGGCGAAGCCGGGATGACTGCTGTGCAGTGGGAGATCAGGTTCGCTGCAGGGCTGTCCGGAATGACCGAACTGCGGATGTTGTGCAGTGGTCCGAGCAGTGTCAGGGTGCTGAAGAGGCGCAGATGCTGTATGTGGAACCCAAGCAGAGCGGGGAACTCAACGAAAAGCCGGCTCGGGAACGCACAGCCATGAAGGCCGCGCGGCCCCTGAATGAAGGACAAGCCAACTCGCCAGATTCACCGCGTGCAGTGCACAGCCCACAGAATACCTGAGCCATGTGATAGGCTCAGTTTCGGGATGGATGGTCAGACCTTGATAATCTTTCCCGTTTTCGTGGCATTGTGGTTTAGGTCACCCGATGTCTTCGGTATAATCGGGTGCCTTTAAAACTAAAACAACTTGCTCAAGCTGAATCAGGGGTTTTCGCTGAATCGCTGCAGTTGGTTCACGCCAGGACAGGTACCCAGATAGGCCGCCATGACCAACCAGAAAATCATAGACCATTTGCACAGTCTGGGAATTCAGACTCCGAGCGAGATTATCTACAATCCTTCATACGAGCGGCTCCATCAAGATGAATGCAGTCCGGATCTCGAAGGTTACGAGAAAGGCTACGTTTCCGATCTCGGCGCGGTCAATGTGTTCACCGGGGAATTCACCGGGCGATCTCCCAAAGATAAGTATGTCGTCATGGACAACACCACCAGGGACACCCTCTGGTGGAATGGCAACGGTGCCAAAAATGACAACAAACCCATCTCCCAGCACGTCTGGACTGAGCTCAAGCAGCGTGTCGCCGAGCGACTGTCACATCGGAAACTTTATGTCATCGATGGGTTCTGTGGTGCCAACAAGGAATCGGCCCTCAGTGTGCGGTTTGTCATGGAGGTGGCCTGGCAAGCACATTTTGTAAAAAATATGTTCATTCGCCCGAGCGAACAAGAGCTGGAGACATTTGAGCCGGATTTTGTCGTCATCAACGGTTCCAAGACATCCAATCCAGACTGGGAGCGCCACAACCTGAATTCAGAAAACTTTGTGGCCTTCAACCTTACCGAGTGCATTCAGCTTATCGGCGGCACCTGGTATGGCGGTGAGATGAAGAAGGGCATGTTTTCGGTGATGAACTACTTGCTGCCGCTCAAGGGCATGGCATCCATGCACTGCTCGGCCAATGTAGGTGAGCGGGGTGATGTTGCAATATTCTTTGGCCTGTCTGGAACCGGCAAAACAACACTGTCGGCCGATCCCAAAAGGGCGTTGATTGGTGATGATGAGCATGGTTGGGACGATGATGGGGTGTTCAATTTTGAGGGCGGCTGCTACGCCAAAACCATTGGCCTGGATGCTGAGAAGGAACCGGATATTTATGCGGCCATTCGACGCGATGCCCTGCTGGAGAATGTAACCATCGACGACAGCGGCGCACTGGATTTCAACGACCATTCGCGCACCGAAAACACGCGGGTCTCCTACCCGATTTATCATATCGACAATATCGTCAAGCCGGTTTCCAAGGGTGGGCACGCACAGAACGTCATCTTCCTGACCGCAGATGCTTTCGGCGTGTTGCCTCCGGTCTCACGCCTCTCGGAGGAACAGGCGCAGTATCACTTCCTGTCCGGTTTCACCGCCAAGCTGGCGGGCACTGAGCGTGGCATCACCGCGCCCACACCCACCTTTTCAGCATGTTTTGGCGCCGCGTTCCTGCTGTTGCATCCCACCCAGTATGCTGAGGTTCTGGTGAAGCGCATGCGGGCATCAGGGGCTAAAGCCTATCTTGTGAACACGGGGTGGAATGGCACGGGCGAGCGAATATCCATCGGGGACACCCGCGCCATTATCGATGCCATCTTCGATGGATCCATCGAAGATGCCTCATCGCGGACGCTGCCCATTTTTAACCTCGATGTCCCTATCGCACTGCCTGGTGTGGACAATTCCATTCTTGACCCCAGAGATACCTACGCACATGGTGCTGAGTGGCAGGCCAAAGCAGAGTCCCTGGCGGGGCTGTTTATCGACAACTTCGACAAGTTTACCGACACACCCGGGGGTGGCGCGCTCGTCGCCGCAGGCCCGCAACTTTAGGTATCTGTCGGACGTACCTCATCCACCCTCCTCTCCGCGACCGCACCAGCTGTCTTGCGACGTACCTGCCCCGGAGGGCACAATGACGTGCGTACCGAGTTCCGCCCGAGGAACACGACGAGCAAACTGCACCGGCGCTCAAGCAAAAAAGGGTTGTTTCGTCAGCCCGATATGAGGCAAGATGACTCCAGTGTCTGCCGAACAGAAACCTCTCTCGATTCCCCTGAATTGATATGTTTCTGATGGAGCTTCGGGCAGGTTTCACACCAGAGGTTTATGTTTGTCGAAACTCGTGTTCGCCAGTTTTGAAAGGTTGTACAGGCTCATGAGAGTCGGCGGGGCAATTGGCCTTGACTTCTTCGACACTGCGGTGCGACGAGAGGCCCTGTTTCCTCCAAATCTGTCTCCCACCCGCGACGGACACGCGTGTCCGTCGCATCGGCCTGTGGAGAGCCGAGCACTGTACCACCGCGTTTACTCAACAACCGGGCAATTGTTTTATGAGCTCTTCGGCGAAGCCCGTACCCATTGATCTGAAAAAACCCAAGCAGTCGGCAGGCAAGATGTACGTGCTGGACACCAATGTTCTGCTGCACGATCCAATGGCGATACATGCATTCGCTGAGCACAAGATCATCATTCCCATGACAGTTCTCGAAGAACTGGATCGCATCAAGGACAGACGCGACAAGGATGTCAGTCGAGAGGCGAGAATCGCGATTAATGCCATTGACCGGCTTATGGCCAATGCCAGCACCAGAGATATACAGGAGGGCGTGGAGATATATTCCGCGGTGGAGAGCAACTGCGCCGCCACGGCATGCGGCACCCTGGCGGTATATCCGGATCAGGTGCTGGGAGAGGGCTCCGAGGCGGCATTCCTGAGACAGAACCAGGATCACGACAACGACAACCGCATTATCAATGTCGCACTTTCGCTGGCAGCTGAAAATCCAGGCTCATTTGTGTGCCTGGTAACCAAAGACATCAACATGCGGCTCAAGGCACGCGCTTCCGGCCTGGAGCACGTTGAAGATTATCGCAATGACAGGGTACTGGACGACATCGACCTTCTGGCGACCGGTGTTGAAAAATTCGAGGGGCGCTTCTGGGATCGGGTCAGCAATGTCGAAACAGTTCAGGAGTCACGGGCGGCCTTTCATAAGGTTGATCGTGCCGCCCTGCACAATGTCTATCCCAACCAGTTTGTCTGCGATGACCATGGGTTCGTCGGCCGGATCGATGCGCTTACGGATGATCGCTGCACGCTTGAGGATCTGAATCCTGAACTGCTCATGGCTCAGCGCGTGTGGGGGCTGGCACCGAGAAACATTGAGCAGGCTATGGCACTCAATCTGCTGCGGCAGGAAAAGCTCGACCTGAATATTCTGGTGGGCCCGGCAGGCAGCGGAAAAACCCTGCTGGCACTTGCGTATGGGTTGCACGCTATTCTGGAGGAGAAGCGTTTCAGCAAACTCATTGTTGCCAGATCCACGCCACCCATTGCCGAAGACATAGGGTTCCTGCCTGGAACAGAGGAAGAAAAAATGGCCCCCTGGCTGGCAGCCTTCGATGACAACCTGGAAGTTCTTCACGGAGCGGATGAGTCACCCTACAGCAGCGTGGAGTACGTCAAGGTACGTGCCAACATCCAGTTTAAGTCACTCAGCTTTATGCGCGGTCGATCATTCAATAATGCCCTGATCGTTGTCGATGAGGCTCAGGGGCTGACCCAGTTCCAACTCAAGTCCGTGATTACCCGGGTGGGTGCGAATTCGAAAATCATCATTCTCGGCAATCTTGCCCAGATCGACAACAAGTACATAACCCCCCTGACATCCGGTCTGACCTATATCGTGGAGAAATTCAAGGATTTTGACCGGGCCGGACTGATGTATATTGGCGGTATTGAGCGCAGCGAGCTTGTGGCCTTTGCTGAGGAAAACCTCTAGTCATGAGGTCTGGCCTGATGTGCGGTGCCCCGAAGGCTCATGGCAGCAACCAGTCCTGATGTGCACAGCGAACTGGCACTGTTTCCGCTTTCTCAGCCGCTGTTTCCGGGTATCCGCCTGGACCTGCAGATTTTTGAGCAGCGCTATCTGCGCATGATTCGCATATGTTTGCGTCAGAACCAGGGATTTGGAATCTGTGCCATTTCATCCGGGTCCGAAGTGGGGCGTTCGTCTACCATTTTTGATTATGGGCTGAGTGTCAATATTTTTGATTGGCGTCAGTTGAGAAATGGCTTGCTTGGTGTCTCGGTCCGGGGTAACGAACGCTTTCACCTCAGGCAGACCCACGAAGATGTCGATGGGCTCCTTCACGCTCAGGTCGACTATCTGGATCATGAGGAAGATGGGCCCGTGCCAGATACGTACTCCGGGCTGACAAAGATTTACACGGAACTTCGCCAGCATCCGCAGTTTGTGCATAGATTGCCTGATATTGGAACTGTTCAGGCCAGCGGCCTTGGCTGGGGCTTGGCACAAGTGTTACCAATGTCAATGCAGGATCGGATCAGGTGTCTCAGTCAGACTTCGGCGCTGGACCGGCTCGAATTTCTCGCAACGCACATTCAGCGTCTGGGGGCTTCTGCCTGATGCCTGGTCTGCCTGTGGAGCCACGATTCCTGGAGGCTGGCTGCAGCTGCAGCATCCGGGTTTTTTTGGTTAAAATGCCCAGCCTTTTTAATCGTGGTACTGCAGATGGATGCTCGTACTTCCAGGACTGATCTCACAGACTATATGCACGGTCTTGGCCAATCTGCTCGCGAGGCTTCGCGGGTTGTGGCCAGCGCGCGTACCTCGCAAAAAAATGGCGCACTCAGGCGCATAGCGGATTTTCTGAGAGAGCGCACCCGGAACATTCTTGAAGCGAACGCAATTGATATGGAGGAGGGGCGCAGCCACGGGCTGACACCTGCGCTGCTGGATCGCCTTGAACTCATGCCTGTCCGGATCGATGCGATGGTGGAAGGCCTCAAGCAGGTTGCTTCACTGCCCGATCCCGTGGGCGAGATGACGGACATCTCGCGCAGACCCAGTGGTATCCAGGTAGGCAGAATGCGGGTGCCTCTCGGGGTGATTGGCATCATCTATGAATCTCGACCCAATGTGACTGTTGACGCAGCCAGCCTGTGCCTGAAGGCGGGGAATGCTGCGGTATTACGCGGTGGCAGCGAGGCAATCAATTCCAACAGGGCCATCGCGGGTTGTATCACTTCTGGACTCGAAGCTGCAGATCTCCCCCCTGCAGTCGTCTCGGTTGTGGAAACAACCGACCGGGAGGCCGTGGCGGAAATGATTACCATGTCAGACCATATTGATGTGATTGTTCCGCGGGGCGGACCCGGCCTGATTGCGCGGGTCGCCCGGGATGCCCGCATCCCGGTCATCAAGCACCTCGATGGCGTCTGTCACGTTTATGTAGACACGGCCGCAGACATGGATAAGGCGCTGGCCGTGGCGCACAACTCCAAATGTCGTCGCTACGGTGTGTGCGGTGCCATGGAAACCCTGTTGGTGGCTCAGGACGTTGCGACTGAATTTTTGCCCGAGATTGCCGTGCGATACCGGGACGAGGGCGTCGAGTTGCGGGGGTGCAGCCGGACTGCCGAGATCATTGATGTGCAGCCTGCCACTGAGGAGGACTGGGTCACCGAGTACCTGCTGCCCATTCTGTCTGTCAGGGTTGTGGACGGCCTGGATGAAGCAATTCATCACATCAACCACTATGGTTCGGGGCACACTGATTCGATTGTCACAGAGAACCACAGTAATGCCATGCGCTTCCTGCGTGCCGTCGATTCAAGTTCAGTGATGATCAACGCATCGACGCAGTTTGCAGACGGTTTCGAATACGGTCTGGGTGCGGAAATCGGGATATCCACTGACAAGATTCATGCCAGGGGGCCCGTTGGGCTGGAAGGGTTAACTTCGCAAAAATGGGTTGTGTTTGGCGACGGCACCGTTCGATCCTAAAACTGCCGATGTTTTTACCGGCAGGCCGACACCGGCACGAGTTGGTATTCTTGGGGGGACGTTCGATCCGGTACACCGGGCTCATGTTGAGCTGGCAGCGCGAGCTCAACAGCAGTGCGGACTGGATACCCTGGTATTTGTACCCTGTCACAGACCGCCACACCGGGAATCGGCGAGAGCCTCTGACGAACATCGTCTGGGTATGCTGAGACTGGCGGCCGCAGATCTGGAGTCTGTCCATATTTCGGATTTTGAACTCCAGAACCCGCACACCTCCTACACCGTTGAAACTCTGAGGCATTTCCGGCGGCTCAACGGGGATATCGAACTGATATTCTGTATGGGCGCAGATTCACTGGCCAGTTTCGCACAGTGGCATCGCTGGGAAGAAATTCTTCAACTGGCCCATCTCGCCGCATTTGATCGAGACCAGATAATGGGATCCGCTATCGTTGAACGCTTTCGCGAGCGCCTTGTCTCTTCGTTCGATCAAGCCAATCGGCGTGTTGGACGAATCATGCTGCTTGATGCCCTGTCACTGCCGGTCTCTGCCACCTCAATTCGGCAACGGCTGGAAGAACTTGCAACCAGTGATGCTGAACAATTGAGGGCCGACATCTTGCTCGAGCGATGGCTTGCTCCTCAGGTGCTGGAGTACATTATTGAAAACCAGGTGTATCTATGACGGACAGCGCACTCAATCAGATTGTTGTCGAGGCCATCGAAGACGTAAAGGGTATCGATGTGATTACTCTCGATGTCCGGGAAATGACATCAGTAGTTGATTTCATGCTGATTGCGACTGGCACTTCAACACGGCAGGTCAAGGCGTTGGCAGACATGGTTGTGAAAAAGGCCAAGGAAGCCGGCTTCACCCCACTGTCGTCTGAAGGGCGGGAAAGCGCCGAGTGGGTACTGATAGATTTCGGCGATCTCTGTGTCCATCTGATGCAGGCTGAAACCCGGAAGCTCTACGACTTGGAACGCCTCTGGACCCGGTTACCAACCCAGAGCACATCTTTGGACTGATACCTATACATCATGGCCGAACAGACGCTTTCTTCCCTGGTGTGGTATGGCATTGATACGGAACGGGGAGATGCTCTCCCGGAGCTACCGACTGTGTCATTCCCACCATATTCCCGGTGGGGCACCTGCACCGGGCTCGACCCGGTTCCTTTTTGCCCGCTGGCTGGCACGAGACGCTCGATGGGGATGTTCACGGAGTCGGGACTGGACTTTTTGCAGGAAATGCCCTGTTGCAGTGCAGGCTTAACATGGCCGGGCGTTCAATCTGCAATTGAGCCAAAGTGTGCACCGATGCGATGAAATTACGAATTGTTGCAGTTGGAACCCGCATGCCGGGTTGGGTGGAGACCGGCTTTCAGGAGTATGCCAGGCGCATTCGGCCCATGCAGAATCTGGAACTGGTACAGGTGCCTGCCGCCAAACGTCGCCAGGGTTCAACTGTTCAAAAAATAAAGGCCGATGAGGCTGACCTCATTGAGCAGCGATTGCACGACAACGAAACACGGGTTGTGCTCGACGTCGAAGGCGAACCCCTCTCTACCAAAAAACTGGCGAGAGTACTGGCAACCTGGCAGATGGAAGGTACAGACATAGCCTTGCTGGTAGGCGGGCCTGACGGGCTGGATTCGCGATTTCTGGAAGGGGATAAGTACCGCAAGATATCGCTTTCCGCGCTGACATTACCGCACTCGCTGGTTCGCCTGGTGCTGGCAGAGCAGATATACCGGGGCTTGGCAATGAACGCTCATCACCCGTATCATCGCGAATAATGTCGCAGTGTTCGGCAGTTGAATCTGGTCAGGCTTGCCCCGCCTCTGGGACAACGCGCAGCATAGCCCTATGAGCGAATATCAGCGAATTGGTGATCCGGAACTCCAGCGTAAGCTGGTGCGTCGCCGGCTTGTCTGCCTTTTCCTGCTGCTGCTACTGCTGCTGATGGGGTTGTTGGCACGCTTCTACAGCCTGCAGGTCTGGCAGCACGACAAGTTTGCGACCCTCTCGGAAGAAAACCGCGTGCATCTGCGTGCGGTCGCGCCGGTTCGGGGACTCATATCTGATCGCAACGGTGTGGTTTTGGCCGAGAACCGCCCGAGCTATACACTCTCCATTGTTCCTGAACGTGCTCGGGATGTGGACAGTCTGATTGAGGCGCTTGACGAGATCCTCGATCTTTCCCAGTCTGAAGTCGAGCGATTTTACCAGCAACTTGATCAATACCGACGTCCCTTTGAAGGTGTGCCACTGCGTTTTCAGCTCTCCGAAGAGCATGTGGCTGTTCTGGCGGTAAACGAGTTTCGTCTTGCGGGCATTGAAGTCGAGTTCGAACTCGTTCGCCACTATCCATTTTCTGACAAATTTGCCCACAGTGTTGGTTATGTGGGGCGTATCAATGAACGTGAGCAGGCGGAGATTGATCCCAGCCGATATCAGGGCACGCACGTAATCGGCAAAATTGGCATCGAGAAACAGTATCAGCACAGATTGCTGGGTCAGGTGGGCTACGAGTATGTCGAGACTGATGCCCGCGGAAATGTTCTCAGGGTGCTCGAAAGAAAAGATTCAGTGCCCGGTGAGGATATACGTCTGTCATTGGACAGCCGTCTGCAGCTCCGCGCCTTTGAACTGCTCGGCGATTACCGGGCATCGGTTGTCGCGCTTGACATAAAAACAGGAGAAGTCCTGGTAATGGTGAGCACGCCCAGCTATAACGCCAATCTTTTCGTAACCGGCATCAGTCATGCGGAGTACGCACGATTGCTCAATGACAGAAACCGGCCGCTCTATGATCGGGCCCTTCTGGGTCAGTACCCACCGGGCTCAACCATCAAGCCTGTCTATGGCTTGGCCGGGCTGGCAACGGGAACAGTCACCGAGGAAACCACGATTCAGGATCGGGGTGAATTCCGGTTGCCTGGCCAGGAGCGTGTATACCGCGACTGGAAGAAGGGCGGACATGGCTTGGTCGATTTCCGGATTGCCATTGAACAGTCCTGCGATATCTATTTCTATAAGCTCGGCAACCGCCTTGGAATTGACAGAATAAGCGAATACGGAGCGTTGTTCGGTTTGGGTTCAAAAACCGGCGTGGATATGCCCTCGGAGGTTGCAGGCATCATGCCTTCAAGGAGCTGGAAAAGGAGTGCACGAGGCCTGGCCTGGTTTCCGGGTGATACAATAAATACGAGTATCGGGCAGGGGTTCAGCCTGGTTACACCCATGCAACTGGCCCAGATGACAACCATACTGGCCCGCCGCGGACTTGCCATTACCCCACATATGACTGTCGATTCAGCCTCGGCGTCTGTTCGGCTGCTGGCCAAGTTGTCTGGCATAGAGGACAGGCACTGGCAGGCGGTCTTCGAGGCCATGGAGGATGTTGTGCACAGCAGTCGCGGTACGGCGTCCCGGCAGGGAAGCGACATCACCTACCGGATGGCTGGAAAGACCGGCACGGCCCAGGTGGTGGAGATCCCCCAGGATGCTGAATATGATTCCGAACTGCTTGAGGAGTTTCAGCGCGATCATGCGCTCTTTGTATCCTTTGCTCCGGCAGACAACCCTGGTATTGCAATTGCCGTAGTGGTAGAAAATGGTGAGCACGGAAGTACGGTTGCCGCGCCTGTCGCACGACAACTCACAGATCTGTGGCTGGAACTCAACGGTTGAGCGCCGGGGGCTAAAAAATAATGTCGGATGATTTTTTGCGTCGCTTACCCCACTCTGGCCAACTGGCTGGCGGTGCGCAACAGCTGTTCAACTTTCTGCACCTGGATTGGCAACTGATGCTGATTCTCGGTCCAATGCTGGTAGCGGGTGGCGTTGTGCTCTACAGCGCGGATGACAGCGGCAGCTTCCTCCAGCGCCAAATGATTTTTATGGGCATCGGTACCGTCATCATGCTGGTCATAGCACAGATTCGTCCGATGGTGATGCGTCGCTGGGCATGGCTGATTTATGCGCTCGGACTTGCCCTGCTGATCGGTGTTTTGGTGGGTGGCAGTGGTGCCAAGGGTGCCCAGCGGTGGATTGATTTGGGATTCTTCCGTTTTCAGCCCTCGGAGGTTGTCAAGCTGGCATTGCCGCTGGCACTGGCGGGCTATCTTGGAGACCGAGCCATGCCGCTGCGGCCCAGGTATATCCTGGTGGCGGCACTGCTGGTCGCTGTGCCAGTGACTCTGATTCTGATACAGCCGGATCTGGGCACGGGCATCCTGGTGGCTGCTGCGGGTGCCGTCGTGCTTTTCCTGTCCGGATTGAGATGGCGGCACATTCTGGGCGCTCTCATGACTTTGCCCTTCCTGATGTGGCTTGCGTGGCAACTTTTGTTGCACGACTATCAGAAGCAGCGTGTACTGACACTGTTTAACCCCGAGGCGGACAAGCTGGGCTCGGGCTGGAACATTATTCAGTCGACAACAGCTATTGGTTCCGGAGGCTGGTCGGGGAAAGGCTGGATGTCCGGCACCCAGTCGCAATTGGATTTTTTGCCGGAAAGCCACACTGACTTTATCATTGCGGTACTGGCTGAGGAGTTTGGATTCCAGGGTGTGCTGCTGCTGTTGACGGGATATCTGCTTCTGTTTGTTCGCGGTTTCTGGATAAGCTACACAGCAAAAACCAATTTCAGCCGGATGGTCGCTGGTTCGATCACCTTCACAATTTTTTTATATGTGTTTGTCAACATGGGAATGGTATCAGGCATACTCCCGGTTGTTGGAGTTCCCCTGCCGCTGTTTAGCTATGGCGGAACATCGTTGATCTCCATGTTTATCGCTATTGGTATTCTCATGGTCATAGCCAAAGAGGAAGACACGCTTCATGCAAAATAGAATTGTAACCGGTGGATCAGGGAGGATTTCCAATTGTCGTTAAGTCATAGGTCAATCAAAAAGGGGCTTTGTGTCCTGTTCACAAGCCTGACAGTGCCGGCTCTGGCAGACTACTCGGGAAATGAACTTGCACTGGACTTCATCAATGAAGTGGTTGCAGACGAAGGTTTCAATCGATCTGAACTGATTGAACTGTTTAGCCAAGCTGAGAGAAAGCAGTCAATCATTGATGCCATGGACAGGCCAGCGGAAAAGACCCTCACCTGGGGTGAGTATCGAAAGATTTTTCTGCGAAACAGTCGAATCCACAACGGAGTGGCATTTTGGGAGAAGAATCGGACTGTTCTCGCCGCCGCGGAGGCCCGGTTCGGCATTCCGGCCCAGTACATAGTGGCAATCATTGGCGTTGAAACCTTTTACGGCCGGAACACCGGCAGTTACAGGGTTCTGGATGCGCTTGCCACGCTGGCTTTCAACTACCCCAAGCGCGCACCTTTTTTTCGTTCGGAACTCAAACACTTTTTGCTTTTGGCGCGTGATCAGGGGCGCAATCCGCTTGAACTCAATGGCTCCTATGCCGGGGCCATGGGACTGGGGCAATTTATGCCAAGCTCCTACAGGGCATACGCAGTCGGGTACGAGGAAGACGGTTTTATCGATATCTGGACTGACCCCAATGACGCCATATGGAGTGTTGCCAACTATCTTGCGCAACATGGCTGGCAGGCCGGAGAGCCTGTTGCGGCACGGGCTGTAGTCGCTGATAACCATGATTCTGAATTCATCAATCAGGGGCTCAAGCCCAACCACAGTTTTTCCGAGTTGGCATCTGTCGGCATAACGTCCAGCCAGTCGGGTATACGGGCAGATGGACCGGCCACGGCTATGCGACTTGAAGGCGACCGGGGGGCTGAGTACTGGATTGGCGCGTACAATTTTTATGTCATAACGCGCTACAACCACAGCAGACTGTATGCCATGGCGGTATTCCAGCTCGCTGAAGAAATCCTGGCACTGGCCTCGCAGCTGCGCCAGTAGGCAGCGCCACCGAGACTGCTGTTGTGTGCTCCACCAGGTGGTCTCTGCTTGGCTTGTGTCTGTTGCTGGGTGCCTGCACATCCATGATCAGTCAACGTCCACCTGCCGATGGCGCACCGCCTGTACCGGTAGATGTTGACAGCATCCCCGAGTTGGTACCCCAGCCTGTGGTTCGCTCACTGGCGGGAAATATAAGTCCCTACACCGTGCTGGGGAGCACCTACAGCGTTCTCCCTGAGAGCGACGGCTTTGTAGAAGAAGGCCTCGCGTCCTGGTATGGGTCCAAATTTCACGGCAGGCTGACATCAAATGGTGAACGCTTTGATATGTACGCCTTGTCCGCGGCGCACAAGCATTTGCCAATACCGACCTACGTTGAAGTCACCAACCTGAACAATGGGCGGTCGATCATTCTGCGGGTGAATGATCGCGGACCCTTTTACGGTGATCGGGTGCTTGATCTCTCCTGGGCAGCGGCAGCCAAACTGGGTTTTGCCGAGCAGGGAACAGCACCGGTTCGCATTGTTGCCCTGGATCCACAAGTGCCTGCGCCAGCCTCCATAGGATCCAGCGATACCGTTGCGCGAGTGTCGGTGGAAAACACCGGTCAGACGCCCTCTGCCAGTGCTCCACTTGGCGAGCCCCTGGGCCAGTCAGACGAATCGGGGCAGAAAAGTTATTACCAGGTTGCACTCCTGTCGCACGCTGAGGTTGCCAGGCGATTCGCCAACGAAGTGGAGGTCTACACCAAGTTTCCGGTGCGCGTGAAGGAGGTCATCAGGGATTCCAATTCCAGTTACCGGGTGCTCATAGGTCCCCTGATAGATCGCTCAGAGGCGGCAGCAATTTCCATGGTGCTTGAATTTGCAGGGCTGGTGCCAGGCTTTATGGTTGAGCTGAGGGACTGAGATTTTCCGTTTTTTTTTCGGGCAGGTTCCAATACAGATAAACGGAATCTGCTGGTAGTATTGTCGCTCTCGATTTGCCCTTTAATATGCATGTACAGTCCCCTGACGGATATTTCCCCCGCACCCAGAGAACAGATGTTTATGAAAATAACCTCCTTGGCCAAGTCTGTCCCAGGCCTGATCCTGATCCTTCTATACCAGGTTCTGGCACCACATTCACTGATCGCACAGCCACTCGTTCCGGCACCACCCGATTTAGCAGCCAAGGCCTGGTTGCTCATGGACACCAAGACGGGCACCGTGCTGGTGGAGAGGAACGCCGACGAGCAGCTTCCGCCAGCCAGCCTGACCAAGATGATGACTACCTACATTGCCTCCGAGGAAATTGCCGCAGGCAGACTGGACGAACAGGATCTGGTTCGCGTCAGTGTCAATGCATGGGAAAAAGGTGGTACCAAGAGTGGTAGTTCAACCATGTTTTTGCCGCCCAACGAGGATGCACGGGTGATTGACCTGCTTCGCGGTGTGATCATTCAATCTGGCAATGATGCGGCGATTGCGCTTGCCGAGCACATTGCCGGAGACGAATACGCGTTTGCAGGTGTCATGAACCATCAGGCTTCGCGGCTCGGTATGGAGAACACACACTACGCCAACTCGACGGGTTTGCCAGACGCTTCACACCTTACTTCCGCGCGTGATCTGGCCAAGCTCGCCACAGCAGTGATTGAGCATCACCCTGAACATTACGCAATCTATGCTGAGCGTGAATTTTCCTATAACGGCATTACCCAACCCAACCGGAACCAACTTCTCTGGCGTGACGCGTCAATTGATGGACTCAAGACGGGACACACCAAAGAAGCTGGTTACTGCCTGGTGGCATCCGGCACACGCAATGGTATGCGGCTTGTCTCGGTGGTCATGGGAACCCGCAGCGAACAGTCGCGGGCAACTGAATCACAAAAACTGCTTTCCTGGGGATTTCGCTACTATATGACACACCGTCTTTACACCCAAAATGATGTGCTGACCACCGAGCCAGTATGGAAGGGCACCAGCGAGTCAGTTGAGCTGGGTGTGGACGAAGATATTTACCTCACCATTCCACGGGGAGGCGAAAGCCTACTCGAAGCAAATATATCAGTGCCGCCGGTTATCGAGGCACCCGTGGTCGCCGGACAGCAAATTGGCACCCTGGATATCCGTTACCAGGGTGAGACCGTTCTTGAAAAAGTGCTGACAACCAAAAATAGTGTCGAATCGGCAGGGTTTGCACAGCGTCTTTGGGATGGCACCAGGCTGTTCACCAGGAAGCTCTTCGGCCGTCTATGATGTCTGAAAAAGAAGCGTCTTCGGGCAGTCGATCGGAACCTCGCATTGAGTTTCCATGTCCCGGCTACCCGGTCAAGATTCTGGGCGTGGCTGGTTCGGCCTTCCGCGAATATGTGCTGAATACGGTGGAACTGCATGCCCCGGGCTTTGATGTCTCCCGAGTGAGCATCAGGGATTCCAGTAAAGGTGGTTTCCAATCGATAACCGTGTTCATTACTGCCACCGGTGAACAGCAGCTGTCTGACCTCAATGATGCACTTCGCACCAGCAAAATGGTCAAGCTGGTGCTCTAGGGGCTGGCACCCGAGTGGCGTGGAGTCTAGACGTGTCAGTGCCCAGCTCACCAGGATCCAGCGTAATAGTGAGGCAGTTTGGGACTGTCCCTTACAAACCTGTGGTTCAGGCCATGAGAGACTTTACCCGGAAGCGCGGAGACCACACCGATGATGAGATCTGGCTGCTGGAGCATGAGCCGGTCTATACCCAGGGGCAGGCTGGTCGAGCGGAGTTTCTGATAGGAACTGACGGGATTCCGGTGATCGAAACCGACCGCGGCGGTCAGGTTACGTACCACGCCCCAGGGCAGTTGACTGTGTATCTGATGCTGGATATCAAACGCCTTGGCTTGGGTATCAGGAGCCTGGTAACAATCCTTGAACAGTCTGTCATACAGACCTTGGCGCACTGGAGCATCGCAGCGCAGTCACGGCCGGATGCTCCAGGTGTCTACGTCGAAGGTGCCAAGATTGCGGCGCTGGGACTGCGCGTGTGTCGTGGCTGCACTTATCACGGCCTCAGCCTGAATGTACACATGGATATGGAACCCTGGGTGGGGATCAATGCCTGTGGGCTGGGTGTACCAGTGACTCAGATGGCCGATCTTCTGGACGCTGAGGTCATGCCCCGGAAAAACGAAATCGCCACCTGGCTGCGGCAAGAGCTCTCCAGCATGTTAGGCTACGCTGAGGCTCAGACCTGCAACCCACCCGACGATTTTCAACAGTAGCACTTCAGGATTGGAATCAATTTCAAAATGACTGCATCACCCACGGATACCGCTACCAACCCAGAACCGCCTCGCAGGAAGAATCGGCTCAAAGCCGGAGTCAAGTTGCGTGACGCTGCCAAGTTTGAGCAGATTCCGGTCAGGGTGGAGACCACGGAACTGCTTCGCAAACCCGATTGGATTCGGGTTCGTATGGGCAACGGCGCCAGGATTGAGCACATCAAGTCAATATTGCGTTCCCGGAAACTGGCTACCGTATGTGAAGAGGCCAGTTGTCCGAATTTGGGGGAATGTTTTTCTGGCGGCACGGCGACATTCATGATTATGGGCGAGATATGTACGCGTCGCTGCCCGTTTTGCGATGTCGGACATGGCAAGCCACTGCCACTGGATGCTGATGAGCCCGGCCATCTTGCTGATGCCATTGCTGAGATGGGGCTCAGTTATGTGGTGATCACATCGGTCGACCGCGATGACTTGCGCGACGGTGGTGCAGGTCACTTCGCGAGCTGTATCAGTGAAATTCGGCAGCGGGTTGAGTCTATCCGGATTGAGATTCTCACCCCTGATTTTCGCGGCCGCATGGAACCGGCCCTGCAGCTGCTCAGCGCAACGCCGCCAGACGTTTTCAACCACAATCTCGAAACTGTCCCAAGGCTATACCCGGAGGTACGTCCAGGAGCCAATTTTCAGTGGTCTCTGAAGCTTCTTTCGGAGTACAAAGCCAGAAATCCGGGAGTGATTACCAAATCCGGGCTTATGGTTGGCATGGGGGAAACCATGAAGGAGATGAAAGAGGTTTTTCAGCAGATGCGGGAGCATGGAATCGACATGCTGACCATCGGGCAGTATCTGCAGCCGTCCAGGGAGCACTTTCCGGTGCGACGGTATGTTCACCCTGATGAATTCAGGGAATATGAAAACCATGCTTATTCAGTCGGTTTCCGTCAGGTTGCCTCAGGCCCCCTGGTCCGCTCTTCATATCATGCGGACCAGCTGGCTCAGGATCAGCTGGCTGCGCGCTAGAAGAGAATCCTGTTGTTTGCTGCAGAACTTGCCGATTGCCGCGATTAACTCCCCGGCGATATACACACCCGGCTGCCGGGATTGAAGCCCGCCAGCTGTATCGGGTCGTGAGACAGCACACAGAGCAGAAGCGTCGGACTCGGCTCTCCGTGGCAAGCGATGTTTCCAGACTATACGTACCAACTGCAGAATCAGGCAATATAAACAGGCGGGGGGTTTTTTCATTTTTGAAGGGTCAGGCACAATATGGCTGACACGTTATGCAGTGTGCAGAGTGTGCTCGGGCGGGCACGAACAGGAGCGAAGAATACGGTTTAATGGTTTACTGTGTTCTGGGCATGGGTGAAAATGCAGTGCTTGTGATTTTCGCGTCGTTCAGGGTTTTTTCGGTTGCTACGACACATTTCCTCATACCGAAATCAAACAGGTTGCGGCCCCTGATGTCCAGACACTGCCGGAATTCTGCCGCACTGAGGATTTCGCTGCTCTGGAGCTATTCATTATGACTGCAGATCGCCGGTACTATGCCAACGCCATACGCGCGCTTTCAATGGATGCCGTTCAGGCTGCCAACAGTGGGCATCCAGGCGCACCCATGGGGATGGCCGATATCGCGGAAGTACTCTGGAACAGCTATCTGAGTCACAACCCGAAGAATCCGAGCTGGTGCAACAGAGACCGCTTCGTGCTCTCAAACGGCCATGGATCCATGCTGCTCTATTCACTTTTGCATCTGTCCGGGTACGACCTGCCGATGGCAGAGGTGCGCAATTTCCGCCAGCTCGGCTCAAAAACACCGGGCCATCCGGAGTATGGCTATGCTCCCGGTGTTGAGACAACCACGGGCCCTTTGGGCCAGGGTCTCGCCAATGCTGTCGGCATGGCACTTGCGGAGAAGGTGCTCGCAGCTCAATTCAATCGGCCGGGTCACGAGATTGTCGATCATCGCACCTTTGTGTTTCTCGGGGACGGGTGCCTGATGGAGGGGATATCCCACGAAGTCTGCTCACTGGCAGGCACACAGAAACTCGGCAAGCTGATTGCCTTTTACGATGACAACAACATATCCATTGATGGTGAGGTCGGCGGTTGGTTTACCGATGACACACCTGCCCGCTTTGAATCCTACGACTGGCAGGTCATTCGCGGTGTGGATGGGCATGATCCGGTAGAAATCCACGCAGGCATTGAGGCGGCTCTGGCTGACCCGGTGCGCCCATCACTTCTGTGTTGCAAGACCATCATAGGTTTCGGTGCCCCCAATAAACAGGGCACCGGCAGTTGCCACGGGTCAGCACTTGGCGAAGATGAGGTCGCGGCTGCACGATCAACTCTGGATTGGTCCCACCCGGCTTTTGAGATCCCTGATGACATCTACCAGAAATGGGATGCAACCGAATCAGGTGCCAGGGCAGAAGCTGAATGGCAACACCTATTTGACAGCTATGCGGCAGCCTATCCCGGCAAGTCAGATGAGTTTCTGCGCCGCATCAATGGAGATCTGCCTGACGGGTTTGAAAGCCTGGCGAACGACTATATAGACAGTTGTCAGCGCGAAGCCGAGAAAGTTGCGACACGCAAGGCGTCGCAAAATGCTCTGAACGCTTATGGACCGATACTGCCGGAGATGCTCGGAGGATCGGCGGATCTGACTGGCTCCAATCTGACGATCTGGTCAGGCTCCGCAGCCATATCAGCTGAAGATGCGGGCGGCAACTACGTATATTATGGTGTGCGTGAATTTGGCATGGCCGCGATTATGAACGGCCTCGCCCTTCACGGTGGTTTCGTGCCCTATGGCGGTACCTTCCTCATGTTTATGGAGTATTGCCGAAACGCTGTTCGCATGGCCGCATTAATGAAGCAGCGAAGTATTTTTGTGTTTACCCATGATTCAATTGGTCTTGGCGAGGACGGACCCACCCACCAGCCGGTTGAGCAGTTGGCTGCGCTGCGCAGTACACCCAACCTGCACACCTGGCGGCCCTGTGATTCGGTTGAGTCGGCAGTTGCCTGGAAAGCGGCACTGCAAAGAAGACAGGGTCCCAGCGCCCTGGTGTTCAGTCGCCAGGGACTGGTCTGTCAGTCACGCGATGCGGGCCAGCTCAGGACGATTGAGCGCGGCGGTTACATTCTGGTCGATGTTGAGGGAACACCTGATCTTATTTTGCTTGCGACGGGCTCGGAGGTCGCACTCGCCGTTGAGGCGGCAAGCCTGCTCGACAGCAAAGGTATACAGGCGAGGGTCGTAAGCATGCCCTGTGCGGAAGTGTTTTGTGATCAGGATGCTGCCTATCGCGAGTCTGTGTTGCCTCCGGAGGTGTGTGCCCGCGCTGCCGTTGAAGCCGCTCATCCTGATTACTGGTTCAAGTTTGTCGGGCTGGATGGTCGGGTTCTCGGGATTGACACCTTTGGCGAATCTGCTCCAGGCCCTGATGTCATGAACCACTTTGGCTTTCAGGCTGCACACCTGGTTGAGCTGGCCGAGGAGTGCTTGGCCTGATGCGCGCCTGCAGGATTCAGGCAGGGTACCGTGACTAGGCTCGCTATTAATGGCTTTGGACGTATTGGTCGCTGCCTGCTCAGAGCCCTGGTAGAGTCGGAGCGACAGGCAGAACTCAAGCTGGTTGCCATCAATGAACTGGCGGATTTTGATACGCTATGCCATTTGACCAAATATGATTCCACTCATGGACGTTTCCCCGGACAGGTGTCATTACGGGATGACTGCCTGGAGGTGAACGGGAAACGGATCCGGCTGTCTGGCATCGAGGTTGTATCTAAGCTCCCCTGGGGGACGATGGGGGTCGACCTGGTATTTGAGTGCACCGGGAGTTTCAGCGACCGGGCTACCGCCGAGGAGCATTTGGCTGCGGGGGCATCCCGGGTGCTTTTTTCCCAACCCGCAGACCGGGATATGGACGCGACTGTCGTCTACGGCGTAAATCACGCTCAGCTTGGCAGTGAACAGAAAATAGTCTCGGCAGCTTCCTGCACGACCAACGCCATTGTTCCCGTGATTGAGGTGCTGCACCGGGGGCTGGGTCTGGAGTGGGGGCAAATCCGAACCCTGCATGCAGCTATGAATGACCAGCCGGTGATCGATGCCTACCACCACACCGACCTGCGCAAGACACGCGCGGCCTTCCAATCGCTTATTCCCGTCGAAACCGGGCTCGCTGCAGGAATCGAACGCATACTCCCCGAGCTGACTGGCCGTTTTACAGCCAGCGCGGTTCGCGTACCTGTATCGGATGTTTCTGCGATTGACCTATCGCTGTATCTGTCCAAAACAGCAGATGCAGATGAGATCAATGCATTACTAAGCGAAGCCGCATCGAATCAATATGCAGGTATGCTTGGATACACCGAAGAGCCCCTTGCCTCCTGTGATTTTGTGCATGACCCCAGATCCGGCGTTGTCGATGCAAACCAAACCCAGGTCGCGGGGGGGCGGCTCGCCCAGCTTCTGGTCTGGTTTGACAACGAATGGGGTTATGCAAACCGTATGCTCGATGTGGCCTCGGCGTGGCTGTCACAGTCAGAACAACAGGCTCTGGGCAATCCCGATAAATGCTGAACGAATGTACTCTGGAAAACGGATGAAGGTACATCGGCTCGACAACCTCGATATTCGGGGTCGCAGAGTTCTTATTCGCGAGGATTTTAATGTGCCCATTGCTCAGGGTGCTGTCACCTCTGATGCACGGATTCGGGCAGCCATCCCGGGGATTGAAATGGCACTGAACAAGGGTGCGCAGGTGGTATTGATGTCGCACCTGGGACGGCCCGAAGAGGGAACATATGCTGATGAATTCTCACTCCAGCCCGTTGCCGACTACCTGTCGAACCACTTCTCCAGAGAAGTGCCCCTGGTCGCAGATTGGCAAACCGGACTGCCCCAGGTCGATCTGGTTTTATTGGAGAATGTGCGCTTCAATACAGGTGAAAAGGCTGATGATGAAGACTTGAGCAAGGCCTATGCTGATCTGTGTGATATCTTTGTAATGGATGCATTCGGTGCAGCCCACCGTGCGCAGGCATCGACCCACGGCGTGGCCCGCTTTGCACCTTTGGCCTGCGCTGGTCCCCTGCTGATGGCAGAGTTGAATGCGTTGGAGCAGGCCCTGGCCCAGCCAGCGAAACCCCTGTTGGCAATTGTTGGTGGCTCCAAGGTCTCGACCAAACTCAGCGTACTCAAGAATCTCTCCCACAGAGTCGACCAGCTGATCGTTGGTGGTGGTATCGCCAACACCTTTCTTGCTGCAGCTGGCTACCCGTGCGGTAACTCCCTGTGCGAGTCGGACTGTCTGGACGTGGCTCGGACACTGATGTCGCTCTGTGAGGTCTCCCTGCCCACAGACGTTGTGACAGCCAAAGAAATTGCCGCTGGGGCCGAAGCTGTGGTCAAGTCTGTAGCCGAAGTTGAGGCAGACGAGATGATATTGGATATAGGACCTGAAACCGCTCAGCGGTTTACTGGAATTGTGAGCAGTGCGCGGACCATCCTCTGGAACGGTCCGGTTGGCGTATTCGAACATGACCAGTTTGGTGCGGGCACCCGGGCTCTTGCTCAGGCTATTGCCTCAAGCAGCGCGTTCTCCCTTGCCGGCGGCGGGGATACGCTTGCGGCTATCGACAAATATGGTATCGCTGATCGGCTTTCCTATATTTCCACCGGCGGGGGCGCCTTCCTTGAGTATGTGGAAGGAAAAACCCTGCCGGCTGTGGAGATTCTGAGACACCGCAGTGATCCCTGAATGGTATTTTCCGGCACGGACACACAGTAGTGCCGGTGCGACTTTATCCTGTATTGAGGCTGGATATCCCCATGAGTGATTTTGACAGACAACTTGAGAAAGTAGCTACCCAGGATGGCTTTATTGCCGCCCTGGACCAGAGCGGCGGCAGTACCGCACAAGTGTTGCGATTGTACGGGGTGAATGAAGATGTCTACGATAGCGAGGATGAAAAGTTTGACCGAGTGCACCAGATGCGCACCCGCATTGTCACCAGCCCGGCATTTGACGGCGGTCGCATTCTGGGAGCAATCCTCTTTGAAAATACCCTCAATCGCGATATTCAGGGACTGCCCTCTTCCAGCTTTTTATGGGAGCATAAGAATGTCGTGCCCTTTCTTAAAGTCGACAAGGGGCTTGACGATGAAGTCGATTCGGTCCACCTCATGAAACCAATGCCTGATCTGGCAGCACTTTTGGAGCAAGCAGTCAGCAAGGGTGTATTTGGTACCAAGATGCGATCGGTGATCAAACTGGCCAATTCCGCAGGCATCAGTGCTGCAGTTGATCAGCAGTTCCTGATCGCTGATCGGATCCTGGCCGAAGGCCTGGTGCCCATTATCGAACCAGAAATCGATATCCACAGCCCGGAAAAGGCCGAAGCAGAAGAGATGCTCAGAGATCAACTCCTCGCGCATCTCAATCAACTGGGACGAAACCGGAGAGTTATGCTCAAGCTGACTTTGCCCGAAGCTGCCAATTATTATGCCGACTGCATTGCTCATCCCAATGTGGTGCGGGTAGTCGCACTCTCAGGTGGATATTCGAGGGAGGAAGCCAATGCCCGGCTTGCCGAAAATGTCGGCATGATCGCCAGTTTTTCCAGGGCCCTGACCCAGGGTCTTTCAGCCCAACAGTCCAATGAGGATTTCTACAAGGCTTTGGATGACTCTATAGAAACAATTTTTCAGGCGTCCAAGACCTAGACAGATTCTGACCTGCTCATCTCAACACAGGCAGGTTATGCCCAACTAAAACCGCACGCACCCAGGGAGTACGAACCCATCCTGAATGAATTACGGAGAGTACAATCAGTCAAAGGAAACCCTGTCGAACTTCAACGATCCGTCACTGCCTTGGCCTCCTCCACTCGCCTTTTGGCACAAATACCAAAACGAGTCTCCTGCCACCCCGAATCTGCGGCTCGCGGGCTGATCTGCAAAAATGCCTGTGCACTGTGTCTGTGGCAATGTGCCCCGTCCGAATGGGTCGAGACCCCGCACTTCCACTCGGTCCAGTGGGCCTCATCCGGCAGACCCGGGACAGTGCGCCGCCTGAAAACGTGCGCACACTGAATAACCTGCGGAAGCTGACTGTGCAGATTGGTCGAAATAATCACAGAGTTTCAGCTTGATCTTCCCAACCTGGCGACTTTCCGTAATGCGATTTATTTCGAAGATCCTGCAGAAAATTTTCCGCTATCTTCGCTTCGTCACACTTATCAATCGGCAGTAGCCTCGATTCTCTCCTGCCAAATCTCAACTGCTCGATTGACGCGGTCGGAGGCGTGTTCAAGATCTTCAAGGTTCGCACTCAGCGTGCCGCACAAGGACGCAACACTATCGCGAGCCGTCCCCGCATTCATGCCCATTGTCACGCCCGCCCAGACACAATCAGGGGACGACAAACGATTCCGCACGCCCTGCCTCCACCCGCCATCCGTTGGCCTCAGCCAGTCGCCAGCACTCCATGATCACCGTCTTCGTGTCGTCGGCGCTCTTGACGAGCCGCGCGGCAATATCGGCCTGCATGTCGATCGGCATCGCCGCGCCGGCTTCGCTGCGCCGTCGGAAGGACTCCAGATACCGAAAGCGAAGCGTCGAGCGCTGAACCCTCAGGTCACCCAGTGGGTCAGTCATTTGAGCGGTCTCCGTTTCGGGCGCGTCGGGCGCCCGCGTCTGCACGATTTCCAGGGTGCGCAGCCGTGTGCGTGCACTGCGCCGGCCGCTCAGGAACAGGCGCCTGTCAGGCGCAGGCGCGAGCAGATCGGCGCTGGGACCGCACAGATAGGTGTTCGGGTAGAGATAGGCGGCAATCCGGAGCGCGTGATCAAACAGCACGGCGTCGGCATCATCATCCGATGCGATATAGATTCCCCGCATGGTCCGGACGAGCCTGCCGGTCCACAATCCTCCATGAGTAATACGGGAGAGCCTGAAGCCTGACAGTAGGTCAGAACACTGCACAAGGATAGGTTGTCGAAAAAGATAGGTAGGATAGTCTTACAAAATTCTGCCGCCCGCCAGCTTTATTTGAGTGCACCTCATCTGTCGAACCAGGTCGAGATCGTGGGTCGCAATCAACACGGTGACGCCCACCGCATTAAAGTCTGCGAACAGTTTCATGATGTCGCTGGAAAGGCCCGGGTCGAGGTTTCCCGTGGGCTCATCTGCCAGCAACAAGTCAGGTTTGTGGACGACGGCACGGGCAATACCCACTCTCTGCTGCTCACCACCAGACAGCTTGATCGGCAGCTGTTTTTCTCGTTTGAGAAGCCCCACCTTATCCAGGGCAGCCCTCACCCGACGCCCAATTTCCTGATAGGGGTAACCACTTACCAGAAGGGGCATGGCAACGTTGTCAAATACGCTGCGATCAAAGAGCAGGGCGTGATTCTGGAAGACCACACCGATGCGCCGCCGGTGGTAGGGTATCTGACGTCTGCGAATTCGCGCCAGATTTTTGCCCTGATAAAAAATCTGCCCCTGGGACGGACGTTCCATCAGCATTATCAGTTTGAGGAGGGTGCTCTTTCCTGCTCCCGAATGGCCGGTTAGGAAACACATATCTCCCTTGGCTAACTGAAAGCTTACCCGTCTGAGCGCTTCCTGCCCCCCGGGATAGAGCTTGTCAACCTGATCAAACTGAATCACGAGCACCACCGGCAGGGGATGGCTGCATCTCCCGCTGTGCCTCGACCACCGAGCTATCAGGATTGGATTTCCCGAGCAGCGCACGCACGAACAGATCGGCATCAAACTCAGCAAAATCCTCTATCCCCTCACCCAGCCCGACAAATTTGACCGGCAGCTTCAATTGATTCACCAGCGCCAGCACCACGCCACCTTTGGCACTTCCATCCAGTTTGGTGAGAACCAGCCCGGTCACTGGCACAGCCCTGCAGAATTCGCGTGCCTGATTGAGCGCGTTCTGCCCGGTCGCAGCATCCACAACCAGAAGCAGTTCGTGGGGTGCATTCTGATCCAGCTTTTTCACAACCCGCACAATCTTGCCGAGTTCCTCCATGAGGCTGGCCTTGTTGTGCAGCCGACCGGCGGTATCAGCTATCAGGACATCCGCTGATCTGGCCTGAGCGGAGTGCAGGGCATCGTATATGACCGATGCGCTGTCAGCGCCTGCATCCTGCGCAATCACCGGCACATCATTGCGCTCTCCCCAGACTTGCAGTTGCTCGACCGCCGCCGCCCGAAAAGTATCTCCAGCGGCGAGCACGACCGATTTACCCCGCTGTTTCAAACTGGCTGCCAGCTTGCCGACAGAGGTCGTTTTGCCTGCACCATTGACTCCAACCATCATCACTACCGATGGCGATGACTCCTGGAGACTGATGGCAGAAGGCTTCATGGTTAACAGCTCGACCAGCAATCTGTGAAAGAAATCGAGAAAATCCCCACTCGCGGCAATTCCCTTTTTGGCACGCTGGCGAAACTGTTCAAGCAGATACAGCGTAGTTTCCACACCGACATCTGCCGTGAGCAGCAGAGTCTCCATCTCCTCCAGCAGGTCTTCGTCCAAAAGTCTCCGCCCACTAAACAGGCGACCCAACGCGCTGCCGATATGTGCACTGGTCTTGTCGAGACCCTTTTGCCAGCGCTGTGCGTTTGATGGTAATGCCCCGAACTCGGCAGGCACCGGCACAGTGCTGGTGAGAGGGCTGGCCAGTGCACCCGCATCCTCCGGGGTTGCCCTGTCACGGCGAAACAATCTGGTTAATCGGGAACCGCTTGGCTTTTCGGATGACATAATGTGGTGAATAGAACGATGCAAATCTATCCTACCATCATGGCCCGGAAGCGAACATCAACAACAGCGAAAAAAACGAATCCAAATCGGGTTCGCATTATTGGTGGGCGATGGCGCAGCCGCATCCTCGGCTTTCCATCGATTCATGGATTGAGACCAACAGGAGGCCGGGTGCGGGAAACCCTGTTCAACTGGCTGGGTTCAGATGTCGCAGGCAGCCGGGTTCTGGATCTGTTTGCCGGGAGCGGGGCGCTGGGATTTGAAGCGCTTTCTCGTGGAGCAGTGCATGCAGACTTCGTCGACACTCACAGCCGGGCCGTCAACGCTATCCGCGATAACATCGCCAACTTTCGGACGGACGCCGCTGAGGTTCATCACTGTTCCGCCGCTGCCTATCTCGCCCAAGCGGTCAGGAACTCAGTTGACATCCTGTTTATCGACCCGCCTTTTGAACTCAATGTGCACGCAAAGATTATTGACTTAGTTCACTCCTCCGGAGTACTGCGCAGCGGCGGTCTGCTCTACATCGAAGCTCCTCTCAGCTATTGTCTGCAACTCCCGCCCGACTGGCGAATTTTGCAAGAAAAGTCTTCGGGCCAGGTGAAATATCTGTTGCTGGTTGCCTGGCCGCCGGCTGAGTGATCTGCCAGTTAGTGCCGTGTGTATGTGATTTGAGCCGGTCAACCGTTGTGTATAAAATGGGGCCCCCGCAGGATCCCAATATGAACACGCGAACCGTTATCTACCCAGGTACATTTGATCCCATTACCAACGGTCATGTGGATTTGGTGCAAAGGGCCTCACGACTGTTTGATCCTGTCATTGTTGCTATTGCTTCCAACGACAACAAAAAGCCGCTCTTTACCCTCGAAGAACGCATTGCCATGGCAACCAGCGCGTTGTCGCACATAAACACAGTCGAAGTGTGCGGTTTCAACAAGCTCATGGTCAATTTCGCAGCGGAAAAAGGTGCTCAAGCGGTGCTTCGGGGACTGCGAGCGGTATCTGATTTCGAGTACGAATTTCAGCTCGCCAACATGAACCGGACCCTCTCCCAGATGGAGAGCATTTTTCTGACGCCGGCAGAACAGTTCAGCTATATCTCGTCGTCCCTGGTCAAGGAGATAGCGTCACTGGGCGGAAACGTTGAACAGTTTGTACCTCAAGTGGTGGTTCCTGCGCTCCAGCATCGTTACGCACACAGCACCGATTAATCAGCCGCTGCAGGCGTCCTTAATTTGCAGCAGGAGTGGGGGGCTTCAGCAATCTCCTAATGCTTCTGGCACTGGTGGCAATATACAGTTGCCCGCTGTCCCAGTTTCGTGCTTTTGAGCCTTGTGCCACAGCGCTTGCAGTGCTGCCCCCCGCGTCCGTATACCCAAAGAGACTGCTGAAAATATCCGGGCCTGTCCTGGCCGTTCAGGTAGTCCCTCAAAGTGGTTCCTCCTGATTCTATTGCCTCAGAAAGTACGCTCTTAATCTCCGCGACCAGTTTTTCACACCGCCTGTAAGACAGCCTCCCGGCCATTGCTGAAGGACGAATGCCTGCCCTGAAGAGTGCCTCGGTTGCATAAATGTTGCCCACGCCCACAACAATTCTGGAGTTCATAATAAGCGCCTTGACGGCGACCCGGCGACGCCTGGAAACAGAATGCAGGTAGGCTGCATCAAATGCCACGTCCAGGGGCTCAGGCCCAAGACCAGTCAGCAACTCATGCTCCCGCCAGTTCTCCGCACTCCAGAGCAGACAGCCAAAACGCCGGGGATCGTTAAACCGTATCACATGCCCATTCACCATCAGCATCTCCCAGTGATCATGTTTACGCCGCTGTTCCCGGGGAATCGTCACCCGAATGCTTCCAGACATGCCAAGGTGCAGAATCAAGGCACCCTGCTCCAGATCAAGGATCAGGAATTTTCCGCGCCGCAGGACTGCGGCAACCCTCTGCCCCTGAACCAAACCCGGTAAATCTGGCCTGACTGGCCACCGCAAATCGCGACGGTGCAACCGCAAACTCTCAATGCGAGTATTCACGATGTGCGGACTGATCCCAGCACGGGTGGTTTCAACTTCAGGTAATTCGGGCATTGGCTTTGCTCCAGCGTGGATCGCTATTGTAGTCCGGGTATCTGCCTGGATATTTTCACACATACACACTGGCCTCTTCTCTGCCGCATTTTACTCCGCCAAAAGCCTAGTGCATTCGCAGAGAGCTTCTGGTAAGTTAGGCTCCGCGCCATGAAATCAACCCATTAAGCACTTTATCAGGTAACAATCAGGAGGCCGGCCCATCCCGGTGTAACTCAATGGCACGTCTTTTCAAGAAAAAAACTGGCGGAGAGGAAATGGACATCGACCTCACGCCCATGCTGGACGTAGTGTTCATTATGCTCATTTTCTTTATCGTCACCGCTTCATTCGTGTCCGAGAACAGTTTTCTGGTCAATCGTTCACCCCCCGCTCCAGAAAATGACGCCCCTCCGCCAGACAAGCAAAATGCCATTTTTGTGGTCAGTGAGACCGACGAGATCTGGCTGGGAGACCGGCGTATTGATCTGCGCTCGGTTCGTGCCAATGTAGAAAGAATCCGTGCCGAAAACCCGGAGGCCGCAGTCGTGGTCAGGGCGCATGAATTGGCGAGCGCGAGCATCTATGTTGGAATCCTGGATGAAGCAACAGCGGCTATCGGGCAGGTTCCGGTCGACCTAGTCACATACAGCGAATAACGTCCTCCGGCCTACAAAAAAGTCCGCTTCCGAATCAAGCTATTGTATGTTCGGTCGCCGCCCATGAACCCCGACTACCTGCTGGGCGTCGATACTGGCGGCACTTTTACTGATTTTGTACTCTGCCGGGGTCAGGATATCCGGTTGCACAAGGTTCTGTCGACACCTGCCGCACCTGAAGAGGCCATCCTCAAAGGCATCGACGAACTCGGCCTGACGGATAAAACAAGGCTCCGCTTGGTTCATGGCACTACGGTTGCAACCAATGCCGCACTTGAACGCAAGGGCGCACGAACGCTCTACATTACCAATCGGGGCTTTGCCGACCTGCTGACCATCGGGCGGCAGGCGCGACGCAGACTCTACGATCTGCAACCGCTGGCCACAACACCTCCCGTTCCAGCTGAACTCTGCCTTGAGACAGGGGGGCGTTGTGATGCCCAGGGGAAAGAGATTGAGCCTCTCACTGACGAAGATATAGAAGTACTGACCAGGCAGATCAGGGTGCTGAGGCCAGATGCTATCGCCATCAACCTGCTGTTTTCCTACCTCAATCCGGATAACGAAATGGTGCTGGAGGCGGCTTTGCGAGAATACGCTTTCGTCTGTCGATCGTCGGCTGTACTGCCTGAAATCCGAGAATATGAAAGGGGTATCGCCACTTGGTACAACGCGTATCTTGGTCCGCTGATCGCAGACTATCTGCACACCCTGCGCAGAGCCCTGACACCCGCACCCATTTCCATGATGCAGTCCTCAGGAGACCGGATTTCGCTCGACCAGGCTGCACAGAGGTCGGCAAGTTTACTGCTGTCCGGGCCCGCTGGTGGTCTGGCTGGGGCAGTGTATCTGGGCCAGCTTCTCAATACCCCAAAAATGCTCAGCTTTGATATGGGCGGGACCTCAACCGATGTGGCACTGCTTGACGGTGAGATTCGCCTCACGTCAGAAGGGCAGATCGGCGGATTCCCCATCGCACTTCCAATGGTGGACATGCATACCATTGGCGCTGGTGGTGGATCCATTGCCTATCTGGATTCGGCTGCCATGCTCCATGTCGGACCGGAATCCGCAGGAGCTTCTCCCGGACCGGCGTGTTATGGCCGGGGGGGAGCAAGACCCACCGTAACTGATGCGAATGCAGTTCTCGGCCGCCTTGTATCAGCACACTTTCTTGGCGGAGGCATGTCACTGGACACTCGCGCTGCCGAGCACGTCATTGAGCCACTTGCCACGCAAATGCGGCTCTCTCTCCAGGCATGTGCACTGGGCATTCTGGATATCGCCAATGAGCGTATGGTTCAGGCACTGCGGCTGATCTCTGAGCAGCGTGGCATCAATCCCCTCGATTACCGTCTCCTTGGTTTCGGTGGCGCAGGTGGACTTCACATTTGTGCACTCTGTGAGGCCATGGGAATCCGTGCCGCGTTGGTGCCAGTTCACGCCGGCGCATTTTCAGCATTTGGCATGCTGGTCGCGCCCCAGGGAAGGCAGCTCTCGCGCTCTCTTGTGAGTCCCCTGCTATCCCTGTCAGCGGACGACGTTGAAACAGTTTTTGGAGAGATGGAAGAAAGAGCCCGCACTGAACTTGTTGCCGAGGGTGCTGCTGAACAGGACATCCATTTTCGACGCCAGGCTGAATGCCGCTACCTGGGCCAGTCTTTTACTCTCAAGCTTCCCTGGGCGGGCCTTGAGGACACGGAGACACATTTTCATGCATTGCACGAGCACAGCTATGGCCACCGGTTCGATCTGGATGTGGAACTGGTACACCTGAGGCTGGGTGCCCAAGTTGCGCAGAACAGAATTGAACTCGCGGAGGCCATGCCCCGAAGCGCGTCTGGACGGGCCAAAAGTCAGTCCGTGTGGGTCGATAAGGGCGCGAGCCCAGGCGGCAGCGCACCGATACGGGTTGCTGCCACTGTCCATGAACACAGTGAATTGCAAATCCATGAAGTCGTCGCCGGTCCGGCGCTGATCTGTGAACTGACTGCCACAACCTGGATCGCACCTGGCTGGGAATGCGTCAAGGACTCTTTGGGAAACCTGGTTCTTGACCGCCAATAGAACCTGATCAGCACCCAGCCCTGGTCAGATACAAAAACCCGGCGTGGCAGGGCGTTTAGTGATCAAAGACCGAAATTACTTGATCTTGGCTTCCTTGTAGATGACGTGTTTGCGCACGACAGGATCATATTTCCTGATTTCCATCTTTTCCGGCATAGTGCGCTTGTTTTTGTCGGTCGTGTAGAAATGACCTGTTCCGGCACTTGAATTCAAACGGATTTTCTCTCTCATCACTTGCTCTCCTTATACCTTTTCGCCACGAGCACGAATATCGCTCAGCACCTGATCTATGCCTAGCTTGTCAATAGTTCTCTGACCCTTGGCGGACACGCGCAATTTTATAAAACGTTCCTCCGACTCGACCCAAAACCGGCGATTGTGCAAATTGGGAAGAAAGCGACGCTTGTTCTTGTTCTGCGCGTGGGACACATTGTTTCCAGTAATCGGGCGCTTTCCGGTGACCTGACAAACTCTGGACATGCTGATTTCCTCTATGTGAAAAGTCTTGACCATTCGGCAGGTTCAGAAAGTGTGCCCACAACGAAAAAGCTCTGCATAGCCTCGACAATCCCGCCCACCTGCAATCACCGAGTCTGTGCTCTGTGCGAGGCGAACCAGACAGGGACCAGGTAATAGCCGTATCGGCAAAGGTGCGCGATTCTGCCAAAAGGCCTCTCCAAAAGCAAACTGCTCTTCTATACTTTCTATACTCATCAACTGGTGTGCACTTTGCAAACCAACCTGACACGCCTGACTCAGCGTCCTCAAAAGCAGTCCCTGCTGCGGAACCAAAGTCGGCTATTGGCTTTTGGGGCGGGCGGTCTTGTTCGCGCCAGTTTTGGATTGGCATCCGATCACATCCCTGATTTTACTAAGATGTGCACTTGAATTCATTGTTCCCCGGATTTCCATAGACTTATCAGCCAGACATATACGGTTCAACCCATAACAGTGGGCAGTCTCTCTGGACTACTAAGGGCATTCACCAGAAGTTATGATACGCGGCCTGCGGAGGCTCCTGCATCATTATGAATAGAGAAGATCGCCTCGAATTACTCGATAAAAGACGCATCCTGCTCGGTGTCACAGGAGGTATTGCCTGCTACAAGTCTTGCGAGCTGATCAGGCGGCTTAGAGATCAGGGTGCCGAAATCCGTGTGGCCATGACCGCAGGAGCCCAAGCCTTCGTAACACCCATGACCTACCAGGCACTGTCTGGCAACCCTGTGCACCGTGATCTTCTGGACGAGAGAGCCGAGGCCGCGATGGGGCATATTGAACTGGCAAAATGGGCCGATCTGGTTCTGGTCGCCCCAGCAACCGCCAACTTTATCGAGCGCCTTGCGCAGGGTCGGGGCGATGATTTGCTCAGCACAATCTGCCTGGCGACCACAGCCCCTATTGCTGTCGCGCCCGCCATGAATCAGGCGATGTGGAGCAACCTGGCGACAGGCCGTAATATTGAAATGCTGCGAACACGGCGGGTCTCGATTCTTGGCCCCGGCAGCGGTTCACAAGCCTGCGGAGACTTGGGCGAAGGCCGCATGCTGGAGCCCGCAGAGATTCTCGATCTGTCCGCCGGGCTGTTTACCACAGGCCCACTTACGGGAAAGAGAGTCATGGTGACCGCTGGGCCGACTCGGGAGGCAGTAGACCCCGTCCGTTACCTGAGCAATCAGAGCTCCGGCAAAATGGGCTACGCCCTTGCCGAGGCCGCAGTGGCAGCAGGCGCGCATACTGTGCTTGTCTCGGGGCCAGTATCGCTCGACTGCCCAGCTCGGGTGAACCTCGTCCAGGTTGAAAGTGCCGAAGACATGCTGGGCGCGGTGATGGCAGAAATTGCTTCCACCGACCTTTTCATCGCATGTGCTGCTGTTGCCGACTACCGACCGGCCCGAAGGCAGGCTCAAAAGATCAAAAAAAACGAGGATCGGATGACCCTCGATCTGGTCAAGACCCCCGATATTCTGAACACTGTCGGCCATTTGGAGAATCGACCTTTTTGCGTTGGTTTTGCCGCAGAATCGAACAACCTGCTCGACTACGCCCGCGACAAACTTGAGCGCAAAAACATAGATCTAATCATTGCCAATGACATATCTCGACAGGATATCGGCTTTGGCCAGAACGACAACGAGGTTTTTCTGCTCAGCCGTGACCACACCCGCCACTTCACCAAAACCCCAAAACACGCGCTGGCGAGTGAGCTGGTCGACGAAATCTGCGCAATCTGGAATACGGAACAGCGCACTTTGGCCAGACCGGGATTTCCCCGATAGGTCTTTCGCGGCAATGATATCCGCGACCTTTCCGAGCCGCACCTAAGCGACAATTTCGCTCATGTACTTGGAACGGTTTTGTCCCGCCGAATTGAGGCAGCTGGTGGCAGCAGAATCATGTTGTGCCGCAACGCACGCCTGAGCAGTGCCAGCTGTTCAGGCACCTCAGCCTGGGCCTCCGCGCAGAGGGTGTCTGATGGTCCAGCAGACCACCGAACAGGCCATCTGTGTCGGCGAGTACGGCGGTCACTATTTGTAATGACCGCTGGCGGGTGAATCGATGATGGCGGCTATGCCGCCTGCTGGACATAAGCAAGAGACGCACTGCCACACGGGAGCAAATGGGCCCGCCTGTTTCTGGTACAGTAGCAACCGGTGAGATCAATCGCCCGATAGCCGAAACGGAAAAACTCGAACTGGTTGAAAAACTGCACTCCTGCAACTGGGGTATCGACGGCGAAGTGCCGCAAGACCTCACCGTTGATGGATTGAGGCTGGATTACGAACGGGGCTGGGGACCGGTGCCTGCCTCAATATATCTCAGCGGCTTTGACTCTGAGATTTGAGGCTGACTCGGAAACATTCATGCAAGCCCTCAAAACCAGATTTTGCGAAGCGTTTCAAACCGTTTCGCCACACACGAGTACACTGGAAATAAGCGATGTCGCTTGACTATGAACACTCCAAACAGTTCGCCTCGGTACTGACCGAGGCACTGCCGTATATCCAGAAATTCACCGGCAGGACCTTTGTGGTCAAATTGGGCGGCAATGCCATGATAGATGACACTCTCAAAGCCAGCTTTGCCAAGGACATCGTGCTGATGAAACTGGTGGGCATCCATCCGATTGTAGTGCATGGCGGCGGGCCGCAGATTGGCAAGCTGTTGAAAGAACTCAACATTGACAGCCACTTTGTAGACGGTATGCGGGTCACCGACAGCGCCACTATGGATGTGGTGGAGATGGTACTGGGTGGATCTGTCAACAAGGAGATCGTCGGACTGCTCAATCAAAACGGTGGCTCCGCCATTGGCCTTACCGGAAAAGACGGCAATCTGATTCTGGCCAAAAAAATGCAGGTCAGAATGTCTTCACCAGAAATGGAAGCACCGGAAATCATCGACATCGGCCATGTCGGCGAGGTGTCATCCATCAACGTTGCCATGCTGAAAAACCTGGCAGCCAGCAACTTCATTCCGGTCGTTGCGCCAATTGGTGTTGGGACTGACGGCAAGTCATACAATATCAACGCCGATTTGGTCGCCGGCAAGATCGCTGAAGTCACCGAGGCTGAAAAGCTTATGCTGCTGACCAATGTCGCCGGTCTTCAGGATCGTTCAGGAACCGTGTTGACTGGTCTGAAAACTCAACAAGTTGATGAACTGATTGAGGACGGCACCATACATGGCGGCATGCTGCCGAAGATTCGGTGCGCTCTGAGTGCGGTAAATTCCGGAGTTAAATCATCCCATATTATTGACGGCCGGGTGCCCCATGCGGTGCTGCTCGAAATATTTTCCGATACCGGTGTCGGCACCCTTATCAGTAACCTCCGGGCCGGCACATAACCCGGCTGCACGGTGCAACCAGACAGGAGAGCCCAGAACGTGGCACACCAGACCCAAGAGTCCCGCACCAATCGTAAACAGGAAATCCTCCAGACGCTTGCCATGATGCTGGAGACCTCACTCAGCGAAAAAATTACTACGGCCGCCCTGGCGGCACGGGTCGGTGTGTCCGAAGCCGCGTTGTACCGACACTTTCCCAGCAAGGCAAAGATGTATGATGCCCTGCTGGATTTCGCCGAGGATGTTATTTTTTCACGCATGGATGGGATACTGGAATCCTCCGAAGGTGCTCGGGAGCAATGCAGATCGGCGCTGGAAATGTGCCTGCAGTTCGCCGAATTAAATCCCGGTATCAGCAGAATCCTGACGGGAGATGTGCTGGTGGGCGAGCATGAACGCCTGAAAAAGCGCAGTAACCAGATATTCCTGCGCCTTGAAGCGCAACTCAAACAGCAGCTTCGTAAAGCGGAGTTCTCCGAGGGTTTGCGCACCCGCCAGCCCGTAGGAACCTGCACCGACCTGCTTGTTGCCCAACTCGAGGGGAAGCTGGCTGGCTTCGTGCGCAGCGGTTTCCAAAAACGCCCGACAACCCACTGGAACGAGCACTGGACGCTGCTTGCTGCCAGCCTGTTTGTGGACGAGTCCCGCGCAGGGGAAATCTAGACATCATGGCCTGCCTGTGGGATGTGACGGTCCTTCGAGTCTGGTGGGTCGGTTACTCTATGCTGAGATTGGAACGTTTCCGTCGCGATGGCTCTTTCATTCAGCGCGAGGAGTGTGATTCAAATCAACTGTGCACAAAGTGCAACGGAGTGCACAGGTCAGCCATACATTGAAGAAAACGGTATTGCATGGAACCTATGCTGATCTATTTTTATGGGGAGAATCTTATTCCCTGAGTACAGCAGTATGCCCTGTTTGAATCTGCTGCCAGCATAATGTGCCAAATGTGCCATGCCTGAGAAATCTGATCTGGTAATCGATTTGGCAGCCTTTATTTCTATTCCTGAAATCTTTCCGCCTGGCTCCTCCAATACGATATCGACTTCTCGTTTTTGATTATCCCGGAAGTGGTGAATCTCAACTTCACTGTCACTAAACACTGCATTTTTGCAGATATCAATCATGATCAGATTTTCCAACAGGCCGCCAAAAAACTGGCTGGTCAGAAGCTGTTCTTCCGTTCTGATACCCAGCAGGTAACAGGCCAGTCCAGTATCGATAAAATAGATTTTTGGCGTGGTGACTGCCAGGCGTTTGCTGCGATTCTTAATATAACCAGTCACCTTATGGACGATAAACATCTGTTCCAGGGCAAGTATCATCCTCTTTGTTTTTTCATCACCTATTCCCAGCTCACCAGATAAGTTGTTGTAGCTAAGTAAATTACCGCACCGCCCTGAGAGCAGGCCAAGTAACGCATCAGCATGAAAGACATAATCGCCTCTGCCGCTATAGATTTGTTCGAAGTCCTTTGCGATTCGCGCTCGCACATAGGATCTGAACCAGCCGGTTCTGGCCCTGATGCTCTTGCCCTGAACTTCAGGGTATCCGCCATCAAGAATCCTCCTGCACAGGGCTTGCTTCGAGATGATTGTGTCGCCGTGTTGCACGAAATTGAAGTCAATAATCCTGTCTACGATGTTGTGCGACTTCCCTTCCAATTCCGATAGGGTAAGAGGATACATGGTGAGAGTATTCAAATGTCCTGGCAAACGGTCTGTAATCGCCTTGCTGGCAAAAAGGTCGGTGGATCCCGTGAGCAAAAATTTACCTTTCTGCTGCGGTGGTAATGCATCTGAAACCCGTTTGATGGCCAAGACAAGATCTGGAACATACTGAACTTCGTCAATACTTACCTGGCTCTCTTCAAAGGCATCGATAAAACCCTCAGGATCTGACGCAGCTGAATCTCGAGAGGCCTGTTCATCCAAGGTGATGTGCTGGCGACCTGTTTCCTCGGAAAGCTGCCGTGCCAGTGTGCTTGTGCCAGCCTGTCTCGTTCCGGGGACATGCACTATTCTGAATTCTTCGAGTGACTCGAGAATGCGCTTTCGGATGTGCCGTAAATACATAGTGGTTCTCAGGTGGTTCGGGGATCAATGTATTTATGGGGAGATATAACCAAATATATCGGGAGATATCAGCAATATTATAGGGAGATATCAGAGAGGGGTCTATAGAGAGATATGTGCCTGTGTTTCACATCCAGGGTCCTCTGCACGCTGCAATTCAACCCGTCCCCCTGTCCAGCTCAGGACCAAGGATGTGCAGGCGGGTGCGAATATTAACTCTCCCGCCTTTCGGCGCGGCAGGCTTAGAACTCAACTGACCGCCGACGGCATTCTCATGACCATGGCTTGTGCCTTGGGGTGGAGCCATTTCTGCCCCAGCATGGATACGCGGGCTCGCGCCCGGCCGAACCAGACAACTGGGGAGGGTACCTGTCAGCAGGCCGTTTTTTTGATGACTCTGTACTGCGCAGTTCGGTACTGCCTATACAGCTCCATACTGTTCCCGGTACGCATCAATTCGGGCAACCAGGTTCTTGTCCCCGTGATTGGCGACATATGCACGAACCTGATCCAGTCCTACGATACTCCTGACCGGAAGCTCGTACACTGTGCTCAACTCATCAATGGCCGAAAGACCGCTGTTCTGACCCTGTTCCTGACGATCCAACCCAACAAACACAGCCGCAGGCTGAGCGGGCGTTTGACCCAGCATACTGATCACTTCCCCAACAGCCGTCCCCGCCGTAATGACATCATCGACGATTAAAACCCTGCCCTCCGGCTCAGCGCCAACGATAGTGCCGCCCTCGCCATGCTGCTTGGCCTCCTTGCGGTTGAAACTGTAGGGAAAGTCCAGCCCGTGACGCTCGAACAGCGCCGCCGCAATTACCGCGACCAGAGGAATACCTTTGTACGCCGGGCCGAAAAGCAGGTCAAACTCCAGCTTCGACGCCGCAATCGCATCCGCATAACACTGTCCCAGCATCGACAGTGCCCGTCCCGACCTAAAATTCCCGACATTGAAAAAGTACGGGCTGACCCGCCCAGACTTGAGGGTAAACTCACCAAACTTGAGGACATCATGCTCGATGGCCAGTTCAATGAAACGCCGCTGGTACTCATGCATACTGGTCTTTGCCTACCCTTTGTACCTTCTCACGATTGTCTGCACTGACTATTGGGCCAAAGCCATTTTCTGGATTTTTATGATGTCAGCGATACCCTGTGTTCCCAGTGCCAGCATGGCATCAAGCTCATCCTGGCTGTAGGCGCCGTCTTCAGCAGTACCTTGCACCTCGATAAACCCACCATGCTCGTTCATCACAATATTCATATCTGTGCCAGCGACTGAGTCCTCATCATAATCGAGATCCAGGACGGGCTCCCCCCCGTAGATGCCTACCGAAACTGCGGCAACCATGCCGCGCAGCGGTGATTCGAGCAAGGCCTTGCTGCGCTCCAGGCCGTTGAGCGCGTCCAAAACGGCAACGCAGGCACCGGTGATAGATGCGGTGCGCGTTCCACCATCAGCCTGAATCACATCGCAATCCACCATCAGAGTCCGCTCACCGAGCTTGTCCAGGTCAATTGCTGCCCGCAGTGAGCGTCCGATCAATCGCTGTATTTCCTGGGTTCGACCGGACTGTCTTCCCCGAGCGGCTTCGCGCTGCATACGCGAACCCGTTGATCTGGGCAACATGCCATACTCTGCGGTAATCCAGCCTTGGTTCTTGCCGCGCAAAAAACGGGGAACCGTTTCCTCGATACTGGCAGTGCAAATAACCCTGGTGTTGCCAAATTCAACCAGAACCGATCCTTCGGCATGGCAGGTAAAGTTTCTTTCAATACGAATCTGGCGCAGTTGACCTGGTCGCCGGCCGCTGGGTCGTTCCATAGAATATCCTGGTAATGATCCATTCAAGCTGAAAAATGGAGCGCGACATTATAGTCAATTCAGACTCAAGAGTTTCTTCACTGTTATCTGGCAGCGGCATATTTGCTAGTATGCTCTGGATTTCCTCCACGAGACACTCATCTATGCCCCAGAGCATGACAGGCTTTGCCCGCAGCGAGTACCGCAGCGATTGGGGAACCCTCAGCTGTGAAATAAAATCCGTCAACCACCGGTACCTGGATATCTATTTCCGCCTGCCGGAGGCTCTGCGCAATGCCGAACTGGATTTACGCCAACAGATCAAATCGAGAATATCGCGTGGCAAGTGCGAATGCAGCTTCAAGATTCAAACCAATCTGGACACTGGAAACAGACAGGTCTACGATGAAGCAGGCGCAGATGCGGTCATTGCAGCCGCGGAATCAGTAGCGCAAAAACTCCGCAATCCTGCTCCTATTAACCCCATTGAGATTCTGAATATGCCCGGAGTCAGCCTGGATGGCGACCTGGATCCCGAGCAGCTTCGCGCAGCGGCAACATCTGTACTCGCCCAGGCCCTGGATCAGCATGCTGGCATGCGTCAGCGGGAAGGTGCCGAAATGGCACAGGTCATTGTCAGCCGAATCAATTCCATGGACGAAAAGATCGCGCTGGTCAAACAGGTGTTACCCGGCATTCGTCAGGCCCTGCACCAGAGGCTCAGAGACCGGATCGAGCAACTGGATATCGAACTAGAGCAAGGGCGTCTTGAGCAGGAACTGGTCATCCAGGCCCAAAAGATGGATGTTGACGAGGAAGTCGATCGGCTGGAAAGCCATCTGGCGGAGGTTCGCCGCACCGTCTCGGAGGACACACCCGTCGGTCGTCGCCTGGATTTTCTGATGCAGGAACTCAACCGCGAGACCAACACGCTTGCATCCAAATCCCAGGCTGTCGAATCCACCAATGTTGCGGTGGAACTCAAGGTACTCATCGAGCAGATGCGGGAGCAGATTCAGAATTTGGAGTAGTTTTTAGCACTCGCAATCCAACCGAACCGACTTTATCCTTCCCAGGGGTGAGGCCTGCCCCCACCTGATCTGCGAGATCATGCTGGCGCTCGAACGTCACCCAGTCATCCCCTCCCGGTCACAGACCGTTACCACCCGGTTCTCGGTGGGTAAGCAACCGGCGAACCTGGTCATGCCGTTCCTGTGTGATACTGTCCGCTTCGAACGGCACACTCGCCGCGTGATAGCCCGAACCGCCCCCAATAAGAAACTGGTTGAACTATTGCCTCTCGGCGTCGTACAGGCCGGTGACCGAGGTCAGTGTGAGGTTGTCGCTCAGGTCGTAATTCAATTCGAGGCTGCCCAGCATTATGTTTGAATCGCCAAAATTCTCAGCCGCGGCATCGGGCCCCACTAGTGCATCAGTCGCCGCACGCGAAGGAGCACGAATTGCCGCTCTATGGTCTACTACGCAGCCGTCATTCGGCAGGAAGGTCGTAGCAGGAATTACTGCAAATATTGACGCTGCTGAGCCGCCATTACAGACAGAAAACTGTGTGGTTCCAACCACGCCAGCGTCTTCCCGGCTGCCGCAGGAAAGCTTGGCTCGCATGCTCAGCCGATCTGAGGGATCTTAGAGCAGGGTGCCGCGGACGAATGTTTCCTCTATGCGTGGGCCGTCGTCGCGGATACTGCCAGGCGCGCAGCCAATAAAGCCTGGTGCGTCAGAGATCGTATTGGGTTCCGCGCTGTTGTCCATCCATGTCCATGTAGCGCATAACCAGCCTGCCCTTCGCGGTATCCGAAACTGGACCCGATACAATGATCTGACCGAAGGCTTCTTTTGCCTCGCTCTCATAGCCCGCCTTCAACAGCACCTCGAACTCTTCGCTGGGATCCTGCGAGACGTAATTCAGAAGTCCACCAGTTGAGTTCTTGCCAAAGAACAGCGACTGGGGCCCCTTGAGTACTCCCGTCTGGCGCATGTCTATATTCCCGAAACGACCCTGCACCGCTGAACAGACTGGTACATTGTCAAATACGAAAGAAACAGAGTTTTCTGAGGCCATATTGCCCGATGGGGTCGACACACACAGTCATTTCAGCGCTGGCCTGCGCCGCGCATGTGCTCCAGATCAAATCAACGCTCGGTGTCCGCTTGTGGTGTGTCACGAGTTAGGTTTTTGTTAAAGCCAGGATCATACACAGCGGAATTCGGGATCTGCATGAGCCAGACCACCTTTTTTTGACTTGAGTACGGGGTCAAAAAGCCCTACAGTGCGCGCCCTTCACACAAACCCCATCCTTGGATCAGCGAAAATCACGGTGAGTGCGCATGCAACTGGAAAAGAAAACCCAAACCCACAAGATTTTCAGGCGTGGCGATGGCCGGTACGCGGTAAAAACCCTCAAGGGCCAACCCGTGAACGGCGACAACAAAATAGCTGTGCTTCTTGAAGCAGGCCTGATCGCGGCTACGGAACCAAAGCCAAAAAAAGAAGAGTCTTCCGAGGAGACTGCAGCAGCAGAGGAAACCACTGAAAAGGAACAGGCTGCTGCCCCAGAGGAAGAGGCTCCTGCTGAGGAAAAATCTTCAGTGACTGAGGAGCCCCCGGCGGAGGCAGAGCCATCAGCCGATAATGAATCCGCAGAAGAAGACCCCGAAAACAAGGACGGCTGACGGGCAAGCCCGACCCCAACCCTGTGTGCATGTCCCGCCCGTAGGCATGTTCTGTAGCAGGCATGCCGCAAGCCACACAGCTATACACCAACCTTTCCAAAATTTCACCTGTGTGCTGCATTGTCGAACTTAAAATGACGGCATGAACACACCAGGCAACAAGACTCTTACCCTGGCTCGAAAATTTGGGCCTCTGGCCTTCATACTTGTGGTCGCCATTCTGGCCGCCAAGCCCATAAATGGCTGGCTTGGACACCGTGCAGTGGACAAAACCGGTCTGGAGTACCTCCCCTACGAACAGGTGCTCAGACTTTCAGAGGAAACGGGAAAACCTGTGATGCTGGAGTTCGCAGCAATCTGGTGTGGCACCTGCCGCCGCCTGGACAACCAGGTTTTTGGCAATGAGCAGGTACGCGAAAAAATTCAGTCGGATTATCTATTCAGCCGCCTGGATTGGGATCAGGATCAAGCCATTTTCGACAGGTACGGAATTCAGGGTTTCCCCACAGTCCTGATCATCGAGCCCGAGAGCCAGTCGGCACGCAGGGTCATCACAACGTTCGACCCGGTTGAGTTTCTGACAGAGATAGAAAGGATGTCGGCACGCCGCCATCACTCTCCGCGTGGCACACACTCCACGAACGAGCGCTGAGTCGGCTGGCAGTTTCCAGTCAGCGGTGAGGACGCCAATTCAGCTACAAGCTGCTCTGTGTTTTTATCTGCTGCATGCACGCAGAGGTCAGCATATTTCAGATACAGAGGATGACGCTCTTCGTAGAGTTGATCGAGCGTCTGCTCGGGTGTCTTGGCAAGACCGCGAGTTTCGTAGTCCTGAATGCGTGATCTCAACCCGGCGACAGACATTACCAGATAGATCACCGTACCGCAGGATTTGAGTCGTTGCATTCCGGGGTCGCTGTACACGGCACTCCCTCCCGTCGCAACAACGCGACGATCAAGATTCGCACTGAGCAACACCTGCTCCTCAATTGACCGCAGCGCCATGTAGCCGTGGTCATTGAGTATCTGTTGCAGCGTTTTCTGTTCACGGGTCTGGATCAGAACATCTGTGTCTGTAAATCCCATGCCCAGGCGTTTGGCGAGCAGCACCCCTATGGTGCTCTTTCCCGCCCCGGGCATACCTGTCAGAACGATGCTCGTCATATTCTCTACCCGGTCTGGTTCGGACCACCTCAGGAGGACTCCAGAAGAAAGGTCACCGGGCCATCATTCACCAGCTGCACCTGCATGTCCGCTCCAAACTCCCCCGTTTCGACGCAGGGCAACCTGCCGCGGCACACATCGACGAAATGCTGGTAGAGCGCGTTCGCCTGCTCCGGGCTGGCTCCGCTGGAAAATCCAGGTCGACGCCCTTTAGAGGTGTCTGCAGAAAGCGTAACCTGGGAGACCACCAGCATATCCTGTTCAACATCCACCAAACTCAGGTTCATTTTGTCCTCAGAGTCGGCAAAAATGCGGTAGCCCATGACGCGCTCTGCCAACTTTTCGGCGCTGGCCGGACTGTCGCCTGCATCAACCCCCAGAAAAACCAGCATGCCAGCGCCAATTTCTCCAGCGGTCCTGCCATCAATCTCAACTCGTGCCTGGGTGACTCTTTGAAGTAAGGCCTTCATTTTCTAGACAACGTAACTACTCGCCCCCCTTCTCCTGCTTGATCATCGTGGCGGCGGTGCCGTTGAGGGCGATCTGGATGGCAGTCAGCGGGTTGGGGCCCTGGTGGGCCATGGACTGGAGGGAGCTGGAGATTCGGCAGTGGGCCTCGGCGTGGCAGGGGGTTCGGACGCACCCGGAGACTGTCTGCCTGACTGTGACCATGCGGATATCGCGCTCGGCGCGGGTGTTGGTGAACGGGGTGTCGGGGTCGCGGCGGTGCGCAGCACCTCGGTGTCGCACTGGGTCAGCGCCTCGGGGAGGTTCTGGGTGTCGGACTTGGCGATGCGCCCGCGTTGTCCGTCGATGCGGGCGGGGGTCCTGGGGAGTTCTTGTGCTGCCGACCGTTTCACCTGCGGCGCCTGTTGTTGCTGCTGCTTCAATCTGATGTGCTTCTGTTGTGCACTCTGTGTTCATGGCCTGTCCTCTTAAGTAGGCTCTGTGTTGAAGTGTCCCATTTGAACACAATCCACGTGTGTTGAGATGGGCAGGTCAAAACATGATGTCTAGAATCAAGCCTGATTTTGACTTCTTCGCCTGCATTTACGTTATCCGTGACCTCAGGCCAGAAAACGCCGATAGGGCTTACATATGTAGTGTAGTGTTCGCGGAATGGCAAGGACTATGATATGGTGACTCAGTATATAGAATAACGAGGGTTTTAATGCCTACACAAAGCAAGCCTACCAAACGAAAACAGGCACATGCCGAGATGCTCAAGGCAGCACTTGCTCGTCCCGGTATTCGTGAAGCTATGGAAGTTTATTGCAACTGGCTGAAGAAGGATCAAGGCTTGAACCCCTACCGATCTGCTACCCAAAATCCTGTAAGAATCACGACAACAAACTCCTCCAGAATTTCTTGAATCTAAAGCATACGGGATTCCAGAAATGCCGATTTGGAGTGAGATTCTCGAAGAACTGCGAGCCACAGTAGTCCAGCCAGGACAGTTTCCGGATTTTGACAGTAATTAGAAGGAAGTACCTTGTTGAACTCCATCAACACACTGGGCGGAATGTCATCCTGTACGCCTCAGGCTGGTTGCAAAGGGATGATGCGCCACCTGTCTCAATCTCCATCAATGACGAGGATATGCAGGCATTTATGGAAGTCTGCTATGCGCTGGAAGGCGAAACACTTGATTTGATTCTCCACGGTCCTGGAGGTTCTCCAGAGGCGGCCGAGGCTATTGTCTCTTACTTGCGCTCCCGTTTCTCTAGTATTCGAGTGATCGTGCCACAACTTGCCATGTCAGCTGCAACAATGATTGCATGTGCCGCAGACCAAATCGTACTCGGCAAACATTCGTCTCTAGGTCCAACTGACCCACAAATTCTGATCCCTACATCATTAGGAGTACGGGCTGTGCCGGCACAGGCGGTCCTTGACCAATTTGACCGAGCACAGCAGGAGTGTGCAGACCCAGCAAAGCTATCTGCTTGGCTGCCAATGCTCAGCCAGTATGGGCCCGATCTTCTTGCACAATGCGAGTCGGCATTAGAAATGTCTAAGGAGTTGGTCAAGACATGGCTTGAATCTTACATGTTCAAAAATATCGATGACCGTTCGCAGAAAGCAGAAATGATTTCTGAGTGGCTTGCTGGCCATGAAAATTTCAAGAGCCACGCAAGACATATCCCCAGAATAGAGGTTGAAAACCGCGAATTGATAACATCAAGGCTAGAAGCTGACCAAAGATTTCAAGATATGGTTCTTTCTGTTTTCCACTCCACTACACATACATTCACTGGGACACCTGCCGTAAAAGTTGTCGAAAACCATGACGGTAGAGCATTCATCAAACAGCATGCTGCACAAGCAATACCAGCAGTTCAAGTTGGAGTCGCTCCTCCTAGTGTTGGACCCAGCCCATAAAATGCCTCCTGGCTTCCAAGTCATTAATCATAGGAGGTCTATAATGTTAGAAGATAAAAAGCCATATTCGATTTCGAAAGATCAAAATTCAAGCCAATCTCCAATTCAAACTCTGGTCGAAATTTTGAAGGATTCGGACTTGGATAACGAAGACAAAAAATTCCTGATCGAGCAAGCAAAAGATAGATTTAAGGTTCGACGACGTATGGCATACCTATGTCTTTTGGGGATATTTGCACTAGGCCTTATCGATGGAACTTCGGCAATGCAAATAAATCTGGCTTGGACAAACGGACCGCTCGCCGGGGTAGTCTTGGCATATTATGGCGCTACGGCATATCAGCCGAACAGTTAACCAGGCTGAGTGCTGCGTGAATAAAGCGATCATCAAATGTACGGTGGCCAGAAATATGCATGTGGCCACAAATCAAAGTTGCGGATATGGCAAGTCTGACTGGTGGTTCACACACTGCAGCGATTATCAGCAGTAGCAGCTAACGCTGGTAGTCTTTCAACAAAACCTGGGTGCGCGCCACAACTGACGAAGCCAGCGATGCCGCTCTTAACCTGTGCACAATACATCTGCCAATGACGATCTACGCCGCCGTATCTGCACAGTGCGCGCACATCGTCTCGGCATTACCGGGTGATGCCGCCGGCGGAGCGCCTGCGCGTCGATGGTACGAACCACTGGCTGCACAGCGTCGGTTCCGGGGACCTGAGGGTGAAGTTCGTCCGCCGAGAGCGCGGCCGTGCCGCCATCCAGATTGCACTCAACGGCACAGCCGCCACAATGGTCACGCGGGAAAAGGGGGGCGAGCAGTTACAGCTCCGCTTAAATCCTTGGCTGGAGTTCATACCCGATGTATGCCGCGCATTCAGTCCGCTTCAGGTCGCCAATATGTCTCAAGAAAAAAATCTGAACCGCTGTGACTGGTGCACTGGCAGCACAATCTACCAGAATTACCACGATCAGGAGTGGGGCGTTCCACTTTTTGACGACCGGAGATTGTTTGAGTTTCTGATCCTTGAGGGTGCCCAGGCGGGGCTGTCGTGGATAACCATACTCAAAAAGCGCGAGGCCTACAGACAGGCATACAGCGGCTTTGACCCTGTCACCATAGCAGGCTTCGGGACGAGAGAGGTAGCGCAGCTGATGCTCAATCCCGGGATCATCCGCAACCGATTGAAAATAGAGTCCTCAATTCGAAATGCCCGTGCGTACCTCGATGTTCTTGAACGCGAAGCATCATTCAGCGATTATCTCTGGCAGCAGGTTGATGGCGTGTGCATCCAGAACGGTTGGCGCTCCATGGCAGAGGTTCCGGCCAAAACTCAACAATCACAGAACATGAGCAAGCGACTCAAAAAAGACGGATTCAGCTTTGTCGGACCAACCATCTGCTATGCGTTTATGCAGGCCACCGGCATGGTCAACGACCATCTGGTAAGCTGCTACCGGCATGAACAGCTCTCCTGACGGGGAGTCCAGGTTGTTCACGATCCTCAACCCCGGATGAGGCAGAACGCCCGGCTCCCTTTGGGGCGATCTGTCGTTTCTCCTGCCTGCCCTATGTTCGATACCTGCGGTGCCCTCAATACAACGCAATACAACCTTCCCGGGCTTAGGCATTGAGGTACCTGGATGCCTGTGGCAACCAGCGATGAAAAAGCCGCTCCGCCCGCTCCGGCTCCGTGGCGAGCATCTGTCTCGCAACCTCCACTGCCCTGGGCAGCAGCTCAGCATCGCGGACAATGTCAGCCATCAGAAAACCAACCTCTCCTGCCTGGCGGTGCCCCAGTAACTCGCCCGGTCCCCGCAATTCCAAATCTGTGTCAGCGATCTTGAAGCCGTCGTTGGTCTCACGCATGGTTTTGATGCGGACCGCGCTGTTTTTTGACAAGGGAGCTTCATAGAGCAACAGGCAATGGGACTGATCAGAGCCCCGACCAACCCGTCCACGCAGTTGATGCAATTGTGACAGCCCCAAGCGCTCAGGGTTCTCGATGATCATCAGGCTGGCATTGGGGACATCCACACCCACCTCAATCACTGTGGTAGCCACCAGCACATCCAGGTTGCCCGCTTTAAAGGAGTCCATTACGGCGGTTTTCTCGGCTGATTTCACCCTGCCATGAACAAGCCCGATATTCAGACCCGCGAGCGATGTTTTCAATTCAGCCGCCGTGGCCTCGGCTGCCTGTGCCTGAAGCACTTCGGACTCCTCGACCAGGGTGCACACCCAGTACGCCTGACGCCCTTCCCTAACAGCCTCCCTCACTCTTTCGATGACCTGTGTGCGCCGCACCGACGGGAGCGCGGCAGTCGTCACCGGCGATCTGCCCGGCGGCATTTCATCAATAATGGAGGTATCGAGATCGCTGTACCGACTCATTGCCAGCGTCCGGGGAATCGGTGTCGCGGTCATCACCAGTTGATGGGGAAAATAATCTGCATTCAATCCCTTTTCTCCGAGTGACATCCGCTGACCTACTCCAAACCGGTGTTGCTCATCGATAACCAACAGGCCCAGATCCGCGAAAACAACATCCGGCTGAATCAATGCATGGGTGCCAATAACAAGCAGCGCCTGACCGCTCGCAATCATTTCCAGACAGGTATCACGAGCTTTGCCCCGGGTCTTCCCCGACAGAAACAGGATGCTGTAGTCACTGTCCGCAAACCAGTTACTGAGCGTGTTCAGATGCTGTTCGGCCAGTATTTCGGTTGGTGCCATCAATGCTGCCTGGTGTCCCGAGTCCAGTGCCGCCATCAGGGTTTCTGCGGCCACCAGGGTTTTCCCTGAGCCCACATCTCCCTGCAAAAGCCTGAGCATGGGCTTGTCCGACTGCAGATCGTCGTTGATCTCCTCCAGTACCCTCCGCTGGGCGCGGGTTGGGCGAAACCCGAGCTGCTGGTGAAACCTCTCCAGACTTTCCTCACTGGCACGCAAGGAAAGCGCCTGCTGTGCTCTCACCACAATTCTCGCTCGCTGCAGGCTGACCTGGTGGGCGACAAGTTCCTCAAAAGCAATCTTGCGCTGCAGGGGGTGACAGCCTGTCAACAAATCTTGAAGGGGTGCATCCGGCGGCGGCTGGTGCAGATACAACAGGGCCTGCTTGAGTGAAACCTGTCGCCCGCCAATGGTTTCTTCCGGCAGGAGCTCTTCAACATCAGATTGTTCGAGCACCTGCAGCGACTGGCGAGCAAGATCTCGCATGCGCTTTTGGGTCAATCCTTCGGTAAGCGGGTAGACTGGCGTCAGCCCGGTGTCAGGAAGAGGTTCGTCCTTGGCAACAAATTCATACTCCGGGTGATACAATTCGAGTCCGGCGCGCCCCATCCGAACCTGACCGTAACAACGAAGGTGCTTGCCCCGCCTCATAGAATTCTTCTGGCTGTTGGAAAAATGAAAAAATCTGAGCGTGGCAATACCGGTGCCGTCAGCGATCTTTATCATCAGGCTTCTGCGGCGATCAGAAAGCACATCAGCCGCCTGTATTTCGCCCTGTATGACCACATGGGCATCGGGTTGCAGAGACCCCATGGGCGAGATACGGGTTCGATCCAGGTACCGAATTGGCAACCTGAACAGCACATCTACCAACTGATACATTCCGGCTCCAGCCAGTATCTGCGCGAGCTTCGGTCCGACGCCTTTCAGCTGGTCAACCGAGAGCTCCAGCGATCGTACCTGAATATGGGGAGAGGCCACACGTACTCCAGTCGGTTTAACTGATTCCCTCGAATCCACACTGCTGAATGCTCTGGCGCAGAGCATCAACCGCCTTGTGGCGGGGAAAGCTCGCACGCCAGGCGAGGGCAACTTTTCGAACCGGGGCGGGTGCCTGAAAGCGACGAATGACCATGGCATCCTCAGTGTAATGCGTATTGAAAGTCGCCGAGTAGGGAAGGATGGTAATCCCCAGTCCAGAGGCAACCATGTGTCGTAGGGTTTCCAGTGAACTGCCCTCGGCGGCTGTCCGTATGAGCGAATCACTGTCTTCAACTGAAGTTTTGAGGTCGGGACAGTATTCGAGTATCTGGTCTCTGAAGCAGTGTCCCTCACCCAGCAATAACAGATTCTCTTCGTTCAGATCAATCGCCCTGATCAATTTGCGGGTAGCCAGGCGATGTGATGCCGGCATCAATACCACGAAGGCTTCTTCATAGAGTTCCTGGGTCACTATATCGGGTTCGGCAAAGGGCAGCGACAGAATCACCACATCCAGCTCGCCATTGCGCAGTCGCTTGCGCAGGCTGGCGGTGTATCCCTCCTCGATAATCAGCGGCATATCCCTGGCAATGATCTGAAGCTTGGGGATCAGCTGGGGGAACAGGTAGGGGCCTATGGTAAAAATTGCGCCCACCGAGAGCGGGATGCTGAACTGATCCCTGCCCGAACTCGCCAGGTCCTTGATGGTCGATGTCTGCTCAATGATTTGCTGCGCCTGCGCAATGATCTGCTCTCCTGTAGGTGTGGGGCGAACCCTGCTCTTGGTTCGCTCAAACAAAGCGATCCCCAGCTCGTCTTCCAGTTTTTTTACAGCAATACTCAGGGTTGGCTGGCTTACGAAACAGCGTTCAGCGGCCCTGCCGAAGTGTTGCTCCTTGGCCAGCATGACAACGTAACGCAGTTCTGTCAGAGTCATTTTCGGTTACCCGGGCGCTTCCGTTTCGTTATAGAATTCCTCACCTTATCAACTTTGGTCAATAGTTTGAATCAATGATTGATTCGCAGCCAAGAATCTATCTTTTCGGCTTGGGTTATGTCAATCGGCGGGTGCGATCCATATTGCATGCGCGCGGGTCGGAGGTCATCGCAGTGCGCCGCAGGCCCTCACCCGCAGATGGTGACACGGTCCACCAGGCCGATGTCACTCGGCGCGCTGACCTCGAATCATTGTTAGGGGAAAATCCCCATCAGATTGTCCTGGCACTGTCACCTGACAACCACTCCAGAGAAGGCTACGAAAATTGCTATCTTGCGGCCGTGGACTCGCTTCTCAGCTGTACCCAAAAGCTCGGCGTGCAACCAGAGGTTTTATTTATCTCCAGTACCAGTGTCTACGGCCAGAATGCGGGTGAACAGGTAAACGAACACAGTACCTGCCACCCTGCGCGATTTAACGGACGTATTCTTCGCGAAGCTGAAGTCATGTTGAGTGAATCCCCGATCCCCTCGACCTGTATCCGCTTTTCGGGGATTTATGGTCCCGGAAAATTCCGGATGATCAAATCAAGCCTTGTCAGCTCAACGGATCCCGGTGCGCTCCCGCACTGGACAAACCGCATCCACGCCCAGGACTGCGCCCGCACCATCTGCCACATTCTGGATATGCCAGCCGATCAGCGAGAGGGAATTTATCTCGCTTCCGACGCCAAACCCACTGCGAGGCATGAGGTCCAAAACTGGATTCGCGCTCAGTTCAGCCTGAAGCCACTGCCCGAGCCAGACGCTTCCGGGCAAAGCGGCTCCACCGGTAAGCGCTGCGACAACTCGCTGCTGACGCAATCCGGATTTGAGTTTCAGTACCCCAGCTACCTGCATGGCATGCCGGAAATTATCGACACCTACCGATCAGTTCAGCGTCAGGAACCAACAGAGGGGAAGCCCCTGTCTCAGGGCCGGTAGACACCGACATTGTGATGACCCTGTTCGACCAACAGCTCAGCGTGCAGACGGCTCATGACCCCACGCTCACAATACAGCAAGTACCTGGTCTTGCGATCCGGTTGGGGAAATGTCTTGTGCAATCTGAAGTAGGGGACGCATCGCACCTTTTGGTCAGCCAATTCGGGTCCTGGGCGTCTTTCGATATTCAGGATCACTGCGCCCGGCAGAGGCCTGGTATAGATATCGACCCGAATATGCACACCACCCGCGCACCGATGGAACCCTTTCCGCTCGCGTCCGCCGTCACTTGAACTGGCGGAATATCCCGTTGCGCCAGTCACTTACGGAGCGGGAAGTCTCAATCCGCCGTACGACTTCATCGGCAAAACGCCACCGCAGCTGCTTCCTGCATTACCGGCCAGCCGCACGGCCCGAACGAGGAGCCGCGAGCTTGACCGAGAAATCCACCTTCGCCCGGCGCGCCTGCGCTGCAAGACCCAGAGCTATGAAATACGCGGTCCGCGACGACCTCGAGAGCGGACTCGCGCTGACCGTCCAGCCCACCGGAATCCGAACCTGCTTCCTCGCCCGCATGGTGCGCGGCGGGCGCTGCTGCTCAAGCGCCGCTTGGGCTAAATGCCGATGGCAAAACGGCTTTCATCGCCCGACGGTTTGAGCGGTCAGGAAGCGCGCCAGGGAGCCCTTCGGCGCGTTAGACTCACACCTATCCAATCAATCCAATCCGACTGCTGCTCAGCAAAGAATGCTTGATAGCGAGGCATGTTCGGGGCCTTCTCCGCCTGAGCACAATCGCTACTGCATCAGCTCCAGTCCCTCTGGAAAAGTGCCCAAAAGGCGAATTGCTCCATTGGGCAATGCTCAGCGGCATTCACCTGCCGCAGATCAGAAGTTCAATACACAACTCTTCAATAGCACAGATTATGCACTATAATGGTGCATAATCTGTGAGCCTGTGTGCACCCTGACCGGGCGCTTTGCAGTGTACATGTGCCGGATCCGGTTCCCAAAACCCCGTTACCGGTCATCTGGCGCGATCCTTGCATGCATTCTTCCCATACAGTCTTGTCGTGCACCATAGTTGGCCGGTACAGAAACTGAACTAACTCATATGCCCACATACCATGAACATTGAGCTTGATCTGTACTCAAGGATTCTCAACTACCTGAATACGGCTGTGGTGCTGGTGGACAGTTCTTGCAAAATCCGTTTTTTGAACCAGTCTGCCGAGGCCATTCTCGGCCTGAGCTCGTCCAAAGGAACCGGCCGAGACATTATCGGAATCCTTGCGCAGGACGACACCGAAAGACTGGCATTGCACAACGCGATCACCGACCGAAGGCCTTTTACCAAACGCCATGCCTCGATTCGCAGCACTCTGAACCGAACGGGGGTGGTCGATTACAGTGTCACACCACTGGATAGCAGCTCCGAAACCTTTTTGTTGATCGAAATGCAGGAAATGGATCGTTTACTGCGAATCAGTCGAGAGGAAGCTATCCTCGCCACGCATGATACCTCCAAGCAGCTGTCACGCGGTCTCGCCCATGAAGTCAAGAATCCGCTCGGGGGCATACGCGGTGCAGCTCAGTTACTGGCAGCGGAGCTCGATGACAGGACACTCGCTGAATACACGGAGATCATCACTCAGGAGGCGGATAGACTGGGTAACCTGGTTGACCGGATGCTGGGGCCCAATACACCTCCCAAGATGGCCGAAATCAACATTCACAAGGTTCTGGAGCGAGTCGCAAAACTGGTCACAGCCGAAAGCAGCGGAAAGATTGAAATTCGCAAGGATTACGACCCCAGTCTTCCGGAGCTCTATGCCGACTCAGAACAGCTCATTCAGGCGATTCTGAACATTGTCCGTAACGCCAAGCAGTCTCTCATTGGAGCAGCGATCAGTTCACCGCAAATACGGCTGAAAACCCGTATTCAGCGTAAGTTTACCCTTGGCTCTGTTCGACATCCACTGGTTGCAAAAATTGATGTTGAGGACAATGGCCCGGGGATTGCGGAGAACCGCATCGACGAGATTTTCTACCCAATGATCACTGGACGCAGCGAGGGAACCGGCCTGGGCCTGCCCATTGCCCAATCCATTGTCAGTGCGCATGGGGGCATTGTGGAATGCAACAGCCAGGCGGGCAAAACTGTATTTTCAGTCTATTTGCCCATGAATCGAAGCATTGACAGGACACTGGGTACCACAACCGGGCATTGAGGGGGCTGCACATGAAACAGATAAATAGCGTGTGGGTTGTGGACGATGACAAGTCCATTCGCTGGGTTCTGGAGAAAGCACTCAAGCGTGAACTCATTGAGGTCGAGTGCTTCGAAAACGCCAAATCGCTGCTGTATGCCCTTCAGCACCGAAAGCCCAGGGTTGTCATCAGCGACATACGCATGCCGGGCATTGATGGCCTGTCACTGTTGAAACAGATCGGTGAGAGCGACCCCAATATCCCGATCATCATCATGACCGCACATTCGGATTTGCAAAGCGCTGTCGACTCCTACGACAGCGGCGCATTTGAGTACTTGCCCAAGCCTTTTGACCTGGAAGAAGTCATCAGCGTGACGCGACGGGCTCTGGACCACGGCGCAAATCTGGATTTTGCAGAATCGGACACAAAGGAAGATTCCGAGCCTACCGAAATAATTGGTGAGGCACCGGCAATGCAGGAGGTTTTCAGGGCGATTGGGCGATTGGCAAAATCCAATGTAACCGTGCTGATTAACGGCCAATCCGGGACCGGCAAGGAGCTGGTCGCCAGAGCCCTGCACCGACACAGTCCGAGGCAACACAGTCCCTTTATTGCTCTCAATATGGCTGCAATTCCGGCTGACTTGATCGAAAGTGAGCTGTTCGGGCATGAGAAGGGGGCCTTCACTGGTGCCAATTCGCGTCGCGAGGGTCGCTTCGAACAGGCCAGTGGCGGAACACTGTTTCTGGACGAAATCGGTGACATGCCCGCGGAGGCCCAAACGCGCCTTCTCAGGGTGCTTTCAGATGGTGGATTCTACCGTGTCGGTGGCCATACACCTGTTCGTGCGGATGTTCGCATTATCACTGCAACCCACCATAACCTGGAGAAAATGGTTGAGGAGCACCGCTTTCGAGAAGACCTGTTTCACCGCCTCAACGTGATCCGCATTCACCTTCCACGCCTTGCTGAACGCGCCGGGGACATTCCGACACTGGCCAGTTATTTTATGAATCGCGCGGCCGCAGAGCTGGAAATGGAGCCCAAGGATCTGCTCCCTGAGACAGCGGCCTATATGGCACAGCTCCCCTGGCCGGGAAACGTACGCCAGCTCGAAAATAGCTGTCGCTGGCTCACGGTCATGGCACCAGGCCGCGATATCCATGTTGGCGACCTCCCGCCCGAACTGCGCGAGAGCGCACCGAGCGGGCCGGTGCAGCCGCGGGCCGAGGGTGAGTGGTCGCAGCTCCTAAGAACCTGGGCATCCCAGGCGCTGCTCAGTGGGGAACCGCAGATTCTGAAGTCCGCCGTTCCCATCTTTGAGACAGCGCTGATCGAGACAGCACTGGAGCATGCCCAAGGGCGAAAACGTGAGGCCGCAGAGTTGCTGGGGTGGGGCAGAAATACCCTCACCAGAAAACTTAAGGAGTTGAGCCTCGCCGACTACGTCGACCCGAAATCCTGATGAGGCAGGTTCCGCTCCGGATCACTGAATTGTATCTGTGCCGGCACCAGCCTCTGCCCGTTTTTGACGCTCAACCGCCTGTGCAAGCAGGGCATCAAAGTTGATCGGTGCCAGGTGCAGCGGGGGAAAATTCGCCCGAACTGCGAGGCTGTCAATTGTTTCTCTGGCATAGGGAAAGAGTGCCGTGGGAGCGGCGGTCGCCAGCGCGTGACGCACATCCACATCTGACAGACCCTTGACCCTGAAGGTACCGGCCTGGTGAATTTCGATAAGGAACAGCGTGTCCTGGGACTCTTCCTCTTTGGTGGTAACCGTCAGGCGCAACACAACTTCGTAGAGATCTTCTGACAGCTTACCCTGTGAACTGTTGATATCCAGATCAATTCTCGGCTTCCAGGGCTTGCTGAATGCAGATGAACCCTGGGGACATTCCAGGGACAAATCTTTCAGGTAAATTCGGTCAATGCCAAAGTGTGCTTGTTGCGCGCCGTCGCCAGCTTTTTGGTCAGACATCTGTATTTCTCGATTCTCGTATAGAGGAATGCGAAGCTCACCCTGAGATCTTCAATGGAACCGGTTTGTGTACGTGCACGTGCGGCGATCAGGCCTGAACGGTCGGAAGTTTCTCGCTCACCCAATCAGTAATACCACCCCTCAGCCGCTTGACATTGTAGCCGTTGCGACCAAGCATTCTTCCCGCGGACCCGGTTTGCTGGCCGAACTTGTCAACCAGCACAATATACTTGGAACGGTGTCGTTCCAGCTCCGACATTCGATTCTGAAGCTTGGCAAACGGAATGTTGGATGCTCCAGCAATATGTCCCGAAGCATATTCCTTGGTATCCCGTATATCCAGCACCACTGCCTCGTCGGCATTAATCAACTTGGTGAGCTCGTGATGGGAAATTGATGTGCCGCCCTTGCTCGATTCGCGCTTGACAAAGGCGTATACCAGCAGCAGAAATACGCTGAGAACAAGCCATTGTTCGGTGGCAAAGATAAAAAATTCCAACTGGAGTGCTCCCGGAACCTGAATGGAGGAAACTTCTGCCAAGTCGCGGAGTATATACCCAACGACGCCCTGTTGGTGAAACGCACATGGTTTCCTGTGACGTTCAGGGATAGAATACCGCCGCAATTCAGGCCTGCAACCCAGCCTTTCAGTTCATAGCACAGCCCCCTGGAGCAACCATAGTGAAAAAGAAGCCCATGGTCCTGCTCATCCTTGACGGATGGGGCCACAATGACTCCCCGGAACACAATGCAATTCACGCAGCCAGCTCTCCGGTGTGGGATAATCTCTGGGCGAATCGCCCCAGTTCCCTGATATCAGTATCCGGGCTGGATGTCGGCTTGCCGGAGGGTCAGATGGGCAACTCCGAAGTCGGGCACATGACGCTGGGTGCAGGGCGCATCGTCTGGCAAAACCTGACCAGGATAGACAGGGCCATTGCCAGCGGAGAATTTACCGCGAATCCCGTCTATATGGACGCGATCGACAGCGCAGTGACCGCCGGTAAGGCGGTTCACCTGACGGGGCTGCTGTCTCCAGGAGGCGTGCACAGTCATGAGGACCATATTTTTGCGGCCATCCGCCTGGCGGCAGAGCGTGGTGCTGCCAGCATCTACTTGCACGCGCTGCTCGATGGACGCGACACACCACCGCGCAGTGCCCTTCCTTCGATTCAACGGGCACAGGAACTGTTCGCGGAGCTTGGCTGTGGGCGCATTGCCAGTGTATCCGGGCGCTACTTTGCCATGGACAGGGACAATCGCTGGGACCGAATCCAACCGGCATACCAGCTGCTCGCTGGCGGTGTGAGCGACCTGACATCTCCCTCCGCCGAGAGCGCCCTGCAGGCAGGTTACGACCGTGGAGAAGATGATGAATTCCTGTCGCCAACCCGGGTGGGCAAACCTGCGGCCATGGCGGACGGTGATGTCCTCCTGTTTATGAACTTCCGGGCTGATCGTGCCCGGCAGCTCAGCAGGGCCTTTGTGGAACCCGGTTTTGATCAGTTCCTGGCCTCGTCACGGCCACGGGTTAATCTGGTGACCGCAACGGAATATGCAGCGGATATCCGGGCTCCCATCGCCTTTCCCACGGAGAATCTGACCAACTCCTTCGGCGACTATCTTGCAGGGCTTGGAAAGACTCAGCTGCGCATTGCCGAAACGGAGAAGTACGCACACGTAACCTTTTTCTTTAGCGGTGGCAGAGAGGACCTCTATAGGGGGGAGGATCGATTACTCATCCCCTCACCCAAGGTGGCCACCTATGATCTCAAGCCGGAAATGAGTGCGTTCGAGCTGACCGAACGCCTCTGTGAAAGTATTGGGTCCGGGGAGTACGATGCCATTGTCTGCAACTTTGCCAACGGCGATATGGTTGGACATACCGGCATCTTCCAGGCTGCCGTCGAGGCAGTTGAGGTTGTGGATCAATGCTTGGGGGACATCGTGCACGCCGTTGAAGACGCTGGTGGACAATGCCTGATCACGGCAGACCACGGCAACGTCGAATGCATGCGGGATGAACAGACGGGTCAACCTCTCACTGCGCACACAACCGGGCCCGTGCCACTCATATATGTTGGGCGGCGAGAGCTGAATATAGCATCCGGTGGCACCCTGGCTGATGTAGCCCCTACCATGCTCGCGCTGATGGACCTTCCACAACCCGCGGAAATGAGCGGAAAAAGCCTGGTGCACTTTCAGTAGCGGTCAATTCGGCTTTCGATGCGTATCAGCCCGGTGGTTCATCGCAGTTGTATATTCTGCCTGTTGACGAGCCTGTTGCTCAGCTGTGGGATTCTCTGCGCCAGCGACCAGGACGATCTCAAAGCCGTGGTCCGCGAATTGGAAGAACTCAACGAACAGCTTCAGGAATTTCAGAGCAACCGCTCCGATCTGGAACGAGATATGCGCGACCAGGAGATCAAGCTTTCAAGCCTGCACCGGGAGATCTACAACAATGATCGCGCCCTCGATCTCGTCAAGGCCCAGCTGGAGAGTCTCAACGAGAATCACAACTCTCTGACCAGGCTGATGCTGGCCCAGGAGCAGGAACTGCGCGCAGATCTCATCGCGATGTACAAAACCGGCAATGCCGAACCGATCAAGATGGTGCTCAACCAGGAGGATCCGGCTCAGTTCAGCCGCATGCTGATCTACTACAGATATCTTGTAGAGGCCCGCAGTGCCAAGATCGAGGCTTTTGCGGAAACCATTGCACAGATACAACACAACCGGGACGCCGAGCAGATAAAATCCCGGGAGTTGAGTGAGATCACATCTGAGCTACGCAAGCAGAAAACCAGCCTCGATGCCTCTCTGGCACGTCGCGAACGCCTGCTCAGCAGGCTCGAATCACGAATCCTGACCGCCGAGCAGCGCATTCGCGAGCACGAGGAAAGTGCCCGTCGGCTGGAGCAGCTCATCAGCGATGCAGCAGAGCGTATCGCCCGGCTCAAGCCACCCGCTGACTATCGCCCCTTTGCTGAGTTGAAGGGGCAGTATCAGTGGCCCGTTTCAGGTCGCGTAAGCCACGGGTACGGGAGCCTGCAAAGCGGTGATTTGCGCTGGCAGGGCGTTGTGTTCAATGTGGTTGGCGGCACCGAAGTGCGCAGTATCCATCATGGGAGAGTCGTATTTGCCGACTACATTCGAGGGTATGGGTTGTTAGTGATCGTTGACCATGAAGACGGTTACATGACACTCTACGGTCACAATCAGTCACTGTTCGTCGAGCCCGGTGACTGGGTAGTTCCGGGGGAACAACTGGCGTTGGCTGGGAATACCGGCAGGCTCAGTGACACTGGCCTCTACTTTGAGATTCGCCAGAATGGCAAGGCGGTCAATCCGGCACACTGGTGTTCAGGCTAAAACCGGTCGCAGGTACGCGCAGAGGTCGTGATGGAAAAGTTTGTACATGCATTGGCGATTATTCTCGCAGCACAACTGTGTCTGGCAACAGCCTCTGGACAGGCTCAGGAGCCGCAAGCCGGATCAGACGCACCCGGCCTGGAGCAGGATGCCCACTACTCGCTCAACGAACTCAAGATGTTTGCGCGCCTCTTTCAGCGGGTGCGGCACAACTATGTCGAGGAAGTCAGCGACTCCGAACTCTTTGAGATAGCAATCCGGGGCATGCTCAACCATCTCGACCCCCATTCTCAATACCTGAATGAGGAACAACGCCAGGCTGTGCAGAATGCCTCTGATGGAGCCTTCTATGGGGTGGGTCTCGAACTGACCATGAAACAGGGCGAACTGATTGTAATCACGCCGCTGGACGACAGCCCCGCCGCACGGGCCGATCTGCGACCCGGTGATCTCATCCTTGAGGTCAATGGCCAGTCAGTTTGGGGCATGAACCTGGGCGAGGCCCTCACCATTATGGAAGGTGGAGCAGAGACCCAGATGCGCCTGCTGGTGACACGAGACACTGAACCCATGCCTTTTGAGGTCGTGCTGGTCCGAGAGAGGATTTCGCTCGAGAGCGTCCACACCCGAATGCTGACAGAGGCGGTGGGCTATGTGCGAATTCGTCAGTTTCAGCGCAATACCGGCCCCGATTTTCGGGAGAAGCTGGGGGAACTGCTGGAGGTGAACAGTGGCCTTGCAGGGCTCATCCTTGACTTGCGGAATAATCCTGGCGGCATTCTCCAGGCGGCCGTGGAGGTAAGCGATGCGTTCCTTACCAATGGACTGATCGTGACGACCAGGGGCCGGGTGCAGGAAAGCAAGCTGGAGTTTTTTGCCTCACCGGACACGATTGCTGAACAGCTCCCTTTGGTTATATTAATCAACCAGGGCAGCGCCTCAGCTTCGGAGATCGTAGCCGGAGCCCTGCAGGATCAGAACCGAGCGCTGATCATGGGAGAAATCAGTTTTGGCAAGGGGTCGATTCAGAATGTGATACCCATTGACGATACCCGGGCAATCAAGCTGACAACAGCCCGGTACTACACTCCATCGGGCCGATCAATCCAGGCACAGGGCATCTATCCTGATGTAGTGGTGCCTGACGGAGAAATTACCCGCGAGCAGGGTTCAGCTCAACTGAGCGAATCCACGCTTCACGGCCACCTGCGCAATGAAGACCCGAACGAGCCCCAGCTCATTGGCCTGCACAGCACTCTTGCGGAAATTGACGATCTTCAGCTTGCCCAGGCGGTGGCTTTTTTAACGGGCCTGACACTGTATCAGCGTCAGAAGTGAATCACCGAAGGAGAATACTGCTGACATGCGGGTCGCCCTGACCCTGACTTTTTCCTGACCGAATTCTCGGATTCATTCTCTCTTGACTGCGCTCACTTATCCCCCGGATATTTCCACTCACTCGTTCGTATGCTCGTGAATGGACCGCCCGGAGAGGCTTCCGAGTTACTCCTCACCTGGAGATTCCCTGCTGGCGGATTCCGGGTGGAGCACCTGTTCGGGGTGTAATTCCCGGTCAAACAGGTGCAGGCTGCGTTCGGCAAGCCCGGCGCCGGCGTTCTGATAATAGTTGAATACCACGTCGACGCCAGATTCCAACAAAGAAGGTTCTTCATCAGGGTAGTGGGCAATCGCGGCTATTTTGCCCGCATAGCGAACACGCTTGAGCTGACGTGCCGCTTCGACAATGTCTTCGTGAGAAGGAGTCGTGAGCATTACCAGCTCGATATTTCCCAGATCAATGTGATCCCAGAAATCAGGGTCTGCTGAATCGGCGGCGGTCACCTTTCGCCCACACTGCCGGTGCCCAAGAACGCAGTTCTGATCGACATCGATTCCACAGACATTCTTATGCAGATCAGAACTCAATGCATCATAGGCACCTGTGCCAACCCGGCCCATGCCTACCACCAGTATGACGCCCTGAGGCTGCGCAAATCGGTCTTCCGCAAGTCGCTCACCCGTTTCACAGCCGACGAGCGGCTTTTTCCAGCGTGCGTAGAGTTGATGAGAGCGTGCGCTAGACACACTTGAGAATACAAAAGACAGGGACACAGCCAGTGCCATCACGACCAGCCAGTCACTGTCGAGAAGGCCATAACTGACACTGGCTGCACAAATTATCAGCCCGAATTCGCTATAACTCGACAGACTGAGTGAAGACAGGAATGCAGAGCGGCTGCGAATTCTCAGACGGGTCAGCAGCAGAAAATAGAGGCCGGATTTGAACGGCAGGGCGACTGCCATAACCAATGCAGTACCGAGCATGTCCATTGTTGGCAGCGCCGTGAAGCCAATGGACAGAAAGAACCCTATGAGGAACAGGTCCTTGAATCCAAGCAGGGATGCCGCAAGCTCTCCAGACTTGGGATGCCGGCTCAGAAGCACGGCTACAACCAGTGCCCCAAGCTCTCCCTTGAGGCCCACCAGTTCAAAAAGTTCAGCCCCTGTGCACGCGAGGAAGAAACCGGCCAGAGGGAGTACTTCGCCGTGACCACAGCGGTCGATCAGTCGTCCCAGAACCGGGCGCACAAGCGGCAGCGCGAGCAGGCACAGCGCCCACCAGGACGGGGCAGCATCTGTCGCCAGGGATACGAAGATGACGGCTGCTATATCCTGAATAATCAGGATACCAATCGCTATCTGGCCGTGCCTTGAGCGCAATTCCCCCCGTTCTTCCAGAATTTTTACCGCGCATACAGTACTGCTAAAGCTCACCGCAAACCCGATCAGCGAGGCGGCGGCCCAGCTGATGTCGACGAAGTAGCTCATCCCCAGATATCCCAATATCAGGCAGTTGAACATCGTCAGCACAAGGATGATGACCATATGACCGGTCGCAGTGGCCCATACTTCAGTCTTCAATAGATTTTCGGCATCCAGTTTCAGGCCGATGGTGAAGAGCAGCAGGATAACGCCCAGATCCGACAGCGCTTCCAGCGTGGCGTCCGGTTGAACACCCAGTGCGTGCAACCCAAAACCGGCGGCCAGGTAGCCAACCAGCGGGGGCAATCCCAGCTGGCGAACCAAAAATCCGCACACAAAGGCGACAGCGATCCAGAGGTAATCCATCATTCACAGACTCATTGGGGGCTCTTTCGAGCGGCAGCATGCTCCCGACTCAGCCGGAATACAGCGCCTGAAGCCAGCTGCTGGGTTAAGGCGGACTCAACAAGATTGACGTCTTTTGTGAATCGATAGACCACACCGCCCACCTACCCTGCTCCAACTGCACCATGCCATTCACGAGGTTGCTTTACCAGTGAACATTGAAAATGACTTACGAAGGCCAGCGCAACTGTTGCAGACGGCCGCACCGATGCTTCCTTCTCGAAAAGGCCGGATACGATGTTCAAAGGAGCCGGTTGTGCGAAGCAGGCTCTTTAATTTCGTGCTCTTTACTGGACAATAGTGATGTCCATGCTCTGTTCGAAATTGGTAATGCTGCGGCTTCGAATGGTCTGGCGACCAGCGAGTTCGCACAAGAGATGGTATTCTCACCACTTGATTCACGGCTTTTCTGGAAGAAGAGTTGATTGCATGTATTCCAAAACTAACTCACCAGACACTGTGTGGGAGTCTTCAATAAATGTGCTGGATTCGATGAAGTGGCTGACAGCATTTGTGATTTCATAGCCATTGGAGCGGGCCAAAATCAGCTCACCATGGCAGCCTATCTTGCTGCGTCAGGCGCCAGCGTGCTTATGCCTGAACGCGACAACCATTGGGGTGGTGGTTGTGCGTCGGCAGAGGCCACTAGCCCAGTGATGAATGTGGCCAGATAGTTTCCGCTTGACGTCATCGTTGTATGGCGGGCCGGAGAAAGGGGTGTACGGATCCGTTTGGCAGAACCTCCGGGGAGGCGGTCGCCATTTCTCATTGGTCAAGACCACCCCGGTTCTTACAATCAGGTAGAGGAGTACAGCACGCACACAGGAGTGATGTCTCTCTCCTCGATCTGCAGACTGCACCACCCAAATGCCCTGCTCCTTTTGCACCTTGGCATCCACGGGGGTACTCTTCTGTGACGAACACGCCTTACTGAACCAGTGAACACTGAAAAATCACCTGTGCGGGCCAGCGTGCTTATTGCAGGCGGCGGCATCGCCGGACTGACGCTCGCCATCTGCTTGGCAGAGCGCGGTTTTACCGTGACAGTTGTCGAGCAAGCCGAAGCGTTCGGCGAAGTTGGTGCCGGTCTCCAGTTGCAACCAAATGCCACCAGGGTGCTGTTTCGACTTGGTCTTGAGGCCGCGATTCGGCGACTTGGACACGAACCAGAGTACGGTGAGCTTCGCACAGCCATCAGCGGTCACATCCTGATGCGCTTCGCTGCACCCCGTCAGCATGATGGAATGCCTTACTACCAGATTCATCGAGCTGACTTACTGGCCGTTTTGGAACAACGTGCCCGACTACTGGGTGTTCAGATTGATCTGGGAGCGGCAGTGACCGGCTACCGGCAAAACCAAGAGCAGGTAACTCTGGAGACACTGCGTCAGTCATACACCGGCACGGCATTGATTGGTGCGGACGGCGTCAGATCAGTCATTCGCACTCAAATGCTGGGAGCTGACCAGCCCAGGTTTACCGGCAACGTGGCGTACCGGGGTCTGGTGCCAACGGCTGATCTCGCCTGCGAAATAGTGCCCGGAGCGGTTATCGGGCCGGGGCGACACATAGTCATGTACCCCGTCCGAGGTGGTGAACTGATGAACTTTGTAGCCCAGGAAGAAACTGCAGATTGGTCTGAAGAGTCCTGGACAAGTCCTGGAGACCCTGATGTCCTGCGCGCCGCCTACGCAAACTGGCATCCAGAGGTCACTGAATTGCTGCGGCATGTCAAGGAGACATTCTGCTGGGCGCTCTACACACGGGATACCCTCCCCCAATGGTCAGACGGGCGGGTCGGGCTGGTCGGAGATGCCTGCCACCCAACTCTGCCCAATCTTGCCTCGGGTGCCGGAATGGCGATTGAGGATGCCTATATCCTCGCCGAGTTGCTCGATCGCTGCGATGATGATGTGGCAGGCGCCCTTAACAGCTTCTATCACCTGCGACGTTCCCGCTGCACCCGAGTTCAGCAACAATCCGAGAGATTGGCCAGGCTGTTTCACATCAACAATCCTGCGCTGCGTTTTATGCGGTTTGCCGCGCTCAAACTCCTTGGCTTGCTGTTGCCACAGAAGAGTGTGGAGAGTCGCCTGTCCTGGTTGCAGGAATACGATGCTACCACAGTTGTCGCAGAGTCAGGTCTCTTCGAGTAAAAGAACGACTTTGCCAATATGCTGGCTGCTCTCGACCAGACGATGTGCCTCGGCGGCCTCCTCAAGCCTGAAACTGCGATCAATGACGGGGCGAATCTTCCCCTGTTCGATCAGAGGCCAAATGTGCTGTTGCAGTGCAGTGGCAATCTCAGCCTTAGCTTCGCCCGAACGCGATCTCAGGGTGGAGGCGGTCAGTGTCAGGCGTTTCATAAGGAGAGGAACGAAGTTGACCTCTGCCTTGAATCCCTGCTGAAAAGCAATGTTGAGAATGCGTCCGTCAAGCGCCGCCAGTTTCAGGTTCTTGCCGACGTAATCACCCCCTACCATATCCAGTATCAGGTCCACACCCTGTCCACCCGTTGCGTCATTCAATACTTCCACGAAATCCTGCGTGCGATAGTTGACCGTCAGGGTCGCCCCCAGCTTCTCGGCGAATGCACATTTTTTTGGGCTCCCGGCAGTCGCATACACAGTTGACCCCAGTGCATTGGCCATCTGGATGGCCATAACGCCGATACCCGAGGTTCCCCCATGAACAAGCACAGATTCCTGAGGGCGCAACCCGCCAGTGGCATAGAGGTTGGACCAGACGGTAAAGGCGGTCTCCGGCAACGAGGCAGCTTCCACCATTGAAAGCCCCCGTGGTATGGGCAGACACTGGTCTTGGGGAACAGTGACAAACTCGGCATATCCCCCGCCGTTGGTGAGCGCACAGATTTGATCACCCATCTGCCAGCGCTCGGCCTGAGCACCCCGTGCAATAACGGTTCCGGCTACTTCAAGCCCCAATATATCCGACGCCCCCGCCGGGGCTGGATAGTTCCCCTTGCGCTGGGCAATATCCGGGCCATTCACTCCGGCTGCAGAGACCTTGATCAGTACTTCGCCTGGGCCAGCTTCCGGTCGCTCACGCGTACTTGGGATTAAGACCTCTGGCCCACCGGGTTCAGATAGTGCTATATGACGCATGGAGTCGTATTCCTGCTGGTTGTCGAGGCACTATTCTACCTGCAGATCCACACCGGTTTCAGGCCTTGGGATGTAGCTATTTCATGATTGAACAACTTATGCAGCGCGAAAAAATCTTGATCTAAATGACATTTCCGTTACCATCTGCGTCCCCCGAATTTGTTCAGAAGTCGAGACCCTGTGTGCGTCTCTCCCTGGTGTATACAAGGCAATTCACCGCAGAATACACTGTGTTGTGGGCTAGGCATTCCTCCAGCATAGTCATGCCGAAAGGGGAATTCTGTCGATTAAAAGACTAAAAATAGCGTATCAGTATGTTAATTGCCGTAATAAAAGAAACCGCTGAGGGTGAGAAGCGCGCTGCACTCATCCCGGAATCAGTGAAAAAGCTGGCTCGCATGGGAGCCGAGGTTCAGGTTCAAAATGGAGTCGGTGAAAGGGCTGGATTCAGTGACCAGGAGTACTCCGAAGCTGGCGCAACCCTGGTCTCGGACCGTTCCGGTCTGTTCAGCCGGGCAGATATGCTCCTGAGGGTCAGCAAGCCCTCGCTGGAGGACATTGGTCAACTCAAACCCGGCAGTATCCACGTCAGCTTCCTCGACCCATTTAATGAAGGACAGCTGATCACTGCCCTGCGTGACAGGGGCGTCAGTGCGATTAGCATGGAGATGATCCCTCGCAGCACACGATCACAGAAAATGGACGCACTCAGTTCACAGGCCAACCTGGCAGGTTATGTGATGGTTTTGAAAGCCGCCAATTATCTGCCTTCAATACTGCCCATGATGATGACTCCCGGAGGCACGCTCAAGCCAGCCAGGGTATTTATTATTGGTGCTGGTGTTGCCGGTCTGCAGGCGATTGCGACAGCCAAGCGTCTGGGCGCGCAGGTGACCGCATTTGACACCCGGTCAGAGGTTGCCGAGCAGGTTCAGTCGGTTGGTGCCAAATTTCTGGAAATCGACTTGGGTGAGACCGGTTCGACCAAAGATGGCTACGCCAGGGAGCTGACCCCGGAGCAGTTGCAGAAGCAACGTGAAGCCCAGCGGGATGTAATTGCCCAGTCAGACGTGGTCATTACCACAGCCCAGGTATTTGGTCGCAAGCCCCCAGTGATTGTGCCGCGTGAATTTGTATCGGGCATGCGCCCCGGTAGCGTGGTCATTGATATGGCTGCTGAAACCGGAGGCAACGTCGAGGGTTCAGTGCCGGGTGAAGTTGTCGAAGTCAATGGGGTAACCATTGTGGGTACAGGCAACTGGGCCAACGAAGTGCCACGCGATGCGTCGCAGATGTATTCAGCCAATCTGGTGAATCTGGTCGACGAGTTCTGGGAAAAGGATGCCAATGCCGTCACGCTGGATTTTGACAACGATCTTATCGGATGCGTGATTACCCATGACAAGGAAATCGTCAACGAAACTATAGCCAGTCTGCAACAGGGGGTTTAAGCGCGTGGACATTGTATTTTTGACTTTTGTGTTTGTGCTGGCCATTTTTCTGGGATTTGAGCTGATCAACAAGGTGCCCTCTACCCTGCACACACCGCTGATGTCCGGTTCCAACGCGATTTCGGGCATCACTTTGGTCGGAGCGCTGGCGTCGGCTGGTTCGGCACAGCAGGAAATGGCAACCATTCTGGGTACCGCTGCGGTGGCGCTCGCCACTATCAACGTAGTGGGTGGCTACATGGTGACTGACCGCATGCTGGCAATGTTCAGAAAGAAAAAAAGCGGTGACCACTAATGTCTGCGGATATTCTCATCAACCTGGTCTATGTCGCAGCAGCTGTCTGTTTTATTTTTGGCCTCAAGCTACTCGGATCACCTGACACTGCACGGCGCGGAAACATGGTTTCCGCCCTGGGCATGCTCACTGCAGTTATTGTTGCCCTGCTTGATCAGGAGATTGTCGAGTACCAGTACATTGTCGGCGGGATCGTCCTCGGCGGCCTCATCGGTGCACTGGCATCACGTCTGGTCGCAATGACTTCCATGCCGCAAATGGTCGCCCTGTTTAATGGCTTTGGTGGCTGTGCCAGTCTCCTGGTTGGCTGGGCGGCGCTGTCTGTTGCACTGATGGCAGCAACAGTTGATGCTCCCGTATCAGTGTTCACCTTGGTGGCAGTATTCCTCTCCATTCTGATCGGAGGCCTGGCATTCACCGGATCTCTTCTGGCCTACGGAAAACTGAGTGAAAGGATTTCCGGTCGCCCCTTTGTTTATGCGGGCCAGCGCGTCGTAAACGGTGTGATCGTCATCGCGGTTCTGGCGTGTGCGGTGCTTTTCATCATGGATTCCAGTAATACGAACTGGCTGTACCTTGCAGTCGGACTTTCCCTGACGCTTGGTGTGATGTTTGTTCTTCCAATCGGCGGCGGTGATATGCCCGTTGTGATCTCCCTGCTCAACAGCTTCTCCGGAATTGCCGCGGCAGCAGCAGGCTTTGCCATCAGCAATATCCTGTTGATCGTGGCCGGGTCCCTGGTTGGTGCCAGCGGGATCATCCTGACGACCATTATGTGCAAAGCTATGAACCGCTCCCTGCAGAATGTGCTGTTTTCAGGGTTCGGCACCGTTACAATCGGCTCGGCTGGCCCACAGACCGAGCAAGGTGAAGTAAAGCCCATATCTGCTGATGATGCCTACTACATCCTGGAAGCTGCCTCAAGTGTGGTTGTTGTCCCCGGGTACGGCATGGCCGTTGCCCAGGCACAGCATGTGGTCAAGGAACTCCAGGAGCTTCTGGAAGACAACGGCTGCGAAGTCGTCTACGCTATTCACCCGGTTGCGGGCCGGATGCCCGGCCACATGAACGTGCTGCTTGCCGAGGCGGATGTATCCTACGACCTGCTTCTGGAAATGGACCAGATCAATCCGCGGATGGAGACCTATGATGTGGCGATCGTTATTGGTGCCAACGATGTTGTGAATCCGGCTGCACGCGAGGTCGAATCCAGCCCCATTTACGGCATGCCCGTGATCAATGCCGATCAGGCTCGCACGGTATTTATGCTCAAACGTTCCATGGCCTCCGGGTTTGCCGGAATCGACAACCCGCTGTTCTTCAAGGAAAACACCCGCATGCTCTTTGGTGATGCCAAGGAGAGCATCGGCACCCTTGTCAAGGCGTTCGACTAGACCTCCAGTACTGGCAGTCCGGCTTATGCGGGCAGGTTAGGGGCTCGTATCATGCCCCGTATTGTCTCTCCCCTCATCATTAGAAAGCACTTTCAAATTAGTAAGAGATTTCTAAATCTCGTCGCTATGATGCCGGCAGCTAAACGAGACGAGAGGATACTTTCCCATGGCCGCTAAAAAACCTGCTACCAAATCTGCTGCAGCCAAACCCGCCGCAAAAAAACCCGCGGCCAGAAAACCCGCCGCCAGAAAAACCACGGCCGCTAGAAAACCAGCTGCCAAAAAGACAACTGCCGGCCGCAAGCCTGCTGCAAAAAAGAGTGCGCCCACCAAGATGTCTGCATCGGTTGCTTCACGCGCCAGAGAAACTGCTTCCAAGGCTGCGAAGGTTGCGCGAAAAACTGTTGAGGCTCGACGCGAACGGGTTGCTTCAGACGCAGCACAGGCCGAACAGCTCGCCAAGCAAATCTGGTTAGCTGGTCTGGGCGCGTACGGCAAATCGTTCGACGGGTTGCAAAGTCAGTACGAACGCGTAACCGCTGATGGTGCCAAACTGTTTGATGAGCTGATTGATCGCGGCGAGCAGCTTCAGGGTGAAGCAGAGGAGCGTATCAGGGATTCACGATCTGACCTTGAGAAGCGCATCGGCGATGTCCGTGATTCCGTCGCTTCGGTATACACCAGACTTGATCTGCCGGCGATTCTGTCCAAAGTAACCGAGAAAATCGAAGGGATTACGCCCGGTAGGAAGAAAAAATAGCGCAGGGTTTTACGCACCTGTTACCGCCGCCCCATGATCCATGCCAGGATCACCTGAAGAACCAAGTGGCCAGCTTGGAGATGGGGCTGTTGAACAGCGGGAAACCTTGGCGCTGACCACTCCGGTGAACCGTCACATTGATCCCGATGCCCTCCGGGGCAGTGCGTATTGAATACAGATTCTCTATCAGAATGCCCGTTTCAAAAGGCCCGCCCCGTGCGGGCTTTTTGATCCGGAAGCAGTGCGTATTCCGGTTGAAAAGCTGCGATACTCATTGTCCCTGTCACCGAATCCAGGAGGTGAACTGATGGCCGAGCCTGATCTGCAAAAACGATTGGTAGAACTGGAAGTCCAGGTCGCCTTTCATGAAGACCATATCCAGAAGCTGAGTGATATGCTCTATCAGCAGCAACGACGACTGGACAGCCTTGGAGAAGAGCTGCACCTGAGCAACCAGCGGCTGCTGGAGATTCAGCGGGGTGTTGGCGAAACCACCCCGAAAACCGAACGCCCACCCCACTACTGATTTTCAGAGAACCCCGTTCGCTGAAGCACATCCTCTCCGGCGCTGCTATAATCTTCGCACTTGGCTCTCAATAGATGTGTCCTTTGACAGAAAAAAATAACGACTCCGCACAGCGCGAGGCTGCGCCGCGACGGGGACGGCGGCGTCGACCAGGCACCCGCGCCACTCAAGAATGGGATATTTCCCAGTTTCAGGTAGCCCCCGAGCCCGGGAAGATTCGGTTTCACGATCTCAATCTGCCCATCCATTTGATGCACGGCATTGCTGATCTTGGATTCAAGTATGCCTCGCCAATTCAGGCTCAGTCCCTGCCCTATGCACTGGCGGGTAACGATGTGGTCGGCAAGGCTCAAACCGGAACCGGAAAGACGGCGGCGTTCCTGATCACTATCATCAATGACCTGATGAACAACCCGCTGAATGAGGAACCCTTTGCGGGCGAGCCACGAGCGCTGGTTATTGCCCCCACCCGTGAGCTTGTAATGCAGATTGCCGAAGATTTCAGGGATCTGGCCAAATATACCGGCCTGAAGATACAGGTTCTGCTGGGCGGCATGGACTACGAAAAACAGAAACGTGCGCTGCATTACGACACCGTCGATATTGTGGTTGCCACACCGGGGCGACTGATTGATTTCGCCACCAACAAGGATGTCTACCTGGATCGGGTGGAGGCTCTGGTCATAGATGAGGCAGATCGCATGCTGGATATGGGGTTCATTCCCCAAGTCAGGCGCATTGTCCGCATGACACCGCACAAGGATCACCGGCAAACGCTTCTCTTCTCGGCAACCTTTACCGACGATGTTGAGCGACTTGCTGCCCAGTGGACCTATGATGCCGTGCGCATTGAGATAGAGCCGCAGATCGTTGCGGCCGACAGTGTTGACCAGCGCGTATACATTGTTGAAAGTCGACAGAAATTCAGACTGCTGCAAAACGTGCTGCTCTCGGATGATGCTGAATCAGTCATTGTATTCGCGAATCGCCGCGACGAAGTGCGCCGCCTCCATGAACGACTGCACAAACGGAACGTACCTGCTGGAATACTGTCAGGTGAGATCCCGCAGAACAAGCGGGTGCGCACCCTTGAGGATTTCAGGTCCGGCAAACTGCGTGTCCTGGTGGCAACGGATGTCGCCGGGCGCGGTATTCATGTGGACGGCATCAGCCATGTCGTCAATTACACACTACCCGAGGAGCCAGAAGACTATGTCCATCGCATCGGCCGCACGGGTCGGGCAGGCAAGACCGGGGTATCAATTAGCTTCGCCTGTGAAGACGATGCGTTTCGTTTGGAGCCGATCGAAAAACTGCTCGGCAACAAGCTCAAGTGCGAGCAGCCTCCAGAGGACATGCTCAGCTAGCACAGACCCCCTATAACACCATCTACTTATTCGGATGTGCGATCAGGACCATAGACTTCCCAATACTCGCGCGACAGTTTCTGTGCATCGGCAATCTGTTCGCGGGTCATTCTCTCGGTAAGGATGTCTTTATTCTTTTTGGCCGACTCGTTGCCTTGTGCAGCAGCAATGCTGTACCAAGCATAGGCCTGTATGTCATCTTCGGGTACGCCTTTACCGAAATCATACATACCTCCAAGACTGAACTGCGCTGAAGCATCCCCTTGCTCAGCGGCCTTGCGGTACCAGCGCACCGCTTCGGCATCGTCTTCGGGTACGCCTTTACCGAGGGCATACCTACCTCCAAGACTGAACTGCGCTGAAGCATCCCCTTGCTCAGCGGCCTTGCGGTACCAGCGCACCGCTTCGGCATCGTCTTCGGGTACGCCTTTACCGAGGGCATACATAACTCCAAGATTGAACTGCGCTGAAGCATCCCCTTGCTCAGCGGCCTTGCGGTACCAGCGCACCGCTTCGGCATCGTCTTCGGGTACGCCTTTACCGAAATCATACCTAACTCCAAGATTGAACTGCGCAGTAGCATGCCCTTGCTCAGCGGCCTTGCGGTACCAGCGCACCGCTTCGGCATCGTCTTGGGGTACGCCTTCCCCAAAGGAATACATAGTACCAAGATTGAGCTGCGCTGAAGCATCCCCTTGCTCAGCGGCCTTGCGGTACCAGCGCACCGCTTCGGCATCGTCTTCGGGTACGCCTTTACCGAGGGCATACATAACTCCAAGATTGAACTGCGCAGTAGCATGCCCTTGCTCAGCGGCCTTGCGGTACCAGCGCACCGCTTCGGCATCGTCTTCGGGTACGCCTTTACCGAGGGCATACATAACTCCAAGATTGAACTGCGCAGTAGCATGCCCTTGCTCAGCGGCCTTGCGGTACCAGCGCACCGCTTCGGCATCGTCTTGGGGTACGCCTTCCCCAAAGGAATACATAGTACCAAGATTGAACTGCGCTGAAGCATCCCCTTGCTCAGCGGCCTTTTTTGAAGCTTCCAGGTAATCGTTTGCATACACAGGGCATGCAAGCAGCGCGAGGTAAATAAGTAAGGCACGGAACATGCCCAGAATTATAGCACTACCTCTGCCGTGCTCAGCTCATCCAGACAGACAGGTGTCGGGGTGCCGGATGTGCAGTGTATTGCGGTCCTGGACCAGGAGGGCGGTGCTTGGGCCATCTTTGATCTATCACCACCCCACACATGACGCAGTGTTGTTGTGATCATCCAGAGTCCCAGTCCTCTACATTGATTTTTCCGGCTGTGAGCGCCCTGAGTGTCCGTATGCCAGCCATGACCTCGACGGTGCCGAGCCAGAGGAGCCTGGTTCCGGGAACCGGCTGTCCTGTGCTTGGCTGAAAGCCAGCCAGCCTGCCCAGGTTCACCACATACTCACGGATGCTCAGATCAGGTGGTGCCCTGATCGGCATCTTCGGATACAGATCGTGCAGCAGCAGCTGACAGGTGGCGATCTCCTCAGGTTCGACGACCTCCCGAGCGGGCGTGTCAGGGTCGTGCGTGGCACGCCGCTGCAGAACCCCACTGACCAGGACTCCGCGTCGCTGACGCCCAATCTGGTGCATGTTCAGGAGACCACACCCGCCAGTGAGGAGATTGACCCGCTGGAATGGTTCCTGCTGACCAGCCAGGCGGAGGCGGAGGCGGAGGCGGAACAGATCATCGACGCTTACCGACTGCGGCGCGCCATCACCATCAAGGCCGTCATTGCCTGGCGGTTGCTACTCATGACCCTGCTGGACCGGGACACGCCAGAACCGCCCGCCAAGGTGCTGTTCTCCGATCTGGAGATCCGGGTGCTGCCCGATGTTGCACAGGAGAAGAAGAAGCCACCGCCCGATCATCTGGAGGGAGTATACCGCGATAATCTGCTGCACCAGTGCCTATGAGCTGTTCATGAAGAGCGATCTGAAAGGCACCTACCCCTATCTACGTTCTGACAAAAGTTGTGGCTAATGGGCAGGCTGCAGGATGCCAGCTCCCAGCTGGCTGTGGGTGATGAGAATAGGAATTTCTGAGGCCGTTCGTTGTCTGGCGGACATATCCCCGCCTCCTTGAAGCAACCAAAAACAGCGGCACACGCGCTTTTGCTTCGGCAACAACACCCGCCGCTCTCTCTGGATGCGCAGACAGCCTGTCAGAGTTGTACCAGATAGGCACCGCTGTTGTGCCGCTCGTGACCATAGCTGCGTATGCTTTTTTTCCGCAGCTCGGTTTCCAGCAGCCGACCCACTTCCCGGTTTATCAAACCGCCACCGACAATAAGCCGCAGCTCCCGATAGAGTTCCCGCCTGGCCTGCGCCAATGCCTCGTGAAACTGGTCGACAGCCTGGTCAACTGTTTGCAGGTCGTGGGCGATATCAACTTCGAGTGTGCATAAGCGATTCTGCTCGTGTCTTCCGTAGTCACATTTGGGGCAGCACTGCTGCTCCTCTGGATAGCTCATACCGCATTGTTGACACTGGTGTTCGCCTTTCATGGGTGGGCTCAAACACAGTCAGCTTTGGATTTTTTCTTTGTCTTGACGGATGTGCGCTTATCGAGCTGGTCGATGTCCACTGCGGTCAATCGGTTTCCCCACACACAGCCTGTATCCAGAGCCACAACCCGACCGATGCGCACCTTACCCATCAGCGCCGCCCAGTGACCAAAAATGATAGTGGTATCAGCTGATTTACGGTTGGGCACCGCATACCAGGGTGCGTAGCCATTTGGCGCGGAGTCTGCATCGGTTTTTGTTTCCAGTTCCAGATGCCCCTTGGGAGAGCAGAAGCGCATGCGGGTCAGATAATTGGTGATTACCCGCCAGCGGACGGGTCCGGTCAGCGTTTTGGACCATTTTGCAGGCAGGTTACCGTACATATTGTGATAGTAAATCTCGCTTAACCTGTCGTCGCGGATAACCGCCTCGACTTCTCCGGCATATTCAAGCGCCTTCCGCAGACCCCACTGGGGGGCGATGCCGGCATGAACCATCGCCAGATTTCGCTCGGGGTCAAAATGCAGCAGCTTCTGGACGCGCAGCCATTGCAGCAACTCGTCACGATCAGGACTGGTCAGCACATCATCAAAGGTATCTGTGCGCTTGACCTTACGACAGCATGCCGCAACTGCCAACAGGTGCAGGTCGTGATTGCCCAGGGTGCAGGTAAACGCAGAACCCAGACTCTTGCAGAATTGCAGAACCCTGAGGGAATCAGGCCCACGATTCACCAGATCGCCAACACTCCATAGCTGATCCACCCGATCATCAAACTTGAGAGTATCCAGCAGGCGCATAAGAGGTTCATAGCAGCCCTGAATATCTCCGACAGCGTAGATGGCCATGATCTGGAGCAGCGTGCAGCGATTAATTAATAGTGCCGGGCACAGCCAGTAAAAATGGCTCTATGGGCGCATGAAATTCCCGCCCATCACAGGTTCGCATAATATAATAACCTTCCATGGTCCCAACCGGCGTATCCAGCATACAGCCGCTTGTATAGGTAAATTCATCTCCCACCTGCAGTGTCGGCTGCTGACCAACCACGCCCTCACCCACGACCTGCTGTTTTACGCCGTTGGCATCGGTAATCAGCCAGCAACGGCTAATCAACTGACAGCTGTCACCCTCCAGATTCCTGATACAGATCTGGTACGAGTAAAAGTACCTGCCTTTGTCAGCCTGAGAACGTGCCGGCTCGTACCGTGGATAGCTCTTTACATCGATAATGGGGTAGTTCATGCGTCAGCCGCTCATTCCACAAAGACAGTTTGCCAGTTTTACGTAGTCTTGGACAGACAGGTTTTCCGGCCGCAGGCCCGGATCAATGCCCTGCTGTGAAATCTGTTCTTCACTCAGTTCGGCGCGCAGACAGTTGCGTACAGTCTTGCGACGGTTGTTGAACGCTGCCCGGACAATACGGTCGAGACAGGCCTCGGACTTGGACAGGGGGTCATGCGCCGTGGGGTGCAACTGAACGACTGCCGAGTGAACCCTGGGTTGTGGATCGAAAGACCCGGCTGGAACAGCCAGAAGAGACCGAACCCGACAGTGATACTGGACCATCACACTGAGGCGGCCGTATTCCGATGCTCCAGGCTGTGCCGCCATGCGATCCACAACTTCCTTTTGCAGCATGAAGTGCATGTCCTGTATGCGTGCAGCAAACTTCAGCAGGTGAAAAATGAGTGGTGTCGATATGTTGTAGGGAAGATTCCCAACGATTCGCAACCGATCTTCTCCTGCGAAAATTTCTGCAAAGTCAAGCTTGAGGGCATCCCCGCATACAAGTTGCAGATTTTTGAACTGTCTGAAATCCTGTTCGAGCCTTTTCACCAGGTCACGATCAAGTTCTACCGCTGTCAGCATGGCCCCTGACTCTGCCAGAGGAAGCGTCAGCGCACCCAGGCCGGGGCCAATCTCAACAAGGTGCTGATTCTGGCGGGGTCCAATGGCCGAGACAATTTTGGCAATGACGCCCTGATCGATGAGAAAGTTTTGACCAAAGCGCTTGCGCGCCCGGTGTCCGTTCGACTTCTGGTCGGGCAACGGGCTCAAGGCGCTCGCGTCCTTTTGAGAACCATCTGGCTTGCCATGGTGATAGCGGCTTGCATCGAACTGGCGTCCGCCCGGCCGGTTGCAGCAAGGTCAAGGGCAGTTCCATGATCAACCGAAGTGCGGATAAATGGCAGACCCAGTGTCACATTGACACTCTCTCCAAATCCCTGTGATTTCAATACCGGCAATCCCTGATCGTGATACATCGCAAGAACCGCGTCGGCCTGCTCAAGATAACCCGGAGTAAACAGCGTGTCTGCAGGGAGCGGGCCAATCGGGTTGATGCCCTGCTCGCGCGAGAACATCAGGGCGGGCTCGATAATGTCGATTTCTTCGCGTCCGAGATGTCCGCCTTCCCCAGCATGCGGGTTGAGTCCCGCTACCAGAATTCTGGGGTTCTGGATACCAAATTTAGTCTCCAGATCCCGGTGCACAATCCGAACTGTCTGGATGAGCCCATCAATGGTCAGGGCATCTGCGACTTCCCTGAGCGGAAGATGCGTGGTGGCGAGTGCAACTTTCAGGTACGGGGATGCCAGCATCATAACAACCGCACCACCGCCGGATTTTTGCTGCAGAAATTCTGTGTGCCCACTAAAGGCAACACCGGCATCATTGAGAATACTTTTCTGCACCGGTGCCGTAACCAGGGCCGAGAAGGTGCCGTCAAGAACACCGCGGTTGGCCAGCTCCAGCGTTTCGAGAACGTAGGAAGCGTTGGCAACATCAAGCTTTCCGGGGTAGCAGGCGGTCGCCAGCTCAACGTCAAGAACCCAAAGCGTGCCTGGCTGATGCTGAACCACTGGAGTCCCCTCAGACCAGCGTTTTAGCTCAATCTGCAGATCGAGCAGCCGGGCACGTTCCCTGAGCAGTTCAGTGTCAGCGACAGCAATCAGCTGACCATGCTGATCCTGCATGGCCGCCTTGAGAACGATATCAGGCCCGGAGCCTGCCGGTTCGCCTGGCGTAATGGCTATGGCGTGCATAGGCCGGGCGTTGTGCCTGTGGTGTGCTAGTCCAGAATACTGACAAAAGCGTCGCTGCGAATTTCCCGAACCCACAGATCCAGCTCTTCTGGATACCGCCGATTAAACAGTACGGTGCGCGCCTGATTGCGCATAATATCACTGCTCATATCCACTTCGCGACGGTCATCGACCCGAATCAGATGCCAGCCAAAGCGGGTTTCCACCGGCTCACTGAGTTCACCAACGTCAGTGACGTCCAGTGCCCTCTCGAAGGGGGGCACCATCTGCCCGGGAAGAATCCATTCCAGGTCACCACCCTTGAGTTTATTGGCGATATCTTCGGAATATTCCTCTGCCAGACTCTCGAAGGATTCGCCAGCAATCACCCGCTCGCGCAGGTCATCCACTATCTTTCGCGCGTCTTCGCTGCTGCGTATCTGGTTGGGCTTAATGAGGATGTGCCGCGCGCGCGTCTGCTTGATCAGGCCCGCCTGATCGCGTGTCCGGATATCGGCAACCTGGAAGATGTGCAGCCCACCGGAACTGCGAATAGGTTCGGTGAGCGTCCCGGTCACGGCATTCTCAAGGGCAGCAGCAATTTCCGGGGGGAAATCCATCGCCCGGCGCCAACCGATACTCCCGCCATCGAGAGCGGTCGGCCCGCTGGAATATTGTACGGCCAGGGATTCGAAATTCTCTCCATTGAGCAGCTCCCGATAAACGCGCTGCGAGAGCGTCTCCGCGGTCGCCACCTCGGCGGGGCCAGCATTGCTGGCCAGTGAAAACTGTATGTGCTTCAGATTGAGGCCGGGTTGCTGCCAGTACTGGCCCTCTGCTGAATCGAGAAAGTTCTGAATCTCAGATTCCGATATAAAGATGCGGCGATCGACCTCCGCCTGCTGTACCTGCTGCAGTCTGAGTTCACGACGCAGATCACGCAGTACGCCGTTCAGACTTTGTCCCTGATTGCTGAGTTCAGCCATCAGCTGATCAGATGTCATGTTCTGACTCTGGGCAAGCTGAGCAAAAGACTGGTTGACCTGATCATCTGAAATACGGATTCCATAACGGTCAGCCCTCTGCAGCTGGATGCTTTCGCTGACAAGGCGCTCCAGCACTTGCGACCGAAGAACCTCTTCTGGAGGCAGGGCACCCGGCTCGTCGGCGAAACGTGCCCGAATCGAAAGAATGCGGCCGGCCAGTTCGGAAGCCAGCACAACGTCATCCTCGACGATAGCCACTATTTTGTCGACGACCTCTACCTGCGCCCAGCCGCAGGATGCGGCACTGAGCGCCAGAGCCACCAGTATGGCTCGCAATCTATTCATATGTTTTTTCGGGTTGGAAGTGTGCACAATTGATGTGTTGGCAACATGTGGAAACCGGCATAAGAATGTCCTTCTGCGTTTGATACAGAGCGCCACGGACGGGAGCTGTGTATTATGGTATCCAGGGCCACCCCTTAGCAACCAGAGCCGTCAGTACTCGCGCAACCGGTCATCCAGCACATCCCTGGTTGCAGTTCCAACGCCGCCAAGTCCGAAAAATTCGAAACTCAGCAGAATGCTCTTGTCGGCGCGCAGGTTTTCAATAATGAGACCATCGCTGGCGATACGCCGTGCCTCATCCCGCCAGGCCAGTGATACACGCCAGCAGCAGCTTTTATAACTCAGACCAAACGCCCTGTCCAGAGTACGGCTGTGCTCCAGATCCTCACGCCAGAGAAACATCAGTCGCCAGCGCTCTCCCAGAACCCAGCCTGCGCTCAGCGAGATCTGTTCAACATCCTCATGCTGGAATTCCCCTGGTTCCAGCAGTTGATTGCCATTCTGGTCTCGCAGTCTGAGCAGATCATTTTCCCGTGTATACGCCAGCTTGAGCAGAGTGTCCTGATAGCTGTAGCTCAATTCCAGGTGCGCACGATTCAGGCTGGAACCCTGTTCACTCCGAAAGATGGTGCCTTTCAACCGCAGTGGCAGCGAGGGGTACCAGCTTCCTTCGAGAATTGTGTCTGATTCATTGCGGTCTCCCAGCCCACCTGTATCCAGACTGGCAAGCAGCAGAGCCGTATCTGACACCAGCAATTCAGGTGCCAAGTTATCTGAATGTCCAAAGCTGGCAGGCTGGCGCCCAAAAAAGAAGCTCTGTCCCAGCCCGAGGCTGAGAATTTCGCGGTCAGATTCCCGATCATGGTACCTGGACCAGATACCGAGACTGAGCCGATTTGCATCCTCCAGCCTGTCACCACCAACAAACCGGTTGTCCCTAAACAGCTGCTCAAGCCCAGGTGTGGCGAGCGCAGTGTCAAACACCGGCATATCCCCCTGGCTACTCGCATCCCGGTACAGATAGTAGATTCGTGGCTCCAGAGTCTGGGTTGTCAGTGCACCAAACAGGGATGTCTGGCGTTCAAAGCTCAGGCCCGAATCCAGGCTGATACGCGGCGCAAAAATGCCCGGGCTGTCATCGGTATGTCCGAAAAGTGCCGTATCCAGCGCATACCCAAGGTAGCTCGCACCCAATGAAGCCCGTATGTAGCCCCAGGGTGATTCCCACACAAGACTTCCGACTGCATTCAGGCGGGTTCTGTGCCCGGTGACCCAACTACCGTCAGAGCCAATGACTGCCTCTACAGGCGCGCGCCCGGGTGAACCGGCCATCACAGACCGATTGTCATCTGCGTGATCAAAGCGTGCCCACTCACCGAACAGATCAACGCCCAGCTGACCAGCCCTGTAGCTGGTGTATGCACTCAATCTGGGCAGGGTCGAGTATTCATTCTGATCGTCGTCAATCAGGCTCTGATAGCCAGTGGCTGCTGCTGTCATCACCCAGGTGCCGAGTGTCAAGGACAGGCTCGCATGCTGCCTCAGAAACAGGTCGCGGTTGCTCGTTTGCAGGCCCGAAGTTTCCAGGTCATTGAGAAAATCGTCATCACTGACACGCTCAAAATCAACCTGTGTTATCCATGCTGCGCTTCCCGCTTTCCAGCGACCGCGGTGATTGAGCACGGTACTCCAGCGATTAGTGGTATGCTTCGGATTGATATCGTCGTTGGGATAGTACGTACCCACTGCCACTGTGTAGGTACTGGATGTCAAAAGCCGGTGCTCGATTCCCAGACCGCTGCCCCGTTTGGTGTTGAGATGCGGGGTCAGGGTGATATCACGGTTTTCTGCCAGGTTCAGGTATATTGGCTGGCTGTACTGTAAGCCATCATCGGAACTGGTGCCAATGGCGGGATAGAGCACTCCTGTTGCTCTGCGATCATCTACGATGAACTGGAAGTACGGCGCATAAAAGAAAGGTACGCCCAAAGCCTGCATGTGGGCTCCCCTGGCAGATGCCCGACCAGTTGATTCGTCGATGTGAATTTCGTCTGCTTGAAGCAGCCAGTCTTCGTCGCCGGGTTCGCAGGTGGTGTATCTGGCGCTGCTGATGCGAATGCCGTCCGCCGGGGAGCGGCTTATTGATTCGGCTGTGCCGCGAATGCGTCGTTCGTGCAGCAGGTAACCTGCGCGCTCAATTTCAACCCGGTCGGTTTGTGTTTCCACCCGCGCCTGTTCACCAATCAACAGAATACCGGGTTCCCGAATCTCCACCTGCCCGGTGAGTTCCAAAAGGCCAGCATCGCGGTCTACCTTCACCCGATCAGCATTCAGTCTTCGCCAGCCCTGAGTAAACACGACGTTTCCCTCAAGCAGGACAGCCGATGTTGAGGTATTGAGCACTCCACTGTCGGCTTCACCCTGAATCGGTGAGTCCGCCGGACTCAGAGAGTGCTGTGCAGGTTCGCTCGCCGCTTCCTGATGGCGACCCCCGCAGGCGGCATTATCATGGCCCCATTTCAGGTCGTCTCGAGGTACCCAACCTTGCGCAGGTACGTCAGGTTCAGATCGGACTTCCATGGCAAGGCAGAGCATACACACTCCGGCAATCAGTAGCCGAGGGCACCGAAGGTACACAGCACTCTGGTATCGTGTGCGGTCAAGGAAGTGAGGTGGGGTAGTCAAAAAAGGAAGAACACTTGCAGGGAAAGGCTGCTATTCTACTTAAACCGCGACCTTCATGGTGTAGTATTTCGACGCTATGCAGACCAACCCGACAGATTCAGAGCCGCTAACCCGACTCCCGGAGTTCGCACGCCGTTATGGCCCGGGTGACATGAACTATGAGGGTGGCGATTTGCAGCCGCTGGACGGTGATGCCGGTTTCCGTCGCTACTTCAGGTTCAGTTCCCGACCCAGCCTCATGCTGGTGGACTCGCCACCTGACACGGAGAAAAATCTTGAGTACGTTCGCATCAGCGACTATCTCTCTGGCATCGGAGTACGTGTCCCGCATATCTACGCGGTCGACTTCGAGCAGGGGCTTTTTGCCAATGAAGACCTGGGCGACGCCTTGTTGCTGGACCGCCTGACCTCTGACACTGCACGCGAACTGTATGATCGGGCAATCTCAAAGTTGCTGTGCATGCAGGCTGGTGGACAGCGGCCCGACTGGATGGCCGAGTATTCAGCACTTTTCCTGATGGATGAACTCAGACTCTTCACGGAATGGTTCGTGAAGAGACTGCTCGGCATTGAGGTACATTCAACCACTCGAGCCATGATCGAGCAGGTATTTGATCTGCTTACCGAGAGCGCGTTGGAGCAGCCACAAGTATTCGTTCACCGCGATTATCACTGTCGCAACCTCATGGTGCTGGATGGCAATGAACTGGCGACCATCGACTTTCAGGATGGGGTATGGGGGCCGATTACCTATGATCTGGTTTCTCTCTGCAGAGATTGCTACCTGCGTTGGAATGAAGATCGGGTGACGGCAACACTGAATGCCTATGCGGCGAAGCTGAAAGAGTCGGGAATCCTTGATCAGGGACAGGTGGACCGTATTCCAGGTTGGTTCGACTGGATGGGGTTGCAACGCCATATCAAGGTGTTGGGCATATTTTCCAGGCTCAATTTGCGTGACAGCAAACCCCGTTATCTGAGCGACCTGCCACTGGTGCTGCGCTATGTCATTGAAGTGTCTGCTGGCTACGCAGAGCTGGCTGGGTTTTATCAGTGGCTGCTGGATGAGGTCGTGCCGGCAGCCGAGAAGCACTCCTGGTATGAAAGTTGGCAGGGTGCCGGAGCCCAACTCGACTTCTAGCTCCACCGCAAGACCGAGAAGCATGCCACAAATTCCCAACAGAAGAGCCATGATCTTTGCAGCCGGTTATGGCAAACGCATGGCACCTTTGACTGATCATATGCCCAAGCCGCTGATTCGCGTATGCGGCAAACCCCTGATTGTCTATCACATTGAAAACCTCACCTCGCTCGGAGTGACCCGGATCGTGATCAACAGCCACTGGCAGGCCGACAAGCTGGTTGCTGCGTTGGGAGATGGTGAGCGTTTCGGTGTGCACATCCTGTGGTCACATGAGCCACAGATCCTTAACACGGGTGGTGGCATGTTGCATGCGCTGCCAATGCTGGGCTCCGAACCCTTCCTGGTTGTGAACGGAGATGTCTGGACTGATTACGATTTTTCCAGATTGGTCGCCATCGAGGTTGAGGCAGACGCTGCTCATCTGGTGATGGTGCCCAACCCGCCGCAGCATCACCAGGGCGATTTCGCCGTTGACAGCCAGGGCAGATTGAGTCTGGATGATGACGCGCCCAGACTGACTTATTCGGGCATTGGACTCTACGGAGCCCAGTTTATCCGGCGCTTCGCCCCGAGCACCACAGCTTTTCCACTGGTCGAGGCATTGCAAGCGGCAGTGGCGTGCGGCAAGGTGACGGCTGAGTTGTACGAGGGTGACTGGGAGGATGTCGGGACTCCCGACCGATTCAGGCAACTTGAAGATCGGCTCACTGCGCCAGGCGGCCGACGAGGCGAGCAGTGCAGGCTGCCCGGGTCGATACAGCACAGGAACATACCATGACCGAGTACATCATTGCACCATCGATTTTGTCGGCTGATTTCGCCCGGCTTGGTGAGGATGTCAATGCGGTCCTCGAAGCTGGTGCCGACTGGATTCATTTTGACGTTATGGACAACCACTATGTACCAAACCTGACCATAGGCCCCATGGTGTGCAGGGCACTTGTGGATCACGGTATTACGGCTCCGATTGACGTGCACCTGATGGTGGAGCCGGTTGACGAACTGATCGGCATGTTCGCCAATGCAGGAGCCAGCTATATCAGCTTTCACCCGGAAGCCACCCGGCACGTGGATCGCTCTCTGCAGCTGGTGCGCGATCTTGGTTGCAAATCAGGACTGGTACTCAACCCCGCCACACCTGTTGCAATGGTTGAGAACGTTCTTGACAAGATGGATTTGCTGCTGCTCATGGCGGTCAACCCGGGTTTTGGTGGTCAGACATTTATTCCGCACACTCTGCGCAAGCTCGCCCAGGCTCGCCAGTTGATCGATGGCAGTGCTCGCCGGATACGACTCGAAGTTGATGGTGGCGTGGGGGTCAAAAATATTGGAGAAATTGCAGCAGCTGGCGCAGATACCTTTGTAGCCGGTTCCGCGATTTTCGGTTCAGATTCCTACTTCGATACCATCGCGCACATGCGCCGGGAACTTGTGCGCTAGTGCATCGTACATCTCAAATATTCGCATTGTGCAGTATAGTGTGTGCTCTGTTGCGATCCATAAGAGGTTACACACACTGAACGTGCGCCTCACCTGAGGACCTACTGCAACATACTGGAGCAGAATTGCTCCAGTTCTGGCCCCTGTCGTTGCGCCATTTAGGAATTGGCACTACTCCCCGGTGATAAGCACCCGAAATCTGTGCTGGACTCATATCGCCACCAGTGTGTCAGTGCGCCCGAAAAGCATCTGAGATGGCACAGGCTATGGTCGTTTTCGGTGTTTGGCTGGAGATATGATGGGTAGCACGGTTCTCTTCCAGATCCGGGTAATGCTCCGGGCAAAGCGTGTATGTCTGATCAGTGCATGCTCTGTATCGGTCAAGAGCTGAGGACTGTGTTCCTTCTTGAGTCGAGCAATTTTAGACTGATCCAGCCCCGCCAAAAGATCAAAAAACCAGTGTCCTGGCCGTGCCCAGAAACCCCTGCTGCGAGGACGGCACACGACTGCACCAAAGTCGATCAGAAAGAGCCTTCGATCAGCACTCAGTATCAGGTTGGTGGGGCGCAGATCATTATGAGTCACCCCGACTGCATGCATGTCTCTGACTATCTGTGCCAGCTGATCCAGGAGTTCAGGTGAAGCACCCAGTGTCTCACGGCTGGGCAAACTGCCTTCAATGTATTCCATGCGATAAGCGTAGTCACCTTCAGCCTCCAGATACCGCGGTACACCGCGAATCCCGGCCAGTTTTTTCAAGGTATTGATTTCCCTGCGGTGCACAAAACGCCCCAGACTGCCGCGCAGCCACCGCGGTGCGTGGGAGTAGTCCTTGATAACGGCAGGTGGGCTGCTCGTCTCGTCCAGAAACACATTTGCCTTGAGTGGGGAATGCGCCCGTTGCAGCATTACGCGGCTGCTCTGGGCTCCGGGCTCTGGCTGTATTGACGGTTTCATTCAGGGGAGCTCAGTGTGCAACAGGTTCCTGACCACATTATATCCGCGCCCAAAAGGAATATCCTTGCATACCGGGCGATTAAAAATTCCGTCAGGAAGCCCTGATATACTGAAATCCCGGCTTCAAAAATACCAAGCGATGGTGTGGTTTGCCAAGATTCGGGTTACCGCTTGTGTAGCCGCTGTCACCTTCGTACAGGCTTGCCTGCCGCCCCTCATAGCGAACAGGAACGGGCTTGAATTCTGGTGTCGGACGCGAACTGGCAATATTGAGAACAGCGGTGGAATCGGGTACATCCCGAATCTCCAGTAGGCTGACATATGTCGGAAGAAACACTTTCAGCTCACCTTCATCGATCTTTTGGGAATTATATACGTGACAGCCACGCTACTATTCTATGCGGCACGGCGGGCAACCCCGCCGATAGGCACAACATCAGGCCGCATATCGGGGACATTCCCGCCCGACGAGCCACGCTCCCTGATGTTGAGTGCGGCATTCAGGTCCCTGTCGAGACTCATGCCGCACTTCAGACACTCAAAGACCCTGTCCTTCAGGGTCAGTGATTCATGGACTGAACCACAGCCTGAACAGGTCTTCGATGTGTTCCTGGGATTCACCTTCACAACCGACCCACCGGCACTCTCAGCCTTGTAGGTCAATTGATAGACGAAGGTTCCCCACTGTTGCTCCAGGATTGATCGGTTCAATCCCTTCTTGTGACTGCCACCATGAGCAGTCATGTTCTTGATCTTCAGGTCTTCAACCGCGAAGTGTCTGTGTCGCCTCACCAGGTCAGTAGTCGTTCTGTGCAGGGCAGTGCGCTGTCTCTCTGCGACCCTGTACGCCTCTCTGGCCAGCGATTGGCGTTTCTTATATCGGTTGTGATGCCCCTCTTGGCTTTACTCAGTTTTCGCTGAAGCCGCTTCTGTCGGGTCCTATCAATGACCACCTTCGGCACTGACTCACCAGTCGAGAGGGTGGCCCGTGCCTTCACGCCAACATCAATACCGACGACGGGAGACTGATCAGCCACGACCTCCCGCTCCTGCTCACAGACACATTGAACCATGACGCGGACAGGTGTTGTCACAACGCGAACCAGCGTGATCTCACCCTCCGGCACCGCCTTCACAATGAACCTGCCACAGCCCTTGATCTGTACACACTGCCTGTTGCCAGAATGGAATAGACGAAACTGGCTTGTTTCAAAAGATCGAATACCCCGGCTCCTGCCCTTAAATCTCGGAAAGCCACCCTGCTTGAAGAATCGCTTGAATGATCTATCCAGTCTGTACAGGACAGATCGGAACGGCTGTACACCATAGCTGCTCATTTCAGCATCATCTCTGCGTATCTGAGTGAATGACTTATATTGATCGTACAGGCCGATTGACTCACCAGCCTTCCGATACGCATTGATGCGCTCATCCAGGGCGGCGTTGTACAGTTGTCGGGAGAGATACAGGAACCTGTCCAACCGCTGATGCGTTGCGCGAGATAGCTGTGCAGTCTGACTGTGAGTGCGTATCATCCGCATCGGTGCGGTCGCTCCAACTAGCGTTTGGGGGAGCTGTTTCGAGCAGCTATTCACGCACCTTAATATCATCTGGGCACTGGTGCAACAGGTATAGAATGGGAATTATAGCTGTGGCTGTCACGTATATAATTCCCGATCTTTTCAATTGCGATATTCGGCTGTATCCATCTGGCGTCTACAATTTCGGTCTGATCCACCCGAACAGCTGGTTCAGCACGTGCGTGCGCAGCAAAAAAATGGGTCGAAAACCGCCTCGGCTGCGAAGGGGGCGCAAGCCAATATGAATACGGAAAACAGAGTTGTTCGTCCACATTCATGCCCGCTTCCTCTCGGGCTTCGCGGACGGCTGCCCGGCGCGCTGCCCGCAGCTCATCGCCGTCATGGTCTATATCCTCGGGCTCCACTCTACCGCCCGGGAACACCCAGCATCCCGGCGCAAACCTTAATTCCTGAGCCCGCTGAAGGAGCAAAACTTCCAGCCCCTCTGCTGTGGAATCCCGCACAATTATCAGGGTGACAGCAGGGTATATGACACTCAAGTCGGGAAGCCAGCCAAGCCGTGCATTATCAGGGAAGAACCCGTCTGAATGGCCGTACCTCGACACTTGCGTGGACGCCATTGAGGACATAGGGATCGGCGTCAGCCCATTTCCTGGCTTCTTCGAGGGATGCAAACTCAGCAACAATCAGGCTGCCGCTAAATCCTGCTTCGCCTGGATCCTGGGCATCGACACTGGGATGGGGCCCGGCAACCAGCAACCGACCTTCCTCCACCAGCTTCTGAAGTCTCGCCAGGTGTTCAGACCTGTGTGCCTTCCGCAGTGACAGACTATTTTCGACATCCGTGCTCATAATGGCGTACAGCATAAAAATCCCGAATTACCTGCATTTACTTCAATCTGTTAGCCCGGCTGGGATTCAGCGCCCGCTTCAATACGGATCAACCCGCGGTAGGCGTGCTTGGCCTGAGACTGGCCAGTAACAACGTTGTAGACTTCCCTGGCGATGGGCATATCGATCTTGTGAGTCTCGGCGAGATCCATCACCGCAGGCGCACTCTTGACCCCCTCGGCCACCATGTACATATCACGGGTGATCTCTCCAATGCTGCGGCCTTTGCCGAGTTCGTACCCAACAGTATGGTTGCGACTCTTGACGCTGGTGCAGGTCGCCACAAGATCTCCCAGACCTGCAAGGCCAGCAAAGGTTTCCTGCCGACCACCCATGGCAACCCCCAGGCGGGCAATCTCCGCGAGACCTCTGGTAATGAGTGCCGCACGCGTGTTGTCACCAGCACCAAGACCATCACCCATACCCGCTGCAATGGCAACAATGTTTTTCAAGACACCACCCAGTTCGCAGCCGACGAGATCTGGATTGGTGTAGACGCGGAACAGCCCACTTTGGAAGAGCATCTGCAATTCGATAATAATGTCCTTATCCTGCATGGCAATCACAGTGGCGGCTGCGGAACCCGTTATAATTTCCCGTGCAAGATTTGGCCCGGTCAGCACCCCCACCGGGTTATCCGGGAGCACATCACCAATAATCTCACTCATGCGCATACGGGTGCTCAGTTCCAGACCCTTGGACAGACTGACGATCGGCACACGGGCACCTATGTGGGGGCGGGCCAGCTCCACGACTCGACGAAAACTCTGCGAGGGCACGCCGACGACCACAACATCCTTGCCTGCCACCGCCTGTTCTATATCGTTGGTAGCTTGCAAACGATAAGGAAGCGTTGCCCCTGGCAGGTACTTTTCATTGCGGTGATCACGATTGATTTCTTCGACAGTTTCAGAGTTTCTTGCCCAGAGACATACCTCAGCATTGCGACAGACAATAGAGCCCACGGTGGTGCCCCAGGAACCTCCTCCCAACACGCCGACCTCTGTGCTCATCTAATTGCCAACTGTATTTTCTGACTCGTTCATCGAAGTCCCTGGAGTAACCACAAACTTGATTCTGAGGACGCCAGCATCTACTTCGACAGTTCTGCCATGGCTGACTCAAGACCAGACAGGGTCATGGGATACATCGTGTCATCAATCAGCGACCTCACCATACCAATGGAGGCTATATACCCCCAGGTGTGTTCAGGCTCGGGGTTGAGCCAGACGACTTTTGGAAACTGCTCCCTGAGCCTGTGCATCCAGACATACCCCGCTTCCGCGTTCATATACTCCACGCTGCCACCAGCGTGACTGATCTCGTAAGGTGCCATGGAGGCATCACCCACGAAGATGACCTTGCAGTCCCGGGTGTAGGTGTTGAGAATCTCGACCAGAGGCACGCTGGTTGCCTGACGTCGCCGATTGTCGCGCCACAGGTGATCATAGATAAAGTTGTGGAAGTAATAGTACTCCATGTGCTTGAACTCGCTGCGTGCAGCCGAGAACAGTTCTTCGACCAGTTTCACATGGGGGTCCATGGAACCACCCACATCAAAAAACAACAGGACTTTTACTGCGTTGTGCCGCTCAGGCACCATCTTGATATCCAGCAACCCTGCGTTCTGAGCAGTTGAGTTGATGGTGTCGTCCAGATCCAGCTCTTCCTCAGCACCGGTGCGTGCAAATTTGCGCAGCCGCTTGAGCGCAACTTTTATGTTGCGAGCTGCCAACTGAGAGCCGGCATCCAGATTCGCGTACTGCCGTTTTTCCCAAACCTTGGCTGCACGGCGGTTCCGCCCCTCACCGCCAACGCGAATGCCCTCGGGATGATAGCCGCCATGCCCAAAGGGCGATGTGCCGCCAGTGCCAATCCACTTGCTGCCACCCGCATGGCGTTTGTGTTGCTCACTCAAGCGCTTGTTGAATTCATCAATCAGCTTGTCCAGGCCACCGAGCGACTGGATTTTGGCGCGATCTTCCTCGCTAAGCTGACGTTCAAATTCCTGGCGCAACCAGTCGTTGGGTATCAGTTTTTCGATCAGATCGTCGAGCGATTCAACTTCCCTGAAGAAAGAGGTAAAAGCCAGATCATAGCGGTCATAGTGCGCTTCGTTCTTTACTGTAATGGCTCGTGCCAGATAGTAGAACGCGTCCATATCCATTTCTGCCAGGTTGGCTTCCATAACCGCATGCAAGTCAAGCAGTTCACGCAGGGTGGCGGGTACGCCAAAGCGGCGCAGTGAGTCGAGAAAGCCGACCAGCACGGCAAGGTCCTGTAATTATACCTATTGTCCGACGGTTTCCCGGCGGTGCATGAATGCCAGCCTTTCGAGCAGATGTACATCCTGCTCATTCTTGAGCAGCGCACCATAGAGTGGCGGAATGGCGTTGCGGGCATCCGGGTCCTTGAGTACAGCGTCAGGCAAGTCATCAGAGAGGAGCAACTTCAGCCAGTCGATCAACTCGGAGGTGGAGGGTTTTTTCTTCAGGCCGGGAACCTCGCGAACCTGGAAGAAGGTATTGAGTGCATCGCTGAGCAGTTCCTGCTTGATGTCCGGATAGTGCACACGCACAATTTCCTTCATTGTCTCCCGATCCGGAAAGGCAATGTAGTGAAAAAAGCACCGTCGCAAAAAGGCGTCTGGAAGCTCTTTTTCGTTATTACTTGTTATGACCACAAATGGACGATGTTTGGCAACAACTGTCTCCCCGGTTTCGTAGACGAAGAACTCCATCCTGTCGAGCTCCACCAGCAAATCGTTGGGAAATTCGATATCTGCCTTATCGATTTCATCAATCAGCAGCACGATGCGCTGCTCTGAAGCAAAAGCATCCCACAGTTTGCCGCGTTTAATGTAGTTATGTACATCCTGCACCCGATCTGCGCCAAGCTGCGAATCCCGCAGCCGGGAGACCGCGTCGTATTCATACAGCCCCTGCTGGGCCTTGGTTGTAGATTTGACATGCCATTGAATCAGCGGCATCCGCAGTGATCTGGCGACCTCTTCAGCCAGCAACGTCTTGCCCGTTCCAGGTTCACCCTTGATGAGAAGGGGACGTTCCAGCGCAGCGGCGGCATTGACTGCCAGCTGCAGGTCATCGGTGGCTACGTAGGTTTCGGTACCTGTAAATCCAGTCATGAGTCAAACCGTTTCCGTGTCGGGTAGCAGGAACACATTACTGTGCCCCTGCCCCCTATAAACCGTACCTGCGAGTTTCCCCGCATACGGTTCAAGCCTCTGGGAAGCTTCCGAAGAAGCTGGCTTTGGGGCCGAAGAGCGCTGACAACCTATCTGGTTGTGTTAATCGGTGTGCAATAGTACCCGGTTGCCAAGTGCATCGCTACCACTCCACTGTGGCTGCGATAGACGATGTGATGGTCATGCCATCCGCTCTCCGGCGTGATCGCTGTGCCGCAGAGGATACATTTCCCTGACTGCGACAGAAACAAAGACCGAACCTGCGTGCGATATCTGAGTTTGTCGCTCATTCTCGCTTGCAGGCGCTGTTCACCATACGGCTCCCACTCCGGGTCAAACGGGTTGAACGCCGCCTTCACCTTTGTGTGCCGTCTGATGGGCGTGTCCGATAAATGAATCAGCCTCGCCATCTTTGTTTCCTCTGCCTCTTGTCTCAACATATCAGCAAACACCCAGTTCCGCTTGTCAACAGTTCGCCAATATTTCCTGGCAATCCATCGACGCCCTTTCTTGGAGTGTCGCCTCTTTGCCCAAGCCCAGAGGGCCTTGAACAGTTGCGCGTCGGTGCGCACAAAGGTGTCTTTAGCCACCTGATGTTTATGGTAGTTCGCCCAACCACGGATCACCGGGTTCAGCATCCTGATCAGGTTGGCCTGTCGTGCACCTTTGTTGGTTTTGATAATCTCTCGCGCCTTCGCCAGAAACGCTTTCACGTTGTCTTTTGACGGCTTGATTAGAAGTTTCCCGCCATACTTTCTGACGTTCCACCCCAAGAAGTCAAAACCCCGGTTGATCTGTGTCACCCTCGTTTTGGACGGAGAGAGCCGAAGCCCTCTTTCCGCCAGAAAGGCTTCCACCAGCGGTATGACCTGTTCTTCCAACAACTCTTTCGAGATGCCGGAGATGACAAAGTCGTCCGCGTATCGAACCAGATACACCTTGTGCTTCCGGGCTTTCTTGCTGCCCTTCGCACCGAAGTGCTCGGCCAGCAGCGTTTCCAGCCCATCCAGAGCCATATTGGCCAAGGTCGGGGAAATGATCCCGCCCTGTGGCGTTCCGGCTTCTGTGGCGTTCAGCAGGCCCATGTCCACGACACCCGCCTTCAGCCATTTGCGCAATACAACCTTATCCGTAGGGATACGGTCGAGTAACCAGCCATGATCAATGTGATCAAAGCAGCCTTCAATGTCGGCTTCAAGCACCCACTGGGCCGACCCCGGCTTGCCGAGTGTCTGGTGACACTGGCAGATGGCATCGGCGGTGGAGCGCCCAATCCGGAACCCATACGAGTTCAGATCGGCTGTGCTTTCCGCTACAGGAGCTAAAGCCAGCAGGTGTACTGCCTGCATGGCCCTGTCCTTCATCGTCGGAATACCCAGCGCGCGTTTCTTCCCGTTCGCCTTGGGGATGTAAACCCGCCGCAAGGGCATGGGTGTGTATCCCGTCCGGTTGAGTTGGTCAATCGCATCTCGCTTGGCTGTTGGCGTCATCCAGAGTTTCCCGTCCACACCTGGTGTCCGTTTGCCCTGGTTTTCGGTGACCCGTCTCACGGCCAACGCCTTGCCGCAAAACGAACGAGTCAGCATCCGTTGCAGAGCTTTCACCCTGCGCCAGTCGCTTTCCCGTGCCGCCTTCGCAATCCGTACCTGCATCCCTCGAACTGTCCGTTGAACGTGGCCCCAATCAATCCGGTGCCAGTCCGCTGGTGGTCCAGAGAACGCAGGTATGTTGCACGTATCTTTCGATACGATATACTCTTTCATGCTGTTCTCCTTTATCCAAATTGAGTAAAGGAAGCACGGAACCCGCCTCGTGAAAGGCGGGATAACAACTCCGCCTTCCTTTGAGGATAGCGAAAAGCCCGTAAGGGGGAGACCCCTTGCGGGTTTTCTTTGAGGGTGAGCCTGTCATCTTGCGATGAAAGACCAGATGGAAGTGGGCACAGCTTTCGCTGCCGGGCATGTTTCATCCCGGTATACACATCATTACAATATGTCATTCGCTTTCTCCATCCTCCTTTGCCCGCAACCGCAACAGTGTGTCTTACGACGTACCCGCCCCGGAGGGCGCAGTTACGGGCTTACCGAGTTCCGCCCAAGGAACATGACGAGGGTAGGTGTGACCTGTCCGCCGGTGGTCTTTATGACAGCGTATTCCCAATGTAAAGAGGAATAGCCAACCACGTACCTTTTGGTCAGAGCCTGACAGCTACTTTGGCTCTATTCCCATAACGACGTTTATCAGTCATTCACTTACGTTCACCCTACTCGTCAGCCAAGCCCCTCAACCGCCTGTAGCTGGCAGTATCCAACCCCAGTCTCACGACCGGGGTGCCTCCGAAGAGGGGGTACAGTGTCAGGGCGCTTCACACCTCACCGTTACCAGTGACGCGCTGCCCCGAGGCTACCGTTTGCTGTACAACGGGTTCTACTCAGGGTCAACCGTGCAGAACCATTCCTTGAACAGCTGTGGGCTTCATACATTCGTACCACATTACCCGTCTCACGGGGCAATCCGAATGGCTCATTTACGTCGAGCCGACGGGATGGTTTTCTGTCTCCCTCATCCACGGGAGCGCTGCTTACGCAGCTAAGTGCATCTACATTGTTTTCAGTGACATGACCTACGATGTCATGTGATGGCTCAGTTGATGAGTGCTGAGGTCTCTCCTGTCAGGTTGCTAGTGTAGGCTCCTTCGATCCTTTCGGATGTTCAGTTGAGACTGACCCCTACAGGGTACCGTTGTACCCCTGACGGCTGGGGGAGAGATCTCAGAAGGTGTGTTGACAAACCCTCTGAGTGCCTTTAAAATTATAACTTAAGTTATTGATTTTAAAGGATAAGTGCGCCCTCTCGTCGCACCTACATATTGGGATAATTTGGACCGCCAGTGCCCTCGGGCGCAACCCAGCAAATGTTCTGTGTGGGATCCTTGATATCGCACGTCTTGCAGTGCACGCAGTTCTGGGCGTTGATCTGCAGTGCCGGTTCCCCAGCTTCTTCGATTATCTCATAGACCCCTGCGGGGCAGTAGCGTTGCTCCGGGGCGTCGTAAAGAGCCAAATTGGTTTTTACCGGCACCGCAGTATCAATGAGCTGCAAATGAACGGGCTGATCTTCCTCGTGGTTTGTGTTGGAGAGAAAGACCGACGACAGCTTGTCAAAACTGAGCATGCCGTCCGGTTTTGGATAATCCACCGGTTGTGCTTCCGAAGCGGGTCTGAGGCGTTCGTGATCCCTGTGACGATCCTTGAGTGTAATGGGCAGCCGGCCTCCAAAGATATTCTGATCAATGAAATTGTAGGCACCACCAACCCAGTTGCCCCAGCGATGCATGGCCGCGCCAAAGCTGCGACTGCGATACAGCTCGTCGTAGACCCAGGAAGCTTTAAAGGCGTCTTCATAGGCTGTCAGGTCCTGCCCGCCCGTGTCGGCGGTTGCCAGTGCCTCAACCAACACCTCAGCGGCAACCATGCCGGTTTTCATCGCCGTGTGTGATCCCTTGATCTTGGCAAAATTGAGTGTGCCCGCATCGCAACCGAGAAGCATGGCCCCGGGCATTGTCATCTTCGGCAGTGAACTGAAACCACCCTTGGCTAGGGCGCGTGCGCCATAGGATAGGCGTTTTCCTCCTTCCAGATACTGGGCAAGCCGGGGGTGGTGTTTGAGCCGCTGGAATTCGTCATAGGGACTGAGGTGGGGGTTGTCGTAGTTGAGGTCAATAATCAAACCGACCGCAACCTGGTTGTCTTCGGCGTGATAGAGGAACCAGCCCCCGGAGCTTCCCGTTTCGGTCAGCGGCCAGCCGGCACCATGCACTACGAGCCCGGATGTGTGCTTTTCCGATTCAATTTCCCACAGTTCCTTGATACCGATGCCGTAGTGCTGCGGCAACCTACCCTCATCCAGGGAGAACCTGGTAATCAGTTCCTTGCCCAGGTGTCCCCGGCAGCCTTCGCAAAACAGTGTGTACTTGCCGTGCAGTTCCATGCCTGGCTCATAGTTGGGCTTGCGCGAACCATCCCGCGCAACGCCCATATCGCCCGTAGCTACGCCCTTCACACTCCCATCTTCCCGGTAAAGAACCTCTGCTGCAGCAAAACCCGGAAAAATTTCTGCTTCAAGCGCCTCGGCCTGCTCAGCCAGCCAGCGGCAGACATTCCCCAGACTGACAATGTAATTGCCGGTGTTGTGCATCGGGCGAGGAACAAAAATACCGGGAAGACTCAACCCGCCTGAAGGCCCAGTCAACATGTGCATCTCGTCACCGGTAACGGCGGTCTTGAGTGGTGCCCCCCGATCCTGCCAGTCGGGAATCAGCTCGTTCAAGGCGCGAGGCTCCAGCACAGCACCAGAGAGAATATGCGCTCCAACCTCTGAGCCTTTTTCCAGCACACACACAGAAATCTCCCGGTCTCTTTCCGCCGCCAGCTGTTTCAGCCGTATAGCAGCCGAGAGCCCCGAGGGGCCTGCACCAACGATGACAACATCGTACTCCATGGATTCACGTTGATCGGTCATGAAACTAGCCTCTTGATTTGATAATTTCTGGCGCGGGACTGAATCGAATCTATGTATGCACCTCTGCCCAACGGCACATAGGGGTTTGGGCTGCACAACGCACAGAGGCGATTATACGCTGAGTTCCGGCCCGCTTCACGCCTCGGGCGTTTTCACTCTGCGTATCAGGCCTTCCTGCTGGGTACTGGCCACGAGCACACCCTGCTGGTTGTATATCCCGCCCCGGGCCAGACCCCTGGCGCCCATCGTGGAAACAGGGGAGCAATCGTAGAACAGCCACTCATCGATGCGAAATGGTCTGTGAAACCAGAGTGCGTGATCAATGCTCGCCCCGACAACCTCCCATTCCCCGCTCGTCCAGGTTTCATCGACGCCAAAACCATGAGGCAAGAGCGTTGATCTCAACAACCCGTAATCGGAAATATAGGCCAGAATGGCGCGGTGCATATTATCGTCATCAGCGATTCTGCGACGTGCCTTGATCCAGAACTGAATGCCTTTCAGGGGCTCCCCTTTCTCGGGGATCACAAGGCTGAGGTGAAACTCCTCGCCAAATATCCTGTTGTCCATGATTCGGATCTGAGCCATTAATTTAAGCGAGGCAGGCACCTCCTCGGGCGGAGATGGCAATTCAAGTTCTTGCTGGTAGTCAAACCCGGACTCGGGTGCCTGAAATGAGGCTGACATGGTAAAAATCGGGCGGCCGTGCTGAATAGCGACCACGCGGCGTGTAGAGAAACTCCGGCCGTCCCTGCTGCGCTCAACGTCGTAAATGATGGGCGCATCAAACTCTCCCTTACGCAAAAAGTATGCATGTGCCGAGTGTACAACTCTGTCCTCGACAGTTTTCTGAGCCGACTGGATTGCCTGACCCAGTACTTGGCCCCCATATACCTGGGGCGTACCCAAATCCCGGCTCTCGCCACGAAACAGGTTTTTTTCAAGGCGCTCGGTCTGCAAAAAGGGCTGAATGCGGCTGTCTTCGCTGGTTTTCAATCTATGACTCCGAGATGTTTTGATGCTGAGCCGTCCTGTGGAGACTTGTCAACCCCGCATCGACTGTCGGGGCGCTATGATATCGGTAATAGCTGTCAGAGTCGCCGTTACGGTACCATAGAGGCACAGGCCCCTTTTTTGAAAGCTCACAGATTACCGACATGAAAAACCTGCTCGCGGTCATACATTGTCCCTCCAGCAATACCCTCCAATTGCAGGACGCGCTTATGGAAGGGGTCACCGCTGCAGAGCCTGAACATCTCTCTCTGAGAGTCAAGGCGCCCCTTGAAACAGGCGCAGAAGATGTACTCTGGGCCGATGCCCTGATTCTGGGTACAACTGAGAATTTTGGCTATATGGCAGGACGGACCAAGGATTTTTTTGAGCGAATATACTACCCCTGTCTTGAGTCACGGCAGGGTCTGCCATTCGCGCTCTATATTCGGGCCGGATCAGATGGTACCGGCACCCGGATCAGCATCGACAAAATTGTCACTGGACTGAAGTGGAAGACTGTTGTCGAACCTCTGGTTTTGCGCGGTGACTGGGACCCAGATTTTGCAACCCAGTGCCGTGAGCTTGGCATGACGGTGGCAGCCGGACTGGATGCAGGTATATTTTGATCGCCCTGAACCCCGGATGCAGTCCCATTGGATTTTCGTTCTTGGGCGATTGTAGGCCTCACCCTCCTCATCGATCTGATACAGCATACATTTTTGAATTGAGTCCTTCGTGTCCTCCTTCTTGCCTCATGATCAGTTCAACCAACGGCTCATTGATATAGTAATTATTGCGCCCCATCTTATGCTTTGTTGCAAAGCCTTTCTCAGTCAAAGTCTCAAGATATTTGGTGGCTGTTATGCGACTGACACCCAATTGATCAATCACAAACTGCACTTTGGTATAGGGATGAAAGAACAGATTGTTTAGCAGATCCTGACTGTACATTTTGGGCAGTACAGCGCACATCCGCTGTTTGGTATGCATAATCAAGTCACGTATCTCATGCACAAAATGAATAGTCTCTTGTGCCGTAACTTCTACACCCTTCAGGATATAGCTTACCCATCCAGCCCAGTCATCATGCTCCCTGACAGATTGCAGCAGATGGTAGTAGTCACCTTTGGCTTCAATGATATATCGGCTTAAATGCAAGATCGGCAAATCCAGTAATTGGTTCTTCACCAAGCACAGGATATTCAGGATGCGTCCAGTTCTGCCGTTACCGTCATACAACGGATGTATGCTCTCAAACTGATGGTGAATAATCGCCATTTTGATCAATGGATCGAGATTTGAGAGTGAGTCATCGTTGATATATTCAACAAGATTACTCATCAGTGATCGGATATTATCAGGACGCTGAGGTAGCGTATAAATGACTTGTCTGGTATTTGCATCACCTATCACTGTGCCAGGGATTTTTCTCAGGCCTGATTTATTGGGCTCAACAATTTCTTGTGTGGTCAGAATATCTTGTAGGCGAATTAACCCTGATTTTTTCGTTTGTTGGTAGCTTTCCCACAAAGCTCGCTGATAATTCTCCACTGCCCTGGTGGCTTGATTGACCTGCTGCCCACCCAGGACTTGTGACTTGAACAACTGATCATGCGTGGTGAAGATATTCTCGATGGCAGAACTATCTTTCGCCTCTTGCACGCTGAGGGTAAAAATCAGAATCGCCTCATTGGGAATAGTTTTGGCGACCCCTTTCAGCTCTGCCAAATAACGATGTGCTTGCACCACTTGCTTGAGCAGTGCTACCGATTCCAAGCTGCTTTCACCCTCTAACGGTAAGAGGGGTAGATTGATATCGTCTGGATTAAGGCTGACTACAACGTCAATTTCCGACTGTTTTCAGACATAACAGTCTGTATATGTATATTTTATGTCATTTTATATACATGTTCTTCGTTTATGTATAGTAAAGTGGCACCAATTCAGGGGTCGTTGCCATAAACCGATGATCCGGTTGATGACCAACACCCGCCTGTGGACTATGCCGCCTCTTGCTCAACCAGCCTCTTTTTGTGAACACACTCCAGAATAAGCGATAGTAACGAGGGCACAAAAGTAAGCGTCAGTATGGTCGAAAAGAACAGTCCGAATAGCACGATGGCACCCAGCCCCCTGTATATTTCAGTGCCAGCCCCGGGCAGAAATACTACAGGTGATAAGCCTGATATGGTGGTAATCATCGACATCATGATCGGTCTGAGGCGTATTTTGACGCTTTCCAGTACCGCCTGCCCGATTTCTTCGCCTTCTGAGATCAGCCGCCGCGTCTGCTCCACCAAAAGAATGGGGTTGTTCACCACGGTACCAATCAACACCACCATCCCCAGCATGGTCAGCACATCCAGAGATGTCGACATGCCGAGAAGATTCATCAACCAAAGCCCGACAATGCCGCCACTGATACCCAACGGAATGGATAACATAATCATCAGCGGGTATCCCCAGTGGGAAAAAATCGCGACCATCAGCAAGTAAGCCAGAGCGATTGATAGCATCACATTGCCGAACAGGGCTTCACGAGCTTGCAGCAGTTTATCGGATGCGCCACCGATCCGAACCTGGATGCCTGGAGGCACTTCACCTGCCGCAATCAGGGGCTGAATGACCTGCTCCCTGACGAGATCTGCTGCCGATTCGAGGGGGATATCAGCGGGAGGAACAACCTCAAGCGTGACAGTTCGACTGGCATCCACGCGGCGTATGCTGTTGGCGCTCACAGACTGAGTGATGTCTGCCAGAGCACTCAGTGGCAGCACTTCGCCAGCAGGTGTATAGATGGAAAGTTGGCCAATGTCATCCGGATTCTCTACCCGGCCAGCACTGCTGCGGAGGTATATGTCGATCTTGTCATCGTCCAGAAAATAGTCGTCCAGATAGGCACCGTCAGCCATTGCCCAAACTGTGTACCCCAGATCCTCAGCACTCATTCCCACCTCCGCAGCCCTGCGCCAGTCCGGTTGAACCTCAAGAATTGGTTGGCTCATATTCAACCCGGGATACGGACGGATACTGGCATCTTCAAAAACCTGCTGGATCTTCAGGAAGGTTTGCGTGGTAACCTCGTAGACCGCCCTCAAATCCGCCCCGGAAATATCCAACTGAATAGTGCGACTGTTGAAGCTGCCTGGGAAGATTGACCCGCGAGAGGAGAAGATCAATACACCCGGGATATCAGATAACCCCTGGGAAATGCCTGCTATCAGCTGATCGGTATGTCGGGGATCAATCGACTCTGAGATACCAAACATTATGCTATAACTGGCGTAGTAGGATCGGAACATCAAAGGAGGAATGGACGTTTCTCCAGCAACAAAGTCTGTACCATCAGCACCAACCTGCGGCCCAAGCAAATCGTCGAAGCGTTTGCCAATCTTCCGTACTTCATCCACATTGTAGCCAGTCGGGGGGAAGCCGAGCGTGAATATCTTGCTCTCTTCACCCTCCGGCAGATACTCAGCCTTGGGAGTCAAAAACACTATAATCAGGCAGCTGAGCGATAACACGCCCAGAACTACGGCGAGGCGCTTTGGGGTAGACCGAATAATTCCTTCAAGCACGACGAGCAACCGCTCTTGAAAACGACCCGCAAGCCGGCGAAAGGGTGCCAGGAAAGCGACATCGCGATAGGCCTCGGGCGACACGGATTCCGGCAGACGCGACACAATTGAAGGAATTGCCGTCACCGCAATCAGCATGGACATGAGTATTGCTGCCGACATGGCTATGGCGATATCGGAATAGAGCTGCCCGACTTCCTCTTCGATCAATACGATGGGAACAAAAACAAGCACAGTGGTAAATGTGGAGGCAAGCACTGCCGGCCACACCTCGCCCACACCCTCGAAAGCTGCTGCAAAAGGTTTTTTCCCCATTGCCCGATGACGGAAGATGTTCTCCAGCACCACGATACTATTATCCAGAGTCATGCCAATGGCGAAAGCAACCCCCGCCAGAGAAATGACATTCAAGGTGCGGTCCATCAGCAGCAGACCCAGAAATGCACCGATGGTACAGATAGGAACACCTACGGCGCCAATCAGGGTTGGCGTTAACGCATGAAGGAACAAATACAGCACGAGACAGGCCAGCACACCACCCAGCAAAAGGTTCTTACGCACCACCCGGATCGCATTCTTCACATACTTCACATCATCCGCGTAGCGGCGCAGCTGAAGGCCATAGGGAGCGAGTACCCCCTGGTTCAGGTTGTCTATTTCGGCCAGCACATCATCGAGAATCTGAACGACATTCGCACCAGCCGCTTTCCTCACTCCCATCATGACCGCCGGCTCGCCGTCCAGATAGGAATAGACCCGCTGTTCTTCGTTGCTGAGAATCACTTCGCCAACATCTTTCACTCTGACGACAACGCCATCCCGCTCAGCAACGATGGTGTCCTCTATGTCTTCAAGACTTTCGTAGCGGCCTTTCGTCCGGATTTGAAAGCGTCGTTTACCGCTATCTATATCCCCGCCGGAGATATCCTGATTGCGACTGCGAATCGCCACACGCAGCTCAGCAATGGTTATGCCTTTCGATGCCAAACGTTCAGGGTCGACGGTCACATGCACCTGCTGAGCAGACTCGCCAAAAATGGTCACCTGGGAGACACCAGGAATCCGTTCCAACTGTGACGTAACATGTTTTTCCAAAACGGTACTGAGTTCGGCGCGACTATAGCGATCCGGCTGATCAGGTTCCACACCAATAAAAATAAACGGATTCTGGCGGTTCGAGCTGGTGACCAGTCTCGGTGGATCGACATTCTCCGGGTATTCCGCGACCTGAGACAATGCGCTGTTCACCCGCAACAACGCGTCCTGCAAGTCGGTGTCCGAGGAGAATTCCAGCTCAATAGTGGCCGCCCCTGTCGTGTCCGTCGTTGAGCCGGTCATCCTTACCAGCCCATCGAGCGAACGTAGATACACCTCCTGCTCCATCAGGATCTCTGACTCAATCTCCAGCGGGGTTGCCCCCGGCCAACTGGTTATCACGGAGATGACTCTGAGTTCGATATCGGGTGTCATCTGCACCGGTATACGAAACATCGCCACCAGGCCAAAGAGAAGCAATATGGCCAGAAAGACCGATAGAATCACTCCACGCTCAATGGCAAATCGCAGCATCGAATCTAGTCTCTGGACCGACAGCGATTGGAGGTTTTTACTGTCACTGGTGTGCAGCCTGCTGGCTGATTACTTGCTGTTGCGGCCTGAGATTCTCGTTGCCCTTAATTACGATTTGGTCGCCCTCAGCCAATTGGTCGCTGAAAACAGCGACGAGTTCACCCGAACGATACCCCTCCTCAACCTGCACCGAGATAACCGTTTCCACACCATCTGCGTCCCGAGTGATCTTCCAGACCAGTACGCTGCCGTCAGCAGTGCGCAGCAGGGTATCTGCAGGAAGAATGTAGGGATATTCACCTTGGGCCTCTTCCCAGCGCAACACTGCTGTCGCTGACATGCCCGGAAGCCAGGTTCCGGAAACATCCTCCAGCGCAACCCACACCTGAAACGTTCTGGAGGCATCCGCAAATGGGACAATGCGTTCAATGTAGGATGGAATCCATTGTTCATCCCAATCAGCACGGATATCCACCCCGGTCTGCTGAGATAGAAAAGGGAAGTATCTTTGCGGTAGTGCCAGCTCCACACGCAATTGTTGATTCGACGCCAGATTGACTACCGCATCGCCTTCAGCAACCCATTTGCCCACCTCCACCATTCTGGCCGTCACGACACCATCGAAGGGTGCCCTGATCTGGTGCCTGCTGATTTCATCGGACAACAATGCCACCATCGACTCCTGAGCGGCCACATCGGCCCTGGCTTGTTGCAATTGCGCAATGGTCTGGTCATATGTGTTTTGGGATATTGCCCTGCTCTCCAGCAGCTTGGAAAGGCGCTGTTGCTCCAGTCTCCTCAATCTCACCTCTGCTTCGGCTCTTTCCAGAGCGGCCTCAGCAGAGGCCAGCCGCCATTTCGCAGGTTCATCTCGCAGTTCCACCAGGGATTGTCCAGCTTTGACCAAGTCACCGGGCTCGACCAGGACTCCAGAGACCTGACCATCGACATCACTGCTCACATCGACCTGTTGTCTGGCGACAACATCGCCGGAAAACTGCCTCTCTCCAGGCAGTGCGCGAACCATGACTGCGACGGTTTCAACGTACGTCGTTTGTGCATGCCCGTGTGCAGAGGGCATCAAGCAGCACACCAGGCTGACCAGGGTCATCACATGCTTTCTCGAACGCATTTGATACCTTTCGCCGTATAGGGATTTTCGAAAAAGAACCAAGCTTGCAGAATAGCAGATTTTATTCAGTATCATCTCGGCAATTATTGCCGTACTGTCATGATAGAAGGAACCATCAGAGCCGACTCAGGGCAATGAGTTTTCCCCCATTATGTGCTGGGAATATATAGCCGAGCCGCTACCGGGCTGCGCTGCGACCACATCGGTGTGCTGACCGGCTTCTGCTCAGCTCAGCACTCCCCGGACACACTTCGTCGGATCACATATCACGACCCGGAGACCACCAAAACCCTTGTGTTCCTGACCACCAATGGTTCATTGCCACCGCTCACCATTGCAGAACTATATCGAAGCAAATGGCACGTCGAATTGTTCTTCAAATGGATCAAGCAACACGTGCGCATCACATCCTTTTTCGGCACGTCAGAGAACGCGGTGAACACTCAACTATGGACAGCGGTCTCTGTGTACGTACTCGTGGCACTCATCAAGAAACGGCTCAACTGCGAGACCAGCCTCTACACAATTCTACAGACTTTAAGCTTGACGCTTTCCGAAAGAACTCCTTTAAATCAACTACTTACCCAATGCGAAGCCAGTATGGACACTACGCCATTCTCTAACCAATTGAATTTGTTCGGACAATATTCCGGACACTAGTGTCAAAACTTATAAATTTTTTCCCCTTTGGCTTTCAACCAGCGCTCATCCGCACCAAAAATATCCGTATCCGGAAAGGCGAAAAACGAGGTCATCTTGTCGGCCGTCAGTTCAACTCGATTCCTACGTACGTTCGCGATCTTGCGCAGGAACGTGTAAGCTTCGAGCGCAGCGGATCGACCGCCATCCCTGATTTCAGCACTTGGCGCAAGGCCGTCGTCATCCGCATGGATTGCCTTTACCAGTCCGCCCGTCAAGCGTCTGCACTCATTTTGAAACTCTGCTTCTTCCCAATTGTCTCCACTAATTTTCAAAACCTCGCTAGATCAATTGGAGTATTCACCCTCCCCCTGCCCATCGGCCAAGGCCAGCATTGCCCCCTCTGCAGGTCCGTGTGCCGGACCACCCGCAAGGGGTACCGTCAGGACTTGACTTTTTGATTGAAGCAACCGTTTCTGCTGACTCCCAGAGGGGGCTCCAGGTTGAAGCGAGGTTTGATTTCTACCCCGAGTCGTCTTAGTTCCAACTCAAGCCTCTCGTGAGCAGCCACAGTATCTTTATTTATCCACGTGTTCTCGCTCAGGATTATCGATCGCTCAATTTTGGAATATCGTTTTACTTCGGACATGCTAGAAATGCTCTTTTGAGTGAACGAACGATAAAAGCTGTTCCCGATTCATGTAGTCCTTCAACAAGCCAAAGTACTCTCGTACTTTCTTATATAAGTGCGGATCTTGCTGAAAATCCTCAATCTTCAATTTGATCTCATCGCCTCGTAGGGTTTCCATATTAATCGCTCGGCCATGAGATCGCCATCTTGCCGGATCGCTCAACAGCGCTGCGATTTGTCGAGCTCGCTGCATTTTCATATCTTCATTGACGGCAAGACCTTGGGTTTCCGTTGTTTGCCAGTTTCTGAATTTGTACTGAGTCAGCCACCTGATCAAAAGGTCTATCGACAATTCTCGTGCTTGCTCGAATTGATACAGTTCGCCGAGATCCAGCTTGTTCAGTAATGCGTATTCTGCGGTTGTGAGCTGTCCCTCCTGAGCCTTCTGGTTCAGGTGCTCAAACTGGTTGAGATAGGATAGCGCCGGTACCAGTTTTCCATCCTTCTCGATTTGTGGATCAATGGGCCCCAAGCACGAAAGGTGATCCATCAATATCCTGTCAGCACTTAATGCCAGAATTGTCCCCGCTGACATGGCCGTATTGGGGACGATTACAATTACTTCATTGTAGTTGTATCGTATGGCAGTTACCATTCGCTCAACTACTTCTGCAACTCCACCCGGAGTATCAAGAATTATCGCAACAGAGTCTTTCCCTTCGGAGAGCGCTTCGATTGCGGAACGGAGAGTCAATTCGAGTCCTGGCAGAATCGGACTAAAGATCGCTACAACATCGACGCCAAGATGGTCGCCAATTTCTTCCAATTGACGGGTCAACTGCTCCTTAATTTGATCATCAACCGGTCTCATTTCGATCCTTGGGTACTCAACCCGGTGGATTGAGTTACAGGAATTGACGGGTTGGCATCATGCATATAAGCAAAAGGCCGATATATAAGTAAGAGGCCGATGCGTTTCCCAAATGTGTTCAAAAATTTGTGGGGAGAAGGATTTGAGTTTTCGATAGAGTTCAATATGCCTTTAACAGAGAGGCACCTTCAGTCGCTTGGCCACTTCTCCGTGCAGCGGAAAATGATACCGTAGTTGGTTTACTCCGTTCAATCCGAAAGTCTTTGCTTTCGCTCGCACGATCCGGTTGGGTTAGGGATCAAAGTCAGCGTGCACAATCATTGCATTCATGCCGAGCCGCTCAAAGAGCTTTTGTACGCTGGCAATATGATCCGATCCGCAAATAAAGAGAGTTGGCCACGTGTTTTTTGAAATTATACGAGCTACCCATACGCGTTCTCGAACTTCGTCTCGAATTCGTCCGATCTCTTCACGTAGTCTAGCTTTATTTGAAGCTTCCAAGTTTAGCTCGGCTGCAGCAAGTGACCACTGGTCCAATGAGAGTTTGTTCTGATCACTTATCTCGAGATCGACATGATGATGGTCTATACTGCGGTCGTCAGCAATGTAATGACCAAGTGTCTTTTCTACACCTCGGCAGTCCAATCCATCTTGTGACATTTCTTCCGCAATACATCTGATCCCGTATTGACGGTGTGTTCTTTTCTTGTGCAAATTCATTGTTTGTTTTGCCACATTGAATCGAATGTGCTGTACCAACGAGGTAAACGCGATTGGTCACATTAGTGTCCTAAAGTTGAGAATGGAAATATCGGATAGGAATTTTGGTATCTGGTGAGATTGTGAACACCGCGATCCGCTCAAAAAATATACTGTTACTAAAAACTGTATGCATGTACAGTAATTGTATGCCTTCCTTTCAAAGATTGGAAAAGGTGCAGAATAAATATTCCCACTATATCAAACAGGCAGGTAACTACTCGCCCCCCTTCTGCTGCTTGATCATTGTGGCGGCTGTGCCGTTGAGTGCGATCTGGATGGCAACGAGAAGGTTGTAGCCTTGGTGGGCCATGGACTGGAGAGAGCTGGAGATTCGGCTTTGGGTCTCGGCGTGTCGAAGGGTTCGGAAGCACCTGGAGACCTTCTGCCTGACCTTGGCCGTGCGGATATCGCGCTCAGCGCGGGTGTTGGTGAACGGGGTGTCGCGAAGCGCAGTACCTCGGTTTCGTGCTGGGTCAGCACCTCGTGGAGGTTCTGGGCGTCGCTCGATCGCGCCGCGACGACGTCCGCGCACTGTGCAGATACGGTGGGTCGATGCACACCGAGTGCGGCGGCATCAACCCGATCAGCGCCTGACACAACCCCGCCGTCGCCTTGGAACCAAAATATGCGTTGCCCATGACTCTGTGCACTCATGAAACGCACACATCATAGAATCGCCTCCCTATGATGTCAAGGGGAGTGAGTAGTTACGTTGAGGGGTGGCTACTCGGCCTCTTTTTAGACAGCTGTATACATGAACATACACAAATATACTGCTCAAATCGGTCAGAAATGCGAGCGTAGCGTTCGCTATTGCACCTTCGGTTTCTTGCAGAAAAGCCAAGTACTGGACTCTTCACGTCAACCAATCTGAAGGATATCAACGGCTTTATGTCGGGGGTTCACGGCCTTGATTTCAATAAAAAGGCTTCCTCTTGATTCTGAACACTCCCTGCGGCATGGCCGAGGCAACGCAACCTATCGTCAACTATCTTCGAAGCACGTTCGCAAACATTGATGCTTGGAATGGGAATGGTCAAGCATTTTGGCGCACCCTGGTTAGGTACCATTGCATGTGTGCCATTCATTCCATGTTCTTTTGACACCCGTCTACTCATCACGCCATCATCACAGCATGGCTGCCCGGCTGGCAGGAGGTAACCGGCGGCATATAACCGCGCTTTTACTCCAGCATCTACACTTTGTCAGAAACTGTAGCGGATGCTCGCGGTGACATGACGGGGCAACTCCGGCAACACGATGGCGCTACCATAAAGATTGGGGAAATTGGCACGGAAATACCGTTCATTGGTCACATTCTTGATATTGACATTGAAACTCCAGTCTGCAGTTGCGTAACCGCTGCCGAAGTTCACCAGCGTGTAGCCGGGCAGGCGCACGCTGCGCGAGAACCCTGAATGTGTCGCCGCCACATCGGCGATGCTCCCATTCACTGTCCAGCCGTTGTTGAAATCCCAGGTACCGAGCAGCGAGTATATCCGCTCGGGTATGCCCGCCCGGCGGGCATCGTCGCTGACGATGGTCGCACCGAGCGCGCCACCGTACAGAGCCCAGGGTTCGATATCGGGCAGGTCTTCCGCACCGACATAGCTGAAACGCGAACCCGCTTCCCGGGTGTTCAGATTGATGACCTCCATGCGAGTGTATCCGGCGGTGAGCAGCACCTGCTCGTTTACCACCCAGCGGGCTTCAAGTTCGACACCTTCGGTGCGGCTGGCCTGGTTGGTGGCGATGGACTGGGACGAGAAATCGATGCGCTCCTGGCGGTACGCCGCAGCAGCGAAGTAGAGCCGGTCGTCTGCAAGCCGGCCCTTGATCCCCATTTCGAACAAATTCGACTGATCGACGGCGGTTCCGTCGGCGATGTTGTCCACGCTCACTTCCGAGCCCTGGCCAGCGATCACAGTCGTCTGCCGCGACAGCGTGAGATAGGGCAGCACACCACTTGAAAGTTCCCGGCTCAGGCTCAGGGTCCAGGAAATCGCGTCGACTTCGTCATGTGCCGCGGTCGCCACGCAATCCCCCGGCGGCAGGCAGAGATGGTTTGTACTAGGCAGCAACAGCTTGTCCAGCGGCTGCCGACTCGCCAGGGAAATGCGGTCGTGGCGCAGGCCGAGCAGGGCTGAAAAACCAGTGTCGAAGCTGACGTCCACGAGCGCGGCAAGGCCAACATCGGTGTAATCGCCGATGTAGTACTCGGTGTACTCGGCATCGATGCTCGTGGCGAGCAGCCGCGGCAGCGCCTGCCCCGCCGAGCGGGTGATATCGTAGCGGTCGAAGTATTCGTTGGTGTAGTCGTTGCCGTGCTCGAATTCGGTATGGCGGATCGACGGAGACACCTGCAGCGAAGCGGTCAGCGAATCGAGCCGCCAATCACGGCTGAAAACCAGCTTGTGCTCCACCACCCAGGCATCGTGGAACTGGGAAAAGCCGTAGCTGTTCTCGTTCAGCACATCGTAGCTTTCGAAGAACAGCTGGTTGGCCCACTGCCAGCCTGAAGTTGTTTCCCCGAGCAGGTCGAAATAGAGCGTGGTCACGCGGGTATCAAGTGTGTCGTCGGGATGGCTGAAATTTTGGTTGCCTTTGATGTGGGCAATGCCAGGATTGTGCAGGGCGATCTGGTTCGGGTAACAGCCGAATACCGGCGTCGATCCGATTCGGCAGACACCGTCGCCCTCCAGACGGCCGCCCTGTCCCGGCACCAGGTCGGCAGCAAAGGGGTTGAGGTCAGTAAAACCGTCGCCATCGAGGTCGAATTCCTGATGCGAAACGTAGCCGTCGCCATCGCGGTCGAGGCGCGGCGGCACACCGGTCACATAGCGTCCGTGGTCGATCAAATCCTGGGTCAGGCGGTTCCAGCCTGAGATTTCATTGCTGAGGTACTCGTGGAACATGCCGCCGAACTGACCACGCAGTCCGGGGGAGAAGTCGTACTCAATGGACCACTGCAACAGCGCCTGGTCCCGCGAGGTGTTGTCGTAGTATGCACCGGAATTCTCCGCCATGCCATACAGGTAGTAGCCAAAGTCCCGGCCGCCGAGCGTGGCGGGACCGCTGACTTCGGCGGACAGCAGTGCCTTGTCCCAGCTTCCGGTGGTGAAACTGGCCGCGCCACCGGTGTCGGCGAGCAACGCTCCGGTTTCCTCAATCCGCGCCGATTTGGGAATGATATTGAGGTAACCACCGATTTTCGATGGCCCGAATATCGGTGAGGCCGGACCGCGGACGATGTCGATCCGGTCGGCAGCGGCAATGGGCGTAGGATAGCTCGCCGGATTGTCGAGGCGGCGCATGCCTCGGAAATAGCTCTCTCCCGGCGTGCCGCGGATATCGAGCCCACCAGCGGCACCGAAGAAGGACTGGGTGAATGTTCCCGGCGACAGCGCAATCAGTTCGTCGATGTCCTGGAGGTCGAAGCGCTCAAGCAGGGCCGCCGAGATCGTCGAGGCCGAGCGCGGTGTTTCGAGGAGGGACTTGTCAAAACCGAAAACCGATTCGACAAAGCCACCCGGCAGGCTGTCAAGATCCCCGATGACGATGATTTCCTCGATCCTTTCCTGAGCCGGAACCTGTTCCGCAAACAACAGTCCGGCGCACAACAGACGGCACAGAATCACTCGCACACGCCCACTCCCGAAGCATTCAGTACGCTGCAATGCCGCGCCCGTTCATCTCGGCAACGAGTTGCACAGGGACAAGTCCGGTGCCATGACTCCCGTCTCAAAAAAGTTTTCGAGCTGCCTGTGGTAGGGTTCGATATCAAAACCGTTCTCTTCCAGCCAGTGGTTGTTGTAGTAGCTGTCGAGATAGTGTTCCCCGCTATCGCAGATCATGGACACCAGGCTGCCCTCCTGATTCCGGGCATTGAACTCGGACACGATCTGAAAGGTTGCGTACAGGTTGGTCCCCGTTGACCCGCCAAGACGACGATTCAGCCTTTTTTCCAGAAAATGTATGGTGGCAAAGGCGGCGGAATCCGAAACCTTGATCATTCTGTCCACGACCGACGAGACAAAGGATGGCTCTACGCGCGGCCGACCAATGCCTTCTATCATGGAGGTTTGGCCCGTAGTCAGTGTGTTGTCCCCCGTATGGTAATAATCAAAGAATACCGAGTGTTCCGGGTCAGCGACACAGAGTTTGGTGGATTGACAGGTATACCGGATGTACCGGCCGATCGTCGCCGATGTCCCGCCAGTGCCTGCGCTGACAATAATCCAGCTGGGCGTGGGGAAGGGCTCGCGGCTCATCTGCGAGAAAATGGATTCCGCAATATTGTTGTTGCCGCGCCAATCCGTTGCACGCTCAGCGAAGGTAAACTGGTCCATGTAGTGTCCGTTCAGTTCCAGCGCCAGTTTGGCAGCTTCTGAGTACATATCCTTGGGGTCGACAAGATGGCACCTGCCATCGTAGTAGGTGATCTTGTCAATTTTTTCCTGCGATGTGTTCCTGGGAACAACGGCAATAAATGGCAGATTCAGCAACTTGGCGAAATAGGCCTCCGATATGGCCGTGCTGCCCGAGGAAGATTCGATAATGGTGGTATTTTCCAGAATCTGCCCGTTGCAGAGACCATACAAAAACAGCGAGCGCGCCAACCTGTGTTTGAGGCTGCCCGTTGGGTGAGTAGATTCATCTTTCAGATAGAGGTCAATATTCTGCACACAAGGCAGATCCACTTTGAGTAAATGTGTATCCGAGGAACGGGCAAAGTCGGCCTCTATGAGTGCAATTGCCCGGTTAATCCAGTCTGTCATCTTCTCTGTGTGTGCTGCTGTTCTGTGTCAGCCCGACATGTGCTCACACATGGATTGCACCCCGGCTTAGTGCTTTTCCAGAAGTAATCCGTAGCCCTGCAACTGGTCCTCGATGCCGAACTGACGCAGAGCGTGCCAGTAGGTAGCCGCGTTAATGGCGATGACCGGCTTGTGCAGTTCACGTTCGAGTTCCGCAGCAAGCTCGAGCATGCACAGGTTGGTGCCCACCTGCACGATGGCATCCACATCGTCCCCGTCAAGCTCCGCCACGACCTGCCGCAAAGTCGCTTCGGTCACCTCGGCGATAGCGGTCCAGGTTGGACAGCGCAGGCAACAGTCGCGCAGGGTCTGGAAGCCGTAGTCGGCGAAAAACCTGATCACTTCGCGATTGGCTGCCGGGAAATAAGGGGAAATCACGACAATCCGCTCAATGGAGCCATACGCCTGCATGGCGGCGACACAGGACTCGGAGCCGATACTCAACTGCAACCCGCTGGCTTCTTCGATGTTTTCGCGCCATTTTCGGGCACCTTCGGCACCGTCGTAGAAGGTGACGGCGGACATGCCCATGACAAGATAGTCCGGCGAACAGGTCAGAACACCCCTGACGGCATCAAGCGTGTTGTCGGAAATGATCAGTGTGCCGGCGATGAACGTTTCGTCGGAGACTGCGTTGGCGTTCTCAATAATGATGCGGCTGTAGTGATTGGTGACACCGGGTACGCGCATGGCATCGAATTCCGGCTGAACAATGGTGTTGGTCGACGGGCCAAGTACACCAAACTTGGCCCGCCATCCCAGGACATCGGTCATGAAGCTTCGCTCCTTTTCGTGGCTGCCGGGATCATGCCGCTTCTATTGATAATAGGGATCTTTCCAAGGACCGATAGAGCGCGACCGCACGGGCTGAATCAGCTCCGGAGGTTCTGACAGCGGAAAACCCTCGCCCCAGTTTACCGGATCTCCTTTCATCTCGATGCTGGCGTTTTCCGTGTACCAGTCAACCAGATCGCCGTCACAACGCAAAATCCAGGTGCAACCATCTTTTTCGCCTGCAGTGAAGTCGCCATGGCGGACACCCGCAGGACGGAAGAAGTACTGGCCTTTGGTCATGGTGCCGAAGTTGTAGTCAAACTCACCGTCGAGACAGTAGGCTTCCTCGTAGACTGGATGATGTGCCAGCGGGTGCTCGCGCCAGCCTGGCTTGGCCTTGATCAACCGGGTATAAAATCCATTTGTCGGATCGCGAAACAACAGCTTGATAAAGAGCCCCGGGACGGGCGTACCACCGCGTTCAAAATCCATCGGGCTGCCGTGCTCCGGATCTACCACATCGTACCATTCCATGGCCTCGGAATCGCAGACAATCAGTTCCGCATCGGGGTCAACGCCTGCGCCCTCGCGATCTGTGGGAGTGAAGCCCCAGTCATCGTACTCCCGAAACAGGAGTATCTGGGTGTTTTCGGCGGCTTTTACCTCCGGTGTCCAGGTACCCTGGGGAGCACACCAGTACCCGCCTTTTCCGAGACTGGTTTCGCCGACTTCAATTTCTCCCTCCAGCACAAACCACTCGGTCTGGGCGGCGTGAAGCCCGGCTGGTCGCTGCCAATCTGTCAAAAATTCGACTTTCAATGATGCGGCACCGTTTTCCTCGTCATAGCACAGGTTGCGCTGGTGCGCCCGTCCGCTGGCATGAGGAAGTTCAGCGACATGCCACAGCAGGTCCACTTCGTCGATCAGTTCAACATGAGGTCTCATCTTGATCATCCTCCTAGGGGTCTCAATAATCTCGGTACCTGATGCTACGGGTGACAATCTATAAATAAAAGTATTTAATATTTACAATATCGTTATATTATCATAGTTACATAAAGGGTGGTTTCAGGCTATGGAAAGACGGTTGCTGACAAGACTGGGCACGCTGCGCCAACTGGAAATCTTCATGAAGGTCGCCGAGACACAGAGTATCGCGCGGGCTGCAGAGGCACTGTACCTGAGCCATTCCGCCGTGTCAGTGCAGATCCGCAAATTGGCTGGGACACTGGGTCTGCCCCTGCACGAAGTCATTGGCAAGCAACTCTACCTTACTGAAGCTGGCCGGGAAGTGGTCGCAAGCGGCCAGGAGTTGTTTGAGGTGATCGCCCGGCTCGACGACACGCTCAATGATCTCAAAGGGCTGACGGCTGGCTCATTGAGCATTGCCGTAGTGACCACCGCCAAGTACTTTTTGCCGCGAATACTGGGACCTTTCTGCCAGGAGTATCCCGGAATCGATGTTGCATTTATGGTTGGCAACCGCGCCCAGATTATTGAGCGGCTCAATGCCAACAAGGACGATTTCTACATATTCAGCGATCCGCCCGAGGACCTGGAAATCGAAAGCACGCCGTTCCTGCCCAACCCGCTCGCCGTCGTCGCCTCGGCTAAAAATCCGCTGAGTCAGCAAAAGGGGCTGAAATGGAAGGATTTGGAGGGGCAGAAATTCCTGCTGCGTGAACAGGGCTCGGGAACTCATATAACAATTGAAAAACATCTGCGCAAGAATGGACTGTCGCTCGGAAAAACCATGGTTATCGAGAGTAACGAGGCGATCAAGTATGCGGTAATGGCAGATATGGGGATTGCCATTCTGTCGGCATATGTGCTCGAAAAAGCTGAGGAAGACGGGCTGGCGCAACTGCGCGTGAGGGGATTCCCGATCATGTCCCACTGGCATGTGGTGAATCTCAAGTCGAAGAAACTCTCATTGGTCGCCGAGCGTTTTCTCGAATTTATCCTCAATCGCAGTCGGGACGTATTGCCGATGCACCATATAGAAAAGCAGGTGCAACGGGCACTGGCTCAGGATTAAGCCCCCTGAATCGATTCAATAGACCCGGTCTGACGGAGCAGGGCGCGCTTGCGCAGAAAACGGCGCATGCCCGACGGGCCCATGCGCGACCCGCCCATCCCCGAGAAGTTGAATGAGTTCTTTTCGACATCGTTGACCACAGCGGTCAGGCTCGCGTCATTGATACTGACTGCGCCGACTTCAAGCCTGCCGGCAATGGCTTCTGCCTCTGCCTGCGAACCGGCAAACACCGCAGCAGAAAGACCGTACTGCGAGTCGTTTGCAGCTGTGATCGCCTCATTGATTGAATCGAACGGCGACACGGTGATGACTGGGCCGAAAGTCTCTTCGCGCATGATGAGCATGTCCCGAGAGACTTCGCTCACTACAGTGGGTCGGCACCAGTCGCCACCGCCGTGGTTCTCGATTGTGCCGCCGCAATGCACTCGGGCACCGCCAGCAAGTGCGTCGTCGAGATGCCGACGGATGGTTGCAGCTTGACCGGCAAAGATCAGCGGGCCGATATCACCGACACCCGGATGCTCATCGTTGAGGCGAATATTCCCGGCAGCGCTCACCAGCGCGGCAAGAAATTCATCGTACACATCGCGTGCAACATAGGCACGCTCCAGGGACTGACAGGCCTGACCCGTCGCGCCAAAGGCACTGCGGGTGATGGCGCGCACGGCATATTCCAGATGTGCATCAGCGGTGACGATAGCAGCATCCTTTCCACCGAGCTCAAGAAAGGCCGGGATAAACTGCTGCGCCGCCTGCACGGCCACCTTGCGTCCGGTGGCGACGCTGCCGGTAAAGCAGATAGCGTGCACAGCGTCCACGAGGCTGGCCCCGGTGTCGCTGTCACCGGTAACAAAACGGAATACTTCGTGCAATTCCGGTACCTGAGCAATGCTCTCCGCCAATGGTTGCACGAAACGGGAGGTTATCTCGCTTGGTTTGACGATCACCGCACACCCCGCAATCAGGGCAGGGATGGCATCAAGCGCCGCCAGCACCAAGGGAAAGTTCCACGGGCTGATGACTCCAACCAGGGGGTACGGCTCATGGAGGTGGCGCCAATGAATGTCGGGGGCCATGCTCGACTGGCCCGCTTCACCTTCGAGCAGTGCCGGAGCCTGCTCCAGCCAATACTCAATCAGACTGATCGGCTTGTGCGTTTCGAGACGGGAAATCATCTGTCGACCAGTATCCGCTGTCAATGCCCTGGTGATCGCTTCGCTGCGCCGGTCAAGTTCAGCGCACCAGTCGAGCAGCACCCGACGGCGGTGCTGCAGGCCTTTTCCATTCCAGTCAGTCTGTGCCTGGCGCAAGTCATCTGCCAGGCTCCGGATTCGCGCAGCTGTCCAGACTTCGACCTCGCCGTCAATTTGGCCGGTTCGCGGGTTTCTTGCGGGGAGTGTGTTCATGCCGTACGGTACCCCAGAGGAAGTCCGGCATCGGGTGTGAAGCCGAACAGCTCGACATCCGACAAAGCTGCCTTCACAAGGTCCCTCACCCCGATCAATGTCTCCAGATCAATGCCAGTCGAAAGGCCCATGGATTCGAGCATGAAAACCAGATCCTCGGTAACGATATTACCGCTCGCTCCCGGTGCAAAGGGACAGCCGCCGATACCGCCGAGCGAGGCATCAAGGGTCGTAATGCCGACTTCAACGGCCATCAGCGCATTCGCCAGTCCCTGCCCTCTGGTGTTATGCAAATGCACGCCGCGGAGTTTTTCCGCACCGCAGCTACTGCGAATACCGAGGACGAGGCGCTTGAGTTGCTGTGGGTTGCCGTATCCCGTGGTGTCCGACAGGCAGATTTCGTCCACACCCAACTCGACCACCTGCTCCGCGAGCTTCACAACGCGGGATTCAGGCACGGGGCCTTCCAGCGTGCAGCCGAAGGCGGTTGACAGACTGACCTCGAATTGCGGCCGCCGGGATTTCGGCAACTCCTCCAGAAATTCGACGCAGCTGCTGATTTCAGTGAGCACCTGAGCCTGGGTCCTGTTCAGATTCTTGAGCGAATGCGTTTCGCTCATTGAAAACGGCAGCGTCACCTTGTGCGCGCCATTGACTACGGCATCCTGCAGGCCGCGCAGATTCGGCACCAGTGCGGCAACGCAGAGACCTTCAAGCCCGACGGCATAGCGGACGACTTCCGCAGTGTCAGCCAATTGCGGCAGCAGGCTGGCGGGAACAAAGGAACCCACCTCCATTTCACGGCACCCCGCTGCGTATTGCGCACTGATCCATGCCTGCTTGCTTTCTGTTGGCATGATCGGCTGGATACTTTGCAAGCCATCCCTCAAGCCCACTTCGCTGATGAGGACATCTACATTCATATGCGACTGACCGTTGCTGTTGATGAAATGTGCTATTGTTATAACAACATGACAAATATACCATTAGCGAACTTTGGATGAAACAGGGGGCCTAGGGTTGGGGTCGGTGCAGCATAGCGGCGATGACTTGCCTTTGTCGGGCATCCGGGTCATTGAATTTACCCATATGGTGATGGGGCCCTCCGCCGGGATGATTTTGGCGGATCTGGGCGCGGAGGTATTCAAAATCGAGCCGATCGGTGGCGACAAGACTCGCCGTCTGCAAGGTTCGGGTGCCGGGTATTTTCCGATGTACAACCGCAACAAGAAGAGCCTCTGTATCGACCTCAAAAGCGAGCCCGGACGCGACCTCGCAAGGCGCCTGATCGCCAGGTCCGATGTCCTGATCGAGAATTTCCGTCCTGGTGCGATGGACGCTCTCGGCTTCGGCTGGGAGGCGATGCACAGTGAGAATCCTGAATTGATCTACTGTTCTCTGAAGGGTTTTCTTTCGGGCCCGTACGAGAATCGCACAGCACTTGATGAGGTCACTCAGATGATGGGCGGACTCGCCTATATGACCGGCCTGCCGGACCAGCCGATGCGGGCCGGAGCATCGGTTATTGATGTCACCGGCGGCATGTTTGGCGTCATCGGTGTGCTCGCCGCACTGCACAGGCGGCATCGCGAAGGCCGCGGCGAACTCGTAGTGAGTTCGCTGTTTGAAACTACTGCCTTTCTCGTCGGCCAACACATGGCGCAGCAGGCGGTCACCGGCGATGCCCCGCTGCCGATGTCAATACGCAGTTCGGCTTGGGCGATCTACGATATCTTCGAATGCGATGAGGGTGAGAAGGTATTCGTCGGAGTGGTCAGCGATACCCAATGGCAGCGTTTTTGCCAGGAGTTTGATCTGTCAGAACTCGCGGCCGATGAATCTCTGAGTCAGAACAACGCACGCGTGCGTCAGCGGGACCGTATCCTGCCGGAAGTCCAGCAAACGTTTGCTGCCATGGGCAAGGATGATCTGCTTGCGCGGCTGGAGCGCTGCGGCGTGGCTTTCGCTCTGGTCAAAAGGCCCTCGGACCTGTTCGACGATATTCACCTCAGCGCCCATGAAGGGCTGGTTCCGGTGAGCATCCGTGATGGAAAACGGGCAGGTGAACGCACCCGCCTGCCAGCGTTGCCCATCGAATGGGAACACCGGCGCTTCGGCGTTCGCCACGATGTGCCGGTCGCTGGCGAACACGGCAACGAGATCCTCGCCGCCGCGGGCCTGTCGGGCAAAGAGATTGAGGAGCTTGAGCGACTGGGGCTCGTGCAGGTTCCGGAGGAAGTGGCTGGTAAAAAGAGTCCGTTCTAGACCGGAATCACTGTCCGGTTTGCTCCAGAATACGCACTCTTCAATGCCCCTGAATGATTGATTGTCAAAGCTCACCGGGGCGTTGTGCGGTTCGCACATATTTTGCAGGCGCAGTCTTTTTGGGAAAAGTGCCTAATCCCTACCACCGCACCATACTTCCTGTCCGCGCGCTTAAAAACCAAATTCAGACGTCCTGACCCCGAATGTACCTGACATCAGGTCACGAGGTCAGGACGTCTGAAATGAGCAATGTCAACAATACTATCCCCATTGGTAATGTTTCCGGGCGCCCAAAGACCAGGCGAATTTCATCACTTCCGATACTTTCAGCTATTAACTCTGCCGCCAAAGTTTGGGTCTGGGACGGATAAATTCGTGAGTCTCAGCAAACCAGGCTTGGAGATTCGGATCACCGGGTAGTACATAGAGAGGTTCCGGGTAGATGAGACTAGCCCCCGGGGAACTCGTACACCCAGGGTCTTTGTTGCCGGTCCTTTTCTTCGAACGCCTGGATTCCGGACTCCAGACGCATGGTGGCGGTAATGCTGTCGAGACCCTCAAGGAGCAGATTGCGCCGGGCGGGTTCAATGTCGAAGCGCATGTCCTTCCTTTTCTGCCAGCGGATCCGCTGGGCCTCCAGGTCGATTTCGAGTCTGTGGCCGCGAGGGTCAGCCTGCACCCATTGGGCCAGTTGCGCAATCGCGTCTTCTTCAAGCTCGATCGCAAGGATGCTATTCAGTGTGCAATTGTTGAAAAAGATGCCGCCGAACGAAGGCGCCAGGATTACCCTGATGCCGAAGTCTTTCAGAGCCCAGACCGCGTGTTCGCGCGAAGATCCGCACCCGAAATTATCGCCGGCAAGCAGAATGCTGGCTCCGTGATAGTCCGCCTGATTCAGAATGAAACCGGGTTTGGGTTCACGGCTTTCTGCCGAGAGATAGCGCCAGCCAGAGAAAAGTGCATCGCCGAGACCCTCCTTTGACACCTTCCGTATCTCCCGCGAGGGAATGATGGCATCGGTATCGATATTCGGAAGCAACAGCGGAGCCGCAATACCCCAGTGAAACACGTTCCTGTCCGCGTTCCTCATCATTCCTCCGCTGCGCTGATGTAACCCCGGCAGGCCGAGGCCGCGACAGTCAGGGGACTGGCCAGGTGAGTGCGTGCACCCGGACCCTGGCGACCCTGGAAATTGCGGTTGGTCGAGGAAATCACTCGTTTTCCGCCGAAGGACTCACCCCCGGCATGGAAACAGAGCGAACAGCCGGCCTCGCGCCATTCGAATCCTGCTGCCCGGAAGATTTGGTCCAGTCCTTCTGCTTCCGCCTTGCGCTTGATGGCAGTTGATCCGGGTACGCACAGAGCATGCACCCAGGGCATGATCTTTTTGCCACGCAGATAGTTCGCAGCCCCGCGCAGATCATCAAGGCGATTGTTGGTGCAGGAACCGATAAATGCTGCATTGATGCGGACCGAACGCAAGGATGTGCCCGGCTTGAGATCCATATAGGCCAGCGCCTCCCTGGCGGCGAGATTTTTTTGCCGGTCCTCCAATATCTCCGGTTCGGGCACGACCCCATTTATATCCACCGATTGTTCTGGGTTGGTGCCCCAGGTGACCAAAGGCCTGATGTGCGTGCAGTCAATGTCGAGTTCGCGGTCGAATACGGCACCCTCGTCGCTGTGCAAATCGCGCCAATGAGCCTGCGCTTTGAGTGCTGACTGCCCCTGCGGGGCAAAGGGTGCGTCCCGAACATAGGCGATGGTGCGCTCATCGGGCGCGATCAGGCCGGTAAAGGCGCCCATTTCCACGGCCATATTGCACAGGGTGAAGCGTCCGTCCATGCGCAAGGCACGAACCGGGGCACCGGCGAATTCGACTGCATAGCCCCTGCCTGCACGACTGCCGAAGCTGGCAATCACATGCAGAATCAAATCCTTGGCAGTCACGTTGGAGGCGCTCTCGCCAAGAAAGTTGACTCGCATCGAGCGGGGCCGACTTATCCTCAGACTGCCCGTAGCTAATGCATGCTCGGCCTCGGTGGAGCCGATGCCCCAGGCAAGTGCACCAAGAGCACCCAGTGTGCAGGTATGACTGTCTGGACAGACTGCACTCATGCCCGGCAGAACAATACCGTTTTCAGCCGCGATCACATGCACGATGCCCTGACGGGAATCTTCGATGTCGAACAGATGAATTCCGGCATATTTTGCGCTGTGCCGGGTTGCTTCGATGAATTCGCTGCCCTGAGGCACCAGGGAAATATCGCTCCGACCCGGCCTCGTATCCACGATATGGTCCATCGTGCAGAACACACGCCGAGGAGCACGTACGCTGCGCCCTTCCTGTTCCAGTCCACGCAGGGCGATACTGCCCGTTCGTTCATGCAGAAATATCCGGTCAATATACATCAGCCTTTCGCGGCCACTGAGCTTGGCGATTTCGTGAAGATTCCAGAGTTTTTCAAGTAGAGTAGAAGGCATTTGGCTCTTGTTTCCAGCGGCGGAACCTGTGTGGACACTTCCCGCCACTTCCCTGTGGTTTCGGGTTATTTATGTTAAGTATATTGACCTATCAATAGTGCAAATCAATAATACAAAGCATTCCGGCACATTTGAAGCCCCGATTCCGCCATCTCAGTTACCAGAGGTACAGCGCCATGAAAACAGCACGCACGCACATCAGCACCTTACCACTGGCACCCCTGACAGCAGCGAGGCTCGGAGTCTTAGCCGCATTGTTATTTTTATCGGCGAGTGCGATTGGCCAGACTCTGGAGCATTTCCTCGGCTGGTTTGCAGGAGAATACGACAACAACGAACAGGTCTGGCAGCAGGGCGAAGACGGCATCGCACCCGAGGACCGACACGAACACATCCATCACATCTTCATGCCGGCACCTGTCCCGGCCATCGGCGAACACACCTACTTTGTCAAACAATATCTTGATCACGACTACGAGAACGTGTACCGGCAGCGCCTCTATCACTTCAGCGCCAACAGGGAACGCGATGCCATCGAACTGGCGATCTACTCCTTCAACGATGAGGAACAATATCGCTACGCCGACCGCGAACCATCGCTTCTCGCGGAACTGGGTCCCGCTGATTTCCGCACTGTACCTGGCTGCAATGTCTATTGGCGTTTCGCCGGTGATCACTATGTCGGTGAAATGGACGAGGGAGCCTGTTTCTACTATTCGGAAGACATGGGGAAAAATGTCTACATCACCGATACCCTGCGTCTGACCGCGGAGGAACTCTGGATCGGCGACACAGCTTACGATGAGGACGGCAATCTGCTTTTCGGCAGGGATGAGCCTCATCGCAACCGCAAGGTGCGATATTTCGACGGCTGGGGTGCCGTTCGACGCAGTGCCTTTGCCCCGGACTCCGGCAATGATCCCGACGAAATGCTGCTCGTGCCTGACCTGCGCCTGCATAACGAAGGACAGATTGTGTCCCTGGTTACTGCCGATGGGGACCCGACAGGCTACAGCGTCGAATTAGCGCGGCTCACCTATCAGAATACCCGCGTTGCGGTACTCAAGCTCGGTATCCTTGATTCGGACAGCGGTGAGACCCTGGCCTACTCATGGGCCAATCCCGGTGCTGCCAGGATTGGCATCAATCTTGGTTGGCTGCAGGTCGGGATAACCGCTGATGATCTGTAACTGTCAGTGCTCTTCGGCATCAGGGTCTCAGGGGAGCCATTGACTCCGTTATTCTGGGCGCCGGGGAGAGCGGCCCAGATGGAAGACGATTCTGCCACTGCAGGGAATCAGGGTTGCTTGAGCCAATGAATCGACAAATCATTCTCGTCCGAAAACCCGAGGGGGCGCCAGAGCAGGAGAACTTTGCCCTGCACAGGGTGCCTGTGCCGGAACTGCCGGCGGGCGGGGTGCTGTGCCGGACTCGTTTTCTCTCACTTGATCCCTATATGCGCAGCCAGATTGCCGGACGCCATCCGTCCGGGGTGGTGAACCCGGGCGAGGCGATGCGTGGTGAAACCGTGAGTGAAGTAATGCGTTCGGATGTGCCGGAACTGCCTGTGGGGAGGCTCGTGCGATGCATGGGCGGCTGGCAGGAATACTCGGCTCACACCGCCGGGGAGGTTCAGTTGCTCGACGAGGGGATCACCCCGCCGTCCTATGCCTTATCGATACTCGGAATGACTGGTCTGACAGCCTGGGCTGGCATGGTCTGGCACGCGAATGTCGGGGAAGGAGAATGCGCACTGATTCCTGCGGTGACCGGTGCAGTGGGTTCCGCAGCCGCCCAATTCTGTGCGTTGCGCGGTGCCAGAGTGATAGGCATTGCCGGCTCGGAGTCCAAATGCCGCTACGCCACAGAGTCGCTTGGCGTTGAAGCCTGCATAAACCGGCGCAACGAGAACATCGACGCACGCCTCGGGGAACTCTGCCCCAACGGCATCAATGTCTATTTCGACCTGATTGGCGGCAGCCTTCTGCAAACCGCCTGCACCCACCTGGCCCACCAGGGTCGCATCGTACTCTGCGGACTCATGGCTGAATACAATCGTCCTGATCGGGAACCCGGCCCACCCCCGGGCCTGCTGATCGCCAAACGGGCTCATATCAGCGGACTGGTGGTATACGACTTTGAGGATCGGCGAGAGGAATACATTCACACCTGCCTTCCCTTGCTGCGCTCGGGAATAATTCACCAGCGTGAGGACATCAGCCGGGGATTGGAAAGTGCCCCCGAGGCATTCTGCGAACTCATGCTTGGCAGGAATTTTGGCAAGGTGATTGTTTCGGTCTGAGACCTATGGAAACCAAAACTGTCCTGATCGTAGATGACGAGGCCGCCATTCGCGATATGCTCAAGGTGGCACTGGAGATGAACGGCTTCCACTGTCTCGAAGCAAAGAATGCCTATGAAGCGCAGGTCACCATGGCCGATCATGCGCCGGACCTTGTTCTGCTAGACTGGATGATGCCGGAGGTCAGTGGTATCGAGTTGCTGCGGCGCTGGAGGCGCAACCCGGAGACCAAGGATATTCCGGTCATTATGCTGACCGCCAAGGCCGAAGAGGAGAATCTGGTCAAAGGGCTGAATTCCGGGGCAGATGACTACATCACCAAGCCCTTCTCACCACGCGAGCTGGTGGCGCGCATCAAGACCGTATTTCGCAGAGTGGCATCGAGCCCCGGAGAGGACCCCATCGTCTTCGGTGATCTGGTCATGGACCCTGCAGCGAGGTCGGTATCCATAGCGGATAAACCCGTAGCCCTGGGACCCACCGAATACAGACTGCTGGAGTTCTTTCTGTCCAACCAGAACCGCGCCTACACGCGTGACCAGCTGCTCAACAATGTCTGGGGTACCAATGTGTACATTGATGAGCGCACCATCGATGTGCATATCCGACGCCTGAGGAAGGCGCTGGCGCCGCATGGGTATGAAAGTTGCGTGCAGACGGTTCGGGGCTTCGGCTACCGATTTTCCAAAGCTATCTGAAAAACTGCCTGCGATTGGCCCCGTTTTGTCCGTTAGTTGAAGCCCAACACATAAAGCGTCAGCAGGATCAACACAACCAACAGGAATGCCGGCAAAGTGGCATCACTGTCTCGGTCTCCAGAGACCTGTAGATCCGGTGGCCGCAACCCACGGATACGTGAACGGATTTTCTGATGCGATTTGGTAATAAAAACCTCTACGGTGACTACGAACGAACGCACTGCAGTGGCAAGTTTTGCTATGAACCAGGCAATATCGCCGGTCGGAATGGCACCCACCAAAGCGCTCAGACGCAAGGGTTTCAAGCGCAACACGATAATGCTGAGCACGAGACCCACAGCGGTGGGCCACAGCGAGTCCAGATAGCCAAGGGGGTCCATCGCCTGAGTTGTATCGAAATCCCGCCAACCGATGATCACATAGCCCAGCAAGATAAATGACGCAGACACCAGAGCGGCCAACCCGGAATTTTTCGCATGTGATTCATTCTTGACAAGCACCCACCACCGCATCATCAGCACAGCCGTGCCCAAGCTGGCCAATGACAAGCCAAAGCCAATCAGGGATCCGCTGTATGCACTCCCCGAGAGCGCGTTCTTGATACCGGATTTGCCGATATGACCCAGGGTCCAGGGCAGGCCCGCCAGGGCAAGTACTGGCAACAGTGCAATGGCACGGACCCATGCGCTCAACATGCCAACACCCGAGCTCAAGCAGAAAGCCGCAGTCTTTATCAAGGCATGATGCAGCACGAAAAGAACAAGTACGGGTAACATCGTCGACCAGATCGCAGGCTGACTGAGACTCGCACCAACCCCAAGAGTTACAAGCGCAAGCTGACTGATGCTTGAGTAGGCAAGCAGGGCTCTGGGGTCACGCTGCAACAGGCCCGCTCCAACCCCCAGAACAATGCCTGCGATGCCAAGAGTCATCAGGGTGGAGCCCAATGGCGACAGCGCAAACTGTCCCAGTGGCAGCCACAGAAGCCAGCCGAGAACGCCTGCATTCAGCATGGCACCGGCCAGTGCAATCCCGCCCGAAGCGGGCGCTGCGGCATAGGCCAGCGGCAGGGTCAGGTGAAGCGGTACCAGGCCGGCCTTAATACCGAATCCTGCAACCACACACAAAAGTGCCCAAGTGGAAGGCTGCGTGTGAAACTCCAATGGCAGCCTGAGGCCCGAGGCTGCATCAGCAAGCACGATCAATCCAGTCAGCAACAACAGCTCTGCAATCACTGCAAAAACAATATAAAAACGGCCTGCACAATGTGCCGAGGCGTCGTCTTTTTCAACTATCAAGCCATAGGCCGAGAGGCTCATGATGGCAAAGGCGGCAAGAAAGGACAGCGCATCCAGGCTGTTGACTGCCGCCAGATTACCCGCCATTGCAAGCAGAAAACAAAACGCAAAACGCTGCCGTCCTGCAGCCACAGTCACCGCAGCGGTGGCGGCGAGCCAGGCGACCGCAGTAATTGCCACGAATATTCGGTTGCTTGCATTCACGCCAAAGCTGCTGCCAAGTAACAGGCCCGGCACATCAAGTACAACATCCTGATTCGAAAGTGCGAGGGCCAGTGCCATGAGCGGGGGCACTCCGAGCAGCATTCTGGAATAAAGAACAGCCGGCCGTACCAGAGCCACGCCGAGCATAACCCAGGGGGAGAGCAATACCAGCCAAAGCAGGGCTGTACCGAGGTCACCTGCCATCATGGGTACTCCCTCGCGGCAATCAGGCGACTCCACTCCAGTGCACTGCCTTCCATGTTCGCAAACAGCCCGAGCGCGAGCGAAAGGAAGGCAGTGATCAGGGGAGGTGCCAACAAACTGAGGCGCGTTTCGTATTTTGTGGCCGGCAGGTTCTCCCGCCAGGGTCTCTGTGGCTCCAGGAACCAGGCGCGATACAGAGTTGGCAGGAAGTAGGCGGCGTTGAGCGCACCGCTTGCCATCAGCACGAAAAGTACCCAGTGCTCGCCAGCATCGACAGCACCTACTCCCAAATACCATTTACTGATAAAGCCGGCCACTGGCGGCACGCCGATCATCCCAAGTGCAGCGACCGTAAACGCAATCATGGTTTTTGGCATGCGACGGGCAATACCATTCATTTCGCTGATTTTGTGAACCTCAAGCGTTTCGGCAAAATTACCGACACAAAAGAACAGTGTGATCTTCATCACACCCTGATGCACCAGATGTACGATGCCACCAATGGTGGCAAGGGGTCCCGCGATTGCCGTACCCAACGCAATGTAGGAGACCTGGCTTACGGTGGAATAGGCGAGCCGGGGTTTGAGGCCATCCTGGGATAACGCCCTGATTGACCCGTATAAGATGGTCATCGAAGCGGCAATGGCCAGGAAATCAGTGAGGCCAAGGGAGCGCGCAAATTCGAAGCCGTAAACGTCGTAAACGACACGCACAATACCGAAGGCGCCTGCTTTGACCACCGCGACCGCATGTAACAGTGCACTGACAGGTGCCGGCGCCGTCATCGCCACAGGCAGCCAGCCATGCAATGGAACAAGTGCCGCCTTAACTCCCAAACCCGTGATCAGCAGCAAAAATACCCATCTCAGACTGTCCGGCGACAGGTCGGTCCGGCTGGCCAGAACACCTGCGGCGGTAAAATCCAGTGCTCCTGCCATGGACTTGAGCCACACGACACCCACCAGAAATAATGCTCCACCCCCCAGGGTGTAGGCCAGATACAGCCGTCCGGCCCGATGAGACTCCTCCGTACCCCGGTGGACCACCAAAGGATAGGTTACCAGCGTCAAAGCCTCATAGAAGATCAGAAAGGTGACAAGGTTGCCCGCAAGTGCAATACCTGTGGTCGCACTGACACACAGGCTAAAAAAGCCAAAGAAGCGGCTGCGATTGGGCGAATCCTCGAGATAGCCGATGGCATAAATGGTGGTGACAAGCCACAGCACCGTCGAGAGCGCAACAAACAGCAGGGAAAGCGCATCAGCGTGCAGCACCAGATCGATATTGGGTAACAAAGGCAAGCGTGTCTCGATTTCCTGCCCATCCGCCACGCGGACAATCATCACGACAACCAGAACGACTTTTAACGCAGCGCCAAGCAGATTGAGAACGGTTCGCGTGCAGAAGGAATCTTCCCGCAAAAAAAAGATCAAAATACCCGGAATCAACGAGCTGGACACAATCAGGAGGGGTAGTGAAGAGTCCCAACTCATGAAGAAACCCCTGGTCCTGACTGTATGAGATCCAAAATTGGGAAAGCATTGAAACCCAAAACCAGCGCCACCAAAGCCAGGAACAGGCTCGGCCATTCCCTTCGATGGTCAAAGCGCTGTCTCATCACCGGTGCAGCGGCACCATTTTCTCGACCAAACCCCAGGGCAAGAACACGAAAGGAATAGCCGGCAGCCAGCAGTCCGCCAATCATCATCACCACCAGTAAAAACCACTGACGGTCGGCGATTACCGCGTTGAGCAATGTCCACTTTGCAATGAAGCCACCGCTGGGAGGGAGCCCAAGGATACTTGCGGCGGCAATGCCAAATGCAAAAAGCGCCATGGGTCGAGCCTGTGTTGCCTCGCCGAGTTCAGCGATGCGATCATGTCCCGCGCAGCTCTGAATAGTGCCTGCTGCAAGAAACATCGCCGCTTTGGCACATGCGTGGCTTATGATCAGATAGACCCCTCCTGCAAGCGCAAGTTCGCGGCTTGTGGCTGATGCAGCCAGAGGGAACACCAGCACCAGATATCCGAGTTGGGCGATAGTCGACCAAGCAACCAGCAGTTTCAGCCTGGGTGTACGCAGTGCTTGGCAGGAGCCCCACACAATCGCCACAACACCCAGTACTGTGAGGATCGCGGAGATGCTGGCTGGGGTTGAGGTGACATCAAGCCAGATACGCAGGGCGATAAACAGGGCACCTTTGACCACCAGTGCGGACAGAAGCGCACTGACAGGTGCCGGAGCGCTGCCATGAGCGGAGGGCAGCCAGGCATGGAGGGGGAAGATGGCACCTTTCATCAGCAAGCCTGCCAGCATCAGCACAATCGCAGCATGAGAGCCAGCACCCTCAAGCTTTGCCTGTGCAAGCAAATTCAAATCCAGAGTACCGCACTGGACATATACCATGGACACACCCAGCAGGTAGGACAGTGAGCCAGCCAGACTTGCAAACAAATAGCGCTGTGCGCCCAGAAGTGCGGACCGATCCTCGGCCAGCGTGACCAGGGCAACTGCCGAAAGACTCAACAGCTCAAGCGCAACGTACCAGTGAAACAGATCATTTGATACGAATGTGACACAGAGGCTCGCAAGCAGAATGAGCCAAAGCGGCCAGAAAAAAATCCGCCCGGCACTGGCACCCGAAAAATACCCGGAAGCGTACAGGCTTACAGCCAGGCCGACGACGGTAGTGGTGAGCATCAGTGCCACCGAGAGACCATCTATATGCCACTCTATCCCCAGTGGCGCGGCCCATCCGCCAATTGCAAGTGTTATCGGACCCCGAGCCAAAACGAGGGATCTCAATCCCGTTCCACCGATGCCGACCAGAAGCACAGACATAACCGTGATGGCAAATCCTGCTTTCGGCCACAAGAACGCGATCACCGCACCCAGCAGTGGTGCCGTGACACACAGAGTCGCCAGTGTTTCAGCCGTCACCTGTTCTCCAGTGCAACGATCAGCGCCAATGCGAACGCTGTCGCGCTCACGGCAACAACAATCCCCGTCAACACCATCGCATGCGGCACGGAATCCGGGCTTTGTCCAGCGGAATTGGCAACCAGAAACATGAATACACCAACACCCATCACGTTCAGAGCGAGCAGTCGGCGCAGGCTTTCATCTGATATGGCCAAACGATAGAGCCCGAGTACAAAAAGCGCAATTCCAAGCAATGCGTAACCCTCGGCAGCCGTCATCCTGCGTCCTCGCCTGGTCTGGATTCTGTCAATCCGGTTTCTGTTTTTTTTGGCTCCGCACCAATAAAAAGGGCACTCAGGATGGTCGCAATCGACAGTGTGGCGGCAGTTTCAATAATGAGGATCCAGATGCCTGCTGAGGCAGCAGGGAAATCGAGCAGTGCTCCCCGCTGTGCGAGCACAATAACACCGCAGCCAAGAAATACGGCGAGGCCCACGACCGACATCCAGCGCAGTATCGCCGCGGATAACGCAAGTTTTCCGCTCAGCCGCATAAGCACAGCAGCGCCAGCAAGCACGGCACCTGCCTGAAAGGCACCGCCTGGTGCCTTGGCGCCTATCCAGAGCAGATAACCACCAATGACTATGATCATGGGTACACTCAGGTGCAGGAGACTGGCAAACGGGAGTGCAGGATCGACCTGTTCGTCTTCCGCAGCGACATTGCGCAGCGCCCAGACACCCACAAGTGTCAGTAGCAGTACGGCAATCTCAAGCAGGGTATCAATGGCACGAAAGTTCAGTAACACGGCGGTCACCGGATTATCAACTCCACTTTCAGGCAGATTGGACGCAATCACCCCAGCCAGCCCCTCTGCACGCAGTGGGTCACTGAGCCAAAGCGCACTCAAGAGCGCAAAAAGCGTGATTGCGCCCAGAGCACACGATAGCCGCGTGAACCTCTCAACCATCGTCGACATCGGATCCCTTTCCCGATGAATGATTGATGCGTCTGAGCGTGGTAAGGAACATGGCCCCAGTGAGTCCGGCTCCTATGGCAGCTTCAGCGATTGCAACATCCGGTGCCCCAAGCCGCACCCATGCGATAGCCACAAGCAGGCCAAAAGCGATAAAGTAAAGAATTGCATGCAGAGAACGCTCCAGCATCAGGCATCGCCACGCGAACAGGGCAATGATCGCGCCGATCACAATATCAACGACCATCGTCACCTTTGGGTGCACCCCGATTCATGAGTGTGTGGCGCGCAATCACGGAGCTTACGACAGCGCTGGCAACCAGAGTGGTCAGCCAAACGAGACCGGCTCGTAACGTAAATCCAGCGCCCGGGGACTGCAAGACCGCGCCGACTGCGATAAGACCCAAACCCAGGTTGTCGGCTTTCGTCAGCGCGTGGAGCCGACTGTACACATCCGGAAAACGCAACAAACCCAGAGAGCCTGCCAAAAAAAACAACACGCCAGCAGTCATCAACAGCATTGTCAGGATGTCGTTCATGGTTCCTCCTTCGAGTTCCTCGGTGGTGCTCCCAGAACGACATAAGCCGCCGTGACAACCGGTGCCAGGATCGCAAGCACCAAGGCTGTGTCGAGCACCGCAGCCGCGCCCTGGGCAGCGGCTTGGACGAGCAATACCGCAACAGCCGTGGTACTGCTCAATAAAACGCCAAGCAGTCGATCACTGTCCGTTGGGCCACGCGCAACCCGAATCTGCCCAATCAGCAGCGTAATCAAAAGCGCAACAGTAGCTGCTTGCAGGAAACCAGGGATCATCACCACTCTCTCCGAATCATCCTGGCCGCTTCACCAAGCGTGCGATGATTCTTTCACAGCTGGCAATTCCTCCCCGCGTATCGGATTTCTTATCCAGTGCATGGACGGTCAGAGTTTCAGCGGCAAGAGACACGCTTAATGAGCCCGGCATCAGGCTGACAACATTGGCGAGAAGTGTTCGAGGCCAACCGCACGGCAGTGTCGTAGTATAGGTGAGAACAGCCGGTTCCACGTGCCGTCCCGGTGCCAGCGCCTTGTGCGCCACATCAACACCCGAACGCAAGGACTCGAGGGCAAAATACCCGAGAAACCGGGGCAACGCGCTGAGGGAGACAGCCGGGGGCCGGGTGCTGCCCAGCTTCCGGGAAATGGCTGTCGCAATGAGGATCGTGGGCGCCCCGATGACCCAGCTCAGTGCATCACCATCGCTGAGAATCCACCACAGCCCTGCGAAAAGAAGTATTGTTCTGAAACTGGACCAGCCCTTCTCGAACATCATTCAGAAACTCCAACGGCGATATATCCGAAAATCCCTGTTGCCCGCGATCAGGGTTGCTCTACACCCTCTTTCCTGCAGACACTGCGGACACTGCGGACACTGTGATCACTCATGAACAACACATAAACGGAACCGGCAGGGTTGGCTTACAGCAACCCTGCTGCACGTGCAGCCATCAAAATAGGCGCCGCCAATCCAATGAGCAAGCAGGTAGCCACTGTATACTCAATGAGTGTACTCATGTATGGCTCCGTGCTGAAAGGTGGACCGGGTGTACGCAGACCGTGCGGCAACTGAGCCCGGTCGATGAACTCTCTCGCTCCCAGGTCAAGGAAAAAATCACCCGGATGGTACACCGGATTGTGCCTCACCTTTAGTCGAATATGAATTATATACGTGGTGCCGGGAAGAAATGCTATGCTTTTCCGGCCAGGTTGCCTCGCCGGTTGATAACTGTGCCAATTCCACTACAGCGGGGCTTCTGCAGCGGTCTTCGCATACGCCGTACAGGTATTGACTGTCACCGCTCAATCTGTCTTTGGTCTGGGAGCACGGGCCTCCGGTGCGGCCTCGTCAAGCTTGCCGTCCAGCCTTTCAGTATCGGACCCGGTTTTTTCCGGTTTCGTCAGGTTGCCATTCGGGCAGGTTCAGTTATATTCCATGAAAAGGCTGCACCAGGCGCGGAATCAGCGCCTGAAATTTCAACCGCGCATCAGTTACTGCGAGACACACGCAGTCCTCTTCGGGTCCCGCGACGGGGCGGTGCACGACTTCGGGACCTGCAATCCCGACATCGCCGCGCCGATACCACGAGCCACGGTCGTAAAACGAACTGGCCAGAACCAAAGTCAGCTCTGCACCTCGATGCCCATGGCCTGGGACGCTTTTCCGGGCCGGGATTGAAAGCAGTCGCGCCGTCACTCGCTCGCAACCCGTTTTCAGGGGAACCTGCCGTATGCCTCCACCTGTCGCTTGCCATTTGAGATCGTTGAAGTCACCACCGGCATAGCTGCGCAGTGGTTCGGGCAGCACAAGCGGCTCGCTCAACTCCGGGCGGTCGGGCATGATTCCGTCTTGCTCGTGTGGGCTAGCGATGATTGCTTCCAGCATGGCTTGATCGGCTCTGGCATCACCCGGTACCCGGTCGATCAGTGCGCCACCTAAGCCCTCAGCCAATTCGAGATCACCCCGGCAAGCCGGACAGAGCGCAAGATGGGTCGCAACGAGCAGTGCCGTGGGCTCGTCCAGCGTGCCCGCTGCATAGGCCAGCAAAAGATCGTCGCCGACATGATGTTTGATAGTCATCTCAGTTCCTCACGTTGCTGTCCGAGTTCGGTGCGCAGGCGTCCAAACGCCAGGCGCGCACGCGACTTGACGGTACCGAGCGGGATTCCCAAACGCACCGCAATCGCTGCGTAGCTCTCACCCTCATAGAAAGAAAGGTGCACAACCTCACGCTGCTCATCACTCAACACGGCAAGGGCAGCCAAGACGGATTCGGTTCGCTGTTGCGCGACAACAGTCTCTTCGGCACCAAGCGCAGGGGTGGGCTGCAAGGCAGGATCTTCCCAATCGACCTCCGGCCTGCGCTCGCGGCGAAAGGCATCGATGCTCCGGTTGCGAGCGATGGTAAATATCCATGCGGATGCGGTCGCAGACCGACCATCATACAGATTCGCCTTGTGCCAGACTGTGGCGAATACATCCTGCAGAACATCGTCTACTTTCGACCAGTCCCTGCTGCGGCGAAGAAGGTAGGCCCGGACTCTCGGACTGAAATGGCGGAACAGGGCCACAAAGGCGTGACGATCACGGCGTTCGGCAACAGCCGTCAGTTGAACCGACATTTCATCAGGCGCACCGCTCCCCTGCTCCTGACGGCCCTCGGTCCCTGTTTCCGCTGCACGGGCAGCTGCGCTGTCTCCTGATGCAGAATGCTGACCGGTCTGCGGAAACCTGATCACATTATCTGTGCCTGGCATACCTGATTATACGAGCCCTATACCAATATGGATCATTTTGTGCGTACATTGTGATGATCCGCCAGTGCAAGTGATGCGTAGTTACAATCATGGAGTGAACCCAAAATGAGGGCACCTCTCCCAAACTTGGTCTGGGGCGCGGCAAGGGGGTGTCTCCTTTAACAGCGTTCATATCATCCAAAACCCGCATGCCCCGGACCGCCTGTGCACAGGACATCACAGATACTCAGATACATTATTGCAGATATATCGCTTGTTGCTCTGCCGCTGCTTGGCACTACGACGCCATTCATAGTGGTCACATTTATCGCTGGTCTGGTCTGATCTGTACTCTGGGAGCGCGAGGGCTCGCGTTGGGTGTACAGAAAAACCCGGAAAATCTGATGGTATTGTGCGGACTTCAGGCGCAGCACTGGCGGAGCTTGAAAACAACAGATCCGGCTGAATTGGCGTCCGACACCAGCGTCAGGAGACGAAAGGATCAAAAGACTGCCTGACACGCGGCGGGAATGTGCACAGGATAATCGGCGTCGCCAGCGCACACCTGGTTGCCTTGCGAAGATCATTACAGGAGTGCAGTTCGAAGAAGGGATCGAGTTGACAGGATCATCGGGGAATGTGCTTGAATAATCTCCCAGCACCAGATTTGACAAAAACTCTATAGCCCTGGAGCTTATAGAACACCAATACATACAGAGTTACACCATGTCCTCTACACTTGATGCTGGCCCACAGAAATATTTTTTATTGCCTGATTTCGATCTTCAATCGGGTGTCCGTGCAGACTTGCAGTTGGCCTACCGCAGCTATGGACGTATAAATGAGGCGGGGGACAATGTGCTTGTTGTACCAACCTTCTACACCGGAACGGATCTTTCCTACTGGCCTGTTATTGGTGACACGTGTGCGTTGAATCCGGAAAGATACTTTATTGTTATTCCCAATTTATTCGGCAATGGTGTTTCTTCTTCACCATCCAATATGAGGGAACCCTTTGCCGCAGGCAAATTTCCGAAAATTACCCTGTACGACAATATTCGGGCTCAGTCGTTGTTGCTGGACTCTCTGGGTGCCGCAACGATTGCATTGGTTATGGGCTGGTCCATGGGCGGCATACAGAGCTTTCAGTGGGCTTCACAGTTTCCGCAACGCGTGAAGCGGGCGCTGGTTATTTGTGGAACGGCCAAAACCTCTGAGCACAATAGTGTTTTCCTCAAGGGAGTGAAGGCAGCCCTTGAAGCAGATCAGACATATAACGGTGGTAATTATCAGGAACCACCAACAGCAGGCCTGAAGGCCTTTGCCAGAGTCTACGCAGGCTGGGCTTTTTCCCAGGCCTTTTTTCGCAAGCAGCGTTTTAGGGAACTCGGGTATTCCTCCGCGGAGGCATTGCTGCAATTCTGGGAAGAGGATCACCTCAGTTGGGATGCGAATGATCTGCTGGCAATGCTGGATACCTGGCTGACTGCTGATATCAGCAACCAGCCTGCCTACGGTGGTGACCTGAATAAAGCCTTAGATGCGATTACGGCCAGGATTTGGCTTGCGCCCTGCGAACAGGATTTGTATTTCCGCTATGAGGATAATCTGGCGGAATTAAAGCACTTGTCGCATGGGGAATATCACGGATTTGAATCGGACTTTGGTCACGTGGCGGCAGGCCCTGGCAGATTTAAAGATGAAACGGAAATTCTTGAAAAACTGATACTCGATATTCTGCACACGGAGGTTTCCTGAATGGCTGTGAATATACATCGTCGGCTTGCTTGTGTCTCAGTTGTACACTGGTGCGCTATGCACCAACAGCGATGCATAATGATGCGTGACTGTCGGAAGTCAGAAATGGATTAAAACTGTCTGAGATAACGTTCTATTTCCCACTGACTGACATAGTTGTGGTAGCTGGTCCACTCGTCGGTTTTGAATTCTACCCAGGCATTTTTCATCAGGTTGCCCAGAACCTTCTCGGACAGGGGATCAGCATCGAGAGCCTGTATGGCTTCGTTCAGGTTCCTGGGTAACCATTTGATACCCCGCTCTTTTCGATAGGCTTCACTTTGTTCAAACAGATTTACAGTATTGGCCGGTTGAGGCGCCATACCTTGTTCGATACCTGTGAGGCCTGCAGCGAAAGTCAGTGCCAGACCGAGATAAGGGTTACATGAGCTATCTGCCGCGCGCAGTTCCACCCGGCCACCACCACCCGGAACCCGTATGGTGTTGGAGCGATTATTGCCGCCCCAGGACGTAAACGTCGGTGCCCAGGTGTAGCCCGAATCGCTGCCCTTCACAATCAGGCGTTTATAGCTGTTTACGGTGGGAGCCGAGAGGGCCAATATGGCGGGCAAGTGTTGTATCATGCCAGCGACAAACTGACAGCCCAGGCTCGATAAGTTCAGACCGTATTCATCGTCACCGGACTCAAAGAGATTCTTGCCATTTGCATCGGCGATGGAGATATTGAAATGTGCACCACTGCCGGTACGGTTGGCAAAGGGCTTTGGCATAAAAGAGGAGTAGGCACCGTGCGTGCGAGCAATTTCATTGACCATCACGCGCAGGAACACAAAACGATCTGCCATGGTCAAGACGTCACTAAAGTCGAAATCCAATTCAAACTGACCGATACCATCTTCGTGGTCGAAGGAATAGACCTTCCAGCCAAGCCCGTTCATTGCATCAACTGTTTCCGATAGCCACAGGTCAAGGTTATCCATCAGGCGAATCGTATCGTACGCCGGCTTGGCGAGGTGGTTCAGGGAGCTGAGCGGGTTTGGGGGAATTGCGCCATCATCGGCGAAGACGAAAAATTCAGGTTCAATGCCACAATTGAGGGTATACCCCATATCGGCGGCCTTGTGCACCACGCGTTTCAGGATACTGCGACTGCAGGCTTCAAAGGGCGCGCCCTCCAGCCACAGGTCGCTGGCAAACCAACCGCAGTCATCACGCCAGGGCACTACCATAAAAGAGTCAGGGTCAGGCACAGCAGCGACTTCGTCATCAGACATATTCTGTGGTACGCCTTCCAATGCAGCACCGGTAAAGAGCTCTGAACCGCCGAGCATTGAGGACAGGTAGTTCTCGGGGACCATTTTTGTTTTGGGGATGCCGTGTATGTCCACATAGCTTGGAATCAAATACTTTATATCCCGCTCTTTAATTATCGCAGAGAGTTTTTCAATAACTTCCGGATCGGGACTGACACACTTCATAACTGACATGGGGGGTTCCTTCAATGTAGACGTGTAATGAGTACACCGCTTTTTCGCAGGGTGCTGCCTCTCGTTTCGGCTGCCTCGAAAACGTTTCCAGCAGCCTGTCAGGCCTCGTCCAGAGCATCGAGCAGGCCATACATAATGTCTCTGGTGGATTGATCATCGCCGTGAGCGATCATGTGCTCGAAGGACTGAACGTATGTGCCCTCGACTGGCTTGTTCTCTCCGAGTTGGTAAAAATCGTGAACGGACTGCAGTGTTGCTTCCAGGTGAAACTGCAGACCCCATACCTTTGGGCCAAGACAGAACCCCTGATGCGGGGTAATCTCGCTACTGGCGATGCTGATAGCGCCCGCAGGCAGATCAAAGCACTCGCCGTGCCAGCTCAGCGGATAGCACTGATGCGGCAACCAGCTTGCGATATCACTGGTTTTGTGCACTCGGTGCCAACCAATTTCCTGTTCAGCACTGGGGTAGACAGGAGCACCCATCGCGCTAGCAATCAGTTGTCCACCCAGACAGATGCCCAGTACTTTTTTACCAAATGCGACGGCTTCTTCGATGAGGAGCTTTTCCTTGATCAGCCAGGGAAAATTTTCTTCGTCGTTGACACTCATGCCACCGCCCATGATGACCAACCAATCGAAATCTTCGGCGTCAGGTAGTGGCTGGTTTTTGTAGATCAGGCATGTGCGCACGCTGTAGTCCCTGGCGTTAAACCAGGGCTCCATATTGCCTATCCATTCCTTATCGTCGTGTTGCAAGACCTGGATTCTCATGGTGGGCATGAGTGTTTTCGTGGTGATCCGCCACTTGCGTCTGGTGAGTGTGTTGGGAGGAGGGCACATGCACCTGTGCCCTTCTCTCGGTGCTCACCTCCATCAGCGGATTGGTTGATTACTCCTTGTAGTCAATATAACTGTCATACTCATGTTTTGCGCTGGCGATAATCGCCCCTGCAACGACGGCGATGGAAATCACCAGAACAATGCCGATTGCAATGGGGTTATCAGCGAACGTGAAATACGCCTCCGCGCCTTCCCAGGTATCAATAGGACTCGCCATAAACAGTCTCCTTAAGTATTAGTTGAGGGTGATAGGGTATCGGCGCTCTTGGCAGGCACAGACTCCGGATAGGCTTTGAGTGGCACTTCTACAAGATCGAGACCGGCAATTTCTGCTTTGGGTGGTACACGCAGGAAGTTGAATTTGGCCATAACGAGTGACACCACATAGCCGGGGATAAAGCCAAGCAGCACCATAACCATTGCACCGCCCAGCTGTCCCATAAAGCTGATATCCGGTCCGTTGACATTGGGGAAGCCGCTGAAAATACCCAACCCCACCAGACCAATAAAACCGCCGACACCATGGACAGAGAAGGCACCAACTGCGTCGTCTAATTTAAAGACTTTGGTGATGAACTTGTCAGCGCAAGGAACAACCAGCCCGCCAATGATACCCATCAGGAATGCCAGCGGCGGATAGTAGAGATCCAGCCCAGGGGCTGCCGAAAAAATACCCGCCAGTGCACCGGACATCATCCAGAACGGCTGACGTGTCATGATATAACCACCGATGATACCGCCAGAAAAAGACATCAGAGTGTTGAAACTGATGGCAGACAAGGTGGCTGGTGTACCGAAGATGGTTTCCCACTGGCCACCGCTGACAAAGATAATGCAGCCGGCAAGAAATCCGAAAAACCCAACGATAATCATCATGAGTCCGATCATCGTCATCGGCATGCTGTGGCCAGCAATGGCAACAGGGTTGCCGCTGGCGTCAAAACGCCCTATGCGTGCGCCAAGATTGATGATGACGCCCAGGGCGAAAAAGCCTGCAATGATATGAACACAGCCAGCAGCGCCAAAATCGTGGAAGCCCCAGCGGGTTGTCAACCAGCCATCGGGATGCCAGCCCCATGACGCTCCCAGAATCCATGCGCCTGAACCCAGAATAATGGCCAGAATAATAAATGCACTCATACGGATGCGCTCAAGCACAGCCCCCGAGAAGATGGATGCCGTGGTTGCAGAGAAGAGCACAAAAACTCCCCAGAAGACTCCGGTGGCGTTATCGGCCAAGTTGGGGCCCATAAAGCTCGACCAGGGTGTACCCGCTGCACCTGCTTCAAAATCCGGTATAAATCCTGCGTACATTGCGAGGTAAATCCACCATCCGAAGAAGAAGAACGTCGGAATGATGAAGGCAAAGGCCAGAATGTTTTTCACGCCAGACGCAAGGGTATTTTTCAACCGCGAGGCACCCATCTCGTACGCCAGGAAGCCAGCGTGAATAATGACCATAAGGCCAGTGGCCCACCAATAAAACACCTCCATGTTAATCACACCGGCCATATCCAGCATGGCCTGTAACTCAGCGGGACTAATCGTCTGTTCCATAGGGAACCTCTCTTCTTGGTTGGTTACTGCCGCGATACTTGCGGCTCACCCTGGGTTGGTTTTATTTCAGGTAAAATAAGTTTCTCTACAGGAAAAATGCAGGATTTATGCCACAAAAGTAAATCAGGATAAATATCAAGAGCTTGGACGTTTTTGTGGCGCGCCTCGAAATGAAGAACTGGCGGGTCTCGCCCTGATTTGGTGCGCTCTCGCAGTGTTGGTGCATCAGGCGAACCGTCGTGCGGCACCTGCTCTGGCTGCGCAGCCCCGCTCCCCTTTAATACCTGAAAACCCATAGCTTCATGTGCAGAATGTGCTTCGCAATCACGATGGAACCCTGGTTCTTGGGGCTGCTCGCAGAGGAATGCAGCCATCAGGTCAGTACCGGGTCGCCCCCTTCGCTCGTTTGTGAAAAGGTGAGTGTCACAGGATTCCTGTGCGTGAGTGCAACGGCCCGGCACGTTCACCGGGCCTGAGACCCAAATGACGAGATTCGAGATACGAGGAGACATTGATGAATTACCGGATATTTGGCCCCCACGAGTTGGGCCGAACAACGAACAAAAAGGGAACCCAGGTACTGGAACTGAACAAGGAAGCGCAGGCCATGTTTTGGGAAGAAGTGAAAAAAATCAGGGCTCGACCTGAGTGGAGCCTGTGGCTGCTGCGTGTTCGCACATCGCGCAGCAAAAGCATTCAAGCCATGGTATGTCGGGCAGTCCACAGGCTCATTCGCCGGTGAAGTCTTCACGGCTGACAAATTTCGGAAGTACGCCAGTGCCCTGAACAAATTGAAGAAGGCAACACCCGTTCTGTTTTTCATTGCCGGCTTCACCCCAAACAAGCAAGTTGAGGAAAAGCATTCCAACGAAAGAAGCCGATTTCATTGAGGATATCCTGATCGGCTATGCCGTCAGGAAAAATGGCGAATTGATCAACATACAGAAAACAAAGTTCTACAGGGAATTGTGCATCCCAGGTGTCCTGAATTCTGCAGGCAGACTTGATGCACCTGCGAAGGATTTGGTGCATACACTGGGTCTATAGCACTGGTTGAACCATCGCAAGATTGTGCAGGATCGACTCAAGATCGCCTCACATACTTCTGAGCAAGTCGCGGCCCTCGAGAACACATACAACGTCATGTTGGTTTTCAAGCCCTTCCATCCTGTCTTCAGGGTTTTTGGAGGCTCCAGCATTCGAAGCCAGCCGCACACCTGGTTTCACCAGCCCGGGTATTTCTTCGTATAGAGAAAGGGTGTCTGAATGAATCCAGCCGGTGAAGCTGCTGATGCCGGATCGGGCGGGTACATCACCCCGCCGGATTTGAATAGTTGATGAGTGAGAGCATTTTGATGGGCACCTCGATGAGTTGATCGGGGCCGTGCGGGACCTCGCCATCGAATGTCAGACTGTCCCCTGCTTCCATGGTGTAGACATGATTGCCGTGTCGATAATTGAGCTTGCCTTCAAGAAGATAGATGATCTCTTCTCCGGGGTGGGAGAAGGTTGGAAAAACCTCCGACAGATCGTCCATAGTGACCAGAAAGGGCTCAAAGGAGCGAGTGGCCCCGCGCTGGTACGCAAGCAGTTGATAGGTGTGGCCCTTGTCAGTTCCCCGCCTGACTACTTCCATGCCCTCATTGTGTTTGACAAATTGAGCGGTGCCATCGTGCCGATCAAAGTCACTGAATAACTTGGAAATCGGTAAACCAATCGCATTACAGAGGCGACTGAGGGTCTCAAGGCTGGTGGACACCTGAGCGTTCTCTATCTTGCTGATCATGCCCTGGCTGATGCCGGATATCCGCGAGACATCGGTAATTTTGAGGTTCTCGTGCAACCGCGCCCGTTTCACCTTCATGCCAATAAATTGATCGAGCTCAAAATGTCTGTCGCTGATATCGGTCATGACTGCTGTTCCTCAGTCTCCGGTTTTTCTGGGTGTCTGTTGCTGTGCCGGGCTGCGCTGAATGAACTGAGGCCATCTCCAGTGCGAGGTGCCTGTCCCACAATGTTGCGTCAAGCGACACGCCGGTATTTTACACAGAATAAAAAAATATTCTTTTTGAGAAAATTATTGGTATGATTGAAACTATTCCTTTTGGGAAAATAAATTTCTTTTTGGGAAATATGAGATGCTGAACCGAAAAGAATATAAGCCATTAACCACTGGTGTCCACCGAAGTTAATGGTACATGCGAACAGTACACACGAAGGAGAAGCCGTGGCAATTGATGCGCAGCAGTTTTTGGAAGACAACGAGATTAACTTCATTCTGGCTCAATTTGTGGATATTCATGGAGTGGCGAAAACCAAATCCGTTCCAGCCAAAAACCTGATGGATGTCGTCGAGGAAGGGGCCGGTTTCGCTGGTTTTGCGGTCTGGGGGTTGGGTATGGAACCTCATAGCCCGGACTTTCTTGCCCATGGCGACCTGGATACACTGAGCCTTGTGCCCTGGCAGCAAGGTTATGCACGGATCGCCTGTGATGGCTACGTCAATAACGAGCCGTATGAATATTGCTCGCGCGTTGTTTTAAAAAACCAGATCAAAAAATTACAGGCCAACGGCTGGACTCTGAATACAGGCCTGGAGCCGGAAATGTCACTCTTCGAGCGGACTGAAGATGGCAGTCTGCAGCTGGTCGACAAGTCCGATACGCTCGACAAACCCTGTTATGACTATAAGGGACTTTCCCGGTCCAGACAGTTTCTGGAAACCCTTGTCGGGGCTCTCCAGGCGGTTGGCTGCGATGTCTACCAGATCGACCACGAAGACGCCAACGGTCAGTTTGAAATTAACTACAGCTATAGCGATGCATTGACTTCAGCGGACCGGTTTACATTTGTGCGCATGGCAGCTGGTGAAATTGCCCACGATCTGGGCATGCTGTGTTCCTTTATGCCCAAGCCTACATCGAACCGAACCGGCAACGGCATGCATTTTCATCTGTCCATCACTGATACCGAGGGCAGCAACCTGTTCCATGATGACAGCGATGCACATGGCTTGGGGCTGTCACAACTCGCCTATTATTTTCTCGGTGGTTTGATTCATCATGCCCGAGCCCTGTGTGCCTTCGCAGCACCAACAGTGAACTCCTACAAGCGCCTGGTGGTTGGCGGATCCGCTTCGGGTGCCACCTGGGCACCGGCCTATATTTGCTATGGCGATAACAACCGCTCAGCCATGGTCCGCATTCCCTACGGCCGGCTTGAATTTCGTTTGCCAGATGCAGGCTGCAACCCGTACCTGGTGCACACGGCACTGATTGCCGCGGGAATGAGCGGCATAGAATCCAAACTGGACCCGGGTGAACCAACCAACCTCAACCTGTACACCCTCTCTGAAGAAGACCGAAAAAACAAAGGTATTGAACTCTTGCCACAAAATTTGGGCGAGGCGATTGACGCTTTGGAGCAGGACAGCCTGTTGCAGGAACTCATTGGCCAAAAAATTTGCTCTGAGTTTATCAGGCTCAAACGCGATGAATGGTTGGAGTACAGCCGCCATGTTTCATCCTGGGAACGCGATCGCTATCTGGAATTGTTTTAGTCTGCACCATGAAAAGCATCACTGCCGTAGCAGGTGCTGAGCAGGCCTGGAGCAACAGGGTTTATGTGCGGTATTGTTGGCCTTTACCTAAAAACCAAGGCGCTTGAGAGTCAGCTGGGAAAGCTGTTCCAGCCCATGTTGGTGGCGATGACTGATCGGGGGCCAGACAGTGCTGGCTTCGCAATCTATGGTGACGAAGTGGCTGACACCTGGACCAAGCTGACTTTGCGTAACGACAACCCGGAATATGACTGGGGATCTTTGGCGGATGCATCCAGAGTGGTCCTTGATGCCGAGGTTGGCTACGCACAAAACAATACCGTTGTCGTTTTTAAAATAGCCACTGCTGCCGAGAGGGTAGAGAAATTTTTATTGGAACGGGCACCGGAGGTGCGCGTTCTCAGCTCGGGTCATTCCATTGAAATATTCAAGGAGGCCGGTTTGCCGGAGCATATTGCGAACACGTTCAATCTTGGCAGCATGCAGGGGAGCCACGTTATCGGCCATACCCGAATGGCAACAGAATCGGCAGTAACAACCGAAGGTTCGCACCCCTTTTCTACAGGTGAAGATGTGTGCCTGGTTCACAACGGTTCTTTCTCAAACCACAACCGGATGCGCAACATGCTCAGGCGCCAGGGCATCGGGTTTGAAACCGAGAACGACACGGAGGTGGCAGCAGGTTATCTCACCTGGCGCCTGCGACAGGCCGATAGTCTCGATCAGGCGCTGGAAAATGGTCTCAAGCACTTTGATGGTTTTTATACCCTGGCCATAGGGACGCGGGATGGCTTTGCGGTAGTGCGTGATCCCATTGCATGCAAACCAGCGGTGCTGGCGGAAACCGATGACTATGTCGCAATGGCTTCGGAGTATCAGGCCTTGACAACACTGCCCACTATCGAATCTGCACGCGTCTGGGAACCGGAACCGGCAACAATCTACTCCTGGGAGCGGAACTGAATGAAAACCATCGACCTTTCCAGGAGTACTGTGCGCGAACTGAATCAGGAATTACATGCCCAGACGCACAACTGCGTTGAACAGGAGTTTATCGTCACCAACCCAAGAGGTTCTCACAATATTGCCTGCGGTCTGGATGCGGGCATTTCCGTCGAGGTTCGAGGGCATGCCGGTTACTTTTGTGCCGGCATGAACAAAACCGCCAATGTTCTGGTGCACGGAAACGCCGGCCAGGGGCTGGCCGAAAACATGATGTCGGGGACCGTGCGGGTACGGGGTGATGCCTCTGCTTCGGCAGGAGCCACGGCGCACGGTGGCCTGCTGGTCATTGAAGGCAACGCCGGTTCGCGCTGCGGCATTTCATTGAAGGGTGCCGATATTGTAATTGGTGGCAATGTTGGTCACATGAGTTGCTTCATGGCCCAGGCGGGCACACTGGTCGTTTGTGGTGATGCCGGCGATGCCCTGGGTGACTCTATTTACGAAACGCATATGTATGTCAGGGGTGATGTTAAATCTCTGGGTGCTGATTGTGTCGAAAAAGAGCTTCGGAAGCAGCATATTGCTGAGCTGACGGAGTTGTTGGATCGCGCCGGTTTCGCAGGAGACCCACATTCTTTCAAACGTTTCGGCTCAGCCCGTGAACTCTACAACTTCAGACCCTCGACCCTCTGACAAAAGTCCTGAAAAAGACTTTTTGCCGGGTTGGCCAGCTGCGGATGAGCTTCGGTGATTGAGGAATCGGGCAGACAGCCGGACCGGCACGATCAATCTACACTTGGCCCTCTCACCTGTGCATTTCAACTCCTGACTCCAGAATCCGGGCGAGCTCTTCCCACGCGGTTTTTCCGGCATGTTTCGCATCTGCGCTGCTTTTTCAGGTTCACCCACCAGGTGTTTCCTCCTAAACCCCCGGCACCCTGCTGACCAGAGATGTTGAGATGAATGAAGAAAAAGATGTAATGGTACAGCACCATTTGCGGGAATCGGCAACCTTTGACCGTTTTACCATGCATCAAATACGGCGAGCTGCCGAGACGGGCATTTATGACATTCGCGGCTTTGGTGCCAAACGCAGGGTTCCCCACTTTGACGATTTATTATTCCTTGGGGCCAGCATGTCGCGCTATCCGCTCGAAGGCTACCGTGAAGCCTGCAATACCCGCGTTACCCTTGGCACGCGCTTCGCAAAAAAACCCATGGTGATTGAGACAGCCATTACGATTGCTGGTATGAGCTTCGGTGCTCTGTCAGCCAACGCCAAGGAGGCGCTCGGTCGGGGAGCCTCGGCTGTGGGTACCTCGACCACCACCGGTGATGGCGGTATGACTCCAGAAGAGCGAAGCCACTCCAGCAAATTGGTCTACCAGTATTTGCCCTCACGCTATGGCATGAATCCAGATGATTTGCGCAAGGCCGATGCGATCGAAATTGTACTGGGACAGGGTGCCAAACCCGGCGGCGGCGGCATGCTGTTGGGGCAGAAAATTTCTGATCGAGTTGCACAGATGCGCACTTTGCCCAGGGGTGTGGATCAGCGCTCTGCCTGTCGTCACCCCGATTGGACGGGCCCTGACGATCTGGCTATTAAGGTGGGCGAGCTGCGGGAAATTACGGACTGGCAGATGCCCATTTATATGAAGGTGGGTGCGACCCGGACGTATTACGATACCAAGCTTGCTGTTAAAGCTGGTGCTGATGTCATTGTAGTGGACGGTATGCAGGGCGGCACGGCGGCTACCCAGGAAGTCTTTATCGAACATGTCGGTATACCTACTCTGGCGGCCATACCACAGGCCGTGCGGGCACTGCAGGAAATGGATATGCACCGCACAGTCCAGTTGATTGTGTCGGGTGGAATCCGCAATGGCGCTGATGTTGCCAAGTGCATGGCGCTCGGCGCTGATGCCGTTGCCATAGGCACCGCTGCGCTTGTGGCGCTGGGCTGCAATAATCCCAAATGGGATGATGACTTCCGAAAAATTGGCTCTGCAGCTGGCTACTACGACGATTATCACGAGGGCAAAGACCCGGCCGGCATTTCCACCCAGGATCCAGAGCTGGCACAACGCCTTGATCCGAAAGAGGGGGGTCGCCGTTTGGCAAATTATCTTCGCGTGTTGACCATGGAGGCTCAAACGCTGGCTCGTGCGTGTGGCAAGAACGATCTGCGGAACCTGGAGCCCGAAGATCTGGTGGCGCTCACGGTTGAATCGGCTGCCATGGCCGGGGTGCCGCTCGCTGGCACAGAATGGATACCCGGGCAGAGGTTGTAGTTTGTATGTCAGCACGTGAAGAACAGGAGTTGATTTTAGAGGTCACCTGCCCGCCAGCCTGCGGCATTCTAGCGAGCGTTACCAGCTTTCTGGCAGAACGCGGATGCTATATCAGTGAGCTGAACCACTTCGATGACAAGCAGAATTCGCATCTGTTTATCCTGTTCTACGTGGACTCGGGCGAAGCACCCCTGGCAAGCCTGAGTGAAGAGTTCGCACAAGTATCCGAACGCTTTGCCATGATCTGGCAGATAGTGCCCGGCAGTGCTCCAACCAAGACCTTGCTGCTCATGGTGAGCCAGTTGGATCATTGTCTGGAAGATTTGCTGTACCGCCAGCGCAAGGGCGAATTAAATCTGGAGATACCAGCTGTGGTGTCCAATCACCAGCTATTGCGACCCCCGATGGAGCGGGAGGGAATTCGTTGTGTTCACCTGCCCGTCACCAGAGAGAACAGGCCTCAGCAGGAGCGGACACTCCTGGACATTGTGCAAGAGACCGGCACGGATCTGGTCGTGCTGGCCCGCTATATGCAGATTCTTAGCGATGCCCTCTGTGTTGATCTCAGCGGCAGGGTAATCAATATTCACCGCTCATTTCTTCCCGGTTTCAAGGGGGCCAAGCCCTATCATCGAGCAGGCAGTGCAGGTAGTAGACCACACCTACAGCCCGGAGATGTTGGTGGCTGTTGGTCGCGACACCGGGACACAGACTTTGGCCAAAGCCCTGCGGTTACATGCCGCGCATCGGGTTTTTCTCGACGGCAACAAGACGGTGATTTGTTGATGACGCAATGGCGCAGTATGGCCCAGATATGATCAGACTTTGTGCTGTCGGAAATGCTACACACTTAAGGCGGGTGGGCCATGCCTTTTAGCCTGCTAAAGTATGGCCTGCGAGATGACTATCCCTTTGAGGCACACGCTGATCTGCCAAAACCAAGGAATCTGAAACGCCGTTACGATGTGGTGATTATCGGCGGGGGCGCTCACGGAGTTGCCATCGCTTACTACCTGGCCAAGGTTCACGACATCACCAATGTGGCGGTACTGGAAAAGTCCTATCTTGGTTCGGGAAATACCGGAAGAAATACCGCCGTTATTCGTTCCAACTACTTGACACCCGAAGGTGTTAAGTTTTATTCGGAGTCAGTCAAACTCTTTAAAACACTCTCCAATGAGTTTGACTTTAACATCATGTATTCGAATCGCGGACAGTTGACACTGGCACATACCGATGCAGATATTCGCGGTTTTCGCCAAAGAGCTGAGATCAGTACACATTTCGGCGGTCGCACCGAGTTGATTGATCCACAACACATCAGAGAGCTGGTTCCAACTCTGAATATGCATCCCGGACGACTGCCTGTGCTTGCCGGTTTGTGGCATATGGACGGTGCTACAGCGCGCCACGATGCCGTTGCCTGGGGATACGCCCGAGGAGCGGCACGGCGGGGCGTCGAGTTACATCAGCTGACCGAAGTACAGGCGGTGTTGAGCGACAAAAACAGGCTTGTTGGCGTTCAAACCAATCGTGGACCCGTAGCGTGTGGCGCTGCGGTGCAAGCTGTATCCGGACACAGTTCCCTGCTGGCCGCCAAAGCCGGATTCCGTATGCCCATAGTCACCTACCCCTTGCAGGCGATGGTGTCGCAGCCAGTGAAACCTTTTCTGGATCCGCTGGTCAGTTCCCCCGCATTTCATTGTTATGTGCAACAAACCGGGCGCGGTGAAATTGTCTTTGGGGGCGGCTCCGACCCCTACCCCCTGTATAGCACCGCCTCGACACTGGATCTCAAAGAAAGTCTTTTGGCTCACGCCATTGAGCTATTCCCCTGTATGGCTGACCTCAAACTGCTCAGGCAGTGGTCGGGCCTGACCGACATGACCTCCGATTACAGTCCCATAATGGGGCTCAGCCCACTTGAGAATTATTATCTGGATGCGGGCTGGGGAACATGGGGATTTAAGGCTACTCCCATATGCGGCAAAACCATGGCTGAGCTGGTTGCCAGCGGTGGTAGAGTACCGAAACTTATTGCGCCCTTTGCCATGGACCGTTTTGATCGCTTTGCACAGGTGAATGAAATGGGTGCTACGGCCGCGAGTCACTGACCGATAGAGTTCCAACCCGATGAAGATAATGCCCTGCCCGTTGAATGGCCCACGCAATATCAGCGAGTTTACCTATGGTGGTGAGGTAAAGACGATGCCTGATCCGAGTGCATGCAGCGATCAGGAGTGGGCCGATTATGTTTTTTATCAGGATAACCGGGCAGGGGTCGTGACTGAATGGTGGATGCACAACGCTTCGGCCTATTGGTTTATCGCGGAGCGTAATACGCTGACCGATGAAATCATTCGCAGTTTTGATCCCGGAGAAATATTTCAGGAGCGGGTAGAGTTTCAATTATCCGGCCCAGTCGAATCGTAATGAACGATCTGCAGAACCTGCGCCTGGCAGAGCCAAAGGGTCTTCTACTGAAGCGTGGTAAGCCCGTGAGCTTCGACTTTGAAGGTAAAACCTACCAGGGTTTTGCGGGTGACACGATAGCCAGTGCGTTGCTTGCCAATGGCCAGCGGTTGCTGTCGCGTTCGTTCAAATACCATCGCCCACGCGGTGTGCTGACGATGGCGGGGCAGGATGCCAACTCTCTTGTGCAGCTGGATGGTGAAGCCAACGTATTGGCTGACAGGGCGTGTATTGCAGAGGGGCAAGATATCTATGGGCAGAATTACACCGGCTCCCTCGAAAGGGATTTTGATGCCTACCTGAATCGCTGTAGCCGTTTTATGCCGGTCGGGTGGTATTACCGGGCATTCTTCAGGCCGCTGGGCGCATGGGATAGATGGGAAAAGCTGATCCGAAAAAAAGCCGGGCTCGGCACGCTTGATCTGGACCGCAAGCCAGGCTATTACGACAAGGCTTATTTGTTTCATGATGTGGCTGTTATTGGAGCTGGCCCGGCGGGATTGAGTGCGGCCTTAACAGCAGCTGAGGCCGGGCTCTCGGTAATGCTGGTAGAGGAAAATCCATTACTTGGCGGCGCGCTGAGTTACCACCGTTTTGATATTGATGGATGTCGGACAGAAAGGCTACGTGATGAATTAATCAGCCGCGCAGAGTCGCACACCAATATTGACAGGTATGTTAACGCCACATGCAACGGATGGTTTAAGGACAATTACCTGTCGATCATTCAGGGCCAGCGAATGTACAAGGTGCGGGCCAAAGAGTGCATTCTCGCAACCGGCGCCTACGAGCAGCATGTCGTCTTTCGCAATAATGATCTACCGGGTGTGATGCTTTGTTCGGCAGTTGATCGTCTGATGAACTGGTACGCGGTAAAGCCCGGTGATCGGGCGGTCGTGCTTACCGGCAATGATCAGGGCTATATGACCGCACTCGAAATGCAGCAGCAGGGTATTGGGGTTGCGGGTATTGTTGATATGCGTGCTCAGCCAGCCAATAGCCGCCTGCTCCACAGAGTTGAATCACTGCAGATTCCGGTGCTCAGCGAGTCAACGGTTTGTGAGGCGATTGGCGGGCGGGGCAATAGAACACTTCGTGCGGTCGATATCCGCACAATATCCAGCCCTGGAAGAGTGGCTGAAGCCTCCAGGATCATTGAATGTGATGTGCTGTGTATGTCGGCTGGATTTATGCCCGCCTATCCGCTGGCGTGTCAGGCTGGCGCCAGACTGTCGTATCGTGATGAGACTGCACAGTTCAGGATTGATCAGTTGCCTGAACATCTGCATGTCGCCGGATCAGTGAATGGACTGCATGAGCTGGATGCAGTCATTCAGGATGGATCAAGAGCTGCACAGATCTGCATTCATAATCTTCAGGGTGTCACGCCAGTGCTGCGCGATGTGCATTGCGAACAGCAGACGAATTTTCCCTGGCCGATATTCAGACATCCAAAGGGTAGGGATTTTGTCGACTTTGATGAGGATTTACAGGCGAAGGATATTGTCGATGCCACCCGCCTGGGCTATCGCGATGTGCAACTGGTGAAGCGCTTCTCGACCGTTGGCATGGGGCCATCACAGGGTCGGCATTCCGCATTGCCCACTGCCAGACTGATCGCACAGGCCACAGAGCGATCGGTCAGTGAAACCGGCGTGACAACGGCCCGACCGCCTTTCGCACCGGAAAAACTGGCCCACATTGCCGGGCGTATTTTTGATCCCTATCGCCTGACAGCCATGCACTATCGCCATATAGAGCTGGGTGCACAGATGATGCCTGCGGGAAACTGGCAGCGTCCGGCCTATTACGGCGATCCCGGAGAAAGGGATGCCTGTGTGCAGGCGGAATCACTGCATGTACGACACAAGGTAGGTCTGATTGATGTCAGTACACTGGGAGGTATAGAGATTTTTGGTTCCGATGCGGCGGAGTTTATGAACCGTATCTACACCTTTACTTTTCTGAAACAACCGGTTGGAAAAACCCGCTATGCCGCTATGACCAATGAGTACGGCGTGGTGATTGATGATGGTGTGGCATGCCGTATGAGCGATGACCACTTTTATGTAACGGCGACGACGAACGGTGTTACACAGGCTTATCGGGAAATGCTGAAGTGGAATGCCCAGTGGAGGCTTGATGTACATCTCGTCAACGTGACCTCTGCATTGGCGGCGGTAAACCTTGCTGGGCCTGACTCCCGTAAAGTGCTGGAGAAACTGACTGACCTGGATGTGAGTGCCAAGGCTTTCCCATACCTGGCCTGCCGTCAGGGTGAGGTTGCGAATATAGCCAATGCCCGTGTAATGCGCGTTGGTTTTGTCGGAGAACTGGGTTACGAGATCCATGTCCCCAGCCGTCACGGTACATGTTTGTGGGATGCGCTGATGGAAGCGGGCAAGGAGTTCTTTATCAAACCATTTGGTGTCGAAACACAACGCCTGCTGCGTCTGGAAAAAGGTCATATTATCGTTGGCCAGGACACCGATGGTATGACGCATCCAGGCGAGGTAGATCTGAACTGGGCCATTGCCCACAACAAACCCTTTTATGTCGGTGGGCGTACGGTGGATATTCATATGGCACGCCTGCACAAGCGCAAATTGGTGGGCTTTAAGCTGCCGAAGAACACCGCCAAACCGAAAGAGGGCCATCTGGTCCTGAATGGCACGGATGTCAGCGGCAATGTCACATCCTGTGAATATTCGCCGACGCTTGATGCCATTATCGGTATGGCCTATGTCAGCTTCGAGCAGAGCGCCATCGGTAACAGGTTTTCCATCAAAGTCGATGGCGGGGCACGCGTAGCAGCCCAGGTGGTGAAATTACCGTTCTATGATCCCGAAGCCAGCAGGCAGATATGACAAGAGATACGTTGTGATGCAACACAATACTGTTGCCGGTAATAATCTATCATTACAACGCAGGGCTGTGGATGCGCTTGATTCCAGGGAACCGGTTCTGGTTGATCTTTCATCGCTCTCGCGCACAGGTGCCAAGGGTCCCGGTGTTATCGAGTGGCTGTCGCAGAAGAATATGTTAATCCCCGCACAGCCCAATACAGCTGAGGAGGATGCAACCGGGCGATGGGTTCTGCGCCTTGGGGACGCTGAGTATTGGCTATTGGCAAATCCAATGAATGATGATGTCGGTGACCTTCCCGAAGTGTACGCTGCTGACACACCCGGTGTGTATCCGGTGTACTGCGAAGATGGCACCAGCTGGTTTGCCCTGAAGAGTGAGCGTAAGGCCGCTATCATGGCCAAACTCTGCGGTGTTGATTTACGCGTATCTGCTTTCCCGCGAGGCGCAATCGTGCACTCCTCTCTTGCCAGGGTGAACGCACTGATAGTGCACCATACTCTGGGAGAGCTGGAGGTCTTTTCTATTTTCAGCGACTCTTCATCGGCTGAATATCTCTGGAATTGTATTGACGATGCCATGACCGAGTTTGGTTGAATTCACTCTCTGTGCTGCATCAGATACAGTTTTGGGATCGATCATTTACAGGGATGTTTTCCCAACGTTTCGCAGTCCACATTAAACCCATGAACGTAAATTACTGAGCGCTTTTCATGCCTGTAAAAAAAGGGGCTTATATAGGAAAGTTGACAGGTCTTTCCTTATTGAAGTCCTCGTCAGACGGCACATAAGCCCGCCATGCGTCATACTGCATTGAACAACCCTACCGGTTGCAGGGCCATTGCACACTGATTGAAGACGTGGTTGTGTCCAACGAGGCATGAGCCTGAACGAGGTGTTGTGTGTGGCGCGCTGCTGTGTGTGGTGGATCGGCGCGGGATTTCCGGGAGTGCACGGCCCTGCCTGCTGCGCGGCCGCCCGAACCGGGCGCACCTCAACCTCCCGTACCACCACCTCCGACGTGTCGAAAACGCCCACCACGGACAGGACTATGGACCATCCCGGCGGAAAAAGTCAGCGCTCCGAAACCTCACCAGCAGCTCAACCCCTTCCGACTAGCGTGAAATAGCCCTGCTGCCTGTTGCCAAGCAGCAGCAGTATTGCACTTCCGCCCAATCTGTGTTATACCTTTTGGCTGGTAATTGGCTCGATGTTCACAGGACATCAGCAGGAGGATCAACGATGTTCAGCTTGAAAGTTCAGTGTGATGTACCCCCCCCCCCGCTAGACTGACAGCCCTCGCGGCGACCGCGGCCGCGATGCTCTGCTTCCTGCTGCTTGCAGGTACCGCGCAGGCGCAACTCCCACCTCCCCCTCCTCAATGCACCACCAGCACCTGCACAGTCACGCTTGCATCGGTTTCGCAAGTCGTGGATGGCTGCGGCGATTCCGCCACGCTGGGCCGCTTCAAGGTCATCCTGTCGTCTAGTAATCCCAACGTAACGCCGCAGAGTTTCACGACTGTCAAATTTCTGAGCACACGTAATGAATACCGCACTGGTGGCGAGTTCACCGATTGGGAGTGGCGCACGCCGGAAGTGAACGCAAATGCTTGGCAGAATGTGCTTGGCGGGAGAGATTCCCTTACCTTCGCCGGCGGTGAGCTTGGCGAGAACATCGTCGAGGTGCGGCCGAAGGCTGGTGCCCACATCTGGAGCAACCGCAACGCCAGCAACCCCAATCAAGGCCCCGGAGAGCTGGTGGTACCGGTCATCTACCAGGCTCGTGGACGTGGGTATGCAACGGCAGGCAGTGCCTACTTCCTGTTCATGGGCGGCAAGGGCTGCGCGCGGGTCAGCGAAGGGGGCGAGACCGACGGCACCATCCAGTAGCCGGACGCACGCCTGCCGCGGCGCACCCGTGCGAACAACGAGGGCGGCTTTAAGCCAACGCCCTGCCTGCTGACACAGCTTTGCCCGTGTCGGGGTTTTGTTCAAGACTCGCGTCGCAAGCTCTTCGTTTTCCGTGCTAGGTGGAGGCTTATTGCTGGTTTTGGTCACTAGTTGAAGGGACTTACTATACAAAAGTTGACAGGTCAAAGCGACCTGCTTTCTTCTGCTACTTCTTGACGTTTCGCAGGCCGACTACTGTCGCCACCTCCACGTCCGGTCGCCCCAATCTCGGAGGCCAGAATATTCAACGCCGCATTGATGTCCGCGTTGTCGGTATGTCCACACACCAAGCACTTGAACTTGGCTTGCGTGGGTCTGTTGCCTTTGTCAGTGAATCCGCAACGTGAACATGTCTGGGACGTGTAGTATTGCGGATTCACTTCAACAAGACGTGCTGACTTGTAAGCGAGCTTGTATTTCAAGGCACCCCATCCGGTGTTGAGGATGGCTTTGTTCAACCCTGCTTTCTGCCTGACGTTCGTGCCGGGTTCGTCAACTGTCCCTTTCGCGGAAGCCGTCATACCCTTGGTATTGAGCTTGTCAACTTTCCTATATAATTCCGTGACTACTCACCCCCTTGACACCCTAGGAAAGGGGTTCTATGGTGTGTGCGTTTCATTATCGCACAGGGTCATGGGCAACGCATATTTTGGTTCCAAGGCGACGGCGGGGTTGTGTCAGGCGCTGATCGCGCTCATGCCGCCGCACTCGGTGTACATCGAGACGCACCTGGGCGGCGGGGCGATCATGAGGCGCAAGCCAGGCGCGCTGCGCAGCATCGGGATCGACCTGGACGAGCGGGCGCTGGCCGGGTTTGAGTGCGAGTATCCGGTGGAGTTGGTCCACGGCTGCTGCCACCGGTTTCTTCGGGAGTATCCCTTCGACGGGACGGAGCTGGTGTACAGCGACCCGCCGTATCTGCACAGTACGCGCAAGTCGTCGCAGCGCTACCGGCACGACTACGAGATCGAGGACCACGAGGCGCTGCTGGCGCTGCTGATGGGTCTGCCCTGTTCGGTGATCCTGTCGGGGTATCCCTCGGCGCTCTACGACGAACGCCTTGAGGGCTGGCGCAGCCTGTCGATTCAGGTGATGAACCAGGCGGGCGTGGTGACCGAGAACCTGTGGTTCAACTTCGAGCCGGACCGGGTGCACTGGGCGTCTCTCGCGGGCCGCAACTTTACCGACCGCCAACGGATCAAGCGCAAGGCGGCCAGCTGGGGACGGCGCTACCGGGCGATGCCACCGGCGGAGCGCCTGGCGGTGCTGGCGGCGGTCATGGCAGTTGAGGCCGAGTGACCGGTGGCGACGGTGAACAGGGCGTCGCTGCGCTCGGAGTTCGACGCACTCAAGGCGCGCTTCAAGGCGCTGTGCGCGGACGGCGCGATGAGCGCCGAGAGCCGCGCCCTGGTCGAGGCTCTGCTGATGCTCTTTCAGGTGCTGATGGCAGTGTTCATGGAGAAGAACACCCCGAAGGGTTCACGCACCTCCGGGCTGCCGAGCTCCCGGACCGGGCCCGACGAGACCGCCCGCATACGCCCCGCTCAGCCAAAAGCAGGGGGGCGAGTAGTTACGTTTTTCCAACTCCCGAAAGCCTTGGCTCGAAGCAGTTCCCTATCATGTTTTGTGCATATTGCGGTGATCCGTCAACGCGTGTGATGCGTATTCATAGTTATGGATCAGGATAAACCAGGCACACTCACAGGCGAGTCAGGACGTCCACAACGGATCGCGGTCATTGGTGCAGGCATTTCAGGTCTTGGAGCGGCATGGCTTCTGTCTCGCACCCACAAAGTCGTGCTGTTCGAAGCAGCCGACCGACCCGGTGGCCATGCGCGCACCGTTGCCGTAAGAACCGGTGGCCGGGATCTTAAAGTCGATACCGGCTTTATCGTGTTCAACGAGGTCAATTATCCCAATCTCTGCCAGCTGTTCGAACGACTCGACGTGCCGGTACAGAAAAGCGACATGTCGTTTGCGGTTTCCGTGGACGGTGGAGTGATCGAATACGGTTGCCGCAATATCCGGACCGTGCTCGCTCAGCCTGCGAATGTGGTCCAGCCGGGGTTCTGGCGCATGTTCCGCGACATCGCAGTCTTCAACCGCACGGCGCTGGCTGACTCTGAAAATGACCCGGAGCTGACCTTGGGCGGACTGATCCAGCGACGCGGATTCGGATCATGGTTCAGGCGCTACTACCTGTTGCCAATGAGCGGTGCGATCTGGTCGACGCCGCCTGCCGACATGCTCAACTTTCCCGCCCAGGTCCTTGCCCGCTTCTTTGACAATCACGGCCTGTTGTCCCTCACGGACCGGCCCCGCTGGTGGACGGTCACCGGCGGCTCGCAGAATTACGTGTCCAGGATCATTGCCGATATGGATGCGCAGGTACGCTTGCGCACTCCGATCGAGGCCGTTACCCGAGGGTCGGACGGGGTCCGCGTCAGGGCTAGTGGACTGGAAGCCGAAACCTTTGACTCTGTCGTATTCGCCTGCCATGCTGATACCGCACTGGCAATACTCACGGATGCCAGTGCAGAGGAGCGGCGTGTCCTCGGCCGAATCCCGTTCCGGAAAAACCGGATTGTCCTACACACCGATGATCGGTCGATGCCCCGGCGCAGAGCCTGCTGGTCGAGCTGGGTGTACCTGGCCAGGTCGCAATCCGACGAAGAGCAGGCATCGGTCACCTATTGGATGAATTCCCTCCAGGGCATTCCACGGGACGCGCCTGTGTTTGCGACCCTCAATCCGTCGATGCCCATCGACGAGTCCAGGATTCTTGATGAGCATGTGTTCGAGCATCCACAATATGATGTCATGGCCATTGCTGCGCAAGCTGCATTGCCGTCGGTCCAGGGCCGGAACCATACCTGGTACTGCGGCGCATGGACCGGCACGGGCTTTCACGAGGATGGCCTGAACAGCGCGGTTGCGGTTGCACGGCAACTGGGCGGACCGCCGCCATGGGCATGACCGGATCTTCAGTCGTGCGGGCGGTGGTCAGCCATGTCCGCCGGGTGCCCAAGCCGAATCGATTTACCTATGGGCTGGACTGCCTGCTGCTCGATGAAGCGGCGCTTGGTGGCGTACCGGGTCCGAGATTGTTTTCCTTCGGGCGACGCAATCTTGTCTCCCTGCATCCGGACGATCATGGGGTCAGTGGTTGCACCGGTGTCGAAGGGGTGCAGAGATTGGCGCAGAAAGCCAGCATCGGCGGCGTCGAGCAGGTATTCCTTCTGGCGCACCCGCGCTACTGGGGCTACACGTTCAATCCGGTCAGTTTCTGGTTCCTGGTCGGTGCAGCCGGAAATCTCCGCGCTGTCGTGGCCGAGGTCCACAACACGTTCGGTGACCGGCACGCCTATTTCTGTGCGGAAAAGAACGGCGACGATATTGGGCGCGATTGCTGGATCGTTTCCGCCAAACGCTTCCATGTCTCGCCTTTCTTTGATATTGAGGGAAGATATCGGTTCCGGTTCCGGTTCAGTGAAGCCAGCATCGCCGTGCGGATTGTCTACGAAGACGGTCGGGGTGGAGGACTCGATACCACCATTGCGGGCACGCGTACCCCCTTCACAGACCTTGAGCTCGCGCGGGCTCTTGTGCGCCGGCCGTTCGGTGCCATGCGCACGACGGCACTGATCCACTGGCAGGCACTGCGCCTGTGGCGCAAGGGGATTCCCTACCGGCAACGACCCGAGCCACCGAAAGAGAGCATTACATGAGGTTCCGGGCTGTCGTGCTTGGTGTTGTGCTCGCGGTGCCCGATGCACTCGCCGTACCCCCCGAGCTCTCGGACCGGGTCGCAGCACACCACCCTGCGGGGTGCACCGAGCACAGGCTTCTGTTTTTCCCACTCTACCGGGCAGAACTGTGGACGGACGCTGCGACATTGCCGGGTGCTCGCTTTGGCCTCTCCCTGACCTACCACCGGGGATTCACTCGCGAGGAACTGGTGTCCACGTCGATTTCGGAGATGGTCCGCATGTCCGGGCGGGCGGAGGCGAGTTTCAGACTGGTCAGGGTGGAACTTGAGCAGACCATGCGCAGCATCACCGAAGGTGACCGCTACACCGCTTGGCGAAGCGGACCAGACCGGGTCGAGTTCTTCCACAATGGCATCGCCACAGGGTCACTCACACGGGATGCCGACCTTTTCCTGGACATCTGGCTTGGCCCCGAAAGCCGTGATCCGAAGCGCCGCCTTATGCTGCTCTCAGGCCACTGCGATGACTGATCCCGGGCCCGGGTACACCGCGCTGACGAAACGAGAACTGTTTCCACCCGCTGTGATCGCGGCCATGCTCGCCTTTGCGGGTCTCCCCCTCTATATCCACGTGCCCCGCTACTACGCAGAGGATATGGATCTGGGCCTTGCAACGCTTGGCATCGTGCTGCTGGCCGCTCGTGCGGTGGACAGCGTACAGGACCCCTTCATCGGACGACTGGCAGACCAGTGGCGAGGCCGTCGAGAGGCATGGGCGCTGGTTTCCGGACTTTTGCTGTTCATGGGCCTTGCGTTGCTGTTTGCACCGCCAGGATGGGGGGAAGCCCTGCCGCGACTCGTCATCGGCCTGCTGCTCGCATTCACTGGCTTCAGCGCATTACAGATCGTGGTCTACGACCACGGCCTTGCACAGGCACAAGCCACCAGCGGGGGCTACACCCGTATTGCGCTCTGGCGCGAGGCGGGCGGGCTCGCTGGCATATGTCTCGCGGCTACGGCACCTGCCGCGATCAGAGCCGCTTTCGGTAACGAATATGCCTATGTCGGGTATGCCGTCGCCTTCGGGCTCTTCACACTTTTCGCACTGAAACAGATGCGCAGTCACTGGTTGGCATCCGGCACGTCTTTTCCGGACAGCGGCTTCAGGAATGCCCTGCGTGTTCCGGGTATCGCACCGATTTTGGTCTTCGGGTTTGTCAATGCCATGCCGACTGCAGTAACCTCGACGCTGTTCCTATTTTTCGTCACCGACATTCTCGCTGCCGAGATTCATGCTGGCCCCATGCTGCTGGTCTTTTTCGCGGCCGCCGCCACCGCCGCACCGGCATGGGCAAAGTTTGCGGGACAAGTCGGGCGGAAGACAGCGCTTGTCACGGGCATGACGCTGTCGGTTCCGGCATTCGTCTGGGCCTACACCTTGGGTCCGGGTGATATCGGCGCTTTCTATGTCATCTCCGCAGCCTCAGGCGCAGCGCTTGGGGCAGACATGACGCTTGCTCCCGCGATACTCGCTTCACGGATCAAAGGGGGTGGCGGGCGGGTGTTTTCCTTATGGACCTTCCTCCAGAAAACCGCGCTGGCCGTTGCAGCTGGCGTGATACTGCCGGTGCTCGCACTCACTGGATACGAACCGGGGGCGACGGCAGATGAAGGCGGGAGCGCGCTGTCTGTGGCCTATGCCCTTGTGCCCTGCCTTCTCAAATTGATTGCGATCCCGATATTGTTGATACTGGTGCACGACCAGGGAGACAACCCTTGAAGAAAATCCATGTTGCGGGTTTTGGTTTCAGTTCAAGCAGGCTTGGGGCTTGTGCCGCCACACGCCCTGTTTTCGACATGCAGGACTGTCTGAGCGGGCCTTTAACCGCATCCTGCGTGTTTCTGGACGCCTTCGGACGGATGAGAAGACATTTTGCGATGAATATGGTTGGTCGCTGGGAAAGCAACCGGGGTGCGCTCTACGAGCAGCTCCGCTATGATGATGACGAGACAGGCACCCGCCGCTGGAATCTGACCTTCGCCGGCGACGAATCCCTCATCGCAATTATCGTCAGCATGGAAGACTGGTTCTCCCTGGTGGGCGACGGCACGCTCATCAATCGGGCACGCATCTCCAAGTTTGGAATCAAGGTCGGCGAACTGGTGGCTTGGTTTCGCAAGCACTGCATTGGTGAATTGGAATTGTTCACCCAGCGAGACCCATCACCATGAACAGACTTGCGGGAAAACGCTTCTGGCTGGTCGGCGCGAGTGCAGGCATCGGCCGCTGTCTCGCCCTGCGATTGGCACGGGAAGGGGTCGCCGTCGTTGCCTCGGCACGAAACGGTGCGGCACTTGCCGGGCTGCTCAACGAGATCGCACCGGTGCACACGACCCTGGGGGGTCATGCAGCAGTGCCGTTCGATGTTTGCGACAGCGCCCAGGCGCTGGAAGTCTTCAGCCGGGTCGGCAGGATAGATGGTGTAATATACTGCGCCGGTGCCTATGAGCCGATGTCAGCGCACAGTCCCGACCTGGATGCATTGGAAACGATGGTCGATGTCAATCTTACAGGTGCGCTGCGCACCCTCGCGGTATGCGTTCCGGCATTCTTGAAACAGGGGTCAGGCCATATCGTGCTGCTGGGTTCGCTATCCGGGTATCGCGGACTACCTAGCGCCTGGGGGTACGGAGCAACCAAGTCGGCCCTGATCCATCTTGCCGAAAACCTGCGTTGTGACGTGCGTAAATACGGCATAAAGGTGCAGGTCTGCAATCCGGGGTTCATCGCAACCCGTCTGACCGAGAAGAACAGCTTCAGGATGCCCTTTCTCATGACCCCTGAAGCGGCAGCCGAGCGCATTGCGCGCGGCATGGTGCGAGGACGTTTCGAAATCGCCTTCCCCTGTGCCATGAAGGTGCCCTTCAGAATCCTCGCCGCCGTGCCCCGGCCTCTTTATTTTGCGCTGCTGGCACTCGTCACCGGCAAAGGGGGGAAGCCATCGTGACTGTCCAGGCCGGGAAAAACAGCCCACACCGGACATCGATGGGGACCGGATGGTTCGCTCGGCGTCGTCTCCAGCTCTTTCTGTCAATCCTGAACCGTGTCGAACGCGGATCGATCGAAGTCGCACTTCCTGATGGCGGGCGGCTGCGTGTGGTGGGTCGGGAACCGGGGCCGCAGGCAAGCGTCGACATCCTCAATCCGGGCTTTATCCGGCGCCTGATCGGTGAAGGCAATCTGGGATTTGCTGAAATGTACATGGAAGGGTGGTGGACGACACCCAACCTGCAGGACCTATTGGACGTCATCTTGCTCAACAACGAGAACCTGGCACACCGTTTTCCTGGTGCCTGGTTTCTTGGACTCCGGGAAAGGCTGCACCACTATCGAAACGCCAACAGTCGAAGAGGGTCACGGCGCAACATTGCGCACCATTATGATCTTGGTAATGCCTTCTACGAAACCTGGCTCGACCAGTCGATGACCTACTCGTCGGCATTGTTCGAAAGCGGACAGGAGAGTCTCGACCAGGCACAGCGGAACAAGTATGCGGCGATCTGCGACCAGCTTGGGGTGAAGCCGGGTGCGCACATTCTTGAGATTGGCTGCGGGTGGGGCGGGTTCGCAGAATATGCCATCCGTGAACGTGGTGTGCGGCTTACCGGGCTCACGATCTCTGAGGAACAGCGAAGTTTTGCCCAGCGTCGGCTCTCCAGGGCGGGGCTCGCGGATCGTGCGGAGATCCTGCTGCGCGATTATCGCGATCAGCACGGCCTGTTTGACGGGGTCGTCTCGATCGAGATGATCGAAGCGGTCGGAGAGAAGTACTGGCCGGCCTATTTCTCGGTACTGCACGACCGGCTGCGGCCAGGCACAACTGCAGTGGTCCAGGCGATCACGATTGCAGACCGGTTGTTCCCCCGGTACCGTACCAAAGCCGACTTCATACAAAAGCATATCTTTCCCGGCGGCATGCTGCTGTGCCCGTCTGTCTTGCATGAACGGGCCAAGGCCACGGGCCTCAAGGAGATTTCGGTTCGGTCTTTTGCAGACAGTTATTCGCACACGCTTCGAGAATGGCGTCGCCGGTTCAATTCCCGGTGGAACCGGATTGCCGAGCTCGGCTTCGATAATCGCTTTTGCCGGATGTGGAATTTTTACCTTGCGTCGAGTGCAGCGGGTTTCGCGGCCGGGACGACGGATGTCGTGCAGGTTGCCTACCGCAGGCCACCATGACCGCCCGACCTTGTAATTGCACGCCACAGGTTGTGTGACAGGTCGTTGGCGAGTGAATTAAACCCCGATGTAACTACTCACCCCCCTTGACCTCATAGGGAGGAGGTTCTCCGATGTGTGCGTTTCATGATCGCACAGGGTCATGGGCACCGCATCGTGTGGTTCCAAGGCAACAGCGGGTTGTGTCAGGCGCTGATCGCGCTGATGCCGCCGCACTCGGTGTACATCGAGATGCCCCTGGGCATCATCCCCCCGCTACGGCGGCATCCTGGTTCGAGACCGATGGGCCAGCTCTGTTGCCGACGATCACTGTGGCCACGCGCTGTGCGGTGCCCACCTGCTGCGCGACCTCAGGTTCGTCGAGGACGTCCAGGGTCAGGTCTGGGCCCGGCGCATGGCCAGGCTCCTGAGCGGAACCTGCCGAACGGTCAGTGAACTCGACGCCACGGCCCTCGACGAGGCAGCCTTCAAGTCCGACGCTGAAAACCTCCACGAGGCGCTGACCCAGTGCGACACCGAGGTGCCGCGCTTCGCCCGTGACCCGGACATCCCGTTCACCAACACCCGCGCCGAGTGCGATATCCGCATGGCCACAGTCAGGCAGACAGTCTCCGGGTACTTCCGAACCCTCCGCCACGCCGAGGCCCACTGCCGAATCTCCAGCTATCTCCAGTCCATGGCCAACCAGGGCTACAACCCGCTGACCACCGTCCAGATCGCCCTCAACGGCAGCGCCGCCGAAATGATCAAGCAGGAGAAGGGGAGCGAGTAGTTACCATACCTCATTGTCAGGATTGGTGAAGCCGTCCTCATCAGCCGATTTCAGCCCGTATTCCCAGAAGGTTCCGCTCGTCCCCTCCGAAAGCCAAGCCAACCAGAGTGATCGACTCTCCGCGATCCAGATATTTTTCCGCGTATCCACGATCCCGCATCTGCACAATGGCCGAATCGAGCATGTCTTCTGTACTCTCTGCGCTCTCTGCCATCTTGAACTCCAGCACGAAGACCTGACCCGAATAAAACACCACCATGTCCGCCCGCCCATGGCTCGAAATATCTTCCACCCGGAGATCGACGCCGATGGCCCGGAACCCCATGTACAGCATACTTGCATACCAGGACTCGTAGCGGCCAAGGCCTCCACTGTCATGCCACGGATAGGGCACCCCCGCCAGAAATGATCTGAGCTGTTCTCTAAACCCCTCGAAATCATTGTCCCCGAGGAGCCGGGCTAACTCCTTCCCCTGGTCATCGGCAGCCACCCCGCGATGGGTGATATACTCCAGCAGACCCTGGTTCAGGCTCTGCTGCACCTCGAAATTGGGATAGTCCAGGACATAGAACGTCTTGAAGCCCTCCCTCTTCTCTCTGGTGATCGTCAGGTATCCTGTCTGGAACAGCAGGGCATCTATCCCAATATCACCCACATCGAACTGCGAGACCAATTTCTCGTCAGTCGTCCTGCTTTCCAGTTCCATCGGGCTCACCTCGTTCTCCATCATCATCCGGTACAGGAAGGTGGGCGAACCGGTCTCGAACCAGTGGGGCATGAACCGCCGCTTCCTGAACAGCAGCAACAGGTCGAACGGATTGTAGAGCTTCTCATCACCGAGCCAGTGATAGCCGTTGTACCATTTCCGGATCTCGTCCCGGTCCAGTCCGGGGAGTTCCGGAGCGAATACCCTGTCCAGATCCCGGTCGGTGTAGCCGCAGATGGTAGCGAACTCCGGGTCGAGGCTGATGTTGTCCAGGTTGTTGAGACCTGAAAACAGGCTCACCTTGGAGAACATGCTCACCCCGGTGACGAACACGAAGCGGACATGCTCGGCGCTGTCCTTGATGATGCCGTAGAATCCCCTGAGGTAGTCTCGGTTCGCTGTCGCCAGCTCCGGGTTCTCCAGCACATCCAGGATCGGCTTGTCGTACTCGTCGACCAGCACCACCACCTGGTGCCCGGTGGCATGGTGCAGACGATACAAAAGATTCTGCAATCGATCCGGCCCGGTCTCTGACATGGCCGGGAGTCCGGCTCTGTGCTCAATCATCGCCAGTTGGCTGATGATGTTGCTATGGAGATCCCCCGGTTCGTTGTACTTCCCGCCGAAGCTGAGCCTGACCACCGGATGCCTGACCGACCAGTCCCAGTGTCCGTGTATGTCCAGGCCCCGGAACAGTTCCTCGCTGCCCTCGAACAGTTCCCGCAGGGTATCGACCAGAAGGCTCTTGCCGAACCGGCGAGGACGGGACAGGAAATAGAAATCCCCCGTGTCTACGAGCCGCCGGATGAGCGGGGTCTTGTCGACATAGTAGCAGTCCCGTTCCCGGATTCTCCGGAAGGACTGTATACCGATGGGGAGCTGGCGACGATCCATGATTGATACCGATCAATGGTGCCAGATCACCCGAAAATCAGCAGGAGTATATTTGGACAGGATACACATAAGGTGGGTCACAACTTCCGCACTGTTGGATGGGTATGGAGCATTGTGATACGTACTCCTCTCACAGTGTTCCAAAAATATGTCTGTTCTGCAAATTGCAGCCGGAAGGACAATTCACTGTAAGGATACACGCATATGCTTTTCTGCACCTCTGAATACAGTGTCTGGTGTGGCCACAGAGTTCCCACCCAGGTGGCGTGCAGCCTGGTACCTGACCATGCTGGAACTGGCCAGAGAACAGATTATGCATCTGGTGGCGCTCTTGTCGAATCCCAATCTTGCTGGCTGCACTCAGGCCATTGAGGAGGATCGTTCGATCCGAGAAAAAAGCCCTTGGCATTCGCGTCCCATCAACCATTGCGGTTCTGCTGGACATCATCAGCGAGCCAAGTCTTGATAAGAGACTGACAAGGCATGTCGCGTTTATTGGGCCTTAAATTAGCCGTACCTACTCACCCCCCTTAACATCATAGGGAGGAGGTTCTCTGGTGTGTGCGTTTCATGATCGCACAGGGTCATGGGCAAAGGCGAGTTCGTCAAGATTTTTGTCGATACGCCACTGGAAGAAGCGAAGCGGCGAATTACCGAACTTCACGGGCGTCGGCAGCGACTACGAGGCACCCAACGAGCCTGAGGTTCACCTGCGGGCGGGTGTTCAATCAATCGAATCGTGCGTTCAGAAGATTCTTGACTATCTGGACTAGGGCATCTTCACCAGCTTGCGCTGATTTCGATTTCGATCTCGTGCTCAGGCGGCGCCTGCACGCTTTCGCGCCGCCTGGCCAGCACGCCAAGCGTCACATCGGGAACGCGCTGCGCCGGACTGAGCCGCCAGCCCAGCCCGTACTCCCTGCTTCCGGCGGACAGCCCGTAGCTCAGACGCGGGGTTGCCGTATAGCGCTCGCCAAAAGCCGGTATGCCGTAGCCCGTCTCGACCGCCCAAGTGGCCGTGCCGCCGGACACGCCGGACACCGGGCCGCCCATTGACAGTGCCTCCGGCGAAAACATGGTCTGCATCCCGCCGCTCGATTGACCTCCCAGGTCATGCCGCAGCGACAGCGACAGGCCGCGCTCGGAGTCCGGCCGGGGGTCGAACGTAAGCGACGCCGACATGCCCCATTCCCTGAAAGTCTCTTCATCGTGCGAGATCAGCGTCTGGCCTTCAAGGTCGAAAGCGATGCCTGAGTTCGGGTCGGTCAGCGCAAGCCCGGCGCCAACATATGCTCCACGCCCGGTTTCGGCGTCCCCACCGTCCTGGCGTACACCCAGTTCCAGCTTCGGAGCGAGGCGCATGCCGCCTTCCAGCTGCGCCTTCAGGCTCGTTTCAAGGCCCAGGCGCAGGCGGCTGACGCCAGCCCGCGCCGCAACCAGCCCGTCGGCGCGCGCCGAGGATGTTTCAGTCCACATCGCATCGGCGATGACCGCCGCGGTCAAACCATCCTCGCCCGTCCCTGCGAACAAATCGCCCCGCGCCCCGACGGCCGCCATCCGCCAGTCCATGTCCGTATCAATTCGCTCGGCACCGTCGCCGCCCTTGTCCAGTGTCACTCCGAGCGATCCCAGCCCAAGGCCAGCGGTGCTCCACAGCTGCAGGCGCTCGCCAGGCGACCAGGCAGCATAAGGCGCTACGGACGTGAGCGATGCCTCCAGTTCGCCGTCCCCTGCGCCGGACCATTCGCCACTGCCAATGGAATGCAGGAGCCCCACGCCCGCCACCCAAGGGCCGCGCCCATAATCGGCGCCAAGCGTCAGTGTCAGCACATCGCCGCCAAGGCTCAAGCTCTTATCCCGGCCAGAGAATTGTGATTGCGTTCCCTTGCCCCACCAGGCTAGGGTACCGCCCGCGGAGTCGGCTTCATGGGTGTGGATGAATGACCCTGTGCCCAGCTGCCGCAGCAGCATCCTCTTGAGCGACATCTCTTCCCCAGCGACTTCACCTCCGGCCGACAATCCTCCGCCACGTCCATGGCCTGCTGCCGCATTGGCTGCGTTTGGCGCGCCAGCTATCAACTGCCCGTTTTCGGCTTCGCCGCTGGGTTCTCCCGCTCCGTGGCCACTGCCGGGGAAGGACAGGCTGCCCTCGAAACCAGGCGTGCGCAGCGCCCGCAGCCTGTCTGTCACGCTGTCGATGGCCTGGTCGGCCACAGTGCGCCCGAAGCGGGCCAGCCAGGCACCGGGGATCGGATCGGAGTTCTTGATGGTGCCGGTCGCCCGATCCCGGGCGAACTTGACTCCGGCGGGCTGGAGATTGGACAGCACCACGGTCATCGTCTCGCTACCCTCGTCGATGTCATCATCATGCACCCACACGGGCAGCCGCTGCATCCGCTCGCCCTCCTCAAACCGGATCTCCCTCCTAGATAAGTATTGGTAGTCATTGGGCGAGCGCGCGGTACCCGATTCGGATTCTGCATGGAACGTCACCGGACCCGGCGCTGGCCGGTTCAGCGTGATCTCGAACCACAGGTCCTCCTCGCCTTCCTGCGCGGTGGCATCGGCGATCGACACGGTCAGCCCGTCGTAGGGGTCGTTCCCGACGGATTCGCTATCGTCGTCGAGCACGGTCAGTTCGACCGAGGAGACGGAGCCACGAACGAACATGGCATTCGTGCTAGCGGCATCGGTGGTCAACGGCTCGCCAATGGAGATCGTGAAGGTCTCATCGTCTGTGTCGTCGTCCTGGCGGATCTCGAAGCCCGCCTGCCCGTATGCGTCTCCGTGATGAATGGTCAGCCCGGTGGGGCAGTCGAAGTCGTCCGCCTCGGCAGTGCCGCCGACGCACGTCAGCGGAATTCGGATGGAACGGCGCGCGCCGTAGGGCGCGGAGGCCGTCACTTGGATGATCGTCCAGTCTTCGCCCTCGGTGACGACATCCTTGTTGACGCTGATCGACACCTTGAGCGGCTCGGGCATCTCGCCGATGATGGTGCCGATGGCGCGGCTCATGCTGCCGTCCACTCTGCCCATGACCTCCGGCGAGAGCGGCAGCGGGTATTCATTACCCGGGTTCGCAAGCGTGGCGCCCACGGGGTCGTGGATATCCAGGAAGAAGGTCTCGCCGGGATCGTAATGCCCGTCTTCGGCGCGCGCCCACACGCGCACGATCTTCTCTTGCTCGCCCGCATCGAAACGCAGGACGCCGTCGACGGTGTCGTAGTCCCTTTCGTCCCAGTTCACCCCGTCGTCCCGAGGCACCCTCAAGCCCCAGGCCTCCCCGGAAGTGGTGCGGTACTTCACCCGTACGCCGCCCGGTGATGGCTGCGACAGATGCACCCGGAAGCGCAGCCAGTCGCCTTCGGGGCCTTCGGCATCGTCCACCGAGATGGTGAGGGAATCTGGCGTGAGAGATTCGGTCGCCAGGATCTCCACGGGCATCTCAGATCTCACGCCTTCATACTCATTGCCGCTGGCAGTATGCTGCAGCCCCAGCGAGTCCATGCCTTCCTCGTCCTGCGCTTGCACAACGAAATCGCCGTTGGCGGTCACCATCACGGTTTGCGGCTTCATCCAGTCCGACGTGGTGAACTCAAGCTCCTGCGGCGCACACGTCACATAGCCATCGACGGATTCTTCGATGACAACCTTCACGGTCGTGCTCGGCTCGCTCGACAGCATCACCTGGTAGGTGCGCTGCCCGCCCATCGGAATTTCAATCGAGTTGGGCATGAGCGTGATCGCCGCTACATCGTTGTCGGTGATGGTGATCTCAGCATCGGTCACGTCGAGGGTGCCAGAGACACCGGACACGGTGAGCGTCTCGGCGCCCTCGGCGAGGCTGTCGTCGGTCGGGTCAAGGCTGAACGTGCCCGTGGCGCTCGCCGCGCCCGCCGGAATGGTAATGGTGACATCCGACACCGCGGCGTAGTCGGTGCCCGAGACGGCGCTGTCGCTGCCGTCCCCGACCGAGACGGTGACCGCGGTCGCCGCCGCGTAGGTGGTGCCGCCCGTCACCGTCGCCGTCACGGTGACCGTCGCCGCCGTCGCCGCGTTCTCCGCGACCGAGGTCGGATTCACCGACAGCGCGATGCCGGTCGGCGCAGCATCGTCGTCGGTGATCGTGCCCGTGGCCTCAGCGTCGCCGACAGTGGCACCGGTGGCACCGGTGAGCCTGACCAGGAAGGTCTCGACAGGCTCGTCGAGGGTGTCCTCGGTGGTCGCCACCGTCAAGGTCTTGGTGGTGTCGCCCTTCGCGAAAGACAGCGTGCGTGCCGTCGTCACCGCCGTGTAGTCGGTCCCAGCAGTGGCCTGCGTCGCCCCCTCGCTGGCATCGGCAGCAGTGGCCCACTGCACGCTCGCCGCCGCCCCCGTCGCCCCGGAGCGGGTCACCGTGAAGGTGATGGCCTCGCCCTCGGCGGCGCTCGCATCGGCGATGGCGAGGGTGGGCTCACCATCGTCGTCAGTCACCGTCACCGCCAGGCTGCCCGTCACCGTGTTGTAGTCGCCGCCACTCGCGGCATGACCGATGCGCCGGATACGGGCCTCCGCATCATACAGGCTGTCATCATCCGCCGTCACCGTCACCGGCTTGCCCGTGGCCCAGTTGGTGGTCGTGAACGCGAGGGTGGTCTGGTCGCCCTCGGCCTCCCCGTCCGTATCCACCGCAAGCCCGGCGGGAGCCGTCAGTGTCACCGTCACCGCCGCCGATGGCTGTGTTGCCAGCGCCACCTCGTAGCTGCCGCTGCCGCCCTCCGCCACCGTCAGCGAGGCCGGATCAAACGCAAGCCCCGGCCTGTCGTCATCGGTCACCGTCACCACCAGGCTGCCCGTCACCGCGTTGTAGCCGCCGCCGCTCGCCGTGTGGCTCAGTGTCGCCGTGTCGCCGGCCGCGTCGTCGTCCTCGCCCGCCCGCACCGTCACCGTCTGCGCCGTACTCCAGTTGCCCGTGGTGAACTCGATCGTCTCGCTCTTGCTGAAGGCGCTGCCCGCGTCCGGGCCATCCAGGGTGACCTGCTCCCCGGCGGGTGCCACCACCGTCACCGTCACCGCCCCAGTCGGCCGACTCGCCAGCGCCACCCCGTAGGTCCCGTCAGTGCCGCCCTCCGTCAGCGTCAGCGAGGCCGGATCAAAAGCGAACCCGGACTCATCGTCGTCGGTGACCGTGACCGCTACATTGAAGTTCTCCGAGGCCCCGTAGCCGCCGCCGCTCACGGCGTGGGCGAGCGTCGCTGTGCGTTCGTCGCCCGCGTTGTCGATGTCATCGTCGACCGCCGTCACCGTCACCTGCTGGGCGTCGTCCCAGTTGCCAGTGGTGAAGGTCAGCGTGGTTTTGTCGAGCGTCACCGGCGAGTTCCGCGGATTGGTGAGCCTCACCGTCACGGTGGCGGTGGGTGCGCTGTCGAGCACCACCGTGTAGCTGGCCTCGTTCTCGGCCACGCTGTCGGTAACGCCGTCGTCGGCCTCCGCCAGCGTCAGCGCCTTGGATGTCGGGGTCACCGTCACGCCCCGGGTGTCATCGTCAGTGATGGTGCCCGTGCCGGTGCCAGCCCCGGCGGTGGTGGAGACAGTGGCGTTGGTCGGACTGCCCAGGGTGACGATGACCGTCTCGTTCGGCTCGTCGATCGTGTCGCCCTTGACCGGGATGGTGATGTCGGCGCTCGTCTGCCCCGCCGCAATGGTCACCGACTTGGTGGCGGGATCGGTGTAGTCGTCATCCGCCGTCGCGGTGCCCGTGAGCGTGTAGGGCACCGCCACCACCTTGCCGCTCACCGCCGAGAGCGTCACCGTGAAGGTCATGTCGGTGGTCGCGCTCGTGTCATTGCCCTCGGTGACCGCCGTCGCATCACCCACCGACACCGTCGGCACCCCGTCATCGTCAGTGATGGTGAGCGTCACGTCGTCCGGGGCCGCCACGCCGTTGCCGCCGCTCGCCGTCGCCGACACCGTCACCTCCAGGTCGGCCGCGTCCACGGCGTTGTTCACCGCCGTCAGACTCACCGTGCCGGTGCTCTCGGTCTGCCCGGCAGCAATAGTGAGCACCTTGTTGCTGCTCAGCGTCACCCCCGTCCCCGCCGACACGGTCAGCGTCAGCGCCTCGCTGCTCGCCGCGCTCAGGGTCGCCGTCACCGTGCTGACATTGGTGGCACCGCTCTCGTCGATGGTCGCCGGCGTCAGCACCAGGGTCGCCGTCGGGGTGCTCTCGTTGTCGGTGATGGTGATCTCAGCATCGGTCACGTCGAGGGTGCCAGAGACACCGGACACGGTGAGCGTCTCGGCGCCCTCGGCGAGGCTGTCGTCGGTCGGGTCAAGGCTGAACGTGCCCGTGGCGCTCGCCGCGCCCGCCGGAATGGTAATGGTGACATCCGACACCGCGGCGTAGTCGGTGCCCGAGACGGCGCTGTCGCTGCCGTCCCCGCCGACACGGTCAGCGTCAGCGCCTCGCTGCTCGCCGCGCTCAGGGTCGCCGTCACCGTGCTGACATTGGTGGCACCGCTCTCGTCGATGGTCGCCGGCGTCAGCACCAGGGTCGCCGTCGGGGTGCTCTCGTTGTCGGTGATGGTGATCTCAGCATCGGTCACGTCGAGGGTGCCAGAGACACCGGACACGGTGAGCGTCTCGGCGCCCTCGGCGAGGCTGTCGTCGGTCGGGTCAAGGCTGAACGTGCCCGTGGCGCTCGCCGCGCCCGCCGGAATGGTAATGGTGACATCCGACACCGCGGCGTAGTCGGTGCCCGAGACGGCGCTGTCGCTGCCGTCCCCGACCGAGACGGTGACCGCGGTCGCCGCCGCGTAGGTGGTGCCGCCCGTCACCGTCGCCGTCACGGTGACCGTCGCCGCCGTCGCCGCGTTCTCCGCGACCGAGGTCGGATTCACCGACAGCGCGATGCCGGTCGGCGCAGCATCGTCGTCGGTGACGGTGACTTTCACCGGGTCGGCGGTGACCGCCGTGTAGTCGTTGCCTTCGCCGGTGGTAGTGATCTTGTGGGTGATGTCCACCGAGCGCTTGTCGCCGGTGTTGTCGGTGGCATCGTCCACGGCGGTGACGGTGACGGTCTGTGGCACGTTCCAGGTCGTTGTGGTGAAGGTCAGGCTCGCTGGCGAGACGGTGGCGGCCGTCTTGTCGCCGCTCTCGACCGCGACCTCCACCGTGCCTGAGGCGGGCTGCGAGTCGAGCGCAACCGTGTAGATGCCGATGTTCTCCTTATCGTCCGCGCTTTCGGGGTCATCGGCCTCGTCGAGCGAGAGGGTGTCCGGGGAGATCGTCACGCCCCGCGTATCGTTATCGATGATCTCGACCTTCAGGGTATCTGAAATGATATTCCTGCTGCCGGTCCAGATCGCGATCAGGATGTCATCGTTATCCACATGCATCGAATACTTGATCGAGAAGGTTTCCACGTCCTCACCGACCTTGTCATCAACCAGTGTGACAGTATCTCTGCTATATGAATCACGCTCCTTCCAACCTATGTTGGCAATGGCCCCATCAGGGGATTGAGAGGAAATATCCTTGTCGTCTGCGGCACCGGTACCGCCTAGACCGGTTAACCTGCGGCTGACTACCAGCCGGCTCGGCGCTTTGTCAGGCCGCCGCGCGTCGTAAGTGAATGAATTGTTGGAAAATCGCCTTTTTCCGTACAGCATCGACGGTCTCACGCTGACTCCTTCCTCGGCCCGGACAAGCCCCGTGTTCGGATCCACCGACACTTTGTCACCCCTGGCATCCAAGTACAGGTATCCATACACCTCGTCGGTCACCGTCACCGACAGCGCCGTCGCGGCGGTGTTGCCGTCCTCGTCGGTGACGCGCACGGTGATGTCGTACACGCTGTCGCTGTCGCTGTCGGCAGGCGCCTCGAAGTTCTGCGCGGGCAGCGTCACCACGCCGGTATCCGGATCGATGGTGAAGCGCGCAGCGTCGTCGCCTTCAAGGGTCCAGGCCACGCCGCCGTCGGGTGCGCCGGTCCAAGAGGGGGTTGGCGAGGTCCATACGATGTTCTCCGGCACGCTGTCATCAGCAAGGCCCGAAATCGCCACCGAACGGGCGTCGTCGTCGCGGATCTTTACGACGGCGGTGCGCCTGTCGACGATGATGTTGGCAAAATCGACTTCGACGATGACGACTCTGAACTGCTCGGTTTCCTCGGGGACGGCATCCTCGGTGGTGGGCACGCGCAGCTGCGCTTCGGTCTCGCCCGCCGGGATCACGAGGGCACAGTGGGCATCCTTGGCGGCGCAGGCGGTGAAGTCGGCGGGCGCCTTGGCGGTGCCTTCCCTGGTGCGGAAGCGGATCGTGATGTCCTGTTCGGCTGGTTTCGACAAGGTGACTTTGACGCCTGCGGCATCGCCTTCGTCGCCTACCGCGTCAAGAACGGACAAGTGATACGCTTCGTCGTCGCGGATGGTGGCGGTCGCGGTGGCGGCGGCGGCGCCGGAGGCGGGCCGGAACGGCAAAACCGTGGAAGAGCCGGCAAGCAGCTCGGCAATGGAGAGCGTCAGGGTCCTGTTGCCGTCGAGCACGTCGTCGGCAATGGTGGGGATGCTGATCCTGCCCACCGGATCGGATTTGCGGGTGACCGACGACGGGTCGAAGTTGCGGGTGAGACTGCCCTGCGTGTAGTGGACGCCGCCTTTGGCGGTGTCCGTCTTGTCGGCGTCAAACTTGATTTCGACGAACGGATTGGAGGCATTTTTCAGCGCCGCCAGACCTGCATCGCTGTCCACGTAGATGTCGAAGTGCGCATCCTGCCCTTCCCAAGGCGAGTTGGCGCTGACCACCCGGAAGCGGTGGATATCGTCGTCGTCCAGAATCGTGAAGACCGTTTGGGCTTCGATATGGTCCGTCACTCTCGCCCGATTTAGAGGGTTTTCATCGCGGGCAAAGGCCGAAGTGGGATCGAACCAGACGATGAAGGTCTCGTCCGGTTCCTTGCGGCTGTCATCGACGGTTTCGATCCAGAAGCTCGCCTCGTCCTCGCCGGCCTCGAACGAGAACCGGGCCGGCAGCGCCCCGTCCGCAGCCTGGCCGCAGACACTCACCGGGTTGTCCTTGCGTGCGATGAAGACATCAATCTGATCTTGGGGAGCGGCATTTCCACGGGCCAGCAATCCGGCATGGCCGTCCGCGTCATGGCGCCCCGTCGTCAGGAGACAGCCGATCAGGCCCTGCGTCCTGAACTCAGTGCGGTCGCGCTTGACCAAGATTCGCTTTGACCGCCCTTCGCGGATGGTGGTGTCCTTGTTCGCGATCCAGTAGCGCGTGGTGTCGTTGTCTTGGATCTTGGCGAGGCCGGCACCCTTGGCGATGGTCACCTTGGGGGTGGCGCCGGACTTGAAGGCGATGATGCCCTGAAAATACTCCGAATTCTCTCGTGCAGTATCATCCACCACCGGAATCGATGGCAGCTTCACTTGCGTCGTTCCCGGCTCGAAACGCACCGTGCGCGGCGTGGCGACGCCTTCGTAGTCCTTTCTCGACCCGGCGCCCAGGGCGGTGTTCGCAACGAATCTGCCTGGTATTTGCGTCGGCACCCTGGGGCCGCCGCCATCCCTGGTGCTGAACTCCACCTCCACCGGATAGGTGCGCGGGCTGGAGAGCCGCACCGTGAACACCACCGGCTTGCCGCCTTCCTTGACCTCCACGTCGTCGATGCTGAGGCTCGGCGTGTCGTTGTCGAGAATGGTGGCGGTGGCGGTGAGCGGGGCGAGGATGTCGGTTTGCGCGCTGTCCCGCTGGCTCGAGAAGAACAGCGGCTCCTCGTCGCGCAGGACGATCAGCGCCACCTCGAAGGTCTCGGTGGGCTCGTCGATACTGTCGTCGATGGTGGGAAATTCGAGGTTCTTGCTCGACTCGCCCGCTTTGAAGGTGAGCTGGCCGCTCTCGGTACCGGTGTAGTCCGCGCCTCGGGTGGCACCGTGCCTGTCCGGCGCGCGCACCCGCCACTCAAGGCGCACTGGCACCGCGGGCGCCGGGTTCAAGGTGATTGGCAGGTTCAAGGTCTCGCCTTCGTTGGCGGTGGCGTCGCCGATGGTGATGGCGGGGCGCTTGTCGTTGTCGCGGACAATGCCCACCGCGCGCAACGGCCCCAGGTCGAGGCCGGCGACCTTGGGGTCGGTCAGCACCACCGAGAAGTCCTCGGCAGGCTCATCAATGCCGTCTTCCAGGGTGGCCACGCGGATGACCTTGTTGATTTCCCCGGCCTTGAAGCGCAGCGTGCCCGAGGCGGCGGTGTAGTCCTTACCGGCCTCGGCGGAGTGGGCGGCGAGCGACTCGGTCTTCCAGGCGACGCTGATGTCGGTGGCCGCGGCCACGCCGAGGGTGACGGGGAACTTGAGCCGATTGCCTTCGGTGGCCGGACCCTTGGGCGCGGCGATGCGCAGGGTGGGGCCGTCGTAGATGCTGCCTGTGGCTTCGTGCCTGATGGATGAAAATTGCTGATACAGGTGGACCCTGAAATTCTCAATTGATTCCTCGTTCGAGTCGGACAAGGTAGGCACTTCGATCTTGATCCCGCTTTGACCAGCGGCGATGGTGACATCATCCCCAGCTTTGAAACTGTCAGGGAAGTCGGATTTTTCGGCAGCCCCGTCACTGACGCTAGCGAGTGCAATGCTCCAACGTATCTTGATATCCTCGTTAAGGGTGCCGATTTGCCACTTGCCGTCCTCGTAGATCCAGATGTCGGCGTGGAAGATGGCGGTTTGGCCCTCCTGCACCACCACCGGCCCGGCCCCGGGAGCCGCTTCGCGCAGCCGGACTTGCGGTGCTGGGCTATCGTTGTCGGTGATGGCCGCTATGACGGTGATGCCTCTGGCGCCAGACTTAAAGTCAGCGTTCTGCGGTTCGGTGAAGCGCAACGCCACATCCTCGTCTTCCTCGACCGCGCTGTCGTCGATGATCCGCACCGAGACGGTGCTTTCCTGCGGTGTATCGCCCTTGTCGGCGGGGAAGGTGAGCACACCTTTCGCCCTCGCCGTCGGCAGAGCCTCATAGTCATCCCCCGAAGTCGCGCTGCCCTTGCGGGTATCGTGGTACTTGACCGTCACGTCCTTGCCTTGCGGCGGATTGGTCAGTGTGACCGTGAAGTCGAGGGTGTCATCGCCTTCGGCAGCGCTCGGCGTATCCACCTGGATGGAAGGAGGCGGATCATCGTCGGTGATGGTGACGGTGGTGAAATATTCCTTGGCGCCGCGGGGGAGTTGCAGGGACTTGGGTTGGTCAAACCGTACGCAGAGGGTCTCGTCACCCTCGTGGTACTGATCGTTCATCAAGCTACTCGCGAAATACCCGATTCTGGCATCAGGCCGTCCCTTTTCCCACTCGATCACCATCGGCTCGGGGAAACTTGTCCGCGGCACGCGCCTGCCATCCCCACCCGATTTTGACAGATCCCGCGCATCGGCGGTGGCCTCGCAGAGGCCACCTTCGGCGAACGAGACCCTGACACTTGGGTCTTGCGCGCTTGTGGAGGGGCTGCCGCCAAGCTGTATAGGCAATCTGAAGCCGTTAACGAAACGTAGCGTCGAATCGAGATAAAGGTGGTCTTCCGCCACCCTGAGGTCACTAATTCGAAGCACGCGCTTAAGGAAGTCGGTGTCGTCCTTGACGGGCACTGTGAGCATGGTCGTTGCGCCCAGCTTGTAGTACTCGCTCGGCAGCAAGGTTACTTTGACCGAACCATTACCGGACCCCGGATCGATCCGGGTTTGCATCCAAATGTCTTTCGTTTGCCGAGCCTTGACCTTGGAAGCGTCAAATTGATGGGACTTCTCGCCTTGGTCAGCGCTCGCCAGGAAGTCGAGCGTGGCGTCATCTTCGACCTTCCACTTTGCGGTCACTTGGCCCCCGTCAAGGCCTTTTCCACCGTTAATCTGCCGAACTAGCTTGAGTGCGAAGCCGCCGCCTTCGATCACGCCATCCTTCTCTAGCGCTTCGGCCGTCTTGTCAAATGAAATGGTCGGGCAACGTCGGGGATCGTCTTTGACGCGAATTGTTATCGACCCGCTGCCGAGCTGGGAGGTATACTCTTTTGGTGCAACGTCTAACACATATTCCGGGTTGGGATGGAAACTCCCAAGCAGGGTCACTGTAATACTCCCGTCCCTGCATCTAGCGTCCGGTTTCGTTGGGATAGAGAGTGTGGCATTCGCATCACCCCTTGCATCAAAAACTCCGGGGAAATCAGTTCCGCCGACATTGAATTGGTGCTTCTGCATACCCTCGTGCTCGGCATCGACCAGATCGAGAGCGGGGTCGTCATCGACCCGATACGACAAGTGGAACGTCTGACTCCGGCTGTTTGTGTATCGGTATCCGCGAACCTTGATGTTGATGGTGGCGCCTTCAGTGACGGGCCCGTTGATCGTATCCGTTGGCGCAAGGATGTAGACGGCGCCTTGATCTCCCGGTACATACTGCGCATTCGCGCCGGCGGCGAACAGCAGCAGGCACAGGGCGGCACCCGAACGGCAAGCCGCACGGACGCGGCGAAACAGTGTAGCGGCCTCGCTTAGAAGAACACGTCCTGGCAAGGGACCGACCGCTGAATTTTTCGGGGGGGGGGGGGTAAGTCATCGAAGCAACAGGTTCAGTCTGCGCCGTTGCCCACCGTTGCCCGGCAGCTTGGAGAGGATCTCCGCTTCGCTTTGGCAGTCCATGATCCAGTCCGAGACATGCTCGAAGTCAGCCAACTCGTGCACATCCGACAGATACGCCTGCGGGCGCTCTTTCCCGCGCCGCCTAACGCCCCAGCCGCGCGTTTTGCAGCCCGAAGCACGCACGTGGCTTGCTCGCTGCTCGCTGCATTCTCTCCATCCTAAGCTTCCCCTGCGCTTCGGAAAACACAAGCCTCGAACTGTATCCTGGGAACTTGGGCTGGCTAGCTACCCACGAGGTGCCACCTAAAATAACAGATGCCCTCAACGTAGCTACTCACCCCCCCTGACACCATAGGAAAGAGGCTCTCTGGTGTGTGCGTTTCATTATCGCACAAAGTCATGGACATCGCATATTGTGGTTTCAAGGCGACGGCGGGGTTATGTCAGGCGCTGATCGCGCTGATGCCGCCAGCGGAGCGCCTGGCGGTGGGGTCCGGGTAGCCCATGGCGACGGTCAACACGGCGTCGCTGCGCTCGGAGTTCGACGCACTCAAGGCGCGCTTCGAGGCGCTGTGTGCGGACGGCGCGATGAGCGCCGAGAGCCGCGCCCTGGTCGAGGCTCTGCTGATGCTCTTTCAGGTGCTGATGGCGGTGTTCATGGAGAAGAACACCCCGAAGGGTTCGCGCACCTCCGGGCTGCCGAGTTCGCGGGCCGAGCCCGACGAGACTGCGCGGAGGAGTCCTGGGCACGGGCCGAAATGATAGAGCCCCCAACACAGGAAACCCCGCTCAGTCAAAAGAGGAGAGCGAGTAGTTACCCCTCAAGATGCTCAAAGGTCGAGTCATACTCATGAGAATCACTCAGTCCTATTCGTTCTGTGCGCGGTACTCGGCCAATACGGACCGTCCAAGAATATCGATTATACGAACCTGCATTTCGTTGCCTTCCGCGTCAGCAAGGTGCAGTTCCTCTCCCAGATCAAAAGTAACGGGTTGTTGCTTTCCGCCATTGATAGCGATGTTGTCCGCGTAAAGATAGGCCCTCCCGTGAGTATCCGGTATCGGTTCCAACCTGCCCGCCAGATTTGGGATGTAGCCAGTAGCAGCTGGAAAAATGATGGAACCCCCGCTTTGCAGGGGCACGAGTTCAGCACGCAGCACACCCTCTTCTGGAACCCAGCTATGCTGAGCCTGTGCCTCGAAGCCCGGGGCCGCAATGAACAGGGTCATTGGAAGCTGACTGGTGTGTAATTGCAATATCGCCCAGCCATCCTCAGCAGTGGCGGCCCGTTTCCAGGTCTTATTCGGAAAAAGCGCCAAAACATCCGCTTTCGAAATCGGTTCGTTTTGGGGCGTTGTCACACATACGGAAGGGGGAGCGTCTGACCGAGCTACTTCTGCGAGCATACACCAAGGAACAAGTTGTCCATCCGAGTGTTGCTGAGCCTCTTCACCGCCGTAAGCCACTGCGATCCGACATAGCCGCCCTGGGTTGGCAATATGGCTGCGGATTCTCCTCGCGCCAACGAGCATCCCCGGGGATGGGGTTGCGGAGGACTTAGCTTCCACCAGCGTGATCGATTCTGTATCCTCGATTATCAAATCGGCTTCGGCACGATTGCTGTCGCGGTAGAATGAAAGACCGCTCGTGATCCCTTGATTTGCTCGGTGCTTGATGACCTCCGATACCACCCAGGTTTCGAATAGTGCCCCACGCAACGGGTGCGAGCGAAGTTGACCCGGTTCGCGGATGCCCATTAGCCAGCAGGCCAGTCCCGTGTCGTGGAAGTGCAGTTTGGGCATCTTCACCAGCCGTTTCCTCAAGTTGGAGTGAAACGCGGGGAGGCGAAAGGCTATGAAGCTGGCCTCCAGAACGCTGAGCCAGGACCTGGCGGTAGGCTGCGAGACACCGCAGTCCTTGGCCAGCGAGGACAGATTCAGCAATTGCGCCGTGCGTCCCGCGCACAACTCCAAGAATCTGTGGAAGGTTTCCAGGTCGCCGACACTAGCGATGGATCGTACGTCTCGTTCCAGATAGGTGGTGACATAATCGCGAATCCAGGTCTCCGGGTTGAGTTCACGATCGAAGATTCTCGGATAGCCGCCCGAAAAGAGAGCTTCATCCAGAGTGGAGGGATACCGGGAGAATTGCGCAGTTTCGCTGTGCGTGAGCGGCAGCAGGTTATGTACTGACGTGCGGCCAGCCAGAGATTGACTCACGGAGGCCATCAAAGACAGGTTGCGAGAACCTGTCAGAATCCAGCGACCGGGTGCTGGATCATCATCTATGATGCCCTGCAGATAGGATAGAAGGTCGGGCGTGCGCTGCACTTCGTCAAGAATGGCACCCGCAGGAAACTGTGCCAGGAAGGCGCGTGGATCCTTTGTTGCGAACGCGCGTACGTCAGGCGCTTCAAGCGTAACGTAAGAATGTTTGGGAAACAAGACGCGGCACAGGGTCGTTTTGCCGCTTTGGCGAGGCCCGGTAAGTGTAACGGCGGGCGACTGCGCCGCAGCTTCAAGCACACTAGCAGTAATGTCCCGGTCGATCATAGCAACGAACAGCATAGCAAAAAATATATGCTATTTCAAAATACAAGTTTCAACTACCCTCAATCAACGACAAATCCTGCTCGATGGGGTCTTACCGCCCCTACCAGATTCAAATGTCCTAACCTCGTACCCAATTTCTTAACAGTTTGAACCCCCCTCCCTGTTGTTTTTTTGGGCAGCCCTTAGGCCATGCGCAGTCAGGTTCCGGGGAAAACTGTGCCGGTCTGGTTGATTTGGCAGTGGCCGCATCGCCCGCGTTGCTCACCGTTCCAAGGATGTAGAACGGCAGCCATCATCCCGGTCTCCGCCCGGCAGGCACTCTTGCGGATTAGGTCGAGGAACAGCAGCCGACTGGACTGGATGGCAAGGCATCAAGCGTCTGGTGCGCCGAGTTGAGTGACCCTGATCTGACCGGACACCTAGCCGGGCTGGTGCTTGGGTGCCTCATACTCAGCATCAAACATCTCGATTTTGGCCTCACGCGTTTCTGTGGACCTGGTGACCGATTGTTGATGGGGTGCCCTTTAGAAGGTCGGCGACCTGGTTGCGCAGCATGCCGAGCTTGGTGCGCATCCGGTTGATCTGAGGGTCCAGCTCACACCCAGGACTATTCAATAGTCCTAACGGCGAGTAGCTGAGATTCCCACCGGTTTTCGCTTTTGCTGACCATTCAAAGGTCGCTGTGTTATAACAGTGGTATGGACGGGTTGGACGGAAGGATCAGAGGGCACTGGTCGCACGAGATGGAGGTTCGCCCGTCGCACACTCACAGACACAATCAAGGTATCCGATCCTGTGCCGGATGCCGCACAACTCTGACCGCAAGGGTTGCGAAAACCAGGTATTGCACATGAAAAAAGTTCAGGTGCATGACAGGATGCAGAACGGATATACCTATGAGCTTGTTGAGCCCATGGGCGAAAATTTCGATACCCTGTTTACCCCGGAACTCACGCCAAAGGACATGCTTGAACTCGGGGTCTTCGGCGGAAAGTATCTGAACGATTGCTGGGATGAGTTCCCGGAAGACTGGTTTATACACGCAAAAATCAGCGATGTAAAAAACGTTGAGCTGAACTATTTTTCGGTGGACGCGTCCCAGCCGCTCAGCGAGTGGCAGAAGAAGGGCTGGATTCGCGACCAGGATCCGCGCGGCTGGTTCCAGTGGTACTGCAGATACTTTATGGGTAGGCGAACACCCCTGGAAGACGAGCGCCAGATCAGGCGCTGGCAAGCGTTCCGGCAGCCCTGGCCGAGCCGGACAGACTCGCCTGGCTCCGCGACCTGCTGGACACCGGAGACTTCACCAGCCGCCAGCAGGTGGCCCGCGAGGTCTGTGCCCACTATGATGTTCATGATCATCTCGGGCGACCGCGCCTGAGCAGTTGCAGTGCGGCACTGGCGCAGCTGCACGACTCGGGGCATCTGGTGCTCCCGGTTCAGAAGACGCACAGTGCCCGGGGTCGGCCCCGGGGTCTGGAGGCACCGGTCCCGGCCCCGGTCGGGGTGCCGGAGCGGGTCGACCAGGTGGCGGGGCTGCATCTGTGCCGGGTCCGCGATGATGCACAGCATCGCATCTGGAACGAGCTGATGGCCCGCGAGCATCCCCAGGGCAGTGTGTTCCACGCCGGAGCCCAGGTGCGCTCTCTGATCGGGTCCGACGGCGGCTGGCTTGGGGCTCTGGGCTTCTCTGCCTCGGCCTATGCCCTCAAGGACCGCGATACCTGGATTGGCTGGACGGACGACCCCCGCCCCCGTCACCTGATCGTCACCCTCAGCCGGTTCCTGATCCGGCCCATGGTCTCCTGTCACACTCTGGCCTCCTGGGCCCTGGGCCGGTGTCTGCGCCGACTGGCCGATGACTATGAGCACGACTATGGCTATCGTCCGGTGCTGGTCGAGACCTGTGTCACGGCTACACAGTATACTGGTGTCTCGCTGCGGGCAGCGGGCTGGACCTGCGTGGGGCTGACGGCCGGTCGGGGACGCTTCGCACCCTCTGGTGCCGAGGTCCCCAGGCGCACCATCTGGTGCCGGGCTCTGCAGCCGGACTGGCGGACAGTGCTGGGAGTCCGGCCGGTTCTGGTGCGTCCACAGGACTGTGCCGCTGGCCTGGACGGGCCTGACTGGGTGGAGCAGGAACTGGGCGGTGCGCCGCTGGGAGATCGACGAGTGAGCAGACGACTGGTGACCAGTGCCCGCCTGATGGCGGCCGCCCCCGGTGCCTCCTTTCCGGCGGCTGCACAGGGTGATGCAGCGGCGGTGGCTGGCTTCTATCGCATGCTGGAACAGCCGGCCGGCTCGGAGCTGACGATGACCAACATCCTTGCCACGCACCGTCAGCAGACGCTCTCGCGGATGGCGGGCCAGTCGAGTGTGCTGCTGGTGCAGGACGGCACCGACCTGAACTTCGCGACCCATGGGGCCTGTCAGGGTCTCGGTCTGATCAGTCGGACCACGGGCAGCGAGGGCACCCTGGGGCAGCATCTGCACAGCACCTTGGCGGTGGCCGAGACCGGGGTGCCGCTGGGGGTGGTGCATCTGGCCTGTGATGCCCTGCCACTGGAGCAGACAGGGACGGGGCCGGAGACGGAGACGGAGAAGAAGAAGACGGAGACGGAGACAGGGACAGACAGCAGGCTCAGAACGGGGCGCTGGCTGCGGGCCCTGCAGGACAGTGCTGAACTGGCCCACCAGGTCCCGGATGTGCAGTGTAGTGCGGTTCTGGACCGGGAGGGGGATGCCTGGGCCATCCTGGATGCCTGTCGGCGGCATGACGCGCTGGAGTGCATCGTGCGGGCTCGACACAACCGCTCTCAGGGTGCCCGGCAGGACAAGCTGTTCGATCAGATACGCGCCGCACCGGTGCGGGCCCGGCTGGAGATCGAGGTGACGCACAGGTCACACCGCCGTGCGGCTCGCGGCCAGAAGGCATCGACGGGGCGCATGGCCCGAACTGCGCACGCTGACCTGCGCTGGCAGTCGGTCAGGCTGATGCACAACCCCAGGGCAGAGGACTCGGCCTCGCTGACCCTGAACATGGTGCATGTCCAGGAGACCAGGCCTCCCGCTGACGGGAGTGAGCCGCTGGAGTGGTTCCTGCTGACCAGTCTGCCGGTCACCTGTCAGGCTGAGGCTGAACGGATCATTGATGCCTACCGTCTGCGCTGGCGGAGTGAGGACTGGCATCGTGTCCTCAAATCCGGGTGCAAGGCCGAGTTTTTGAACCTGCAGCGGGTTGAACGACTGCAGCGGGCCATCGCGATCAAGGCCGTCGTCGCCTGGCGGTTGCTGGCCATGACCCTGCTGGGCCGGGAGACGCCGGAGCTGCCCGCCGGGGTGCTGTTCTCCGATCTGGAGATCCGGGTGCTGCGCGATGTCGCACGGGAGCGGAACAGGCCACCGCCGGAGACTCTGGGCAGTGCGATGCTCATTATGGCCACGCTCGGCGGGTACATGTCCCGCAGGCACGATCCGCCGCCAGGGCACAAGATCCTCTGGGGAGGATATACCATACTGGAAACCTATACCCAGGCGTAACTACTCGCCCCCCTTGACGTCATAGGGAGGCGATACTATGATGTGTGCGTTTCATGAGTGCACAGGGTCATGGGTAACGCATATTTCGGTTCCAAGGCGACAGCGGGGGTGTGTCAGGCGCTGATCGCGCTGATGCCGCCAGCGGAGCGCTTGGCGGTGGGGTCCGGGTAGCCCATGGCGACGGTCAACAAGGCGTCGCTGCGCTCGGAGTTCGACGCGCTCAAGGCGCGCTTCGAGACGCTGTGCGCGGACGGCGCGATGAGCGCCGAGAGCCGCGCCCTGGTCGAAGCTCTGCTGATGCTCTTTCAGGTGCTGATGGCGGTGTTCATGGAGAAGAACACTCCGAAGGGTTCGCGCAACTCCGGGCTGCCAAGCTCCCGGACGGAGCCCGACGAGACCGCCCGCACGCGCCCCGGTGCCACGAGCACGGGGCCGAAGGCCTGCGCCACCGGGGACGGGCCCAACCGCCTGGTCGTGGAGACGCGAACCGCACCGGTCGCCGAATGCCGCGCCTGCGGTCGCGGTCTTGGGGATGTCGCCCCGCACGGCCATGAGCGGCGGGTCTTGGTGGACATCCTGTTCGAGACCCGCGAGTTGACGGTCGAGGCCGAGATCAAGACCTGCCCGCGCTGCCGAGCCGAGAGCCGGGGCGCCTTCCCGGACGATATGCCGGGACCGCTGCAGTACGGCCACGGCATCCTGGCTTTCGCCACGCATCTCATGGCTGCCCAGATGGTGCCGCTCAAGCGCGCCGCGCAGACCCCCAAGGCCCTGACCGGGCGCGCCGTGGCCGAGGCGACCCTGCTGGCCTGGCTGATGCGCCTGCACGAGGCGCTGACCGACTGGGAAGCCACAGCCATCGACTGTCTGCTGGCCATGCCCGCCCTGCACGCCGACGAGACCAGCCTGCGCGTCGATGGCACGAACCACTGGGTGCACAGCATCGGTGCCGGGGACCTGAGGGTGAAGTTCGTCCACCGAAGGCGCGGTCGCGCCGCCATCGACGACCTGGGTGTCATCCCTCGCTCTGGTGGTGTCCTGGTCCACGACCGCTGGGCCAGCTCCTTCGCCTATGATCACTGTGACCACGCGCTGTGCGGTGCCCACCTGCTGCGCGACCTGAAGTTCGTCGAGGACGCCCACGGGTACGCCTGGGCCAAGCGGGCCAGGCTCCTGCTCGACACCTGCCGGAAGGTCCGCACGCATGAGGGCAAGGCCCTCGACGAGGCAGCCTTCACGGCCGTGCGCACGCGCTACCGAACCATCCTCACCCAGGCCACACGGGAACTCCCCAAGACCCCCGCCCGCCTCGATGGACAGCGCGGGCGCATCGCCAAGTCCGACGCCGAGAACCTCCACGAGGCGCTGACCCAGTACGACACCGAGGTGCTGCGCTTCGCCCGCGACCCCGACACCCCGTTCACCAACACCCGCGCCGAGCGCGATATCCGCATGGCCAAGGTCAAGCAGAAGGTCTCCGGCTGCTTCCGAACCCTCCGCCACGCCGAGGCCCACTGCCGAATCTCCAGCTATCTCCAGTCCATGGCCCACCAGGGCTACAATCCGCTGACCGCCATCCAGATCGCACTCAACGGCACCGCCTCCACAATGATCAAGCAGGAGAAGGGGGGCGAGTAGTTACACCCAGGCTTATGAGGTGTTCATCGAAACCTGCCCGGAACGGTTCTACCCTAATTTACGTTCAGACAAAACTTGTGTGTAATAGGCAGCCCGCTGGTGGATGAGGAGCAGCCCTGGCGAGAGATGGTCAGGACTGAACTGATCCTGAATCACGAACCACCCCTGAATCGGAGTGACAGGTAAAACTTCCCAACATGAGTAGGTAATTCCCAATGAAAAAGAACACTCACAAAGCAAAATATACCAGGTTCAAACTTTGTGCAGCCGCCCCCTTGGCAGCGCTGCTGACAGTATTTTGGCCGCTGGCCTCAAGTGCGAATGACGCGGAGGGAGCTGCTCTGCTTGAGACATTCGCCAACTACTGGACAGGAGCCTTCTCGAATGAACGCCAGGCCCTGGCCGAAAGGCTGAACCGGGAGCCGGATTATGCAGAGGCCGTGCGACTCGTTCGGGATATGCGTGTACATAGGCTCGATGCGCCGCGCATAGGTGAGATTGTGTTGTTTCTTGAAGAAGTGAAGACGGACCGGCCGAAGTTGGCACATCGTCAACGCGTCATGACGCTGAAATGGCTGGAAAGCACCGGAGAAATTGAAGTCGAGCAGCTTTTCACATCGCTGGAGCAAGCCTATGACCGGCCTTTCATGCCCCCGGAAGGAGTGGCAAATATGAGCCGGGAAGACTTCTTCCTGGTTGCAGAATGCAATCTGTTTTTCCGCTGGGAGCCGGACAAAACGCGCTTCAAAGGCGGAATGCGCCCCCAAGCCTGTCGCTACGAACATCCGGAAAGCGGCCCCGTCTATGCCGAGTTCGACATGCTGCTTGATCGCCACAGGCTCTGGTACCGCGACCGCTCCATCAGGTTGTCTGATCATTCCATTCGCGGTGAAATCGACGGTTTTTCCTGGCTTCGCTTCGACCGCCTGTCCGACCAGCCCGTGCTCGCCAACGGGGACCGCATTTCCCGCGCACAATTGCGGCGGCGGAGTCCGCTGACCGCAAAAATGGAAGGTGTCTGGGAAGGCACGTTTCGCCGGGTTGACCACGAGGGAAAAGTCATTTCGACACTTCCCTCAAGAATCACCGTGCGGCTGTTGCCGGACGGCGAAGTACATGATTATCACCAGACCAACATTCTCAATCCGGACAGCAGTGAAGAACAGCGCATCGAAAGTTACGGCAAGTGGGATGTAGACCGTCTGCGCTTTTTCAATGATCGCGTCGACGGTTGGGCTAAGGCTGTCGCCGCCGATGAAGCCGGCCAGACTTCAGTGTTTCTGATGGAATTCAAGGACGGTTCGGGATTGACGGTTTCGGAAGTCGTCAGCTTCGTGCCGGGAGACCCCGACGTGCGCATGCGGGCGACGCAATATATGCGCGATGGGCGCATCGTCCGTCGCACACTCATAGACGAGATCAGGGTATCGGATCCCGTGCCGGATGCCGGGCAGCCCTGACCGCAAGGGTTGCGAAAACCAGGTATTGCACATGAAAAAAGTTCAGGTGCATGACAGGATGCAGAACGGATATGTCTATGAGCTTGTTGAGCCCATGGGCGAAAATTTCGATACCCTGTTTACCCCGGAACTCACGCCAAAGGACATGCTTGAACTCGGTGTCTTCGGCGGAAAGTATCTGAACGATTGCAGGGATGAGTTCCCGGAACACTGGTTTACGCGCGCAAAAGTCAGCGATGTAAAGAACGTTGATCTGAACTATTTTTCGGTGGATGCGTCCCAGCCGCTCAGCGAGTGGCGGAAGAAGGGCTGGATTCGCGACCAGGATCCGCGCGGCTGGTTCCAGTGGTACTGCAGATACTTTATGGGCAGGCGAACACCCCTGGAAGACGAGCGCCAGATCAGGCGCTGGCGAGCGTTCCGGCGTCACGCCTCTGCGGTGCGAAAAAACTGTGAACCGCACGACTTTCAGTGCAGGAAAAAACAACGACAAGCCCTGCTGCACTGGGCCTATGATGCAAGGAATATATGAATCCGGTATGGAATGGTCCAATCTGAAACGCACTGGCACCCGACGTTCGCTGCGTGCCATGCCTGGCGCACAAAAGCAAAGCGGCACCCGGATTGATCCGGGTGCCGCTTCGTTCCGTGCAGTGTGCGAGAGGTTGCTGTTGTCTCGCAAACAGCTTCTTCAGAAGCGGTAACGCAGGGTCACTCCGGCGCGCCGCTTTTCGGGCAGGGTTACACCGATCGCCCGGTTGAAGGGGTTAAACCTGAGATCGGAAGGTGCGACGTAGCGTATCAGCGCGGGGCTGGTCTCGTCGTCCAGCGCATTATCGACCCAGAGTTCAATGTCCACGCTGCGGCTCCTGAGTCCGCCGCGCAGATTGAGGATCTCGCGGTCGCCGGTGTGTGCCAGGTTGTATACCTGGGCGTAGCGTCTGGAGTTGAAGTGGTAATCGGCGCGCAGAAACCATGCCCAGTCGGCGCTCGCGCTGCCTTCCAGCACATTGCTGAAGACCCACTGCCGTTTCGATGTTTGCGGCAATTCCACACCCGAGATGGAAACGTCGCCGCTAAGCTGGTAGCCGAACATCAGCGCAGCTTCGCGGAAACCGGAAGGAGCCCCGGCACCAGCGTCGACGGATTGAACAAAGCGGTCAATCTCACTGTCGGTATAGGCGTAGGCAAAGCGCGAGGTCCAGAAATCAGCCCATCGATAGGACAGATCCAGTTCCAGCCCCTGTATGCCCGACTCGCCGACATTCTGCAGAATGGAGAAGGTGCGGGCCTGACCGTCCACCGTGGCCGCCCTGGTGGCGGTGAGTTGCTGGTCCTCCCAGTCGATGCTGTATATCGCCAGACTGGTTTCGAGGCGATTGTCCATCATCAGGGACTTCAGCCCAAGTTCGTAACTGGTGGCGTTCTCCTCGTCCACCAGCAGATCCTGCGCCGGAACGCCCTGGTCGTTGTTCAGGGTGCCGGGCTTGTTACCACGGGCAACGTTGAAATAGATCAGGGTGTTGTCGTTCATCTCATAGCGCACGCCCAGTTTCGGCAGAAAGGAATCGAAACTGCCGCTCACGCTGGAACCGTCAACGGCTCTGACGAAATCGAACTCGTCCTCGTTCCAGCGCGCTTCGGCGCTGAAAACAAGTGAGTCCGAAGCGCGGAACTCAACCGCACCGAATACCGACTGGCTGGTGACTGACTCAGACCCGTCATCGCGCAAGGGCGCTCCTTCATATTCGCTACTGGTCGAGAGCCCGGGCAGGGGGACGAACCTAAACGGCGTGAATACCGGTGTACCGTCGATCCATGTTGTCGTGCGTGTATCGCTGGAATTCAGTGCCAGGAAACTCTCGTCGGATTTGTAGTAGTAGGCACCGAGGAGGTAATTCAGGGTATCGCTCGGCTCGAAACGCAGCCTAAACTCCTGGGAAAAATCGTCAAATTCGTCGTCGTCAATGGTGATAAACCCGACCCGACTGTGGACAACGGGCGGAGTCGGACCCAAGCCCTGCACCGCGAATGGTGATCCCACACCCGCCACAGGCCTGCGGACGTCGCCGAAGCCGAATGTCTGATCCACGGCGGCATAGGTGGATACATCGTTGTAGCCGGTCAGGGAAGTGAAAGTAATCCAGTCACTGATCTCGGCATCAATGCGCAGGCCGAGACGGAGGCTGTCGCGCTCGGTCCCCGAATTGGGGAAGAATCGCGTTTCGATATCGGTGCGGCCATCGTTGGCCGCGAGCAGATCCGGCACATCAACCCGGCCACAATAATAGCCGCTGCCGTTATAGCCGGCGGAGTTGACGGTTCCCGCCTCAGCTTCCGGAGTGCCCGCAGGCGGTGCCGGTTGGGAACGGCCGCCAGGGGTCACCCGGAAACAGTTGTTCATATCCGGGTCGAGCACTTCCATGGGGTACTGATCGTCGTCGGTTCGCTCATACATCGCGTGTGCCTGAATGCTGACCCGGTCACTCGGCGTTATGCTCAACACACCCGTGATGCTCTGTGTCTCCTCGCCGCCGGTATCGTCCATATAGGCGGGTGTGCCGAGCGCGTTGCCGGGATAGTGATTGTCGTATTCCCCGCCGCGTTCATAATGCGCCAGGGTTATCGCCGCACCGACACTGTCGGACAGCGGTCCGCTGAAATGGTACTCTGCCCTCGCCAGGCTGCGTCCACCGATGTCCACCGTGGCCTCGGATCGGGTGTCGGCACCAGCCGTCTTCAGCACGTAGTTGATCGCACCGGACATGGTCGAGCGTCCGTACAGGGCACTTTGCGGACCTTTAACGACCTCCACACGCTGCAGGGCGGACAGGGGAATCGAGGCCATTCCCTCCTCGATAATGATGCCGTCCAGAAACAGGCCGGCATTGGCCCGTCCGAGGATATTCGACTGCCCCCGTATGACCGGCCGGAAGTCGTTGCGACCGAACGCCTGCGCGAAATCCAGTCCGGGTGTGCTGTCAGCGATGTCTCCCAGGGACACGATGCCCTGTTCTTCCAGCGACTGCTCGGTGAAAGCGGTGACCGTAAGCGGAATCTCGCGAAGGTTCTCCTCAACCTTTCTGGCGGTCACTATAATCTCTTCAAGTTCCGTAACTTGCTGCGCCTGTGCAGGCAAACCGACAAGCACCGCGAGCACTGCAAGAAACCCGCGAAAAATGATGTGTAAATAATTATGTTGCATCTTTCACCTCCCGATGAATACCCTTTTCATTAGTCTGGCTTGTTGCCAAATTCATTGACCGACTTCAGCAATGCCATTTTCTTCATATTACACCTACCATGTACTAGTATGGCATAATAACATATCAATAGACTAAAATACTTTTGGCGGTAAAATCAACCAGAAATGCCCAGTTTTACAGTAAATGTTATGCTTTTCGTATGTTCATTTGCGACTGCTGTACTGATAATCAACTCCACTAATCAACTCCACCCGAGACGATTATGCCGAAGACTGATGGTGGCCTGATCACACGCCGGGGTTTGCTTGCCGGTACTGCGGCTGCGACTGTTCTCGCTGCTTTGGGTCCAGCGATCCATGCTCAGCAACGCCGGGTAGCAATCGTCGGAGCGGGACTTTCTGGACTTCACGCCGGATTGCTGTTGCAAGAGGCGGGGTTCGACGTCGTCGTCATCGAAGGCCGCAGCCGAGTCGGCGGTCGTGTATTGACGCTCGATAAGGTTCCGGGCCGTCCCGAGGCCGGGGGCAGCCAGATCGGCTCCAACTACCGACGCTTACTGGTGGCTGCCGAACAGGCCGGAGTCGGTCTCACAACCACTGGGAGAGGCGGCGCATTGCCTATGTCCTATCTGATCGATGGACAGGCCGAAACCCGGCAAAGCTGGCCGCAATCGCCACGCAATCCATTTCCGGAAGAACTGAAGTACGTCCCTCCAGATCAACTGGCAAGATCTCTGCTGCATGAGACCCCGTTTCAGCAGACTTCCGATTGGCATGCACAGAACATGGCTGAGTATGATGTCGCTGCCAGCGATTGGTTTCGCGCCAAGGGGATCAACAGCAAAGGGCTTGCCCTGCTTGATGCCAACAACGCCTATGGCAATACGCTTGCAGGCACATCCCTGCTGAGCCTCTACCGGTTGATGGCTGGCCTTCAACGCGGCGCTGCCGAAGGTGCCATCATTCTGGAAGTCGAAGGCGGCAACATGCGGCTGCCGGAGGCGATGGCCGCAGACCTTGTGCAACCTGTGATATTGGGAGAAACGCTGACGAGGATCGAACATGGTGGTGGAGAGGTGCGCCTGAATTGCGTAAGCGGTCTCCAAATCGAAGCCGATGCCGCCATTCTCAGTGTGCCGGTGCCGGCACTCAGACGCATCGAGTTCAACCCACCCCTCCCGGCTCCGCAACGTGATGCCATAGATACCATCGTCTTTAACAAGGTGACCCAGGCCTACCTGGAAGCCTCTGACGACGGGTGGCAAGCAAGTGGCATCAACGGCTCAGTCTGGTCGAACGCCGAGTTTGGCCGGCTGTTCGCACGCCGCGATGCCGGAACCGGCAATACCCTGGTCACCACGTGGGTCAATGGCAATGGCTGTGATCGTTACGATGCCCTCCCCGAAGACGCAGCTGGCGAACTCATCCTGGAGGATATCATCCGCGTCTGGCCGGGAGCCCGTGGTAATCTGCATTTGCACAAGCTCGTGCGCTGGGGTGCTGATCCGTTCAGTGGAGGCAGTTGGCCTGCCTGGGCGCCAGGGCAGATCGGACAGCATTACCGGGCTCTGCGGCAGCCAGTGAACAGCCTGTATTTTGCAGGTGAGCATACCGCGTCAGAATTTTCCGGGATGGAAGGCGCCTTCGAATCCGGTGAGCGCGCTGTGCGCGAACTTCTGATGGCCGAGGCAGGCTGATCCGCGACTCACTGACTGAACGGCTTGGCGCATTGCTCGGAGACGAAGCGGTGAGTCAGGATGCAGGCCTCCTCGATTATCTGTCCCAGGATATTTTCACTCGCGGCATCCCCGTCGGGCTGGTTGTGCGTCCGACCAATATCGACCAGTTGAGCGCGACCGTAGTTGAGACAGTCAATGCCGGGTGTGCCCTGATCGCGCGCGGTGGCGGCATGTCCTATACCAGCGGCTATGTTCCGGCGGAGGCCGATTCGGTGTTGATCGACATGCGCAGCATGAATCGGGTTCTGGAGATCAATTCTCAGGACATGTTCGTTGTCCTGGAGGCCGGAACCACCTGGAAGGAATTGCACGAGGCGCTGGCCGAAACCGGGCTGCGCACGCCCTACTGGGGTCCCCTGTCGGGTATTCATGCAACGGTCGGCGGCAGTCTGTCCCAAAACAGCATCTTCTGGGGTTCCGGTCATCACGGTTCTGCGGCCGAGTCGGCATTATCACTGAAAGTCGTGCTGGCCGACGGCTCGGTGCTCGACACCGGCTCGGCCGGCCAGAAAAATGCGGGGCCCTTCTTTCGACAGCACGGCCCCGATCTGACTGGACTGTTCTGTGGTGATTGTGGTGCCCTTGGTATCAAGGCCACCGTGACCCTGAAGTTGATACCGGAAGCCTCACACCGGGCCTTCGGCGCTTTTGCTTTTGAAAATTATCCCACCATGCTTGCAGCCATGGCCGAAATCTCGCGCCAGAATCTGGTCATGGAATGCTTTGGCTTCGATCCCTACCTGCAGGCCCAGCGCATGCGCAGGGAGAGTCTGGTCACGGATGCGAAAAATCTGCTTGGCGTGATGAAATCCACAGACGGGGTGGGCAAGGCGCTTGCCCAGGGAGCGCGCATCGCCATGACTGGACGCGGTTTCATGGAAAATGTCGATTGGTCCTTCAGCGTCATGATTGAGGATCGGACCGCGCAAGGCGCAGTCGCACGGCTGGAAGCTGTGCAGCAGATCGCTGCGGACCAAGAGGGACGGGAACTGCCGGATACCATTCCCAGGGTATTGCGAGCCAACCCCTTCGGCCCGGTCAACAACATCATCGGACCCGAGGGCGAACGCTGGGTTCCGGTGCATGGTATTGTCCCGCATTCCCGGGCCGTCGCTGCCATGGACGAGATCCAGAAACTGCTGGAAACTTACCAGGGTTCCCTGAGCGAACACGAAATAGGCGTGGGTCATCTCCTGACCACGGTAGCTGTCAGTTGCACGGTACTGGAGCCTGTCTTTTTCTGGCCCGATGCTCTGGACGAGATTCATCGCCGCAGTGTCGAACCAGGATACTTGCGCAGTATTCGCGGCTTTCCGGAAAACCCGGCAGCCCGGGCGGTGGTCAGCGAAATCCGGGAAGCTCTGATCGCCCTGTTTGCGGACCTCGGTGCCGCGCACCTCCAACTGGGCAAGTCCTACCCGTACCGGGAAAGGCTACACGATGCCAACTGGCGCCTGATAGCGTCCCTGAAAAAGGAACTGGATCCGGACCGGCGCATGAACCCCGGAGCTCTTGGCCTATGAGCAAACGCGCCTACGCGGAACTTGAGAACGGCACGCAAACTCACTACCGCTGCCAAGGCAGCGGTTTTCCGCTGATCCTGTTGCACCCTTCACCTCTGTCGTCAGCCTGGATGGAACCCACGATGGCCGCTCTGCCGGAAGGCGTATATGCACTCGCTCCCGACATGCCCGGCTACGGCGCATCAGACCCCCTGACCGAACCATGTGAGGATCTGAGCGGATACGCCGCCTGGCTCAAGCAGTTTATTACTGCGGTCGGTTTCGAGCGGGTCGGTCTATACGGTTCAGCCACTGGTGCCCAGATTGCCATCGAATTTGTTCGCGCCTGGCCTGAGGCGGCACTTTTTCTCGTTCTTGACAACGCTGCCCATTTTACCGACAGCGAACGCGAATACATGCTCACACACTATTTCCCAGACCTCTCGCCGTGCGAGGACGGTGCCCATTTGCGCAAGGCCTGGGAGATGGTCAACGCGACCTGCCAATGGTTTCCATGGTTTGAGCAGGACGAGGATCACCGCATCGCTCCGCCAGGTAGCGTCCCATTGGAAACACGGCAGGCAATGCTGATCGATCAACTTCGCGCCGGGACCGATTACGCACGCGCCTATCGCGGTGCGTTCATGAACGAGGACGGCAATCGCCTGTTCGGGGTGTCCGCGCCCACGCGAATCATCCGCTGGCGCGGCGGTATGCTGCGGACGTACGTCGATCGCCTCGACAACCTGAACTTGCCCGCACACATCAGAATGGTCCATTGTGGTCCGACGATGAACCAACGGCTCGCAGCAATTGGCAGCACGGTTGCCGAACTCATTCAGGCCTAACGCAATTCTCCTCGCAGCTGATTGAGCTCGACGCTGAAACCGTTGAGCGGAACCCCTTGTTGAAAGTATCCTCCTGGTTGGTGACGAGCTGCCTTGCGTCATTGGCAACTTCAACCAAACCAAGCCCCGCTTCCATTCCGAAGTGCATCATTCACCCCCTCCCCGAATGAGGGCGGAGCCCGAATGGAGGGAGGGGCGGCAGCGGATCATTTGTGCCCCTCCGGGCATCCATTTCGGCCACCACTGACATCACTCTCGACGTCAGAGCATACTGACACAGACCTTCAGGCGATGCACGAGCTTTCCCGGTGTCGTCCGGCGACACGAACCCCCACCCATCCATCTGGAGCGCGCTGAATGAATGAGTGTGTGATCGTCTTCACGGGCCGGCTGGCATTCCGGAGAACACCTCCGCAGGCGTGCGATACCCCAACCCCTTCCGGGGCCGGGTGTTGATCCGGTCCTCCACCGCCCGCGCCTGGGCGTCCGTCACCGCACGGAAGTCCGTCCCCTTCGGGAAGTACTCTCGCACCAGGCCGTTGGTCTGCTCGTTCAGACCCCGTTCCCAGGAATGGTAGGGGGCGGCGAAGTAGAAGCCCGCACCCAGCGCCTCAGCGATCGCCCGATGCCCCGCGAACTCCTTACCGTTGTCCGCCGTACAGCTGTGCACCCGATCCCGAACCGGACCCAGACACCGGGTGAGCGCCTCGGTCACCGCCTGCCCGACGATCCGCTCGCACATGCTGAGAGATCCACTCCGTCCCCGCCAGCACCAGCCCCTGCTGACGAGAGCGGCCCGCGATCTGTTCCGGACTCCATCCCTCACGCAGCCTGTCCTCAACCACCGCCCAGCGCTCAGGCGTCATCATCCAGGGAACCGCCGAGGCATCATGGCGCCGGGTCGTCGCCCGCTTCGACAGACCACTCTGCAGCAGCGCGGATATCTGGTATCGTTCGGAGTGGGTCAGGTGGTGGTAGCCAGTCGGCATGGGCAGTCTCTGTTGGTGATACACAGAGAGTGTTCACCATCATCTGGCCCACCGCAACCCGCCCTCCATCATGCAGGCTGGATATACATCCAGTGTTGCACCTCAAACTGGCACGGGGGTCTGGATAGAGTCGGCAGCGAAACGCGGTTACCCGCTTTTCTTTGACATTAAATTAAAGAGCATTGAAGAGGTACAGTCGTTATTCGAGAGGCTTGCGGACATGATATCGTGCTACAAGCTTCTGACGTAACTACTCGCCCCCCTTCTCCTGCTTGATCATTGTGGCGGCGGTGCCGTTGAGTGCGATCTGGATGGCGGTCAGCGGATTGTAGCCCTGGTGGGCCATGGACTGGAGATAGCTGGAGATTCGGCAGTGGGCCTCGGCGTGGCGGAGGGTTCGGAAGCAGCCGGAGACCTTCTGCTTGACCTTGGCCATGCGGATATCGCGCTCGGCGCGGGTGTTGGTGAACGGGGTGTCGGGGTCGCGGGCGAAGCGCAGCACCTCGGTTTCGTACTGGGTCAGCGCCTCGTGGAGGTTCTCGGCATCGGACTTGGCGATGCGCCCGCGCTGTCCGTCGAGGCGGGCGGGGGGGCTGGGGAGTTCCCGTGTGGCCTGGGTGAGGATGGTCCGGTAGCGCGCGCGCACGGCCTTGAAGGCTGCCTCGTCGAGAGCCTTGCCCTCATGCGTGCGGACCTTCCGGCAGGTGTCGAGCAGGAGCCTGGCCCGCTTGGCCCAGGCGTACCCGTGGGCGTCCTCGACGAACTTCAGGTCGCGCAGCAGGTGGGCACCGCACAGCGCGTGGTCACAGTGATCATAGGCGAAGGAGCTGGCCCAGCGGTCGTGGACCAGGACACCACCAGAGCGAGGGATGACACCCAGGTCGTCGATGGCGGCGCGACCGCGCCTTCGGTGGACGAACGTCACCCTCAGGTCCCCGGCACCGATGCTGTGCACCCAGTGGTTCGTGCCATCGACGCGCAGGCTGGTCTCGTCGGCGTGCAGGGCGGGCATGGCCAGCAGACAGTCGATGGCTGTGGCTTCCCAGTCGGTCAGCGCCTCGTGCAGGCGCATCAGCCAGGCCAGCAGGGTCGCCTCGGCCACGGCGCGCCCGGTCAGGGCCTTGGGGGTCTGCGCGGCGCGCTTGAGCGGCACCATCTGGGCAGCCATGAGATGCGTGGCGAAAGCCAGGATGCCGTGGCCGTACTGCAGCGGTCCCGGCATATCGTCCGGGAAGGCGCCCCGGCTCTCGGCTCGGCAGCGCGGGCAGGTCTTGATCTCGGCCTCGACCGTCAACTCGCGGGTCTCGAACAGGATGTCCACCAAGACCCGCCGCTCATGGCCGTGCGGGGCGACATCCCCAAGACCGCGACCGCAGGCGCGGCTCTCGGCGACCGGTGCGGTCCGCGTCTCCACGACCAGGCGGTTGGGCCCGTCCCCGGCGGTGTCGGTCTTCGGCCCCGTGCTCGTGGCACCGGGGCGCGTGCGGGCGGTCTCGTCGGGGTCCGTCCGGGAGCTCGGCAGCCCGGAGTTGCGCGAACCCTTCGGAGTGTTCTTCTCCATGAACACCGCCATCAGCACCTGAAAGAGCATCAGCAGAGCTTCGACCAGGGCGCGGCTCTCGGCGCTCATCGCGCCGTCCGCGCACAGCGTCTCGAAGCGCGCCTTGAGGGCGTCGAACTCCGAGCGCAGCGACGCCTTGTTGACCGTCGCCATGGGCTACCCGGACCCCACCGCCAAGCGCTCCGCTGGCGGCATCAGCGCGATCAGCGCCTGACACACCCCCGCTGTCGCCTTGGAACTGAAATATGCGTTGTCCATGACCCTGTGCACTCATGAAACGCACACATCATAGTATCGCCTCCCTATGACGTCAAGGGGGGCGAGTAGTTACCTTCTGACTTTGCTGCAAAGCAGGGATCCATACGCTTCAATATTCGGCCGCAGTCTTTGTGTCGGGCCTGCCACGGCCAGCATGAGTGGCCGGCGGTGAATTTCGAATTCCGTGTGCACAGCGATCGCCGCGGCATCAGGGTAAACGGCAGCTTCTATCACAGCATAGCCAGCTTTCTTTGCTGTCGCCACCGCTGCCAGGACATCCTCCAGCGAAGGCATGCCCGGCTCGATGAAACCTCGTTCAGTCACGCGTTTGTGAAGGGCTCTAACTTGCTGCGTCGATTGCTTGCTGAGGTATGCAATCCCTAACGCACTTCCCCAAACGGTGAATTTTTGCCCGGGCGTCGCAGAGAACGAAATCGCTTGAGGACTTTCCTGCACCCGGACCAATTCCAGTTGAAGATCGTTGTACACGCTTAATGTAATCGTTTCTTCTGTGACACGTGCCAGATGGTCCATCGCGTCCAGCAGATCTTGAGGGTAAACGCTCTCGTCGGTGAGCCATGCGCCGAGCTGTGCGAATGAAGCGGTCGGAATGTAAGTTGTTGTCCGACGGTCGAGGCTGAGCATATCCAGATCCGACAGTGTTTTTAGCAATGCCGTGCAGCTTGATTTCGGGATGTGAAGATAATCGGCGATATCTTGTGCCGTAAGCGCTCGCTGTTCCTCCGCGAAGTATTGGTAAAGCGCGAAGGTTCGGTTCACTGACTGACTGGTACTTGGCATTGAGCATACTCTCTTGGTCGATTACGTAAGACCCATTGTTTGTTCAAAATTTCAAGTGACGGCGGCGGCGCAAGCCTCCCCCAGTCGCGGAATTATGCGGCTCCCCACAAGAAATATAGGTGTTTTATAAACTATATCACTAGACATCATGTAGTGATGTGTTTTACAAAATATATATATAGCTTTTACAAGTATATATATAATTTTTGTTGACAATGGGGTGTATATGAGCTAGCTTGAGGAAAAAGAGAAGCTATATGGATGAACTCAGATCGCTGGGGGCAGAGCGCGCGATTTCCATCTATCGGACGATGGCAAGGATCAAAGCCGCCGATCAAAAAATTCAAGATGGTCTGGCCGCGGGAGAGCTTCAGTTTCAATACTATCCCGCCGGGGGGCAGGAAGCGATCGCGGCTACGATCGGTGACCTTCTTGCGACGGATGATCTTTTTGCGACCACCTATCGTGTGATCCATGACATCGTCGCTAAAGGGGCACCTATGACGGAAATCATGGCCGAGATGTACGGAAAAAAGGCGGGTACGTCCGCAGGCAAGGGCGGCCCCATGCACCTTGCCGATCCGAAGTCTGGCCTGATGGTGACGACTGGTATCGTCGGTGCTGGTGCGCCGATTGCCAACGGCTTGGCGTTGGCTCAACAAATGAAAGGCACTTCCAATGTTGCCGTCTGTAGTTTCGGCGACGGCGCTGCCAATATCGGAGCGGTTCATGAAGCGCTAAATATGGCGGCGCTGTGGAGCTTACCCGTTGTGTTTGTCTGTCAGAACAATTTGTACGCTGAATACACATCGTTCGAGGCTTCAACACAATCCGAATCCATCGCGTCGCGAGCGGCTGGATATGGGATGACGGGCGAGCGCTGCGATGGATGTGATCCGGTTAGCATATTTGATGTTGCTCAAGCGGCAATAGAAAGAGCCCGCACCGGTGAAGGGCCGACATTGATCGAATGTGTTGCGCCACGCTTGCAAGGACACGCTTTTGGATCTGAGACAACGCATATGGATCAGGAGCATTTTGAGCAATCGATCGCAAACGCGCCAATGAAAACTGTCCGTCAGCGATTGCTTGATGAGGGCTTGGCAAAGGAAGAGCAGCTGGGTGAAATCGAAGCCGCAGCGGCTGCTGAGGTCGACGAGGCCGCGGCCTTCGCTCGAACGGCACCGGATCCAGATGCAAGCGAGCTCTACACCGAAATATTTGCGGACGATCGGCTATTGCCAGAAGGTCCAGGGACCGGGGGGAGTTGGGCCGAGGACCCTGTGTGCGCTGAGTTTGAAACAAAAACGTTCGGGGAAGCCGTGAACGAAGCGCTCGATATAGCGCTCTCATCCGATCCGAGTGTTTTGGTGCTTGGAGAAGATCTGGAAGACCCTGCTGGCGGGATTGTCAAACAAACATATGAACTTTCCACAAAACATGGTCGAAGCCGTGTTCGAGGTACCCCAATTTCTGAACAAGCAATCGTAGGGGCGTCTATCGGCGCGTCAATGATGGGTATGAAACCAGTTGCAGAAATCATGGTCTGTGACTTTGCCATGGTTTGCATGGACCAAATCGCAAATCATGCCGCAAAACTCAGATATATGTCCGGTGGGCGGACAAGCGTGCCGATCACTATCCGCATGTTAACTGCAGGAAATGTCGGTAGTTTTGGTGCCCAGCACTCCCAAAGCCTGGAAGCATGGTTCGCGCATGCGCCTGGGTTGAAAGTGGTTGCGCCGTCAAATGCCTATGATGCTAAAGGGCTGCTACTGTCGGCAATCCATGATCCAGACCCTTGCATCGTTCTCGAGGCAATGAGGTGCTATTTTGTACCAGGCGAAGTCGGAGTGGGGGACTACCGGATTCCGATTGGTACAGCCGCCATTCGCCAGACTGGCACCGACGTGACGCTGATCAGTTACAGCTGGGGTATGCAGGAGGTATTCGCCGCCGCCGAAGCGCTTCAAGCAGATGGCGTGTCCTGCGAGGTCATCGACCTGCGAAGCATCGTGCCGTTGGATCTGAACAGGATCCTCGAGTCAGTTTCGAAGACCGGGAGAGCAGTGGTGGTCCATCCAGCGGTGGAGTTTTGCGGCTTTGGCGCCGAATTGTCATCCAAGATTCACGAAAACTTATTCGGTCAGTTGAAAGCGCCTGTCGCGAGAGTGGGCGCTGCGTACACGCCGATCCCCTTTAACCAAAGGCTAGAAGCGCTTCATTTCCCGAATGCGGCTCGTGTAATCGGCGCCGCGAAGAAAACTTTGTCAGCGGTGGGGGCTTAATCGCATGGCGAAAATAACTTTGAAAATTCCGAAAGGCGCTGTGTCTATGCAAGAAGGCACAATCGTCGAATGGAAGGTAGCTGATGGCGCTCATATCGATGTTGGTCAACACATTTACGACTACGAGTCCGAAAAGTCAGTTATCGAAGTCGTGTCCCCGTTCGCGGGGACAATACAAATCCTGGCGGAGGCCGGAACGGCCTTTCCGGTTGGTCATCCGATCGCCGAGATTTACACCTGACACTTTTAAAGGGCAATCACCGGGCCAAAGACTGGTCCAAGGGAGGAAGAAATGAGCAAACTGAAATCAATACTTCTGTCGAGCATCTTGGCTGGCGCAACCCCCGGCCTATCCACGTTAGCGCAAGACGCCTCAACGGCAGAAGCAGATAGCAGTCTCAGACTGGAATCCATGACTGTCACGGCGGAGCGCACGGAATCTACGATCCAGGATACGGCGATTTCGGTGTCTGCTCTGTCTGGAGTCGCGCTTGAAGAATCGAGCATTTTCGACACCGAAGCACTATCTTATTCCGTCCCTGGCCTGGTCATTCAGCGCGATGTCGTTGGCAAGGCGGTCATCCGAGGCATTGGTACCGAGAATTTCACTGTTGGTGGTGACCCGGGCGTCGCAACCTATGTCGATGGCGCGTATATTGCGAGATCGTCTGTGAGCATATTCGATTTTTTCGATGTCGATCGCGTGGAAGTTTTGCGTGGCCCACAAGGCACGCTGTACGGACGGAATGCGACAGGAGGCGTGATCAATGTCATTTCTCGAGCACCCACGGATGAATTTGAAGCACACGCCAATCTGACATTCGGAAATTTTAACGGTCAGCGGTTCGATGCGGCGGCATCCGGCCCTTTGGGTGATACAGTCCGTGCTCGCCTCGCAGGCCTTTACTCCAAGCGCGATGGCTTCACCGACAACATTTTTCCAAATGTCGGCCGCGGGCTTGATGAGCTCGATACCAAGGATCTCTGGGCCTTGCGCGGTCGTTTGGATGTCGACCTCGCTGACAACCTGGCTTTGGAGCTCATTGCTGATGTCTATCGCGATGACTCCAACCCACCAGCATTTTGGTACACTGACGATACTTTGCCATGGCAAGGCCCGACAAGTGAATTCCCACGCGATCTGAGAACGATTTCGCATGGTTACGAAACTCAAACGCCCGGATTTACTGACTTGGAGACAGGCCAGGCGAACCGGCAGGACCAAACCGGTTATACCGGTCGCCTAACCTGGGAGTCCGACAACTTTACCCTGACCTCGACAACCGCTTTTCGGGAAACCGAGTTCGATTGGATCAATGATGGGGATGGATTATCAGACTTCCTGGTCGTTTATTTTCAGCGTGATGAGTCCGAACAGTTCACCCAAGACATCCAAATTGCATCAACTACGGACGATGCGTTTCAGTGGATTGCTGGCGTCTTCTATCTGAATGAAGACTCTATCGGAAAATACGCGATCCCGCTTGGACCAGCTTTTGGCGGAATTACTATTCTATATGATGGCACCAATTATACCAATGCTTTTGGTGCCTTCGTCGAGGGGACGTACGATTTCGGTAGATGGGCGGTCACTCTGGGTGCGCGTTACTCGGATGAGGAAAAAGATGCCACGCTGGATTACGTTATTTCGTCGGCGACCCTGGCCCAATTTGAGGACACCGCTTCATTCGATAGTATCACGCCACGTCTCGTCGTTGAGTATGATGTGAATGAGGACATAATGCTCTACGGATCTGCAACCAAAGGCTTTAAGTCCGGTGGGTTCAGTCTTCTCGATAATCCTCTGAATTCATTTGATGAAGAATCTGTCTGGGCGTATGAAATCGGCGCGAAGACTACGTTGTTTGAAGATCGGCTGGAATTCAACACAGCTGCGTTCTATTACGATTATAGCGATCAGCAACTGAGCCAGGTCACAAACCTTGCAACGCAAACCACCAATGCAGGCTCTTCTACGATCCGGGGCATTGAGGCAGAGTTCAAAGCCCTGCTTTCTGCGAATGTGCGGATCGACGGTAACCTGGCTTACCTGGATACAGAGTTTGATGAGTTCTGCACTGTTGATACGCGTAACCCGGCTTTGCCAATTGATACCGCCACCTGTAACGGGACGCCAAACTTGGCTGGCAATGAATTGCCCCGCTCTCCAGAATTGCAGGCCAATCTTGCTGTGACGTTCGAGACGTCTTTGACCGAGAGCCTGGATGGCTTTGCAAGAGCTGAATGGCAGTATACTGGCGATCAGTTCTTCTCTGTCTTCAACAGATCGAACATCGCGCAGGACTCTTTCAGCGTCTTTAACGCAAGCATCGGCATCGATAGCGCGGATGGACGCTGGAGCGTTCAAATTTGGGGGCGAAATCTCGCAGATGAAGAATACTTCTCGAACCTGTTTGAGTCAGGCGTCTTGGACACTGTGGTTGTTCCACAAGGGTTTGTTGCCCCGCCACGCACCTACGGTGTGACCCTGAGCGTTCGCTACTAGAAAGGACCAACATGATGGCCATTATTCACGTTGGTGACGGTACACCCATCTATTATAAGGATGCTGGAGACGGGCGAGTCTTGGTGCTGCTGCATGGTCTCATGCTCACGGCAGACGGTTTTTGGACGGAGAACTTTGATAGTCTTGCCCAGCATTGCAGAGTTATTGCGATTGATCACCGAAGCCATGGCCAGTCCGGAAAGCCTTTAGAACGTCACTCAATCAGGCAGTGTGCCCAAGACCTTAAGGATGTCCTTGATCAGTTGGATGTATCGGATGTGACGCTCGCCGGCGTCGCATTCGGGGCCATGGTTGCACTCGAATATCGACGTATGTTTGGCAATGAACGACTCAGCAAGCTAGCAATCATCGAAGCTCAGGTCCGGCTTCTGAACGATGAAGGTTGGGACCATCCAACTTTTGGCGATTTCTCCCCAGAGGCGGGTCAGGGCTTTCTCGCGGGCTGCGAGCAAAGCCGCGAACCTCTCACCGGATTCCTCACCGGTGCGTTCGCGGCTCCGCCTTCAGACGAAGAGATGACGCGAATGCAGCATCAAGCCTGGCTAACACCCACGCGTGCAGCCATTGACTATATCGCAGACATGATTGCAGCCGACTATCGGAGCGATTTGTCGTCGATCGATCTGCCATCCCTGCTCATCTATGGCCGCAAAAACAATGTGCCCATCCCGTCCGAGCTCGGAGCCTGGATTCATGAGCGGTTGCCTGCTTCCCGTCTGGTTCTGTTTGAGGATACAGGCCACTCGCCCTTCTATGAATCCCCGCAAAGATTCAATGAAGAACTGATCAATTTCGTGGTGACTTAACATAGCAAATACAGCCTATCTTATCTTAAGATCCAAAGCGCCGTCCCGGCGATTCCAGACCTTCTGCCAGAAAAACCAGGACGCCGTTGGTCGACTTGTGGCTTCAAGAACAGTCGATGAAATTCGATCGGTGGAGCCAGGATCGGTGCCGATGCACACCCGGATCGTAGAATACCCTTCAATGGACAGCGCGAAACAGGCCTGGTCATCACTGGATGTCTCCGATCTACAGGAACCTGAACCGCCCCTAGTGATCGCAGCCAATACGTTGACGCCAGACGGATACCCATCCGAAATGGGATTTATTCCGAACCATAAGAATGTCGATCCAGGTCCCACTCAACCTCCGGCTTTAATGATTATTGAAGGATCAGCCGAAGACCAAAGTCGAATGGATCAGTATCGCGATATTATTCTGCCGATGATGAGAGAACGCGGTGCATTTTACACGTGCTTCGAACTCTATGGGGCCATTGAAGTTCTCAGTGGGGCATGGTCTGAAGCCATTTTCGCAATTAGCCGGTGGCCGGGCATGCATCTTCCAATCGATTTTTGGAAGTCGGAAAAATATCAGAATACAGCCATACCCCTTCGTGTCGACCACAGTCGATTCAACGTGGTTATTCTAGAAGGTGAACGCGATGACTAAAATGGCTTCCGTATCTGGCGGAGACGCCGACTTTGGTTAAAGGGATTGATATTGTCGTAAATCCGTTCACAGCAACTGAAATCAAAAAGAAGCAGAATGGATTTGACCGTGCGTTCATGGAACAAGTACGCATGCCTAAAGATATGCGAAAAGGCGTATCGATGGAAGAGTATGCCGATATCATGAATGATGCGGACATAGAGCACTCTTTGCTGATTGCTGTTCGTGCAGGTGGCCGGCAGTTCAAGCATGGCATTGAGATTCCATATGATCAGGTGGCTGAATATTGCAACACCATGCCTCATAAATACTCCGGGCTTGCAGGTGTAGATCCATTTCTCGGAATGGAACAGCTTAGAGACCTTGAATACGCCGTCAAGGAACTCGGTTTTGTTGGAGCACATAGCTATCCGCACTGGTTCCGTCTGCCACCAGACGCGCCTCAGTGGTATCCGATTTATGCCAAGTGCTGTGAGCTTGACATTCCGGTGATGATGCAAGTGGGACAGAACCTGATCTACAGGAAAGATGTCCGCCTTCCCTCGGTTGCAAAACCGATCTTGATTGATCAGATTGCGATTGATTTTCCCGAGCTTCGCTTGATAGGCATCCATGTCGGGACACCATGGGTGGATGAGATGATCGCGATGGCGTGGAAACACCAGAACGTGTTTATCGGTATTGATGCCTATGCGCCAAAACATTTGCCGCAATCACTGATTCATTACATCAATTCCTACGGGCAAGACAAAGTTCTGTTTGGCACTGATTGGCCCGTGATCGATCCACGCAGGGGTGTGCAGGAAGTGCGAGACTTCGAGCTCCGCCCTCAGTCTTATAGAAAACTGATGCGCACAAACGCGCTCAATGTGTTTCCAATGTTGGAGGCTCGCCTTGCTTCATAAACGATTGGATCACCATACGCCGATTGACGGGTATTTAGCGCTGAAAGTTAGCTCCGGCGTTCGAACACAGGCGCGCCGACAGCCCGATAAAATTGCGATCGAAGATAGAGATCGTCGGATTTCATATGGCGAACTTGTTCAACGCATGAACCAAATTGGTAATCTGGCGAAGAACAGATGGAGCATCAAGCGGGGGGACATCGTTGCGCTCATATCTCCAAATCGATTTGAGTATCTTGAAATTGTTTTGGGTCTGTCGGATATTGGCGCCACGGTTGCAACACTCAACCCGCGTCTGACCAGACAAGAGCTCTCTGACGTTATTGAAGACTGTTCGCCACGCCACATTATCATTGATCCGATGCTAGAAGATGCCAGGGTGGCGGCTTTAAGCGCCGGAACATCAATCACGATCCTGGATGCGTTATACGAGGAAAATTTACTACAATCGCCAGCAGACTTCACTCTCGAAAACGATCCCGAAACAAGCGATTTCTCAATCTGTTATACCTCTGGGACGACTGGGAAACCAAAGGGCGTTTTGCTCTCGCATCGCAGTCGTAGCCTGACTTGTATGGCAATGGCGTTGGAGTACGGTTGTTTCGGGCAGACAGACCGATTCTTGATGCTAGTTCCGTTATGCCACGGAGCTGGATTTGCATTTGCTCTGGCATCCATCTCCTTCGGCGGCACGTGCGTATTGTTTCATGACCAAAATACCGATGCGCTCCTCGACCGGCTTTGCGAAGGCGATATTTCCGGCGTGTTTATGGTCCCGACGCATTTTAGCCGGATCGGCGGCATCCCCGCAGAACGGCTTAATAGCGTGCGTGCGCAGCACAAATTGAAAACAATCATTTCGAACGCGGCAGCTCTGGCGCAAATGCTTAGAGAGCAGACCATAAAGATATTCGGCCCCGGTCTCTTGAATGAAACATATGGATCGACCGAAGCAGGCATTGTCACCAACATTCCGCCAGGTCACATCATTGCAAAGCCGGGAAGCGTTGGGACTCCATTCCTGAATACTGAAATCGAGATCCGAAACGAAGACGGAGAGATTTGCGCGCCAGGAGAAATGGGTGAGCTTTTCTCCAGGGCACCCTACACGTTCAGCGGCTACTTAAATCGACCCGAAGCAACGGCTGAAACCATTCAGGATGGATGGGTGAGCGTTAAAGATCTGGCGGTGACGGACGAGGACGGATTTATCACCATTTGCGGTCGCATGAAGGACATGGTCGTATCGGGTGGAGTCAATATCTATCCTGCAGAAGTAGAAGCTGTGCTCGAAAAGCTTCCGGGCGTGACCGAGGCAGCAGTCGTTGGGTTACCAGACTCCGAATGGGGGGAAAAGTTGCATGCATTTATTGCAGGAAATGAAGCAGATATGCTCTCAGGAGAAGAAATGCTGCTGGCCTGTCGCGAGGCACTATCAGGACACAAAATCCCTGGAGGCATCTCGTTTGTCGAAGAATTGCCGCGCGATGCAAGTGGAAAAATACTCAAACGTAAGCTTCGTGAAGTGGGGGCAAACTAACCGCTTGGCGAGCTCATAAAACCAAACGTTTTCTTCCGGTATCGGTTCCTAAAAGCGGCCTGCCTGACGCAATCTTCATATAGTCCGGAGCGGTCTGCTCATCAGCTGTTTCAGGGGCAGGAACGGGTTGATCAATGCCAAGTCCTTGGCGGTTGTACCGGCTTTCAAATCGTGATTGGGTTTTTTGATTTCTTTGGAACAGGGATGTGGTTTCTGCGTCCGACTATAAGACTTCTTTTGCCCGCAAGGCGTCAATTTCAGCAGGCGACATTCAAAGCAAGTCGCCGTAGACTTCTTGTGTGCTCCCCGTACGCGGGGCCAGCCCCAGCCCAGCGAATTTCGCCAGGCATTTTTGAAAACTTCGGAAACGTATTTTGCATCTGCAGATTTCCCCTCTTGTTATGCAGAATATCGACGATAGCCTCACGCGCTTCGAAATGAGGATCTTCGAGCATATCTAGCGTGCGCGATACACATAACTGGCTGGTACGTCATTAGCGATCATAAGCTCATCAACTTCCGCCATAGTTTTCGACATCATCCAATCGTTGACAATATCGTCTAGCTCGGCCTGGTTGGCCCCGCGAGCGATGTGGGTGGAGTAGCGTTCGTCGGCAGCGAGTTCCGGGCGATCCATGGCCTCACATAACCGCCGAAAAACAGTGTCTTTATTGGCACCAATTATGAAAGAGCCGTCTTTGCAATCATACACATAAGGCACCACATTAGATAGGACCGAGCCTGAACCTTCTCGGATGTAATTGGATACTGTGTATTCCGGGATTGTATCTTCCATGACGTTCAGCACAGATTCGTACATCGCGCTGTCGTGCGCCAAACAGGCTGAGTAGGGGCGGGTAAACCGGTATCGGCCTCGCATGAGGCGCGCAGTTCCTCGATATTCGGGCCGAAACTGAAGACTCCAATTTCACCGCGCTGGTCACGCATTTTTGATCGGAGTTTGTCCGTTGCCTGCGAATCGACATTGCCATCAGGGTCGACAATAACGCCATAGTCTTTGGCACCGCATTGGGTGACGAGACCTCTGCGAACCTCTCTCGCGACCAATTCGGCATCGCGTTCGAGTGGGTCTCCCCAGCCTCCACCTCCCCATGTGACATAGTGCAATAAATCACCAGGCTTCACCCGGATATCATCCTGTTTGGCTCCCAGAACTAATTTCGACCCATCCGCCTTTTCTAAGATTTTCTGTGAACGCTCACCGGGGTCTCCGCCATTTACGCCCCAAGGCGGGATGAACCAGCGATCATCGTGGATAGATATCGTGCCTTCTTCGAGGAAGTGATAGGTCATGTGGATACTGTTTCCACCACGGTTTAAACCGGCACCACCAGAGTCGGCTTTTGAAGTGTATTGTTCGATCCGCATGGGGAAGTATTTTTCCAGAAACTCGTTCGGCACATTTGTGAATCCAGGCCAGAGTGAATGGCCATCGGGGCCGTCTCCAAATGGACGTCCAGGGATACCACCAAACCCAATCTGGAAGAGTTGGAACCATTCTCCTGAACTATCGTATCCCGAAAACATCAGGTGCGGACTGGACGAAAAACCTGCTGCATTGAGAAACTCTGGCGTTTTTTGCCCAAGCAAAGCCCCCAGTACATCGAAAATTCGACCAAGTGCATGCGTCCGACATGATAAGGCTGCTGGGAATTTTGGTTTCAGCAGTGACCCCTCGGGAATACGGACATCCACCAAGTCATAGAACCCATCATTGAAGAGGATTTGTGGGTCAAACACCATGATCATGTAGATCCCGAAGAACATTTTGAGCATGTTCTCATTCAGATAGAAATTGATCGAAGAGTCTGATTGAGGATCGGTGCCGTCAAAATCGAGAATGACGCGTTCGCCTTCACGCCACATGGTGCATTTGATCTTAAAGGGACCGTAACCCTTGCCATCATCGCAAATATAATCCTCGAAGCGCACAGGCTCCTCCCCGATTGCATCAAGGATAAGTTGTCTCATTGCGCGGTGGTTTCGTGCGAGGAGTTCTTCGGTCGCCGAGTTAAAGACATCATCGCCGAACCGGTCACAGAGCTCAACAACCCGCCGGCCCGCCATGCGGCAAGCAGCAACGATCGCGTGCATGTCGGCGCGATACCACTCGGGCATCCTGGAATGCCCCGCAGCCAGATTGAGAATGTCCTCCTGCAACTCTCCTTTTTTGTAGAGCTTTACGGGCGGTAGTCGCATCCCCTCTTCAAAAATGGTGCTGGCATCTGTCGGAAGTGATCCGGGTACCTTGCCGCCAACATCGGTCATGTGCCCGAACATGGCGCCCCATGCAACCAGCCGCCGGTTACGGAAAACTGGAGAGATAACCAATTGGTCGCTCAAGTGGCTGATCGCGCCTTCACAAGAGTAAGGGTCATTGAGAAGGATAACATCCCCCTCTTCAATATCTCCGCCGAATCCTTTGAGGAAACCATCCAAAAACGATCCGAATTGACCGACAATCATTCGCCCTTTCGCATCAGCGATCATCGGGAAGGCATCGCCCTGCTCACGGATACCGGGCGACATCGCCGTCCGGAAGAGGGTGGCGTCCATCTCGGTCCTGGCATTGCGCAGAGCACTCTCAATCAGATCAAGCGTAATCGGATCGATTTTGACAGTCTGCAATGGTTCTGTAGTCGTTTGAACAATGTTTGCTGGCATGATAAATGATCCTATTTCCGATTGATCAGAATATTCCCAAACGCATCAACGGACGCGACGTGATTGGGTAAAACAAGAGCGGTCGAGTCCATCTCGCAAATAACCGCTGGACCGATAATTTGGTCGTCAGCTTGCAGTTTTGATCGGTCATAGATTGCCGCAGGCACCTCTTCTCCTTCGACCCAGACTTTGTGATCGCGGATTTTTGCGGCTTCGGGATTGCCATCGCCCTTCGCGATCTTCTGGGCGGGAAGCGAGAGTTCTGCGCCAAGCGAGATGGCGCGAAGATTGACGAGCTCGTGCTCGTTTTCCATGTTAAATGTGAATAGCCGACGATGCTCCTTATCGAATGCACCTGTTAGCGCATCCAGTCCCTTTGACGATTTAAAGTCTGCAACCTCGACTGGCATTGGGACTTCAAAAGCTTGACCGAAATAACGGATATCGATCTCGCATTTTACCCTGACGTTTTTAGCGGCTTCACCTTCAGCAACGATTTCGCTCTTTGCGCTTTCGACCATCCGGGACAGAATCTCCGCGAGTTCCTCATTGCTGGTTTGTGACTTGCGTTTGGAAAATGATTGAGACACCTCCGTTCTCATTCGGGTCGTTGCATCGCCGAGCGCGCAGAGCACACCCGGAGAGTTTGGAATGATCACCGGATATGAGCCTGTAAGTGCCGCGACAGCATTCGCATGAAGTGGTCCGGCACCGCCAAACCCCATAAGCGCAAACTCTCGTGGATCGTATCCTTGTTGCACAGAGATCATTCGCAAAGCACCAAACATGTTCTCATTGACAATATCGATGATGCCGCGTGCCGCGTCATACAAACCGACACCCAAGTCATCGGCCACTTTCTGAACAGCAGCTTTTGCACCTTCTCGGTGGAGCTCCATCGCACCGCCAATCAGCGATTCCGGAAGATACCCGAGGACCACATTCGCATCCGTCACAGTCGCCACTTCGCCGCCGCGATTATAGGCCACCGGTCCTGGGGCAGCGCCGGCAGACTCGGGTCCCACGCGCAGCGCTTTGGTCAGCTCAGGCACATGAGCGATTGAGCCACCGCCAGCCCCTACGGTCTTCACATCAAGTGACGAGGCACGAACGGTTAAATCGCCGACATCCGTTGTTCGTGACAAACGTGGCTCACTGTTTTCTATCAACGCAACATCAGTCGACGTGCCGCCAACATCGAGCGTCAATATGTTAGTGCATCCAGCCTGCTGCGCCGCCCAGAGCGCGCCAGTAACGCCGCCAGCAGGGCCAGACATTAGCAAGTTAACAGGCGCCTCTCTTGCACGGTCCGCAGCAATCAAACCACCATCCGAGCGCAGCAAAGAAAGCCGTCCATTCATTCCCATATCGCGAAGCTCCAATTCCAGGTTCCGCACATATTGGTCAACGACAGGGCGCATGGCGGAGTTCGCCACCGTGGTCAGCGTGCGCTCATACTCCTGCATTTCCGGCAAGATTTCGTGACTCAGCGATACCGGAATTTCCGGGCAAATTTCAGATATGATCTCGCCAACCTGTTTTTCATGATCACCGTTTATATATGAGTTGATCAGGCAAACGGTGAAGGCTTCAACCCCCCGATCCTTCAAGTGTGTTACAACAGCACGGATGTGCTCCTCATCGATGGGGCGTATTTCTTCTCCTTGCGCGTCCAGCCTGCCGCTGATCTCCAAAGTATCTTCAAGATCGACCATAGGTTCCGGTTTTGGCCAAACAATCCATGCGGCGAGACCTCCCGGCACAAACGACCGCGCGATCTGCATAATCTGACGATAACCTTCAGTTACGATGAGGCCCACTCGCGCGCCCTTGCCCTCCAAAACTGCATTGGTGGCGACCGTTGTCCCATGGAGGAAAAACCCGATCTCACTCGGTGCAACTGACGCAGCTTCACAGATTTTCCTTGTGCCCTCGATTACCGCACGAGACGGATCGTCTGGAGTGGACGGAACTTTTTCTCGCCAAGAAGTTCCATCTGCCGCATTGAACAAGAGAAGATCTGTAAATGTCCCCCCGACATCGACCCCCAACCGGTAGGTTGAATCGGCAGTGCCTGTTTCAGAATTTGTTTTTACCACGTGCGTGTTCTCCCAAGGATATGTCGAGGCTTTATCAAGCCGCTATCGGTCGATTTGGAAAAGGTGCGGCGCGACTGACCATTGCGGGCAGGTCACGCTTCAATAAGTCGGAAAGCCAAATTGAAGTTGAGACGATACTCATAAGGGAACTATGTGCTCAATCGGACCAATAGGGGGTTCAGGTGTCAAGAGGATTTTAGTACAACTAAGGCATATTATTCCCCTTGAAATTTCGAACTAACGTAATTCGCCTTGGAGCTGATTGAGTTCGATGGTGAACCCATCGGGATCCTGCAGGGTGCTCACAATCACGTTTATCACGCTCTCGCCATCGTAGGACGGGTAGGAAACCGGTGAAGGCTCGCCGATAACCACTACGCCTTCAATCTGCCGCGCGCGGGCAAACGCGCTACTGAGATCATCCACATTGAACAGCAGTACTGCCGTGCCTTCCATGAAGGAAGTGCCCGCAAGATCGACTCTTTCTTTCGAGGGCTTGAAGTATTGCAGCAGCCCGACAACGCCGATGTAATCGTCATTCGCCCGCAGCATCACCAGCCGCAAGGCCCGCTCTGCGTCTTCAACGCTATCCGCATCGCGCGGTGTCAGAATCAGGTTGTCGTAGATGGGAACCAGACCCAAAGCATCACGATAGAATTCCAGTGAGCGCTCCATATCGCGCACCACAAGAGTGGTGCGACGCAGGTCAATGCCGACACGCTCGTCTTCGGGCACAGCACCAGCAAGCACCGTACCCGCTGTCAGGCATACCGCCAACAGGGCAATCAGCACTCTCATTGGCCTGCTCCATCAAGAACCTTTTTCATGAAGGTCCAGGAAGTCTCGTTGGGCCTGGCATCCTTAGGATCGGGCGGTGCCACGTACTTCGGATAGTTCTTTGCAATCTCGTCCCGCATGAGCGCCGACAGCTGTTCAAAGTTTTCCAGCTTGCGACCCATGGCGTTGAAATACATCATGCCCACGCGGTCGCCCATCTCCATCCACGGAAGCCAGGGTGCCAGCCGAACCCAGGAAACAACCGGATAGGCCACGGGTGTTTCCGCGTCAAGCAACTCTTGGGTATCACCATTGAAATCGAAAATCTCGGTGGCATGATAAGACCCCCCCACGTATTTCTGGTAATCGCCGCCCAGGGGGTTGGTGTAGAACAGGGGGACCTCAAACCGCATCAACCATGTACCGTTAATGTCCTGGAATTTGAGAGGAATGTCTTCGCCGTCGGCGGTGCGTGCGAAGCTCGGACGACTGTTGACGGGATCATTGGAAACATGAATAACATCGTTGTTCATCCCGGTCCAGGGGTTTGCGAAACTGCGCAACACCTCGTTGGTCTCCGGGTCAAGATAGAGCATGAGTTCACGCGAGACCAACCTGTGGCCTGTCCCCAGTACTGGATCCTCGACACTCATGCATTGCCGGATGTTCATTCCTTCAAGATTGAACAGATGCCGGTCGGGTTCACCGGGTACACGCGAATACGCCGCTCCAAACCACTGGAAAACCTGGGGAGAGGCATCTTCCGTCGAACACATGATCTTTCGATAGATGGCGACATTGCCCTCTGCTGTGGACGGATCAAGTTCGGCGGCCTGCACGGTGGCAGCGGTGAACGCCAGGGTCAGGATAGGGGCGATTGATAACGCCAGACGGTTGACTACAGAGTTCATGAGGTCACTCCAGAATTTGTTTCAAACCTATCACGTGGTATAAAGATATGTCAATATACCAATTTGAGGTACCCGACCATGGCAGCTTACCTCGTCATTGAGGCGGTGATCACTGATCTCGGGAAATTCATGTCGTACGCGCAACGGGTGCCTGATGTGGTGTCCCGCTTCGGAGGTGAATACCTGGTGCTCGGCGGTGACCATGAGGCACTTGAAGGTGAATGGGGTGATGTTCGCCTGGTCGTGCACCGCTGGCCGGACATGGAAGCCGCCCGCCTGTTCTGGAATTCTCCAGAGTATAGGGACGTACGTACATTGCGCGAGGGCACCGGAGATTTTCGCGTCATGCTGGTTGAAGGATGCCGCCAAGAGGAACTCGAATGAACAGCAGCGGAAACGAGGGGACCATCGCGCCCTATGCCGCGCTGGCGCTGCAAATGCGCTGCCATGCCGTGAACGATTGCCGCACGGTCTCCGATGCAAGAGCACGGATCCGGGCAAGTATCGAGCGCTGCAACGCCATGATCCGCGGCAGTCGACAATTTATCAAGACCTATAGCGGCGACGACACCCGTCTGGTGGTGCTGCCAGAATATTTCCTGACGGGCTACCCTCGCGGCGAAGACCCCGCAGACTGGCGCGCCAGGGCCTGTTTGCATCCCAGCGGTGAAGAATACGATCTGCTCGGAGAATGCGCCCGCACCAATGGCGTCTATCTTTCCGGAAACGCGTACGAAACCGACGACAATTTTCCCGACCTGCATTTCCAGTGCAGCTTCATCATTGATCTCTCGGGCGCCCTGATTCTGCGTTATCATCGACAGATGTCCATGTATTCGCCGACACCCCACGATGTGCTTGACCGCTACCGTGAAGTGTATGGCGAAGATGCACTGTATCCGGTGGTGGACACCGAAATCGGACGACTTGCCTGTGTCGCTTCCGAGGAAATTCTGTTTCCCGAAATCAGCACCGAGTTTGCCCGGCGCGGTGCCGAAGTGATCTGCCACTCATCCAGCGAACAGGGCGGACTGGAACTCACACCAAAGAATATCGCCAAACGTGCGCGCGCCTTCGAAAACCATGTATATGTGGTGTCCGCCAACAGCGCGGGCATCACTGGACCGGGGTTTCCCGAAGATTCGACCGATGGTCACTCGCAGGTGGTGGATTACAAGGGCCAGCTCCTGGGGGAAGCGGCGTTCGGCGAGTCCATGTGCGGCTTCGCTGAAATCGATATTGCGGCCCTTCGCCGCGCACGCGATAAGACCGCGATGCTCAACCTGCCGAGGCGGCGAGGCATTCTCGATGCTGCCCGCTGAGCCCGGCAACCGCGTCATTCGATTTCGAGGTCCATCTCGTACCGGAAATGCTCGGGGTTGTAGAGTACCCGCAGGTAATCGTGCATATGCTCGCCTTCGGCGGTCTTGTTGTAGGAACGCCGGGTCAGGCTCAGCAAGGCACTGCCTTCGACTACATTGAGCGCTTTGGCAGCCTCGGCGTCAGCGGCTTCGGCGCTGAGTGTCTGCTTTACATGAGTCACTTCCAGACCATTCTGACGAAAATATGAAAGCCTGGGCGTCGTCGCGAATATCGCTGGTTTGGAAGGCATCTCCACACCGGCGGTCCAGCTCGTGTAGTAGCCGAAGTCGCGATTGTCACGCTGGCGCACTCGAATGAGATGCAGAACCCGCTCTCCTGGAGCAAGGCCTAATTCGTCGCGGATGGCCTGGGCCGGTTCCTGCCAATTGCAGCGGATGACCCGGGCGAGGCTGTTGCGCGCCATGGTTTCGATTTCCTGCAGCATCCCGACCAGCGGGGCCTTTACAGGGCGTGGAGAGTACTTATAAATGACATGGGTGCCCTTGCCCCGGCTGCGGGTGAGAAGCCCTTCGCCCGCGAGATCGTCCATCGCACGCTTGGCGGTGATCCGGGATACCTGAAAGAGGTTGGCCAGCACTTCCTCGGTAGGCATGCGGCTGCCGAAGTGAAGAGTACCGTCGAGTATCAGGGTCTTCAGCAGGCTGTACAGCTGAAAATAGAGCGGTGTCGGCGATGACTTGTCGAGTCCCCTGAATCGGGATTCTTCGCTCAGGGTATCGAACGCGTTCACAGCAGGCACCTATAGTGATATATGATTATAATGATATATCAAAGTTCCATAATGACAAGAATTGGGACGGCCAGCTGGCTACAGCCGGCAGCGGAGATTGCCCAGACAGCGCACTGACAAGTTGCCGTGATACTGCCGCGCTATTCATCGGCTGCCGCGCCGCGGGCCGCAGCGGTGAAGATAGCCAGATGGCGGGAGAGGACCTGTTTTACGCCACGTTCGAGGCATTCGATCAGAGTTTGGCAGGACATCCTGCTATGAAAGATGTTCGCGCAACGGGCCATAACTTAGGTTCCGCCACAATGCTTCCAGCGGTCCCTGGGCATACCGTCGCAGCCATAAGGCCGCGAATGCCTATTGCAGCAAGATGACAATTACCGCCAGGGCCAGTTACAACGTGAACGGCAGTCTGCCCGGCAAGCCCAAACCATAGCCGCAGAACAGCAATACGCCATGCGTGGTTTGGGTGAGGTAAGAGGTCAGGGGCATGCGGCCCAAAATGGCCAGTTGCGATTTCAGCACTTTGAGCCTGTCATGTTGCCAAAGCCCTGCTGCGGCACCTGCATTACCAAGCATCAGCATCAAGCAGCCTATGTGATACACAAGTCCCTGGAAGAGTCGAAGCATATCGGCGGAATAAAAAGTCGTAGTCAGGGCCTTGATCCAAGCCTATGCTGCACTGCTCACCAATCCCACCAGCATTGATGCCAACCACCACCGAGTGGGTGCGTTTTGATTAGTGCACCATAATGGAAGAACCATTCGAGTACCCAGTACACCGAGAAGAAAAAACCCAGCACCTGCACCTATCGCCCACTGAGCAAGTAGCTCATTGGTCTTTGCAGCGCTCCAACGACATTGGCAAGCCACACGTCACAACTCAACTATTTGGATACTTGCTCGGTCGCATTTTTAAATACCAGATACGAACGCTCGATCTCCTCATGAAATCGCTTGGGCAATCTTGCCCAGTCCCTTGCCTCAATGAGAAAAGGAATTGCAGACTCGCGCAGTGCCTCCTCAAAGTCGGCCAGCTGGCTAGCCGGTATCTCCTTCAGTTCCGGTCCCCGAAGCACAAGGTCCAGGTCGCTGCCTTCATGGCTGCGGCCGTTCACACGACTTCCATAAGCCCAAACCTCTGCACCAGGCAGGTGCTCACGCAACAGCGCTTCGAGCACATGCCGATGTTTTTCAGAAAGGTGCAGCCGATCAGCCATCGTTTGTCTGTTCGATCATGTCGGCCAGTGCCTTTGCATCAGCAATGAACACCGATAATAGATTGAGCGTGGTCTCGGCAAATTTTTCCCCATAGTTGTGTGCTGTGTCATTGCGGGTTTCGCGATAGCGAAACCACCGCTCAACTGCTTCTGTGTCCATCAGACCATGCTGCGCCGCATGCCGGAACAGGTCCTTGAAGTACAGGCGATCCGCTTGCCGATTGCTGGCAAAGTAGGCGGCTAGGCGCTTGCGCAACAGCTTGCCACTATGTTCCAGCACCAATTCAAATTCCTTCACACATGCCGCACGATAGATATCGTAGATGAAATCTTCCGCTTCACTGCGATTGCTGATTTCATCAAAGGCGTATTCCAACGCACCGATGCAGCGGCGAAGAAAGGTGGTGTCAATGTTCATTGAGTTATAACTGAATCTGGCTTATGAGGCATTGAACAAAGGCGGCGTATCTGGTTGATTGTTTTTGGCGAAAAACGAACCCGGATAGAAGATCCGTCACCACGAGCAAGAGTAATATTTTTGAGCCTGCAGGTCGAGCAGCGAGTGTCGATCCATTGACCAAGCTGTTGAGAACCGGCTCCTACCAGCCGCTATATCAGGCTGTTTTCCTGGTATCGGCGATCTTCGCGAGAGCGAACCATCGGCCAGCGCTTGCTTTTTACTGCAGCATTGAGCCCATCAAGGCAGTGTGTGAGTTGTTACAGAAGCCAAGTTATGTGGGTGATATACAACATTATCCATAGTCCAAGAAAGACGAAAGCCCGACCACAGGGCCAGGCTTCGGAATTGGAGCGTTATTCCCAGCCGAAGGCCGGAACACCGCATCCTGAGTAACATGTACAAAAAAACCAACCTGTTTTGCAAATACCAGTGTGTGGAATTGGGACGCGCACCCTTCCTGAATAATCCCCAAACATTTAGTCGTCCTTCACAATTGCGCGTCCATGATGACCGGTTCCGGTGCGTGGCGCGGCCCTACACTGTGGTTATTTCAAGCAGTCGAAGCCGAGCCCAAGGCCCAAGGCCCAAGGCAGGAGCATATTGGCTTCTATGACCAGCGGCAACGGTTCTGAGCGTAACCTTAAGACACGCGTGGAGATTGATCAGATCCACTCAATTCGGGGCGGGAATGGACGGATACCGATCCACTCGAATTATCCCGCCAGCGACGAGCTTCACCTCCAGAACCTGGCGAGCAAGGCTGTTTTCGACAATCTGTTCCAACGCATATTTGAATAATGTCCGCTGGACTGAAAGGCTCATGAGTCCGTGCGCCACGTTCATGCAGATCAGTCCGGGATGATCGGATTCACGCTCCATCAGCGACGTGAAATCTGGCATGTTGTGGATCACCAGGACGCACCCGTCATTGATCGCGCGGCGAATAATGGTCCAGTCCTGGTGCGAGCGCAGTCCGATCCATGTGACATGCGTGGATTACGGGAAACCCCGTGTTCGGGCAACCGTCGCCAACGTGGGGCTCAGACACTCGTCAATCAGGAACTTCACAGCGCGGCATCGAGAGAAGTCTCGGTCGACTCGGAGGGTTGGTGCGAACGCCAGAACGGTTCGCGGCGCGGACGGCCTCGTGGGGGATAAGCCTTGGCAAATAAAGCGGCCAACTCAATCTGTGTCTTGGTGAGCTGCGGGTAAGCTTTGCCGATTGCTCCGGCACTGTCGCCGCTGGCAAGCATATCGGTAATGTAGTGGACCGGGATGCGCGTTCCCTTGATGCAAGGCATACCAGAAAGAACGGACGGGTCGCACACCACCGCATCCCGCGCCTTTGCCAATGCAGAGAGCCCCTTCTTCACTTCGCCCTTCATGGCCCGCAAATCTACCGATACATCACGCGCACGAGCCAGTCTCGCGTCTGGATGGTCCAGAAGATAGCGCACCAGCTGCCGACGCCCGATAAAGGTGAGCATGTCCATTGTTTCGTGAGCGAGTTTCAGGCCCAACAATCCTTCTTGTCGAATCGTGCGCGTGCGTTTTTCGCCGCTCGTGGCTCCGTCCAGAAGGCCCGCATCGATGATACGGTGCACCTGCTTGAGCGGAACACCGGTGACGCAAGCCGCCTCATTAGGCGACAGGGTTGGTGCAGCGGTTTCTGCAGCCATTATCATTCCTTAATTTTGGAAAGATTATAGCGGATTTCGATCCGAAGGGCGAGTAAGAGCACTCAGTCTTTCCACGCCGTTACGCAGTTCCCGATGCCAGAGATTGATTGCAAATTAGACATAATGATATTACATTAGGTCTTATTCCTGTCTGCAGGGAGAATGCCCCATGGCCGCCATGAGCAAGACCAGGACATATCCTTGGTTCATTGCAGCCTTTGCCGCCGTCGTATTGATGGTCAGTAATGGTCAGACGATTTCTGGCCTCTCGGTTTACGATGTCGAATTCATTGAAGAATTCGGCTGGTCTCTGGGTGAGATCAAATTCCGCGACATGATCACTTTGCTGCTTGCCGGTCTGGCCGCGCCATTTATCGGCATCCTGATTGATCGGTTCGGTGTTCGCCGCTGCATGCTGGTCGGCTGGGTGCTGCTGATCCTGGGCAACATCATCTACAGTCAACTCGAAAGTCTGACCGATCTCTATCTGGTTCACGCCCTCTTCGCCCTGGTGCTGGTGGTGTGCGGTCTCAATGCCGCGGTCATTCTTGTTTCAAAGTGGTTCATGCGCTACCGGGGCACCGCCATCGGAATCGCACTGATGGGAACCAGCATGGGTGGTATACTGTTTCCGCAATATGGCACGGCGATGATCGCGGCACTCGACTGGCGCAGCGCCTTTGCCTGGGGCAGCCTGTTTCCGGCCATCATGCTGGTGGTAACCTGGCTGCTGGTAAAGGACACGCCCGATGTCCCGGAACAGGCCGACCTGGATGAGCTCGCAGCCCCAAACCCGGATGCTGGTGTGGCCTACGCAGATGCCCTGCGCAGCCGCTCATTCTGGGCACTGGCGATCATCGCCATGACGACTTTCTATACCGTGCTCGGCACCCAGGCACACATTTTCGTCTACATGACCGATGCCGACTTCAACGCGCAGGTGGCCACCAATGCCATCAGCCTGTTCTTCTTCTGCGCCCTGATCGGGAAATTTGTCTTCGGTCTGGCGTCTGACTATCTCGACAAGCGCACGGTGTTCTTCGGCAACATCCTGGTCATGCTGACTGGTTCGCTGATCCTGATCCGCATGGATGTGACGCTGATCTGGGTCGCGGTGACAGCTTTCGGGCTGGGCTGGGGCGGCGTCTACACCATGCTTCAACTTACTGTCATGAATATCTTCGGCACCCGCGATGCCGGCAAGATACTTGGCACAATTACCGTGCTGGATGCCAGTGGTGGTGGCCTTGGCATCTGGCTGACGGGAGTCATCTACGACACAACCGGCAGTTATGAACTGCCATTTCTCATTTTCGCCGGGTTGATCCTGATAGCCTTGGCTGCCCTTACCCAGGTCAAACAGCCAGCCTCCGCGCATCAACCGGCGACGAGTTCTTAAGAGGGAGAAAACATGTTCCTGATCACTGAACTGGCCGTTCTGCGCTGGCTGCACATCCTCGCCATGGTCTACTGGCTTGGCGGCGAATGGGGTGTGTTCCAGACTTCCCGCCATGTGGTAAACCGCGATCTGTCCATGGAAGAACGGCGTCGGCATATGGAGACCGCCTACCGAATCGATATTCTCGCCCGCACAGGCATCATAATGCTGCTTCCGCTGGGTCTGCATATGGGCAATATTTGGGGAGTTCAGCCCTTGGGCGGAGGCTGGCTGTGGCTGATGTGGATTCTCTTCGCAGGCTGGCTGGGCCTGTGCTGGGCGGCTTTCGTCTATCGCGAAACTGACCGCGGTATCCGATTGACAATCTGGGACGAGCGCATCCGCTATCTGGTCATTCCTGCCCTGCTGATCAGTGCGATCCTGTCCCTGCTCGGCCATGGACCCTTTGAAGCCGGGACCGGACAAAAGTGGTTTGCCTGGAAAGTGTTGATCTATGGCTTGCTGCTGGTCATCGGCCTGCAATTGCGCTATATCATGCGCGAGTGGACCAAACTGTTCCGCGTGCTCGCCGCGGGACCGGATGCTGAGGCGGAAAGCACCCTGGAAAAATCACTGCGTTTCGGCAAGCGCCTGGCCTACGTGTACTGGGTCGGCATCGCCACCGTGGCATTTTTCGGCGCGACAAAGTTCGTTTAGACATCTCTTGAACCCTTAGCGATCCCCGATCTCTGCAACCACCATCCCGCTCACGACACGCTCCACCCAGTTCCGCGTGTACGCCGGCCGCAACGCATGTCGCGGGCGGTGTCCCGCCCGGTTCAGCAGTTCCTCCATCGACACCAGCCGGTCACGCATCGGGAGTCGGACACCAGCGCGGAGGCTTGCCCGATCGGGCCCGCAATAAAACCATTCCCCGGTGCGCCCCAGCGCGTGGGCCCAAAGAGACTCTTCCCCGCGGTCAAGGGCGATTCCACCGATTCGAATCGCCAGTGCCGCACGCTCCTGATCGGCGACCTCGTGTACTGCACCCAACGACTTCTTGAGATCACGGACTTCGATCCACTCCTCCCTGGCTCGCCGCTGGTATCCCGTCTGCGTCTCTGTCACGCAGTCCTCCACTGTCTCAACGCTATACGCCCCACAAGCGCCGCCCACGAGCCCGTCCGGTGTGCCTCAATGATGACGTTCGTATCCACAAGCACAACCGCGCCCGGGCTGATGGTTTCGCTCACAGTTCAATTTCGTGTTTGATGCCATGCGCGGCCAGCAACTCCGGCAACTCGTCAACTGACACGTCAACCAGACCCGCCGCCCGTCGCGTGGACACGCGACCCTGTTCCATCGCCATTTCAAGAACTTCCGCAAACGGCTTTGAGAATAGCGTCGGCGCATCCGACTCCAATGCCAGCCCACCATTGTTCTTCAGCGATGCCTCAGGGATTGCTCGTGCCCTCGCTGCCGGTAACTCTCCCAAAGTGACGAGCCGCCACCTCATCGCCGACGACGTCACCCCAAGTTCCTGAGCGATCCTGTTCAGCCGAGCCACCAGAGCGCCCGCGTCCAAACTTCCCCAAGGGCCGAACTGAGCCATTACCTCAGACGGCATCAGCAACGCAGCTGCAAAGTTGTTGGCCAGTTGCTCAACCCGGTCGCCGCCAGTCTCCAACGCTTCCTCCATATGGTTGGGCGGCATCGCCTCCCAAGTCAGCACGTGAAACAGCTCGTGGGCAAGATCGAAGTTTCGCCTCCCCGCAATCTCGTGACGAGCAATCAGTACCGCATCCAGTTCCGGCAAACGACAGGCCGCACCGGAAATTCCCTCATCAGCGTCGACCATGAGCACCAGGATGCCCAGCGCATCCTCCATCACGTCACTCAGCCGCTCGGCCGGGACCTCGCCCAATTCGAACTCCGCTGCGAAACGCTCGCCCGCCTCAATCGCATCCTCGCAGCGGGACCGCCGGGTCAACCCCAGCGAAGGCCGTAACAGACGCGTCTCGCGGCCGACCTGCGTCGCCAGCGCGCGATACGCTCCGATCCAGCTGCTTGCTCGGCTTTCGTATTCGATGAGCCGATCGACAGGCACTCCTGTCTGCCGCCACGAAAACCGCGCTTCGCCCTCCAGACGGAAGGGGTCCGTGAAGTACTCGAGTGGCGCTCCAAGCTTCTCCGCAGCGAGCAGCAGCTCCTGCGCGGTCACCCGCCGCGTCCCCGTCTCGATTGTCGAGACAGTCTGCCTGTCGTTGAATCCGAGCAGCTGTGCCAGATCGTCCTGCGACAGGCCCCGCACCTGGCGCAGCGCTTTGATTCGATGGCCTATGATGTCCTTTGCCACGCTACCTCCCAAATCCACAGAAATATTGCGAATTAATTAATGCAAAAATTATATGCATATACGAAATTGTATACAACTACACCTTTAAGCCCTGATCAACGTGACTCCGAACTTACCTGTACCAGCTGATCGTTCGTTGTTGGCCTCTCGTATGTTAACTGACGAAATGCACGGGGATTCTGTAAACATTGCCCCGAATTGAGTGCCGCCAACAGGGAACACAGATTGGCGCACACTCATTTGAGTGCGCTCTTGAAGAAACGCTACCAGCGATTTTCAAAGTATTTCGAACCCCGTATTGCGCAAGCCCTCGATGTCGGCATGTATAGCTGCATTGCTTTACCGCTGTATGTTCCACAGCACCCGTTCGTTCCAGCAAGTGTCGGGTGCCTCATGTCGTTGTAAACGCTTAGGAAACAGGCCAATCACGCGTTTGCAGGGGGTTGGGCCGAGTACCCCAGGTAGTGGTTTGCAGGATTCGGACATCCGCATGGGCAACGATGAGGCCGGGTATCGATTTTGGTATGCAGAAACTTGTAGAAATCAATACAACTGTTGGCAAGAATAGATTAAAAGCCTATCACCACCCCACACATAACGCAGTGTTGTTGTGATCATCCAGAGTCCCAGTCCTCTACAGTGATTTTTCCGGCTGTGAGCGCCCTGAGTGTCCGTATGCCAGCCATGACCTCGGTGGTGCCGAGCCAGAGGAGCTTGGTTCCGGGAATCGGCTGTCGTGTGCTTGGCTGAAAGCCGGCCAGCCTGCCCAGGTTCACCACATACTCTCGGATGCTCAGATCAGGTGGTGCCCTGATCGGCATCTTCGGGTACAGATCGTGCAGCAGCAGCTGACAGGTGGCGATCTCCTCAGGTTCGACGACCTCCCGAGCGGGCGTGTCGGGTTCGTGCGTGGCACGCCGCTGCAGATCGAACACGCGCCAGGCCGTGGACACGCACCTGGGGCAGGATCAGACACCGGGCGTTGTTGATTACCCGATGCAGGTTGTGAACCCGCGCCCGTGCTGACCAGCCAATGAAGTCATCCCGGGCCTGCTCATGCCAGCTGGCCGCATGAAAGGACAGACCACCCAGGCGCCCGGCGTGCTCGCTCACCACCCAGTACTTCAGAGCCCCGCCCGGCAGCCTGGGTGCCCCCTGTGGATGCCAGGTGTGCATCATGGCCTGCCAGTCAGGGGTCTGGGTGCCCAGCACCGGCTCAACCGAGACCACACCCAATGCCTCCAGGTCGCACGCACAGTCAGCCATCGGCGCACAGGGTGGGTGGCGGCGGGGGTGCGGGACAGACTTCACAGGTGCCGGCAGGGGGATGTTGAGCCTCGCAGCCAGCTGTGGCACCACCGTGCGGGCCTGCGCCAGGCACAGATCACCGCGCTGGGTGCGCCAGTCCGTGCGCTCACACAGCTCCCGGGCCAACCCGGAGCGCGTCAGCTCACCCGACACCGCGGCCTGCCTGAACCAGTGAACTGTCTCGTCGCCAAACTGGCGAAGCCCGATCTTCATGGCGGGCAGTGAACACTGAATCGCGTACGGTGTTCAGTGTGTCCACTTGATAGATCAATGATCGTTGTGGGTGCAGGTTTGTTGTCAATTAAGCACCAGCCAACTGAGGCAGTGCCTATATCCGGGCCGAGAATCAATTTTTTTGTCCTGTCAAACTGCATCTGTGAACCAACATGTGTTGAGTGAGCGTGTTTTTTTTGTTTGTCGGGCCATTATGCGGTAGACCCTCGAATAGTGTAACCAAGCAGCGGTTTCCGTCTTCCTACAATAAAACGTATTCCGTTGTGGGCTCTTACCACTGGGTGATCCGGACAGTGCGCCGCCCCGGGCGTCCTGTTGGCAACAATTGATGATTAGGGAGTAATTACGACGAAACCGGATATCGCGTTGTTCGTAATTTTCCGGTCTATCCGCGACCTCTCAGCGAGCGCAAATATCCAGGATCTCTCCCGGCGCTGCGGGCCAGACGCCGGGACGGGATGTGAGGTAGTCCAGGGTCGTTTCCAGCCGTCCGATTCGATGCGGCTGGCCCATCAGCCAGGGATGCAGGTTCAGCGAGAGAATTCGCCCACCGGCAGCCTCCGCCTCCCCCAACAGGAAATCGCATGCATCGCAGACCTGATTCTGCCAGGATTCTTCCGAATGCAGATTCTGCATGAGGATGAAGCGGTCTTCGAGCTCGTTCGACAGGGGCATTGCCCACAGATCCCCGAACCGGGTGTGAAACTGATAAGGCATGTCGTCATTGACCCAATCGGCGAACCAGAGAATTCCCTGCTCCGCGAGCAGGTCGGGGGTCAGCGGACTTTCGTTGCGCGCCGGACTGAGCCAGCCGCTGACTTCCGTGCCAAATGCCCTGTTCAGGCTGTCGAGGCTGCGCTTGATCAGCTCCGTCTCCTCCTCGGGTGCAAGGCCGCCGTGGTGCAGGCTGTCCATGTCCCAGCCGTGTGCCAGAATCTCGCTTTTGCGGTCGCGCAGCACCGAGATCAGCCGGGGAGCACGCTCGACCATGGCACCGTTGACAGAAAAACTTGGTCGTAATCCGAAGCGGTCGAAGGCATCAAGCAGACGAAAAATACCGACCCGGTTGCCGTAATCGCGCAAGCTGAAGTGGCGCAGGTCGGGGTATGGCATGCTCATACCCCCGGGCACAGCAAAAGGTACACTGCTCTGGTTCAGCGGAAAAAACTGTACACAGACATTGATCCAGAGGGCCAGCCGCGCTCCTCCCGGCCATTCCACCCGCTTGCGCTGGTGCAACTGCGACCACTCATAGCGGTCATGGTCCATGCCGGGACCTCGATACCGATACTGCAGAAATTCCGGATCAAGAGTCATCTGTGTGCCGCTCCGGTGAATTCCGCTGCGCTTTCCTCCGTGCGGAGGATGTCATCAAGAACGACATCATAGTACTGATCCAGAAAATACTCGGCGATCTCCCGTCCTGTGGTTACCCAGACATCTGCATGCCCTGTAATGTACTCAAGTGCCGATTCTAGAGCGTGGAGGCGATGCGGGCAACTCACCTGGTAATTGTGCGTTGGAACGCACATCACCGTGCCGCTGGTCTCGCCCTCTGCATACAGGCGGTCAAAATTGTCGCGCAGCATGCTGCCGTACCGCCGCGGCTCAATGCGATTGACCACATAGGCGATGGTGTCATTCATCTCGAGCGAATAGGGGATCGAAATGAAGCGCTGATTGCCACGAACCCGCACCGGGGTCGGTTGATCGTCATGGAACAGGTCGCAGGTATAGATGCCGCCGGCTTCGGCAAACACATCCATGGTATGTTCGGAATGCGAGAGCGCAGGTGCAAGATAGCCTGCCGGACGTTTGCCGGTATGCCTTTCGATGGTGTCCATGGCATCAAGGATCATTTCGCGTTCCTGATCCTCTGACATACCATAGGTATAGCGGGTGTTGTAGATTCCGTGGCTGAAGAACTCCCAGTCGAGACCCGCACAGGCTTCGATAATCTCGGGATGGTGCTCACATAACGCCGCTGACAATGAGACCGAACCGCGGATGCCAAGACGTTCAAGCAGTCGCATCTGCCGCTCGTGACCGACGCGATTGCCGTAATCACGGATTGAATAGCCACCCACATCAGGATACGGACGCGGCCACGGCGTGCGGTAAGGATTGGTCGGAGGGTCGATTTCGTAGAATTCGATATTTGGTGCCACCCAAAAAGCGAGCCTGGCTCCGCCCGGCCAGACAATTCGGGGGCGGTCCTGATAGGGCCAGTAGTCGTACAGTCCCAGGTCGGATTTCATGGTCAGGGTGCTCTGCGGTCTGCTTCAACTCTTTACCGGCAGGTCGTCAAGCCAAGTGATGACTTCGGCAACCGGAATCACGTCGGCATATTTGAGCGCGAGGTCCATCAGGTTGGCGAAATGCACACTCTCGTGCTTATCGGCGACGCACTCCTCGGGAACGATGGTGCGGTACCCTCTCGACAGGGAATCCACCGCACTCGCACGTATACAGCCCGAGGTAGAGCCGCCTGTCAGCACCAGGGTATCAACTTGATGCCAGACGCACAGAGATTGCAGCTGGGTCTCGAAAAATGCCGAGGGCATGTTCTTGCAATAGATGACATCGCGTTCGCGATCGATCTCAAGCTGGTCGTCAAACTCGGCGCGAACGGAACCGTGCTTGATATTCTGCAACGAATCGGGTGTGTCGGTTCGGGTGCCCCAGATGCCACAATCCTCGCCTGATTCCATATAGGCCACATAGGTCCATACCACCGGCCAGCCCAATCGGCGGAAACCGGTGCTGAGGCGATTAACGTATTCCTTTTGCCTGGGATCGGTTTCATAGGCCGTGGCGAACAGGTCGGGCCGGGTGTAGGCCTTTTGCAGATCCACGTTGACCAGTATCGCCTTGTCGCCGAAGCCGAAACGTGGCTTCGGATTCGCCTTGGTCTCCAGGTAAAGTTCCTTGGCTGTCCGGTCTGTCGATTCCATGTCACCTCCCCTGAGAGCTTGGTGTAAGTCCTGCAATTCTCAACCGGATCTAGACCGGATCGGAAGTTTGCCCTAAAGGTATAACATTATTACAATAATAACTGAATTACAAACAATGACCGATCAGGACAACCCTGGGCAACTCTTCAGACGGCTGACATGGTCGACCATCGGACTGCAAGTTTCAGACATTTGCACACATTGGGGAGTTACGTCAAATGCCCGCAGCGCTCGAAGGAATCCGCATACTCGATCTCACTCACATGCTGTCCGGGCCTTACGCCAGCATGATTCTGGCTGATCTTGGGGCGGAGACGATCAAGGTTGAGCCACCGGATGGCGAAGGCACACGCAAGTTGCTGGCGAACGACCCGAGATACTCTCTGCAGGGTATGGGAGCCTATTTCATTACTCTCAACCGCAACAAGAAGAGTATTGCCATCGATCTGAAGAACGAGCGCGGACTGGAGCTTTTTTACGGGCTGGTGGCAGTATCTGATGTCGTCATCAGCAATTTCGGTGCAGGAGTTCCAGAGCGGCTCGGCATAGACTACGCCAGCCTGGCCGACGTCAATCCGCGCATCATTGCCTGCACCGTTACGGGCTTCGGTGCCAGCGGCCCCAGCAGCAGGCGCCCGGCTTTTGATCAGGTTGCCCAGGCCACTGGTGGCGGTATGTCGATCACCGGGCCAGACCGGGAGCATCCCGTTCGTGCCGGGATTCCCATTGGCGATCTGGGCGGTGGCATGTTCGGGGTGATGGGCGTACTCGCTGCATTGCACGAACGCGACCGCAGCGGCCGCGGTCAGGAGGTCGACATATCCATGCTCGATTGCCAGATATCGCTGCTCAATTACATGGCGACGATGTATTTTCTGTCGGGCGAAAACCCCTACCCCATCGGCAATTCTCATTTCGTGCATGTGCCCTACGACACTTTCGGGTGCGCCGATGGGTTCATCGTTATCGCTGTCATCACAGACAATTTCTGGCAGAACCTGAAGCAGGTGCTCAATTGCCCTGAACTCGACAAACCCGACTACGACACCCAGCCAGGGCGTTGGCGTGACCGGGAATATATAACAGACCGCATCAATGAGGTTTTATCGGGCGATACCTGTGCCAACTGGCTGCGTCGTCTGGAGGAGCAACGCATTCCCAGTGCGCCCGTCAACAGTTTCGAGCAGGCCCTGTCCGACCCGCAGGTCCTGCATCGGGACATGATTGTCGAACTCCGGCATCCGGACGGCATGAGTACCCGAGGGCCTGGCAATCCGATCAAGCTGTCGCGCACGGCGACCAGTGATTACACAGCCGCACCGGCGCTCGGACAACATACCGATGAGGTGCTGCGGGACTGCCTGAATATCAATTCCGCTGAGGCTGGAAGACTGCGCGAACAGGGAGTGATCGGCTGATGTCCGAGCAGGTGATCATCAATGAAGTCGGCCCGCGCGACGGACTGCAAAGCCAGAGCCGCATTTTGCCGGTTGCCGAGCGGGTGCAGTTGATCAGGGCGATTGAAAAAGCGGGCATATCGCGCATTGAGGCCGGTAGTTTCGTATCGCCGAAAGCTGTTCCTGCAATGGCAGATACTGATGTGTTGCTGCACTCACTCAGGCAGCAGACATCTGCGCAATACAGCTTTCTCATCCCGAACCTGAAAGGCTATGAACTCGCCCGGGAGGCCGGTGCCGCTTCGGTCACCATGGTCATCTACGCCAGCGAAACCATGGCCGGGCGCAATGTCAGCATGAGCATGGCCGAAGCCGAGCACTCCGCCTTGAAGATCATCGAACTCGCCCGCGCCGACGACATTGAAGTCATCGTTATCGTCGCGGTCAGCTTCGGCTGCCCATTTGAAGGCGCAGTGGATTCGGCCGTCGTGCGCGACATCGCTGCACGCTTTCTCGTGTCGGACATTCATCGCCTGGTGCTCGCCGACACCATCGGTGCAGCAAACCCAGCCCAAGTCGCTGACTTACTCACACCCTTGACCAAATCCCATGGCCCAGATATGTTTGGCTGTCATTTCCACGACACCAGAGCAATGGCTCTGGCCAATGTCTATGCCGCCGTGCAGACAGGCATCCGCTGGTTTGACAGTTCCATTGGCGGCCTCGGCGGCTGTCCTTTCGCTCCCGGTGCCAGTGGCAATGTAGCGACAGAAGACGTCATGGTGATGCTGGAGCAGATGGGAATGGAAACTGGCATTGATGCCGCCATATTGCTTGAGGCTTCGGACCTTGCCACCAGACTTACAGGAACGGCACCTGGGGGGCAGGCCAGGGAATGGCTGCGCACACAGTTCACTTCCTGATCTGAATATTCCATACCTGGTTGAGCATTCACGTGTCACCCTGTAATTTTCTGGAAATCTCTTCTACTCGTGCAACGGGCTGAGCTTCACCAATCGAGTTGGACATTCCTCAGGATCCGGCATTAACTCAATATGTTGCTCACGAACATTCTTACGAATCCGGAATATCGTCCCAGACACATAAGTCTGCCCTGAACGGTAGATTGTTCTCCTCGAAACCCTCCCGCAATTCTCCAACATGGAGATGCTGGCGGGGTTCAGCAAAAAACAAGATCACTATCTGACTGAGGACTGGATCAGCAGTAGCCAGAGCAATCTGCGCTAATCCGCGGCCATGCTGACTGACACTTGCCAACTAAAATGTTGCCAACTAAAATGTTGCCAACCAAGATGTTGGAGGAAGCTGTGATGCGAAAAGGCGGCAGCAATTGGGTCGATGGAGAAAACTTCTTCAACCGCGAGATGGATCTCGAAGTCCTGGCAGAGCGGGTTCGGGAGGGAACCCACACCCTGCTGACCGCACAGAGGCGGATGGGCAAGACGAGTCTTGTGCGGGAGTTGCAGCGTCAGCTGGCCGAAACTGGAGACTTTGAGGTCGTCTTCGTCGATCTGGAGGCGGCCACTGATCCTGCCGATGCGATTGCGGAAATCGGGGTTCAGGCGAAATCCGTAGGCGCGGCATGGGACCGGATCGTAACCGGCTTCGCAAACCTGGTGAGGAGCGCTGGCGACCGGATCGAAGAACTGTCGGTCGCGGATTTGAAGGTGAAGCTGCGCGCCGGGATCGATACCGGAAATTGGACGCACAAAGGGGATGCGATATTGACGGCTCTGGCAGACAGCAGCCGGCCGGTCGTACTCGCGATCGACGAGTTGCCACTACTCGTAAACCGGCTGCTGAAGGATGAGGTGGGGCGTATCACGCCGGAGGGGAAGCAGGAAGCAGATGCGTTTCTGAGCTGGCTGCGCAGGGTGGGGCAGTCGCATCGGGACCGGATCAGGTTGATCCTGTTGGGCAGCGTGAGCCTTGAGCCGCTACTTGAGCAGGCTGGGTTCAGTGCTCAGGCCAACATCTTTGCTCCCTGCGACCTCAGGCCGTGGAGTGAGGAGACGGCTGTCAACTGTCTGGGAGCGCTTGCCAAGTCCTATGATATCGGTCTTACGCCGGAAGTCCGACGGGAAATGTGCCGCAGATTGCGCTGCTGCATCCCGTACCACGTGCAGATGTTTTTCGACAGGATTCACGATCATTTGCGACGCGCCGGACGGACAGACGCCGGGTTGGACGATGTCGAGTGGGTCTATGTGCGGGGGATGCAGGGCGTTCGGGGGTAGGTCGACCTGCAGCACTATGAGGGCCGACTGGAGACGGTCCTCGGAAGAACGGGGTATACGATTGCGCTAGAGATCCTGACCGCAACGGCAGTTGATGGTGGTATTAGTACTGAAACGGTAGACGAGTACCGCAACCATTTCTCAACGCTGGACACGCACAGCGAAGATGGCACTCCCTCGTTTGAGCAGGTGTTGCATGTACTGCAGCACGACGGCTACCTCGAACCTGGGGGCGACAAATACCAGTTCGTTTCCGGTTTACTTGAGGACTGGTGGCGCGGGCGCTACGGACAGAGCTTCGTGCCACTGTTGGACCGGCAGCGGTGAAGACGGGGGCGGGACCGATGGCTGAGACCACCAGAAAGCACAATCCGGGATTTCTCTCCAACGACGAGCTGACTGCGATCTTCTGCGTCCGGACGGCAGAGTACCAATCTCTGATCGAAGCGCTGCGCGAATGTTCGGGCAGTGCAAACACGCATCAGATCGTGATCGGGCCGCGCGGCAGCGGAAAGACGAGTCTGCTGCTGCGCGTCGCTGCGGAAATCGGGCGGGATGCCGATCTCAGGTCACGTTTCTTCCCGGTTGTGTTCGCGGAGGAAAGCTATGAGGTCTCGACCGCCGGCGAGTTCTGGCTCGAATGTCTTTTCCATCTGGCCGATCAGGCGCCGCACCGGGACGATGGTGTCGACTTGCTCCGCACCTTCGAGGAGTTGCGCACCATCCATGACGACCGGACGCTTGAGGATCGATGCCTGGGGGTATTGCAGGACTTTGCCGACCGGGAACACAAGCGCCTCGTGCTGATCGCCGAGAACCTGAACATGATGTTCACGGACATGGGTGACGATGACGCAGGCTGGCGGCTGCGGAAGGTTCTGCAGACCGAACCGCGGATCATTCTGCTGGCCAGTGCGACACGCATGTTCAAGCAGATGGCCGACTCGAAGGAAGCACTCTACGAGCTGTTCCGCGTGATCCAGTTGCATCCCCTCGATATGGAAAATTGCGCGCACTTGTGGCAGACCGTATCGGGGCAGGCGCAGGTGCCGCAGACGATTCAGGCGCTGCGGATTCTCACAGGCGGCAGCCCCAGGCTGCTGACCATCGTGGCCCGGTTCGGTGCACATCTGTCATTCCGCGAGCTGATGGCAGACCTTCTTGATCTGGTCGATGATCATACCGAGTATTTCAAGAGCCACCTCGATGCGCTCCCAGCACAGGAGAGGAAGGTGTATCTCGCCCTGGCCGATCTCTGGAAACCTGCCCATGCGCGCGAGATCGCCAATCGGGCCAGGCTCGGGACCAGCCAGTGCAGCGCCCAACTGGCACGTCTGGTCGACAAGGGCGTGGTCGAGGTGAGCGGCGGGAGTGCGCGACGCAAGCTCTACTATCTGACCGAACGGCTCTGCAACATCTATTACCTGATGCGTCGATCGCACGGACCGACACCGCAGATTGATGCGCTGATCCGCTTCATGGAAGCGTACTACTCCACCGAAGAGTTGAAGAAACTCGGTGTCCGAATGGCAGAGGAAGTGTCCGATGTCGATGAGGGTGCCTCGACGGCCTACCGGACGACACTTGGGCGCCTTGCTGCACTGCCATCACTGACAGCGCACCGCGAAGAAATGCTCTTGCTCGCGTCGGCGACCACCACCGAGGTGCCCGCTGAGCATTCTTCGGCGTCCCCGAAGCTTTCGACTGATGTGGAGTTACTCAGAGAAGCGCTGGCACTCATGGAAAAGGGTCAGTTGAAAGCCGCGCTGGTCACCTGTGAGGAGGCCATGGATTACGTTGGAGAGGGCAATGCACCTGTCGATTCTGAACGGATATCCCTGATACTGGTCTGCAAGGGCATAATCTTGAGCCTGCTGGGTATACCCGGAAAAGCGCTGGCAGTGTGGGACGATGTGGTACAGCGCTTCGGCGAGAAGGGCGGCCAAGGTCAAACCCTGCTGGTCGTGCGGGCGCTCGTCTGCAAGGGCGGGCTGCTTCGCGATCTTGGCCTGCACGCCGAGGCGCTGGCTACCTATGATGAAGTGCTGGAACGATTCTGCAAGAACGATGCAGAACGGCTTGGCGACCAAATAGCAGCCGCGATGGTCGAGAGAGGCTGTGCCCTTGCCTCGCTGAACCGGATGGATGAGGCTCTGAACGCCTGGCACACACTTGCGAAACAATTCAGATCGAACGATTCCCCCGAAATCGCCAAACAGATCGCGACTGCACGCATGTTCACAGGCAGGTGGCTATACGAAACAGGCCGGCTTGAAGAAGCGCTTACAGCATATGAGGGGGTTTTGCAGAACTGTACAGCGGACGAATCCCCGGAGTCTCTGCGGATATTGGCAAACTGTTTCCTCGGCAAGGGAATTGTTTTGCACGCATTGGAGCGGAGAGCGGAAGCGGATGCTTCATGGGATGAAGCACATCGTTGCTTCGAGGCTGGCACTCCACCGGGTGACCGAGAAGTGGCTGCACATGCAATGATGGCAATGACCACGGCGCTGCTTCCGGCGGATGGCCTGGATGTCGCGCTGAAAATGTTGTCCGGGCTTGTGAATCGCTTGGAGACCGACGATCAGCCGGGGGTACTTGCTGCGGTTGCGGATGCCCTGTGGCGCAGTGGCACAATACTGGAACAGGCGGGTCGATACACAGAGGCGCTTGGGTTCTGGGAACGGATTGAAGAGCGCTTCGGTACCAGCGAGGTTCCGGAATGTCAGGTGTTTGTGGCGAGATCTTTCATGCGCCGATCTATCAACCTGTTCAAACATGATCGGCTGGAAGAGGCGATCGCCTGCAGCGACCGGGCGGTGGGACTTTTGAGCCAAAACACCGATCCAGCGGTTCTTCAAGCGGTTTCGGGGATTCTCGTCAACAAGGGAATCATGTTGTACATGCTGCTCAGGAATGAGGAGGCGCTCGCCGCTTGGGGAGAGGTCAACCGGCGTTTCAGAAGCCGGGAGGAGTCCTCGATTTTGAAGCGGGTAGCCGCAGCTTTGATTAACACAGGTGTGTTGCTGGAAGAGTTGGGGCGACCGGACAAGGCAATCGAGGCATGGAACGAAGTCATGCGACGGTTCGATACGCACGAGGCGCTGCTGTTCCAGGAGTCGATAGCGTTGGCAATTGTCAGCCGGGCAGAGGTGTTGATCTTATTGAATCGACCGGATGAAGCGATTGAGGATTTCGACGAAGCGGTGCGCAGATTTGGGAACAGTAACAATCCCTGCGTAAGCGAAACGGTAGCACGAGCGCTCCTCAATAAGGCCGACTTGTTTTTCGATCTGAAGCGGGCCAAAGAGGCATTGATGGTATGGAAAGACATCGTGCGGCGATTCGAGACAAGCGATGTGCCGATTCTCCGCGACGCAACTGGATTGGCGTTGTGTAGAGCGGCGGAGTGCGAGTTGGACAGAGGTCGTGCACCTGTTGCGATCGCATTGCTGGACCCTGTGATTCTTCCAGAACAAGCAGGCTCCATTGAAATAAAGCTGTTGGGTCAGTTGATGCGGGCACGCGCGCACATGGCGGAGGGTAATCCCAAAGCGTGCGCCAGAGACGCCGAAACGGTATTGCGGAATATTTCGGAACATAGAGCATTACCGTTGAGGGACCTGTTGGAGTCGCTGCTGGATCTTGCGGAGGCTGTGGGGCCGAAGAAAATGTGTGATTTGATGGGATCGTCGCCAGATGCCGATGTAGTGCTACCGCTCAAGACGGCTCTGGAGCTGGATGCTGGATTGGAGCCAAGGGTAGCCAGGGAAGTCGAAGAGATCGCCAAAGACATCCGCCAAGATATGCTTAACAGGCGAAAAGCAGGGCCTCGGCGTCGGCACGCTTGGCCGTTTGGACGAATGTTGGTAGGCACGGACCCAGCACTCCTCAGCCAGTAAGGGGCGGAGGGTCATGGCTTCAGGATGCCTGTCCGTAATCGCCCGAGCACACACAGGCTCCACCAGTTGGAGATCACGACCCAACAGTCGTGATGCCAAGCTGGATGTCGCACCGCCACATAGGAGTCGAATCCGGCCGGGATGACTCCAGACACATGGCCCCATGTACCCTCGCCGAGCACTCTGGAAAGCCAATCAGCTTCAACCGCACTGTTCGCTGCCTCGAAACTCATTGCGCCGTTCAATATTGATGCAGCACACATGGGTCAATACAGGCCGCACCTTCCTCAATCAGGGGAAACCGCGCCATGATCTTTTGGTATAACTGTGGAAAGAACAAGCGACCATTGAGGTGAACACGAGTTTATCATGCCCGATGTTTACCTTGTGTTCAGTGCACTCAAGTTGACACTACGTAGTGACGGGTTTGAATCAAACATTATTGACCCTGGCCAAGCGAAAACCCGGGCTCTCCATCAAAAGTGTACAGATGTTCCGTTTTAATAAAGTCGATGTTGTGCTCTGCCAGTTGCTCCAGCAACGCGGTGATCTGCTTATGTGTGACGACTGTCCCCTCGGATGGCTGAAAGCGACAACGCCAGTGGTCGGTCAAAAAAGTATCTGGGAAACCGTCGGGCCAGACTTTCACGCCTCGGTTGGTCAACATTGCTAACGGCAGATCATCGCTTTGCAGAGACTGCACATGTTGTGCGATTTCTTCTGGCGTGGCGTTGCTATTGTCAATGAAAACATCGACACCGACCAACGCCTTGTCTGATTTGGGCCTTGGTGACGGAGTGATTGCTGGCATCACATCGCTGGTGTAGGTGCTCACGCGAAGTTTGGTCGGCGTTTGCCCCAGTCGTTCGATCACCGCCTGGGCAAAGGCCGCAGTGCCAATGCTTTTTTTACTGACGCCAGATCGGAATAGATCTCTGGTATGCAGACCGTCCTCAATAGTTTTCATCCAGGCATTGTGAATACGCTCCGCCACATGTCCTTGTCCAAGGTGCGCCAGCATTTTTACAGCACTCAGCATCAGACCACTTGGGTTGGCAATGTCCAGCCCCGCGATATCGGGTGCGGAGCCGTGAATTGCCTCAAACAGCGCGTAGTTTTCGCCAATATTGGCCGAAGGTGCCAAGCCGACCGAACCACTGATCTCCGCCGCGATATCAGACAGGATGTCACCATAGAGATTAGGTACCACAATCACATCAAAGAGCTCAGGCGCGTTGGCGAGCCGGGCCATACCAATGTCGACAATGATCGCTTCCGACTCCAGTTCAGGGTACTCAGAAGCTATTTCACGGAACACCTGATGGAATAGCCCATCGGTGAGCTTCATGATATTGTCCTTGATAAAGCAGGTAACCTTGTGGCGATTGCGTCGCTTGGCGTATTCAAAGGCAAAGCGCACGATTTTTTCAGAACCTGGCCGGGTGATGAGTTTGAGACACTGCACCACCTGATCAGTCTGCCGATGCTCTATACCGGCATAGAGATCTTCTTCATTCTCTCGAATAACAACTACATCAAGGTGCGGGTGCCGTACCGGAATATACGGGTCATAGGCAATACAGGGGCGAACATTTGCATACAAACCCAGGGTTTTACGCAACGTCACATTCAAGCTTTTTACGCCGCCGCCCTGCGGAGTTGTGATTGGCCCCTTCAAAATAATCTTGTGCTCGCGAATGTGCTCCCAGGCGGCAGCGTCAATGCCCGAACTATGGCCGCGATGATACATCGCCTCACCGATATCGATGGGCTGTATATCCAAGGCAGCGCCAGCATGATCCAGCACCTCCAATGTGGCTGCCATAATTTCTGGTCCGATGCCGTCACCCGCAGCGACGGCAATGGGTACCGGATCAGTTGCCCATCGCGCAACCAGCGGTTCCTTTCGGGACATATCCATTATTGATCGCTCCAAGATACAGGGTACCGGCACTTTACGCCGCAAGTAGTTTCCACCTTAGGGGCATCAGACGCTTAGCCATCCGCGTCCATGAAGCCCAGCAGGTGCATCAGGCTGACACACAGATTGAAGATTGAAACAAACAGGGTCACTGTTGCCTTGATGTAGTTAGTCTCTCCACCATTCACGATATTGCCTGTCTCATAGAGAATCAGGCCCGACATCAGCAGCACAAACATGGCCGATACCGCCAGAGAAAGACTTGGCATGTCAAAAAATATCGCCGCCAGCGCAGCGAAAAAACCCACCAGTATGCCCACGAACAGGAAACTGCCCATGAAGTTAAAATCCTTCTTGCTGGTGACGGCATAGGCAGATAACCCAACAAATACGGCTGCCGTGCCACCCATCGCGGTCATCACCATCTGAGCGCCATTCGCAAGACTCAAGTACATGTTCAAAATAGGCCCGAGCGTGTACCCCATAAATCCGGTTAAAGCGAAAACACAGAGCAACCCGGTTGACGAGTTTCTGTATCTGGATGTGAGAAACAACAATCCAAAATAGCCGACCAGGGCCAGCAGTACTCCCGGGTGAGGCAGTTTCAGCGCCAAAGACGCACCCGCAGTAACCGCACTGAAAAGCAGCGTCATCGACAATAAAGCGTAGGTGTTGCGCAGCACCTTGTTGGTGGTGAGTACTCCAGTGGAAGATACAGTATTAAGTGATGTGGTGTCAGTCACCATGACAAATACCTCGCTGCACTCAATTGATATACAGATGCCCGGTTAGTCATGGGCCAGATCGGTTACCCGGCTCCTGGCGCGCAATTCGTGGTTGATGTAGCCCCCTTTTTCAGGAGCTGAGCGGCGAGTCTCTGTGGTGATCGCCACAGGCTGCATCGCGATGCGCTGCCAACCGAACAATCTATGGGTGCATTCACTGATCCACTCACTGAAGCTTTGAACGTCAGAGTTGAAATGTTTTGAGCTGTTCATCGTTTTCCTTGCGTTGCCCTAATAGTTCACTGCTGCACATCATGAGCAAAGATGACCCTGTGCAGTCAATGCCTGAGACAAATAGTAAGGCCCAGCATAATTAAATAAAATACGAATTAAAATGTTTTTATATTCGATATTATCGATGATAATTTAGTTCACTCAAAAAAACCTATGGCTGCTGGCTGGAAAAACAGAGCACACTCATTTTCAGATGAATAAACTGGCGGCTGGGTACGGTGAGTCTGGATGGCATCCGGGAGGCTGATGGGGATGTCTCGATCAGACAGATGCAAAGTTGCCAGCCTTGTGGAGGCAGGATCCTGCCAAGATGGGGCAATCTGTGCGTGGACAGTGTCGAACACAAGTCATCGGCCACACGCCACAGTGGCCGAAAAAAATAATGAGTCAGAACATCCGATAGACCCTGGTTGACCGGCCGGCGCCAGCGCATCATCGCTGGCGGACAGGAGAGCCGCGTGCGATGATAACAATTCCATGCTGCGGCGTGCTCAGGTACATGTGGCGCCCGTCGGGACTCGCCGCGAAACCCAGAGGTTCGCCGAAGGACGGCAGCGGTGCTCCGTTGAACGAATCTCCCCGCCATTCTCCAATCCAGTCGGTTACCTGAAGTGAGGTATCATCCTCCATCCACGACACGCTAAACGCCAGAGCTGGACAGAACACATCAACAGCGACGGCTTCTCGGCGCGGCGCGGCGAACCTGCAGTTGCTCGATTTCAACGAAGTGCCCTCGAACCCGGGAGACGGGAGGTCCGCCAACCGCACCGGTCGCGATCGGTCTTCCAGGGAATAGAGGATAGTCCGATCTCCTTCGCGATCAAACACGAACAGGTGCGCATCATCGTCGGTGATCGCCAGCGGCACCGTTCCCCATCCCCTCCACACATGGATCGCTTCCTCGAAATCCATTCTGTTCAGTTCGCCCGAAGCGGCGTCCCTTTCGAACACGACCACGGATTCAGAATTCACCGCGTAGACGTGTGTCCCATCGTTCGAGAGCACGGCCCGCAGAAATGTGCCCTGATTGGTGCCGACGAATCGCAGCGCCCCGCCCTCTTCGACAGCGAAATGGTCGATTCCGCTGGTGCTAACGCGGTACAGGTGTGCTCCATCAGCATCCAGCATGAGATGTTTACCGCATGTGCCAGTGCCAGGATCGTCGGCGACTGCAATTTCGCCCAAGTACTCCAATCCCGAACCGTCATCGGGAACACCAAAGGAATACCAGGTCGAGCAGCTATTGGCCAGAAGCCGATCACGGTGCGAATCCCAATGCAGCGAGGTGGTTTCCGAGGAGCGGAGTTCAGTGAGCACCTGCCGGTGGTCGAGTCCACCGGTCGTGCTGTTCCGCTCGAACACAAGCAATCCATTCCCGGAGGCCAGGTAAAGTGCCGTGCCGTCCGAATGCATGGCCATGTCGCCAGGTTCACGGATCTCGACCGAATTGTGCCGCGAATCGCGGTCGTCGTCAGCCAGCTGTCCAACATAACGCAGCCATCCCGGATCATCGGTTGCACCCCACCGCAGGGTGAACTCCCCGCCACGCCCGCCACGACTCGTGCCGAGCGAAATCCTGTAGCGAACGCCCGCCTGAGCCTCGAACAGCACCTGATTGTCACTCCGCTGCCAGCTGCTGGACGCCAGAATTTCAAGGCCGTCGGCGGACGCACCGTGGACCACTAGTGCCCAAGTCCCCTCATCGCCTTCCACCGAGAAACGCAGCCAGCCCGAATCTGGTGCCTCGTATGTCCACCACAGCGTCGATCGGCCCAGGATGTCGCTTCGCTCGCCGGTCGCCCCGGTCGCGAACGCGTTCGAGCCTGAGACCGATCCGGACACGCCCGCCAGTGCCGCCGCCCGGCCTGCCCGGTCATTGCCTGGCGCGGGACCCCACTCCAGCGTCACGTGCGCGTTCTGATACGCCCAATTCATGGCAAAAGGATCGTTCGCGGGCAACCCGGCGGCGATCATATACCGCTGGTTTGCAGTCGCCGAAAAAGTAAGTGCGAAGGCCATCTGCTCGCCGTTGGTCGCTATTAATCGCAGGTCGCTCAGATTCTCGCCCTCGAATACCGATACCATAAGACGGTTGCCATGATTACTCACTTCATCGAGCCGCCAGGTGTAGTAACCATCCGCGGGTGCAGTCCAGGACCACCACTTCGTGCGAATACCGCTTTCAACGGGTTCCCTGGGCTCCACCGTCGCCTGCGCATCAATGGCCACCGGATGCGAAGACGAGGCTTCGCCTGAAATCTCCCTGGCATCACTAAAGTAATCGTTGCCCTGAGTGCGCCCGACATCGGTCCACTCCAGTTCATAGGGCGCTCCCGTGACGCGCACACTCTCCGACGCCACTGCGATCCAGTACAGCTCACCAGCGTGTGCTGGAAATGTCGTCTGCGCCGACGGGAACCCCGACACCAGCCGCAGTTCGGAGACGCTCTCCCCAACGAACGCGAGCACCCGCAGTCCGGTGGCACTTGAGCTGAAGCGCCATGCCCCATCGGTCGGTGCGGTCCACCGGTACCAAACCGTGGCAGCCAAGTCACCGAAGAACTCGCCGGGCTCCAGGGTGGCGCCCTCATTGCTGCCCTCAACGGCACCGCTGGCGTCCCCCAGTACCGCCGCAGCGCCGAAGTCGTCGTTGGCTGGCCGTGGGCCCTGTGTCCAGTTCAATCTCAGGGGTTCGGATGTGCCGACGTGGCTCACCCGAATCCAGTACACCTCGCCCGAATCCGCAAAGAACTGGGCGGCATGTTCTCCGGATGCCACTGAATCGAGACCCGAGATTCGGTCGCCGCGAAACACGTCGACCCGTGCTCCCCACCCCCTATGCTGTGCACCACGGGGCGTGACACTGAAGGAAGTTTTGCCGCTCGACCGAGCCCTCCACGAGTACCAGACAGAACCCGCTGGCCGTCCCCTGTAAGGCGTGTACACGGGCTCTCCCGGCTCGGTGCTGGCGGTTAGGAGATCGAGCTCCTCGCTGCCTCTGTCCCCCTCGATCACGGCGGCGTTCACGAAGCGATCATTGGGTGGCGCGGTCGCTTCGGGCACGTCAACTTCATCGCTCCCTGCTCTGTGCAGCATCACCGACGCCGAAGCCGAGTTCGCGTTCCACGCACTCGCCTTGAAGTAGAGTCGGACTGCGTCGTTCCAGACTGGACTCCCGACGGAGACGACCGCTTCCCAGGTCTCGCCAGCACCGAGTTCGCCGAGTTCGATGGTCTCGCCAACGCCGGGTCCGCCAGTTGTGGCATCGATCCGCCGGGTTATACCGTCCTCGCGTTCCGCCCGAATACTGAGGCTTTGTCCAACTGCGCATGGGGAGCCGTCCTGGCTTCGGCAGTCGATGTGCAGCCGCGTCCCTGCGGCGACGTACCCATCGGTACTCAGCCTCAGCCTCAGGTCGCTCCCGCCGCGCCGGCGATCAACTTCCACGGTTTCCCTGTCCACTGAGAGATCAAGGGCAGGCGTCGACGGACCCCGTATGATCGTCCACGCCAGTGCTGCGCGCGGTGCCTCGGTGTATACACGGGAGGCGGCCACCTTGGCCCGGTACGTTCCGGGTGCCGGATTCTGGACGACGATCCATTCGACGTTGTCGACACGGGATGTGGACGCGTGCGACCCGCACGGCTCATTGTCGCAGTCGCCGCGGTCGAGCCAGAGATCCAGATCGTTCAGAACCGCGCTAGCGACGGTGTCTGTCGGCGGCTCGTCCCAGGTCAGTACCAGATCCAGGCGGCTCGCTCCGTCCGGCACCTCGATATCCACATGCGCGTATTCGCCGTCTTCAAGATCCGAGACTGCACTACCGCTCAGCCAGCCGTCTGTCCGGTCCCTGTTGAGAACTGCGGTGCGCGCCGACACCTTGCCGAGTCCATACCGCATCTGAAGGGTACCAGGCCCGTTCGAATTGTCAGACGGAAATGCTGCGGCATTTTCCAGCCACACGTCGGGCCTGATCGCGCTCGCCATGAGCCGCGCCCTCGCCAGCGCCGGGTGCTGCCCGTGCGCCGGAACTGCATCCATCAGCAAGGCGGCGACGCCAGCCACTGAGGGAGACGCCATGCTGGTGCCGCTGGATGAGTCGTAACCACCGCGGCTGCCGTTGCCTGCAGCCGAGTTGACCGAAACCCCCGTGCCGACCACCTGCGGCACCAGACGCCCATCCGCCGTGGGACCGTGGCTGCTGAACTCGGCCAGACTGCCGCTGTCCAGCACCGCGCCGACCGCCAGGGAGTTTTTCGCCGCTCCGAAATTAGAGAACCCGTGAATATCATCGTTCGAATTGGCAACGACATAGAGCTGCCGTCGACCCCAGACGATAGCGTCCAGCTTGCGCTCGGCCAACGTCCTGCCTTCAAAGTATCTTCTGCTCGCGGCAAGGCTCATGTTTACGATCAGCGGCTTGACCGCCTCCGACGACCAGCCCCCTCCGGACACGCGGTCGGTTTCCCGAGAAAATCCATGCCCCTCAGTATGAAATAATCGAATCCCTTTCCGGATTCGTCCAGCACTTTGGCGAAGCGGATGTCCCGAACCAGAGGTGCCATTCCCGCATGGCGCGGCTGCGCCGAACCGTTGCCGATGATCGTCCCGGTAACATGCGTCCCGTGGCCGTCAGCGTCCACCCAAAGGTCGTTGTCGTTCAAGTGGAGATCTTGATAGACGAAGTTCGCGCCACAGATGCTGCTCCGGTTCGACGAGATGTCCACATGATTGATGTTAAGGCCGGTATCCATCACCGCTATGGGAGTGGAGGCGCCGCCTATTCCAGAGAAAAGTCCGGGGACCCCTTCGTACATCCGCAGCGCGTCGGCACCCATTGCGGGAACTGCTGTGTCATGGGCCGCCTCAACAACGCCGACCGGCTCCACGAAGAGCACGAAGTCGGCCCTGCCAAGCGCCTCCAACACGCTTCCTGTCGCCGCCGCCTCGTAGGCACGGATATCCGAATCCCACCGACCGACCACGGCCCCCAATGCCGTCAGCTCCTGTCTCCAGTGGCCGTCGGGATCATCCGCCATCAATGTCACGAAAACGGGGATCTGTTCGTGCGTCAAACTGCGGGACTCGTTCGGTGTGAGCGCCTGCAGTTTGGTCTCGGCTGGAACTGCACCCAGCGCGTCAATCTCGGGCAACGCCGCGATCACCTGCAGGCGCGCCTCGTCACCTGGCAGCCTGGCACGAATCAGGCTCCCCGCGGAACCAACGATCTCCGCGCCCGTTCCATCGAGAGCCCGCACCACATCCTCGGTCCTCGCGTCCTCCGCCAGCCGTATCCACCCAAACGACCAGTCGCGTCGAGCATCGGCCGCCTGCTCCACCAGCACGTCTATTGAGTCCGGCGAATCAAGCCAGCCATTCTCGTTGTCGGGACGCCCAGCGGTTTCCGCATTGCGATTCTCCGCGCGCCCCTTGGACATTTCGCCACGAAACCCCACGAACGAATAGCCCTCGGGCGGCAACGACGAACCCAACGCGGAGGTGTCCACGCCGACGAAGCGCGAGCTGCGGAGCGGCGCAGCTTCGACAACAGGCTCCGAAACCCCTTCGCGACTCTCCACGGATATCCGGGCGACTGCGGCCTGAACCGACCTCTCGATGTCTGTCCCGGCAGAGCCCGCTAGTTCAGAATCCGACCCTTGAATCCAATATGCCGCCATGATGACCAGCGTGCACGCCGCACCAGCCATCCACCAGCCGACCGCGTGCCGCCTGGACTGGTCGGCACCATCGATACGTCTTTCCCGAGTCATCAGTGCTTTTCGCTACTCTTCGCTGTGCGTAATGTCAAAGATCCCGACATCCTGTGCCGACTATCGGCACCCCAAAACCCGACACTCCTGTGAATAATACCCCCCCGCAAGCATTGTTCAACGTGGGCATGACATGCGTCTGAAACGAGGGAGCCAGCCAGCCTTGACGCAATTCAGGGCGATGGGGATAATCCGCGTCCTACACACCGGATTGAACCGGTACTTTGAAGTAACGATCTCCTGTACGTTCGGAATATATGTTGCATATTGGGACTCTGAGTCTGCGTGCGGGACATCCGCGCCTTGCCTTAAGCTTTTCGGATAAATTTTCAACGCAGGACTTGATTGAATGCAAAGCTCAGGGTTTGGATTTAGCTGAAATCCGGGTCGACCTATTTAGTTCGGTTGATAGGGATCACGTCATTGGCCAACTCGAAAAATTTACGTCTTCAGAGCTTCCTACGATCTTGACTATTCGGCCAGAAAAAGAAGGCGGGAAGTGGTCGTCGGGCGAGGAGTCTCGCCTGGCGCTACTGGATTCTCTGGTCCACTTGGTTGATTCCGTTGATCTTGAGCTTTCATCGCTGGATGAGTCTGTCGCAGATGCCAGAAAAATTGTTGATCGGGCAAAACAGGAAGGTACGGTTCTAATCATCTCTCACCATGATTTCAAAGGTACTCCAGAAAAAAGTAAGCTTCAGTCAAAAATTGACAAGGCCCTCGATTGTGGGGCTGACATAGTAAAGGTGGCGTGTCTGGTGAACGACTCGGAGGATCTGTCCGTTCTTACTGAGGTGCTTCTTGAGGACCGGCGTAAACATCATTTCATCGTGATCGGCATGGGTGCAAAAGGACTGATTTCCAGGCTCAGCTTTCCGGGATACGGTTCATTGGTAACATTTGGTTGTAATCCAGGAATGCCGACTGCACCAGGTCAGCCGCCATTTAAGGAGCTCCTTAAAGATTTGAGAGCTTTCTATCCCGACTACAATCAGGAAAAGACCGACACGCCGCAAGGCCTGGGAAGCGCGCAGGGAATCATATGAACACACAAGGGGCCTGCATATTTATGCGGATCGTCATGGTGCAGCACCTGCCGGGGCTGGCTGTGTACTCGTTCCTGTCATAAGTAGTAGATCAGAACGTAGGCCGATAGCAGGATGGCAATCCAGAGCGCGGTAGTGCCGATGGGCCACGAGCGCGCGAACAGAGCCCGCTCTTCGCGGTCAGCGGTTTGGGGTTGCCCCAGATAATACGAGGTCAGGTAGCGCAGCACATCACGGCTTGCGCTGTTCAGCCCTGTTCCCAACCTCCGCAACGGCACAAAGGCGGCTGCCAATCGCCGGACCAATGCTGGTGCCCCGACACGCCATAGCCAATCCACATCCAGGCTGATTGTCTCGGTCCGCTTCATCAACGGCAACAACAAGAAGAAAGCAAGCCCGGAAAAAAGCAGTACCTGCAGATAAAACAGGACTTTGCCGGGGGTGTAGGCCTGATACTCCATCGCATAGGGAAGGAAAGGGTACAGCCATTCCGGGAAGATACCTAACAGTAGGCACAGGGCTGAGAAGATGATCATGGCAAGGGCCATGTTCCAGGGTGCATCCTTGGGACGTAAGCCGGAATCGTTCTGAAAAAAAACAAACCAGGGAAACTTGATACCCGCATGCAGAAACACACCGGCAGACGCCATGGTCAGCAGCAGGTACACCCACATAAGCCCGCCGTTAGCTGCAGCCTGCGAAATCAGGTTCTTCGTGGTGAAACCCGACGTCAGTGGGAAGCTGGAAATTGACAGTGCGCCGATGATGCAACAGACAGTCGTAACGGGCATGGTTCGAAACAGGCCACCGAGCTCGGTGCACCGGTTCTTGCCGGTACGATAAATGACCACCCCAGCGCTCATGAACAACAGCGCCTTATAGATAATGTGAGCAAAGGCATGGGCCGCCGCACCGTTGATCGCCAGCTGTGTACCGATTCCGACAGCACAGACCATAAAGCCCACCTGGTTCACCACGGAATAGGCCAGAATGCGACGAATGTCATTTTCCAGCAGCGCATAGATTATGCCGTACATCACCATACATAGCCCAACACCAACCAATACCTTCTCCCCCGGGAACAGCAAGATCAAGGCCAGTATCGCCGTCTTGGTAGTGAAGGCTGAGAGGAACACCGAACCGGTGGGACTTGATTCCGGGTAGGCATCTGAAAGCCAGGCCGACAGCGGCGGCGCAGCTGCGTTGATCAGAATACCGCAGAGAATCATCCAGCTGTTGAAATCCTCTGCCAGCATCGGAGTGATCTGTATGGAACCCGTGCTCACCACGACACCTTCAATACCAACCTTGAGCACCACACCCCCGAGCAAATGCACAATAGCGTAGCGGATACCGGCGGCTCGGGACGAGGCTGTCCCGCCACTCCACACCACCACAGTGGAAAACAATGCCATCAGCTCCCAATACACAAACAGGGAAATCAGATCACCAGAGAAGCTCACGCCAATTGCACCTGCTGCGTAGAGATAGGCAGCAGCCAACTCGTACCATTTCGCCAACCTGAAGGCATACAGGCCACCCACAAAAGCCATCAGTGCAAAAATCGTGGCAAACAGACGCCGTACCGGGCTGCCTTCGACCGGTTCGATCTCGTAGGACAGGAAATGCACTGTATCCTGCACACCATCTGGCACCTGCCAGACAGCCCAGAGTGTCAGCAGGGGTGCCAGCAGTACTATCGCCGTGCGCAAAGAGCCCCGCGCCGGGCCGATTGCCAGGGCCGCCACTACAATGATCAGGGCTGGCGAGATCAGATCAGGCATGATCGTCACGTCCCTCGTAGAAGTCGCTGGGGCGTTTCAACAATAGACCCAAGCCCTTGGCGAACAGCACCATGAACAGGCAGCTGAGAAATCCATACACCGCACCAAAACCGAACCAGCCGTCTACCGTAAAATAACCTTTCACAGACACCGGAAATTGCACCAGCACCGTCAGTGCAAGCACGGTCGAGAACACCCACCAAAGTTTTCGAATGGTCGCGGCACGCGTCAGCCAGTGACCTTTATCACGGTCTGTCATTGCACCATCCCTCCGACCAGCTGTTGCTCCAGTGCAAGTACCGGTCCATTGAAGAAAAAGAATCCCAGCGTCAGCATGGCCGTCAGGAATGAAGCCACTACGACCAGCAGCGGTGCTTCACCATGTGCTCTTTCACCAACTGGCTCATCTGCAAGCCAAGCCATAAAAATAATCGGCAGAAAGTAGGCTGCATTCAATACAGTACTGGCGATAATGGTAAAAATCGCAAGCAGATTATCAGCTTGAAAGGCGCCGGCCAGGATGTACCACTTGGATACAAATCCGCCGGTGGGTGGCACACCAATCATACTGAGCGCTCCGATCGTGAAAGCGGCCATGGTCCAGGGCATGCGCCGTCCAATACCGCGCAACTGATGCACTTTTGTTTTTCTGGAAGCGGTATAGATAGCACCGGCAGCGAAAAAAAGTGTGATCTTGCCAAACGCATGCGCGACCATGTGGACGGCGGCGCCAATCTCTGCCAGCGGCTTCAGCACTGCGGCAGCCATGACAACATAAGACAGCTGCGCCACCGTTGAGTAGGCCAACAACCGCTTCAGGTTCGTTTGGAGCAGCGCCACTACACTGGCGGCAATAATGGTAAATGCGGCCGCGTAGATCAGCCAGCCCGAGCTTTCGGAACTGAACAGAAAGTCAACGCCGAACACATACACGATGATTTTGGTCAAGGCAAAAACACCGGCTTTCACAACAGCTACAGCGTGCAGCAGGGCGCTCACCGGTGTCGGTGCCACCATCGCCGCCGGCAGCCAGTGGTGCACCGGCATGAGTGCTGCTTTGCCGACACCAAATACAAAAAGCGCCAGCAGCAGGCTGATGCTGGCCCCTTCGATCTTGCCCGCAAGGATTCCACCCATGGTAAAATCGCCGGTGCCGGCAAGGTGATATGTCCAGATAATGGCAGGCAAAAACAGGCCGATTGAGGTACACAGCAGAATACCCAGATACACCCTGGCCGAGTTCAGCGCAGCCGCATCACCCTTGTGGGACACCAGAGGAAAAGTTGACAGAGTCAGCATCTCGTAGCACAGAAACAGGGTGAACAAATTACCAGCAAGGGCAACGCCCATGGTTGCCGCCAGTGCCAGCGCAAAACAGGTGTAAAAGCGGGTTTGTTTCAATTCGTTATTGCCGCGCATATAGCCAATGCTGTAGACCGAATTGATAATCCAGAGACCCGAAGCAAGCGCCGCAAACAACATGCCCAGCGGTTCTACTTCAAAGGCCAGCGCAACCCCTGGCAGCAGTTCAACTGCCATCCAGCTTGGCCGTTCACCCTCGAATAGGTCCGGCAGCATGCCCCATACCACCCAGGCGAGCGTGCCAGCACCCAGCAGGGTCACCCCTTCACGCAGGTTATCTGATACACGGCCCGCCAGCTGTATGCCAATGGCGGTGACCAGCGGCACGCAGAGAGCGAGAACAATTGCATCATCCGCATTCATAGGGTGTGTCTCAACAGCAATTCAGCCGCGTTCCCCGACAGTGCCAGCGGAAATGATGGAAAGAAGCCGAAAACAATATTGGCGACCGCCACCAGACAGGTGATCAGCAGGAGTTGTATTGGAGCTTCACCGGGTGCCTGAGACACCACTGCCGGCTTCAGGTACAGGGTCTCGAAAATGCGGCACACGTAGGCCAGGGCCATAAGCGAGCTCACCAGGATAATAGTGACCAGTGTCCAGGCCATGCCCCCATCGTCAAGAGCCGCCTGTATCAAGAGCCATTTGCTGATAAAGCCCGCCGTACCGGGCACGCCGACCAGACTCATACCACAGATCAGCATCGCTGCCGCCGTCCAGGGCATGGTGCGGGCCGCTCCGGCCAGTTGATCCAGGCGCAGGTCGCGGTAATGGCAGGCCATCCCCGCGATGCCCAGGAACAAACCACCCTTGGCAAGGGCATGGTTAAACAGGTGGGCAGCCGAGACCGTAAGGCCAGCTGTCGTTACAAAGCTTGCGCCCAGCATGATGTAGCCGATTTGCGCCACCGAGGACATGGCCAACAGCCGCTTGATGTGTCCTTCAAACATGGCCACGGCGGAAGCCACCAGAATGCCGAACAGGGCCAGAGGCATCAGAAAGGTCGAAAATTGCAGGTCGTGTTGATCGAGGCTGGCCTGAAAAACAAAGAAGTCAAAACGAATCAATACATAAATTGCTACTTTGGTTGCACACGCAGCAAGAAATACCGTGACAATATGAGGAGCCTGGGAATACGCATTTGGTAACCACACATGCAACGGGAACACGGCGGCTTTAAGCGCCAGACCGATGGTAATAAAGCCGGCCGCCACCAGGATTGGGTTCATATCGGTGACACCACGAATACGTGCTGCCATGTCCGCCAGATTCAGCGTGCCGGTCATCATGTACACCATGCCGATCCCAATCAGGTAGAAGGTGGCACCAATCGTCCCCATGGTCAGATACTTGAACACGGCAGGCAAAACGCGTCGGTCGGGGCCACCGGCAATCAGCACATAGCTGGCCAGCGAGGATATCTCCATGAAAACAAAAATATTGAAAGCGTCGGCAGAAACGGTGATACCCGTCAAGCCTGCCAGGGCCAGTAAAAACGCGGAATAAAACAGCGGTTGACGCTCTGTTTCAATCTGCTGATCGATACTGGGCCGTGCCGCAAGAAGTGCAGCCGCTGCCGCACCGGTTACGATAAGCAACACCAGCGTGCTGAATGCATCCACCGACAAGGTGATACCGTAGGGTGCTTCCCACCCCCCCATGTCGTAGCTGAATTGGGCACCATCCGCGACAGCAAGCGCCATATTCACGGCGACGGCAAGGCTGAACAAAGCCACCACTGTTGCACCGGCCCAGGCCAGACCGCGCGGGTTCAACAGCAGCATTAACGGTGAGCCAAGCATCGGCACGATGACCTGCAAAGCAGGCAAATGAGGAGTCAATTCCACGGTTTTAGTCCGCGTCCAGAATCTCGTCTTCTTCGATGGTGCCGTAGGCCTCAAAAACACGAACGACGATCGCCAACCCCAACGCGAGGGTGGACACACTCACTACAATGGCGGTGAGAATCAGCACCTGTGGTAGAGGGTTTGAAAAAACCTGATTCTCAACACCCTTCTGGATAATCGGCGCAGTCCCGCCTTCGACCTTATCCATGGTGATGTACATGAGAAACACAGCAGATTGGAATATCGATAGGCCAATCAACTTTTTCACCAGGTTGGTTTTGGCGATCACCGTGTACAAACCCACCGACAGTATGACCGCAAATACCCAGTAGTTGAAAAAGCCCAGTACTTCGAACAGGTTCATGAACTCAGTGGCCTCGATGCAAATGTGTGGAAAATACTGAGTAGCGCGCCGCAGACAACCATGCCGACTCCGGCCTCAATCAGCAAAATACCTAATTGCTGTCCGCTAACAGGATCACTCAGCAGCACCGAGTACTCGAGGAAGTTGCCACCTAAGAGCATGCTGAGAAGCCCAACACCGCCGTATAGACTGATGCCGCCAATCACCAACCCCATAAGTACCGACCGCGGCAAAGCTCGTAACGCCGAGGCCTCGCCCTCCAGCAAGGCGTAGAGGATGATGCCGGAGGCTATCAACGCCCCGGCCTGGAAACCACCACCCGGGCCATACTCACCATGAAACTGCACATACAGACCAAACAGCACAATAAACGGAATCAACAGACGCCCCACCACTTGCGGGATAAGATGATGCTGCAAACCTGAAGCTTCAGGGTCATACATGCTGCCCTCTGATGGCTTGGCACCGAGAATGAACAAGACTCCGATACAGGCCGCAAACACCACACACACTTCTCCGAGCGTATCGTAGCCACGGAAACTTGCTAAAATGGCAGTTACCACATTGGGGAAATCCATGAACGCTGGTGTGTTTTCCAAATACCAGGGTGCCACGTGCTGGTGCACTGGGGCATTGGGATCACCCAGGCGGGGTTTATCAAAGGTGGCATAGATAATCAGTGTGGCGAGCACCGCTACCACAACCATGGCCAAGCGCTGACCGGACTTCACGGTTTTCTCACGTTCGGTGGTCAACGCCAGAGCCGACAGAAAGACGACCGTGGTGATACCTGCACCGACGGCCGCCTCGGTCAAGGCAACATCTGCAGCATCCAGGATAAAAAAATTGGCGGCCATCAACAGGCTGAAGATGGACATCAGCATCACCGCCACAAACAGGTTTTCCGTGCGCACGATCGCCAGTGTCACGATCACCAGCAGTGACAGCAGAAACAGGGCAAAAAGGATGATCATTCACTGTCCTTCTTGAACATCTGGTCGCACCCGGGCCTTGGGTCGCATGCCCGATAGCAGCGCTGCATTCGCCAAGGCATAGCTGGCGGTGGGCGCGGTGAGCAGCAGGAACACCATGATGGCAGCTAACTTTAAGACTACCAGGATCGATCCCGCCTGCAGGATCATGCCGGTAAAGATCAGAATGGTCGCCATGGTTTCAGTCAGGCTGGCGGCGTGCAGGCGTGTGTAAAAGTTGGGTAACCGCAATGCCCCTATGCCACCGATCAGAACGAAGGCACCACCCGTGCACAGCAGAATCCAGCTGAGAATATCCAGAACTGCGTCAATCATTGTGACTGGCCTCCTTGCCCCTTCCCGGATTCATCTGGATAAACTGCAGCACAGCCAGCACTCCTACCAGATTGATCAGGGCGTATGCCAGCGCCAGATCGAGAAAATCAAGGCGCTCATACAAGAAGGCAATCACCGGCAGCAGTAACGCGGTTTTGGTGCCAAACAGATTGACCGCCAATACCCGGTCATAAATGGCGGGGCCTCGCAGTGCACGGACGAGCGCGAGCACCATGGTCATGAGGATTGCCAGGGAGACGACAACGTACATAATCAGCTGATCTCCAACCGGGCAGTGCGATGTTCAACTTCGCGACCGCGCAATGTCTCAGCGCTGTCAGCAGTCAGGCAATGCACGAGCAGGCGGTTTTCATCCACATCGATGGTAACTGTGCCCGGTGACATGGTGATAACGTTGCCGAGGATCACTTTGCCGGGATCAGTTTTTTCGGACGTAGTGAACTCGACCAATTCGGGCTGGATTGGCAGTGACGGCGAGAGCACAACCCGCACCACCGCGATGCTGGATTTCACCATTTCTTTCAAGACCCAACAGCTCAACGCGGGTAATCGTACAAGCGAACGCAATGGGATAGCGTGCCGGAAAAACCCGGTGCGCTGTGCCAGCCAGAGGCTCAACAGGCAGGAAAAAACACCCAACCCAATCAGCAATGGCTTGTAGATTCCCGACCACAACAGCCAACTGCTCATCAGGATGGTGATCGCACCCAATAACTGCCGGGGTGTGGAAGTGTATCCTGTAACATTATGTTTTGTTGTCATAATCTTCTCCTACGCGGGCCTGGTTGCGGCCGAGAATGTCTCCGCCATGTCCCGGGCAGAGAGCCCAGGTGGTAGGTGCATGTTAATGAACCACTGGTGTACTGTGTGAACTGATCAAGCCGTTAGTCTTATTGCTGTTTGCGACAACATCAAGCAGGATCAACACAAGTGACTGCACACTGATCGCACTATACAAAAAACAGATATACTTTCATTCAGGTTCAGGTTCAGGTTCAGGTTCGCATGGGTAGTACTTTTTCAAGGATGTGTAGACAATATCACGCGCCGCCTCAGTCGAAGTTAGGTCATCACGTTTGTTGAGGTCGTTCACGACATGTGTGACCACTTCCTGCAACGGCACGGGATCACCGAGGCAGAACTCGGCGTACCGAGCAGCGCGATGGTACTCAATTCGATTGGGTGCACGAGTACGCAAAGCACGCTCGACGAAGCCGGAACTGCGTCTTAAATCTGCTTCAACGTTCAGCATGACACGTGCATCCGTCGCGACGGCACCGTCAATGAAACCCTGAATATAGCGAGCGCAGATCTCACCATCGAGACTGCCACTGTCGACCGGAAATATTTCGCAGCGCGATGCCAGCTCCTGTGCCGAAAGTGCTTCAACCGCTGAAGTTTTCTGCCATGAAAGCAGCAACACTGAAGTAACAAGAGGGATAGCAAAAAACTTCATAACCAGACACCTCCTCTGAATTGGAACACCAGATAGCCAATACTGAACTCCCGACACCCAAAGGAACGCATGTGAATCACCGCTACGAAAAACTGCGGTGCATGATGTTGCCTGGGATGGCGAACTACCCGGGCTGCTTGACCTTCCGCAGGTATGGTTTCACCGTCTCCCAGCCGTCAGGATAGACCTGTGCCGCTTCCTCGTCAGAAACTGCCGGGACGATGATGACATCCTCGCCTTCTTTCCAGTTCACCGGGGTAGCAACCCTGTGCTGGGCGGTGAGCTGCATGGAGTCTATAACCCGCAGAATTTCATCAAAGTTTCGTCCAGTGGTCATCGGGTAGGTGATCATCAGTTTGATGTTCTTGTCCGGACCAACAACAAAAACAGAGCGGACCGTTGCATTAGTCATCGCTGTACGGCCTTCCGCAGTGCCGGTCTCATCTGCCGGAAACATGTTGTACAGCTTTGCAATGCTGAGGTCGGCATCAGCTATTACCGGGTAGTTCACCGTAGTGTTACCCACCTCTTCGACATCTTTAAGCCACTTCTGGTGATCATCTAGCGGGTCTATGCTCAACCCGATGATCTTGGTGTTTCTCTTTTCAAACTCTGGCTGGATAGCGGCCATATAGCCAAGCTCGGTCGTACACACAGGGGTGAAGTCCTTGGGGTGGGAAAACAGCACAGCCCAACCGCCGTCAATCCATTCGTGGAAGTCTATCTTCCCCTGGGTTGTTTCAGCCTGAAAATTTGGAGCCTCATCATTGATACGTAGTGACATTGGTTCATTCCTTGTGACAATGCGGGGATATGTAGAAAATTTGGATGGACGCAGAATTATATAGGGTTCTTCTGCGAGAACCGATACACAACGACAGGAAACGCAGGACGCATAAATCCGCTCCGGCGCGGCGCCAATAACCGCAGTGCCGGGAGGGGCTGCCGAAGAGGGTGGGCGTGAATACGCGCCAGCCAACCCTGTAGGTCGATGCCCACGACGCGCCCCGCCATCGTTCTGCGCGAGTCCTGCCGACTCAGCGGCAAGGTCAAGAAACGCAGCCGGGCAGGATCATTTACGCGAGCATTCCGCCCAAGCGTGACCGAGTGAACAGTGACTTTGGACCTTGTACCCCTGAACCCCTGAACCCCTGAACCCCTGAACAGTTACCCCAATTTATTTGCTTTTATGGGCCAGCTTATGTGCATGTTTTTCCCAATTTTGGCCGTCAAACTCGGTCACGTTAATTGAAACTGGCCTGGTATCCAAGCAATTTACGTTGACATCGATGCCATCAGGATTTGACCTGGGTGTATAGAATGGCTTGACGCCACACACTTTGCAAAAGGAGTGTTGTGCAACACCAGAGCCGAATGTATACGTGGTAATTGAATCCGCGCCAGACAACTGTTTGAACTTGTTTAGCGGAACGATCAAGTGCAAGAAGCCCGACTTGGAACATATTGAGCAGTTACATAGATCGGCTTCAATATTTTCGGGTGCTTCGACCTTGAACGTAATCGCCTTGCAGTGGCAGCTACCTTGATAGATCATCGATTTTCCATAGAAACATGAGGGAACAGAGCAGAACTATATACTTGATACCATCATGTACTACTGCATTCAAATCTGCGTTAACCAAGTGGTTGGTTTCCAGGGTCGCAACAGCTGGACGTGGAGAGACGTTGAAGTTAATCACCCCACTGAGCCTTCATGTTGATACTTGTGCGTCAAGTATATGATTCCAGAAACACTATCTTTTCCTTGGGCTGCTAGTCGTTTATCCATTGCGTCGTGACAAGGCGACTGGAGTACTCCCCAGTGTCCAGCAGGTTGCTGGGCCAGGCGAGAGTGTCAGGCTCGGCCGTGGTGCACCGGAACTTATCCCTTCGTTACAGCGTCAGGTTGAGCATGCAGGCAAGTATTTCCGCGCGGACATGTGTGCCCCTGAATACGCAGGGTACAGAAACAGCTCGGCCATGCGAATGTGAAGATGGCGGAAATCTGGACCTGGGCACTCAAACGGGGTGTCCGCGGCGTATTCAGCCCCCTTTCGAGTGTCCTTTCCGGTTAAAATTTCCACTCCCCGATACCCAGTGTGCACACTATGGATGTTACTCCCGTTCTTGAGGGTCTGAATGACGAACAGCGCCGGGCGGTGACCACTGATTCAAAGCACCTTCTGGTGCTGGCAGGGGCAGGCAGCGGCAAGACCCGCGTGCTGGTGCACCGCATGGCCTGGGTGATTGATGTGCAGGCACAGTCACCCCAAGGCATCCTTGCAGTGACCTTCACGAACAAGGCAGCGCGGGAGATGCGCGGACGCATCGAGCGTATGCTCGGCATCAATACGCGTGCCATGTGGGTGGGCACCTTTCACGGCCTTGCAAACCGATTGTTGTCGCAGCACTGGCAGGAGGCTGGCCTGGCCCAGAACTTCCAGATACTGGATAGCGACGACCAGCAGCGAGTCGTCAAGAGAGTTATCGCATCTCTCGGTCTGGATGAGAAGCGCTGGCCTGCCCGCCAGGCGCAGTGGTTTATCAATGAGCACAAGGATGAGGGTCTGCGCGCCTCCTACATAGATCCGGCAGGCGATCCGTTTCTGGAGACACAGCAGATGATTTACACAGCGTACGAGGAGGTGTGTGCTCACAGCGGATTTGTCGACTTTGGCGAGTTGTTATTGCGCTCTCACGAGCTCTGGCTGAAAGACCCGGAGCTGTTGCGTCACTACCAGTCTCGGTTTCATACGATTCTTGTGGATGAGTTTCAGGATACCAACCAGATTCAGTATGCCTGGTTGCGGGTGCTGGCTGGCAGCACCGATACCCAAGAGACCGGAATTGAACGCTCTTCAGTAGTAGTCGTGGGTGATGACGACCAGTCCATCTATGGATGGCGCGGCGCGCGTATTGAGAACATCCAAAGCTTTCAGCAGCACTTTCCGGGCACGGAAGTTGTGCGTCTGGAACAAAACTACCGTTCGACAGGCACCATTCTGAAGGCAGCCAATGCTGTCATTGCCCGCAATACTGGACGCCTGGGCAAAAACCTCTGGACGGAGGCGAAGGATGGTGAGCTTATCTCGCTCTACGCCGCTTTTAACGAGGTCGAAGAGGCCCGTTTTATTGCCGAGTATTTGCAGAGCTGGGCCAATCGCGGAAATCTGCGCAGTGACAGCGCTGTTCTGTATCGCTCCAATGCTCAATCGCGTGTGCTGGAGGAGGCATTGCGTCGCTTGGGTATCCCCTATCACATCTATGGTGGCCAGCGTTTTTATGAGCGGCTGGAGATTCGTAACACCTTGGCATACCTGCGGCTCACGGTTAACCGTGATGATAATGCCGCGTATGAGCGCGTCATCAATGTGCCTACTCGTGGCATAGGTGCACGCACTCTGGATCAGGTGCGCGATCTGGCCCGCGCCGAGCAGACATCGCTTTGGCGTGCCACATTAAAGATAATCGATGACAAGCTGCTGCCCTCTCGTGCCACCAATGCCCTGCATGACTTTGTGCAGCTGATCACCGATCTGGCGGCGAGTCTTGATGGTCTGAGCCTAGCGGAGATGGTGGACCATGTTCTGAACGCGACGGGCCTGCTGGAATTCCATAAGGCCGAAAAGGGCGAGCGCGGTCAAACCCGGGTGGACAACCTCTATGAACTGGTCAGTGCAAGCAAGGCCTATGTGCCCCAGGGGACAGATTCTGATGAACACAATCTGTTGCCGCAATTTCTGGCCGATGTAAGTCTGGATGCTGGCGACACGCAGGCGGCAGACGACGAAGATGTCGTGCAATTGATGACGATACATTCGGCCAAGGGGCTGGAATTTTCGCTGGTGGTCATAGCTGGTATGGAGGAAAACCTGTTTCCTCACGCTATGTCAGCCGGGGAGCCCGGAGGCCTGGAAGAGGAGCGACGTCTGGCCTACGTGGGGATGACCCGGACCATGAAAAAGTTAATGCTCACTTATGCTGAAAGTCGTCGCTTGCATGGTGTCGAACACTACAACAGGGTCTCCAGATTCGTGCGAGACCTGCCAGCAGAGCTGGTTCAGGAGATTCGCTTTTCCTCAGGTTTTTCCCGCGGCACAGCAGTAAAGCCCAGGCCGGTGCTCACTGCCGCCGAGCGCCAGGACGGTACCGGGTTCAATCTTGGGCAGCGGGTCGCCCATCCCAAATTTGGCGAGGGGATGGTGCTCAATCTGGAAGGAGAGGGTGCACAGGCTCGCGTCCAGGTTAATTTCGAGTCGGAAGGCACCAAGTGGCTGGTGTTGTCCTACGCACGCCTGGAAGCCGTGTAAACTCAGACATCCCGACCTCGTGACCTGACTTCAGGTATCTACAGGGTCGATTTTTTAATTACAGCAGCACCCCATGAACACACTCCCCATCAGCCCTTCAGACGCCATCCAGATCAAGACCTTGTGCTTCTCTTTCGACACCCACACCCTTCGCACCTTCTACTTCTCCAACCTCAAGCCCCTCGACTGCCACGACAAGGATGACCGCCAAGCTGCAACGAGAATGCGAATGGTGTCGACTATCGACACACTTCACAGCAATATGGTTGAGATACTTCGACCTTGATATAGTATGGATGCTGACAGTCTTCAAGGTTTTCGGTGCAACAGTTCTAAATATTGCCATGGCGATCGCTGTTCGGTTACGGTCATCAGATGATACATTCGGCAGGTTAAATCCCGCATGATTTGACCTTTGTTCCTCATCGGGCACATGCGGATGTCAAAAATTCTGACACTTATAGCTGGACTGGCCTCACATATCCTGACTGATACCGTGTGCCGATCATCGGTATCCAAAACCCGATGGTTTTTTGCATACTCTCTACTATTTTCCCCGTTTCTGAGCCTCAAGAACCAGCTGCTGCGGTATAGATTGTCAGCAGCAGCTCCGTTTCATCGATCAGTCGATATTCTGGAGTCTTGCCCGACAAGCGCTTACTATTATCCAGAATGATGCGCACACCTTCGCCACGTTTGTCCATCATGGTTGCACGATCTGTAGTAAGCCAAGGAGTATCGGTCGGTACTTGGCACCTTGCCAATAAACTGGAAATCGCTTCATTACGCGTAGATTGACGATATGGCAGGCTTTCAACAGTCATAGTATTTGGAATCGTTCCGGGAGAATACAGCTCAAGTCGATCCTCAAACACGCGTAACCTGATCTTTGAACCATGGATTGAATAATCCCGATGCGCCACGGCGTTGACGATGGCCTCGAAAATGGCTGTCATATCAAACTGAGGCCGATCAGCACGTCCCTGTTCCTTGGACGCGGATACCTTCATGTTCCTGAAAATGAATCGACACGCCTCGATGACCTGGGTATCCAGTGGTCCCGAAATGTCCGTGGCGTCGAGCTGATAAGCGGCTCTCTCCTCTTCTGGACGGATTTCACTTCCCTTATAGGACACTGCCTGGATATAAGCGTTGGGCAGCCATGTCCTGGGGTTCTGGGTAGCCATCAGGACGCCGGTCACTGTTGGCAGTAGAACAGTGTCATCATCGTACCTCACCATGCCGAGCTTGCTTAACAGGGCTTCACGATCATCGGTTGTCCGAGCGGTCGCAAAACGTTGCCACAGCTCGGTGCTCAGGTCGTCGAGGGTTGCCTTTGGAACGACTTGCTCGTCGAACCGAACGATACGCGCCTGACTGCGCTGCTGGAACAAACGGGCCAGGTAATCAGGCGGCATTACACGTTTGGAACTCCCGACACGGTGCAGATAGCCCCCAGGGCTGCGATGAACAAATAGACTGCGCTGAAGTTCTATCTTGAGTACAGCCAGATCCTCCCCCGTCATGGATGGAAGCCATAATCGCTCAATATCGGGTGCCAATGGTGGATCAATGCTTTGTGCGCAGACCTCAAAGATAAGTCGCTCAACAGCATCCAGCCTTTCCACGGGGACGCCAAGGACCTCTCGAGTATCGTCATCCACACCCAGCACCAGTACACCGCCCCGTGAATTGGATAAAGCGGCGAGCACATCAGCAATTGAATCGCGATGCGGCTCGGTGATCTTTTCACCAGCAAAACGGACCTCTTTGAACTCCAGAAATGAATCCTCGCCGAGTCGTATCTTGTCCAGCAATTCCTTGGGGCTATCAAACATCACTTACCTCCCGGCCCAGCCGGCGAAAGCGGCGCTCGAACGCCTCACGCCCACCTTCCATAATTTGGCAGACCTCTTCGCGCATCGTTTCTTCTTGAAGCGAACCTGATTGAGCGACCCGGCACTGTCCCGCGGAAAAATTGAGCGCATGAAGCATCTCGGAGTCTCCGTTGACAACAATATTTGGATTGTGCGTAACCACAATGATTTGTCGCCTCAGCTTGTTCTCACGGATCTGACGCACGACAAGATCGTAGATCAGGTGGTTGTCCAGATCGTCTTCCGGTTGATCGAGAATCAGCGGTTCCTTGCCGTGCGCGAGCAGGAAGGCGAGCATGGCCGCCGCGCGTTGTCCGGCTGATGCCTGTGTGATTGGCTGGAAATCCGTTCCATCACCCCGGCGGCTGTACCGCACTTGCAAAGTATCTTGGGGAAACCAGGTCAGCACGCGATCCAACAGCTCGGGGCGCCTAGAAGACTCTGCCGAGAGAAATTTATTAAACCAGGCACCAAAGTCACCGCCCCCGCCGCAAGCCTCTCTGAACCGCTTTCGTATATCTTGCAGCCTTTGTTCGAGTATCTCAGTCGCCTTCGGGACATCGTCGGGCAAATCCCGGTAAAGATCAGCAACCATCCCCCTTGCCGACCGATCGCCATCCTCCGGCAAGAAGATGTCATCGTTGTACTTGTCAGAGGACGCGCCCAACTCTTCCCTCAATGAGCGTTCTGTCACCAGTGGGTCACGTCCATACGGCAGCAGGCCGATACGTACGAATGGGTTTTGCGCCAAGGCCTGGGCGAGAAACTCCTGGCGCGCCCGGCAAATCCCACGCCGCGCTTCCCAGACCTTCTCCAACTGCGTCTGGGCCTGTTCCGAGAGCTTGTCGCGCTGATCTTTGAGTGAGGTCAGACGTTTCCCTTCCCCGTCCAGTCGTTGGCGTTCCTGCACCAAGCGACCGTATTCGCTCGGGTCGGTTACACCTTGTTCTTTCAGCGCATCGACCAAGGATTGATAATCACTGCCAGCCTTATCCACTACCATCTGCCAAGCTGTCTTTGCCAACTCAGAGCGCCGGACAGCAACCGAAGCGCGCAGCTTTTGGGCGCTGTCGCGCACTGTATCCGCAGCTGCATGTGCGGCCTCGGCTAACGCCGCTACGACCGCGATTGCTTCACCATCGTCTGTTTTTGTAGAATCAAACAGCCCATCGGGCAAATCCTCCAGCTGCAGCGTGTCAGCCAACGTTTCGATATGTTGGGCCATCTTTTCCGTCGTATCGAACTGCCGCTCGATCTCACGCCTTTGCCGGTTGGCGCGCTGATACCCTTTCAGTATTTCGGCGTGGTGCGCTTCCTCGAATCGCTGCAGCTTGCGCTTCACGTCATCGAGTTGCACTATCAGTGAATCGCGGCCTTGGATCTGGCCATCTAGCTCGCGCATCTGTGAGCGCAGGGCCAGGAATTTGCGCCGGGTCTCATCCAAGGTCTCCTCCTGTGCTGAGGTGCCCGCCGCCTCGTCGATGACACTCAGCAATGCCTGTTGACCTTCGTCGGCCAATGCAGCGATTTGTCCCTGGCTAAAGATACGCACCGGAAAGCGCTCGGAAGTGACACTCTGGCTAGCAGATGCCTGTCGGCCATTTGCACCCTGTTCCTCCACCGCCGCGCCCTCGCCATCCTGGCGCCAATGCAGAAAGTGGCGCACGCCATCTCGCATCAGGGCCAGTGTGGTGGATGAGCTTTCCTGCAAGCCTCCTTCGTCGGCGCGATTTCGTGCCACTTGATTGAACCGCTCGAACGTCATACGTGGCTCACTTCTCTCATCAAGATGTCTCACCTCGCCCTCACGTCGCAAGGCGAGCCGTGAAAAGTGCACCACCGTCGACTTGCCCGCACCCCGCCCGCCAATCAGTGCGTTAAACCAGGGATTAAATCTCAGTTTTGTGGGCTGACCCCGCCCCATATAGAGTGCTTCGTTGATCTCGATGCTCTCAATGAAATGCTCCGGCAACACGAACGGATCGAGAGGCTGTGTATCATCACTGCGCCTGATAGAGAAGCCCTCTCCATCCATCAGAGCCAAGCGCAAGCCTTCGAGCGAGGGCGCTGACATCTTGACCCATGTGTAACGAGAGCCGGGGAAATTCCCGTTACGGATGTTGTGACAATCCGAGCCGATCACTTCCGACCATGAGAGGCCCAGGTCCGTGTACACGGCGGGTTTCGCTTTTGCGCGGTCGACAACCTCCATGGCAAGAATGTCCTGGCATGCCAATACCTGCCGAAGGGTGTTGGCATCAAGCGCCGCCTTTGCCGGATAATTATCCTGTAGGCGCAGTAATCCTTTCGCATCGTCTGCATGAGCTGGGATCGGAATGCCATCAGAGTCCAGTACGGCCTGAATGACCTCAATGGGCGACTTTCGAGTCACGCCATCACTATCGCCCTTGGTTCCGTCGTAATCCACCCTGCCAAGCAAGCTATCGATGTCGGCGGTGGTTGTACCTTTCTCAAAAAGGGCCAACAAGTGAAAGCCACCGTTGACGGAAATCTCGACACCCGGAAACAGATGCAGTTCACGAAAACCCGGCGCATCGGCCAGACGCATGTTTTCGTAAGCAGTATTGAGGGCATCAATCCAGGTGCCGCTATTGTGGTCGGTTACGGCTACACAGTCGATATCTGCATCCATGTAATACTGTAACCATTGCTGGGGCGTCAATTCTTCATGTGTATCAATCAGATCATGCCAGGGGGTATCCTTCGATGCTGGCGTATGGGTATGGAAATCGAACTTCCACCACCGTGCACCGGGATAGGGCCAGTCTGGATTGTTGTGGATGGTCATAGCTGTCTGCCCCCGCCCGCTCCCGGGCCTTCTGTTTCTCGGTATTGCTCAGAAGTGCGTCGTTGATCCGTTCGCCGGTGAACTTGTCGTCCTTCCAGAACTGGGTGAACTGCGCCTGGTCACGAGTCGGCTCCTTGCCAGGGTCTTTCTTCCAGATGATGTTCGGTTCGGTGCACAGGATACTCGCACCTTTCCTGCCATCTGGCAAGTATAGTGCTCATGCCTTCCCTGGTGCCGCCATCGGCACATGGGCCGTTTCGGCATCCAGGCTAACGCACTGGCCGCAAGCGTTAAACAACAACTGGCTATGGTTTCCCGAATACTTTACAGTAAGCGAAAACGGAGCAGGAATGAGATTCGACGCTCCAAGGCTGACGGAGAGTCGTAAATGACCGCAGAGGCGACCGGTATGAGGGGTCCGCTCCCGGATCGCATGCAGGCTGCATTAGATCTTCCGAACGGTGCGCGGTTCGGGCCATGCGCCCCGTCGATACCTTCTGGCCGTGCGCCGCGCGGCGGTGTGACCCGCGCGTCACCCTGTGCGGCCGCCGGAAAGAAGGTTTTTATGCAATGCACTTTTAGAAGTTCTGAAAACACGCAAAAAAAACCCAGCGTATAATCTCTCTCATATAAATTGACAGAAAAAGTCCCGAGGTCAGGATATCTGAAACTCGGCAGTAACGAGTTGATACAGGAATCAGAATCCGTGAATCAGGATACGCCAGGAAACCCGCGCTGGGCACCCATGGTTATTCTGGCCCTGGTGGCTATGCTCGTGCTGGTCAGCGGGCTCTACGTCAGCGGACGGGCCAGCCACTACCAGCCGGGAACCGGGTTTGAAGCCACCGGTTCCGAGCACTCAGCGCGACAGTACCATTGGCGGCTGGTGACATCCTGGCCCAAGAATCTGCCAGGCCTCGGAACTGCGCCGGAACTCTTTGCCACCTATGTCGACCAGATGAGCGCTGGGCGCCTGACAGTGCAGGTATACAGCGCGGGAGAGCTGGTGCCCGCTCTTGGCGTACTGGATGCAGTGTCCGCAGGCAGTGTCGAAATGGGGCACTCTGCCGCTTACTACAACAAGGGTAAAATTCCGGCCGCACCTTTTTTTACCGCCGTGCCCTTCGGCATGAGTGCACTGGAACAGAATGCCTGGATTTTTTATGGCGGTGGGCTCGAGCTTTGGAGGAACCTCTATAGACCCTTCAACATCATGCCCTTCGCCGGAGGCAATACGGGCATGCAAATGGCCGGCTGGTTTAACCGCGAAGTCCGTTCCGAAGAGGATCTCGGCGGGTTGAAGATGCGCATCCCCGGCATCGCGGGTGAGGTTTTCACCCGCGCGGGTGGCTCGGCGGTTGCCATAGCGGGTGGTGAGCTGTATACCTCAATGCAGACCGGCGTCATCGATGCAACCGAGTGGGTTGGCCCCTACAACGACCGTTCCCTGGGTTTTCACGAAGTGGCGGACTATTACTACTATCCCGGCTGGCACGAGCCCTCGGCCATGCTGGAATTCCAGGTCAATCTGGACGCCTGGAATTCCCTGCCGGAAGATCTGCAAGTCATTGTCAATGTGGCGACCCAAGCGGTGAACGCCGATATGCTGGCTGAATATACTGCCCGCAATGCCACCTCGTTGCGTGATCTTCGCGAGCAGGCCGGAATCGATCCCCAGCCCCTGCCGAAAAGCCTGCTCAACCGGCTGGAAGCCATTGCCCTGGAATACTACGACGAGTTATCGGAGAAGGATCCGGATTTCAGACGCATTTACGCGTCCTACAGGGATTTCCAGAAAACCACACACTCCTGGCTGGAGATGTCCGAAAAAGTGATCTTTGAGTACCGGGAAAACTCAGAAAACCGACAGCTCGACCAGCTTGCCCAGGACGACTAGAGTCGCTCATCCAGATCGTTTTCTATTCGGGCTGCCCTGTGGCGAAACACGCCTATGCCAAGCCAGGCAAACAGAATGCCCATGAGCGGGTTGATCCAGTTGAGCAGCGCCCAGGGCGCATACTCCAAAGTCATCACACCCAGGGTTGCGGTGTAGAAAGCCCCGGTTGTCGTCCAAGGGATCAGAGCAGTCATCAGGGTAGAGCCTTCCTCCAGAGAGCGTGAGAGGACAGACCTGTCGATACCCCTGTCATTGAAAGACTCCCGGTAGAGCTGCCCGCTCAGAATGATCGATATATAGGATTCGCCCAAGGCGAGATTGCCGGCGAACGCCGTGACGATGGCTGAGCTGATCAGGGTGGCGGTGCGTTTGAGTCGCACAAGAAGGGCCTGTATCAGCACCTGCAGAAACCCAAATCCTTCCAGAACCGCACCCAGCGTGATGGCAATCACAGCAAGTGTGAAGGTCCAGGCCATATCCACTATACCGCCACGGTTCAGCAGGCTGTCCAAACGATCAATGCCAGTCTGAATACTGGCACCGTCATAAAATCCACTAATGACTTCGCGCATGGTAAATCCCTGAACGCTGACGGCCAGTGCTGCGGCTACAAGTGCAGCAACAATCATGGCAGCTTCCGCCGGCACGCGGCGCACGGCGAGCGCCATGAGCACAATCATGGGCATGAGCATCAGCACGTTGATTGTGAAGTGGCTGTCCAGCCCGTTGAGGAGGAGTTTGAGCTCCCCAGCGGACAGTGGCTGATCAGCATATTGGAAGCCGAGCCAGCCAAAAGCAGCCAGTGCGACCAGATAGGAAGGCCCCGTGGTGTATAGCATGCTTCTGATATGCGCATACAGATCAGTGTCTGCGGACAGTGCGGCAAGATTGGTTGTGTCAGAAACCGGAGACATCTTGTCTCCGAAGCTGGCTCCCGAAATCACCATCCCGGCCACCAATGGGAGGGGAATAGACAGGGTGTGACCAATACCGATCAATACGATACCACCGGTTCCGATGGTGCCCCATGAAGTACCTGTAGCCAATGACATCACACTGCACAAAATCAGTCCGGCCGGCAGAAAGATAGCCGGGTGCAGGAACTTGAGGCCATAGTAGATCAGCGTCGCCAAAGTACCACTGTGGATAAAGGTGACGATCACCACACCGATCAGCAGGAATATAAACAGGGCCGGCATGGCCCGCGCGGTGCCAGCCAGCATAGCCTCACGGACCCGTTGGTAGCGATTTCCAAGCAGCAGTGCGTTACCGACAACCCAGACCAGGCCGATCAGCAAAATACCATGCAGCCCGGCCTGCAGAATAAAAAGTCCCGTTCCGACCCAGCCCAACAGACCAAGACAGCAGAGGGCAGCGTGAATCAGGCTTGGCTGATTGTCGTCAGCCTGCAGCTCGGATGGCATAGGGGAACCAGGTTACCAGTTGTGGCCAGATTGCCAGGGCGACCAGAACGGCAAGCTGTATAGCGATGAAGGGGATGACACCGCGGTAGATGACAGAAGTCTCCACCTCATCGGGCGTGACGCCACGCAGATAGAAGAGTGCAAAGCCAAAGGGTGGCGTGAGAAAGGAGGTCTGCAGGTTGATGGCAATCATGACACCAAGCCAGATTGGGTCCAGCCCCATCATCAGCAGTATAGGCCCGACAATGGGAACCACCACAAAGGTGATCTCAATAAAATCCAGAATGAAACCGAGCAGGAAGATCACCAGCATGACAACAACGACCGCACCCGTGGTGCCACCTGGCATGTCGGCAAAGATTGACTGCACCAGCTCCTCACCGCCATAGCCCCTGAATACCAAAGAAAACAGCGAAGCGCCAATCAGTATCAGAAACACCATGCTGGTCATTTCCACGGCGCCTTCCAGAGTGTGTCGCATCATCGTCAGGCTGAGTTTGCGTTTTACCGCTGCAAGCACCATGGCACCCAGTGCACCGACTGCGGCGGCCTCGGTTGGCGTAGCAACACCGGCAATGATTGAACCCAGAACCAGCACCATGAGGCTGATGGGGGGTGCGAGGCTGAGCACCAGGCTGCGGGTGCTGGCTTCGCCCAGATCTTCAGCAGGTGGTGCCATCTGTGGGTTTCGGTAGGCGGTCAAAGCCACATAGACAAGGTAGGCCACTACCAGCATCAGGCCCGGAACAAGTGCGCCTATAAACAGATCGCCCACGCTGACCGTCTGGGTGTTGTAGACACCCATGTTCAGTTGGGCACGCTGGTAGGCGGTAGACATGATGTCACCAAGAAGAACCAGTGCAATGGAGGGTGGGATAATCTGCCCCAGGGTTCCGGTGGCGCAAATTGTCCCGGTGGCCAGGCGAGTGTCGTAACCGCGCTTGAGCATAGTGGGCAAGGACATGAGGCCCATGGCAACCACGGTGGCGCCGACAATGCCGGTTGATGCTGCCAGCAGCATGCCGACCAGAATCACAGAGATACCCAGTCCACCGGGTATTCTGCCAAAAGCCTGTGCCATGCTCTCCAGCAGCTCCTCTGCCAGTTGGGACTTCTCCAGCAGTATTCCCATGAGGACAAAAAGTGGAACCGCAATCAGGGTTTCGTTCAGCATGGTCCCGTACAGCCTGTCCGGTATGGCTTTCAGCAGGCTAGGGTCAAATATCCCCCCGACTATGCCTCCGGCGGCAAACAGCAGTGCGGTACCAGCCAGGGTCAGGGCCACGGGATAGCCCAGCATCAATAGCAGACAGACCGCCGCAAACAGGAAGAGGGGTATAAATTCAAGCATGCTGCAGTCGGCCGACCACCTCAGTCCTGGACTAGAGGTGAAATTCAGGCATGCCTTCTGACTCAGGTGCAGCAATGCCACAGAGAAAGAGTACGTTGCGAACCAGTTCAGCTACCCCCTGAACCGCCAGTACCAGTGCCATGAGAGGGATCATTGTTTTGAGCAGATAGACCAGAGGTACGCCTCCGGCATCACCTGAAGTTTCACGTATCGACCAGGACAACCCAACAAAATCCAGGCTGGAAAAAAAGATCAGTACGCATATTGGCAACAGAAATATCAATGTGCCCAGAGCATCAATCCAGGCTTTCGTGCGAGTACTGAAATTTCGGTAGAACAAGTCGACGCGTACATGCCCCTGGTGTTTGAGCGTCCAGCCCGAAGCCAACAAAAAAACCGCCGAATGAAGATAGGTGACCGTTTCCTGAACAAAGATGATATTGCCGGACTGGAACAGGTACCGCATGGCAACCACCAGGCAGGTAACTAGCATCATCAGGAGACAGAGCCAGGCGAGCATTTTTCCAAGCCATTCGGTGGCGGCGTCCACCCAGCGCGTAAGTTGTTGCACCTTGAGTTCGAGGTTCATTGAGTCAGGCCGATGTGCGCATTCTACCCCAGTTTTCCACCCGAAATACTGCGAGCGCGACGAGTTGTCCGAGAGCCTGTCAGAAAAACAGCAACTTGATGATAAACAGGGTCAGGACACTGTTCAGCACCCAGCGAATCAGCCGCTCCCCGCTCCGGATGCTGGTTCTGGCACCAAGCCAGCCACCGGTTGCATTGCCCAATGCCAGCGCCAGTCCAGCGACCCAGAGTACTTCTGCGTTGGCCGCAAAAATAAGCAGTGCCACCAGGGTATAGCCAAGAATCACAAAGACCTTGAGTGCGTTCACCCGCACCAGATCAATCCCCATGACCCGGTGGAGTATGGGCATCAGAATAAAACCCACCCCAATCTGAATAAATCCACCCCAGAACCCCCCGAAAACCATGCAGAGATGTCCCCAGCCGAGTTGTCGCCGGGTGAACACGCTCGAAGTAGCTCCATCGGATGCTGCCTGGTGATCGGACCTGAGTGAGAGCAGCATGATGGTGATCATTGCCACGGCGAGGATCCGTTCAAACCAGGGACTTTCGAGGCGCACGCCCACCAGCGCGCCGACCACGGCCCCGGGTATGGCAGCCGCAGTCAGGCTCAGTCCAAGTTTGAGCTGGCCAAACCCCTGGCGAAAAAAGGTGAGGGTCGCGCTGATGTTCTGGGCCAGAATGGCAATTCGATTGGTGCCGTTGGCGACGGGCCCGGGCAGGCCCATGAACACCATGATGGGAACTGTCAGCATTGAACCGCCACCCGCCATGACGTTGAGCCAGCCTGCCGCAAAACCTGCGCAGCACAAAAGCGCAAGTTGCAGGAGCGACAGTTCCACAGCTGTCACGGGCCTTCATCAGCCTGCATCGCGAAGAAATACCAGCTCGTTGACCTGGGAGCTGGCATCGCAATAGCGGTAGCCATCAAGGGCAAATTTTTTCAGATCAGTTGTGTTCTGGATGCGATTCTGTATAACCCAGGCACTCATCAAGCCGCGTGCCTTCTTGGCGAAAAAACTGATGATCTTGTAGGTACCCTTCCTGCGGTCCTTGAAGACTGGGGTCACGACTTCGGCATCAAGTCTTTCTGGATTGATCACCTTGAAATATTCCCTGCTGGCCAGATTGAGCAGGGTGTGGGATTTCAGGGTGCGGAGCTGATTGTTGAGTGCCTGGGTTGGTTTGTCACCCCAGAACTCGTAGAGGTTGCCGCCCCGGTTGGTGGTGATGCGGGTGCCCATTTCCAGGCGGTAGGGCTGCATCAGATCCAGCGGCTTGAGGACACCGTACAAACCGGACAGTATGCGCAGATGTGCCTGCGCATAGTGGAGCTCATCATCTGAAAAGCGCCCGGCCTCCAGCCCGACATAGACGTCGCCCTTGAAAGCGAGAACTGCCTGTCTGGCATTGTCGTGCGATATCTGCCTATTCCAGTTGAGAAAGCGTCCAAAATTGAGATCAGCCAGCTTTTTGCTGATACCCATCAGGCGTTCGATTTCGGGTGGACTCAATTCCCGCATGCGCTCTACCAGCTCGGCACTGTCGTCGATGAAATCAGGCATGCTTGACAACTCGGTCGTCAGCGGGGAGCTGTAATCAAGCGTTTTGGCAGGTGAGATGACTATAAGCATGGGTCGATCCTGGTAAATGTGTTTTACTCCAGTATGCCCACGCTAGAGGTGGACACTTTGTGTCTACATTGTTGCAGAGTCTGCGGGGTCATTGCTACTGGCAGCATTCGACAGGTACTATGCTCTGAGCAACAGGGTGCAGACCACTTGCACATTGACCCTATTTTACATGCACTCAAAAAATCCGGGGCATCCCGGGACAGTGACCATGCATATGACTCAACCGGCGTTTCTTCGACTACTCTGCGCGCTCTCTCTTGCAGTTGCCTTGGCGGGATGTGGCACCAATCCTGTCACTGGTAAACCTGAGATCTCGTTCTACTCAACTGCGTCACAGATTCAGATGGGCGAACAGCGCTATGTGCCCAGCCAGCAGTCCCAGGGTGGTGAGTATTACCTGGATGATGACCTTAACGCCTATGTTTCAGGAGTGACACGGAAACTTGTGGAAGCTTCCACTACGGTATTTCCAGAGGCACCTGCCTTGCCCTATGAGATTGTGGTCCTGAACAATTCCGTGCCCAACGCCTGGGCTTTGCCGGGGGGCAAAATGGCGATCAACCGTGGGCTGCTGGTTGAACTGAACGACGAATCCGAACTGGCCGCAGTACTGGGGCACGAAATCATTCACGCTGCAGCGAACCATGGGGCGGCCCAGATGAGCCGGGGAGCGCTGCTGGGCTTGGGAGCAATGGCCGCAGTCATTGCCTCGGCGGACTCCAGATACGCGGACCTGATTGGCCTGGGGGCCCAAGCGGGTTCCGCTGCCTGGATGGCGCGCTACAGCCGCGATGATGAGCTGGAGTCCGACCGCTATGGGATGTTGCTCATGGCAGAGGCTGGCTATGACCCGTCTGGTGCCGTGCGTCTTCAGGAAACCTTTGTAAGCATGTCCGAAGGGCGCAGGCAGGATTTTATCTCTGGCTTGTTTGCCAGTCACCCGCCGTCACAGCAGCGCGTGGATGCCAATCGTGCCTACCGTGCGGAACTGCCCCGGGAAGGAATCACAGGCCGTGATGCATACCAGAGTGCGATTGCGCAATTGCAGCGGGATGCCAAGGCTTATGAGGCCCAGGAAAAAGCGACAGAAGCACTCAAAAGTAAAGACGCGCATGCGGCGCTGATTGCACTTGACCGAGCCGTTCAGATTCAGCCAGATGAAGGCCAGTTCTGGGAAATGCGTGGCCACGCCTGGAAAATGAAAGGCAACACAGGTAACGCGGACACGGCGTACACCTCAGCGATCAGCAAGAACCCCAACTATTACCGACACTGGCTGGCGCGCGGCATCCTGCGCAAGGAAGTCGGCCGGGAGGCTGATGCCCGGTGGGATCTGGAACGCAGCCAGGAACTGTTGCCAAACGCTGTCACCGCCTATCACTTGGGTGAGCTGGCCGAGATCCGGGGTGACCAGACCGAGGCGATCGGACTCTTCCGACAGGCTGCGCGGGGCGGAGGTGCGCTGGGTGAAGCGGCTCAGGGCAAGTTGGTTCGCTATGACTTGTCAGAACATCCAGGGCGCTATTTTGCCACCGGACTACTCGTGTCGGAGAGGGGAGAACTGATCGTTGCCTTGCGCAATGATTCCGGCATGCGAGTACACAGCGTACGGATTCGGCTGGTAGATGTTCGAACCGGTCTGGGTCGGGACTACCGTATTGGCAGCGCTTTGGGGCAGGGCGAACAGGTAACACTGAGAACCGGCATCGCTCGTGAGGCTGCGCATTTTCGCGTGGATGTGGTCACTGCCGCGCCCATAGACAGCTGAAGCGCACCGCAGGAACTCCTGTATGAAACACCTGATCGCTGATACTGTACTCGACTACTGGTTCGGTCCAAGACCGCTGAGCCCCCGCGGCTGCAGTCAGCGTATGTCGGTCTGGTTTGGCGGCGGGGAGGATTTCGATTACGACATTGAACGACGCTTTGGCAAGCTGGTATCCAGCGCTCGGGGCGGAAGCTTTGATGACTGGGAGTGCAGGCCCGAGACCTGTTTGGCACTCATAATTTTATTGGATCAGTTTCCGCGAAACCTGTTTCGCGGAAAGGCAGGGGCCTACGCGTCAGACGACCGAGCTCTGGCATTGTCACAGAAACTGGTCAGCAGCGGTGACATTGATCAGTTGGGATACGCGGAGCGAATATTTGTGCTCATGCCGTACCAACATGTGGAATCACTGCTTGTCCAGCGTGAGGGCGTGCACCTGTTTCAGGGGCAGGCGCGGCAGGCACCCGGGGAGTGGCGCGGCGTATTGGAGAGAGTGGCTGAATATGCTGGCAGGCATCTGGAAGTGATTGAGCAGTTTGGACGCTTTCCGCACCGTAACGAGTTACTTGCGCGGGAGAGTACCTCTGAAGAAATTGCCTACCTGAAAAATGGTGGAGCGCGTTTCGGATAGTAGCAAGCGGGCCGAAGAAGTACCGGTATAGACTGCGGAAGTTCTGATGAAAGAGAGACTGATTGAATGGCTGGGTTTGAACCAGCCCGAAACTGAAGAGACTGTCGATGTTCGCCATGCGGCGGCAGCTCTCATGGTTGAAGTGATGGCAGCCGATCACCATTGGGATGACCAGGAGGAAGGCCGCATCAAGAAACTTCTGAAATCAGAGCTCGGAGTTGCTGATGACGAAGCGAGAGAGATTTTCAGTCTAGCGCAACATAACCAGCAGGAAGCTCACGATCTTTATCAGTTCACCTCTGTGGTCAATGATCACTACGACAATGACCAGAAATTCACACTCCTCAAGCAGCTATGGAAAGTGGCCTACGCGGATGGACAGGTTGATCGCTACGAAGAGCACATGATCCGCAAGCTGGCTGATTTACTCCACATGGCACATAGCCTGTTTATTCAGGCCAAAATTGAAGCCCGTGAGGAACGGGGTACTCCCCAATAAACATCCTGCCACGAGTCTGAGACCCTGCCCCAACCCCGCCGGCAATTTTTCGGAGGCTTTCTAGTGATTATGCGGGCGGGCCAGCCGATCCATTATGGCTTTGCTCGGTCCGGGAAACAGGCGGCACAGCTTCAGCAACACTCGTCCCCAAAGTGGAGATACCACAATCTCGGCCTTGCCCTGAGCCGCCGCCTTGAGGATTCTGTCTGCTGCAGTGGCAGCACTCAGCGGGCTGATGAGTCCGGCCACCGCACCGGTTGCTTCTGGCTTGCTCTCCGACTCTGCCTCCAGCTGGGCTGTATCCACATCTGAGGGTATGGCCAGTGTCAGGGAGACCCCGGTTCCGGCCAGTTCATTGCGCAGGCTTTCGCTGAAACCGGTTAGCGCGTACTTGCTGGCCCCGTAGGCTGTATAGCCCGCAACCCCCAGCACACCCGCCATGGAGGAGACCATCAGTATTTGGCCCTGCCCGCGGGCCTTCATGCCCGGCAACACCGCCTGTGTCATCCACACCTGACCAAGAAAATTGGTGTTGATCATCTCCTGAAAGTTGCTGGCACTCAGATTCTCGAACCGGGCACAGCAGGCAATTCCGGCATTGTTAATGAGAATGTCCACCTGATCCTGCAGCCGCTCTTGAACAAGGTCGACAACAGCCTCGCGGTCACTGATATCCAGGCAAAAGGCCCGCACGTGGCAGTCCGGTTCCAGTTCTGCCCGCATGGATTCCAACGGTGCGGTCTGGCGTGCGACCAGTATGAGCCTGGTGCCACAACGGGCCAGATTGCGGCACAAGGCAGCACCGATGCCACTGGATGCCCCACTCACCAGAACAGTCTTGTTACGATAGTATGTACTCACTTTGCATCCGTCTTCGGAAAGCTTGTGACCAGCTGATCATAATCGGGGTGAATGGTGCCCATGAGCCGGTCCCAGATGGAAAAGTGCGTCGCGTAGTTGTAGACAAAAGTTGAATGGTGCAGATCGTGAAAGCTGGTGCCGATCATGGGTGAGGGTTTGGCTGACAATCGTCCGGGAGCATATTCGTACCCGGCGTGTCCCAACATGCCCGTGATCTGGTCGTAGATCTTGTGTGCCACAAGCAGGGCCGTTGGTGCCGGCAGCAGTATGGGTGCAAAAAACCAGTAGGACTGACAGAAGAGATTGTCGAGCAGGGCATCACTGTTGTTTGCCCACACAGTCGGGGTACGGGATCTGTGGTGCCATCGATGTATTTTCCGAAAAAGTTTGGGGTGGTGGATGAGTCGATGAAACCAGTAAAACCAGGTGTCGAAGAGCAGCAGTGACGCTATGGCCCAGCCCATGCCGCTTACCCAGGTGAGTTCAACCGCCGGAAGGCCGAGACCCAGATCCCGGCAAGCGAGCCCGGCGGCCAGCATCGCGCTGATGCTGAGCAGGGATTTCAGGCTCTGGCGGAAATCGCGTTGTTGCAGTTTGCGGGAACATGGGCGCGATTGAATCCGCATGGACTGCAGGTGATTGCAGTTCAGCCAGCAGACCGCCTGTCCCAGCGAAAGATAGATTGTGACCAGACCGGCATAGGTGAGGAACCAGGCCGGAATGAAATACACCAGAAAATCACCATAGAAGTGCATGAGTTGCTATTCTCGGGGCTGGAATGGCTCATGGCAAGCGACGGCGACAATCCTCTTCGCTCAGCATCGAGTGCCCGAAATTCACAAGCCCCGGCAGAGCACATTGGCGTGCCGGCAGATGATGGCATTACATCTGCGGAAGAACGAATAGTGCGTCAGGACTGGAAACTCGAAACAGAAGTGCTGGAGCGGCGTCACCCGAACGGGGCGACGGTCACCCTGGATAGGGATGCCACCGAGATTATTGCCCATAAGGCGGATGCGCAGTGGACCTACAACAACAAGAACACAGGTTGCAGCCGATGGTGGGGCACAGAGCGGAGACTGGCCAGGTTGTCGTCGCGGATGTTCATCAAGGCACTGTGTTCCCGGCCTACGATAATCAGGGTTTATCCAGCACTGCCAGTAGGCGCTCCCTGAGGGCTGTGCTGTGAAGGCACTGCGCATTTGTTCTGCAGACCGACGGTTGCTCATACAGGACACCACTATCTGGAATCTCGCAGGCGACGCCAGTGTCCGTCAGGGGCAGGCAGCCATGTTTACGCGTTGGGATCTCCTTGAATAAATCTGGGCAGAACCTGCCAGACACCACTACTTTCTCGATCCAATCAGCTTGGCCACCGCATGGTCACTTCCCAAGGTGCCGACTATGAGCGCTGTGAGTCCTATGCTGCCAAAGACGATGGGCGGCAAAAAATAGCTCCCAATGTGATCGGGCCAGGCAACGTAGAACGCGGCACCAGCAAGGCTTGTCATCAACACCCCAATGGCGAGCACAATTTTTCGGTTCATTGGTCGCAGCAGATATTCATCGGACTGGTTTTCAAACAGCCGCAAAACTGGCCAGCAGATTCTGGTGAGTACTCTATGGCTCATAAACAATACAATGGACCGAATGTGGGTCAAACCATACAGTAAAATGTGTGCCAGCGTGCGCGTAAACCTGCTGAAATATGCAAGCAGATACAGCTTGAAGGGAGCGGGATCCTGAGGGCCGAGCTGCTGGAAAAAACTGAATATACCGACTGAGACTGAACTTTCCCGCTGAGCTCCTGCCGCAGTCCTGCATTGGCACATTCTCCCCCTGCATTGGCACATTCTCCCCCTGCATTGGCACATTCTCCCCCTGCGTTGGATGCACTCGCCCCAAAAATCCGGGGCTTTTTTGCCCGAGCGATGCCGTTTCGGAGTTTTTAGGGAAATGGAATTTTTTCATTTTTTTTTTGAACTTTTCCCAAACAGGCGGCTCAAAGTAACCGAATTGACCCCCTATGCGGTATACATTTCTCCTGAATTACCGCCTTAAGCCCGCCATAGCGGGCTTTTTTTTGTTCTGCGCACAGTGGCGACTGAGTTTCTGCTGATTGGTTGGCTACCAGACTGTTCTAAGGGGTCGCCGAATTGATCTATCCAGGTATTGCTGAACCATTCGTTCAGGACCTGTTTCAAATCAGCAATGCCATCGCCTCTCAACGAGGAAAAGGTCTGCACAGACAGCGTATCAACCTTAAATTGATCTCTGATGGATCTCCTGACCCTCAGCATTGCTGTTTGTGCTGCTCCGCGTTTCAGTTTGTCGGCTTTGGTCAGCAGAATATGCAGGGGAAGACCCCGCTGCAGCGACCAGCTGATGAAGTTTTGGTCGAATTCCGCGAGTGGGTGACGAATATCCATCAACAGGAGGCAGCCACAGAGACTCTCGCGCTCATTCAGATATTCAGTCAGGTTTTTCTCCCAGCGTCTGCGGACTTCAACCGAAACCCTGGCAAAACCATAACCGGGCAAGTCGACGAGTCGTTTATCTGGCGTGACAGAAAAAAAATTGATCAGTCGGGTACGCCCCGGGGTCTTGCTGGTTCGTGCGAGCTTGGATTGCTCAGTCAGCCGATTCAAGGCACTTGATTTGCCGGCATTGGAGCGCCCGGCGAAGGCAATTTCCAGTCCGCCATCCTCCGGACAGTGCAGGAGATCAGGCGCGCTTTTCAAAAAACTGGCGCGGGCAAAGTTGATCGGGCAATCCCCGAGTATTTCTGAATCGGCGTCCATAACAGGTCTCTGGTGTACAGCGAGATCATAGCGTGTTTTTGCGCACTCATCCCAGATACTGATACTCTGGAGCAAGGGGCCAGATTCAAGAACATCTGCAACGATTTAATTCACGAGCCCGCGAAGGGGTGACCCTGTCGCGGGTTACAAAGAGAAAACCAGGGTCCATGCACATATTTTCCGAGTCCAGTCCTCAACAGTTTGGCTTCGTCCTGAAGTTGATATATTTCCCGGTACGGAGGTTCATCCATTGCCCGGCGTGAAGAGGGACAGAAATGGGACATGAAGTGCTGTGTTATACCTGCAGCGGAAGCGACGGTTGGCAGGCGATCTGCGTCGACTTCGATATCGCAGTCCACGGTACATCCCCACAGAACGCCAGGGAATCGTTCAATTCCTGCATTGGGATGTATCTGGAACGAGTCGCAGAATTACCTGAGGCGGAACCAACGCGATTTTTTAGGCGAAAATCTCCGTGGCATATACGCGCCTGGCTGGCGCACAGGACTTGGCATTGCAATGCCTTTTCCAGCCCGGCATTCCAGAAATTTACCATCCAATCTCCTTTTCTGCATTTTGCTCAGGGAAAGCACCGCCTAGAAGACCGGTCTTCTTAGTATGCTCGCCAAACCGTCCTCGCTCACATCGTCGCTGTCTTTGTTCTCCCCACATGGAACCACCCTTGCCGGGCACACTATTGATCCCTCTGCCTTCACGGTTGCGCCTGCACCCGCCTTTCATTACGTAGGCCACGAGATTGATCACTAACATTTCGAGGCTCATTGCCATGAACTGGGGGCACTGTCCATTGTATCGAAGGCGCATGTGGTTACTCGAAGAGTGTGACGCGGAGTTGGCCTTTGGGTATAATGCCGCCCGCTTTTTTCACCGGGTCAGCGGCTCGGCGCAGGCCAGAATGACGAAAGTCGTCCCTGCAATCCTTTTCTCTACGACGACTGGATAGAAGTAGCTAGATGATGATACAAGTTCTCACAGGTGTCCTGGCGGCGGCGGTACTACTCTTTTCCCTGACAACCCCCGCGGGTGAGATATCAGGGGGTGATGCTGAGGCTGGTGCCAACAAAGTTGCCGTCTGTACCGCATGTCATGGTCAGGTGGGTGTCAGTGCGACCGCACTGTACCCAAATCTGGCCGGGCAGGGGGAGAAATACCTGCTTAAGCAGCTTGAGGACATTCAGTCGGGGAGTCGCAAGGTGCTGGAAATGACTGGAATGCTGGCGGCATCATCTCCACAGGATTTGGCTGATATGGCCGCATACTATGCGGCTCAGGCAGGCGTGATCATGGGAAGTCAGGCGCTGGAAGATGAGGCATTTGGGCTGAGCAGCGAGGAATTTCTTGCCCTGGGTGAGCGGGTCTTCCGCGGCGGAAACCTGAAGACCGGAGTTGCCGCATGTACCGGGTGCCATGCCCCCTCGGGCGCTGGCAATGCTCCCGCAGGGTATCCCGCAATCAACGGTCAGCATGCTGACTACATTGTCACGCAGTTGAATAACTTTCAAAACAACCTGCGGACTAATGATGGCGATGGCAGAATTATGCGTGCGGTCGCCGCACCGATGAGCGATCTGGAGATACGGGCTGTCGCCAACTATCTGGCGGGCCTGCACTGATCCCAGACTTGAGCCGCAGAGAGGTGGCGCAATACCGCCTTTTTTGAACCGGTCGCACCTAAACTGTGGTTCAATGTCTGCTCTGACAGTGCGGTGAGACCGCGCTCTTCCCGGTTTCCGTGTGAGGGGAAAACGATGAACAACCTGTTTTTCGCCGTGATGCTGGCACTGCTGTGTACCATGACCTCCTGCACTGCACAGTCAGAGGATGCGGTTGCGCCGTTTCAATATGTTGAGGGCAGGGATTACGCCCTTTTGCCCAGGCCGGTCAAGACCGCAGATCCTGAAATGATCGAGGTGACGGAAATATTCTGGTACGGCTGCGTTCATTGCCTTCGTTTTCAACCACATCTGGAGGATTGGGTACCTGCCCTCGCCGATGACGTCAAATTTGTACGTCTGCCGGCAATCTGGTCCGAGGTTATGGAACTGCACGCCGCCATGTTTTATGCAGCCGAGTCTCTGGACCTGACAGAACAGCTGCATCGACTTATATTTGAGCGCATGAACTTTGACAGAGACCCGCTGGAGAGCGAAGCAGCAATCCTGAAATTTGTCAGAAACCAGGGCCTGGATGCGGAGACATACCGTCGTGCACTGCAATCATTCGGTGTGAGTAGTCAGGTATTGCAGGCCAAGTCAAAAATGGGAGCCTACGCTGTTCGGGGAACTCCGGAAATGGTGATTAATGGCACGTACAAGCTCACCAGCGGAATGGCAGGCAGTAACACGCGCATGCTGGAAATTGCCGATGCACTGATCGCCCGTGAGCGAGCACTCGGGGGTAGAGTTTCCGCAGAATCACCCGCACGGTAGTCGCAGCGCTCAGACCCAGCGCACTGTACTCATATTCAGGAGGCTTTCCGGGTATTCCGGGACGATACTCGATTGACATCGGTCAGACAGTTTCTGGCTGCAGAATCGGCCCGGGCCATGGCCCTTGCAGGCCTGCCTGAGGATGCTCCTGCGCGCCTGAACCCTGCCGGTCGGCAGGGGTTTGGAGATTTCCAGATCAATGGAGCCATGGCTGTGGCAAAGCGACTGCGGGCCAACCCCCGAGAAATAGCCCAGCAGATCGCCGACCACCTGAATCTTGGCGAGCAGTGCTCCAGAGTCGAGGTTGCCGGTTCGGGGTTTATCAATCTGACGCTGAGGAGCGACTGGCTATCAGCACAGCTGGAAGCAGTTCATGCTTCAGAACGCCTCGGAGTCGAGCTGGCCGCCAAGCCAGCTACCGTGGTGGTCGACTACTCATCGCCCAATGTCGCCAAGGAAATGCATGTTGGGCATCTGCGTGGCACCATTCTTGGCGATTCAATTGTCAGGGTTCTGGAGTTCCTTGGGCACCGGGTGATCCGGCAAAATCACATAGGAGACTGGGGTACCCAGTTTGGCATGTTGATCGCCGAAATGGAGGAGCAGTCATCCTCTGGAGTTGATCCTGCACTGGAGCTGGCCGACCTGGAGCAGTTCTACCGCAGAGCCAAGACGCACTTTGATGAGGATGCCGGTTTTGCAGACAGGGCACGGAACTATGTGGTCAAGCTGCAATCGGGGGATGCCGCCTGTCTTGAGCTATGGCGCCGATTTATTGAAATTTCCCTGTCCCATGCTGACGATACCTACGCCAAGCTGGGTGTCACACTGAGCCGCAATGATGTCCGCGGCGAAAGTGCTTACAACGACGCTCTCGAATCTGTGGTGGATGAGCTGCGGAACAAGTCCATTGCCGAAGAAGATCAGGGTGCCCAGGTCGTTTTTCTTCAAGAGCTGGCAGACAGGGATGGAAATCCCTCGGCATTTATTGTGCAGAAGGCGGCTGGTGGTTACCTGTATGCAACTACTGATTTGGCGGCTGTGCGTCACCGAGTGCTTGAACTCAAGGCGGACCGGTGTCTCTATTTCATCGATGCGCGTCAATCCCTGCATATGCAGCAGGTGTTTGCGACGGCCCGATTGGCCGGGTGGGTTGATGATCAGGTTGAGCTGATGCACTGTTCGTACGGAACCATCATGGGTGCAGATGGTACGCCGTTCAAAACCCGTTCGGGTGATACCATCAAGCTCAGCGCCCTTCTTGACGAGGCGGTTGACCGGGCCGCCAGATTAATCGCGGAAAAAACCCCCGAGCTGTCCGGGCAGGAGGCGGATCAGGTTGCTCGAGCCGTTGGAATTGGCGCGGTGAAATATGCTGATCTGAGCAAGACCCGGACCAATGACTACCTGTTTGACTGGGAAGCCATGCTGAGTTTCGAAGGCAATACGGCACCCTACCTGCAATACGCCTATACTCGAATTCAGAGCATTTTGAGGCGAGCACCCCACTCCAGGCAGCACCTCAACAGATTTGGGTTTGATGTGCAAGAACCCGCCGAGCGGGCGCTTGCACTCGTGATTGTCCAGTTTCCTGACATCGTGGAACAGATCGGCAAAAGGGCCATGCCGCACGAGCTATGTAATTTTGTTTTCGATCTGTCGGGCAAGTTCATGACCTTTTATGAAGCCTGTCCGATCCTCCAGGAATCAGTTGCGCCTGCAGTTGCCCAGGCGCGATTAAAACTTGCCGACCTGACCGGTCGGGTCATTCGACAAAGCCTGGATCTACTGGGTATTGAGTGCGTCGATCGTATGTAGCCAGCCGGGCAGTAGTTTTCAACGATCCGCCAGTCTGCGCCGTAGAACGCTTTCCAAGGAGTCAGGTGGGAATACAGAGCCACATTTTCCACATAATGCTTGTACAGTGGGATCTGTCGGACAAATATCATGTCTGCCCGGCGCAATTATGTAGACCAATCCCATCAGAATTTTCTGCGGCGCAGACTCCTAGGCCACCACCATGATGCCGTCCATCTCTACAAGAGCGCCTTTGGGAAGCTCGGATATACCGATGGCGGCGCGGGCGGGATAGGGTTCGGCAAAGTGCTCGACCATGATTTCATTGACCGCTGTGAAGTTCTCCAGATCGGTGAGGTAGATATTCAGCTTTACAACATCCTGCAATCCACCTCCGGCTTCCTCACAGACTGCAGCGAGATTACCAAATACCTGATTGATTTGCACGCGAATGTCCTCACCTGCCAGTTCCATGGTTTCGGGCACAAGTGGAATCTGGCCCGACAGGTACACGGTATTGTTCACTTTGACTGCCTGTGAATACGTACCTATGGCGGCGGGGGCACTGTCGGTATGAATGGTAGCTCGGTTGGGCATCGGTTTCTCCTTACACATTGGCGCCGCGGCGCAGCTTTTTCACATAGGGCTCCAGACGAATTCTGCGCATGACGTTCGCCAGGTGGACGCGATCAGATACCCGCAACATGAGTTTGAGTATACTGATCGTCGTACCACGTTCCTCGATACTTATGTTATCGATACCGACATTGCCTGAAGAGATTCGCGCCGCGAGTTGCGCCACGACACCGCGCAACATTTCCACCTCAACCCAGAGTTCGACCTGGAATTCTCCGCTGATTTCAGTTGCCCAACTGATGGGCAGGCATACCTCTGGGTTATTGCGGATATCGGCGATATTGGGACATTCTTCCCGGTGCACTACCAGGCCACGGCCTGAGCTCAGGTGTCCGAGTATGATGTCGCCGGGAATGGGGTGGCAGCAGCCGCCGAAGTTGACAACATGACCTTCCGAGGAATCGACGACGATGGGCTTGAGAATCTGCATGTTCAGCTCGGACGCCTGCTCTTCGTCGAGCAGCAGCTTTGCCACGGCTTGCGGCACTCGGTCTCCGAGCCCGATCTGCTGGAGAATCTCGTCAAAGGATTCGTGACCGCCATCTTGGAGCAGATGCTCAACACGGCTCGGGGAAATCTGTTCGACTGTCAATCCGATTTCAGCCAGGGTGCGGTTCAGCAAACGTCGACCCAACGACACGGATTCTTCGTGGCGTCGGCTTTTCAGGCTGTGGCGAATCGCGCTTCTCGCCTTGGCAGTCACGATGAAATCCAGCCAGCTTGGGTGTGGCTGCGCTTTGCTGGCCCGCAAAATTTCTACAACTTGTCCGCTCTGCAGTTTCTGTGACAGTGGAGCCATCTGGTTGTTGATCTTGCAGCCAACGGTGCTGTTGCCAATATCTGTGTGCAGCGCGTAGGCAAAGTCCACAACCGTCGCTCCGGTAGGCAGCTCAATAATCTTCCCATTGGGGGTGAATACGTAGACTTCATCGGGAAACAGGTCGGTTTTTACATGCTCAATGAACTCAAGCGGATTGCCCGCCTGCTGCTGTATCTCCAGCAACCGCTTGACCCATTCGTTCGCCCTGGTCGATACAGCCTGTGCATCCTTTCCCTTGGCGTCTTTGTAAAACCAGTGTGCAGCGATGCCGAAGTTAGCCATGTCGTCCATTGCCGCCGTGCGGATCTGCACTTCGATAGGTACCCCGTGCATGCCCACCAGTACAGTATGCAAAGACTGGTACCCGTTGGCTTTGGGAATGGCGATATAGTCCTTGAACGACCCTGCCACAGGCTTAAAAAGATTGTGAATGATCCCCAGGGCGCGGTAGCACTGGTCGACATTTTCGACTCTGATGCGAAAGGCGAAAACGTCCATGATGTCCTTAAAGGAGCGGCTCTTGTAGCGCATTTTTTTGTAAATGCTGTACAAGTGCTTTTCCCGTCCGGCAACCTCGGCGACAAGATCTTCCTTTTGCAGACGTACTTCAATGACCTCCTGAATTTCTTTTACCAAATCCTTGCGTCGGCCCCGCGCCTGTTCCAGGGCGGCCCTGAGCCGTTCGGCGCGCATCGGGTACATGGCCTCAAAGCCGCGGTCCTCAAACTCAATTCGCAAGTCGTTTATGCCCAGACGCTGTGCGATGGGTGCATAGATCTCCAGGGTTTCACGGGCGATTCGCCGCCGCTTGTCCGGCCGTAACACATCCATAGTGCGCATATTGTGGAGCCGGTCGGCGAGCTTGACGAGTATGACACGGATATCCTTGGACATCGCGAGGGTCATTTTCAGAAAATTCTCCGCCTGGCGCTCCTCTGCAGTGTCGCCGCGAGCTTCCATTTTGTTGAGCTTGCTGACCCCGTCCACCAGGTCAGCAACGACCCGTCCGAATTTTTTCTCCAGTACGGGTTTGTTGACGGGGGTGTCTTCGATGACATCATGCAACATGGCGCTCATCAGGCAGTAGTGGTCCATGTGCATGTCGGCCAGAATACTGGCCGCCGCAAGGGGGTGGGTAACGTAGGGCTCTCCGCTCAGCCGGTACTGGCCCTCATGTGCCTCGTTGGCAAAATGATAGGCACGCCGAACCTGATCTATCTGCTCCCGACTGAGGTAGGATTTGAGCCGATCTGATAGATCGTCGATACTCGACAAGGCACACCTCCAGACGGCAGCCTGAGGTCAATCCTCGCCGGTTTCGTCCTCAGCTGCAGGCGAGGATTCCAGGCTCTCAGCTTCGGCAATTTCGGCCATTACTTCACCCATAAGTGCAGTAATGCCGGCGTCTTCTGCAGACGATTCTACACTGGAACCATCGAAGTAATCGTCGTGGGTTTCTTCCTCAAGAATGCTGGCATCCACGAGGCCTGCCTCGATTTCACGCAACGCGACTACGGTGGCTTTATCGTTTTCCCACTCAACCTGGGCTTCCCGATTGCCGACCATAAGCTGTCGAGCACGTTTGCTGCTTACGAGAACGAGTTCAAAGCGGTTGTCAACCTTGCTCAGGCAATCTTCTACGGTAATTCGGGCCATTGTCTAGTTTCCGATCTGCTTTCACGTTTGGGGCTGATGCCAGCGGGCGTACTGCTGGGCACCGCCAATTTCAAAAAAAGGGCGGCAATTCTATCCAAATTAGTCTGCTTACGCCAACAATTCTTGTATAAGTATCTGATACCTATTGGAAACTTCGCCAGATGAGACCGAACGCTGAACGATAATGGCCTCCATTTGTTGCAGGGCATCTTCAAAGCAATCATTGACAATAAGGTAATCTGCTTCATAGCAGTGGGCGATTTCACCCTTTGCTTCGGCCAGACGGGTTTCAATAACTTCGATGTCGTCCTGACCTCTGCGGGTAAGACGCTCCCGCAGCACGGCCCGTGACGGCGGCAGCAAGAAAATGCCGAGTGTCTCGGGCAGCTTGCGCCGAACCTGAGCAGCGCCCTGCCAGTCGATTTCCAGAATAACGTCCCGGTCTTGCTCCAGCGTCGCCTGCACCCACCCGGCGGAGGTGCCGTAGTAGTTGCCAAATACTTTCGCGTACTCCAGGAATTCGCCCGCCTCAATCATGTGCAAGAATTCAGGCGTGTCCACAAAGTTGTAGTTGATCCCGTCCTGTTCTCCGGGCCGCATTGTTCGAGTAGTGTGCGACACTGAGATATAGATATGGGGATGTTTGTCCACCAGGGCTTGTACCAGACTTGTTTTCCCTGCGCCGGATGGTGCAGAAAGGGTAAAAAGGCTTCCACTCATGGGTTTTCCGCGGATTTTTCCAGGGTCTTGGCAAATAACAGCCCGAGTTCAAAAAGCAGCCACATGGGGCCGGCAAGAAACAGCTGCGAAAAAACGTCCGGGGGCGTCAGCAGCATGCCAAACACAAGGCAGCCGACGATGATATAGGGGCGCTTGCTCGCCAGTGACCCGGTGCTGGTAACACCCGCCCGAACCAGGATGATGGTTGCGATGGGAATTTCAAATGCAAGTCCGAACGCAAAAAAAAGCTTGAGAACAAAGTTCAAATAACTGTTGATATCTGTCATTACAGCAATGGAATCCGGCGCAATGCCGATAATAAACCCCGCTACCAGACGGATAATGACAAAGTAGGCAAACGCAATACCGGCGTAAAACAGCAGGACGCTGGTGGCAAAAATCGGCAATGCAAACCGCCGCTCGTTGGCGTAGAGCCCTGGCGCAATAAACGCCCATGCCTGATATAGAACGTACGGCATGGCCAGCATGGCACTGACAAAAAAGGTGAATTTAAGCGGTGCCATCAGCGGAGAAATGACATCGGTTGCAATCATGGTTCCGCCCTCTGGCAACTGAGCGCGCAGCGGAGCAGAGAGACCATCGTATATCTGGTTGGCAAAGGCAACCAAGCACAGGAACACCAGGAGCACGGCCAGCAAAGAGCGCAGAATGCGGCTCCTGAGTTCGATGAGGTGCTCGATCATTGCCTGGGGTTGATCCTCGGTCACTCTGCCGTTTTCTCCTGGGGTTGATCACCGCCGGTCTTTCCGGTTGCCTCGGCACTGTTCCCGGCGTCCTCCTCCGGTGGTGCTATACTGCCGGCCGCCTCATTGCCCAGTTTCTGCAGGTCTTCCAGCACTTGGGCATTGTGGATTTCCTTGCGAATTTCGTCGACTCCAAGCTCCTGCTCAAGTTCACGCCGCGTCGCCCGCCAGGAACGCCGAAACCTTGCCACGGCATGCGCAAGGGTGCGGATTACCTCGGGAAGTCGTTCGGGTCCAAAGACCAGCAGACCGAATACGGCGATGACCAGGAGCTCGACAAAACCAATGCCAAACATGGATCTGCGTGGAAAACGCCGTAGCGCCGGGATACCTACCGGGCACTATTCTCGGGTTTGTTCTCCCTGTTGTGGGCTCCAGCCCTGTCGTCTTCTGCTGCGTCTTCGCCAACCCCCCCTGTTTCTGTATCTTTGAGCTGTTCATCATCAGACACAGCGTTCTTGAAGCCCCTGATTGCTCCGCCGAGGTCTGATCCCAGACCACGAAGCTTTTTGGTGCCGAACAGAAGCAGCACAATGATGAGAATAATCAGGAGTTGCCAGATACTAATGCCGCCGAGACCCATGTCTGTATACCTCTGCTTCAGCTTGTTTAATTGTGTTCAAGGCCCGGAGACTCAGGTTACTCTGGAAGCTTTCTCGGTGCGCCCGGACACACCGGTTCTGCGGGCCAACTCGTCGAGCACATCCTGGGCACTCAAGTCCAGATGGGAAAGCATCACCATAGTGTGAAACCAGAGGTCCGCCGTCTCTTTGATGACCTCTCGGGTATCACCGTCCTTTGCCGCCAACAGGATTTCGGTTGCCTCTTCACCGACTTTTTCAAGAATCCGGTTCAACCCTCGTGCGTGCAGTTCAGCGACATAGGAATCCTCGGGATCGGCCGTTTTGCGCTGGTTCAGCGTCTCTGTAAGCAATTCGAGTATATCCTTCATTGACCGTACATTTCCTCTGGTTCCAGAACGGGATCATCGGTGACCTGCCAGTCACCGTCGTTGAAGCGGCGGTAGAAACAGGAGGCTCGACCTGTATGACAGGCAATCCCGCCGACCTGTTCCACCCTGATCAGAATACAGTCGTCGTCACAATCGATGCGCAGCTCCCTGATGATCTGCCGGTGACCGGAGGACTCACCCTTGCGCCAGATTTTTTGCCGTGAGCGCGACCAGTACACAGCGATTCCCTCTTCCAGAGTCAACCGCAGCGCCTCGCGATTCATCCAGGCCATCATCAGCACCATGCCAGTGGAGGCATCCTGAGCAATCGCCGGGACAAGCCCATCCTGGTTCCAGCGCAGATCACTGATTGCCGGATTGATTGTGTTCGTTCCTGTCGTCATGGGTCAATGTATATTCAACTGTTCATCGGAATTATGCTGTCCTCGTCAGCGACGAACAAGCAGATATATCCCCAGCAGACCCATGGTTGCGAGACTCAAATTCCTCAGGTGTTGTTCGGTTGGCAGTTCTGGCAGCGCCAACCCGAGCAGCACACCCAGGGCTGCTGCGCTTAGGAGTGCCAGAACCCCTGCGCTTTTCCTGCCTGCGCCCGGGTGGTTGCCGATGCTGTGCCCAGCGGGTGAATCGTTCATCTTCCGCAGTGCCCCGAGAAGCAGATCCGGCAGTTCTGCGCACTGTTCAAGCCATTCCGGCCCCTGCTCGCGCACTTTGTTGCCCAGTGTTCTGGGTGCATAGCGTTCCCGGGACAATTTTTCGAACAGCGGTGCCAGCGTCGCCCACAGGTCAAGTTTCGGATAGAGCTGACGCCCCAGACCTTCGATATTGACAATGGTTTTTTCCAGCAAAAACAGGGAGGGCATCATCTGCAGATCAAATCGGCGCGCGGTTTTAAACAGGTTAATCATGATGGTCGCGAAAGAGATTTCCTCCAGGGGGCGGGAGAAAATGGGTTCGCAGACGGTGCGAATTTCCCCCTCAAGCAGATTCACAGGCGTGTCCGACGCAACCCAGCCTGCCTCAATCTGCAGGCTGGCTACCCGTCCGTAGTCGCGTCGGAACACACTCAGTAGCATGGTCGCAAGATAGTACCGCTCAGTATCTGACAGCGATCCGACGATGGCGCAATCCACACAAATATATTGGGGATTGGCTATATGTGTCTTGCTGACAAAGATATTGCCTGGATGCATGTCGGCATGGAAGAAATTGTGCTCAAAGACCTGGGTAAAGAAAATGCCAACGCCGATTTCGGCCAGTTGCTTGAGATCGATGCCCTGGTCGGCAATTGCCTGCGCGTCGGTTACCGGTATGCCATCGATGCGCTCACTGACGAGAATGTTCGGGCGCACATAGTCCCAATACACCTTGGGTGTGTAGTTCACCGGGTTGTCGATAAAGTTGTCACGCAACTTCTGGGAATTTGCTGCCTCCCAGCACAAGTTGAGTTCGTTGTGAATGATGTGGTGGTAGTCGGAAATGACTTCAGGGGCATGCAGCCGCCGACCATCTGCGCCCATTCTGTTAATTATGGCTGCCAGCACGCCAAGCAGCTTCAAATCGCGCTGGATGACGCGCTCAATACCGGGCCGGATTATTTTTATGACAACCGAATCCCCGTTGTGCAATACAGCACCATGAACTTGGGCCAGTGAAGCAGAAGCGAGCGGTTCCTGCTCAAAACTGCGAAACAGACCTTCGACCGGACTGCCGAGCCCCTGCTCCAGAAGGTCGCGGAACGCCTCGGTACCAAAAGGTGGCACAGAATCCTGCAGTTGTGCCAGCTCAGCGCCCATTTCAGGACCCAGCAGGTCGGGTCGGGTTGACAGGGCCTGACCAAATTTGACGAAAACCGGCCCCATTGCCTCACACCAGAGCCGCAGTCTCTCACCCTCGCTCAGATCTCGCCTTGGCATGAACCAGCCTGGCAGGAACAGGAGCCGAATCCACAGGGGAACCTTTGCGGGCAGCAGCAGGTCAAGTCGCAGAAGACAGGCGCGCCACCAGATTGAGATGGTTCTCGGAAAACTGGTCACGGCTTGTGTCGCTGGTTCTGATCGAGTTTGACCTCGACCCGGTCCAATCGGTAATGCAGTTCTCTCAGCAGATGTTTTGCCCTTTCCAGCTCATCGCGGTTGGGTAGTGCGCTGCTTTCAGATGCCGCTGCGTGCTTCAGTCTACCCGACACTTCCTCCTGAATACTGCGGACCCCGCGCAGACTGGCTCCAACAATCCGGGAAAGCACGACAGCCGGAGCATCGCCGATTTTTTCTGCCAGCAGCGCTTCCCAATCGATTTCAATTTGTTTTGCGATCTGCGAGATTTCCAGCAGCAGGCCCACATCGCCGACAATTTCGATATCCATACCCCGAAGCCTTGACGCAGATTCCGGGGGAGTGGCCAGCAGCTTGAGAAGGTTAGCGGCCCTGCCGGTCAGGCTGAGATCAACGTTCTCGGCCTCTGCAACGTGTTGGCGAAACCTCAATTTTCCCTGACGTATGCCGAGAAAACACCGCACCTCGGGAGACAGACTCACCACTTCAACGACTGTGCCTTCAAGTTTCTCAAGCAGAGCCTGGTTGGCAGGATCAGTTTCCAGCAGCCGTTGGAGAGCCCGATTAAACCCGGGCTCGAAGCGCTCCAGAAGCGGAGTTTCCGAGATCATTTCAGGCCTTGAAACCCATATGGAGCGCGACAATCCCGCCCGTCAGGTTGATGTAACTGGTCTCTACAAAACCTGCATCATCCATCATCGACTTGAGGCTTTCTTGATCCGGGTGCATACGGATTGACTCTGCCAGATACGTATAGCTGTCGGCATCTCCAACTATGATCTGGCCAAGCCGTGGAAGCACATTGAAAGAGTATGCGTCATACACTTTTGCGAGGGGCGCGCTGGTGGGTTTGGAAAACTCCAGCACCAGAAGTCTTCCACCCGGTTTGAGCACCCCCAGCATGGATTCAAGTGCCCGTTGCTTGTCAGTCACATTGCGCAAGCCAAAGGCAATGGTAATACAATCGAAAAAATTGTCGGGGAAGGGCAATTGCTGGGCATCCGCCTGCAGATAGTCAATCTGTCCGCCATAGCCCTTGTCGAGCAACTTGTCGCGTCCGACTGCCAGCATGGAGCCATTGATGTCGGCGAGTATTACCCGACCAGTGCCGCCGACAATATCGGCAAAGCGCGCCGCCAGATCACCAGTGCCACCCGCGATATCGAGAATAACCTGACCGGGTCGGGCGGCAGATTTTTCGATCGTGAGAAACTTCCACAAGCGATGAATACCGCCGCTCATCAGGTCGTTCATCAGGTCGTATTGTGCGGCTACGGAATGAAACACATCTGCCACCTTGCCTGCTTTTTCTGCTTCAGGCACCTGTTGGTAACCAAAATCGGTGGTTTTGTTGCTGTTCATGGCCGTCTCAACGGTGGACACGCCATTCTACATCAGCTGGGTCCACTTGAGAGTATTGCGGTGCGAGAACACTTCAGGGCACAGCCGGATTCCTGGGTGCACTCACGCTGTTGCTGAGGTACATTCCCCGAAAAATTCAGCGAAATGTGCGACTGTCTCGTGCGCACTGGCGGGTAGTCCAGAAATATGCGGCATCCCGCGGGGTGGAGACTAACTCGGTCGGTCGGTCGAGGACACTGACGACGTCAGCCCGGCTGCCGGCTGCGCGCCGGGTTGTGCTGCAGAAGCGAGAGTGCCCTGCAGGTACCGCTCCCGCTTGCCGGGTTTGAGCTTCCATATATCCACCATGACAAAACCATCTATGACATTGCTGAAGGTTACATCGAGCCCGCTTGCACAAATGCTGACACCACCCGGTTCGCATAGGTCGGCATACTGCTTGTAGAGAGTGGGAATGGTGCAGTTGAGCTTTTTCAGCATTTTTTTCAACAGGGTGAATTCGGACCCATAATCCTTTCCCGGGAACAGGTGCTGGAGATGTTCGAGCTTATGCTTGGGTATCCGGTAGGGGTGAAGTGCTTCCACAAGGTTTGCGTGCGCCGGGAAATGAGTCGCGTAGAAATGCACGATCAGGTCTTTGGCCTCATCCGGGTAGCCGTCACTCAGGCTGACTGCACCAAAAAGATAACGGTATTGTGGATTGTTTCTGATCAGGGCTCCGATGCCGTACCAAAGGTAGTCGAGGCTGCGCTTTCCCCAGTATCTGGGTTGGACAAAGCTACGCCCCAGCTCCATACCGCGTTCGAAATAGGGGGTCATATTCTCCGTATAGCGATAGATCAGCGAGCTGTAGAGGCCTTCTTGTCCGAGTTCCGGAATGACGCGTGCCGTATCGCAGATTCTGTAGGCTCCGACGATCTCATCCCGCACTTTGTCCCACAACAGGAGGTGCTGGTAGTACTGGTCGTACTTGTCGAGGTCTCTGGATTTACCGGTACCCTCTTCCACCATTCTGAAGGTGAGTTCACGCAGTCGACCGAGTTCAGCAATAATCTTGGAGTCGGGCTGATAGTTGAACAGAAAAATCTGCTTGCCGTCGCTGGTTTCGCCCAGTAACTCACCCTGCCCGATCTCTTTTCGCAGCGCCACCCGATTCCCTGCTGGTGCCACGGGTTCATGGGTTGGAAAGATTTGCTTGCTGCCAGTCCGCAGTGCATACACTTCATTCCGAAAGATGGCCGCCAGAGCCCGCGGGGCGAGATTGAAGCTCTCGTAGTGCTTGCAGGGGACAATCTTGCCGATGTGGAAGTCGGCGGATTTTCCCCTGAGTTTGAACATTTCCGGTACCAGCCAGAGAGTCGAAATCTTTCGTGCCACCAGGGAGAGCAGGTAAAAGAAACTGGAATTACGCGCGCGAATGTGAACCGGGAGAATGGGTGCGCGCATAACCCGGGAGAACTTGATAAATCCTGAGCGCCACTCACCGTCTCTGATGCCACGGCACCCCAGTCGTGAAACCACTCCAGATGGAAATACTATCAAAGCACCTTCCTTGCGAAGATGTTTGTGAATGGCCCGCAACTGGAGCTTGCCGGTATTTCCCCCCATATTGTCAACGGGCAGCAGCACTGGGGCCAAGGGTTCAATCTTAACAAGTATCTGATTTACAACAATTTTTACGTCAGGCCGGATGCGGCGAATCATGTGCAGGAACGCCAGTCCGTCCAGCGATCCTACAGGGTGGTTCGCCACGATGACAACCCGGCCCGCCTCCGGAATTCGAGCCAACTGCTCCGGTTCCACCCTGTATTTGAAGTTGAAGTATTCCAGCACCCGATCCACGAGCTCAAAACCCCGTGCATCTGGATGGGCTTTCCCAAATTCGATGAATTCACGCTCGTGGAGCACGGCTCTCAAGATTCTGACCACGAGGGGCGAGCACAGTCTTTTCAGAGCCCCCTCCGGCAAGCTCTCGGCCACCATTATTTCGACGTTGATCATTGGATATTCTGGTTGGGTAGGAACGGGCGCAGAACGCCACGTGCTCCAGGTGCTGATCCTGACTGCTCCGGAAAATTCTTCGCAGTATTCACTATTTTGTGATCCAGTGGAAACTGGAATTCTCGTTCTTGTTCCGATCACCATACCGGGATGAAGCAGACCCGAACGGGGTCTACCCACTCACAGGTTTCCGCTATCCTGATCAGGAGGCGGAACGTTGTACCGTGTTTTTGATACCGCGGGCTGGGCACTTCCTCTATAAAAAGGGAAAAGCCCAGGAAATTAGCTCTGTGCCACGGCCCGACACAGGACTTAACTCACTGTGCCAATGTGGGATAATTTAATGAAGGCCGGAGGTGAAACTCCGGCAACACCCTCTGCGACAGGATGTGTCATGCCTTGCTCACTTCAAAGATGCAGTTGGCTCTCTACGCAATCGCTCTGAGCGCGCCGCTGAACACTGGACTGTGCCTCGAGGGCGGGATCTTGTCGTGACTCGCCTGTGGCAGCGCGAGGCATGCCATGGATGTGGATTTCACCGCCACGCCTGCAGTCGACAACGAGATCGATGAGTGGTCCTCGACCGGCTGAACTTCATCTTCTCGCAGGCATCCGCCGTGCTGGGCTGCGCCGACCCGATGGTACGCACGCAGTCGGTACAACGCCTGCCTGGCCGAAATCGGTTTGCGGATGCCGCTTTCCCGCCTTGAAGTTCAAAATCGCCCATGCCCGGCAGGGCAGGAACGCGGAACGGGCGCTGCGCGAGGGCAGAGCCTTCAATGTTGTCGAGGTGGATGTTTCGTTCAAGGAGCCACTGAGACATGTGCACATCCTGCGGTTGACCGGCGGCAGGGAACTGCTTTCCTGCGGACTGATCGAAATCGCTGTGGAGAAGTACCGTGCCCTGCTTCAGCAGAAAGCCCGAAACCACAACAGGCAGCAGGATATCTTTGACCTCGATATGTTCATACGCGATGGCAGAATGAAAGAGATCAATCTGGAGGATTTTCTGGATGCGCTTGTCGAGAAGTGCGCCAGCGCCGAATCGAGACGCATCGCCAGTCGTTCGAAGACGCGGAAGGCGGTTTAGCTGTCAGGCATGCTCCGATGCACAGATCTGGCGTCCCAGCGAATCTGCGCCAGCAGATTTACCGGGAATTTCCCTCGCCGGGATCCATCACTCGGACTACTTGAACTTCAGAATCTCTCGCTAATCCACGGTTCCTGAGTTCGGCCAGATAACGTTGCCAGCGCTGCGGTCTCTCCGCTGCGAGCTGTTTGAGGTAGCTCCACCCATAAATCCCTGAGTCATGTCCGTCGTCAAAGTGCAGCCGCAGGGCATAATTTCCGGCGAGCTCGACCTTGGTTATGAGTACGTGCTGCTTTCCAACTGGAAGCTCGCCATCGCCAGCACCATGCCCCTGCACCTCGGCGCTGGGAGAGTTCACCCGTAAATATTCTGCGTCCAGCTCGAGGTAGCTGGCATGTTCATAATGAAGCCCGAGGCTGCGTCCCTGGTCGCGAAGGTGAATCCTGCTGGGTTGATTCGAGCTCACAAGATAAAACGCGACAGGTCTTCGTCAGCAACCAGCTCGTCAAGTTTTTCATCAACGTAGGTTGCATCTATGGCAATGGTTTGACCGTCGCGGTCAGGTGCATCGAAAGAGAGGTCTTCAAGCAGCCGCTCCATCAGCGTATGGAGTCGTCGCGCCCCGATATTCTCGGTCGATTCATTGACACTATGGGCAAGTTCAGACAATCTCTGGATACCATCCTCGGTAAAGTCGATATCGACATTTTCAGTCTTGAGGAGCGCTTTGTACTGCACACAGAGCGAAGCGTCAGGCTCGGTCAGAATTCTCTGGAAGTCTTTCACAGAGAGTGCCGACAACTCAACCCGAATGGGCAGGCGACCCTGTAACTCGGGTATCAGGTCCGATGGCTTCGAAAGATGGAATGCCCCTGAAGCGATAAAGAGTATATGGTCGGTTTTGACCATTCCGTACTTCGTGGTGACGGTTGAGCCCTCTATCAGCGGCAGCAGATCCCGCTGCACCCCTTCTCGTGAAACATCGGCCCCCGTTATTTGGCTGCGCTTGGCAACTTTGTCGATCTCGTCAATAAACACGATGCCGGTCTGCTCTGCGGCCTCCAGCGCCTTGGTCTTGATATCGTCTTCGTCAATGAGTCGTGCAGCCTCTTCATCCTGGATCTGCTTGAGTGCGCGGGCTACAGTCAGCTTGCTGCACTGCTTGTGCCTCTTGCCAATCTGGGAAAACATGTCCTGAAGCTGCCCTGCCATCTCTTCCATGCCGGGAGGGGTCATGATTTCCATGCCAATTTTTGGTGAATCCACCTCAATTTCGATTTCCTTTTCATCGAGATCTCCCTCGCGCAGTTTCTTCCTGAAGATCTGCCGGGTCGACGAGTCCTCGGTAGACTCCTCGCCCCGCGCAGGTGGCAGGAGTGCATCAAGAATGCGCTCTTCCGCCGCGTCTTCGGCCAGATGGCGAACATTTTCCATGTGCTCTTCTCGGAGCATTTTAATTGCCACATCTACGAGATCGCGCACAATTGACTCCACATCCTTGCCGACGTAGCCAACCTCGGTGAACTTGGTCGCTTCGACTTTGACAAAGGGGGCATTCGCCAGCCTGGCAAGGCGGCGTGCAATCTCTGTTTTTCCGACGCCCGTGGGTCCGATCATCAGAATGTTCTTGGGATTGACCTCGCTGCGCAGCGTCGGTTCGAGCTGCATGCGGCGCCAACGGTTGCGCAGGGCAACTGCGACAGCTTTTTTTGCAGATTCCTGTCCAATGATATGGCGGCTGAGTTCGTGAACGATCTCGCGCGGCGTCATGTGTGACATAGAGACATAGACTCCCGGTATTCGTGCAGCAGAATCCTGGAAAGCCCGAAAAGTCCGGTTTCCACAGATTTCCGGTTAGAGCTCCTCAATGGTCCTGTTGTGGTTGGTGTATATACAGACATCTGCGACTATGGACAGTGCCCGTGTGACGATTTCCCGTGCATGGAGGTCGGTATTGTCGAGGAGCGCACGAGCCGCGGACTGGGCATAGGGGCCTCCGGAGCCAATGGCAATAAGGTCGTCTTCTGGCTGGATGACATCTCCATTGCCGGTGATGATGAGGGAAGATTCGCTGTCGGCCACGGCAAGAAGTGCTTCAAGTCGGCGTAACATGCGGTCAGTGCGCCAATCTTTGGCAAGTTCGACGGCCGCACGAACCAGCTGACCTTGGTGCTGTTCAAGTTTCGCTTCGAAACGTTCGAACAGGGTGAATGCATCAGCGGTTCCACCTGCAAACCCGGCAATCACCTGATCCTTGTAGAGGCGACGAACCTTGCGTGCATTGCCTTTCATAACAGTGTTGCCATGACTGACCTGTCCATCTCCGCCGATCACGACTGCACCAGCGCGCCGGACTGACAGGATGGTTGTTCCCCGATATTGTTCCAAACCAGATCTTCCGATTAAGCTATCCGAGCTCAGGCCCGGAGGAATGTACTCCTACAATGTGGGGTAACCAGACAAAAATTCAAGAACCCGGTGTACCGGCAGCCCGGGTATCAGGGGGTCGCAATTTCCTGAGTCATAAGCAGGCTTTCCACGCCATGCTCCAGAAGCAGGCTACGCGTATCAGTCGTGGAAGAACGATTGTCAAAGGGCCCGACCAGCACCCGGTGCCATATCTCTCCGTTGTGGTTGAACTTGTGAATATTGGCATCGAGGTTGAGAAGGATGAGCTCCGCACGAACTTGCTCGGCCTCTCTCGCCTGTCGGAAAGAGCCTGCCTGCAACACATAGCTGGTGTCCGGAGTTTTCAGTTCAGGCGTATCACCTGGAATCAGAACCTCCACCTCGCGAAGTCGGGTATAGAAGTCCAGTACGGGGCCAGCGGGTTCACCGGCTTCTGGGACGGTGGTTGCCTCTTGCGACTGCTGACGATTTTGTTGGTCAATCAGCCACTGTACTCCCAGGCACAACAGAATTCCGACGACCACGCCCCCTGCGAAGGATTTCATTCCACCGATATCCGGGTTATCTGCCGATCTTGAGACGCGACGTTTACTTTTCTTTGCGATGGCTCTTGGCAAAATCCTGGCTCCCGTTTCATTAGCGGCATAAGGATAAGTTGTGAGGGTTGATCTGTCATTTTAATCCATGGTGAGGGGATCGACGTCTATACTCCAGCGAATAGTGCTCATTCTTCTGCAACTGTTGATATGAGTTTCCAACCTCGCCAGCGTATTGTGCAGTTCCACACGCCGCCTTGCATAGAGCTGAATCTGGTAACGAAACCGTTTTTTGATCCTTTCCGGTGTTGCCGGTAAAGGGCCCAGTATGTCGGCTTCGCTACCGGCGATGGCTGTGCTGCAGCCGCGCATGAATTCAATCAATGTCGCCAAATTTTGGCTGGTGGCATGAAAGATAGCTGCCTGGCCTTGTGGGGGAAGTTTACGCGTGAGTCGCTGCTGCAGCAGGTGCCCGGCGATCTCCCGATAGCTGTTGTGCACAAATTTCTGCATCAGGGGATGATCCGGTTCCGATGTCTCGACTATGATACGCCCCTGTGTCTCACCCCGCCCGGCCCTTCCCCCCGCTTGAATCAATGTTTGAGCGAGGTGTTCCGTGGCCCGGTAATCGTGGCTGTACAGCGCCGCATCCGCGTTCAGAGTGACCACCAGCGAGATACCTGGGAGGTGGTGTCCTTTGGTGATCATCTGGGTGCCCACCAGAATAGCGGGCTGGTTCCCGCTCAGGCTGTCCATTTTTGCGCGAAAACTGCCCTTTCGCCGGGTGCTGTCACGATCGATCCGCACGCATGGTGTAGAGGGGAACCTGGCTTGCAGATAGGATTCCACCTGCTCGGTGCCCAACCCCTTTGATTCCAGTCTGAGAGAGCCGCACGACACACATGACCGCGCAATCCGCTCTCGGCGGTCGCAGCGATGACAAATGAGCAGAGGAGGCTGTGTGTGAATGGTCAAGCTGAGATCGCAGTCCTTGCAGATTGCCCGCCAGCCACAGTCCGCGCATTGCAGCACAGGGGCAAACCCCCGGCGGTTTACAAAAATCAGCACTTGGCCGCTGTTTTCCAGGACCTGTTCAATCTGGCGCACTGTTTCAGCGGTAAGCGGTGCCGTACTGCCCGCCCTATGAACGATCGACCACTCGGGCAGCCTGCATTGCTCCACCCGCTGGTCCAGACACAGGTGCTCGTATTGACCCCGGTTGGCGTTATGCAGGGACTCGATTGAAGGTGTCGCCGAGCCCAGAATTAACTGGGCGTCAGTGTCTCGCGCCCGGACGACCGCAAGGTCCCGGGCGTTGTAGCGAAACCCCTCCTGCTGCTTGTAGGAAAGATCCTGTTCCTCGTCAACCACCAGGAGCCCCAGTTTAGTAAGAGGCAGAAAGACTGCTGATCGGGTACCCACGATAATCAATCTTTTTCCGGATTTCGCTGCCCTCCAGCAGCGCATCTTCTCTCTATCTGTGGTGTCAGAGTGATAGGCATGGATCGGCACCTGAAATCTGCGCCTGAGACGTCTCAGTGTTTGCTCAACCAAACCGATTTCCGGCACCAGGTAGAGCACCTGCCTCGCTTGTGTCAGGCAGGGTTCCATGGCCTGCATGTAGATTTCTGTCTTGCCACTTCCGGTGACCCCGTCCAGGAGAAATACCCGGATGCCCTGCCGGACACCCGCATGAATTCGATCCAGAACGGACTGCTGGCTCGAATTAAGGTGCAGAGCCGGTTCTGCAAGAAGAGTCAATTGATTGTCAGCTTCTGTCTGCGCTGGCTTGATCAATCCCCTCTGTTCGAGGGCGCGAATCAGGTGAGAGCCAAAACCGGCCGCATGTATTTCACTCCGGGAACAGGCTCCGTGCACGGACAGCCAGTCGAGCAGTTCCCGTTGGCGCGGTGCTGCAACTGTATCGATGTGTTCTGCGGTTAACTCCGTGATCCAGAGGTCGGGCCTTTCATTTTCCTGCAGCGACCCGGAGAGGAGTTTTTTGGGAAGTGCGGCGGTCAGTACTTGCCCGCCGCTGCAATGGTAATAACGGCTGCACCACTGCAGCAGAACTACCAGGGACTCGGGCAGATCCAGAGATACGTCCAATACCTGCTCAATGGGCTTGGTACGGATACCCTGTGGCGGCGAGCACTCTTCGATAACCAGGCCGGTCAGCGTGCGATGTCCCATTGGCACACGCACCAGCGAACCCGGGTTGGGAACTGTTTGGCCATGTTGCACATGATAGGCAAGCGTGCTTCCCAGTTTCGCTGCTACGAGAACGCTGAAGTATTGGGTACTAGAGCTGTCCATGCACACACTTGCCATTCGAACTTTTTCTGGTAACATCCGCGCCTCTTTTTCGCTCAGCGGTGCCGTTTTTGGTGCCCTGTGCGGCCAGATGGCGGCTCGACAACATAGTGGCGAGGTCTCGGACATGCAAGCAGATATACACCCGGATTATCAGCAGCTCACCGCAACCTGCAGCTGTGGTAACCAGATTACAACCAAATCCACCCGTGGAGGTGAAATGCATCTGGAAGTCTGCGCACAATGCCATCCTTTTTATACCGGGAAGCAAAAAGTTGTGGATTCAGGTGGTCGCATAGATCGCTTTAATAAGCGTTTTGGTGGTCGTGCAGGGCAGAGCAGCACATAGCACCCCTGCTGCCATATATCCGACATCATACACAGAGGTCGTCCGCACCGAGGGTGAACCCGGGTACTGGTTGGCAGACAAGGCTCCTCCGGAGGCCTGTGTGTTTCTGGTGCGATCCGAACACAACCAGCTTAGAATATATCGTCCGCCAGATTCAGCTCATTGCTGCCAGGGTTCTGCGGAGACCCACTGGTTCGCTCCTCAGGGGTATTTTCCCTCAGAAAAAACTCAAGGATTGCATCTTCATCACCGGGTGCCGCACGGGCTCCGGTTTCAGGATCGATAGGTGCGATAACCAGTCCGGGAGGCTGTTCAAAGCGCACTTCGCTTGTGCCGTCCAGGGCAGATCGCATAAAGTCAATCCAGATAGGCAGGGCTGCCGTACCGCCAAATTCCCCGCTTCCAAGCAGACTGTTGTTGTCAAACCCAACCCAGGCAGTGGCCACCATATGAGGGTTGTATCCTGAGAACCAGGCGTCTCTGGGGCCGTTGGTCGTGCCGGTCTTGCCCGCTATATCGGTTCTGCCCAATTGCCGCGCTCTGCGCCCCGTCCCCTTGTCTATGACATCCCTGAGTATCGAATCGATGATGAAGTGGACGCGTTCATCAAGAACCCGCTCCGCCTCTGGATAACTGAACGGCTGTATTTCAGGGTTTGAGGGGTTGGCACCGTCCCTGTGTCCGATTCCGGACTCTGGCTCCAGAGCATAGAGTTCCTGGTCACCTGCCTGGTCGGAGCAGTCCCTGCAAACACGCGGATGTTGCGCTCGAAAGAGCGTTGCTCCGCTGCGATCCAGGATTCTGTCAATCACGTGGGGCTCCACCCTGTAGCCCCCGTTGGCAAATACAGCATAACCAGCAGCGACTCTGATTGGCGGAAGTGCTTGGCTCCCAAGCGCGAGTGTCAGATTTGTGGCAAGATCAGAGTCTTCGAATCCGAAGCGTTTCAAGTAGCTTCTCGCAGTAAACAACCCAATTTCCCTCAGCACGCGGATGGAAACGAGATTGCGCGAAGAGTACAGGGCTTCACGCAGTCTGGTGGGCCCATAAAATTTGCCGGAGTCATTCTCCGGTCGCCACATCTCTTCCAGCGTGGTGTCGTCGAATACTATAGGTGCGTCAATGATGGTGGTCGCAGGCGTAAAGCCTTTCTCCAGTGCCGCTGCGTACAGAAAGGGTTTGAGGTTTGATCCCGGCTGACGGTTTGCCGATGTAATGCGGTTGAAACGACTGTGGTAAAAATCGAACCCACCCTGAAGCGCCTTAATGGCACCGGTGTCCGGTGCAATTGCAACCAGTGCCCCCTGGACGTGGGGAACCTGACTCAAATGCCAACCGCTATCCTGATCGCGGACACGCACAAGGTCGCCAGGCATCAGAACATCAGAGGCCGTCTCAGGGGAGGCACCCCGCCAGCTACTGGTCCGGAACGGACGCGCGCTGGAGAGCCCATCCTCCCAGCCGAGGCTGTGGTAGCCGTGATCTTTGATGTACAGGGTCGCGCTGTGCGACTGGACTTCGGTGACGACTGCAGGGATCAGGTCGGACACTGCCGGCGTATCGCGCAAAACAGCGGACAGGAGCTCCGGGTCGGCGATGGTGCTGTCAGGCAATTGTTGTTCGGAGCCACGATATCCGTGCCGTTCGTCGTAAGCTAGAAGACCTGTCTGCACGGCTTTCTCAGCCGCTCGTTGCAGCCGGGTGTCGAGTGTGGTGATGACCTCGAAACCATCTTCATAGGCAGCCGTTCCGTATTCACTGACCATCTGCGCGCGCACCATTTCTGCGACATAGGGAGCATCGTCTTCAACCACGGACCCGTGCATTCGGGCGGTCACTGGCTCCTGAACTGCACTACTGAACTCACTGTGTGACAGGTATCCAAGTTGCAGCATTCTGCCCAGAATCCAGTTTCTGCGCGACAGGGCCCGCTCTGGATTGTTTACTGGATTGTAGGCCGTTGGTGCCTTTGGAAGACCGGCAATCATGGCCAGCTGAGCCAGCTCGAGATCCTGGATTGTTGTGCCGTAGTAGATGTTGGCAGCCGCTTCTACGCCATAGGCACGCTTGCCGAGATAAATTTTATTTACATAAAGCTCTAGAATTTCTTCCTTGGATAGTTCATTCTCTATTTGAAGAGCCAGAAGAATCTCATTGAATTTCCTCGTAAAAGTCTGTTTTCGACTGAGAAAAAAGTTTCTGGCGACCTGCATGGTAATGGTGCTGCCGCCCGATTGGATTTGTCCGCTGGTCAAGATCTGCGAACCCGCTCGCAGTAACCCGAGCAGATCCACGCCGTGATGGTTGAAAAAATTGTCATCTTCTGCGGAAAGAATGGCGTGTATGAGAGGTGCGGGGATCTGGTCAAAGCTGACGGGGGTTCGCTTTTGCTCTCCGAATTCACCGATCAGAACGCCGTCAGCGGAAAATACCTTGAGAGGTGTTTGCAGTCGGACTTCTCTGAGTTGATCGACCCGTGGCAATGCAGGGGTGAGGTATAAAATGACAGCACAGATCAGAGCCAGCGACAACAGGGCTATCAAGGTGCCGAGTTTTATGAACGCTTTTAGCCAGTTGGATCGAAACAGCATAGTGCCTTGAGACAGAATGGGTGACCTCATTATAGCCAATCGCGTTGAGTGCGCATCATCCAACCAGAATCTGGTGGATGGCGGTGACGCCCCGGTACCGGAGGTGTTTTTCGGATGACCGGAAATACACCTCAAGACACAGTGTCTTTCGCGTGCGTTCTGTCGCTGGCTGGAAGGGTGTTCACGAAAAGGGCTACTTCCTGGGAAAGGCAGCACACCCTGATCTGCAAACCCTCGAAGATTCCTCGCACAAACGACAGCGCCACATGACGCCAGCACTTCGTCCGGTCATTCTGATCGGGCCCATGGGCTCGGGCAAGAGCACTGTGGGGAAGCATCTGGCCAAACGCATGAACCGACAATTCGTGGATTCAGATCGGGAACTGGAGAAGCGATCAGGTGCAGCTATTCCCTGGATATTCGATATCGAGGGCGAAGAGGGATTTCGCAAGCGGGAAACCGCAGTGCTTGAAACTCTGGTCAGACTCCCCGACACGGTGATTGCCACCGGAGGCGGCGCAGTGCTCAGCGAGCACAACCGCAGATTGTTGAGCTCGGCCGGGCCAGTGGTATACCTGACGGCCGATCCGGATGTGCTGTTCGAGCGAGTCGCCAAGGACAAGGGGCGTCCGCTATTGCAGGTCGAAAACCCGCGTGCCACATACCTGTCCATTGTGCGTGATCGAGAGCCGATCTATAGGGACATGGCGGATATTTGTTTCGTAAGCAGTGCGAACCAGGTGCCGGCGGCGGCAGCAAAAAAAATTCACACGGAGTTGCTGGAAATCTGATTCCTCGCAGCGCCGGAAGTCCGATAGAATTCCGCCCCTTTCACAAGGCCAGTCGTAACGGGATTGGGGGAAGGCATTGATACATCTGAATGTGGAACTGGGTGAGCGCAGCTATCCCATCACTATAGCGCCGGGCGCACTGCGGGATGAGAATCTGGCGGAGCACATTGGGGACCGACGGGTCCTGATAGTCACCAACGAGGTGGTGGCCCCGCTGTATCTTGACCAGGTGATGAATAATCTCACTCAGTCGAGCATAGAGGCCAGTTCGCTGGAATTACCCGATGGCGAACAATACAAGACCCTGGGGACACTGAGCCAGATATTTGATCGTCTGATAGATGAGCGACACAGTCGGTCTACAACTCTGGTCGCGCTCGGAGGCGGTGTAATCGGGGATATGACTGGTTTCGCTGCCGCATGCTACCAGCGGGGTGTCGACTTCGTGCAAGTGCCAACTACCCTTCTGGCGCAGGTTGATTCTTCTGTCGGCGGCAAAACGGCGGTCAATCACCCTCGCGGAAAAAATATGATCGGTGCCTTTTATCAGCCGAGGGCAGTGGTCATAGACACGGAGACGCTCACAACCCTGCCGGACAGGGAGTATGCGGCGGGGTTGGCCGAGGTGATCAAGTACGGCCTGATTTCTGATGCCGGTCTATTTGAATGGCTGGAGACGAACATGGCCGAGCTGATTGCCCGGGATCCGGATTGCCTCTCTCATGCCATTGCCATGTCATGCAGGATCAAGGCAAGGATCGTGGCTGAAGATGAGACCGAACAGGGTGTGCGGGCCATCCTGAACCTTGGTCATACATTCGGACATGCCATTGAGGCAGCCCAGGACTACCGGGACTGGCTCCACGGTGAAGCCGTTGCTGCAGGTATGGTTATGGCAGCAGACCTGTCCCACCGTATGGGATGTATCACCGAATCCGAGCTGGACCGGGCCCGGGCACTGATCTCGGAGGCAGGATTGCCCACCTCAGCCCCCCCGGGCATAGGGGTCAGCCAGTTTCTCGATCTCATGGGGCTCGACAAAAAGGTTCAGGCCGGAAAAATCCGGCTCGTATTGATCAAGGCTATTGGCGCGGCCTGGGTGACCTCCGATTTCGACATGGACATGTTGCGGGCTGTGTTGTCTGAGTCCTGATGCAGCAGATCGCGTGAATAGACTAGGTTGCAGTCTGCCCCGAACTCCGTGCGATACTCAACTCGTCAATGTCGGCGTACTTCTCCATGACCGACTCAATTTTCGCCTGCCTCAGTTTGGCGAGCTTTACGCCTACCGCCTTTCCCGAGTGCCCTTCGGCTATCAGCGCCTTGGCACTTACGGATGAGCCCGCCCGCACACAATCCGCCAGAAACTCTCGCTGCGGATAGGGCCTGTCTTCCAGACCAGTGCGGCCTCTTGCGTCAGCCATACAGCATGCGGTAAATGCATCGAGGCGCGAGTTCTGGCTCCAGGCACCCAAGGATGAGAGCAGTGCTTCCAGTTCCATGGCATTGCTTCTGAGTGCCTTGTGGCACTTCAGATGATAGCGGGCGACGGCGGTGGCAAGCTTGCGATACTGGTCGGGTACGCGGATTCGCCTGCACACTATCTCCACCAACTCGGCGCCGCGGGATTCGTGTCCAAAGTGTCTTGGCAGCAATTCCGCTGGTGTAGATCCCTTGCCAATGTCGTGCAGCAGAACCGCAAAGCGCTGGCGCGGGTCGGGGGTTTGTTCGCAAATCCGGTCCATGCTCAGCAAGGTATGCAGGCCTGTGTCGATTTCAGGATGAAACTCAACGTGCTGCGGCACGCCAAAAAGCCGGTCGATCTCGGGGAACAGCGCGGCAAGTGCCCCTGCCGAGCGGAGCGTCTCGATAAACAGTCTGGGCCGTGAAGCCCGCAATGCCTTCTCAGTTTCAACCCAGATACGCTCTGGCGAAAGGCCGGTCAGTTCGCCATCCGAGCTCATGGTTCGCATGAGATCCAGCGTCTCAGGAGCCACCTGGAAATCAAACTCAGCCAACTGGGCCATAAATCGCGCCACCCGCAGTACCCGAAGGGGGTCTTCGCGAAAAGCTGGTGACACATGCCGCAGTAGCCGCCTGTCAAGATCCGCCTGTCCACCATAGAGGTCGATGAGTTCTCCAGATGAGGTTCTTGCCATGGCGTTTATACTGAGGTCGCGGCGCAGCAGGTCCTCTGCAAGGCTTACGCCGTCGACTCGGGTTGAAAACCCTGTGTGCCCGGTTCCGGTCTTGCGTTCCTGACGTGCCAAAGCATACTCTTCCCGGCTCTCGGGATGCAGAAAGACCGGGAAATCCGCGCCGACACGGGTGAAGCCAAGCTGGATCATCTGCTCTGCAGAGGCTCCCACAACCACCCAGTCCCGCTCTGAGGATTCCCTGTTCAGAAGTTGATCCCGGACAGTCCCGCCGACCAGATACACCTGTGCACCAACAATTTCCATCTTTATCTCGAAATCCAGCTCCTGTTCATTATATGAAAAGCTTGGGATTCAAACGATATTGAACACCGGATATCCGGAGGCAAGATTCTTATTCAGGTGACACATTCGGACAACACCGAACGGCGCACCCGCCACAATTTTCACCGGAATGTAATATTCCCGCCCCTGGTTTGGTATAGGCTATCAGCGGACAACCCAGAGACCCCTGTTGCAGAGAACACCCGTACCTCGCAACTCTCGCACGTTGCAGAAGGTGCAGCCAACCTGAAGTGCCGTTTTTGATACGAATCCTTGCTCCCCTTGCTTTCAGTGCACTGCTGACAGCCTGTGCCAGCTACGAAGACATTGGTAGTGATTGGCACCAGGCCCTGCCGCCAGTGGATATATTTGTTGCTGCGTATGAGTCCGACGACGAAAACGCCCAGATTCAGACCATTGAGGCATACCTTCTGTGGGTCAAGCGCTTTTACCAGGGCTGGGCTCTGTATGAAAATGGCTGGCTCAATATGTCGGACGACCTGGCTCGCAGAATCCAGGATCCAGCTGAAAGGCGGGCGGCCGCTGCCAAGATACGCAGAATCGGCTTGCTGGTTGCCCCTGAGTGGGCAAAAGAAAAGGACAGTCGCTACATAACGACCAGCATGATTGTGGTTTGGGGGGAATCCCTGCTCGAATCTCTGGACAGGGGTAATCCCCTCAGGCTGATGGATGCTGTTCTGACGGATATTGATCTGCTGGAGGGTGGACAGTTGGATGTCGAGGACATTTCAGTTGAACGGTACTTCCCGTCTACCGCGACATTCAACCAAGAGGAGTTTCTGTACTAGCAGACCAGCCGCCCACGGGCGTTGCGTCTGAACTCCCGCACACTATCGGCCATTGGGTGCCGAGAACCACTGGCGCAGCCGCAAATCCAGGTCGTCAAATCCGATACTAAATCGCACGTCCTCATCAAGGCCTCCGGAGGCTGTCCCCAAAATGACCGCCGTTCCGGTTGCCTTTATCCAGAAGGGTAATTCCTCATTGCTCCATACCTGGGATCTCAGGCAACCGACGAGAACCCTGCGGTTATGGGATGAATCTGGTCGTGGGCTGAAGATATCCAGATTGCAGGATGATGGGTCAACCTGGAAATAGTAGGTTGATGACTCCTGCAGGGTATAACTACCGGGGCTCCTGAGATCGACGATCACAGGAGTGCGGAGCGATACGCCGGCAAAATCGCGAGGGCTGCTGCTGATTGAATGGGTGCTCAGCAGGAGCCCCGACCCGAGATAGTCGAAGGCACTTCCCTCATGAATGCCCAGATCACGCCCAGTAACGCGATTTTGCCCAATCAGAATGTGGCTCGTGCACAGCAACAGAGGCACTATCGCCGCCAGCAGCAGCTGGCGGGTGCCAAACGTCACGGATGTCCCGTTTGACGTTCCCCTTCGTATTACTCGCTGTACTCTGGTGAAGAACATATCTTTTTGGATGGCAGCTACTCACACCCCTTGACACCCTAGGAAAGGGGTTCTATGGTGTGTGCGTTTCATTATCGCACAGGGTCATGGGCAACGCATATTTTGGTTCCAAGGCGACGGCGGGGTTGTGTCAGGCGCTGATCGCGCTGATGCCGCCGCACTCGGTGTACATCGAGACACACCTGGGCGGCGGGGCGATCATGAGGCGCAAGCCAGGCGCGCTGCGCAGCATCGGGATCGACCTGGACGAGCGGGCGCTGGCCGGGTTTGAGTGCGAGTATCCGGTGGAGTTGGTCCACGGCTGCTGCCACCGGTTTCTTCGGGAGTATCCCTTCGACGGGACGGAGCTGGTGTACAGCGACCCGCCGTATCTGCACAGTACGCGCAAGTCGTCGCAGCGCTACCGGCACGACTACGAGATCGAGGACCACGAGGCGCTGCTGGCGCTGCTGATGGGTCTGCCCTGTTCGGTGATCCTGTCGGGGTATCCCTCGGCGCTCTACGACGAACGCCTTGAGGGCTGGCGCAGCCTGTCGATTCAGGTGATGAACCAGGCGGGCGTGGTGACCGAGAACCTGTGGTTCAACTTCGAGCCGGACCGGGTGCACTGGGCGTCCTTCGCGGGCCGCAACTTTACCGACCGCCAACGGATCAAGCGCAAGGCGGCCAGCTGGGGACGGCGCTACCGGGCGATGCCACCGGCGGAGCGCCTGGCGGTGCTGGCGGCGGTCATGGCAGTTGAGGCCGAGTGACCGGTGGCGACGGTGAACAGGGCGTCGCTGCGCTCGGAGTTCGACGCACTCAAGGCGCGCTTCAAGGCGCTGTGCGCGGACGGCGCGATGAGCGCCGAGAGCCGCGCCCTGGTCGAGGCTCTGCTGATGCTCTTTCAGGTGCTGATGGCAGTGTTCATGGAGAAGAACACCCCGAAGGGTTCGCGCACCTCCGGGCTGCCGAGCTCCCGGACCGGGCCCGACGAGACCGCCCGCATACGCCCCGGTGCCACGAGCGCGGGGCCGAAGGCCGCCACCGGGGACGGGCCCAACCGCCTGGTCGTGGAGAGGCGGACCGCACCGGTCGTCAAAATGATAGAGCCCCCAACACAGGACACCCCGTTCAGCCAAAAGCAGGGGGGCGAGTAGTTACCTTGGATGTACGGTTGAGAATACAGTTTCGCAGACTACCCGGGGCCTTGGGCACATCCGGGCGGGCTTTCATCAGAATAGGACGGGCATCCCCGGGAATCACGGACACTATGGGCCTGGGTGAAGGACCGGTTTTGTGTGCTGATGGCTGGCTGGCACAGCAACACAACCTCGTGCTCCATTGGGACGCGACAGGGGACCTGCGCAGCCTGTGCACACCGGTGAAAACACCTGACCATCCGGTGCCCCATTCTGATCCGTACCACAACAGCCCGGTCGTCAAGAACACAGGCTACCCACGATCTGTGTGAACTTCTATCGGAGAGCGCTTCTGACAGACGGTTGTTCCGACCTGTTGCCTTGAACGGGGGCAGTCATAACGGGATAACACCTATATGCGATCCAGCGGCACCTGTTGCATACATGCAGCGTTTCTATTCTTGCTTGCACAAAGCAAGTATCTATACTGGTATCTCCACCCGGTCTTCACGTGCCCTTACTCATGGTTCAATCCAGGATTCACCCCAGCCGCCTGACTCAGACCGAGCGCAAGGAAATATCCGATTCCAGAATGCTCGATGCTGCGGTCGATCTCATAGTGGAAACGGGTGCAGAAAAGCTGACGCTCAAGGCTGTTGGCGAAAAGGCGGGCTATTCACGGGGGCTGGCGGGGTACCGCTTTGGCAACAAAACCGGATTGTTTGAATTCGTGCTCCGCTCGGTTGGAGATCAGTGGCGAAGTGAATTGACCCGGGTGTGCCAGGGTCTCACTGGCAAGCAAGCCATATCCGCCGCTCTGCAGGCACACCAGAACCTGTGTGAGGCTGCGCCGGAAAATGTGGAGGCCTTCTATCGACTCTGGTTTGATGCGCTCACGCCAGAATCTTCTCTGGCTTCTCTTATACAAGCTATCCAGGCTTGTCGAAGGGACGACGTACGGGGCTGGATCGAGGCCGGGAGGAATCGGGAGAGGTGTCTCCACAGGTGGATGCCCCTGCTCAGGCGAGGTTTTTTGAGTTTCTGTGGTTGGCATCGTATATCCGTGGATTGGAGATCCAAATAACCTTGACGAGATGCGTTCACTTCACGAGGCGCTGTACCAGTCAATGCGGCGGGCTTTGACCTCCTGAGCCGGTGCCTGAACTGGTGGGTTGCAATAATGTTGCCGGGCTGCGCTATTTGCCGGTTCGGGTGTCTGGAATCCAGATTAGCGGTATGATGCACCCCTCTATCTTGGATACCGGGTTCGAGCCCGTTGTCGCACATAGAACAGGTGAGCCCCGAAGTATATGTGACACCTGGCGAGCCGATGATTTGTCAGCGGACAGGAACAAGAAGTCTTAATTCATTAGATGAGGTAAAGATGAAAATTTTGGTACCGGTAAAACGCGTCGTCGACTACAACGTCAAAGTCAGGGTCAAGGCCGACGGATCGGATGTTGATCTCGCCAACGTCAAGATGGCAATTAACCCGTTCTGTGAAATTGCCGTCGAGGAAGCACTGCGCATCAAAGAGGCCGGCAAGGCAGACGAAGTCGTAGTTGTCACGGTTGGCGGCACTGAGTGCCAAGAACAGTTGAGAAGCGCCATGGCGCTGGGTGCAGATCGCGGCATTCTGGTCGAGACCGACACAAGTCTGGAGCCCCTGGCGATCGCCAAGCTGCTCAATCAGATTGTTGCCCGGGAAGAACCGAAGCTCATCATTCTTGGCAAACAGGCGATTGACGACGACAACAACCAGACCGGCCAGATGCTGGCAGCGTTGACCGGGCACCCCCAGGCGACCTTCGCATCGGAAGTGGTTGTGGGTGATGGCACGGCCCAGGTTACCCGTGAAGTCGACGGCGGGCTGCAGACGCTGGAGCTTGATCTGCCGGCAATTATTACCACGGACCTGCGTCTCAACGAACCACGCTATGCGTCCCTGCCAAATATTATGAAAGCGAAAAAGAAACCTCTGGATACGCTGACCCCTGACGAACTGGGCGTGAATATCGAAAGCCGCCTGACCAAGCTCAGGGTCGAACCACCTGCGGAACGCACCGCCGGCATTATTGTAGGCTCGGTGGAAGAGCTGATAGACAAACTCAAAAACGACGCCAAGGTTATATAAGGAGCCTATCATGAGCATATTACTTGTAGCGGACCACAGCAATGACGCACTGGCATCGGCCACGTTCAATGCGCTCACCGCTGCCACCCTGCTGGAAGACAAGATCACTGTACTGGTAGCCGGACATAACTGCTCCGGAGCGGCTGAGGCCGCTGCCCGTGCCACTGGTGTGACTAAGGTGTTGCACGCTGATGGGCCCATATACGACCATCTGTTGGCTGAAAATACGGCCAGCCTGATTGCCTCCATAGGCGATCAGTACACGCACATCCTGGCACCAGCGACCACCAATGGTAAAAATATTATGCCCCGCGCCGCTGCGTTGCTCGATGTATCCATGGTGTCTGACATCATATCGGTGGAAGCCGCAGACACCTTCAAACGCCCGATTTATGCTGGCAACGCCATAGCCACAGTTCAATCCATGGACAGCATCAAGGTACTCACTGTTCGTGGCACGGCCTTTGAAGCAGCTTCTGCGGAAGGTGGCAGCGCTGCGGTCGAAACCCTGGATGCGGGCGAAGACATGGGTGTGTCCCGTTTTGTAAAAGAGGAACTTGTCAAGTCAGACCGACCGGAGCTCACTGCCGCAGGCGTGGTGGTGTCCGGTGGGCGTGGTATGCAGGACGGCGACAACTTTGCCATGCTCTATGATCTTGCCGACACGCTCGGTGGTGCGGTGGGTGCTTCGCGGGCTGCGGTTGATGCAGGCTTTGTCCCCAACGACATGCAGGTTGGGCAAACCGGGAAAATTGTTGCCCCCGAACTCTACATCGCTGTCGGGATTTCCGGGGCCATCCAGCACTTGGCTGGCATGAAGGACTCCAAAGTGATCGTTGCGATCAACAAGGATGAAGAGGCTCCCATATTCCAGGTGGCGGACTATGGACTGGTGGCGGATCTGTTCGATGCTGTTCCCGAACTGACGGCGCAACTTGGATAGAGGCCCTCTGAGAGCCCGCTTCGATTGGCAGCGGGCTCAAGAGATTGCAAACAAACCAGCATGTCGGGGAGCAGGAATCCGTGAAATACGATGTAGATCTGGCAAATCCCTTTGCCGAAACCACTGAACAGGATTTTTCCGTTCCCGGGCAGATTCAATCTGAACCCGGCCCCTATGAGGAAGTGACCCGGGCGGGCTGGGAATTGCAGCGGCGCCCTCATACGGCAGCGGGATTCAGGGCCGTACAGCGCCAGCACCAGAAGCAGCGCATGACCATCTGGGAGCGGATTCAGGTGTTAACCGATGAAAAGCCCACCATTCTCTACCAGAACTGGGGGCCCAATCTCGATGGCGCCTCACTGGTCACAGCACTGATCAGGGTCAATGGGCGTGATGTCGCCTTGTACGGTCATGATTTCACTGTTCGGGCTGGCTCCATGGACGCAACCAACGGGGAAAAGCTGGCACGACTGTTTCGCCTCGCAGCAAAACGCCGGATTCCGCTGGTCGGCATGAATGACAGCGCTGGCGCGTACATTCCGGCAGGTGTCGGCGGCCTCGACGGCTATGCCGACGCCTTTACCGCCCTGCGGAAAATCTCCGGTGTGGTGCCAAGCATCATGTGCATGTTTGGTTTTAATGCCGGGGGTGGCTCCTATTTACCCCGCCAGGGCAGCTTTCTGATTCAGCCCAACAACACCTTTTTCGGGCTCACCGGGCCTGGTGTGGTCAAGTCTGTGCTGGGCGAAGATGTCACACCAGATGAGCTGGGTGGTCCAGGGGTTCACAGCCAATCAGGCGTCAATGACTTTGTGGTTAAAGACGAACTTGCTGCTCTCAAGAAAGTACGCGAACTCTTGAACTATCTGCCGAGCAGCAACAATGAGCTCGCCCCCAGATTGAACTGCTCGGACCCTATTGATCGCAAGACCTGGGATATAGAGATTCTTCTCAAGAAAGCGTTCAATTCGCCGACGGGGTTTAACACACCGGTGGAAATCAGTATTCTGATTCAGCAACTCTGTGATCATGGTGACTTTCTGGAAATTCAGGCAGAGCGGGCCAAAAATACGGTGACCGCGCTTGGCCGAATCGGAGGGAATGTCATAGGTTTTGTAGCCAACAACAGCGCCGTGTCCTCTGGACAAATCGACATTGCAGCTGCTTACAAAAACGCCCGGTTTATTCGTTTCTGCAACCTGTACAACATTCCCATGATCTTCCTTGAGGACACCACAGGATTTTTGCCTGGTCGCGAACAGGAGGCGGGGGGGATCGTGCAGGCGGGTCGCGCCATGCTCGACGCCATTGTTGATCTGCGCACGCCAAGATTTCTGGTGCTGGTTCGCAACGCATTTGGCGGCGCCTATGCGTCCTATAACAATTACTCGACCGGGGCAGACTTTGTCGTCGCCTTGCCTACAACACGTCTGGCGGTGATGGGGCCAGCCGGCGTTGAGTACGTCTACAAGGACGAACTGCGCAAGATACAGGCTACCGCCAGCCAGAAGACAGCCGAGGCTGAACAGCACGCGCTGGAGGCGGGCAAATCAGCCGAGGCGGCGGCTGAGAGTGCCCGAAGCGAAGTCGCCGCCTGGGTGAAAGTGCAGGAAGCCGAGCTGAATCAACGCTACGAACGTGAGCTGATGAATCCCAATGAAGCGCTCAGTCTCGGTTCTATTTCACAGATCGTTATGCCGTCGGATTTGCGCCGGGTTCTGGCAGAGAACATGGAGTTCCACCTCCGCCACTATCAGCCTGAGCCCATGAGTGATGTTCAGCGCGAATTCCACTAGCTGAACCTGGTTAAGACCTTTCTGGAGATTCTGGTGTCAAACGAGCACTATTCGCATAACCCCATGATCCACAGGGATCGGATTCTCAAAGGGCATGGCTCCGCATGGGTGCGGCAGTTCAGCTGCGAGCATCTGCGCCCGCTCATCATCTGTCGTGGCCCGATTCGCAAGGAGGCCATGGATGTCTTCGACGAAATGGGTATCCATGGCTATGGAATCCTGCTATCGGAGAAGGACTCCATTGTCTATCGAAACGCCCTCGCACCAGAACTGCGACAATTGACGGACCCCAGCCGTGTGCACCGCGTCCCGGACTACAGCGGTGCCGACAAAGAAGAGCGAGATCAGCGGATAGAGCAGATTATTTCAATTGCCAAAGACAACGGCTACAACTCAATTTTTGCTGGCTATGGCTTCATGGCGGAAGACGAAGCCATGGTTGCGGCGCTGGAAGCGGCGGGGCTCAATTTTATCGGCCCCTGTTCGAGGACTGTGCACGATGCAGGGCTCAAGGATGAAGCAAAGCGCACCGCGCTCAGAGTAGGCGTCAGCGTAACGCCGGGGGAAGACAACGCTACTGCGCTGACATTGCTGAAGAAATATCCAGATGTCGATGCTCTCAAAAAACTTGCACAAGACCGGGACCTCTCCGTCGATGATGGCTATCTCGATAACACTGACATTGCATTGACGCACAAGGCGGACCATGTGCTGGCTGCCAGCTACGAGAAAGGCATCGATCTCTATACGGTCGAGGAACTCTGCGAAACCTTGACCGAGCTGGTGGTGGGTATGTTTGGCCGCTACCCGGAAAACCGGATTCGTCTGAAGGCAATCAGCGGCGGCGGCGGCAAGGGGCAGCGCATCCTCAATGCGCCGTCCAGCTACACTGGAGAGGATCCGGTTGCGGAGGCGGCCAGCAAAGCTCCCGAGCTGGTTCGGGAAATCCTCAACGAAGTCAAGACGACCGGGATTGGCGACAACAAGAATGTGCTGGTGGAGCTGAATATTGAGACCACGCGCCACCAGGAAATCCAGGTTGTCGGAAACGGTGATTGGGCTATCAGTATGGGCGGTCGGGACTGTTCACTGCAAATGCACGAGCAGAAGCTGCTGGAAGTTTCGATCACCTGTGAATCGCTGCAACGTGCAATCGAGGTCGCCGAGCAGGGTGGCGACGCCGAGGAAATCCGTGTGCTCAGGCAGGATCTAAAAACCCTCACATCAATGGAGGAACAGGCGGCTGATTTTGGTAGCGCCGTTGGGCTGGATTCGGTGTCGACCTTTGAGTGTATCGTCGACCGGGATCAGCATTTCTTCATGGAAATGAATACGCGCATCCAGGTAGAACACCGAGTCACTGAACTCTGCTACTCGCTCAAATTCACCAACCCGGAAGACGACAGCGAGTACTTTATTGTCGAATCCCTTGTCGAAACCATGGTTTTGCTGGCTGCCCACGGTGCCAAGCTACCCAAACCCGAGCGTGTCGAGCGCTATCGGGACAGCGTTGAAGCGCGGCTCAATGCAACCAATGATGCTTTGCAACCACATGCGGGAGGACTGGTTGAACACTGGTCTGATGCCATAGCAGGCGAGATTCGAGACGATCAGGGTATTAGCCTGCACAACCCCGATACCGAAGTCTTCATGAAATACAATCTGGCCGGCGCCTACGATAGCAACATAGCGCTGTTGCTGACCGTAGGTAACACCCGTCTGGAAACCTATCGCCGCATGGCCGAAGTGCTCCGTTGCGCGACCATCACCGGGCGTGACGTGGCGACCAATCTGGAGTTCCACTACGGCCTCGTGAACTGGTTTATCGGTCGTGGCATCAACGCACGTCCGACAACAGGGTTTATAGTGCCCTATCTCACAGCTGTCGGAGAACTCAGGGAAGCTGGCTCAAAAGTCGACCTCGTGGCTGCATACACTGCAATCGAGAATGCTGCACAGTCGGCAGGGCCGGAGCAACAGGCAGATCTCACCAGAGTTCTGGCCCACAAATACGCGCTGTTCAGACGGCCCCTCGAAGCACTCCTTGACAATGCCCACTGCCTTTCGGGCTGGCTCAGCCTCTACAGCGCGGACTGCCTGCTGGAAGACGGCAAACTGGCGTGGCAGCGCAACCCGCTTCAACTCCTGGCCGATACCTATCACTTCCTCAATATGGACTACACGCCCGGAAGGCCAGCTGCCGAGATGATCTGGGATCACGACTGGCAGATTCTAAAAACCGGTCTGGATTTCTACGCTGCGCTGGAGGACAGGCTGGGAATTCATGACTGGCGTGCGCTTGAGCAGGCTATTGAAGGAGGTGACCTGGACAGTCTTGGAGAAGACCTGGCCGCAGAAGTTACGCGTGCTCATGAGGGCCATCAGGCTGGCCTGGATATCCTCGCCATCCCCATCTGGCTGGCAGCCGAGACTGATTTTGATTCACTCAGGGTGAACCCGGATCTCAGCATCCATATTCCAGAGCGACTGCTGGATAGCGCTCACCAGGCAACCATGGCCAAACAGCTTGCGCCTCCGGCTACATCCAGTGCGGACGAGATTCTCGCCGCCAGCGGGGGCATGTTCTACTCACGAGAAACCCCGGAATCAGAACCCTTTGTGTCCAGGGGACACAAGTTCAAAAAAGGAGATCCCCTCTACATTGTTGAGGTGATGAAGATGTTCAACAAGGTGTTGGCCCCTTTTTCCGGTACAATTGACGAGGTGCTCGTGGAGAGTGACGGCCTCATTATCAGCAAGGGGCAGCCTCTGTTCAAGATTACGCCGGATGAGGTTGTCGGGGATATTTCTTCAGAGCAGATCACGGCAACCCGCCATGAATATACCCGAAAGTTCATACTGGCCTCCGGCTATGGTGCCGAGTAACTGACAGATAATCCTGGAGAGCCCGAAATGATTACTGCACTGGATCATATTGCCGTTGCCGTCCCTGACTTTTCCGCCGCCATTGAGCGCTTCAAGGAGGATTTCGGCCTCGCATTTGACGGCGCTGAAGACGTGCCGTCAGCCAAAACATCCACCGCTTTCTTTTCGGTACCTCCAACTCATATCGAGTTGATTCACCCGCTCAATGGTGAAGGGCCTGTGGCACAGTATCTGAAGAAAAAACCGGGTGGCCTCCATCATCTGTGCTTCAGGACCGACGACATTGAGGAAGATGTAGCGCGCCTGAAAACCAAGGGGTACCAGTTTCTGTCAGACGCACCGACACCCGGAGCGCACGGCTGTAAAGTGATATTCATACATCCCAAGAGCTGCGACGGGGTTCTGGTGGAACTGTCACAGCCCGCTGAAGACCAGTAGGTCAGTACCCTTGTTGATCAGGAGTATTTCAGGTGACGCAGAAAATATACGATAGCAGCACGGCGACACTTCAGGCCTGGAAAGATCTCGCCGAAAAGCAGCTGCGTGGCAAGAGTCTGGATGAGCTGACCTGGGCTACGGCAGAGGACATTGACGTCAAACCACTATACACCGCTGCCGATGCCGAGAAGCTTGAATACACCGATACCATGCCCGGGCTGAGCCCCTATATTCGCGGGCCTCAGGCGACCATGTATGCCGGTCGGCCATGGACCATACGCCAGTACGCCGGTTTTTCCACGGCTGAAGAATCCAACGCCTTTTACCGACGTGCTCTGGCGGCGGGGGGGCAGGGCATTTCGGTCGCCTTCGACCTGGCCACTCACCGCGGCTATGACTCGGATCATCCCAGGGTGAGCGGGGATGTGGGCAAGGCTGGTGTGGCGATCGATTCCATAGAGGATATGAAAGTTCTGTTCGACGGCATACCGCTGGATAAGGTCTCGGTATCCATGACCATGAATGGCGCTGTACTGCCCGTGCTTGCAGGCTACATAGTGGCGGCTGAGGAACAGGGTGTCACACAGGATCAGCTCAGTGGCACCATCCAGAATGACATCTTGAAAGAGTTTATGGTGCGCAATACCTATATTTACCCGCCAGCCCCAAGCATGCGCATTATCGGTGACATCATTGCCTACTGTTCGGAGCACATGCCCAAGTTCAATACCATCTCCATTTCTGGCTACCATATACAGGAGGCTGGAGCTAGCGCTGCGCTGGAGTTGGCGTACACACTTGCTGACGGCAAGGAGTACATTGAGACCGCTCTTGCTACCGGGCTGAGTATCGACCAGTTTGCACCCCGTCTTTCGTTTTTCTGGGGCATTGGCATGAATTTCTACATGGAGATTGCCAAGATGCGTGCGGCCAGGCTGCTGTGGGCGCGCATTGTCGGCCAGTACAATCCGCAGAACCCCAAAAGCTCAATGCTGCGCACCCATAGTCAGACCTCTGGCTGGTCACTCACCGAGCAGGATCCCTATAACAACGTGGTGCGCACAACCATTGAGGCCATGGCAGCGGTTTTTGGCGGAACCCAGTCCCTGCACACCAACGCACTGGATGAAGCTATAGCGCTGCCCACTGACTTTTCTGCTCGCATTGCCCGGAATACCCAATTGATCATTCAGGAAGAAACCGGTATTACCAAGGTTGTTGATCCCTGGGGTGGCTCATACATGATGGAAACCCTGACCCAGAATATTGCCGACAAAGCCTGGGAACTGATCGAGGAAATTAATGCTCAGGGCGGCATGGCCAAGGCCATAGAAACCGGCCTCCCGAAGCTTCGTATTGAGGAGGCTGCTGCGAAAAAGCAGGCACGTATTGACCGTGGTGAAGATGTCATCGTTGGTGTCAACAAGTATCGTCTCGATGGAGAGGAGAATGTGGACATCCTCGAAATCGACAACGATCAGGTGCGCGAGTCCCAGATCGCCCGTCTGAATAAGCTCCGGGCTGATCGTGATCAGACTGAAGTTGATACTATCCTTGAGCACATGAGCCAGACAGCGGAGACGGACGATGGGAACCTGCTTGATCTTGCGATCAAAGCGGTGCGGGTCAGAGCAAGCGTGGGGGAGATATCCCTGGCGATGGAACAGAAATTCGGACGATTCAACGCCCAAGCCCAAACGGTCTCGGGCGTCTACGGGTCTGCCTATGAGGGCGACGCTGAGTGGAATGATCTCAGCAAGGAAATTGATCAGTTTGTCGAGCGGAAGGGTCGGCGACCAAGGATGCTGGTATGCAAAATGGGCCAGGATGGTCATGATCGCGGTGCCAAGATCATTGCAACTGCCTTTGCTGACCTGGGTTTTGATATCGATCTTTCGCCGATGTTCTCCACGCCTGAGGAAGTGGCGCGTCAGGCTGTTGAAAATGACGTGCATATCGTCGGCGCCTCGTCCCTGGCCGCCGGGCACAAGACACTGGTGCCACAGCTAGTGCAGGAACTTCGTCGGCAGGGCGCGGAGGAAATCATTGTTATCGCCGGTGGCGTGATTCCCAGGCGAGACTATGACGCGCTCTACGATGCTGGTGTCACCTGTATTTTCGGCCCCGGAACTCCGATACCGGAGAGCGCCCGCGCTGTGTTGCAGGCATTGGCCTAGAGGGTTGGTCCATTGTCGCAAGTGGACCTGGATGCATTGCGGCGAGGGGAGCGTCGGGCGCTGGCCAAGGCCATTACTTTGGTTGAGAGCACGCTCGGTGAACACCGCGCGAAAGCTCAGGAATTGCTGGAAGCACTCCTCCCCGAGACCGGAAACAGCGCACGCATTGGCATTACCGGAGTTCCAGGCGCGGGCAAATCGACCTTTATCGAAGCTTTTGGCCTCTATCTGATCGGGTTGGGCAAGCGAGTTGCTGTGCTTGCCGTGGATCCCAGCTCCCCGGTTGCTGGCGGTTCAATTCTCGGAGACAAGACCCGAATGGAAGAGCTTTCTCGCCGAGAACAGGCCTACATCCGTCCATCGCCTGCCGGCGGTGCCATGGGTGGCGTCGCTCAAAAAACCCGCGAAACCATGCTGCTGTGTGAAGCAGCCGGGTACGATGTGATCCTCGTGGAAACTGTGGGTGTAGGACAATCAGAGTATGAGGTCGCCGCAATGGTGGACTTTTTTATGGCGTTGATGCTGCCAAATGCTGGCGACGACCTTCAGGGTATCAAGAAAGGCATCATGGAACTTGTCGATGCCCTGGTCATCAACAAGGCCGACGGAGGGAATCGCACCCAGGCGGGGCTGGCACAGCTGCACTACAGGTCAGCGATGGGCTTAATTCGGCACGCAGCGCACTGGACTCCGGAGGTGCTGACCTGTTCGGCCCTTGAACATGAGGGTATAGATCAGGTGTGGCAGCTGATCCAGAAGTTTGTGGGGGCAACTCGGGAAGCCGGTGTATTCTCCCAGAAACGGGACCGGCAGGCCCGCGACTGGATGCACCGGCTAATCAGTGACATGTTGCAGCAGCGTCTGGAGGAGAATCCTCAGGTGCGCATACTCATGCCGGATCTGGAGTGCAAGGTGATCAAACAACAGGTCACGCCATATAACGCCGCCAGCCAGATTCTTGCGTGTCTCTAGTAACAGGTTCCGAAAGCCTCCTTGATTGCAAGGTGCTGTTACGCAGCTATATTGCGGAACGCCTTCCCGTACTGGGCCTGTTAGGTGCACAGATCGTCGAGGCCAGTGTCAGCGAGGTATTGGTAGGCGCGCCCCTCTCCAGAAATTTAAATGACAAGGGAACGGTATTTGGTGGTAGCCAATACTGTCTGGGCATTGCCAGTGCCTGGGCGTTGGGCTATCTCAACGCACAGCTGGCTGGAGTCTCAGAACCGGATCTGGTTGGCATGGAAGGCACCATCAAGTATCTGCAGCCCTCAGACACTGAGCAGGTGTATGCCCGCGCCTGTGCCGACCAGCAGGCCATGACTGCATTTCGAGAGGCGGTAACAGCGGGCGAACGTGCGCGACTCGTACAGTCTGCCCAGCTGGAAAGCCCGTGTGTGGCTGGCAGGACTCATCGCGTCGTCGTTTCAGAGTTCCAAATCCAGTTTGTGCTGGCAAACCCGCCTGATATCTCCGGGTAGAGGACTTTGGGGGCTATCCCAAGCCCTGTGCGAGGGACCTGCTCAAGGGGCAATCAGCCGCAGAACCTGCAACAGCCTGTGTGCTCATGAGGCACAGATCCTGTGGGGAAGGGTTGGTTTTTTAAGCCCGGGCATATGCACGATCATATACTCGCTGTATGGTCATCAGGACAGATACAGGAGCTTAAAAAATGTCTCTGAACACGCACTACAACTTGGGTAACACGGGTCTGAAGATCAGCAGGCTCTGTTTCACAGACCCAAGCAGCCAGCGCAAATCCGCCACCGATACGAGGCTTCGACTCGCCGCGTAGATGGGTCGGAGACAAGTATATACGTCCCTCCCTTTCTGGACGAAAAGGTTCACAGCGCCGCTCATTCTTCCCGGAAAATCACTTCGGAGCGCAATGCGTATTCAAAATCGGTGGATGTGACGGTGCGTATCCCGTCTCCGTCGGCCTCAACTTCTTCTGCCGCACGGGTCACCACCGAAGCCACACGCACAGGCAAACCGCCAGACTTGCTGAGCACTTGCTCAACGCATTCTTGTAGCGTTCAAATCACCTTGATGCTGTCGCTTTTCAGCGCGGGCTGGATGATTTTCTGCCAGTGCTCGATGTCGTGTGTCACGGGATTACCGTTTATGTTCTTCGCAGCGCCACGCCGCCCTTCCATCATGCACTTGTCGGCGTCAGTGAGCATCATGTCCCGTTCTCATGTTGTGTTCTCTCCCATCGGCGCACCTTGGGGATGGCTTCGTTGAAGACTCGTTCGTAGTTGTCAAGCAGAACAGCCCGACGGGTTTCCTCGCTCAGGGCGCTGAGCAGTGGCGTGTAGGTTTCGTAGGTGGCGGCGTACTTGCTCCATTCCGAAGGCGCCACCGAGTCGGTGCCGAAGATGAATCGGCTTGGGTACCGCTCCATGATCGCCGCCCACGCCTTAACGGAGGCTTCGTCGGCGACAACATACTTGGCTACCTCGTCCCACGAGATGTCCATCGTCACGTGGTCGTATTGGGTGTCGCTCAGCAGTTCCTCCAAAAGCTCCAAGTGCATGGGGCTGGGTCCGACGAACCTTCCCAGGCCGGTATGCGCCCAGACCACGGCTGCATCGGGATGTGAGCGGAACAGGCGCAGGATGCCGTCAAAATGCACGGGTCGGTCTCCGGGTCGAACCACATCCACATCGCAGTGCAGGATGGCGACCAATCCGATCTCCTCTACGGCGTCGAACAGGCGTCCGAGCGCGGGATTGATGAGGCTGGCCGTGTGTCCGGTAATTTTGGACGAGACGAATTCCTTGTGGACGCTGAACTCGCCGATGCCTGCGAAGACGCCGGGGAACGTTTTGAGGACGCGCTTGATGTGGTCTGCGGCGTACATGTCGGTGGGGTTGAAGCCGGTGATCATCGGGTCAAGCCTCGCCTGCTCCGTCGGCGGCAGATCCTGGTAGGCGCGAGCAATGGCGGCGTCCACAAAGGAGTAGTAGTAGAGCGATGCGTCCGAGCGCAGGTAGTAGTCCGGTGCTCTCTGCCCGGATACGAAGGCATCCCACTTCTGCTGCAAGGGTATTCCGAAGATGGCTGTGCGTCCGACGCGTTCACCGGCGATTTCCAAGTACCGCTCGGCTGTGATGCCCTCTTGGATGTAGTTGGTGAGGTGGAAGTGGATGTCGTTGAACAGGGGTTTGCTGTCCTCTGCTCTGACCGTTGTGGTCAACAGCATGATCGCGGTCGTCAGCATGGCTAAGGTATTGTTCCTCACGGTGTTCTCCTGTAGCGGGTGTTTAGCGTCCCAGTCCGTCCTTGTGCCCCTCGTGCTACAGCACATTCGCTTCTCCGGTCAGGTAGGTCAGGAATGACGGTATGGCGGCTTCAACGGCTCTGCGATCCCGTGTCGGGCGAATGATGCCTGCATGTTTCGCGGCCCAAAGGAACTGATTGGCCTTGGTGTCGTCGGTGCCGAACTTGTCAACGACGGCCTGTTTGAGTTCGTATTCCGTCATGGGCCGATTGTCTCCCCGCAGGAGGTTGGCGGTGAGTTCTGCGAATTCTCCGAACTCCGGTGCTTCTGCGATCAGGCTCTCAAGCCGGTCACCGTAGTAACTGTCCCGGCGCAGGTCGCCCTTGCTCAGAACGGCTTGTACGCCCTGTTTTGGGTTCTCCGCTACCGCTATCAGGTAGGAGGCGACGTGTTGCGGCCATCCGCAGGACCGTTTGGTGATGGCCTGAGTCAACTGTGCGGAATGGGTCGGCTTGAATCGTCTCATGGCCCGCTCGCAGGCTTTGGTCACGTCGTCGTCGGCGACTTTTCCAAGCGCGAACTTCTTGTCGGCTGACGGTCGGGGCACGCCCACCTTAGTCAACGCCGTCTGTGTTCCAACTAAACCGAACGCGGCGAACAGGATGGGGGGTTCCAGCATGCCTTGGTGGATGGATGACAGCGTTGATGTCTTCTCTGGTCCAAGGTTGTGGATTTGCTGTGCTTCATCAATCAGCAGAACGATGTTCCACCCGTCCCATTTGGGGCCGCGCATGGCGATGGCGTCCTCTATGTCGCGGGGAACCCGCTCGTTTTTTGCGCCAACCTGAAACCCGCCGATGCGGATGCCTCGACCCAAAACCGCAGCGACGGTTTGCTTGCCCCGTTCAACTGATGTGTCGGAGATGCCCAAAAACTCCTGAAGTCTGGTCAGTGCGTTGTTGTTTGGCTCTTCCGCCGCTGCGTACTTGGCCAGACGCAAGGCGATGGCTTCATCCACGGATGCCATGACCGCCGCCGGATCCATTGCCCTGCTGCCGTTCATGCACACCGGCAGCCAGTCCCGGCCACATCTGTCAGCGGGGTAGGCGTTCACATCAGCGGTGATCTGGTCAAGCAATGCGGTCTTACCGCAGCCCGGAGGCCCTTCAAAGACCAGCGTGTTGTTGGCGCGGAAGCCTTTGGCGAGTTGCCCCGCGCTCTCGCGGAATTGATTGATTTCCACTTCGCGCCTGGAGAAGAAGGGGCTGCCCGCACCGGTGAGTGGTGCGCGGTCCCTCATCTTGGCGAACGCTTCTGGTTCTACGTCATCCTGTGGACGGTCACTGCCGTCGTCAATGTAGGTGTCTTCCCACGGGTAGTAGCCTGGGCTGGTCATGGTGTTGTGGTCTCTGGCAGGTCGTCATCGTACCATGTCGTTCTCCCTTCCAGGGTTTTCGTTGGCTGACGGCGCTGGCGTCCAGCGTGCGCCCTGCCCGCCTCCTGGCCTATCCGGGCAAAGCGAAGCCCCATGTCTGGTGCCCGTGCGCGTAACCTCTGGTTACGGTAGGGGGATTAAAACATTTCGTCATAAGTGCACGTTTTAGTTATATTTTTCCCGCATAATTTGCGTGGCTGGATGTCACAGCGCGTTTCCCGCTTGGCTGCCTCAACATCCCATTTCGCGTCCCGTTTCGCGGACTCTTCGGCGAGACGCGCTATGTCGGTCTTATATTCAGCCTGCATTGCCTTGGCTTCTGCCTGCACGGTCTTCATACGTTCCTCAAGAACTGCTATTCGAGTCTCTGGAGACATGGGTGCACTCTAGTACACATGCCGCAGGGCACGGCAATGTGTGGGAACGAGGCTCATGGGGTCTAAGGTGGTGGTGCAGTGCTAGTGTTTGACGCACCCGCACGCGATAATTAGAATAGCGCGCCGAAAGTTCGACCAGACCTGTGCCCTGCGCTCTACGTGGGGCACTTTCCTTTCTGATGCTGAGGAAAACGCAGTGAGAAAAGATTCTACTATCCTACCCCCCCCCCCCCCATCTCACTGGATCGGACAGATGAAGATTTGGTTCTCGTATATGACAGGCGGCCTGTCGTGCGCCGCGCGGTTCTCTCTGCCCCTGCTGATCGCGCTGATGGTAGCCGCCGGGCCGGTGGAAGCGCAGACTCCTCCTGCCAAGCCCACCGGTCTGACAGCCACGCCAGGCAATGGCAAGGTTGAGCTGTCATGGAACAACCCTAACGACAGCAGCATCACCGGCTGGGAGTATCAGCAGTTCTTCGGTCGCTGGATGCCCATCACCGGCAGCAATGCCAACACCACCACCCTTGCGGTCGGCGATCTTTCCAACCGCTTAGCCTATACCTTTCGAGTGCGGGCGGTAGCGGGCCAAACCAAAGGCGCGGCATCGGACAGGGTGACAGCAACGCCTTTTGCTCCGCCGCTGAGGCTCTCCATGTCGTCCCTGACGGTGGCGGAGGGCGGAACAGCCAGCTACACGGTGCGGCTGGGATCCCAACCCCCAGAGAACTCAGGGGTACAGGTGTGGATAACCTCCGACAATCCCGACGTGACCACCTCACCGGACAGTCTCGACTTCTCCAGTGACAATTGGAACATGGGGCAGGACGTCACCGTCAGCGCCGCTCGGGACAATGATACTATCATCGACATGGCAACGCTGGAGCATGTGGCCACTGGCGGCAGACAAGAGGGCGACCACGTATTTTTGACAGTGACCGTCACGGGGGATACAGCGCCGACCCCCGTGGATCCGCCCTCCGTGGATCCGACCCCCGTGGATCCGCCCTCCGTGGATCCGACCCCCGTGGATCCGCCCTCCGTGGATCCGACCCCCGTGGATCCGCCCTCCGTGGATCCGACCCCCGTGGATCCGCCCTCCGTGGATCCGACCCCCGTGGATCCGCCGCCTGGTGGCGGTGGCACCATCTCCCCGCCATCTCCCGGCGATGGCGGCCAACCCGTTACTGATGACGAGCCATCCCTGGTGGCTTCTGAGTCCTCTCTGTCGCTGGAGGAGGGCAGCAGCGGTTCGTACACTGTGTCGCTGGGTGCTGCACCGTCAGGTGCGGTGACGGTGGCTATCGCGGTATCGGACGGTGCGGGTGTGGCGGTCTCGCCAACCAGCCTCAGGTTCAGCACCGATGACTGGGACAGGGCGCAGACCCTGAGGGTGACGGCCCTGGAGGACGATGATATCGCGGATGCATCTGGTGCGCTGTCGCACAGCGCGTCCGGGGGCGGCTACGATGGGGTGTCGGCAGAGATCTCAGTGGCAGTGACTGACACCGACGAGCCATCCCTGGTGGCTTCTGAGTCCTCTCTGTCGCTGGAGGAGGGCAGCAGCGGTTCGTACACTGTGTCGCTGGGTGCTGCACCGTCAGGTGCGGTGACGGTGGCTATCGCGGTATCGGACGGTGCGGGTGTGGCGGTCTCGCCAACCAGCCTCAGGTTCAGCACCGATGACTGGGACAGGGCGCAGACCCTGAGGGTGACGGCCCTGGAGGACGATGATATCGCGGATGCATCTGGTGCGCTGTCGCACAGCGCGTCCGGGGGCGGCTACGATGGGGTGTCGGCAGAGATCTCAGTGGCAGTGACTGACACCGACGAGCCATCCCTGGTGGCTTCTGAGTCCTCTCTGTCGCTGGAGGAGGGCAGCAGCGGTTCGTACACTGTGTCGCTGGGTGCTGCACCGTCAGGTGCGGTGACGGTGGCTATCGCGGTATCGGACGGTGCGGGTGTGGCGGTCTCGCCAACCAGCCTCAGGTTCAGCACCGATGACTGGGACAGGGCGCAGACCCTGAGGGTGACGGCCCTGGAGGACGATGATATCGCGGATGCATCTGGTGCGCTGTCGCACAGCGCGTCCGGGGGCGGCTACGATGGGGTGTCGGCAGAGATCTCAGTGGCAGTGACTGACACCGACGAGCCATCCCTGGTGGCTTCTGAGTCCTCTCTGTCGCTGGAGGAGGGCAGCAGCGGTTCGTACACTGTGTCGCTGGGTGCTGCACCGTCAGGTGCGGTGACGGTGGCTATCGCGGTATCGGACGGTGCGGGTGTGGCGGTCTCGCCAACCAGCCTCAGGTTCAGCACCGATGACTGGGACAGGGCGCAGACCCTGAGGGTGACGGCCCTGGAGGACGATGATATCGCGGATGCATCTGGTGCGCTGTCGCACAGCGCGTCCGGGGGCGGCTACGATGGGGTGTCGGCAGAGATCTCAGTGGCAGTGACTGACATCGACCATCCGTCCGCTTCCGGTCTGTCCGATGCCTCTGACGCATGGATGCCACGCTTCGGCCGTGTTGTCTCTGAGCACATACTGGAGGGTATTGGCGACCGTGTGGCGACTCAGCGCATCCGGGACCAGATGCGGCCCCGGAAGGCCGGTGGCACGAGCTTTGAGGCCGTGTTTGCCGGGCGAAGCCTGGGCGCTGGCGGCGACTCTGCCGCCCAATCCCCGGATGCTGGCGCGGTCCTTGGCGACATCGCTGGCAGTTATGAACGCACACTCGTCTCGAGTCTTGAGCCTGCCAGCTTCTCGGGAGGGACATCTTGGGTGACTGCATCCGCGCCTTTGGCCGGACCTGGAGCCTCCGAAGGCAGTTCGTTCGACCAGATGATGCGCACTGCGCTGGCTGGTTCCTCGTTCACGGCGGGGGGGACGACGGAGCGAGGATCGGCCTGGGGGCTGTGGGGCCGAGGTTCCGTGACTGTCCTTGACGGCCACTCCGGTGCTGTCTCGGTCGATGGCGATGTGGCGACCGGACAGGTCGGTGCGGACCTGTCGTTGGGTCGCCGCTGGCTGGTCGGCCTCAGTCTGTCCCGAAGCCAGGGCGATGGCGACTATGTTGGAGCTCTCGGTCGGGGCGAGATGGAATCCACCATGACTGCGCTGACACCCTACCTCAGCACCGCCACCGACCGCTTCTCCGCCTGGGGCGCGCTGAGTCTGGGCTGGGGTGACAGGATGCTCAGGCCGGAGCGGGGCGCGGCTGTCGACACTGACATTGACATGGAAATGGGTGCTGCGGGCGTGCGCAGCGAACTGATGAGCTTTGGTGAGGGGGTGCGCCTGTCGCTGCTGTCTGATGCCATGGCGATGCGGGTGACCTCTGAGGTGCCAGCCGGACTGCCGCTGCCCAAGACGGACGCGGAAGTGAGCCGCATCAGGGCGGCGGTCGAGGCATCCTGGACCCGCCAGATGGAGGATGGCGGACAGGTCTCGGCGCGGATCGAGGGTGGTGTGCGCCGGGACGGTGGCGATGCTGAGGAAGGCTTCGGCGGTGAGGTCTCCGCTGGTGCCTCATTGATGCGAGACGGTCTCACCTTTGAACTCGAAGGCCGCCACCTGGTCACGCACGAGGACGACGAGTTCAGCCAGACGGGCGCGTCTGCATACCTTGCCTGGGATCCCTGGGACGCTGGTGGCCTCGGCCCGTCCGTATCGCTGCGCCAGCAGTGGGGCATCGACACGGCCAGCGGGCTGGACCAGATGTTCGCCATGCGCCACATGGACCACTTCGGGATGGAGTCGAGCGCGGGCAGGCTCGATGCCGAGTTCGGCTGGGGTCTGCCGCTGTTTGGTGGGCGGTACCTGGGCACACCCTTCCTGCTGCATGGGGCGCAGGGCGGCGGCAGTCTGCAGACGCTGGGCTGGCGCCTGAAGCCTCTGGACGGAGGCCGGGCGAGCATGGATGCCAGCATGACCTTCAAGCTGATGCGCCACGTTGGCATCTTCGGCGAGGACGACCGGGGACTCTCGCTGGAAGCCCGTCTGGGCTTCTAGGTATGCTCACACATAACCAAGATGGACAGGCGTATCCCGCTGGACCTCTGCAAGAGACACTTGCAGGAGATCTATAATTACCGCAGGTACAATGATTCCCTGTCGACCTCGGGGCAGCCAACCGAAAAGCAATTCGGCCTGATACGGGAAGCGGGCTTTGGCACGGTGATCAATCTTGCCCCACACAGCGCAGAAAACGCGCTCAAGGATGAGGCCGCTGCCCTTTCAAAGCTGGGGATCAGCTACGTGCATATCCCGGTTGACTACACACAACCCACCGAGGCAGATTTTCAGAAATTCTCCTCAACGCTGGAATCTCTTGGTAACCGCAAAACCTGGGTGCACTGTGCCGCCAACATGCGCGTTTCTGCGTTTCTATACAGATACAGGCGCGATGTTCTTGGCATGGCCGATGCGGTAGCCCGCGAGATTATGGACAGTCTGTGGAAACCCACAGGTGTGTGGGCAGAATTTGTACAGAAGACCTGAGAACTCTGTGTGTGACCGATATACCATGCCAGGGCAATTGTCACTGCGGCGCGGGTCGGTTCCGGTTCGCGGGCACCATTGAATCCTTTATACCTCAGTAAGATGCCTGAAGAATCCCTGACCACCATCGCATCACTCTCGGCTGTATCAAAAATATTGATGCCTCCGTAACTCCATTTGATGTATTTGATGGCGCTTCGCTATAGCAGACTCTTAAACCTCGAGCAGCTTTTCAATATCTCCACAGATGGCGTCCGGTTTGACCGCGTTGGCATAGCGCCTGATAACCTCGCCATTGCGGCTCACCAGAAACTTGCTGAAGTTCCATTTGATAGTATGGCTTCCAAGGATGCCCGGGGCCTGTTCTTTCAGGTGCACGAATAGTGGTGATGCACCGCGACCGTTGACTTTGACTTTCTTGAACAGAGGAAAAGTGACACCAAAGTTCAGCCTGCAAAATTCCTGAATTTCAGAATCACTGCCTGGTTCCTGGTAACAAAACTGGTTGCAGGGAAATCCCAGCACCTCAAAGCCCCGATCCCGATATCTCTCGTAGAGTTCCTGAAGCCCATGATATTGAGGTGTGAACCCGCATTTGCTCGCCGTATTGACGATCAGCAAAACCTTGCCTTTATAGTCCCTGGCGGATTGTTCCTGATCATCGATTCGCACGAGCTGAAAATCGTAGATATCGCTCACCGGCACCGACTCCAGATGTGAGTGACTGGCATTCTGCTTGAGGTATTGGACATCATGACTTTGAGCAGACAGACTCCGCACCCGACATTGGTGCATGGTTCCATGAAAAGCATCTCATGAATCACCATCGCCCGACAAAATCCAGCATGTGCGACAGATACGGCCTCGTGCCTCTTGGTTGAACCGCACGGTGCCTATTTCACCTGCCGGCGCAATCTCTCCAGCGTGGCAAGCTGGGCGGCAGCTTCGGCAAGTTCAGCAGAAGCCTTGGAGTAATCGAACTCGCCCGATTGATTGGCCATGACCTTTTCGGCGTGTTCCTTGGCCTGCGCAGCTGCTGCCTCGTCAATGTCATGTGCGCGAACAGCGGTATCCGCCAATACAGTGATCAGGTGTGGCTGAACCTCCAGATAACCGCCGGAGACAAATACCAGTTCTTCGTCGCCACCCTGTTTGACGAGGCGCAGAGGACCGGCCTTCAGGGGAGTCAGCAGGGGCGCATGTCCGTACTGAATACCCAGCTCTCCTTCCTTGCCGGTCGCCGTCAATGATTCAATGAGCCCGGAAAAAATTTCCTTTTCCGTACTGACAATATTGCAGTGGACTGTCATCGCCATAGACTATCCTCTCCCCGAAGCTGACACCTGACCCTAGAGATCCTTGGCCCTCTCAACAACTTCCTCAATACCGCCCACCATGTAAAACGCCTGCTCGGGGATTTCGTCATACTGTCCTTCGAGAATACCCTTGAAGCTGGCAATGGTGTCCTTGAGCGAAACATATTTTCCCGGGGAGCCGGTAAAGACTTCGGCAACATCAAAGGGCTGGGACAGAAAGCGCTGGATCTTTCGGGCTCGAGCGACGGTCAGCTTGTCTTCATCAGACAGCTCATCCATACCCAGGATGGCAATAATGTCGCGCAGCTCCTTAAAGCGCTGCAGCACACCCTGAACACCTCGCGCCACTTCGTAGTGTTCCGGGCCAATAACCAGTGGATCGAGTAGTCTCGAGGTACTATCCAGGGGATCAACCGCCGGATAAATACCGAGCTCAGCGATCTGGCGGGACAGCACCAGGGTTGCATCCAGGTGGGCAAAGGTCGTTGCAGGCGATGGATCCGTCAAATCGTCCGCCGGAACGTAGACGGCCTGGAAGGACGTGATGGATCCGGTTTTTGTTGAGGTGATCCGCTCCTGCAGGGCACCCATCTCTGCGGCGAGGGTCGGCTGGTAGCCCACCGCTGAAGGCATTCGACCGAGCAGCGCCGATACTTCGGTTCCCGCCAGGGTGTATCTGTAAATATTGTCCACGAACATCAGGACATCCCGGCCCTCGTCGCGAAAATGTTCGGCCATGGTCAGGCCGGACAGCGCAACTCTCAGGCGGTTACCAGGGGGCTCGTTCATCTGTCCGTACACCATGGCAACCTTATCGAGCACACCGGATTCCTCCATCTCATAATAGAAGTCGTTCCCTTCGCGGGTTCGCTCTCCCACACCAGCGAATACGGACAGACCGGAGTGCGCCTTGGCAATGTTGTTGATCAGTTCCATCAGGGCTACGGTCTTGCCCACACCGGCTCCACCGAAGAGGCCGACCTTACCACCTTTGGCAATCGGCATAATCAGGTCGATTACCTTGATGCCTGTTTCCAGCAGATCTACCGAAGAGGACTGGTCAGCATAGGCGGGGGGCTCTCGGTGGATAGCAGCGGAATCCTCGGCCCCTATAGGACCGGCCTCATCAACCGGGTTGCCCAGCACATCCATAATGCGGCCCAGAGTAGCCTGGCCAACCGGCACCTTGATAGGCGCGTGGGTGTTTTCTACATCCAGTCCTCGGCTCAAACCCTCGGAAGAGCCCATGGCGATGGAGCGAACCACGCCGTCGCCGAGCTGTTGCTGTACTTCCAGGGTCAGCCCGGTGCTCACATTCAGGGCATCATAAACCTTGGGTACGCTGTCACGCGGGAATTCCACATCAACGACGGCGCCGATGATTTGTACGATACGTCCACTGCTCATCAGGGGTGTCCTCTATTCTTAATCTCAATTCAGTTGTTGGTTTTTTTGGTGCCCGCTCCTAGACGGCAGCGGCTCCACCGACTATTTCAGAAAGCTCTTGGGTAATGGCGGCCTGGCGAGCCTTGTTGTACAACAACTGCAGCTCGTCAATCAGATCACCGGCATTGTCGGTGGCATTTTTCATTGCCAACATGCGTGCCGCCATTTCACAGGCCTTGTTCTCCACCACAGCCTGGTAGACCTGGGACTCCACATAGCGTATCAGCAGACCTTCAAGAATTTCGGCAGCATCATCAGGCTCGTAAATATAGTCCCAGTGGTGAGCCAGTTTGTCGTCTTCCGTCTGTTGCAGCGGCAACAGCTGGCGTACCACCGGCTTTTGGGTCATGGTATTCACAAAATCGTTGGATACCAGGTACAGGCGATCAATTCTGCCCTCATCAAAGGCATCCAGCATGACTCTGATAGAGCCCAGCAGATCGTCCGCACTGGGTGTGTCTCCCAGATCGCGAACCGCAGCAGTGACATCCCCACCATAGTTGCCAAAAAAGCTGACCGCCTTGGCGCCTACAGCGCAGAATTCTGCTTGGACACCCCGCTCATCCCAGCTTCGGATCTCCCGCACTACGGCCTTGAACATGTTGACATTCAGACCTCCGCACAGGCCCCGGTCAGTGGAGACCACAATGTACCCTACCCGCCCGACTTCACGTTCCAGCAAATACTTGTGCTGATATTCGGAAGTGGCACTGGCAATGTTACCGATAACGCCCCGAATGTATTGTGCATAGGGCTTGCCCGAAGACATGCTGTCCTGAGCCCTGCGCATTTTGCTGGCAGCCACCATCTCCATCGCGGAGGTGATTTTTTGCGTGCTTTTGATGCTGTTAATCTGAGTTCTTACTTCCTTCCCAACAGCCATATCAACCTCTTGCTGCTACTGCACTCGGATGTACATTCTGCGGATTCGCCCGAATAAACCTCATCTGTCCCTGGCTCATGAATGCCGCCTCCATCTTTGCTCGTATGATCACCGATAACTTTGGCTAGTATGCTTGGGTTTCAACAAACGTATCGATGGCCGCCTTGAAACTGGCCTCAATGTCGTCATTCCAGTTGCCCTCATCACCCACCTGACCCATGAGATCAGCGTGTTCAGAGTTCATGTAGCCGAGCAGCGCAGCTTCAAAATCACCAATCTTGTTGATTTCAATGCCTTTCAGGTACCCGGAGTTGGCCGCGTAGAGCACCACACCCATTTCGGCAACATTAAGCGGGGCGTACTGTGCCTGTTTCATTAACTCGGTCACGGCCTGGCCGTGCTCAAGCTGTTCCCGGGTAGCCTCATCGAGATCGGAGGCAAACTGCGAGAATGCCGCCAGTTCTCGATACTGTGCTAACGCAAGACGTATACCGCCACCAAGTGTCTTGATAATCTTGGTTTGGGCTGCACCACCCACACGCGACACCGAGAGACCGGCGTTCATGGCAGGACGAATGCCAGCATTGAACAGATCCGCCTCAAGGAAAATCTGACCATCTGTAATGGAAATCACATTGGTAGGTACGAAGGCCGATACGTCACCGGCCTGGGTTTCAATGATTGGCAGCGCTGTGAGTGAACCGGTCCTGCCCTTGACCTCACCACCGGTGAAGTTCTCAACGTAGTCTGCATTAACCCGCGCGGCGCGCTCCAGCAATCTGGAGTGGAGGTAGAAGACATCGCCGGGGTAGGCTTCACGGCCAGGAGGGCGGCGCAGCAGCAGCGAGATCTGGCGATAGGCCCAGGCCTGCTTGGTTAGATCGTCATAGATGATCAGGGCATCCTGACCACGGTCGCGGTAGTACTCTCCCATAGTACACCCAGCATAAGGGGCAAGATATTGCATGGACGCAGGATCGGATGCCGTGGCTGCAACCACAATGGTGTGCTCCATGGCCCCGTGCTCTTCGAGTTTGCGCACGATGTTGGCAACCGTGGAGTTCTTCTGGCCCACGGCAACGTAAATACACTTGACACCTGTAGCTTTCTGGTTAATGACAGCGTCAATCGCAACGGCGGTTTTACCGATCTGGCGGTCGCCAATAATCAGTTCGCGCTGACCGCGGCCGATGGGCACCATGGAGTCAATTGCTTTGAGCCCGGTCTGCAGGGGCTGACTCACCGACTGTCGCTGAATAACGCCGGGGGCCACCTTTTCCAGAGCATCTGTCAGCTTGGCACCTATGGCACCCTTCCCGTCGATCGGATTCCCCAGAGAATCGACCACCCGGCCTTCCAGTTCAGGCCCAATGGGAACCTCAAGAATGCGTCCGGTGCATCGTGCCTTGACACCTTCGGCCAAACCGAGGTAGTCACCCAACACCACAGCACCGACCGAGTCGCGCTCCAGGTTGAGCGCCATGCCAAAGAGGCCACCGTCAAATTCAATCATCTCGCCGTACATAACTTCGGCTAGACCGTGGATACGAACAATCCCGTCCTGGACCGAGACTACCGTACCTTCATTTTTGGCCTCGGTACTGATGTCCAGGGAATCGATACGATTCTTGATGATTTCACTGATTTCAGATGGGTTCAGTTGTTGCATGATGTATTCCTTGGGAATCCTGTTGGCTCCTGCTCCGGTTATTGGGTAACGAAGTCGGCCAGCTTGGTCAGCCGGCCTTTTACCGAACCGTCAATGAGGGTGTCGCCAGCGTTGATAAGCGCACCGCCAATCAGGCTGCGGTCGGTTTCAACTTCGAGCAAAATTGTGCGTTTGAGGCTGCTGCCCAAGGCATCAGCCAGGCGGTTCCGCTGTTCTGCATCCATGTCGTAGGCACTGTGTATGCGAACATCAAGCACCTGTTCACGATTGGCTTTCATCAGATCAAACAGAAGCGAGATTTCAGCAAGCAAGCCAAGCCGCTTGTTGGCAGCAAGGGTACTGACAAAATTTTGCATCTTTTGATCCAGTTCATCGCCCATAAGATCTATAACTGCGCCTGATATGTGCCCCGTGACTGCCAGAGGGTCGGCCAGCAGCCCGGCAACCTTTTCGTGTGCCACGATCGCGGCGAGTTGCTGAAGCGCTTTGGACCAGGCATCCATGTTGCTGTGTGCATCGGCATATTCAAACGCTGCCCGGGCATAGGGTCGCGCCAGTGTCGTTGATTCGGCCATGACAAATGTTTTCCGGCAACCGGACTAGTGCAGCTGCGCGGCAATCTGGTCAAGCATATGGCCGTGCACCTTGGCATCAACACTGGACTCCAGGATTTTCTCGGCACCGGCAATCGCCAGAACCGACACCTGACCCCGAAGGGTCTCCTTCGCTTTCGCGACCTGCTGCTCAACCTCGGCTTCGGCTGATGCCAGCACGCGGTCAGCCTCTTCCCTGGCTTTGTCCTTGGCCTCTTCAACCATTTGCTCAGCGCGCTTTTTCGCCTGCGCAATGATTTCGGCAGCCCGCGCCTTTGCTTCCCTGAGGTCTTCGGCAGCTTTTTCTTGCGCCAGTTCGAGATCCTTGTCTGCGCGTTCAGCTGCAGCTAACCCTTCAGCAATCTTTCTGGCGCGTTCAGCCATGGCATTGGTAATCGGCGGCCATACAAACTTCATACAAAACAGCACAAAGATGACAAAAAAGATCATCTGGCCTATGAGTGTTGCATTGATATTCACTCTTGCTACCCTCTGTTCGTTATTGCCTTGGTTTTATTTCACGGCAGTTGTCTCGCGACTGCTGAACGACAAGGCACATTGCAATTGATCAGGCGCCAACACCCGGCGCAACAACAAAGATCAGATACATGGCTATACCGACGCCGATAATGGGTACGGCGTCGATCAGACCAGCAAGCAGGAACATTTTGCCCTGCAACATGGCAGCGAGTTCGGGCTGACGGGCGGTACCTTCGAGCAAGCGCCCGCCCAACAGGCCCATGCCTACAGCGGCACCCAATGCGCCAAGGCCCAGCATGATCGCTGCAGCAATAATTACCAGTTCCATTTTTGTCTCCTACGTAGAGTTACACGAACAACAAGTGCATTAATGACCCTCATCGTGTGCCATGGACAGGTACACGACGGTCAACACCATAAAAATAAATGCCTGGAGGGTGATAACCAAAATGTGGAATATCGCCCAGCCGATCTGCAACAGACCTCCGAAGAGGCCGAAGATCCAGCCAGCGGTGTACATCACGGAAATCAGGATAAAAATCATTTCGCCGGCATACATGTTGCCGAACAGTCGCAAACCAAGCGAAAAAGGCCGAGCCAGGAGGCCGACCAGTTCCATAAAAAGGTTTACTGGAATAAACCCCCAGTGATGAAAGGGGTGCAGTGTCAACTCCTTGGTAAAACCAACCACCCCTTTCATCCTGATGGAGTAGTAGATCATCAAAACAAAGACACCCAGCGCCATTCCCAGAGTTACGTTGGGGTCAGTGGTCGGAACTATTTTCTGGTAGTCAACGCCCAAGGCCATCATTATCTCGGGGATCAGGTCTACCGGTACCAGGTCCATCAGGTTCATCAGGAAAACCCAGACGAATACGGTAAGTGCAAGAGGGGCAACCAGCGCGTTCTTGTAGTGAAACATGTCCTTGACATTGCCATCGACAAAATTGACGATCATTTCAACGACGTTCTGCAACCCTCCGGGAACGCCCGAATTGGCCCGTCGCGCCACATAACTGAACAACAGGCAAAACACCACACCAAGGCCAAAAGACCAGGCAAGGCTGTCGACATGAATAGCGTTGAATCCCATGGCTGCCGCTTCTTCAGAACCATGAGCCAAAGTCCAGGTATCCTGTTCGAGCATATGAGTGTGACCATCGTTGTGGCGCTCATAGCCAGCCGGGAGTTTGCCAAATGTCAGATGTTGAAGGTGGTGCTGAATATACTCTGTGGTGCTCTGTTCAGAACCTTGCGAATCACCGGCCATGCAATGTGTTCTCAGTTAATCTCGTTCTCTCGCGTTGCGCTCGTTCCGGCTTTTTGAAGACTCGGAAGGACGCACACACTCGCCAGGGTCTGTGTCACCAAGATGGCGAACAGCGCCATAAACAATATCAGCGGGTACCGAAACTCGTAGGACCGAAACGCGAGTGCACACAGAACCATCACCAATACAAATTTGCCTGCTTCACCCCTATAGATGGCACTCAGTGTCCGTACTGGCTCCTCGCTAGCCCGGTAGCGAAATGCCTGCACGGTGAAGTAGACATTCGGCACTATGGCGATGATGCTGCCAGCCACGGCTGCCAGAGCGCCGTCGCGACCACCAATTCCGAAGCCCGCGACCGTGAGCAAAACCGCTGAGACCAACTGCCATCCCAGATACTTAACAAACAGGAGCGTTGACACTTATCCACAGGTGCCCGCGGGAGGCGGATTATAGTTGCAACCCTGTGTGGCTTCAAGGCTTAGCATTTGCTTAGGCTTGGCGTCCTGCGCACTGACTTCGGAGCTGCACCATCACCTGGTGTATTTCTGCGCGAGATGGTTTCAAAACAGGCTCTACGGCTCGTATCCAAAGAACCCACCCGGTGGGCACACCAATTGCTGTTCCAGCCCGGGACCGGGATTCTTTATCCAGCGCCCGGACCACGGGCATCATCATCACTGAGACGGAAGGAGGGTTATCGAATGTGCTTGAGGATCCCGTCGAGAATGTCCAGCGATGCATAGCTGATTACGAGCTTTCCCTTGCCAGAGCGAAATGTCTGCACCGAGACGGGGGCTCCAAGTTTTTCAGATATTTCCTTCTCAAGAACCAATATATCTGCAGATTTTTCAGTTGACCGAGGTCGCGTTGATGGTTTTTTCTGCCGCGACCGCACATAGGCTTCCGCTTGACGAACCGACATGTCCCGATCAATGATTTCACGTGCGACAACAGGCATTTCGTCAGCCTCCACGCCCAGAATGGCTCGAGCATGACCCATCTCTAGGTCACCCCGCTCAACAAGTGTACGCACCTGCTCCGGTAATTTGGTCAAACGTATGAGGTTGGAGACAGCGCTGCGTGATTTCCCAACAGCGCGGGCGACCTGTTCATGCGTCAGCTCAAATTCTTCGCCGATACGCTGCAAGGCCAGAGCCTCTTCCATGGCATTCAGACCTTCCCGCTGAATATTCTCTATGAGCGCCATGGCGCTGGCAGCTTCATCGGGGATGTGCCGGACAATGGCGGCGATGGACTCCAGCCCGACTTTCCGGGAGGCCAGCCAGCGTCGCTCACCAGCGACGATCTCATAACGACCGCTGCTCAGTGGCCGTATCACAATGGGCTGCATGAGCCCCTGGGCCCTGATGCTTTCTGCCAATTCATCCAGGGCTCCCTCTTCCATGTGGCGACGCGGCTGGTATCGGCCCCGGTCAATCAAATCCAGGGGTACTTCCCGCAGCTGGTCGGCCGAAGTTCGATCCAAATCGGACACATTCCGGTGGCTGTCCTCGATGATGGTGCGCGCATCGAGAAAAGTATCCAGAGCACTTGAAGATGACTTTTTGAGCGTGTTGCCCAGACCCCTCTTTTTCATCGCCATTGTCAGCCAACCTCCTGAGCACTCAGACATACCTTTGCCTTTGGCTTGTGCCGACGAATCAGCTCACCAGCCAAACCCTTGTACGCGATGGCCCCCCGCGAGTTCTTGTCGTACACAAGTGCCGGCAGGCCGTGGCTGGGCGCTTCGGCAAGGCGCACGTTTCTGGGAATTGATGTCTTGAATACCCTCTCGCCAAAATACCCCCTAAGCTCTCGTTCAACATCTATCGTCAGCATGTTTCTCGGGTCGTACATGGTTTGCAGGACGCCCTCGATACGCAACTTGCTGTTTGTCATGCTGGCAATTTTTTCGATTGTGCTCACCAGTCCAGAGATGCCTTCGAGGGAAAAGTACTCACACTGGACCGGAATAATGACGCCCGTCGCAGCAACCAGTGCGTTGATGCTGAGCATGTTCAGTGATGGTGGACAGTCGATAATGACATAGTCGTAGTTGTGCTGAACCCTGAGCAGCGCGTGGCGCAGGCGTTGTTCACGCATCAACTCATTGATAAGTCCGATTTCAGCGGTGGTGAGTTGCTCATTCGCCGGCACCAGATCGTAGCGACCGCTCTCACAATGAAGTGTGACGTCAGCAATATCAGCCTTGTTCAGCAGCACCTCCAGTGCGCTTTCTTCGAGACCGTGCTTGTCGACACCAGATCCTGTTGTCGAATTGCCTTGGGGGTCGAGGTCGACCAGCAGCACTTTCTTGAAACTATGGGCCAATGACGCAGCCAGATTCAATGCGGTTGTAGTTTTTCCAACCCCACCTTTCTGATTGGCAATGGCGAGAATATGGGTCACAGGTTACCTTTTTATCCCAATGTGAGAAGTGCAGTGCATCCGGTTCTCCAGCTTGATGTCTACCAGATAGCGCTCAGTGTCTTCCAGACCCGGTACGCTCACCCGATGTGCCTTGACCAGAGTATAACCCGAACGCAGCTGTTCAATCTCAGTGTCCGGATAGCGGCCTTTCATTGCCAGAAAGTGTCCACCTCTGGACAGCAAGTGGCGGGCATTATCAGTCATATCAGCAAGCGTCGCAAAAGCCCTCGACAAAACCAGGTCAAAGGACTGAACCGGCCTGTACGTCTCAACCCGACTCTGTACCACCTGGATGTTTGCAAGATTCAGCTCCAGAGCGACCTGATTCAGAAAACGACACTTTTTTCCGTTGGCATCAAGAAGCGTGACCTGCATTCCGGGACACGCGAGCGCTACAACCAGCCCGGGAAGTCCCGCGCCTGTCCCCACATCCACAATTCGTCCCTGTGGCCTGTACTGTTCCACCCAGGGGACAACTGTCAGGCTGTCCAGGATGTGCAGATTCAACATCCTTTCGGGTTCACGAATGGATGTCAGGTTGTATGCCCTATTCCATCGTTCCAGCAATGCCAGGTATGCCAGCAGTTGCGCCCGTGCCTCTTCAGAAACATCCAGATTCAAAGCAGCCAGGCCCCGGGCCAGGCGTTCCGCGAGCAGACTCACTGGGCGATTTTCTGCAGGTGTCCGTATTTCTTCAAATAGATAAGAAGCAGGGAAACAGCCGCCGGAGTGACACCAGGGATTCTGGCCGCCTGGGCTATGGTCGCGGGCCTGGTTTCAGCGAGTTTCTGAAGCACCTCAGTGGAGAGCCCCTGAACCGCCCGGAAATCAAAACCTTCTGGTATCAGGGTATTTTCCATGCGATTGAGCCGTTCTATTTCATCAGCCTGACGATCGATATAGCCTGCATATTTCGCGGAAATTTCTACCTGCTGTGCTGCAGCCGTATGGTCACAGTGATGTCCGCTCACTTCCGCGAGCTTTTGGTAGTCCAGCTCAGGGCGCTTCAAAAGTTGAAAAAGACTGTATTCTCTGGTCAGCGGTTTGTCGATATAACGACTCAGGATGCTGGCTTCCCGGGAACCGGCCTGAATCCAGTGATTTTTCATCCACCGGGACTCATCTTCTATAACCGAAAGCTTGCGGTGAAATGCAGACCAGCGCCTGTCATCTACAAGACCGAGTTCCCGGCCCTTTTTCGTGAGGCGGATATCAGCGTTGTCCTCCCGAAGCATCAGGCGATACTCCGCACGACTGGTAAACATGCGGTAGGGCTCCCTGGTTCCCAGGGTAACCAGATCATCAATCATGACGCCCATGTAGGCCAGATCCCGTCCTGGAGCCCAGGTCTGTTTGCCCCGGGATTTCAAACCTGCGTTCAGACCGGCTAACAGCCCTTGGGCACCCGCCTCCTCGTACCCCGTAGTCCCATTGATCTGGCCAGCAAAAAAGAGCCCGCTTATATATTTGCTTTCCAGCGTGGCCTTGAGGTCCCTGGGATCGAAGAAGTCGTATTCGATAGCATAGCCAGGCCGCATGATACGCGCCTGTTCAAACCCGGATATGGAATTCACCATGCGTTGCTGAATATCAAATGGCAGGCTGGTAGAAATCCCGTTGGGGTACAGTTCAACGGAATTGAGCCCTTCGGGCTCAATAAATATCTGGTGGCTGCTCTTGTCTGCAAAGCGCACGACCTTGTCTTCAATGGAAGGACAATATCTGGGACCAATGCCTTCGATAACACCAGTAAACATGGGAGACCGCTCCATCCCTTCGCGGATGATGTCATGAGTCCGCTCATTCGTATGGGTGATCCAGCAGCAGAGTTGCCGGGGATGATCTTCGGCGCTGCCCATATAAGACATGACCGGAGTCGGGTCGTCACCCCATTGTTCCGAAAGACTTGAAAAGTTGACAGATCTTCTGTCAATTCTGGGAGGCGTACCCGTTTTTAGACGATCCACCCTCAGGGGAAGCTCTCGCAAACGGTCAGCCAGGGTAATCGATGGCGGATCACCCGCCCGACCGCCGGAATGCTTTTCCAGTCCAATATGAATTTTCCCACCCAGGAAGGTACCGGCCGAAAGCACTACGGCATCAGCCTCGAAGCGCAGCCCCATCTGCGTTACAGCACCTCTGACCCGATCACCTCTAAGAATCAGATCGTCCACGGCCTGCTGAAAAATATCCAGGCTGGGTTCTGACTCAAGCATCGCCCTGATCGCGGAGCGGTAGAGCGTGCGATCCGCTTGGGCTCGAGTCGCCCTCACGGCAGGACCCTTGCGGGAGTTGAGAACGCGAAACTGAATACCTGCCCGATCAGTAGCGAGTGCCATAGCTCCACCCAGTGCATCGATTTCCTTGACCAGGTGACTCTTGCCAATACCCCCAATAGCAGGGTTGCAGGACATCTGTCCCAGCGTGTCAATATTGTGTGTCAGCAAAAGCGTGCGCGCACCCTGCCGTGCAGCAGCCAGGCTGGCCTCTGTTCCAGCGTGTCCACCACCGATTACGATGACATCGTATCTATGACTGTTCATGTGTGTTCTGCATCAAAGGTGCCGAGAAGAGAGCGCTGTATCTTCGCGTGTGGGGGTGCGCATTATATAGATTCGCCGGCATTAGGCGAGTGAAACCCATAGTGTGCCTCCCCGAGTCTCTCGATCTATTCACTACAGTAGTAAGAGTACATATATCCAGATATTAAAGTACTTTAATACTGTTATTGTTAAGTAGCCCCGGCATTCGGGATAAGTGGTTTTTGTGCAATGAAAACAGAAACATATTGTCCATAAAAACCATGGAAATACCGGTCACTTTCCGGCCATGATGATGGGTGGTAGCAGGGGATAGATCTGCATCCTGAAAACGATCCCCAATTCTGACAAGCGCTGCGCCCGGTTTATACACAGAGATATACCGGAAACAGTTTGTGCAGTGCTCAGTGTTCGGGGGAATCGGACAGGTGAGTGGATTTGTTGTGCGTGGTGTGTGCTGAAGCTGTGCTGTAGCTATGGATACCCTGTGTACGAAGCTTGCCTGGCAGGGGTTATTTGCCGATACAAAAGCTGGAAAAAATCTCGCCCAGCAAGTCGTCCGCGCTGAACTCACCGGTAATGAGACCAAGGAAGTTCTGGCTGGCGCGCAGGTCTTCCGCGAGAAGCTCGGATGCGCCCGAACGACTCATTGTTTCCAGGCCCTGATTGATTTTTTCCAGACAGCCGCGCAGGGCATCTATGTGACGGGCACGGGCAGAGAATTCAGGCTCCCGCTCTTCCATGTGGAGCCGGATTTTTATTGCTTGAAGAAGCTCGTCCATTCCCATACCGGTTTTGGTCGATATCTCTATGGCGTCTATTGCTTGTGGCATTGGCTGCGGTGGTCCATCGACCAGGTCCATCTTGTTCGCCAGGTAGATACAAGGTTTGAGAGTGTCGAGAATGCCGGAAACATCATCCGGCACACTCATGGGATCCTGATCCAGGGACGCATCAAAGACAAACAGGAGCACGTCCGCATTGCGGGCTTTCTGCAGACCTCTTTCAATCCCTATCTTTTCGATCTGATCTGGCACATCGTTCAATCCGGCAGTATCAATCAGTGTCAGCAATAATCCGTCCAGTTCGACCTGAATTTCCAGGCTGTCTCTTGTTGTTCCGGCGACATCGGTCACAATGGCGGCGTCGTTTTTCGCCAGATAGTTGAGCAGGCTGGATTTACCGGCATTTGGTTTGCCGATGATGGCAAGTTTTGCCCCTTCCTGTATGAGGTGTCCGCGCTGTGCTTCGTTGAGCAGGCGCTCCAGTTGAGATCGCACGTTGCGAACCTGATCGAGGATGTTGGATTCATTGATGAAATCAATATCCTCTTCGGGAAAATCAATTGCCGACTCGATGAAAACCCTGCAGCGGATGAGCTGTTCCCGGAGTTCATGAATGTGTGTCGAGAAGGCGCCCTGAAGAGACCTGCCAGCTGCTCTGGCAGCAGCTTCGGTGCCAGCATCAATCAAATCTGCAATGGCTTCTGCCTGGGAGAGATCCAGACGGCCATTTACAAAGGCTCGAGCTGAAAACTCACCCGGATCGGCGTGACGTGCCCCCAGATCGAGACAGGCTTCAAGCAGCATTTTTTGCACAATGGGTCCACCGTGGCCCTGAAGTTCAACCACAGACTCACCGGTGAAGGATTCGGGTCCAGGAAAAAACAGGATCAGGCCCTCGTCGATAAACTGTTCCCTGTGCAGAAACCTGGCGAAGTGGGCGTGCCTGGGCAGCAGATCCAGGCCGCTCAAGGTCATGCCTATATGCTGTGCCTGCGCTCCGGAAATCCGCACGATCCCGATGCCGCCCCGTCCGGGAGGGGTGGCTATTGCAGCGATGGTATTCTCCCTGTGCTGGAGCATTGACTGAAAAGCCTAGGCGGCACTGCTGGTTTCGATACGTCTCGTGATCGCCCATTGCTGGGCTATGGAGAGAATATTGTTCACGGTCCAGTAGAGCACGAGCCCCGCTGGAAAAAACAAAAACATGACACCAAATATGATCGGCAGCATCTGCATGACCCGCGCCTGGGTCGGGTCAGGCGGCGGCGGATTGAGCCGCTGCTGAAACCACATGCTGAATGCCATGATGGCAGGAAGCACGAACCAGGGATCCTTAGCGGAGAGGTCCTGGATCCATAATCCAAAGGGGGCGTGCCTGATCTCGACGCTTTCAAGCAGAACCCAGTAGAGGGCGATGAAGATGGGCATCTGGACGAGGATGGGTAGGCATCCACCCATGGGATTGACCTTTTCCTTTTGGTACAGCTTCATCATTTCCTGGGACATGGCCTGCCGGTCATCTCCAAACCGTTCTTTGAGAGCCGCCATTTTCGGAGTCAGCGTCCGCAGTCGAGCCATGGATTTGTAGCTGGCCGCGGACAGCGGGAAGAACAGTAGTTTTACGACCAGGGTCAGCAGAATGATGGACACCCCCCAATTGGAAAAACCCGGGAACAGCTTCATGTCCAGATTGAAAGAGTGAATTTCACCACTTTGAATGAAAAAGAGAACAGCGTACAACGGCTGGGCAGCCCACCAGAGCCAGCCATAGTCGACGGTAAGATCCAGATACTTGGCAATGTCCCTGAGGCGATACTGGTCTTTTGGTCCAACGTACAGTGCGGCAGAGATACGACCGGTTTCACCCGCAGCAACATGGGTCTCCGGTTGGGTGAAACCAAAGTAGTAGAGATCGCGGCTGGCGGATTTTCGAAGGTCATAGAAAACGGGTAGGCCCTGCTGCGGTATCCATGCTGTCAGAAAGTATCGCTCCAGCAGGGCAACCCAGCCAGTGTCGACTGTTGCCCGAAAGCGTTCATCGCGAATGTCTTTGAAGTCCAGCTTCTTATAGCGTTCTTCCGGTGTGGTAATTGCTGCGCCCACGTACGGGTTCACACCGAAGGGTACATCTTCTGATACAGGCGTTCTGTCGTCGCGATTAATCTGCGCGTACAACGCTGCTTTCCAGGCATTATCTGATCGATTATCAATCCGGTATTCAACCCCGATGAGGTAATCCTGTCGCCTGAAATGAAACTCTTTGGTCAGGTTGACCAGCCCTTGCTGGTAGTGCAGTGCAACGACCAGCTCATCAGCATCTTCTCCAAGCTCGTAGAAGGTCTCTCGCGTTGAAAACCTCGGTCGGCTGTCACTGGTGTCGGTGGCGTTGGTTCCGATCAGGCCGCTTCTGGCTACATAGGTTCGGTCAATTTCACTGACGAGAAGCTGATAGGGTCGTGAATCGTTTCCGGCACGCCTGTGTTGAATGAGTTGTGCCGAAATCAGATCTCCGCCCCTGGGATCAATCTGGATTTCAAGAACATCGGTGAGAACGGTGATCAGGTCACCACTCATTTCGGGTGTGGATACTGGTACCTGCGAGTCTGCTGCCACCAGACTTGGCAGCTCATTGTCCTGTTCATGATAGTGTCGACTTTCATCAGCTTCCCGGAGTTCTGGAAACGGATTGTCTAGAGTTTCCGGGTTCTGCACCACACTGCCGCTGTTCCGGGTCTGCTGGCTGTCCGCCAGTGTGCTGCGCTCGTCCTGGAAGTCATCCCAGGCGCGCAAAAGCATCAGGACACAGAGCGCCATTCCGGTCAACAAGGCGATTTTTACCCAATCAACATTTTTCAGCATCAGGCAGTGAGCCCCTATTGCGATTTACTGGAACTGCGCCCACGTTCAGCCTGGTCTGTGGCGCTCTGTGCATTTTTTGGGGGAACCGGATCCATCCCGCCCGGGTGCCAAGGGTGGCATTTTAAAAGGCGTTTGATGCTGAGGTAACCCCCCTTGAAGGGGCCATACCGTTCGAGGGCTTCGAGCGCGTAGTTTGAACAACTGGGGTAAAACCGGCAGCGTTGCCCTCTCATCGGGCTGATGAGATACTGGTATACCCTGACCAGTGAGAGTATCGAGAGCAGCAGGATCGAATGCTCGGCGCGGGGCTGACTAGGTTTCATCAGTTGTGAGGGCTTCGAATGCGCTGGCGACGATACGATTGAGCTGTTTTCGGCTTGTACCCTCACAGCCAGCGCGGTTCATAAAAACCAGGTCGAGATTCTCAAGTCGATGTTGACGCACGCGAAACTGTTCTCTGGCAACTCGCTTGAGGGTATTTCTGTCAACGGCGTTCCTGAGGGTTTTTTTTCTGATAGCAAGGCCGAGACGTGGATGGGTGAGCATATTTTTTCTGGCCAGAATGATCAACGGGCCCCGACTGACCCTGCGGTCTACCTGGTCAAGAACACGCGCAAAGTCACGCTGGTGAAGCAACCGGTGTTTTGGACGAAACGAATAGCGCCGCACATCGGTGGCTCAAATAAGTGGAGGCAGGTCTCCCGGAATATCGCTCAGATGACCGGGAAGGACGCTGGTTTTCAGACTGCCAGTTGCTTGCGACCCTTGGCACGCCGACGAGCGAGAACCTGACGCCCCTTGGCGGTCGCCATCCGGGCGCGGAAACCGTGGGTACGCTTGCGCTTCAGATTGCTTGGTTGGAATGTGCGTTTCATCGTTTTGATCCAATACAATGGTTGTGTCAGGTGCTCGTCCGGCAAGTGCTATCAGGCCAACCCTGGCGTATCAGCCTCCTCGGAAGAGGGTGCGCGATTCTATCGGATACCCCCGGGCAACGCAATGACGTGACTGACTGTTTCCCTTTGGAGGGCGAGCCTGCCGTCCTGCGATGAAAGACCAGATGAAAAGAGTCGCTCTTACAGGATGTATACGAAAAAGAAGAGCATCACCCAGACCACATCAACGAAGTGCCAGTACCAGGATGCCATCTCAAAGCCAAAATGATCGTTTTCCGTAAAATGTCCACGGAACGAACGGAAGAGCTGAATGGCCAGCATAAGTGTCCCCATAGCCACATGGAACCCGTGGAAGCCGGTCAGCATAAAGAAGGTGGCACCGTATATACCAGAGTTCAGTGTCAGGCCGTAATGATGATAGGCCTCGTAGTATTCATATGCCTGCAACCCGAGAAAAACACACCCCAGCAGCACGGTTATGCCCAGCCAGGTATTAAACTTTGCCCGGTTATCGCCCCGCTTGATATGGTTGTGGGACAGATGCACCGTCCAGCTCGATGTCATCAGTATGATGGTGCCGTAGAGGGGCAGCCATGCGGCCAGCTTGCCAAAATCCCAGCCCCCAAAACGCATGCTGTTCTCAGGACCGACGAACGCGGCGCTTTCACCGTTCAGGGACTGATCCGGCGTTTCCATGAGCGGCCAGGCGGATTCGAATCCGCCCCAAGCAGCAGGATTGGCTTCGCCCATCCCCCATCCACCAAGGGTCGGCAGCGCCACAGTGCGGACATAGAACAGGGCTCCGAAAAATGCGGAAAAAAACATTACCTCCGAAAAGATAAACCAACCAATCCCCCAGACATAGGAGCGTTTGAGCTGGTCATTCGACAGGCCCTGCATATTTTCCTTGATAACCGTGTTCCACCAGCACGCGAGCGCGCAGAAGACCACGATCATGCCCAGGATCAGCACCCCGGAGCTGCCATCAATCATGACTCTGCCAGCGCCGTAAGCTGACAGGCCAAGGGCCAACCCCGTAATTATCGGTAGTTTGCTGTGCTCGGGAACGTAATAGGTACCTTCGCTTGCCATTCTTGTTCTCCCAAAGTTTCAGCCTGCAATCACGGCTAAATACATTAGTTAATTCAGAGAGCGCCCTATGTACGTAAGATAGGTACGGTTTATTTCACACTCGCGACTTTGGCCGCATACATCTCGGTTACGTCAAAAATACTGTAAGACAGCGTAATGGTATTGATGGATCGAGGAAGATCCCGATCAACTATAAACACCAGCGGTAGTTCGGCCTCTTCGCCTGCTTTCAAAAGCTGCTGCTCAAAACAGAAGCACTCGGTCTTGTAGAAATATCGTGTTGCGGAGGCTGGAACCACATTCGGAATGGCCTGTGCAATCATGTCTCTGGGCGTCCGGTTTTTGGCGAAGTAGCTCACTTTTGTGGACTCGCCAGGATGAACTTCCACCTCAAACAGGTTGGGCTCGAAATCCCAGGGCATGGTTGCCTCATTGGTGGCAATAAACTGCACTTTTACTGTTCGTGTCTCATCCACTGCACTTACCGTCTCCACCTGATAGGGGTCGGAAGATGTGCCGCCGATCCCTGTTATCTCACAAAACACATCGTAGAGCGGCGGCATCACAAAAACCGCAAAGACAAACATGATTACCACGCCAGCCATGGAGCGGGCAACGGTGTTGGCGATCCTGCTGTTGGCGCGATCTTCATTCATCAGCGCAACTCCTCCGGCTTTTGATCTACATCCGGTGGTGTGGTGAAGGTATGGTAAGGTGCGGGAGTTGGCAGGGTCCACTCCAGGCCTCGCGCTCCCTCCCAGACACGGGGATTATCCACCTTCCTGCCACTGCGGATGGTCGCAATCACGTTGTAGAGGAACAGAATCTGAGCCCCTGCGTAAATGAACGCGCCGATACTGGACACCATGTTCCAGTCCGAGAACTGAAGTGCGTAGTCGGCGTAGCGCCTTGGCATACCCGCCAGACCGAGGAAGTGCTGGGGGAAAAAGGTGATGTTGAAACCGATAAAGGAAATCCAGAAGTGTGCTTTGCCCAGAGCCTCGTTGTACATGCGTCCGCACCACTTGGGCAGCCAGTAGTAGACTGCGGCTGACATTGAGAAAACCGCGCCAGCGACCATCACATAGTGGAAGTGTGCAACCACAAAATAGGTGTCGTGATACTGGATGTCGGCCGGCGCAATCGCCAGCATCAGGCCGGTAAACCCACCGACAGTAAAGAGCACGATGAACGCGATGGCAAACAGCATCGGCGTTTCAAAGGTGAGCGCACCCCTGAACATGGTCGTTATCCAGTTAAACACCTTGGCGGCGGTGGGCACTGCAATCAACATAGTGGCGTACATAAAGTACAGCCCCCCTCCGACTGGCATGCCCACTGTAAACATATGATGCGCCCATACGATAAACGACAGGAAGGCGATGGACGATGTGGCATACACCATCGAGCTGTATCCAAACAGCGGCTTGCGGCTGAAGGTCGGAACAATCTCCGAAATTACTCCAAAGGCGGGCAGGATGATGATGTAGACTTCGGGATGACCAAAGAACCAGAAGATATGCTGGAACAGAACCGGATCACCGCCCCCCGCAGCGTCAAAGAAACTGGTGCCAAAGTTGATGTCCATGAGCATCATGGTCACCGCTCCGGCGAGAACCGGCATCACGGCGATCAGCAGAAACGCGGTGATCAGCCAGGTCCAGACAAAGAGCGGCATTTTCATCAACGTCATACCTGGTGCGCGCATGTTGAGCACGGTTGCAATAATGTTGATGGCCCCCATGATGGATGAGGCTCCCATAATGTGAACACCAAAAATGAAATAGTTCACCGTGTCGGGGGCATATGTGGTCGACAGGGGCGCATAAAAAGTCCATCCGAAATTGGGTGCACCACCTTCCATAAACAGAGTCGATGCCAGCAGCAAAAAGGCCGGGGGCAGGATCCAGAAACTCAGGTTGTTCATTCGGGGCAACGCCATATCCGGCGCTCCGATCATCATTGGAATCAGCCAGTTTGCCAGGCCGACGAAGGCCGGCATGATGGCGCCGAAGACCATGACCAGCCCGTGCATGGTGGTCATCTGGTTGAAAAACCCGGGCTCGACGAGTTGCATCCCAGGTTCAAACAGTTCGGCGCGAATGACCATGGCGAAAATACCGCCAAGGACGAACATAGCGAAACTGAACCAGAGGTACAGCGTACCGATGTCTTTGTGATTCGTGGTAAACAGCCAGCGGCCAATACCTTTAGGAGCTTCGTGTCCCATGAGCAAGATCCTCCTATTCGCCGGATGCAAGACCAGAGAACTGGCCATTCACAAAGTTGAAAACATCGATTGGCTGGACCAGATCACCGGTAGTATTACCAAGCGCATTGCGCTCGTAGGTGATGGTGGCCGCCAAATCGGCTTCGCTGAGCTGCGCACCAAAGGCCTGCATGGCTGTGCCAGGAACACCGTTGACGACCACATCAATGTGAGTGCCAACATCGCCGAGGACGATCGGGTTGCCCGTCATGGCGGGGAAAGCTCCAGCGATACCCTGTCCATTCATGCCGTGACAGGAGGCGCAGGAGCGTTCGTAGGCAGCCCTGCCCAGTTCCAGAGACTCTTCCATGGTGAAGGTTTTGTCTTTAAGCGCGGTAACAGCTGCAGCTTCTTCTTTCTTCTGGGTTATCCAGGCCGCGTACTCCTCTTTGGGCAACACCTCAACAACAACTGGCATGAAAGCGTGGTCTTTACCGCAGAGTTCAGCGCAGGCTCCCCGGTAGGTACCGGGCTTTTCAACATAGGCCCAAGTTTCAACTATATACCCGGGGATGGCATCACGCTTAATTGAGAAATCCGGCACCCACCAGGAATGAATAACATCCTTGGCCGTGACCAGAAACCGCACCTTGGTCTCGGCAGGAATGACGAGTGGCTGGGTGACCTCCTGCAGGTAGGTCGAGCTTTTTTCATCCAGGTTGTAGACCTGATCCCGGGGCGTGGCCAACTCGGACATAAAGCTGACGCCCTGACCCAGATAATCGTACTGCCACTTCCATTGGTAACCGGTAACTTTGATGTCCAACTCTGCATCGGCGGTATTATGTATGTCCCGCAGGGTTGCAGTAGCCGGAATAGCCATAATAACCAGCAGAATGAAGGGAATAATTGTCCAGGCAATCTCTGCTCCCAAATGCTCATGAAACTGGGCGGGCTCGTGACCAGCGGACTTGCGATGAAAAATCAGCGTATAGAGCAGATACCCAAATACACCGATCCCAATGACCACGCAGATCCAGAACATAAACATATGTATCTCGTAGACCTCGTGCGCAACTGGCGTAACACCCCGTGTCATATTGAGCACTGATTCCTCGGGGCTCCCCTCGGCCCAGACCAGACCGGGAGTCATCCCGAGAGCGAATGCAAAAAGCCGGATCGCTTTTTTCAGCATTGCACTATTATCTCCAATAGCATTGTGTGTAATCGGACCCTCGGCGGGAGCAGTTCTTGCGGCCCGTCTCAGCCGATGGTGTCCTGTAACAGGCTGGCGTGGAGTCCAGAAAGCGGCGCGAATGTACATGACAGAACTGCACAACTGCTGGTGACACAACACATCCCAATGATTCTGTGACGATCTTCCCGCATATCGCCTGCCGGGCAAGAATAGAGATATCCTCCTATACACGTCAACCAGCTGCGGTAGCATACCATTGCTTTGGAACCGCAACACCTGTCTTTCCCCCCGTACAGTGATTTTCTGTGCACATGGGAATGCCCCTTGCCAGATCGACGCGACCCTATCATAGTGCGCACCTCATTTTTGACACCATCAGGTGATTTGTGTGATACACGCCCTGCAGCTTCTATCCGTAACAGTTATCCTGGCTATTTCTGGGTTTGGCTGCGCTGGCAGCTGGACGGGTGAGGGCGACATCGGATACAACGCTGTAAGCGGCAACTCCAACTCCGATTCACTGACACTCGGAATTAAGACGGCGTACGAGAAGCTGCAGTGGACCCATACTGCAGAAGCCACTGCCTATGCCAGTTCAGAGGATGATGAGACGAATGCACAAAGCTACAGACTGAGGGGGCAGAGCAGTTATCAGCTCAGCGAGAACAGCTTCGGTTATGGAGGCTTTCGTTACCTGGACGACCGCTTTAGCGGCTATGACTACCAGGCTTCGCTCAACGGTGGGTTGGGGCTGGTCCTTGTGGATGACGGGCCTACCCAGCTGCGCGGCCAGGTCGGGTTGGGTGCCAGAGCGAGTGAGCTGAGGACCACAAATCCGGACACCAGCCAGCGGGAGACCGAACTGGTCGGCAGCGCCCAGGTCATCTGGAATCGCACTTTGCCCGGTACTGCATCACTGGAGAGTACCTGGAGTGCCGAACTGGGTTCGGACAATGCCTATCTTGAAGCCAGCGTCGCCATCGTCGTATCTATGACCGATGTCCTCGGTATCAAACTGTCCTATCTGGCAGAACACAACACCGATGTTCCAGCGGAAACTAAAAATACGGATCGCTATATGAACCTGAGTCTCAACTACAAACTGAACTAGGGGTGCTCCGGCGCGTTTTCCCGGCCTAAACGCAAACTGACCAGGAGCGCCATCAGGTGCTTTTGGGAGTGCGAAACTGGATGACTTGGGCAGGTGTGCTGGCCAGCCTGTCTTCACCGGTTACCCGGGTTGGCAGTTCAGACGGATGAGGCACAAAACGCATCTCTTCGTTGAAATCACAGCGTGTGCAGGCTCGATATCGTGCGCCATCCTGCTGGTAGGTAAACACCTTATCCACGCAGCCACACTTAGGGCAGATGGCTCCGGCGATAAACCGCTTGTTTTTCATAGGTCCGATCCCTTGGCTGAGGACGCCTGCACACTGGCAGATGCGATGGTACATGGCAGACTCGACAGGTACTATAGAAAGCCTTGTCCAATATGAAATGAGTCTGAAGGGAGGGCTTGTTTCTAACATGAAATGAGTCTGAACTTTCGGGTATTGCCCCCATGAGAGCGCCACTCTGAGAGCTCTCATGACCCTGACTGACCTGACCACCATCGAACACCTGGAGCGATGTCTGGATGGCTCCGAAACCTGCACCTACGAACTCCCCGGCACCACGGACGAACGCTCCAGCTGGATCCAGACAACCCTGGTGCAGTTCCGCTACACCAGCCTGGGCACACGCGACAGAGGCGTCGTGATCCGCTCCCTGCTGAAGGTCAGCGGCTCCTCCCGACACCAACTGACCCGGCTGATCCGGCAGTCCGTGACAACCGGCCGGTGCACTTGCCGACAGCGCACCACGCGGGGGTTCTCCAGACGCTCTACCCAGGCGGATGTCCTGCTGCTTGCCGAGCTGGACAGGCTGCACGACACGCCCTGCGGCGCTGTCATCAAGAAGGAGTGCGAACGTGCCCTGGCACAGGGGGATGACCGTTGTGAGCGCCTGGCCGCGATCTCAGTGAGCCATATCGACACTCTGCGCACATCCACCACTGACCAGCGCCAGCGCCGCCAGTTCACCACACCGCACTCGAAACCCGCACCCATTGGCGAACGCCGCAGGGCATCCCGGGGGTCTCTGCGAGTGGATAGGGTGCACCAGGGCGATCAGGACACGCGCACGGGGGTCTCTCACATCACCCTGGTCGATGAGGTCACCCAGTTCGAAATCTGCGTGTCCGTCGAGCGCATCAGTGAGGCCTCTGTCACACCGGCACTGGAACTCGCCATGGCCCGACTTCCCTTCAGGATCAGGGGGTTCCACTCCGACACCGGCTCGGAGTGTATCAACAAGACGGTTGCGAAATTGCTGGACACACTGCTGGTGGAGTTCACCAAAAGCCGGACCCGGCACAGTCACGACAATGCGCTGGTCGAGAGTACACATGGCTCGGTGGTCCGCACACTCTGTGGCTCTCAGCATATCCCCCAGCACTGGGCCTCGCAGATCAACGATGCCCTGCTCGAGCCCATGTACCGGTCTGTGAATGTCCATCGCCCCTGCTTGTTCCCCCTCACCATCACTGACGCACAGGGGAAGCAGATAAAGCGAGACCCCTCTGAGCGCCTGATGACGCCCTTCGAACAGCTCTGCGCGATCGAGGAGATCGACACGCATCTCACAGACGGACAAAGCCTTGAGGCCCTGCACGAGTATGCACAGGCCGTCACCGATACCCAGGCGGCAGAGGCCCTGCAGACAGCCCGCCACACCCTGTTCACAGCAATCTTCAAGCAGGCCTGACCACAGTCACCCTGTGCCCACACGCCGTCATGCACCTGGGTGCCGGCCCCATGGTTCTCAACAAGAGGTCAAGCACCTCAATGAAGTATACTCAATGCTCCTGAAACCTAACCGCTATCTTTGGGAGTCATCTCCCCGATTTCAGACTCATTTTAGGATTAGAAAATACTTAGAACACATAGTGACCCCGACGTTAGATTCAAAGGCAGACCGCCTTTGGCGCAGAGTGAAGGACGTTTCCAATGGGAATTATATACTTATTGCCCCAGGGGTCGGATGATGATACGGTGTGTGAATAGCTGCTCGAAACAGCTACCCCAAACGCTAGTTGGAGCGACCACACCGATGCGGATTATACGCACTCACAGTCAACAGGCACAAGTTTCCACCGCAACGCATCAGCGGCTGAACAGATTCCTGTATCTCTCCCGACAACTGTACAACGCCGCCCTGGATGAGCGCATCAATGCGTATCGGAAGGCGGGCGTGTCTATCAGCTACTACGATCAATGTACGTCATTCACGGCTCTTCGCCATGATGATCCTGAAATTGAGAGGTATGGGGTGCTGCCGTTCCGGTCTGTCCTGAACAGACTGGATAGATCATTCAAGCGGTTTTTCAGGCAGGGTGGCTTTCCGAGATTTAAGGGCAGGAACCGGGGCATCCGGTCATTTGAAACAAGCCAGTTTCGTCTATTCCATTCTGGCAACAGGCAGTGTGTACAGATCAAGGGCTGTGGCAGGTTCATTGTGAAGGCTCTGCCGGAGGGTGAGATCACGCTGGTTCGCGTTGTGACAACACCTGTCCGCGTCATGGTTCAGTGTGTCTGTGAGCAGGAGCGGGAGGTCGTGGCTGATCAGTCTCCCGTCGTCGGTATTGATGTTGGCGTGAAGGCACAGGCCACCCTCTCGACTGGCGAGTCGGTGCCGAAGGTGGTCATCAATCGGGAACGCTCCACGCGGCTGCAACGCCGCCTCAGCACAGCCAAGAAGGGAAGCCATAACCGATACAAGAAAAAGCAATCGCTTGCCAAAGAGGCGTACAGGGTGGCAGAGAGGCAACGGAACGCTGTACATAGAACGACTACAGATTTGGTGAAGCGACAGAGACACTTCGCGGTTGAAGACCTGAAGATCAAGAACATGACTGCCCATGGTGGCAATCACAAGCGGGGGTTGAACCGATCAATCCTTGAGCAACAATGGGGAACCTTTATCCAACAACTGACCTACACGGCTGAGAGTGCCGGTGGTTCAGTAGTGAAGGTGAACCCCAGAAACACGTCAAAGACCTGTTCCGGGTGTGGTTCAGTCCATGAATCACTGACCCTGAAGGACAGGGTCTTTGAGTGTGAACAGTGCGGCTTGAGTCTCGATAGGGACCTGAACGCCGCACGCAACATCAGGGAGCGTGGCTCGTCGGGCGGGAAATTACCCGATATGCGGCCTGATGGTGTACCTATCGGCGGGGTTACCCGCCGTGCCGCATAGAACAGTAGCTTGGGGCACCAAGTATATAATTCCCTTTCCAATGATGAACCCTATTCGAACCTTTAATGGCATCACCCCAACACTTGGGAAGGGAGTCTACGTTGACCCTGCGGCCACGGTGATAGGCGATGTGGAACTTGGCGAGGATGTTTCGGTGTGGCCTGGCGCAGTCATCCGTGGTGACATGCACTACATTAGAATAGGCAACCGTTCCAACGTGCAGGACAACGCGGTTCTGCATATCACGCATGCCAGTGAGAATTACAATCCAGACGGGTTTCCGCTCAATATAGGCGACGATGTTATTATTGGTCACCGCGCTGTTTTGCATGGCTGTACCGTCGAGAACCGGATCCTGATCGGGATAGGCGCGATCATTAATGATGGCGTCGTCGTTCAGACTGAGGTCATGGTGGGCGCGGGCTGCATGGTCCCGCCCGGAAAAACCCTGGAATCCGGTAACGTCTATGTTGGCAACCCCGCCAGAAAGTTGCGTCCGCTTTCGGAGAGTGAGCGCAGATTTCTGTCCTATTCTCCGCAGAAGTATGTCACGCTGAAAAACCAGTATCTCAATCAGGCGCAGGCTGCCCATTAGTCACAACTCTTGTCAGGACGTAGATGGGGGTAGTCGCGTTCCGGGTCGCTCTTCATGAACAGCTCATAGGCATGGGTGTAGTGGATCATCGCGGTATACCCCGTCCAGATGATCCTGTGTCCCGGTGGTGGGTCATTCGTGCGGTTCAGATACCCACCCAGCATAGCCATGATGAGCACCGCACTGCCCAGGGTCTCTGGCGGTGGCCTGTTCCGCTCCCGTGCGACATCGCGCAGCACCCGGATCTCCAGATCGGAGAACAGCACCCCGGCGGGCAGCTCCGGCGTCTCCCGGCCCAGCAGGGTCATGGCCAGCAACCGCCAGGCGATGACGGCCTTGATCGCGATGGCCCGCTGCAGTCGTTCAACCCGCTGCAGGTTCAAAAACTCGGCCGTGCACCCGGATTTGAGGACACGATGCCAGTCCTCACTCCGCCAGCGCAGACGGTAGGCATCAATGATCCGTTCAGCCTCAGCCTGACCGACTGCCAGCGCAGGTCAGCGTGCGCAGTTCGGGCCATGCGCCCCGTCGATGCCTTCTGGCCGCGAGCCGCACGGCGGTGTGACCTGTGCGTCACCTCGATCTCCAGCCGGGCCCGCACCGGTGCGGCGCGTATCTGATCGAACAGCTTGTCCTGCCGGGCACCCTGAGAGCGGTTGTGTCGAGCCCGCACGATGCACTCCAGCGCGTCATGCCGCCGACAGGCATCCAGGATGGCCCAGGCATCCCCCTCCCGGTCCAGAACCGCACTACACTGCACATCCGGGACCTGGTGGGCCAGTTCAGCACTGTCCTGCAGGGCCCGCAGCCAGCGCCCCGTTCTGAGCCTGCTGTCTGTCCCTGTCTCCGTCTCCGTCTCCGTCTTCTTCTCCGTCTCCGGCCCCGTCCCTGTCTGCTCCAGTGGCAGGGCATCACAGGCCAGATGCACCACCCCCAGCGGCACCCCGGTCTCGGCCACCGCCAAGGTGCTGTGCAGATGCTGCCCCAGGGTGCCCTCGCTGCCCGTGGTCCGACTGATCAGACCGAGACCCTGACAGGCCCCATGGGTCGCGAAGTTCAGGTCGGTGCCGTCCTGCACCAGCAGCACGGTCGACTGGCCCGCCATCCGCGAGAGCGTCTGCTGACGGTGCGTGGCAAGGATGTTGGTCATCGTCAGCTCCGAGCCGGCCGGCTGTTCCAGCATGCGATAGAAGCCAGCCACCGCCGCTGCATCACCCTGTGCAGCCGCCGGAAAGGAGGCACCGGGGGCGGCCGCCATCAGGCGGGCACTGGTCACCAGTCGTCTGCTCACTCGTCGATCTCCCAGCGGCGCACCGCCCAGTTCCTGCTCCACCCAGTCAGGCCCGTCCAGGCCAGCGGCACAGTCCTGTGGACGCACCAGAACCGGCCGGACTCCCAGCACTGTCCGCCAGTCCGGCTGCAGAGCCCGGCACCAGATGGTGCGCCTGGGGACCTCGGCACCAGAGGGTGCGAAGCGTCCCCGACCGGCCGTCAGCCCCACGCAGGTCCAGCCCGCTGCCCGCAGCGAGACACCAGTATACTGTGTAGCCGTGACACAGGTCTCGACCAGCACCGGACGATAGCCATAGTCGTGCTCATAGTCATCGGCCAGTCGGCGCAGACACCGGCCCAGGGCCCAGGAGGCCAGAGTGTGACAGGAGACCATGGGCCGGATCAGGAACCGGCTGAGGGTGACGATCAGGTGACGGGGGCGGGGGTCGTCCGTCCAGCCAATCCAGGTATCGCGGTCCTTGAGGGCATAGGCCGAGGCAGAGAAGCCCAGAGCCCCAAGCCAGCCGCCGTCGGACCCGATCAGAGAGCGCACCTGGGCTCCGGCGTGGAACACACTGCCCTGGGGATGCTCGCGGGCCATCAGCTCGTTCCAGATGCGATGCTGTGCATCATCGCGGACCCGGCACAGATGCAGCCCCGCCACCTGGTCGACCCGCTCCGGCACCCCGACCGGGGCCGGGACCGGTGCCTCCAGACCCCGGGGCCGACCCCGGGCACTGTGCGTCTTCTGAACCGGGAGCACCAGATGCCCCGAGTCGTGCAGCTGCGCCAGTGCCGCACTGCAACTGCTCAGGCGCGGTCGCCCGAGATGATCATGAACATCATAGTGGGCACAGACCTCGCGGGCCACCTGCTGGCGGCTGGTGAAGTCTCCGGTGTCCAGCAGGTCGCGGAGCCAGGCGAGTCTGTCCGGCTCGGCCAGGGCTGCCCGGATGGGTGTTAGTGCATCCATGCACCACACCAGAGGGCAGCACATGAGCTATGTTAAGGGCTTATGTGTGTGTAATGGGCAGGGCGCAGGCCCAGTTTCAATCGGAGAACTACTGATTCTTGCAGAGTGCACGCACGAGGACACAGGTGGCCGGTGGCGGACGGCTGACTTCAATACCACGTACCAAGCGAGCAAGAATATCCAAAGTCTCATGCCGTTGGCCTGCTTTAAAGAACTGAACGCAGGGCCTTGATGACAGTTCCGGTTTCCGGCGCTTTCCCCCGCCAGAGCCGGAAGGACTCCGCTGCCTGGCACACCAGCATCCCCAACCCATCTGTTGCACTGGCACCCTGATTTCGGATCCAACTCATAAAGGGAGTGGGTTGTGCTGAATAGACCAGGTCGTACCCATATCCCTCTGCCTGGACCAATCCGTCTGGCAAAGAAATGGTATCCTCAGTCAGGCTGGCGCTGGTCCCATTGATAATCAGATCGTAGCGCGCCTGCGCCGGGTTGAGGTGTTCGAGCCCCTGTCCGCAGATATCACCCATACTGGAAAAATCCAGCGCCAGACGGATTGCCTTGTCCGCTGTCCGGTTCGCAATGCAGATGCGACTGACGCCCGCATCGAACAGAGACTCAAGTATCCCGCGAACCGCCCCACCGGCACCAAGAACGAGCACAGATTTCCCCCCCACCGTCCAGCCCAGGTTATCCTCCAGGTCACGCAACAATCCCGGACCATCGGTGTTTTCTCCCTGCACACGGCCATTGGCTTGCATGATCAGGGTATTGACCGCACCGGCGCGCTCGGCCCTGGGAGTCAACTCCACGGCAAATGTACAGGCTTCCTGTTTGAAGGGCAGGGTCACATTAAGACCACGCCCACCCCCGGCAAAAAAACTCTGGGCATGCCCTGCAAACTCTCCCAGTGGCACCAACTGAGACAGATACTCCATTTTCTGGCCGGTTTGTCTGGCAAATTCGGTATGAATCTGCGGCGATTTGCTATGTGCCACCGGGTTGCCAAAGACCGCGTATCGATCAATCGTATCCGCTGTCATTGTCTCTCTATCCAGTCGCGGCGCGGCAAGAAATCTGTGTACAGCTGCTCTTCAGCCGATCCCGGCTCAGGATGCCAGTCGTAGTGCCACTCTACTTTTGGTGGTAGCGACATCAGAATGGATTCCGTGCGTCCTCCAGTCTGCAATCCAAAAAGAGTGCCGCGGTCGTAGACGAGATTGAATTCAACATAGCGGCCTCTTCGACAGGCCTGAAAGCGGCGCTCCCTTTCGCCATAGGGCAGATCTTTGCGGCGCTCGAAAATGGGGCGGTATGCCTCCAGGTAGCTGTCACCGACGGACCTCAGAAATGCAAAACTGCGGGCAAATCCAAGCTCATTGAAATCATCAAAAAACAGCCCTCCCACGCCACGCGCTTCATCGCGATGCTGAATAAAAAAATACCGGTCGCACCAGTGTTTCAGACGCAGGTACAGATCGTTTCCAAAATCCTGGCACGCCCTTTGAGCGGTCCTGTGCCAGTGCTCACAGTCTTCCCGGAAACCGTAGCAGGGGGTGAGATCGTAGCCGCCGCCGAACCACCAGACTGGCGCCTCATTCGGCTTCTCAGCCACAAAAAAACGCACATTCGCGTGAGAGGTCGGCACGTAGGGATTGCGGGGATGGATGACCAGGGAAACACCCGTTGCCTTATAGGATCGACCGGCCAGTTCAGGTCGTGCCACTGTTGCTGAGCGAGGCAGTGCATCACCTGCCACGAATGAGTAGTTCACTCCACCTTTTTCAATGTGGCTGCCATCTTCCAGAACGCGGGTTTTTCCGCCTCCCTGCAGGTCGCCCGATCCGCGCTCCCAGTCTTCCTCCCCAAACGACTTCCCGTCAATTCCGGAAAGGCCATCACAAATTCTGTCTTGAAGACCCCTGAGGTAACCAGAAACGCCCTCCAGATCAATCTGCGAAAAATCCGGTATGGAGCCGTGGGGCGATTCGGATGAAGTATTCAAGCTTCCCTCGCTCTCAACACTCTGCCGCTGGCAAGGTCACGAATTTCGGACGCTCCTTTCTGCCCACCCAGCTCACCGGGCACGACCATGTCAATGGAGTCACCAAAATAGGCTACTACCTGTTCGGCCGATAGAGCCGAGCTCGCTCCAGATGGATTGGCAGATGTGGAGACCAGCGCCATCTCTGCACTTCTGCAGAGTTCTCGAGCAATTGGATGGCTGGTGATTCGGATTGCCAGGGTCGCCCTGTCACCCCTGAGCCAGTGAGGCGCCGTGCCTCCATGATTCACAACCCAGGTGATTGCTGTGGGACCGTGGAGGTCAGTTTCTGGAAGCGCAGGCACCCGACCCAGAAAGGGGGTAAACCGATCAAGACGATCAGCAATAAGTATGAGGCCCTTTTCGGGAACACGCCCCTTGAGAGATAGAATGCGCGAGACAGCCTCCCCATTACCCGGATCGCAGCCCAGTCCCCAGACACCTTCGCTCGGGTAGGCGATAACCGCGCCATTTCGAAGACCCAGCGCAGCTTTTTTGATCGTTGTGGTGTGTCCTGAGAGACTAGCCAAAACGCTCTTGCAGGGCGGCGTCCTTGGCAATGACCGCTTTGGCACTGGCTGCGCGGTCATCGCGCAAGCGTTGTGCGAGGGCTTCATCGGCAGTTGCCAGTATTTGCCCTGCCAGGTAGGCCGCATTTTTGGCTCCTGCCTTGCCAATGGCAACCGCAGCGACGGGAATGCCACCGGGCATTTGGACGGTTGAAAGCAGTGCGTCCAGTCCATCAAGCGAGGCGTTAATGGGCACCCCTATAACCGGTTTCGTAGTGGCTGCGGCGACAGCGCCCGCGAGATGTGCTGCCATGCCGGCTGCGCAGATAAAGGTGGCGCACCCACGCCTATCTGCGTCGATCACATAGGCGTGTGTTGCCTCTGGCGTCCGATGCGCAGAAGTAACCTTGACCTCAAATGGAATCTGCAGTAGGCAGAGGGTATCCAGGGTCGCTTCCATGACCGGCAAATCGGAATCTGAACCCATGAGAACAGCAACAAAGGGGGTCGACATCAACAAAACCTCGTGGAATCTGAAGAAGTAAAACGCACAGGAAAAACAGAGCAGCGCACAGTACAACAGTGGGTTAACAATCTCAATATGAATGTGGTCACGCCAGTTTCCGCGATTGAGTCCGGCGGTGCACACGTCCGCGTCGACAGCCTGTCAACAGACTCCAGAACAGTACATACTTCACGCACCGGTGTGCCGTCGACACATACAGGTCGCAGAAGACGCACGGATATATCGGGTTGGGGGTGTTGACTTATTCGCTGAGCTTCCACATTTCGTCCCACCGCCAAGGGTCTCCGAGGAACCAGGCCACAACCAACCAGCATTCCGGAGCCTGTTCTTTTCGTATGCACCGTTATTTCGATTGGGTGCCACGGCTTGAGGTTCTGCGCCACGTTCTGGCTTCAACAACAGCAACAGGTTTCGAGCCACATGCTCCTTTAGCTTGATCAGCCAATTGCCCGATGAAAATGGTGATACCGGCGCAAAGCCAAAAGGTTATAATAGTGCAATGGCTCTAGCCGGTTGAATTGTCACGTGCCCCATACCAACGGACGGAAATCAGATCGTGTACCCCGCACACCTTGAGATGTTATGGCTTTACTTCCGATACTCGAATTCCCTGACCCACGCCTGCGTACCAAGGCACAGCCCGTAGAAGTTGTCGATGAAAGAATTGCCCGGCTGGCTGCAGATATGTTTGAGACCATGTATGCCGCATCCGGTATTGGGCTGGCCGCAACCCAGGTCAATGCGCACGAACGCCTCGTGGTCATTGACCTGTCTGGGGACAAATCAGATCCCTTGGTATATGTGAACCCTAGCGTAGAGGTCCTCGATGCTGAGCAGGATGGATACGAAGAAGGCTGCCTTTCGGTGCCGGGGTTTTTCGAGGAAGTATCGCGGCCTGCCCGAGTTCGCGTTCAGGCACTGGGGCTGGACGGCAAACCTTTTGAAATGGAGCCAGAAGGACTTCTCGCGGTGTGCATTCAGCATGAAATAGACCACCTCGACGGCAAACTTTTTGTTGATTATCTGTCCCCCGTGAAGCGCAAGAGGATCCGCAGCAAACTTGAAAAACAGCACCGCCAGCAGACCTAGGATTCGCCGACCGGGAATCCGTGCTGATGTTGACATCTCCTCCTGATGGCCTGCGCGTCCTGTATGCAGGGACACCGTCCTTTGCGGCCGCACACTTGCAGTCGCTTCTCGAAAGCCACCACGATATCATCGGCGTATATACCCAGCCAGACCGACCTGCGGGGCGGGGCAAAAAGCTGCGTATCAGCCCGGTCAAAGCCCTGGCACAGAGTGCAGGCATGGAAATCTTTCAACCTGAGAGTTTCCGCACTCCCGGCGCTGTTCGGCAACTTGTGGAACTGGGCGCAGATGTGATGATTGTCGTTGCCTACGGCCTGATTCTGCCTCAGGAAGTGCTGTCAGCGCCCAGATTCGGCTGTATCAACGTCCATGCATCACTGTTGCCCAAATGGAGGGGCGCGGCACCCATTCAGCGCGCCATTGAAGCTGGCGATACCGAAACGGGAATTACCATCGTACAGATGAATGCCGGGCTCGATACCGGCGATATGCTCAAACGGGTCGGATGCCCGATCCAGAACACCGATACCGCAGGCGATCTGGAGTCCAGGTTGATTGAAACAGGGACATCCGCCATGTTGCAGGTTCTCAACGATGTCGGTGCAGACCGTCTGGTGCCGGTGCCACAGGATGATTCACTGGCGACCTACGCTCACAAAATCAGCCAGCAGGACGCGGTCATTGATTGGACGGAGACTGCGCAGCAGCTTGACAGACAGATTCGTGCCTTCGCTCCCAACCCAGTGTGTTTCAGCCAGCTTGGCGGTCAGCGCATCAAAATTCATTCTGTCCAGGTGCTCGAGCAGCACTCAGCAGGCATACCTGGAGAGATAGTTCAGGCAAGTGCAGCTGGCATCGACGTGCAGACGGCTCAGGGGACAGTGCGTATTCTGAAACTCCAGATGCCGGGCAAAAAAATGTTGATCTGCGGCGCAGTGCTGCGGGGGAATGCCAGTCTTTTTGCACCGGGGCAAAGGTTTGCGCTTGCGGAGGAATCATCCTGATCGGCCAGAATGTGCGGGCAGAAGCCGCACGAACCCTTGGTCCGGTATTGCAGAAAAAGCGTTCATTGCAGATCGCAACTCTGGATCGCCCGGAAGATCAGGCCCTGTACAGCGAACTCTGCTACGGCACTCTGCGGATGCAGCCCCGGCTCGATATCCTTCTGGACGAACTTCTCACACGGGGCTTGAAAGCCCGCGATGCTTCTCTCAGAGCGCTGTTGCTCATTGGCCTCTACCAACTCGATTACATGCGCATACCGGATCACGCCGCGCTTGACCAGACAGTGGCGGCAACCCGTGCACTTGGGAAAAACTGGGCTCGGAGCCTCACCAATGCAGTGCTGCGCAACGCGCGGCGGCGATCTGAAGAGCTCAATGCAAAACTCGCCCATCGGCCCGAGTTTGACCATGTGCACCCGGCCTGGCTGTGCCAGAAATTTCAGCAGAGCTGGCCGGATGCCTTTCCATCCATTGTAGAAGCCAATAATCAGCGCCCCCCAATGTACCTGCGGATCAACCAGCAAAGAATTTCCAGTTCCGATTTTCTGCAAAAACTGACTGATGCGGGTATTTCACATGCCAGAGGCAACTGTTACAGGGATGCTGTTCGACTGGAGACACCCCGGAGCATCGACCAGGTGCCTGGTTTTTACGGGGGTCTGTGCAGCGTTCAGGACGAGGCCGCCCAGCTCTGTGCCAATCTTCTAGGCCTCAAGCCGCGACACAGGGTGCTCGATGCCTGTGCGGCACCGGGAGGCAAAGCCGCCCATCTTCTGGAGACCTGCCCACAGGTATCCCTGACCGCGCTGGATATTTCGAAGCAGCGACTGACCGATGTGACTGCGAATATGGAGCGACTCGGATTGCGTGCAACAATACTGGCTGAAGATGCTGCTCAGGTTGCGCGCTGGTGGAACCGGGAACCCTTTGATCGCATCCTGATCGACGCGCCCTGCTCTGGAAGCGGGGTGATCCGCCGGCACCCGGACATTAAGATTCTGCGCCAACCTGGAGACATTCCGAGTTTTTGTGAGCAGCAAAAACGGCTGCTCGACAACCTGTGGCCGCTATTGAGGGGCGGTGGCTTGCTGCTGTATGTTACCTGCTCAATAATGCCCGAGGAGAATGAAGACCAGATAGCGGCCCTGATTCATCGTCAGCCGGATGCAGCATCAGTATCCATAAAAGCGACTTGGGGGCGGGGGCTGGTCTATGGTCGCCAATTGCTGCCCGAGGCGGAAGGTCCTGATGGCTTTTACTTCGCACTGCTGCGGAAGAAGCCGGCGGGCTGAGTATCCCACCGACATACCCTGGTTATGAGGTACACCTAATGAAAATAGTCATCATCGGTGCCGGGCAGGTGGGTAGCACGCTGGCGGAAAACCTCGCCAGCGAAGCCAACGATATCACGCTGATCGACATGAATGAGCACAGCCTGGATGATCTGCGTGATCGGCTGGATATTCGAACAGTTCATGGCCAGGGATCTCATCCCGATGTTCTGGAGCAGGCAGGTATAGAAGATGCCGATATGCTTGTGGCGGTGACGGCTCACGATGAGGTCAATATGGTCGCCTGCCAAATTGCCCATTCACTCTACAAAACACCACAGAAAATTGCCCGAATCCGCTCCGAGGGCTACACTCGTGCCTGCGTTGGCCAGCGCCTCTTCGGCCCCCAGAACATGCCTGTGGATACTGTAATTTCTCCTGAAATTCTGGTGACAGAGCACTTGCGGCGGTTGATCAACCAGCCGGGTGCTCTGCAGGTCCTCGAATTCTCGGAAGGAGCTGTCCAGCTGGTGGGTGTCCGCGCCACCGCGGGCGCACCCATGGTGGGCCAGAATGTAGCCGCCCTCAAAGAACGCATTCCGGACGTGAAAGTTCGTGTCGCTGCCATATACCGAAAATCCACGCCTATCATCCCGAGCGGCGACACCTGTATTCTGGAGGAGGATGAGGTTTTCTTCCTTGCTCCACGCAAAAATATCCGCCAGGTGATGAGCGAGCTCGCCGCCAAGGAAAAAGGTTACCGAAAGATCATTGTTGCCGGTGGCGGTAATATTGGGTTTCATTTCGCAGAGGCCATTGAACAGGACTACCTGACCAAGGTTATTGAGCTCAGCCCAGACCGCTGCAGGTTCCTTGCAGAGAATCTGAACAAGAGCATTGTGCTGCATGGCAGTTCGTCCGATCAGGATCTTCTGCTGGATGAAAACATCGATGACACCGATGTCTTTTTGGCGCTGACCAACAACGACGCAGCCAACATTATTTCTTCCATGCTTGCCAAAAAACTCGGTGCCGGCAAAGTAATAACGCTGATTAATAACTCGGTCTATGTCGACATGATGCAGAGCTCAGATCTGGATATCGCGATTTCGCCGGCGCAGATTACGACCGGGAAGTTGCTGTCCTATGTGCGGCGCGGCGATACGGTACGCGTGTACTCATTGAGACGCGGGGCCGCGGAAGCCATGGAGATCATTGCTCATGGCGACACCAGGAACTCCAGGGTGGTGGGACGGCGCATCTCCGAGATACCGCTCCCCGAGGGAACTGTCATCGGGGCCGTCGTGCGGGATTCGGCGCGAGGGAAAGACCGGCAGGTGGTTATGGGCGCCGGTGATCTGGTTATCGAAACCAGGATCATGTCATCCTGTTTTTGTCCGACAAATCCCATACCCGAAAAGTGGAACACCTGTTCCAGGTCGGTGTGGCCTTTTTTTAAGCGACCGGTAAACCCTCCACAATGCTCCGTGCCGGCGTCATTTTCAGAATACTGGGCCTGCTGCTCATGCTGTTCAGCGCCGGTTATTTGGTGCCCCTGCTGGTCTCGGTGATATACCAGGACGGCAAGGTTCCGGTTTTTGCCTATTCAATGCTCATTACTCTCAGCGCCGGTGCCCTGATCTGGATTCCCTGCGCCCGCCACAAAGACGAGTTGCGTGCACGGGATGGATTTATGATTACCGTGATGTTCTGGTTCGTGCTAGGTCTGGCCGGTTCAGTGCCGTTTCTGCTCAGCGCCGCTCCCGATCTCAGCCCGACCGATGCGATTTTTGAATCAATCTCCGGGTTGACTACGACTGGCGCAACAGTCATTACCGGCCTGGACGAACTGCCTGAGTCCCTGCTTTTCTACCGGCAATTGCTCCAGTGGATGGGAGGTATCGGGATAGTGGTTATTGCGGTTGCTGTTCTGCCCATGCTGGGTGTAGGAGGTATGCAACTCTACCGTGCGGAAGCCCCAGGCCCGGTAAAGGATAGCAAGCTGACGCCGCGCATCGCACAAACAGCCAAGGCGCTGTTTCTGATCTATCTCGCACTCACCCTGGCCTGCGCACTACTCTACCGGATCGGCGGCATGAGCACCTTCGATGCAGTCGCCCATGCTTTCTCAACCGTCTCCATTGGAGGATTTTCAACACACGATCAGAGCATGGCCTGGTTTGCCTCCCAGCCTGGCATTCGCTCTGATTTTATCCTGTCAGTATGTATGGTTTTCATGGTCATTGCTGGCCTTAATTTTGCGCTGCATTACTACACCTTCTCCCGCAAATCGCTGCACCACTACCTGCGTGATTCAGAAGCGAGAGCCTATATCTGGCTGCTCGGGTGCAGTGTGCTTGCTGTCTCCGCTGGCCTGTTTCTATGGAATATCTACGATGCCAACGGCAGTTTCTGGCAGGGCTTCTTTCACACAATTTCTGTCATGACAACCACCGGATTCACGACCGACAATTTCGCATCCTGGCCGGCCCACCTGGCGTTCTTCCTGATCATTCTGTCCTTCTTTGGTGCATGCGCTGGCTCGACTGGAGGTGGCATCAAAATCGGACGCATGCTTATTCTCGCGAAGCAGACAATGAGAGAGATTTCCCGCCTTATCCACCCCAACGCCGTCGTGCCAATCAAGGTCAATGAGCGTTCTGTGAATCAACGGGTTGCCGATGCGATCTGGGGATTTTTCGGAGCCTACCTGGTTATCTTCTACGCCATGGTCGTGATACTGCTGGCAACCGGTCTTGACTACGTAACGGCCTGGTCAGCAGTGGCAGCCACCCTCAACAACTTGGGTCCAGGCCTGGGTGAAGTGGGTGCTAACTACGCCGATATCAGCGATATGGCCAAGTGGGTTCTTTGCTTCTGCATGATCCTCGGACGACTGGAGTTGTTCACACTGATTGTCCTGCTGGTACCAATGTACTGGCGCAGCTAGCAGGCTGTTGAATGAAATTGCGAATTCACCGGTCGGCAGCGTAATAGTCGGTGCCGTCCTCCTGATGCTTGAATCGCTTGTACTCCCACTGGTATTGGCTGGTGTCCATGAGGCAGAGGCTTTCTATTGCCTGGTTCATCGCAGCGGCTGAAGATCTCGCATCTTTGGAATAAATCTGTTCGCCCAGCTGCATAAACCCCAGTTCAAATTTGCGACCCTGACGTCGTGCATAGACCTGTAAGACTATGGGACTGGTTTTGCGCACCAGGTTGTGAACCAGCGTCTGGGTATAGACCGGGATCCCAAAAAAGGGGGCGTAGATCCCGCCCTCCCCGACGGGTACCTGGTCCGGCAGAACGATTGTCAATTCTCCCCGTTTCAGTGCCTTGAGAATGGCTTTGACCCCTCGCGCCGTCGCCGGAACGATCGTGCTGAGCTCCGATGCCTTGCGCGCTGTGCGAACAAGCTGGTCGAGATCTTCCATCTTGGGAGTGCGATAAATGCAGGTGATCTTGGTCCGGTCGCCCACCCAGAGGCCAGCCAATTCCCAGTTGCCAAAGTGTGGCATGATAAGAAGCACCCCACGGTCATCAGCGACCGCCTCTTCAAACAACTCCAGATTGGAAAACTGAACAATCTGTGCATGTCGCCAATTGGCATTGCGAAACCAGATCCCGCCAGCCTCAAAGATCCACTTTGCGCTTTCGATCAGACTTTTTCGGGCGAGGCTTCTGCGTTCCAGAGAGGGTTTTTCAGGAAAACACAGGGCCAAGTTTCTGAGTGTCGTTCGGCTTTCCCGTCCATTGATGGAAAAGAGAATACTCCCCACCAGATACGCCAGTGCATGGTTTATCCACATGGGAGTCCATGCGAAAATGCGAAGAAAAAGCGCAACCAGAAACCGTCTCATGTCATGAAATACCGCTCTCGGGAGAACTGCGGAGAATAGGGGTGCATTATAAGCCGGATGCTCAGGCTGCGCCCTTATGTGAAGCCGGTCAAGCCGCTATAATCGCGCCCTTTACTCAAGATGCCGTCTTCCGCACAGCCTCAACCTGCTCCCGCATGTGCTGCGGCTTTCGGAACCGCCTAACCAGTACATCAATGAGGGAGAGGGGTGAACAGCACTGCACACCAATCAATTCCGGCTGCAACGTTCCAGGGATTGATTCAAACCCTGCAGCAATACTGGGGTGACCGGGGATGCGTCATTGTGCAGCCGCTCGACATGGAAGTGGGTGCGGGTACCTTTCACCCTGCCACCTTTCTCCGCGCCATCGGGCCGGAAAGCTGGAACACGGCGTACGTGCAGCCCTGTCGCCGACCGACAGATGGTCGCTATGGCGAGAACCCGAATCGGCTTCAGCACTATTACCAGTTTCAAGTCCTGTTGAAACCCTCGCCTGACAACATACAACAGCTCTATCTCGATTCCCTGCACATGCTCGGCATAGATTCAGGCATCCACGACATCCGCTTTGTTGAAGATAACTGGGAGTCCCCAACCCTGGGGGCCTGGGGCCTGGGGTGGGAGGTCTGGCTCAACGGCATGGAGGTCACACAGTTTACTTACTTCCAGCAGGTTGGTGGCCTGGAGTGCGACCCGGTGAGCGGAGAAATAACCTACGGACTGGAACGCATAGCGATGTGTCTTCAGGGTGTGGACAGTGTTTTTGAGCTTGTCTGGACTCTGGCCCCCGATAGTTCACCAATCACCTATGGCGATGTGTTCCAGCAGAATGAAAAAGAGGTCTCCGTCTATAATTTTGAGGAGGCAAACATCGAATTTCTTTTTGCTGCCTTTGCCGAATACGAATCCTCGTGCACAGGGCTTCTGGAAAAACGGCTGCCTCTGCCAGCTTACGAAATGGTGATGAAAGCGTCCCATGTCTTTAACCTGCTTGATGCCAGGCATGCACTATCGGTAACCGAGAGGCAACGGTTGATCCTCCGCGTTCGCACCCTCGCCCGGGGAGTCGCAGAGGCATATATTGATTCGCGGCGCGCCCTCGGGTTTCCTCTGGCACCTCAAGAACTGGTTGAAGGAATCCTCAATCGGGGTTCAGCAGGAGCCAGCCATGGCGAGTAACTCCCCGGAATCAGCCGATTTTCTGGTGGAAATAGGAACGGAAGAACTGCCGCCAGGGTCCCTGCGGACGCTGCGCAATGCCTTTGAGCACAACCTGGTCGGCGAACTACACAAGCACAGTATCGAATGTGGTAGCCCCCAGGGGGAGTTCGCCACGCCCCGCAGGCTGGCAGTGCTGATTGCAGATGTGGCCCTCCGACAGCCTGATCAGGAAACCGAATTGCTCGGCCCCCTGTTGACCTCTGCATTTGACAGCGATGGAAAACCAACGCCCGCCGCTGCGGGATTTGCCAGCAAGGCGGGTGTGAATGTTGCCGATCTGGAACAGGTTGATAGCCCAAAGGGGCCCAGGCTGGCACATAAATCGCTGGTTCCCGGCAAGCCCAGTATCGAGCTTCTGGCCGGGATTGTACGTCAGGCTCTGAATGCCGTGCCCATATCCAGGCGGATGCGCTGGGGAGCGCATCGCGATGAGTTTGTCCGCCCCGTGCACTGGGTGCTCATGATGCTTGGTGAAAAGCGCGTACCTGGCGAGATTTTCGGGCTGGAATCAGCGCCCCAGACTCGCGGACATCGCTTTCATTGCGACCAGTCCCTGCATGTGGCATCTGCATCGGATTACCCGGATCTGTTGCGGGACCAGGGCAGAGTCGAGCCCGATTTCACCGTCCGCAAAGCAATGATTCGTTCCGCGGTACAGGCTTTGGCTGAACAGGAGCTCAACGGGCACGCCGTCATTGAGGAAAGCTTGCTCGAAGAAGTAACGGGGCTGGTTGAATGGCCTGTTCCTTTGGCGGGGCAGTTCGAAGAGCGGTTCCTGGTGGTGCCCAGCGAGGCCCTGATTTCGTCCATGAAAGAACACCAAAAATATTTTCACGTTATCGACAATGAAGGCAGGTTACTGCCCCACTTCATTACCATCTCGAACATTGAGTCCAGCGACCCACAGCGGGTCGTCGATGGCAATGAACGTGTAATACGCCCGCGCCTATCTGATGCTGCATTTTTTTACGAGACCGACCTCAAGCAGCCCTTTGCCAATTTTCGTGATCAGCTGAAATCCATAGTGTTTCAGGAGCAGCTCGGAACTGTCTACGACAAGACAGAGCGGGTATCTGCACTGGCACAGACCATCGCCCCCATCGTGGGTGCTGATGCCGGAATCGCTAAGCGTGCCGGACAGTTGAGCAAATGTGATCTGGTGTCCGACATGGTGCTCGAATTCAACAGTCTTCAGGGCATTATGGGACGCTACTATGCACAGCACAGCGGCGAAACCGGCGAAGTCTGTGAGGCCATCTTTGAGCACTACCTTCCGAGGTTTTCCGGGGATAGCCTCCCGCAAACCCCGGCCGGAACTGCGGTCGCACTGGCCGACCGGATTGATACGCTGAGTGGAATCTTTGGTGTCGGCCAAGTCCCCTCTGGATCCCGGGACCCGTTTGCGCTGCGCCGCCAGAGTCTGGGCGTATTGCGCATTCTGGTTGAAGGTGGGTATCACTGTTCTCTCAGGACCCTGGTAACCTCGGCACTGAAGCTGCACTCCGGGATCACAGAACCGGGCGGGCTGGTCACTGACAGGCTGATCGAATACCTGCTCGACCGGTTTTCAGCATGGTTTGCAGATATGGGCATTGCGGCAGAGTCTTTTCTCGCTATCAGGGCACTGGAGCCGGATAACCCTGCCGACATCTACGCACGGGTCCTGGCGGTGTCAGAATTTTCCCGGGGTGAATCCGCTGCAGCGCTGGCCTCAGCCAACAAGCGTGTAGCCAACATCCTTGCCAAGACCGGGTACCCGGAGCCGCCAGCTGTCGACCCGAACCTGTTTACGCAACCTGAGGAACATGGTCTCTTTACAGAAGTACTTCAAACACAAGCTGCCGTCGATCCCTCCCTGGCACACTCCGATTATGCAACTGCGCTCGGCCTTATGGCCAATATGCGAGCCCCCCTGGATCTTTTTTTTGCCAATGTCATGGTCAATGTGGAAGACGCACAGATACGGGAAAACCGGCACGGCCTGCTCTTCCAGCTCAGATCGCTCTTTTTAAGCGTGGCAGACATCTCTGTGCTGTCGGAGGTGGAATGAGTTCGACATGCAGTCTGCCCTGAATCGCGGCCTCTATTTTGCAGTCTATGGCCTCACTCTGGTGCTGACTTTTTGTGCACTGTTGCTGGTGGGCTGGGCAATGCCCTACAGGGTCCGCCAACAACTGGCCACTCTCTGGCCCTGGTTTATGAGTACCTCCTGGCTCAAGCTGGCAACAGGCATCAGGGTTCGCCTCGCCGGTCAGGACAATGTGCCTGGGGGCCCCTATGTTGCGGTCTGCAATCATCAATCCGAGTGGGAAACGCTGTACCTGGCACGTCTGCTGTGCCCTGCATCAATAGTGATGAAAGAATCCCTGCTGAGAATACCTATTTACGGTTGGGGACAGCGACTGTTCCGTCCCATTGCAATCGATCGCAGTTCACCCAGGGCTTCAATCAAGGCAATTTTAACGCAAGGGAAACAGTGTCTTGCCGGTGGCAGTAACGTCCTGATCTTTCCCGAGGGGACGCGTGTTGCACCGGGTTCGGTCAGGAAATATGGGCGCACCGCCTTCAAGCTTGCTGTTCGGGAGGGTGTGCCTCTGGTTCCGGTTGTCCAGAATTCGGGTGATTTCTGGCTCAAAAAGACCTTTCGTCCCGGAACAATTGAGGTCGTCATTGGTACACCCATTTATCCACAGGGGTTAAGTGCTGACGAGCTCTGTTCGCAAGTGGAAAACTGGTCCCGACACACCTACGCAGGTTTTTCAGATGCTCCGGAAACCGCAAATAAGTAAGTGCTTACTAATCAATAAAACATTGAAAATAAAGGGTTATCATTCCGTAGAGACATCAAAATCACGACACGAATGCTGGCGGCCACAAACCACATTCCCGCTGTACGGCACCCCTGATTTTAGAACAGTCAGGGCGCTCACTAGATATCCAGGTTTGCCACGGCAAGCGCATTTGACTCAATAAAGTCCCGGCGGGGTTCAACCTGATCCCCCATCAGGGTCGTAAATATCTGGTCGGCAGCAAACGCATCCTCGACGGTGATCTGCATCAATCGACGCGTCTCCGGATTCATCGTGGTCTCCCAGAGTTGCTCGGGGTTCATTTCCCCAAGACCCTTGTAGCGTTGAATGCCATGGCCACGACGCGATTCCGTCATAAGCCACTCGATGGCCTCAGAAAAATACTCTATTTCCTGCGTTTTTTCGCCCCGTTTGACATAGGCTCCCGGCTCCAGAAGCCCCTGGAGTTTCTCTCCCAGAGCAAGAATGGCTTCGTACTCAGTGGATACGAGGAAATCCCTGGACAGGTCGCAGGCTGTCACCGCACCATGCTGGTTCATCTGAACCCGGGGGAGCCACTCCCGGTGCTCTTTATCAAGAATGGGCGCAACCAGGTACGCCTGTGCACCTGCACTGCGGGAAGCGAGCTCGTGTTCAAAGCGCTCACACCAGGCTTGTGCAGAGTGTTCATCGCTTTTCTCGGCTCCAGAATACCCAGGCACAGACAGCAGGCCCTTGGATACTTCCTCCGGTATGACCCGTGACATGCGTTTGAATATTGTCTCAACCGCTCGATACTCGCGAATCAGGCTTTCGAGTGCGGTGCCGCTGACGGGTGGCGCTTCGGCATTGATATGCAATCCGGCGTTCTCAATGGCACCGTTGGTCAAATACTCTGAGAGAGAGTTTTCATCCTTCAGATATTCCTCCTGCTTGCCCTTGGTAACCTTGTAGAGTGGTGGTTGAGCGATATAGATGTGCCCACGCTCCACCAGCTCTGGCATTTGCCGATAAAAAAAAGTTAACAGGAGTGTGCGAATATGCGCACCGTCAACATCGGCATCCGTCATAATGATGATCTGGTGGTAGCGCAGTTTTTCGTGGTCAAACTCTTCCTTGCCTATGCCACAGCCCATCGCGGTGATCAGGGCTCCAACTTCAGCGCTTGACAGCATCTTGTCAAAACGGGCTTTTTCAACGTTGAGGATCTTGCCCTTGAGCGGCAGGATTGCTTGGGTGCGCCGGTCCCGCCCCTGCTTTGCAGAACCACCGGCTGAATCACCCTCAACGAGATAGAGCTCGGATTGGGCGGGGTCCTTCTCCTGACAGTCGGCAAGTTTTCCAGGCAGTCCAGCGATATCCAGAGCGCCCTTGCGCCTCGTCATCTCGCGAGCTTTTCGAGCCGCTTCCCGGGCTCGCGCTGCTTCGATCATCTTGGTAACAATCGCCTTGGCCTCTGCCGGGTTTTCCAGCAGGTACGCGGAAAGGGCAGCACCCATTTCCTGCTCTACCGCGGATTTCACTTCAGATGAGACCAGTTTGTCTTTGGTTTGGGAGCTGAATTTTGGATCGGGTGCTTTAACCGAAATGATCGCGGTCAGGCCCTCACGCGCATCATCGCCAGAGGTTGCAACCTTTGCTTTGGCACCAAGCCCCTCTGAATCTATGTATTGGTTGAGCGACCTGGTCAGGGCGGCACGAAAACCAGCCAAATGAGTTCCCCCGTCTCTCTGTGGGATATTGTTGGTATAACAAAAGATATTTTCCTGAAACCCGTCATTCCACTGAAGAGCAATTTCAACGGCAATGCCGTCTTCACGCTCAACCTGCGTGAAGTGCATGATTCGGTTGATCGGGCGTTTATTAGTATTCAAAAAACCCACAAAGGCTCCCAGGCCGCCTTCGTATTCAAAGGTTTCCGACCTTCCGGATCTTTCATCGACGAGCACAATGCGAACGCCCGAGTTCAGAAAGCTCAGTTCCCGCAGCCGCTTGGCCAACTGCTCAAAGTGGAACTCTATATTGGCGAAAGTATCCGCTGAAGGGATGAAATGCACCTCGGTGCCAGTGGCACCGGTTTCTCCGACGACCCTGAGCGGCGCATCAGGAACGCCATGGGTATAGGTCTGCTCATGCACTTTGCCGTCACGGCGCACCGTGAGTTTCAATTGTGATGACAGGGCGTTTACAACAGACACACCGACACCGTGAAGCCCCCCCGACACCTTGTATGAATTATCATCGAATTTGCCGCCTGCGTGCAGCACTGTCATGATGACCTCGGCTGCACTGACACCTTCTTCGTGCTCACCGACCGGAATCCCGCGGCCGTTGTCCGAAACGCTGACCGATTCATTTGGGTGAATCATGACCCTGATCTCAGAACAATGTCCTGCCAGAGCCTCATCTATGGAATTGTCGACCAGTTCAAAAACCATGTGGTGCAGGCCGGTTCCGTCATCGGTATCACCGATATACATTCCAGGCCGTTTTCGAACGGCATCCAGACCCTTTAAAACCTTAATACTGGAGGAATCGTAGGTGTTTTCCTCGGTCATGCTGTCTCCTGAGTCCAAGTCTAGCTATCGGTGACTGCCACCGGATCCACTGCGCCATGTTTCACGTGAAACATGGCGGCCTGTCCCAACTGTTCTGCGCTCAGCAAACGCTTGATCTGCGCGGGCTCGATGCAGGTCACAAAAACCTGCCCTCCCAGATCAAGCGCCTCGGACAATATTTTTTTCTGGCTGGCAGGATCAAGCTCCGCACCCATATCGTCGAACAGCAGAATGCATCTGGAGGTGGCACAGGAATTATACATCCTTACTTGTTCCAGCTTGAGGGCAAATGCTGCTAATTTCTTCTGACCTCGTGACAAAACATCTCCGGCGACGCTCGCATGTGCACGAATTTTGATATCTGCATGATGAGGTCCAGCGGTAGTGCGCCCATGCTGAATATCCCGCTCCCGATTTCTTTGGAGTACCTCAGACAGACTGCCAGATTCACTTGAACCGAACCATCCTGGAAAGTACTCCCAGCTCAAATCCATTTCATTTAACAGCGGGGAGGAGCGACAATGCATTTGGAGGTGTTCCGCGTATTCCGACCGACAGGCATGGATACTGGCTCCCGCCTCTGCCAGCTCTCTGTCCCAGGCATCAAGCTCGACCAGACTGAGTGACGGGCCACGCTTAAGTAAGGCGCCGCGCTGCCTGAGTACCAGATTGTAGCGCCGCCAACTCTGATAAAACTCATGTTTCACGTGAAACAATCCCCAATCGAGCACCCGTCGGCGATATTGCGGGGGGCCCTCAAACAGGTCAAAGGCGCCATTGTCAAACAGCATCAGGGGAAACCTGCGGGCAACGTCCCCCAGGGAAATCTGCTCTGAATTGAGCCGGTGCGCAATGGGTTCGCCCCGCGAGCGACTGCACCCAACAAAATCTTCGCCAATTTGGGCGGTGACCATACAGCGTGCCTTGCCGTGCTGTATCAACCTGCCCCACTCACGAGTGCGAAAGGAACGACCAGCCAACAGCAAATGAAGTGCTTCCAGCAAGGATGTTTTGCCTGCGGCGTTATCGCCACTGATCAGTATCAGTGGGCTGTCCGTCTTGAGCCTGGCCGATTCTACATTGCGCACATTGCCCAAAGACAGCTCGATAATGCGCACTGGATGATGCCGCTATCCGTGAAACCGGGATTCAAATGCTGCTCGATTCCTGAAGAAATCTTGCAGAGAGAGCCTCATAGCCTCATAGGCATGACTACATAGAGTGTTGAGGTATCACCCTTACCCTGGACGAGCGCGCTTGAATTTGAGTCGGCCAGGCCGATCTCAACCTGATCCTCCTTGAGGGTGCTGAGCGCATCGATGACGTAGCTCACATTGAAGCCGATTTCGAGAGATTCACCGGCATAATCAACGGCCACCTCTTCCTCGGCAACATCCTGTTCCGGGTTGTTAGCCGTGATGCGCAGGAGCTCATTCTCAAGCCGCAGGCGCACACCCCTGTACTTTTCATTGGACAATATTGCGGCCCTGCCAAAGCTCTGTCTGAGCAACTCACGCCCTGCAAGAACATGTTTGTCGGTATTTCTTGGAATGACGCGTTCATAGTCCGGGAACTTGCCGTCAACCAGCTTGCTGGTGAACCTGCAGCTGTCCGTGACCAGGCGCATGTGGTTGACGCCCAGCATGACACTGACGACTTCATCGGAATCTGCCAGCAGGCGCGACAACTCCAACACGCCTTTCCTGGGCAAGATCGACTGACTGGATTCCTCGGCAAAACCTTCACCCAGCTCCGTTGTCATCGCGAGCCGGTGACCGTCGGTCGCCACCAGGCGAAGATAGTCGGGTGTTACCTCGAACAGCACACCGTTCAGGTAGTAGCGCACATCCTGCTGGGCCATGGCAAAAGAGACCCTGTCGATGAGAGCCCTAAGCCTTCTTTGGGCAATATCGAAACAGCAACTCTCTGCACCCTCTTCCAGGTTTGGAAACTCACTGGCCGGCAATGTGCCGAGGGTAAACCTGCTTCGGCCACTCTGCACCAGCGCGCGATCACCTTCTGCCGATATCTCTATACTGGCACCCTCTTCGAGAGAGCGAACGATATCAAACAGTTTTCTGGCAGGCATTGTAACGGCACCCCCGGCTTCCACGGTTGTCGGCTGCGCCTTGCTGACAATCTCAACTTCAAGGTCGGTACCGGTAATTTCAAGCTTACCGTCTTCCAGCACAAACAGGGCGTTGGACAGGACCGGCAAGGTCTGCCGCCTTTCGACCACGCCGGCCACCAACTGGAGGCTATTGAGAAAGGTGTCGCGCGAAATGGAAAAGTTCATTGTTGTCTCTCTTGAAGTTCGAGGTGGGAGCACAATCAGGTGGAAGTATCAGCCAGTGGCGACCCGTCTGCAATTGTCATGTGCTCAGAATACGATTCAGGTTTTTCAGGTCTTCCTGCATGTCCAGGTTGCTTGCCTCCAGCTCCCTGACTTTGCGGCAGGCATGCAAAACCGTTGTGTGATCCCGACCGCCAAAGGCATCACCGATTTCGGGCAAACTGCGATTGGTCAACTCTTTCGCCAAAGCCATGGCCACCTGCCGGGGTCGGGCAAGGGAGCGTGTACGTTTCTTTGACAGCAGATCATGAAGTTTGATTTTGTAATATTCAGAGACCACCTTCTGTATATTTTCTACCGTAACCAGCCGTTCCTGTAGTGCGAGTAGATCCTTGAGTGACTCCTTGATAAGATCAACAGTAATGGAGCGCCCTGTGAAGTGAGCGCTCGCTATCACCCTTTTCAAGGCACCTTCTAGCTCACGCACATTCGACTGCACTCTGTGTGCAATAAAAAAAGCAGATTCTGAAGAGAGCTCCATCTGGGCCTGATCAGCCTTCTTTATCAGAATGGCGGCCCGTGTTTCCAGCTCGGGGGGCTCAATGGCGGCCGTCAGCCCCCAGCCAAATCGGGATTTCAGCCGTTCCTCCAGTCCATCGATTTCCTTGGGGTAGCGATCAGAGGTAAAAATCATCTGCTGACCGCCTTCCATCAAGGAATTAAAGGTGTGAAAAAACTCCTCCTGTGACCGGTCCTTGTTGGCAAAAAACTGGATGTCGTCAATGAACAGCGCATCCACGCTGCGGTAGTAGCGTTTAAAGTCGTTTATCGCGTTGAGCTGAAGGGCCTTGACCATATCCGCAACGAATCGTTCCGAATGCAGGTACACAATTCTGGCATCGGGCTTGCGCGCGCGCAGGGAGTTCCCAACGGCATGCATCAGGTGGGTTTTGCCCAGGCCGACACCACCATACAGAAACAATGGGTTGTACCCGCCTCCCGGATTTGTGGCGACCTGTTTGGTCGCCGCCAGCGCCAGCTGATTGGATTTGCCCTCGACAAAGGAGTCAAATGTGAACAGACTGTTGAGTGCACTACCCCTGTTCCCGACAGATGCAGAAGACGGAGCTTTTTTGATGTCCTGGTCGACGCTGCTGCCATTCAACCAAGGATCAGCTCGCGCACGGATATCGGCCTGCTCGGATGCAGGCAGCTTCGAACGGGACGCGGCGACCTGCAACGAAGGCGGCTGACGCGCCGCATCGGCAACTGCGAGCGTTCTTGGTGGCAGGGATTCTGATGGTCGGACTACACCCGCACGCCGCTGATCCTGATCCAGTGTTTCGGCAGAGTCTAATTCTAAATTCTCGATCAGGTCGAACACAAGATGCACCGGCCTGCCTGCTAGTTCCCCCAAAAGAGCTCCTATTCTGGAAGCAAACTTTTCTTCCACCCAGTTTCGGATAAAGCGGTTCGGTGCCAGAAGGTAAAAGTCCTGCCCAAGTATTTCTACCCTCAGAGGGCGAATCCAAGTGTTAAATTGCTGCTCGGAAAGCTCTGCCTGCAATATGTCAGCACAGCGATGCCAGTGAGGTGCCGTCATTTCGCACTACCATCAATTATTTTTGGTGTTGATACAAGATTCAGGCAGGATTATATACAGACCCTGGCCGGTTTATCCACACATTCCAAATCTTATATTTTTTTGGACTATTTTTTAATATGCGTAATATCAATGACTTAAGAAACGTCAAATTTAGTTATATTTTTTTTATCCACAGACAGACCTTGGTAATCCTATTAGTTGCCTGTGGATATTCTGTAGGTAACTAATGTTTTGCCACATATGCCCTGACGGCACCCTGAATTCTTGTTTTTAACAATGTGTATATGTTATTTGATTGAAAATAACAATTGTCTATCCGGGGGTGCGTTGTACGAGAGGCAATCCAGAATGGCATCTGCCAGGCTGTTGTCACCGCCGACTGCGTACCACTGATCCGCTGGAAACTGGCTGATCATAGCGGTCGACATCGAGCCGTGCCCGTCGAACCAGTCGGTCCTGTGTGCAGCGCTTCCGCTCCAGGAACGACGGGGTATTGCAGGTGACTCTTTGTTTCAGTTGTCCCTGCGCACTATCGCCGTGGCAGGGGGAACGGACGCAGCCTGATAATGTGCCTGACGGTATTTCAGTCCAATCCTTCTGTCAGATTCCGACAGTGACACTGCAGCGCACATATTGACCGGGAGGACGTGCGAGTCGCTCAAGCTTGCACGCCCGCCGCCTCGTTCAGTCGCAGTCAGCTGTGGAAGTATCCAACGCCAGATGTTGAAATGTCTGGGCACGCATTGCCGCTGGTATCCCGAACCGCAAGTTGCGGGATCTTGATCAAGCCCGATTCGATGGCATCGATACGCCCGAAGTCACGTACCACCTGGGGAAAAGGCCGGTTGGTGTTCTGTCTGAATCCCCGAGGTCTGGCCGAAACCTCATCGAACCGCGGGTGCGGGGCTATCCGCAATCTTGTTTTGTGCACCCTGGCAGGGAACCAAAATGTCTGAGATATATACTGTCCAGTGTTGAGGGGCTCCATTAATGCCGATCCTGGGATGGCTCTTTATGGGGGGCCATTAACGGGATATTTCAAAGAAAGCACAATTGGTTCTCAAGCAGATATACCGCTGTCGGTATTTCTGTCGTATCTGGTAGAATTTGACAGCTGACCGAGTGGACGAGTTGTCAGTTTTCCCCGGAAATGATGCGTTCGGGATGGAGTTCCCTGTCCCAGGGCGCCTGACTGCCAAACTGTCCGGTCAGTATGCCGTAGCTGAGGGTACCCACAAGCGCGGTGGCGAGGCTGATTCGAATACCCAGAGCATAGAGCAGACGCTTGCGCTCATTGCCCTTGTCCTCCACCAGAAAGTACAAGCCGCTAAACAGACTGGCGAGCATGGCGACCAGCAGAACCAAGACGATGAATTTAAGCAACATGATCTGGTTGGGAATTCACTCAGGTGCAGATAGGACCATTTAACCATAGCGCCGGGATGCTGCGAAATTTCAGCATAAAATTTTGGAGCAGCCCTGGTTCATTTCAGTGAATGAGCCCAGCGAGCTCCGGGGCTGATCGTGTGAATATCGATGGAAGGTGTTATGGTCGGCGGCCCGCCAGCCTCCTCTCCCGACCGCGCAAAAGAGCCCGGAGGACCGGGTGTGTCGTGTTGTCTATGCCATCTGTGCAGCCTTGGCGTGAGCTTACTGCTGAGGACTGTAGGTCGAAGACTAGTTCTACCGCGCCAGCCAAAAATACTTCTCTTTTCTCTCACTCTCGCACTGTGTGGCTGCGCTTTTGGGAGAATCTCGGGCTCAGAACTCCGCGTCCATCCTCACATAGTAGCTCCCGCCATTGAACCCGGCGGGATGATTGAGCGGGTAGTCCGCACCGAGATAGCCGGAAACACCAGCGAACCGATGCTTGTCTGGCTGCTGGTCGAACAGGTTCTTGGCCCCGACGGTCAGGGCATAGCGCTGCGAAACCCTCCAAGTCAGCTCCGCATCCACTACCACCATGGGGTCCGTCCTGATGGTGCCGGAAGAGGGTTCCGGGTCGTTGAAGATTTGCTCGTGAACGCTGTCGTAGTAATTCGCCCGAACAAGCCCGCTCCAATTTCCCCGGCTGTAATCGGCGGTGAAGGTCGCACGTATGTCCGGCAGGGCATCCTCCAGCTCTTGGGTGGTAGTGGGCGTGAGGGTGACGCCAGGGCTGGTGATTTTCGTGTCCGTGTAGTTGCCAGCCAGCGTCAGGTTCAGATGTCCGCTGGCCAAGTCGAGTTCGGTGTCTACAACCAAATCGATGCCGGTCGTTTCCGAGTCAATGTCGTTGACGAAGAAGGTCACCGCAGTGACGGTTCCGGCGCCGACGATGTTGGCCGCGATCAGTTCGACCCTGTCTTGCTCGCTCAAATTCTGCTGGGTCAGCGCAATGCGACCATCCACTTCAATACGGAACACGTCCAAAGTGATGTCCACCGCATCCAGGGAGAAAGCTGCGCCCAAACTCCAGTTGATCGATTCCTCCGGTCCGAGCGGTTGACCGCCCTTGAGCACGGCGATAGGGTCGGTGGGCGGCAGCGTAAGAGACTCGACAAGACGGCCGCCGGAGAAAGTTGTAGCGGCCCGGCGCAGGTTGCTTTGACCGACCGAGGGCGCGCGGAACCCGGAGCTGAAGGCACCGCGCAGGGCCAGTGCCGGGGTCACCTGGTAGCGCGTGGCGATCTTGCCTTTGATGGTGTCGCCGAAGTCGCCGAAATCCTCATAGCGAACGGCACCAGAGACGAGCCAGCGGCTGGTTACATCGACATCCAGATCGATGTATCCGGCGTAGCTGTCGCGGCTGAACCGGCCAGCGACATCGGCGCTGAACCCCTGAAAGCCATTGGAACCCACGGAGAAGCCCTGGTTTTCAAAACCGCCTGGTGCCCAGGATTCAGTGTCTCCCGCTTCAATCTTGAACACCTCCTTGTGATACTGGGCGCCAAAGGCGATGTTCAGGCTTGAATGGGTGCCGATGTCCATCGGGAGCGTGAAATCGGCATTGATGAGCCGCTCGGCCTGCGACTGCGCACCCAGCTCGAACTCCGTCGGGGTATTGGGCCCATAGGAGGCGTTCACGGTGTTGGTTATCTGGTAAACGGCCTCGTTGTGCCCCGCCGAGATGCTGAAGTCGTAGGTCAACCCATTCGGATTTTCGCCGCGCCAGCCGCCGACAATGGAGAAATCCCTGACCTCTCCCCCGAACCTTGGCGTGAATCCACCGGGCCACCATTCACTGTAATGAAAGCAGTTCGGATCCGCCCAGATCGTGTTGCGCAGCGAGGGGTCCACCAGACCGCCCATCACCGGCACGGTGGGGCAGGAGATAGCGTCATCCGGGGTCAGATCGGCCACGAGCAGGTTCGCGCCAGAGCCGTCGGCGAAGACACCTCTGCGAGTGTTGGGGTTGCGGTAGAAGAAGCTGCCGTCCACTTCGCGACCGGACCAGGTGCCGAAGGAGTAGACTTCCCCAATGCCCGCTTCAAAAGCGGCGTTGCCGAGCACCTTGAAGTCGTTCCATACCTTGGGTGCACCCCAGATCACCACCGGGTCCGCCACATCGGGATAGCCGTTTTCGATGAGCACAGCTGCCTGGGGATCTTGGGAGCCGCGACTGGTTGGATTGCTGTCCTTCAACTGTGCGGTGAGTCTGGCGAACCCTGTGCTACCCAACCGCGTGCCCGCGGAGCCGGTCACTGAAATCTGGTCACCGTCGCCCTCGTAAGTGGAGCCATACTGCACCTGCAGCCGCCGAATATCCGGATCGTCCTCCATGACGAAGTTGATTACCCCGGCGATGGCGTCTGAGCCGTATTGCGCGGAGGCACCGTCGCGCAGCACCTCTACGCGTTTAAGTGACATGCCTATAAGCGGGAGGATATCAACTGCTTGTGCGCCTTTGTTGATGCCTGAAATGAATTCTCCAATGACGGCGCCCCGGTGGCGTCGCTTGCCATTCACCAGGATTAGGGTGCTGTCGGCGGGAAGGCCGCGCAGGTTTACTGGACGGATCAGGGTTGCCGCATCGCTGATGGGTTCGCGGCCCACATTGTAGGATGGGGCAACCGCAGTCAGCGCATCGAGCATATCCCCGTAACCGTGAGCGTTCAGCTCCCTTTCGCCCAGTACGTCAACGGGCACCGGCAGATCGCCGCTAGAGCGCCCGCTGCGGCGTGTGCCGATCACCGTCACCTCTTCAATTTCGTCGGATGCACTGGCGGGTACTTGAGTGGCCGAATCGGCTATTGCCAGCGGCGCACCCGCCACTACGGCGGCAAGGCCAATAACCTTGAGCAGCGTAATTCGATTGGGTGTTGCTGGAGGTGTGTGGATACAATCGCACGTCTTGATCATTGGTCGCTTCCGGTATCACTGGTGCAGTGCGGCTCGTCATACACAGTATACCACCAGATAAAGTGTACCATCAGACTCGTCCCAACATCGTGCGTGCGGCTGGACAACGACTTCGGCTTGGAGCACCACTCCATATCGGAACCACGCGACGAAGAAGATCCGCGCGGGGCCGGCCTTCCACGGGGAGGGATCCTGCCCCTCTGGTGCTCCAATGCGCCCGTCCATGTTGTTAGTTGTGGCGAAAACGCAGCAGCAGCGCAGGTGTTTCATATCAAGCTACAATGGCATGCCATAGAAACTCTGAGATAAAATGAACACCGAACCCCAAAGCCGCTTCATCCAGCGGGTGAAACCACTGTTGCTGAAGAGACTGTGTTTTCGCGGCCGGTAGAAGTCGAAACCTATGCGAATGTGGGGAAAGTCCATGGAGCATGGAATCTGACAATTGAGCGTACCCGGTATGCTTGACTTGTGTGGATGGGATAGGGCACGGCGGGTGGTGAGGCTTTGTCACCCAATTGCTGCACACCAGCTATATCATGGCGCGCATGGGGGCCTGATCGACAATTGGTGGGACCTGTTTGTGCGCCTGGAGATTCCGGACACGCACCATCAAGCCAACTGCATCCACCCCTTGCTGTATTGGTCAGCAGTGTAGGACGTTTGACTGAAAGCGCCCGGCATCGACGCAAGGCTATGACCTCTGCGCATAGCGACACGACACGGTGTGTCCGTGGACCGGTCCGCAGCTTTTTCTCCCGGTCCAGGGCAGTTCCGTCCCGGCTGACGCCGACCGGGATAGGGGCCTAAAAGATCAAGTGTGTGGTGTCTATGCCAGCTTTTCAGCCTTGGCGGGGGCTGGCTACTGAAAGGTTTAGGTTGATCAAGTACAGGTGAGCGAACGCCGGTGAACAAACACACTGATTCCGGGAAACACCAAAGCAGGTCGGAGGCAGGCAAAGTTTCTTTCCAGATCCAGCCAAACTGGAAATTGATCCTGTTGGTGTGTGCGATCATACCCCTGACCATTGGCGCCGGGCTTTGGCAGGTTGACCGTGCGGCGCAGAAGCGCGCCACGCTGGTCGCACTTGATCAGGCTGCCGAGATGCCGCACCGTGATCTCTGGGCAATTGACGAGTTTGAGAAAAACTTTCAGCGCGTCTACGTTGAAGGAGAGTGGTCTGAGCAATGGTTTCTGCTGGACAACAGGATACGATCCGGCCGCATAGGCTATGAAGTACTGGGGGTGCTCCGCTCTGAAGGCAGGCCGTTAGTTCTGGTGAATCGTGGGTGGGTAATTGCTGATCCGGATCGCGATCAACTGCCAGAGATCTACCAGCCGTCCGGCATCCAGAGAATTGAAGGTTACCTCTACCGTGCCAGCCAAAAACCCCTGGTGCTCGACCGGCAGCACTGGCAGAACATCTGGCCGGAGCGCATCCAAACCATTGATTTTGATCTGCTTGAAGCACGCCTTGGAGAAATGCTGTTTCCTGCAACGGTTCGAATCGATCCACGATCAGCTCTGGCATTTCGCGCAGACTGGGTGATTGGACGCAAAGGTCCCGGCATGCACATTGGCTATGCCCTGCAGTGGTTTGCCATGGCCGCAACTGTGCTTATTCTCGCTGTTTTTGCAAATACCAATCTGTGGTCCTGGCTCAGGGCGCGCCGCAGTAGCCGAAAGGCGTTCTTCCGCGATGACAGCACATAAGTCCAACGTACCGGGTACTGCCCAGTGTGTGAAGGGCACCAATCGACCCCGAGTTCCCTGGCCGCTGGTGCTTATCGTGGGCACAGTGACCCTGGTGATGCTTTTGGGGTATGTGCTCAGCCCGCGTACCGAAGAGGCACGCGGTGCCTGGGTCGACAGACTTGGTACGACCAACCTGGGAATTCTGCTCAATCCACCGGTTCAAGTTGCTTCCGGGCAGATTGTAGACTCTTCAGGACATGGCTGGTCGGGCTTGGAAGACAGTACCTGGAAACTGTTAGTGTTCAGCCCCGGAGGGTGCCAGGATGCCTGCCTGCAGAGGGTGGTCGAGATCAAGGCCCTGCGCGCCCGGCTGAACCGGAACGCTGGACGACTCAGCTTGGGCATCATAACGGCCACAGACGGAGTAGTGGCAGTTCACGAATTAGACCAGGCTGTTCAGGAGCTTCATATTCAGGATCCGCAGCTTTTGCTGGCTCTGCGCAGCACCAATATACCTGATGTACAGTCGGCCCCCGCTGTGCTGCTGATGACCCCGGTGAACGTGTTCATGATGGCCTATGGTCAGGGCAACAGCGGCAGCGACATTCTGGCTGACCTGGAGCACCTCCTGCGGCTCGCACACTGATAATTGGCGCACTCTAAATCTAACTGAGCATCACACCATGAAATTTCTGAGTACTTTTTTCCGCGACAGCTTGCCTGGTTTCAGGCTGGCGCTGGTTGCGACGCTTCTAGCCATCAGCGTAGTCGGCCTCGGGGCGTTCACGCGGCTGGTGGATGCCGGACTTGGGTGCCCCGATTGGCCCGGTTGCTATGGACATCTACTCTGGCCGGATGAGGCTCATGAAATCGAGGCCGCCAATCGTGCGTTTCCCGACATGCCAGTGATTGCGGACAAGGTCTGGCCGGAAATGGTTCACCGCTATTTCGCTGGCATCCTTGCCGTCCTGGTTCTGGCGCTGGCGGTGCACGCGGTCAGCAAGCGCGACCTGCAGGGATACCCGTTCCGGCAGCCACTCTTTATGCTTGTACTCGTCGTCTGGCAGGCGTTATTTGGCATGTGGACAGTGACACTAAAACTCTGGCCCCAAGTCGTTACGATCCATCTTCTCGGAGGTTTTGCCACCCTGGTGCTGCTGACCGTATTGGTGCAACGGCTTTCTGCCTATCGCTGGCGGCTTGAGCCGAATGTGCTGTGCCAGGTGCAACGCATTCAACCCTGGGCAATTGTTGGAATTCTCGTCGTTACCGTTCAGGTATGTCTGGGTGGCTGGGTAGCGGCCAATTATGCAGCCTTCGGCTGTCCACCCAAGGAGTTTCCCACCTGCTATGGAAGCTACTGGCCCCCTATGGACTTCTCCCAGGGCTTTAACGTGATGCAGGGTATAGGTCCCAACTATCTGGGTGGGCTTCTGGAAAACGAAGCCCGTGCAGCCATCCACTATGTCCATCGTATCGGTGCTTTGGTGACCACTCTCTATCTGCTGGTCCTGGCGAAACTCTGTTTCCGGGCTCGCTGCCGGCCACTGAAGAGCCTGACTCTGCTCGTTCTTGGGCTATTGCTCCTGCAGGTGATTTTGGGTGTGGGTAACGTTATCATGGTGTTGCCCCTCGGCATGGCTGTAGCCCACAACCTCGTGGGAGCGATGCTGCTCGTGGCGGTGTCCTCCATTGCAACCCAGTGCTACCGAGCGATGCCAGAGAAGGTATGAGAATGGCGACTGACGCCCCACTATCAGCAACTTTTCAGGACTACCTTGAGCTGACCAAGCCCAAGGTCGTCGCCCTAATGATCCTTACCTCGGTTATAGGCATGTTGCTGGCGGTTCCAGGGATGGTGCCGCTGGATGTGCTGTTCCTGGGAAACCTCGGCATAATGCTCTGTGCGGGCTCCGCAGCGACGGTCAACCATCTGGTTGACCGTCAACTGGATGTGCGGATGGCGCGCACCCGTAACCGTCCCATTGCCACCGGGCGGGTGGAACCTTTGCCTGCAAGCATATTTGCCCTGCTGCTGGGGTTGCTCGGGATCTACATACTGGTGGCCTATATCAATGTCCTTACAGCGCTGCTTACGGTGGCCTCTCTGGTTGGCTACGCAGTGGTGTACACACTCTGGCTCAAGCGCGCCACGCCGCAGAATATCGTTATTGGTGGTCTGGCTGGTGCAGCCCCACCCCTGCTGGGCTGGACGGCAGTCGCGGGAGAGATTCACCCCTACGCACTGCTGCTGGTTTTGATCATTTTTGCCTGGACGCCGCCGCACTTCTGGGCGCTTGCAATTCATCGCAAGGAAGACTATGCGGAGGCAGAAATTCCCATGCTGCCGGTAACTCACGGCGAGCGCTATACAAAAATCAATATACTCCTGTATACCATCATTCTGTTTGCCGTGTCCCTGTTACCCTTCGTGTTCGGCATGTTTCGCTGGATCTATCTTGGAGGTGCGTTGATTCTGGGCGCGATTTTTTTGTACTGGGCCGCAGTGATGCTGATCGGTAAGAACCCTGATGCCGGGATGAGTACATTCAAGTATTCGATTCTGTATCTCATGCTGTTGTTTGTTCTCATGTTGGCGGATCACTACATCTCTCCGCCACTCTATATGTAGGAAATTTTGAATACTATGAAGCACATAGACGAACATACCCGCAAGCGGGTTCGTGTCACCGCCGTGGCGGTGGTTGCGGTGATTTTCGTAGTTATCACAGCCTTTTTCTGGAAGGTCACCCAGCCGCGAGCCCTGAGCGCGGCCGACATGGCGGCCAATGGCCTGGTGGTGTTTGACAGAGCTCGCTCTGTGGGCCATTTTGAACTTACGAGCCATAAGGGGGCTCCTTTTACCCGGCAGGATCTGGTGGGGAAATGGACCATGCTGTTTCCGGGATTTACGCATTGCCCGGACATCTGCCCGACCACCATGGCGCAATTGGGTCAGATGTGGGAATACCTCGACGATACACCCAAAAATGATTTACAGGTTCTGATGCTGTCAGTCGACCCGCACCGCGACAGCCCAGGCAAGCTCGCCCAGTACGTGCGCTACTTCAACTCTGAGTTCCTTGGCCTGACGGGTGATCTGGGTACCATTGCCAATCTCGCAGCGCAGCTCAACATCGCTTTTGATATTGTCGACCCCGAAGGGGCACCTGATACCTACGAGGTTGCCCACAGTGCGAACATTGTTCTTATCAACCCGGATGGACACTATCAGGGCTTTTTTAAGCCGCCTTTCGACCCGGCCATTCTTAAACTCAACTATCAATCTGTCTGGGTGCAGAATTAAGGCACTGTTCGCACCTTAAGACCACACTAATTTCTCAACGGGCGTTGGGGCTGACATGTCGCGTGTTACCAACCGGTATGCCGGGCCTTCTGTCTGGTTGATCTGCGTCAATGAGGCACAGCCAGGCCAGTGAAATTCGAGCTGGGTTGGTATACACTCTAATGGTGTCATAAGGCCGTCCTCCTTGTTTGTAAGTAGTTGTATACGCGGTGTATTTATGCCGCGAGAGGTAGTCTCTCTCAATCCATTTGGTGAGAAATTGCGGCCGAGCTTCTGGTTGAAGGCGAAGGCAGGGCAGCATGTACAGGACAATTGTCGTTGCGGTTGATGGTTCGGAATCCTCCAACAAGGCGCTGGACGCAGCCACCACACTTGCTGCCCAGTGTCGGGCGGCCATGCACCTGGTGTTCGTTCGGCACCATGGTGCCGTAGTATTCGCACCCTATGAGCTTGCAGCTTTTCCGGTGGAGGAGGAGTTAGGGCGTCAGGCTGAAGTGATACTCGCCGAACAGGTCAGCAAGGTGCAGGAAGCGCAATGCATCAGTGCAGAGAATCTGCACAGCCATTTGGTTACAGGTGATCCAGGCCGTTCGGTTGTCGAGGTCGCCAACGAAGTCCAGGCCGATCTTATTATTCTGGGCAGCAAAGGGCACAGTGATATTGCCGGCCTGCTGCTCGGCAGTGTGTCGCACAAGATATGCAATCTGGCGGCCTGCAGCTGCCTGGTGGTCCGATAGTCAGTCCGCAGCGGTCGGGGCTTCGCAAACCCCCAAGAGGGAGAACAGTGCGGCCGTCAGTGGCCGTTGGCCCCATGTCCGTGGGGGATAATTTCAGGCACTACACCGCCGAGAAAGTGGAATAGCCGATTTAGGACTGTGTACTCGGATTCAGCGCCCATCAGGCCTATAAACACCAGCAGGCAGAGAGGCGGCAGCCCGATGGCGTACACCATCGCCATCCGTTCCCAAGCCATATGCATAAATATGGCGATAATAAAGCCTGCCTTGAGGAACATAAACAGGAGTACCAGAGACCATCGAAGCAGCCCCTGTACCTGGAAATAGTCCACCATGTAGGAAAATGCACTCAACACAAAGAGCAACGTCCAGACTTTGAAGTAGACTCCCAGAGGGTGTTGTTGGCCTTCGGCAGCAGCTGCATTCATGACTGTATCCCTTTCCTAAAACATTAGTTTTCGTGCAGCCTCTACCAGAGGTAGAAGAAGGCGAAAATAAATACCCAGACCAGATCGACGAAATGCCAATACAGCCCGGCAATTTCGACGATGGTGTAGCCCCGTTCCTCATAGTCGCCCTTGAGCACCTTGATGGCAACTATAGTCAAATAGAGGACACCAACACTGACGTGAAACCCGTGAAACCCGGTCACCATAAAGAATATGGCACCGAACTGAGGGGCACCCATTGGATTGCCCCAGGGTCTTACCCCCTCTTCAATCAGCTTGCTCCACTCAAAGGCCTGCATACCCACGAATGAAAGACCGAAAAGCGCGGTAATCAGCAACAGAATACCGGTTGCCATCTTGTTGCCCCGGTATCCATAGTTCACGGCCAGCGCCATGGTGCCGCTACTGGTGATCAGGATGAAGGTCATGATCGCAATCAGAATCAATGGGATGTGTTGCCCAAATATGGTGAGCGCGAAAACTTCACTGGCGTTTGGCCAAGGCACCGGGGTGCTCCAGCGCACGGTCATATAGGCGATCAGAAAACAGCTAAAAATAAAGGTGTCGCTGAGCAGAAAGATCCACATCATGGCCTTTCCCCAGGACACGCTCTTGAATGCGTCCTTTTCTGATGCCCAGTCTTCAGCTACACCTTTCCAGCCGGGTTCAAGGGATGTTTCTGCGGAGGACATCAGCGCTTCTCCTGAAAGATGCGAGTGGGTATCGAATGGCATTCCGGCTTCACAGAGGTGCTCCTATATGAGGCCGCAGTAGCTGGCAATGAGGGCGATGGTTTCCGGGGGGCCTGCGAGCAGGCCAAAAAGGATGAGCCACAATGCAAACAGGTAGTGCCAGAAAGTTGCGCACAGGTCGGTGGTTTTGGCGACCCTCTCAGCATCAATGCCCTTCCATGCCCGCCCCATGGTGGTGGACCAGAAAGCGAGCCCGACCACCAGGTGAGCACCATGTAAAAAAGTAAATACATAGAAAAAACTGTTGGCTGGATTGCTGTGAACCAGATACCCCCGCTCTATCATTTGTTGCCACAACCAGAGTTGCCCAGCCAGAAAGCTGAAGGCAAAAAGTCCGGCCAGCATCAGCCCCCTGAGACTCCCCGATTCATTCCCTGACTGCACCGCGCGTCGGGCATACTCAAATGCCAGACTGCTGCACAGCAGCATGGATGTGTTGAGCCAGAGTTGCCCGCGGTTGGACAGGGGATTCCATGGGTGCGCCAGCGCATCCCAGTCTCCTATGGTGGACCGGATCAGAAAAGCCAGGATAAACAGGAAAAACAGGGAGCTGATGACGGCAAGCATCACGTAGAGTGCTACTTTCTCGGTGCCAAATGCAAGCGCCTGCTGGCGGGGAAGCTGTTGTGAACTCATGACGTGTGTCCTTGCGTTAGTGCGTACCTCTAAGCTGCATTCTCTGGGTAACCTGGTCTATGCAATCCCCGGATTCCCACCTGAGTGCTGATCCTCTCCATGGAAGATCTCTTCGTCGGTTTCCGATTCAGTGGCAACCTCGTCGGTTGAAACGGTTTGTGGCACAAAGTCGTCATCCACACCCGGGACGCTGTAGTCGTAGGCCCAGCGATGCACGACTGGCAGCTTGTCCCGCCAGTTGCCATGAATGGGCGGAGTATCGGGGGTGAGCCATTCCAGCGAGCAGGCCTTCCAGGGATTGGGAGACGCTTTTTCACCCCAAAAGTAACTCCAGAACATGTTGTACAGGAACAGGAACTGGCCGGTTCCCAGAATCAGGGCAACCACTGTTATAAAGGCGTTCAGATCAGCGGCAGATTGCGGCAGGAAGTCGTAGTGTTCATAGGCATAGTAGCGCCGGGGCATGCCCAAAATTCCCAAATAATGCATGGGGAAGTAGATGAGGTAGGTGCCGATGAAGGTAATCCAGAAGTGGATTTGGCCGATGGTGTCATTGAGCATGCGCCCGGTAATTTTGGGGTACCAGTGATAGATGGCTCCAAAAACCACAAGAATGGGCGCAACACCCATCACCATGTGAAAGTGGGCAACCACGAAGTAGGTGTCCGACAGGGGGACATCGACAATTACATTGCCCAGAAAGAGTCCGGTCATGCCGCCGACCACGAAGGTCAGAATGAAGGCCACTGCAAAGAGCATGGGAACCGTGAGGTGAATATTCCCCTGCCAGAGGGTCAGCACCCAGTTGTACACCTTGATCGCGGTGGGTATTGCAATGATGAGGGTCGTTGTGGCGAAGAAGAATCCAAAGTAGGGATTCATGCCACTTACGTACATGTGGTGTGCCCAGACGATAAAGCTCAAGACGCCAATGGCCACAATGGCCCAGACCATCAGCCTGTAGCCAAAGATGTTTTTACGCGCATGTACGCTGATGATGTCCGACACGATGCCAAAAGCGGGCAGAGCAACTATGTATACCTCAGGGTGCCCAAAAAACCAGAACAGGTGCTGAAACAGGATCGGGCTACCGCCGCTGTAGTCAAGTTGCTGGCCGAGCGAGACCATATCGGGCATAAAAAAGCTGGTACCCAAAGTCTTGTCCAGTAACATCATGACAGCGCTGACAAACAGTGCTGGGAAGGCCAGCAGCGCCAGCACCGTGGCCATAAAGATGCCCCAGACCGACAGCGGCATGCGCATCAGCGTCATGCCGTAGGTCCGGGCCTGAAGCACTGTAGTGACATAGTTCAGGCCGCCCATGGTTGCGGCCACGATAAAGACTGCCAGAGATACCAGCATCAGAATAATGCCCCAGTCAGCACCCGGCGTTCCCTGGGTAATGGCCTGCGGTGGATAGAGCGTCCAGCCCGCGCCGGTTGGCCCTCCCGGGACAAAAAAGCTCGCGAACAGAATCAACACCGAGAGCAGGTAGGCCCAAAAGCTCAGCATGTTGACATAGGGGAATACCATATCCCTGGCACCGCACATCAGGGGAATCAGGTAGTTGCCAAACCCGCCCAGAAATAATGCAGTGAGCAGGTAAATCACCATAATCATGCCATGCATGGTCATGTACTGGTAATAGGTGTCCGCGTCCATTTCGATTATGCCCGGCAGGCCAATCTGCATGCGCATGAGCGATGACAGTGTCAGCGCTACCATGCCAGCCACAATGGCCGTCAACGAATACTGGATCGCAATAACTTTGTGGTCCTGACTCCAGACGTATTTTGTCCAGAAACTCTGCGGTTCGTGCAGCGGCTCCCTTTCGGCATCTTCAGCGTAGGCCATGGTAACTACTCCCCTTCTGCTTCAAGTCTGTGCGATGAGTTTGCCTTGGCGTAGGCGACCAACGCATCAATCTGTTTTTCGGTCAACGGCAGTGGCGGCATGCTGGGGGCGTAGCCCTGCACGATTTTTGCCGACGGATTTACAATGGATTCGCGAATATAGGCTTCGTCCGCAATAAGAGTGCTGCCGTCTGCCAGGGTGCGTGCGGAGCCATAGAGGTCTTTCCAAGTCGGTCCGACACCTGGGGAGCCGTCGACGCTGTGGCAGGTATTGCAGACGTTCTCAGATGCCACCCGGGCTCCGAGTTCAGCCGGGCTCAGATCGGCAATCGGTTCTTCGGGTGCAACCGATTCCGTGGCGTCCTGTGGTTGCTGCTCGGCGCCATCTTCGACATCATCCTGTCCGGCTTCATCCCCTGTGGATTCCTGACTCAGTGACTGTGCGTAGGCGACCAGTGCATCCAGCTGCTCTTCGCTGAAATTGTAGGGGATCATCACTGCCGGATAGCCTGCGACCATCTTGGCGTTGGGGTCGACGATGGATTCCTTGAAGTAGGCTTCATCGACAACGACAGTGCTCCCGTCAACCAAGGTTTTGGTAGTACCAAAAGTATTGAGCCAGCCAGGTGCCAGACTCGGACTTCCATCGACGCTGTGGCAGGCGACACAGCCCTGCCCTTTGGCCAGCGCTTCGCCCTGTTCAACCAGTCCGCCGATTGTCCCCGCGGTCAGGGTTTCGGCGAAAGTAGGCTGCTGATTCAGCCAGCTCTGGAATTCATCTTCCTCGGCAATCACCAGATGACCACGCATATTGTAGTGGCCGACCCCACAAAGCTCTGCACACAACACTTCATAGCGCCCATCGACAGTGGGCTCAAACCAGAACCAGGAAACGATGCCGGGAACCAGATCCATCTTGGCGCGGATCTGGGGGACATAAAAATTGTGCAAAACGTCCACAGACCGCAACAGTGCCTTGACCGGCCGATTCAATGGCACGTAGACCTCGTTTGCTAAAATAATGCGATCATCCTGCCCATTGGGGTCTTCAGGATTGAGCCCCAGTGGATTCTGGCCGTCTATAAATCGCGGCTCGCTTGTGCCGAATACGCCGTCGTCCCCCGGGTATCTGAAAGTCCAGCGCCACTGACTGCCCACAGCTTCAAATTCGTGAGCTTCCTCGGGCACGGTGATGAAGTCGTTGTAGACAACAAGCCCCGGCGCCAGCATGCCGACAATGCCCACAGTACTGAGACCGATCAGCCACCATTCGAGTTTCTTGTTCTCAGGCTGATAGCGAGCCTTCAGTCCGGGGCGAGTGCGGTATTTGATGAGCACATAAATGAGGAAGACGGCGACTGCAAGAGTCACTGCACCGGTGATCGCAAAGGTGATCAGGATAGTTGTGTCAATGCTGCCCCAATTGGAGGCGACTGGAGTGAACTGCCAGGGAGACAGAAAATTAAAGAGAACCGATCCGATGACCAGTAGAATCAAAGCGACTGCGATAGCCATAGGCAGACATCCTTACTATGAGCCATTTCCACCATTCACAGACAGTCCGCTTCCATCAGGAAGTCTTGCGATACGCCAGTCGCACCTCTAGTCGGCCCACAATCAAGCCCGCAATCTCGGACGAAATTGTGCCGGCAGCACTGTCCGAATTTCGTCACCTCAGTGCCGCCGGCTCTTCCCGATGATCCTGCTCTTAATTTGGGGATCTACAGCGGCCAAGGCTCGACGTGGGCATCTTACTGCCCGTAACCAAAACCTGAAACTTCGGTAAGGATACAGATATTTTCTTGAAAGGAAAGCTAGCCAGGAGAGAATTTCAAAGTGAGACACTACCGGGAGGTCAGTCAGTCTATGCATGTCACTGGGTCTCCAGTATCATCGCTGGGATGTGCTGGGACAAATCAAGTTGCGGCCTATGCCGGCTTCACCGACGACGAACTCTTCAAGGAGAACAAGGATGCGCACATTGAAACTTCACTGGCAGATTCTGATCGCAATCGTGCTGGCGGTGATTATGGGATCTGTTACGGGCACCGAAATGGGCGTTTTCGGAGTCACCTTCTACGGAATCTACGACTTCCTCGGCACCTTGTTTCTCAACGCTTTGCGCATGATCATCGTCCCGCTGATCATGTCCTCCATCATCGTCAGCATCGCTCGACTCGGCAGTGGTTCAGACCTCGGACGGCTCGGAGGAAAAACCGTCCTCTACTATGCCGCCACAAGCACCCTGGCGATCCTGGCGGGACTTTTCTTCGTCAACCTTATGGCACCGGGAATACTTGACGGCCAGCCTGCTGGCGAGGTGCTCAACCTGACCGTCGACAGCGGTGAACTCGCTTCGGCCGTGGCCGCTGTCGAAGGCCGCGGCGGTGGCGACATCGTCAACATCTTCCTGCGCATGGTGCCGACCAACATCGTCAGCGCGGCGGCGCAAGGTGAAATGCTCGGGCTGATTTTCTTCAGCCTGATCTTCGGCTTCTTTATGTCGCGCATTCCGGAAGGCCCAAGAGAAACCATGCTCAGCTTTTGTACCGGTATTTTCGAAACCATGATGAAGGTCACCATGTGGATCATGAGCTTTGCGCCCATTGGCGTATTCGGTCTGGTGGCCGAAACCGTTGCCTCGACCGGTTTTGGCGCTTTTGAGCCCCTGCTCAAATTCTTCATCACGGTGGTGCTAGCACTATCTTTCCACGTTTTCGTGACCTTACCGCTGATGCTGAGATATCTGGCCAAGGTCAATCCCTTACTGCACTTCCGGGCGATGGCGCCAGCGATTCTGACCGCGTTTTCCTCTGCCTCATCTTCAGCCACCCTGCCGCTGACCATACGCTGCACCAAGGAGAATGCGGGGGTTTCGGACCGCGTGACGAGTTTCTGTCTGCCTTTGGGTGCCACGATAAACATGGATGGCACAGCACTTTACGAATGCGTCGCAGCGATCTTCATCGCTCAGGCCTACGGGCTCGACTTGACCTTCGGCACGCAGTTCACCGTGGTGTTGATCGCGCTGCTGACCTCGATCGGCGTCGCCGGCATTCCGGCCGCCAGCCTGGTGGCGATCTCGGTGATTCTGCTCGCAATCGGTCTGCCGGTTGAAGCGATAGGCCTGCTGCTCGTCACAGACCGTGTGCTCGACATGTTCAGAACCTCGATCAACATATTCTCGGATTCCTGCGGCGCGGTCGTAATCGGCAAATCTGAAAAGGAGACGGGAATCCTGCAAGCCAAGGTCCAGGCCTGATCCTATATCGAGGAACGGAGACGGGGACGGGCACGTGCTCGCCATCACTCTTGGCGTACACCGGCAGACCCTTCCCTGCAAGGCAAGACTGGGCTTGCGTCTCAGTAAAGAACGGGGTTATCCGGGCAAGAGGAACTCGCGTACCCAGGGTTGATTGACTGGTTTACGCGTGCAGGAAGGCCAGACCCGCGTTGAAAACCGTCAGTCTTATGCAGATGGCGATGGCGTGCAGATTGTGGAACTTGAGCCGACTTTCACGAAGAGTCTGTGACTGGTGCGTTAATTTCGAAAATGGATTCGCTTAAGCCTCAGGGGCTCTGAGGCGGAGGAGGCTGTCTCGGCCTGAAACGATCAACTGGAGATCATCCCGCACGCGATCACGCCCAATAAGGCAATCGCGAAACAGAAGTAGTCTCGCTGATTTGAAGCATCTCCTGACCAAGCTCCACTGCACAAACGAGGCCTGCTCCCTGCAGGCCTCGTTGCTGCTGAAGGTCACAACTCCTTGAACGGAACGCTCGCTGCCGCTATGGTCTGCGCCAGAGGGCTCTCACGTAGTAATAGCCACCGTTGAAGCCGTGCGGGGAGCTTTCGGGATAAAGCAGGCCAGCCACCTCGCCCGAAGGATTCTCCGCAGGAAAGGTGTCGAAGGCGTTCTGGGCGCCCAGCGTCAGCGTGAGAGTGTCGGTCAACTCGTACGAGGCTTCCAGATCAACCAGAAACTCCGAATCCGCTGAGTTAAACCACTGCGAGGGGTCATCGGTGTTAGTGGGGGCATCAAAAAACCTGCCGTAGTAGCGGCCCCGCGCCATGAATCGCCATGGTCCCTGGAGGTGGGTCCAGGTCGCAACCACCCGTGTGTCGGGGCGTCCCTCTTCGATCTGCAGCCGTGTGCGCTCGTTCGTGAACTCTGGGTTGAACTTGCTCATTTCAATCTCTGACCAGTTGGCCGCGATAGTGATCGCCGAGGATCCGCTACCTACATCGAAGGGGAGTGTAACGACAACATCCACGCCCTGGACATCGATCGTCTGCTGGTTGGAAAAGAACCGTGCGGAGCTGAAACTGGTGGCATCACTCACTCCTGCAGCCAGCAGGGCTTCGATGTCGCTGGGAGTGAGAGCGAATTCGCTGGTAAATGCGATGCGGTCCTTGATTTCAATGTTGTAGTAATCGATGGTGACATCGGCAAGCCCAGCCTGAAACACGGCCCCGACCGTGATATTTACGGATTCCTCAGGAGTGAGGGCTTGGGCACCCAGTTGCTGGGCGACCGGATGGGTTGGTGGCAACGTGGCAACATCGGCCAGCGCTCCGTTGATAAACGCAGTGGTCACGTTACGCAGATTCGCCTGGCCAGCGGTCGGCACCCGAAAGCCGGTGCTGACCGCGCCACGAAGGGCAAATCTGTCAGTCACTTGGAGCCGGGCGGCGCCCTTCACATCCAGCGTGTCGCCGAATTCGTCGTAGTCCTCGTAGCGCAGGGCACCGCCGAGCAGCAGCCGGTCGGTCACGTTGGCCTCAAGGTCAATGTACGCAGCAATGGCGCTGGTCTTGTGGCTACCGGCATCACCGGGCTGGAAGCCGGGAAACCCGTTGGAACCAATTCCAAAGCCCTGCTGGGCGAGATGGTACTCACGGTCGATGTAGAAGGAGTTGGGTTCCCCGTTAGTGATCTTGAAGGTCTCATCCCGGTATTCAAACCCAACCGCCAGATTGAGTGGCCCGTAAAGGTTGCCGACATTCAGCTGCCTCGACAGGTCGAGGTTGACCGTGCGGTCCGTCTCGGTGTAGGCACCCGCGTCGTAGTAGGTGTCGATATCGTTTCTTTGGCCCAGAAGCTGCGGGTTGATGGTGTTGTAGATGTAGAATTCGGCGTTGCTGCGGCCTGCCACGGCGCTGAGGTCGAAATACCAGTCGCCGAGCTGTCCGCGCAGCCCGCCAGCCAAGGCGAGGTCGTCAATGTGGCCGCCAAACTGGGGCGTGAAACCGCCAGGGAACTTCTCATAGAGGGTGTAGCAGTCGGCGCTGCCCTGCACCATGGCCATGATGCCGGGGTGAGGCACGTTATCGATGATCGGGACGCCACCTGGACAGGTGGTGGAGCCCGGCATCCAGGTCCCACTCAGGTCAGCTACTTTGACGCTGTCGACGCTGACGTTGCCGCCCTGGTTGGCGGTCAATCCGGTGGCCGGATCAACGGTCGGCCCACGGAATACTCCATTGCGGGTGTGTGGATTTCGGTAGTAGAACCCGCCTTCCACCTGGCGTTCCGCCCAGTTGCCGAAGGCGTATGCTTCCATACCATTGCCGAGTTCGAGGCCGAAGTTGCCGAATAACTTGAAGTCACCGGAGTATTCCGGTGCTCCCCAGACCTGCGCCGGCTGGCGCACATGGGTGTTGCCGGCATCAATGAGCACTTGGGCGTCGCCACGCTGGATGCTGCGGCTGGTGGGGTCAGATTCCTTCCACTCGAAGCTCAGGTTGGCAAAGCCGTACTCAGTCAGTGGCAGGCCAACGTTGGTTGATAGCGTCAGCGCGTCACCATCGCCTTCATAGTGGCTGCCCCACTTGGCGTCGAAGGCCATACCTGAATTATCATCCTTGAGCACGAAGTTCATAACACCGGCGATGGCGTCAGAACCGTACTGGGCAGAAGCACCGTCGCGCAGCACTTCGAGCCTATCAAGTGCGATAGCTGGGATGACTGAAACATCGGGTCCCTGGGAGCCACCGGAAATACCAGCGCCAAGGAGAGCGATCACGGCTGCCCGATGACGCCGCTTGCCGTTAACGAGCACGAGCGTGGCGTCTGGCGCCAGCCCGCGCAGCGTGGCCGGTCGAATGAACGTGGCGGCGTCACTGATGGGCTCCTGACTGACGTTGTAGGAGGGCACCAGGCTGGCGACGAGGTCTTCCATGTTGGAGCCGCCCTGGGCAGCGAATTCATCGCCGCCGATGACATCGACCGGAACTGGAGAGTCGTCGGCCGAGCGGTCTCGGTGCCGGGAGCCGACCACCACCACCTCTTCAATCTCCCCGGCCCTCGACAGAGCAGCCTCGGCCGTCCCCTGCGCCTGCCCGACTTGCGCGATAACCGCAGCAAACAAGCCTCCAACTAGCAGCCAACCCGCCAGGGTTGCATTGATTCTATCAGTCATTGATTCTCTCCAGTTAAATCACGCTTCGCGTATACCAGCAACCTCGACAGACAACTTGGTCACTGAAGGCTGCTGACCACTCCCACAGTCGGAAATTATCTTGCAGGTAACTATCGAAAAATTCAAGGCTAAGCCCTTTCCGACTATCGAATAAAGCTGAATCAGCTGGTTTTGACATCCAGCTCGCAAAGCGTTCATTGCGTCTGTCTCAGCCCCTATTACCCCCAATCCCCAGATAGGATTCCCTAAAACGAAGAAAGCCTTGGCTGTATCATGGTTTCCGACGAAAGACACCATCACCCAATGGGTGGCAGTGCCTCAGTTTGAAAATCATTTCATTGTGCCGGTTGAAAGGGGTATTATAGTGAGCGTTGAATCAATCTACTTCGGAGAGAAAGATGAAACATTGCCATAACTCAACCCCCCCCCGCTCAACTAGCGACCTTCCTGCTGCTGGCGATGCTAGCTCTGCCAGCACCCGTACTGGCACAGGTAGACTGGACTTCGATTCTTAACGGAACCAAAGGGATGAACACCTGCCCGCAAGGCCAGACTGAAACTCGAGCTGGATTGATAATGGTCCCCAGCTCTTTTTCTTCATCCTCGATCCAACTGTCCACGGCATCGATGCAGCCGACGTTTTTCACGAATCTATTTCCAGGAAGATTATTGAATGCGAACATTTATTTAAGCCTGTTAGAAGGTGGAAAAACCCGAATTGGCAGTCCGAAAGATTTGGGGGCTAGGGCCAGACAAATATCGCAGCAGAACACCACCTTCAACAACCTGAAAAAGGGAACGCGATACATTGCGGTCATATCTGTGGGGTCGGATTTTTCCAGCGATATCGTCTCAAAGGTCTGCTTCAAGACGGAGCCCGATCTGGAGATCCCCTTTGGCTCGGGTCGCGGCGGCGACGGTCCCGGCGATTCGTGGTCAAGCGGGTGCTACGCCTTCAGCAAGGACCCGAATCAGATCCGGGCTTGCTTCTGCGGAGCCAGGAACTCGTCGGGCAGCTGGGCGCGCACAGATGCTGAAGACGGCTACGAATATATGATGGACGCCACCTGGAGGACCAGAGTGGGCTGCACGACCAACTGACAGAGCCCGAGGCGGCGGCCGCATGAACGCCCGACTGGCCGCGGCGATCCTCGGACCCGTCCGGAAAACCCGGAACGCGGGACAGGGGGGTGGCCTGCGGGCCGCCTTCTTCCCGGTCGGGTCCTGCACTGTTCAAACTGGGCCACAACCCAATGGGTGCGCCAACACAAGGTTTATGAACATTCTACGTAACTACTCACCCCCCTTGACACCATAGGGAAGAGGTTCTCTGGTGTGTGCGTTTCATGATCACACAGGGTCATGGGCACCGCATAGCGTGACTCCAAGGCGACGGCGGGGTTGTGTCAGGCGCTCATCGCGCTCATGCTGCCACACTCGGTGTACTTCAAGACGCTCCTGAGCGGAACCTGCCGAAGGGTCAGTGAACTCGACGCCAAGGCCCTCGACGAGGCAGCCTTCACGGCCGTGCGCACGCGCTCCCGGACCATCCTCACCCAGGCCACAGGGGAACTCCCCAAGCACCCCGCCCGTCTCGACGGACAGCGCGGGCGCATCGCCAAGTCCGATGCCGAGAACCTCCACGAGGCGCTGACCCAGTCCGACACCGAGGTGCTGCGCACCGCCGCGACCCCGACACCCCGTTCACCAACACCCGCACCGAGCGAGATATCCGCGCCTTTAAATCCAATACCTCAGGGCAGGATGCACAGGCGTTCAGAGTGATGACCCTGCGCAGGCACCTGTACGCCATGGCTGCGAACGCGGTGAAGACGGGCCGGTACCTGTGTGTGAAGCTCAGAGCACACCACCGGGATAGGAACAAGCGCTCACGCAGGAGTCAGTGCGTTCAAAAAACGGTATCGGTCAAAGAACATCCAATCCGTAACGCTGTGTGGGTACGCCTGCCAGCTGAAAGCCTGTTGACGGGTTCCATGCGCGCCCAATGCAATGCTTCAAGGGCGCTGGGCGTTAAATCAACATCCCACCTGGGGATTTGGGATTACTATTGCCCTCGACATCAATGAAGGCACAAGTAGCGTTTCAAGTAACAAGACAGTCAGCGACATCTCGGCTTTCAAGGGCTGGCGGGCGCGGACTCTCCCTGACTGACAAGAGTCCACCATCCACTTTCACTTCAGGTGTCCTGTCCATCAGTATTTCATAGTTGCCGAAGCGGTGATGCTGGCTTCACCTTCGGCAAGCGTCACTGCGACATCATCAAACTTGGGCGGCCCCATGAATCCCGTCGCATCATTGCCGAAGGCATAGCCCTCGGTGGGGATGCCAAAAGCGTTGCGATCAATCTCGCCACTGCTGTTCTCATCGTGGTACACAGTCAGCGCGTAGTCGCCGGAGGGCATGCCCCTGAATACCACTTGGACGCTGCTTGTGCGGGCAATAACATTGAAGGCGTATGTTGAGCCAGCCTCATCCGGAAACGTGACACCGGGGACGCGCTGATGAATGCCAGCATAAATGCGACCCTCCGAAGAGCGGATGCCGTTGACCTCGACAATGAGGTCACCTGCAAAAGCTGGTGCCGCCAAGAACGCGAATGACAGCAGAGTAGAAACGGGAAGTTGGGATTTCATGATCGCTCCTTGTGCCTATCAGATGGGTGCCGCACTGAAACGCCCGAGCACCTGGTGCACACGAGGTACAAGGGGTCGCTGAACTGCACGCCCGGAATCTGTGCAGGAAAACCCGGTTTCCTGTCGCGATCATTATCTCCGGAATCTCTGGATTGGAAAACATTCACCCCAGCGAGCCGGATTCCAAGGTGAGATCAGGGGCACCTGCACAGGCCTGCTCACATTGAGACCCCAGGGGAGATCTGAGCAGAGCAGCTGGCTTTTTCGAGGCACGGGTTGTAGAATAGAGTGGGAGCTATCACACAACTGGAGGTATCCCCCATGCTAAGTCACCCCCCCCCCCCCCCCCCCCCCCCGTAGCGTTCGAACATGGCTCACCGCCGCATCGCTGATCGCCGCGCTGGCGGCCCTGACGCTGGCCGCGCCCGCGACAGCGCAGGTGGATTACTCACTCATTAGAGGCAAGACGGGAAACGGTTTCTGCCCATCGGGCGAGTCGCAAATTCAGACTGGTCGATTTACCTTGACAAGACCGGAACCCGGTGCAACCTCGGTCGAGATAAAAGGGCATCAATATCTTCTGCCCTGGCTCCGTAGTGCGACATCAAGGCCTCTGAATACAAGTTTCACCCTTACCTTTCATGTCAATGATGCAAGTGGAAATAGAATCGCAACTCATAATCTCGGAACTGCTACGGCCGACAATGGTGTACAGAGGCAAACCATCACCGTTCCCAACCTGAAACCGGGAGAATCCTATTCTGCATCCCTTTGGACAACCACGGGAGGTGGCGGATCAAGAAACTTGTCAAGGCTCTGCTTCCAGATGGGTCCCAGTCTGAACTACGGTCAGCAGCCAGGCTTTAACCTCGGGTCGGACCCGCTCGGGGCGACCGGCTGCTTTGCCATTGGTGGCGTTCGCCTGGGTGGCGGCATGGGGGCGGTCCGGGCCTGCCAGTGCGGGGCGCGGAACAGTTCCGGCCAGTGGGCCCGGACGGATAGCGCGGACGGCTACGAATACATACTCCCCGCCGCGCGCCGGACCGAGCTGGGCTGCACCACGAACTGACCGGCATCAGACACCATCCATACGGGGCGGCCTGCGGGTCGCCCCGTGTCGTAATTGCAACGATTTCAAACTGAGACACTACCGACCTCCCCAACCCAAAACAATTCAAAAGTCGTTGTGTTATCACGGCGGTATGGATGGGTTGGATTAAGGGGTCAGCGGGTACTGCACAAGGCGACGGTTCTTCGATGAAATCAAGAATCAGTGAGGATGGGAAATTGTGTCACTCAATCGCTGCACGTCAGCCACATCGTGGCGCGAAAGGTGGCCTTGATCTGCAACTGTTGGGACCTGTGCGTGCGTCAGGCATTTCTGGACAAGCACTCTGAAGCCCTGGCCAGCCGCCCCTTAGTGCTCAGTAGTGCGGGGCGCCTGGCTGAAGCGCCCGGCAAGACGCTTGCTCATGACCACAGGACACGGATCCGCTGCGCCTTTGATCGGGCCCACGACTTTTTTCTCCTCCTTCGAGGCAACCGCATTAGTTGATGCCGGGCAAGTGCTGGAAGCTGATGGTGTGCGAATCGATGGAGGTTTTTTATGGGCAGAGACCAGCTGGGGAAAATGTTGGGTCAATAGTTCGATTCACAGAGTTGAAGAGATCGATATCAGGAAGTCAAAGCCATACACTCATTAACTCACTGCTTTGGATTCAGTGGCGACGGCAGTTTTCGACGGACAATACGGCGAGGCGGAGACGCGCAGAACTCGTCTTTCGCGAACATCAGAAGCAGACTTCCCCTCGACTGGTTCCGGTGTCTTTTTAAGAAGCGTGCGTGATTTCGGAACGGGATAATGACATGGCCGTAAACTTTCGGTAGGCTATACGCCATGAGCACGAGTTGGACTAAAGCGGCAGCGGGTACCCCCAGGGTTGGCCCGAAAGCAGGCGATCGGGACTTATGAACGGGTTTACCAGGCGCAACTTCCTTCAGACCGCGTTGCTGGGAAGCTTGGCTTCGCCTTGGTTCGGCCGGGAAAGCGCGAGCGCGGCGACACAGTTACCCTACGAGGGCGTATCGCACGATGAAATCCTGCTCGGCACTTCGGCCGCTTTTTCGGGACCTTCCCGTGGACTGGGCATTGAATTGTACCGCGGTGCCCAAGCCTATTTCGAGCAGGTCAACGAACGGGGTGGAATACGCGGGCGGCGCATTGTGCTGAAGCTATATGACGACGGTTACCAGCCTGTCCCCTCAGTGCAGAATACGATGGAACTGCTGCTCAACGACCGGGTATTCGCGCTGTTCGGCTACGTCGGCACGCCCACCGTCACGAGGGTATTGCCGATCCTCAAGAAATTTCAGGAAGAAAATGTCTACATGTTCTTCCCCTTTACCGGGGCTCAGCCGCAACGCGAGCCTCCGTATGGAGAATTCGCGTTCAACCTGCGTGCTTCATATCGCGAGGAAACCGCGGGGCTGGTTGAGAATTTTCTCAACATCGGCCGCCGCCGGATCGCCGTTTTCTACCAGGCCGACGCCTATGGGCGCAGCGGCTGGGCAGGAGTACGCAAGGCACTCGGCGCGCGTGGAGAGACGATCGTGGGCGAGGCGACCTACACGCGCGGCACTCGATATTCAGACAGGATGCACCGGCAGGTCGAGATTCTTGGCAGAGCCAACCCCGACGCGGTTATCTGTATCGGTGCCTATGGCGCCTGCGCGGCGTTTCTCCGCGACGCGGTGGATCTGGGACTCGAGGTTCCGATCGCCAATCTTTCTTTCGTCGGCAGCGAGAACCTGCTGCAGCTCATTGTCGACAGCGTCGAAGACAGTGAGCGCTATTCCCGCTGGCTCGTGAACTCGCAGGTGGTGCCGAGTTACGAAGACAAGTCCATTCCGGTCGTCGAGGAATATGGTGAACTCATGAGCCGCTATGACCCCAGAGTCCCGGATCGGCTTCACCAGCCGGACTACGCACCTTTCGAGAAAAGCTTCGGGAGTCTTGAAGGATTTGTAAACGCCAAGATGCTGGTCGAAATTCTCAATCGTCTGGGCGATTCTCCCACCCGCGCCGGGCTGGAGGAAGCCGTCTTCACCATACGGGATTTTGATTTGGGCATTGGCGAACCCATTTCATTTTCTGAGCAGCGCCGACAGGGCATGAAGAGAATCTATTACACCGTTGTAGATCAGGGTCGATTTGTTTCGCTCTACGATTGGCCGGCAAGGTTTGGCTAACATGAACATGAACATGAACGTGCAAAAACTCTTCCGAAGGCCTCTCTTCGGAATCTTTCTGCTTTTCGGAATCATCGCGATTTCCACCTCTTGGGTATGTATCGCGACGGTTGATTCGCAGCTTTCCGAAGAATATGAAACCAACAGCAGAGGCATAGCGCAAACTATCGCCGACGCAAGCGCGGACATCATCCTCAATCGCGATCTTTCGTCCCTGCAGTCACTGATCGATCAGTTCTTGGAGATCCAGGGCATCAGCTACATCTACATCGTCAGCGAAGATGGTGAATTTCTCGCGCACACCTTCGTGCCGGGCATTCCTGACGAGATTATTGCCTCCGACCCCGCGAATACCGAATCAGTGGAGCGGCAGCTGGCCGGTGCCGGCAGCTACGTGGAAGTGGGCAGTCCGATTCTCGCCGGTGTCGCAGGAACGGTTCATATCGGCATGGACAAATCCGTCATCACCCTGAAGATTCAGCAAGCGGTTGGCCGCCAGATGTACCTCATTTCTTCGATCTTTTTGGTCGGCATCGTCGCGGCCATCCTGCTTATGAATCTCGCGGCCAAGCCAGTTGAGAACCTGCTTGCGTACGCTGTGGAGCTTGCCCGGGCGGGACAGCAGGGCGAGGCGGTCGAAAGCACATTGCTTGAGCGCGACGACGAAGCCGGGCAGCTCGCCCGTCTGTTTCTTTATTTCTCCAAGGTGGCCGACCCCGGGAAAACCAGGGAGGGTGGCTTCCAGGCGCCGTTCTAGGCAGCGAGCATGATCGCCGTACCACGAACCGTTATCGTTCTGCTGTGCACAGGGCTTCAACTCTGTTTTGGCACAGTTTACGCGTGGAGCTTTTTCCAGACCATGCTGGTGCGCCAACTTGGCTGGACCTATACCGACACCGCGATTGCCTTTGGTATTACCATTTTCTCCCTCGGCATCGCGGCGGCATGGGCGGGAATGGCCTTGCCCCGTCTGGGGCCTCGTAAACTCGCGCTTGCGGGCAGCGCATTGTTCTCGCTGGGCTATCTCATCGCCGCTCTTGCGCTCGAATACAACAGTCTGCTTCTTTTCTACCTCGGCTACGGGGTCATCGGGGGCGCTGGCATCGGCTTCGGCTATGTGACGCCGGTGGCCACCGCAGCCAAGTGGTTTCCCGACAAAAAAGGACTCGCGACCGGCATAGTCGTTATGGGCTTCGGCGTTGGCGCTTTTCTGTTCAGCCGGTTGTTGGCACCTTTTCTGGTCGTGCAGACGGAAGAGGACTTGCCGCTGATTTTCATGTGGCTGGGAATAGTTTTCGCCGCCATCCTGATTCCTTTCAGCCTGCTTATCAGCAATCCGCCGAAAAATTTTGCGCCACCGACTGGCGGCGCTCCGTCCGTGCCCGAACCGGATGAAGCGGATGAACCCGACTTCGTGATCCGCTGCCTCAGGTCCCCAGAGTTCCTCATCGTCTGGGTGATTTTTTTCTTCAACATCTCCGCGGGTATTTCAGTAATCAGTTTCCAGTCGTCATTACTGCAGGATGTGTGGGGGCTCGCGGATCCGACGCTTGATCCAATGGTACTGGCCGAGTACGGGGCTATGCTCATTGCCGTGAGTTCCCTCTTCAACGGGTTGGGCAGGCTATTTTGGGGCTTGCTTTCCGACCACATAGGCCGCGTGACCGTGTTTCGCATACTTCTCGCAAGCCAGATGGTGGTATTCGCTATTCTTATGACCGAACGCGATCCCTGGATATTCTCCGCGCTGGTGTGCTACATCCTGCTGTGTTTCGGCGGGGGCTTTGCCACAATGCCATCGTTCATTGTCGACGTATTCGGCAGCAAGAACATGTCCGCCATCTACGGCGCGATGCTCACAGCCTGGTCTGCAGCGGGAATAGTCGGGCCGCTCTATGTCGGCTATTACAAGGATGTGTATCCCGACCGTGCGGTGATCTATTGTTTCCTCATCGGCATGCTCATCCTCGGGCTGGGACTCATATTTTCCTTCCTGCTGGATGCGAAACGAATCCGACTCTCCAAGCCGACCCTGGAGGGGACATTGCGCCAGTATGGCATTCCGGTGCCGCAATGGCGTTAGCGCAGGCAACCGGCGGTGGCCTCTTGAAAAGGAGGCAGAGAGAGCAGAGTAGCAAAGAATCAACTGGTGGAGTAGTATTCACGCCGTTCGGGCGGTCACCCGGGCTGCTTCAAAAATAAACCGGAAATGCCACTGAACCGAGTAGAGTTGTGAACAAAAAACCATGAATAAAACCACCGTCAAAGTTCTCGTAGTTGATGATGAAGAAGATCTGGAATTACTGATCAAACAAAAATTCCGGCGTCGCATCCGCAGCGGCGAACTGGAATTCCTGTTTGCCCACAATGGCAGGGAAGGGCTGCTGAAGTTGGCCCAGAACCGAGATATTCATCTGGTTTTTTCCGACATCAACATGCCGGTCATGGACGGTCTGACGATGTTGCACCAACTCACAGAAGCCGACCTTGATGTGCAGGCGGTCATCGTTTCTGCCTATGGCGACATGGGAAACATCCGCACCGCCATGAATCGCGGGGCCTTCGATTTTTTGACCAAGCCGATCGATTTCGCCGATCTTGAGATCACGCTTGAGAAAGGCATCGCCCATGTGCAGGAATTACAGGTCTCGCTGGACACGCGGGACAAGCTGGTTTCGATCAAGCGGGAACTCGAGGTTGCCAGCCAAGTGCAGATGTCGGCGCTGCCTGCGGAACTGCCGGAGAATCCGTGTTACGACGTCAAGGCGCTGATCTACCCTGCCAAGGAAGTCGGCGGTGATTTCTACGACTATTTCCAGATAGACGAATATCGCCTGGCGCTGGCGATCGCTGACGTGGCCGGCAAGGGAATTCCAGCCGCGCTGTTCGCGATGGTAACGCGAGCCTTGCTCAAATCCATGGTCAGCAATTACGAGAGCCCCGCAAAAGCGCTCAATGCCATCAATGAACAACTCTGCGATGGCAATGACAGTTGCGTATTCATAACGATGTTTTTTGGCGTGCTCGACAGCCGGACCGGCAGCTTCCTCTATTCCAACGCCGGCCATAATCCGCCGCGGGTCGTGCGCAGCGATGGTGGCATAGAAGTAGTTGAGCCGACAGGCAACCTCGTGCTCGCGATCGATCCCGAACAGAAGTACGCCAATGCCGAAGTCCAACTCTATCCCGGCGATACGCTCGTTCTATACACCGATGGAGTCACCGAAGCAGAGAATGTACAGGAAGAGGAATACGGAGAGATGCGGCTTGACGCGCTGCTTCCCGGTCTGGTGTCCCAGGAGTCCAGTGAGATCGCCGATGGCATAGTCGCGTCGGTCAGGGAATACGCCGGAGAAGCCGCGCAATCCGATGACATTACGTGCGTGGTGTCGCGTTTTCTAGGAGGACAGAATCCATGAGCAGACGCAAACAGCGTAATCGTCTGACCAGCCTCCTCTTGCTCGCGGTCGTGCTGTTCTGTCCAGCTGTCCTGCAGGCCACCGATGAACCCGTGATCTGGTTCGGACAATCTGCTGCACTCACAGGCCCCACCAGCGAATTGGGGACGCGGATGAAATTGGGACTGAATGCCGCCTTCAACGAAATCAATAGCAACGGCGGCGTCCACGGCTATCGGCTGGAATTGATTTCACTCGATGACGGATACGAACCCGAAGCAGCGATAGTGAATACGCGCAGGCTGATCGAGCAGGAACAGGTATTTGCCCTGATCGGTCCAGTGGGCACACCGACTTCGACTGCAGCCCAGCCGATCGCCACAGAGGCAGGTGTTCCCTATATTGGAGCCTTCACCGGTGCCGAGTTCCTGCGGGATGCAGAAGCCCTGCCCAACGTGATCAATGTGCGCGCTTCGTATTTTCAGGAAACCGAGGAGATGGCCTTCCGGCTGAGCGAAGATTTGGGCTTGGAAACGGTGAGCATCTTTTACCAGGACGATTCCTTCGGCCGTGCGGGTCTGGCCGGGCTGCGCCGGGCTGTCGATATCTACGGCATGGAGATCGGCGCGGAGGTCTCCTATCCTCGCAACACTGAGGTTGTAAAGCTGGCGTTGCTCGATCTGCGCCGGGCTGGTGCCGAGGCCGTGGTGATCATCGGTGCCTACCAGCCAGCGTCGACGATGATCCGCTGGGCGCGGAAACTCGACTATTCTCCCTATTTCGTCAATATCTCCTTTATCGGCAGCGAAGCACTCGCTCGCACCCTGGGTGAATACGGAGAAGGTGTCTATGTCACCCAAGTGGTGCCCTTCCCTGAAGACACCAGTCTGCCTGTCGTGGCTGAGTATCAGGATGCCGTACGCCGGATTGATTCAACTGCGGAGCCGGGTTTCGTAAGTCTCGAAGGGTATCTTGTCGGCCGTTTGGCGGCCGAAGGCCTGCGGCTGGCCGGACCCGAACCGACGCGGGAGGGATTCCTGCAGGCGCTGAAAACTTCGGGGGAGATCAGTCTTTCCGGATTCAGCCTTTCCTACGGAATAAACGACAATCAGGGATCGGATCGTGTCTATTGGACTGTGATTGACGAGGACGGGGACTTTGCGTCTGTAAATGCGATCGAGGCCAGATGAGCGAATCGGATAGAAAAAACGCGGGCTCAGCGCCGCTAAAGGTGCCCGAACTTCCTGCGAACGACGGACCGGACCCGCAGCAGCGCACTTTTTTGGGAACAATCGCCGCCCGCTTGTCGCTGATACTGCTCGGCAGTGTGGTACTGCTCGCCTCTACAAGTCTGTTGGCTTGGTTTGCGTTACAGGTTACACTCAACTATCAATCCAGAATGGCGGATGTCGATATGCCCAATATCGTCGATTCGGTGCAGATCGCGCGTCAGAGCACCAACCTTGTGAATAGTGCTTTCCGCATCATTTCCGCACGGACGCGGCTGGAACACGAAGCCGAACTCGAAGTCATGGAACGGCAGCGGGACGCGCTTGCAGGCACCATCGAGGAACTGGATTCCCGCTCCGATCTCGATGAATATACTCATCAGATCCGGTTGCTTCTGGCAGACCTGAGTGCTCATCTGGGGTCGATACAGGAATCGGCACTGAGACGTCTGCAGATCGGGGAAACCGTGTCCCTTCTGACATCGGAGCTTGCGGAAATCAATCGCGGAATCGAATCTGGTCTGGCCAAGGCGATTGACGATCAGGGATTTTTCCTCGTGGAGGGTCTGCGGGAACTGGACGAGTCCCCGGTTCCGATGGAAGTGCGAGCGTCGGAGGAAGAATTTAACGTTTTCCGGAATCTGACGGTCGTCAATCAGCAGGCCAACCTGGCGGTGCTGCTGCTCGATGAAATGCTGGTGCTGAATGACCGGCAGTTCCTGCCGCCGATCAGGGAACGCTTCTTCAGTGCCTTGAGCAATGCGCAAAGAGCATACTCCAATCTGCCCTCATTTGCCAAGCTTGCAACGCTCAGCGCTAGCCTGCAGCAACTCGAACGCGTCGGCACCGGCAGCCAGGGCATTGTCGAACTGCGCCGCGAAGCGCTGTTGCGGCAGGAACAGGAACAGGACTCGCTGATCGGGGCGAGGGACGCTTCAGCATTGCTCGATGCAGAAATCGTGAATCTGGGAGCGTTGATCAACGACAACGCCTTGGCTTCCAGCGAAGCGGCGCGATCCGCGGCTGCCAATGGTATCTTCCTGCTGCTTACGATCAATCTGATCAGTGCCGCTGGCGCGGTTGTCTTCGGCTATCTCTTCGTCTGGAAGTCCTTGGCACGTCGTCTGACGGCGCTGTCCGGCGCGATGCGCGAGATGTCCCGAGGCGACCTCGAAGTCGCTGTCGACATCGGTGGCAATGACGAGGTTACCGATATGGCCGAAGCGCTGGAAAAATTTCGCGAATACGCGCTGGAAGTGCAACGACTCAACCTGGTGGAAAAACTGGCTCAGGAGTTGGACGCCAAGAATGAAAGTCTGGAAACAACCTTGAAGGAACTGGAAAAGGCGCAAGAGCAGATTGTCGCCGAAGAAAAACTGGCATCACTGGGCGAACTTGCAGCAGGTATTGCCCACGAGATCAAGAACCCGCTCAATTTCATTGGCAACTTTTCCGAGATAGCCATGGAGTTCAGCAAGGAAATCCAGGAGCTGCTCGACGAAATCGAGGAATCCGACGCCCGGGAAGACATTCGCGAAATCACGGAAGATCTAGGCAAGAGCCTGGACAAGATTCGAGATCACAGCAAGCGCGCCGACAATATCGTGCGCAGCATGCTGGAACATTCCCGCAGCGGAGAAGGCGAATGGCGTGAAACCGACCTCAACGCCACCCTCAAACAATATGTGGAACTGGCCTATCATTCGATGCGGGCGCTCAATACCGGTTTCAATATGGATATTACTGCCGACCTCGACCCCGATATTGAACCGCTCGAAGTGATCCCTCAGGAGATCTCAAGGGTTTTCCTCAATCTGGCCACCAATGCGTGCCAGGCATTGGACGACAAACGAAACGAGAATGAAGACTTCGAACCGGTGATCGCCATATCCAGCAGGCGGCTCGAAAAGGATGTTGAATTCGTGTTGCGCGATAATGGGCCGGGCATACCGAAGAATATACGCGAAAAAATATTCGAACCGTTCTTCACCACCAAGGAAGGTACCAAAGGCACCGGTCTTGGCCTGTCCCTGACGACCGATATTTTGGTGCGACACGGCGGTTCGATAAGCGTAGACTCGAAAGAAGGAGAATTCACGGAAATGAAGATACGTCTACCGCTTCAATCGGTGCGCAAGACCGAAGAAGTTGCCGCAGGGGAGTAAACATGAAGAAACAACTGATTAGGTATCTGGAACGGAGGAATCGCGCCATGGCCGAAGCACTTTCAAAACCGGTGAGGTGTGCAGTACGGATGATCTTGCCTCTGGCCCTCGTCTTTTTCAGCACAGGCATGTACGGGCAGGAGTCGGCCACGAATCTGAGGGACGCGATCACCGGCGGCGATCTCGACCTTGAATTTCGCTATCGCATCGAAACTGTGGACCAATCCGGTTACGACGAAGATGCCAGGGCGTCTGCGCTGAAATCCCGAGCCAGCTTTCGCCCTTTGGATCTGGGCAGCCTGGGATTCTTTATCGAACTTGATGCTGTCTCCTACATCGGCAGTGACAAGTTCAACAACACCCGCAACGGCAAGACCAATCTTCCTTTGATCGGAGATCCCGACGGAGCGCATGTGAACCAGGCCTACATGGATTTCAAGTACGAAGGCGGCTATGTCAGGCTTGGCCGGCAGCGGATCAATATCGACGATCAGCGCTTTGTCGGCGGCGTGGCATGGAGGCATAACGAGCAGACCATGGATGCCCTGACCCTAGTCAGCAATGCCGTGCCCAACATGAGTCTGAGTTACAGCTACGTGCATGGCGTTTCGCGGTTATGGGGCCCGGATGACGGTACCCCAACGGATTATTTCGACAGCAAAACGCATCTGCTCAATGCAGGCGTAGATCTACCCACCGGTGGCAAGGTAACTTTCTATCATTACGCCATGGACTTGGAAAACGGTGCTGCACTATCCAATAAATCCACCGGCGTGCGATTCAGTCAGATCGTGCAAAGGGAAGACCTGAGTTTCCCATTCAATCTGGAGTACACCAGGCAGAGCGATTACGGTGACAATCCCGTGCCGTACGAATCTGATCGTTTCCTGTTTGAAGCTGGGGTCGACACCGGAGACCTGAAGGTGTTGCTCGGATATGAGACATTCGAAGGCGACGAAACTGAACCGCAAAAGATGTTCCGTATGCCGCTGGCGACCTTGCACAAGTTCCAGGGCTGGACTGATCGCTTCTTGACCATTCCGCAAGCGGGTGTCGAAAATACGTACGTCACCCTAAAGACCCGAGGATTCACGGTCTCGTGGCACGATTTCAAATCGGAAGCCGGTTCTGCTGATTATGGCAGCGAGTGGAATGCCTCCTGGCAATACAGCATCAGCGACAATTATACCGTGCTGCTGAAATATGCGACGTACAGCCCCGATACGCACGCCACCGACATCGACAAGGCGTGGATACAGTTTACAGCGAGTTTCTAGAGTGGTTCACCGTAATGACAATTTCGTTTGGAACAAGGCACTGTAATCTAAATCCCAATCTCTCTGGGATTATTCGTTACCGCAAAACACAAGCGTGGCTCTGAGGACACTGAAATTGTGAGCGAACCAGACCTGAGCATCCGCGTTGCGAACGATCTGAGCGAACTGGCGGTAGTTGCCGAGCAGATTGATGAGTTTTGCGGCCAGCGGAAAATCGCTCCTGCCATCGCCTACCAGGCTAATCTTTCGCTCGATGAATTGCTGACCAACACCATCAGCTATGGTTACGAAGACGGTGCCCAGCATGAAATCCGGATCGACCTGACTATTGAGGGCGACCAACTGATGTTCCGCATCGAAGACGATGCCAAGCAATTCGATCTCACCGACAGCGACCCGAACAGGGCAGATACGGATTCCGGTCTTGATGAGCGGGTGCCCGGAGGGCTTGGTATATTTTTCGTCCACCAGATGATGGACACGGTCACTTACCGTCGCGAGAACAGTAAGAATGTGGTGTTGCTCGGCAAAAAAATCAAAACCGAAGACTGAAACACCGAATATGCCGCCGAATCATTAGGCGGCAATCGGTCAAAACCTGATATGAGGGTGATTACTCGCTGCCGATGGTGGCCAGAGCCTGGGTTCTGTCAGCTTGAATGTTGATAATCTTGTCGAAGCCGCTGACTTCGAAGACTTCGCGGATGGATTGAGACAGGGAACAGAGCATGAACTTCGTGTTCTGGTTCCGCAAAAGCTTGGCCGTCATAAGAATCGCACGCAATCCCGCTGAGCTGATGTAGGTGAGGTTTTCCATGTCGAGAACAACCGCACGATCTCCATCCTCTATGGCCCCTTTCACGGACTCCTCGAACTGCATTACGTTCGAGCCATCAACCCGCCCGGCCACCGCAGCCGACAAAACACCATCCTGTCTCTCTACATTAACCTCGATCATTACTTTTGCTCCAATTCAAGTTCACCGAAACTGGTTGGACAAACCATCGGCTAAAGGTCTGGATCCTGCAATACCACGAACTCTGGGTATGCTTCAATTCCCAACTCCGCAACATCCTGACCGTGGCGTTCGACATCCGGTGACACCCGTGCACCCATACTGTGCTTGATCGCCAGCCAGACTAGCATTGATGCGGAAAATACAAACGCGCCTACGGACAATATCCCGACAATCTGAACCAGCACATCCCCACCAGCCGCGATGCACACCGCAAGGGTACCCCAAATCCCGGCAACAAGGTGAGCGGAAACCGCTCCGACCACATCATCGACCCGGATTCGCTCAAGTATTTTCATTCCGAGAGAGCATAGCACACCGCCCACCGCTCCGATAATTATAGCCCAATAGTGATCGACTATATCTGGTCCCGCCGTTATTGATACCAGCCCCGCTATGGCACCGTTCAGGCTCGCCATCAGGTCGACCCGGCCGAAAATCGGCCTGGACATGGCAATCGCGGCGATAAATCCGCCACAGGCCGCCAGATTTGTATTTACCAGAATGTTGCTGATAGCCACGGCATCAATAACACCGCTCAAGGCCAGTTGCGAACCACCGTTAAACGCGAACCAGCCCATCCAAAGAATAAAGACTCCCAGCGTCACGACAGGCACATTCGAGGGCGGCGTAAAGTTTATAGACCCGTCCTCACGATACTTGCTCTGACGAGCGCCCACAATTATAGCACCAGCCAAAGCTGCCCAGCCACCGGTTGAATGCACAATTGTGGAGCCAGCGAAATCCTGAAAACCCATCTGATTCAGCCAGCCTCCACCCCAAGTCCACGAGCCGACAACCGGATAGATGAAAGCTGTCAACACGGCGACAAACAGGAAAAAGGACCACAGCTTCACCCGCTCGGCAAGTGTACCGGAAACAATCGATGCAGTCGTAGCGACAAATACCATCTGGAAAAACCAGTCGGACATCACCGAATTGCCGTTCTCGATAACCGCTGCCGCCGAGCCTCCATCTCCCGTGAGCAATGCTTTTTCGACCTCGGAGGTGCCGTACAAAAACCGGAAACTCCCGATCAGATCGTCCACTCCGGTATACATCAGGTTATAGCCGATCAGGTAGAACGTCAGACCTGCGATCGCGTAGAGTCCCACATTCTTCAGACAAATGACAGAGGCGTTCTTGGTGCGCACCGAACCGGATTCCAGCATGGTAAATCCGGCACACATCCACATGATCAATACGCCCCAGATGAGAAAAGAAAAGCTGTTCAGAACAAACTGGGTTTCCTGTGCCATGGATGATGTTTTCCTCTAGTCCGATTGTTTCTTCCTGCCGGCTCTCAAGGGACAGTCCCCGACGATCTGACTGCTATACCGGCGGGCCCCTATACCTGCGTCTGAACCAGACCCCAAGCCGCGAATTTTCGCGACTAAGACCCCGAGAACCCTCAGAATGTGTGGCACCAGCCAAGTGGGGGGGGATAATAAATGCCCTGTTGCCCATAGGCAAGCACTGCACTTGTTTTCGATCTTCCCGGCGGGAGCCCCGAAGCCAATGGTCGTGCATCACACAGGGCAACATTACCAAGCCACCCAACCTGCACGCTTGAGACTCAGAGCGCGGTGTGCAGAGCGTCTCAAATGAGAAGCGTTGCTGACTGAGCACAGGAAGAACAAACGCCCTGTCAGCCGTGGGCAATCAAACATCGATGTCGGTCCAACGCTCCTCGCTTGCCCATTTTTCGTTGCCCCGGACGGCGATTGAGCTGATTGTCAACTGCGCTGGCTTGAACAGCCTCATCTCCGGTGCCTTCACCTGATGGCAACGCGTCTTCTCTCAATCATCTTCGGCGGATACGCCACGCCATCGGGGAACAGCATATGGAAACGAACGCGAGTCGTGTCCAGAACCCGAATTTCGATTTCAGGAGGCCTTTTGGTGCAGATAACCTGGCGGGACGGTAATGTGGCACGGTCAGGAGACCTGCACATAATCGTGTTGTCTGAGCCAGTTGACGGCAGCGAGCAGCAGGACGGCAAAGAGGATGAGGAAGGTGGCGACGGCCAGGATTTCCGGACTGATCTGTTCACGGATGCCCGCCCACATCTCGCGGGGAATCGTGCGCTGCTCCGGCCCGCCGATGAACAGCACCACGACTACTTCATCGAATGAAGCCGAGAAGGCAAACACTGCGCCCGTGAATACACCCGGAGCGATCAGCGGTAATTGCACCCGGCGCAGAGTCGTCCACCCGCCCGCACCGAGATTGGCCGCGGCGCGATTAAGATCGCGGTTGTAGCCACTCAGACTGGCGCTGACTGCGATCAACACAAAGGGCGCACCCAGCACCGCATGAGCCAGGATCAGCGCCGTGAAAGTCTGCCCCAGCCCAAGGTCCGAATAGAAGAAACTCATGCCTGCCGCAGTGATGATAATCGGCGTCACCATCGGCGAAATCAGCACCGCCATGATCCACTCGCGACCCGGCATTTCCGGGCTGCTGAGGCCAAGCGCCGCCAGGGTGCCCAAAACGGTAGCTACAAGGGTGGCGGCGATACCGATTACGAGACTCTTGCCCAGCGCGGGCAACCAGCGGCCTTCAGTCAGCACGTTTTCGTACCAGCGCAGCGACCAGGCTTGTGGGTCGAGCCGCAACATTTCTTCGGTGAAAGTGAAATAGGGCTCGGCGTTGAAACTGAGCGGGATCACTACGAGCACCGGCGCGACAAGAAAAAACAGCACCGCAGTGCAAAAGACGACATGCAGCCACCGACGCAGCCTTGAACCTCCCGAATTCTGCACAGCGCTCATCAGCCCAGTTGCATCCTGTCGATTCCCACAAGCCGGTTGTAGATCAAGTACAGCAGCACCACGAGCAGGAGCAGAATGGCACCGAGGGCTGCCGCGAGACCCCAGTTCAGCGATTGTTCCATGTGGTAGGCGATCATGCTTGAGATCAGCTGCCCGGTGCGGCCACCGACCAGGGCCGGCGTGATGTAGAAACCTACAGACATGATAAACACCAGCAGCGAGCCCGCCGCTACTCCGGGCAGCGATTGTGGCCAGTAGACTCGGCGAAAGGACTGCCAGAATGACGCACCCAGGGAGGCTGCTGCCTGCATGTACCGCGGCGGTATCGTGCGCATGATCGAATAAAGCGGCAGAATCATAAAGGGCAGCAACACGTGCACCATGGCGATGATGGTGCCGGTCATGTTGTAGATCAGGGACAGGCGCTGTTCTTCGGCAATAACACCAAGCACCGAGAGCAGGTCGTTGATCACTCCCTGGTTCTGCAAGAGAACTATCCATGAAGTCGTGCGCACCAGCAGCGAAGTCCAGAACGGCACGAGCACGAGCAACAACAGTATTCCGGCCCGGGAGGGCGGTGCGTGGGCGAGCAGCCAGGCAACCGGATAGGCCAGCACCAAAGAGATCAGGGTAATGCCGGCGCTGATGCCGAAAGTCCGCACCAGCAGGCTCACATAGATACGCCGGTCTTCTGGTTGGGCCACGATCTTTCCGGCTGCACCGCGGTCGAGGTCGAGAGCGTTCAGATAATGTCTCGGCGTGAAGCGCTCGCCTGCCCGGCTGATTGCCAGCCAGGTGGAGACATCTGCCCAGTCCTCGTTGGCCGCGATCATGGCTTCGCGCCATGAGCCGGTGGGCGGGTCGTTCCCCAGCTTTCGGGCGGTGCCGAGTATGGTGCTGCGCATGCCGCTTTGCAGGCGGTTCACCCTCGTCGCCACAGCGCCGAGTGCGCGCCGCTGGTTCAGTGCGACGAATTCCATGCCAGCGATGCGGTATGCTTCTTCGTCAGGTAACTCGTGGGTGTCCCAGCCAGCCAGAGCGTTCAGGGTCGCCGGTATGGAAAGAGCAACCGCCGGTTCATGGACGCTACGCAGGAGCATCAACGTCAGCGGCGCGAGAAAGGTCACGGCCACAAAAATAATGAGCGGAGCCGCCAACAGGGAGGCGCGCAGTTTTTTGTTGGTCAGCGAGACAGCCACGCGGAAAAGCGCTCGTTCATTTCGTCGCGGTTATCGGCCCACCACAGCCAGTCGCTGTTTAGCGCACGGCGCATATTCTGGTCGGCGGCAGGCATGTGTGGCGCCATCTCGATGCCGGTGTCCAGATGTGTGGAGACCAGCGCATTGGAGGAAGCCCGAGTGGGGCTGTAGGAAATGTACTTGGCGATGCCTGCCAGGATGTCTGGACGCGATACGAATTCAATGAATCGTTGGGCTATTTCCAGCTTCGGTGAGCCCAGTACGATGCTCATGCCGCTGGTTTCCTGAACCTGGCCGTCCCAGATGATAGTAAATGGCTGATTTTCAAGTACTTGGGCGTTGAAAATGCGGCCGTTGTAGGCCGTCGTCATCACGACTTCGCGATCCGCCAGCATCTGCGGTGGCTGAGCGCCAGCCTCCCAGAATACGATCTGGTCCTTGATCGTGTCGAGCTTGGCGAATGCTCGGTCTATGCCCTCTTCAGTACCAAGTGTCCGGTAGACTTCCTCCAGAGGCACGCCGTCGGCTATCAGCGCGAACTCCAGGTTGACAACGGGCACGCGCCGCATGCCCCGGCGCCCCGGAAATTTCTCCAGATTGAAATAGTCTTCCAGCGTGGATGGTTTTTCGCCGGGAAACTGTTCGTTATTGAAGGCGATGATCGTGGACGAAATGATCCCGGCGCCGGCGCATTCCGAGCGAGTGCCGGGCAGGTAGTCCTCGTCCGCGGATGTCCCGTCGGGTGCCGGGGGAAGATCTTCGGGCCGAATGAATTCCAGCAACCCCTCGTCGCAGGCTCTTACGGCATCGGGGGTGGTCATGTCAATGATGTCCCAAAACACACTGCCGGTTTCGACTTGAGCGCGGATCTGGGCCAGTCCACCATTGTAGTCTTCTACACGCACATCGATTCCGGTCTCTCCGATGAAGGGTTCGACCCAGGCACGTTCCACTGAGCGGCCATAGGAACCGCCCCAGGAAACCAGCGTCAGCGTCTGGACCTCAGCTGCAGTGGAAATTTGCGCGAGCAAGAGCACCAGGCTTATTCTGAGTATTGTCGAATGGAGTCGGCGTCCCTGTAGACTTGCACTATTGCCGAAATTCTTTCGGACGAAGTCGTCGATATTGTGCATGCGCTTCATTTACTTATGTTCCCCGGGCAGGGCCCGGCAATCAATGACCGTCCAGCCGACGCGAACACGATCACCCGGCAGTATGCCACGCTGGCCGATGAAGTTGGGGATCTTGACAATGAATTGGGGTTGATCGAAGGTCGTGACGCTGACTCGCCAATGGTCGCCTTGGAAAACCATGTCGTCTATATGCGCAGTTACGGAGTTGCTGTATTCGGCAGATGGTGACAGCACCACGCGCTCGGGGCGGATCGCCAGTACCGTTTGATCGCCAATGTCGAGCGGCTCGACCATGAACGCCTCGACCAGGGCTTCGCCCACTTGGACCTTGCAGACTTCGCCGTCCACGGAACGCACTGTTCCATGCAGCAGATTGTTGTCACCCACGAAGCGTGCGACGAATTCCCGCATCGGCTCCTCGTAGAGCGTTTCCGGTGCAGCCACCTGCTGGATCTCACCGTGATTGAAGACCGCAATACGATCTGAAAGCGTCATCGCTTCCTGCTGATCATGGGTGACATACACCAGGGTGACACCGAGTTCGCGTTGAATCGAACGAATCTCGAGCTGCAATTCTTCACGAAGGCGGCGGTCGAGTGCGCCGAGCGGTTCGTCCATCAGCACCACACCGGGTTCGAACACCAGCGCCCGGGCAATCGCCACCCGCTGCTGCTGTCCGCCGGACAACTGGCCGGGGCGGCGGTGTTCGTAGCCTTCGAGGCGCACCATCTCCAATGCCCTGTGCACGCGCCGTTCGCGTTCCCCTGCGGACATGCCTCGGATTTCCAGGGGGAACGACAGGTTCTGGCCGACGGTCATATGCGGGAAAAGGGCATAGTTCTGGAATACCATGCCCATATCGCGCTTCTGTGGCGGCAGATTGTGTACTGACTCTCCGTTGACGCGGATTTCACCCGAAGTCGGTGTCTCGAATCCCGCCAGCATCATCAGGCAGGTCGTTTTGCCTGAACCCGAAGGACCCAGCAAGGTCAAAAACTCGCCCCGCTGAACGCTCATGTTGAGGTTCGGCAAGACCATGGTCTTGCCGTCGTACGACTTGCGTATGTCGATGAATTCAATCTGGGTATCGGACGTGATGCTCATTGCAACATATATTCGAGATATTCGAGGCATCCCACCGTCCGCCAGCTCTGCTCGACTTCCACATCCTGCTTGAACAGCAGCCAGGCACAGGTTTGGGTGTGGACTCGAATCACCTCCTCCATCGTTAGTGCTTCTGCCCGCACATGGCCGCACCGGTCCTTGGGCGTCACTGCCACATACAGCCCCACCTGCGGGGAATCAGCGGAATGTCCCCTGAAATCGCCGCCGTCACATCGGGGGGCAGAGTGCTCATGACCAGGGCACACACCAGCGGCCTGAACAGCGCGAGGTGCGACGAGAGCGGAACGGGCACGCCTGCGGACAACATGGCCGCATGCCCGGGCATCAGGTTGCGGGCAACGACTGCGACCGCAGGAGCGAAATATAGTGGTTGTTTCAGTCGCCGGGCGTTCGATAGGTTACGTTCTTGCTGATCGCTCCGTCGATGGATTCCGGTGTAATCAAGACGGTACACGAGACCGTCAGTGCGCCCGCGGCGCTGACGAACATCGAAAAAGCCGTGGCAGCCTCGTCATTGGGAAGATCGACGATCAACAACAGATCGTCGTCGCCGAATGCGTAATAGAAGCTTTCGAGCGTACCGCCGAGCCCTTCCACGGTCTGTCGCAGCACCTCCCGGCGCTTGGTTCCGCCTTCCCGAATAAGGCCCTCGACTCCCACCTTGGTGTAACTCGTTCGAAACAAATACTTGGCCATGGTTTTCCTGTTCTGTGTTGGAGAAAGCGCTAATGATCGTCACGCGAACATTTTTGTCAAGTACCAGCGCACTCCGCACACAGATCTCATTTTGACAGCTACCTGCATTCTGGCTCCTCCCGGTTGCAATTGTACTATCTCTGCTTCATGGTTCTGGATTCATGGGAGTGGCTGATCTGATTGGGAAGGCCGAAGTGGCGCACACCTGAGGCCCCGGTGTGCTGAAAAAGTCAGTCCCGAAGGCCACGCTGGCTGTTTAGTATCACCTTCCAGTCAGCACGCAACCAGCGTGCCTGAGCCAATCCCCATTTGGATGCCGGCCAGGCGGACCTCCTGAAATGCCTGCTATAGTTGGGTTTCAGGAAAATCGGACCCTCAATGAAGCCAAAATGAGAAGTGCTGGCGAGCCGTGCATCAGGAACATTCTGCGATTCTGCGCAGTATCTCTTTTGTTCAAGGTGTTCCAAGGGTTGCGGCGATGTTCTTCGTGGCCCGCAGCGATGGTGAGCGTTGGATTGGCTGTCGATGCGGTCGGAAAAACACCGGCACCGATGATATGTCCGGCGCCGTGGAAATCGCCAGAATGCTGTGTGTCGCTGGCATTCAGGCGCACGAATATTCGCCCACGAGATAATGCATTCGGCAGCTGCACCAGCCTCTCTGTCACACGCAGTCAGATCGGGATCTGATCAATTAGCCATTAAGATGGAACCGCAAGACGATGAGTTGACACCGACCCATAAGCTCCAGCGCACGGTGGTGCATGAGCAGTATGCGGGCTTAATTGAAGCGATGTACTGGACCCTCTGGGGCAAATTCGGACATCTAGCCCGAACTGGTGTATGGTTGCGCCTACCATTCTGAACTGCTGCAACAACATCGAAACAGCGCCGGACGCCTGTGCTCAGCCAAGCGGCAGCACCGGAAATCTTTGCCGAAGAGGGATCATGCAGTTTAAACGCAGCAAGCTGAACCGGGCCGTCCTGTCTGCCATGGCCGTAAGCGCGGCGGGCTCGGTTGCGGCGCAGACGGGAATTATCGAAGAACTGGTGGTCACCGCCACCAAGCGCGCCCAATCGTCCGAGGACATCCCGGTCTCCGTGCAGGCCATGACCGGCGATGACCTCGACGAACTTGGTGTGGAAAGCTTTGACGAGTACGTCCAATACCTCTCCAATGTGGTCTCCTCCGGGCGCGGTCCCGGACGCAAAGAGCTCTTCGTGCGCGGTGCCGCCACTGAGCAGACCGCACTGACAGTGTCGTCGGTTCAGGGTACTTCGCCCGCGGTGGCGTTCTACCAGGACGACCAGCCTGTCTCCTTTGTGGCCCGCAACCTGGACGTGTACGCCACGGACCTTGAGCGCATTGAGGTACTGCCCGGCCCCCAGGGTACGCTGTTTGGTGCCAGCTCCCAAACAGGCACCGTGCGCCTGATCACCAACAAGCCGCAGCACGATGCGTTCGATATCGGCGTTGACACCCGCTTCAGCCTCACCAAGGGCGGTGAACCAAGTACCGCTGTGGAAGCCTTTCTGAACATGCCGCTGTCTGACAGGCTCGCCTTCCGGTTGGCGGCCTACAACGACCGGGCTGGCGGCTGGATTGACAACGTGCCAGGGTTCTTCACGCCGAGCATCGAAGTGATCAACCGCAACCAGATCAGCTCCACGGCAGCCATCTGTACCGGCAAGGCGGATGTGGACACTGCTGCCTGCGGAGGCCAGCGGGCCTCGGTGGTCAGCGCCGACAACAGTCGCCTGGTTGCGGAGGACTTCAATGAAGCAGTCTACTCCGGTGCCCGCGTTGGGATTTCCTACCTCATCAACGACAGCTGGGATGTGGTGATCCAGCACACCGAGCAGTCCCTGGAAGCGGAGGGGGTGTTCGAGTACGACCCGGTATTGCCGGATACCACGAGTGCCGTGAACCGCTTCACACCGAGCCGCAACGAGGACGACTTCGGCCTCACCACCTGGACCCTCTCCGGACGGATGAGCGAACTCGATGTCCTCTACACCGGCGGCTTCCTTGAGCGTGATGTTTTCTACATTCAGGACTATACCGGCTATACGGTAGGTGGCGGCTACATGGCGTACTACATCTGCACCGGTGGTTACTCCAACGCCACCCAGTGCTTTGACCCCACCAAGCGGTACGTTGAGGACACCGCCAGCGAGCGGACGACGCATGAGTTTCGCATTACGACCGATCCAGACCGCAGCTGGCGCCTCACCGCGGGTGTCTTCGTGGATGATCAGAAAATCGTTTCCGATGGTCAGTTCCAGTACTTTGGCGCGGTGGACGCAGGCTTCAACGTGGCGTCGGCACCGGGCACCATAACCGATCCCGCCAACTCGCCGCCTGGGCCAAACAACATTGTCAGTACTGTGGACGGCGTATCCAATCCCTACGGACGCGGGCCGCAAACCATTTTCGTCAACAATTTCACCCGACAGGAGGACCAGGTTGCGTTCTTTGGTGAGTTGAGCCTTGATATTACCGACCGGGTCTCCACCAGCTTTGGGCTGCGCGACTACGACATTGACCTGGAATTCACCGGTTCCACCGGCTCATCCTTTGGCTGCAAGGGTGCTGCCGCCCCCTGTGATGGACAGAGCTTCGACAACCGCGTGTCGAGGCGACTGGAGGTCCTGGGTGCCTACAACGAGTCTGGCAACCTGAGCGACCTGACCGCATTCTTCACTGAGAGCAATGCCCAGGCCATCGCCGATGGGATAGCCGATGGCTCCTTCTACATCGGCAGCTTGAATGATGAGGGCATCATTACGGAGAGCGATACCATTTTCCGGGCAACGGTGGATTTCGAAATCACTGACGACATCATGGTGTTTGCAGCTTGGTCGGAGGGATTCCGGCCGCAGACTACCAACCGCAATGCCGGTACGCAGGCCAATCGGCAAGCGGGGGTGTATGAGGGCTATCTGGTGCCCGCCATTGCCCGAACGGACAAGCTGGAGAACTTTGAGGTGGGCCTCAAGGGTACTTTCCTGGAACGCACCCTGCAGATCAACGCTACCGCTTACACCACCAAGATCGACGACTTGCAGACCTCCCGGTTTGACCCGGCGAACGTGGCATTCCTGGTGTTCATCGAAAACGCTGGCGACGCCGATGTGAACGGCCTTGACATGGACTTCACCTGGCTGGCGACCTCAAACTTTGCCCTGAACGGGGGCCTCAGCTACGTCGATAACAAGTTGACGCGCATCAATCCGCAGTTGGAGGGGGTGGTTGTGCCGGTCGGCAGCCGCCTGCCCTGGACGCCAGAGCTCCGAGCCAACCTGCGTGGCCGGTACGACTTCCGCAATCTGAACTTCATGAATGTGCGGACGGATGCCTACATTCTCGGGGCGATCATCTACTCCGGTGACAGCCCTGCGGAGATCAGTGCCGATGCCTATCTGGTGGAAGATGTGACCACCCAGATGTTTGGCAACGGCACGGGGCTTAAGATTGTCGAGGAGGGTGGCTTCTTCGGCCTGCCGCTGACAGGCGATGACCTTGCCTCGGTGACCGATCCCAACTTCGTGGGTGTAGACGCCAATGGCGACACTCGCTTCAAGGCGGCCCGCTACGTGCAGAAGGGATACAGCCTCGTGAATGTGGCGGCGGGCGTGCGTATGGGCTCCTGGGGCGCGGAGCTTTTTGTGGACAATGTTCTGAACAAGAACGCCCAGATCAGCGTCAACGCATCCGATTACACACCCTCGGTAACCACCAACCGGCCGCGCACCATTGGTCTACGATTCACCTACGATCTGGAGTAGGACCTCCATTCCTTCAGGCCGACACCCATGTCTGGTGTGAAGGACAGCGCGGCTGACCGGGCTCGCGCTTTGATTCAGGCGGCGGACTTTGCGGGGGCCGAGCGGGTTGCGGCTGCGGCCTTGACCGAAAGCACCGAAGCAACCCGTACAAGTGCTCAGGTGGAGTTACTCTACGTCTTGGCCGTCGCGCAAAGGTATGCCAAGAAGACGCCCGAGGCGCTGGACACACTGGTCCGGTTGCTAGCCATCGAACCTGAGTACGCCCGCGCCTACCAGGAGAGAGGCCATGCCCTGCTGACGGACAACAAGCCAGATGAGGCGCGTCAGGCCTTCGAAAACGCGGTGCGTCTCAATCCGGCGCTACTGGCCGCCTGGAAGGCGCTGATCAACCTGCGTCAGCTGGGAGGTCACGGAAAACTTGCTCAGGCTGCCCAAGAGGAAGCGGACTACCTGTCCGCCCTGCCAAAGGAACTGCGCAGCGTCGCCAGTTTCATGTACGATGGCCGCCTGCAGAAGGCGGACCGGCTCTGCCGCCATTACCTGCAGTCCCACAAGCAGGATGTGGAGGGTATTCGACTGCTGGCCAGGGTTGGCGAGCGGCTTGATTTGCTGTTGGACGCGGAGTTTCTGCTGGAAACCGCTCTGGAGCTGGCACCGAACCATGGGCGATGCCGCGCCGACTACGCCAATCTGCTGCTCAGGATGCAGAAGTTCGAACGCGCCCACGAGCAAACCAAGCGCCTGGTGAACGAAGGCCCCGAGGACCCGGCGTGTCTGGCGTTGCACGCCAACGCCAAAGCGGGCATTGGCAAGCATGAAGAGGCGATCGACATCTACAACCAGGTCATTGACATCAGTCAGGGCCAGCACCGGCTGCACGTTATGCGCGGCCACGCAGAAAAGACCATCGGACGTCTGGAGGCGGCGATTGTCTCCTATCGTCAGGCCTATGTGCTGCAGCCCGACTACGGTGACGCCTTCTGGTCCTTGGCCAACACCAAGACCTATAGATTTAGCCAGTCCGAACTTGAGCACATGCGAGACTACGCCGACCGCAAGGATATTGCGCTTGAGGATCGCGTTCATTTCTGCTTCGCCTTGGGTAAGGCCCATGAGGACCGGGCGGATTTCGAGGCGTCATTTACCCGCTATAAGCAGGGCAACGCCTTACAACGAGGAAGCGTGAAGCACAGCGCGGACAAGTTGGCGGCTCAATCCGAAGCGCACAAGACGGTTTGCAGACCGGCACTGTTCGCGGGGGCTCAGGGTGCAGGCTGTCCGGCGTTGGACCCTATATTCATCGTCGGCCTGCCGCGGGCCGGCTCCACCTTGCTGGAGCAAATCCTGGCCTCTCACTCAGAAGTGGATGGCACCCATGAGTTGCCAAATATTCCGAGTTTGGCGAACCGGCTGGGCCGGTCACGGAATGGGGCACAGGGGCGGCGCTATCCGACTATACTCACTGAATTGGATCAGGGCTATTTCCGTCGTTTTGGTGAGCGCTACATAGAGGACACTCGCGTGTATCGGGCTGGTGCGCCCCGGTTCATCGACAAGAATCCCAACAATTTCTTCCACATCGGTCTGATCAGACTGATACTGCCCAACGCCAAGGTCATTGATGCCCGCCGCCATCCTTTGGCCTGTTGCTTCAGCGGCTTCAAGCAGTTGTTTGGCCAAGGCCAAGAGTTCTCCTACGGTCTCACCGAGATTGGCAACTACTACCGGAAGTACGTCGAGTTGATGGATCACTGGAACGAGGTGCTGCCGGGATTCGTGCAGCTCGTCCAGCACGAGCGAGTGGTGGAGGATCTCGAAAGCGAAGTGCACCGCCTGCTCGACTTTTGCGAGCTGCCCTTCGAGGCGGCCTGCCTGGACTTTCATAAGACCGAGCGCGGCATCCGGACCCCGAGCTCCGAGCAGGTCCGACAGCCGATCTATCGGGCGGGACTGGAAGCCTGGCGGCCCTTTGAGGCGTGGCTTGCGCCTTTGAAGGAAGCGCTTGGCCCAGACGTGTGCCGCCGCTACGGCATTACCTGAATCCCTTGATCATCTCCCTCAACCACCGCTTTATTCTCTGTGCCGAGACTAGGGCCAGCACCCAAGCCGTGCACCAGGCGCTGCCAGCCCATCCTGAATTCTTCTACTGGTCAGCAGTACGCGCATTGCGGCAGGATTTCCCTGAATCGGTCAGAGGGCGCATACCGGGGCATTGCGCGACGCGAAAACTTTTTAACGGCATGAGGCGAAAAAGTGCCGAGGTCAGGGCATCTGATCCTACACACACTGCCACAAGCAGTCTTCCTTCGCATGTGATAGATGTATGTAGCAAATCATCTGTGCGGCTTCACCAAGTCCCTGATTGAAGGGAACAGGACGGCCGGACTTGCAATACCAGACCTGTTTCCTGACTTGAGCCAAAAAATTCTCAGTCGGGTTGGAAGACCCGCGGGTTGTAGATGTCCTTGACGGCTTGAATCAGGCGAATCCCCGCGGACGCCGGTCTGGCTGGACTCGCTAGCACGATGTTCTCCAGCCCGCCCGGCACGGCGGCACTGGGTACGGAAAGAAGCGTTTCTTCTCCGTGAAGCAGCCACTCGGTTCCCATTTTCCGGGTCCAGTGAGCATGTGGAAATTCGTTCCATTCTATCGGCAGGTCGCCCACGCTCACGCTTTTCACGGACGCTGAAGACCCTGCTGCATACACTCCGAGTCGATAGGCAGCGGGAACTAGACGCGGCGACGGCAGGTAGTTCGCCATTTCAAGCATCGCCACGCCGGGGCTTTCAGCAAAGTAGAGAACCGGAACGCCCGCCTCGTTCCATCGCCCGCCGTCGGCGAAACTGGCTCCGCGACCGTCAAAATTCTCAAGATGCTCGACCCGGCATATCCGGTAAATCCGCATCAGGGAAATTCGCCATGTTCGATCTTGGCGATAGCCTGCTGTACCAAATTGCGTCCGCTGAAAGTGTCGCAGAAATCAAGCGGACATTGCCCCTCCATGGCGGGGAGCGGTGTTTCCAGCCATGTACGTGCGGCATCCGGTCCATTGAGAACCATCGACGCACGATAAAAGACCCGAAGCGTATCCAGCAGCGCCTCCGACTTGGTGGCACCAAGATTTGAACGCCGATACACGCGATGCAAATTTCCCGGCGTAACCCCCACCACGCGAACGAGTAAATCGCGCTGGCCCAGGACCTCCATGGTCTGCTTCACAACCTTGCCGGATACGCCCTCCCGCGAGGCGCGAATAAACGCGTTGGTATCGCGAAAAACCGATACTGGCACGTCTATGCCGGACATCGGCTGCGAGACTTTCAAGCTGGCGCTCTGCGTCATGAGATTGTCCTTTCCAGTGTTAAGACAGCGTATCATCTTAAAGATGCTTTAGAAACCTCATAGTGATACAACTGTAAGTAGCACATAATCTGTCCGGCTTCACTTAGTCCTTGATTGGAGGGAACAAGTGAGCCGGACAGCATGGTTACAGGAGACCAGGCTTAGGAGATTTGAAGAGGCCTATGATAGCTGGCAAGACAGGCGGTTGATGCAAGAGCAGGCAGCTGCTGCTGGGGGGCAGGTGATCGCACATTCCCACACTCTATCGACCGCTACGAAGAAGCGGGATTGGAGAGTCTGATGGATAAACGCATCAGCGAGGTATCGAGCCCCAAAGCGCCAGTGATGAAGTGTTGCGGCTGGAGGGGCTGTACAAGGAGCGCCTGACCCCTGCCTGACCACGCTCATTCACCCCGTACCCACACGCCGTTATGCAGGTGCGCGGCAGCCCCATGGTTCTCAACAAGAGACACAGCATCTGAATGGGGTATACTCATTGCTCCTGAAACCGAACCGCTATCTTTGGGAGCCATCTCCCCGATTTCAGACTCATTTGAGGATTAGAAAATACTCGGTGAGCGCTGGCGAATGAGGTCCGGTGAGACTCTGTCATGGGCACCTGGAGCTGGCGTAACCCCAGGCTTTGACCCATAGTGCGAAGCGGATAGTCTCTGCAGAATTGCAGGCGATTCCAGCAACTGGATTCGGCATAACTTGCCAACAGCCGGGCACGTCAACCGGTCCCAGATCGCTGTTCAAAATACTTCGAAAAGCGCCATACATGCCTGATATAAAGCCGACACATGGACGACAACCGAATTAAGGCACTGCTGCCAATTGCGATTCTCACCGGTGGGATACTGCTTGCCCTGTTGATGGTCGCGATGCGACCCGAGACCGAACTGAGCGATCCTCCGGGCACCGCGCCTGCCGTGAGGGTGAAGGAGGTGAGCATGGGAGAGGTACCGATCACAGTCATTGCCTACGGAAATGTGACCGCGTGGCGGGAGTTGGATCTGACCAGTGAGGTATCAGGGCGCACTGTGTGGCTCTCACCTGATTTCGAACCGGGTCGCATGGTGGCTGCTGATCACCTGCTGTTGCGTATTGACCCAACTCACTATCAATTGGCACTGGCCGAAGCCAAAGCTGGCTTGGCGACGGCTGAACTGGCTTTGGCCGATGCAAAGGTTCAGCGTGGAGCAGCCCGGATCGCGGAAGCGCAAGCCAATGTTGACGCAGCGCGATTGCGTATCATCAAGGCCGAGAAAGATCTCCGGAATACGGAAATCCGGGCACCGTACGATGCGGTTATTGACGGTCAACGAGTGGAGTTGGGCCAGTACGTTACTGTGGGGCAGCAGCTTGGTCGGATTCTCGGCTCAGAAAAGGCTGAGGTTCGCCTGCCAGTGACTGCGTCTGAAGTGGGCTTTCTCTCAGAGCAGGATGAACCCGGGGTATCTATTTTTGCCAGGCTTGGCCGACACGAACAGCAGTGGGAGGCTCGATTATCCACCATCGAGGCCAGGGTCGATGAGCAAACCCGGGTATTTCCTGTTGTGCTCGAAGTCACTGCACCCCTTGATGCGAAGCGCCATGGTACAGCCTTGCCATTTGGAGTCTTTGTTCGCGCCGAGATTCCGGGCGAGCCGGTTGCGGATGCAGTATTGATCCCTGCATCAGCACTGCATCAGGGAGACAGCGTCTTCGTATTTGTAGAAGGTCGTTTGCACCGGCGACGGGTAACCGTTGTCCGCAACTCCAGCGATGGGGTTATCGTAACTGAGGGACTGCGGGATGGTGATGTGATCGTAACATCACGACTGGAATTGATGTTTGATGGCATGCCGGTGACACGGGGCGAGCACATTTCCGATGAGTAATATCCCATTCCGCGGAGAGCCCGGGCCTATAGCATGGATGGCCTGCAACCCCAATGCTGCAAACATACTCCTGATCCTGGTAATGGTTGCCGGATACTTTGCTCTCGATGGACTCACCAAGGAGGTCTTTCCCTCGTACCCAACGTCGACCTTTACGGTGATGGTGCCGTACCCGGGCAGTTCTCCGGAAGAGGTTGAGCAAGGCATTCTTATCAAGATTGAGGAGGAACTGCAGGATCTGGTCGGCGTGAAGGAGATGCGCAGTGAAGCCCGCGAGGGAATTGGCGTTGTAACAGTTCAAATGGACGTCAACGCCGATTTTTCCAGTGCACTGAACCAGGCCAAGGTGCGAATTGACGGGATTGCCTCCTTTCCGACAGATGCTGAGGAACCCATCATTGAAGAGGTGATCACAACGACACCTGCCATGCGGGTCAGCATCTTCGGTGACGTTGACGAGGTTGTCCTCAAACAGATGGTCGAGCAGGTTCGTGAGGAGATTCTGGCCCTGGGGGACATCAGCGAAATCAGCGTTCTGGGAGACAGGCAGTACGAGATATCCATCGAAGTCTCCGACGCCGAGTTACGCCGGTATGGCCTGGACTTTGATCAAGTGACAAACAGCATCCGGCAACGTTCCCAGGACCTTCCCGGCGGCCAGTTGCGCACAGCAGATGGCATCATCACTTTACGTTCGGTGTCACAGGCTTATGCCGGCACTGAATATGCCGAACTTGCCCTGCTGGCACTCGATGACGGCACCCGTATCAATTTGGGCGACATCGCGGTGATTCGTGACCGGTTCGAGGAACAGCCTGTGCTGAGTCGGTTCAACGGCGAGCCTGCCATTACGCTTGAGATTGAACGGGTTGGCAATCAGGATGTGCTGGATATTACCGAACAGATCAGGGCGTATATCGCGCTCAAGCAGCCAACACTTGCTGATAAGGTGCATATTGTGGGCTGGAATGATGCCAGCAACATTCTGCGAGCGCGGATTGATCTGCTCCTGAAAAATGCTGTGCAGGGAGCGCTGCTGGTGATTCTGGCGCTGGCATTATTTCTTGATTTGTCACTAGCGCTCTGGGTGATTGTGGGGGTGCCATTTGCGATTCTGGGCACCCTGGCTACAGTCTATTTTTTTTCGCTGCCGGTTTCCATTAATGTGCTGTCGGTATTCGCCTTTATTCTGGTGCTGGGCATCCTGGTGGACGATGGGGTCGTCACCGCCGAGAGCGCCTATGCCAAACTGGAGAACGAACGGGATGGCATTCACAGCATAGTAGCGGGCGTCAGGCGAGTGGCAACAGCGACCATCTTTGGTGCCCTGACGACGGCCATTGCCTTTGCCCCAACGCTATTCATTACCGAGGGTTTTGCGAGAATCATGGGTCAGGTTGGCATGGTGGTGATGCTGTGTGTCGTTTTTTCACTGATTGAAACCAAACTGATTTTGCCCGCGCATCTTCGCCATGTGCGCATCAGAGATGGTGCCCAAGGGAAAGACTTCTGGATACGTCGTCTGCAACGTCATTTTTCTCTGGGAATTGGAAGATTTGCACAAGGGCCCTATAGCCGACTGCTAGAACGGTGCCTTGAATACCGCTATGTCACCCTGTCGATATTTGTTTCTGTGCTGATTCTGTGTTTGTCCACGGTACCAGCCAAGTGGGTGCGGCTGGTGTTCTTCCCCGATGTCCCATCTGACTACATCAATATCGATTTGGATATGCCCGAGGGAACACCTTGGCACCTCACCCACCAATTTGCACGACGCATCGAGCAGGCTGCGAACATGATGGACAAGCGCTTTCAGGTGCAGGATCCCCAATCGCGGCGAGTGATCAGGCATATTTTGGTGAGATCGGAAAATGATGCCAGTGCACACATCGACATCCAGCTCATACCCAGTGAGGATCGTGACATCAGCTCGGTTGAACTCGCACAATGGCTACGCGAATCCCTACCCGTGATGGAAGGGGTTCGAGCATTCAGCGTGGATGCGAACGCAGGCCCGGGCGGCCCCGCTGTGGATGTCGAACTGCGGGGCCAGCATCTCGATGAGCTGCGCCGGGCTGCAGAAGAAGTCAAAATGGCGGTCTCAACAATCAATGGCATCCGGGATGTACGCGACAGCTTTAAAGCTGGCAGCCGGGAATTGAACATTCTGGCGACCCCCGAGGGTGAAGCACTGGGAATTGGTGACGTCGAGCTGGCGCGGCAGGTGCGGCAGGCCTTTTTTGGTGCCGAGATTCAACGGATACAACGGGGACGCGAAGAAGTTCGGGTCTATGTGCGATTCCCCGAGGCTGACAGGCACTCAACCGATAGTCTGAAGAGTATGTGGATACGTCTGCCGGATGGGCGCAAGGTACCCTTTTCCGTGGTTGGAGAAGTGCACGAACGCAGCGGTTTTGGTGTCATCAGCCGCTTTGACCGGCAGCGGGTGGTCAATGTCCAGGCCGATATCGATAAATCAATTCTTGAACCCGGTGCCGCAGCTGACCTGCTGGAACGTCAGATACTGCCTCAGATTCTGGTGAATTATCCAAGAGTAGACTTCCGCCTGACAGGCGAGGCAGAGGATGAACAGGAAACCAACCAAACGCTGAAATTCGCGCTGGCCATCATCCTGTTGCTCATATTTGCTGCCTTGGCGATTCCATTGAAGAGCTACCTGCAACCAGTGTTGATCATGTCGGTGATCCCCTTCGGCATCATTGGAGCGATCTTGGGCCACCTGATTACTGGCCTTGATGTCAGTATGCTCTCCATTGTCGGTATTGTCGGCCTGATTGGCGTAGTAGTGAATGACAGCCTGCTGATGGTGGACTTTATCAATCAGCACATAGACGAAGGTCATGGTTGGCAGGAAGCCGTCAACAGCGCCGGCACCATGCGGTTTCGTGCTGTCGCCCTGACCTCGCTGACGACCTTCCTGGGATTGCTTCCGATCCAGCTCGAAACCTCCATCCAGGCGCAGTTCGTCAAACCCATGGCTACTTCCGTAGCTTTCGGGGTATTGTTTGCCACCTGTGTCACACTGTTGCTGGTGCCAACCCTCTATGTGATTGGTAAGGATATTCAGGCCGCTGCATTCCGCCTAATGGGCAGGAATGAGTTGCCGGATGAGCACTGAAGGCACAGCCCCGCTGTACCATCTGTACCTTCGATGCCTCCATGCACAACTGTAAGTCGGCTGGCCACATTCACCGCATCAGTCACCAAAATGCTCCACGCATTCGGTTGCACACCAAAGCATCTCCGTGAGGAAAACTTCTATGACTCCTGCCACGAACTGTGCAGGGTCCGCTTATAAAATCGCCAACCCTCATATCTGTCTCCCCTGCTGATCCACGTACATCCGCCAGTGCCCAACACGGGTTCTGACGGGCTGTGAGCACCAGTTTTTCACCTGGATGCGGGCCTTTTCCAGAGCCAGTAAGAAACTCCAGCAGGATCAGCAGGTTCATGACCAGGAAGGTGCTGTTGATCCAAGCCCTGGGAATATCGGCACGCTTCGCCCGGATAGAGTTGAGCTGGTATCCATTCTTACTATTGTGATGGACACCCTGAACACTCACACCGGCGCGTCACTGTATACAGCATGTCCACCCGAAACGGCACGGGTGCTGCGGGAGAAACTGGAATTGGTCTACACACCCAAACATGGGAGTTGGTTGACTATGGCGGAGTGCGAGTTCAGAGTCTTGTCGAGACACTGTGTCAATCGGCGTCTGCCTGACCGGGCAACTGTAAAGAAAAAAGTAGATGCACAGGCGAAGGCACGTAACCGGGAGGCAGTGACCGCGGAGTCGAGGTGTACGGCCGATGATGCTCGAATCAAACTGGAAAGCTTTTACCCATCATCATCTTGAAAGACTACTGGTTTTTGCGTGCCTGAATAGTCTTGACGACATCGAGAAAGAGATGATTGATTTCAACAATCTCGAAACCGGCGGCACGCACATTGGCAACAGTATCGCGGTTCATATCGGGCCCAAACCTGCGGGACAGCAAGGTCATAAGGTGCATCATCAGACTGAAAGGAAAATACCGGCTACCGGTGTGTTCAAACATAAAAATTTCTCCGCCCGGCCTTAAAACTTCTCCGAGCCGGGCTAATCCATCGACCGGATTGAGAACAGAGCAGAAGGTACAGGAGGTGAACACCTGGTCAAAGCTCTCGGGTGGAAATGGCATGTCGTGCACATCCATCTCATGAGCGTCAATCTCCCCTCGTAAGCTTCCAGCCTCGGTTGAGCCTGTTCAAGCATTTTGGGGCTTATATCCAGAGTGGTAATCTTCCTTCCGGGCGGAAATCTGGGTATGTCCAGGCCGGTTCCCAGAGCCAGGAACAAAATGCGGCTGTCTATCCCCATGTGTGCAAAGAGCTCATCTTTGAACGGTGCCCAGCGCTTTTCGGCACCTCGTCCCGCCATGAAGTCAAACGTGGGTGCAGCCCGGTCCCATTTTGTCCGGGTCACCAAATCAACCAAACACCACCTACACTTCCCGCTTTCCAGACAGGAGAAGATTCACTGCCCAGATCAAGCCGACACAGGCCAGCCCTGTGGCAGCACCCAGCAAAAACCCATCAGAAACTGTAATCGGCTGCATGGCGGCCAGCGTGCCCACGAGCATGCCGCTGAGCATTCCAGTGAACATAAGCGGCACCATCACCTCCATCGCACCGAAGAAAATTGAAACAGGTATCCAAAGCAGCATGGCGATGACCATACCCAGCGCCATCATCAGAAACATGGCAACAAGCATATTCCAGCCGGTATCGACGCAGAGGGCGCTGACTATGCCAACCAGCAGACCCGCCATCAGGTTCGAGAAAAAATCCCCCAGCACAAAGTATGCGCGGTTTTCCACACACCCAACCCTCAGAATATGAGCAGGCCTCCCAGACTCCTACCTGTGAAGTATCTCTTCAGGGTGCCCACTTGGCAAATTCCTGTGCCTTCTTCTGTCCGAAAATAGTCCATTTGGGCGCACCACCACCCTCACCGGCATGGTGCAGCTTGGGATGTGCTGCAGCAACTTGCCGCAGGATGGGTTCCTCGGTCGCATCCACATCCACCATCACCAGATGTTTGCCGTGATCAAGCGCTTTCTGGAACTTCTTGAAGTGGTGATTCGGCAACTGGGTGCCGATGAATCCCGCTTCCCAGGTACAAAATCCCAGTAAAACAGTTGACAAAAGGAAGAAGGGCACCCAGCCAATAGTCTCCGACAGACCGGCAAAATTTGCCCCAGCGATAATTGTAGACGCCACGATGACCCCGATCAGGGCACCCTTCAGAGTTGAATGGACCACATCGGTCTGAAACCATTGATGCACCTGGTTGAGCTTGTGATGGTGATCCAACCCGGCCTCATCCTTGCTGATTACATGGATTTGTGGGGTAGAGAGCCCCTTGGCTTCAAGCTCTTCTTCGAAGTGCTCCAGATCGTCCAAATCCGCGCTGAGATAAAAGTGCCGTTTCATATCAGTCTCCGCTTACTTTTCAAAGAGGCCAGACTAACGCCACATCGTTGAGTTGTCACCCATGGATTTCAATTTTTATGGCGCGGTTGTCAAAAGTCCTGCCGAGTACAGTCTCAGTCAGCATAAGAATGGCAATAGGCGCAGTCACATGTCCTGACCTCGGGTACCCACAGGGTTGGATTTTCGAAAATCTCCGGGTCAGTGGACCGTCACCTCTACAGAGCGTCCGCCACCGATTGGGCATTTCCCGGTCATCCGGGTCAGGAATCATCGCGCTGATTTCTTCAGGGCAGCGATGGCTTACGCACCCGCTCTGAATATGGGCGTATTGCACAGTGTCTGACCTGATCGCCCTCAACTGTCTGCTGCGGTGCACCACGGATACTGCGGGAGAGAGCAGCTGCTGGAAACAAGCAGTGCCCTGTGGATCAGCAGCACCTGATAGACTGGATCAATCACGCCCCGGTCTCCATCCGTATACGCTGAGATCGACTCGCCCCTGCGCACAATAGATATGTTCTGCTTCCAAACGACGGCGCTGTTCCGCTCCACGGGACCCCGGCAGACTGATCCCCCCCCGAGCATTGATGACCCGGTGCCAGGGTACCCGCGTGTCTGACGGGAGTTTTTTCAGTGCTGCGGCTACCACGCGGGCTCCCCGACCCAACCCGCACAGCCGGGCCAGCTGCCCGTAGGTTACGACCTGCCCCGGAGGCACAGAGAGCAAAACCTGGTATATCTGCGCGCTTGCCCCAGGTTCATTCAGAGTGCTGTGTTTCGTCTCTTCGACACCATTCACGCGCAGAACACCTGATTTGATACGCCACTACCTGAAATCCAGACATACATCAGCCGGGTGGCTATGATAGATTCTGCGCATTCTACTCCCAGTGCCTGAACTGTTCATGAAAAGGAAGGGGCTTACATACATAAGTTGACGCAATGAGCGAACCCATCAAATTCCGATCCGGTACTTTTTGGTTTTGCCCTGACATAAGTGCCAGGCATGACTTGCTGGTGCAGACAGCCGGTGCCTGCCGGTTCGTCCGGAACCATTGTCTCGCAAGGAATTGGCGGGACTGCATAACCTGCTCACTCCGTGGGTCCCAATCCGAATTCGTGTGTGTTATGTGCGAACACACAGGCAATGCGGACGGAAATATCGCGGTGAATATTCTGGTGGTGGCCGCTGTGACCGGACGGCGTGGAGCGTTGGCGCTGGACACTCCGATGAACCGTCAATATCCATACCGATGGAAAGCAGCGTGAGCCGTCAACCTGCGCATATAAGCCCCAAAAGGAAAGATGTTGCGCTGCTATCTGGCCCGATTGCAGCACTAATCCTCTACTACCTCACCCTGGCAGCAGGTGTCGACCCAGGCATTGCCGTGACCCTTGCCATAACGCTGATTACAGCAATCTGGTGGGTGACCGAAGCTCTGCCAATTCCGGTGACCAGTCTGTTGCCCTTTGTGCTCTTCCCGCTATCTGGCGTGCTGTCCCACAGAGAGGCCGCAGCTGCTCTGGGTGCGCACATCATTCTGCTGATGATGGGCGGCTTTATGGTCGCAAAAGCCATCGAGAAGGCAGGCCTGCATCGGCGCTTCGCTTACGGAATGCTGCGTCTTGTCGGTGGCCGCGGTGGCCGGGGCCTGGTGCTGGCCTTCATGCTGTGCGGGGCCTTCATGTCCATGTGGATCAGCAATACGGCTACCTGTCTCGTCCTCATGCCCATTGCACTTGCCGTCATTCATCAGTTCGACGACCGAAGGATGTCGGTCCCCATCGTTCTTGGTATCGCCTTCTCCTGCAATCTGGGTGGCATTGCCACATTGGTTGGGACACCACCAAACCTGGTGTTTGCCGGAGTCTACGAGGAGCTGTCAGGGAAGGAATACGGCTTTCTCGACTGGATGCGCGTCGGCGTACCGGTTGTTGTGATAGGACTGCCCCTGATGTGGCTCTGGCTGACCAGGCGCATGGTCACTGGCGAAGCTGTCCAGTTTGAGAACGTCGGTTCCTGGTCACCGGCAGAGTATCGGGTCGCGGCAGTCTTCGGGCTGGTTGTTGCCCTCTGGGTGTTCAGACTGGAACCTTTTGGAGGTTGGTCCAGGCTGTTGCCACAAGCCCAGGTTGGCGATTCCACTGTGGCAATTTTGGGCGTGCTGCTCATGTTTATCATCCCTTCCGGCACAGAGGATTCATCACAAAACCGCGAACGCCTGCTCGACTGGAAAACGGCAGTGGACATCCCGTGGGGCATGCTGCTGCTTTTTGCCGGTGGCATCACAATCGCCCGTGCCTTTGATGCCAGCGGCACTGGTGAATGGATTGGCCAGGCATTGGGCCAGACCGCCGGGCTGAATCCCTTTATGCTGATACTGGCGATCTGTCTCAGTGTGACCTTCATGACGGAAATCACTTCAAATGTGGCCACCACAACATTGCTGATGCCGATACTGGCAGCGGCCGCCAGTGCAGCCTCGCTGCCGATTGAACTGATGATGATACCCGCTGTACTCTCATCGAGCTGTGCGTTCATGCTACCTGTTGCCACTGCACCCAACGCCATTGTCTACGGCACAGGGTATGTCAGCATGACAGAAATGGCCCGGGAGGGTTTGATGCTCAATCTGATGATGGCAGTTGTTATCGCCGCAGTGCTCTACACCCAGCTTGTATAGATCAAACTTTGCGGCGATAACCTGGCGGACTGTTCGCATGATCCTGAGTTATGCGAGAGTCAGGCTGCTAATTGAGAGACCGGTAGTTTTTGGAAAACTGGCTACTGAGAAATTCCATCTGATCAGCGCGAATGCGCCCGCCATTGATCAGTGCCAGATACTCCGCCAGATTAGGTCTGTAGGGCGTCGCCAGCAACTGCATATTGGTATCTTCGAGCAGCATGTTACCCTTGTGCTGGTTACAGCGCCGACAACTGGCCACTACGTTTTCCCAGGTATCTCTGCCTCCACGAGACAGCGGCACGATGTGATCTCGCGTCAATGTTGACTCCGAAAAATGCCCACCACAGTACATACACAGATGGCCGTCCCGGGCAAACAAGGTGCGGTTGTTCAGCGGATAGTTTGTTCTGGGCTGTACGAGGCGTTCACCGTTGCTGGCGATAATACTGGGCAGGGCAATAATGGTTTGCAGGCCTGTTGCCCGGCAGGTGCCGCCGCGTACTTCACGTACGGTATCACCGAGCGTCCACACAACAATCTGTCGGGCGTAGAGCGTCACAGCCTCTTGCCAATTCAGCCATTCAATGGGCTGGCCAGCGATATTCAGCCTCAATATTTGTGCTTCCATCAAGAACCGGTCCTCCTGGGGATATTCACGAAATCCAGAGCCGACAGGGATTGCAGGCCTGCTCCGCCAGCAGATGAGCCCACACAGGTCACAACAACAGACTCCCAGGGAGGCGATGGCACACCGGGAGATAAAAAGTTGTACCGGAAGCTGTTCCCCTGGTGAGGTCGTTGCAAGGAGCCACGATGGGAGCGGACACTATTGCTGGGTGCCCAAAGGCATTCCAAATCGGATTGGTCTGGGTGTCTTGTATGCTTGAAGGCATCCACTCCCTTTCTGGTATGCCCTGATAGTACCCGGTGGATTTTTCCTGTCAATCCAGCACTCTCAACCGACGCTGTTCCGGGGTGTTCCTGTCAGTTTCACGACGATTGCGGTTGACCACCCGGAACCAATCTTTTACGGTGTGTGGCGACTGAGATTCGACTTCACCCGTGCGCATGACCACAGAGACAGGGAGCGACAGGCCGATTGACTTCGAGCAGCACCTCGCGGAGCTTGAGCAGATTGTCGCTGAGATGGAGCGGGGCGAGATGACGCTGGAGCACTCGCTCTGTGCCTATGAGGCTGGCATTGCGCTCACCCGCAAGTGTCAGGCGGCACTTGATGCTGCGCAGCAGCGCATTGCGGTGCTGACCGAGGGTGCGGGTGTCTCTGGTGCGCCGCCTCTGGGTGATGCTGGTGACGGACAGGCCCGGTGCCTGGACGATGCATGAGTGCTCCTGCTGATCTGGCGTCCTTTCGAGGCCTGGTGGCGCAGCGTGTGGACCAGCGTCTGGACGGGGTGCTGGCGGACATTGAGTCGCCGGCCGTGCAGCCTCTGGTTGAGGCCATGCGCTATGCGCTGGTGGGTGGTGGCAAGCGGGTGCGCCCGACGCTCTGTGTGGCCAGTGCGCTGCTGTTTGATGACGCGGCGCTGGACAGTGCGGCGACCCTGGCGGCGGCGGCCTCGGTTGAGATGATCCACGCCTATTCGCTCATTCACGATGATCTGCCGGCCATGGACGACGACGCGCTGCGCCGGGGGCGGCCGACCACGCATATTGCGTTTGATGAGGCCACGGCCATTCTGGCGGGGGATGCGCTCCAGGCGCTGGCTTTTGAGACCCTGGCATCGGCCCCGGGCATGGAGGATGCCTCCAGGAGTGCGGCGGTTGTGCTCCTGTCCCGGGCGAGTGGTGCCTGCGGCATGGTGGGGGGCCAGATGATTGACCTTGAGGTGGTGGGTACCCAGCCTGATCTGGATGCGCTCAACACCATGCATGGGCTCAAGACCGGGGAGTTGATCCGTGCCAGTGTGCTGCTGGGTGCCCACTCGGCGGGCTGTTCGGACGCGGCGGCGCTTGACCGGCTGGGGCGGTTTGCTGCCCAGATTGGGCTGGCCTTCCAGATCCAGGATGACATTCTTGACGCGACGGGCAGCACTGAGGTGCTCGGCAAGACCCGGTGCGCGGATGCGGCCCGTGGCAAACCGACCTATGTGTCGCTCCTGGGTGTGGCGGGAGCCCGCGCCCGGCTGGAGCAGGCGCACGCCGAGGCGGTGTCTGCCCTGGAGCCATTCCGCACGGCCACCCTGTTGGTGCACCTGGCCGAGTACATCGTGGCCAGAACGCACTAGTCTCCGCTGCCCCGATCATGCCCAGGACCTTTACCGCGATCCCCGAGTGTGCACCGGCGACACCGCTGCTGGATCAGATTGATCTGCCCGAGCACCTGCGTGCTCTGGAGGAGGGCCAGCTCGGTCAGCTGGCCGACGAGCTGCGCGAGTATCTGGTGTATGTTGTCGGGCAGGTGGGGGGGCACTTTGGTGCCGGGCTGGGTGTGGTTGAGCTGACGATTGCCCTGCATTACATCTTTGACACGCCCCACGACCGGCTGGTCTGGGATGTGGGGCACCAGACCTACCCCCACAAGATTCTCACCGGTCGCAGGGACCGGATTACGACCCTGCGCCAGAAGGGTGGTCTGTCCGGTTTTCCCAAGCGCTCTGAAAGTGCCTTTGACACCTTTGGCGTGGGCCACAGCAGCACCTCGATCAGCGCGGCGCTTGGCATGGCGCTGGCCGCCCGGCAGACGGGCACGGATCGCAAGCATGTGGCGGTGATCGGCGATGGGGCCATGACGGCGGGCATGGCCTTTGAGGCACTCAACCATGCGGCCCACACCGGGGCGGACATGCTGGTCGTGCTCAATGACAACCAGATGTCGATTTCGGAGAATGTCGGCGGTCTGTCCACCTACTTCTCAAAGATCTGGGCGAGCAAGTTCTACAACTCTATCCGCCGCGAGGGGCAGAAGGTGCTGTCCCGGGTGCCGTCCGCCTCGGAGTTTGTCCGGCGCACCGGGGAGCATATCAAGGGCCTGGTCTCGCCGGGCATGCTGTTTGAGGAGATTGGCTACAACTATATCGGCCCCATTGATGGTCACAACCTGCCGTGGCTGGTTGAGACCCTGCGCAACATCAGGGCCCTGTCCGAGCCGGTGCTGCTGCATGTCATTACCCAGAAGGGGCGTGGGTTTGATGTCGCTGAAGAGGATCCCATCGCATACCACGCCATCGGGCGGATTGCCTCGGCCCAGGAGTCACCCCCGGCCCAGTCCCCACCCCCGCCCCCTGCGGGGCCCAAGTACCAGGATATTTTTGGTCGCTGGCTGTGCGATATGGCGGCCCGGGACGAGGCGCTGGTCGGGATCACGCCCGCCATGCGGGAGGGGTCTGGCATGGTGGCGTTCTCCCGCGAGTTTCCGGAGCGCTACCACGATGTGGGCATTGCCGAGCAGCATGCGGTCACCCTGGGTGCGGGCCTGGCCTGTGAGGGTCTCAAGCCGGTGGTGGCCATCTACTCGACCTTTCTGCAGCGCGGCTATGACCAGCTGATCCATGATGTGGCCCTGCAGAACCTGGACGTCACCTTTGCGCTGGACCGCGCCGGTCCGGTTGGGGAGGATGGGGCCACGCATGCCGGGTCGTTCGACATCAGCTATCTGCGCTGTATTCCCAACATGCTGGTGCTGACGCCATCGGACGAAAACGAAACCCGCCAGGCACTCTATACGGCCTACCAGCACAGGGGGCCTGCGGCTGTTCGGTATCCGCGGGGTTCGGGGCCAGATCATCCGGTGGAGGCTGAGATGACGGCCTGGCCGCTGGGCCGGGGCTGTGTCCGCCGGTCTGGCGAGGCGCTGGCCCTGCTGGCCTTTGGCCCGGTGCTGGAGGGCTGTCTCAGGGCGGCCGAACAGCTCAATGCCACCGTGGTGGACATGCGCTTTGCCAAGCCGCTGGACGAGGATCTGATCCGGTCCATGGCCGAGCGCCACGAGACCCTGGTGACGGTGGAGGAGAATGTTGTGGCGGGTGGTGCCGGGTCGGCGGTTCTGGAGTGTGCGAGCCGGGCGGGCATTCGCACGCCCATCCTCACCCTGGGGCTCCCTGACCGGTTCCAGGAGCATGGGTCGAGGGGCGACCTGCTGGATCAGGCCGGGCTCACGGCCCGGGCCATTGTGGACCGGTTCGCCCGGCACTCGCGGCAGCTCCGGAGCGGGTCCGGACGGGTCGGCGGGTCTGGTGCGGGACAGTCTGGCTGACATGAGGCCTGTGAATGACTGGACATGGGTGGATGAATGACTACTATGTGCACTGCCCCGGAGGGGGCGAACTGACACAGCACCTGACCACCGACTGCGGTGTGGCACTGTGCTGCCGAACCTGTCCAATCTCCACGAGAGGGAACCATGTCTGAATCAATGCCTGCTGTAGTACCGCCCCTGTTGGGCGCATGTGGTCTTGTGTGCGCCTTTATCCTGTATCGTTTGGTCGTCCGGTATCCGGAGGGAGAGGAAGGCATCAAGAAAATTGCCGACCAGATCCACCTGGGAGCCATGGTGTTTATGCGCCGTGAGTATCAGATGCTGGCCATTTTTCTGGTCGTACTGGTCGCGCTGACCTGGGTGGCTCTGGGAACGAACACTGCAATTGCTGTCATCGTGGGGGCGCTATCCTCATCAACTGCTGGATGGCTGGGCATGTACGCTGCCACCAAGGCCAATGTCCGAACTGCCACCGCTGCCAGTACCGAAGGTGCAGCGAGCGCACTGTCTGTCGCCTTTTTTGGTGGGTCAATCATGGGGCTCTGCGTGGCCGCACTCGGACTGATTGGGCTTGGCGGGTTATTCTGGTACTTGGGCGGCGATGCCCATTCCCTTGAAGGATTCGGCATGGGGGCATCCTGTGTCGCCCTGTTTTCCAGGGTAGGTGGTGGTATATATACCAAGAGTGCCGATGTTGGTGCCGATCTGGTCGGCAAGGTTGAGGCCGGTATTCCGGAAGACGACCCCAGAAATCCTGGAGTGATAGCCGACAATGTAGGTGACAATGTGGGCGATGTGGCCGGAATGGGTTCGGATATCTTCGAATCCTACTGCGGCTCCATGATTGCTTCCATTGCCATTGCCTCCACCATGCTTGGTGTTGCAGAGCGCGAAGCCATGATGTTTCTGCCCCTGGCGCTCGCCAGTACCGGCCTGATCGCCTCCATTATTTTTATTGGCGTGGTTCGCATGCGCTCTTCAGCAGCCCCTGCTGCTGCCCTGAGGACCGGAACCCTGGGCGCACCCGTGCTCTTCATCGCTGCTGCATATTTCCTGATTCAACAACTCGGTCTGGGTCTCAACATCTGGTGGGCTGTGGTATGTGGGGCAATTGGTGGCATCGGTATCGGCCTGATCACCGAATACTACACTGGTGGAGCGCCGGTGCGGAAAATAGCCAAATCAGGTGAAACCGGGCCAGCCACAGTTATGATCACCGGTCTCTCCGTCGGTATGCAATCTGTGGTGTTGCCCGTTCTGTTTATTGCCACCATTATTTACGTCTCCACATCCCTCGCCGGACTCTATGGGGTGGGTATCGCGGCGGTTGGCATGCTGTCAACAGTCGGTATCACCATGGCCATCGATGCCTATGGCCCGGTTGCAGATAATGCCGGAGGTATCGCAGAGATGGGCGGCATGGGAGACGATGTTCGGGAGATCACCGATTCGCTGGACGAACTTGGCAATACTACGGCTGCCATCGGGAAAGGCTTCGCCATCGGCGCTGCGGCGCTGGCGGCCCTGGCCATCATCGCTGCTTTCGTGGAAACAGTTTCGGTGTTCAACCCGGATTTTGTGCTTGAGCTTTCCGATCCCATCGTTCTGGTCGGTCTTTTTATCGGTGGCACCATACCCTTTCTCATCTCATCCATCACCATGACTGCCGTCGGTGACGCAGCCTTTGACATGATCAATGAAATCCGGCGTCAGTTTCGGGAGATCCCCGGACTGCTGGAAGGCACAGCGGAGCCTGACACGGCAAAATGTGTGGACATCGCGACATCTGCTGCGCTGCGTCGCATGATGGTCCCCGGGGTGATCGCGGTGGCAGCGCCTCCCGCAGTGGGCTTTTCCCTCGGGCCGCAGGCACTGGGTGGATTGCTCGGTGGCGCCCTGCTGGGATGTGTGTTGATGGCATTGATGATGGCCAATGCAGGCGGAGCCTGGGACAACGCCAAGAAGTATGTTGAAAAAGGCAATCTGGGCGGCAAGGGCACTGACACCCATTCTGCTGCGGTGGTCGGCGATACGGTAGGCGACCCCTTCAAAGATACTTCCGGCCCCTCGATGAATATCCTGATCAATGTGATGGCTATAGTCAGCCTGGTAATTGCACCGCTGTTTTAGCCCCCGGTGTCTCCGGAATCCGAAATCATTGCGGCACCAACTTTCAGGAGAGCCGGCGCATCTGCACCGTGCCGGCTTTCCTGGTGGTGAATACCGCAAATTCCTACCGGCAACCTGGCTCCAAGACCAGGCGCGGGCTCAGAGCAGGGATCCAAAGTCGTTCGTTGAAAGCGATCGAATATGTGGCTTTATGCGCGCTGAGGACTGACTGTTGTCGTCCTGGTTCAATGCAAGAGCCCAGGCACCCTGATGGTCCTCCGAAGGTTCAAACAGGCCGAACCGGCAATTCTGCAGCAACTGACCGCTGATCTGGCACTTGGGCTCTGGATCCGACTCTCCAATGGCCGAGCCATCGGATAATTCAAAACCAAAATTCCTGAGGTTCTCTGCCAGCCCCATGCCGGTCAGCTTGATAAAGGATTCCTTAAGCGTCCAGAACCGGATAAACCGCCTCTGCCGCTCATCGCCATGGACTGCAAATAGCTGCTCGCATTCGAGTTCACTGAACTGCCGAGCCGAGATCTCATTGATATTTGCAGGCCGGTTCTTCAGCTCCAGATCCAGACCAACCCGAGCCTTTTCCAGACGGTTGCCTTCCGCAAGTGCGCAGCCAACCATCTGCCTGGTATGGCTGATATTGAAATCCAGATCGAGACTGTTCTGTTCCATCCGAAGATAGGGGCGGCCCCTATCCTCGCTTAAAAACTCCCAGGCACCTGGCTCGAACGCCCCAAAATGGGAGAGCATCACCCTGCACAAGGCGTGCGCAAGGATAAACCTGTGCCCATCAACAGCATTGTGAAACCGATCAGCACGCACGAGCTCATCCCGGGAAAGCAGGCATCGGCAGCGATCAAGAAGCCGGGTCTCAAGCCGGGACTCGTCAGGTACGTGCACGGCCCAGATTTCAAAACTGTGTGTATCCAAAAAATAATCCTGTCAAAGCTTTCAATAGGGTTGATTTTCAAGGGTTGATTTTCAGCTGGCTCGTTCTGTGTTCGTATTCTAGCCATGCGGCAGAGGGAAGGCATCCCATCGGCGAGATATCGATCCGGAATCCACAGACATATGGATTTCAGAACCGGAGGCTTTTATACTTCCGCTCCGCTGTTTTCACCATTGGCTGCGACACACATGACAACGTCTTTGTGCCGCCACAGGCACCTCAATTATGAGTAAAGCAAGACCCGTACATCTTAACTTGATGACAATCAGTTTTCCGGTCACAGCCATAGCCTCCATATGTCACAGGGTCAGCGCAGTGATCGTCTGGATAGGTCTGGGCTTTCTTTTGACAGCCGCCGCCACCGGTTTGAGTTCTGCTGCGGACTATAAGGCTCTGGTCTCACTGTTTGAAAACAGTTTTCTGGCACAATGTAGTGCTTGGGGCTTGGCGACTGCGGCGGGTTACTATGTCCTGGCAACCCTGAAGCATCTGATTCAGGACATGGGATTTTTTGAAGATCTGACTGGCGGCAGGGCCATTTCCTGGGCTGTTCTGGGCCTTGGTCTTGTTTTCGGTATATACACCGGAGTGCTGATGTGGGCCTAGAAGCGGGAAGTGGCGTGCAGCAGTGGGTGCTGCAGCGGTCTGCCAATGTGATAACCATCGTCTTTGTCCTGGTTCTGGCCGCTATTCTGGCCAGCAGCCCGAGCTATGACTCCATTACGGCGCTGCTTGCAGAGACATGGTTTAAAGTCTATCTCACCATAACCCTGGTGGCTGGCTGCCTCAACTCGGCCCTCGCCGGCTGGCAGATCGCTGGTGATTACGCTCGTAAAATACACCTTCCTGTCTGGACTCTGAGCGGGCTTGTGAACCTTGTCACACTTGGTTATTTTGTGGTTGCATTGATTTTGATCTATTGAGGTCCTCGACAATTTCTCTGCGCGGTTCTCTATGCAAGAAAGGCACCTTTCAAGGTGCCCCTGCTGCTGAATCGGCGCCCTGCCGAGCGGGGTAGCAGCTTCTATATGAAGATTCGCTCTGCCCTCTCGGGCAAACGGCTGAGCAACTCGTAGGGACTGTAGCCAGAACTCGCGGCCACTTCGTTGACACTGAGATTGTGACCCCAGAGTTCAACATGGCTGCCAACCACCACACCAGCAAGCCCAGAGACATCGACCATCAGCATATCCATGGCGACATGGCCGACGGTCTGTGCCCGTTTTCCATCGATTAATACCGGAGTGCCGCTGCGGGTATTACGCGGGTAGCCATCCCCGTAACCCGCCGCGACTGCGGCTATCCGAGTGGTTTTATCTGCCTTCCAGCTCTGGTTGTAGCCCACTGATTCTCCCGCCTTAATGGTTCGCACCGCAATGACTTCAGATTGAAAACTCATTGCCGGCACCAGTTCAGTCGCAGACGAGTGCGTCTGACCGAACGGAGATATGCCATAGAGCATAAATCCGGGACGCACCCAGTCGAGGTGCGTCATCGGCCAATTCAGGACCGCAGCTGAATTGGCCGCGCTGCGCTCCCCGATCAGTCCCGCGCAGGCTTCATCAAAATGATGCATCTGCGAGGCAGTAAAATCATTGTCCAGTTCGTCAGCGCTGGCAAAGTGAGTCATCAACCTGGGGCACAGATCTGGAATATTGGCTTTCAGACTGCTATAAGCAGCCCGTCCAGTTTCCAGATCAAAACCCAGCCGGTGCATACCGGTATCAAACTTCAGCCATATACCAAGCGGTGCTTCAGAACTTTCGGTGTGCTCAAGAACCCAGGCAAGCTGATCCTGGCTGTGAACGACCATCCAGAGATTACTGGCACGCACCTGCTCCAGCTCCTCCGGGCTAAAAACGCCTTCCAGCAGCAGAATGGGTATGTCCAGACCTGCCCGTCGCACAACGAGTGCTTCTTCAATGCAGGCCACCGCCAGAGCATCTGCACCAACCGCAAGGGTTCTAGCAGACTCTATCAGGCCATGACCATAAGCATTGGCCTTGACACAGCAGATAACTCTGGAACTCGGCGCGTAGCACCGAACGAGCGCGAGATTTTTCTCTAGTGCTGTTTGATCAACAAGTATCTGTGTGGGACGCGGCAAGGATGAAAGAACCCCGAGGCTCAATAACAACTGGATATCTGTGCTGAGTGCAGCCTGAACTGGTCCAGGATGAACACTTCGCGCTGGTTTTCTGCACAGGGGCACCACAGAAAAACTCTGTCGGACGCCGTAGTTTTCTCATGCGGAACCTGTCTGTTTCGTTGATGGTCTTTCGATGTTCTGCAGCTGTGAAGACAGTCTCAACAGACCGAACTTACATGCTCAATTTTAGGGCGAGCTGCTGCTGACCGCGCAACAAAAAAGGCTTCATCCATGGCATCTTACTGTCTGATGGTTCCCGTGGAACACCCATACAGTTACCGCTTGGGTCCCCCTGCCTTGTTCATGATATGGATAGCACGCCCATCGGTGCCCAAAGCCGCCTCATGCAGGGCTTCTGACAGTGTGGGGTGGGCAAAGACGGTTCGGGCAATATCCTCACCGGTGCCATCGAACTCCATGGCCATAACCCCTTGACCGACAATCTCCGAGCTGTGCGGCCCAATAATATGCACGCCCAGTATCTTGTCGGTGTTGGAGTCAGTGATCACCTTGACCATGCCATTGGCATCATCCATTGCCTTGGCCCTGCCGCTGGCGGCAAAAGGAAAGACGCCTACGGAATAGTCCAGGGCTTCGGACCTGACCTCTTCCTCGGTTTTGCCCACCCAGGAAATTTCCGGGTTTGTATAGACAACATTGGGGATGCAGTCATAGTTCATCTCGAAGCTGCCGCCCGCGATCTTTTCTGCCACAGCCACGCCCTCTTCGGACCCTTTGTGGGCCAACATGGGCCCGCGCACCAGATCTCCTATGGCGAAAACCCCAGGTACACTGGTTTCGCATTCATCGTTCACATGGACAAAACCACCTTCGTCGATCACCAGCTCGGATTCTGGAGCGGCAATGTTTTCCGAATTTGGCCGACGGCCGACGGCAACTATCATCCGCTCAACCCTGATAGTGTGCGCGCCATCGACGTCCTGATAGTCTACGCTGACGGAGGATGTGTTGCGCTTGGTTGCAGTCATACGGGCACCGAGGTGAATATCCAGGCCCTGCTTTTTAAACTGCCTCAATCCTTCCTTGCCAATCTGTGAATCAGCGGCGGGCAGAAAGTTCTCCAGAGCCTCCAGCATGGTCACCCTGGCACCCAGGCGTCGCCACACCGAGCCCAGTTCCAGACCAATAACACCGGCACCGATCACACAGATAGATTCGGGCACTGATTCCCAATCCAGGGCACCCGCTGAATCGACGATCTGATCTCCTGAGAGTGGAGCAGTTGGCAGCTCAACAGGGCGGGAACCAGTAGCCAGGATAACGCTACCAGCAGAGTGGCTGGATGTACTGCCGTCCAGAGTGACCTCGACGACCCGTCCGGACACCAGTCGCCCACGACCTTTGAGCCACTCTATTCCGTTTGCCTTGAACAAGTGGGCGATGCCGCCGGTAAGCTCGGACACAACCTGATCCTTGCGCTTGATCATCTGGGGCACATCAGATTCCAAGGAGCCAATCCTGATGCCGTGCTGAATGCCCTGTTTTTCGACAGTTTCATAGATTTCCGAGCTTTCGAGCAGCGCTTTGGACGGGATGCAGCCCACGTTCAGGCAGGTGCCTCCAAGAGCGGGCTTGCGATCCTTGCCAATCCATTCCTCGACTACGGCCGTGCTCAATCCAAGTTGCGCACAGCGAATAGCTGCGACATAGCCCGCCGGTCCAGCACCAATAACAACTACATCAAAATCAGCCATTTCAAAATCCTCAGGAGCGTTGTTCGGGGCATCAAGGCGGACACCACATGAATCGTCCAGCCAGTCGGCTAGACGTCAAACAGCATTCGTGTCGGTTCCTCAACACATTCCTTGATGGTCTTAAGGAATCCTACGGCCCCCTTGCCGTCAACGATCCGATGATCGTATGAAAGCGCAATGTACATCATGGGGCGCACCAGGATCTCGCCCTCCACTACCACAGCGCGCTCCTTGGTGGCGTGCATGCCGAGAATGGCACTCTGCGGGGGGTTGAGGATCGGGGTCGACATCATGGAACCGAAAACACCGCCGTTGGTAATGGTGAAAGTGCCGCCGGCCAGATCGTTCAGGGAAAGTTGTTTGGTCCGTGCCTTTTCTGCATAGAGCGCGACATTTTTTTCTATATCGGCAATTGACATGTGCTCGCTGTCGCGCAATACAGGTACTACCAGACCATTGTCTGTGGATACAGCAACACCAATATCACAGTAGCCGTGGTATACGATGTCATCACCATCAATGGAGGCATTGATATCCGGGTAGCGGCACAGGGCTTCGGCTGCAGCCTTCACAAAAATCGACATAAGGCCGAGTTTGATGCCGTGACTCTTCTCAAAAATGTCCTTGTACCGTGCTCGAAAATCCAAAAAGGACTTCATATCAACCTCGTTAAAGGTTGTCAGCATGGCCGTGTTCTGTGCAGCCTCAACTAGCCGCTGTGCAATGCGCGCCCGTATGCGTGTCATGGGCACACGTTTTTCCGGACGGTCGCCCGTATCCAGACTGACCTCTGGCACCTCGACAACGGGCACTTCGGATTTCTGCTCGACGGGCAGCTCTTCCCTGATTTCAGCGGCATCCAGGTATGCCAGTACGTCTTCCTTGAGAATGCGGCCGTTCTTGCCACTGCCCCTGATCTGACTGGCATCGAGATTATGCTCAGCAAGGAGCTTGCGAACAGCAGGGCTCGTTTGAGGCTCCTCAGGTTCTTTTGCCAAGTCCTTGGCTGCCGAGCTGTCGTTACCAGTGCCGCCGGACTGGTTGGGCGCGGCAGTTTTGGAACTCACTGCCTCGGCTTCGCCAATAGTGCCCATGGTGTCGGCAGCGCCAACGTCAGTACCTTCCTCAGCAAGAATTTCCATCAGGGTGCCATCGGCGGGTGCGGGCACTTCAAGAACCACCTTGTCGGTTTCCACTTCAACCAGCAGTTCGTCGCGGGTAACTGTGTCGCCTACTTTCTTGTGCCAGGTTGCAACAGTCGCGTCAGCGACTGACTCGGGTAGCGTGGGTACTTTGATCTCGACGCTCATACAATCGTACTCTTGATATATGTGATTTTGCCCAGCTATCAGTCCGTGCCCCGCCCACTTGCAGGTACTCACATACTGTAACTGAAGTCAGACATTTTCAGCCAAAGCCAGTCCCAGGGCCTGTTCCACCAGCAATGTCTGCTCCTTCATGTGGAGGTTGGCATAGCCAATAGCAGGTGAAGCTGAGGGTTCACGCCCTGCGTAGCTGGTACTCTGCCCCTTCTTGAGACAGCGCTCAATGCGGTGTCGACTGGCAATCCATGCGCCCTGATTGCGAGGTTCCTCCTGACACCAAATGATTTCTTTCGCCTGACGATATTTTTCCATGATGGCGTGCATCTCGTCATAGGGGAAGGGGTAGAGCTGCTCGATGCGAACCAGCGCAATATCCTGCAATTTCTCGCTGCGGCGCTTTTCCAGCAGATCGTAATAGACCTTGCCACTGCAGAGCACGACGCGTGAAACTTTCTGCGAATTTATGGTGTCGGTCTCGTCGATGACTGGCATAAACTGGCCTTCCGAGAGATCTTCGAGTGTGGACACAGCCAGCTTGTGGCGCAGCAGACTCTTGGGCGACATGACAATCAGCGGCTGGCGCAGGTTGCGAATCACCTGCCGACGCAACATGTGATACCACTGGGCTGGCGTGCTCGGGATAACAACCTGCATATTGTCCCGGGCACAGAGCTGCATAAAGCGCTCCAGGCGAGCCGACGAATGCTCTGGTCCCTGGCCTTCATACCCATGGGGCAACAGCATCACCAGACCACATAACCGCCCCCATTTTGCCTCACCGGATGTAATGAACTGATCAATGACCACCTGAGCTCCATTGGCAAAATCACCATACTGCGCTTCCCATATCACCAGCTTACCTGGGTCGTTGGTCGAGTAACCATATTCAAAGGCCAGCACAGCCTCTTCACTCAGTACGGAATCGATCACCGAGAATAGCGGCTGATCATCCGAGAGATTCTGGAGAGGAACATAGGCGTCACCATTGTGCTGGTTGTGCAGCACCGCATGCCGGTGAAAGAAGGTTCCTCGCCCACAGTCCTGACCGGAGATGCGCACGCCAAAGCCTTGATCGATAAGTGTCCCGTAGGCCAGGTTTTCCGCATATCCCCAGTCCAATGGCAGCGCGCCAGCCGTCATCTTGCGGCGATCTTCGACTATTCTTCGCACCCTGGAGTGAAGCTCCAGGCCCTGTGGCAGCGTTGTGAGACGGTTTGCGATCGACTGCACACGCGCCAACGGAAGGCGCGATTCCCAGGGGTCTCGCCACTGACACCCGATATGCGGGGCCCAGTCTACCGAGAATTCATCCTCATAGACCGGTTCGGGCATCACGCCTGGGGCCACGCATTCGCCAGCATCCAAATGATCACGAAATTCAGCAACCATCCGCTGGGGATCGGTCTCTGTGATGACACCGGAACGAACCAGACTGTCGGCATAGAGTTTTCGGGTGGTTGGCAGGGCCTTGATTTTCTGATACATCAATGGCTGGGTAGCCGAGGGCTCATCGGCCTCGTTGTGACCGTGTCGGCGATAGCAGCACAGGTCGATGATGACATCTTTTCTGAATTCCATGCGGTAATCGAGGGCAATCTGAGCCACGAACAGCACCGCCTCGGGATCATCTCCATTGACGTGCAGAATGGGGGAATTGATCATCTTGGCGACATCTGTACAGTAGATAGTGGAGCGGCTGTCCGCCGGATTGCTGGTGGTAAATCCGACCTGGTTATTGACCACGAGATGCACAGTGCCGCGTGTGGTGTAACCGCGCACATAGGCCATGTTGAATGTCTCCATGACGACACCCTGGCCGGCAAATGCAGCATCCCCGTGCACAAGTATGGGGAACACCTCTGCGCCCTGCTTGTTGTGGCGGTCCTGGCGGGAACGAACAGAACCTTCGACCACAGGGCTGACAATCTCCAGATGAGAGGGGTTGAAAGCCAGCGCCAAGTGCAGAGCACCACCTTCGGTTTCTATATTGGAGGAAAAACCCTGATGGTACTTCACATCCCCGCTGTCCAGGCCCGAATCGTGGCGGCCCTCAAATTCGGAGAACAGCTCTGCAGGTTTTTTGCCAAGTATGTTGACCAGCACGTTCAGTCGACCGCGGTGCGCCATGCCGACAACAATTTCCTTCACCCCGCGGGCACCTCCGCGCTGCACCAGTTCGGAGAGCAGGGGTATGAGGCTTTCACCTCCCTCAAGAGAAAAGCGCTTCTGACCTACGTACCTGGAGTGCAGGTATTTTTCTATACCCTCGGATGCAGTGAGTCTTTCCAGGAGCCACCGCCTGGTTGTGAACTCATAGGCGGGTTTGCCTCGGGCCAGCTCCAGTCGCTTTTCAAGCCACTCCTTCTGAGCGGTATTGAGCATGTGCATATACTCAATACCGATAGAGCCACAGTATGTTTTTTCCAGTTGGGTACGAATCTCCCTGAGCGTCATCTGCTCGGGAGCATGCAGCGATCCTGTATTAAAAACCGTATCTAGGTCTGAATCGGTCAGCCCATTCGCCGACAATTCCAGTTCGCGAACCTCGGGCCGCGGATCTCCCTCCGCACGCAGCGGGTTGATTTTGGCCCACTGATGTCCGCGCATGCGGTAGGCGTGAACCAATTGGTTCACGCCTACCTGCTTGCGCTCGTGAGACAGGCTGGTATCCAGGGTGGGGCGACTCCGTGTCTGAACGCGGTTGCGGGTTATGCGTTCAAATTGCCCACGGATTTCGCTGTGTGGGATGTCCTGAAGATATCCATTCACAGCCGGGAGCCGTTCAAAATAGCTCCTGAGATTTTCGCTGACAATACTGGGATCGTGCAGCCAGTTTTCATACTGCTCTTCGAGATACGCGGCATTACCAACACCCAGAAAAGAGGTTTCCCTCAGCGTGTGCATCATGTTTTGTAGATGGACCTCTGTGAATTTAAAGGAATGCAGTTCCAGCAGAGAACACTTGCAGCATGCAACTGGGACGGGATCTGACCACCGGAGCACAGCTCAAGCAACCCGGCACCCGTCCCAATACAAGGGTATTCAACACGCATGGTTTAGCTGCGCAATCTTACTACAAATTTCTCGGCTGTCGGCTGAATTTGGTGCAGTCTGCGCACCATATTATCGGTTCCACGAAGATAATCTGCGGCCACATATGGAGAACGGTTAAAATCCCCATGGCCCGCTGCCCAATCACCCAGCGAGTTGCTGGTCACTAAGCTCCGGTCGGGACTGGGAAGTCTTTTGGTGCGCCTGAACCAGCCAACACACAGCACAATAGAGCAGAAACAATAGGATAGAAACAAGATGAACAGGAGCACCAACAATAAGGTCCTGGACAGACGGCTGGCACTGTTCGGTTGCCACAATAACAATGAACTACTCTGCTGCAATCTCAGGGGTATAGAACGGGAGGCGCTCCGGGTGACCGCATCCAGGGAGATGTCAGGCAGGCATCACCCCCCGGAACTGGGCTCTGCACTCACCCATCCGTTTATCACCACCGACTTCGCCGAGCCGCTGCTTGAATTTATAACCGAACCCTTCCCCACGGTGGACGATCTGTTGCGGCAGCTTGGTGATATACACAGCTTTGCCGCATCCCAGATGCAGGAAGAGCTGCTGTGGCCCTGCAGCATGCCATGCAGGCTGGGAAATGATGCGGGCATACCCCTCGCCCAGTATGGCAGTTCCAACATGGGAAAGATGAAGACCATCTATCGACGCGGTCTCGGGCACCGATACGGCAGAAAAATGCAGACCATCGCCGGCATCCATTTCAATTTTTCCGTCCCCGATGCCGTCTGGAGCAAAATGCGGGCCGACGACCTGAGCCTGCTGACACTCCAGGATTACCGAACCCGAGGCTATATGGGACTGGTTCGCAATTTTCGGCGCAGGTTCTGGCTGCTGCTGTACCTGATGGGTGCATCTCCAGTCGTTGACAGAAGCTTTGTCTCTGGACGTAAACACAATTTGCAGGAACTGGGAGAGAACGATCTCTATCTCCCTTATGCAACCTCTCTGCGTATGGGTGACCTCGGTTACCAAAGCTCCGCTCAGAATGAACTTTACGTGTGCTACAACTCGGTCGAGACCTACGTGGAGACCCTGCTGGCAGCAATTACAGAAGAATACCCTGCTTACGGGAACATCTCAGGAGAGAGTGACACTGGAGAGCCGGAACAACTGAGTACCGCGATACTGCAAATCGAAAACGAGTTTTACAGCACCATTCGCCCAAAGCAGACCACGCGGGCGGGGGAAACCCAGCTCAAGGCACTGATGGAACGTGGCGTGGAATACATCGAAGTAAGATGCGTGGATATCAACCCCTTTGACCCACTCGGCATCAGCAGGGAACAGGTACTGTTCCTGGAGCTTTTTCTACTCGGGTGCCTGTTTGACATCAGCCAGGATACTGATGAAGCGGAGTACCGGGAGACTCTGCACAATCAGAATCTTCTGGTGACCCGCGGGCGCGAACCTGGCCTCAAACTGACATCCGGGGGCGCAGCCAGAACCCTGAAAGCATGGGCTAATGAAATCCTGAATCAGCTGGAGCCGGTTTCCCGGATAATGGACAACCTTGACGGCGGGCACAGTTACTCGCAGGCACTCGCGGTCATGAGTAATCGACTTGAAGACGGATCTCTCTGTCCGTCCGCAGTTATGCTGGAAAGCATGCAGACCAAGGGCCAGAGTTTTGTCGAATGGTCCGACGCCCAGGCCAGAACCCATGCGGAATCCTACCGGCAAGGGGCAAACCCTGAGGTTCTCGATCACTTTCGCCAGCTTGCCGCGCAGTCCCTCAGGGAACAGGCCCGCATTGAGACAGTGGAAACAGAGACATTAGACGTCTTCATGCAGTCGTACTTTGCGCAATACCAGCAAATTTGAAGTCGATCTGTGCTCGGTTGTGGCAGAATGGCGCATTGACTTGGCTGAAAGTTTTTCCCTGCCCATGAGCCCCTTTTCGCTGCACAAATTCACGTATTGCCACCTGAACTTTCTGCTGTTTTTTCAGGCGACGGCCATGATGGTGATTGCCTATTTCTACTTTGAGAAATATGTGGTGCTCATGCCCTGCCCCCTCTGCGTGACTCAGAGAATATTCACGATCGGATTTGGCACGCTCGCGCTCATTGCTGCCCTGCACAACCCGGCGCCACACAAGCAGCGGATTTACAGTGTACTCATCGGCATCACCGCCTTTCTGGGGGCTCTGGCCTCTGCGCGACATGTCTATCTGCAGTCATTGCCAGAAGACCAGGCCCCAGCCTGTGGCCCGACTCTGCCCTACCTGATGGAGTACTTTCCCATGGAAGATGTCCTGAGAGCCATGTTTATAGGCGAGGGCAGCTGTGCTGAAATCAAGTGGCAGCTGCTGGAACTGAGCATCCCCGGCTGGACACTGGGTGCTTTTTTGATCGTTGTGGCTCTCTGCGCTTGGCAGGTTTTTCGCGCTGCAGAGCGCTAACCCACCCAGGTGTTCGCCCAGACAGGCCTTCACCCGCGTCGCTGTGCTCCGTTGGGTGGCAGCTTTGCCCCGGTTCGGGTGGCAGCCTTCAAATGGAATGGGTGGCAGGCTTCAGTGGTTTACGCACTGGACGGACGAACCTCGCTCCGGCATCTGGTCGTCATCCTCAGCCGGTTCCTGATCCGGCCCACGGTATCCTGTCACACTCTGGCCTCCTGGCGGTGTCTGAGCCGATTGGCCGATGACTGTGAGCACGACTATGGCTGCCGTCCGGTGCAGACTCAAGCCGTCAAGCTCGTTCCACTTCGAAAGCCATCAGGTTGCGGCTGGACTTGCTGAACTCAACGGCGATCAGGTGGATCGGTTCACCGAGAGCGCGGTACTTCCCGGCGTAGTCCCTGGACTTCAATTGCGCCATCGCCGCGCCTTCGGAAGCCATCTCGACCACCTTGAACTCGAACAGGTACACCTGGCCCCGGAAGCGCACTGCCATATCCAGGCGACCGTGGCTACTGCTATCCTCGACCCTGATGTCGAGGCCCAGTCCGGCGAAATAGGAATAGAAAACGCTGGCGTAGTAGCCCTCGTACCCGGCGATGTGATTGTTGGTGTGCCACTGGTGGGGGATGCTGGCGAAGAAGGCGTGGAACAGTGTGTGCAGGCCATCGAAGTCGTTGACCTCCAGGAGTTCGATGAGCTTCAGGCTGTTTGCCGTCTGCCGCGTTTCGTCCTGCACCAGATAGCCAAGCAGACTTCGATTGAGGCTTTGCCGCACTTCGCGGTTGGGATAGCCGAGGCGGTAGAAGGGTTCGCCGCCGATGTCCAGTTCCTCGGAGATGGTCAGGTAGCCGGTTTGAAACAGCAATGCCTCGGTGCCGATGTTGCCCACATCGAACTTCGACAGTAGATCGTCGGCACCTGCCAGGTTTTCCAGAGCCACCGAACTGATGTGGCGTTGGAACAGGGTCTCGACCAGAAAGGTCGGGGAGCCCGTCTCGAACCAGTGCGCCTTGAACTCGCGGCTGTCGAAGAGCAACAGGATGTCAAAGGGATTGTACACCCGATCCTCGCCCCGCCAGTTGTAGCCGTTGTACCAGCTGCGGACTTCCGTCCGGTCCAACCCCGGCAATTCCGGCGCGAACTCCGTGTCCAAATCGGCATCGGTGTAGCCGCAGATGGCGGAGTAGCGGTGGTCCAGGGTGATGTCCTTGAGGTTGTTGAGACCGGAGAACAAGCTGACCTTGGAGAACTTGCTCACGCCGGTGAGGAAGGCGAAATGTATGTGGGCATCGCTGTCCTTGATGACGGAATACATGCCGCGCAGAAAGTCGCGGTTCGCCCGCGCCACCTCCGGTGCATCCAGGGCATCGAGGATGGGCTTGTCGTACTCATCCACGAGTACCACCACGGGCTGGCCGGATTGCTGGTGCAGCGTTGCAAGCAAATGCGCGAACCGTTCCGGTCCGGTTGCGTAGTTCGGCACCAGGCCGTGATGCCGCTCAATCGAGTCGAACTGCGCCATCAGGGTGGTGTTCAGTTGGTCCGGCTCCTTGAAGTTACCGCTGCCGAAACTCAGGCGCAGCACGGGATGCCGGACTGACCAATCCCAGCTGTCGTGAATGGCCAGTCCACCAAAGAGCGCCTGGTTGCCCTCGAACGCCTCCTTGAGGGTGTCCAGGAACAGGCTTTTGCCAAAACGCCGGGGTCGGGACAGGAAGTAATGCGAACCTCCATCGGTCAAAGTCTTGATGAAGGGTGTCTTGTCCACGTAATAGCAATTCCGCTCCCGAATCTTGCGAAAGGTTTGAATGCCGATGGGCAACTGCTTGCGCTTGATCACGGAGACACCTGAACCCTGTCGCACTTCATGGTGCGACAGTATAATACACCGGTGTTGAACGCTGCACAGTCACCGCGGTGACTGTGCAGACACACGAACAGCGCCAACGGCGATGGTGAGATGGTGATTGATGTGGAAGCATCTTTCATTTCCACTGGTATCCGCCGCTTCGGCTCACTGCCGGCGACCAAAAAAAGATTGGCGGTGAAGGTGGCCTCGGCGTTGGTGCTCGTGCGCTTGGTTTCGGCGATTTCGCCACCGGACGCCTGAGCTGCTTCGCGTTCTCGGGTGCGGCCAAGAGATGTCTATCAACCTGATCAATCCGGGGTCGGATACGGAGAAAGCTGGCGGAAATGGCGCGGCGCTTGCTCCCGGTGGCCGAACAGGCTACTTTTCCACGCGTTCGTCGCGCTGATCCTTCTCGCTCCGATGCCAGTGGGCGCTTGTCCGCAATGGGCCTGCTGATCCATGGAGCCCGGTCGATGGTCACCCAGTTGTCCCGGACGAACAGGGACAGGGAGAAGGGCCAAACGTGCCGGCGCAGCCAGTGGCTGCAGGGGGTACTGGCTTGGCGTCACCGGAACGTGGCGACGGCCGCACTGGCTCCCGGTGCGCGCTCACCGCCTGGACGGTCCTCAGATCGGGTACGCCGCACCAGGCAGGCCATGTGCCCACCCAAGCCACCAGGGGGCGCGGAAAGCCCCGTTGATAGGCCGAATATATGGCAGCAGCCCGTCTCCACCAGATCGACACAGTGCTCGCGTACAACAGGGCGGGTCGTATGAGCTGGGCCGTCATCACCCTGCGGCCCCAGTCCGTCCCGTATGTGGCCCGCTCGGGGTTGCCTCACCGACATAAAAAGTTGAGCGCACCAAGAAGAGCCAGAGCCAGAGGCTGGTGGCCGTTGCAGATGCTATTCCGATGCGACATGTGCCTGCAAAAGTTCAACCACAAAGATCAGGGCTTCGTTCGGCCCGATACCTCCGCCGGTTCCACTTGCGCCGTAGGCAAGCTCGGGAGGAACATAGAATTCGAATTTCGCACCCTCAGGCATCAGTTGGAGTCCCTCGGTCCAGCCGGCAATGACCTCGTTCAAGGAGAACACCACGGGCTCTCCCCGCGCAATTGAACTGTCAAAGACCTCGCCGTTAATCAGCCTGCCCTCGTAGTGCACCTGCACCCTGCTGTCGGCTGCAGGTTTCGCTCCCTCGGCATCCTCCAGCACACGATACTGCAAGCCGCTCTCGGTTGTTATGACATCCTCTCTGACACCATTTTCTGTCAGGAAGGCATCTGATTGTGTCAGATTTTCTTCGGACAGCCGTGTAAACTCGGCAGCCGCTTCTTGCTGCATTTGATCGCGAAATTCCGCAAAGGCCTGCTGGGCTTCCTCCTGGCTAAATCTCGAGGGTTCGCCGTGCAGTGCAGCCCGTGTGCCGGCAGTGAATGCGGGAACATCGATCTCCAGGCCTTGCTGCTGCAGCTGCTCAACGTTGCTGTATCCGATCAGGTAGTTCACCTTTGACTCCAAGGATTCCAGCGCAGGGTCCTGAAAAACGGGCACTTCCTCCTGTGGAGCACCACCGCCACAGGCGGCGATAAGCCCTACACAGGGCACTAATACTGCATGTCTTAATTGTTTCACTCATATCTCCTGAAGAATGGGCCGGTGAGCCCGGATGGTTGAATATTTCCCCGCGCACGGGCTGATGAGTGAGGTCCGGCCGTCCGCCAATCCAGACGGGGCCGAACCCCGAAATTCACCAGGAACGTTCATGGTTTCCTGAAAACAAGGTCGTATATGGAGTGGTCCAGTGTGTGACCACGGCGTTCAAATTTCGTCTCGGGACGCCAATGGGGCTTTGCACTGAACTGCCCCACACCAGCCAGATTTTCGTATCCATGCAGCAATTCTACAACCTCCATCATGTGTTCGGCGTAGTTTTCCCAGTCGGTGGCCAGATGCAGTATGCCACCAGAAGTCAGCCTGGAGTGGATCTGCACTACAAATTCTCTCTGAATCAAGCGGCGTTTGTGGTGTTTTTTTTTGTGCCAGGGGTCCGGAAAATAGATCTGAACCCGCGCCAGACTGGCCTGGGGTATGCAGTCAGCCAACACATCATGGGCATCAGCAAGGAACACCCGAAGATTCTGAATACCCGCGTCAGCGGCCCGATTCATCAGCTTACCCACGCCGGGAGGGTAGACCTCGACACCGATAAAGTCCCTGTCTGGCTCTGTAAGGCACATCTCCAGAAGCGAATCGCCCATCCCAAAACCTATCTCCAGCACCAGCGGCGCGGTGCGACCGAAGACACTCCCGAAATCAACCGCGCCAGAAGCCAGTTCCAGTCCGTACCAGTCCCAATAGCGCTCAAAGGCCGCCTTCTGCCCGGTGGTCATACGACCGGAACGAATCACATAGGAGCGAATGTCTCTGGAACGAAACTCGGGCCGTATGTCCATCATCTACTACTGCCTTTCCTCGTGTCCAGTGCGCAGAGGAAGAGACACAGCCAGCCCAGCGCAAGACTCAAGCCGCCCAGCGGCGTCACCATACCTGCGGCGGGCACATCGAAAATAACCAGGATGTACAGACTGCCGCAAAACAGGGTCAATCCCAGAGTGAGCGCCCCCGCCGCCCAGCGCAGCCAGGTGTTCTTTCCCTGGGTGTGCATAAGAACACTGACTAGCATCAACGCCAGACTGTGAGTCATTTGATATTCTGCGCCAGTCTTGAACGCATTTAGGCGGACAGCGGACACCTGCCCTTCCAGGCCGTGAGCAGCAAAGGCTCCCAACAACAGGGCGAAGAATCCACCAGCCGCAGCCAGTGCCAGAAACAGCCGGGGCACCTTGTGTTTTACCTGAATGCTACGCCTCGGATTCCATTGAACTGCGAATCTTCTTCATGGCTGCCTGCTCAATCTGGCGAATTCGCTCGGCCGATACCTGATACTCGGCGGCCAGCTCGTGAAGTGTGGGTTTCTCCTCCGCAAGCCACCGGCGTTCGAGGATATCCCTGCTTCGCTCGTCGAGCAACTCCATACCCCGAGCCAAACTCCGCGCACCGGAGTCCGCCCAGTCTGAATCTTCCAGTAATGCGGCCGGATCGGCGCTCTTGTCTTCGAGGTAGTACACCGGAGCTGTAATGAAATCCTCATCGTCGGCATCAGTCGGGGCATCAAAAGCCGCATCTTGAGCAGCGAGCCTGCCCTCCATCTGCACGACCTGATCTACCTCGACGCCAAGATCCTCCGCTATAGCCTCGGCCTCAGCAGTGTTGAGCCAGCCCAATGCCTTCTTTTTACTGCGGAGATTGAAGAACAGTTTGCGCTGGGCCTTGGTGGTGGCAACCTTGACGATGCGCCAGTTGCGCAGAATAAATTCGTGAATCTCCGCCCTGATCCAGTGCACAGCGAAGGAGACCAGTCGCACGCCGCGATCTGGATCAAAACGCTTGACCGCCTTCATAAGGCCCACGTTCCCTTCCTGAATCAGATCTCCCAGGGGCAGCCCGTAACCGGAATAACTGCGGGCGATATGCACTACAAAACGAAGGTGGGCAAGAATCAGCTGACGGGCCGAATCCAGGTCTTCGTCAGCAGCGTAGCTGATGGCAAGCTGGTGTTCCTCTTCGGCTGTCAACACCGGAATACTGTAGACACCCTGGATATAGGCGTTCAGATCCCCTCCGGGCGAGAGAGTATCGACGGGCTGCAGAGATGTACCCATGGTTGTGTGTTGCAAGGCACCCAATTTTGAAAGAGCCTATTCTACCGCGAATCGTGCCTGTTGAGATGGAAATGGCTCAGGGCATCTGAAAGCCGCTTCCAGACTGCCCGGTAACCATGATGGAGGAAGCCCGTCCCTTGCGAAGTGCTTCAAGTTCCCCGAGGGTTTCTTCCATGAACACGGCTGCCAGCTCGAAAACTCACTGATGGCTTCCTTCAGACTTGTGGCAGGAATTTCGACATTCAGGGACAAAGGACCGGCGGGTGTCATGACCTGAGAGAATCCGAAAAAAAGGCCAGTCGAGATTCATCTGGTGAACCTTCATCTGTCATTGGGCTCAGACGTCTTATCTGCCCGACGGCCTGATCACTCATGAACATACCTCGGAAATTTCTACGTAACAGGGCCAGCTCCTGTGACCATCTGTTTTCAACACCGCCAAAATTGGCCGCATTTGGAAAAACACCAGTCCTAGTGCTTCCGCAGCCTGACAATTCAAGGTGTACAGCGCGAGATTCGCCAGAGCGCCAGATTTCTTCGCACACAGAAATCCCGCCGCGGCCTGCAAGCAGGCCGTACCCGGCCTCGTGTAACTGGTCGCTTGCCTCTCCCGGAAAGGGGCGGTATAAATTCGCACGGGGTATATCTCGCCCGAGCAAAAACAGATATCGTGGACAGCACAGCGGTTCGATCAGATCAGGCACTGGATCACTTGGCAGAAGCCATGCTGGAATCCATAGCTAAAATGCCTGATATTCACAGGCTGTGGCTGGTCGATGACCATCCGCTCGAGACCAGCTTGCTGGAGCGGATTCAGGGCAGCAGGATGACCATGGTCACCAATCGTGTCGATCAGCAGGCTCTGGCAAGCTCGCTCGGGATCGAAGCTGTATTTTCTGATTTTGATCTCTCTGGCTTCAATCCCACACCATCAGAAGTATTTGTCCGTATACCCAAGGAACGTGCCCTGATGCACCACCTGATCAATCAGGCATTCACTGTGCTGACGCCGGGTGGAATATTGTGGCTGTGCGGATACAAGAATGAAGGTATTAAAACCTGTCTGAAAAAGGCAGCCGAGCTCTTTGGCGGCTCGGGCCATCTCAGCCGGGGCAAAAACCAGCTTCTCCTGGCCAGACTGACAAAAACGTCTCACAGTGGGCCGCGGCTGGATGATCAGGAGTACCTCGAATTCCGTGAAATAGTGTGTGCAGAAGATGAGGTGTACTGGACCAAACCTGGAATTTACGGCTGGAACAAAATTGATAATGGCAGCCAGCTGCTGACCCAATGTTTGGCGGAGCATTGTTGCCCGGCATCGAGGGAGAGTGTGCTCGATTTGGGGTCTGGCTACGGCTTTCTGTCATGCTTTGCTGCGACACGTGCTGCCAGGAAGCTGGTCGCCACAGATAACTGTCACGCAGCATTGGAGGCAACCCGCAGAAACCTGAAAATACATGAGGACTGTCTCGAAATCTCCGTTGAGGCCTCAAATGCTGGCGATGCCATTGACGGCCCCTTTGATCTGATACTCTGCAACCCGCCCTTTCATCGTGGATTCTCTATCGAAAGCCAGCTGCACGAAAGATTTCTCACCCAGACCCGCCGGCTTTTGGGTCTCAATGGAGAGGCCTGGTATGTTGTGAATCAGTTCCTTGCCCTTGAGAATCACTGCAGCAGACTGGGGTTGACGTGGGAACTGGTCACCAGGAGTTCAGGTTTCAAAGTACTGCGAATCAGGAGATAGCGCTCCTTTCACCTGATCCAGGCGGGCACCGGCAGCCCCCGCGCACTGAGGAACGTGGGGTTGTATATCTTGCTTTGGTAGCGGTTTCCATAGTCACAGAGTATGGTCACAATCCGGTGACCGGGGCCCATTTCCCGCGCCAGGTTGACCGCACCGGCAATGTTGATCGCCGAAGAACCTCCCAGACAAAGCCCCTCTTCCAGGAGGAGGTCGTATATGTACGGCAAGGCTTCCGCATCAGAAATCCGATAGGCAAAATCTACCCTAACGTCGGTCAGGTTCCCAGTCAGATGACTGATACCGATGCCTTCGGTAACTGAATGCCCGTCTGATGTCAGCTTCCCGGTCGAGTAGTAGCTGTAGAGTGCCGAGCCGTCCGGGTCGGCCAGCGCGACTTGTACATCCGGGTTGTTTTCTTTCAGGGCCTGCCAGATACCTGCCAGGGTTCCACCGGTTCCCACAGCACATACAAATCCATCAATCGTGCCCTCAGTCTGCCGCCAGATTTCCTGGCCCGTGGTTTCATAGTGGATCGTGCGGTTCGCGCGATTATCAAACTGCTGTGCCCAGAACGCGCTGCCCGGGGTTACGTCGTTCATATGCACAGCCAGCGCCTTGGCTTGATGAATGTAATGATTGGGGTCATCGTATCCGGTTACCTGAACCAGATGGAGATCAGCTCCAAGCAGCTCGAGCTGTTCGATTTTTTCGCGGGACTGATTCATGGGCATGACAATGCTGGTTTTGTATCCCAGAGCATTGGCAAGCATGGTAAGACCTATACCAGTATTGCCGGCTGTGCCCTCTACAATGGTGTTGCCTGCCTGAAGATTCCCTCGGGCCTCTGCCTCGCGAATAATCCCCAGTGCGGTTCGATCTTTCACCGACCCACCGGGGTTGAGAAACTCACATTTGCCATAAATCTCACAGCCAGTCGCCTCAGACACCTTGCTCAAGCGCAGCATCGGAGTGTTTCCAATCAGATCGGGGAGTGCTTGTGCTGGCATAGCGGTACCTTTGGGCGCCTGTCGCAGAGAGATTCGTGTACACGGCGAGATTCAAACCGGTGTTCGCTTCAGATTAGCACAGCCCCCCGGTTCGGTGAACAACAACGAATGAGTCTCATCATTTCCTTGCTGCAACTGGAACAGTGCATGAGGCAAGGCCAGCTAAATATGCCGAAACGAAGTATCAGCACGATTCTTCAGGCGGTGAATCAGTGAATCAGGCACAATTTGTCCCTGCGTTGCCTCGCGTGTAAAATTAGGCTCCCGTTTGCTTGCCTCACCCGTCCGGTGGGGCACTTTTTTCTGTGGTTATCTGATGCATAGGTAATTTATGCCTTCTGGTCTGTACAGCGTTGAGGAATTCAAGGACAGCTGCGGATTTGGCCTGATTGCCCATTTGAAGGGTCTTCAGAGCCATAAACTGCTTGCGACCGCCATTGAATCGCTGACCTGTATGGCCCATCGCGGTGGAATCGCTGCTGATGGGAAAACTGGCGATGGTTGCGGGCTGTTGATTCAGAAACCCGACAGTTTTCTGCGCCAGGTGGCTCAGGAAGCAGGTCTGGGGCTTCCAGATGTATACGGTGTGGGGGCCATCATGCTGTCCTGCGATGCGCAGGACTGTTCTGCGGAGAAAGCCACCATTGAGCGATGTCTTGCCGAAGAGGGTCTGTCTGCGATCGGCTGGCGTGAAGTGCCCACCGACAACGAGTGTCTGGGCCCTATAGCGCTTGAGTCGGTACCCCGTATCGAACACCTGTTTGTATCTCCAGGGGAACACAGCGACGCCCACTTTGATGCCCGCCTTTTTGTCGCCAGACGCAAGGCGGAAAATGAACTGGAATCCCACCCGGATTTTTATATCTGCAGCCTGTCGAGAACAGTTCTCAGCTACAAAGGCCTGATGATGTCGGCAGATTTGACGCGCTTCTATCCTGACCTTGCTGATGAACGCCTGAAGACCGCCATATGTGTTTTCCATCAGCGCTTTTCAACAAATACGCTGCCTCGCTGGCCTCTGGCGCAACCTTTTCGGATGCTGGCGCACAACGGTGAAATTAACACGATCATGGGCAACCGAAACTGGTCGGTGGCGCGCACACCCTTGCTTCAGTCGGAAACCCTGAATGACCTATCGGAGATTACCCCGCTGGTTAACCGCTCCGGCTCGGATTCGTCCAGTCTGGACAACATGCTCGAACTTCTTGTTGTGGGCGGAATGGATATTCACCGCGCCGTTCGCATGCTGGTCCCGCCCGCCTGGCAGAATACCCGCGATATGGATCCCGACCTCAAATCCTTCTTTGAGTACAACTCAATGCACATGGAACCTTGGGACGGTCCGGCCGGCCTTGTCATTACCGACGGGCGCTACGCTGTCTGCACCCTCGATCGCAACGGCCTGCGCCCGTCTCGCTGGGTTATCACCAAGGATGACTGTATTACCGTGGCCTCGGAAGTGGGAACGTACGGGTACCTGCCATCGGATGTTGTCTCCAAGGGGCGGCTCGGGCCTGGGCAGATCCTCTCTATCGATACCCAGCAGGGAAAGCTCATGCACACGCAGGATGTGGACAGGCAGCTCAAGCAGTCTCAGCCCTATAAGGAATGGCTGCGTGAACATGCCAAGCGGATCAAAGGCGCACTGATTCCACCTGCAGAAATATCCGATATAACTGAAGATGATCTCAAGCGATTCATGAAACAGTTTCAGGTCAGCTTCGAAGAACGCGATCAGATATTGAGACCACTCGCAGAAACCGGCCAGGAAGCAGTTGGCTCCATGGGAGACGACACGCCCACGGCCGTGCTGTCGCACACGCACCGGTCCCTGTACGACTACTTCAGGCAACAATTTGCCCAGGTGACGAATCCTCCGGTGGATCCGCTGCGTGAAGCCATCGTCATGTCTCTTGAAACCTGCTTTGGCCCCGAGAGTAATGTTTTTGAGGAAGAGCCCGAGCACGCTCAGCGTGTCATCACGGCCACTCCCGTATTATCAACAAACAAAATGGCTGCGCTGATCGACCCGGGTTCGGATCACTCGCTGCCAAACTACAGAATCTCGCTGGGGTATGACCCCGGCCGGACAGACCTTAAGTCTGCCATCGAGTCCCTGTGTAGCCGGGCAGAGTGTGCTGTTCGGGATGGCAAGGTGCTCATCGTGCTGAGTGACCGTGTGCTTGCCAGGGATATGGTGCCGATTCACGCGCTTATGGCGACCGGGGCAGTTCATCACCACCTGGTCAAGACCGGTCTTCGATGTCAGGCAAATATCATCGTACAGACAGGCACCGCCCGTGATTCACACCACTTTGCCTGCCTGCTGGGGTACGGCGCCACGGCAGTCCACCCCTATCTGAGCTACAGAATTCTGCGCCATATGGTAGACAGCGGTACACTGCTTCTGGAGAGTTGGGAAGTACTGAAAAATTACCGCAAGGGCATCAACAAGGGCCTTCAGAAAATTCTCTCAAAAATGGGTATCTCCGCAATTGTCTCATACCGTGGTGCGCAGCTCTTTGAAGCGGTCGGTCTGGACGAAGAAGTCATCGATCTTTGTTTCGGAGAAACGCCCAGCAGAATCAAGGGAGCCTGTTTCGCAGATTTTCAGAAGGATGCGCACTCCCTGGCAAGAACAACCTGGCAGGACCGCAAACCCATTGACCAGGGTGGCATGCTCAAGTTTGTCTATGGCTGCGAATATCATGCGTTCAACCCTGATGTCGTGCACCTGATGCACACAGCCGTTCGATCTGGCAATTTCGACGACTGGCTCAAGTACGCAGATGCGGTCAATCGGCGCGAAGTAACTGCGCTGAGAGATCTTTTTCAATTCAGGGCCGGGCTGCGGGCAATCCCCGTTGAAGAAGTTGAGCCGGTTGAAACCATCCTGCGCCGCTTTGACTCGGCTGGCATGTCGCTCGGCGCGTTATCGCCGGAAGCTCACGAAGCTCTGGCAGAAGCCCTGAACTCACTCGGGGGCCGCTCAAATTCCGGTGAAGGTGGCGAAGATCCAGCTCGCTACGGAACCACCAAATCCTCCAAGATCAAGCAGGTGGCTTCGGGGCGCTTTGGTGTCACACCGCACTATCTGGTGAATGCAGAAGTGATCCAGATCAAGATAGCCCAGGGTGCCAAACCGGGCGAGGGCGGACAGCTCCCCGGCGGCAAGGTAAATCCCCTTATCGCCCGACTGAGGTATTCGGTGCCCGGCGTGACCCTGATCTCGCCTCCGCCGCACCACGATATTTATTCAATTGAAGATCTCGCCCAGCTTATTTTTGATCTTAAGCAGGTCAATCCCAGAGCACTGATTTCAGTCAAACTGGTGTCACGACCCGGTGTGGGCACCATTGCCGCTGGTGTGGCTAAGGCGTATGCTGACTTGATCACCATATCCGGACATGATGGCGGCACCGCTGCCAGCCCACTGTCGTCCATTCGCTACGCGGGCTCGCCTTGGGAGCTTGGGCTATCCGAAACCCACCAGACTCTGAGAGCCAACGATCTGCGTGACAAGGTTCGTGTGCAAACCGATGGTGGCCTGAAAACAGGGTTGGATGTTGTGAAAGCGGCCATTCTTGGTGCAGAGAGCTTTGGTTTTGGAACAGGCCCCATGGTTGCATTGGGGTGCAAATACCTGCGCATATGCCACCTCAATAATTGCGCGACCGGCGTCGCTACCCAGGATGACCGATTGAGAGAAGAGCACTACAGGGGAACAGTTGATAACGCGATCAACTTTTTTCGCTTTATGGCAGAGGAAACCCGCATGTGGATGGCTCGGCTTGGGGTTCGCTCCATGAATGAGTTGATTGGCCAGGTCGAACTACTTGAGACTATCCCCGGATGTACTCCGCGACAAAAAGGTCTTGATCTCTCCCCGATTCTCCATACAGATGACTTCCTCTCCAGCAAACCCCAGTTCTGCAGGGTCGAACGGAATACCCCCTTTGACAAAGGCGAGCTTGCGGAAAAGATTGTCGCAAAAACTCTGGCCAGTATTGACGCAAAGACTGGCGGCGAATTTGATTTTCAGATTACTAATCGCGACCGCTCAATAGGTGCACGTGTGTCAGGCGAAATTGCCAGACGCCACGGAAACAAGGGGATGGAAGATGCACCTTTGAAGCTCAATTTTACCGGTGTAGCAGGGCAGAGTTTTGGCGCATGGAATGCTGGTGGGCTGGAACTACGCCTTGAAGGTGATGCTAATGATTACGTTGGCAAAGGCATGGCTGGCGGAAAGATTGTGCTTTTCCCCCCACGTGAAAGCGAGTTCAAAAGCCAAGACACCAGTATCATGGGCAATACCTGTCTCTATGGTGCCACCGGTGGACGCCTCTATGCGGCTGGCCAGGTCGGTGAACGCTGTGCAGTGAGAAATTCCGGCGCACATGTGGTCGTGGAGGGTGCCGGGGACCATTGTTGCGAATACATGACTGGAGGCGTGGTCGCCGTTCTCGGCAATACCGGAGTAAACTTTGGAGCTGGAATGACCGGTGGCTTTGCGTACGTCTTGGATCGGGACCGCTCCTTTATCGACAAGTACAACCCTGAGCTCATCGAACTTGAGCGTATTGGTTCGGAGCATTCGGAAGGCTACGCCTCACACTTGCGAGAGATGATCGGCGACTTTTACCTCGAAACCGGGAGTGCCTGGGGCAAGAATCTATACTCAAACTTCGAAGATTACCTGTATCGATTCTGGCTGGTAAAGCCCAAGGCTGCGAGTCTGAGCGACCTCCTGCAGCGAACGCTGGCGAACCCCCAGTAGGCACATCCGCTCTAAGAGATTTTCTTGGGGAAAGAAGACAACCATGGTTGAACGCTTGAATAACACGTTCCAGTTTCTGGAAGTAGGCCGAAAAGACCCGAACAAACGGTCGGACCGCAAGCGCACCCAGGAATTCGTAGAAATCTACGAACCCTTTAACCGCCACCAGGTGGCAGAACAATCACATCGCTGCCTGCAGTGCGGCAATCCGTATTGCGAGTGGAAGTGTCCGGTTCACAACTACATCCCTGACTGGCTCAAACTGATTAGTGAAGGCAACCTCATGGAGGCAGTTGAGCTGTGTCACCAGACCAATTCACTGCCTGAAGTCTGTGGTCGGATTTGTCCCCAGGATAGGCTGTGCGAGGAAGCCTGCACTTTGGAGGACGGCTATGGTGCTGTCACCATTGGCAGCGCCGAAAAGTATATTACCGACACCGCCTTTGCACTGGGATGGAAGCCCGATATGTCCAAAGTTGTCTGGACAGACAAACGGGTTGCGGTTGTTGGCGCAGGACCCGCCGGGCTCGCCTGCGCCGATGTGCTGATTCGCAACGGAGTCAAGCCGGTTGTATTCGACCTCTACCCGGAAATAGGTGGCTTGCTGACGTTTGGAATACCACCGTTCAAGCTGGAAAAAAAGGTCATGCTGCGCCGCCGCGAAATTTTTGAAGACATGGGTATCGAGTTTCGTCTGAACACTGAGGTCGGCAAGGACATTGAATTCAAGGATCTGCTCACCCAATACGATGCGCTTTTTCTTGGTATGGGTACCTATACGGCCATGAAGGGCAACATTCCCGGAGAGCAGCTCCCCGGTGTGTATGAAGCACTTCCCTACCTGATTGCAAACGTACAGCGGCATATGCAGTACGAAACATCGGAGGCTGACTATATCAGCATGGCAGGCAAAAGGGTTTTGGTGCTGGGAGGCGGCGACACCGCCATGGATTGCGTGCGTACAGCAATTCGCCAGCAAGCCCGGTCAGTTACCTGTGTCTACCGACGGGACGAGGAAAACATGCCCGGCTCCCGACGCGAGGTCAAAAATTCCCGTGAAGAGGGAGTGGAATTTCTGTTCAACCGTCAACCCCTGAGAGTGGCAGAGAACGGAAACGGCAATGTCGGCGGCGTAGAGGTCGTCGAAACCAGGCTGGGTGAGCCGGATGAAAATGGCCGCCGAGTGCCGGAGCAGATTCCTGGGAGTGAACACCTCCTGGAGGCGGACGCAGTTATCGTTGCATTTGGCTTCGAGCCCAGCCCAGCACCCTGGTTTACCAGCCACGGCATTGAGCTTAACGACTGGGGTGGCGTAGTCGCTCCGGAAAACCAGGAGTTCGCCTTTCAGACTACCAACCCCCAGGTATTTGCTGGCGGTGATATGGTGCGCGGCTCAGATCTCGTGGTCACCGCCATTTGGGAAGGGCGCCAGGCCGCTGAAGGCATCATGGACAGCCTGGACGTCTGAGCGAGGATGCAGGCACCCCTGTCTGCGGAATTTCTGTTGAGTCCTCCTCTGCACAATGACCGGTTTCTGCGTGCCCTGCGACGCGAAGCGGTGGATGTCACGCCTGTATGGATAATGCGGCAGGCAGGCCGCTACCTGCCGGAATACAGGGCAATCCGGGAAAAGGCAGGTTCCTTTATGAGCCTGTGTACCAACCCTGAACTGGCGTGCGAAGTGGCCCTTCAACCCCTGCGCCGCTTTCCTCTTGATGCGGCCATCCTGTTTTCAGACATTCTCACAATTCCCGATGCCATGGGGCTTGGCCTGTATTTTGAGGAAGGTGACGGTCCAAAATTCAGGAAACCGATTCGCACCGACGCAGATATTGAGCAGCTGGAAGTCATCAGCACCGAGCAGGACTTGCCCTACGTGGTAGACGCAGTTCGATTGATCCGCAGCGAACTCAACGGTTCGGTGCCGCTTATTGGATTTTCGGGGAGCCCATGGACACTGGCAACCTATATGGTCGAGGGCCAATCCAGCCGGGATTTTGCAATCATCAAGAGCATGCTGTACCAGCGCCCCGAGGCGCTGCACCAGCTCCTGCACAAGCTGGCCGATTCGGTGGCGGAATACCTCGGGGCGCAGATTCGTGCAGGTGCGCAGGCCGTACAGATTTTTGATACCTGGGGCGGGATACTGAGCGAACATGCATACGAGTGCTTCTCACTCGCCTACATGCAGCAGATTATCGATATGCTCCAGGCTGATCCGGACACCGCCGACACCCCAGTTATCCTGTTCACCAAGAGTGGTGGCCAGTGGCTTGAGCGGATTGCCCAGACTGGTTGTCAGGCGGCCGGGATCGACTGGACTACTGACATAGGGCGGGCACGCAGCCGAGTAGGAAACCGGATCGCATTGCAGGGAAACATGGACCCGGCCATCCTCAGAACCAGCCCCCGGGTGATTCGTGCTGAAGTAGCCCGGATTATGGCACGCTTTGGGCCCGGTGCAGGCCACGTTTTTAACCTCGGCCACGGCATTACTCCAGACGTTCCGGTGGAGCATGCCGCAGCATTCGTAAGTGCTGTGCATGAGTCAGGTGTGACCTAGGAGCTTGCGCGAAAAGATGAAACTGGCGAAGTCCCTCAGTTGCTTCATCACCCCAAAGACGGTTTCAGCCGCGGATGTGCACAGGGCATGCACCGATGAGCCTCCGTGGTCTTAAGGCCGTGGTCCATGCGCCTGAGCGGATTTGCCGCAATGAAACGAAATTGTGTGGTGCTATAATTCATACGGAGCAAGCAAAAGGCAATTTGTACGCAAACACGACATCATTTTTTTATGCCAAAAATGAAAAACAATCTGTTTTTCATGCCCCAAAAGTCAAATCTTACGGTGTAACAGGAGGCGGGAAATCACGATGTCTGACAAGACCCCTGGAAAGCACTGCAGGAAGGGTATTTCGCTCAGGGGAACATTCAAGATGTTACCTGATTCCGACACGGCGGAAGCTTGGTTTGCAGAGCAGCGTTGGAATGGCAAATCCGCCTGTCCAGAGTGCGCATCAGAAAACGTTCAATCTGATTACAAGCACAAAACCATGCCCTACCGATGCAGGGAAAAGCACCACGGCAAAAAGTTTTCAGTTAAGACAGGCATGGGGGATCGGATCTTGATTATCAGGTATGGCCAATGGTCAAGTACCTGATGGTTACCAACCTGAAGGGCAGTTCCAACATAAAACTGTACCTGGGGCTAAAAATCACACAGAAGTCGGCTTGGCATCTTGCACACCTATTGCGTGAGGGTCTGGTAGCCGGTTCAAATCCTTTTGTTGGCCCCTTTGAAGTGGATGAAACCCATATCGGCAGCAGGCGCAAAAACATGAGCAACCAGAAGCGCAAGGGGTTGAGGGATGCAGGGTGTGGCCCGTCAGGCAAGGCCGCTGCAGTCGGATCGAGGGATCGAAAAGCCAGCACGGGTGTTGCCCGATCCATGGAGTTAGTCAACGAGGATTCGCTGGATGCTCTGGATATATTCGGTGCAGTCACCCGCAACATGGAAGGCAGGCGGGTTCGGTATCGTGATCTGGTTGCCGATCAGTCACCATGCTAGACACGGCAGGCGATCTCAAACGCGCCCTGAGGGGTAAATCCTTCGGCACAGTGCTAGCCGATCCTCCTTGGAGGTTTGCCAACAGGACGGGGAAAATGGCTCCTGAGCATCGCAGGCTTGCTCGCTACAGCACTCTATCCTTCGAGGAAATAGCCTCGCTTCCCATATCTGAATACATGGAGGATGCGGCTCACTGCTATTTGTGGGTTCCCAACGCCTTGCTGCCCTATGGTCTGGAAACTCTCTCGGCGTGGGGATTTCAGTACAAGACCAATCTGGTCTGGCACAAGGTCAGGAAAGATGGCGGATCAGACCGGCGTGGCGTAGGGTTCTATTTCCGCAATGTCACAGAGATTCTTCTGTTCGGTATCAGGGGAAAGAATGCTCGCACCCTGCCTCCAGGGCGCAGCCAAGTCAATCTTATTGCCAGCCGCAAGCGGGAGCATTCCAGAAAGCCTGATGAGCAGTACGAACTGATAGAGAGCTGCAGTTGGGGGCCATATCTTGAGATGTTTGGGCGCGGCACACGCGAAGGCTGGACTGTCTTCGGCAACCAGGCGGAGCCGGAGTACCAACCGGACTGGCCCACCTACAATTATAATTCCGCAACAGCCTGATGAGTGACGCATCTTCGGGCTTGGCCGACGATAGATCGATGATTGCGGACGTTTTTCCAGACGAGTTGGTGGACAAGTTTGAAATACACAGCTATCGGAGCGCGGCCCTCATTTTAGCCAACAGTTTCCCTGACCAGTTTTCCCAGATAATCGCAGTTCTCAAAGCGTTCGAAATCACCACCAGAATGATCCGCTTGCCGGGAGGCAGCAAAGGGCCGATTGCAGTGTACGTTGATACCCTGTTTCCAGAGGGAGACTGGTCGGAAACGCGGATCACCGCTGATCTTCACGTTAAGCTGAGATCTGCGAAGGGTGATTATGTTCTCCGGGAGTATGTTAGATCAGGGTATCTCGACGGCCACCGGATAGACTTTGTAAGCGGCAAGGTTGCTCTCGATCTGGAATGGAACAGCAAGGACCAAACATACGACCGCGATCTGTACGCCTTTTCGGCCTTCCATGCTGCCGGAGCCATTGAGGTTGGAGTCCTGTTAACGAGAGGAACAGCGCTGGATACGGATTTTTCAGAAGTTTGGGAAATGTGTTGAACAAGGCCGGGAAAGAGGGGTTAGAACCGGTCTACAGGAAATTTGGAGCATCTACCACCTGGATGGGTAAGCTTCTCTACAGATTGGATGCAGGGCGTAACGGAGGGTGCCCCGTCCTTGCGTTTGGCATTACGCCCAAGTGCGTTATTGACTACAAACAGTCAACACAGGTATGAACATGAGAACTGCCAAGCAGAAGGTTACGCTCTCGAACCGAAGCTACCAGCCCAGCAAGGCCGAGATGAACGAAAGGATCGGTGTGACCATACCCGGCACGACAATCAAAGCGAAAATGGATAACTTTGCCAGGGCAATCATGCGCCCGGCAAAGATCGAGTACTGCAGCAAGAAGTAAGGAATGGCACCCTGTCGGTTCACTCCGGCGGGTTGGTTTCGCCACTATCGTGTACAATTCCCCCGAAAAGCTGTCACTTGCTGTGACGGGCAATACTGGCAAGCGCTTGCCCCACGCGCACTTGGGTACCCACGAGAACATCGGCATGAAAGCTGACACCAAGCTGTCGGGAAAACAGGGTGATCACTGTTGAACCCAGGTAAAAACGCCCATATTCATCACCCTTCAGCAACTGCTGCCCGGAACAGTCCAGCTGCCTGACCACCTTGCCGCGCGCAACCTTGCCGGTCACAACGGTTTCCATCCCACCTACGATCAAGGCACCAACCATGATCAGGGCACAGGGAAGCCCCAGATATTCGAATTCGCATACCAGGCGCTCATTGCGCGCAAACAATGAATCGACGGCCTCTACGCTGCCCTGATTCACAGAAAACAGTTTTCCCGGAATATATCGCAAGCCCCTGATGGTTGCGTCTGTCGGCATATGCACCCTGTGGTAATCACGCGGGGATAGGTACAGGGTAGCGAATGTGCCACCGTCCAGTTGCTCGGCCAGGCAGGTGTTGGCCAACAATGCGTCCAGGGATAGACTTGTGCCCTTGGCCTGCAACAGCATACCCCGCTGCATTCTACCCGCTGCCGAGACAGAACCATCCACTGGACTCACCAACACCGAAGCCCCCGGTGAGACAGGCCGGGCCGTCGACTGCAGTTGCCGGGTAAAGAACTCGTTAAAGCTCTGATACCGCTCAGGTTGAGGCTCCCGTGCCTCATGCATGTCAACCTGGTAGACCTTGATGAAGGCGCGAATCAGGATGTTCTTGAGAGGTGACCAGGTTACATCGGCAAGAATCCCTGCAAGCAGAGTTACCAGCTTCTGAGGAAGGATGGCTTGAAATACAACAAATAAGTTCAACTTGATGCCTTTGATGAGACCAGTCTGGAAGACAACCGGCTGCTCGAACCCTGCCCAGACGACTGAGCAGCAGTCAGATAACTGCGGCACAACGGGCACTGAGCAGGTTACTATACCTGACAGATTCCAGCATCAGTCAATGTCCATCGAGATGTATGACCGAGTCGGATCGGTATTAAAGATCGCCGGAAACAGATTTCCACCGGCGGTGCTCCAGCCTATTCTCGGCGTCGGAAACCTGGCAGCTGACAGCGGATAGATGTGTGAAGCTGTGGTTATGTGGTGTCCCTTGGTGCAGCTTTTCTGTGACACTACTCCGACCGCTGCGGCTTAGCCGCCGATAAATGCGTTGATCAGCGACAACTTGCCAACGCCCGATTGACCGAGGAATGCCAGGTGCCTGCGTGCTGCTAATTGCTTCAGCTCTTCCAGATTGTCAGATACATGTGCCGACACCGATATCACCTGGTACCCAAGCGCGGAGTAGATGCACACAATCTCCCTGATGCGACTCGATTTGGGAACATCCGTTGTGTTCATTATGAGTACGGCGATGATTCCACAGAGTTCCGAGCTCGCTACATAGCGATCAACACGGCATCAAATGCGTCCGACACGCCACAACTCGATCACTGAACACCTGATTTTTATCACCCGGACAGTTAAAATCGACGGACATCCCTGATGCTCGAGCGCAACCACCAAGGATTCCTGAATGGCTGATTCGAACTGCAATGATCTCAATCTCATATGGATCGATCTTGAGATGACCGGGCTGAATACGGAAGTTGATCACATCATTGAAATAGCTACAGTAGTAACGGATGCACACTTACATATTCTGGCGGAAGGCCCCGTGCTGGCGATAGGCCAGAGCGTCTCCATCATGGATTCAATGGACGAGTGGAACCGGCAGCACCATGGCAGTTCCGGCCTCACCGACCGGGTTCTGTCCAGCGACATCGGCTTGCGCGATGCCGAACGGGCGACCCTGGAATTTTTGGCCGAATGGGTACCCCAGGGCACATCACCCATGTGTGGCAACAGTATCTGCCAGGATCGGAGATTTCTGGCACGCCAGATGCCCGATCTGGAAGCGTACTTCCACTACCGGAATCTGGATGTCAGCACCCTCAAGGAATTGGCTATGCGCTGGGCTCCAGAGGTTTTGGAAGACCTGAAAAAGAAGAGCGCACACCTGGCATTGGATGATATTCTCGATTCCATCGCAGAACTGCAGCATTACCGAAACTATTTGCTCAACTGCTAGGTGTTGGTCGCCAGTCTCCCGGCTCGCAGGAACTGCCAGGTCTGGATAAAGACAATCCCGTCGTATGTGGCGTCGAGATCTCCGGGGAAACGGCACACAGGCTGACGGCTGACGGGCAAATTCTAACCTCCGCCCGATCTGGCAACCGGATGATGCGCGAGCGCGATACAGAAGCCAACCGGAGCAATCTCCGCTTTCCGTGTTCGGCTAATATCCAGAGCCGCTAGTAGTCTGAGGCATGAGACTCCCCGGTACTCCTATCGGTTACATGGCGTTCAACTGCATCCATGAGCATGCCCCCGATATCGATCCCTGCACCCCGGTCAATCTCGCGCGCACAGGTCGGGCTGGTTATATTTATTTCAGTCAGACAGTCACCAATAACATCCAGCCCGACAAACATCAGTCCACGAGCAGACAAGTGCTGTCGCACCTGCTCCACGATCCAGTGATCGCGATCACTGAGTTCTCGTACCAGTCCCTTCCCTCCGGCCGCAAGATTGCCGCGGGATTCTCCCGGAGATGGGATTCGTGCCAGACAATGGGATACCGGCTGGCCATCAACAATCAGTATACGTTTGTCGCCATCTGCAATTTGCGGCAGATACTTTTGCGCCATGATGGGCATGGTGCCATGCTGAGTCAGTGTCTCAAGAATAACACCCAGATTGTGCTCAGCTGGCTGGGCCCGGAAGATTGACCGTCCACCCATGCCGTCCAGAGGTTTGTAGATGACATCGCCATACTCTCCATGGAACTCCCTGAGCTCATCCATGCTGGCGCTTACCATCAGCGGCGGACAGCATTGCGGGAATTGTGTTGCGAACAGTTTTTCGTTGCAGTCTCGCAATGATTGCGGACGATTGACCACAAGCACGCCCTGATGCTCCAGGTGCTCCAGCAGGTAGGTTGAGTAGATGTAGTTCATATCGACGGGCGGATCCTTGCGCATGAAGATCACATCCAGGGTCGCCAGATCCTGATCTTCAGCTGGCCCGACCTGAAACCAGACATCTTTCGCCAGGTCAACGTGCAGGCTGTGTATGCGCGCCCGCACAACGCCCTGATCAAGTCGCATGGCCATCTGTTCGATATAAAAAACATCGAATCCCCGTTTTTGGGCAGATTCAATAATTGCCAGACTGGTATCTTTACGGGTATTCAGACCTTCAATCGGATCCAAAACGAGGCCAATTCTTAATCCTGCTGTTGACATAGGTGACATATAGATGTTGCTCGATCTGTTCAATGTGTCCCGGTTCGCCACATGCTCCTTCCACTGCTCCATTCCGGGTATGAACTTTTTCGGCAATCAGCAGACAAAGCTGACACGAGGATGTGAATCTCTACCTGCGATCTGTCCGGGAACCAGACCTGGATGAGCGTGTCAGGTGCTGCCTAAGATCAGCGGATGCATGTGTTGTGGTCATTATACCTGTGCGACCATAATTGATGCCGTTCATGACAGCGATAGCATCAGTCACAATGTCTATATGGGTTGTTTCCACGATGAAAGTCATGGTTGTCGACGACAGCACTGCCATAGGTCGAACTGCAGAGACCATTGCCAGCACAATCGGCTGCACTGCGGTGGCTGATATTGACCGATTCGACGCATCGGCACACATTGCCAAATCCACTCCGATGCGATGTCGTCACGTACAGATGATCTTTCGGACACAGCCAGGGGCCGCTGTCGGCTCGGGTCAGTATGTGACCAAACCGCTCAGCACAGGACGAGCTGTTCGAGTACTGCTCCAGCTGGCTTTTTGCTGCCGGTTACACATGGTGATGCCGGAGAAATTGTGGAAGTCAGAAAAGCGCCACCGGGCAGACCGTTTTTCGGGGGTTTGGAAATGACCGGGGCACGCAGCATAGACTTCAACATCTCAGAGTATTTTTGCCGGATGACGCAGATAGTAAAGGAATATGTACCATGGCGTTTCTCAAGAAGCTGTTCACCCTGACTGAACTCAAATTTACAATTCTCCGGTTTCCAGCAGCTGTCCTGTGCAGTCTGGCATTATTCTGCCTTCTTGTTCTAACCACCCACGACTTTATTGATAGTGAGGATTTCGACAGCTTTTCTGCCCGGCTGATAGTGCTCTGTGCGTACAGCTTTTTCTGGTTTGTGCTGTCCCGGGTGGCGGCCGAAGTGAGGGGTGCACCTGAATCCAGCAACGTCTTTGAATACGGACTGGGCACGGCGGGCTTCGCTGTACTGGCGATTGTTGTATTCAGCGAATACAGTTTTTCCCTGGCATGGATGCTTGCCCTGATGCTTCCCGCACTGCTGCTGGCACTGAGTATCTGCCCCTATGTGCGCCACTTTTTTCAGGACAACGACAATATCTCCTTCTGGTTTTATAACCGTCAGATCTGGTTTGGTGTCGTGATTGCCATTTTCGCAGGCACTATCTGGGGTGCGGGACTTTCCGCGGCGCTTCTAAGTATCGACTACCTCTTTGAAGTACACATTAAAGAAGAGTTCTATGCTGACATCTGGAGCTTTTCGCTGGCCCTTTTTGCCCCGCTCTATGCCCTGACCTGGGTACCCCGCCACTACCATTATACGGAGGAAGACTGCCAGGCACCGCCTCAGCTGGCCTTTGTACTGAACTGGGTAATGGCGCCCTTGGTGCTGGTATATTTGGCAATCCTGTACGCCTACTTCGCCAGGATCGTCTTCGCCCAAGAGCTGCCCCGAGGCCAGCTGTCCTATATGGTAACGGCTTTCGCCAGCCTCGGTATTATTACTTATCTGGCGGGCTGGCCCCTGCGAGAGCAGGGAGGAATATTGCTGCGGGCTGTGCACCGCTGGTTCTTCCCTGCACTGCTGATTCCCACGGGCGTGCAGGTACTGGCTATCTATCAGCGGATTGATCAGTACGGTGTAACCGAGCAACGCTATGTCATCGCGCTATCCGCTGTCTGGTTCGGTATCTTGGCTATTGCCTACAGCATTCGCAAACCACCGATAAAGCTGATACCGGCCCTGTTGGCACTGCTGCTCACAATTGCTGCTATCGGACCGGTGAGTGCACCCAGAGTTGCAGAAGACAGCCAATTGAACCGCCTCGAAATGTTACTGCTTCAGAATAACCTGATTCCGAATGGCCAGATCACCAGCACTTCACAAACTGTGTCCTTTGCAGACCGCAAGAGTATCAGCTCGATTCTGGGCTTTCTGAAACAGCGTGGACACTGGTCAGAACTCGGCACATGGCTGTCTGCTGAGCAGGTAAAAACTGTGAGCACCCCCCCTGAGCTCACTGAAATCATGGGCTTTGAATATGTGCATCAGTACCAGTACCAGAACTTGGAGATTGTCAGCCTGCATAGCGACATGAGCAGGCTACTGCACATTTCAGGCTTCGATGTCGCAACAGCCGTGTATCCTTTCTACTGCCCTGGTACAGGCTGCTCGGGAGACAGTTTCACAGAGCAGTGGCACGGTCAGGACCTTTCTGTCGCATTGCGGTTTCAGGATGGTCTGTTGCAGGTGACTGTGAAGCCTGTCGGTGGGTTAGCGGAAACTATTGGCTTTGACGTGCACCGCTATGCGACCCTTGAGGCCGAAAGACAACCAGTCACTGAAAAGCGATTACTGTTTCTGGAAAGCACCGGTGATGCCTGGCGGATTCGAGTGGTGTTTGATTACCTCAATCTCAAAGCCAACACTACCTCAATTATGGAAGAACATCGCCCCCCGGCAACGACTTACCAGATTGACGAAGGCAGGCTCCGCATTCTGGTGGGATCCGTCAGCAGACCAGACTCCGGGAAAGACCCTGCACAGGAAACTCAATAATCGGGCGCATTCCGGATCTGGTCTTACTCGCAGATAGGAAATGGTTCATACGCAAGTGTCTTGATCACTGCACGTGGTCTTCCGGCCGGATGGGTCGGCTTGGGTCATATTGCAGGCAGAGATCAGCATTTCGCGCAGGCGCACGCAGATTGAGGTACAGGTGCGTATCACTGATGACGGGATTTCCGCCCCCTGGAAGCCTGTCGGGCTTTCTGACCGATGTTTGGTTATTGTGGGGTGCTGTGTGTTCAATGTTCTGTGTTCGATACTGTCGATGCACAGATATCCGACCTTAGCAGGAGTATGAGCCCACAGGGCTGGCAACTTTCGTCTGCCTGATCGAGATCCCATCTGCTGCCTTCGAGCGTGCAGGACGATGTGCCGGAGCATGAAGTCAAGCGGCAGTCGATTCTGCCTTGGGGAGAACCCAAGCCATCGATGCGGGAGCTGGCGGTGCACTTGCAGTTACTTTATGTCAGAATCGACCGTGTATTGGTGTGCGCAACTCATGGCCCGATGATCAGTCCTGCCTATAGCCTGTGGCGACAGGTTCCAGCAACCGAGCCAGAGGGTGTGTGAACTGTGGCAAACCGAGTGCACTTGGCTCAAGATCATTGGCTGGGATTGCTATCAGCTACCGACAGCGCCAGATGGCCACTCGCGGTTTATCCTTCTTTTCACGTACGGTGACATACCAGAATCCAGACTACTATTTAGTGTACAGATGGCCAAAATACTTATCGTTGACGACTCACAGACGGAAATCAAGCGACTCACCCAATTTCTGTTACGGCACGGACACGAAGTTCTCGCTGCTGACTGCGGTGAAACCGGCATTGAAATGGCACAGAGGGAAGTTCCGGATGTGATACTTATGGATGTTGTGATGCCTGGCCTCAACGGGTTTCAGGCGACCCGAAAGCTCACTCGTGATGCCACCACCAAACATATACCCATCATCATTGTGACCACCAAGGACCAGGAAACGGACAAGGTGTGGGGTCGCCGCCAGGGTGCAACAGCCTACCTGAGCAAGCCGGTTTCCGAAGACCTGCTTATGGAGACCATCAAGCAGGCTTTGGCGGGCACCTGAAACTCAGAATCTGACCAGGGCCACTGGTATGAATATAGTGATCGTGGAAGACTGGCCAACAGAGACCAGACCTCTCAAAAAGAATCTCAACCGTCACGGCTATAAGGTTGATATCGCCGAGACCCGGGGGGGCGCCCTCGCCAGCCAGAATCGCACCCAATCCAATGTCTGAGAATATCCACCCCTTTCAGCTGCTCCGGTCAATGGCCGACCGGGTTGCACAGAAAGCACCCCCACTTCCAGAGATAAGTACAACGGATGACTCCTGGCGGGCCGTCGCGTTTCAGGTGGGTGGAATCCCGTTACTTATCAAAATGAACTCCGTCACCGAAGTATCACACCCGCCGCCAGTTACACGCTTGCCCAGGGTCAAGCGCTGGGTGCGCGGTATCGCCAATGTGCGCGGTGAAATTCTGGCGGTTGTTGACCTGCGTGAATTCTTTGACTTGACTGGTGCCATCACTCCTGCACACAGCCGGGTCATCGCGGTAGAGAAAGGCGAAACCCGCCTGGGGATGGTTGTGGACAGGATCGTTGGCATGCGTCAGATCAGATCCCGGCAGGTTGGAGAACACTCCTCGGACAGATGCCCGGAATCACTGAAAACCTGTGTGTCGGGTTCGGCGGAGATGGATGGTATACGGGTCGATATATTTGATCCCGAAAAACTTATAACTCACAAGAACTTCTCTCAGGTAGCAACGCTGTAGCAGTAACGTGTATCAATTACTGACTTCCAAGCAACAATTCGGATTGAGCAGGTAGAGGAAATGGCAAGATTTCGGGTATCACGGACGGTGTCGACAACGATCCTGACAACGGTGGCAATCATTGCGTCCGGAGTTTCTGCGTACAGTATTTTTGATGCCAGCCGCCTTGCAGCCGGGGATCGAGAATCGCAATCGATACTCAATCAGATGCAGTCTGAAGTATACGATCTTATGATCATTGCCCAAGAGGCAGCGCATGGTGATGCACGTGCCCTGGTTATTCTGCCCGACCTGAAAAATCAGATTCTGGACCTCGAATCGAGCTTCAATGCAGCGGAAAAGGAAGTTGAGACCCACTCCAGGGAACTGCTGCGCGAACAGATTGCCATCATTGCCAGCAACATCGACGCTATTCAGGCGCAGACCGAGAATGCCCTGTTCCTCTACGAACAGCTGTCCATCCTGGAAAGCAGTATTCCACAGGTCCAGCAGGCCTACACTGCGGTGGTGGACACCATGCTGAGAACGGGGTCTCCTCCGGATCAGGTCGCCGAGGCCCAGGCCCAGGTGTGGCGTGCGGAGCGCCTGCTTACCAGCCTGAATCGCATCCTTATCGGTTCAAGTGATGCCGTGAGCGCCGCTGAACAGTTTCGTCAGGATGTGCTGATCTTTAACCAGGTACTCGTAGGCATGAAAGAGGGCAGCCTCATACTCGGGGTTTCGCGGGTAGATTCAGTGGATGCCCGCGAGCTCCTCAACCGGGTGGAGTCCCGGTTTTCTGAATTAAGTGAATCCATTGAGTCTGTGATCGCGGCTTCTCCTGCTCTGGGCGAGATTTCCCAGGCAAGTGGATTAATCCTTGACGCGGCCGCGAGCCTGCTGGAATCAACTGCAAGGATGTCCGATGAGATTTCTTCCCTGGCTGACAATTTCGAAAAGCGGCCCTTTTCCACCTCATTGACAACTATTGTCGCCGGCAGTTGTGTGGTACTTGCGCTGTTCATCCTGGGCATCCAGATGTATTTCACTACAAAAAACAACCTCTTGACCACTGAATCGACCAACGAACGAAACCAGGAAGCGATTTTGCGCTTGCTGGATGAAATTGCCGGCCTCGGTGAAGGCGATCTGACGGTGCACGCCACAGTAACCGAGGATTTCACCGGTGCCATTGCCGACTCTATCAACTTCGCGGTTGAGCAACTGCGCCGCTTGGTATCGCGGGTTGCCAGTACGGTCGAGACCGTGGCCGCCTCATCCAACGAGACCCGGGCAACCTCACTGCGTCTGTCGGAAGCCTCGGAGCACCAGGCCATCCAGGTGTCCGAGGCTTCGAACTCCATCAACGAAATTTCTGAGAATCTCACCCGGGTTTCTGAAAACGCGGAGCAACTGGCAAATAGTGCGCAGCGCTCGGTAACGGTGGCCCGCGACGGCTCCGATGTGGTGCACAACACCATTGAGGGCATGAACACCATTCGCGAGCAGATTCAGGATACTGCCAAGCGGGTCAAGCGGCTGGGGGAATCCTCTCAGGAGATCGGTGACATTGTATCGCTGATTAACGAAATTGCTGATCAAACCAACATCCTCGCACTCAACGCTTCCATTCAGGCCGCAATGGCGGGAGAAGCCGGTCGCGGCTTTGCGGTGGTTGCAGACGAGGTTCAGGGTCTGGCGGAGCGTGCGGCAGCATCCACAAAACAGATCGAAAACCTGGTAAAAACCATTCAGTCGAACACCAATGAAGCGGTTTCCTCAATGGAGAGGACGACAATGGAAGTGGTGCGCGGTGCCCAGCTTGCCAATAATGCGGGTAATGCGCTCAATGACATCCAGTCCGCATCCGAAAACCTGGCAACACTGATTCTCGCCATCGCCAAGGAAACCGAGGATCAGTCGCTGAGCGCGGACCGGATTGTGGGATCGATGAGGGTTATCCAGGACATTTCCTCGCAGACGCTCGAGGGAACCACCGAGTCGGCCCAGGCTGTCGGGGAACTCTCGGAACAGGCCGATGAACTGCGTCAGTCCATTGCCGACTTCAAGCTCCCCGAAGCGATGCAGCCAGGCGCTGCGCACTCCGCGGTCTCCGTGGACGTTTTTGACGCCGCACAGGCGCACCCCTTTGCAGGACCGGCAGGCCCGGGCAGCGGGGAAGACCTGCTGGATGAGATGCCGGATGGAGGCACCCCGGAGGCAGCAGCCGAACCCGGCCCGGACAACGACCTGGCGTTTCCCGCCGATGATGACTCCAGGGGTCCTGACCTCGATGAGGAAGAAGAACGATAGGTAGTTTCTGACTTCCGACCAATTGGGAACACAGGCCCCGCAACCATGGATCCATCGCTCAACCCGGCACATGCTTCCTCCCTGGACTGGGCGGTCGAGGGGCTCTTGGCGGAACTCGGTGAGGCCCTGCGCATGCTTGAGGCCCATGCGCAGAGCGGTGGGAAGCAGGGCTCCCTGGACGACTGCATCGGGCATCTCAGGAAGGTCGCTGGAATATTCACCATGACCCGAATGAAAGTTCCGCAGCTGTTGTGCGAGGAACTGCAGACCGCTGTCAACCAATACCCGCAACAGACCGGACAGGCTGCCCAGGATACCCTCAGCCTGATGGCGCAGGCCATATCCGAGTTGACTCGCTATCTCGGCAATCCCGGCCGGACCAACCCCCTGGTCGCGCAGATCAACAACCTGCGGGCGCTCGGGGGGCAAGCGCTGTTCACGGAATCCCCGGCCTTCGGGATCAATCTCGAGCCTGGTATTTGGGCGTTCAGGCGGGGTGCCGGGCAACCTCTGGACTCGGAGGTCATCCGCAAGGTACGCATGCGCTACCAGCGCACCCTTCTTGGCCTGCTCAGGGATGGCACCACCAGTGAACATCTGGCCAACCTGCGGGAGGTCTTCAGGATACTCTACCAGCTGGGTGAAACCTCCTACCTGTCCGCGCTTGGCTATGCCGGTCTCACGCTCACAGAGCGGCTCCAATCGGACAATCTCCAGCTGGGTGTTGCCGTCCGGTCACAGCTCAAGCGCATTGACGAGGTTCTCAGGAAACTCATCGTCGGCACGGACTACCAGGACACAGGCCTGCTCAGGAATATTCTCTACTGCGTGGCGACAGGCACCGATCACGGGGTGCTCTCCACCAGGCTGATCGAGATTTTTGCCCTGGAGGCCTGCACCGACGGTGCCGCGGCAGATGACCCGGGCACCGGCAGCACCAAATCAAACCTCATTGCGGAGAGCCGGGTGGCCCTGGACCGGATCAAGACGTCGGTAAACCGGTGTATTGAAGCCGACTGGCAATGGAACCTGCTCGGGGAGGTGCCCTCGTCCCTGGCGATGGTGGAAGGCGCGCTGCGGCTCTACCCTCTCGTGGAATTGGCCCGGCTCGCCGACTGTGCCGTCCGCTACGTTGGCGATTCACTGCTCGAACATCGCCGGCAACCCAGCCAGAGCGAGATCGATCTGTTTGCCGAGGTGATCGTGGCGATCGACTACTATCTGGAATGCCTGCAACAGGGCGCGACGTTCGACCCCGAATGCCTTGTTGAACGCGCCCTGGACAACTGCGCCCGGCTTGGTTTTCCCCCTAGGGACGTCCCGGAGGACGCGCCAGGCCAGCTGGTCGGCGAAACCGGCGCCAGCCCGGAAGAGATCGCTGCGACGGTGCACAGTGCCCCCGATCCGGCCGCCGGGCGCACGAGGCGGCTCATGCCACTACACAGTCTCATGGCGGAAAGCCTGGACCGGCTGATTATGGCTGAACAGCTTGTGGCCGACTGGACGGCGGGAGAGCTTGCGCCCGAAGATCTCGATCTGTTGCTGGATGACCTGAACAGACTCCGGCAGACAGCCACCCGATGCAAGGTCGACCAGATAGCGCAACTCTGTGAGCTGCTCGCTAAAGTACAGGCCGGGTTTTCCGGTGAGCATGAACTGGATGAGGCCACCTCGGACTGGTTTGGGCGGGCGTACGCACTGTTGCTGAGCATGCTGGATGCTGTTGCCGCCTGGCAGGTGGTGCCCAGGATTGAGCCCGGTCTGCGTGCGTCGAGGCCTGCCGTTCCGGCTGAGAGTGCCGAAACCGAGCAGCAAGCCGTCCCGGAGCCGGACGGACCCGGAGAGGGACAGGCCCGGGAGCCCGAACCCCCGATTGACATCGACTCGGGGACTGCGGCTGAACAGGACATCGACAGCATACTTGTTGAGGGTGATGATGGCTTCGAGGCGGAGCTGCTGGACACCTTCCTTGAAGAGGCCGACGATCTGGTTCGGGAAATCGGCGTCGGCATCAGCAACTGGCGCAAGGATTCCGCCGCGCTCAGTAACGCGAATTTGATTCACCGGGCTCTGCACACGCTCAAGGGTGGTGCCAGGCTCTCGGGGCTGCCACAGCTCGGCAAGCTGAGCCACGAGTTCGAATCCTTCATTATCGATCAGCAGGTTCTGCACGATGCGGATGAGTCCTTCTTCGCCAGGGCGCTGGACTGGCTCGACCGCCTCAATGCTCAGATAGAAGCGGTGCGTGAAGCGCGGCTCACCGGCAGTCCCGTTTCCGAGGCGGCGGCTGCGGAAGAACCGCGGCTGGCGCCAGTTGATGAACAGCCCGCACCTGAACTAACCCGGTCCCTGTCCGCCGAGCAACTGGTGCCCAGCGACCCCGGCGCTACCCCGGTTAAGGATGAGACTGGGGCGGCAGCCGCGGGAGGTGACGGGCCGGCAGCCGATGAGCGCACGGGCGATGCACGGCGCGACCAGCAGGACAGTATCCGCCTGCGCGCGGACCTGGTGGAGGACATGGTAAATCTCTCCAGGGAGGCGACGGTGTATCGCGGCCGGGTGGAAGCCCAGTTCACCGGCATGGACGGGCAGTTGGAAGAGCTCGAGGTCACCATCGACCGTATCCAGCAGTTGGCGCAGCGACTCGATGCCGAGACCGAAGCACATATCCGTTTCTGCAGTGAACAGCTGGCCGAGTCCGGTGAGGACGGGGCATTTGACCCCCTGGAGATGGACCGGTACTCAATGCTTCAGCAGCTGTCGCAGCAACTGATTGAGTCGGCCTCGGACCTTCAGGATCTGCGCGCAAGCCTGGTGGCGGGCAACAGGGATGCCGGTGCGATCCTGGTACAGAGTGCCCGCATTCAGAATGAACTGAGCGGACACCTGATGCGCACGCGCATGATCCCCTTCGAGCAGATTGTGCCCCGGCTTGAGCGCATCACCCGCCAGATATCCCGCGAACTGGGCAAGAGGGCTGAATTGCGCACCCAGGACATCAGCGGAGAGTTCGACCGGACCGTGCTTGAGCAGCTGGTGCCGCCCATCGAGCACATCCTGCGCAACGCCATTGACCACGGCATTGAAGATGCCGCCGGCCGCGCGGCAGCGGGCAAGCGAAAGACGGGGCGCATCACCCTGAATCTCCACCGGCAGGGATCCCATATGGTGCTGGTTCTGGAAGACGATGGGGCGGGCATCGACTACGAGGCCATTCGCACGAGGGCGGTCTCGGAGGGTCTGGCGGACACGCGGTCAGTGACCGCAATGACTGAAGACCAATTGACGGAACTCCTGCTTACGCCGGGATTTTCAACAGCCGAAACCCTGACCCAGATATCCGGCCGGGGTATCGGCATGGATGTGGTTCGCTCCACCATTGGCAACATGGGCGGCAACCTGAAGGTCAGCAGCGTTGCCGGCAGGGGCTCGCGTTTCGAGCTGTCCCTCCCCTTTACAACGCTGGTGAACCGCGCACTGATGGTGCACATCGGTGAAGACACCTACGCCCTGCCCCTCGCAGCCCTGGAGGCCCTGGTGAGACTGACCAAGGCAGACCTTGAAGGCTACTATAAAAACCCGGGCAAAAAGCTCAGCTACGGTGGCGATGACTACGAGTTCGGCTATCTGGGTGAACTGCTCCGCATCCGGGAAAAACCGCCTCTGGATGCCCTGTTTGACTCCACGGTGTCCCTGGTGCTGTTCCACGTGAGAGAGCATCGTGTGGCGCTGTTGATCGACGAGGTCATCGGCAGCAGCGAAGTGGTGGTGAAATCACTGAGCTGGCCCTTCAATTCCGTACCGGGACTCTCAGGCGCGGCAATCATGGGGGATGGCAGTGTGGTCGTAACCCTGGACATGCCCGACCTGATCGACGCCCACTTCAGTGCCCTCCGGTCTGGCGCGACAGGGCTCGCCATCGAGGAATCTGGCTATGCCCCCCTCATCATGGTGGTAGACGATTCCGTGACCGTGCGCAAGGTCACCAGCCGCTTTCTCACCCGCCATGGGTTTAGCGTGGAAACTGCCCGCGATGGCGCCGAAGCACTGCGGCTGATCCACGACCTTGAACCGGACCTGGTCCTGCTCGATGTCGAAATGCCGCGCATGGACGGATTCGAACTCCTGGGTGCGCTCAGGTCGACCGATCAGTTCAGGGATCTCCCGGTCATACTCATTACCTCAAGGACCGGCGAGAAACACCGTCAGCGGGGGCTCTCACTGGGTGCCAGCGCCTACCACGGCAAACCGTTCAGGGAAGACCAACTGCTGCAGGAAATACAGCGCGTGCTCGCCCGCCCAGAGCCGGACCATGAGTAAGCGCTCACTCAGGTCTACCATCGGCATCTGCGACGGCTTTAATTTTCTGTTGCCAGCCAACATGGTGGCCGATATCCAGTCCGGAGTCAGCGCAACGCCGGTGGAAAACGCGCCCGCATGGCAGCGTGGTGAACTGGCCTGGCACGGACTGGTCATCCCGGTCATCAGTTTTGAACAGATCATAAGCAACCGTCACGCACGATTGCGCGGATCCCATATCGCGGTGCTGCGCGGCACTGCGGATATCGACAGGCTGCCCTTCTACGGGCTGCCAACCCAGGCCATGCCCACTGAATACCAGCTCGAATCGGAGACTGACATGGTGGTCGAGAGCATCAGTGAAGGATTTCAGCAGGTCGCGGCAGCCGTCAGGGTGCGGGGTGTCCCCTGCATTATTCCGGACATTCAGAAGATCGAGGCCGGCATCCTGGCCGGACTCAACGATCCCGGGGGCACAGCGTAGGTTCAGGTGCCCTGGAAATCTCCCCACAGGGCCTGGACAATACTGATGGCCGCCAGGGGCGCTGTCTCGGTGCGCAGGGTTCTCGGCCCCAGGGACACCGGCATGAAACCGCAGCCCGAGGCCGCCTCGATCTCCTGACCGGTCAGCCCGCCCTCGGGACCGGCATAGACCGAGACACTGCCGGGCTTTCCCCGGGCATCGGCAAGTGCAGCCGTCGCATTCGGAGTCAAAACCAGGCGCACGTCCGAGCTCACAGACACAATCCAGTCCGCTGCCTGTATTGGAGCCTCGATAGCTGGAAGGCAATTCCGCCCGGATTGCTCACAGGCACTGATCGCGACGCTCCGCCAGTGATCCAGCTTTCTGCTCATTCGCTCAGGGTTAAGCCGTGTTTCCACGCGTTCCGTCTGCAATGGCTGAATTCTTGCCACACCCAGCTCGGTTGCCTTCTGGACAACAAAGTCAAATCGGTCTCCTTTTGAAAGGCCTATGCCAAGCTCGATCTCAAGCCCCGAGTCTGCACCTGGAGCCTCGACGCCACCAATCAAAACTTCGGCCCGTTTCGAATCGGCCAGCCTCAGTTCGCAATAGCGGGCCTCGCCCCGCGTATTGAACAGGATAAGCTGGCGACCAGCGGCCATGCGCAGCACCCTGCACAGATAGCTGGACTGTCTCGCAGGCAGTTCCAGGCGGTTCCCCTGGTGCAGTGGAGCATCGACGAATACCCTGGCCATCCTCACCCGCAGTGCCTTTGGACTGATAATCTGCTCAACCGGAATCGGTGCTGTAATGCAGATGGACATCCTGTGCGGCGGCATCGGCGAGCCCCAGGTTCCGGCACAACGCAGCGGTTGGCTCAAACTGGTTGAGCGTGTAGAAATGCAACACCTCGACTCCCTGGGCAATCAGTTTTTCGCACAGCCGCGTGACCATCTCCTCGCCAACTTTGAGGAGGTCTTCCGAACCCTCCTGATGCTGGCCCAACGACTTTCTCAGCCAGCGTGGGATTTCCGTGCCACAGGTTTCGGAAAAACGTACCAGTTTTTCCAGATTGGTAATCGGCATGATCCCTGGAATAATCGGCTTGTCTATGCCGACGCGTGCGCACTCATCCATGAAACGCGTAAAGGCATCTACATTATAAAAGTACTGAGTAACTGCGTAGTCTGCACCTGCATCCAGTTTCTGCTTGAGGTATCCGACATCCTCCACATAGGTCGAGGCCTGGGGATGAACTTCCGGATAACAGGCAACCGCTATTCTGAAGTGATCACCGAATCTGTTGCGAATGAACTCGACCAGTTCATTGGCGTAGACCAGCCGCTGCAGTCCCATTCCGGAAGGCAGGTCACCCCGCAATGCCACTATTCTGGTTATTCCGGCACTGGCATAGGTGAGCAGTAATTCAGCCGCCTGCCCCTCATCATCTGCGCCCAGAGACAGGTGCGGGGCCACCGGGTGACCAGATGCATTGATCTCAAGCACCAGATCCCTGGTCCGCCCGTGCGTGGAACCGCCAGCACCGTAGGTGACCGAAAAATACTCGGGGCCGAAGGCTGCAAATCTGCTGCAGGTATCGTGCAGCTTCGCCACGCCCGCCGCTGTCTTGGGCGGGAAATACTCGAGGCTGAAAGAAATCGGAGAACTCATGTGTCCACTTGAAATGACCGCCGAAACCACACCTAGTATCGGTACGACTCCGATTTGAATGGGCCCACTGCATCGACATTGATGTAGTCAGCCTGCTCGGCAGTCAGACGGGTGACCACCCCGCCAAAACCGGTAACCATGTAGGCTGCGACCTCTTCATCCAGTACCTTGGGGAGGACCTCGACGCGCAGCGCAGCCGACTTTTCCGCCGCATCCAGCTGGGCGAATTTCTGACCAAACAGGTGGATCTGGGCAAGCACCTGGTTAGCGAAGGAACCATCCATGACCCGCGATGGGTGGCCGGTAGCATTTCCAAGGTTCACCAGACGACCCTCAGACAGGAGTAGAAGAAAGTCCTTCTCCGCCCGATCCCTGAATACCATGTGCACCTGGGGCTTGACCTCCTGCCACTCCCAGTGTGTGCGCATGAACGCCGTGTCAATTTCATTATCGAAGTGACCAATATTGCATACTATAGCGCCGACCTTGAGTGCAGCCAGCATATTGGCGTCACATACCTTGTAGTTCCCGGTTGCTGTCACCAGGAGATCGGTATCCGCCAGAAGGCGCTGATTAATGCAATCGCTCTGACCGGTATTCATGCCCTTGAGATAGGGTGATACAACCTCATAGCCATCCATACAGGCCTGCATGGCACATATGGGATCAATCTCCGCCACACGCACAATCATCCCCTCCTGTCTCAGCGAGGCAGCAGAACCCTTGCCAACGTCACCGTAGCCGATGACCAGCGCTTTTTTTCCGGACAGCAGGTGGTCCGTTGCCCGTTTGATCGCATCGCTCAGACTGTGCCGACAACCATATTTATTGTCGTTCTTGGATTTGGTCACAGAACCATTGACATTGATCGCGGGAACACGCAGCTCTCCTGACTCTAGCATCTCGTGAAGACGGTGGACTCCAGTGGTGGTTTCCTCGGTGATGCCGTGGACACGATCCAAAACGGCGGCATATCGCTGATGCAGCATGGCAGTCAGGTCTCCCCCGTCGTCCAGCACCATATTTGCGTTCCAGAGCTGACCGTCTTTCAGGATGGTCTGCTCAATACACCAGTCATATTCTTCCTCGGTCTCTCCCTTCCAGGCGAACACAGGAATACCTGCTGCAGCGATAGCTGCCGCCGCATGATCCTGGGTGGAAAATATGTTGCACGACGACCAGCGTACCTCTGCTCCAAGTGCCGCGAGGGTTTCAATGAGAACGCCAGTCTGAACGGTCATATGGATACACCCGAGAATACGGGCTCCTGCAAGCGGTTGCTCTCTCCGATACTTTTCACGAATCGCCATCAGCGCAGGCATCTCGGTTTCAGCAATTTCCAGCTCCCGTCTTCCCCACCTGGCAAGGCTGATATCCGCTACTTTGTAGTCACAAAAATCCGGACCCGAGCCCAGGCCTCTGCTCACTTCTCCACTCATATTCCGTTCCTCAGTACTTGGATGTTGTGTTATGCATTTCGATTGGGCATCACAGGGCTCTGGCAAGCAGATCAGCCCGATCAGTCCTCTCCCAGGTAAAGCTGTCTCCCGCACGTCCGAAGTGCCCGTAGCTGGCGGTTGGTCTGTAAATCGGCCGCAGCAAATCGAGCATCTCGACAATGCCTTTTGGCCGCAGATCAAAGTGCTCTCGCACCAGACGCTCAATCTCGGCATCAGCAAGCTTGCCGGTGCCCTGAGTATTGACACTGATTGAGGTCGGTTCGGCGACTCCAATGGCGTAGGAAATCTGTACCTCGCAGCGGTCAGCTAGCCCTGCTGCGACTATATTTTTGGCGACATAGCGCCCCGTGTACGCCGCTGACCGATCTACCTTGGATGGATCCTTACCGGAAAACGCACCACCACCATGTCTCGCCATGCCACCGTAGGTATCAACAATGATCTTGCGGCCGGTCAACCCGCAGTCGCCAACAGGGCCGCCGATCACGAAATTTCCTGTCGGGTTGATGTGGTACAGGGTATTCGCGCTGAGCAGGTTCTGGGGCAGTACTTCACGAATGATTTCCGCGATCACTGCCTCATGGATGTGCTTCAGACTCATCCCCGGGTCGTGCTGAGTCGAGAGCACCACTGCGTCTATTGATACGGGCACGCCCCGTTCGTCGTAGCTCATGGTGACTTGGCTTTTGGCATCTGGACGCAACCAGGGTAAGGCACCCGCCTTCCTCAGGCTTGCCTGTTTTTCAACCAGTCGGTGCGCATAATAAATGGGGGCCGGCATCAGGGACTCAGTCTCATTGGATGCGTAGCCAAACATCATTCCCTGATCTCCTGCTCCCTGTTCCCTGTCATCGGTCTCGTCCACGCCCATGGCGATATCCGGCGATTGCTTGCCGATCCCGTTGAGCACAGCACAGCTGGCTCCATCGAATCCGAGCTCCGAGCTGTTATATCCGATATCCAGAATAACTCCCCTGACGATGTCCTCCAGATCCACATAGGTTGAGGTGGTCACCTCTCCGGCAACCACCACCATGCCGGTTTTCACCATGGTTTCCACCGCAACACGGGCATCCGGATCATCGCCAATGAGCGCGTCTAGGATGGCGTCAGAAATCTGATCCGCCATCTTGTCCGGATGTCCCTCGGACACAGATTCAGAAGTGAATGTGTGGTAATGGCTCATATAGATTTCCTCATGCGTTCGCTCGTCCTCATGCGCCCTCGCCACTGGCCTGGCGAAATTCCCGAATCTGAACCCGAAAGCCGTTGCGCAGTGCCAGATACTGAGCCCTTCCATCCAGCAGGCAAGCGTCCTGTGCCCACCCGGTGACCTGATCCGGTGAAAATCCCAGCCAGAGGTCACCACAGGATGTCTGGGCCCACTCCTGATCATGTACATCCAGATCACAGAGCAGCAGCTGTCCCTCGGGGTTCAGCAGCTCTGCCAGATCACTCACCATGGATGCAGGAGAGGCCACATGGTGCAGCACCATATTACAGGTGATGCAATCGACCCTCAGCCTCTTCTGCACCAGATCTCGGCTGTCTCCCAGAACAAAGTTGACTTTGGTCTCGCCTATCCGCTGGCGGCTTTGCTCAAGCATTTGCTCGGAAATATCCAGTGCAGTTACTGCACCGAAATTTGCCTCACGAGCCTCCAGCAGCTCTCCTGCACCCGGACCAACTTCAAGCCAGCTCTTGTCGCTGCCCGAGCACATCAGGTCCTGCACCGCTTCACCATAGTCATCAAAACCTGCGATCAGATCCTGCTGCTCCTTGAAGCGGGCAACATTTTCTTCAAAAAACTGCCGTGACCTCGTCTTGCGATTCCTCTGTACCTCAACAACGCGTTCAGCCACTGATTCTGCACTACAGGTGTCATCAGCAATCTCGTAGATATGATCCAGCACAGCCTGCATTGACGGCTCGGCATTCTGCACTCGCCGGTAGAAAATACTGTTACCCTCCCGGCGGCTGGCAAGTAAACCCGCCCGCACCATAACCTTCAGATGGTGACTCATGGATGGTTGCTGTACTGCAAAAATCCGGCAGAGCTCCAGAACGCCATATGAATCCCGGCACATTATCTTGAGAATCTCCAGTCGCATGGAGTCACCCGCTGCCTTCAGTGCAGCGGCAACGTGCCTGCTTGTCACCGAGTATCTTTCCACGGGTCGCTAGGCTAGCCGAACAGGCCTTTAGTATCAATATTTTTTTATATTAAAGAATATCGATGCTTATAAGGGAGGGCAGCACAGGCAGTACAGCGCTGCGATGGGTCGTGCTCTGCGCCCGTTGGCTAGATGGGTTCAATGGACGCCAAATGGCGAGCGACTGCCAGCCAGGCACCTGAGATTCCGAGAAACAGCCCGATCAGAATCAGAATCAACAAATCCCGAGAATGGAGTCCGGCAAGCGACAAATCAGTCAGATAGAGCCCACCGAGAGAGTCCAGCGGGGCACTCATTGCCAAGGCGAACAGATTGGTTACACACCAGGCCAGTGTGGCCCCGACAAGTCCATACCAGGCACCGGTGTAGATCAGTGGTCGACGCACGTACGCATCAGTACCCCCAACCAGCTTGATAATAACCACCTCTTCCCGGCGGTTTTCGATCTCCAATCGAATGGTGTTGCCAAGAATCAGGATGACGCCCAAGCCCAGCAGCGCTGTCAGAGAGGTGACCATCTTCTCGGCCGTTGCCACAAGTGCCTGGAGCCTCTGCACCCACAGGTAATCAAACTCAACCTGATCAATCCGTTCAAACTGCGTGAGCCGATGAATCAGTCCGCTGATATCTGCATGATCCAGTTTCGGCATAACCAGCAGGGTTGGGGGCAGGGGATTATCGCTTAAGTGTGTCAGAACATCTCCCAACCCCGAGTATTGCTGAAATTCCTGCAGAGCCTTCTGCGGTGACAGGAAGCGGGCAGCTTCAACGCCCGGCTCGGCGATAATCCTCGCCTGTACATCCATGGATTGCTGCGGCGATGTGCCGGGCTCAAGATACACTGAGATATCAGCACTGTGGTGAACTTCTGCAATACTTTGATCAATGCTCTTGACCATCATGTACAGCATGGCTGGGAAACTCAGTGCGACTGCAATGACCAGCAAGGTCATTAAACTGTGCAGGGGTGCGTTCAGCAGCCGACGCAGGCTGTCCATGCACGCATCTACATGCTCATTGAGCCCGCGGAGCAGGTGCTGCCGGGCATCCCCGCGCCTGGCTCGTGTTTGGAGATTCTGTCTTGCTTTCATGGAACCTCTGGTGTGGTTGAATCGATACTCAGTCCCCCGTTCCACTGCGTGTCATTCCGAGAAAAATGCAAGGAGGCATCTTGAATACGACCATGGTTTCCTGCTCGGACCAGAACGAATTCAGTCCGAGATAAGTCGGGTTGCCGGTTGCAAAGCAAACAACCCATTGGTCACCACACCGGCAATCTGATTGAGAGACCGCTCCATTTCAGGGGCGTTTTCTATTTTCAGGCCATGCACATCGATGATCGTATTGCCGTTATCGGTGATGACTCCTTCGCGGACCACCGGTTTCCCGCCCCGTTTTCCCAGTTCCCTGGCAACCAGATTGGTCGCCATGGGAATGACTTCGATAGGGAGTGGGAAAGTACCCAGCACATCGACGAGCTTACTGCTGTCGACAATGCAGACAAATTCATCGCTGGCAGCGGCAACTATTTTTTCTCTTGTCAATGCTGCGCCACCGCCCTTGATCATTTCGTTTCGGGGGTTGATTTCATCAGCGCCGTCCACATAGATTGCAATGCGGTCCACAGTGCGCAGATCGCGGACTTCAATATCCTGCATGGCAAGTTGCTCCGCCGAAGCTTTGGAGCTGGCCACTGTCGCTGCAAATCTATGTTTGTGCGGCCCCAGCATTTCGATAAAGAAGCTGGCAGTTGAGCCTGTGCCGATCCCGAGAATATCGTCAGACTGCAGTTTTGGAATGACGTAGTCGATCGCCATTCTCGCGACCTGCTGTTTCAGTTCGTCTTGAGCCATCATTGGCATCTCGAAAGTCTTTGATGTGTTCTCGTTACACGGCGAAATACGCCTTAAAACTCGCCCCTAAAATTTGAAAATCTGTACACGAGGTCAGGACATTTGAGTGTAAGAAAATTTTAACCTTAAGGCTATTGCAGAATCTGTATCCATTTTGGATCTTATATTCGGGCAGAGGTATTGCATTTGCATAAGAAGTAACATTAATATATGTGTATATCACATAAAAAAATGTGGTTACCAACAGGAATTTTAAATTGACATACGAAGAATTCCAACGTCATTTGGGCCGAGCTGGACTAACAATTGGAGGGTTCGCGACGTTAGTGAAAATGAATCCAAATTCCGTCACCAACTACGCTAAAGGCGGGCTTGTCCCATCTCATCTAGCCATCATAGCGGCGTTACTCAGTGAAATGGGTGAAAATCAGATTGACTATATTGAGCCCCTCGAGCGAATTGACATTGAGCCCAAGAAGCCGCGCGGTAGGGCTGGTATAGGAACCTTCGGTGGCAGCAGACAAACAGATTTGCCCCTGGAGCATTCAGGTGTCTAATACTCAGCCCGTAAACAAGCTAATTCAGCCCCGGGATCGACATGATGATCCCCCCGATTGTGAAGCTATAGGGATGAAGGGTGAACGAATTGGGATCGAAGTTACAGAACTTGTGGACGGGCCTTCAATTGCAGCAGCAAAAAATTCGGAATCTGCCCATGATAATATTTTTTTGCCAGAACAAGTTACAGAGGAAGTTACCAGCATTATCCGAAAGAAAGATAAAGCAGTTCTTAAAGGCGGGCCTTATGAACAGTACATCTTGATAATCTACTGTGACGATCCACGCTACTTAGATACCGAAAACCTGAACGCACTACGGAATCACCATTTCCCTGAAACCAGCTTGATTGATCGTGTTTTTTTTCTTGAGTCCTATTGCCCGAGCCAACAATGCTGTCCTCACATTGAATTGCGTCTGAAAAAAAAGTCGCCATGACCCAAAGATACATAAAAAAGATTCTCGACGCGCGTATCTACGACCTGGTTGAGGAAACCCCGCTGGAACAGGCGCGCATTATGAGTCAGCGCCTGGACAATCGCGTACTGCTCAAGCGTGAAGACCTTCAGGAGGTCTTTTCCTTCAAGATTCGCGGAGCCTACAACAAACTGTTGAACCTGCCAGAGGAAGCACACAGGCGCGGGGTCATTGCCGCTTCTGCCGGCAATCATGCGCAGGGTCTGGCCATAGGTGCGCGACACCTGGGAATCAAGGCGACCATTGTGATGCCTGAGACAACGCCCACGATCAAGGTGAATGCGGTCAAATCCTACGGTGCCAGGGTAGTTCTGGTCGGTGATTCCTACGACGAAGCCTGGGAACATTCCATGAAGCTGGTGGAGCAGTATGGGCTCACCTATGTGCATCCCTTTGATGATCCAGACACCATTGCCGGTCAGGGCACTGTCGGCGTAGAGATCCTGAGGCAATGCCCCGACCCGATTGATGCAATCTTTGTCGCCGTCGGTGGTGGCGGTCTGTGTGCGGGCATTGCTGCGTACGTGAAATACGTGCGCCCCGAGGTGAAGATCATCGCCGTGGAGGCAGAGGATTCAGCCTGTCTGGAGTTGGCTCTCAAAACCGGACGCCGCGGCATACTCAAGCAGGTCGGACTCTTTGCCGATGGCGTCGCAGTGAAGCAGATTGGCAAGGAAACCTTCAGGGTGCTCAAGGAAACGGTGGATGAGGTGATTACCGTGTCCACAGATGAAATGTGTGCCGGTATCAAGGACATTTTTGAAGATACCAGGTCAATCGTTGAACCAGCCGGGGCACTGTCTCTCGCGGGTATCAAGAAGTACGTGGAGCGCGAGGGCTGCACCAACAAAACGCTAGTGGGCATCAACTGTGGTGCCAACATGAACTTTGACCGGTTGCGTTATATTTCTGAGCGCACCGAAACTGGTGAAAACCGTGAAGCGGTGCTGGCGGTGACGATTCCTGAACGCCCGGGCAGTTTCAAAAAGTTCTGTGGTGCACTCAGCAAGCGCAGTATCACCGAGTTCAATTACAGATATGCAGATGATTCGGATGCCCACATTTTTGTGGGTGTGCAGATTCGGTCGCTGGAGGATCGCGACTCTTTGTTCAGGGAGCTTGCCCAGGACAATTATCCGGTAGCGGACCTCACTGAGAACGAATTGGCCAAGTTGCATATTCGCTACATGGTGGGTGGTCACGGCACCAGGGTCACTGATGAAGTGGTCTATCGATTTGAGTTTCCCGAACGGCCGGGTGCGCTCATGCAGTTTTTAACTGCGCTGGGATCGCGCTGGAATATCTCGATGTTCCACTATCGCAACCATGGTGCTGCCTTTGGCAGGGTTCTGGTAGGCATGCAGGTACCAGCTGTCGAACGCACGGAAATCACCGGCATTTTGAGCAGACTGGGTTATTCCTACTGGGATGAAACCCACAACCCGGCGTATCAACTCTTCCTGAGCTGAGGTGGTTGCCGCGACGGGGTCGGCTGCCGCCGGATCGCTACAGAACCGACCGTGCTTCGATATAGGCCGTGTCTGTCAGTATGGCATCCAGCGGGATGTCCCAGTTGTCTGCTTCCAGATTCTCAGTCTGCTGACAGGTATGGGCCAGCCCGACTAGCAATGGTGGCTGCCCCGGCGTGCTCTTTTTGAACGCAAAGGTCCTGTCATATAAGCCTCCACCCATGCCCAGGCGATTCCCGTTCGGGTCAAATGCCACAAGTGGGGTCAGCACGATGTTCAGAGTCTGGATGTCGATGAAACGGGGTGTGACGGGTTCGTCTATCCCGAAACAGTTTGGTGACAGAGCCTCCCCCGGACTGAAGCTCGCGAACTTCAATGCACTGGCTGCGTTGGTTTCCGGGTCTGCGATTACGCAGGGAATGGCGACGCTGACACTGCGGGCATGAAGGTGGTGAGCTATGGCTGCGGGATCAATTTCTCCATCCTGTGCGAGGTAGAGGGCGACCGCGTTGGCTGAAGCCAGTTCGGGAATCTGCAGAAACCCGGTCAGGAGGTGTTCAGCAGCGAGGTCTTGCTGTCGGGCTGTAAGGCTCTTGCGCCGTTGACGCATCCGGGTTCTGAGTCGGGCTTTGGATACCATTGTAGTCAAACAGGGACATCAGTCGACCGATCAACGGAGACTTATAATCCAGGAGATGTGACACATCAACTTGGCCTTGAACCCTTGGGTTCAAGGTGGAGACTCTCGAAAAACTTCAGGCTTTCCGTCTCGCGGACATGCACAACAGTCATTGCGGAGAGAATCCAATATTGGCAAACATCGGCTCAAGGACGTATCGATATGCCTCCATCTCATGGACTGGGCAATTATAGCGCTTCTACAGGTGAAAAACGCGGGATAGGGAAAATGGGGAGTGGCTCAGTGTGAACAGTGCACAACCTGCGTGGGGAGAAGGCGGCCCGGAGGCCGCCTTCTGTTCTGGTCTGTCGAACGGGTCTGATTGGTGTCGCTGCCGGTCGGGCCGGATCAACGTTCGACCCGAAATTCAAACGGCCTTGCGGTGCGAGGACACCAGTTGCGGCTCATCACGGAAGCCATAACCTGAAAGGGCCGCGGCGCGTGTGATGACCGTCTCGGATGATCAGACGGACACAGAAGGGGCGGCCGAAGCAAGCGACTGAGGAGACCGGGGCGGAGCTGAAGCGGCTGGCGGCACGGCGGCGTGAAGAGTACCTGCACCGCATTCCGATTGAAGGGACGTGTGGCCAGGGCAAGAACGGATACCAGCTCAACTCTATCCGGGCGAAGCGTGCTGATACGTCCCAGGCCTGGATCAACAGCATCTTCATGGTCATGAACCTGCTGATCCTGCTGGAGGTTGTGTATTGGCTCTGCACACAGGCCCGTATCCGGGTGCGAAACTGGTGCTCACAGCCTGTCAGAACCTGTATTGGGTACTGGCGGATGTGCGTGGATCAGCAGGGGAGACAGATATGAGGGCTGGCGACTTTTATAAGCAGACCCTATACAATTCCCATAATTCGCGCATGGTAGGCAACTGCATTATACTGCGAGCCACTCAATCTCAAACGCTGGGACAACACTCTCCCAAGACATTGGAGGAATAACACAAAGATGAAAACACTGAGTACAACACTCCTGATTCTTTTTCTTGGGTCGGCAGCCCTTCCCGTTCATGCAAGCTGTTTCCAATCGCTTTCTCTCGGCGCATATCCGCTTGGTGAGTGGTCTGATGCCGGTCGAACGTGGGTTGTATCCGATACTGTCGGATCATTTTCCGATGCCTTCTCGACGCAATCCGCACTGGAAGCACAGAAAAATACGCTCATAGCGCAGTGTTCCACAAAAGGAAACGCAGTGATAGCCGACGTTGAGCAGCGCCTGAATGCACGAAGGGCAGGCCTCGGTGCTGCATTCGATGCTACATGCACCGATTCAGTGTTTTGTCCACTGGTTCGCGACATGACAATCAAGGCGCGGGAACAGGAGATTGACACGGAGATTGGCAGAATGAAGTCGTGGTATCAGGCAAGCATTGAGAAGTGCAAAAGTCACTTCAACTACACGTTCAATACGTTGAGCCCCCGCTTGTGCGGCTGATCTTAACGGCGCTCACCGGCGTGTATGGACTTGCTGGCGCGAGTTTCAATAGCTGCGCATTGCTGCATCAGGGGTTCGAATGAATTTTGCTCAAGAGGCATGCCCGATTTGAGCATCTTCTCGTAATCCTCTTCGAGCGCTGCATAAGCATCCCCTGACGGCACGATCTGTAGGTTGCCAGAGACGGCTGCTTCATAGTTGATGCGTTGTCCTTTGGCATCGTTCTCCGTGAAAAACGCGTCTTTGTGGCGTGCGACGGAGAGCGCGAGTTCGCGGTCTTGCAGCGCTGTTTCGGCAATTCCCGCTTCGTCGAGGCGTGTTAGGTCATGCCAATGCCTCGATTTGCGTTCCCCTCGCATTCGCTGCTGACGACAAAATACATGGATGGCAGTCGCCTTCTCCCAATAGGTGCGCTCGGCAAGCATGACGGTCGCTTCCACTTGGGGGATATCAAGTTCGGCAGGCGGTCACAAGCGATGGGACGTTCCATCGCTTGAATACCGGGCGGCTACAGTGCCTTGAAGCCCGCAAGCGGCGTTATCAGCGACGAATGGCACGGTAGGTCATCGGGTCGAACCGACGGAACGTCACGAAGCAACGCCTGTCGAAGGTCTGCCGGAAAATAAGCCGTGCCAGTGAGAACTGGAGTGAGCTTTGTTAAGGAATTATGCGTGAGTAATGGGCAGCTCGCGGTACGGCGGTTCCCATGATGCGCACCCGTGGCCACGTGGTCAGGATGTGTGAGCTTGGCTCTGTGTCGGCTCGTTTAAGGCATCGATTGCGGAACTGATCTTGCTCTGCAGGCGTTCAAGACCAGCTCCGATGACTTCCCCGGTGTCTCCACTCTTCTGTGCCCGCACCAGTTCGTGGGTCAGGTTGAGAGCAGCCATGATGGCAATGCGCTCAAGCCCGATGACAGAACCGCCGTTCTTTATCTCGCTGAGTTTGCTGTTGAGTAGGCGGGCACTTTCGACCAACTCTTCACGTTCTTCCTGTTTGCAGTTGATTTGGTACTGCTTGTCCAGCAAAGTGATGGTGACGGGGCTGAAAGTGGACTGCATAGATCAGGTATCCTGCATGGACTTGAGACGGGTGACCATGGATTCCACCCGCTGACGGACAACCTGGTTTTTTTCGATCAGCGTCGCCCGCTCCTTGAGCAGGTTGGATTCGCGTTCGCGCAAGTTTGCATTCTCATTCTGCAGATGGGCAGCAAAGGCAATGAGTTCGTCAATTTTCGCTTCAAGCACTTTCAGGTTGGTATTCATGGCAGAAAAACACTATGGAACACGCACTATATGCATCTGCACATGGTCGGTCAATGGGCCAGCTACCAGCAATGCATAGAGTGCTAAACTACTGCTATATCAAAAGATTAATTATGAGCGCACATGAAATGCTGTACCAGAGCACTGAAAAGCTGTTCAACCGTCTCGGCATATTGATTTCGCCAGCCGAGGTGCACGGCCATCTCTGTGGTCGACACATCGTGGGCCACCATATCGAGAGTCCTTTCGGAATACGTATTGTGGAGGACTATCTGGAGTATCCTTTAGGTGATCAGGCGGTGGCTGCTGACGTGCTGGCCCAACTCATTGAACAGCATACCCTGATTATGGATCGGGATCTGTTTGAGTTCAGGCTGTTTCTGCCGGGCGATGACAGCGCAATCAGCTCACGAGTTCAGGCGCTGTCCAGTTGGGTTGAAGGCCTGCTTGCAGGGATCGGCAGTACGCTGGGCGATGCCGAGGCAGCGGTGATGGCGGCAGAAGAGTACATCCTGGCGGATCTGGTTGAAATCTCGCGCGCTGACACCAGCGCCCGGGAATCTGAAGAGAATGAAACCAGCTACGCAGAAATCGCCGAGTATGTGCGTTTGGCGGCCTTTAATCTGTACGACCGCTTTCGTGAAGTGGTGGAAGATCACCCCATGGGAGAACCAAGCTAGTGTCAACGTCATCCCTGGGCTCGACTGAATATCAGCAGCGGCGGCGCAGCCTGATGAACCAGATTGGCGAGGATTCGGTGCTCATTGTCCCCGCCGCACGTGAGCTCATCCGCAGCCGGGACACGCATTTTCCCTTCAGGCAGGACAGCGATTTTCAGTACCTGACTGGCTTCCCTGAGCCGGATGCCTTGGCTGTACTGGCACCTGGGAGGCCACAGGGCGAGTACATTCTGTTTTGCCGGGACAAGGATCGTGCTCGAGAAATATGGGATGGGTTTCGGTGTGGACCTGCGGGCGCAATTGAACAGTTTGCAGCCGATGATGCCTTCCCGATCGATGATCTGGATGACATTCTGCCGGGCCTTATTGAAGGTCGGGCGCGGGTTTTCTTCGGAATCGGCAAGCAAGCGGATTTTGATCAGAAACTGACCCAGTGGCTCAATCACATTCGTGCCCAGTCGCGAACCGGTGCCTCACCACCAGGCGAAATAGTCGATCCCGGTCACCTGCTCTCGGAGATGCGTCTGGTCAAGACCGCGGAAGAAATCAAGCTGATGCGAAGGGCGGGCAAAATATCTGCCCAGGCGCACTGCAGAGCCATGCACGTCTGCCAGCCGGGGATGTATGAGTATCAGTTGCAGGCAGAGATTGAGCACCATTTTGCGGACAGTGGGGCAGCCTCTCCGGCCTACAGTTCAATTGTTGGTGCGGGAGCGAATGCCTGTGTACTGCACTATGTAGAAAACCGCGATCAGATCTGCGACGGTGACCTCATCTTGATTGATGCGGGCTGCGAATTTCAGGGGTATGCCGCAGACATTACCCGCACCTTCCCTGCAAACGGCAGGTTTTCCGGTGAGCAGCGGGCACTCTATGAAGTCGTGCTTGAAGCCCAGTTGGCAGCCATTGACGCCTGTATAGTTGGACGGCGTTTCAACGAACCTCACGATGCCAGTGTCCGGGTTATTACCGAGGGACTGGTGGATCTCGGGCTGCTGGAAGGTCCGGTTCATGAGCTGATTGAATCAATGGCGTATCAGCAGTTCTATATGCACAGGACCGGACATTGGTTGGGCATGGATGTGCACGATGTCGGCGAGTACAAGGTAGACGGTGCCGAAAGTGATTGGCGGGAGTTTGAGCCTGGTTTCGTTACCACCATCGAGCCTGGTATCTATGTTCATGCAGACAACACCACTGTGGATGAACGCTGGAGAGGAATCGGAATCCGTATCGAGGATGACGTGCTGATCAGAAAAAAAGGACCTGAAGTCTTCACCTCGGATGTGCCCAAGACGGTCGAAGGCATTGAGGCACTGATGGCCTCATGAAGGCGCAGGTGCGGGACATCGACTGTGCCATCGTGGGTGCGGGGCCGGTGGGCACAGCGCTGGCGGTTTCCCTGGCCCAGCAGATGCCCGAAACCGCTGTCATGCTGATTGATCAAAGGCAGGAACAGATGTTCGATGTCGATGATCTGGACACCAGGGTATTCGCCCTCAACATGGCGAGCAGCACCTTGCTGAAAAACCTGGGGGTCTGGCACCGCATCGACCCACAGCGGCGGTGCATATACAGGCGCATGCACGTATGGGACGCACAGGGAACAGGTGCAGTGGATTTCGCGTGTGAAGATATGGGCATTGAACAGCTCGGGCACATCCTGGAAGTCGGATTGATTCAGAATGCACTGGATGAAGCCGCCGCTCAGCTGACAAACCTACAGGTTGTGCGGCCAGCGACCGTTACCGGTTTTGCGTGCCTGAACGCGGGGGTGCGATTGAATCTGCATTGTGAGGAGGCGAATGTGGTACTGCATGCTGGCCTCCTCTGTGCTGCAGATGGTGTGCGCTCGGCGCTGCGGCGGATGGCGGGCATTGACAGTGTCCGGGATGACTGCAGGCAGCAGGCACTGGTCGCAAATGTAGAGATTGAGGCATCTCACGAAGACTGCGCTTCGCAGGTTTTTCTTCCTACAGGCCCACTCGCTTTCCTGCCACTCGCCGATCCGGGTGGGAACCGGCACCTCTGTTCCATCGTCTGGAGCATGGATGATCCTCGTGCCGAGCAGGTTCGCTCGCTGACAGACCTGGCGTTTGTTCAGGAGCTGTCCCGAGCGACGGAGGGCCGTTTTGGTGCTGTCAGGCTGCTGAGCGACCGGTCATATTTTCCGCTGATCCAACAGCATGCACGCACCTATACGCGACAGGGCATGGTGTTGGTCGGTGATGCAGCACATCGCATTCATCCCCTGGCTGGTCTGGGTGCGAATCTTGGTTTTCAGGATGTCGCAGTGCTGTGTCGCGAACTGGTGCGGGCACGAGAACGTGGAATACCCTTTGCCCACCCATCGATCCTGGCTCGATATCAGCGCCAGCGTCGTCTCGACAACGAAATATGGCTGCAGGCGATGCGATACTTTCGCCTTGGCTTTGCCGACCTCGGTATTGGTGGTAATGCACTCAGAAATCTGGGGATGCGGCTGTTCTCCAAAATGACTCCGCTCAAGAATTCCATCGCCAGACAGGCGATTATGGAGCCCTGATCATAGCGATTTCCCGAGTTCTGCTGGTCCAAAAACTGTACTCAGGCATCTGCATTCTGCTTGTACCTGTAGTTCTGTTTCGCCTGTTCATGCTCTCTTTCGGCAACCCCGGCTATCGACATCGTGTCCGCGAACGCTTTGGGTACATTTCTCCGAGAACCGGGGGCAAGCGGCCGCTCTGGGTTCATGCGGTATCTGTTGGTGAAGTGATTGCCAGCGAGACCCTGGTCAGGCAGTTTCTGATGCATTATCCGGATGTGCCGGTTTTTATCACAACGACCACACCCACGGGTTCCGAGCAGGTTGTCCGTTCGTTCGGAAACCGGGTCGAACTCGCTTATGCACCCTACGATCTGCCGGGCTCAGTGGTGCGCTTCCACAGTCGTCTCAACCCCTGCGGACTGATTGTGATGGAGACGGAGCTCTGGCCAAACTGGATTCTGCAGCTCTCGCGCTGGGGTGCGCCAATTTTATTGGCCAACGGGAGGATGTCTGACAAGTCGGAGCGGGGCTATGCACGTTTTGGAGTGGTTACCAGGGCGATGTTTTCTGGCATCAATTGCATTGGTGCCCAATCGCAGGAAGATGCGGCGCGATTTCGCAGTCTGGGCGCGACAGATGTTCGGGTAACCGGCAATCTCAAGGCCGATTTTGTTCTGGATTCGCAAGTCAGAGCCCAGGCAGCGGTGTTTGCAGAAATCTTTGGGCTGCAACACCCGGAAAAGGTCGTCGTAGCAGCGAGCACCCACCCCGGGGAGGACGCGCTGCTCATTGAGGCATTTCACAAACTGTGGCGCTGTGACCCGGGCCTGCGCCTGGTGCTGGTGCCGCGTCATCCGGAGCGGTCCGCCGATATCGCACGGCTGCTGGACAGGAACCGGATGGGTCATGTGCTGAGATCCAGCGAGTTTGAGCTCGATAATGAGAACCCGGTGCTGATTTGCGACCGGCTGGGAGAGTTGCGGGCACTCTGCGGCCTCGGTTGTGTGGCAGTCATGGGGGGAACTCTGGTAGATCATGGCGGGCACAATCCGCTGGAGCCAGCGGCCTGGTCGTCAGCACTGCTCGCCGGGCCATCGCAGCACAATTTCCATGCCACCTTTGAATCACTTGAACAGGCTGGTGCCATGCTCAGAGTTTCGCCGGATGTCGAAGACATCGCGAATATACTGGGTTCGCTCCTTGGGGATCAGGAGCGAATCGGCGCCATGGGCAGGGCCGCGGAGGGGTACCTTCATGCCAGTCGGGGCGCGACCCGGAGAACCCTTGATCTGGTGCACGAGGTTATCAGACCGACCAGACAAGGCCGGCCAGGGATATAATCAACCGGCTTTTTCAGGCGTTTTCCTTCAGCTGGCCTCACTTCCCGGCAGGACTGCCTTCGCGAGCCTGCCTGGGCAGTGGCATACCCGGCAGAGAGAGTTCAACCAGGCTTTTGGGCGTCTGATTGGCTGTATCGAGCCACTGGTCCAGATCCGACAGGTTCTCAGACGTCAGGCTACCGGCCAGCTGGTTCAAGGTAAAGAGGTCGAGAATATAATCGTATCGGGCGGTGGAATAGTTGCGCCGCGCCCGGTACAGAGTTTGCTCTGCGTTGAGCACATCAACGAGGTTGCGGGTTCCTGCATCGTAGCCGGCACGAGTTGCCTCATAGGCACTTTCCGACGAGGTGATTGCCTGTCTCCTTGCATTGATCTCGGCAATCTTGGTACGGACCCTGAGGTGCTGGTTGCGGGTGTTTTGCATCAGCGATCGCCGCACCTCGTTCATGGTTTCTTCAGTCGTCAGGTACTCATAGTGGGCCTGGCGCCGCGAAGCACTGATTGATCCGCCGAAATAGAGGGGCATATCCATCGACAGCAGCACACTGGTGGTTTCACTACCAGGCAAAACAAACTGTGTGCCGCCCAGATTGCGGCTGTCATCTTTGGTATAGCTGAGCCCGAGATTCAGGGATGGCAGATGCTCCCACTTTTTACTCTGGGCGTTGTGCCTGGATGCGTCGCGTGCCAGTGTTGTACTTTTGAGTTCGAAACTGTTCGCAAGCGCCATTTTCACCCAGTCTTCAGCCAGTGCCGGAGCCGGGTCCGCAATCGGGAAGGCCTCCCGAAGGGGTGCAATATTTAAATGCTGCTGGTTGGTCAGTACAGTCAGGTTTTCAAAGGCAATACCTACCGCTCCCAGCGCTCCCACCAGGCGAGCTACTACGTCATCGTAGGCTGCCTGAGCCTCATGCACATCGGTCACTGCGATCAGGCCCACTTCATAGCGCTGCTTGGTTTGTTCGAGCTGCGATGCCAGTGCAACTTCCTCTGCCTTGGTTACCTGCATGGTGTCCAGTGAGCCGAGGGTATTAAAATAGGCGGTTGCGGTGCGAATGATCAGGTCTTGCTGAGCGGCCAGGTAGTCTTGCTCCGCCTGTTGTGTCTCGGCATCGCCTCGCTTGTACTCGTACCAGGCAGGCAGGTCAAAGACCGCCTGATTCATGCGCGCCGTATAGGACTTGAAATCAATATCGATGTCCTGGGAATTGTCTGGGCTGATTGTCGTGTCCGTATAGGTGCCGGACAGCGAAACCTGCGGCAGCAGGCCCGCCCGTCCAAGGCTGCGTTTGTTCAGATCCGCATTCAGCCGGGCTTCTGCAGCGCGTATTTGCGGGTCATTGGAGCGCGCCAGATCAAAAATCTGCTGCAGCGTATCGGCATTCGCGGCCGAGCTTGGGAAACTGAATCCCAGGAGAGAATAGAAGAGCGCTTTTTTGAGCAACGTGGTGTACCGGTTTACATGAAGTGACTGCGAACCCTGATCTACAACGTCTGTCACTGTTCGTCCCCCTGCCTTGCGGCAGTATGTGCAGGGCCTTCACCTGGTGTGCCTTATCATGGTCCAATCAGGTCTGCGGAAGACTACCTTGACGCCAGGGTCATACCTATTAGCAATGAGTAACCGAATTGTGGCTGACTGGAGCACAAATGGCTAGAAAACTTGATAATTTAGGGAATTATATACGTGACAGCCACAGCTATAATTCCCATTCTATACCTGAGTTGCACCAGTGCCCAGATGATATTAAGGTGCGTGAATAGCTGCTCGAAACAGCTCCCTCAAACGCCTGATAGAGCGACCACACCGATGCGGATGATACGCACTCACAGTCAGACTGCACAGCTATCTCGCGCAACGCATCAGCGGTTGGACAGGTTCCTGTATCTCTCCCGACAACTGTACAACGCCGCCCTTGATGAGCGCATCAATGCGTATCGGAAGGCTGGTGAGTCAATCGGCCTGTACGATCACTATACGTCATTCACTCAGATACGCAGAGATGATGCTGAAATGAGCAGCTATGGTGTACAGCCATTCCGATCTGTCCTGAACGGACTGGATAGATCATTCAAGCGATTCTTCAGGCATGGTGGCTTTCCGAGATTCAAGGGCAGGCACCGGGGCATCCGGTCATTTGAAACATCCAGTTTTCGTCTCTTCGCGTCTGGCACGAGGCATGCCGTACAGATCAAGGGCTTTGGCAGGTTCATTGTGAAGGCTCTGCCAGAGGGCGAGATCACGCTGGTTCGCATTGTGAAAACACCTGTCCGCGTCATGGTTCAGTTTGTCTGTGAGCAGGAGCGGGAGGTCGTGGCTGATCAGTCTCCCGTCGTCGGTATTGATGTTGGCGTGAAGGCACAGGCCACCCTCTCGACCGGTGAGTCAGTGCCGAAGGTGGTCATTGATAGGACCCGACAGAAGCGGCTTCAGCGAAAACTGAGTAAAGCCAAGAGGGGCAGTCACAACCGATATAAGAAACGCCAATCGCTGGCCAGAGAGGCGTACAGGGTCGCAGAGAGACAGCGCACTGCCCTGCACAGAACGACTACTGACCTGGTGAGGCGACACAGACACTTCGCGGGTGAAGACCTGAAGATCAAGAACATGACTGCTCATGGTGGCAGTCACAAGAAGGGATTGAACCGATCAATCCGTGAGCAACAGTGGGGAACCTTCGTCTCTCAACTGACCTACAAGGCTGAGAGTGCCGGTGGGTCGGTTGTGAAGGTGAATCCCAGGAACACATCGAAGACCTGTTCAGGCTGTGGTTCAGTCCATGAATCACTGACCCTGAAGGACAGGGTCTTTGAGTGTCTGAAGTGCGGCATGAGTCTCGACAGGGACCTGAATGCCGCACTCAACATCAGGGAGCGTGGCTCGTCGGGCGGGAATGTCCCCGATATGCGGCCTGATGTTGTGCCTATCGGCGGGGTTGCCCGCCGTGCCGCATAGAATAGTAGCGTGGCTGTCACGTATATAATTCCCATAATTTAAATACCGCCCGGTTTACGGACTCAGATGTCGATGTTCTGAGCCACGAGCGTTGTTACGACGGGTTTTTCAAACTGGATCGGCTCAATCTGAAACATCGCAGGTACAGCGGTGCCTGGTCGGACGCTCTCTGCAGGGAAGTCATAGTGCGGCGGGATGCCGTCGCGGTTCTGGCATATGATCCATCCCTGGACGCGGTCTGCGTGATTCAGCAGTTTCGAGCTGCCCTGATTGGCCGGACCGAATCCCCTTGGGCCCATGAGCTGGTGGCAGGTCTGGTCGACATATCAGGTGAATCGGTTGAGCAGGTTGCCCGACGGGAACTGGAAGAAGAAGCGGGTATACAGCCTCTCTACCTTGAACAGATCAACTCGTACTGGCAATCCATTGGCGGCTCAAACGAAAGGATGAATCTCTTTCTTGCACTTGCTTCGCTGGAGGGAATTGGCGGTCACCATGGTGTGCAGGGCGAATCCGAGGATATTCTCGCCCTGGTGGTTGCCAGGGACGAAGCACTGGACTGGGCCCGGACCAGCGGGACCTCCAATGCTTCCAGCATTATCGCCTTGCAATGGCTGGAATCCCATCGCCAAAGACTTATTTCCCTGTGGCAAAATTGCCAATGACAGTGGGCACCTGCTAGGCTGTCAGCCTGAAACCAAAAACCGACCGCGGAGGCTGGCGGAGCAGTTTTGACACGATCCAAGACCCGGGCAAATCTTGAAAATCTCCATGTGGACTGTGAGCTCAATTACGTCCGCCTGATGCGTCTGATCCCGGATATGGGTGAAGATGTCAGGGTGCGTTTTCTGGCCGGCTCCTGTGATGAATGCCTGCTCGACATTGAAGTTACTGCCTGTAGCAAATACACGCGGCTTCTCAAGCTGACCGGCAGGATTGGCGATATGCCCTGGGTCGGGGAGCAGCGCATGGCGGTTGGGGTGTACATGGACGCACGCATGGCCGAAGTCATCAGCTGCGGTGCCGAACGAGTCAGACTGCTGCGCTACCCCTATCCAAATGACCAAATGTACGGGCCTGACGAAAAGAACCAGATCAATCGGTTTTTGGGTAAATGGCTGGAGCACTTTATTCAGTATGGCCGTCCTGCAGATGTCGACATCCATGGAAAAATGATCGTCAGGGGGACGGCTTGACGAGGATAGTCCAGATTACAGACTCGCATCTTGGCGCCACCGATGCATATCGGCTTGCCGGTGTCGATACCAGCGCTACCTTTAACTCGGTTCTTGAGCAGGTTCGGGGTGAAGATTTCGATCTGGTGCTGGCCACTGGCGATATAGCATCTGAGGCAAACGCCACTGCCTACGCCTCTTTTTTCAGCCGTGTCGCGACGCTCGACAGGCCGTTGATGTGGCTGCCGGGAAACCATGATCGTGTTGAGGTTATTGCTGGAGTCGAAGGTGCGCCGGAGTTTGCCGAATGCCGGGATATTGGTACCTGGCGCATTATCATGCTGAATTCGGTGATCGAGCACAGGTGCAACGGATGTCTCGGTGACGAAGAGCTCAAAAAACTGCGCCACCTGCTGGCAGAGAACAGACAGGACCATGTGCTGGTGTGCCTGCACCACCAGCCGGTTGACGTGGGTTCGGCCTGGATCGACCGTCAGAAGATTGAGGATGCCGATGAGTTTCTGGACATCATCTCAGCGACACCTGCTGTTCGTGCCGTCTTCTGGGGACATGTTCACCAGGAGTTTTCCTGCACCATTGACGATCGGCCCTTCTGCGCCACCCCGTCGACCTGCGTTCAGTTTAAGGCGAACTGCGATGATTTCACCCTGGATGATCAGTTCCCCGGCTACAGAATGATTGAACTCAAGGCGGACGGCAGTATTGAAACTGAAGTTGTGCGGGTTGAACTGGAAGACTACGCTGTTGATATCAACTGCGCCGGTTACTGAACCTGATTTCCCCGAATGCCAAACTCCACGGCCCAAATGGCCTGAAAGAACCGTTGACAGTATCCATGGTCGAGCAATACAGCGCCAAAGACATTGAGGTCCTTTCGGGCCTTGATCCGGTTCGCAAACGACCGGGAATGTACACAGACACTGATCGCCCGAACCACCTCGCCCGGGAAGTCATCGACAATAGTGTTGATGAGGCCCTGGCTGGATATGCACAGAAGATTCAGGTCAGGCTCTACAAGGACGGCTCACTGTCTGTCGCTGATGATGGTCGTGGCATGCCAGTAGATCTGCACCCGGAAAAGAAGCGCCCGGGTGTTGAGGTGATTCTTGGCACCCTCCATGCAGGAGGCAAGTTTTCCGATAAGAATTATCAGTTCTCTGGAGGTCTGCATGGAGTTGGTGTGTCTGTGGTTAATGCGCTTTCGTCCAGACTTGAAGTCCTGATTCGCCGCGATGGCATGGTTCATGAGATGGCCTTTGCCAATGGTGAAAAGACCAGTGATCTGACTGTGACGGGCAGTTGCGGTCAGCGGAACAGGGGCACAGAACTGCGCTTCTGGCCGGATGCGCAGTATTTTGATTCGGTCAAATTCTCCATTCCAAGACTCAAACATTTGCTGCGAGCCAAAGCGGTACTCTGTTCCGGTCTGGAGGTCAGTTTTCACGATGAGGCTGGCGGCGAGTCCGAGACCTGGCAGTATCAGGATGGGCTCAGGGACTACCTGCTTGAATCAACCCAGGGCTTTGACGTACTGCCTGTCGAGGGTTTTCTTGGTTCCATGGCAGGCGATAGCGAGGCTGTCGACTGGGCGATCCAATGGTTACCCAACGGAGGCGAACTCGTCGAAGAAAGTTACGTCAACCTGATTCCGACGGCCCAGGGGGGAACCCACGTGAACGGCCTTCGCACGGGTCTGCTGGAAGCGCTGCGTGAATTCTGTGAATTTCGCAACCTGTTGCCGCGTGGTGTCAAGCTGACAGGGGACGATATCTGGCAGGGCTGTGCCTACGTGCTGTCTTTCAAGATGAGCGATCCCCAGTTTTCCGGTCAAACCAAGGAGCGGCTCTCGTCGCGAGAGGCAGCGGCCTTTATATCCGGAATCGTCAAGGACAGCTTCAGTCTCTGGCTGAACCAGCATACCGATGAAGCTGATACCATTGCGCACAACTGCATCAACCGGGCACAGCAGCGACTCCGGTCGAGCAAAAAGGTAACGCGCAAAAAGGTTGTATCGGGGCCAGCCCTGCCCGGCAAGCTCGCGGACTGCTCCAGTGACGATCCAGAGCGGACCGAGCTGTTCCTTGTGGAAGGTGACTCAGCCGGAGGCTCTGCAAAACAGGCGCGGGACAGGGAGTTTCAGGCCATTCTGCCGCTGCGCGGAAAAATACTGAATACCTGGGAAGTGGAGCCTGCCGAGGTGCTGGTGTCACAGGAAGTTCACAATATTTCCGTGGCACTCGGTGTAGAGCCCGGCTCCGCTGAACTGGACAACCTGCGGTATGGCAAGGTCTGTATTCTGGCCGATGCAGATTCTGATGGTCTGCATATTGCCACCCTGCTCTGCGCACTTTTTGTGCGTCATTTCCGCCCCATGGTGAAAGCCGGGCATGTCTATGTCGCCATGCCACCACTCTACCGAATCGATGTCGCTGACGAGGTGTTTTACGCGCTTGATGATCACGAAAAAGACGGGATTCTCGAGCGCATAGCTGCAGAAAAAATACGTGGCACAGTCAACGTCCAGCGCTTCAAGGGTCTGGGGGAAATGAACCCGATGCAACTTCGGGAAACTACCATGGCACAAGACACCCGTCGGCTGGTTCAGCTGCACATAGAGGGTGATTCCAGCACGGACTCTACCATGGATATGCTGCTTGCCAAGAAACGTGCTGGTGATCGGAAAAACTGGCTGGAGAAGAAAGGCAACCTGGCGGAGGTATAACGTGCAGGTGTTCGGTACTGGCCTTGAGAGATGCCCAGCGCAGCCTGTACCGATCCCCAAGTCTGCGTACACTCCTGTCGGGACCTCCGGGAACCTTTGTTAGATCTGGAATTTTGATCAGATAGATCGGGATACGCACATGCTTGATGAAACCCGCTACAACGACAGTGGCTACGAACTGAGATCATTGCGCGAGTACACCGAGTCCGCCTATCTCAACTACTCGATGTATGTGATCCTGGATCGCGCCCTGCCACACATCGGAGACGGACTCAAACCGGTGCAGCGGCGCATCGTCTACGCCATGAGTGAACTCGGCCTGCGTGCGGGGACCAAATACAAAAAATCTGCACGAACCGTTGGCGATGTGCTGGGTAAGTACCATCCACACGGCGACAGCGCAGCCTACGAAGCCATGGTGCTGATGGCACAGCCCTTCAGCTATCGGTATCCGCTTGTTGATGGGCAGGGAAACTGGGGATCGCCCGATGATCCCAAGTCCTTTGCCGCCATGCGCTATACAGAGTCGCGGTTGGCTGACTATGCACGCACACTGCTGGAGGAACTCGGGCAGGGCACTGTGGACTGGGGACCGAATTTTGATGGAACTTTGGAAGAGCCACTGGTCCTTCCCGCCCAGCTGCCCAATGTTCTTCTCAACGGCGCCTCAGGCATCGCGGTCGGCATGGCGACTGATATCCCGCCGCACAACCTCAGCGAAGTTGTCTCTGCTTGCGTGCATCTTCTGGAAAATGCCAGGGCAACGGATGAGGATATGCTTGCCTATATCAAGGGGCCTGATTTCCCTACGGAAGGTGAAATAATCACGCCCTGGGAAGATCTCATACAAATCTATAAGACCGGGCGTGGCAGCATTAAACAGCGTGCCCAGTGGGTCAAAGAGTCGGGGGAGATAGTGATTACCGCTCTGCCCTATCAGGTATCCGGGGCGCGAGTCCTGGAACAGGTCGCCGAGCAGATGAATGGCAAAAAACTGCCCATGCTTGCTGATATCAGGGATGAGAGCGATCACGAAAACCCCACTCGACTGGTGCTGGTTCCCCGATCCAATCGCGTTGATGCAGAGGCGCTCATGGGGCACCTGTTCGCGTCAACTGATCTGGAAAAAAATCACCGGGTGAACATGAACCTGATCGGCATCGACGGGCGACCCGAGGTCAAGTCAATACGGGGGATTCTCAAAGAGTGGCTCAACTTCAGGCTGACTGCGGTGCGGCGACGCCTGCACCATCGCCTCGACAGAGTGGAGAGCCGACTGCATCTGCTGGACGGCTTGCTCATCGCATTTCTCAATCTGGATGAGGTGATCCGAATTATTCGTGAGGAGCAACACCCCAGAGCTGTTTTGATTGAGCGGTTTTCGCTCTCGGAACTGCAGGCTGACTACATCCTTGACACTCGCCTGCGCCAGCTGGCCCGCCTGGAGGAGATGAAGATTCGCTCCGAGCAGGGAGAGCTTCTGGAGGAAAAAAAGGAGCTCGAAAAGATACTTGGGTCGGCCGTGCGCCTGAAAACCCGAGTGAAGAAGGAACTCTTGGCGGTCGCAGAGGAGTTTGGGGATGGGCGCCGCAGCCCAATTGTCGACCCCCAGATCACCGCACGGGTGTTCAGCGAAGAGGAACTGCTGACGTCGGACCCGGTTTCTGTTGTGATCTCCGAGATGGGCTGGGTGCGCGCCGCCAAGGGGCACGATATTGATCCCGAGTCACTCAGCTACAAATCCGGAGATGCCTATTTATCGCATGCAATCGGCAAATCCAACCAGACAGCTGTCTTTATCGACAGTTCAGGACGTTCCTATTCACTGGGGGCGCATACACTGCCCTCAGCAAGAGGGCAGGGAGAGCCGCTGACCGGGCGGCTGAACCCGGCATCAGGTGCCCAGTTTGTATCCGTGCTCATGGCTGCTTCCGATGAACAGCTGTTCCTCATGGCATCGGATGCGGGCTACGGGTACCTGTGCAGATTCGGGGATCTGCAAGCCAACAAAAAGGCCGGCAAGGTTGTGCTGACTGTGCCCAAAGGAGGGCGTGTTCTGCCACCCGTCGCGGTGCGCGACACGGACTCTGACCTGCTCGTGGCGGTCTCCAATGAAGGAAGGATGCTGGCTTTCCCTGTTGCTGATATTCCGGTGTTGGCCAAGGGTAAGGGCAACAAGATCATTGGTATTCCACCTGCTCGCTTGCAGACCCGGGAAGAATATGTGACTTCTATCATGATTGTTCCCAAAGGTAGCAGGCTCAAGGTGGTGAGTGGCCAGCGACATCTCCTGCTCAAGGGAGATGATTTGGCTCATTATGTGGGCGAGCGAGGGCGTCGTGGTCGCAAGTTGCCGCGAGGCTTCCAGCGTGTCCAGACCATGGCGCTTGACGACTTATCGCAAGCACTCACGCATTCGTAAAGACCCGCACCGATCTGTGCGCTTGCATACAGAAACCCCAAATTAACTTTGAAAGTAACTACTCGCCCCCCTTCTCCTGCTTGATCATGTCGGCGGCGGTGCCGTTGAGGGCGATCTGGATGGCGGCGAGCGGGTTGTAGCCTTGGTGGGCCATGGACTGGAGATAGCTGGAGATTCGACAGTGAGCCCCGGCGTGGCGGAGGGTTCGGAAACAGCCGGAGACTTTTTGTTTGACCTTGGCCATGCGGATATCGCGCTCGGCGTGGTTGTTGGTGAACGGGGTGTCGATGGCGGCGCAGCCGCGTCTTCGGTGGACGAACGTCACTGTCAGGTCTTCGGCACCGATGCTGTGCAAACCAGTGGTTCGTGCCATTGACACGCAGGCTGGTCTCGTCGGCGTGCAGGGCGGGCATGGCCAGCAGACAGTCGATGGCTGTGGCTTCCCAACTGGCCAGCAGCGCCTAGTGCAGGCGCAGGGTCCAGGCCAGTAGGGTGGCCTCGACCAAGGCACCAGGGCGCGGCTCTCGGCGTTCATTGCGCCGTCCGCACATAGCGCCTCGAAGCGCGCCTTGAGTGCGTCGAACTCCGAGCGCAGCGACGCGGTGTTCACCGTCGCCATGGGCTACCCGGACTCCACCGCCATGACCGCCACCAGCACCGCCAGGCGCTCTGCCGGCGGCATGAGCGCAATCAGCGCCTGACACACCCCCGTTGTCGCCTTGGAACCACACTATGCGTCGTTGCCCATGACCCTGTGCACTCATGAAACGCACACACCAGAGAACCTCTTTCCTATGGAGGAGTCAAGGGGGGTGAGTAGTTACCTTTGAAAAAGGTCGGAATCCGGGGGTAGCCCGCATGGGAAACGGGTCTGGTGCAGTCCCTCCATCCGAGTCCTGGGTTTCGGTCGCGCCACCAAAGGCGGTGGTGAGCCGAACAACCACATAAACGAAAACAACAAAGACGCAGTGGCGGATGTGGCGGGACTGGATGTGGACGCGTTGAATCCGCTTGACGCCTGAATGTCCATCCCATGCCGAACTGTGCGAGTCCCTCCTGCGCGAATACGACATGGTCCCGTTCCAATGCGAGCGCGACTTGCTCGCATTCCTGGAACTCAGTGACTTCTGAGCAATCCCCCTCGACAATTTCAAACGGATACATTGCCAAAAAATCGAGTGTAGTGCCTCTTTGGGTGAATACTGTAAACTACCCTGAACATTTCGATCTGAGCGAAACTGTCAAGAAGCGTTTCGATGCAGAAGGCGCTTCCAGCCCCTGTCCGCAACAGGATGTGCATAGGCATCAGGCGGGCCACTGGATTCACCTTGACACAGCTGCTCGTTACGAACCTCTGTAGCATCACAGAAAATGAACAAATATGTCGAAGGCCTGGATGTCGGGACTGCCAATTTCCAGCCGCTCACGCCACTGAATTTTATCAGTCGATCTGCACAGGTGTATCCGGATCGCACTGCTATTGTCCATGGCGAGCGCACAATCACCTACACCGAGTTCTATCAGAATGCCTGCCGCCTGGCTTCGGGGCTCTCAAAGATAGGTATAAAAACCGGTGACACGGTCGCTGTCATGGCAGCGAATATTCCGGCATTTCTTGATGCCAGTTTTGCCGTTCCCATGACCGGAGCAGTCCTCAACTCCCTGAATGTTCGCCTGGATGCACAGACACTCGCCTACATACTGGACCATGGCGAATGTGATGCGCTGCTCACTGATACTGCCTTTGCAGCGGTTGTGAAGGAGGCACTGAATCTCAGCACTCGCAGTCCTCGTGTAGTTGACATTGATGATCCTGAGGCACCTGGTGGGGAGCGATTGGGTGACGTCGAGTATGAAGAACTGCTTGGACAGGGCGATCCGAATTTCGCCTGGCGGCAGCCGGAGGATGAGTGGGAGTCACTGGCGCTGAACTATACCTCGGGTACGACTGGTAATCCCAAGGGCGTGGTCTATTCTCATCGTGGTGCCTATCTGAATTCGCTCGGTAATTTGCTGATTTGGCCAATGACAGAAAAGCCGGTGTATTTGTGGACCCTGCCAATGTTCCACTGCAATGGATGGTGCTTTCCCTGGAGTATTACCGCAGTGGGCGGTACCCATGTCTGTCTGCGCAAGGTAGAAGCGGAAGCTATTGTGTCCTCTGTCGTACGGAACAACGTAAGCCATTTCTGTGGTGCCCCCGTTGTGTTGAATACGATTCTGAATGCACCGAAAGACGTGCTCAAACGGTTGCCGACTGGCGTGAAAGTGTTGACCGCGGGGGCTCCGCCGCCTGCCTCGGTTATCAAGGGATGCGAAGCCCTGGGCATGGAGGTTACGCAGGTCTATGGCCTGACGGAGGTGTATGGTCCCTGTGTCGTAAGTGAGTGGAATGAACACTGGGATGATCGATCAGCGGCTGAGAGAGCGGCATTGAAAACCCGGCAAGGTGTCCGCTACGTAACTCAGGAGGGGCTAAATGTCATGGATCCAGAAACCATGGAGCCGGTGCCATGCGATGGCGAGACTGTTGGCGAGATCATGTTTCAGGGCAACACCACAATGAAGGGGTATCTAAAAGACCGGCAGGCGACAGATGACGCGTTTGCTGGTGGGTGGTTTCATTCGGGCGACCTGGCCGTGAAACATCCGGACGGTTATGTCGAAATCCGCGACCGCGCCAAGGATATTATTATTTCTGGCGGTGAAAATATCTCATCAGTTGAAGTAGAGGGCGTGCTCTACGAACACCCGGCGGTGCTTGAGGCCGCTGTTGTTGCCCAGCCTGATGAAAAATGGGGTGAGAAGCCCTGTGCGTTCGTCACACTCAAGGAAGGCCGGAGTGCAACCGAGCAGGACATCATAGGATTCTGCCGGGATAATATGGCGCACTTCAAAATTCCAGGAACAGTTATCTTTGGTGAGTTGCCGAAAACCTCTACGGGCAAAGTGCAAAAGTTTGTGCTCCGGGAAAGGGCGAGAAACATGTGAATCAGGCTGGATTGGGAGGCACATATTTTCGATTCAGGAGGGCCGGGCCTGGAGCCTTCACAGTGCCGCCTGCCAGATGTTGGCTGGGGTGTTTCGGTCCGATGCTATGACCCTGTTCTGCCTGAACAGGCACACTCTGTAGATGTGCTGCAGGGAGCAAGTGGGATCAGGGCATTTTTCTTGACCCCCTGCGCCTCAGCGGCTTTACGCAGGTCATGACAGGGAATTCGAGATGAAATTGGTATTGGTAAGGCATGCTGAAACCCCTGCAAATATCGACCAGGTCTGGCATGGGAGCACGGATACGCCTCTCACAGATCTGGGTCAGGATCAGATCAGGGCGCTGGGCAGGCATTTTCGCCGGGTTATGGAGCCAGATGTAATCTACGCCAGCCCCTTGCAGCGCGCTCGACTCACAGCTGAAGCCATCGCAGAACAATTCGATTTGAGCGTGCACCTGGACGAAAGACTGATGGAGTTCGGAATTGGTGAGTATGAGGACATCAGCTTTGATCGGTTGCGCAACCAGCTGCAATTTATTCCACGCATGCTTGAAGATCAGCACTATGCAGCACCTGGCGGTGAATCCCGGTTTGAGGTGACCCAGCGCATCGTATCTGCTATTGAGGACATTGCCGAACGGCATGAGGGCGAGAAGGTCGTTGTCGTTTCTCACGGAATAGCGTTGTCACTCGCGCTCGGTCATTGGTTTGGTGATGATGAAGAACGATGGACGCATTTTGTGAAGGACAACACTGCGATTACTGAAATTCGATTGAAACCCAAGGAAATCCTGAGCTTCAATCAGACAGATCATCTTGATGACTCACTGAAGAACTGAGTGTTCGCCACCTGTGTTGCACGCGCCTGTGACGAGGTCCTGACACAGTACATTCCGGTTGCACGAAAAGGCCGCATTGGGAGATATTTTCCCAGCTACTCCGCTGTGTTGGGGTGCCCTGTTTTTTTCGGAGCCAGCTCCAGTTTCAATTCGGCGTGCACAGGCAAACCATTTTTATAGGGCTGCGGGGCTTCACCTTGAATCAACGGCTGCAGATACTTCCGCGCCGCGTCAGTGATACCATAGCCGTCCTCCCGGATATATTCCGGTGGCAGAAATTTTTCCACGTTGGCAATCTGTTGCAGTGGCGCCATTTCCAGATGCCATCTGTACGCTTCTCCCTGCTCGCGAACGATGGCTGGCATCACAGCGTTGTGTCCGGCAACAGCGTATTCCACCGCCTCCCTGCCGACTGCAACAGCCTGGTCAAGATCGGTCTGTGAGCTCAGGTGCCGGGCCGAGCGCTGCAAATAGTCTGCTACAGTCCAGTGGTATTTGAGGTGCAGTGTGTTCTGGATTCTTGCGGCCAGATAGGGAGCAACGCCCCCAAGCTGGGTGTGGCCAAAGGCATCGACGGTGCCACCATTCGCCAGAAAGTTGCCATCTGCGTCCTGTGCCCCCTCTGATGCCACAACAATGCAGTGTCCCTGGCGCTGTACGGCGGTGTCCACAGCAGAGAGGAATTTCACCTCGTCAAAGGCGACTTCGGGGAACAGAATAATATCTGGATTGGCCAGGCCGCCGCCGGCAGCGATCCAGCCAGTGTGGCGTCCCATGACCTCGAGGATAAAAACCTTGGTGGATGTCTGCCCCATTGAAGCGACATCGGCTGCAGCTTCGAGTGTTGATACGGCCACATACTTGGCGACCGAGCCAAAGCCGGGACAGTTGTCCGTGAGTGCCAGGTCGTTGTCTACAGTTTTGGGAACATGAATGGCCTGCACGGGGTATCCGAGTTTCTCGGCAATCTGTGAAACCTTGAGGCAAGTGTCGACGGAGTCGTTGCCACCATTGTAAAAAAAATAGCCGATGTCGTGTGCTCTGAAGACTTCGATCAGACGCTCGTACTCCCCGTGGTTTTCTTCGAGGCTTTTCAATTTGTAGCGACAGGAGCCAAAAACGCCACCCGGCGTGTGCTTCAGTGCCTCAATGTTTGCAGCTGATTCCTGACTGGTATCGTAGAGATCTTCTTTGAGTGCCCCGAGGATACCGTTTTTGCCAGCGTAGACGGTACCGATTTTTTCCGGATACTCGGCCGCCTGTTGGATCACCCCCGCAGCTGATGCGTTGATGACTGAAGTGACTCCACCCGACTGGCCGTAAAAAGCATTGCGTGCTGTCATGGAATCCCGGTCAGCCTCGATATTTTCCGAAATGAAAACAGGGGTCACTATACGGGAATTGGCAGGTTCTTGGTACGTACCGGCAAGACCGGGACATCGCTGCAGACATATTCATAATAGCTTGAGTATGCGCCCCGGCGTGGTTGTGGCACACTGCGCGCAGACTGGTCGGAACACGATTGTGCATATACATATCCTCGGAATCTGCGGCACTTTTATGGCTGGTCTGGCCCAGCTTGCCATCGGGAAGGGACTGCGCGTAACAGGCTGCGACCAGAATGTCTATCCACCCATGAGCGACCAGCTTGCCGCTGCGGGCATTGAGCCGGTGTCGGGCTACTCGTCCGGGCAGCTTTCTTTCAAACCGGATCTCTGGGTCGTTGGCAATGCCATGAGTCGCGGCAATGCGCTGGTGGAAGCCATATTGGATTCTGGTCAGCCCTACGTATCCGGTCCGGAGTTTCTCAAACAGCAGATTCTTGCTGACAGATGGGTGATGGCAATTGCAGGGACACACGGCAAGACCAGCACATCAAGCATGCTTGCCTGGATACTCAAGTACGCCGGTTTCCAGCCAGGGTTTCTGATCGGTGGTGTGCCATGCAACTTCGATGTGTCAGCACAGCTTGGCGACGGTGATTTCTTTGTGATCGAAGCCGATGAGTACGACACTGCGTTTTTTGACAAACGCTCCAAGTTTGTTCACTACCTGCCCCGAACTCTGGTGCTCAATAACCTGGAATTTGATCACGCTGATATCTTCGCCGATTTGGAGGCCATAGAGCGGCAGTTCCATCACCTGATTCGCATAGTACCCGGCGATGGTCAGATACTGGCACATGCCGGGGACAGGGCTCTGGGACGGGTTCTTGAACAGGGCTGTTGGACGCCGGTCGAATGGTTTGCTGCTGAGGCAGACGGTGCACCTGCCGATTGGCTCATTTCAGATGAGGGTCGAATTCGCTTCGGTGACGTTGAACTTCAGCTCAGCTGGAATCAGTTGGGCAGGCACAATCGCCGGAATGCAGTTGCGGCTATTGCCGCTGCACATTCAGTGGGTGTAGACCCCGAAGTTGCTGTTGCGGCACTTGCAGGGTTCAGGGGCGTTCAACAGCGTATGGAGCTCATTGGCGAGGTTGGTGGTTGTCGCATCTACTATGATTTTGCGCATCATCCCACTGCCATTCGAAGTACCCTCGAAGGTCTTCGTACCGTTCTGCCGGGTGGAGAGTCCATAGTGGCCGTGATTGAACCCCGCTCCAACACCATGAAAATGGGTATTCATGCCGATTCACTGATTGCCTCTGCTGCCAGCGCAGACAGGGTCTACTGGTATCAACCGTCCGGGCTGGGCTGGAATCTGGCGGCTCGTGTTGCGGAGGCTGATCAGCACATCGTTGAATCCGATTTTGACCGTCTGCTTTCAGACATTGCAGCCGAGGCCGCTCCTGGTCGTCATATACTGATAATGAGCAATGGCGGATTTATGGGACTTCATCAAAAGCTCCTGGCTCGACTTGGGATAGACGATCATGCTTGAATCCAATGTTGATCCCGAACCAGCAGTTTCGGTTCGCCATTGTTGGGGGTACACAGGTGCTCCCGGTCTGCCGCAGGGGCTCTGGAACTGCTCGAAATCTTTGGTCCTGACATCGGCAGCGTTTCTTTGGTGCCTTCTGGAAACCCAAGCAAGTTCAGAATCCTGCTGGACAGCGAAACTGTTTGGGATCGCAGCCAATTGGCGGTTTCGCCCAACCCAGGGAACTCAGGCAGCAGATCCGAGATTGTCTCGATTCGGAGCGGGACCTCAGGTATCTGGATCACTAGAGCACGTGTTCGGCAATAGTTCGGGTGCCAGCGCGACAATGAGACTGCAGAGACAGAGGGCAGGAAGAGGTGTTGGCTAAACTGGGTTCTCAACTGGCATTGATGTACCGAAGAGCGGTTATCGGTCAGCCGGCACTGCTGCTGATATGTCTGGGTTGTGTCATTGGTGTCGCGGCCCTGGGTGTCCCCAAGTTCAAGCTCGATGCCAGTTCCGATTCACTGACGCTGGAGAGTGATCGGGCACTGGATTATTTCCGCGAAATTTATAGCCGCTACAGCACCGGCGATATTCTGGTCGTGACCTACAGACCCAGAGAGGACCTATTCAGCGAAGCGTCGCTGGACAGGTTGGCGCAGTTGCGGGATGAGCTGGCCGAAGTCGACGGCGTGAAATCCGTGCTATCGATTCTTGATGTCCCTCTGCTGTACAGCCCGAAAATCGGTTTTCGGAATCTGTCAGGCAATCTGTCACGGTTACGCGATCCAGGGGTCGACATGGATCTTGCTCAGCGGGAATTTCACAACAGCCCCATATACAGGGACACTTTGGTTGGCCCCGATAATCGAACCACTGCCGTGCTGATGAACCTGGCAGTGGATCGGGAACGGGTGGCCTTGGTGCGCGAGCGCGACGCCCTACTGATCCAGCGACGCAACGATCAGTTGGATCAGGCGGGCATGGCGCGGCTGCATAAAGTGGCGGCGGACTATCTCAACGCAAGAACGCGTGCTGCAGCGGAGGACACCGAACGCGTTGAGGCGATTCGCACCATAGTAGCGCCGTATGGGGCCAATGCCGACATTTTCATCGGCGGAGCCACCATGGTAACCAGTGATATGCTGCGCTTTATCCGCAGTGATCTGATGACGTTCGGTGTGGGGATTCTGGTGTTTATTGTGTGCACCCTCATCGTAATCTTCAGGCACGCCAAGTTGGTGGCATTGCCTCTGGCAACCTGCCTGATGACAGCAGTATTCATGCTCGGGTTGCTTGGCTGGCTCGACTGGCGATTGACCGTGATTTCCTCCAACTTCATTTCCCTGCTGTTGATCATTACCCTGGCGATAACCATTCATTTGGTGGTGCGTTACCAGGAAAACTGTCGAGTAGCTCCCGACCGGGATCAGGCAAGCCTGGTATCTGATACGGTCACCCAGATGGCGCGACCCTGTCTGTACACCGGGCTCACGACTATAGTGGCTTTTGCCTCTCTGGTGGTGAGCGATATCCGGCCAGTCATAGACTTTGGCTGGATGATGACCATAGGGGTTACTGCCGCTCTGGTGCTCACTTTTCTGATCGTTCCTTCCGGGTTGCTGGTAATGGGTGGAGCCCGTGAAGCTGATCCTGGGCAGGAAGACCCGCGGTACATGCGATTTTTCGCAAGTCTGGTTGAGGCGTTTCCGCGTGCCATACCTCTGGTGGCTATTCTGCTGTTTGGTCTTGCTGCCTATGGGATTGCGCAGCTCAAGGTAGAAAATCGCTTTATCGACTACTTTAAGTCCGACACTGAAATCCACCAGGGCATGTTGGTGATTGATCGCAATCTCGGTGGCACCATGACCATGGATCTGGTCCTGGATGCCCCTCAGGGATGGGATGACTACCTGTTGGACACCAGAGATGACACTGGCGATGAATTTGCTGATCCTTTTGCCGACTCCGCAGACATTTCTGACGAAGCTTTCGATGCCTTTGAAGATTTTGGTGAGTCATTTGACGGTCCTTTCGAAGGGTCGTTTTCAACCGGGGATGAACGCAATGTCGCTGCTGAGAGCTCCGAGAGCTACTGGTGGAACAGGTCTGGAATCCGACTGGTGGAGCGCTACCACGATTTTCTTGAGGCACAACCGGAAATTGGCAAAGTGATTTCCATAGCCACCGGGTACAGGGTTGCCCGCGATCTGATGGGTTCTGAACTCAACGATATCGAGTTGGCCTTTATGCGCCGCAGCCTTGGGGAAGAGCTGCACAATACTCTGATTGCACCCTACCTGGACGACGACCGGCAGCAGGTCCGCATCAGCACCCGGGTGAAGGAATCAGTGCACGGCCTGAGCCGTGAGGAGCTGATCGAGCGGGTTCGCAGCTATGGAACAGAGGAGCTGGGCATGGCGCAGGAAGATGTTCAGGTTACCGGCCTCATTGTCCTCTACAACAATATGTTGCAGAGTCTGTTTGGTTCCCAGATCCAGACCCTGGGAGCGGTGTTTCTGGGCATTATGCTGATGTTCATGGCGCTGTTTCGTTCGGTGCTGGTCTCCATTATCGCCCTCATCCCCAACCTCTTGGCGGCGTGCATCGTGCTGGGTGTCATGGGGCTGGCCGGAATTCCGCTGGACATCATGACCATTACCATTGCGGCGATCACAGTTGGCATGGGTGTGGATCACGCCATTCACTACATCACCCGGTTCCGTATCGAGTTCAGCCACAGCCGCAATTACCTGCTCGCCATGCAGCGCTCCCACAGGACTATAGGTCGGGCCCTGCTCTATACGGCGATTACCATTATCGCCGGGTTTTCGGTGTTGTCCCTGTCCAACTTTATTCCCTCAATTTACTTTGGATTGCTGACCAGCCTGGCCATGTTTGCGGCTACTTTGGGGTCACTCACAGTGCTGCCGAGATTGCTGCTGATATTCAAGCCTTTTGGGCGAAGCAGATAACACCATCCCTGACTGCAGTATCCAGGGTTTCAAGGGATGCGCCTGTGCAGGGGCCACTCACGCAGTATCCCGTCTCGGGCTCGAAGAGTGCCATATGGTTGCTGCACTGGATATGCGTCCTTTCCAGGTTGAGAAACAGCTCCGGCTGCATGTTGAGCGGAAGCCCTGCGTGCGGGCAGCGGTTCAGATAGCCGCGAATCCTGCCCTGCCAATGCAATACAAACGCCGACTGCCCACCGGCGAGTCTGAACTCCCGGGCACTGCCCTCGGGCAGTGCCCGAAGTGGACACAGGGGTTGCACCGCCTCCGCCGTCAACAGGTGTTAAGTGCCCTTCAGTGCGGCGATGCGATCTTCCAACGGTGGGTGAGTCATAAAGGCACGGGCCAGCGTGCTCGCGCTGCCGGAAATACCAAAGGCAACCAAGGTGTCGGGCATTTCGTTCGGAGCTCCTGTTTCCGCCCGCAGTCGTTGCAGGGCGGCAATCATGGCGGGGCTTCCCGCCAGACGGGCACCGGCTTCGTCAGCCCGGAATTCGCGTCGCCGCGAGAACCAGAACACAACCATGCTCGCAATGATGCCGAGGACCATTTCGGCCACAAAGGTCACGATGTAAAAGCCGATGCCGTGCCCCCGCTCGGTTCTGAACACAACCCGGTCTACAGTGTGACCAATGATGCGGGCAAAGAACATCACAAAGGTATTCACCACGCCCTGAATCAGCGCCAGGGTGACCATGTCACCATTGGCAATGTGGCCTATTTCATGGGCCAGAACCGCTCTGGTTTCGTTGCGATCAAACCGGCTGAGCAGCCCCTGACTGACCGCAACGAGGGCCTTGTTTCTGTTCCAGCCCGTGGCGAACGCATTGGATTGCTGTGACGGAAAAATGCCGACCTCGGGCATGCCGATGTTCGCCTGGCTTGCAAGTTGCTCGACGGTGGTGATCAGCCAGCGCTCTTCTTCAGTGGCTGCAGATTCGATGATCCGGGTACCGGTAGCGCGCTTGGCCATCCACTTGGAGATCATCAGCGATACAAAGGACCCGGACATCCCGAATACAAAGCAGAAGACCAGCAGATTCTGCAGGTTGAGCCCAGTGCCACTCTGATCCAGATATGAGTTGACGCCCAACAGGCTCAGCGCAATGCTGGCGACAAGAATGACCGCTAGGTTGGTCAGGAGAAAGAGGATGATACGCGTCATAGAATTCTGCTGCCTGCAGCTCAGGATGGAGTTCACATAGATAATAGGGTATGCGCCCGATGTTTCAAGCATTGGACGACCCGCAGATCAAAAAACCCTATGGTCAGCCTTTTCAACCCCTGCCCGGTTTCTGTGCAGTTCACCAACGTACATGCTCGGTGCACGGCCTGATTGTCAGAAGGCGGCCTTAAATTTTGGTTATAAGGATATTATTTTTTTGTATTTCGCAGCATAAGGGGGTGCTGCCTATAGTACGCGCCTCCCGAGGCAACCCATCCAGAAACCGTGCGATCCGCAGCCTGCACAGAACTTGCAGTACGCCTCGCATCCCTCAGCATGATTGATATAGATTCCGCCAACCAACAACTTCGCGATCTACCCGCTGAAGACATCATCCGCTGGGCGCTGGCGTTGGGCGAGCCGGCGATCCTGTCGACAAGTTTTGGCCCAAATTCTGGTGCCATGCTGCATCTGCTGTCCCAGGTCGACAATTCCGTGCCGGTCATCTGGGTTGATTCCGGGTACAACATGCGTGACACCTACGTCGTGGCCGAGCAACTGATGGAGGATCTTGAGCTCAACGTTCAACGCTATGTGCCCGGGTATACGACCGAGCATCTGAACGTAAGGCTGGGAGGCATCCCCACGCTGGATGAACCTGATCTCCACCAGGAATTCACCCGCATTGTCAAACTCGAGCCCTTTGACCGAGCGCTGAATGAGTTGAAACCGACCGTCTGGATTAGTGGGATTCGCCGAGGGGATACCGATTTCCGCCGCAGTCTTGATGTGCTCTCCTACGACAGCAGCGGGATTCTCAAAGTCGCCCCGATCTTTCACTGGAGCGATGAACGGCTTCAAGCCTACATGGACTGCAACAACATCCCGTCCTGCAAGCACTACTTTGATCCCACCAAGCTTGAATCCGGCCGTGAGTGTGGCTTGCATACCTCGGCCTGAAGGCATGCTCTAGCTGCTTTCCACTGTGCGCCCTCAGTACCGGTGCATATTCTACGCCGGCAACCCGGTGCAACAGCCACGCCGTCCGGAAACTGCGCTGAACAGCTATCCGGCATCGACAAGAGGTGTGTTGCAGGAAGTCGGTTGCAGTGCGGAATTCATGACGGGGTGCTGCAGAATCATCCTTCGGGTTGGACTCGCTGTCGTCGGATTCGCGCGCAGCCTCAGGCATTCGGAGTGCGCATGATACGAGAGATACGAGATGCAACTGAACACAAAGTTCGCTGCATTCAGAACTCAGGTGCTACTTTGGTGGAAGGAAGCCTGAGTGCCACAGAGGTGAGCAACCGCATTGGCTGTATTCAGTGTGCCGGATTATTCTGGCTCATTGCGACTGCTTGCCGCTTCGAGGCAGGGGCAGTGTGCGCTGAGGTCGGGCTGTGAAAAACCATGGTGTCAAGAGACAGGGGAATGGAGATAGTCGAGAACAGAAAAGAGTTACTTGATGATTTCATTCGCTTGAACGAAGAATGGATATCGGCCTATTTCGAACTTGAGGATGTGGATCGTGCACTCGCGGAAAACCCCTATCAGATTATAGAGAACGGCGGTTATATTTTTAGCCTGATCTCAGGAGGCAGGGTTCTGGGTGTGTGTGCGCTCTTTAATGACGGTGATGGCGTGTTCGAGATTGCTCGTATGGCTGTTTCTCCCCAGGCGCAGGGTAAGGGTTTCGGCCATCGTCTAATGGAAGCCTGCATCGCCAAACTCGAGGCAATTGGCGCACGAAAAGCCTACTTGCTTTCCAATACAGAATTGAAGGCTGCGCTCGCCCTTTACAAAAAACACGGCTTTAGCACTGTGTCTCGAGAACGGCACCCGGTGTATCGCAGGGCGGATATAGTCATGGAGAGGCCGATCTGATTACAAGTGTCAAGGGATCAGACATGAGGGTAGTGGCTCAGTTTGAAAATCATCCCATCCTGAGGGTTGAAGCTGATATAATCGCAGGAACATCAATCTACTTCGGAGAGAAAGATGAAAGATTACCTTAATTCACCCCCCCCCCCCCCCCCCGCTAAACTAGCAACCCTCCTGCTGCTTGCGGCCATCGCATGGCCGGCGCAGGCCCAGCTGGCGCCGCTGGTCATTCCGGCGACCACCGGCACTGAAGCCTGCACGGAAGGTGGCTCGTCAGAGACCGATCCGCACCTTTTTTCTATCGGGACTCCCACACAAAACAGTCTGACATTCAACATCCAACGCATCTCGTTTGTCGATCCATTCAATGTATATGTGGGGGTTCAAGAAGGGGGGAGGGGTACTCCACAGCAGATTAAAAATCTCGGTTCATCCCAACCACTGGCGGCACAGTCCGGCACTTTCTCCAGCCTGAAGAAGAATACGCGCTACACAGTCGTTTTATACAACGACACAGAACAACCATCTTCAAATCCGCTTGACCGCCACTGCTTCAAGACTCGTGGCGAGTTCACGAATGCGGAGCAGAACCTGCCTGGGGGCGTGCTCGATCTAACGAAATTCAGCCGGACCGGGTGCTATGCGGTGGCCCGCACGCGGCAGGACATTACGGACTGCATGTGCAACGGCACGCGCGGCGGAACCCGGATTCTCGCCGGCCAGACTGTGGCGAGCCAGGCGCAAAGGCAGTATCTCAATTGTCCGGACCTCGACAGCTGATCCATCCGGTTCTCGGGAGTGCGGGCCACGTGAGGGCGTCAATCCGGGACCGGATATCGCTGGAGGATCGCGGAACATCCCGAACACGGGGCGGCCTCCTGGCCGCCTTTTCCCCACGCAGGCTTTGCAATGTTCAAACTGAGCCACTACCGGAATTATGGACGCAGCCGTTTTTGATGAGCAGGGTCGACGTAACCAGACAGGAGAACAATCGGCCAGGAAGTTCTCCTGAAAAATAAAAAGACCTCCGCCATGCGCCGGTCGTTTTGTCGCACAAGAGGCGTGTAGAACTGGAAGTATAAGACCGTGACGTTCTGGTTGCCCCCTATCCGGCGGGCACTGAAGTTCTCCATTATGTTCAGGACGCGGAAAATCGCGGAATCAATACACAAGATGAGCCGCTGTTGACCATTGACGGCACCGCTGGAAAACGGATCTTATACGCAGAAACTCAGGTTGGCATGCTGGTGTTGCCTCGGATGGGCATCAATGCGTCCATTCACCGCACCAGAGGGCAGCAATGAGCTCTGGTAAGAAAATTATGCGTGTGTAATGGGCAGGGAACCGGAGGGTGCTGATTCAGTTGTTCACGTTCAGCAATTGAAATTCGGTGACCGCGGGCCAAACGGAAGATTCTCGTTGAATCAATTGCCAATGTGCTCCGTCCGGGCCGTGCACAAGGAAACTGGGCTCTTCAAATTCATTGGCAGTGATCGGTCCCGGCGCAAGCCCGGCCTCCACCGCCAAGCGATGCACCAGATCGAGCCGGGGCGTCCAGAGCGAATGCAAGGTTATGCCGATTTCGCCAGGGCGCTGACGTTCTGAACGGTCATCGGTCCCATGCAGCCCGTCGAGGGAGATGAATTTCAACTTCCCGCTGACATTGTTCGGTGACACGAATCCCCGATACCAGTGGGAGCGCCCCGGCTCCATCATAAAAATGGCTTGCGGCCCCCGTTGCCAGGCCCCACTGATCACCGGATCATTTTCAGAAATGAATCCGAACACCGACTCGTAATAATCGGTGACTGCGTCGAGATTCCCCGCCACGACGAAATCGTGATGCGTAAATTCGCTGGTGCCGAGGGGCGAGTGGTCGCCGATCATTCCGTAACCCGGTATGACGTAGCCATAGCGTTGAAAGAACACATGGCTGAACCATTGGCCGTACACCGCCATTTCCCGCACGCCAACGCGGCGATTGACGATGCTTGGAACGCCTTCCGTGGCATTGTAGATGTCGTCAAAAACCGGCCCCGCCAGCAACCAGGCCTCGCCCGCGCCATCGCGCAGGTCGGTGAATACATCCACCAAACGGAAAATGTCTCGGGTGCGCATGACCGCCATACGAACGCCGACCGTCTCCGGTGGAGCAAGTCCGACACCGGGGCCAGTCGGTGCGTCCCACTGCAGGAGGCGCAACAGGCCGTGCGAGTCGATCTCGCCGTTTTGCAGACGCCATGACGTGAGGGCCGAATCAACGCCGTAGAGCGCATTCGCCTGCGGTGCCGTCAATTCCGCCTTGGCGACCGGGGTAAAACCGAATTCCGCAAAATATGCCAGTGCTGGCTCGGCATCGGAGACGCCGACCATTACTTCGTAGACACCGCTGATACCGGTGTCCGGCCGCTCGGCACCGAATACCGCCACACAGGGGAGAAGGCAGGCGAAAATGAGCCACCGCGCTGCAGGTGCCGCCCTTTTCGCCTTTTCTGGCACCATTGGCAATAGAGTTTCCACTGACTACCCAGTCTAGCACCCATTGTCGCAATACAAAAACACTACACCACACACTCCACGCTTGTGTTTTTCAGCGCATCCTTAGCCTTCGGATGAATGTCTCTCCCGCACCGCGCCGCCAACCCAGACACCGGCGACAGGCCTGAAAGCGCGCATTTCAACGTGTTCATATACTCCCGCAAGGTAATAGGGATCGTTGCGTAACAGCCTGCGCGCCTCCTCCTGGTCATCGGTCCTGTAGATAAAACAACTTCCGTTCATGGTGCCAGTGGCATTGGCGAACAAAGGGCCTGCAACCGAGATCCGGTTCATGACTTTTTCGACGTAGGAGAGATGCGCCTGCAGATGATCCCGGCGCAGCGCCGCGGAATCGGGCGCGTCGCGGCAAATGACGAGCCAGACCATGGCGGTCATCGCCCGCCGGTGCCATCCCGCCGCAGGCGGCAGGCGCGGATGTCGGCGAGGGCAGTGTGACAATCTTCGTTGATCACCAGGTAGTCGGCCTTGCTAGCCTGAGCGATTTTCTGCTCCGCCTGCTTCCTGCACCTGTCGATGGCTGCGGCGGCACCGAGGGCGCGGCTTTCGAGGCGTTGGCGCCGGGTTTCAACCGATGGTGGCAGAATGAAGATTGAACAGGTGCCGGACTCAAGCCCGCGGACCTCATCGGCACCTTGCCAGTCGATTTCGAGGATGACATCAAAGCTCTCCCGACGTCGTTGCTCGACCCAACCCCGGGAAATGCCGTAGCTGTGGCCGGAGACCCTGGCGTGTTCGTAACCCTGCATCTCCGCGTGTGCCTTTGCCTCGTCAGTGCAGACCTTGGACCTCTCGTGCACATGGTCGGCACTGATCGGCTGAAGTGTAGCCGCGTCGGAGTTCAGCATGGGCATGGCGATAGTTCTGCCTCCACATTCCCGCAGCACCAGCACTGCCTGCAGGCACGCTGCGCCGCGACCAGTCCGCAGCTTCTTCCGTGCCCTCAACGAAGGTCTCATCAACTTCAACGAAGCCGTGCAGTTTGTCTCTATCATCCCCGCAAACCTCTCGCAATCGGCACTGCATGAATCAAGCTCTTTTCTGCGTGACGCCTATAGTCTTCGAGTATTCCAAGCTGGAAATTCCAATCCGGTCGCTGGCGGCAAGATAGAGGGTGCAGAGACACTTGTGGAGCCTTATGTGTGACCGTTCGAATAGTTGAAAGGTGCTGATGGTAAGGTGGTCGTTCATGGACTTCTCCAGGGTTGGTAAGGCGAAGGCTAACAGTAATGTAATGGTAGAGTCATGTATATCATTCCCCAACGGAGAACCTTCGACTGTGGCAAACGGCTCTACCTGTGCGTTTGTCTGCAATTCGCTCGAGCAAGTACGGGAATTTCACGATGTTGCCCTAGCCAATGGCGGACGAGTGTGGAAGGTACTCCTGGTCCGCACGAAAGCTCATTTGGCGTGTTTCACCTCTGGTACTTTCGGAATCTGGACGGTCACAAGGTATGTGGTCTGTACCAGTCAGGCTGAACCGGGTCAGCAGCTCCGGAATCGTCTGAATACCGTTTCTCCATTGGTCGAAATCTGGAGTGCGCGGAAACTGGACTGCCTCTATAATCTCTGGCATGAGCAGAGACAACATCAAACCATTGCCGCGCAGGAACAGGGGTCAGGGTGATCGGCCGGGTAAAACTGAGCCGCCACATCAGCAGGGCGAAGTAGCTCCGGGCTCCAGGGGGCCGAGCAAGAGGTCAATTTATCTGCTGCCAAACCTGTTTACCACAGGTGCGCTTTTTGGCGGGTTTTATGCGATCCTGATGTCACTGCAGGGCAAATTCGAGGTTGCTGCAATCGCCATATGTGCAGCCCAGTTCTTTGATGGGCTGGATGGTCGAGTGGCGCGCCTCACGCACACGCAAAGTGAATTTGGCACCGAGTACGACAGTCTGGCGGATATGGTCTCTTTTGGGGTGGCACCGGCAGTCTTGGTCTACACCTGGATGCTTGAACCTCTCGGACAGTTCGGCTGGTCGGCAGCATTTATGTATACCGCCTGCGCGGCACTGCGTCTGGCCCGTTTTAACGTCAAGAATTCAGGCGACGGTAAACGCTACTTCCTGGGCCTTGCCAGTCCGCCCGCTGCGGCATTGATTTGGGGTTCTGTCTGGACTTGGCATGATGTGGTGCCGTCCACTCCGGTGTCGGTGCTCTTCGCAATACTGACCATCATGATAGGGCTGCTCATGGTGTCCGGGATTCGCTACCACAGCTTCAAAGACATCAACCTCGCCAACAGGGTGCCTTTCGCGGCGGTGTTTGCCATTGTGATTGCGGTGGCGATCATCATGATAGACCCCCCTCGTGTGCTCCTGACCCTGGCGCTTGCCTACGCTCTGTATGCACCCTGCATGCGCCTGATTGCCTACCTCAGCCGCGAGCGCTGGTTTGGTGGTTGATGCGGGATACGGAACGAGCGTGGATTATATGAATGCCGAGGATGAGGTGTGTATCTGTAACACGGAAGGGGATCGGGAACCTCCGACAGAATCGGTACCAGAGTGCCAGGATGGCCGGGGTCAACACGAGAGCAGATCATGAACAAAGACAGACTGGTTATATTCGATACCACCTTGCGTGATGGCGAGCAGAGTCCCGGGGCGTCCATGACTCGGGAGGAAAAGCTGCGGATTGCCACTGTGCTGGAGCGGCTGAGGGTCGATGTTATAGAGGCGGGTTTTGCCATCGCCAGTCCCGGCGATTTCGAGGCTGTGAAGCTGGTCGCAGACACTATCCGGGATAGCAGGGTATGCAGCCTTGCCCGCGCTGAAGAAGAGGATATCCGGCGCGCAGGGGAAGCCATCGCCGGAGCGAATGCTTCGCGCATCCATACGTTTATTGCGACCTCTCCCATCCACATGCGGTACAAACTGCAGATGGAGCCGGATGCCGTACTGGAGAGAACTGTTGAATCTGTGAGCCTGGCTCGAAATCTCTGCGATGATGTCGAGTTTTCCCTCGAAGACGGCAGCCGGTCAGAGTTCGATTTTATGTGTCGCATCGTTGAGGCTGCCATCATTGCCGGTGCCAGCACGATCAATGTACCTGATACCGTGGGCTATGGGGAGCCGGGAGAATATGCTGACATGATGGAACGTCTGATTACTACGGTGCCGAATTCCGATCAGGCCATATTTTCCGTCCATTGCCACAACGACCTTGGTCTGGCGGTCGCCAATTCGTTGGCAGCCGTTAAGGCAGGTGCGCGACAGGTCGAATGCACGATCAATGGTCTGGGTGAACGGGCCGGGAATGCTTCTCTTGAGGAGATCGTCATGACGGTGCGAACGCGCGCTGATCTCTTCGATGTCGAAACCATGATCGATGCCACTCATATAGTTCCGGCTTCGCGTTTGGTGTCCAGCATTACCGGTTTTCCCGTGCAGCCCAACAAGGCAATTGTCGGTGCCAATGCTTTCGCCCATGAAGCAGGCATCCACCAGGATGGCGTGTTAAAACGGCGTGAGACCTACGAAATTATGCGCGCTGAAGATGTAGGCTGGAATGCCAACCGGCTGGTCTTGGGTAAACACTCTGGCAGGGCTGCAGTACAGGCACGCTATAAGGATCTGGGCGTGCATTTTGAGTCCCGCGAAGATTTTGATGCACTTTTTGCACGCTTTAAAGACCTTGCTGACCGCAAGCACGAGATATTTGACGAGGATCTGCAGGCTCTTGTATCCGATGCCCAGTCGACCGATTCAGAAGGCCGCTATTCACTCATAGATCTCGAAGTGACCAGCAGAACGGGTACATCTCCGGTCGCCCGGCTGAGGATAGGTGCCGGGCACTCCCTGCATGAGGTCGCGGCGGAGGGGGATGGGGTCGTCGACGCCACTTTCAAGGCCATTGAGCAGGCAGTGCACACAGGAGCCTCACTCGCGCTGTATTCCGTGAATGCCATCACCCAGGGAAGTGAATCTCAGGGGGAGGTGACCGTCAGGCTTGAAAAAGAGGGCCGAATTGTCAATGGAATCGGAGCCGATACGGACATTGTGGTTGCTTCCGCGAAGGCATATGTGCAGGCGGCAAACCTGCTTGCCAGTTCGGACCAGAGGACTCACCCCCAACTTGAAGGAATTTAGTATGGCTATTTGGCCGGAGATAATATGTATGGGTGGATAATCTGTTGATAGCGGAGACATCGCTCTATTCTGCGATGCTTCAGGTACTCGGTATCGAGCAGTACAGGCGGCGCTCTCTGCGGGTTGTATCGGATACGGTGTCTGATCAATCCCAAATCCTCAGTCCGAAAGAGACAGCTGGTCGGAGAAGACATAGATTCCCGGAAGCGCCCGGGACATCTTCACCTGCTTCCGGTGATCTGCAGCTCATTCGGAAACGACAGGGTGCGGGGGTAGGTTCTCACTTAGGAGCAGCTCGAGAGGATGACCTGGCAACTGAACACAGCTCAACGGGGACTCAGAATTTTGAAGTTCTGGTGTGGCGTGATCCACGTATTCTGGTGCTGGATGTGTCGACATCTGAAGACACCATGCTGCAAGGCAAACATCGGCTGGCGAACAATATTCTCCGGGCACTTTGGGCCACTGAGTTTGCTGGAGTAGATGTACACCAGTATCACTGGCCCATTCCTGGTGTAGATGCTGGCCTGGACCAGGCGAGAAGTTGGCTGACATCTCTTGTGGCGAGTCACGCAGCGAACCATGCCGAGGCGCCGGTCTGGCTGATGGGCGACATAGGCGTAGGGTTACTGTTTCCCGAAAAATCTCAAGATCGGGCTGCTGTTGGCCGGTTGCGTCACAAGACGCTCGGTGTGGATATGTTACTGACTCCAGCTTTGGGCGGGATGCTGCAGAACCACGTGACCAAGGCAGAAACCTGGCATTTGCTCAATACATTGCGTGATTGATTCTTCTTCGACCCAGGAACTTGCAGACGATAGGGGCACTGTCCTGCGCAGGGCCGAGCTCACCGATGCGTCGTCCATCGCACATCTTCACGGTCTGCTTGAAGCGAGTGGCTGGTCAGAGTCGCATTGGAGCCAGGTGTTGCAGCAATACCGGGATGCATGGGTTATCGAGGTGGGGTCGCACTTGGCGGGGTTTGTCGTATTCCAGACGGAGGTACCCCAGGCAGAACTGCTGAATATCGGTGTAAGCCGGAACCATCATGGGTGTGGACTGGGCACTGAACTGCTGCGGAGCACCTTGTCTCTATTGCCTGCCCATGTGGAAAGCGTCTATCTTGAGGTGCGGCGCTCAAATGTCCCTGCGATCGGGCTGTATCACAAGATGGGATTTGAAAAGGTGGGCGAACGCCAGTGGTACTATCCGCATGCAGGCGGCAGCCGGGAGGACGCTTTGATTTATCGGCTGAGGCGGGGACACTAGACGCTGGTGCCTTGGCCCAGCGCCTGCCGGGCTCTTGCCGCCGCCAATTGAATCTGTTCGGGCGCGGTGCCACCCAGGTGGTTTCTGGCCGCGACCGACCCCTCCAGTCTGAGCACTGTGAATACTGACTCGTCGATTTCAGGGCTGAAATTCCTAAGCTCCTCCAGAGACATTTCAACCAGGTCTTTTCCCGTGTCATGGCCGTGGGCTACGACTTGGCCCACGATTTCATGGGCATCCCGAAATGCCAGCCCCCTGCCGACAAGATAGTCGGCAAGGTCAGTTGCTGTACTGAAACCCTGTTGCGCAGCTTCGAGCATTCGCGCCTTGTTCGGTGCTATTGCAGGGGCCATATTGGCAAAGGCATGCAGGCAGTCACGCAGGGTATATACCGCATCGAAAAGGGGCTCCTTGTCTTCCTGATTATCCCTGTTGTATGCCAGTGGTTGCGATTTCATCAGGGTTAGCAGAGTCAGCAGGTCGCCGTATACGCGTCCTGTTTTGCCGCGCACCAGCTCGGGAACATCCGGGTTCTTCTTTTGCGGCATGATGCTCGACCCGGTGCAGAACCTGTCCGGTATATCGACAAACCCGAATTGTGCAGATGTCCAGAGCACAAGCTCCTCGCTCATGCGTGAAAGGTGCATGAGACAGATGCTGGCACAGGCGCAAAACTCGATCGCGAAATCGCGATCACTGACAGAGTCCAAAGAGTTTTGAGTCGGCCCATCGAAATCCAGCAGACCGGCAGTGAGTTCACGGTCTATAGGGTAGCCTGTACCAGCCAGGGCGGCCGATCCCAGAGGAGACAGGTTCATGCGCACTCTGCAGTCCCGCAGCCTGCCAGCATCTCTTTGCAGCATCTCGTTCCAGGCGAGCATGTGATGCCCGAAGGTAACCGGCTGAGCAGTCTGCAAATGGGTGAACCCAGGCATCAGGGTATCTGCATTGGCTTCAGCCAAGTCGATCAGGCCAGTCTGCAAACGGATCAGCTCAGCTACGATCTGGTCAATCTGGTCTCTCAGCCAGAGGCGCACATCTGTCGCAACCTGATCGTTGCGCGAGCGTCCGGTGTGCAGTTTTTTACCCGCCATGCCGATTTTCCGGGTCAAAGCGGCCTCAATGTTCATGTGCACATCTTCCAGTTCCACCAACCAGTCGAAATGTCCGGCTTCGATCTCAACCTGAATTTCTTCAAGGCCCTGCACAATGGCGTCGAAATCTTCGGCGGTAATAATCGATTGCCTGTGGAGCATGGTCGCATGCGCGATAGAGCCCCGGATGTCCTGAGCATAGAGTATTCGGTCAAAAGACTCTGAAGCGGTAAAGCGCTGCACAAAGTCGTCGGTTGCCTCCTGAAAGCGTCCGCCCCATGGGCTCCTGTTTTTGGTGGGCTTGCTGTCAGTCATGTCTGGTTCTGGTACTCGGACCCGTATTGAAAGCGCGCATTATACCTGCATACCCAGCTCGGTTTGTTGGAGCCAACAGAATCCCCGATTCTCAGATAGGGAGAGGGCTGTGACCAAGAAAAGCAAGCAGGTGTCAGGGATTCATGGGGAAAATGTGGATCTGTGCAATTCACCCGGTGGGTGAACGCAAAAAAAACAAAACACTGGAGCCGGGTCGGGAAGAGTCGACAAAGCTGTAGGGAGAAGACTTGGAAATTCTGTCCGCCGAGGGTGCAGTAAGAGTTCACGGATCTCGATTTGGAGCCCTTTTTGGCGGAGCGTCGGTTCTGGCCCAGACGGCGAAGCAGTTCATCTTCTCGAACCTCTGGATTGGCTGGCTGCGCGGTTCGATGGTCAGGCTGGAATCCCTGTCTCCTGTCGGTTTCCACGCTCCGTTCTGCACAAGGCCGCGGCTGAGCGATCCAGATGACCATGGACCTGCGAACGCTGGCAAGCGGCGGGGATGCGCTCGTCCAGAATCTGGATTCAGGAGATGAAATGCACAGTTGAAAGGTCCAACTTCAAATTGATTATACTGATCTGGCCTCTTGCCAGAGCCCTGAATCACCGCCAACTTATCTGCAGCTGGCCAGCCTGGTCACAAGCCCCTCTCGGGTCTCTTTTCAGAGGGTGGATGACGCGGATAGGATTTGGAGCTTGGGCAGTGCTGGGCTATGCTTTCGCCACCACACCCCGTAGACAGAACAGATGACACAGCAGGTACCGGACAGGCATAAAGCTCTGGTGGATTCTTCTTCGCCAGAAGTGTACTGGCCGCTCGATCCCTGTAACCCCTTGGCGCCATTCAAGCCTCCACTGTCTGGTGTTCCCTTTGCTGCGGTTTTGGGAGGCCCAGGAAGTCGTGGGGCAAGTCTTGGCCCGGGGCTTTGACTACTGCAATCGGCATTCCCTAAACTGTCCACGAGCATCGAAGCACTTGTCCACAATACGCATTGCAACCCGGAAGAGTCCGCTGGCACTCTGGCAGGCGCGATTTGTCAAAACAGAGCTCGAAAAGTGTCACCCCGGGCTGATAGTTGAACTGCTCCCCGTGAGCACACGCGGTGACCAGATGCTGGATTCACCTCTCACCAGGATCGGCGGCAAAGGCTTGTTTGTCAAAGAGCTTGAGCGCGCCCTGCTTGAGGGTCAGGCTGACATTGCCGTACACAGCATGAAGGATGTCCCGATGGAGTTTCCGCCCGGGTTGGAACTCGGTGTTGTGTGCGAACGTGGAGATCCAGGGGATGCGTTTGTCTCCAATGAGTATGCCGGTCTTGATGATTTGCCGGAGAATGCGATTTTGGGTACCTCAAGCTTGCGCAGACAGTGCCAGATCGGTGCTCGACGCCCCGACCTGAAGATCAATAATCTCAGAGGCAATGTGAATACCCGCTTGGCTCGCCTGGATGCCGGAGAATACGATGCCATTGTACTGGCTGTAGCCGGTCTGCGGAGACTGGGTATGGAGGGGCGGATAGCCGACAGCATCGACACGGAAATATGCTTGCCTGCGGGTGGGCAGGGTGCTGTCGGCATTGAATGCCGTTCAAATGATGCCTCTGTGGTATCTCTCCTGACCCCATTGGGTCACGCCGATACGCTCAGCTGCGTAGTCGCCGAGCGAGCCCTCAGCCGCCATCTTCAGGGAGGGTGTCAGGTACCAATCGCCTGCCATGCGCAGTCTGCTGGTGGCCGCCTGGAGATGCGAGCCCTTGTTGGCAGTCTGGACGGACAAAAGCTTATCCGTGTCCGGGGTGAAGCAGACCAGTCAGACGCCGAGCAACTGGGCGTGCGTCTCGCCGACGAATTGCTCGATCAGGGAGCGGATGCAATCCTGGCTGAGGTTTACGCACAGGACGCAGTGCGGGAGCCGGACTTCTAGTCCAGGGGTATCTCCGCGACGTTGTGCACATTCTCGTAACCCGCCCAAGGGGTCAGTTTGGGAAGCTCACCGAGGCACTGAGCGCATTGGGTCACGCGGTTGCCACGTTACCGCTGCTCGAAATAGTGCCTTTGAGTCTCGAGGGGGAGCGCTCGGCGGACCATGCTCGAACGCTTGCCTCCGCCGACAAGATAATTGTCGTGAGCGCCAATGCCGCCAGGTTTGCGGAAAAGCTTTTGGCGGCGGTGCGTCTGCACCCCGGGTGCGAAATTTTTGCCATTGGTTCAGCAACGGCGCGAGCGTTGCGACATCAGGGTCTGGAGGTGTTTGTACCGGAGCAGAAGTTCAATTCGGAAAGCCTGCTTGAGCTTGAGGCACTCAGCCATGTTGCCCGTGAGCAGGTTGTCATTCTCTGTGGGGTCGGCGGCCGGAAGCACCTGGAAACCAGCCTCGCTGAGCGTGGAGCGCGAATACAACGAGTTGAGCTGTACTCCCGAGTGCCAGTCGCGCTGGACAAGCTGGACATGGATACTCTGTTACGTCCCGACGCAATCATTGCGCTGAGCGGAGATACGGTCAGTGCTCTTGTGAATGTGCTGGACGAATCCGGTCACGGCGACTGGCGGCACGTGCCCCTGGTCGTGCCAGGTGAGCGAGTCGCTGATCTGGCATGTACCATGCAGTTCTCAAAAATCTTCCGGGCGTCAGGCCCTGACCTGGAATCGCTGCTTGTGGTTCTATCTGAGCTGGCGCAGGAAGTGTAAACTGTAGCTGTCAGCACAGGCGTAATGTGCCAGTTTAACCTTGGAGATGTAAGTGTCGCAGGATACAGAAAATCCAGAAGAAGCAAAGGATGCGGGGTCGCCGATTGATAAAAATGCAACCAAGCAGCCGCAGGTGTCGCGGACAGTTGATCAACCGCACGATGATCCGGATGCAGCCCAGGTAGAGCGGCCCCGCAGATCGTCGGGAAGAAAAATCCTTGTATTCCTGATAATACTGTCCGTGCTTCTGATTGCTGCATGGGCAGGCTATTTCGGATTTGTCCACCTGAGCCAGTATATCGAGCAGCGCGATTCGGATCTGGCCAGACTTACGCAACGGGTCGCTGGCCTCGAGGTACAAAACGGTAATCTGGAAGGACGGCAACTGAACATGCAGCATGCATTGACTGCCATGGCCGCGGATGCGGAACGTCAGATGGCTGCCCTGGCGGAGCGTATCGCCGCGACTGAGACTCAGGGAAGTAGTGACTGGACCCTGGCGGAGGTTGAGTACCTGTTGCGCATCGCCAACCAGCGACTGGCGACCAGTGGCGACATCGACACCGCCGTCCGCATGCTCTCCCAGGCAGATGCCATTCTGCAGGAGTTGGGTCAACCGGAGCTTGTCAGTATTCGCAGGCAGCTGGCTGCAGATATTGCAAAGCTGCAATTGTCCACGCGGGTCGATATCGAGGGAATCTTTTTTGAACTCGAAGCCATTGCAGCTGAAATTGGACGCCTGGACGTATTTGAGCCTGAACATATTGCGGTCATCGAAACGGAAACTGCCGAGGCTGATTCGAGATGGGATCGGATCCGGGGGTCGGTCACTCAGATTCTTGAGCGGTACATTCGCATACAGAGACCAGCCGGGCCGAGGAGACATCTGCTCACCCAGAATGAGCGACAGACCAGAATGCTTGCAATACAGGTGCAGATACGCCAGGCACAGCTGGCGCTGCTCTCCCGGCGTACCGACATTTTTTCCGAAGCATTGCAGTCTGCGGCGGCCGATCTGAATACAGCCCATCCGAACCAGCCTCGCGTGCAACGGGTCGCGGCAAGTCTGGGCGCTATTGGGAGCATGCCCATCGGCGAAGAACCTCACAATATTGACGAATCCATTCAGATGCTTTCAGCCGTCGTCAGCCGGCTTTCGCGACTTGAGGATTACGGGAGCGGCGGGCGGCGGGACTGATGCGCAGGCTACTCGTCTATGTGGTGCTGGCCCTGGGGCTGGCAACCGGTGCCTATGTGGGTTTGGGTGCCGACGGTTATGTGCTGATACGACTGGGCGACACCGCCATGCAAGTAACCATCTGGATCGGTATTATTCTGGCGGTTCTCTTCCTGTTGGTGCTCAGCCTCCTTCGTTCAGTCATTCAGGGTATCTTTCTGGGCGGTTGGCGACGTGCCTGGGTACGCAGCAGGACCGAGCGATTGACGGCATCTGCGCTCAAGAATTTTGCGGAGCAAAACTGGAGTAAGGCATACAAACAGCTCGTGAAACTTGCCAGCGATCATGATGACCCTCAGCCTTATGTCATTATGGCTGCCCAGGCAGCTGTGGCATCTGGAGACGTCGAGCGTGGTCGCGAGGCCTATGGCCGGGCGATGGCACGTTTTCCCGACAACAGTTTTCAGATTCGCTTGCGGCTTGGATATCTTGAGCTTGGGGTTGGAAATGGAGATCGTGCTGCAGAACTCTGTGAGCAGCTTGTCGAGGAGAACACACGAGACCCCGAGGTGCGCCTGCTGCAGATTCTTGTCGCCGAGGATCGGGGTGACTGGGAACAGGTCTGTGATTTGATTGCGGCTGTCAAAAAGCAGAAGGTACTCTCGGCCAGGTTGCCCATCATTGAGCGGCGCTGCCTGCGTGCCTGCCTGGCGGAGGGGGCGGCGGCACCTCTGTTGGCAAGATTGGCAGATGCGTTGGGTGATGGTTCGGTTATCCCTCCTGCTCTGAGCATTGATCTCGCCCAGCAGCTTGCGATGAAGGGTCAGCCGGAAAAGGCGGAACAATTCCTGCGCAAGACCATCAACCGCAACTGGAATGCAGATCTGGTTACGGCCTATGCAGAGATTGAAGGCAAATCCACACGCGGCCAAATCAAGGCTGCGGAATCCTGGCTTGGAGCGCATGCTGATGACAGGGTGCTTCTTGAGTCGTTGCGCCGTCTCGCCATTCGCTCCAGCGACGAGAAACGTGCGGATGTGTATGAACAGAAAATTGCCGCACTCACGCACTCAACTAGTTAAACCGGGCCGCTCGTCCTGCATGTGTACGTTGATCTACCCGAATAACCCCCCCCCACTCCGTAAGCAAGTACCATTGAAATAGAGGAAACACCGATGAAGAAAGTTATTTTTGCAGCCATACTGATTGCCCCCCTGCACCTCCAGGCTGGCGATGCCGAAGCGGGTAAAGCCAAATCTGCAGTCTGCACGAGCTGTCACGGTGCCGATGGCATAGGTATTGCTGAAATCTACCCCAACCTGGCAGGACAGAAGGCCGGGTATCTGGAGAGTGCGATCAAGGCATACAGGGATGGTCGGCGCACCTCACCCATGGCTGCACTGATGCAACCTATGATCGCCAATCTGAGTGATGAGGATATTGCTGATCTCGCGGCCTATTATTCGGGGCTCTGAGTGGACTACTCCGGAAGAGTTGAACATTGCCTCAGGGTGTGGACTCAGTCCTGATTGATGATCGTGCGGAGTTGCTTCGCTGTCAGCCGGTGACAGCGGTCGATCAGTATTTTGGCAGCAGGCCGGTACACAGGGAAAGTACTCCATTACTTTTTCAGGTTTTTAGGTTTCCACACTGAAACAGCCAGTAGCCTGACTCCAGGTGCCCGAATACTTCCATTTGGGTATGCCTGATCTGCACCCTGATGATTGACGCAGCATGCTGGCCAGAGACGGGATCGAATTGTGTTTCCCCGGTGTGTGCATTCCACCGGAAAGTTTGTGCAGAACCGGTTGTGACGCGGTGGCTGTGGGCTACGATTTCCGTGAGTTTAAGGTCCCTGTCTCTGGCGAGTTGCGCTGTCTTCTTGCCGTGCACGATGGAGAAGAAGAACCCCTTGCGGCTCAAGGTAGGACCGAGTGTGCGTGCAACCCTGAGGCCGACCTAATGTTCACCGGGAGTATATTCATTCGCTGCCAATCTGTATCCTGACTTCCAGCGCGCAATATGGGCTGTAATGGGACCTGCTCAAGATGTCAGACTTAGAGATAAGACCATATCCAGGTGGCACAGCTGGTTCAATATGACAGCAGATTGCGAGAGACCCTGTTGAAACGCATTTTATATCTTGGGAATCATAGCTGTGGCTGTCACGTATATAATTCCCTATATCTTCATGGTTTTCTGAGTTCACCCGCCTCAGCCAAGGCGCAGGCAACTGAGGCGTGGCTGCACAGGCACAGGCCCGACCTCGTGTTTGAGTGTCCAGCACTTTCGTCCTATCCGCGCTCGGCGATCGAGAGTATCAGAATGACTCTTGGTTATTACGCTGATGAGACTGCTGTGATCGGCAGTTCACTTGGGGGATTCTGGGCCACATGGTTGGTCGAGGATTATGATTTGCGTGCTGCGCTTATCAATCCCGCTGTCAGGCCCTCCATGCTTGAGCCTGGCTATCTGGGCGTTGAGCTGAGGAACTACCATTCTGGTGAGGCCTGCACCCTGACCCACGAGGATGTTGCCAATCTTGAGTCAGTGCGGGTTGATGCGATTACCAGGCCCGAAAATATCTGGCTGTTGGCGCAGAAGGGAGATGATACCTGTGATTATCGCCTCGCAGCGAAAAAGTACGCTGCATGCAGACAGACCATTGAGGGCGGCGGGGACCACAGTTTTCAGAATTACGAACGCTGGATTCCGGAAATCATCGATTTTCTGGAAGCTGTCTAGTGCAAGCCGACTACTTGCGCCTCATGGCGGTAAAGAACTCGTCGTTGGTCTTGAAATCTTTCAACTTGTCGACCAGAAATTCTGCGGCTGGCAGATCTTCCATGTCATGCAGAAGGCGTCGCAAAATAAGTACCCGCTGCATTTCGGCATCGCTCATCAGCAAATCTTCACGACGGGTGCCTGACTGCCGAACGTTAATGGCGGGGAAGACATATTTCTCGGCGATCTTCCTGTCCAGGTGGAGTTCAAGGTTGCCTGTGCCCTTGAATTCCTCGTAAATAACCTCGTCCATCTTCGAGCCGGTGTTGACCAACGCCGTAGCAACGATAGTCAGCGAGCCGCCTTCTTCCAGGTTGCGTGCTGCCCCGAAAAACCGCTTGGGCCGCTCCAGCGCATGGGCATCCACACCGCCGGTGAGCACCTTGCCGGATGATGGCTGAACGGTGTTGTAGGCACGTGCCAGACGGGTGATGGAATCAAGCAGAATGACCACATCTTTTTTATGCTCCACCAGCCGCTTGGCTTTTTCTATCACCATATCGGCGACCTGGACATGGCGTGATGGAGGCTCGTCGAAGGTGGAGGCGACGACCTCCCCACGAACAGTGCGCTGCATTTCGGTGACCTCCTCGGGTCTCTCATCGATCAGCAGCACAATGATGTAGGTTTCGGGATTGTTGCGCACAATTGCCTGGGCAATGTGCTGCATCATGATGGTTTTGCCTGCCTTGGGTGGTGCGACGATCAGACCGCGCTGTCCCTTGCCGATGGGAGACACCAGATCAATGATACGCCCGGTGAGATCCTCGGAACTGCCGTTTCCAGATTCCAGTTTCAGTCTCTCGTCGGGAAACAGCGGAGTCAGGTTTTCATACAGGATCTTGTTCTTGGCATTTTCCGGCGCATCGTAGTTGATGCTGTCGACCTTGAGCGTGGCGAAGTAGCGTTCGTTGTCTTTGGGTGGGCGAATCTTCCCGGAGATGGTGTCCCCGGTACGAAGGTTAAAGCGGCGTATCTGGCTGGGCGATACGTAGATGTCATCCGGACCGGCAAGATAGGAACTGTCTGCTGATCGAAGGAAACCAAAGCCATCGGACAAAATTTCCAATACCCCATCGCCGTGAATGTCCTCTCCACTCCTGGCGTGTCGCTTGAGAATGGAAAAGATAATGTCTTGCTTGCGGTTTCGCCCAACGTTTTCCAGGCCGATTGATGCTGCGATTTCCAGCAGTTCGCCGATGGGTTTTCTTTTGAGTTCAGTAAGGTTCATCTCGAGAGTTGGATGGATTATTTTTGTTACGGAGGGACGGAGTTCCATCCGACAGGTTTCTGACCGGGCGCCACATTATGTGCTGGCTGTTGATGCTACAGAGAGCGGAAAAAGGCGGCCGAAGCTGAACTAGCGAATGCCAGTCGGGAGGAGTATGCGCCCTATTTTCCTGCGCTGCAAGCAAATTATATTCTGCTGAAGCAGCAGGATTTCGGGAGCCTTTGAGGGTTCCCGGTATCAGTGTTAGATGGCCCCGTCGATAAAATCCTTGAGTTGGTTACGGGAGACCGCGCCTACCTTCATGGATTCTACATCGCCGCCCTTGAAAATGATCAGTGTTGGGATGCCTCGAACATTAAACTTCATGGGCGTTTCCCGATTTGCATCGACATCCATCTTGCAGATCCTGATTTTGCCATCGTACTCGTCCGCCAGTTCATCGAGGATGGGGGCAATCATTTTGCAGGGGCCGCACCAGCTTGCCCAGAAATCGACCAGCACTGGACCTTCGGCCTCGATCACCTGGTTGTGAAAATCTGCGTCCGAGAGATGCTGGATCTTGTCCGTCATGGTGTTCTCCGGGTTTGGTTTGAAGGCGTGTTGCCAGAGACTATTATGTGGGTGCGCTTGCATCTGTTTCAACACCTCCTGGCAGAAAAACTTGCAGGTCAGGCCCCGAACTTTGCCTGACCTTCCTGCGCGAGTATAATGCTCGCCCCTGACGAAGCCTGTTCATCCGGTCGAATAAATCTCACTGAATCCCGTTTCATAGGGTGTGCGTATGAATCTTGAGAAATTGATCCTCATCCTAGTAGTTGCTGCGGTAAGCCTGTCAGCATTTGCCCTGGACGACAGGGCACTGGAGATTGCCGATCGACTGGTGCCGGTTGGAGCAATCTGCATGGCAGGTGACCCCTGTTCAGCCAGCGGTGGCGCCAGCTCAGATGGAGATGATTCAAGGGATCCGGAACAGGTGTACAACACCTATTGCCTGGCCTGCCATACAACCGGCGTGGGCGGCGCACCTGTTTTGGGCGATGTTGCCGCTTGGGCAGGCCGCCTGTCCAAGGGGCGGGATGAGCTTTATCAGAACGCCATCGATGGTCTGAATGCCATGCCAGCCATGGGGGTCTGCATGGACTGTTCCCCAGATGATATAGTTGCAACTGTGGACTACATACTCGAACGCTCCCAGTAGATCGAAGCCCCGCTCACTCGGGGGAGATGCCTGTTGCAGCGACTCACCGCGTGCAGGACTCTTGTCCTTCGGCTGATTAAGTGGCTGGCGTTGGTGTAGTCAGAGTATCCCAGCTCAGTCCAGCATTGTTCTGAAGGTCAGGTTGATACGTGGCCTGGATACCTTCCGTGTTCTGGGCAACTGATGTTGCCACAAGTTCTGGGTAGTCCCTGCGATCAGCAGAAGACTGCCGTGCTCAAGAACAATTGAGCGCTTGATTCCGGTGGGGTTATGGCGCAGGTCAAAGCGCCGATGTGCTCCAAATGAAACCGACGCGATGGAACTGTTTTGTGCAAGTGATTTTTCGTTATCGCTGTGCCAGCCCATACCTTGGCTTCCGTCTTCATACAGATTGAGCAGGCAGGCGTTGTACCTGTACCCCGTTGCCTGTTCGACCAGGTTTTTGATGTCTGGCAGAGGAGCTACCCAGGGCCTGGCCACTCTGGTTTGACCGGAATAGGTGTACGCAAACTCCCGATCACCGTACCAGGCAACTTTGCGTTGCGTGAGTTGGCGTTTGGCATAGATGACGACTTCATCACGCTGCCAATGCATCGCATGGAACAGTGTGCTCAAATACCTGTTTGCCTGAGGTCTTTCGAACAGCACGCCAAAGTATCGGGCATCGCCGTCACAGGGCAGAAGCTGGCAGGGAAGCTCCCGGGTGTCTTCCAGTGGGAGCCTGGTCTGAACATTCAGCGCATTGCCCAGAAAGCGTCGATCACTATTGCGTGGGTTGATCCGGTTCATCGCAGGGGTGGCGGGATGCCAGCTCACGTGCGAGCATCGCATGCTTGCGCGCAGCACCCCAGCGATACCCACCCAACGCACCGGTTTGGCGAATGACTCGGTGGCAGGGAATTGCGTAAGCGATAGGATTGGCACCAATTGCTGTGCCAACTGCCCGCACAGCACCGGGCCTGCCAACAGCCTTCGCAATATCCGAGTAGGTTTTGAGTTCGCCCGCTCCGATATTGAGCAAGGCTCGCCAGACGCTGATCTGAAAGTTGGTTCCCCGCACCCACAGAGAAAGTGGTGCCATGACCTTCTCTGCATTGGAGAATATGTGCTTGATGATCTGTCCGGTTGATTGCTGATCCTCAAAAAGCCCGGCCTTCGGCCACTCGCACGCCAACGCTGTGGCCAGAGCACTGGGATCGCTTTCTTCAGCAAAGGCCAGCCTGCAGACTCCGCGATCCGTATGAGCCAGAAAGGCCCAACCGAAATCAGTCATATGCTGGCCCCAATATATAGTAAGACCGTCACCTTCACTTTTGAATTCCGATGGGGTGACAGCCTCCAGCTGCACAAAGTGGTCGTACAGTCTGGATCCACTGCTGAGTCCCAGTTCATCAGATATGTCAAGCAGAGAGCCGTGGTTTTTGCGGATCAACAGCTTGGCTCTCTCCAGAGTAACGGCCTGCATAAAACGCTTGGGGCTGACACCCGCCCGAGCAGCGATCTGATCCAGGGTCACCTGGTTGGGGATGTTGTCGCGAATATACTGGATTGCACATGCAATCGTGTCATAGTGGTTCATTGTTTTTGACTGGATGCCGTTGTATGTGAAGTACCCATTGTGTCTGAGCCCCGTCAGGTGTGCGAACCGAATCGTGCTCACATTCATTCAGTGTGTCGAGTTCGTTCGATCTCTGCGTACAACCTGGTCAGGCGGATCGAATCCTGTGTGCCGAGTGCGTCGCGGGAGATTTCCAGATACAACTCGCGAGGAGCATAGAGCAGGCTGGGGGCTGATGTGGTGACAATCAATGCCGTGCCGGTATCACCGGCGTTCAGCACACTCGTTGAGGACTCTACCTGGTTCACCTGATAGGACTTGCCGCGATCATCGGTGACCGCAATATTCTCGGGCTGCAATTGGGAGAGGTGCAGGCTCCGTCCAGCGCTGGCTGACAGCCGCAGGTCAATATAAAAATTGAGCCGGGCGCTGCGACGCAGGTTGCGGCTGGCTCCAGCGCTACTGACGGTCTCTGTAATCACGGTTTCTCCCAGCTGAATATCCACATCCAGTTCGCGATGCTGGTGGTCTGCCCGGACGGGTGCGTTACCCATGTATTCCCAGGTGTGATCAGGTCTCAATCGAACTGTCTGACCCGCCGGAGTTGGTACAAAAATGTCTTCTGACGCGTACTCCCAAGTGCCGTCTTGGTGGAGAATAAGTTCCCGGCCATCCGGGCTGAGTATTTTTTGTTCAGCCTGAACCTGCAGCGCGGTCAGTGTCAGGACGAGACCCAGTGTCGTTCGTGGTGTCATTACTGAGTGCACACGTTTTATCAACCTGCTGCGAGCAGTCGCACTGCCTTCATCTCGTCCGCCAGAAGCACGCTATTCGAGTTTCAGTGGCGACACTAAGGTATTCAATCGGGAGGTGAAACCTCATTGTACCGCACCAACCAGAGTACATTCCCGGGAACTCCAAACTGGATATATTCTGTGATGGGACAGAGCCCAGGAACGTGCGATTCTGTCACATCCAGCCGCTCCGAGCCAGCGACTGTGTGAGTTTCAAAGTGAGACACGACCCCAAAATCACGAGCTTATAAAGCTACTCGCTTGTCTGCGTGTTTTCGGTGTTAACTGCCGTCGCGGCCGCTAACTACCACTGGCGGCCGTCTGGAAGCAGACTTGGGCAATCACAGGCTTGGGCTTGTTCCCGACCGAGTTGGCGGTACCGCCCACGACGTCATTTGTCACAACCTGAGTCCCTCCGCGCACGTTTTTCCTGAACTCACCGGCAACAATCTGTGCCACATATTTGGTTGATGGTTCCAAGCTCAGGAATGTTATGGGTCTGGGGGTCAGGGCGAAGGTATTGACCGTCCCCGAGTGAGCCCAAAAACCATGGACGAGATCGCCGTCGGTGAACGGGACCTTCCGGGCGTCCTGGACGCCATCGGGGTATCCGTAACCTCTCACGCCGAAATACAGAGTGGCGGAATTCCACGCGCTCGGAAAATTCCCGGTGACCTCTGATAGATTTTGGATATCAGATCGATCTATCGCGATCAAGCCCTGAAGCGTGGCCTTGTCGGCTTCGACAGCAGAAACTGAGAGAAGCAATCCGGTGTTTTTCTGCATCACGCCGTCCGGGCAGGCCGCTTGTCCAACCGTCTGCGCCTGCACGGCCATCGGCAAGGCGAGGGCCGCCAGCAGCAGGAAGGGGGTGTACGTCAATATTTGGGCAAATATCATTTTTCGCAGATATGAGGAGTTTTCGGTTGTGCGTACCAGTAGTCATCAAATCGGTTGCTGATGATATATGAGCGAAGCGATGCAATGCTGTTTGCGCCATCCTTGCTCCAGTGCATCCCGCCGCGTTTCAGTCGGGTACCGATGACATTTTTGCATCCGGCTTCGACTGCCGCGCTTGATACGCATAACCCCTGTTCTCGGAATGTCTTATACCGCATCCGTTCGTGGTTGCGTTCGAAATAGCCGAGTGCATTCTTAATCTTCTCACCTTGTACTGAAAGCGGGTGCAGAATATCAATCACATCCTCAATCTCTCCGGTTCTGAGGGCTGCACAGGTATTTTTTGCCCATTGTCTGCCGATCTCGGCATCGTCGCCGTACACGAGTTTGGAGATATCCCAGATTTTTTCGAGGGCGTGAAACAGGTCAAGAATCTGGATGGCTGTAGGAAACAGTTCCGTGAAACAGGCCCAGATCCACTTGGCCCCGTCTCCGATGACGACCTGACGGTTGGCATCATAGAATCCTCGCCGTAGGGCCTCGCGCTCCATGCGTTGTGCAAAGGGTGCCAAGTGCATAGCCAGATCCTTGGTGCCTGCACTTTCGATGGCCGCAGTGTGGGTCACCGACGAGACATCGATTCTGGCATGGCCCTGCTCGTCACACCGATCACAGCTCCAGACTGTTGCAACCTTCATTTCCCGGGTTTTCGAGGTCCCGTCGGGCTGCTTGCCCTTCACCCCTTCGGTCTCCGACCTGATCATCGGCACCCCGGTCCCGTCAACCCCGAGATACATGGTGCGTGCCGGAAGCGATTCCTGCTCGACTTGGCGTACTTCGTACTGACGTATGTCCTTCCCCAAGCGCTCGGCAGTTCGTTCCACCTGCTTGATACTCACCCGGACTGATGCCAACTCGTGCAGCAGGGTGTGTGATTGGGCAAAGCTTTCCCGGCCCGCCACCTGACCGATCATCCGCACTACACCCGGTGACAGGGCTCGTGAATCCAGACCCATGGCCTGATCCTTGGGAAACCAGCCCTGTGTGCAGTCATCACAGTAGTAATAGGCCCTGTGATATGTAATATCGCCCACGGCCGTGGTCAGCGTGCGAGCATGCTGACCACGATAGCGGGCCGGTGCACCGCAGTCACAGGGTATGTGGTTCGAAGGATGATCCGAATCATCCTGGTCCAGAAATGTCTCGAGCAGCGATGCGGCGAAGTTCAGGGCACGTGACTTGATCAATGACTCAACGGCATCGAAATCAACCCGGCGGGTAAAATCCTGTGCCCCCAGCAGCCTGAGGATGTCCTGCTCAACCTCCTGTGCGACAGTCTGTGTGAGCACGTCTGGTTCAGCGTTTTTTTTTACGGTGCGCCTGCACCTGTGAATCACACAATGACTCACTGACTTCGGTCAATTCGCCCACCAGTTGCTTAAAGCGCTTGAATTCCTGTATCTGCTGCTGTGTCTGCTTGAGCATAGGGGCTGGAATCGACCGGGTGACTGTTTTGTTTGTGACCTTGCGTGTTAACTGCCAGCTCTGATGTCCGGGGTCACCGGGTGTAGCACAGTGGCAGGCAGGTGATCCACATTTGCGGGAGACGTGGAGCAAGTTGCCGGGGCGGAAATCCCTGAGGGTGTTGAACTGGGTCAGCAGAGCATCCCGCTTGGCTTTGAGTTGATTGATCGTGTCCATGGGCAGAGTCTCTGGATGGTTGCAATACTGAAAGTATACATTACTTATAATAAAGCGTAAAAAATGCCTATCAGGACTACCGATTATGAAATTGCCTAAAATCTGACGCACACCCGCAGGAAGGTCGCTAGTTGAGCGGGGGGGGGGGGTGAGTTATGATGATGTTTCATCTTTCTCTCCGAAGTAGGTTGATGCGACGCTCACTATAACATACCTTTCAACTGGCAGAATGGAATGATTCTCAAACTGAGGCACTACCGAGTAACCACATGCGCCTTCGATGCAATGGACAGTGCCTCCCAGTTCATGGCAATGAGCCTCGAAATGCAGGTAATCAATCTTGTAACGTAAATACTCACACCCCTTGACACCCTAGGAAAGGGGCTCTATGGTGTGTGCGTTTCATTATCGCACAGGGTCATGGGCAACGCATATTTTGGTTCCAAGGCGACGGCGGGGTTGTGTCAGGCGCTGATCGCGCTGATGCCGCCGCACTCGGTGTACATCGAGACACACCTGGGCGGCGGGGCGATCATGAGGCGCAAGCCAGGCGCGCTGCGCAGCATCGGGATCGACCTGGACGAGCGGGCGCTGGCCGGGTTTGAGTGCGAGTATCCGGTGGAGTTGGTCCACGGCTGCTGCCACCGGTTTCTTCGGGAGTATCCCTTCGACGGGACGGAGCTGGTGTACAGCGACCCGCCGTATCTGCACAGTACGCGCAAGTCGTCGCAGCGCTACCGGCACGACTACGAGATCGAGGACCACGAGGCGCTGCTGGCGCTGCTGATGGGTCTGCCCTGTTCGGTGATCCTGTCGGGGTATCCCTCGGCGCTCTACGACGAACGCCTTGAGGGCTGGCGCAGCCTGTCGATTCAGGTGATGAACCAGGCGGGCGTGGTGACCGAGAACCTGTGGTTCAACTTCGAGCCGGACCGGGTGCACTGGGCGTCCTTCGCGGGCCGCAACTTTACCGACCGCCAACGGATCAAGCGCAAGGCGGCCAGCTGGGGACGGCGCTACCGGGCGATGCCACCGGCGGAGCGCCTGGCGGTGCTGGCGGCGGTCATGGCAGTTGAGGCCGAGTGACCGGTGGCGACGGTGAACAGGGCGTCGCTGCGCTCGGAGTTCGACGCACTCAAGGCGCGCTTCAAGGCGCTGTGCGCGGACGGCGCGATGAGCGCCGAGAGCCGCGCCCTGGTCGAGGCTCTGCTGATGCTCTTTCAGGTGCTGATGGCAGTGTTCATGGAGAAGAACACCCCGAAGGGTTCACGCACCTCCGGGCTGCCGAGCTCCCGGACAGAGCCCGACGAGACCGCCCGCATACGCCCCGGTGCCACGAGCACGGGGCCGAAGACCGACGCTGCCGGGCACGGGCCCAAACGCCTGGTCGTGGAGAGGCGGACCGCACCGGTCGCCAAAATGATAGAGCCCCCAACACAGAACACCCCGCTCAGCCAAAAGCAGGGGGGCGAGTAGTTACCATTGAGCTCGGATGTTTGTCAATCCGTTGCCGCTGCCAGGTGCACGCCGTTCAGTGACAGATCCCCGACGGTCTCGAGATGTTCATGCGTCCAGCCGCACCGGATTTCGCCGTAATGCCCGACTGGAGAATGTGCCCGCGTGCCGCGGCGTGCGTCTGGTGCCGCGATGGAAAGGCACCGTTTTCGGTAAATGTGAGGGCGATGAACGGTGGCAGGGGATCGCCAAGTTCGATAATGCGCACCATGCCGCGGATCTGATTGCAGGGAACAATATCAATAAACGTCATCGCAACCACCTGCTTCAGGACGGGGGAGACTCCGGCGGACCTGTCGCGGCCCCTCGGCCACTATGACGACATCAACCACACCGGCACGGCGGGCGGCTGCTATGCCTGTGCTGACATCAATGGCCCCAACCACCGACAAAAGGTCAATGCCTGCCTGTGCGGGGCCCGAAACGCGTCAGGCCAGTGGGCGCGGACCGATGCCGGTGCCGGTGCCGGTGCCGGCTTCATATACATCAGCAGCCCCGGCTACCGGACCACGCTGGGCTGCACCACGAACTGACCGGCATCAGACACCATCCACACGGGGCGGCCTGCGGGTCGCCCCGTGTCGTAATTGCGACGATTTCAAACTGAGACACTGCCCGACTGTCATTGCGACCCGCAGACAGCCGGTTTTCGAGACAGCCTTGGCGAGTCAATCCAGACAGGTCGAGCCTGCACACCAACGATGGCATAGGTGTTGGTTGATGACGGTCGCACATCCTCGTCCCTAAACCTGTGTGTGCGGACTGCTGAGCAGGGTGATTTCTCAGCTCCGAGTGTTCGGGCTTAAGTCCTCCAGCTTGGTTTCGAGTTCCTCGATCCTGACAGCGGCCCGCTCCAGAGAAGTGCGAAGCGCATCAAATTCCTCCCTGGTAATCAGCCCCAACTGTCCAATCTGTGATTCGAGCAGAGCCCGAAATTGTGCCTTGACTTCTTCACCCAATGAAGCAACCAGAGGGCTGCCTTGTTCCAGCAGTCGGGTTAACTGTTCTCCTGGCCTTGTTTCAGTCATCGCTTTGTCCCCCAGTGCACTGGCTTCATTATTCTACTTGCAATTACCCAGTCAGCAACAGCGCGCACCAAGACGGTGCGAGCACAAGAGAGGTGCATGGTTTCATGAGTAAACATGATTAAAAGAGGAGATCCGAAGGGCCGTTTTGGGGTGAATAAATACTATCTTATTGAATCTAAGAAGTATTTTTTATTTTGGCACGGCCTGTGCTTTGACCACGGGGAAGTGCTGTTTGGCACTTTTGATAAAGATTTCACATACACAGGAGAAAATCCATGCAATTGTTAATGAAAAGTCTTGTTGCCTCTACTCTGCTCGCTGCTGGTACGCTAGCCCAGGCCGAAATTTCTGCCAACTTCGGTGCTACTTCCGAGTATATTTGGCGTGGAGTGAGCCAGAGCGATGGTACTGCCTCTGTCTCTGGTGGCATCGACTACGCTGATGATACCGGTTTCTACGCCGGTACCTGGGTGGGCTCGCTTGGCGACACCGCTTCAGGCTTCAACGGTTCTGAGGTAGACCTGTATTTTGGGTACGCCACAGACAACTTTGATATCGGCTACATCTACTACTGGTATCCCTCCGTGGATGGTGAAGTTGAGTTTGCTGAACTCTACACCAGCTACAGCGTCAGTGATTTCACCTTTGGTCTGGCGTACACAACCAATGCTGGCGACGCCAACGAAGATGCAGGCTTCGATACCGGCGATGTCTACTACTACGCGAGCTACGGCACTGATCTGTCAGAAGACTGGAGTATTGGCTTCACACTGGGTGCCTACACGTTCGATCACGACCAGGAGTTTGATAACGGCGAGCTGGACTATGTCCATTATTCGGTCGATCTGGGTACCAGCACAGATTTGGGCGACTTCACTTTTACGCTCAGCGATACCGATATCGATGATGACGATGTGATAGCCGTCGTTTCCTGGGGAATTGGCTTCTAGGTCTTTGGCCTCGACTAGGGAGCCCACTCATCACACCCCTCCTCTTTTTTATTCGGGTGGGCTCCTCCTCCACATTCAGAACCTTAGGAGAATCCTATGAAACTCATCACCGCTATTGTCAAACCATTCAAGCTGGATGATGTGCGCGAGGCGCTCAGTACCATTGGTGTGCAGGGTATTACCGTCACCGAGGTAAAGGGTTTCGGTCGTCAGAAAGGCCATACCGAACTCTACCGGGGTGCAGAATATGTTGTCGATTTTCTGCCCAAGATAAAACTGGAAGTTGCAGTTGCCAGCGACATGTTGGATCAGACCATCGAAGCCATTACCGGCTCGGCGGCAACTGGAAAGATTGGTGACGGGAAAATATTTGTCACCGAGCTGGAACAGGTCATTCGCATTCGTACAGGCGAAACCGGCCCGGACGCAATATAAAGCTTGCGTGTTTCCAAAAAGACGATTACTAACCTTGGAGTAAAACCATGGAAAATCAAATTTTCGAACTTCAGTACGCCTTGGACACATTCTATTTTCTGGTCTGTGGCGCGCTGGTTATGTGGATGGCGGCGGGCTTCGCCATGCTTGAAGCTGGTCTCGTACGTTCCAAAAACACTACAGAGATCCTGACCAAGAACGTTGCACTGTTTGCGATTGCCTGCACTATGTATATGGTCAGCGGCTATCAACTGATGTACGACGGTGGCTTCTTCCTGTCCGGTGTGGAAACAACCGGAGGTATCGATGCGGCAGCAGCCCTCGCTGACAAGGCTGCGGAAGGGTTTGATGGCGGCGCGGTGTATTCAGGGGCCTCTGATTTCTTCTTTCAGGTTGTGTTTGTTGCGACTGCCATGTCTATTGTCTCCGGTGCCGTAGCTGAGCGTATGAAGCTCTGGGCCTTTCTGGTTTTTGCCGTGGTAATGACAGGATTCATCTACCCGGTGGAGGGCAGCTGGACCTGGAACGGCGACCCCGTACCTTTCATTGGTGAGCTGAACTACAGCGACTATGCCGGCTCGGGTATTGTTCACCTGGCTGGTGCGTCAGCGGCTCTCGCAGGTGTCCTGCTTCTCGGCCCACGGAAAGGCAAATATGCAGCCGACGGCTCGACCAACGCTCTGCCTGGAGCCAATCTTCCCCTGGCAACCCTGGGTACCTTTATCCTGTGGATGGGGTGGTTTGGATTCAACGGTGGTTCAACCTTGAAGCTCTCTGATATCAACGTTGCCAACGAGGTAGCCAACGTATTTATGAACACCAATGCGGCAGCCTCAGGTGGGCTGATAACCGCTCTGATTGCTGCCCGCATCATGTTTGGAAAAGCTGATCTGACCATGGCACTCAACGGTGCATTGGCTGGGCTTGTCGCCATCACTGCGGACCCTGCTTCACCCGGCGTTCTGGTCTCTACTCTGGTCGGTGCAGCGGGTGGCGCGCTGGTTGTACTGAGTATCCTTGCCCTGGACAAGCTGAAGATCGATGATCCCGTCGGTGCCATATCCGTGCACGGAACTGTCGGAATCTGGGGCGTCATGGCTGTGTGCATTACTGGTGGAGCTTCCGTCTTGGGGCAACTCGGCGGCTTGCTGACCATCTTCGTGTGGGTGTTTGGCTGTAGCCTGATTGTCTGGATGCTTCTTAAAGTCACCATGGGTATTCGTGTATCCGAGGAAGAGGAGTACGAAGGTGTGGACCTGAGCGAGTGTGGCATTGAGGCCTACCCCGAGTTCGCAACAGCGAGGTAGGGGCAGTACCTGCCAGTGCCGGAACTGGCAGCGATTAAAAAAGGGAAGCGCGACAGCGCTTCCCTTTTTTATGAAAGCATGTACCCTTCTACCCACTCGTGTTTTTGCTGCCTGATGTGCTGGCAGGTGGTCTGATTAAATTTTCGGCTTTGGGCGAAAAGCAATAGTGAAAAAGGAAAGAGGACTCAGCAATATGAAACTGATAACAGCCGTAATCAAGCCTTTTAAAATTGACGATGTCCGCGAGGCACTGAGCGACGCGGGCATTCAGGGTGTCACCGCCACAGAAGTAAAAGGTTTTGGCCGCCAGAAGGGCCACACCGAGCTGTATCGCGGCGCGGAATACATAGTCGATTTCCTTCCCAAAATTAAACTCGACATCGCGGTCACCGACGATATGGTTGATTCAGTGGTTGAAGTAATTATCAAGTCTGCGAGTACCGGAAAGATTGGAGACGGCAAGATTTTCGTTTCCCCGCTTGAACACGTCGTGCGCATCCGTACCGGTGAGACGGCTGAGGAGGCCCTCTAGACCCTGATTCAGAGGGATATCGTGAAACCGGGCGGGCCTTCACCCACATATTTTGGCGCGGTACTGCATGCTGGTGGCTGGCTGGTTGATCTGAATCAGATCGACGCAGGACCGATCACACTTCCCCGCTATTGAGTATCGACTCCTGTTTCTGCCAGAGCGTTTTTAGAGACTCCCTGATATTTGAGATATGGTTCAAATTAGGGTGTCCAGGGCAGGGGGCGTAGCAGAATTCGCTGGATTCGAACTCAAGTGCGTCGATGAATTGCTCGCTGAGATGAGCCTGGAATTCACTGTCCACTACCGCAGCTTCTGTGCCGCCGTCAATTTCGTTGATTGCCCTGTAGATCTGACCTGTTCGTGCTGCCATACTGCTTCGATGAAGCAGAGTCTTGATGCTGATCTGGTACTGCCTGCCAGCTGAACGGAATAGTATGTCTCTCGCCGTACCCCAGGCAAACACGATTGCTTGTTGCGTGTCTGCACTGCTCTGGCCATAGGGTAATCGACACACGATTCGATCATCCGACAGGCTGAGAATCTGGCCACCGTAGAACCGCAGGTGGAGCTCAAGCTTGTGACTGAAGCTGGCAATGCATTCACGCAATGAAGCTGAATCCTCAGCCAATTCAGGCTCAGCGATGGGGTAGATGTACAGGATCATTGATGTTCCGGGCACCGGAGCAGCCGGTTCGGTTTCCAGAATGTAGGGTGAATTGACCGATGAGACGAGTTGTGGCGCGATAAGCTGGCACGCCAGCCTGTATGCCAGGGTCAGCAGCCACGCACACACTGTCAGAACAAGGCTGATAGTTGTTGCCGGCAGGAGTCTGGACGCAGCTGACACCGGTTCCCTGATATCTGCCAGCTCCACCTGCACCGTGCCAGCCAGACTGCCCTGAAATTCAACCGGAAAACTTGTGCGTACAAGCGGTCTGTCCAGGTAGGTGTCGGAGCCGTTGACCACCCGCGCAATGAGCGTCTGGTCGTTGCTGAGTAACAGCACCTGGCGAATATTAGTCTCCTGAATCAGGCTTTCCAGGCGTTGCGCCGGGGCCTCGGTCTCCCCGGTCAGGAAGAGCGGAATGGCTGCATTTGTAATCATCTGGCCCTGGGAATCTGGCAGATTGACAGGAGCTTCCGGCTGGCGCGCTTCGAACAGCAGCTGTGCTGCCAGGGCACAGGCAAAAATACCAGCCAAGGGCAGGAAACTGCCCCCAGAAATGCGTTGTAGGAGAGTGCGAACCTGTACCAACCTGCCAGCTCCCGAAAATAGTGGTGAATTGTAGTGGAACCTTTCAGGACGACAAGAAGTTTCGATCCTGGCCCGAGAAGGCAGGCTCCCTGCCTCAGGCCCCGAACAATTGTGCATGTCTGGGGCCCCTGGAGGTTCGGACTCCACTATATAATCGCGCCAGATAAGAGAGGCTAGAATGACTGAAAAAATATTTCTGCTTACACTTTCTGGAGACAACCGGCCGGGAATGTGTACGCAGATCACTTCAATCCTCGCGGAGAAGAATGCCTCGGTGCTGGATATAGGTCAGGCGGTTATCCATAACACACTCTCCCTGGGTTTGCTGATCAGCCTGCCCGCAGAGATCAGAATTGAAGACGTGACAGTCAGTATTGAGCGCGTGCTGAGCGATTGCGATATACGCATCAAATCGTCGACTGTCAGCGAACACGCCTATGAACGCTGGGTGGATGGACAGGGAAAACCCAAACATGTCATTACCCTCATCGGGAGAACCCTGTCGGCACGGGCGATCTCCGTCGTCAGCGAGGTGCTCGCACGCCATGGCCTGGATATCTATCATGTCACCCGGTTGACCGGGCGGATCCCCATCGACAAGATTCCCGAGCAGACTCAGGCCTGTGTTGAGTTTATGGCCCGCGGTGAAGTTGCCTCAGCGCTAGACCTGAGAACCGAACTCATGTCTGCGGGAACCGATCTGGGAGTTGATCTGGCATATCAGGAAGACAACGTGTACCGGCGCAACCGCAGGCTGGTGGTGTTTGATATGGATTCTACCCTCATTCGGGAAGAGGTGATCGATGAGCTTGCCCAGGAAGCAGGCGTTGGAGCGGAGGTTCAGGCGATTACCGAGGCCGCCATGCGCGGTGACATTGAGTTTACCCAGAGCCTGCTCCAACGTGTGGCCTTGCTTGAGGGTCTGCCCGAGTCAGCAATGGAGGCCGTCGCTGGCAGGCTCAGTATGAACGAAGGAGCTGACCGGCTGCTCAGGCGGCTGAAATCTCTGGGTTTTAAGACCGCCATACTCTCTGGCGGCTTTGACTATTTCGGGACACGCATTCAGGCGCAGCTTGGTATTGATCATTTGTACGCCAACCGGCTTGAAATTCGTGACGGTAAACTAACCGGTAAACTTCTCGGCGAGGTAGTGGATGCCGAGCGCAAGGCGAAACTGCTCAAACAGCTTGCTGCCCATCAGGGGCTGGTTCTGCAGCAGACGATTGCGGTGGGCGACGGTGCCAACGACCTGAAGATGCTAGGTGTCGCGGGCATGGGTGTTGCCTTTCATGCCAAGCCAATGGTGCGGGAGTCAGCCGATTACGCGCTCAGTACCCTGGGGCTGGATGCCATCCTCTATCTCATGGGGTACAGCGACCACGAATAACCCCGCAGCCTAGTTACACTAGACCAGAATGCTCTTGCTTTTCGCCCCGGGATTCTCCATCGCAAGCCTTGGAACCAGATAGCCAGGCAGGCACTCACGCATCTGTCGCGCCAGATCAATTGCCCGGTCAGGTTCGACTTCGAAGTGGGTTGCACCCTGCACCCGATCCAGGCAGAACAGGTAGTACGGCAATATTCCGGCTTCGCAGCTCCGCTCCTGCAGTGCGACGAGTGTGTTGATATCGTCGTTGATGTGCTTGAGCAGGACTGATTGATTCAGACACTGGATTCCCCGGTAGTGCAGCTTCAGGGCGGCCCGCCTGAAATTCTCGCCTATCTCATGCGGGTGATTAATGTGAAAAACCACGTGTACTTGCAGACGGGTGCCCGTTATCCAGTCGAGCAGTTCCCCGTTAATACGCTCGGGAATGGTCACCGGGAGGCGGGTATGAATTCTGAGTCGCTTCAGGTGGGTTACGGCCTCCAGGTTCCGGGTAATCCAGGCGAGGTGGCGATCCGGAGCGCTCAGGGGATCACCGCCACTCAAGATGGCCTCAGTCAGGCTGGAGTCTTCCTCCAGATACCTGAAAATCCGTCTCCAGTCTGCACGTCCAGGGGTGTTTTCATCGTAGGGGAAATTTCGCCTGAAGCAGTAGCGACAGTTCAGGGCACATTTGCCACTGACCACAAGCAATACCCGTCCCGGATACTTATGGATCACTCCGGGTAGGGGATTGAACCGGTGCTCATCCAAAGGGTCGTCCGTAAACCCCGGCTGGTGAAAGTCTTCCTCACGCTGGTGCAGTATCTGGAGCAGAAGCGGATCGCGGGGATTGCCCTTCTCCATAAGATCTACGAAAGCCCTGGGCACAAGCAGGGGAAAACCGGCCTGTGCCCGGGTTGAAAGGCTGAGCTGGTCTGCGGTTAATTCCAGCGCACTGCACAGGTCCTCGACGCTACAGATGGCGCTGATCATCTGGTTTTGCCAGCTCTCCGTTGGTGGGTTTTCTCCGTACCAAGGCTGTTCGGACTGAGGTATCATTGCGCCTCCCAGGCAAATCCAGAGAAAGTAACCGATGGCGAGCTATTCTACCAACGAATTTCGTGGCGGCTTGAAGGTCATGCTGGATGGTGATCCCTGTTCCATTATCGAGAACGAATTCGTCAAGCCGGGAAAGGGTCAGGCGTTTAACAGGGTCAAGCTGAAAAACCTCAAGACCGGGCGAACCTGGGAGCGAACATTCAAGTCTGGTGAGAGCATTGAGGCCGCCGATGTTCTGGATACCGAAATGCAGTATCTCTATAAAGACGGGGAATACTGGCACTTCATGGATACCGGCAGCTTCGAACAGCAGCAGGCGGACGCCAACGCCGTGGGTGAAGCAGCGCAGTGGCTAAAAGAGCAGGATATGTGTGTCGTTACACTCTACAACGGTGTGCCGCTGGGGGTGGTGCCGCCCAACCATGTGGAGCTTGAGATTGTGGAAACTGACCCCGGGGTGCGCGGTGACACTGCCACTGGGGGAACAAAACCAGCCAAACTGGCCACGGGTGCTGTGGTCAAGGTGCCCCTGTTTCTGGAAGAAGGTGAGGTGATTCGGGTCGATACGCGTACCGGAGAGTATCTGGCGCGTGTGCGCGACTAAGGTCAGTATGAGATAGTTGCCGGCCCGTGGGAGTTTCCTTCCTCACTGGCCCCTGGATAGTTCTGCTTGTCACACATCATTGCCATAATTCGCAGGCGCGGTGAACTCTATCAAAAGATTCGCGTCTACTTTCGTGAGCAGGGGGTGAGCGAAGTCGAGGTTCCACTGCTGGGCAGATCTTCAGTACCAGACGTTCACTTGGCTTCAATGGAAGTCCTATCCGGTGATGAGCGGCTGTACCTGCAGACATCACCTGAACTTTTTATGAAGCGTCTGCTGGCAGCCGGCAGCGGTTCGATCTTCAGCATCGGAAAGGCGTTTCGCGAGGCTGAATCAGGAGCGAGGCACAATCCTGAATTCAGTATGCTCGAATGGTACCGGGTTGGATTCGATCTTGAAGACCTGATCCGGGATGTCCACAACCTCTGTGCGCAACTGCTGCCGTCGTTCACTGCTGAAACCCGCACCTACGCCAGCCTGTTCGAGCAGCATCTGCAGCTTAATCCGCATCGATGCAGCGCAGGGGATCTGGATGAGGCTGTTTGGGCACACACGGGGTATTCGGGTCGTCTGAATCGAGCGGAAAGCCTCGATTTACTGATGAGTTCGGTGATTGAACCCCGTCTCGGTTCAGATACCCTATTTGTCACTGATTATCCCGTCTGCCAGACATCTATGGCAGAAACCGCCCTGAGTGACGGTGATCGGGTTGCGCGGCGTTTTGAGCTCTATGTCAGGGGCATCGAAATTGCAAATGGATATCAGGAGCTGAGAGATACTGATCAGCAGCGCCACCGATTCGAGCAGGGCAATAGGGACAGGGCGCACAAAGGATTGCCCGAGGTACCTGTTGATGAACCGTTTCTGCAAGCACTTGCCGGGGGACTGCCTGTCTGTTCGGGCGTGGCAGTCGGCCTGGACCGTCTGCTCTGGCTCGCCGGAAACCCCGGAGATAGCGCGATTATGAATCTGTGCGAGTGCCTGCTGTTTCCCTGGGATCGTCTTTAGAACTGGGTTACTCCAGAGGTAACCGGGGATCCACTGCGCTCGCCGGTAAGTTTTCGGGAATACCCCAAGCCCGCACTGAACGATCCAGCGGTCTGTGCGCACTTCCTGTGGTGTTCTCTATTGGAGCAGGTTTTGAGGAGTTTATATTCACCCGGGTAGAGAGGGAGTTGGTATAGTTGAGTCTGGCGCTCTCCGGGGAAGACACGGGCTTTCAATTCCTGGTGGCAATGCTCGGTTTATAGTAACTGTGGAATTTCTGTGAAGCACACTACCAGGTTATCACCCGAGGACCAGGCGCGCGTCGATCAGGTGACACGCAGCGGATACAACGAGACCGAGCGAAAACCGTTCCGCCCCTGGCTGCTGCTGTTGATACTCTGGACTGTGGTGTCGGCCCTCGGGTTGTTTGCCTGGGCATATACCCGCTACCACGGGTTGGTATGACCTCTGCTGGGCGAAACTTGACCATGTTGTACTGCCGCCGGGTCGCACCTGTCACCATTGTGCAGTCATTGGTTCGCAGCATAAGCGGCTCCCAATCCCCGTAACAAAGCACAGAGGTTCCATTATCAATACGCTGACTGCCCCTTCTGTATCCAGTATGAAAAACTGGCTGGCAGTGCTGGTTCTGGTGTATCTGCTGCTGGTCGCGGTATCAACTATAGGAGGTGGTTTCAGACTGGCTGCCGGTGATACCGCAGAAGAGCTTTTTTCCTTCGCCAACAATCCGTTCACTGGTTTGGTCATCGGTATGGTGGCTACGGCGCTTATCCAGTCTTCGAGCACGGTAACCTCCATCATTGTGGGCCTGGTGGCCGGCGGCTTACCCGTGAGCATGGCTGTTCCCATGGTGATGGGAGCCAATATCGGTACGACCATCACCAATACCATTGTCAGTATCGGGCACATCCGAAGCGGAGATGAGTTTCGCCGAGCTTTCGCGGCGGCAACGGTTCACGATTTCTTCAATTTGCTCAGTGTTGCGATCTTTCTGCCTCTGGAGATCGCGTTCGATCTCTTGGAACGCATTGGCATCGGGCTTTCGGAATTTTTGGTTGGGGGTGGTTCCATATCGATGTCAGGGTTTAATTTTCTGAAACCCATCGTCAATCCACCGGTAAATCTGATCAGGCACGATCTGCTCGGCGTTCTCCCGGCTGTCGCTGGTGGTGTCGTTATGATTGTTCTGGGAATTGCGATGATCTTCATCTCAATCACCCTGATAGGAAAACTCTTGCGGGTACTGATGGTCGGCCGGGCCAGGCAGATTCTGCACGCAGCTGTGGGTCGAGGTCCCGTCACCGGCGTCTTCTCCGGCACTGTCATGACTGTGCTGGTGCAGTCCTCCTCCACCACAACCAGTCTCATAGTGCCCCTGGCAGGCACCGGCGTGTTCAGCCTGCGGCAGGTCTACCCATTTACCTTGGGTGCCAATATTGGTACGACCATCACCGGTCTGCTTGCGGCGACTGCCATCAGTGGTCCAAGTGCCATATTCGCCCTGCAAATTGCCCTTATCCATCTCTGCTACAACTTTCTCGCAGTAGTGAGTATTTACTCAGTGCCTCTGTTGCGTGATATCCCGATTCGCGCAGCGACCGGGCTCGCAGAGCTTGCCCAGAAGAACACACTCTATGTACTGGGCTATATACTGGGCGTATTCCTCGTGATTCCCGCATTGCTGATAGCTGTCACCCAGATCGGGTGGTAGTCGGGAGCTTCACGGGGTGTGAGATGATCATTGCGCTGCTGTACTGCTCCAAAAATAAGGGAATTATATACCTATTGACACAGGCTACTGTTCTATGCGGCACGGCGGGCAACCCCGCCGATCAATTCACCATCAGGCCGCATATCGGGGACTTTCCCGCCCGACGAGCCACGCTCCCTGATGTTGCGTGCGGCATTCAGGTCTCTATCGAGACTCAAGCCGCACTGTTCACACTCAAAGACTCTGTCCTTCAGGGTCAGTGATTCATGGACTGAACCACAGCCTGAACAGGTCTTCGATGTGTTCCTGGGATTCACCTTCACAACTGACCCACCGGCACTCTCAGCCTTGTAGGTCAATTGATAGACGAAGGTTCCCCACTGTTGCTCCAGGATTGATCGGTTCAATCCCTTCTTGTGACTGCCGCCATGGGCAGTCATGTTCTTGATCTTCAGGTCTTCAACCGCGAAGTGTCTGTGTCGCCTCACCAGGTCGGTTGTGGTTCTGTGCAGGGCAGTGCGCTGTCTCTCTGCGACCCTGTACGCCTCTCTGGCCAGAGATTGGCGTTTCTTATATCGGTTGTGACTGCCCCTCTTGGCTTTACTCAGTTTTCGCTGAAGCCGCTTCTGTCGGGTCCTATCAATGACCACCTTCGGCACTGACTCACCAGTCGAGAGGGTGACCCGTGCCTTCACGCCAACATCAATACCGACGACGGGAGACTGATCAACCGATACCTCCCTCTCCTGCTCACAGACGAATTGAACCATGACGCGGACAGGTGTTGTCACAACGCGAACCAGCGTGATCTCACCCTCCGGCACCGCCTTCACAATGAACCTGCCAAAGCCCTTGATGTACACACAGTGCCGTGCGCCAGACGCGAAGAGACGAAACTGGCTTGTTTCAAAAGATCGAATACCCCTGTTCCTGCCCTTGAATCTCGGAAAGCCACCATGCCTGAAGAATCGCTTGAATGATCTATCCAGTCTGTTCAGGACAGATCGGAATGGCTGTACACCATAGCTGCTCATCTCAGCATCATCTCTGCGTATCTGAGTGAATGACGTATAGTGATCGTACAGGCCGATTGACTCACCAGCCTTCCGATACGCATTGATGCGCTCATCAAGGGCGGCGTTGTACAGTTGGCGAGAGAGATACAGGAATCTGTTCAGCCGCTGATGTGTTGCGGCTGACATCTTCGCCTGTTGACTGTAGGTGCGTATCATCCGCATCGGCGTGGTCGCTCCTGTTTAGCGTTTAGAGATAGATGCCGAATATATCAATTTCACGCACACTGATTCCAGTGCTTGTCCCTGTCAAGACCCTGTGTGTCAAGTAAGTATATAATTCCCAAAAATAACGTCTCGCTGCTTCAGCACACTGGGCATGAGTGGTTCCCCAATGCGTCAGTATTTTCTGCCGGGTGCCTGGTCTGATAATAATTTCCTTTCCCCAACCCCGGCAGAAACACTGCGCCACTGCATATCACCGCCAGTACCCTGTGAGTTTGGCTGAGACAATGCACGCTATTGAAATTCCCAGTCCGTAGCTGAAATCAAATCTGCCATGTCATACAACTCTGCGTCTCTCGCTTGTTGTGCGAGTTTGATGAGATTGTGTGTCGGCGCAGGGTCAACACCAGCTCGCATAAGCACCGCCTTCGCTAACCGCCCCGCGGCAGCAGAAGTACAACTCACGAACAAATTACAGTCTGTTCTATCTTTGACCGCATCACGCTCACCGCCACGAACCCCTGAATACACATCAACGGATCGCCGCAATATGTCTTCTGCGACATTGGCCAGCCTGTGAAGTGTCAAAGAATAGCAGGTACCGGGGTTCCGACACCATGTATAATAAGTCCCGCTCACATTGACAAAGCGCGTCGGAATCGCTTATAAAGCACGTAAGGCGGCATCAACCCCATAATCCCAACACGCCGCGATGCGCTTCACCAAGGAGAAGAAAAACATGAGAATGTATCGGACAACCAACAACCCCAAGGGTTCTTTATCCCGTTTTCTGATGGAACGCACTGGCGGGATCGCATGTGCAGCCCTATTGATGCTCGCAGCGCTCACACAACCAGCAATGGCAAACAGAACGGTCGAAGGCGTGACAGCAAAGCTACATGTCGCCGATGTCCAAGTCAGAGAAGGCGAAGACGCGAAATTTGTATTCACACTCTCACGTGCGCTCGACTTTGATATACGGTATGCGTACAAGACCCAAGACGGTACAGCAAAGGCGGGCAATGACTATGTGGCAGAGAGCGGCCTTTTCGTGATTCCCGCAGGGACACGGATCATCGCTCTTACAATCAAGACGCTGAAGGATAATGTGATAGACAAAAACAATTTCACACTGGTGCTGTCTGACCCACAAACAAAAGGCTACGGCAAAGTCTGGGGCGCGTATGTGTGGACCGATTGGTGGCGTGTCGATGGACTTCCAATGCAATTGACGGTGAACGCATCGATTGCGAACGTCTTGTCGGATGCCGGGCGGCGGCACGAACCCCGAAGCAAAAAGTATTGATGTGATGCGCAACCTACCACGTCAGTAACGCACTACTCCGATCTGTCCGCCGCGCTCACAGATCCCAGTTCTTAAAGCTCAACAGCTGTTTGGCGTTGAGCTTCAACCAGACGCACCCGGGAGGACCGTCGCCGCGAACATAGCCCGGATAGTCGTCGGGCTGTGTCGACCACTTGGACTGGTCCTGCCCCAGGTATCTCACCAGCATTCGCTCAGCACGCTTGACGCAGTACGGCGTGATTTCAACGGTGCCCGTTGCCATAACCTGGAGCACACGCCCCGAATCATTATCAAATAAATCGACCACCAGCGAAATTTTTGGGTCGTCCTGAATACGATGATATAGCCTGGCGTGTGGACCCGATGATGGAAATGTCCGTCTTCAAATTGATACCAGTCCGGGCGCACAGATGGTCCGTGAGTGGCAACGTAAAACTGGTAACCTTCCTGCAAAAAAGCTTCAACATCAAAGGGTGCAGTACGATGTACAATGTCTACCATGATCTTCTCCTGTTTCCATGTGTGCTAGACCAGCTCACCAACTCAATTCAAACCTTCCTGCCAGACTGCGGGAATGCGAACTGAAACAGATCTGTGTGAAAGTCGGCAGATTAATTCTTGTTGGATACGCCAACCGAACAGGCCTAGTGCAATGCTTCTCTGTGGTGCCTTACCAAACGCGGTGAACACCAAATTGATCGAATGCAGTATCGATTGAAACAATGCGCAAGTCACGCACTAAAGCCTGGGCAGCAAGCATACGGTCGAACGGGTCACGATGAGCGCCCTGCAATCGTCCGGCATGTTCGGCGTCGGCAACACTGATTGCCAATTCACTGAACCCCTGGCTGGCAATATGTTCCGACACATCGAGTGCTACCGGTTTGCGAGCGGGAAGTTTACCGATTCGAAACTTGGTGGTGATTTCCCAAGCTGTGGCCGCGCTGACCAGAATCTCGTTCGCGGGATCCGCAATGGTGCGGTGAGCCGGTATGGAGAGCCTGCTGCTCTCAGAAAGCCACCAGAGAAACGCATGGGTGTCCAGCAGCAGTGACACTTTACCGACCTTCCCATGCAGCGAGCTCATCCTCGGAAAGCGGGTCGAAGAAACTGTCCGGGAGGTCCAGCGTACCTTTCAGGACATCTGGTTGACGCGTGCCCTGGGCCGTGCAGACCACAAGGCGAGCAACAGGATCACCACGACGTGCGATCACCACATCATCGCCCGCCTCCGCACGAGCCAGCAATCGGGACAGCTGGGTTTTGGCCTGATGAACATTGACAATGTACATGGGTGTTACTCCTCTTCCGTACATCTAGCTAAGTATATAGCTAAATTGTACAATGGACCAAGACTGAAGTGAGGTCAATAGATCTGCCTCAGCTTAACAAGCGATGGTGAGGAGCTTAGCGTGGGGTGTGGTTTGAGGGGCCACTTAGGGTCGACTGGAGGGTGACATTGTGGTTCAGGCCAAGTTCAGCATTACCGATGCGCGCCTTGAGTTTCTCTCCCGGCGCGAGCAGCATAGATTCCGGGACAAAAGCGAAGTCGTGCGAGCCGCACGGGACCATTTGAAATCGCAACTGTTGCGACGACGGCTTGCAGAATCTGCCGAAACCTATGCCGAGATGTACTCGAAAGATGCTCAAGCCAGGGAATGGACCGAAGCGGCGACCCTAGACTGACCCGAATGATCAAACTGGTTCGGGGCATGGTGGTCTATGTCGATCTCAACCCGGTCAAAGGTTCCGAGACAGGCAATATACGTCCCTAAGCGATAGTGACTCACAAGGAGTACAATGCGCGTGTATCCGTCATCCAGGTTGTGCCACTTATGGCTTGGAGTGAGGAGAAAAGCCGTATTGTGACGAACGTAGGGATTTGCCCGTCGGCTTCCAATGGCTGTGCGAAGCGTTCATTGGCGGACTGTTTGCACACCCGGACAGCGGGCCGTCGCGAGAGGCTGGTACCTGTGCGGGGCGCATGTGCAGACGACGATCTGAAAAACATCGACACAGCCCCGAAACTCGTTTTCGAACTAAATTGGACCCCTTTGGCTCATCGAAACAAGTAACAATGTACCGGCCTTCCCCTGCAGCATGCTCAACACGGTGACTTATGATTTCTTCACATAGAACTGCTGCACATCCCGGCGTAATGCTGCTTCAGGAGTTTCTTGAAGCTCTTGAAATGATCCCAAAGCCTCTGACCAATCACTTGGGTATTCCGGTTCAGTACATCAGCAAATTGTGCGCGGTGTGCGGGGCATCACCTTTAGTGCCAGCTGGCTAGTTTCAGAGGCATAAAAACCTCACCAGAGTTTTGGCTAAACCTCCAGTCAATACATGATCTGTCTGCAGGCCGGAGCATCATAGTCAACCATGTGCCGCATTGGGCGTGCAACAAATAAGCGGTTGTGTGGAGACGGGTTCCCAGCAGACGATGGCGACCGTCTGGTTACCTGATTGATCGACAGGCATCTCCATCATGGATGAGCGATACAGCTGCCAGCCGGTTGGGTTGTCCAGGGTGTGGGTTTGGAACAAGCCGAGAGACGACGCTGCGGCGCAGGGATTGAAACAGGATGAAAGAGACCGGCGAAGCACTCACGGATTCGGCTTCCGCCGCCAGCGTGTTTTTGATTACCATCTTTTTTGTGACTTCGGCAGATACGGGTTCATTGGTGATGGACACCATAACAGCAGGCGGCAAGATGGACGCACCCGTGCAGCAACGCGTCTTCTGGTGTCTGCTTTCCGGCATGACCACTATGGCACTGATGCTCGGTAGTGATATAGCGTCGCTGCAGGTGCTGACGCTTGTGGTGACTCTGTCTTTCGCCGTCGTGCGGCCCTGTTTGAGCGCGGGTCTTCTCAAGGGACTGCGCAAGGAATTGTCCATCTAGGGTTAGGCGCGGAGTCCGATGATGCTGCCTGCGATCTGCGACCTCCCCAGACAGGAAGATGGGACATTCGGTCTGGTTTTCCAGTCGAGTTCATCGCTGATGCGTTGCGGCGCGGGAAGGGAGAGAATGTCACGCTTTTCGCGACGGCCTGGAACCGGCATTCTGGCCGATGATCTCGTCCCGCTGACCTAGTGGCAGGCTCATCGCCGCGAACGGTTGAAAATCAACCAGCTGCGCTCGTTTGCAATCCAGCCCACATATGAGATGCAGGCGGCGCTCACGAGGAAACGATCATGAACGCAGAACAGAACGAAAAACCCGCTGCTGTGCATTACGAACCCGACGAAAAACCGCCCGGAGTGCTGGCTCTGGGCCTTGGCGCACAGCTCGCATTGCTCGTCGTCGCCGGGATCGTGCTGACACCCGCCGTCGTCGTCCGCGCTGCAGAAGGCAGCGAAACCTATCTAGACTGGACTGTTTTCGCGGCGGTGATTGTCAGCGGACTGAGTACGATAATACAGTCCGTTCGCCTGGGCCGGCTCGGTGCTGGCTACATACTGGCCATGGGCACATCGGGTGCCTTCATCGCAGTCTGCGTTGCCGCTCTGGTACGAGGCGGCCCGGCGGTGCTCGCCGCCCTGGTGATCGCTTCCTCCCTGTTCCAGTTCCTGTTGTCGGCCCGGCTCTCCCTGTTGCGGCGCATATTGACACCGTTCGTATCCGGCACTGTGATCATGCTGATTCCGGTATCCGTCATGCCGATTGTCTGGGATCTGCTGGAAGACGTACCCAATGCGGCCAATCCGGCAGGAGCGCCAATCAGCGCTCTCGTCACTTTGCTGGCCGTGGTGCTGATTGCGCTGAAAGCGACCGGTGTGCTGCGGCTCTGGGCTCTGGTCTTAGGCGTCGTCCTCGGCTCGCTGGTTTCCAGCTTGTTCGGGCTGTACGATGTTCAGCGAGTGGTTGATGCGGCCTGGGTCGGGGTGCCGGTATCAGGCTGGCCCGGTATCAGCTTCGAATTTGGCCCGGTGTTTTGGGCGCTGCTGCCGAGTTTCATATTTGTAACCCTGATTGGCGCAATAGAGACAATCGGTGATTCGGTTGCGATTCAGCGAGTATCGTGGCGCAATCCGAGGGCGGTCGATTTTCGCGCCGTGCAGGGCGCGGTTGGCGCCGACGGTCTGGGGAACCTGCTCTCAGGGCTGGCGGGTACGGTGCCAAACACCACCTACTCTTCGAGTGTGGCTGTCACGGAGTTCACCGGCGTGGCCTCGCGCTTGGTCGGCGTCGCTCTGGGCCTGATATTTGTTATCGCGGCGTTTTCTCCGAAGTTTCTCGCGGTGATACTCGCCATTCCCGGGCCGGTGGTAGGTGCCTACACAACGGTGCTGCTCTCGATGTTGTTCGTGCTCGGCATGAAGATCATTGTACAACAGGGTATCGACTATCGGGGCAGCGTCATCGTCGGCGTATCTTTCTGGATTGGCGTTGGCTGCCAGAGTGGAACGATCTTTCCTGGCATGGTGTCCGAATTCGCTGGCGGCCTGTTGCAGAACGGCATGACTGCGGGTGGGCTGTGCGCGATGCTCATGAACCTGTTCCTGGTGGTCACAGCGCCGCGCCGACGCACGATCGAAGTACCGCTGGCGGCCACGACGCTGCCGCTGATCCACGATTTTCTGGCTCAGTTTGCGGCGCGCAACAACATGAAGGGTCCAATTGAGGGCCAGCTTGAACTTGCCGGCGAAGAAGCCCTGTACACTCTGCTCGGCGACGCAACCGACGATACGCAGCCTGAGCGAAGCCTGCGTATCGTGGCCTATCGCGACGGCATCGACGCCGTACTCGAATTCATTGCTTCGCCGGGCGGCGAAAATATCCAGGATTTGCTGACAGTGATCAAGGACACGCCTTCGGAGCCCTCTGCCGATCGCGAAGTGTCACTGCGGCTGTTGCGGCACGCAGCCTCGTCGATCAATCACCAGCAATACCACGACATCGATATCGTCACCGTCAGGGTGGAGGGTCGATAACCGGCAGGGGCATTCCACCGACAGTTATTCCATGCGGGATGACGGGAGTCCGGTTGCTCCCGAATTCTTCAAGGGCCAACTGACCGCTGCGAAAAAACGGGATTTGAAGACATCGTCCAGAATACAATGAATGACTAAGAGAGCTGGGGGTCGACTCTCTTGCTTTCGGCACGCCATACAACTTCAGTTTGTGCTTGTGTAGCAGACTTAAGTACAGCTTTGTACGTGCGTTTTTTTTTCACGTGCAGACGCGCTTCTGAAAAATTCGGAGAAGGAAGTACTGTCAACACTTTTGCGAGGTTTTAAAAGGGAATGTAACTACTCGCCCCCCTTCTCCTTCTTGATCATGTCGGCGGCGATGCCGTTGAGGGCGATGTGGATGGCAGTCAACGGATTGTAGCCCCGGTGTTCGCATGCAGGGTACAGGTGTCAGGTAGGAGGGTTGGATTTCTGACGCTGGGCTCGTCGCTTGGATTTCGCCTGTGTGCGCTGGCGGAGAGTGGTCAGCGTATTGATTCCAATGTGCGCCTCTCCACGTGCTTCGGCGAGACGCATCTGCCGTTCCCGCTCGGCAAATCTGGCACGCTGTCCGTCGGTGACCCTGTCGTAGCAGCGCGGACAGCTAATGCCTGGCCGATAGTGTTCACTGCGTTTGTCGTTCTCGGTAATGGGGTAGCGGCAGGCATAACACTGATCATATTGTCCCCTTTGAAGCTGATGGTTGACCGCAACACGATCATCGAAGACAAAACATTCCCCTTCCCACAGGGAGTCCTGTGGGTCGACTTTCTCCAGATAGCTGAGAATCCCACCTTTGAGGTGGTACACCTCGGCAAATCCTCTTTCCTTGAGATAGGCAGATGCTTTTTCGCAGCGGATACCTCCGGTGCAAAACATAGCCACCTTCCTGTGCTGACCTGGATCGAGATTTTCTTCCACGTAGCCGGGGAATTTCCTGAAACTCTCGGTACCAGGGTTTAAGGCATGTCGGAAAGTGCCGATTTCGATTTCGTAGTGGTTGCGCGTATCCACGAGGGTTACATCCGGCTCAGAGATCAACGAGTTCCAGTCTTCCGGTTCCACGTAGGTTCCAACTGAGCGACAGGGGTCGATACCTTCCACACCCATGGTGACGATCTCCTGTTTCAGCTTGACCTTGGAACGATAAAACGGCAATTCGTCATGGTAGGACTCCTTGCACTCTATCGGTGCAAGCCGACTGTCCCTATTAAGCCCCGCCAGCATGCCGTCGATGCCATCTCTGGTGCCAGCAATAGTTCCGTTGATTCCCTCAGGTGCGAGCAGGAGGGTTCCACGAACCTCCAGATCGAGCATGAGATCAAGCAGCGGCTGGCGAAGCAAATCGGAGTCTTCCAGGCGAACGAATTTGTAGAGGGCGCACACAACATAAGGCTGGCGTGCATCCAGAGTGATGCTGGTCATATTGTCCTCGGCTGACCGGGCCGTAAACCCGGCGCTGGGTGAAAATAGATATGCGGGCTGAGGGACAGGCAGCCAGCCGCAATGCGCCGAGCATTGTATCCAATCGCAGCACAGTGGACAAAACTTAGCTCGCCAAATGGCGAACGCCTTTTGAAGGTGGCGCTAATCGCGGATGCGAGGGTTGCACCGTCAAACGAGAACAGACATGAAATCGCGAAAAGGTCGTAAAAGTCTTTCATTCGCCTGTTCGCGAGGTCGAGTGAAACCATGGCTTCGAACTTTTCGGCAGCCACGATCTCACGAGGGTACGCCGAGAGAGCTGGCATCGGCTGATCGAGAAGGACAGGATACTCAAGCTTCAGAGAGCCGGGGTGACGCTGTCTCCGAAACCAATATCGATCTGGACCGGGGTAATGGCAGTGCCAAGTTGGGCCGAGGTGCGGACCTGAAATGCGCCAGTGGTGCGATCCCCGTCGAACGGTGCTGTGAAAATATTCCCGGTATCGAAATGTAATCCATCGGCTGCGACTGACTGAGTGCAGATGTCGCGAATTATCCCACAAAGGGATACCTTCTCGCGGTCGGCGAGGGAGAGCAGGTCGAGGTCAGAGGTCGTTCGGAACGGATCGTCGAGTCATGCGGCGCAGAGCGTGGCACCTTTGAAGACGAAGAGTTTCTTATGAGACGAAACACTGAGTCGAAAGAGAAGGCATTCGGGGGCATGTCGACTAAGCACACGCTGGAAATTGGCGATTTCCGCTGACATATTGTATGAGCTGCGTTTTGCTGTGAGGATGCGACACAATGTCGCACTCGAATCTTGCGGGAACGAGCGCCTGTCGGGGAAGGCTGGTTATATGGAGGTGATCGGAGTGGTAAGGGAGGTGAGCCAATGACAGTTTTGGGTGAGGTTGGGGAGCAGGCATTTCTCGAACAACACTGGCAGCAAAAGCCCTTGCTGGTTCGGTCGGCATACAACAGGTATAACGATATCCTGTGCGCTGATGATTTGGCGGGTCTCATGAACAGGTGCTCATCCCTTCGGTCTAGAATAGGTTCCCCTTCTGAGTCATCATTTTTAATCGCACCTCCACAGCTCTGCACGCCGGAGACTGCCAGACTGACGACTGTGAGTCGCACAATCTGGCATTGCCGGAAGACTGCATTCCACGAACCCGGAATCTGGCCAAGTCCTGGCTGGCAGAGGGGCTCAGTCCTGCAGAAACAGTGGGTCAGTTATTCGGTCTGTTCGGACGTGAGCATACCTATGCGCTGGATCCAGGAGTGGACGGCGTCGATTCGATCGACGAGTTTCTGTTTGACCGCAAGCGCGGATTCTGTGAGCACTTTGCCCAGGCCACCGTGTTTCTGCTGCGTGCAGCCGGGATTCCGGCGCGTATCGTTGTGGGCTATCAGGGTGGTGAGATTAATCCAGAGGGTAATTATCTGCTGGTCCACCAGTACGATGCCCACGCCTGGGCGGAGTACTGGCAGGATGGTGCAGGCTGGGTTGAAATCGACCCCACAGCAGCGGTTTCGCCGGATCGGATCGAATACGGTGCCCGGAGATTCCTTGCTGAAGAGCCGAATTTTCTGTCCGACAAAGTATTCTCGCTTCATCGCGTGCAGGGAGTGGCTGTGCTCAATTGGCTTCGATTGCGCATGGACAGCATCAACTACCTCTGGGTGAGCTGGATGCTCGACTATGACAACGAGCAGCGATTTGAATTTCTACGGGGTATTTTTGGGTAGACATCCTATCGGAAGTTGTTGATTGTATCGGGTGGGATTGCAGCGCTGGGCTTGGGGTTGATGTGCTTCATGCTCTATCTGCGCCCCCCGGAGCGCTCGCGCCCCGGGGCCGGGCGACTTTTTGACCGGTTTCGCAAACGGCTGGACAGGGCGGGAGTCGACATTGGGCCGGGGGATACACCAGCCCGGTTGGCGCGGCTCTGTGCCACAATGCCTTGTGAAATCGGCGGGGAATCCCGCGAGCGGGCGCTTGAACTCTGCACCCTTTTTGAGTGACACCTCTTTATCAGGGCGAAAATCAAGAAGAGCACATTCGTCGATTGTTGCGGGGCTGGCGTTAACCGGAGTCCCGAACAGATGAAATCCGCTGTGGAGTTATAGAAGAGATACCATGATACCGCCTTCAGTTTCTGTCCCAATACGAATCGGTCGCCGCTATGCTCAGGGAAAAAACCGCAGCCTTTTTGGGGCAGTCGTGTCGGTTTTTTCACTGCTTGGGATGGCTGTTGGTGTGGCCGCATTAATCATTGTGCTCTCGGTGATGAATGGATTCAACCGGGAAATTGCGCAGCGATTCCAGCAGATTGTGCCGCATGTGCGGCTCTTGCCTGCTTCTGATACAGCGCGGGATCCGCAGTCATTTCTGGCAGGCCACGGCCAGGTGATTGCCTGGTCCCGAACACTTGAGGGTTACGCACTGCTTGCGCAGGATTCGCACCAGTCGCCGGTTGTGTTTCAGGGGATATCTCCGGCCGATGAAGTCCGTATCACTGCCCTGGCAGACACCATGTTATATGGGCATCCCGACCTGCTGGCGCCTGGTGGATACGGTATCCTGCTGGGCAGTCGTCTGGCCCGTCGCCTCGGAGTTCTGCCAGGTGACAGCCTTGATTTGATTCTGCCGGAAATGCGGGTTACTCCGGTGGGTCTGTACCCGCGAAAAAAACAGTTTCAGGTTGCCGGCGTGTTCGAAACAGACTCCCAGCAGGACTCAGGGCTGGCATTTGTCCATCTCGCTGATGCCCAGCGCATCATGAGAGTTGGTGAAGCCGGGTTGGGCTACCGGGTGCGGCTGGAATCACCTGATCAGGCTGAGGGCCTGATCGCTGCTCTGGCTGCATCGGATTTGGGCAACGAGTGGGCTGCTCTGGGCTGGATGAGCGACCATGAATCACTGTTCCAGGCCATGAGAATGGAAAAGGTCACTGTCGCAGCACTCCTGCTTATCATTGTGATGGTCGCAGCATTTAATATTGTGAGTGGATTGGTCATGGCTGTTGCAGACAAGCGTGCCGAGATGGCCCTGTTGCGAACCATGGGGGCGACGCGGTCTACAATTATTCGGGTATTTGTTATCCAGGGTGCCATTCTCGGTATCAGCGGGGTTGCAATCGGTGCACTGGTGGGCACTGCAGTGGCAGTGTACCTTCCTGAAGTGGTCGCGTTGGGTGAGCGCCTGGTGGGCTCCAGAATCTTCGACCCCTCGGTTTTTTACGTCAGCTTCCTGCCGACCCAGTGGCGGCTGCAGGATTTCCTGATTGTGGTTGGAATCTCGGTGGTGTTGACGTTGTTGGCGACCCTGGTTCCGGCCTGGCGAGCCTCACGCATTCAACCAACAGAAGCGCTGAGCGACAGGCATTAAACATGTGGAGGTGCCCGAAATGAGGATCGGTTACAAGAGATGAATTGGAATCCAGCACATAGGAGTACGAGTGATCAGGCGAGCCCGGGAGGCGATGGAGTGCCAGTGGTGCAGTGTGCTGATCTGAAAAGAGCCTACCAGATTGGTCCGGAACGTCTGGAGATTCTCAAGGGCATTGATCTCAGGGTCGGGCCGGGCGAGCGCGTGGCAATCATGGGTGCCTCAGGTGCTGGCAAATCGACCCTGCTTAACCTGCTCGGAGTCATGGACGAGCCGGATGCTGGCGAGTTACATATCGCTGGTGGAAGGGTGTCGGGACTTGACGAGTCCCAGCGTGCGCGCCTTCGCAATACGCACATTGGATTCGTTTTCCAGTTTCATCATTTGCTCGCCGAGTTCGACGCCCTTGAGAATGTCTGCATGCCGCTGTGGCTGCGCGCCGTCCCGGACGCCCAGGCGCGAGCGCAAGCCCATTCGGTACTTGCCCGCGTCGGGCTGTCCGGTCGCCATAAACACAGGCCCGCCGAACTGTCCGGCGGGGAACGCCAAAGGGTTGCCATTGCTCGTGCCATTGTTGGAGAACCGGCACTGCTGCTGATGGATGAGCCCACGGGGAATCTGGATCCTGGTAATGCAGCGCGTGTTCTGGAACTGATCGAAGGGCTGAATCAGGAAAATGGATCAGCCCTGGTCGTGGTGACTCACGATGCGCAGATTGCCAGCCACATGGATCGACGCCTTGAGCTGGTGGATGGTCATCTGCGGGACATGTAGCCGATTCTGTTATGTACACGAAATTTGAACTCCGCCTGGCGCTGCGCTATACGCTTGGGCATCATCGCAGCAGGCTCGGTAATTTCTTAACCCTGATGTCGGTACTTGGCCTGATCATGGGGGTTGCCATGCTGATTGCAGTGTTTTCCGTAATGAATGGGTTCGATCGCGAGATGCGGGACAAGATACTCGCTCTTGTCCCTCATGTTCAGCTGATCCACACCCGCCTGGGAGGCGTCGTTGACTGGCAGTCCCAGATCGACATGATTGCAGAACACCCCGAGGTGGTCGCAGTGAGCCCCTACACGGAACTGGATGCCCTGTTCAGATTTCGTAACAGGGTCGAACCGGGACTGCTCTACTCGATAGACGCCAGCTTGGAGTTGTCGCGTGCAGAGAGTGGGCAGGAAGCAGCACCGGATCAGGCATACGGCACTCTGGCTAGCGTATTGGGGCAGGATATCCTGACTGATCTGGCACAGCCGGGGGTGATGGTTCTGGGTTCCGGGCTCGCCGCCAGGCTTGGTGTTGAACCTGGTGATAGGGTGCTTGCCATGGTCTATGGCCACGAGCATCGGCTGAGAGCAACCGGTTTCGAGATAGTTCGTAGTCTGCGATCCGGCACTGAGCTGGATCAGCGCCTGGTGCTTGTAGACTTCAGGGGGCTCGCCCGGATTCCCGGGCAGTCATCTGTGCCACAGGGGTTTCGGGTACAGGTTAAATCCGTATTTTCTGCTCGCGAGACAGGTCGGCAACTGCACAGTGCGCTGCCCCCCGGGTACCATCTGTCAACTTGGGAAGAGACTCACGGTAACCTCTATGAGGCCATTCAGATGTCACGCTTTTTGGTCACACTGATTGTGTTGCTTGTTTTGGCAATTGCTGCTTTTAATCTGGTGGCGACCCTGATGATCGCCTCGGCCGACAAGCAAAGCGAAATCGCGATTCTCAAGGCAATGGGCTCGACGCCAGCTCGTCTCGGAAGAGCCTTTGCTCTGCAAGGCCTGATTATCGGGCTCATTGGCAGTCTGGTGGGGGCGGCACTGGGAGTGGCTCTGGCCTCCAACGTGACGGTGATGTCGGAGTTGATCGAATCATGGCTCGGCATGCAGTTGCTTAATTCCCAGGTCTATCCTATCGACTATCTGCCATCGCACCTGCACTGGGGGCAGGTACTTTTTGTGGTTACGACCGCAATCCTGCTGAGCTTGCTGGCGGCGCTTTATCCGGCCGCGAGGGTTGCCCGCACTCAGGCATCCCAGGTTTTGCGCTACGAGTAATTCACGCCCGGTCTTTGTGCACTGATCTTGATGTGCGCCGGTTGCGAGCCCGCCACCTCAATGAAACTTCAGCGCGCCAGATCAGGCTGACGATGGCATGGCTCGCGGCAGCCGTGATTAGACTGAGGACCAGTGAGCCAACGACGAGTGGCTTCCAGATGCCTGTCAACAGGTCGCGCCACTGCTCCCCGCTATACTTGAGAACAACAAGGTCCACCTCCATTCCGAGAATTAGGGCACCCAGCCAATACTCCGCAAGCACTATGAACGGGAGGGTGAAGGGGTTGGATACCCATACGCTGATAACGCTAATAATCAGGTTGGCACGATAGCGAATGGCAAGTACGGCCGCCATCGGCATATGCCCGTAGATGGGCAGCACACCTACGCCCACGCCTATGGCGATCGCACGGCTGACTGAGCGCCGATTGATGTAGAAGAGATTGGGCTGGTGCAGCGCTTTCCGAACAGTCCTCTGCAGGCGTCGCTGACGCGGTCCCTGCTGTACCTCGGATGCGTTGGACATCTGCTGTATCTCAGCTACGCTGGGCAATAGTTGGCGAATCTTTTTTTTCAGCATTAGCAAGCGGTCGGCGAACGCTAGGGTGCTGCCTGCCAGACCCCGGGTTCAGTAGCCAATCGTACAGGAAGTATGAGTATGCGGAACACAGGTACGTCAGCTGGCTGCGCGAGACATGGTTGCGCCGCTGTGGGTGCCTGCGCTTCGCGATATCTCCCAGGCTGGCATTCTCTGTCTGATCTCCAGACCGGTGTTTCGTGCGTCCATTCTAGCCCGACGGGCTCCCGCCGCAATACCTTCCCTTTCGGGCCTTTGTGATTGGGTGCACCTGCTCGGGCACCCCGCCTCCAAGACCGGGATTCTTCAGCAAAAGGAACCCATCAGCGCACTGCTTGAGAAGTGACCGGCCAGAGCCCGCTGTTACGAGGGCCGTTTGGAGTGCATTTCCAGCTTCCACTGCCCGTATTGGCCAGACGTTCACTGGCTGCCGGTTTCTGGATATGGCGTGCCCGGAATTCTGGAGTGTCCCCACCAGTTCACAAAACAGCTGATTGAGTTCGTCCACCAGTATTCGGGATTCCTTGACTGCCGGGCTGGTACAGAGCCACGTCTTGGTTATTTCTCACTGATTCAGAATTGGTACGTTGGAGTCCGCGCAAACCCAGCGGCCTGGCGAATGTTCTGGTTGCGGAAGTGAAATTTGGGTACAGTGCCATTGTCTTTTTTCGTTGGCAGGGAGAGTATCAAGTGCACGAAACTGTGGTGGCCTGCGCTTGGTTTCAGCTGGTCTGGCTGTGTTCCCTGGTCTCAATTGCATGGATGACCAAGCGCTCTCGGCCATCCAACCGAACACAATTGTACCGTCCAGACTGCCCGGACAGGCCTGGAGTCCGTATCTGTCCAACCAGCACAATGTGGCGCACACTCTGGAGCTGTGGGCCAATAGCCCACGGCGAGGTCTGTTCCGCTGGCGTTGGCAACCAGTTTCAAAGCCAGGGGGTGATTCAGGACACCATGGCTGTCGCGAGTGGTCCGGGTTTCACAACACTGCGAATCACCACCCGGAAGCCCGAAGTCGTGAGCTCCCAGACGTCTCCATGAGCCTTGAGCATTTCCTGACCCGGGCTTGGTACGGCGGGGCAGCCTGGGTCCGGCTGCTTGAACCGCTGGCCCTGCTATACGTGAAGGTCATTGAACAGCGACGCCGGACGAGTCGCTTCGGTCAGGAGTCACTGCCGGTACCTCTGGTGATTGTGGGTAACATCACTCTGGGGGGCACCGGAAAAACACCTCTGATCATCCACCTCTGCCGCATTCTGCATGACCGCGGAATCAGGGTTGGTGTGATATCCCGCGGCTATGGGGCCGGGCGCACCCGTTTTCCCCATGCAGTGCAAGCCAGCGATTCACCTGTCGATGTTGGCGATGAACCATTACTGACGGTTCAGGAAACCGGCCTGCCCCTGGTGATTGATCCGGACCGCCTTCGCGCTGCGCGCCACCTGCTGGATATTGAGCATGTTGAACTGATTCTCAGTGACGATGGCATGCAACACTACGCACTGCCGCGTGACCTGGAAATACTGGTTGTCGATGGTGTCCGTGAGTTTGGCAATGAACGCTGTCTGCCAGCCGGGCCCCTGCGTGAGCCGGTAGACCGGCTTCGGGATGTTGATTTTTGCTTGATCAACGGCACTGCGCAGAGTCTCACATCGGATGCTCTCCGTCAGTCCGCCGATGGTGATTTCAGGTTGATACCCAAAAATTGGATCCAGCTGAGTACCGGTGAGCGAGTGCCCACTGACTCTCATGTGCCTTCTTTTTTGGGATTGTCCTCCGGTAGTGTCAGGGCCCTGGCAGCTATCGGAAATCCGCAGCGTTTTTTTGCCGCGCTTGAAGATCTCGGGATCCAGCCGGAGTGTCACGCCCTGGACGATCATCATCAGATCACCGCGGAGCATCTGCAGCGCATTGGTGCCGGGGAAGCGGGTGTGCAGGTACTCATGACCACCAAGGACGCCGTAAAATGCCGCTCGGAGATCAAGAGCCGTAGCTGGCATAATTGCTGGGCTCTGGATGTGGGTGTTGAAATTGATGAAGGGTTGCAGAACGCTCTTGTTGGTCGCATTGAGCAGTTGGTGAATGATCGGACAGGTGCTGCTGAGCGGGCTGTGCACGCTCGGCTGCAAAAGTGAAGGCAGGTGCAGTTTGAACTACAGGGTAATTGTTCCCGCTCGCTTCGGTTCCACCCGAATCGAGCGTAAACCACTGGCTGACATTGCCGGAAAAACCATGATCGAAAGAGTGTATGGGCAGGCGATGCTCTCGGGTGCTGAGGAGGTGGTTGTGGCGACGGACCATCCCGAAATTGTTTCGGTTGTCGAGGGCTTTGGTGGCACGGCGCTGATGACCTCTGAAGACCACCTATCCGGCACGGATCGCCTGGCCGAAGCGGCTGAACAGCTTGGTATGGCTGACGACGAGATCCTGGTCAATGTGCAGGGCGACGAGCCGCTGATGCCACCACAGGTTGTCGCTCAGGTCGCCAGCAATCTGGATCAACATGCCGACTTTGATTGTGCGACCCTCTGCGAACCCATCATCAGCGCAGGGGAATTCCTCGAACCATCTGCGGTCAAGGTGGTTGCCGGTGCCAATGGACAGGCACTGTACTTCAGTCGTGCGCCAATTCCCTGGCCCAGAGATACAATGGCCGATATCAGCACCATGCCAGCTGATCAGCCCCTCTGTCACACTCCCCAACCCATGCGCCATGTCGGTATCTATTCCTACCGGATGGGTCTGCTGCGCCAGTTTACCCGGTGGCCGCCCGCTGACCTGGAAAGGACCGAGTCGCTGGAACAACTGCGCATTCTGGCCAATGGCGGCCGGATCCACGTAGCGCCGGCCTGTGTACCCGTGCCCACCGGCGTCGATGTCCCTGCCGATCTGGAGCGGGTGCGCGCCACCTTCGGCCCCTAGGAGTGGTGTTCTGATGTCCCCTGTGGTCTCCGTGCTTTTTGTCTGCCTGGGTAATATCTGTCGCTCACCGACAGCCCAAGGCATATTCCAGCACAGGGTCGATCAGGCTGGTCTCGCAGAACGCATCGCTGTGGACTCGGCAGGCACCGGAGACTGGCATCTGGGATCGCCACCTGATCGCCGGGCACAGAGCCATGCGCTCAGGCGCGGCTACGACCTGTCTTCATTGCGGGCCCGCCAGGTCACGCGGGCTGATTTTCAGCGGTTTGACTATATATTGGCAATGGATCGACAGAACATGCGTGGTCTCAACGCGCTCATGCCCGACAGCTATGCCGGACGCTGTACGCTTTTCCTTGACTATCTGAACCGGCAGGAAGGGCTGGAAGTGCCGGATCCCTACTACGGCGGCGATGAGGGATTTGAGCGGGTTCTGGACATGATCGAACTGGCCAGCAGCAATTTGCTGGACGAGATCAGCACGCTCCATTTCCAGTGAGCTGCCACTTGCTGCCCCAGATTGAGTCCCGCTATCCGCTTCTGTCACACAACAGCCTGGGTGTGCCCGCGGTGTGCGAAGGCTATGCAGAGGTCGAGGATCTCTCGCAGGTCGACGAAGCGCTGGCTTGGGCCCGCGGCAGGTCCCATGAAATCTTTGTGCTGGGAGAAGGCACCAATCTGGTTTTGTTCGGTGACTATCCGGGGTTGGTGATCAGGCCGCTGTTCATGGGGATTGAGGTTCTCGGGCACGCGGACAACGCAGTTGATCTGGCGGTCGGGGCCGGCGAGAACTGGCATCAACTGGTCTGCTGGTCGCTGAAGAACGGCTACTACGGCCTGGAAAATCTGGCTCTGATTCCTGGAAGCTGTGGCGCGGCGCCTGTTCAGAATATAGGCGCCTACGGTGCCGAGCTCAGCTCCTTTATCCAGTGGGTGGAGTATGTCGATCTGCAACAGGAGGGTCCGGCGGACGCGCTTCGGCTCACAGCCGCTGAATGTGCGTTCGGATACCGGAACAGCATTTTCAAGACGGAGCTCAAGGGCCGCGCCATGATTACGCGCATCGGACTTCGTTTAAGTCAGAACCACTCACCAAATATTGGCTACCCGGCCCTTGCGGAATATCTGGAGGCCGGGGAGTGCCAGCCGAATGCACAGGCGGTATTTGAGGCGGTGTGCTCCATACGGCGGAGCAAACTGCCAGATCCAGGCGTCGTGCCCAATGTTGGCAGCTTCTTCAAGAATCCCCGAATCGGTATGGAGCACTATCTGGATCTGAAATCACGCTACCCCGGTTTGCCCTCCTATCCGTCTCATCCGCACAGTGAGCAACTGGTGAAAGTCCCTGCTGCCTGGCTGATCGACACGCTCGGCTGGAAGGGCAGGAACATCGCGGGTGTGGGAGTGCACGCTGAGCAGGCACTGGTCATCGTGAACCCAGGTCATCGGACAGGTGAACAGGTGCTGCGGTTTGCTGGCAGCATTCAGCAGCAGGTCGAGGAGAGGTTTGGTATCCTCCTGGAGATTGAACCCGAGGTTATTGGGGCCATTCGCTGCAGCGATAACCGGAGTGTAATTGAACCAGGACCGGAGTCGAACGAATAAGTCTGATCTGGACTTTTGTGGCTGTTGTGGCAGGGCTTGCCATCGTCATCCTCACTTTGCCGCAGCCCAAGACTGCCCGTACCGCCGTTGAAATCGGTTTTGATGCACCTATTGGAGGTGTACAGGGATTTCTAAAGTCAACCGAGTTGGCGGTCGGATGTCGCCGGGGTGGACATGGTCAGCGATAAAAGGAACTGGATCGAAGAGTTGAGGGCGCAGAGCATGACAGTTCGTTTTCGGATGCTGGAGTAAAACCCACCCAGCAAGCTAATTTTGCAAGCGAGCGCAGGCGGTATCTTTGAGGGACGGTACGTTGCCGAATTCAGAGAGGAAAATGAGGGTACAGTTGGCACTTTCACGGAGGAGTCGGCCGCGCTTGCTATCCTGCAAAAGGTGATGCGAAGCCTGTTCTTTAACCAAAGGAAGTTCATTGAAGAATACCCCAGAGAGGCAAAGATGGAAATCGAAAGGTGGCTAGCGAATGCGGACCACCGATAGAACGTGCGGTCGGGAAAACCGACGAGATACGACAGGGGTGCGCGCTGAATGGGTGCGGGCGTATCGATATGGATTGTAGAGAAGAAAGTGTTGCATACATAAGTGAAAAGCATTATCATTCCCAATAACGTTCACATATGTGTGTGCCTGTAATGATTGTTTGCGTCTGCAAAAACATCAACACTGCCCAGATTACCGAATCGGTTCGTGGTGGAGCACGCAGTATTGAAGACATTCGCAACGATACCGGTGCCACTTCATGCTGCGGCAAGTGCCAATTCAGGGTTAATCGCTTGCTGAACGAGCAGTCCGGCGATCAGTCCGCAGACTGCTTCTACGACGCAGTGACTGGTTAGCTCGCCAATTTGGCTCCCCGCCTGAGATCTCAGGCACTTCTTTTTTCCCCTCTTGTTCGCTGATCCTCGCAAGTTGATTGCGCGTGAGACTGCTCCTGTACACACACCGGATAGCCAAGAAACCTGACTGCGAATAATATCCGTTCTCATACTCAGAATCTTTCTCAAATATCTTTCTAAATCAATTACTTATGTTGATCTCTAGAAAGTATTCCTGCATACTGAGGCCTATTATCCACTTGAGCGAAGGAGTAGGAGAGATGGAGGGCAATACCACAGTTATTGAAATTCTCAACCGGGTTCTGGGTAACGAACTTATCTCCATTAACCAGTATTTTTTGCATGCGCGCATGTATAAGGATTGGGGAATGAAGAACCTGGCCGACCATGAGTACCATGAATCTGTTGACGAGATGAAACATGCCGACGAGTTGGTGGAGCGCATCCTGTTTCTGGAGGGACTTCCTAACATGCAGGATCTTGGTGCGTTGCGGATTGGTGAAAATACCCGGGAAATGCTGGAGTGCGATCTGGCTCTGGAAATGGATGCCATTCCCGATCTGCGCGAGGGCATAGCCTACTGTGAGCAGGTCAAGGACTTTGTCAGCCGCGATCTGCTTGAGAGGATTCTTACATCCGAAGAGGAACACGTCGACTGGCTGGAAACCCAGTTGGGGCTGATCGACAAAATGGGGCTGGAAAACTTTGTTCAGGCTCAGGTTGTCAAGGAAGCCGGTTAGCGCACGAGTTGCAGAGCTAAAGAAAGAAGGGAGCACAGGCTCCCTTTTTGTTTGCCCAGCGCAGCGGGCAAACCCGGCCTTCTGAAAGAAGAAGGCGTCACCCCGACCGAGGGGAAGACAATCCGAATGGCACGGGCGTTACTGGGAACGGTGGGGTCTGAAGGAAGCCATAGGAAGTGAGTGGTGCAGAGCGCACGCGAACCTGATTCGGCGCACCAGGGGGTGTCAAGCCTGCACAATAGGGCGATGTCCAATACTCGGTCAGCCCTGGTGCGTGAGTGGGGATGCGGTCGCTCACCGGGAGCTCGCCCTAACCTGAACTTCGAGAGCTCATCCGATCTAACTCATTGATTTTCAATATAAAATAAAAATTGTATCAGATCGCTACTGGGAACACTACCGTATTCGAACACCCAAGAGCCGGAACGCTTCCGCCTGCAGCTCGGTGGGCCGGGTCAGGGTTTCGAAGGGTTCGGCCTCGGGCATCCGGGGCACAACCCGATTCTTCGTGAGGGTGGCGAGGTCCCGCAACAGGGTGCGGAAGCTCTGCACAGGCATCCCGTCATCGGTGCACGTGCGTGCAGCCTTCCGCCTGGCAGATGCCGAGACCCGGGCCGGGGCCACCACCGAGGTACGCTCAGCGTCCGCACCGGCGGAGTCCTCATCATCGAACAGCAGCGGGGCCAGCCGCTGACGCATGTGCGATTCCACGGAATAGGCCAGCATACACAGCAGCACATGAGCCCGCACCCGGTTCTCCGTGCGGTGGACCACCGGACGTACCTTCAGATCCAGGGGTGTGAGACTGCGGAAGGCCCGCTCCACCCCGCTCAGGCGCGTGTAGGCGCGCACCGTGGCCTGGGCATCCAGCTCCTCCTCGGGCAGGCTGGTGCGGATGATGGAGAGGCCGTCCAGTGCAGCCTCCGCGGCGATGGACTCGGCGCGTCTCTCGGAGTGGACGACGCCGTGCTCGTCGATCGACCACTCACAATGCTTGGCCATCCTGTACCGGCCAATGACCGTCCCGACCCGCGCCCCGATCTGCTCCTCACCCCTCAGGCGTCGCTTCTCCCGCGTGGTGGCTGCCACACTGGACTCCAGCAGTGCCTCAGTCGCCTCCAGCAGTGCCTCACGCCTGTGGGCTCTGCGTTGTGCCATCAGCGGGGTGCGGCACACCATGAGCCGCTCCCCCGGATAGAGATCACTGCGGATCTCCACCAGGTCCTGCTCATCAAAGAGCGAGAGCTGCACTGCACCGGTCTCGACCAGGGTGCGTTTCTTGACCTGTCCGTCCTCGCGCCAGCCTTCACGCAGGAGGATGGCAGGTGGGGAGGAGCGGTTTGGGACTGTGTCTATGTACATGGGAATGGCAACGTATACAATAAAAGCAACACATGTATTATCAATTACATGGGAACAATAATCAGTCTCACATACACAGAATCCCCAAGCGAATCAACCACTTGACGCGATATGAAGCGAAAAATTGGGGGGAAGTTCAGCCTAACTGGGGAAGCCCTGTAGCGGTGCTCGGAGAGGATAGCCGAGGGCAGGCTGGCACGGGGAGACCCAAGCAGGCCTGCTCATGCCATGCAGGGTGGCAGGTGAGCCCGCAGGAGTGATGAAGTTCCGGCTGGTGAAGCCTGGTAACAGTGTGGAGGATAGATACCCCCGGCTTTAGCCGGGGGTATCTATTTTGCAAACGAAGGTCTTCCCCATGCGCGGGGGGGTTTTTCTGAAGATAGTGTAAAGAATCTTTCCCGCTTTTCCTGGCGGTGGCCTCAAGCAGTTGCCTGGTGCGCCCGGCCGCCCCTCCTCCAAACGAGCGACCTGCAGCGGCAGGAGTTCGGACCGGCATCTTCCGGACCGAAGTGGGACCCGAGTGGAGTCTCCTATCCTCGCCGACGGTGAGCCGCACTTGCCCGTAGTCAAACCGCGTGATCGAACTTCAACTGGTGTAGATTTACAGCACACGAAAGTCTGATTTTCTTGACAATGCGTCATGGTTATACTACTTTCTCGATCTCAAAGATTGAGAAAGTAGTAAATGTTGCACCTCGTCGGCGAAACCATCGACAAGCACCGCGCCCAATATGGCGTGGAGACCGGCAGGCTCGTCCGGATCATGCGGGGAATCTATATCGCATCGGATGATGATGCAGACGCCGTGCTGTTTGATCACGCGCTCCGGATCGCCGCCTATCTCTACCCGAACACCTATCTGTGCGGCCCCAGCGCCCATCTGCTCGCGCCTACGCCTGACAGGCGCCTGTTCCTGAGCGGCCGGCGCAGTGCACGCACACGACTGCGCACCCTGGAAATCGTGCAGACGCGGGCGCCCGACGCGCCCGAAACGGAGACCGCTCAAACGACCGACCCACTGGGTGACCTGAGGGTTCAGCGCTCGACGCTTCGCTTTCGGTATCTGGAGTCCTTCCGACGGCGCAGCGAAGCCGGCGCGGCGATGCCGATCGACATGCAGGCCGATATTGCTGCGCGGCTCGTCAAGAGCGCCGACGACACGAAGACGGTGATCATGGAGTGCTGGCGACTGGCCGAAGCCAACGGATGGCGGGTGGAGGCAGGGCGTGCGGAAGCGTTTATCGCCACGCCGCTGCGAGAGGTGCAGCCGCAGGGGAAGGCGCTTCATGTCGGATGGCACGGCGAGAAGATCGGGGTGTTGTCTCATGACGGATCTGGCTGGCGCTGGGAGCAAACCGCTGCGGGGGGTGCGACACCGGTTCGAACCGGAGCGCCGGGCCGCCTGCCTCCTTTCATCGAGAGTTTGCTGCCCGAAGGCTGGCTTGAACGCGTCCTGAAGCCTCAGTCGGAGCCGCAGCTGATATCCGGCGGGAAGCGCTACATGTCGAACATTGTTATTTCCGGGGACGCGGACGAACTTCGCACGCTTCCTGAGGACATGCCGGAGGGACGACTCGAAGCGTATACGAGAGAGGGCGCATTCGCCGGTGCCTACGCCGGGCCTGCGCCAGCATTCGACGAGACGCTGGAAGACCGCGTGGCCGCACTGTTCACATCGGACGCAATGCCGCGACTTTCGGGTGTTCAGATCAAGGCACCAATGAACCTTTCCCATGACGGCGTGTTGCGGCCGGCCGAAGGACTGGCCTTCACGCATATCCTCAAACCTTCGCCGGGGGCTGGCTTCGAAGACCTTCCTTTGGTCGAAGCGGCATGTCTGGCGGCGGCCCAGGCTTGCGGGTTCGAGACGGCTGCGCACGCAATGGTTTCGATGCCTGGTAACCTGCCCGACGCGCTGCTTGTCGAACGCTTCGATATCCGGCGAGACCGCAATGACCGTCGAAAGATCGCACTGGAAGACATGGCGTCCGTTCGCGGTGTCGCGCCGTCCGAAAAATACGAGGGTTCCATCGAGCAGGCCGCCCGGGCGCTGCGGAGCGTCTCAAGCGATGCCGAAGCGGATATAGCACTGCTGCTTGGCCGCGCTGCGCTCGCCTGGTTGATAGCGGATGGCGATTGCCACTTGAAGAATCTGGCTGTTCTGCGGGTTGCCTCCGACGGAGCGGGGAATTTCGTATCCGTCCGGCTGGCTCCGGTCTACGACGCCGTGACGACACGAGTCTTTCCGGGTCTTGAGAACGATCACCTCGCCCTCTCGCTGGCGGGCAAGCGGAATCGTTTGTCATCCCGTGATTTTGTTCGGGCGGGCGTGACCATGGGCATGCATGCAGGGACGGCCCGCGACATTATCGCGTCTCTGTGTGGCAACCTGAGTGCGTACCTTGAAGATCTTGAATTCACCTCCGGCCGCGTCAATCGAGCAGTCGAGATTTGGAAGGAGAGAATCGAGACTACTACCGATTGAAGAGCGCGGCGAAGCGAGGATTCTGCTGCGCGCTTGGCGGCCAAAGGTTCTGGAGACCATCCGTTTGCTCAAGCCTTCGAACGACTTCACCACATCTGTTCAATAGCAGGGTTGGCTAGCTTCGAAGCAGTTCGCGTTGAGGGCCAGGTGGGGGAGTTCTGGACGGTGGATAATTTTCGGGCGCTTGCCAATTCCGGCGCATTTTGCCGCCTGCCGACAGGCGTAAAAGGTGAGTTACGCGTCAAGCACCTTTATGATGCCGGGTTTTCCGGGACCGACAGCTGATATATGGTTGTTCACTCCGTGGTAACAGACCTGATTGCAGAGGGCAGGCATTCTTGCCGCCCTTCACGAGGATTTTTTGAAACGACACATCAGCATGAATGAGCAGGGGCTTGCCGGTATCGGGTCTCTGTCGTGCCCACAACGAAACGACTCTTCACCAGGCTTGGTCTGATATCGCTGGAAGATTGCTACCGACGGCTCTATCGTTTGACATGACCTGCCGTGTACGGAGCCATAGGCGCAGTTGCGCGGGAGGACGGCAGTGCCAACCCTACCTCCTGCCCGATTCGTTTAGAATGTATCTGATCCCGGTACTCAGGACCACATGCCCGGTAGACAGCCTTGCAATTTGACTACAAGCCATTTCTGAAATCCCTGAACGCTTTGCCCGGTGTCTACCAGATGTATGATGCCGATGAGCAGATTCTGTATGTCGGCAAGGCCAAGAACCTCAAGAGTCGCATCAGCAGCTATTTCCGGTCACGCTCACAGACAGCGAAAACCCAGGCGCTGGTTCAGCGGATTGCCAGTGTGGAAGTCACCATAACCGCCACCGAGGCTGAAGCGCTGATCCTGGAACAAAATCTAATCAAGCAGCAGCGTCCGCCATATAACGTGCTTCTGCGGGACGACAAATCCTATCCCTATATTCTTGTCTCTGATCAGGAGTGGCCCAGGTTGGCGTTTCATCGCGGCACCAAAAGGAAAAAGGGCCAGTATTTTGGCCCCTTCCCCAACGCCCAAGTGACCCGAAAAACTCTTTCGATGCTGCAAAAGGTGTTTCGGGTTCGCCAGTGCGAAGACAGCTTTTTCAACAATCGGTCGCGCCCCTGCCTGCAGTATCAGATTGCTCGGTGTTCGGCACCCTGTGTCGGCCTGGTGGACAAGGACGACTATCGGCAGGATTTGCAGCACAGCATAGACCTGCTCAAGGGCGACGACACAACACTGGGGCGCAAACTGATCGCCAAAATGAACGCCGCATCGGAGACGCTGGATTTTGAATCCGCGGCGCGTCTGCGTGACCAGGTCAACATGATCCGCACGATTCAGGCTGATCAGGTCATCGAAAAGGGTGCCGGGAATATGGATGTGGTCAGTGCCACCCTTGCCGGAAATGAGGGCAGTGGTGAAGAAGGTTGTGTACACATGCTCTTTGTGCGCCAGGGGCGGATTGTTGGCAGTCGCAGTTTCTTTCCCCGCTCGCGGCTGGAAGAGTCTGCAGCCGAGCTCCTGGAAACTTTCCTGTCGCAGCATTACCTGACCGGTCCGACTGGTCGTGTGCCGGGGGAGATTTTGGTGAGCGCTGAGGTTAAGGGGCGTGCAACACTTGAGCAGGCGTTGCGGCAGCAAGTTGGTCGCAAGGTTGGGGTGCGTAAGCCGAAGCGCGGTCGTGGGCTGGAGTGGTTGCAGATCGCTGGCAAGGCGGCAGAACAGAACCTGCTTGGGCGCAATGCGAGTCGCAAGAACCACGCACGGCGACTGCGCCATCTTGCTGGGGCACTGCAACTGGATGCCGATCTGCAGCGCCTCGAATGCTACGACATCAGCCATACTCAAGGTAATCAGACCGTGGGCGCATGCGTGGTGTTTGATCAGGAGGGACCCAGCAGAAAGGACTATCGGCGGTTTAATATCAGGGGCGTGCCCGCAGGCGACGACTATGCAGCCATGGAGCAGGTACTGAGGCGGCGTTTTGTCCGTCTGCAAAAGGGCGAGGGGATCATGCCCGACCTGCTGGTGATCGATGGGGGCAAAGGGCAGCTGGGTAAGGCGCGAGAGGTCATGGCTGATCTGGGTGTGCAGGGCGTGGTGATGCTCGGCGTAGCCAAGGGCACAACCCGAAAGTCAGGCTGGGAACGTTTGTTCCTAGGTGACGATTCGCTGGAGATTGTGCTGGATCCCTCCAGCCCGGGTTTTCATTTGCTGCAACATATCCGCGATGAGGCTCACCGCTTTGCGATAACTGGCCACAAGGCGCGCCGCGGCAAGAAATTTGTTGAATCCCCTTTGCAGGAAATCCCCGGCATAGGAGACAAACGGCGCAAAAATCTCGTGGATCACTTCGGTGGCTATAAGGGTGTGGAGGCGGCCAGTGTCGCCGATCTGGCCAGAGTGGAAGGCATCAGCAGGGACCTGGCACAGAATATCTACGACTACTTTCATTCAAGCTAGCGAGTGTCATGCATTCCAAACGGGTTACAATCCGACCGTGACCATCTCCAATTATCTGACGTTCAGCCGAATTGCCCTTATTCCGGTGTTCGCAGTCCTTCTGCTTTTGCCCCACGGCTGGAGTTATCCGCTGAGCGCAGCCTTTTTTGGCCTGGCTGCAGCAACCGACTGGGTGGATGGATACCTTGCCAGAAAGCGTGGGGAGGAGACCCGCTTTGGCGCCTTTCTGGATCCCGTTGCTGACAAACTGCTTGTAGTGGTGGCCATCGTATTGCTGATTGACCGCTACTCAAGCATCGGGATCACGCTGGCAGGGCTGGTCATTATCTGCCGGGAAATGATTATTACCGCACTGCGCGAATGGATGGCCCAGCTGGGCAAGCGCTCGGTGGTTGCGGTATCCCGTCTTGGAAAATGGAAAACCGGTCTTCAGATTACCGCGATCATTATGCTCTGCCTGTTCAAACCCACTTTTACCCTGAGTGGCTTCATGGTGGGTTCCTGGGGCTTTCAGATTGGTGAGTTGTTTCTCTATGGTGCAGCCGCACTGACACTCTGGTCGATGCTGATCTACATACAGGCCGCATTCGGGGAATCCGATTTTCTGGACGAGCCCCGGTGACGGTAGAGGTTTGCAAATCGGCGGGATATTGAAGAAATGTGTTTGCGGCAGCCAATATGTGGGGTCAAACAGGCGGGAAAGGTGCGCCTATGTGCAATAAACGAGCATTCCGAGCCTGCTGTGGGTACCGCAGCGACACCGCGGACAGGCTTTGAGCGGTCTGTCAGCTGCTGTCCCTGATCGACTCCAGTGTAGGCCGGAGTCCGCTGTAATCATAGCCCGCCTGAGCGCAAATCTGCAGAATCTCGTCAATGTCGCGATTGGGTGCTTCCGCGAGTGCCCAGAGAGTGGAACAGCGCGTCCCCGAGCGGCAGTATGCCAGTATGGGTTTGGGTGATTCCTCAACCAGCGTACGAAACTGTTCCACGTCATCAAAGGTGACGCTGCCCGAAATGACCGGCTGATGCACAAAGGTGATGCCCACATCGCCGCTGGCATCGGCCATATCTTCAGCAACCGGCTGCATGGAGTCTTCGCCATCAGGCCGATTGCAGATCAAAGTTTTAAAGCCACGTTGCGCTGCATCGGCTACTTCTTCGAGGCCTATTTGCGGAGCGACGCTGATGTTTTCAGTGAGTGTGCGTATATCCATTTAATCAACCTGACATGAACAATTTCAATTGGGAACATCTTGGGTAGAATCATAGCCATAAATGGCCAGGAATCCACGCTCACGGGTGTAATTTTTGGGAATTATGGTAGTGGCTCAGTTTGAAATAAATCTGTATATATATGGTGTGTATGGTGTATATTGTTGGCACACACCGAGAAATAACGGCACATCACATTGATTAAGCGACCACGGGACGCCAACCAGCTTGGCAAGCTCATTGCTGATATTGCGACTGGAGAGGTAGAGGATACCCCTCAAGCCACGTCAGGAAAAGCCGAAAGGAGGGTACGCGAGGGCTGATGCCCTTACACCGGATCGCCGCAGGGAAATTGCACAGAAATCGGCGAAATCACGCTGGGATTCAGCGCCGCCTCAGCAGAGCCAAGAAGGGAAGCACGAACCGGTACAAGAAGCGTCACTCTCTTGCGAGAGAGGCATACAGGGTGGCAGAGAGACAGCGCACTGCCCTGCACAGAACGACAACTGACCTGGTGAGGCGACACAGACACTTCGCGGTTGAAGACCTGAAGATCAAGAACATGACTGCTCATGGTGGCAGTCACAAGAAGGGATTGAACCGATCAATCCTGGAGCAACAGTGGGGAACCTTCGTCTATCAATTGACCTACAAGGCTGAGAGTGCCGGTGGGTCGGTTGTGAAGGTGAATCCCAGGAACACATCGAAGACCTGTTCAGGCTGTGGTTCAGTCCATGAATCACTGACCCTGAAGGACAGGGTCTTTGAGCGTCTGAAGTGCGGCATGAGTCTCGACAGGGACCTGAATGCCGCACTCAACATCAGGGAGCTTGGCTCGTCGGGCGGGAAAGTCCCCGGTATGCGGCCTGATGGTGAATTGATCGGCGGGAGTACCCGTCGTGCCGCATAGAACAGTATGCTTGGGCAACAAGTATATAATTCCCTAATTTTTAGTACAGGTCAGTACAATGCGCCGCCGTGTCACGGCAAAGGCTGTGACACAATGTTTTGGATAAAGGTGCGGCGACAGAATCTGTTGAGCAGGTGCAAGTCGCAGCGGGTTGCAACCCCAGGTATATCGAGGTCACCAAGCCTCGCAGTACGAAATTGGTGAAAGGCGCGGTGGCAGAGTGGTTATGCAGCGGACTGCAACTCCGTGTACGCCGGTTCGATTCCGACCCGCGCCTCCACTCATTGCTGAGGTTAAAACCAAACTCATCAGCCTGAATCCTCAGGCTGCCTGGCCCGGGTGGTGGAATTGGTAGACACAGGAGACTTAAAATCTCCCGGCCGCTCAGGCCGTGCCGGTTCAAGTCCGGCCCCGGGCACCAATCACTTTTTTGCCGTTTCCGGCTATATCTATTTATATCTTGTTATACAATGACTTATCGTTGATTCCTCATGCTGGGAGTTCTATAAATTTAGCCATTTCCAGCCATATTTCGCGTGATTTTACGAATAAATTACGAATGAAATTACGAACGAGGCGCAAAAGTCATGGCGACAGTCCGTAAATTAAAGAGCAAACGCTTCCTGGCAGAAGTCAGAAAAAACGGTCATTACAAATCCAAAACCTTCGACTCCAAAGTAAAGGCTATGGCCTGGGCGGTGCGTATCCCTACAGAATCTGGGCTGGGTGGCCGCCGGTGGTATGCCGAAGAGGTGAAATACTGGATATTCAGGAACCGGGAGCCGGTGATTTGATGATCAATGGCGCGAAGAGTACACAAAAACAACATTTTTACAAGATTGACAAAATGTTGTTCATTTTCTATGCTGTGAGGAGTTTTGACAATGGTCGAGGTGAATCATGCGTCTATCTATAGAAATCTCTCCCGAACAGCATCAGCGCCTGAAAGCGTCCGCAGCCTTGAATGGCCAGTCCATCAAGGATTATGTGCTGTCTCGAACGCTGCCCGATTCCGATGAGCAAGCAGCGCTGGAGGAGTTGGAAGGCTTTTTGAAACCCCGCCTGGCGGCTGCCAAGCAAGGTGACTTTTCCGATAAATCCGTCGACGATATTTTCGATGAGGTCGAAAAGGAATAACCATTGAATCAATGAAAAACTACCGGCTGACCAAAGATGCAGAACAAGACCTGCGCGAAGTGTCGATGATCGCCCTAATGGAGCCACCCATGATCGGCATAATGGCGCCACTTTTTAAGGCTGATTAGCGGGTCTCAGACGGGTCTCTTTTTAACCGTTTTCACCCCCTGTTGTACACACCGATTCTGTCTCTTCCGGGAGCGGTCTTGGGCGGCGGTAACTGTCCCCATCCAGCACCAGTCGATAGGCACCGTGCCGCAGTCGATCGAGAGTCGCCGCGCCCAGTACCTGATTGGGGAACGCCTGCCCCCATTCGGCGAAGTCCAGGTTGCTGGTGACGATGGTGGCGCCGCGCTCGTAGCGCTCGGCAATGAGGTCGTGGAACACCTCATCGTGGGGCTGGCGCATTGGCTTGAGGCCGAAGTCGTCGATGATGATCAGCGGTGTCTTCACCAGGTTCTGGAACCGCCGCTCGAAGCTGTTGGTGGCCCGCGCTGCGTGCAGGTTGCCCAGGAGCTTGCCCTGGGTGGTGAACAGCACGTCGTGGCCCTGCCGCACCGCACAGTGACCGATGGCCTGTGCACGGTGGCTTGTACCGGTGCCACAGGGTCCGGCGATGAGCAGTGAGACTCTCTCCTCAATGAAGCGGCAGGTGGCCAGGTCGTGGACCAACGCCCGGTTCAGCTGCGGGTGCAGGGCGAAGTCGAAGCCCTCCAGGGTTTTCTCGCCCCGGAAGCCGGCCCGGCGAACCCGGGTGGCGAACTTCTTCTGCTCCCGCCGGGCCACTTCGTCCTGGATCACCAGGGCCAGGAACTCCGTGTAGGCGAGTTTGCCCTCGATGGCCTCGCGGTTGCGGACCGCCAGGCTGTCCAGCATGCCCGACAGGCGTAATTGCTTGAGCATGGGAGCCAGCTCCGGCATCGGGTTGAGTGTGGTGTCCATGATGTCTATCCTCGTGTCTGTTGATGGGTCAGTACTGTGCGGATATCGCGGGAGAAGCGGCCGCGGCCGGTGTAGGCTTCACCCAGCTGATCGAAGCTGGCTTGGTCCAGGGGCTGCTGGTCCAGGCCATTCTCCAGGATGGTCTTGATCGTGCGGTCGTGGGGGCTGGCATAGGCCAGTGCGCGGGCAGATGCCGCTTCCACCCGGCTGGTCCCAGAGCGCGTGCGGAAGCTGACGATGCCCTGGGCACCGCGGAGGGTGTCCAGCACCCGGTCGGCACAGAGTTGCTCGATCAGGGCATGGCAGGCTGGGCCAATGGCCTTGGCCTGGCGCAGGCACCACTGGGGATCCTGCATCCTGTAGGCCAGTGCGTGTGGAGGCAGGTGTTCGGGCAGTGTGGAGCGCTGTCCCGGTTGGCCCAGTCGCGGATGGATCGCGACCATCTCCTGATCCTGATACACCCCTGTCGTGGTCTCCGAGGCCCGCAGCCAGAGTGACTGGCCCACCAGCTGGTAGGGGACGGAGTAGCGGCACTTCTGGTGCTGGACGTGGCAGTCGCCGTGGACCTTGACCCTGGCCCAGCAGGCCAGTTCCGGCGGTGAGGCGGGTACGGGCCTGAGAAGATGCTGCTCGGTCTCCGCGAAGCGCGTCAAGGGCTTCTCGTGGATGGTGCCGTGGGTACGGTTGCCGGCAGTGCCCATCACCCACTCGGCCAGTTGCCGGTTGGCATCCCCCAGGCTGCGGAACTCCCGCAGTGGGCAGAAGTTCGCCTTGACGTATGTGACTCCGGATTCCACGATCCCCTTTTTTTGGGGCTCTCGTGGCGGCAGGGCGTTGATCAGGAAGCCGTAACCCTCGGCGCAATCGGCATAGGCCCGCTGTACCTGGGGATCGTGGTAGCAGGCCCGGGTGATCGCGCACTTGGGGTTGTCGATGGTGACTCGGGCGGGCACGCCTCCGAAGGCCTCGAAAGCCCGGCGGTGACAGCCGAGCCAGGTCTCCACCTTCTGGTCGCGGACCAGTTCGGCGTACTGGTGCCGACTCCATGCCAGGACCATGACGAACACCCAGGTCTTGAAGATCTCCCCCGTGTACACATCGGTGATCTTCGGTCCGGTGCCGAAGTCGATCTGGGCGGCATCGCCGGGCTCGAAGTCGAGTACGGTGGTAGCCCGCGGGTTGGCCGTCTCCATGCTCTGCAGGGAGCGGCGCACCGAGGAATAGCTCCCGGTGAACCCGTACTTGCGTATCAGCGCCTGGTGGATGGTGGTGCCCTGGATGCCATCCTCCCACCATTGGGTAACCTCTGCCGCGTGGGGTTCGACCAGGGACGTGGTCTGGGGCCGATCCTGGGACTGATCGAAGCAGGCGGCCAGTTCGTCTTCCCCGGGTAATGCAGTGCCCGGATCCAGCCAGCCACGGGTGCTGGCCAGCTCACGCACCGAGCGGATCTTTTTGCGACCCATCAGCCCGGTCTTGGCGATGGCGCGGTCGGAATCCCCGAGCCGCATGCGGACAAGTGCTTGTCTCTATTGGTACATCTCAAACCTCCGGTTTGCCATGTGGTGATGCTCCTCTTCCGGTAAAAAAATCCGGGGAGGGTACACCAGTGGATTGGATGTCTGAGGTCCGCTATTCAGCGGCGGGTGGCGCCATTATGCCGATCATCAGGTGGCGCCTTTATGCCGATCCCGGAATGGCTCCATATGGGCGATCATTAACACGAAGTGGCACGTTATACTCGCAAAGAGTGGGGCCTCGCCTTGCTGCGAGAATATCGCGGCGGATTGAAAAAGACATTTGAGGCCATTGGCAAAAATGATGTGGTCAGCCGGGATTTTTCAGATAACTTTCCCGAACTGTTAGTGACCAAATACAGGCACCACTTTATTTTTTACGTAGCGGAAGGCATGGATAAACCCACCATCATTGGTGTGATTCACGAACGAAGGGACAGTGTAGAGCGATTATCTGAACGGCTAACCTAGTAGTCTTTCAAGATGTTCATGACGGGTACAGGCTTTTCAGTTTGATGCGAGCATCGTCGGACGTAAACCTCCAGTCCCTCCTCTACACACCGCTGTCGCATCCGCCACAGGGTTTTTTCGGACACGCCGACTGTCTGCTCAACCTCGCTGTCGATCAGGCCGGGACCATGATCGCCCTCATCAGCCCAGAGGAGTCCCTGAGCGTGGGTGCGACGACAGGCCGCTCCCGTGCCTGCGCGTACCAGCGCTTCCAGAGCCTGCCGCTCCGCCTCGGTCAAACGAACCACGTACTTCTTTTTCATATGCACTCTCAACATGTTACTGGACACTGTTGAGAAAGCACTTTGCATTAGTCGGGATCAATTTGAAGCAGTACTAGGGCATTTGTCGATCGATGAAATCACACCCAAACAGGTCATTGCCACGGTTCGTAAGATTGAGGCACGCGGCGCATTGGATGTCGCCAATCGTGTAAAACAAGGCATTAACGCCACTTGTCGCTACGCCATTCAACAGGGTATTGCCACAACCAACCCCGTCGGTGATTTAGACGGTATCGTTAAGCAACGAAAAGTCCAGCACAGAGCCTCGCTCTCCCGTGAACAACTACCTCAGTTTCTAAAGGAGCTGGAAACCCATGGTGATCGAGTTCGATTGCTGACTCAGCGCGCAATTAAATTATTGCTTCTAACCTTATGTACGTTCTGGCGAACTGCGTGGTGCTCGATGGAATGAGTTCGATATCAAAGGGAAAGTCTGGCGTATCCCCGCCGAGCGGATGAAGATGGGTGTCGAACACATTGTTCCTCTTTCTCGTCAAACACCGGAGTTGCTCGAACTGTTAAAAGGTATGACGGGCGAGTACGATCTGGTATTTCCGTCAGAACGAGACCGCAAGCGAGAAATGTCTGACAATACTATGCGCCGCGCCATCTTCAGGCTGGGATATGACGGCAATGAGCAAGGTAAAAGCAAAGCAGTCCCCCACGGCTTCCGGGCTACAGCTTGTTCGATTCTGAATGAAACAGGATTTAACCCTGACGCTATTGAACGCCAACTCGCACACCAGGAGCGCAACAGCGTCAGGGCTGCGTACATCCACCATGCCCGCTACTTGGATGAACGCCACCAAATGATGCAATGGCGGGCAGACTATCTGGATGAAATGCGGGTCACCGGAAAGGTTGTGCCGCTATTTTCAAGAGCTGCAAGTTCGGTGTAATATTACACCAATATCGCATCAACTAACTGGAGATGATGCCATGCCGAGGCAAAGCATTACTATCACGGAACCGAATGCCGATTGGTTAAAAGCCCAAGTTGAAAGCAAGGAGTACGGCAGTAACAGCGAAGTTGTTAATGACCTAATACGGCAAGCCAGAAGGCAAGAAAACAAAGAAGCTGAAGCTATTCGAGCACTTCTTCAAGACGGTATCAATAGTGGCTTATCAACACAGAGCCCTAGCCAAATCAGGCAAAAGGTCAGGGATAAACAGCGGGTAGGTGAGTGACGTATCGACTTAGCAACAAAGCCGCCGATGATTACGCAAGGCTTTATGAATACGGTATTGCCAATTTCGGCCATCAGCAAGCGCACAACTATGCTGAAGGCATGGAAGAGCGGTTCGAAATAATCGGCAACAACCCGCTAAGGTATCCCGCTGTAGATCATTATCTTGCAGGATGTCGCCGCAGCGTATACAGATCGCATTCAATTTTTTTCCGCCAATGTACGGCGCATGTAGAAATTGTCCGTATACTCAGCCGAGAAGATATTGAGAAAGCGTTACAACAATAAACTAGCTCGTACGCTTTTGATGACACACCAACCTAAGCTTGCTGCCGCGATTCAATCCACCGGGTAATCGCACTTTCCTGCCACCCTGCCGAACGGGCACCAGTCAACTTAACCTGTTTCGGAAAATTCCCCTTGGCAATCTCGGCATAGATGGTTGATCGAGACAGCCCCGTCATGCGCTGAACTTCTTTAAGGCGCAAAATTCTATTGCTCATTCTGCATCTCCTTATTTGTGCATAGCTTCATGCTATGCACAAATAAGGAGACCACAACAAAAAACCATTCAGACTGTTTGTGCCGTTTTTTGTTACCACCGCTATCCGCAACTGGGTTAATCGCTCCCACTTACTGTGGCGACTACAGACTTAGCCGCACCTAAGCCCTGCAATGGCATGCTGTTGCAGGCAGGTACAAGCTGGCTTTGCCAGAGTGTACTCAACGCAGATCAACCCCCACCGGGATAAAACATCTGCACCCAAACCCTGAAACCTACCCACCACGGAAAGGAGGTGATTACCAAAAATGAAAAGCCCGGCGAGTAGCGGTAACCCATCTCTGTGTAAGGTTCCACAGAGACGGGTCGGCAAGACTCGCAAAAAACCTCGCCAAAACAAGGTATTAGCCGCAACACCGCTGATACAAACACCCAAAAACAGACTGATGCGGCCCTATAACAAAGGCATAGCACGCAACCCGCAGGCACTTATCGCTTGTTCAGGCGTGCCATCGCACAAAACCTGTTATCTACTATCAATGTGGTTTTACAGACCATGCGTAAAGACACGGTCTTAAAAATCAGTCCCGCTGACTGTGCTGCAAGCGCGTGAACGTTCGCACCACTGTTCCGGTTTCCTTAGCACCGGAATTAGCGGACATGGCACTGGAATTCCAGCGGGCCCCAAATACCCCATCGGAAATTCCAGTCGAGAAACAAAATTCCAGACGTGAACAGACGACATTCGTTGTCCAATTGTGTCGAACCTTCGAATTAAGGTCATCATAGAATCGCCTCCCTATGATGTCAAGGGGGGTGAGTAGTTACCAATAATCTTTTCATTGCTATCAAGTAGGTAGCAGTTTTCAGAAACTCTCGGACTAATTTTAATTCGATCAACACTTTGAACTTCTCTAGCTTCACTTTCCCTGAGTAGCTGATACGCTTCACCGATTGGATATTTAAGTGGGCCAAGTAAAATTTGAGGCAACAAAATTTCCGTTATAGTGTTATCACCTGAATGAGCATCTTCATCTGAGATTAGTGGCATCTGTGCTCCTTGCATAACTCGGAAATTTCCTTTATGCGGCACTCACATGCAAATGAACACCTTCATGCTTACGCACAGCCGTCAGTACCTGTGAAATATTATCCAGGCTGGGGTTGCCCTTGTCGCTGAGCATACGCATTAGGCTGGTTGGCTTTTTATCCACGATTTCAGCCAAAGCCTGAAAACCGATAGTCGCGTTAACGTAATCGCGCAGCAGCGTTTTAGCTACGTCGGGTTCATTATTCAACAAACACTCAGCAGCCTCGGTGAGCAGGCCGACACGGAATTCGGGATCGGATTGTGCCCGCTCTAAAACAGTGGTTTTAAAATCGCGTGTTAATGCCATATTACTTACCTTCTTTCTTGCGCCGCTTGTAGTCTTTCCACAAGGTCTGCGCGAATTCAATAATGCGGTAGCCTGGCCCGAAATCCAGCTTGTACTCTATGACACCCCGGCCAACGCCTTTGGTGTTCGAGAAATTGCTGGACTCCGTGCATGCGACGGCTGTGCGTACCTTTAGCGCCGCCTGAACATTCAGCGAAGCGAACCATTTTGAGTAAGGATGGTTACCAGCCTCATCCTCATATTCTACGACGTTAATCATAATCCATTAATAACATTTATGTTAGCATTCAAAGTCAAATGAATCCACCCCGAGGCCCGCTGCCGAATCTCCAGCTCCCTCCAGTCCATGGCCAACCATGGCCAACCATGGCTACAACCCGCTGACCGCCATACAGATCGCCCTCAACGGCACCGCCACCGACATGATCAAGCAGGAAAAGGGGGACGAGTAGTTACGTTCGTCTGTTGAAGCTGATTAACGAACATCAACCGGAAACGCTTAAAGAGCTTGCTGAACTTAGCGGCCGTAAATCCAGCAACCTTAGCCGCACGCTAAAAACAATGGAAAAATACGGTATTGTCGAATTGAGAAAGCATGACAGCAGAAAAGTTAGGCCTATCGCCAAAGCGACTGAATTTGATATTCAGTATGCGATTGCATGATATAGCAACTTAAACTTGCTGCCGCGATTCAATCCACCGGGTAATTGCACTTTCCTGCCAAGCCACTGAACGGGCATCGGTCAGCGTTACCTGTTTTGAAAATTACCCTCTGCAATCTCGGTCCGGGCCAACAGAGGGGTCGGGACCCTGGTTTTGATCCAGGATAACACTCAGACTGAGCCCAGTAGGGGGTGCTTGAGAGTACTGAGTCGTGATGGCAGAAAAGGTACACCACTGGAGTGAGAACCTGATAAATTGACGGACCCGACAGGGGGCACCTGAAGGTTTTCACTGTCGAGGTCGACAGTCTGATAAGGACCACCGGTGCGACTCTCCATCAGGGCCAGGGCGCAGAATGCCTCGTTGACAGGTCGGATAGAGGGCAACAGCCCGTCTCTGCCAGATCAACACAGTGCTCGTGCACACCGGTGCAGGTCATATATGATTGTAGACAGGACACTGGATACCGACTATGAACAGCCGCACACTCCCCATCGGCATACAGGATTTCCGTACGATTCGGGAGCAGGATTGCTATTACGTTGACAAGACCCCCCATATCCGCCGGTTGATAGACCTGGGGAGATACTGGTTCCTGTCCCGTCCTCGCCGGTTCGGCAAGAGCCTTCTGGTCGATACCCTGCGGGAACTGTTCGAGGGCAGCGAGGAACTGTTCCGGGGCCTGGACATACACGGACACTGGGACTGGTCGGTCAGACATCCGGTGGTCAGGCTCAGCTTCGACGGGAAGTACAACGAACCGGGGGAGATTGAGGGAGACATCATCGAACAGCTGGAGAGCATAGAACGTCATCACAACCTGGCTCCTGCCCATTCGTCCGATACCGGGCCCAGACGTCTCCGGAACATTCTGGACCGCCTGCACCATGCCACCGGGCGACAGGTGGTGGTGCTGGTCGACGAGTACGACAAGCCGATCCTGGATGTGCTGGAGAACCCGGAGCTGGCGACAGCGAACCGAGACTACCTCAGGGGGTTCTACGGCATCATCAAGGGCAGCGCTCGGGATGTCCGCTTCGTGTTCGTCACCGGGGTGAGCATGTTCTCCAAGGTGAGCCTGTTTTCAGGTCTCAACAACCTGAAAGATATCAGCCTCGACCCGCGCTATGGGACGCTGTGCGGCTATACCGACGCCGACCTTGATACCGTATTTGCCCCCGAGCTGCCGGGCCTGGACCGGGACGAGATCCGGGAATGGTACAACGGCTACCACTGGCGCGGCGATACGCCGGTCTATAACCCCTTTGACGTGCTCTTGCTGTTTGACAGCCGGGAGTTTCGTCCCTACTGGTTCGAGACCGGTTCGCCCACCTTCCTGTACCGGATGATGATGGAGCGAGAGACGGGTCCATTGGATCTGGAGAACCTGAACGTGGATTCCAGGCGGGTGTCGCAGTTCGATGTGAATGATATCAGCATTGAAGCACTGCTGTTCCAGACCGGCTATCTGACCATTACCGCTGAAGAAAGGCGGGGCCGAAGAACCCTGTACGCACTGGACTATCCGAACTTTGAAGTGCGCCAGAGTCTCAACGACGGGCTCTTGGAATATGTCACTGGCAGAAGGGAGGAGGCAGCGGACACAGGCGACGAACTTGGCCGCCTGTTGGCTGCCAACGACTTTGACGGATTCGGGGAGTGTCTGAGATCATTCTTTGCGGGTATTCCGTACCAGTGGCACACAGGCACCAGCCCCGCCCGGTACGAGGCCTGGTACGCCGGGATGCTGTATGCCTGTTTCCGGACCATTGGCCTGGACCTCAGGGTGGAGGAATCCTCAGGCCGGGGCCGGGCGGACATGGTGGTGTTTCACGGTCGGCAGGTATTCGTGTTCGAGTTCAAGATGGCTGATGGGGAGGATACCGGGGAGGCGGCCGCCCGGTCGGCGATTGAACAGATCCGGGACAGGGGGGAGCCGGTGCATCTTGTCGGAGTGTCGTTCAGCCGGGATGCCCGGAATCTGGCAGCGGTGAAGGTGGTACAGCTGTGATCACCTGGGCCTGAGTGTGACTCAACGCCCCCCTGATTGTTCGCTAACCTGATGTACATGATTACTGCTTGTGCCAGTGGGCAGTGAAGTTCAGTCGAATCATGCACAAACAGGCGGCGTGCGCTTGCCCACTCTTGGCAGCATGAGGGTCGGCAAGTAAAAAGATAGGTAAGTTGCTGATGACACAAAATCCCCTGCAAAATCGTAGATAATACATTTCAATTTCAGGAGACAGTCATTGTCAGAGTCAAACAACGACAGGTTGGGTTATGACAACCGCGTTATCGTAATCACAGGAGCCGGTAATGGTATCGGAGGGGCATGCCCTTGCCTTTGCAGGGCGTGGCAAGTCAGTCATTGTCAATGATATCAACCGGGAAGCCGCCGACAGGGTGGTAGCAGACATTCAAGCATTTGGTGGGAACGCTGTAGCGAGTTATCACTCAGTGGTTGATGGTGCCGATGCAATCATCGATCTGGCTGCACATACCTATGGGCACATTGAGGTGCTGGTGAACAATGCTGGTATCGGTGTCGGTGGAGAGAATGGTGCCGGCTTCGCCGTGCAGGATATGAGCGACCGTGATGGCAACGATTGTTGGATGTCCGTCTGAACGGCACTTTCCGGTGCTCCCGGGCTGCGCAGAGGCACATGGGTACACACAACTACGGTCGAATAATCAGCACTGCCTCACCGGCAGGATTTTTTGGCTCGCCCAACTCCGGTCATTACTCCGCCGCCAAAATCGCTGCATTTGGTCTGATGCAATACATCGCACTGGAGAACACAGGGTTCGATATTCATGCCAACACACTCGCTCCCGTATCTGCCAGTGAAGTGAGTAAACACTGCTTCCCGCAAGCCTGGCTGGAAACAGCAAAACCCAGGTATGTTGCCGAGTTTACCGCCTAGCTTGGACACCACACCTGCTCGATCAATGGTCAGGCCTATCAAGTCGGTGGCGGATTTGTACATCAACTTCGGTTTGAGATGAGCCGTGGCATATACCTTGGCGAGTCAGATTACTCTGCCGAAAACATTGCCAGTACACAGGCGGAACTGGCCGATTTCAGCCACAGCAGACATCCGGGCGTTGGCGAGATGCACATTGTGGTTGACAAAATAGCGGCACACTTGGGAAAAGATTCCGAAGCTGTGATCCATGCTCTGAGCTCACCGCGGTCCACCGCCCGATAAGTTTTTCAGACCATCATCCGCAGGAGGCAGTCATGGTTGATTTTTCTTTGACCAAAGAGCGGCAAGCCATGCAAGACGCTATTCGTCGCACACAATGAAATAAGACCCCATACGATGCAGTATGACCAAATGGCAGATCACGCCGAGAGCTTTCCCGATGAGATTATCCAGAAGTGCCTGGATATGGGCTGCATACGACCACTATTCCCAAGTGCTATTGCCAAAACCGGAAATACTCAGATGGCTTTTCAAGTCGGACAATCTTTGCGTCTTTTCAAACTGTCCTGTCCGCTGTGCGCCAGATTATCTGTCCAGTTATACCGTAATAAAAATGAGCACTGCCAGCAAAGAATGAGTTCAAGCAGGATCCCGTTTATGTGCCAGAGAGAAGGCTGACCCCATGAAAAGAGAGTCACATACACCTGAATTGATCTTCAGCCCGTCGGATCTGACGCGCTATATAGATTCCCCCTTCGCATCGTGGATGGCCAGGCATCGATTGGAAGTGCCGGAATCTGGAATCGAGAAAGACCACGAAGCTCCCTTACGTGCGCACTTGGCGGGCAGGGGTCTGGCGCACGAGGCAAATTTTCTGGAGACACTGCAGTCACGATACGGAGATGTCGTGACTATTGACGATGATGTACATGACGCCGCGAAACTGGAGCAAACCAGAACTGCTATGGCCCGTGGTGCCGAGGTGATCTTCCAGGCTTGCCTGGAGAAAAGCCCATTTCGTGGATATGCAGATTTCCTTGTCAAAATTGGCCAGCCCTCTGCGCTTGGCGACCACGCGTATGTCGCTTGGGATACGAAACTCGCGAAGGAGATGAAACCCTATTTCATCATACAACTGTGTTGCTACAGCGAGATGCTGGAGGCGATGCAGGGTTGGCTCCCCAATACTGCGACTGTCGTACTGGGAACCAACGAGGAAGTGGATTTCCGTGTCGGCGACTATTACCACTACTACCAGGCGAAGAAAGCCGGGTTCCTGAAGCAGCAGGCGCAATTCGATGCCGAATCAATGCCTGACCCCTTCCAATATGCCCAGCATGGCGAATGGTCAGAATTTGTTGAAACCAAGAGGCAGGAAAGGGATCACCTGTCCAAGGTGGCCAATATCACCAGGCACCAGATTTCTCGACTGGAGGCTGCGGGGATCAGCACTATGTCAGGCCTGGCAGCGACTTCTCAAGAGCGAGTACCGAAACTGCATGAGGAAATCTTAGCGAGCCTGAAAAACCAGGCCGCTGTTCAACTGAGGTCAGAACAGACCGGTACTACCAAGTGGGAGATCCGCGCTACTCGCGGTAACAGGAAAAATGGACTTGCACATCTCCCTCCTGCGAACGCCGCCGACCTGTTCTGGGATCTTGAGGGCTTTCCGCTCGAGGAGGGCGGGCTGGAATATCTCTGGGGCTGCGCCTTGCTGGATGAGCAGGGTGAACGCCAATTCTGGGAGCGCTGGGCCCATGACCATGAGCAGGAAAAGCGGGCCTTCACCGATTTCATTCAGTGGGCCTACCAGCGGTGGCTCGATCATACTGACATGCATATCTATCACTATGGCCAGTATGAGATCAGCGTATGTACGCGTCTCATGGGCCGGTACGGTGTGTGTGAGTTTGAAATAGACCAGCTTCTGCGGCACGGTGTTTTTGTTGACCTGTATCGAATCGTGCTCCAGGCGATTGTCGTTGGCGAGCCCGGATATTCAATTAAGAACATCGAGCGCCTGTACCGCGGCAAGCGTGCGACTGATGTTGCTGCCGGCGATGAATCGGTGGTTGTCTATGCACAATGGCGCGAGGCGCCGGATGGGGATGATTGGCAATCCTCTGAGATATTGAATGGTATCCGCGAATACAACATTGATGACTGCTATTCGACGCTTGAGCTCGCTGAATGGCTCAGAAACGCGCAAGTTCAGGCACGCATTGACTATGAGCCGGTGGCAGGCACGGATGAGGCACCGGAAGAACATGACCCTGGTGAGCTTGAGATCATGGAACAGGCACTTCTGGCCATATCGAAATCGGCTACCGAAAGTGATGAGAACCGTTTTCTGGCTGAGCAGCTGGCTCATCTGCTGTTGTTCCATACACGTGAAAACAAGCCGATGTGGTGGAAATATTTCGAACGCTCTGCCATGTCGTTCAACGAACTCTATGATGACTCAGATTGCCTTGCCGGGTGTCGTCGTACAGCACGGGAGCCTTTCCACAAGACCGAGAGGGCTCGAAACCGGATATACGAATACCAGTTCGACCCCAACCAGGAATTTCGCAACAGGCGTTTCGACACAGTCCATATTCTGGGGTTGGAAGATAAACGTGCCTCGGTCCACATGGTGGATTCCGAGTCAGGCATCTTGCAGCTAGATCGAAAGCATGAGCCACCGGATCAAATCGATGTGATCGCGTATGAATATGTGAATCCAAAGACAATAGAGCAGGCCATCTGCGCAATAGGTGAGAAATTTCTTCAAGACCGCCAGCTCAACAAGCCATTGAAAGAGTTTTTGCTCAGGGAGCTGCCAGACGTTGACCAGGATCTTCTGCTGAGCGTGGAGGAAGCATCGGATGCCGACAAGCTTGAGCAGGTTATTGAGGTGATTTCAGAACTCAATCACTCGATTGTGACTGTACAGGGACCACCAGGTACCGGTAAGACCTATACGGCATCGCATGTAATCCACTCGCTGCTCAGGGAGGGAAAAAGTGTTGGTATTACCTCAAACAGTCACAAAGCCATCGATAATCTCCTTGTGGCGACCTACAAGTTGTGCGCCGAATGTGGTGATGAGTTCCCATTCACCAAGGTCAAGCGAGACGACGATCAAATCTTTGACCAGTACCCGTTTACGCAGATTACATCTGCTGGAGATATTTGGGATGGCCTTCATGAAGGGGGTTGTGTCATCGGGGCGACGGCCTGGGGGTTTTCTAACCAGGACGGGGAAGTCGACTACCTCTTTGTCGACGAGGCAGGGCAGGTCTGTCTCGCAAATTTGGCCGCTATGAGCACCCAGACCAAGAATATTGTGTGCCTGGGTGACCAGATGCAATTACCCCAGCCTATACAGGGTACACACCCGGGAGACAGTGCCTGCTCGATTTTGGACTATTTTCTTCAGGACACCCCAACGGTACCACCCGAACAGGGGATATTCTTAAACAGAACCTACCGCATGCACAAAGGGGTCAACGGCTTTGTGAGTGAAGCCATGTACAGCAGCCGGCTTGATAATGATCCCGCGTGTAACCGTCAGGAGGTCCAGTTAGCAGGAGCCCTGCAGGAGCTTATAGGTACAGGCACTGGAATTCGGTACCTGGAGACGGCGCATTCACGGAACACGCAGGTGAGCCAGGAAGAGATTGATCTGATCGTGCCCATTGTGCATTCCCTCCATGAGTCCAGCTGGACCGACAAGCACGGCACCCACCAGCCGCTTGCTTCAGACGATATTCTCATCGTGGCACCTTTCAATTATCAGGTTAACGAACTGAAGAAAAAGGTTGGGGCACTGGCAAGGGTGGGTACGGTTGACCTGTTCCAGGGCCAGGAGGCTCCAGTCGTAATTCTGTCAATGGCAGCAAGCACCGCAGCTGACTCCGTCCGGGGGGTGGACTTTCTTCTGAACAGGAATCGCTTGAATGTCGCGATTTCCAGAGCCAAAGCTCTGGCAGTTGTGGTGGCCTCAGACGCGCTTCTTGATGGTTCGCCAGTCAGGCTTTCAGATATGCAGCTATACAATGTGTTTTATTGGCTGAAAGCAGCTGGCAGTGCACAAGTGGTGGTGAAAGGAGGTTCATGAAAGACAAATCGATGACGAGACATTCTGCGATACGAGACACCGGCTTATGAGCGGGCGATTCAATTGATTGACACATTTAGCTCGGCCAGCAGCAGGATATCCGCCTGGGTAGAGCGTCTGGAGAACCCCCGCGTGGTGCGCTGTCGGCGAGTGCACCGGCCGGGTGTCACGGACTGCCGGATCAGCCGGGTCAGTTGGTGTCGGGAGGAGTCGCTGACCTCCAGCAGGGAGCGGATCACGACGCCTCTGTCGCGTGTGCCCAGGCTGGTGTAGCGGAACTGCACCAGGGTTGTCTGGATCCAGCTGTAGCGTTCGTCCGTGGTGCCGGGGAGATCGCAGGTGCAGGTTTCGGAGCCTTCCAGACATCGCTCCAGGTGCTCGATGGTGGTCAGGTCAGTCAGGGTCATGAGAGCGCTCAGAGTGCCGCTATCATGAAGGTATGCACCCCCGATGTTCAGACTCATTCCATATTGGATAATGCTTACATAGCCAGAGTGTGCTACGCTGGATTGATGACTGAGCATGAGCTCGCGGAGCGAGCCGGATCTGGGACTACCTGGGGGAAAAACTTTGGCGGACACCATGGACAACCTGGTGATTGAGTACCTGAAGAAGATTCAGGCCGAACAAAGCGAGGCGCGTCAACGCGACGCTGAGATCATGGCCAGACTGGCTCACATCGAATCAAGCATTGTTCGAATTGCGCGGGATGAAACGAGCAATTTCAGCGAAATTGTGCATGATCGTCATACGGTTGACAGGCTCAAGGATCGGATTGAACGGATTGAAAAACGACTTGATCTGAGCCACCAGGATTGATCCCTGGATCGGTGCCAGCTTGGGATTGACCGGTTTGGTGCTGTTGCTTATCGGCTATCTGGAGAGTGACAATGGATAATTCCGCCCTACTGCTCACCGTCGGCATTCTGTTCATCGGTATGCTGGTGCTCAACTGGCTTGGCTGGCGCCAGGACCGCGCAGATCGGCGTGCCAAGCTGGACAGCAGCACCAAGAACACATAAGCGCTCGCGAAGCGAGCCACCATGCGTGTCGCGCGAGGCCGCCAGGCCGCGACACAATCACCGACCGGATCCGCCGGTCGCAGAGAGCGCACAGCGATCGCCTGTTTAACCCGCACTCGCAGCGTGCCTCCGATCCTCCCAGCTGCCACTAGCCCAGGTACGCCGCGGCGATGGCTGGCCGCTCGTGCTCCAGCCCCTAGGAGATCGTCAATCGCCCTGAAAATCACCAAATGAGAGTTGATGAGGTGCCACTGTGCTTGTGAAGCCAAGCAAGCTAAGCCTTGACGGCCCCATGCAGGCTTCGCTATGCTCGCGACTGACGGTATTGGACCGCCTGTGGGTCAAAAAGCCGCGTGGGCGGGAGGAAGACGGAGTCACAATGAGTAAATCGTATAACTTGCCTCTCATCATGAAATTAGCAGTCCCGTTACTGCTTGCGGTAGTGGCGTTGCCGGCATCTGCGGAGAACTATTGCGGACTTCAGAATATCAAGATGTCCGCGGCTACAACCGCCAATCCCGCTGGGTCACTCAGGCAGACGATAGAAGAAGGCGGTGACTTGATGGATCAGTGGTTTCAGTTTGAGCTTAAGGGAACCTGTGCATTTCCACCCAAAAGAGAGAAACCAACGGATTTGGGCCCGGAAAGGGAAACGGTGTTCGGCACTGTTAGAGATACAATATTCACGTCGGTCTTTCGCGACCTTGACTTTTGCTTTCAGGTGGATCAGACCGCTGGCGAATTGGTTGTAATGACCAATACGTCTGCCAATCCGGTACCAAGACTGTTTGAAAATGAGCAATCAGTCTGTGCCAAATTCGACAAATTGCAGGCCAAGACCCAGAAGGTCAAGGTGTATGTCCAGCCCAAAGACAACGAATGCAAAGACAGTAGATATGTAAACAGGATCATCGCCTCGATGTCCAACCCCTTCGGTTACGCGTTTTTCGACATCATCGACGACGATACAACAGGTTGTGACTAGTAGTTCTTCAAGATATTCATGACGGGCACAGGCTTTTCAGTTTGAGTCGAGCATCGTCGGACATACATCTCCACTCCGCAGTCACTGCCTTTCGGTTGCGTACCTTCGCCCATGCACCCGCTTTTCTTTTCTACAGTTGCCCGGTCAGGCAGACGCCGATTGACACAGTATCTTGACACGACGCTGAACTCGCACTTCGCCATAGTCAACCAGCTCCCATGTTTGGGCGTGTAGACCAATTCCGGTTTCTCCAGCAGGGCTCGTGCCGTTTCGGGTGTGCATGCTGTATACAGTGAAGCGCCGGTGTGTGCGTTTAAGTTGTCCATCACCAGTGTACTACGCTGTGCCTGCGGGTACTCTTCCTGCACCAGGCGCCGCCTGCCCATTAGTCACAACTCTTGTCAGGACGTAGGTGCGGGTAATGGGCAGGGTGTGCCCCTTGTTAAGTTCAAATACGAGGTTACCAATCCAGAATTCACGGGAAGCATCCAGCTGCGTTCCGTCGCCATTGCAGCAGTATCCATCAGCGTTTTCAGCACATGATCTTGTAAATCCATGGACCGCTGACCGAAATTTTTGTCCGGGATTCTTTCGGCGGCGGATTTTTGTGTTAGGGGCATAGTGCCGCTTGGTAAGCGGCAGATAGTGTTTCGGTTTGTACTGACCCATGGAATGCACCGTAGTGCAGGAAAGAAGGGGTGGTTTCGAGAATTTGAAGGGCGTGATAAGTTGATCGCTTGCCTGCCCCAGGTCTGATAATGCCCTGTACAGGAGAACCCTCATGGACAGGGTGGCGCCGTGACTCTGTCACTCTATGCTGGCGGCAAATCCGAAATAGAATTCAGACTCACCGGGTACCGGTGCAGCGATCCGTTTCGGATGGTACTCTTGCGTGTAAATTCCCCATCAATGGTTCGTGACGGGGGATCAAGGAAGTTCGGGTCCAGACGATCAGAGGCATTATGATACATTCCCCCAATGAAACTGCGCGCCCAGGGCCCGGGAGCGACAGAGCACCGACCCCTGTTCCGTGCGTAGATGGCGAGCATCATGCGGGGGTGATTGTCGCATTCCTGTTCTGTCTCTTATGTTCCTCTGGGCTACTGGCCCAGAATGTTCCCTCCAATTGGGTCAGCACCAAAGAAGATGCCCGCGACAGGATCTTCTTTGATGATCGGGTGACGCTGTACTGCGGTTGTTCCTACACGCACAGGAGCAACAGGAGCGGCGGAGACATAGACCTTGCAAGCTGTGATTACGATGCAACCGGAATGACTCACCGCGCACGTGCTGGGCGGTTGGAATGGGAGCATGTCGTTCCTGTTTCACTCATGCCAGCCAGAGATTTTGCGTGCTGGAATGAGGAATTGTGGGCAGAGGAACATGGCTGTGACGAGCCTGGCAGGAAGTGTTGCGAAACAACTGACCCTTCAGCTCAAAAGATGATATTTGACCTTCACAACCTCGCCCCTTCAGTCGGCCAGGTCAACGCGCAGAGAAGCAATGATCGCTACGGACTGATCGCGGGTGAGAACCTGCCTCTGACCTGCGATGTGGAGTTTGCTCCCGGTATGACCGAGCCTGCTCCATCCGTTCGAGGAGATGTCGCTCGAGCCTGGCTGTACATGTACAGCCAGCATGACCTGGACCTTCAACCCGGAGAACTGGGGATGTTTCTCAGGTGGTCGCAGCAGGATCCACCTGAGCAGGATGAGTTGAACCGAAATGATCGAGTGGAGTCTCTGCAGGGCACCAGGAACCCGTACACAGATGCTTTTGCGCCGTAATACAACTCAGATCCGGTACGGCCTGGCACCGATTGCCCGACCTGTACCGGACGTCTGCGGCCGGAATCCTTAAGGGGCATGAACCCGTTGCTGCACGCTATGGTCGCACGGAAGTTCTGACGCCATTTCACCCGGTGGCCGGGTGGCACCCCGGACAGGATAGTACTGCGGCATCGCAGTTCATGTTCGCCGAGAATTGCCATGGCCTGTCGAGCCAAGGGCAGGATATGGGGCTCGCTCATGTTCATCTTCCCGGTGGAGTCTACCTCGGAGCATTGGCCCAATCGATGTACGGCCACTCAATTTGATTGCGCAACGTACCGGCGCGGCAAAAATAGCAGCGGGGCCAGTTTCAGCGCAGCTTTGAGGGTGTCGGTTATTGTTCCAGGCGAATCTCACACACAGCAGGGCAAGGGGGGGGTTGCAATTCTAAAAGTTATGATATAACATATCCTTTTGATGGTTGGCAGCACATCTCAGTTGATGCTCTCTGCCAAGGGGGTCGTGCTGTCCACCCTCGACCCTATCAGTGAACCGGATCTCGCCGTCCAGTAACTGCTGTCTAGTTTGTAGAACCAGTTGGAGTATGTAATGAGGCTTAAATCGTTATTGTTGCCGATGGTCCTGTGTGCGTCTGCGTCCGCTTATGCTGACCTGGAAGGGCACATAGTGAACCTAGAAGGCGAAGCCATTAGTGGCGCAGTAGTCGAGGTTGTTGGTACTGGGCTTTCAGTAACCACTGATGAAAAAGGATATTTTGAGCTGGGAGATGTTGATCCTGATGCGGAGCTGCACATTTCGGCCATTGGCTATGTGCATCAAACGATACTTCTCGATGGCAGTGAGATTGATGCCGCCCAACCTATTGTGCTTTTGCAAAGCATCATCGAACAGATGGATGTTGTCGGGATTCCATTGCACGTATCCAGTATTGAATCAGCTGTTCCCATTAGTGTCCTTGCAGGAGAAGAGCTTCGCTCTAAACTGGCAGCCACCCTGGGTGATTCGCTTGCAGGCGAAGTGGGTGTGCATTCCAGTTTCCATGGCAATGTTGCCAGCACACCAATTATCCGCGGCCTGAGCGGCCCCCGGGTCCTGGTTGCGCAAAACAGTCTGGATGTAAGCGATGTTTCGCGCGAGGGACCTGACCATACTGTGACAACGGAACTATCGAATGCAGAGCGCGTGGAAATCCTGCGAGGGCCAGCCACCTTGTTTTTCGGCAGTGGCGCTATCGGAGGTGTCGTGAATGTTGTTGATAACCGCGTACCAACAAGCACTGAGACAGGGGGTGAATGGCTGCTCTCGACTGATTCTGTCAACGGCCAGGATCTGGCTTCAATTAATCTGAATACCGGCGCCGGCAACCTTGGGTTTCATTTTGATGGATTCTGGCGCGAGGCCGAAGATTATGACGTGCCTGTGTATCCGGAAATTGGTCAGGACCACGGTGAGCGCACTGTTGCAAGCACAGCCGAAGAATCCAGTGGCTTTACCTTTGGCACCAGCTATCTTCTCGACAACGGTTTTGTCGGTTTTTCCTACGGCACACTTGAGCGCGACCATGGTATACCCGGCCATGGTCATGGTGAGGGTCATGGTGAGGGTCATGGTGAGGAAGAACATGACGAAGAAGAGCACGAAGAAGAGCAGGTGGTCCTTGACCTGGAGCAGGATCGCTACCAGCTTCTGAGCGAACTCAGCTTTGACCACGCATTTTTCAGATCCCTGAACACACGCATAGGCTATACAGACTATGAGCACACAGAGTTTGAAAGTGGTTCAGTCGGTACAACCTTTGCCAACGAGACCGGCGAAGCCAAGCTCGAACTCCTGCATCAACCTCAGCATGGCTGGAATGGCGGATTCATACTTGATTACAAAAGTACCGAGTTTTCGGCAGTTGGTGAAGAGGCATTTGCTCCCCCTTCAGAGACGGACAGCTTTGCCATTGCCTTCGTTGAAGAGCGACACTTTGGTGATGTGCTGGTACAAATGGGTGCGCGCATTGAACGGGTCGATATTTCAAGCACTGAAGTTGCCATTGCTGATATAGAATTCCTGCACGCAGGTGACGAACACGACGAAGAAGAGCATGGCCATGACGAAGAAGAACATGGTCATGACGAGGAAGAACAGGGTCATGGTGAGGAAGTATTCTCTTTTGACGAAGATTACACGCCCTTCAGCCTGTCTGTTGGTGCGGTCTGGGATTTTGCACCGGGATACAATGTCGGCGTTTCCCTCAGCCGCGCTGAGCGGGCCCCCTCCGCAGCCGAGCTCCTGTCTTTCGGTCCGCACATTGCTACAGGTACATTCGAGATAGGTGGTCTCTTTGAGGCTCATGAAGAGGGCGAAGAAGTCCACTTTGATCCCATAGCACACTCACCGGAGATGGAAGAATCGACCAACATCGACATCAGCTTCCGTAAATTCGAAGGCACTGTTGGCATTATTCTGAATGCCTTTTACAACAAGGTTGATAACTACTACGCTCTGTTTGATACCGGATTGGTTGCTGAATTCGAACATGCCCATGACGAAGAGGAAGAGCATCATGAAGAAGACGAGCATCACGAAGAGGGAGGGCATGGTGAGGCGGGAGAAGAACTGCCTGTTCTCCTATTCCAGAGTGCCGATGCATCTCTGTTCGGCTTTGAGGCCCAGGGGGTCTGGCAAGTAAATCCGTTGTTCAAGGCAACTGTTTTTGCTGACTATGTGAGTGCCGAACTGGACGCTGGCGGTCATTTGCCACGCATCCCGCCCCTGCGATTTGGTGCCAGATTTGAGTATGTTGACGGCCCGCTGTCAGCCAACCTTGGTTGGACCCACTATAGTGATCAGGACGATGTCGCCGTCCTGGAAACAGAAACCGATGGTTATGACTGGGTTGATGCCAGTCTGAACTACCGCATTCCGTTGAGTGCCACCGACCTCACGCTTTTTGTCAAGGCGGAAAATCTGACGGATGAGGAAGCACGGGTTCACTCATCATTTCTCAAAAATCTCGCGCCCAGACCTGGCCGTAATTTCCGGGTCGGTATTCGCGGCAGCTTTTAAGAGGCGTGCGTACTGCTTTTCGCGAGCAGCCCTTGAGCCCTGAGTACGATGATGCATCATATTCTTTGCGCTTGTTGGTTGTTGAGGTGCTGATTCGGTTGGATGTTCACGGGGAAGGAAGGTGATTAAACAGTCTCTTGCAACCGTGCTGGCGTTACTGGTTTCAGCAGGCCTCGGTGCCGAACCGGAACAGCATACAGAACGCCGTCACCAGGGCGCGCATATCCACGGTTCGGCTGAACTGACGCTGGTCTTGGCGGGCAACGTGCTGGAGGCGGTGTTGGAATCCCCAGCGGCGAATATCGTCGGTTTTGAACACAGGCCTTCAACGCCAGATCAGCGCAATGCCGTGGATCATGCACAATCGATACTTGAATCGCCGCAGGCACTGTTCTTGTTTGTCGGCACAGACTGTGAACCGGAGCAGGCGAAGGTCGATGTACCCTTGGTCATGCATACCGCTACCCATGAACATCCTGACGATGATACAGAGCTTGACACGCAGAGCGAAGCTCATGACACTCACAGTGAAATAAGGGCTCGCTATCGCTTTCACTGTCAGCAAGGTCCGCAACTTGCTGCGGTATCTGTAGCACTGCTTGAGCACTTTCCCGGTATTGAGGCTTTGAATACGATGTGGGTTACTGATACCCAGCAAGGGGCCGTGACACTCACAGCGCAAGCCAGGCATATCCGTTTGAGGTACACGCCATGAGCACGGTACAAACGATCATTGAACATGCAGAGCGGCATTGTCAAGAACACGGCGCACGCCTGACCAATAAACGTAAGCAAGTGCTTTCCGGTTTGCTGAAGTCGGACAAGGCACTATCTGCCTATGAACTGGTCGAGTACTGTAAAGCGGAGTTTGGCGAAACCATTCCGGCTATGTCCGTGTATCGGATACTTGATTTTCTGCAAGGCGAGCATCTGGTGCACAAGCTCAATCTGGCTAACAAATATGTCGCCTGTTCTCATATTATCAGTGATCACGCTCACGAGATTCCGCAATTTCTGATTTGTGGCCAGTGCCGGCGGGTTAAAGAAATCAGTATCAGTAAGTCAACAATCAGCAAGTTACGACACGGTGTTGAAGAAGCAGGTTTTCAATTGGTCAGTCCACAACTGGAAATGAACTGTGTGTGTGAAAACTGTCTCAGCAACGTCGCCTGAGAATGCAGGGAAGCCCGTACAAACAAAAGGCCAGATATGATACATGTACAAACAACTTCTGATAAAGCAGCAATAAGCCTGTCACTGCTGTGTACCATCCATTGCCTGGTCGTACCCATTGTGGTCGTTCTGGTGCCTTCTGTGGGTGCATTGCCACTGGCTGACGAAGCATTCCACCTCTGGATGCTGATTGCAGTGATGCCAATCAGTGCCTTTGCCTTAATGATGGGCTGCAGGAAACACAAACGCTACCACCTCTTGCTGATTGGCGGATTGGGGTTGTTTACCTTAGGCATGGCGGCCTTTTGGGCGCATGACAGCCTTGGCGAAACCTGGGAAAAAACGCTTACAGTGGCAGGGGCATTGATTATCGTGCTGGGCCACGTATGGAACTACCGTCTGTGCCAGGATCAGGATAGCTGCGGGTGTGCTGATGTTGGAGAGTCTGATCTTTGCCACATGGATTCACGCGAAGCGGTCTTTCCCTCGAAACCCTGAACCCTGTGTGTGCCATCGGACGTTTCGGGCAAACGACGTTATCAAACAGCTGGCTTTTCATGAGCGGGAGTGTGTTTCAGTTATCGTTGGCAGCTGGTGCAATCGACTCGCAGTGACCCTCATGGCGAAGCAATGTTCTGTGGGGTCAAGCAACAAGGCGCAACTCGTTATGCGAAGTTGTGTGTGCAGTGCAGCGAACAGTTCGAGCGGCTGTGCTGCCGTTGCAAGCACCCCAGTATAAGAGTATCAACAGCCTGCAGAGCCTGCCTGTTGTGCACAGTACCAATACCATGAGTGGAAGCACTACAACAATATGTGCTGTTCCCACCAATATCATTACCGGTTTTTTGGGCGTCGGGAAAACCTCTGCCATTCTGCATCTGCTGAAACATAAACCCGCCAACGAGCGCTGGGCAGTCCTGGTGAACGAATTTGGTGAGATCGGTGTGGATGGCAGTCTGGTTCAAGGTCAGCACAGTGAGGACCATGGTGTCTATATTCGCGAAGTTCCGGGTGGATGCATGTGCTGTGCCGCCGGCTTGCCGATGCAGATTGCTTTGAACCAGTTACTCGCGCGCGCCAGGCCTGCTCGCCTGCTGATCGAACCTACCGGCCTGGGTCACCCCGTCGAGGTTGTGCAGGTCCTGTCGGAAGATCATTACCGCGACCTGGTGTCTATCGAAAAAATTCTGACCCTGGTTGATGCGCGCAATCTGGCCGATAAACGCTATACCGGACACGCGACTTTTAACCAGCAAATTGCAATTGCTGATATTGTCGTGGGCAACAAACAAGACCTGTATGAGCCGGAAGATAACATCAGGCTTAAGGGTTACCTGAAAGAAAAGGGTCTGGCTGCGACACGGCTGGTTTTTACCCGACAGGCTGTGCTTGACCCGGAATTGCTGCAGGGTCCAACCACCACTGCTGTGCAGACGCACAGGCATCATCACAAGCAGGTGGAAACAAGCTCCATGAGTGATGTCCCTTTCCCTGAGTGTGGATATATCAAGGCGGCAAACCGGGGGGAAGGTTTTGAAAGTGTGGGCTGGCGGTTTGATGCTGCCAAGATATTTAATCGCGACAGGTTGTTTGGTTTTTTGAGCGGCCTTGAGACCGAGCGCATGAAGGCTGTGTTTGTCACAGAAAGAGGTGTGTTCGGGTACAACCTGGCAAGCGATGTGTTAACTGAAATTGTGTTGGATGATTGCTTGGAAAGCCGTATTGAAATAATCGCGACGCGTATCAACGACCAATGGGAATCCGCACTATTGGCCTGTCTTGAGGACACTGGCTGAATGCGCACCGCTCTTGATACTATTGGTAGTGGTAGCTTTCATAGCTCTGCATGTCCATCGAATAGGCTGATGTCGCTATATCGTTTCCCGTCACTGCGGTTTTCAGGACACCGGAGACCCACAATGGATCATAGAGCGCTTCGAGATTTAAGCCCTCGGGGTAATTGACGAAAATAATCTGGTTGGGCGGTGGTGGCGGCATGTGGATGCAGGCACCAAAAAACGGTACCAGGAAAAACTGGGTGACGGTCTGGTCATCATTAAATTCCAGAGGGACGACAAAGCCGGGAATACGGATTGCCTGGTTATTCATTTCTGCGACAACCCTGGTGGATACCAATGCCTGCTGATACGGGTCGTGACTGGCAGCGGCACTTGGGTTCTGAATTTGATTACTGATCTGATCTTCAGCAGAACCATCGAGCACCTCATCCAGGTAGCTGGGTGGGTTGAGAAGTGCTTCCAGATCCTCTTTGGGCATCAAATCGATCCATTCGACGGTTTCAAATTCAGGAGATGTGTGCGCTGGCAGCTCCTCATTCAGGGCTAAGTCAATTCCGGGTGTTTCAGGTACGGAAACGGAGACAGCAGTGTCAGCACCGGCGGACGCGCTGTTGGTCGATGTTGGTTCCTCTCCTGTCGCACCATGAGCAGACAGCAACAGCGCAACCAGAAGCACACACACTGGTGTGCGGAGCGCAGCGGAGAGCGTGCCGGTTTGCACGGTGGTGTCAGGTTCAGAATGTAAGTTCACAATACAAAATGATACAGTGCATCATTTGCTGTGGGCAAATCATGTATTCACAAAATGGCACGGACGCATTCATGGCCATCAAGCTGCACAACCTGCGATTTGCATACCCCGAAGCACCCGACAGGGCTGTTCTCAATATCAGTGATTGGTCGGTGTCTGGAAATGAACATGTGTTTGTGCATGGGCCTTCAGGCGGCGGAAAATCTACTCTGCTCAACCTGTTGAGCGGTATTCTTTGTGCGCCTGATGGCGAGATAACGGTGCTGGGGGAGCGCCTGGATCAGCTGAATGATCGTCAACGCGACCAGTTTCGGGCTGACCACATAGGCTATGTGTTCCAGCAATTTAATCTCATCCCCTATCTGGATGCCATTGACAACATTCAGCTGGCTGGCCATTTTTCAAAACGCACACAAGGCGTATCACTGCGAGGCGAGGTAGAAACGCTGTTGTCCGAATTAAATATCCTGCCTTCAGACTGGCACAGACCCACCGCGAAGCTCAGTATTGGACAGCAGCAACGCGTGGCCATTGCCAGGGCGCTGATTAACCAGCCCGAACTGCTCATTGCCGATGAGCCTACGTCGTCACTGGATCAGCATAACCGCGACAATTTTATGTCCGTACTGATGTCGTTGTTAGATACCCACAGGACCACCCTGGTCTTAGTCAGCCATGACCTGTCCTTGTCCCGATACTTTGATCGGACCGACGCACTACACGAGATCAATCGTGCGGGAGACGGGCACTGATGTTTGTCAGACTCGCCATGAAAAGTCTCCTGAATCGCAAAGGCTCGGCGGTACTGACACTCATGGCCATGGCTGTCAGTATTTTTGTGTTGCTGGGTGTCGAACATATTCGCCAACAGGCCAGGGACAGTTTTGGTAATACCGTTTCCGGTGTCGACCTGATTGTCGGCGCAAGAACCGGAAGCCTGAATTTACTTTTGTATTCGGTGTTTCGCATCGGCTCACCCACCAACAACATTAGCTGGAAATCTTTTGAAGACATCAGTTCAAGCCCAAACGTGGAATGGGCTATCCCGATTTCGCTGGGCGATTCACATAGAGGCTATCGCGTGATGGGCACGAGCCAGGAGTATCTGGAACACTTCAGCTATGGCAGTCAACGCAAACTCAGACTTGCCAAGGGCACGGCCTTTGAGGAGGTGTTTGACGTTGTGCTGGGTTCAGAAGTGGCCGACAAGCTCAGCTATAGCCTGGGTGATAAGCTGGTGCTGGCCCATGGTATGGCCAGCACCAGCTTCAGCCTTCACGATGACAGGCCCTTTAACGTGGTGGGAATTTTAGCTCCCACCGGCACTCCGGTCGACCAAACATTGCATGTGAGCCTGCAGGGCATTGAGGCGATCCATGTTGACTGGCAACAGGGTGTTCAGGTGCCGGGCAGCGCAGTATCGACAGAGCAGTTGGCCCGGCTGGAGCTTGAACCCAAAAGCATTACTGCGTTTATGCTGGGTCTGAAATCCAGGATGACGACATTTCGGGTGCAGAGAGAGATAAACAATTACACGCCGGAGCCGTTGCTGGCCATTCTCCCCGGCGTAGCCCTGTCTGAGCTTTGGCAAATGATGGGAGTATTGGAAAATACGCTTCGTTTAATTTCCGCTCTCGTTCTGATTGCGGCACTGTTGGGGTTAAGCGCTATGTTGTTGGCATCCATTCGTGAGCGTGAACACGAAGTTCAACTACTCCGGGTCATTGGCGCTCCGCCCATGTTCCTGTTTTTATTGATAGAGTTGGAGGCATTACTGATCAGCGTGCTCAGCGTCGTCCTTGGCGCTGCCTGTCTGTATCTGTGCCTGTCTCTTGCCGGGAGCTTTTTGGCGTCCAACTTCGGCCTGTACATACAGGCCAACATTCTGTCGAAGAGCAGTGTGGTCATAGTGCTTCTGGTTACTAGTGCGACTCTTGTCGCGGCGGCTATACCCTCCTTAACCGCTTATAAGAGCGCGAGACTTGGCCAATAGAACACTTCAGAGAAACGGCACACCCTGGAGTCTATTACCACCCCACACATAACACAGTGTTGTTGTGATCATCCATAGTCCCATTCCTCCATAGTGATTTTTCCGGCTGTGAGCGCCCTGAGTGTCCGTATGCCAGCCATGACCTCGACGGTGCCGAGCCAGAGGAGCCTGGTTCCGGGAACCGGCTGTCCTGTGCTTGACTGAAAGCCAGCCAGCCTGCCCAGGTTCACCACATACTCACGGATGCTCAGATCAGGCGGTGCCCTGATCGGCATCTTCGGATACAGATCGTGCAGCAGCAGCTGACAGGTGGCGATCTCCTCAGGCCCTACGACTTCGCAGGCTGGCGTATCCGGCTCGAACGTGGCGTGCCGCGAACTTGCCAAACGCAGTGATCACAGGGTAGCCCGCCATCCCTCAGACTCAACCACTCCCCTATGCGTTCAGGGCAGGAGAGTAATTCTGGATTAACAGGTATTCCAGAGTTTGCCTCTCAAGCTTGTTGCTTACCACCAGTGCATGTATGTGGGTCGCACCCAATTGCTCCGCCTCCTCCCAGCGCTCGTGACTTGGCAGGCGTTCAGCGAACGACCTGGTTTGCCCAACGTATTTTGCCTGCCACCATCGCCCATCAGGGCTGGTCCCCGCGAAGATGTATACCCCCGCCAAGGCACTCCAATGTGTCGTTTTTGGGTCATAGCTAATAAATTCGCGCCCGGACCACAAAACGCCAACCGGATCACTCACTGTTCTTTCTCCGGTGCTACAGGCAAACCCGCAGGGGTTTCCTTGTGCAAGGCAACCGCTCGATACCATATCGACACGGCGATGAGAAGCAGGACCAGAACCAGAGAGTGGGCAAACATCCCTGCCGCACCCCACCCTGACAGGGTGTGGATGTCGTTGATGCCGACCAGTACAAAAAGGATATGGGCTAAGGACAACCAGGCGGCCATACACAAGGTAAAAGCCATGAGGTTTATATCTGAACGCGGCAGCAACTGTGTCTTGTCTCGAATGTCCGCTGCCGTCATTGCGGTGACCGCAATGAGAATTGCAACAACAACATTATAGCTGCGCCTCAGGCAGCGCAAGAGCGACCGTGTTGATATTATCCTGCATGGCCGACACGCCCTTGATGGCGATCTTCAGGTCGCGGTCAAAACGATCCAGCCACTGCTTGCCGATGCGATGCCGTGTCATGATTTCCCACGGCCACAGAGCTTTGCGCAAACGATATCCTCTTTCTGTGGCTTCCGCCTCATGCTTGGACAGGTGAACCATCTTTCCACTATCGACAATCTTGTAATGAATGTCGTCGGGTGGACGGTCACCAGCCATGTACCATATTTCAATGCGCTGCCGGAATTCATCTGACCGGGCCAATTCAAGCAACTTGAGTTGATGGTGGGGATAGTTGAAGAGGCACTGGACCCGGGCCTTGCGTTTTTTTCGCAGCCGGTCGCGTAGTGCTGAAATTACTTCCTCATTGTTATATATCGAATCCGCGAAATTATTGCCATCATCATGAATAATCAACAGACGGTTCGTTTTGCCGATCAGTTGAATAAATGTATCCTTGGCACGGTCATCTGAGTTCGGCCCGTGCTCCTCTGGCCTCATGTCACCCTGGACTGAAATTATCAAAAACAGGCTGGCTAGCAGGCCCACCACATAAATGGCTATGACTCCCCACTCTGCGCCTTGCACCATTTCCATTATCTTTCCTCCAGTTGGGAATTATACATATAGTGCCGAAAACCAGACCTGCGAATAGGCTGGCCTATGTTTGCTCATCCGCTCGCGAAAGCACGATGGAGCCAGAATCTCCTTGATAGACCATTGTCATATTGCGGAGAAAGGTTCGCCCCAAAAGCGCACTGTGCGGTTGCCCTCCTGCATACAAATGAACACCGCAAAATAGCCCAAATTGAGTGAACCGCAAATCTGGAACAGAGATTTGCGCCAAATGGACATTTAATGAACCTTGTCCATAGTACCCCTGAAACGGACCTTTCGTTAACAACTGGTAGCTTTAGCGTAGCAGCGACAGAAGAATCAATGCAGCTTTCCGCCGCTCCAGTGTCGATTAAGGCATGATAGTCAGTGGTTGGCAAATTAACGGAGCCATTGTCTTTTGGGCGGTAATTAGGGTCAAATCCGATGTGCACTTTTAGGGTTGGCCCGAACTGGGCCAAATGGTCAGAGTTCTGGAACCCACATTCAACCTGCAGCATGATCGGTCACCGGCTGATAGAGTACAGACGCAGGAAGTGTAACGGGTGCGGCACCTACTTCCCGAATGAGATATGGGCCCGAACCAAAGCGCTCAACTGCATCTTCCGCTGCCGATTCAAATGAGTCGTAGACATCGACCAGCTTTTTGTTGGCCCCGTTCCAGTTTGAGGTGCAACAATGGCACGGGGGTTACCTAAAATGAAAAAATTACTAAAAAAGCTTGTAGCACTTCACGAAATCTGCATAATGGCGGTGTCGTTATGTTCGCGACCCTATATCCATGGCTGTAAATCCGGATACAACCACAGTGGATTGGGCAGTGATATTTGCGGCATCAGTTAGCTAATGTTTTATTGTAATTTACAAACTTTTTAGGGAGTTACTCCATGTTTACCAAGAAATTGTTTGGCGTTGCAGGTGCCGCCTTGCTGATGGTGTCGGGCGCGGCGAATGCGCAAGGACCAGAACCAGTGGACCTTAGCGCCACACCCGCCACACCCGCCGCGGCACCCACCAAGTATGCCTCTGAGTATGTTGCTAGTGCCACTAGTGCGCTTGGTGTCATGCACCCCGGTTTTATGGTCGACCCCGCCATTCGTTTGCCGGCAGGGTCCTACGTGCGGGTTGATCTGACAGGTGCAGGTGCGAAGTTCGTTTCCCATCCAGAAATTAGCGTCGGTCACCAGGACGTTAATGATGCCACGGGCAAGTCATATGCCATTTTCGAGCTTAACAACCCATTACCTGAACCCGATAAGATAACGTTCACCGCCGCATCCGGAGCATTGATACAGGTTGAGTCCACAAGCGGTACGGTGACCGCGACGGTCAAAATGTATGATGATGGTAATCTGACAGCGGCAACAAGTAATTCCACTGCCACTCTCGATACTCAAATGGGCGCTATTGCCATGTTTACCCCCGGTATAAAGGTGGAGCTTGAGGATGTGCAGAATGCCACGGCAACGACAAGTGTCACTGGTAACTTCCTGAACTTTGCGTCAGGTGGTGGTGCAGGCGCTCCCACAGGTAAGCACGGCGGTTATACCAAGGCTACGCTTGGCATGATTACGGTCTCATCGGTCACCGGGGTACGTGCACCTGGTGATATGATGCAGGTACGACTGTACGATCTCCTGAAAGCAGGGTCAACGCTCACTGTTGAGGGTGATTTTACTCTGACAGAGGATAAGGACGGCAAACAGCAGCCAGATAATGTTTCGTTCAACGATAAAACTGATGGTAAGTTTGCCGAGGACGACGATGGTTCGATTACCTTTACTCTTGGGGCACCACTAGCCGATGAGGATGCAATATCAGCTGGTTTAGACACCACTCGCGACAACGCCGATGACGACTTGGACGACCTCATCAAGGACGCCGCCTTTGTGCTCACTGCGGGTGAGGAAGCGGCTATCCAGGAATCGACATATGACTATACGTTAAAGTTTGCAGCGAAAGATGATACTGTTGTCCTGCAGGATGCGACCGGTATGTTTGGCAAGATTGACCGCGATGGCACCAGTGTGGATATTCCCTATATCACCACATTCGATGAGTACAATCAGCGCCTGGTGCTGACCAACAAAGGCAGTCGTGATGCGGACTACCAAGTCGAGTTCAGAACGGAAAATGGCGTCACCGCCACAGCTGGCACGTACGCATCGGGTACACTACCTGCCGGGGAAGTCATGGTCATCAAGATGACCGATCTGGTCGACTTGGAAGGCGGCACCCGTGCTGCCGGGGAAATCACCATCAATGCGCCCTCCTCGACCATTACTGTGGCGACCACTCAGGTGAACATCATGGATCGTTCTACCGACACGGTTGTACTGCATTCAAATTAAGTAACAGCGAACGCCAGTACCACTGGTATTGAAAAAGGGGAGCTTCGGCTCCCTTTTTTATGTGGTGCTTCAGCCTAGAACCGGAGGACCTGTTCGCCTCCGCCACCATGGCCGAGGCCGAGCTGCGCCTCAAACACCTGCTGGAACTGCGGGCCATCGGCCTGGTGACCGGGGAGGCCGGTTCCGGCAAGACCACCGTGTGCCGCAAGGTCGCCGCCGCACTGCATCCCGGCCTCTACCGGGTGTTCTATGTCCCCCTGTCCACCGGCAACGTCATGGACATGTACAAGTCGATCGGCTGGGAGCTTGGCCTGCCCACCGAGCGCAACCGGGCCTCGGCCTTCCGGATCATCCGCACCGAGATCACCCGGTTAACGCTGGAGGCCAAGCAGCGGCCAGTGCTGATCGTGGATGAAGCCCACCACCTGCGCAATGATGTCCTGGAGGACCTGCGCCTGCTGACCAATTACAGCATGGACTCCGAAAACCGCCTGTGCCTGCTGCTGGTGGGCCTCACTGAACTGCGCCGGCGCCTGGCCATGGCGGTGCACGAATCGCTGGCCCAGCGCATCGTGGTGCGCCATCACCTCGGCGGGCTCAGCCGGGAAGAACTCCCGGACTACCTCGCCCATCGCCTGCGCCTGGCAGGCTGCGAGTTGCCACTGTTCGAACCCGCCGCCATCGAGGCCCTGTTCCAGGCCACCCAGGGTACCCCGCGGAAGATCAACCGCCTGGCCCACTCTGCCCTCACCAGCGCCGCGATCACCAAGGCCAAGGTGGTGGCCATCGACCATGTGCAGGCAGCCCGCGAAGAGATCGCGCCATGAGGTGGTTGCGCGACCATGGCATCTGCCAGGTACCCACCGACTGGACGCCGGAACAGGCACTGGCTGTCTCTGACTGGCTGACAGAACTCTCGGCAGTCGTCTGGCACCGCTATGAGATGCCGATGCGCGACCTGCTCGAAGCTGAGCCCGAGTACCGCACTCCCGCCCAGCAGGACCTGTTTGAGTTCGACGACCCGATACCGTTCTGACACGCCCCTGGCGGCATGGCCTGCCGGCACGTCCTCTCTCAGATACCCACTCTGTCCCGCCCATGGCAGGCGCATCCCGCCTGCCAGGTTCACCACTCTGCTCCAGCTCCTACGGATATCTCACCGGCGTAAACACTGTGGGAAACCGCTGCTGAGCGGCGGGAAATGAACTCAAGAAACAGGCGGTGAAATAATCTGAGCGACAACACTGCTCTTACTGACGTGGCCAGTTGGGCCAATCTGATGGCCACCTATCGTGGTGATTTTTCCTTCGGCACCTGGACGGTGCAAGGAGCTCCGACCTGTGATTTTAATGCTAGCTCCACAGCCTTGACACCGACTACAGCCAGTCCTAATGCCATTATGATACCTTTGACTAATGCCCTTGGTAGCGAGGGGACCGGGACTGTACTCTGTGTTAGTTTGGGTGATGAAAATACGAAGACTATCAATGAAGGCAGCTACACCGTGTCCTTCGACCTGGGACCTGTAGCCGCTGATCGGGCGAGCAGCCCGGATGCCTACATGGCGACTCTCGGTACCATTGAGCAGAACGGCACAACCATTCAGGTACCGTACCTGACCACCTTCGATGGCTACAATCAGCGTGTGATTCTGACCAACCACGGTACTGCAGCTGTTCACTACGAGACCCGATTCTTACCTGAAAGTGGTGTCACTGCCGTTTCGGGCATGCATGCGAGCGGCATGCTGGCTCCTGGAACGACAGTTCTCAGAGTTGCGGATATGGTAGCACTGAGTGGTGGTACGCGCACTGCGGCGGCTATCGACATTGTAGCTGTGCCCTCTACGATTACCGCTGCAACTACCCAGGTGAACTTAGATGACGGTTCTACCGATACGGTTGCCCTGAAGCTGGTGGACTTTGATTAACAGCGAACGCGAATGCCAGTACACACTGGTATTAAAAAAGAGGGGCTTCGGCTCCTCTTTTTTTGTGCGCCAGCCACGGCGCTCCGCGCTATGCCTGGCGCTGTTCCGGAATAGGCGGTGCTGGCCGGATGATGGCGAAGGCCTGTCTGAGCCTGTTGCCACCCTTGATATCCAGATTGTCAAATATGCACTAAAATGTGGCGGCGTACGCCAGAAGCGCCAGTGGATGACTGTTGGCAACTGCCGGTCGTTTGTGACGTTTCGAATATCCCGGCTGGTTCGCGGTAAATATGAACGATCAGGACTGAAGATTTCCCGCAATGAAAAACGTCGATGGAGTGATACAGCTCAGTGCCTCCGATATTGTCGGTCATTTGAACTGTTCGCATTTGAGTGCGCTTGACCTAGAGGTGGCCCGTGGCAACCTGGCAAAGCCGGATCACTACGATCCTCTGCTTGAAGTGCTCAGAGAGAGGGGCTATCGGCATGAGCAGGCATTTATCGATCACCTTCAGGACGCTGGACATGAGTTAGCTGTTATTGAAGGGGTCGATATTACTGACCAGTTCGTCGATGCAACACTGGATGCCATGCGCAGCGGAAGCGACATTATTGTTCAGGCGGCGCTGCGTCATGGTCGCTGGAGCGGGCGGGCGGATATTTTAAGGCGGGTCGCCTTGCCGTCTGATCTCGGTGAGTGGTCTTATGAAATCATTGACACAAAGCTAGCCCGTGAGACGAAAGGTGGCAGCATCCTTCAACTCTGTCTCTATGGTGATTTGCTCTCCCACATGCAGGGCGTTGCGCCTGAAAATATCCATATCGTTTCGCCCTGGACGGACTTCGAGCCGCAGAGCCTCAGGTTTCCTGAGTTCGCAGCGTATTTCAGGAGGGTCAAACAGTCCGCCGAGGCCGCCGCAGACGAAGGATATGAGGATGACACCTATCCCGATCCCAAACCCCACTGCGATATATGCCACTGGCAAAATGATTGCGATCAACGCCGACGCGCCGACGACCATCTCTGTCTTGTCGCCAATATTTCGAAGAGCCAGATCAATGAGCTACGCACGCAAGGGGTAGATACCAGGCATGGGCTGGCGGCCTTGCCGACACCGCTGCCCTTCACCCCGAATAAAGGCTCTCCCCTTGCCCTGGAGAAGGCGCGAGACCAAGCCGCCATTCAGGTAAGGGCCCTGGAAGCTGAGGAACTTCAACATGAGTTTCTTGATGTCGTGCCCGAGACAGGGTTCGCGGCCCTGCCAGAGCCATCGCCGGGTGATATCTTCTTTGATATCGAGAGTGACCAGTTTGTTGGTGAGCATGGTATTGAGTACCTGTTTGGCTATGCCTTCGCCGAAGAAAACGGGAACCTGGACCATACCGGGGCCTGGGCCTTTGATCGGGCGTCCGAAAAAGCCTGTTTTGAAGAATTCGTTGATTGTGTAACCGCCCGCCGCGAGCAGTATCCCGATCTGCATATCTACCATTTTGCACCCTACGAGCCGTCCGCGCTCAAGAGACTCATGGGGCGCTATGCGTCACGGGAAAATGAAATCGATAATCTGCTTCGGGGCAAGGTCTTTGTCGACCTGCTCTCGGTAGTGCGAAATGCGCTCAGGGCGAGTGTCGAAAGTTATTCCCTGAAAAAGCTGGAGCCATTCTTTGGGTTCGAACGGCAGGTTGCCATGCATGATGCGAACATGGCCCTGACCAGGCTATCCGCCGCTCTTGAACTTGACGATGTGCCCTCCATCGAGGCGGACACCAGGTCAACCGTTCTCGGCTATAACGCCGATGACTGCTATTCGACAGCAGCTCTCAGGAATTGGCTGGAAGATTTACGGACAGGGCTCGTTGCCGGTGGTCAGGACGTGCCGCGTCCCGCACTGGGACAGGAAGGCCCCAGTGAGGAGCTTGATGAACAGGCCCGCCGGGTACAGGCCCTTATTGAACGGCTGACCCATGATGTTCCTGCCGATATTGATGAGCGCAGTGCCGGGCAGCAGGCTCGCTGGATTCTGGCCTATTTGCTTGAGTGGCACAGGCGGGAGGAGAAAGCAATCTGGTGGGAGTATTTCCGGCTTGCCGATCTTACCCCTGATGAGCTCGTGAGCGAGAAATCCGGTATTGCCCACCTGTCTCTGGTGAGTCAGGTTGATACCACCCCGACAGGAATTCCGACGCACCGCTACAGATTTGTACAGCAGGATACCGACATTCACGTGGGTGACGACTTGCGACGGGCCGGTGGGGAGAAAGTCGGGTCGGTTGCGGCGATCAGCGCGGAAGACCGCACGATTGATATCAGGAAGTCCCAGGCAACGGCCGGCATCCATCCGCAAGCCGTGTTTGCGCACAAGATCATTCCGGGCAGAGAGCAGGCCGCGTCGATCTTCAGGCTTGGCGAATTTGTTGCCGATAACGGTATTGAGGGGGATGGTCCCCATAAGAGCTCTCGTGATCTTTTATTAAGCCTGCCTCTCGATCTCCAGGGCGGGCCCATGCGGAATGAGGGCGAGGACACACTGGCAGCGGCGTTGCGGCTCAGCACGCTCCTGAGCGCCGGTGTGCTCCCGATCCAGGGACCGCCCGGTACGGGCAAGTCCTACACCGGCTCCCGCATGATCTGTTCGTTTGTGCAGCAGGGCAAGAAGGTGGGCATCACGGCGAACAGCCATAAAGTCATTCGTAACCTTATCGACAAGGTCATAGAAGCTGGTGAGGACATGGGTGTTGATGTCCGCTGTATTCAAAAGCCGGGCGCTCAGGAGCCCGATCAGGATCGGCTTTCATTCACCAGCAAAAACGGTGACGTTCTCAATGCGCTCTCGCAGGGAGCCGCCCAAGTCGCGGGGGCAACCCACTTCTTCTGGTCCAGAGAAGAGGCGGCCGAGACTGTCGATGTGCTGGTTGTGGATGAGGCGGCCCAGATGGCGCTGGCCAACGTCGTTGCGGTAGGGCAGGCCGCTCCGCTTCTGGTCCTGCTCGGCGATCCGCAGCAGCTTGAACAACCCTCGCAAGGCTCGCATCCGGACGGGACCGGCGTGTCGTCGCTGGACCATATATTGGGAGGCGACCAGACCATATCCGGGGATAAGGGGCTGTTTATCGAGTATACCTGGCGATTGCATCCCGATATCTGTCAGTTCACGTCCGAGCTCTTCTATGAGGGCAAACTGAGCTCTGAACCTGGATGTGAACTACAACAGATTGCCTCCGATGGCCCCTTCAACGGCTCCGGGCTTCATTATGTTCCGGTGGCGCATTCCGGCAACACCGGCTCCTCCCAGGAGGAGGCACGGGCCGTCAGGTCCATCGTCGATCACCTGCTCGAACAGGAGAGTGCATGGACCGACAGGGATGGAACGGTCAGGCCGCTGGGTCTGGACGACATCCTGATCATCACGCCCTACAACGCACAGGTCTTCGAAATCCAGCAACTCATCCCTGATGCCCAGGTGGGAACGGTGGACAAATTCCAGGGCCAGGAAGCGCCGGTCGCCATCTACTCGATGGCCACCTCGTCCCATGCAGACGCCCCGAGAGGCATGGAGTTTCTCTACAGCACGAACCGGCTCAATGTTGCGATTTCCCGCGCACAGTGTCTGGCCATTCTGGTCGCTTCACCCGATGTATTCGAGGCGGAATGCCGTACGCCGAGGCAAATGACGCTGGCAAATGCCCATTGCCGTTTTCTGGAGCTTGCCCGGGAGATTGTGCTTGATCTTTAACGTAAGACTCCCATAGTGGTCGTGGTCCCATGGCAGGGGTAAATCACAAAGAGCGTGCAGCACGCGCCTGGCCGATCCTCGTGGATGTTGCCTTGAATGGGTGGCCGCCGATTACCTATGGTGAACTGGCCCACGATCTGGGCATGAAACATCATCGCCCCGTGCGTTATGTCCTTTCCGAAATCCAGGATTACTGCCTACTGGAAAAGTTTCCGCCGATTACGATTCTTGTTGTCGACAAGAAAGACCGTAAGCCGGGAGCCGGTTTTATTGCCTGGGACGTAAACGATCTGGAGCATGGATTGGCGCTTGTACGTACATTTCCCTGGTCAGAACATGTCAATCCCTTCGGATTTGCTGCCGATGGTGCGACCATTCAGTCTGTTGCGGACGCTATCGTCAAACGGAAACTGTCTCCCGGTGATGCCTATGCCCGTGTCAAGGTGCGCGGAATGGCACAGCAGGTATTCCGGGAAGTCTTGATGAAGAGCTATGGCGGGCGCTGCGCCCTGTCGGGATACCGCACGCCTCAATTGCTTGAAGCGGCTCATATCATACCCTGGGGGAAGGCTACGCCGGAGCAGCGCATTGACCCCCGTAACGGGATTCTCCTGTCTGTTGTACATCACCGGTTATTTGACCTGCAGTGGCTGAGGATTGCTGAGGACTACACCGTAACAGCGGTGTTTACGAACGCGCCTGTGCACTCGCCCGAGCGTGTGTTGCTGGAAAAGCTCAACGGGACAAGGCTCCGGCTGCCAGGTGATCAGGAATTGTGGCCCAGGCCTGATTTTCTCCGGGCGCGGAACGAGGCATCTCGTTGATGGCTACCTGTCGATCTCGGCCAGAATCTCCCCTGCCAGGTGCTCCTTACGCTCAAGGCTGACAGCGGCCCTGCTCAATCGCTCAAGCCATTACTGCGATAACATCGAAAACGGCAATTGCAGTTACCGTTTTAAACACTCAACTGCATAACAGAGGGAGAAGAAGGCTAACAAACCCACAACAAACTAGGCGATAATTCAGTCATCTGAGCGGGTCGGTTTTAATGCAAATCAACATCGCTATTAAGCATATAGGAATAACATGCAACGATTACTGATAAACCGAATTCCAGTCGAACTTGATAGTTCAACCTCTATCTTCATGATTGTCAGAACAACTGAAGAATTCGTTCTCAACAAGAATCGTGTTCGCTGGATCAGGGATAAACTTACTGGCTCAGTCCGAGATCAGTTTATTAAGTGGATGGAAGAACATAGCCTAGGAGAAGATAGCTTTGTCGCAACTGAATTTAAGCCACAGCCTATCGAAGATCAACATTCCGACGAGAAATTTTGCTCTGAATTAACCGATGATATCGTTAAGCCATTCGAACGAGGAATACTCAAACAGGAGCTTGGGGAACACCTACGGTCGAAGCAGCTATTTGTCGAGCCAATAAGGACAGCTCTTAGCTTCTCAGCCTATCAGCGATTAGAGCAGTTTGACGAAAATTATGACCAATATAGGCGCATAGATTTTGACTGGAAGCCAACCAGGGCGGAGCTTTCTTTAAACTTTGGCAGCGAAAAGACCCTAATTTCCAAAGAGCCAGTGCAGATTAAAGCAGGAGAACTAGCATTTGATACTGAAAAATATCTCGCCTATAGGAAGCACAATGGAGTTGAAGCAAAACGCCTCTGCCCAAGAGAGATTCGGAACCAGAATCCATCTGCACCACAAAAATTTAACGTAACTACTCGCCCCCCTTCTCCTTCTTGATCATGTCGGCGGCGATGCCGTTGAGGGCGATGTGGATGGCAGTCAGCGGATTGTAGCCCTGGTGGGCCATGGACTGGAGATAGCTGGAGATTCGGCAGTGAGCCTGGGCGTGACGGAGGGTTCGGAAGCAGCCGGAGACCTTCTGCTTGACCTTGGCCATGCGGATATCGCGCTCGGCGCGGGTGTTGGTGAACGGGGTATCGCGGGCGAAGCGCAGCACCTCGGTGTCGTACTGGGTCAGCGTCTCGTGGAGGTTCTCGGCATCGGACTTGGCGATGCGCCCGCGCTGTCCGTCGAGGCGGGCGGGGGGCTTGTTCCCCTGTGGCTTGGGTGAGGATGGTCCGGGAGCGCGTGCGCACGGCCGTGAAGGCTGGCTCGTCGAGGGCCTTGGCGTCGAGTTCACTGACCCTGCAGCAGGTTCCGCTCAGGAGGTGGCCCAAGCGCTTGGCCCAGGCGTGGCCGTGGGCGTCCTCGACGAACCTGAGGTCGCGCAGCAGGTGGGCACCGCACAGGGCGTGCTCACAGTGATCTCAGGCGAAGGAGCTGGCCCATCGGTCGTGGACCAGGGCGCCACCAGAGCGGGGGATGACACCCAGGTCGTCGATGGCGGCGCGACCACGCCTTCGGTGGACGAACGTCACCCTCAGGTCCCCGGCACCGATGCTGTGCACCCAGTGGTTCGTGCCATCGACGCGCAGGCTGGTCTCGTCGGCGTGCAGGGCGGGCATGGCCAGCAGACAGTCGATGGCTGTGGCTTCCCAGTCGGCCAGCGCCTCGTGCAGGCGCATCAGCCAAGCCAGCAGGGTCGCCTCGGCCACGGCGCGCGTGCGGGCGGTCTCGTCGGGCTCCGTCCGGGAGCTCGGCAGCCCGGAGGTGCGCGAACCCTTCGGGGTGTTCTTCTCCATGAACACCGCCATCAGCACCTGAAAGAGCATCAGCAGAGCTTCGACCAGGGCGCGGCTCTCGGCGCTCATCGCGCCGTCCGCGCACAGCGCCTCGAAGCGCGCCTTGAGTGCGTCGAACTCCGAGCGCAGCGACGCCGTGTTGACCGTCGCCATGGGCTACCCGGACTCCACCGCCAAGCGCTCCGCTGGCGGCATCAGCGCGATCAGCGCCTGACACACCCCCGCTGTCGCATTGGAACTGAACTATGCGTTGTCCATGACCCTGTGCACTCATGAAACGCACACATCATAGAATCGCCTTCCTATGACGTCAAGGGGGGTGAGTAGTTACCAATCCTCTTTCTATTCCTGGAATGCACCAGTCTTGCGTCCTCGGACACATTTTCTCCATCTGCGCAGATATCAATGAATAGAGGATTATGTGCCAGCTCGTTCCTAAACGTGGCCATTGACAGTGCCGACTCAAGGTGACTTTCGATGATTTCCTTATCAGTCCAGTCTGAGGTTCGGACGAGCAGCTTGAGTGACCTTGCTCTCCTTGAGAAACTCCCGGGATCTGTGAGTGATTGAACTTCCGGATCATTCTGGAGCAGTTCATACATCTCCCCTACAAGAAGTTCGATATAGGAAAAATTAGTTATGTAGGAACCAATCTCAAGAGCCCATTCTTTGGTGAGGTCTTCAGGCTGATCACTCATTATCGCTATGGTTGGAGACAGACGGCCAACACTATTCGGGAGGTTGCGCGAACAACCGAACAATGAAACGTTCGTCTTGTTCAACCAGATCGGGCTCGGTTCCGTTGTGCTCTCTCATACCACTGATGATCTTCCGGGGAATCCCCATTCCCATGTGTTCGACATATCGATAGTCGCGCATCACTTCCTTCAACAGCTCGTTTCTCGCAGATCTCGTCCCGGTGCGCATGCGCTCCGGTGTGATGCCGTTGGGCAGCCGACCTGGCGACACGATTTCCAGTCGGTTGCTGTAGACCGCTAACTCGATGTCAGTACTTGTCAGCAGGTAATCGCGGTGAATCAGGGCGTTGACAATGCCCTCTCGCAGGGCGTCGCGGGGATAAACTGGACGCTCCACGCGTCTTCCACCTGATTCCTCGACGACCACACGCGTGTTACGCTGCACGAAATCCAGAGCCTGCTCGACAAGACTGTTTTCAACGATACGGTCGTCCTGGTTCAGCAGGGGGGTCATGGGGCCGCGAAGCGCCGTACGCTCCTGGGCGTCGTAGTCCTGTTCCGTTCCTTGATATGCGACGGCATCTATTCCCGCATGAGGCAGAAATCGGTTGGGGGTTGCACCGAACAGCAACATGCCGCCGACAGTTACACCCTCCTCGGTCATTACCTCGGTGTTGATGAGAAGCGATTGCCACGCTTCCTCATCAGCGTCGTCGGGTATGTCCTGCTCGCGGATATCACCGAAATAGTTACGCAGACGCCTCCGGTCGAGGTTTGCGAGCGTAGCGCCCGATACGGGCCGCAGTTCTGCCCGTACGGAACCTCGTTGCCGGAACAGACGTGCGAGTTCCTCCGGGCTTGCTTCCCGGCTCTCGGAGCCGACGCGCATCAGGTATTTGTTTGTGTTGTTGTGCCAGAACGCTTGCACGTCGTAGCCGCGGGTTACGCGGATAATCGCAACTTCGTTGCCGTCCTCGACGTCTCGAACCACTTCGAAGAACGGAATGATCGGCGGCCTGATCTTGTCTCGGCATACATTCATTACCCATTCTTCAAGGTCTGGCCGCGTCAGGCCGGTGACCGTTCCGTCGTCTTCGACGCCGAGCAGCACCCTGCCGCCCTGAAAATTCGAGAACGCGACCAGCTCCTTCGCGAGCTTTTCCTTGGACAGATCGTCTCTCTTGAACTCCACCCCGGAATTCTCGCCGTTCTCGATGATCTCCAGCAATTCAGTCTGGGTCGTCATGGCTCAGAACCCGTACTTGGAGCGGCGCATCTCGAACGCGTCCTTGCCGCCTTCGAGGATTTCCTCGACCAGTTCGCGCACGGGTCTTGAGTCGATGGAGGCCATATGATGGGGCGAGATCCGCGCCTGTCCATCCTCGGCCTCGCCCATCGCAGCGAGGCCGAGGATGAGTTCGGCATCGCCGAGGACCGGAATATTGGCGTTGTGCGTCGAGAAGATGAACTGGCGGCGGCGCTTTTCCTGTCGCATGATCGGCACCACACCCTCGGTGATGAAGCGGTTGTCGAGATCGTCTTCAGGCTGATCGACAACCAGCGGCGCTTCCGATTCAAGCAGCAGGAGCAACAGGACGGCCGTTGCTTTCTGGCCGGTCGAGAGCGCTTGAAGTGTCTGCCAGTTCGCAGGTGCGTCATCGGGAGCCGTGTTCAGTTCGATCTCCGTTGTGGCGGGTAATTCCAGCTCTTCGATACGCATGAACAGCTCCGAATCTGCTTGAGCGATCCGCTCGGCCGCCCCGGACGGCAAGTTGTAGTGTTCCCTGAGGGCTTCCTTGCCTTCCCGGCACTTCTGCGCAAGTTCCGGCAGGGACAGCTGGCCCTGTTCGCGCAGACGCTCCAGCGCGGCGGCAAGATTGCCGCCGACCTCCCGCAGGAGCTGTTCGAGCGGTTCACGGTTTCCGGCCATAGTGACCCTGACCCGTACCCGGTCGCGGAGCTTCAGGGAGACCTGCTTCGCTGCGGTCTCGACCCGCCTGTATTCGGCCGCCTTGATGTCCTCCCACTCTGCCAGAAGGCTGCGGCGCTGCGCCTCGTGCGCTTCCAGGTCGCGCTGGAGGCGCCCCATCCTGTCGTTCAGCGGGCGCAATTCTTCGATTTGCTCGCGAAGCCGAATGAACTCTGCACCGTCTATCCCCGACTGCTGGAGCTCACGCAGGAGCTCTTCGTAGGTTTCCTCGATGGCGGTCTTGCTCCCGCTCCAGCGCGACTTCGCCTCCGCAATCGCGTGATCGGTTTCGGCAAGAGCTGTGCCGAACTGTTCACCGAGTCTCTCCAGTTTCTTGCTAAGTGTTCCAAGGATTCCATCGATCTCGGAGATGATGTCGGCGTTTGGCAGCCCTTCGAGAGCCTTGCTGGAAACGAACGCCGTGTCAATGGGCAATCCATCTGCGAGCTCATTGTGGAGAGTACGGTACTGGCCAAGACGTTCGTTCACGTTAGAGAACAACCACTCCTCACGAATGAGCAGACTCTTTTCCTTCAGGCGTTCTTCAAGCCCGGCCTGCTGGAAGCGCTTTTGCGTCTCTTCGAGACCTGGCAACGCCGCGAGCCGTTCTTCAAGGCGCTGCAGCTCTCGGCCCGCATCGACGACGCGGGTGCGGGAGCGTTCCAGTTCCAGGTGTACCTCCGATTTCCGTCCGGAGAGGGCAGGGTCCCGGTCAACGAAACGCTCCAGCAGGAGCGTGAGTTTCTCGGGGCTTTTCGTGAGTTCGGATATCTCGTGCTGCCCGAATATCTCCACGCCAGGCATCACGTCCTGCGGCGACAGGGTCAGGACTTCCCCGGTCTGGTCCTTCACGACGGGCGGATTCGGCACCGATCTCTCGATCATGTAGCGACGCTCGGCCGGCTTGTGCGATCGCACCAACAACGAGACCTTCGTGCCGGATTGGAGGACGTGGCGGATCACGCCCTCATGGGCCTTGCGGGCTTCCTCGCCCAGAGGGTTGAGACCAAGCGCATAGCGTATGCTTTCGATCATTGTTGATTTACCGGTGCCCCGTCCGCCTACCAGTACATTCAGGTTTTCGTTGAAATGCGTGGCGGTGTCCCTCAGGAACCCGCCTTCCCAGGTCACAGCGAGGAACTCGGCATGGGGTTCGTGCTTTAGATCGCTGTGCAGACGGATTCGGGAGTCCGGGTCGAGAAAAGCCTGACGGAACGCCTCGACCGAGACCGTGGACATCTTGATGAAGCAGGAGGCGCGCTCCTTCTTCAGGTCCTCCGGGCCGTTGACATCCGAAGCATTCAGCACGGCAAGGGGGCGGTCGCGCTTGTGCTGGGCATCTTCATTTTTCAGGATCGCCTTGACCCCCTCCGGTGCGTCATCCACCGGACCCGGCAGCGCGCAGGCAAGCAGGTCGGGATGGGTCCAGATATTGACTCTCGTTTGCCCCGAGATCTTTTTCAGCAATCCTCCATTGGAGGCGACATGGGCGGCGATGCACACCGCGCCCCAGGTCTTCGCGGCTTCAAGCAATTCGATGGCGTCCTTGCTGCCGGTCGGGGACGGCTGATCGGTATTGTGAACACCACACTCCCCGATGAAACGCTCCAGAGCTTCGTCCTTGTCTGGATCAAAGAGGCACAGGAAATGAACGCCATCTTTCGTGACGGCTTCGAAACCGCTGAATGCCTGGAGTCCTGCGTTGCGTGCGGCATGCACGAGGCCAACCGAATGGCTGACGCGGTAGTGATCCGTGACCGCGATGACCTCGATGCCGACGTTGACACAGGCTTCGATGATCGCCGTGTTGTAGTCGTCTTCCGAAGTGTAAGGGGTCGCCTTCCCGTGCGTCCCAAGATAGGCGAACGGATTGACCTGCAAGGCGCAACGGTAGAACCGCGCACCGTTCGGAAGATCTAATGCAGCCTGCATGCGATCCGGGAGCGGACCCCTCATACCGGTCGCCTCTGCGGTCATTTACGACTCTCCGTCAGCCTTGGAGCGTCGAATCTCATTCCTGCTCCGTTTTCGCTTACTGTAAAGTATTCGGGAAACCATAGCCAGTTGTTGTTTAATGACAGCAAAAATTTGGTTGATACCAGACACCTTCGTGAAGATGCTCAAGAGAAATTAGCTCAGCAATTTGCAGTGCCAGTCAGCGCTATGAGGCTCTCGCTTGGGCTCGTACTGCAAATGTCGCACAGGTGCAGGACAATGCGGTCGGGGCCGGGAACCCCGGTGTATTGCGGCAGTGGGTTCACTGTATTAAGCGTTGTACATAAAAGAGGCAGAGGCTTTGCGATAAGGTAACTACTCACCCCCCTTGACGTCATAGAATCGCCTTCCTATGACGTCAAGGGGGGTGAGTAGTTACGGTTAGGGTTTATATACGTAAGTTGACACGGCCAAAAATTGGGCTGCTGCCCTACACGGAAGTCTGTATGAGTTCGTAGACCCGACAAATTCCCACCCGAGCTTCCATCCTGGGTCTATATCGACGCACACACCAGCATGCGAACCTACGTATATAAGCCCCATCGGTTACCATTTCCACTAGGTGCTCGTCGCCCAATACCGGGCGATTCTGCTGCTGGATCACCAACTTCTGCCGACCAGCTTAAACTGCGGTTGCTGAAACAACCGAGGCCCGGATTCGCCAGTCCAGACGAGGATCGTCGATAAGTGTTGCCCCGGGATTTCCGAGTCTGCCTGGCAGGTGTGCTGTCATGGCATTAGTGATCTGCTTCGCTGGGCTGGGGAACGGTTTGATACCAGATAATGCCATGCTTATCGGGTTCGGATGAGATACGACGTTGTCCCAACAGGCAGTGCAGGTGAGCAATGGCCTCGCCCGTTGCCAGGCCGAGAGAACTGGTCCCCACCGGTCTGCTGAACAGGGGCGGGAAACAGTCCACTGCCCGCTTCGGTTCGTCGAGAAACCGGGCAAGTTTGGACAGGTCCCGATTGTGTCCCACGATCAGTTGCGTCAGACGGACGTGTAAACCGTAAAAGGGGAATCCATGTGAAGGCAACACCAGCACATCGTCCGGCAGGATGTCGCGGATTCTGGCACTTGATTTCAGCCACTCGGCCAGAGGGTCGCCGTAGGGCTCGGTCGGAAAAACGCTGACATTGGGTGTGATTTTGGGCAGCACCTGATCACCTGAAATCAACAGCTTGAGACCGGGGCAATACAGACAGGCATGTTCCGGAGAATGCCCTGCACCCATGATGACTTGCCAATAGTGCTCGCCGATGGTGATGGTTTCCCGGTCCACCAGGCGGCGAAAACTGTCCGGCAGCGCTGACACGTAGCGTCCAAACCCACCAAACTTTCGCGCGTAGTCCGCCAGCTGGTCCTCGTTGTAGCCGGCCGCACGATAAAACCGCAGAGCCACCTCTGGCGTGCTGCGCCCCGTGTCGGCAACCAGTGTGCGGCACATCATGAACTCTTCCCGCGACATCCACAGATTGCAGTCGAATCGCCGGGTGAGCCAGCCAGCGAGACCGACATGGTCGGGGTGCATATGGGTGCATATGACCCGCACTACTGGCTTGCCATCCATAAAGCCGGAAAAAAGCTCCTCCCAGATAGTGCGCGCATCGACGGTATTAAAGCAGGTGTCCACAACTGTCCACCCGTCCCTGTCCTCAAGCAGCCAGATGTTGATGTGATCGAGCTCGATCATCAGGGGAAAGCGCACCCAATAGACCCCGCGCGCAACCTCAATGGGCTCGCCAAACTTGGGGGCTACCCGAGTGTCCCAGGGATAATCGAGCCCGCCAAGGTGCTGCATGCCTGTATCCAACATTTCAGGTTGTGCCATTCTGCTCGAAAGCCCCTGTCTGCTTTTGTACCTGAACCCTATGCGATAGCGCGGGTGATGTACAGTGCAAGGAGTGTCAAACCAGGGAGCCCTCGCACATGACCTGGCGTGCTCCCAACCCCGACACCACGCTGCACGGTGATGGAAGGCCATGGCGAGCCTGACAGGTCAGGCTGAACCGGATGCCGATTCTCTGGAGACACGGGAGCATGCTGACCCACCTGCTGCGCGACCTCAGGTTCGTCGAGGACGCCCACGGCCACGCCTGGGCCACCTCCTGAGCGGAACCTGCCGAAGGGTCAGTGAACTTGACGCCAAGGCCCTCGACGAGGCAGCCTTCACGGCCGTGCGCACGCGCTCCCGGACCATCCTCACCCAGGCCACAGGGGAACAAGCCCCCGCCCGCCTCGACGGACAGCGCGGGCGCATCGCCAAGTCCGATGCGGAGAACCTCCACGAGGCGCTGACCCAGTACGACACCGAGGTGCTGCGCTTCGCCCGCGATACCCCGTTCACCAACACCCGCGCCGAGCGCGATATCCGCATGGCCAAGGTCAGGCAGAAGGTCTCCGTCTGCTTCCGAACCCTCCGCCACGCCGAGGCCCACTGCCGAATCTCCAGCTATCTCCAGTCCATGGCCCACCAGGGCACCAATCCGCTGACTGCCATCCAGATCGCACTCAACGGCACCGCCGCCGACATGATCAAGCAGGAGAAGGGGGCGAGTAGTTACGACGAGGGAGAGTACCGACCAAATTCACTGAAGCCCGATCGTTGACCAGATCGGGTCTCCTCTAGGTTGACCGTTTTGACGGTCGGCGGGCGCCAGGAGCGTTTGCGGGATTCGCCGCTGCGGTTGTCGGCGGAGTTGCCCGAATTCTGGGGGGGGGGGGGGGGGGTAGTTGACATGATGGCTTTTTCACTTCCTGGTTCGGGAAGTCTGAATGATATTATTGAAGAGGCATCCGCACAAGTCATCCGACCTCAGTGCGGGGCGAGCGACACGACCGGCGCAGGTTGTCAGTCATCGGTTTCATGCTACAGTGCCGGTCATGGCGCTGGTCGATATGAACCCCACGAGTGAGATGAGGGTTCAGGGCCGCTGAAGCCAAACTGATGCCTCGCCGACGATGTCCCTGATCCTGCTCGCTTCCTACCCCAAGTCCGGCAACACGTGGATGCGCGCCTTGCTGACCAACTATCTCAGCGGCAGCGCCGAACCGGCTTCGATCAATGCGCTGGTCGGTTTTGATCTGTACTCGCGGTGGCGCTTTGACGAATTGACCGGGCTCTCCTCGTCGATCATGACCGATGCCGAGTTTCTGAGCTGCCGCTCCCGCTACTTCGCGGTGCGGGCGGCGGAAGCGGATGGTGACGCGCCCGTCTTCGTCAAGACCCACGAGCCCCAGCTGCGGCTGCCGGGCGGCGATCTGTTGTTCCCTGAAGGTGCCGCCGCCGGTGCGGTCTATCTGGTCCGCTCCCCCCTTGATGTGGCGGTGTCTTACGCGCACCGCCTCCGGAGTGGAATCGACGCGGTGATCGACCATATGGCCGACCGGGATGCGACGCTCGACCTGCGGTCGGGAAGGCCGCGGCGCCGGGGGCACTGTGTCCTGATGCAGTGCCTGGGCGACTGGAGCGGCCATGTGTCGAGCTGGCTGGACCAGACGGCGATGCCCCTGCTGCTGGTTGGCTACGAGGAGCTGCTGGCGGACACGGCGGCGGTGTTTGAGCGGGTGGTGCGCTTCGCCTGCCCGCCGCCATGCCCGAAGCGCATTGGCCGGGCGGTGCACAATTCCGCGTTCGGGCGGCTGAGCGAACAGGAGAAGCGCGGGGGGTTTGCCGAAAGGGCGCAGGGCTCGCACAGCTTCTTCAGGGAGGGGCGGTCGGGCGGTTGGCGCGGAGTGCTGACACGGAGCCAGGTGCGCCGAATGGTGGACGCCCATGGCGCGGTCATGGCGCGGCTCGGCTACCTCGACGAAGCCGAGCGGTTTCTCGGCTGAGCGCTGCGGATCACGGGGCTGGGACGGGGGAGTGTGCGGAACACCGCGGGCGGTTTCCGGCAGCGGTGCGCTCTCCGGTGCCGTTGGTCGGTACCTGATGGTGCCAGTCTCCCCATGACCCTGTGCACTCATGAAACGCACACATCAAAGAATCGCCTCCCTATGATGTCAAGGGGCGTGAGCAGTTACGCGGGAGTTTTATCCCGGTAGTCGGCGTCGAGCTTTGGGCCGGGTTCCGAGAATCATGCGCAACAATCCGATATTTGAGAGAGTACATGCCTATGACGCCCCGTGAGATCGCGACCGCGTATGTAGATTTAATCAACGAAAAAAGATACGACGAAGTTGCCGAGATGTGGGCAGGGGATGGAGAACTCCGTTCACCTCAGGGTTGGGTGTTCAAGGGAAAGGAAGCCGCCAATAGCTTTTATTCTGGATTTAAAGACTGGGATATTCCGCCGATGTGCGAGGTGAGCTACTACGAAGATACTAAAGCCAATCGATGCACTCTGGAGTTGGCTACACGGATGACGCGGGATGCCGAGGGTCATTGGCAGTCTGACCCGGACGCCGAGTTCTCATGGGCTTCACTGGACCTGTTCATCGTAAATGACGAATGGAAAGTGCAATCCATGATCGCCTATGTCGCTCCGCCCAGCAGGTGGCTGCAAGATTCAGTTGAACCAGAACCCTCCTACTGAAATGATGCTCTGCCAGAGATAGACGATGTCAGCACGCGAAATTGCAGCTCGCTATGTGGAGCTTTTCAACTCGAAACAGTTCGACCAGGTCGGCGAACTCTGGGCCGGTGATGGCGTTGCCTATAACGGATTTGGACAGGTTCTGGAAGGCAAGTCTGCCATCAAATCCTTTTACTCGGCGTTTTATGGCCAGGACATTCCTCCAATCAGAGCCAGAAGCTTTATGGAGGACAAAGAGAAGAACGTGTGCGCAGTCGAAATAGAAATGCAGCTGGTGCAGGACGATGAAGGAAACTGGACCCGCGGGCCGGAAGGCTCATTTGCGCCAGCTTCTCTGGACCAGTTTTATCTGGATGACCAGGGCAAGGTCAAGAAAATGATTGCCTACATGGCACCGCCAGGCAGATGGGAGCACTCTTGAATATCAAGCACATTCGTATTCGCTCCCGCAACTGACTCCAATCACTCCCCATCGATGCCACCGCATGTGCAGTGCCACATATACCTCAATGCCATCCTCGCTCCGGGCTGAGGTGCCAAATCAGTTACAGGTACATCGGGATCATTGTGCTTTCGTATCGATAGAATCTGACCGACAGAAAATTTGATTTGTTCATGGAAAACTCTTTCGGTCTTCATCACAAAAGTATCTACTGAAAACTTCGGTCAATTTTCAGCGTCAATGCCCAAATTGGCGAAGACAGTTCATGTAATGACAGTTTTGGTGCTTCAAGATTTATCAGGTGGATATGGCCGCCAGGTGAGTGACTGTGACTTGAGCAGGCAGCAATCCTCCCCTATTATTTGCCAGTCTTCGAGCATCTGGGAACTCAGTAGTATTGAGTGCTCCGCTTCATCTGCCCCCCATGATTTTCCGGTGTGCGTCCATCAATCCTGTCAGGATCAGGTGACGCGGAATGATGTGTTGTCGACGAGAACTGCAACGCCATCGTATCCAAGGCCAGTGGCTGGACATGCTGCCTCTGGTCAGGGACATGGATCAGCCGTTCCTCTCCGTCACCCGGCCGACGAAGGGATTCCCCGGGGCTGGTCGCCCATTGGCCCTGATCGTCAAACACGCTTGCTCGTGGAGGTACGACGCGACCAGGCCATTCCGTTGCGCGCCGGATCGTGAACCATGTCTTCCTCAAGTCTGACGCTCAATCTGCTGCTCCTCGGTACCTGCGCACTTGTCGCATTGGTGCTTCTGCATTCACGGTGGACACAGGGAGACCTCTGGCGAGCGACCCTCACCCCTCTCTCGTCCATCATTGGAAGCGGATTTCTCATCATGGCCCCCCTGTTGGTGAGCATCGTGGGTTCGCTTGCGCCAGTGGCGATCCTGGGGATCGTTTTGCTGGCCTACGCGATCGGTCACGTCATCCGGTTCAACATCATGTATGTCGAGCCCCGCCTCACCGACGGTCGGCTGTACCGGGGCACGCGCCAGATCGAGTATCTCGGCAGCATCGTGCTTGTCTTGGCGTATGTTGTTGCGGTCGCCTTCTACCTGTCCCTGCTGTCCAGCTTCATCCTCGGCTACGCGGGTGTCTTTGATCCCAGACTGGAGCGGATGTTGACCACGGGTATGATCGTCTTCATCGCCTGTGTTGGATACCTCAGAGGGTTGGGAGGTTTGGAGCGGCTCGAATCTGTCTCGGTCAATATCCAGCTGAGCGTCATCGCTTCCCTGCTCATCGGTCTCGCCATCTACGGGTTCGGCTTCCTGTCGAATAACGAAGTCCACATTACTTCCCCGGAGAGAGACGCGGCCACGCAGTTCCAGATGCTCGCTGGCGCGCTTCTCGTGGTGCAGGGATTCGAGACATCCCGTTTCCTCGGTGAGAAGTACAGCCGCGAGATCCGGGTGATCAGCATGCGAAACGCCCAGATCGTCACCGGCATCATTTACGTCGTTTCAGTAGTCCTCCTGATACCGGTTGTGGAAACTATGGATCTGGTCCACATCAGGCTGTCGCAGATCATCGACGCCGTGGCTCCAGTGGCATTGATCCTGCCGATCATGTTGATGATTGCAGCGGTAACAAGCCAGTTCAGCGCAGCGGTGGCCGACCTGGGAGGCGGTGGCGGGCTGCTGCGGGAAACCAGCCACGGCCGCCTCTCGGCCAGGATCGGCTACACAGTGATCGCGGTTTTCGCAATCATGCTGGTCTGGGTGGTGGACCTCCTGGAGATCGTTGCGCTCGCCTCACGGGCGTTTGCGGCGTACTACTTTGTGCAGACGCTGCTTGCGCTGATATATAACTACAGGGACAGTCCGCGGCACATGAAGCGAAGCCTCATCGACCAGTGCCTGTTCTTCTCGCTTGCCATGATCCTTGCGTATATCGTTCTGTTCTCGATACCCGCGGAATAACTGATGCAGGCCGGCAACAAAACGTTTTCCGACGCGCACTGACAGAGAGTGGCAGTGTCTGCTGATGGGGCCGATCACAGGCCGTGAGTCTGCTGCGCATGGCCGCCGGAAAACAGCGCCCTGGTTTTCTGGGACCGATTCAGATTGTCGAGTCCGTCAAGTGCCTGTGCCGGCGTGATGATCGGGTTGTCCGATGAGGTTCGGCCGCCGCCCGTTCGCGAGAGGCACTGAGAGATCAGGAGAGACTCAGTCTATATGAGTTCCTTGACCAGGACTTTTGACTGGCGTTCTTCGCTGTATTCCCGCTGTCGAGGTTTGGGAAGAGCACCTACCTCGGATGGGCTGTATCCTCTCTCCCGGAACCAGTGCATCGCCTGTGTAGACAGCACAAACAGTCGTGTGATGCCTTGGGTTCGGGCCTGTTTCTCCTGATACTCAAGCAGATCGCTAGCGTAGCCCCGTCCCTGAAACTCCGGGTGCACCGCAACACAGGCAATTTCGGCACAATTGTCATCAAGCTCCTGAAGTGCGGCACAACCAGCCGCTGTGCCGTCGATGTCAAGCACCGCAAAGCTCTGAATCTGATCTTCCAGTAACTCGCGAGTTCGCCCGACCAGAGTATCGCTTTCCTGCAATGGCTGAATGAGTTCAAGAAGAGCGCCAACATCGCTTGCCTCGGCATGACGCACCTCGGCAAGGTTCTTGCGGGATATCAGCAGACCAGAACCGTCGTGAGTGAACAACTCCTTGAGCAGGGCACCGTTTTCTTCGTAGGCGATAATGTGGGCACGTTCCAGACCCTGATCTACAGCATCGGCCAGAGCGTAGACCAGTCCTGCCTCATCCATGGCTGCAGTGGCGAATTCATGTGCACGAACCGGCTCTATCACGGTTTGACCCAGCATGGGTTCGAGCTGGTCCCCGGCCAGAAAACCGATCAGCTTCTGTGCTTGAACGGCTGCCGCAGTCTTGACCGCACAGTCGCTGAGAGACAGATTGAAGACCTCGCCGGTTGTCGAGTATCCAAGGGTTGTTGTGATAACGGCAGCCCCCGAGTCCAGCGCCTGATGAATAGCTGCACTGTCAACCTGTCTGACAAGCCCGGTGTAGGCGTAATCTATCCCATCTCGCACACCCAGGGGCTTGGCTGCCAGGAAATTTCCGGAAAGTGTCTTTAGATTGAGCTGAAACAGCGGGGAATCCAGCAATCCGGCTGACATGGCGCTTTCCAGTTCAGTCCGTACCGAATTGGCAGCGGCAATAATATGGGGCATGGCCTCTGCGGTGGACACCCGGATACCCGATTCCAGTGGCGTGCACAATTGTGCCTCCGCGAGTGCCTGTTCAATCTGCAGACGCGCCCCAAGAACCACTATCAGGCGCACACCCAAGCTGTGCAGCATCGCCAGATCATGCACCAGGTTCATGAAGTTGGCGTGCGCGACAGCCTCGCCGGGCAAGGCGATGACGAAAGTCGCTCCGTGGTGCTTCCTGAGATAGGGGGCTGAAAAGCGAAACCAGTTAATAAAGCTGTCGGGAACCTGCTGCACCGGATTCTGCCGTCTGATGACCGAAAATGGGCGACATATTGCACTTGAAAGAATCTGCTGGCAACCAGGCTATTGTGCCTGGAGACCTGCATGGCCCTGTACAGTTACAGGCAATAGTGGGCAATAAACTTCGTGTACAACCCGATAGCCGGATCAATCTGATCCATTGGCAGATATTCGTTTGGTCGATGAGCTAGGTCGATTGAGCCTGGCCCCAGCACCAGCGTCTGCTTGCCGAGTGCCTGAAAGAAGGGTGCCTCTGTGGCAAATGCTACTGCCCCGGACTCAACTCCGGACAGGTTTTCTGCGGTTGTAACCAATTCGGAGTCTGCTGACTCTTCGTAGGCTTCCACACCTTCAAACAATGGCTGGTGGCTGATATCGATCTGCCGCCGTTCCGCGATGGGTTTCAGAAGCGCGTCTATTTCCGAACGCAAGGACGAGATCGACATCCCCGGCAGGGGTCGAAGATCGAACTGCAGCTCGCAACGGCTGCAGATGCGATTGGGATTGTCACCACCGTGCACGCACCCGAGATTCAGCGTCGGTACTTCGATGGTAAAACCGGGTTGCCGGTATTTCGCCTGCAATGTGGAGCGGAAGTTTTGCAGTTCGCAGAGCACGTCCTGCATGGCATCCAGGGCACTATTGCCGAGATCAGGATTTGATGAGTGCCCCGACGAACCGGTGATGCGAATCGACTGCATGAGAATGCCCTTGTGCATGCGGATGGGCTGCAGGCTGGTAGGCTCGCCGATGATAACCGCGTCTCCTGCGGTCAGGCCCTCGGAAGCGAGCAAGCGGGCTCCCGCCATGGAGGACTCTTCGTCAGCAGTGCTGATCAGTATCAGTGGGCGCTGCAGGCGATCGAGTTCGATCTGCTCAATGGCGGCGAGAGCCACAGCAAAAAAACCTTTCATATCAGTGGTACCCAGCCCGTGGAAACCCTTTTCGCCCGCTGTGACAGTCAGCGGATCTGAATCCCACTGATCCTCGTCAAAAGGCACAGTGTCGGAGTGTCCAGAAAGTATCAGGCCACCAGTTCCATCGCCAATACTGGCGATCAGGTTGTGCTTGTTTGCAGTCGTGTCTACCTCTTGCAGACACACACTGAACCCCAGGTGTTCCAACCAGTCAGCCAGCAGGGTCACCACGCCCGAGTTGCTCATATCCAGAGCGGGGTCTGTCGAGCTGACGGAGGGCTGGCGTATCAATTGATTGAGCCGGTCCTGAAAGGGGGGCAGTGTGCCGTGCATGCAGCCACTGTATCGCCTTTGTGGGACAAATTACAGAGTGTCGAAACCGGTGTGGAATCCAGCGACAGACTGGTTACAATGGACCTTGCCCAGACTACCAGCAGGCAGCGTGTGTCCCAACCGGCATCCCAAGGCAACTTCAGAACAGGTCAAAGCCATTCAATCCATCAACGCCATCGCAGCAGCATTGCGGATAACACCGACCGCAGAGTGGCAGCCGGGGCACTGCCGTGACATCCATGTTCGAAAAGCTTCGCAAAAAACCTGACGACCCCATTATTCAGCTCTTCTTGCAGGCGGAGGCTGATCCCTCACCCAATGTGGTTGATCTTACCGCAGGCGTGTATAAAAACGAATCTGGTCAGACACCTGTTCTGGATGCGGTGCGAGCCGCCGAGCCGCGACGTCTGGTGAGCGAGGATACTCGGAAATACCAGGGCATTATTGGTGACGAGCGATTTAACACAGTAATTACTGAACTTGCTTTGGGTTCTGACAATGGGGTTGTTCGCGAGGGGCGAGTGAGTACCATGCACACAGTGGCAGGTTCTGCCGCGGTTTTTATGGGCGGCAGGCTGCTGTGCGAGGCAATGGAAGAACCAATAGTATGGGTGGGCCGTCCCACTTGGGCCAATCATTACCCGCTGCTGCAATCGGCGGGTGTGCAGATTGCAGAATTTCCCTACTATGATGCAAACACCAGTAGCCTGCTCTATGACCAGATGATGTCTGTATTTCAGGAATTGCCGGCTCAGTCCGTTGTCCTGCTGCATGGCGGTTGTCACAATCCATCTGGTGCCGACCTGTCAAGTCACCAATGGCGGCAGGTAGCGGGCCTGTTCGCCGAGCGTGGGCTGGTACCCTTTATCGATGTTGCCTATCAGGGGTTCGGAGAGGGGCTCGAAGAGGATGCCTGCGGCTGGAGGCACATGCTGGACTCGGTTCCGGAAGCGCTCATCGCCTATTCGTGCAGCAAGAATTTTGCAGTGTACCGCGACCGGGCTGGCGTACTGCTGACGGTCTCGGCAAATGCGGGATCTGCCCGGCGAACCTGCATGAACATGATGAGCCTGAGCAGAGCGACCTACTCAATGCCCGCTGCCCACGGAGCTTTCCTGGTGGCAGAGATTCTCAGCGACTCAGCTCTAAGATCTCAATGGGAAACGGAACTGGCCACAATGCGAGAGCGTATCCGACAGATGAGGCGAGCCTTTGTCAGGGCAATGGATGAGCGCGGTCTTGGGGAACGCTTCGGGTTTGTGGAAGAGCAGAACGGCATGTTTTCATTCTTGGGCATCAACCCGGAAGAAGTTGTGCAGATGAGGGAAGAACACAGCATCTATATGATCGAATCGAGCCGAATCAGTCTCGCTGGGCTGACATCAGGCAATCTCAATCATGTAGCGGATTCGCTTGCCGCCGTGATTGGTGTCTGAGGCCTACCGGTGTCGCAGGCTGATAACCGGCCAACCCCGCTCCTCGGCCAGGGAGGCGAGCCTGTCGTCCGGATCAACGGCCACCGGATTGGGAACTCGTTCCAGCAGGGGCACGTCATTGTGTGAATCACTATAGAATGTTGCTCCTTCCAGTGATTCTCCAGTCGCTTCAAGCCAGCGCTCCAGCTTATTCACCTTACCCGGTCCCATACAGGGTTCTCCCAGCAGCTTTCCGGTGTAGTGACCATCAACCACCTCGGGTTCCGAACAGAGCAGATCGGCAATACCCATGGCGTCTGCTATGGGTTCAACAACCACGCGATTGGTCGCCGTGACGATCACAAGTCGATCCCCCGTCCGCCGGTGCTCTTCGATCAGCCGCTCAGCCTCCGCCAAACGCATGGGCTGGATAATCTGCCACAAAAATTCGTTTTGCAGATCTTGCATGGCTGCGACCGATCGGCCCCTGAGTGGTTGAAGTGCAAAGTTTTGATATTCCCAAGGATCCAATGTGCCCATCTGGTAGTCTCTGTAGAACTGGTTGTTCTTGATTTCGTGGGTTGCACGATCCGCCATTCCCTTGGTTACAATGAATGCACCCCAGGCGTGGTCGCTGTCTCCCGCGAGAAGCGTGTTGTCCAGATCAAACAGAGCCAGGGTCATGTGCTGATTTCCGGAATTGGGGTGAACGTGGGACAATTGTTGCCCGGCATTCTAGTGCCTTCGAGGCAGAATTGCTTGCGAAGGCTGTGCACGCCGATTGGGATATCGAACTGTTGACCATACAGCACTGGCAGATCGGAAACTGTTTTTCATGGGGATGACGCGACGTCCAGGTGCAGGAGCAGCAACATGGTACAGATAGACCCGCAGATGCTGGTTGGCAAGACTGACAGGCATCTCGCGTCGGATGGGTTGTGCGCAGGGCTTCTGCACACTGAGGCTGTTGATGCATTTGCAGGTCTGGTTGAGAGTGCTCGCCAGGCGGGGTTTGACCTCCGAATTGCGAGCGGCTTTCGTGACTTTGACAGTCAGCTGGCGATATGGAACGCCAAGGCACGGGGTGAGCGACCCGTCTACGACGACCGGGATTGCCCTGTCGATCTGACAGAATTGAGTGACCTGCAGAAAATTCACGCCATTATGCGGTTCTCGGCTCTGCCAGGCGGTTCACGCCATCACTGGGGCACAGATCTGGATGTCTACGATGCTGCTGCGGTGGACAGGGATTACACTGTGCAGCTCAACTTGGCCGAGTGCGACAGGGGTGGCCCCTTCTTTGAATTGCATGACTGGCTCGACCAGTTTCTGCCGGGAACAGATTTTTATCGCCCTTACGGGTTTGGTGGTGAAGGTGTTGCCAGAGAGCCTTGGCATGTGAGTTACCGTCCGCTGTCAGATAACTGTATGAAACGATGTTCATCCGCTTTGATTCTGGATGCATTGCAGGGTGTTGAAATTGAGTTGTACCATGCAATTCGAGCGAATATGGACGCGCTCTATGAGCGCTACGTAAAATCTGCCTGATGCGAGAGACTGATATGGAGGCGGCGAGGAATACCGAACAGTCGATATCGAAGGAGACTCTGTGGCGTGAACTCCGGCATGAAGCAGAACACATTGCTGCACAAGAACCTGTTCTGAAACCTTTTTTTGAACGCTGCATCCTGAGTCACCAGAATTTTGGAGATGCGCTCTGCTGTGTGCTTTCGTCCGAAGTTCAGGGAGATCTCATGCCTCAGAAACAGGTGTTTGAGACTTTTCGCGATGCGTTGACTGCCGACTTATCCATCGAGCATTCCGCGACGGTTGATCTCCAGGCACATATCGATCGCGATCCGGCCAGCCGCAGTTACCTCAACCCCTTTCTGTATTTCAAGGGCTATCATGCCTTGCAGGTCTATCGCATGGCGCACTGGCTCTGGATTCAGGGACGCGCCTCACTGGCTCTGTATTTTCAGGGCAGGGCTTCTCGCGAATACGATGTGGATATCCACCCCGCTGCGACCCTGGGCACAGGAATTATGATTGATCACGGTAGTGGTCTGGTTATTGGCGAGACAGCTGTGGTTGAGAATGACGTCTCCATGCTGCACGGAGTTACTCTTGGTGGCACCGGCAAGCAGAGTGGCGATCGCCATCCGAAGATTGGCCGTGGTGTGCTGCTGGCAGCAGGCGCCCGAATTCTCGGCAACATCGAGATTGGCGAGGGAGCCAAGGTTGGTGCTTCAAGTCTGGTGCTGGAATCAGTGCCGCCACATACAACCTATGCGGGTGTACCGGCCAAACAGGTTGGAACACCAGATTCCGAGGCACCTGCACTCGAGATGAACCAGGATTTCAACTAGTAGTTTCAGTGTTATTGGGCACCGCGGGGTGGTATTATTATCCCTGCCACAATCAAGATAACACGCCGGCAGAATGCGAAGTTTATTCCATGAAACCGACAGATATTTCCCACCCAGAGTACTTTCACAAGGTCGTTGACTGCCAGTATGCCTGCCCGGCACATACTCCGGTTCCTGAATATATTCGGTTGATTGCCCAGCAGCGGTATACCGATGCGTACATGATTAACTGGGAATCCAACGTGTTCCCCGGGGTGTTGGGCCGCACCTGTGATCGGCCATGTGAGCCCGCATGTCGTCGTGGTCGAGTGGAGGAGGAGCCGGTCGCCATTTGTCGGCTGAAGCGGGTTGCGGCTGACTACAAGGATGACATCATTGATCGATTACCCGCAATTCCGGAATCAAAGAATGGCAAGCGCATCGGGCTGATCGGGGCTGGGCCTGCCTGCCTGACAGTTGCTCGAGATTTGATGCCCCTCGGCTACAGTGTGGATCTCTATGATGAGAATGTAAAAGCCGGGGGATTTATGCGGAGCCAGATTCCCGGCTTCAGGTTGCCCGAGTCTGTGCTCGAAGAAGAGTGTAATTACGTTCTGGATATGGGCGTTGTTCAGTTTATGAACCAGCGTGTGGACAGCATGCGGGACATGCTGAACAAGGGTTACGACGCCGTTGTTGTTGGAACTGGTGCACCGCGTGGGAGGGACCTGGATCTTCCCGGCAGACAGGAAGCAGCTGACCACATCCATATTGGCATAGACTGGCTGGCAAGCGTGGCCTTTGGGCATACCAAATCTGTGGGCAAAAAAGTGGTTGTTCTCGGTGGTGGCAATACTGCCATGGACTGTTGCCGCACAGCTCGACGCCTTGGTGGTGAAGACGTCATTGTCACCGTTCGATCTACCTACAAGGACATGAAGGCATCTCCATGGGAGAAGGAAGATGCCATGCGCGAAGATATACCCTTCGAATGCAATCTCACGCCGCTGGAGTTTGTGCTGCAAGACGGCAAGCTGATCGGTATGACATTTGATCGTTTGGAATCAATCTACGATGACGATGGTCAGCGCACGCTGAAATCAACCGAAGAGCCACCGGTCTTTATGGAAGCTGACGATGTGATTGTTGCAGTTGGGCAGCTCAATGCGTTTCCATGGATCGAGAAAGATTTGGGTATCGAATTTAACAAGTGGGACGAGCCGGAGATTGATCCGGTGACGTTCGAGGCTAAATTGCCGGGTGTGTTCTTTGCCGGGGATGCAGCCTTTGGACCCGAGAATATCATTACTGCGGTTGCCCATGGGCATCAGGTCGCTATCTCCATTGATCAGCAGTGCAACGGCAACTCCCCGACGGTCAGGCTGGACCCTCACACCAGCATGAGCAGCCAGAAGATGGGCATCCACGAATGGAGTTACGCAAACAATGTCACAGACGATCCGAGATATGTCGTACCCCTTGTTGAAAAAGCCAGGGCGCTGGCCAGCACCAAACAGGAAGTTGAACTGGGGTTTGATCTGCAAACGGCTTACGACGAAGCGGAGCGCTGCCTGAACTGCGATGTGCAGACCCTGTTTAGCGAGAATAAGTGTATTGAGTGCGACGCTTGCGTTGATATCTGCCCGACCGACTGTATTACCTTTACCCTGAATGGCGATGAAGCTGATTTGCGCATGCGTCTGGAGGCCAGGGCCGACAATCTGGATCAGGATTTGTACGTTTCTTCTGATTTGCCCACAGGCAGAATTATGGTCAAGGACGAGGATGTGTGCCTGCACTGTGGTCTCTGCGCAGAGCGCTGTCCCACCGGGGCATGGGACATGCAGAAAGTGATTTATGCTGTTACCAAAGCCGGCAATCGGGTCGGGGAAGTCATCCCGTGAGCAAGCAAGCCGGGCGGATCTCAGCCGTCAACGATTTCGTGATCAAGTTTGCCAATGTCAATGGTTCCGGATCGTCCAGTGCCAACCACATGTTTGCCAAGGCGGTATTTCGCATGGGCATACCGGTAAGTGCCCGAAATATCTTCCCATCCAATATCCAGGGTTTACCGACCTGGTACGAAATACGGGTGAATGAAAACGGGCATCTGGGGCGTCGTGGTGAAACGGTCGACCTGATGCTTTCGGTCAATCCGCAAAGCCTGCCAGACGATGTCCGCGAGGTGGAGCCGGGAGGCTATTTTATCTACGACAATACCAAGCTTCTGGATTTGCGGTTTATTCGCAACGACATCAACTATATAGGGTTGCCTCTGACCGAGATGACCAATCAGGAGTACGAAGAGCCACGCCTGAGGCAGCTGTTCAAGAACGTCATCTATGTAGGTGCGCTTGCCGCGCTCATTGACATGGATTTTGAAGTCTTGACCAGGCTGGTCTCAGACCAGTTCAAGTCCAAGGAAAAGCTGATTCAGCCCAATATTCATGCGCTGGAGATTGGCTACAAATACGCCCTCAAAAATTTTCAGTGTCCCGTTGGGTTGCGACTGGAGAAGCGCACGCGCAGTGAAGACCGGATATTTGTCGATGGCAATACTGCATGTGCACTGGGTGCTCTGTATGGTGGCGCGACGGTCGCAGCCTGGTACCCCATTACCCCATCGACCTCGGTGGCTGAAGCCTTCGAGAAATATGCTTCACGATTACGGCTCGACCCGGCGACGGGTGAACGAAATTACATGGTGATCCAGGCGGAGGATGAACTGGCGGCGATGGGTATGGTGATCGGCGCCGCTTGGAATGGTGCTCGATCCTTCACCGCAACCAGTGGCCCAGGGGTATCTCTCATGAATGAGTTTCTCGGGCTGGCGTATTTTGCCGAGATTCCTGCTGTGCTGATTGACGTGCAACGCGCCGGGCCCTCCACCGGAATGCCCACCAGAACCCAGCAGTCTGATCTGCTGCTGTCCGCCTATGCGTCGCACGGTGATACCAAACACCTGCTGCTGATTCCGTCCAGCCCCAAGGAGTGTTTTGATCTCACCGCTCGGGCTCTGGACCTCGCCGAGCGAGTTCAAACGCCAGTGATTGTTCTCAGCGACCTGGATCTCGGTATGAATGACTGGATGAGCGAGCCCTTCATCTGGGACGACAGCACGACCTATGATCGGGGCAAGGTCTACACAGCCGAGGATCTGGAAGCCCTTGCCGAGGCAGGTGAGGAGTTTGGTCGTTATCGGGATGTTGATGGAGATGCCATCACGTACAGAACCTACCCTGGAACCCATCCAGACAAAGGTGCATTTTTTACCCGGGGTACTTCACGGGACGAGTACGCTATCTATACCGAGTCCGGCGATGAATATGTGCGCAATATGGAGCGGCTCACCGCCAAATTCACCACGGCGCTGCAGTATATGCCGCAACCCGAAATCGATCTGGCGAAGGGTGGCAGCAAAGTTGGGGCAATCTGCTACGGAACCACATTGTCGGCTATGGCGGAGGCTGTCGATATGCTGGCCGCCCTTGATTGTCATTTGGATGTACTGAGGCTCAAGTGTTTTCCCTTCCACGATTCGGTACGCGAGTTTATCGATACGCATGAGCAGGTTTTTATCGTTGAGCAGAATCGTGATGCCCAGATGCGTACCCTGCTCATAAACGAACTGGAAATCGACCCCGCTCGTCTGCTTCCCGTTACCCACTATGATGGAACGCCCATAAACGCCACGGCTATTGCCGAGGGTATCCGGAGCCAACTGCGGGAAGCCGAAATCAGGCCAATCTGGGGCGTGAATAAATCCTGAGCACTGAGTATGAGTTTTCAACGTCCCAATTTTAGGCATCCGCAGGCTGAGCCAAACCGAATTGGTCTGACTGAGACCGCGTACGAAGGTGCTATTTCGACGCTTTGTGCTGGCTGTGGTCACGATTCGATCAGCAGCGCGATTGTACGAGCCTGCTGGGAAAGCGCCATTTCTCCGCATCGGGTGGCCAAGTTGTCGGGTATCGGTTGTTCCTCCAAGGCCCCAGCCTACTTTTTGACCCAGGCACATGGTTTTAACACGGTGCATGGCCGGATGCCCTCAGTGATGACTGGCGCGAACGCTGCCAACCGCGAGCTCTACTATATCGGCGTGTCTGGAGATGGAGATACAGCCTCCATTGGCATGGGACAGTTTGCCCACATCATCCGTCGCAATCTCAATATGATGTATATCGTTGAGAACAACGGGTGCTACGGGTTGACCAAGGGACAGGATTCAGCCACTGCCGACGAGGGCTCGAAAAACAAAAGGGGCGTTGAGAACCACTTTTCTTCAATTGATCTGGTTGGCCTGGGACTGCAACTGGGCGCGACCTTCGTAGCGCGAAGCTTCTCCGGAGACAAAACCCAATTGGTTCCCCTGATAAAAGCCGCTCTGGCGCACAGGGGTTTCGCCCTTATTGACGTCATATCGCCCTGTGTAACCTTTAACAACCACACCGGTTCGACCAAGAGCTACGATTATGCGAGGGAGCACATGGAGTCGGGTGTGGTCATGGACTACGTACCCTTGGCCGAAGAGATTACAGTTGACTACGCGCCCGGAACGACCGAGGAGGTCACTTTGCATGACGGTTCCGTGATTCATCTGCATAAGGCCGAGAGTACCTACGATGCTCACGACCGCGAGGCCGCCATCAATACCTTGCAGCGCTACAAGGTTGAAGGCAGGATACTCACTGGACTCATTTTCTTGGATCCACAGGCACCGGATTTCCACGAGATGATGGCTACAGCAGAGACGCCATTGAATCAGCTGGATAAATCGGCACTGTGCCCTGGCAGTGCCGCACTTGCCCGGATAAACGCCTCGCTCAGCTAGCGCGCACATTTTTAGCGCGTTAGACGAGCGCATCCAGACCTATGCACCTCTTTTGTGCATATTGTGGCTCTGGAATCAGTGGTGCACTCCATCTGAATCGGGGTCCTGCTGCGGAATTTCTGGCCAAATGCTCCCGTAAAGTGCCAGTGTGCGGGGCAGAAAGGCGAACTTGTCGGGGATTGTAGGCGAAGTGGCGTAAAAAATGCCCCAATGTGGACAAGTTGGAACGCTATTTGCTGTACATACAGGTTGCATTGACTGGGCCGCGGCCCAAAAACTCATAAGAACGTTTGGAGATTTGTAGATCATGAAAAGCAAGTTGGAATACATTTGGCTTGATGGCTTTAAGCCAACCCAGAGCCTGAGAAGCAAAACTCGTATCGAGTCAGACTTCGGTGGCACTCTGGAAGAATGTCCGATGTGGTCATTTGACGGCAGCTCAACCGAGCAAGCTGATGGTAGTGATTCAGACTGTCTGCTCAGGCCAGTAGCCATTTATCCAGACCCTGATCGCAAAAACGGGTACCTGGTGATGACCGAAGTGCTCAACGCTGATGAAACACCTCATGAATCCAATGGTCGGGCGACTATCGACGACGATGATGACGATTTCTGGTTTGGTTTTGAGCAGGAGTATTTCCTCTGGGACCCTTCGACTAACCTGCCCCCCGGATTTCCTCACGCGGGGTATCCACGTCCTCAGGGGCCCTACTACTGTTCCGTCGGTGCCAAAAATGCCTATGGTCGCGAGATCATTGAAGAGCATCTCGATAATTGCCTCGAAGCCGGGCTCAACGTCGAGGGCATCAACGGTGAAGTTGCTGCTGGTCAGTGGGAATTCCAGGTGTTTGCCAAGAGTGCCAAGCTTGCTGGTGACGAAACCTGGATTTGCCGCTACCTGCTGGAGCGCACCGCAGAAAAATACGGCTATGCGATCGAATGGCACCCGAAGCCCCTGGGCGACACTGACTGGAACGGCTCCGGCATGCATGCCAACTTCTCCAACGGAGTTATGCGCGAATCTGGTGACGAAGAAATCTTCACAAAAATCTGTGAAGAGTTTGGCAAGAACATCGCCCGCCATATCAGCGTGTATGGCGCAGACAACGACAACCGACTCACTGGTAGGCACGAGACCCAGTCAATTGATCAATTCAGCTACGGTGTTTCTGATCGCGGAGCGTCTATCCGAATTCCCGTTGGAACTGTGTCAGATGGCTGGAGAGGTCGTCTGGAAGATCGCCGGCCAGCATCAAATGCCGATCCCTATAAAGTTGCTGCTGCCATCGTGAAGACCACCAGGGAATCCGGGGTGTAATCCCAGTGGGAGCTATCTGAAAAAAACAGATCCAGATCCGGCCAGATCGCAGACACCCCCGTAATTTTGCCGGGGTTGTGGTTTTCTCGAATGGTTTTTCGGTACCCGGCACTTTCTCGGCAGACAGGCGCACGTTCAACTGGACAGCAACTCTGTCCACTGGCCCTGCTGGAGCGTTCGAACCAGTTCCGTCATGTTTGCCGGGCGCTCATCCGGATTTTTTTTCAGACATTCCATGGTGATCTGATCAAGCACTCGGGGCACCGGGTATGTGCCGACGCTCGAAGGCGGTTCAGGCATCTGGTTCTTGACTGCATGCAGTATCTGATGAGTAGCGTCGCCGCCGAAGGGTGTCCGGCCTGATAGAAGCTCGTACAGCACCGAGCCGAGGCTGTACATATCTGTGGCGAAACCAATATCTGGACTGCGGTCAATCTGCTCGGGAGACATGTAGCACAGCGTGCCCTGCAGATCACCATAGTCAGTCAGGCTTTTGACTTTCCCTCCTGAACCGGAAGGGTTCAGTTCTTCAATGGCAGAGCCATCCTTGCGCCAGACTTTGGCCAACCCCCAGTCGAGAAGTAAAACCTCGCCAAAGGGGCCTACCAGGATGTTTTCGGGCTTGATGTCCCGGTGCGCGACACCATGTGTATGTGCATAAGCAAGTGCTTGGCCTATCTGCACGATAATGTCAATGAGTTGTGAAAGATCATAGCGCTCCCGGTAGTCGAGTATTTCCCGCAGGGTATAGCCATGTACCAGCTTCATGGTGAAGTAGTAGTTCCCCTGCTGGTCACGGCCTATTTCGTAGGTCGGTATGGTATTGGGGTGTTGAAGCATGGCTGACACACGCGCCTCGCGCAGCAGGCGCAGCTGTTCGATGTCGTCATCGACAAATTCCGAACGCAGGGTTTTGTAGCAGATCACTCTCGACAAATGCAAATCCCTGCAAGACTTGATGAGTGACTTGCCTCCTTTCGCAATGGTAGTGAAGAGGGCATAGCGCGTGTTTGGATTCAGCTTTTTGGGTAGCCGATTGTCGGTGTCTTCAAGAAAGACATTGTCGTATTTCTTGGGAGGCTGATTGAACTCCAGCATTGCGAATCACCAGGTAGCAGGTAGGGTACAGGTAGATAGAAGACTGACGCTCAATAGTACCACCGCAGAGCGGCAATCCAACAACTGGATTGACAATTGACTGAGTGGGTTCTGTTCCTGATTCAAATCACCTTCCTTGACGGACTCTTCAAGCCACGGGATCAATACCGAGGCTGTCGTACATCGGTTGTTGATGCGGTTCGGATGCAGTGGCCGTGCTCAGCTGCAGGGTGCGCCAGGGCGTGCGGTGGTGGATGCACCGAAACCTGAGTTCGGACTTCAGCAGCGGAGCACGGCCTCAAGGTCGTCAGGGTAGCGCAGGTTCTCCAGAGCCGCCTCTCTACCAGTTATAACTAAAAAACCCGAAATCCCGCCCGTTTTGGCTCTGAAATATCTTCAAATGCTTTGACATGTTCCGCCAGGTTCCTCAAAATTCGCGCGCCGTTGTGGCCTGCCCGCAACGGGCCTGAAAACACGGCTACGTAGCTCAGTTGGTTAGAGCACAGCATTCATAATGCTGGGGTCGGTGGTTCAAGTCCACCCGTAGCTACCATTTTCGATCCCCGCTTCCAGTCCGAAGTGCATCATTTAAGGTTAAACAGTTCCAGATACGGTTCAAATGCGAAGAGTCTGTTTCGGCTTTGCCCGGTAATCTCTCTAAGGATCTGTTGTCTGCACATCAAGGCAACCAGCTCATTCGCCGGACGATAATTTACGCCACAGATCGTCGCCGCCTGATCAACGCTCAAAATCGGTTGGGTGAACAGCTGGTGCAATAAGAGTGTGGCGCTGGCGGCTCGCCTTCCAAACTTGTTGTGAATCAACGTTTCGATATCTGACTTGAGCTTGACAATATTTGTCAGCGCTGCGACAGCCTCAGTTGCCGTTTGCTCGATGCCTACCAGAAAGTACTTTAGCCATTGCAGCATATCGCTCTGAGTACGTACCCTCATCAGGTTGTCATAATACAGCCCCCTGTACTTTTCAAAATAAGTCGAAGGGTACAACAAGGGCTGACTGAGAATGTCCTCACTCACCAGGAACAGGGTTATAAGCAAGCGGCCTATCCTGCCATTGCCATCCAGAAAGGGGTGTATGGTTTCAAATTGGTAATGGGCAATGGCTATGCGAACCAGCGCAGGTATTTGGATGTCATCATTGTGCAGAAACTTTTCCAGGTCTCCCATCAGTTGGGGAACATATTTATGAGCAGGTGGTATAAATACCGCATCAGTCAGGCTGGCACCGCCAATCCAGTTTTGGCTGGTACGGAATTCCCCGGGCAACTTGTGCTCTCCGCGGACATTCCTGAGTAGTGTCTGGTGAGCCTGCTTAAGCAAACGGGACGATAAAGGCACAGTCTCCAGCGCTTGGAGAGCATCATTCATGGCCCGGATGTAATTGTTGACCTCGCGCCAGTCATTACGTCGCTCCGGGTTAATCTCCTCCTCTGGTAGCAGGGCTTCATCGATATTGGTTTTAGTACCCTCTATCCGGCTGGATACCACGGCCTCTTTGGTGACATGCAATTGAATAAACAAATCAATGTTTGGCACCAGGCGAGCATAGGAATTCAGCTCCCCCAGCCTTATGGCAGCCTTCTCAACCAGCTGGTTTATTTGCGGCGCATCCCAGGTCCAGCGATCATTAATATGGGAGGGCAGGAAGAATTGGTACTGGAAGCCATTCAGGTATTCTCCCGAGCGATATTTCTCTAAGCGTATAGCCACAAAAACCTGCTCGCTGCTGAGTGAAAGTGAAAAAAAAGCACTTATTATTTCACTTATATAGGTAAAAGTGAAATTAAATGATTTCTATTTCATGTACATCACCTTAAAAAGGGTCGAGCGAATAGACAAGGCACTGCGGCGGCGCGGAACCTGCGGGAGCATAGCCCCGCGAGACAGATCTCCGGGCACCATCGGTCATCATAGAGAGGCAGTACATTCTTGAGTTCTACTTTGAACTGCACAGGATAGATGTCGACCGGCGAGCAGGCCAGTACCACATCCAAAGCGTCTCTCCTGAGGGGTGTTGTGCAGATTTCAAACCACCGTAGCGAACCGTAGTGAACTGTGTTACACAGTCCGGTTCACCAGCTATTATTGGGAGTCGTCTATTGATCAACTGCGGCCCAATATTCTGTCGAGATCGATGCCGGAAGCCCTGATCTGCTTTTCACGCTTCATCTCATTCTGTACATATTGAATCCACCGATCACGGCTCCTGGTGGAGCGTTGGTCCCTGATTCTGCGAAAGGTCCTGATCGCATCGTCAAAACGCTGCAGGTTAAACTCCGCAGTGCCTTTGGTCATCAGCGCCAAATCGCGACGTCTTATGCCACCTCGTCGCAGAGCCTCGTCTGCAGTACGCAGCGAGTCCCTGTAGCGCTCCAGATCAACGTAAATGCTGGCGAGCCTCGCGTAGCTCTCACCATCTTCAGCCTTTTGCGCGGCCTTTTCCATCCAGACCAAGGCCTCTGCCAATTCACCGGCCTGATAGTAGGCACTGCCGGCTACCTGAAAATTTCGCTCAGTTTCTTCAACCTCTCCAGAGTCAATACCCTCTGCGATAATTTCAGCCGCCTTGTAGGGAACTTCCGCACCCAGGTACATGTATGCGAGGCCAACAACCTGTGAGCTCGAAGTCAAGCCATCCTGCAGGTAGGCCACTGCGTAAGCGGCAAGCTGTTCGGGACTCTCCTCAAGCTCCGCGTGCATGCCACCAAGTTCACGCCAGTAGCGCACATCTGGATAATTGACAATGAGTTTTTTCAGTATCGAAATAGCCGTGCGGAAATCACCGCGCTGGTAGTAAATTGAGCGCTGGATTGCGTACCAGTTTTCCTGACCAATCTTTCCGGCCGATTCACGCATCTCAATTGCGGTTTCAATATTGCTCAGAGCTTCGTTCCTGCGATCCAGGTTGTAGAAAATCGTTGCCAGCAATGCAAAATCCGGGGCTCCGAGAAATTCCTGAAAAGACATCCATTCTTCGTAATACCTCAATGCAAGGTCAAACCGCTCGTCCATCATGTACAGTTGTGCAACCGTCTTCAGGGTGCGATTTCGTAATGGAGCGTTGGCTCCGGGCTCCTCAACCACCCGTAAATAGTATCTCTTGGTGTTTTCCCGATCGTCGATCAGGTAGTACGCATAGCCGTAAAAATTCCAGATCTCGGCTTTCTCGTGACCGGGTAAATCTGAAGTAGTAATCCTGTCGAGAGCTTTCAGGGCACATCTGCCGTCTGGCTCTGGTACCGGATCACCCTCTCTTTCCGGCTCGGGAGCCAGACAATCACGGACAGGCTCCAGCTTTTTTGCCAGTTGCTGGCTCATTGCCTTGACTTTTGTGGTCTCGACGTCAGCGAACCTGCGCTGCTCTTCTTCCTGTGCGTATGCCGGAATGACTCCCAAGAGCAGCGCACAGAGCGCATACAGTCCCGGTCCCATGTAGATGGAAGTTGTTGAGTGCTTCATTTTTCGTTTCCAAATCAACAATCGGCCCGACTAGTCGGCGAGCTCGAAGGTAAACTTGTAAAAGTGTTCAACCTCTACGGCCGTACCATCAATAATTCTCGGTTTGTACTTGAGGCGTTGCGCTGCCCGAACAGCAGCCCGCTCAAATATGGACGATGTCGACTCCACGACCTCGATGTTCCGGGTTGTGCCCTGGATGGTAATGACAAAGCGCACGACCACATAGCCCTCAATACCGCGCTCTGCAGCACGGCGTGGGTAGGTAGGCTGGATTGCCACCAGGGGAATAATATCGCCATCGGAAAAGCCGCCGCCCAGTGAAATATCGATTCTGCCTGTATCAACCCCTGAGGAAATGTCGACGGTGTCCAGATCGGTGTCCAGTTCGATGTCCATTTTGGGAATATCCGGTGGCGGCTCGTCAGGCTCATCAATCTCCTCAACCTCGCGCTCCTTGATCTGGTCTTCGATCATCAGTTCCTCCTGCCAGATATCGGCGATTTTTACACGGCTTTCATCCTCGGGTTCTCTCAGGTCAGAACTAATCAGAAACTGCATCAGAAACAGCAGCCCAAAGACCACTAATACTGCCACAACTGCAGAAGGTGCAAGCAGCAGATATCCGCGCTGCGATTCTCCAGGGTGTGACGCACGGTCCATCAGTCGTCCTCCGCTGCAATACTGATCTGCTCAACGCCTACTTCTCTGGCAGCATCTGCAACCTGGGCAATCTGCAGCACTCTGGCTTCTTCATCAGCCTGGATAACCATCTCGCCCCTGGGGTTCTCGGCATGGAGAACCGCAATACGGGTCTTCAGGAAACGCGGTTCAACCAGCTCACGGTTTATCCAGATCTGGCTGTCGTTGTCTATGGCGACCAGCATCGAGGGTTTGGCAGGCGCTGCATTTACCGCCCCGGGGCGCAATACGTCGGCACCAGGAAGCTTGATGAATGTCGCCGTCACAATGAAAAAGATGAGCATAATAAAGACCACATCCAACATGGGTGTCAGGTCAATCTGCTGTTCGTCTTGAGTCCTCCTGTGTTGAGCCATGACCTGTACCTCAGTGATCCATAGTGAGATGGTCTTCGAGAAGCGCCGTTTCGTTCTGTGCCTTGCGGTTCACAAGGTTGTCCCCGAACACCCCGGCGATGGCGACCACCATGCCTGAGAGTGTTGGAACCGTGGCGCTAAAAACTCCCGTGGCCATCTGCCGTGCATCTCCACCACCGGTTATTGCCATGATCTCGAATACGTTGATCATGCCGGTCACTGTACCCAGCAAGCCAAAGAGGGGCGCGAGGGCAACCGTGGTTTTAATCATGGGTAAGTAGGCGTTCACTTCCTCGGATACTTCGGAAATCAGCTTTTCCCGAACCTTGCGCGCATGCCAGGAGACTCGCTCCGATCGCGCCTCCCAGGCATCAATCGCAGCCGTTACATCGCGCTCCAGTCCACCGCCGTAGTAGTAGAATAGCCGCTCGATGACGAGCATCCACATGAGAAAGGCGAGGACGGCAATCAGGTAGATCACCGGCCCGCCAAGTACTATATATCCCTGGACCGCCTCGATGGCGTCACTCAACATACAGCCTACCCCTCAGCTTTCTCCGCGACTATACCCGCGGCCTGCTCGTCCAGAATGTGAATAAGGCGCATTGCCTGACTATTCACCAGGGTGTGCAGCAAAATGGTTGGAATGGCAACGATCAGGCCCCAGACGGTGGTGATCAGTGCCTGAGAAATACCACCGGCCATGCCACCAACATCGCCCGCACCATAGAGTGCAATACCCTGAAACGTCAGGATCATGCCGGTTACGGTACCGAGCAGCCCAAGCAGCGGGCCCACCGCTGCAATTATCTTGAGCGCATTCAGCCAGGACTCAATCGCTGGGCGCTCCTTGAGAATCGCCTCATTGAGCTTCAGTTCAAGCGTTTCAACATCCACACCCGGAGATGCCTCGTGCACAGCCAGTATGCGTCCAAGCGGGTTTTTCGAACTGGTTGTGCCGCTCTTGAGTTGGCTGTTCACCTTGGCACTGACCAGGGTGAGCTGCACAAACTTGAGAATGGCGATCATGATAGCGATGCTGAGAAGTCCCATAAGTACATAGCCAACCAGGCCGCCTTGGGTTCCCAGGCGTTCACCCCAACTGGGCATACCTACGAGCGCGCCCAGGAAGCTGCCGCCGCTCGGACCAGTGGGATCAATGCCAAATGCATTGGGGCCAGTTGCAGCTGACTGCAGATCTGCCGCAATTGAGCCGAAGCCTGCTGGCTGGCTGGGCAACACTGAAACTCGCCCGGTGCGGGGGTCGTAGCTCAGATATTCACCGTCCGACACCAGATTGTAGTTGCCGACCCGAACAATCTCGCGAGACTCTTCGTTTCCGACGGGGGCCGAGAACCGAACAATCTTGCCACCTTCTATGATCTGGTCAAGCGTTTCGCTCCAGACCCGATTGATGTCTTCGATTGAGGGCAACTCTGTGTTGCTCGCCATCTGATCAACCATCACCTGCATGAATTCAGTGCGGCCCGGATACTGGGCGGAGACAATTGAAATCTCCTTTGTCTCACGAACATCTCCGATGAACCCGGTGAGATGACCAAACAGCTCTCTCAAAGAGCCAAGACGCTCTTCCAGTTGCTTGGCCTTGTCAGCCAGCAACAATTCGTTTTGATCGAATGTCCTCTTCAGTTGCTCGCTGCGCCGCTCCTCTCTGTCGCGCTCGCCATTGGCCCTGTTGAGCAGACTCTGCTGCTGCTGCCTCTGTGCGGTGAATGCTGCTATGCGTTCCCGGGACGCCTCACTGTCCGCTCTTGAGGCGTTGCGGACGACCTCCGATAGCTCGTCAAGTGAGGATACAGTCTGCGAATAGACCGGGCTGGATAAAAATGCGGCTGAGAACAAGGCAATCAGCCCTGCAGAGAAATCCTTATTCATCGTGAGGCCTCCAGGGGAGCTGAAACCGGTACAGCCATGATATTGATCGGGGATTGCCTTTTGGCTATCTTGATACCATCACTGATATCTCCATTCCAGCCAGTGTCCAGCCGTTCCCAATCCTGGTTGTCTGCATTCCAATAGGCGGATCGTGATTGATCCTTGGTCTGGTAGGTCAGCGCAATTCGCCCTATGCGCAGAATGTTGACATCCTGCTCAGCCCCATCGATGGAGACTGTTCTTGTGTACGCTTCAATGTTATTGCCATAGTCGAGCTCTATTCTGTAGGCTTCAAGAACCTGGCGAAACTTTTCAGCGGTGGACAGATTGGAACGTCCCAGGTTGTCGCGCAACTTGGCAACCCTGTCGCGGCGTTCATCCATGCGGAAGGGAAGGTCGAGCTCGACAAACTGCCCCAGAGCATCGATCATCCGTTCCATAAGCGGGGCAATGTCGCGCTCCATGGTGGCTGCATCAGCAATGGAGGTTTCGAGGAGCGCCAGGTTTTTTTCCTGGTCGGCAATCTGCAATTCCTGCTGGGCGTTATATACCTTGAGACCCTCAATTTGCTTATTGACAACCCTGTATTGCTGCAGAAGCTTGTCGGTTTGCTCGGCTATGCCATCGATGCGCGTCTGTGCAGCGCGCAATTCAGCTGTGTTTTGAGTACTCTGTGCCATGACTGAATCGACAGTCTGCGCCTGGGTCTGGAGGGTCCCGGCCAGGCACCCAACAGAGAGTATCGCCAAAGTGAGCCCATGTAGTCGCTGGTTTTTCATCTTTCCCTCAAAATTAGGATTCAAACATCTTACAAACAACCGAGGTGAACCCACCTCCCCAAATCCAAGGGCAGAAAAAGTGCGAAAACAGAAGTTCTCAGCTATAGTAGTATTAATGTGGTTATTTCCTACCCGAAGCGCTGATACTAGCACTAATTACAAGTTTTTCACTACCGTTTGAAAGAAAAAACTGATATCTCCCTGTATTTTTTGTGTCTCATGGCGAACAACCCAATCGCTCCCAAGCTCGGGAAAATATGTGTCGCCCTCGGGGGCGAGATCAATCAGCGTTCTGTAAATGATGTCAACAGCAGGTAACATCTGCCGATATATCTCTGCGCCGCCGACAACCATTACCTGCTCAGCGCCCCGTTCCTCTGCCAGGCACAAGGCAGTTGCCTTGGCTGCAGCAATGGATGTCACCAGGGTTGCTCCCTCACAGCGATAGTCCGTATCCCGGGATACAACCACATGAGGTCGCCCCGGCAGTGGGCGCTCAAGGGAATCGAATGTTTTTCGGCCCATGATCAGGGGTTTGTTCAGTGTCATGTCCTTGAACCAGCGAAGATCTTCTGGAAGATGCCAGGGGAGACGGTTGCCCTGACCGATGACACCGTTGCGGGCCACGGCCGCGATCATTGCAAAACTGGCCACTACACAGCCACCGGCGCAGGGATGTGCGGGTGTGCCTGATAATCCTGCAGTTCAAAATCATCGAACTCAAACCCGAACAAATCTGTCACCTGGGGATTGAGCCTCATCCGGGGGCGCGGATAGGGCGTGCGCAGCAACTGCTCATCGACCTGTTCAAGGTGATTGAGGTACAGGTGTGCATCACCCAGGGTATGAACAAAATCTCCTGCTCTGAGTCGGGCAACCTGAGCGAGCATCAGCGTGAGCAGGCTGTAGGACGCAATATTGAACGGAACGCCCAAGAAAATATCTGCGCTGCGCTGGTACATCTGGCAGGATAACCTGTCGTCGAGGACATAAAACTGGAACAGACAATGGCAGGGTGGCAGGGCCTGTCGACCGCGCTCTGCGTTTTGCCTGGGTGACAGGGACACGTCCGGTAAAACTGTGGGGTTCCAAGAAGAGACCAGCAGGCGGCGTGAATCCGGGTCGGTGCGGATCTGGTCGACCAAATCCTTGATCTGATCTACTACCTGACCATCCGGGCCCGGCCAGGATCGCCACTGCTGACCGTAGACCGGCCCAAGTTCGCCTGACGCGGTGGCCCATTCATCCCAGATGCTCACACCGTGCTCGTTCAAATAGGCAATATTGGTATCGCCGCGCAGGAACCAGAGCAGTTCGTGAATAATCGAACGCAGGTGACACTTTTTGGTCGTCACCAGGGGAAATCCGGCATTGAGATCAAATCGCATCTGGTATCCAAATACGCTCAGGGTACCCGTACCTGTCCGGTCTTCCTTGCGCACCCCGCAGTTACGCACATGCCGCATCAGCTCGAGATATTCCTGCATTTGCTACCCGTTTTCATGCCCCGTGCAGTTTATCTGATGCCCAGACCCTGTGCTGGCCATAAATGTATTATTCACTTGTGACTCGAAAATACTGGTCTTCTGAGCGCCCAGACCACCATGACCAGGCCAGCAAGGATCATGGGAAAACTCAATGCCTGGCCACGCGTGACCCAGCCAAAAATCAGAATATCTGCCAAGTGTGCGTCAGGTTCGCGCACAAACTCCACGAAAAATCTGAATACGCCGTACCCCAGCAGGAACAGACCGGATACCAGTCCAACTGGCCGGGGCCGTCCCGAAATCCACCACAGGATCGCAAAGAGCACCAGACCTTCCAGAGCAGCCTCATAGAGCTGGGACGGATGGCGCGGCAGTGCTTCGGGATCATTGGGGAAGACCATGGCCCACCAGCCGTCAGTCGGTCGCCCCCACAGTTCCTGACCAATAAAATTGCCAATGCGCCCGAGAAAAAGGCCCACGGGTACCATGGGTGCGACAAAATCACTCATGTGCAGGAATCCTGTACCAGCCTTCCTTGACACCACATAGAGCGCAACCATAACGCCCAGCAGGCCGCCGTGAAAAGCCATGCCACCCTCCCAGATCCGAAACAACCAGAGGGGCTCCTCAAGGAAATAGCCAGGCTGGTAGAAGAATACATAGCCCAGACGTCCCCCGAGAACCACGCCGAGCACGCCATAGAAGATCAGGTCTTCAATCTGGTCAGTCCGAATCGGAGACCAGGAGTGTCGGGAGCGCACCAGCATCAGGCACCAGATACCGATAAAGCTCAGCAGGTACATGATGCCATACCAGTGCACTCTGACCGGCCCAAGCGCCAGGGCTACAGGTTCAATATCGGGGTAGGGAATCACGCTCGGTGCCGGCACCATGTAGCTTGAGAATCGTGCTGAATGTCACGACGGGAGAATACCTCATGCCACTCAGTGCGACGACCTGGATGTCAGGTTGAGTAAGCGCTTCAGACCGGGGTCAGTGATGAATTCTGTCAGGGTCTGACGCACTGATGCAGCGTCGGGCAAGTGCAGTGCTTCGCGCAGCAGGGGTTTGAGATCGGATACTCGCACCTGACGGACCATTGCCTTGACGCGTAACAGGTCGGACGCGTTCATGGACAGGGAATCGTACCCCATCGCAATCAGCAGCAGCGCACTCAGGGGGTCGCCGGCCAACTCACCACAGACGCTGGCAGGTTTTTTTTCTGCATGGGCAGCACGAACCACATGGTTCATGGCACCAAGAACCGCCGGGTGCAAGCCCTGAAAGAGGTCGGCAACCTGGGCGTTGTTGCGGTCAACCGCCAGAATGTACTGGGTTAAATCATTGCTGCCAACCGACATGAAATTTACTCTCCGTGCAATATCCCGGGCGAGAAAAACTGCTGAAGGCACCTCAATCATGGCTCCAATCGGCGGCATTTTTATGTCCTGCCCCTCTTCCTCTGTTAATTCGTCATAGGCTCGGTAGATCAGCTCCAGAGACATTTCCAGTTCGGAAATACCGGAAATCATCGGCAACAGGATGCTCAGGTTGTCAAGGCCAGTCGATGCCTTGAGCATGGCGCGTATCTGAGCCAGAAAAAGTTCCGGGTGATCGAGGGTAACGCGGATGCCCCGCCACCCCAGAAAGGGGTTGGGTTCCTCTATGGGGAAGTAGGGAAGAGACTTGTCTCCACCCACATCCAGCGTGCGCATCACCACGGGCCGTGGAGAGAATGCCTCGAGATGGTCGCGATACAGCAGGCGCTGCTCCTCTTCCGTGGGGAACCGCTGGCGGGAAAAAAAAGGCACTTCACTTCGGAAGAGCCCGACACCCTCGGCCCCCCGTTCGGTGGCAATGCCGACATCAGCCATCAGACCCGTGTTCACCATCATGCCAATGTGCTTTTCGTCAAGGGTCTGCGCCGGTTGGTCGCGCAGCACCTCCAGCTCCGTGAGAAGTTGTCGATCCTCTGCCAGCAGAGATTCGAAGTGGTTGCGATGACCCTGGGTGGGGTTGGCATAAATGTGGCCCCTGTAGCCGTCGATGATCAGATCCTTGCCACGCAGCCGGCTGAAACGCATTCCGGGAACTCCCACAATCATGGGGATGCTCATGGCTCGGGCGAGGATGGCGAGGTGCGAATTGGCCGATCCGCGCTGCGACACCAGGCCGAGAATTTTCTCCGCAGGTACTGTTCCCAGCGCAGCTGCTGACAGTTCGTCACCCACCAAAATGGCATTATCGGGATAAATCGCCTCAGTCTGGACATTCTCCTGCATATGTCCGAGCACACGCCGTCCAAGATCACGCAGATCAACAGCTCGCTCCTTGAGGTAAGCATCTTCCATGACTTCAAATTGTCGAACGTGTGCGACGATCACTTCGCTCCAGGCAGACTGTGCAGTCGCTCCCTGTTCAATGCGTTCGTTGACCTCCTTGCCCAGACTGTGGTCATCCAGCATCTGCACATAGGCAGTAAATAACAGTCGTTCCTGGTCATTAATAACTCCCGTCAGGCCATGTGCCATGTTCCAGATATCCCTGCGGGTTTTTTCCACAGCGCGGTGGTAGTCCTCAAGCTCTTCCCTGACCGATCGCGCAGATACCGAATCCACGGCAAACAAATCGGCGACCGGGGAGATGATCACCGCCTCCCCGATAGCGATACCAGGCGCAATGCCCAGCCCCTGAAATTCAAATTCATCCGCACCCGGGCCATCTGGATTGAGCAGCTGGGAGAGATCCCCGGTCGATTCAGCATGAGCTATAGTGCCGGACAGCTGCGCGGAGAGCGTGACCAGAAATGCTTCCTCGCTCTCGTCAAAGCGCCGCTCCTCGGCCTGCTGGACAACCAGAACGCCGAGTACGCACCGGTGATGGATGATGGGCACACCCAGAAAAGAACTGTAGTTTTCCTCGCCGGTTTCGGGAATATACTTATACTTTGGGTGAGCCACGGCCCGCTCCAGGTTAAGCGGTTCTTCGCGGGAGGCCACCAGACCAACAAGTCCCTCACTGGGTGACAGGGAGGCCTGTCTGACCGCTTCCTTTTTGAGCCCCTTGGTGGCCATGAGGACAAACCTGTCCTGATTCCGGTCAAACAGATAGATAGAGCACACATCGACAGCCAATGCACTCTTGAGCCGGTCTATGATGATATCAAGAACCCCGCTGAGATTCGCTGCAGCGCTCACCTGCTGAACGATGCTGCGCAGGTCTTCTAGCACTCTGCTAACCCGTCACTGCGAACCCCTGATACCATGTCAGTGTGCGGCACCGATAGTTCACGAAGTGCGCGACGATACACAGTGCGTTTGAACGCAACCACCTGATTCACGGGATACCAATAACTCACCCAACGCCATTCACTGAATTCGGGCTTGTCCCCACAATCAAAGCGGATTTTCTCCGGTGAACAGTCCAGCCGTACCAGAAACCAGCGTTGTTTCTGGCCAATGCATCGGTTCTTTGGGTGCTTGCGAACCAAATGATCCGGTATGCGGTATCGCAACCATGTGCGTGTCTGGGCGACTATGGTTACCTGTTGCTGCTGTAAACCGACTTCCTCGTAGAGCTCACGAAACATGGCGTCGGTCACGCTCTCACCCTCATCAATGCCGCCTTGAGGAAACTGCCAGGAGTCACCCGCCTGAACGCGCTTGGCCCACAGCACATCTCCGTTGCCCTGTGCAACCACAATGCCAACGCTGGCCCGATAGCCCTCGGAGTCAATCACTCAGTGTGCCTCAAAGCTGAACATGTTGGCTTTCTCGGCTGGACTGCTGTTAGCCCTGTCCTATCTCTTCAGCGTAGTCATCGGCATCCAGAGTGTCGTCGAGTTCAGCAAGGTCTTCCGGGCGCATCCGGAAGAACCAGCCGTCAGCGTAAGGCCCGTCATTGATCAGCTCCGGCTCGTCTTCGAGTGCCTCATTGACCTCGATCACCTCTCCACTCAGCGGGGCGAAAATATCCGACGCCGCCTTGACTGACTCAACCACTGCACACTCCTCCCTGGCAAGAAGCTGATGGCCAATGTCTGGCAACTCCACATACACGACATCACCCAGGCTCTCCTGCGCATGATCGGTGATGCCGACAGTTACGGTGCCGTCCATGTTCTTGCGTGCCCATTCATGGCTTGGAAGATATCGAAGATCTTCAGGTATCTGACTCATTGCGACTCTCTGTTCGGTGTATGGCAGGCTCAAGGCAGCGCAGTCTCCTGCCCGCCGCGAGCACGACAAGGCACAGATACTGACACCCTAACCACGGCAAGATCAACTTTTTTTTCCCGCCGAAAACCGCCAGGACTGTATCATTGCAACAGGGACAGCAGCCTTGGGATGCTCCTACAGGGAACAGCTGCGATTGTGGCACAATCGCCAGCTTATCCGACTTGACTACCCTGTACATGAGTATAGAGCACCTGCGCTGGCTGCCTCGTCTGGCTCAACATCCGGTCATTGGCCCCTATTGGCGGCTGACCCGAATGGACAGGCCTGTCGGCACACTGCTCATCCTGTGGCCGACCCTGGCAAGCCTGTGGATAGCGGGCAATGGCAGGCCAGATACGCTGCTCGTCTTCGTCTTTGCTTTGGGGTCACTCATTATGAGATCCGCAGGCTGTGCCATCAACGACTATGCTGACCGCCGGTTTGATGGGCGGGTAGCGAGAACCATCAACCGCCCCCTTGTGACAGGCGAGTTGAGGCCGCGGCAGGCACTGGCGTGCTTTTGTGTGCTCTGTGGCCTGGCGTTGCTCCTGGTTTTGCTCACCAACAGGCTGACGATCTATCTCTCACTGATCGCAGTCGCTCTTGCTGCGATGTACCCCTTTGTCAAACGCTTCTCACATCTGCCGCAGGTCTGGCTGGGGTTGGCGATGAATTGGGGTATCATCATGGCCTGCAGTGCACAGGCGGGTAGCGTGCATTCCGGCATTGGTGTCCTCTATGCCGCGGCCGTCCTCTGGTGCGTAGTCTACGACTGTTTTTACGCAATGACTGACCGTGAAGACGACACTGCGGCTGGCATCAAATCCATAGCCATACTCTTCGGTGAACAGGACAGGCTGATCTGCGGTGTGCTGCAGATTCTCTGCCTGGCTGCACTCTGTGTGGCGGGCCAAAGCCTCAGCCTCGGAGCCACCTATACGGCTGTATGCCTCGGCGGAACTATGCTGTTGTTTACCTATCAGCAATATTTGATCAGGAACCGTGAACCGGATGCATGCTTTGCGGCCTTCATGAACAACAGGTGGGTTGCCCTGTGTCTGTTTCTCGGTGTATTTTTTGATACGAGCTTTTGAATGAAACCACGCTTTATTTCGTCCATGGGGGGAGTCGACGCCGCACAGTGGAATGCGCTAGTGCCGAATGACTACCCCTTTATAAAATTTGAGTTTCTGTCTGCACTGGAAGAGTCAGGCTCGGCGTGCGCAGCACGTGGGTGGACACCCTGTCACCTGCTGCTCGAAGAAGAGGGTCAACTGGTCGCAGCCATGCCCCTGTACGCCAAATCCCATTCCTACGGTGAGTATGTATTTGACTGGCAGTGGGCCAGTGCCTTTGAAGGCAGGGGTAAGGATTACTATCCTAAACTGGTCACCGCCATACCCTTTACACCCGCCACCGGGCCGCGCCTGCTCTGTGTTGAACCGGAACTGCCAGCGTCCATAGTGGATGCGTTCTGCCGCACTCTGGATGCGCTGTTGCGCGAGCGCAAGCTGTCAAGCTGGCACATCCTGTTTGCCGACAGGCGTGAGCAGGCCGCGATGGCTCAGCGCACGGATATGCTGCACCGCGAGGATGTCCAGTTCTGTTGGCAGAATATTGCCCCCGATGAAACTGGGCCCTTCGCCAGTTTCGACGACTTTCTTGCCAGCCTGCGCTCCGGCAGACGCAAACAGGTTCGGCGCGAACGTCGCAGAATCTCCGAACAGGGCATAGAAGTTCAGCGGCTCAGTGGTGGCCAGCTGAGAAGCGGGGATTGGGAAGACTTCTATGCATGCTACAAGGCAACCTACTACAAGCGTAGTGGCCATAGCGGCTATCTTACCGAGGATTTTTTTGAACGGATCGCAATGTCCATGGCCCCTCAGTGCATGATGGTGCTCGCTCATCGGGAGGGGTTTCTCGTTGCCAGCGCCCTGTTTTTCTTCGACCAGCGCACGCTCTACGGCCGCTACTGGGGGTCGCTGACTGACCACGACTGTCTGCATTTCGAGGCCTGCTATTATCAGGGCATTGAGTTTGCCATCGAACGAGGTCTGCAACAATTTGACCCAGGAACTCAGGGTGAGCACAAGCTGTGGCGTGGCTTTGCTCCGGTCAAGAGTCACTCGTTCCACAGGATTCCTGACCAGGTCTTTGCCGACGCTGTAGCGGAATTCCTGAAACGTGAGCGAACACACACTGACCTGTATCAGGCTGAGGCCCAGGGTCACCTCCCGTTTCGGCGGTGATTCCAGCGCCGTAATCCGGAATTGTCCAGATAGTCAGGAAGCTGACTCTTTTCTGGATTAAAATGGCACCACACCCAGACCGGAGCTGGCTTATAGTGCGCAGCTATCTCTTTTCTGAAATCACCCTGATTATGTGCATTCTGCTCGGGTCGCTCGGACTGGGCCTGATCGTGGATGCACCCCGTTTCGCCCTGATCGCAGGCATGACGCTCTACATCAGTTGGTCGCTGGTGCAGATTCACACACTGGAAAAGTGGATGGCACGTAAAAAAAAGGGCAGGGTACCCCAGGTTCGCGGTATTTTCAGGTATTTTCTTGAAGAGACCATGAAGGAGAAGCGCGCCCATAAGCGCGAAACCAAGAAACTGAAAGCCGCTCTTGCCAGGCAGCGCGATCTGATGGAAGGCGTCCGGGATGCCTCAGTGCTGATCGATGCGGCTGGACGTATACAGTGGTTCAACCGCCAGGCCAAACAGCGGTTTCATCTCAAGACTTCGGCGGCAACCGGGATGCCCGTTCTCAAACTTATTCGGGAACCTCGCTTCAAGAGCTATCTCAGCAAAGGTAAATTCGCGAACCCCCTCACGATCAAGTACCCGCCAGATTCGCAGCACTGGCTGGAAGCACATGTAACCAAGTACAAAAACGGCGACCGCATCATCCTGCTGCGCGACGTCACCCGGCTGCGGCGCCTGGAAAACATGCGACGAGATTTTATCGCCAACCTTTCCCACGAACTGAGAACTCCGCTGACCGTTCTGCAGGGCTATCTGGAAACACTGCAGATTCACCCCAAGGCCGACAAGTCGCTGCATCACATCCTTGATCAGATGGAGGGCCAATCCGTGCGCATGGCGAACCTCCTCAAGGGGCTGACTATGCTGTCACGGCTGGAAAGCATGGCAGAGCAGCGCCATCCGGAACCTGTTGAGATCTCTTCCCTGCTGGAGCGAATCATCAAAGACACCCGTGAGCTCAACGAGTATCAGGAGCACAGGATTGAGGGCCAGCTGTCTGGACCCTTCTTCCTCAATGCGGTCGAATCCGAACTGCACAGCGCCTTCAGCAATCTGGTCTTCAACGCGGTCAGGCACACGCCGCCGGGGACAGCTATCCGCGTCAGTTGCAGCCGTTCAAAATCAGGCCTTCGCGTTGTGGTTGAAGACAGCGGGCCAGGAATTGATGAAGAACATATCCCCCACCTTACCGAACGGTTTTATCGTGTTGATAACAGCCGCAATTCCAACACCGGGGGAACTGGTTTGGGTCTGGCTATCGTCAAGCACGCGCTGGCGAGCCAGGGTGGGCGTCTCAATATCAAGAGCACACCTGGAGAGGGCTCCAGATTCAGCTGCCTGTTCCCGGCCAGCCAGCTTGTTAGCGTGCGCACACCAGCTGACGCCGGGGCAGCAGCCCATGGATGATGGGCGACCCGGAGCACCCATGAAATTCTCTTATGCCTTTGCTGAATTAGGCGAGGAGTACGCCAGGCCTGTTTCCATTTATCCTCTGGAGGAGCCGGTGCTGGCCTCATGGAATCCCAGTGCGGCACGATTGATTGACCTGGATGAACCACCTGAGAACCTGGTAGCCCTTGTCAACGGACAGATCAAGCCGGATCGCGATCCGGTGGCATCACTCTACGCGGGGCACCAGTTTGGCGTGTGGGTCCCGCAGCTTGGTGACGGGCGTGCGGCGATCCTCGGTCAAATCAACAATCGAGCCGATGAGCCCTGGGAGCTGCAGGTCAAGGGCGGCGGGCCAACGCCGTTTTCCCGCGGCGGAGATGGCAGAGCAGCACTGCGATCCAGTATTCGCGAGTACCTGTGCAGCGAAGCACTGGATGGTCTGGGTATTGCCACCACCAGGGCGCTGGCCCTGCTGGACTCGAAAACCCCTGTGTACAGGGAAACTCTGGAGACTGGAGCTCTGCTGGTACGCATGGCACCAACACACATTCGCTTTGGCACATTCGAAGTCTTTGCCGCGCGCGGACAGACTGAGCAGCTCAGGGAACTTGCTGATTTTGTGATCACCCATTTCTATCCAGGCTGCGGCAACGCGGATCAACCCTATCTGGAATTGTATCGCGCTGTGATCGAAAAGACCGCCCAGACCTTCGCGGCCTGGATGGCGCAGGGCTTTTCCCACGGCGTGCTCAATACTGACAATATGTCCATCCTGGGGCTGACCCTGGATTACGGCCCATTTGGATTCATGGATGCCTATCAGCCCGGCTATATATGCAATCACTCCGATCACCATGGACGGTACGCGTTCAACCAACAGCCCAACATCGCCATGTGGAATCTGGGATGTCTGGGCAACGCGCTGCTTCCACTGCTGGATCAAGGAGATGCCCAAGAGGCACTGAGCGAGTTTCCCGAATCATATAACAACCAGTACTACTCACTGATGCACAACAAACTCGGAATCTCAAACCCCCAGGAAAATGATCGGGATCTGGTTCAGGCATTGCTGCGACTGATGGCTGAAACGCAGGCAGATTACTGCCGGACGTTTCGCCTGTTGAGCCGCACAGAATTCCGCTCGGATCTGTCTCGGGAATTTGGGTCTTCCGCCAAATTCCAGCGCTGGTTGGACCAATATGACGAGCGCACCAGCGACTATACAGACCGGGAACACTTGGCGAGTGCACACAATCCCAAGTATCTGCTGCGCAATTACATGGCCCAGATCGCCATCGAGCGCGCCGAACAGGGGGATTACACCGAGATCAACCGCTTGCTGAACATTGTTCAAAGCCCCTTCGAGGAGCATCCTGATGCCGATGAGTACGCTGGCCTGCCGCCCGAATGGGCGCAGAGCCTGAGCCTGAGCTGCTCATCCTGAGTTGATGCGGATTCCGGTCCCCCAAAATCAGGGAGTGCCGTAGAGATGCGACAGATCAGTGCATGCATGTCCCATCTGGCATTCGCACCGATATGCAGGGCGGGTTCATATATGTCTCTACAGCCGTGTCGCCCCACCACTCTGGGATGCGGAGATGGTGACCCATGCGGATACCTGCCCTATTATTGGCGGTGCTGAGGTTCTGATTGCGTTGATGAGCATTTCCCGGATGGCTTCTTCCTGCATGTGGACCTGTCGTCATTGGCGCGAATAGTTGCTTCGAAAGCCCCGCAATCGCAAGTTCAGACGTCCTGACCTCGTGACCTGATTTCAGGTACATTCGGAGTCAATTTCTCCAATGAGAACAACAAGTTTCGAGCATTTCGAGCGTGACAGATTGGTTCATGTTGTGTTCACAGAATATGGAACGTATTTGATTGACAGCACCTCATGAACACACTCCCTTTCAGCCCCCCGGAGACGCACCCGGGTCGCCGACCTGCTGAAGGGGACACCCTCCAGCACAGCCCGCCAGTCTGCCGACAGGCTTGAGGCCGAGATCGAGACGCTTGAAGCTGAGCGTTCAGACCTGACGCGTCAGCGGGCGGACACCCCACAGAAGATCAGAGTGGCCGAGCTTGGCGAGGATCAGAAGCTGGATGCTCTGCCATCCAGTGAGCGGCTGCTGCTTGACCTGATCCGCATGATCGCCTACCGGGCGGAGACCCGGATGATGCCGGCTGTCGCACAGGCTCAGGGCGCCAAGACCCGTCCGCGGCGTCCCCTGGCAGAACTGTTTCACTCAGCAGCAGATATCATCCCGGAACCGGAGCGCGGCATCCTGCGGGTACGCATCCTTGGGACGGCGAGCACTGCGGGCGATGCGGCACTCGCCGGGCTGCTTGAGGAACTCACCCAGACCACAACAGTCTACCCCGGAACCGAACTGCGCATGGTGTACGAACTGCCCCAGATCGACTGCACAACCGGAAAGAATGGTGCATGATATCTGATCTGAGGTCAGGACGTCTGAAATTACCCAGGTGTTTGCCGTCCGCCTCGCCGTCCTCACTCTGGCGACCCCCGTATTCGGGTTGTTTACGCTGGTGGCGTTGGTTGACGGGCTGGTGCGGCGCGACCTGAGGCGATGGGGTGGCGGCCGGGAAAGCTCCTTTGTCTACCATTACGCCAAGAAGGCAGCCACCCCATTGATTATCATGGCCTGGGTGCTGTATCTGGCGTTGCCGTTTAGCCTGCATCCATCCTGGATTATCCTGCCGTTTGCGCTGGCATTCGCCCTTGCCGTCACCATCACAGCCAGTACGTTCAAAAAGTACCTGTGACTTCCGGTTGGATAGGGTCGGGGGCGTGTGGTTACAGCGTCTCCAGCGATGCCATGGGCACGAACAGTTTCATGGGATTGTTGGTCAATGGCAAGAAAAAGTCGAAGGACTGATAGAAGGCGAGTGCCTCCTGATCGAGGACATCGAGAACAACGCCCGTGGCGGGTATCCCCTTCGGATTACTCGCTATTTGATACGCGTGCCTGAGCGCATGTACCAACGTTTTCGTTCCCAGTCCTTGACGATGAAACTGCACATCTATGCCGAGTTGGGCAAGCAGGATCACGGGCACAGGGTAGCGCGGCAGGTGGGAAGCGTCCGGCAGTTCTTCGCGAACCAAGGTCTGGTGAGCCAGGGTGTAGTAAGCAGCTACGTGAGATTTCGCGGAATTTTCCTCAGGTGCACAGGGTAGGATAAAGGTTCTGTTCAGGTTCAAAGCCATGTTCTTCGCCGCGTAGCGGTGGAGGTACGTGTTTATGGCGTCTTTGCCGCAATCAAATGATTTGACAGTGATCGCACTGGAATACAGCGGCACAAATTCAATGGTTGGCATTCAGCACGAAGCCCTCCTGATCAAGCGCTTGTGCCGCCTTGCGAAGCTTGGCCGTTGGCGCAGGGGGATTGTCACAAACTTCGCAAAAGGCATCGAACTGCGCGTTGGTCAGTTGAATACTGCTGTAAGCTTCCAACGTTTCTGGCGCATGTTGTTTTACCAGCTGAGTCACATACGCCTTGATGCTGGTCAGGCCGGAGGCGCGTGCAGCGCGCTCCGCCAGTGCATAGGTTTCCTCATCCCACTGCATTTCATAGCGTAAAACTTTAGGCATGGCACTCTCCAACATCTGGTTACGTAAAATATCTGTAATTTTCAATATTATTACGTAATTTATCCGTAAAAACAAACAAGTCACCCCACCCATTCGGGTGTCGTGAATCACGACCCGGACGCACTGCCGGATCATACAGAGTTGGCAGGGACCGATAGAAAAAGCACAGTGCACACAAGAGTTCAAGCGAGAAGCAGGTACTTGCGCCAAGACGCTTCCAACCGGTGTGTGCGGTGGATCGAGAGCTTGCTCTCCATTCTCTCATCCGGCGCGAGCAGGCACCTGATGGATATGAAAACCACCCCGCCCAGCGAATGGATTTTCCATCGTCCCGTATAACTAATTCCCGCACTATGCCCCGCAACAACACACGGGAGCATCAGTGCCATGAAACGCCGCCTCTGGCTACCTTCTTTTCTGATTATCGGATTGGCAATTACACCAGCCGCATTCGCTGATGCAGGCGCTGAGCGCGATGCACTGGCGCACATCATCCATGAGCTCAATGCCATTGAGCCACTGATTCAGCGGGCTGAGGCCAACGCCAGGCAGGATACCCGCATTCGTTTCCGGTATGACTGGCTGCGACAGGATCTGAAGCAGATCGGGGATGGCATCCAGTCCCACATCGATTCACCCCGCGCGCAACCACGCTCATTCCCGCCACTGCGCGGCGACTATCGCCGCTAGGTTCAATCTTGACGGCCGCACAACACACAGCATTTCAAGCAGGTTCCGGCATTACGCCCGGCACGATGCTGACCGCGATTGCATCAATGGTTCTGGTATTGGCGTTTGTCTGGGTGATATGGGTTGCCATTGGCACTTTTCAGGCTTGGCAGGAAGGGCAGGCGACGATCTTTGATCTGACATGGAGCATCTTGCGGGCAAGCATCGTGCTCATGGTGTTGGGTTTCTATTTGCGGTGAGTCAATCGAACAAGTCCCGTAAGGGCGAGCAGCGGAGCGCCACAAAGAGATATCGGGGTAAGCGCCCACTTATATCAGCGTTTCACAAAAGGACATTCGTTATGAGCAAATCGGATACGGAAAAAGGTTACAGCAGGAAATTTGCTGTCATTCGGAAACTGTTTTCGGCAACGGCAGTGGTGCTCTTCCCGTTGCCGCTCCGGGCAGCGTTGCCGACACCGGTCGCGCCGAGTACCGCTCCGGCGGCGGGTGACTGGCCAGCCAGATCTCTGCAATTTTTCCCTCTACGACGTGAAAGACCCCAATGCCCTTGGACAGCACCCGATGGAGCTCATCAATGCAGTAGCCTTTGCTGAGGCTGTCTTCCCGGGTCACTTCATTTTCCGGCAACCAGGTCGAGTCCCAAATAATGGATACGAATTCACCAGATTGAAGCAGCTTCAGAATCTTGTAACTGATCTGCTCCCTGCCTTCCCGGCCTGTCCGGAGCCGTTCGATCTGAGCCCGGTGACAAGGATTGCACCGGATCGGTCACACCCGAGTCGGTGTCGTGGAGCCAGCAGGGATCGGCCAGAATCCCGGATACTTCCGGGATATCGCCCTTGTTCAAAAGAATATCGACGCAGCTTCTGACCAATGCTGAAGGAGACCGGGTATCTTGTATCATGATGCTGCCCAAATTGATGGGATGCAGGTGGTCAGGAGTTCAGGGGTTTTCCCGGCTGCCAGCGATTCTGCAGCCTGTCTCTGGCTGGTGGCATCACAGGTTCAGGAACAGCGCTGCGCCTGTGCGTTAGTGTGCTTCATCCCAGTTGTCTCCGACGCCAGCTTCAACAATCAGTTTCACATCCAGCTTCGCGGCATTATGCATACGCTGTTCAACCTCGGCTACAAAACTGTCAACCTGTCCCACTTTGACTTCAAATACCAGTTCGTCGTGAACCTGCATGATCATACGCGCATCTGATTGAGCATCCCTGAGCCAATGGTCTACATCGATCATGGCGATCTTGATGATATCTGCCGCAGTTCCCTGCATGGGGGCATTGATCGCGACGCGTTCGGCGGCCCGGCGATGCTGGGCGTTGCGGCTGTTGATGTCCGGCAGGTAGAGCCTGCGTCCAAAGAGTGTCTCCACATAACCGTTCTTCGCAGCGTCGGCCCGGGTTTGTTCCATAAAGTCTTTGACATCGGGATAGCGTTCAAAATAGCGGTCCATGTACGTCTGAGCCTCATGGCGGGTTATCTGCAGCTGGCGGGCAAGACCAAAAGCACTCATGCCATAAATCAGTCCGAAGTTTATGGCCTTTGCCCTGCGGCGATGCTCGGGTTCAACCTGCTCGATATCCACTCCAAAGACTTCCGCCGCAGTTGCACTGTGCACATCCAGTCCAGCGGCGAACGCAGACAGCAGTCCGGCATCCTGCGACAGGTGTGCCATGATGCGCAGCTCTATCTGGGAGTAGTCGGCAGCAACAATCTTCATTCCCGGCGGCGCAATAAATGCCTTGCGAATGCGCCGGCCCTCCCCGGTGCGGATCGGGATGTTCTGCAAATTTGGATCCGAGGAGGACAGCCGCCCCGTTGACGCCACAGCCTGATGATACGACGTGTGAATCCGGCCGGTTCGTGTATTTATCTGCAGAGGCAACTTGTCTGTGTAAGTCGATTTCAATTTGGTCAGGCTACGATGCTCAAGAATGAGCCGCGGAATCTCGTAATCATCTGCCAGACGCTGCAACACGTCTTCAGCTGTGCTTGGCTGCCCCTTCGGGGTCTTTTTAAGTACCGGCAACTCAAACTGCCCGTAGAGGATTTCCTGCAGTTGCTTTGGAGATCCCAGATTAAATGACTGGCCCGCAAGGTCGTGCACCCGGGTCTCCAGATGCTGTACCTTGGCTGCAATTTCCTCGCTGTGTGCATACAGGGCATCGGAGTCGATGAGCGCGCCGTTGCGCTCAACCCTCGAAAGCACACCGACCAGCGGGGCTTCGATGTCCTCATACACCTGGTGCAGCCTAGGCTCAGCTTCGAGGCCCTTGCTGTGGGTCTGGTGCAAACGCAGGCAGATATCGGCTTTTTCCGCGGCGTAGGGAGCTGCCTGGTCGAGCGCAATCTGGTTGACAGGCAACTGCTTTGCACCCTTGCCAGCAATATCCTCAAAGTGGATGGTGTCCAGGTCCAGCACGCGGCTCGCCTGGGCATCCATGTCATGGCGGCCCGCGACCGAACTGAACACATAGGATTCAAGCATGGTGTCGAAGAGGCGAGCGCGAACGTCGATTCCGTAGCGGGCAAGTACTGATTGGTCGTACTTCATGTTCTGCGCAACCACAGATTTTTCAGGATTTTCCAGGAGCGGCTTGAGTGCAGCCAGCACATGGTCGAGCCCAAGCTGTGCCGGCGCATCAAGGTAATCGTGGGCAACCGGAACATAGGCTGCTTCACCAGGGTCAATAGCAAAGGAGACGCCGACAATTTCTGCCTCCATATAATCAATACTGGTTGTTTCCGTATCGAAGGCAAACAGTGGCGCCTGATCGAGTCGTGTTATCCAGGCATCGAACTCGTGTTGATCAAGCACGCATGTGTAGGCGACTCCGGCGACACCGGGCTCGCTGGTTCCCTGATCAGCACCGGGCGTCGGCCCCGGGGAAGACGAGCGTCCGGCCTCTTGCGAACTCTCCCCTTCTGCCCGGTTCAGCTCACGCAGCCAGCCCCTGAATTCGAGTTCGGTGAAGAGGCGAATCATTTCCTCAACATCCGGCGGCCGGGTTTCAAGATGCTCAATGCCCGTATCCAATTTGACATCCGTCTTGATTGTTGCCAACTGGTAGGACAGATAGGCTTGGTTACGAAACTCAAGCAGCTTCTCCGGCATCTTTTTGGCCCCCCGAAAATCGAGTTCGCGCACCCGTTCCGGATTCGCATAGATGGTATCCAGCCCCCCAAGCGCTGTCAGCATGGGCGTTGCGCTTTTGGGGCCAACGCCAGGCACACCGGGGATATTGTCGGAGCTGTCGCCAACGAGCGCCAGGTAGTCGATGATCAATTCTGGTGGCACACCAAACTTGGCCATGACACCCTCAGGGTCGTAGGTGGAATCAGACATGGTATTGACCAGTGTGATTCGGTCGGAAACCAGCTGGGCCATGTCCTTGTCTCCGGTGGAAATCAATACATCCATGCCCTTTCCTGCAGCCTCCAGTGCGAGTGTGCCCATGACGTCGTCGGCCTCCACGCCCGGGTGCACAATCATTGGATATCCCATGGCCTGTATGCACTGGTGCAGAGGTTCAATCTGCGCTCGCAGCTCATCCGGCATGGGCGGACGGTTGGCCTTGTATCTGGCGTACATGTCGTCTCTGAAGGTTTTTCCCTTGGCATCAAAGACCACCACGATCTTGCTGTCCGGATATTGGTTGTGCAGCTTCTTCATCATGGAAATAACTCCACGAACGGCACCCGTCGGTCGACCATCCGATGTTGTCAGCGGTGGCAGGGCATGAAAAGCCCTGTAGAGGTACGACGAGCCGTCGACAAGGACGGCGGGCACTGCGGTGGAAGCTGTCATGTGAAGCCACAGGAAAACGGAGGTGACAGTCAAGGGTAGCGAGACCCCCGGAAAATGCAACCTATCTGCTGCCAAGTGGACCGCATCTGGTACATGGAACACATTGAGACTGTTGAGCCCATTAAGAAAACACGCAGGTACTCTGTTACGCGTGGCCGGATTTGCGGTGCCTGTCACAATAGGGGCAATAACTGCCTCATGCGATCAGCACAGAATCAGCACTCAGGTCCAATATCTGACACCCGTGACCTGTGGTCATAGTTGCAAACATCTCGTTTCCGCGCTCTGTTTCTCCCACCACAGTGGAAGAGACAACGGCCATCATCATGCCCCTGTAGCAGCCCGCCAGGTAGTCTGCTTGGCATTGCTCCCAAGTGAAATCGGTTACACCATTCTGTACCAGATGACCGCAGTAGCGTTTGAGCAAGGTCATCTCCTGTGCGCGCCTGACTTCAGTTTTCAGACTTGCGCCGATGAAGTGGGCTACATCCCGCTATGGTGGCCCTAACCCGAAAATCTGCCAATCCACTGGGACGACAGTCGGAGGCTCGCATGTCTCGTCGATCATCAGGTTGTCGGCGCGATAATCTAGATGCACGAGAGCACAGGGTTGATCAGCCAGCACATTGACCAAAGTGTCCTACCCCGTACTGATTCGCTCAGCCAGATCAAGAATATCCGGTTCAAGACGATTGCCCAGACGTTGTATGAATTCATGGGTGTGCTGTCGTTGCTGTGCAAAGAGTTCTTCATACTGGCCAGCCAACGTTTTGATCCAAGGAGCGTCACCCAGCAATGTCCCATTCCACGTAGCTGCATGCAGTGATGCCGAATGGTCTATAGCCTGTGCCGCAATCGCTGGCGAACAGCCTTCCATTTGGTCACCCTGTGCAGCCGGGGGCAGGCAACTGCTGTGCCATATCACGATAAAAGCCAACCTCTGTACTATAGAGCCCCAAATCAACCGAATTCTCGACAGTTCCGGGATCAGCAGATGGAAATTTACCGACCAGCGAGCATGGTGCGGTTGCATCGCCTTCTGCATCAAGCACGAAGCGGTATCAGCGAGCGACCTGCCCGGTACCAATCCGGCGCGCTTTGAACCCCGTGACGCGGGTACTATATGTTGTTTGAGCGCAATACCTGAGTAAACCACTCAGGAGAGAGGTCTTCGGGGTCTGCAACCAAATCTGGCGTGTTCATAATAACCGTTCCGTGGAATTGACTCTTCACGCGTCGGGTAGGTTCCTGTGCTCAGAAACGTTCAAGTGGTTCTTGCGGCAGGTGCCCGGAGCGACCTGTTCCTGGCACTTGAACGCTCTTGAGATGGTGAGTGAATGCATCGGCGGAATTGTAAGTTAAGAGTGTATCGAGCCTAAATGTCCGTATTAGAATGCGTAAGCTCCGTTTTGATAGTTATAGTTTAAGTGCCGCCCATTTTTGACATCATGCTGTGAATAGATTTGAGCACATGGTGCGCAGACCATGTTTCTGGTCTCTTTGAATGGCGAAACTTGCTTTAATTGCGGTTTTTTATCTATAGTGATTGTAAGATATTTACTTACTTTTGGGGTATATCATGGCCGCTACCATTACTTTCAGGCCCACCGATGAACAAGGGGGATTTATTGACCACATGATTGAATCCGGTGATTTTGCCAATCAGAGTGAAGTCATCCGTGCCGGAATCAGGCTGCTTCAAGAGCAGCAGGCAAACTCCAGACTGAATCAACTGCGACAGTTGGTTAAAGAAGGCGAAGATAGCCCAATCGTTGAGAATTGGAACGTCAGGGACTTCGTTTCCAGGATGAGAAAAAAGCATAATGCCTGATGATCCGGTCTTTGAGGTTCACGAAAAGGCGGTCAGCGATCTGGAAGGTATTTTTGATTACAGTGCTGAGCAGTTTGGCTTTGCGCGTGCCGAGCAATATATTGTCGACATTGAGCAGACCTTCAAAGAGTTGGCGGCCAATCCTGAGCTGGGCAGGCGCTTCGATCCCGACAGTAATCATTATTTTCAATACCCCGTAGAATCCCACTGTATTTTCTACGCTCCCACTGATAAGGGTGTGGAGATTTTCCGTGTCCTCCACAAAAATATGTTGCCTGTTCTTCATCTCTGAAGGCGAGCATTTATTAAATATAGCGGTGTTTGTTTGTGGCTACTGATGATCGATCCAAAAACATCCATGAGGTCGAATTGATCAATCAACGGCTTCAGGAACTGGAGGAGGAACAGTCGCGGTTACTCGCCCGAAAGTCTCGTTTGGAGTCCACCGCCCTGGTCTCGAATGCGAGTGCCACCTCGTCCAGGCTTTCGTCACAGGAGAAGGTTGCGCTATATCTGAATTTGTTCGCTGGCAGAGAAGATATATACGCTGTCCGGTGGGAAAGTCATACTGGAAAAAGCGGTTACGCGGTGGCCTGTCACAATGAATGGCAGCCTGGTCTGTGCAATAAACCAAAAGTCAAATGCAGTGAATGCGCCAACAAGGCGTACAAAGCATTGGAACCCAAGGCCATATTCGATCACTTGTCCGGTGTCCAAACAGTTGGACTCTATCCACTCATGCGTGATGATACCTGTCGGTTGTTGGCGGTGGATTTTGATAAATCGGATTGGCAGCAGGCAGTCAAGGCATTCGCGCGGGTTTGTGATGAGAACAACATTCCCCACGCCATAGAGCGTTCCCGTTCGGGCAACGGTGCGCACATTTGGATTTTCTTTGAGGGCGCGGTGCCCGCACGGGACGCACGTCGCCTGGGGTTTGGATTGTTGGATCGTGCGATGGAAAGCTATCCAGGCTTGTCCTTTGATTCCTATGATCGCGTATTCCCGAACCAGGATTCGCTACCAAGCGGCGGTTTTGGAAATCTGATCGCGCTCCCTCTGCAGCGTCAGCCGCGTCAATACGGACACTCAGTTTTCGTTGACCAGAATTTGGTTGCCTACGCAGATCAGTGGGAGTTTCTCAGCGGACTCCACCGGCTTGCGCTCGATACACTGTACAGGCTTCTGCACCGGTTCGACGGGGACATGCCGGAACCGGCGGCCAAACCCTGGGAGCAGGGTATTCCTGTTAGGCACACCAAAATCGAGAATTGCCCTGCCAGGGTGCACATCGTATTGGCCAATCAGGTGTTTATTCCTGTCAGCACCCTGCCGTCTGCATTGTTGGCCCGCCTGAAGCGCCAGGCCAGTTTTGCCAACCCGGTCTTCTTCAAGACACAAAGGATGCGCTTCAGTACCCAAGGAATCCCCCGTTGTATCAGCCTGGCTCGCATTGAGCAGGGATACCTGATTGTTCCCCGAGGCTGTCTGGATGAGGTTCGACGCCTGCTCTCTGAGCAGAATGTAGTGGTTGAGATCGATGATAAGCGGGAAACAGGACAGCCTCTGAAGGGGATCAAGTTCCTGGGGGAGCTGCGTGGTGACCAGAAGCACGCAATCCAAAAGTTAGTCGCTCACGATGTGGGCGTTCTCCATGCGCCAACGGCTTTTGGAAAAACAGTAACTGCCATCGGTGTCATTACCAAACGCAAAACGAACACCCTGATACTGACCCATACCCGACAATTGGTCGATCAGTGGAAGGAACGCCTGTCGGCTTTTCTGGATGGCGCAGACATTGGTGTAATTATGGGTGGCAAACGCACGACCACGGGTGTGATTGATATTGCCACCTATCAGAGCCTGCTGAACAAAAAAGAGAACAGTGTAGATCCGATACTACTGGACTATGGTCAGGTTATTGTCGATGAGTGCCACCACATATCGGCACCGAATTATGACCGCCTTCTGTCCGATGTCAGGGCACGTTTTGTTCTCGGGCTCACGGCCACACCCGAGCGGCAGGATGGTCATCAGCCGATTATCTTTATGCAGGCAGGCCCTGTCCGTCATCGGGTGAAAACCGACAAGCAGGCACTTGAACAGCAGGTGATTGCCAGGTCGGTGGCAGGCAGGCCACCCGAACCAGTGGCCGTGGCGGAGAAGCCGCATATTGCGGATGTGTATCGCTGGCTGATGGAATCTGACAAACGGAATGAGCTGATCGTGCACGATGTTGCCACTCAAATTGAAATGGATCGCAACCCGCTGGTGTTAACGGAACGCAGAGAGCATGCGGGTGTGCTCAGTGAGGCACTCTCTGGGCGCGGGTATGAAACCATTGTTTTACGCGGAGCGATGAGCGCCAGTGAGCGGGCGCAAGCCTTGGAGAAAGTCCAGACCGCGCAAGTGTTGATTGCCACTGGCAGGTACATTGGTGAAGGCTTCGACCTCCCCAGGCTGGATACGTTGTTTTTGGCACTTCCTATCTCCTGGAAAGGCTCTCTTGCGCAATACGCAGGGCGTATTCACAGGGTGGCTGAACATAAAGAGACAGTGACGATTTACGACTATGTAGACAGCTCATTGCCGATGCTGCAGCGCATGTTCCAGCGCCGCTGCAGAGGGTATGAAGCCATGGGGTACCGACTGGTGCACAATGATGATAAGCCCGCTATTCAATCCAAACTGGATGTCTAATGCAGTTGGCATGGGAGGAGTCACTCCGACTCCCTGTTAAGAACCCATCCTGTCCAATTTGGCCAACAGGCTCAAGACACAGTTTGTCATGGTGCCGCAGGGTGCGGACACCACCGGCTCCCGCGGCCTTGTATCCATTCAGCCTGCGGAAGCACGCGGGGGGGACTCTTCTGCACGAATCTTCTGTAAAAAAGTGCACCAAGCTGTCGAAACGCTTGAGCGGTTCGCTATCGCACCCACAGCCTGTCCCTCTTGGATTGCTCGTATGGTCTGGAGACAAGAGAGGGCGGCGGAAGCTCAGATACACTGTGAGCGCGTCACCGGCTATGCTGACCAGCGTTCAATCTTCGCCGATTTCAAAGCTGGACTGTCGAAGCACAATAAACTTCCACCCCTGGCTCTTAGTCTGACTCCTGATCCAGGATTTCAGACTTCCCGGCCTCGTATGTTGACGCCGCCATCAGGTGCACACGCTCAATAAGTCGCCCGGCCTCAACTGCCGTCATTCCCTTTGTTTTCGAATTGCTGGTTCGTTCTCCAATTTCCCTCAAAACTATGAGCGCTCTTGTGAGTTCTACCATCTAGATATCCTCTTCACTGTGTGAAAGCCGCAATGGCCATGTGTATGTGCCACCTCCTGCAGATCGAAGCCAGCACTCCATTATCTGATAACCTGCCTGGAAGGTGCTCAGAAAGGGGTTGTTAAGTGCATGCTATTATAAGTATCATTTGTCTATTGTCTGTGGGCGCGTCAGGCTGAGGTATTCCTTTCGCACCCTCACGTCACCGCAGGGTTCGCGCCCACCCAGGCCACTACCTTTTGGCAAGGAATTACAGATGCTCAGATACGCCTATATAACGTTGGCATTCACCCTGTTAGCAGGATTATTTGTCGCCCTTCTCTTGGCGATGGTTGCCGTCCATGTGGCTAATCTTATATGCAGCAGATTCTTTTCGGTCAACTCATCGGGATAATTCCCTCATCGCATTGAGTGTGCACCATATCCGATCACCGGACAACAATGGCCAACGAACTGCCAAGAATACTGCACAGATGCTTTTTCGCCCTGATACAGCCTCGACCCAAATCCTAGTTAAACAGATAATAATAATATGAGATACATCAACAAAATCGCTGCCACGATCACACTGGTCGTCATGCCATGCTTGTCCCATGGTGCCAAGCATGAGCTTTTGTTCCTGACACCAGCCAGCAATGCTGAACAGCAGGGCTTTGTGCGAGTTATCAATCACTCCAATTCCGATGGGCTGGTGACCTTAACCGGTATCGATGATTCCGGTCAGGATTCACCTGACAGTGCGACCTTCACACTGGAGGCAGGGGAAACAAAGCACTTTACCTCCCGGGATATAGAGTCTGGCAATTCATCCAAGGGGCTGAATGGCTCTATCGGTGATGGGGCGGGCAATTGGCGGCTGGTATTCGAATCCGATCTGGATCTGGAAGTCCTGGGGTACATACGAACCCCGGAGGGCTTTCTCACCAGCGTCCATGATTCTGCCGCAGGATACGATACCTATCACTATATCCCGATTTTCAATCCAGGCTCGAATACCAATCAGGCAAGTTCACTTAGAATAGTCAACCCGGGGGAAAGTGCTGCTTCCATAGACATTGTTGCAAGTGATGACGGAAACAACAATTCCGGAGTGCGCGGTGAGGCTTCATTTACCCTCGGCGCTGGAGAATCGGTGCATATTTCCTCCGCTGACCTGGAGTCAGGCACTGTGCCTGGCAGCGCATCTGGCGGCATCGGCGATGGACGAGGCAAGTGGCGGCTGACGCTGACCGCCGATACGTCAATAGCAGTCATACACCTGCTGACCGATCCCAATGGCTACCTGACCAACCTGTCAACAACACCTGCTTCTCTCCTCCAGGTGACAGGCTTGTACGAGGGTTATTTCGGGACTTCAGAGGGTGCAGCGGAGATTTACGGGGCTTTCATGCCCTCAGGAAAGTTTTATGGGTTTACACCCGAAGATGATGTGGTATTTGTTGGTGAATACACACACCATGCTGATAGCGTCTCGGTGACCTATTCCGCGACACCCGAACTGCAGCCCACATCTGAGTCCGGTACTGCTGAAGCCACCTTCCGGTCGCGTGACCGGATCAGCGGTTCATACGATATCGCAGGTTCATCAGGAACCTTTGCTCTGGGCTACATGCCGCTTTCTGAGAGGCCGCATGGTTTTGCAGAGATTGCCGGTAATTATTCGGGCACTGAGTCTGGCGTGAGTGTTGATGGAATCGTGTCGTCTGATGGATCCTTTACGGCGAGCGACTCGAACCTTTGCAACTACTCAGGGACGCTCAACCAGGTGAGGCCAACGCTCAATTTATATAATGTCGAAGGGTCGTATAACTGCCTTGTGCTCGGAAGTGGCGATTTTACGGGGGCAGCCGCAGTAGTGGATCAATCTATCGGTGACAGTCGAGGGCTACTATTCGTTCTTGATGCGTCTCTCACCGATCTGGCATTTAGACTTACGAAATAACTGCGCGGGCATGGCCTGCAACCGTCGTACCGGTCTGCCTGGGCGCACACAACGTTCGGCCAGTGCGCTGCTCGGTGCAGCCAACAGGCCCGTGGTGAAGCCCTGTGCTTATGAGCCGCCTCTTCGGTAGCGGATTGCGCGGGCGAGACTGCGCGTTATCGATATCAGCAACAGCCCCAGCCCCAGCCCCAGCCCCAGTCCGAGTATCTGGTGGGGCGGACTCATTCAGCCTTTGAGTGTTGTAAGGGTCGACGCCCAAGCCACTTGCATTACGCCGACATCAGGACGCCGAACCAGCATCGCCGTGATCTGCGTGTTCTCCGCCAAGTCCTGGAATCCCGAGAAAACCGGAACGAACTCCAGCCACCAGGTCCCCTCGGTCAGCCGGAACCGATAGATCAAACCGGCGAAGAACGTCACGTAGAAGATCGGGAACAGTGTGTCCAGTACGACGCTCGCCCTGGCCGGTGTGCAGCACTTTTGCACTCTCGACAATGCAACTGGGGCCTGCGATACCGGGCCTGGGGATGGAATTGAACCCATGCGACGGCTGGGTACGTGGATCGCCAATGAGTGCACTTCCGGAACCACGAAGTTTTCCAGTTGAAAACAACGCGGATCTGCTGCCACTTTCAGGCGTGTATTAGGCTGAACTTCGAGAGCTTCTTTGATCTAACCTATTGATTTTGATTATAAAATCAAAATTGTATCAGATCGCTACTGGGTACACTACCGTATTCGCACACCCAAGAGCCGGAACGCTTCCGCCTGCAGCTCGGTGGGCCGGGTCAGCACATCGAAGGGTTCAGCCCCAGGTATCCGGGGCACAACCCGATTCTTCGTGAGGGTGGCGAGGTCCCGCAACAGGGTGCGGAAGCTCTGCACAGGCATCCCGTCATCGGTGCACGTGCGCGCAGCCTTGCGCCTGGCAGATGCTGACACCCGGGCCGGGGCCACCACCGAGGTACGCTCAGCGTCCGCACCAGCGGGGTCCTCATCATCGAACAGCAGCGGGGCCAGCCGCTGACGCATGTGCCATTCCACGTAATAGGCCAGCATACACAGCAGCACATGAGCCCGCACCCGGTTCTCCGTGCGGTGGAACACCGGGCGCACCTTCAGATCCAGGGTCTTGAGGCTGCGGAAGGCCCGCTCCACCGTACTGAGACGCTTATAGGCCTGAACCGTAGCCTGGGCATTCAGCTCCTCCTCGGGCAGGCTGGTGCGGATGATATACAGGCCATCCAGTGCAGCCTCCGCGGCGATGGACTCGGTGCGTCTCTCGTAGTGGAAGACGCCGTGCTCGTCGATCGACCAGTCACAATGCTTGGCCATCTTGTACCGGCCAATGGCCGTGCCGACCCGCGCCCCGATCTGCTCCTCACCCCTCAGGCGTCGCTTCTCCCGCGTCGTGGCCACCACAATGGACTCCAGCAGTGCCTCAGTCGCCTCCAGCAGTGCCTCGCGCCTGTGGGCTCTGCGCTGCGCTATCAGCGGGTTGCGGCACACCATGAGCCGCTCCCCCGGATAGAGATCACTGCGGATCTCCACCAGGTCCTGCTCATCAAAGAGCGAAAGCTGCACTGAACCGGTCTCGACCAGGGTGCGGATCGCCGGGCCCCGCAGGGCACTGATCCAGTCCAGCCCCGCCGGGTGGACTTCCTCCCGGATGCGCGCCTCGGTGAGCATCCCCCGGTCGCCCACCAGGACGACCTTCGACAGCCCGAAACGCTCGCGCAGCCGCTCGATCTGTGGCCCCACCGTGGCCGGATCAGCCGTGTTGCCCGGAAAGACCTCGACCGACACCGGACAGCCGGTGGCATCACAGAGCAGGCCGAACTCAATCTGCAGCGTGCCTCGCGTCCCGTCCCGCGAGGAGTCGCGCGTGGCCAGGGGACAGGTGGTGCCTTCCATGTACACTGAGGTCAGGTCATAGAGCACCAGGGCACCGTCGGTCAGGTGGCGCTTCGCCAGAGACCGCTCGATGCGATCCTGGCGTTGGAGCAGCCAGTCCATGGCACTGTACAGGTCATCTTCATCCACCGTACCCAGCTGGAGGCTGTCAGCCAGGCTGCTGGTGGCGGTGGCCTCGGCCAGTCCCCGGGCGGTGGCCAGCTTGGACCCCGGATCGAGGACCCGGGCCAGGATCATGGCCAGCACCCGGTCGCGCTCGGGTGAGCGCGGACCGATGAGCCGGTCCAGGCGCAGATCGCGGAGTGTGCCCAGGACGGCGGCGACCTGCCCGTGGGGCAGGGATCGCTGGATGTCAAAGGCCTCGTCGAGCCGTGGCACGGCGGTGCCGCCCTTGAGCAGCAGGCGCAGTCCCTCGATCAGGGCGGGGGGCCACTTGGAGAGATTGGCCAGGGTGCGTTTTTTGACCCGTCCGTTGTGTCGGTAGGACTCGCGCAGGAGGATGGCGGGCGGGGATGAGCGGTTGGGGACGGATTCTATGTACATGGCTACTGACTGTACCAGTCATGATAAACGATGTCAATACTAAAATACAAATAAAGTACCTTTTACATGGCTACATTATCCCAATCCACACACGCACGAAACCCCGCCACATCAATCACTTGGCTCAGATATCAGTGAAAAATCAAGGGGAAGTTCAGATTAGGGCTTTCTTTCACCTTCGTTATGCCTGGTGACCTCGGAACCTGTCCCGGTGCCTGGTTGCGTGATACTCTGGGCACATGTGAACAGGTCTGTTTGGTTCCGGCTTTCCTCTCAGTCATACCAGCTTAAAACTACAGGCTTAAACAATCATGTGTGATGATCGAACAGTCAGAGACAACGAAGAATATTTTGTCGGCAGGGGACTGAACCGGCGCGATTTCAATAGGGGAGCCTTTGGCGCAGCCCTTGCTGCACTGTTGCCTGCCGTCGGTCATGCAGCAGAAGTTACTGAGCGCGAGGTACTTGTCGACACACCTGATGGCAGGGCTGACTGTTACTTTGTTCACCCGGTACAAGGGGCGCATGCAGCAGTGATCGTCTGGCCGGATGTGATGGGAATTCGACCATCCTTCCGCCTGATGGGCAAACGGCTCGCACAGAGCGGCTACTCAACGCTGGTTGTGAACCCCTATTATCGGACCGTTTCAGGAAGGGTCATGATGGAAGGCGAACACTTCGGCATACCCGAGGTGCGCAAAAAACTGCTTGGTCTCGCCGCTACGCTCTCTCCGGAGACGTGCGTGACTGATGGGCGTGCGTGTGTTGATTTTCTGGATGCGCAGGCTTCGGTCGATAGGAATCGCAGGCTCGGCGTAACGGGCTATTGCATGACAGGCTCCTACGCGATGCGGCTTGCGGCGTCGATTCCTGAGCGTATCGGTGCCGGTGCCTCATTCCACGGCGGGAGCCTGGTAACAGAGGAGGATGACAGCCCCCATCTTCTGATTCCCAAAATGCAGGCCGGGTTCTTGATTGCCATAGCGGCGAATGATGACGAAGCTGAGCCCGAGACCAAGGTACGCTTGCGAGAGGCCTTCGACAACGCCGGAGTCAGCGCCGAGATCGAGGTGTACGAAGATACCCTGCACGGCTGGTGCCCGCCTGATGCACCGGTCTATCACGAGGCCCAGGCCGAACGTGCCTGGAGCAGGCTGCTTGCGCTGTTTGAGCGCGAGCTGGCTTGAGAGACGCCAGTCACTGTATTGGGATTCCACGGACATCTCCGCTCCAGTGTTCACTTCACCCTGTAAACCCAACATGGAAAGGCTTTCAGGGGTGTCATACCTTTTTATAATCTCGAATCCGTCCGGTACAGCTCCTTTATCTGGAAGGTAAATTGTCGCTCTCCCCCATAGCTTGGATGTCTTATCTTGTGAACGACATTCTTCGGGTAAATACGCACTGCGCTCTGGAATGCGTCATTACCAATTGCAACCAGCTTCCCAGGCTTCAAGAGAGTTATAAGTTCCCTGAGAAATTCCATGCCGGTCTCCCTTTCCCTGGCTGTGTGGCTTCTGTTGGTGAAAGGCCGACCGTTCTCATGAGGATGAAAGGGAAAAACATTCCACATAAAAATATTTTCATCGATTGATTTCATGACACGCCAAATATTCGCAGCGGTTCTTTCCACCAGAATATCCCCCTTGGTAGCTTGCGTTAACTCGACTCTCCAGACCTGGCTTGCTGACACCAGATTGGCCTCATCGGTGAGAGCCAACCCCGTTCTTCTGCCACCTCGATGCCCGAGATCCCTGCCTATCCAGATTGAGTCAACCTGACTGTGTGAAAAGTTCTCAAGAACCTGGGTCAGGTTTTGCGACCTGATTTCATTGGCATTTTCCAGATCAAACTTCTCACACAGATCTGCATAGGGGTTGAACACATTGCTGCTCGTATACTTCCTCAGTTCCGCCACAAGGGATGCACAATTCATGGTTAGCGTCTTTTATGATCAATGGTTCTGCGATACGGACGGCCTGTTGCGTATTCCGGCGATCCCGATCACCCATTCCGGTTTTATTCGATCACCCGTTATTCCTAACGCGAGGGTCTCCATCCTAACACTCGTGGTGATCGGAATCAGTTATGTGCGCCATTGCCAATGGCTTTATGCCATTGCATGATAGGTAACTGACTGGTCATCAACGTGGATTTCAGGCCGTGCCGGTCTTCCATAATCTCCAGTAGATCATTGCGCTGGCTCAGTGTCATTTTCTCCAGACCCCAGTCATCCAGCACCAACAGATCTGTCTTGGCCAGTTGCTGGATAAGCTTTGGGAAACGGCCATCACCGTGGGCAATGCTCAGCATTCCCAGTAACCGAGATGTGCGGAAGTAGCGCACGGATAAACCCTGGCGACAGGCTTGTGTGGCAAGTGCACAACCGAGATAGGTTTTACCGCAGCCAGTTGGCCCAGTAATCAATACATTGTGGTGTTGGTGTATCCACTGACTGCTCAGGAGATCGGCACACTGACTTTTGTGGAGCCCTCCCCCTTATCCCCATTTCATTTCGCCCCTGGCCTTGTTCAGGGCGAGAGGGGAAATTTTCGAGGATTCAGGCAAAAAGACTCGGCAGTACCCTTGGGCCGTTCATGATGGTGCTCACAGCGTGCATGGCCTGGCTGATCTCCACATTCAGAAAAGAGTTCCTGGAGTGCAGGGCGCTGTCGCTCGTGACGCTTTTATCCTGCGTATGGCTCAAATTTCCGGGCTGGGGCCTGGAGAGGTGTGCAGTTCTTTCATGGCCTGCGCCCAATCACCCTGGGCGACAGTGGGGATGAGCGCGACAGCCCGGTCGATGCTGTTTTCGATCATCAGGCGGTCGTTCGGTGAGGGTTTACTCAGCACATGGTCGGTAACCAGGTCGGCCGAGCCGGGGTGACCTATACCGATTCGCAGTCGATAAAAATCACGGATGTTGCCGAGACTGCGAATGGTATCCCTGAGGCCGTTGTGGCCGCCGTGACCGCCACCAAACTTGAATCGGGCAGTGCCCGGAGCGAGGTCGAGCTCATCGTGGGCCACCAGTATGTTTTCCGGTGCAATCCTGTAGAAATTCGCGAGCGCTGCAACGGACTGTCCGCTGCGATTCATAAAGACTTCCGGGATCAGCAGGCGAACCTTCCGGGACTTGAGAAACACTTCAACCGTCCGACCGGAATAGGTGCTGTTTGGGGTCAGGGGCTGGGCAGACAAACGACGCGCCAGTGCTTCCACGAAGTCCTCGCCCGCGTTGTGCCGGGTGCCCCTGTACCGATCTCCCGGGTTGCCCAGGCCGACGATCAGCTGCAACCACTGGTTCACAGGTCCCGAGTCTCCTGCTGCCTGTGATTCGTTCGGCAGATTCGCTGACTACTCGTTGCCGCCCTCTTCGCCGTCTTCTGTTTCGGCAGATTTTTCCGCAGCTTCTGCCGCATCCTCGACTGCACCCTCGGCTTCCCCGTCAGTGACAGGCCCTTCCTCAACAACCGCACGAGGCATATGAATGGCTGCGACCGGCAAATCGTGGCCTTCTCCGTAGGACAGGGCAACACTCTCAACGCCTTCAGGCAGCTCAATGTCCGAGATATGAAGGATCTGGTCGAGCGTGACGTCAGCCATATCCACATCGATATACTCGGGCAGATCAGCGGGAAGACAGCTGATCTCCAGCTCGGTAATGCTGTGGGTGATAACCCCACCCTGCATCTTCACGCCGACGCAGGTATCCTCATTAATAAAGTGCAGCGGAGCCCGTACGTTGAGTTTCCGGTCCTTGTCGACGCGTAGAAAGTCAGCGTGAAGAATGATAGCCTTGGCCGGATGGCGCTGTATGTCCTTGAGGACAACATCCTGTCCCATGCCATCGATATTCAGGTTGATGACCCGGGAATAGAAGGACTCGGTTTCCATGGCGTGGGCCAGGTCCCTGTGGCGCAGGGAAATTTTCTCCGCCTCCTTTGTGCCTCCGTATACGATGGCCGGGACTTCATCCGCAAGACGACGCAGGCGGCGGCTCGCACCTTTCCCTGCGTCCTCGCGGCTCCTGGCATTCAGTTCAAAGTCAGACATGTCTGGACTCCTTCAATGACTCTCTTCAACTGCGACCGTATCCGAGAGGGTTTCAAAAATGCCGCGCCTCAGCGCGACCCGATACATTCTGTGCGTTTCGTAAAAGCCTGTCCGGGGTCATCCCCCAATCCCTGTGGGCGTCGAAGGGCATCCGGGACGGGCCAGGCAATGACGAATAATCCGGGCGTGCCAATCATATATGCGTATTCTGAATCGTCTGTTGACCGGCGCATTGGCAGCGCAGGCTGCTCACTCCCTGGAGGGAAACATGGCCTTGATAGATTCCTCGTTACTCACTCTTCTCATCGCCTCCGCCAGCATTCTTCCAAGATTCAGCTGCCGGATGCGTTCGCAGTTGCTGGCCTCCCCATTAAGGGGAATACTGTCTGTTACGACCAGCGTATCCAGCTGTGAACCCTGAATGTTCTCGATGGCTCTGCCTGAGAGCACGGCGTGAGTGCAATAGGCTACGACCGCCTTGGCACCGGCTTCCTTGAGCGCTCCGGCTGCAGTACACAGGGTTCCAGCCGTATCAATAATGTCATCGACCAGCAGACAGGTTCTGCCCTCAACCTCGCCGATGATATTCATGATCTGGGCGACATTGGGAGCCGGGCGACGCTTGTCGATAATGGCGAGGTCAGTCTCCAGTTGTTTGGCTACGGCCCTGGCCCGCACGACACCACCGATGTCAGGCGATACCACCAGTGGATTGACATAGTTCTGGCGGACAATATCCTCGATCAGGATAGGCGCGGCATAGATGTTGTCCACGGGCATATCGAAAAACCCCTGAATCTGCTCAGCGTGTAAATCGATCGTCAGCACGCGGTCCACGCTCACAGCTGCAATCATGTTGGCAACTACTTTTGCGGTAATAGGTACCCGAGCGGAGCGCACCCGTCGATCCTGCCGGGCGTAACCAAAATAGGGGATGACCGCGGTGACTCTGGTTGCAGAAGAGCGTCTCACCGCATCAGCCAGTACCAGCAGCTCCATGAGGTTGTCGTTGGTTGGCTGGCTGGTGGACTGCACGATGAATACGTCCCGGCCACGGACATTTTCCTGAAGCTCGACTGCGATCTCTCCATCGGAAAATTTGCCGACCTCAGCATCGCCAAGCGGCACGCCCAGATGCAGACAGGTGTCTGCGACAAGAGCCGGGTTCGACGTCCCGGAAAAAACCATTAAGTTAGCCATATCTGTGTACTTCTAATGAGCACCGTGCGCGATCGGATGGCTGGGGTGGGAGGATTCGAACCTCCGCATGACGGGATCAAAACCCGTTGCCTTACCGCTTGGCGACACCCCAATTTCCGGTTTCAGAAGCTGCCCCCGTCAGCCCGGCTCCACATAACTTCCGAGGGCCGGATGCGGATAGGTCAGCCAATTCTAGAGCCCAGACAGCCGGCCAACTTCGGTGCGGACGCCCGTCTGATTCAGACCCTGGGCGACAAAGGCTATCTGATGCTCTGTACCTGTACCCAGCCAGCGCACAAGGGCGCGTTCAGCCAGTTCCTTGCTGTGGAATTTGACGAAGAGGCTGGAGCCGGTTCCCGACATCGCCACCGGGCCAAACGGTTCAAGCGACCGGCGTGTGGCAGCGACATCCCGGTAGAGCATTTCCACTACTTTTTGACAGTCGTTTTGGCCCGCCAGATCAGCGAGGGCGTGTATTTTGCTGGCAGGACTCTCCCTTGTCAACACGCCCCCCGAGGCGGCATCAAGCAGGGGGCTGGAGTCCCGCCTGAGGTCGGCATGGGAAAAAATCTCGGCTGTCGAGACCCCGGTCCGGGGCACCACAACCAAAAACCAGTGTTGGGGGAGTTCAACAGGTACAAGCTGTTCACCAACGCCAGTTGCCAGTGCGGAACGGCCAGTCACAAACAGGGGGACATCAGCGCCGAGTCGAAGGGCGATTGCGGCCAAATGTGTTTCGTCCAGATGCAGTTCCCAGAGTGCATTCAATGCCAGCAGGGTGGTTGCAGCATCAGAACTGCCTCCGCCAAGCCCGGCTCCAGGTGGAGTTTTTTTCAGGAGGCGAATTTTTACGCCCGCACCTGTCACTCCGCATTCCTGCCGCAACAGCTGTGCGGCACGCACCACCAGATTGTGCTCATCCGGAAACTTCGCAGCAGGCTTCTGGATGAACTCCAGCCGGCCGGATGGGGAGAACTCCAGTTGATCACCCCAGTCGAGCAGTTGGAACAGGGTTTCGAGATTGTGGTAACCATCCTCACGTCGCCCGGTAATGCGCAGGAACAGATTGAGCTTTGCAGGCGCAGGCAAACGCCAGACAGGGTTATTCATGTTGATCCTCAAGGGTCCAATCCGGTTGCGCTGGCCCAAAGTCCAGATGTCGCAGCAAAAGCCTCAGTGAAACCTCGCCCTGAAGGGCCAGAATGCTTGCGGGCATAGGGTAGGGCGCAGATTCGGTTGACACCCTGTCACCGAATTCCAGACGCCAGCCCCGTTCCTCGAACGCCCGTGGCTGGCCAGTCACATCAAGGCTGAGGTCTTTCGGATTGTCTGATGCAGTTTCCCCCAGCAGCCACCGGGGCATGGATGCCAGGGGAATTTTCAGCCCGGTGACCCGGTAGAGCAGGCTCGTTGGCTGGTCAGAGCTGATATCCTGGTCTCTGGTCTGTATGCGAACCAGCTGAGGATCGCCCGAAACACGCACGGCGCCCATCCCAAGTGGGCCGAACAGTCTGAGTTGATAGCTGTCGCCCGCCTGCCACCAGTGAAAATTGCCACTCTCCCGGACTGTAGCCGATCTGAAGACAAACTTGCCCCGTGCCTGCCAATGATCTGTTGAGAGTGGTGCCTGCTGCTCTGGTCGTACCGGTACCAATTTGCTGCAGGCGCTCAATTGCGCCAGCACAATGACAGAGAGAACAAACAGAGCCGGTAGGGTGCGCATGGTGGATCTGGCTGGGAAATTGGCGGCAAGGTGCCCAGGCACGATGTCAGCTATGATTCAAACCCCAGTCGTTTCAGGGTTTCCGGAATCAATGTGCTGTCTGGCAAGTCGGCAATGCCCTGATCCAGAATAGCGCGCGCTTCCTCAGGACGGTCAAGTTTCCAGAGAACCTCGGCCAGGTGGGAGATGATCTCTTCATCTACCAGCTCGCTATGAGCCTGGCGAAGGTAGGTCAGTGCATCTTCATAGCGGCCCATGCGATAGAGAACCCAGCCCATACTGTCGATAATGGCCGGATCATCGGGCTCAATATCCAAAGCCCGGTCGATAAGGTCGTACGCCTCTTCGTACTGATCGGTGCGATTGGCCAGGGTGTAGCCCAGTGCGTTGAGTGCGGTCGCATTGTCCTTATCCTGTTGCAGGAGCGTGCGCAGGTCGGCGACGGCTGCGTCGATATTGTTGGACTGCTCGTATGCCATGGACCGGCTGTACAAGAGGGCTTCGTTTTTCGGGTGCTCTTCCAGTCCCAACGAGAGCACAGCGATCGCTTCCTTATAGCTGCGCCCCGCCATGAGCACGCTGGCTTGATCGTGATACAGCGCCAGGGCCTGATCGGGATAGGTAGTGCGGAGTTCTTCAAAGAGGCTGGCTCCACTTGTGCCCAGCTGATACAGCAGCCTGCCCCGTCTGAGTTTGGCCTCGAACAGCAGATTGTCGTCCGCCGTACCAGGCTCGCTGGATGCGGAGTCATAGTAGTCTGCGGCTTGTGGGAGTTCCCCGGTCTGTTCATGAATGCGTCCCAGATTGAAAAACGCCAGCTTGCGATAGGTGCCAAACCGGGTGAGCTGCTCGTAGTAGGGGATTGCCTGATCGAGTGCCTCCGTTGCGATCAGCAGCTGGGCTGTTGCCATCAGCAATTTGCCGGTCCAGGGATATTCACGGGTCAGCATTTTCAGCAGAGCAAGTGCTGCCTTCTGATCAATGGATGCGAGCATCTGGGCCATGGATATGCGGGCATCCAGGTCCCGGCCCTTTGTCTGTACCCAGTCGGTGATGAGCGCTGCAGCATCGGGTGTGCGACCCGCACGCACCAGCGAATTTGCGTGCAACCGGACGGCGAGAACATTGTCCGGTTCACTGGTGCTGGCTTTGGCTGCATATTCGGCAGCCCGTTCGTGATCAGCCAGTCCTTCATAAAGAAGTCCCAGCGCGAGCTGAATGTTTGTATCCAGGCTGTCAGCGCCGTACTTGGTCAGGATCTGCTGGAGTAGCCACTCAATCTGGTAGGTGTCTTTCATGTGTGCGGCCAGACGAACGGCTTCCGCAGTCATCATGCGGACTTCGGCAGTTTTCCCTTCGCGCTCGCGCAGCAGAGACCAGGCACCTTCGACCTCAGCGGCGCGCGCCAGCGCACGGGTGGCAAGCCCCAGTGCATGGTCGCTGTTCGGATCCAAATCCAGATAGACCAGTGCGGCGTCCAGCGCCTTGGATGCGTCGTTTCCCGCCAGGGCGATTTCAGCGCTTCGCCGCGCTACGCCGGGATCCTGTGTTTTTTGGGTAAGGTGCTCATAGAGTGTCAGCGCCCGACCAACGCGCTGGCTATAGAGAGCAAATTCTGCTTCCAGCAACAGGGCCAGCGTCTGCTCATCCAGTTCGCGCTCGGGAATCCTGGCTGCGATGTCCCTGATACTGTCTGCGCCTTTCTGTGGCGATGTGGCTGCATCAACCCTGCTGGTTTCTGCAGGCGTCTCTCCGGCGGAGCCTTGACTGCTTTGACTTGTGCAGCCGGAAAGACCGGGGGCACCGGCAAGGGCCGCTGCCAGCAGGAGCGTGCGAGCCCGGCTCGCAAAGCTGGTAAGATCGGACAGGGTTCCAAAAATTTGTGCGCTCACAATCGGTCGTACTCAAAGACAGTGGATGATTGGACTCAGGTTCCCTGCAGCTTGTTTCAGGGCACAGGAGCATGTATCGCCGGGTGCACGGAATTTCGCACATCTGTGGTGCCCGCCCACGCAGAATCAGGGAATAAACAGCCCCATTATAGGCATTTCTCTTGTCAATGCGTGATCGACACCCGAGAATTACGACCTTTTCGGAATATTGGTCCGGAATCTGTCGAGTCATTTCCAAGCGCCCCTGCGATCTCACGTGCTCATTGTCCTCGGTATCAACCACAAGACCGCGCCCCTGGAGTTGCGTGAGCGGGTTGCATTTGATCCCCAAACCATGACGCGGGCACTTGGCACGGTGCGTGACGCGGGGAATCATCAGGGGGTAGCCATTCTGTCGACCTGTAATCGCACCGAGTTGTACCTCGAAATGGCAGGTCCAGATACTTCTGCAGGCGAAGACAGGGAGATTTTCGCGATGGTGTCCCCTGTCCTCGATTGGCTGGCCGATTGGCACAGGCTGGACAGGTCGGTACTGGAACCGGCCTGCTATATCTATGCCAACAAGCGAGCGGTCACTCACCTGATACAGGTAGCAAGTGGTCTGGACTCACTGGTTCTGGGTGAGCCACAGATTCTCGGCCAGATGAAGTCGGCGTATTCCACCGCACTTGATGCCGACACCCTGAGCTCGGGGCTGCATCGCAGCTTCCAGAAAGCCTTTGCGACCGCCAAGCGTATTCGCACCGAGACGGCCATAGGCAGAAATCCTGTGTCGGTCGCATCTGCTGCAGTCAGGCTCTCTCGCCAGGTGTTTACCGACCTGAAATCCAAAACGGCTCTGCTGATCGGTGCTGGTGAGACCATCCATCTGGTGAGTCAGCACCTGATGCAACAGGGTGTACATGATCTGGTGATAGCCAACAGAACTTTGAATAATGCCCAGAAGCTGGCAAACAGGATGGGCGGGAATGTCCGTACCAGGGCAATACTTCTGGCGGATATCCCCGAGTACCTCCACGAGGCGGATATCCTGATCAGCTCAACGGCAAGCCAGCTCCCCATTCTCGGTAAGGGTGTGGTTGAATCGGCATTAAAGCGACGCAAGCGCAGACTGATGTTCATGGTCGATATTGCCGTCCCCAGGGACATTGAGCACGAGGTAGGGGATATCGACGAAGTCTACCTGTTCTCGGTAGATGATCTGAGTGACGCGGTCGAGGAGAGCCGCCGCTCGCGAGAGGAGGCCGCGCTGGACGCACGGTCCATCGTGGAAGAAAGCGCTGAGCAATGGTTGCGGGATCAGCGGTCGGCAGACAGCGTTGACTTGATCAAGGTCTTTCGCGGCCAGTCTCTGGCGACGCGCGATGCTGAACTCCGGCGGGCACTGGCAGCACTGGAGGCGGGCGAACCGGCGGAAACCGTGCTGGAACGCCTGGCCAACAACCTGACTAACAAGCTCATTCACCGGCCGACCGCGGAATTGAATCGAGCCATCGGCGAAGACAGGAAAGATCTGCTTGACGCTGCCCGCCTGTTACTTGGGCTGGACGGCGCGGGATGAGACCTGCCTGTGAGCCGAATTAATTTTTTGAGAGACAGATGAAAGAGTCCATACAACGCAAGCTGGATATGCTCTGTGATCGCTACGAGGAAGTTGGCGCCTTGCTCAGTGACCCGGATGTCATCTCGGACCAGAACCGCTATCGCGAACTGTCACGAGAATACGCGGAGATCGAGCCAGTGGCGATCTGTTTTGCCGAATACCGCAGGGCTCAGCAGGATATCCAAAGCGCTCGCGAGATGATTGCTGATGAACCCGAACCTGAAATCAGGGACATGGCGGCAGAAGAGCTGGAGGTGGCAGAGCAGACGACTGAGCAGCTGGATTTTGAATTGCGAAAGTTGCTCTTGCCCAAGGATCCTAGCGATGGCAAAAATGTTTTTCTTGAGGTTCGCGCTGGCACCGGTGGGGACGAGGCGGCGATTTTCGCGGGCGATCTGTTCCGCATGTACTCCCGCTTCTCCGAGGGACAAAAGTGGCGGGTGGAGGTTATATCCCAGCGCGAGGGTGATCATGGAGGGTACAAGGAGATCATTGTCCGCGTGGTGGGTCATGCGGTGTACTCCCGGCTCAAGTTTGAGTCCGGTGCCCATCGGGTGCAGCGGGTACCGAATACCGAATCCCAAGGGCGCATTCATACCTCTGTGTGCACGGTTGCAGTTTTGCCTGAGGCGAATGAACTGGAAGAGGTCGACATCAACAAGGCCGATCTGCGGGTCGATACCTTCCGTGCCAGCGGCGCCGGTGGGCAGCACGTCAACAAGACGGATTCCGCGATCCGGCTGACCCACATTCCCACAGGTATAGTGGTGGAATGTCAGGATGAGCGCTCCCAGCACAAGAATCGCGCCAGAGCCATGGCGCTTTTGCAGGCCAAACTCAACACGGCGCAGCAGGACGCGGCGACCCGGGAACAGTCCGATACCCGGCGCAATCTGGTCGGCAGCGGCGATCGCTCCCAGCGCATTCGCACCTATAATTTCCCACAGGGCAGGGTGACCGACCACCGGATCAACCTGACTCTCTACAAGCTCGACGAAATCATGGAAGGTGGTGGTCTTGATGAACTGGTTCGGGCGCTGGTCAACGAACACCAGGCTGACCAGCTGGCAGCTCTGGCAGAATAACAGGGGTAGCCACCGGGCGACTGGCGGATAGGAATAGTGGATTCGGAATCACACAAAGCTCCCGCGCGGATTATTGACCTGATACGCGGCGCCCAGGCCAGATTGACAGACTCCGACAGTTCCCAACTGGATGCCCAGCTCCTTCTGGCAGAAGTGCTGGGCAAGGACCGAACCTGGCTGCTCACCTGGAGCGATCGTCCCGTCGGCGCAGCCGAGCAAAGCAGCTTCAACCAGTTGCTGGCTCGCCGCATCCAGGGCGAGCCCATTGCCTACATTTTGGGTAAAAAGGAGTTTTGGGGGCTGGATCTGGCGTGCGACAGCTCAACGCTGATTCCCCGTCCGGAAACGGAGCTCGTTGTCGAGACTGCACTGGGCCTGGATTTGCCCGGGACGGCGCAGGTGCTGGATCTGGGAACTGGCACAGGAGCCATTGCGTTGGCTCTGGCAACAGAGCGGCCCGACTGGCATATCCTGGCTACGGAATCCGTGCCAGAGGCGGTGCTGCTTGCCGAGTGCAACCGGTGTGCACTGGGTATCGAAAACGTTCAGGTACTTCAAAGCGACTGGTTTGCCGCCGATGCCCTGGACAGGGTGCGTGCATCTCCGGCGGAGAAATTCGACCTGATCGTCTCAAACCCACCCTACATCGATGGCAATTCAGGCTGGCTGCATGAGGGGGATGTGCGCTTTGAGCCCACAACTGCGTTGGTTGCTGCGGCAGGCGGTGTGCAGGCCATTGAGCATATATGCGCCAGTGCGGGAGACTATCTCAAGCCAGGAGGCTGGCTCATGCTGGAGCATGGGTTTGATCAGGAGCAAGATGCACAGAACGCGATGATCCGGTCCGGTTTCCAAAGTGTCGGTTGTCATCCTGATATACAGGGTCTTCCAAGAGTAACCCGGGGGCAGCGACCTGCCGGCAAATCCGGCGAGGAATTGTCATGAGTACTCACACCCCGTGCCTCTGCCAGTGCCACCGTCCGAGGTGCTGTACAATAGGCATAGAAACTGATTTCACATGTCGGCTTAACCCACTATTACAGATAGGAAATATTTTTGGTTTGGGGTTGAAAACAGACCAGATGGTCTGTAAACTGCTCTCATCGACAGGTTAACTGAGCTTCGAAAAAACCCGGTCGCACAACTCGCTTCCGGGTTTTTTTGCACATAGTAACATACCAACCGGTCGGTTTACTGGTATGAACAATTGAGGATACTGCTATGAAAGACCCAGTAAAAGCATCGAGTATTGCCGGTGTTGAGTATGCAGCCTATCTGGTATGCGGCCTTGCCCTGGCTTTCGGCTCATTTTTGGTTCCCTTCGCTGTTATTGCCATGGTGTGAAGGGTAAAGTCATCTGAAAACGGAGCACAGTACTGCGAGCCCTTGCAGGCTGAGTGTCCTGTTTTCCAATGTTGATTGAGAACTGATATATATCTTGAAGACCGACCATGAGGTCGGTACACTTGAGATCGCAACAATATGTCAGGGGTAGCGACGATGGCTTTGAGTTGTGGGCGAAAGCCTCTTCATGCAGCATGCAAGGGGTCCAAGGCGGAGCAGACGCGCGAGCGCATACTGCAGGTCGCAGCGGATGAGATGCAGCGCGTGGGATATCGCGCGATGGGTCTCAATGAGATTCTGAAAAAGCTGAGGATGTCCAAAGGCGCGCTCTACCACCATTTCAAGAGCAAGCTGGAGCTGGGGTATGCGGTGCTGGACGAGCATTTTGCCACCCAGTTTCAGCGGACCTGGGTTGCCGCTGCGAAGAGCAAGGACCCACTGCAGACAAAAATAGAAAGACTGCATGCATTGGCCGACGGGATGGATCTGGAAACTCTGCGTTGTGGATGTCCGGTCAACAGTCTGGCCAATGAGATGTCGGCACTTGATGAGGGTTTCAGGCTGCGCATTGAGCAAATTTATGATGGATGGCGCAACAAGCTTACGGAGTGTTTTGAACAGGCCCAGCGGGAAGGCTATATGAAGACCTCCGTTTCCGCACACGATACCGCTATGTTTGTCATTACTTCTATTCAGGGTGCCATCGTCGTGGCCAAGAATGCCCAGAACATTGAACTCTTTACTACCTCGGTACGCTCAGTAACCAACTACCTGTCCACCCTGCAGACATGCTCCGGCCAACAGTCGTCTGGCTACGCCAAGGCCAGCTGACTTCCTCAAAAAATCCAGCGCTTCCTTCAGGCAACTCTTTTCTTTTGGGAATTATATACGTATTGACACAGGCTACTGTTCTATGCGGCACGACGGGTACTCCCGCCGATCAATTCACCATCAGGCCGCATATCGGGGACATTCCCACCCGACGAGCCACGCTCCCTGATGTTGAGTGCGGCATTCAGGTCCCTGTCGAGACTCATGCCGCACTTCAGACACTCAAAGACCCTGTCCTTCAGGGTCAGTGATTCATGGACTGAACCACAGCCTGAACAGGTCTTCGATGTGTTCCTGGGATTCACCTTCACAACCGACCCACCGGCACTCTCAGCCTTGTAGGTCAATTGATAGACGAAGGTTCCCCACTGTTGCTCCAGGATTGATCGGTTCAATCCCTTCTTGTGACTGCCACCATGAGCAGTCATGTTCTTGATCTTCAGGTCTTCAACCGCGAAGTGTCTGTGTCGCCTCACCAGGTCAGTAGTCGTTCTGTGCAGGGCAGTGCGCTGTCTCTCTGCCACCCTGTACGCCTCTCTGGCCAGCGATTGGCGTTTCTTATATCGGTTGTGACTGCCCCTCTTGGCTTTACTCAGTTTTCGCTGAAGCCGCTTCTGTCGGGCCCTATCAATGACCACCTTCGGCACTGACTCACCAGTCGAGAGGGTGGCCTGTGCCTTCACGCCAACATCAATACCGACGACGGGAGACTGATCAGCCACGACCTCCCGCTCCTGCTCACAGACGAATTGAACCATGACGCGGACAGGTGTTGTCACAACGCGAATGAGTTTGATCTCACCCTCCGGCACCGCCTTCACAATGAACCTGCCACAGCCCTTGATCTGTACGGCATGCCTCGTGCCAGACGCGAAGAGACGAAAACTGGATGTTTCAAATGACCGGATGCCCCGGTGCCTGCCCTTGAATCTCGGAAAGCCACCATGCCTGAAGAATCGCTTGAATGATCTATCCAGTCTGTTCAGGACAGATCGGAACGGCTGTACACCATAGCTGCTCATCTCAGCATCATCTCTGCGTATCTGAGTGAATGACTTATATTGATCGTACAGGCCGATTGACTCACCAGCCTTCCGATACGCATTGATGCGCTCATCAAGGGCGGCGTTGTACAGTTGGCGAGAGAGATACAGGAACCTGTTCAGCCGCTGATGTGTTGCGGCTGACATCTTCGCCTGTTGACTGTAGGTGCGTATCATCCGCATCGGTGTGGTCGCTCCATCAAGCGTTTGGGGTGGTTGCTGCACACAACCTTCACGCACACTGATTCCAGTGCCTGTCCCTGTCAAGACCCTGTGTGTCAATAAGTATATAATTCCCTTTCTTTTCCGATTCCCGGTCCTGGGCGGACAGTTCTGCTGAGAACAGCGCGTTGAGCACTGACTGCAGGCTGGCACTCAGGATGTCTGCAGACCGCGCCGCGCCGTAGACCCGTTGGCTCCCATGTGCGATCTGAATGCCCAGATGAACGTACGCCAGGGCATCGGCTTCTGTGCCTTCGCCACTGGTGTGCTCGCTGTAGTCCACAACCGAAATGTTCAGTGACCAGAGGTCGGAGAGCCCGTTGCAGAAGGCATCCAGCGTGCCGCACCCCACACCGGTAAAGTGCTCACTCACTCCGTCCTGCTCCAGCGTTACGCAGATTCGGTCCTGACCCTGGTGGCGTTCCAGTTGATATTCCCGGACCTGCATCGCCTGCCCGGGATGTATATAGGTGGCCTGAAACAGCGCCCAGATTCTCTCTGGAGGCACCTCGACCTCGGTCCGTTCGGCTTCCTTTTGCACCACCGAACTGAAATCAATCTGCATCCAGCGCGGCATGCATATCTGGTGCTCCTGTTCCAGAATCCAGGCAACACCGCCTTTGCCTGACTGGCTGTTGATCCGAATGACTTCCTGGTAGTTGCGTCCCAGGTCTCCAGGGTCGATTGGCAGGTAGGCGACATCCCAGGGATCATCATCAGCCTGAACCGACATGCATTTGCGAATGGCGTCCTGATGGCTGCCCGAAAACGCTGTAAAGACGAACTCCCCGGCATAGGGCTGGCGCGGATGAGTCTGTATACGGGTGCATGACTCCACAGTGCTGACGATCCGGTCCATATTGGAGAGATCCAGCATGGGTGCGATGCCTTGGCTGTACAGATTCATGGCTGTGGTCACGATATCCATGTTGCCGGTGCGCTCGCCATTGCCGAGCAGGGTGCCTTCAACGCGATCAGCGCCTGCCATCATTCCCAGTTCCGCTGCGGCCACGGCACAGCCACGATCATTATGTGTATGCAGACTGATGATCAGGGAGTCCCGGTTGCGAATACAGTCGCATACCCATTCGATCTGATCGGCGTAGACATTGGGTGTGGCAACTTCCACTGTGGCTGGCAAATTGATAATGACCGGGTGTGCCGGTGTCGGCTGCCAGATTTCTGTGACCGCATCACAGATTTCAACTGAAAATTCCAGCTCGGTGGCAGTAAAGCTCTCGGGTGAATACTGAAACATCCAGTCGGTGCCAGGCTGTCTGTCTGCACACACCTGTATCCAGGTCGCTCCGTTTACAGCGATTTGCCTAATCTCGGATGGAGCGCGTGCGAATACTTTTTTCCGCTGGGTCGGCGACGTTGAGTTATACAGATGAACGATGGCCTTGCGTGCGCCGCGCAGGGAATCGAAGCTGCGCTCAATCAGTTCCTTGCGAGCCTGGGTGAGCACCTGTATGCGGACATTCTCGGGAATGCGGTCTTCTTCGATCAGTTTGCGGACAAAATGAAAATCTGTGTGCGAGGCAGCAGGAAATCCAACCTCGATTTCCCTGAAGCCGATATCCACCAGAAGCTCAAACATTGCCAGCTTCTGCTCCGGTGTCATGGGGTCGATCAGGGCCTGGTTGCCATCGCGCAAGTCCACGCTGCACCAGCACGGAGCCTGGGTTATCCGCTGGCTGGGCCAGCGCCGGTCAGTCTTGTTCACCGGTGCAAAGGGGCGGTATTTCGTATGGTCGTACATCGCGTACTCGCTATCTCTGCTTGATTTATGAATTGAGGACTGACAGACAGGCTGTGTCAAAACCCGACGGAGCGCAGTCTGGCTGGGGTACAAACGTGCGAATCCAGGCAGAGTGGAGGCACCCACAGGGCTGCATGCCCACGCAACGCACAAGATCCAGAGTGCACAGTTCGTAAATGAAAATCCTGAGGCAGTGTGTGATGAAACATAACCAGGCGCAGTCGCTGTGACAGAGGCTGAAGGGTGCAACTATACGGGAGGAGGCGTGGCAAATGATTGCAAATATGCTGCAAAATTGCACAATTGGTTATATAAATTACTAATAATTATCCAATATTTGGAGTTAAAATTCAATGTGTAGCAAAAACACCGGTACACACCATGGACATTGATCGAATCGACCGGAAAATCCTGAACCTGCTCCAGAAGGATGCGCGCATTACCAACCAGGAACTGGCCAGCCGGGTAGGACTGTCGCCCACACCCTGTCTGCGCCGGGTCAAGCGGTTGGAGGAGAGCGGCATTATCTGTCGCCACCTGACCCTCCTCGATCCGGAAAAGCTGGGACTGACCCTGACCGCCTATATCGGCATCTCCATGGATCGGCACACACCCGAGCGGTTTGAGAACTTCGAGCGCGAACTCAGCCAGTTACCTGAGGTTATGGAATGTGCCATTGTGACTGGTCAGGAAGCCGACTTTTTGCTCAAGGCCATGGTGCGCGACATGCCCCACTACGAGCAGTTCTTGCTGGGCAAACTGACCCGGATCGAAGGCGTCACTGGGGTGCACACCAGCTTTGTGTTGAGAAAGCTGGTTGATAAAACGGCTCTGCCGCTGGAGTAGCCCAGTCAGAGAATATAGCACCTATTTCGATAGTGAATACTCACATCAATGATGAGTATACTGGCAGCAACCGGTTCTTTGGCGGGAAAAGGGTGCCATCATCGCTGCACATGAACAAGTTCGTCATCATCTGCCCTGCGGTGTAGGGTTGAGGCGTGTGACAGCGAGGTAACCCTCAATCGGCGGGACCACACTGGACAGTCCCCTATCGCCAATGTCGGCACCAGGGTAGGAGGCAGGCTGAGGATGGGTCCAGACTGGATGCATGCTGAGGGAACAATGCTGAACAACCATTATTAGCTTCCATTAGGCGTCTCGCCGTCGTGTACTTTGATGGCGATGGCTGCGGAACGTCGGTTGGCGGGCAAGCCAGGCCAGCCTGCCGGCATCATGAACGCTTCACGATCCCAGACCCCTGTACGGCGATTCCTCGCAGTAGAGGTACGAGGGATCATGAAACTGTTCGGCCAGGCTGCTCAGGAACCCCGTGTTCTGCGACGGGTCGATTGTCACGTCACCTCTGGTATAGGGGGTCAGTGCCTTCCGGATTTGGGAATTCCGGCTCTGCGTGGCGCAGGTGCAGCTCCGCCCGCCGCTGTCCATCTTGTAGACAACGCCGCCGGGCGTTGCCGCCGGATTGGCACAGCTGTCATTGTCCCGTATGGTAAAGGTGTGCGTACTGCGTTCCGGGTTGACGGTGTAGCCGGGGCCGTTGGCGATGACCAGCATCACCTCCGTGTCGCCGGTGTCCAGATTGTCATCGCCCCAGCAGATGGCCCGCCCCTCCGGAATCCCCGGTATCGTGTTGCCACTTGTTCCGGCCTGCAAGCGCGCCGTGCCGCTGCCTGCGATACGCTCATTCTTCGCCGCAATCCAGCCGCTGCCATCCGCCTTTTTCAGGAAGTGCCCCCCGTGCCGATCCTCGAAGCGGTTGTGGCCGGATCGCACGATGGCAAACACCCGGGCACTTACGGCTGATGCAAATCTTGCGCCTACATTGGCCTGTCCGACGGCGATCTGGTAGCCATCGGAATTGCCTAAAATGCAGTTACCACTCTCCATTGTCATGGAATCGTGTCCCAGTGTTACGTTGAATCCGATTTCGGGCACCTGCGCAAGTGCCCCCCCCCCCCGATGCGATCAGGACGGCGGCGACTGCCATTAGTCGTTTCATGTTGAATACCTCAATTTAAGTGGTTTGACTGTCCTCAATTCAGTGCATGGCAGATTCACCGCATACGAGACTGCGCGGCTCACCTACGCACATTGCCTACGGTACTCCACTAGGATCATGAATTCAAGGGCGGGCGCACGGGGCGACACGAGGGCTTCACGTGTGTTTCGATATTCCAGCCCATCTGCATACCTGTTAGTACAAGTAATCACGGGTAATCGGCGTGGCCTGGGGTGGCTTCGCAAGCTGCAGCTGAAACACCACCAGTTCGCCAAGCTCGAACGCCGTCTGGCAGAACACCATTAGCTATGAGCTTCGGGGCAGATCAGATTCAGAATTAGGTATTATTTTGGCATCATTGGTATATACTAGTATATACTTTACAGATGCTATTTGTGGAAAAAGTCTGCCGGGCGTTCAACCGCGCCAAACTGCCATACGCTATCGTGGGCGGGTACGCGGTTGCGCTTCATGGCGCAGTCAGGGGAACGGTGGATATTGACTGCGTTATTTGTTGGAATCAGACAGCGCTGCGCAGGGCGGAATCGGCGCTCAATCAGCTTGGCCTCGAGTCGCGCCTTCCGCTGACAGCTGATGATGTGTTTGCCTATCGCAACGAATATGTGCGCAACAGAAACCTGGTTGCCTGGAATTTTTATAACCCCAAAGATCTCTCCGAACAGGTGGATATCGTGATCAACTACGACCTTACGGGCCAGAAAACAGATATAGTCGTCATTGGTGAAGAGGCAGTCAGGATTCTCAGCCGCCAGGCTCTGATTGACATGAAAGCCGCCAGCGGACGTCCCCAGGACCTCCTGGATATCGAGGCGCTGGAGATGTTGGTATGAAGGCTGTGCAGAAATTCTCCCCGGAGTACCTGGAGCGCTGTGGGGATCTGTCCCCGGATGAGATTGCCAGCTTCCTGGATCAATTTCGGCAGGTGCATGGTCAGGGGCAGGTACCGCCCTCAAGGAGCAAACTGATCAGTATGAAAGTGCCCGAGGACATGCTTGCCGCCTTCAAGGTCAAGGCCCGGATGGATGGCACGCCCTATCAGACCCAGATCAAAAAACTGATGGCCGAGTGGTTGGTGCGTTGAGTGATCCGGATCCTGGTCATTTGCGCGATTCCCGAATCAGATCGTACGCCCTGCTGATCTCCTTGGAGCGCTCGGTCGCGAGAGCGATCATATCCTCGGGCACGCCCTGGCCCATCAATTTATCCGGGTGGTTCTCACTCATCAGACGGCGGTATGCACGTTTGATCTCCGCATCGCTGGCAGATTCCGTCACCCCCAGAGCCTGATAGGCCAGCTGAAGCTCGCGCTCGGTGGCCATAGGCTGATGCCCCGCGGAGCTGCTTCCTCCAGAGCGAAAGTGGGTCTGGGCACCAACCATATTGATAAACTGGGTCAGCAGCATTGCGGGTATTTCCAGCCCGGCAGCGACCCTCCCAAGGATGCTTCGTTCCACCTGATCCAGGCTGCCATCGGCATGAGCCATGCTGATCAGGTAGACCATCAGGATTTGTTTCAGGCGGGCATTGCGCCCACAGACTTGGGCAAACTCAGTGAGTTGTGCCTGCAGATCGAAATCCGGCGCGATACCCTGGTTGAACAACCGGATTGCTTCCTGACGGTGCTCGGCAGTCAGCCCGGACTGGCGCATCAGGGCCTCAGCCTGACGAATCTCCGCCTCCGAGACCCGTCCATCAGCCTTGGCAAGATGGCCCAGAAGTCGAAACAGGGTCTCGAAAAATAGACGTTGTGAGTCGGGGTGCGAGTGGGTTCTGAAACCGCCAAACCCTGCTGCTCCGGTGCGCGCTCGGTCAACTCTGTGGCCAATCCACAACCCCAGCAGCATGCCGAGGATATCGAATGCCAACCACCCAATGAGGCCGCCAATCAGCTTGCCCATAAGCACCCCTTGTCAATTGGTGGCGGGGGAGAAGCACAGGCACCGGGGGGCAAGTCCGCTGGCCATAGTGCAGTGCAAAAAAACGACCATGGTAACTGAAACCCGGGAGCACTGGCTTCAAGAAGATGCCGTGAGTGAGATACCCACAGGTTGCGAAAAGGCACAGACACTATAACAGGCCAGCAGGGATCGGGCATCCTGATCCGAGCACATCCCTCTGCACAAAGCCAAATCCCTGGTCCGTACCCCTGAGTGCCCACCCAGAGCCGCGGCGCAGACTAGTTGCTGGATTGATTCAATGTCAAGACGACAACAATTGGAACCCCAGGCGGATTGATTTGAAAAAATCAAATCAATTGAACTCAGGAACCGACACAGGATAGAGACATAGGCCTGATTCCGGGACAGATGACTGCATCATCAAGCCGTTCTCACCGCACGAGTTGGTGATGCTCATCAAGGTTGTATTTCGCAGGGTGGCATCGGGCTCCATCTGCTTTGGCCAGACTGCGGCCTGTCGCTGACGGATGCTTTATCCGTTCGCACTCGCGAGAGATCTACCGGCAGGTTCAGGATGCCCGATCAGATTCCTGATCGATAAATGCGCGGATAAAGCGTCGGATTTCCCGCGCAGCGCTAGTGTCAATTTCGGCGCAGGCGTCGACAAACCGATCCCGGTCCACTCGGTTGATGCGGATGATGAGCTGCGAGTCCTTCGGAGGGGACTTTTTGTTGTGTGCGGGGTTGTTCAAGGCCCGTTTCCAGACATCAGTCGAGAGCCGCTTATAGTATCCAAATATAACTTGTATATACATAGTTATTTCAGGGAAATTACCTGTTGTATACAAGGTATTGCGATACATATGTCTGTCATATCTTTCCAGTTTTTCTGTCATATTTGGTCGCTAGATTACGCCGCGTGAACACAGAACCGATGTGCACCACCTCACTGCGCTTGCACCTGCGGGGACCTGATCGAGCTGGTTCTTTCGTTGGGCGGACAGGTGCAGCAAGCCGGTCCGCCGGCCGGCCTCAATGTCTGAACAATTATCGGGGAATTGGCTCCTTAACACATGAAATTGGCTTTTTAACGGTCCTTAACAGATGAAATTTCGGGTACCTGCCATACTGGGCGTGCTTGTGTCCACGCTCCTGACCGCCCAGCACCTCCACGCTGGTGATATGCACATCCTGATGTTTTATGGGGCTGCCCCGGTCAGCGGCTCCGAGGTCAGCCTGGATGGCGAAGTCATAGGTACGACCGACCAGTCTGGCGCTTTCGATAGCTCTGTTTCGGAGGGACCACACCGCATCAGCATTGGTGCCGGGGGGGCTGAGCTTGCGGCATTCGATTTTGTGCTCGAGGAAGGCCAGAACATTGATATCAAGGTCGATATCGGGGGAACAGGTGAGCCTACAATCACTCTGGATACCTACCGAACTGACGATGTCGATGCGCCGAAAGGCATGCTGTCTGGAATCGTTGTCGATATGTCGGGACGTCCGGTACCTGATGCCCGTGTGAGTGTCGAGGGTCTGGATCTGGAAACCCTCACGGACAGTGCCGGTGAGTACGAGATGACTGTGCCGCGCGGCATCCATTTTGTTGGTGCCAGCCATCCGGAAGAGGGAAGTTCGTCAGACACCGAGGTGCGAATCCTGGCCGGCGCGGGCGTTGACCTGACTCTGCAGCTGCGTCGTCGTATTGAGTTTGCCGACCCGCCGACACTCAGGATGGAGGAATCGGTCGTCGTTGGCCAGGTATATAACCCAAATCCCATAGATACCATTTCCATGGAGCGGGAAGCTTTGACCGTCACGGATGCACTGGATCTGGTTCAGCTGGAGCGTTTCGCGGATTCGGATGTTGCCTCTGCGGTTCGACGCCTGGTGGGGGTTGCTGTTGAAGAAGGCAAATATGCCATCATTCGGGGCCTCGACGGTCGCTACATCGCCAGTACCATCAATGCGTTCAACATGCCCAGTACCGATGCGCTGCGTCGTGATCTGGAACTCGATCTGTTCCCGGCCGACATTCTGGGTGGTATCGAGGTTCAGAAGGGCTACACAGCTGATCAACCCGGAGATTCCAGCGCAGGCACCCTCAGGGTCCGCACGAGAGATGTGCCTGAAAATCGCGTTTTCAATCTATCCGTATCCGGCGGTTTTCGCGAGGATATCACCGGAGAGCATGTGCCCAACTATGAAGGTGACACTACAGACGACTTGGGCTTCGACGATGGCTTTCGCGGGGTTCCTCCCGGCACCCAGGAGTTGGCTGACGCTGCAGCCCAAGGTAGTCCGGTTGATCTCAGCGTTGAGGACCGGGTTGGCCTGGCACAGAGTTTGACTAACGTATACAACACCGATCTTGAACGAGCCGTACCTCCCTTTGGCCTGGGTGCTGCATACGGAAATCTTCACACGCTGGACTCCGGTGATTTCGGCTATTACGCAGCGTACAACTGGGGTTTTGACACCTCCGTTCGCTTGGATTCACGTACGCGTAACACCACTGATCTGACGACTGACAGCCGGGTCGAGAAGTCATACGACATGAACGCCTATCTGGCGCTGTCATTTGACAGTGAGAATATGTCGTTGGACAGCAAGAGCATGTGGATTCGCCAGACAGTGGATCGAACATCCAATTCGCTGACGGTGGATGGCTCGGATGACAACCGTGAATTTGACGAGACTATTCTCGAATGGACCGAGCGCGAATTTATCGCCCAGCAGTTCTCCGGCGAGCATTTCTTTGCCGATGGCGACCACCGGCTTGATTGGGCTCTCAGTTTTTCCCAGTCCTCGCGCTATCAGCCCGACCGCCGCTTTTACACCTACGATAACCGCCCCTCGGTGACGTCCAACGACGGTCTGCTGCTTTCAGGTGAGGTTGAACGTCGCTGGAACGACCTGACGGATGAGGGTCTGGCATACAGCCTGGATTACAGGACCAGCTTCGAGTTTGGGGAGAACATCTACACCGATGTCCAGATCGGTGCGCTCTACAACGAGATTGAACGGGATGTGGATCTGATCCGGCTGGTTATGGAAGCTGACGGCGGCGATGTGGTTGAGAGGCTGTGGAATGTTTCCTTCCTGACAGAGCTGGATCCAGAGACCATTTTTATCGGTGACAACCTGGCTGTGCTCGACGACGGTGAGCCGGATATCTTTGTCGATTTTCGCACAGAGTCCACAGGCAATTACAACTCGACAGCGGAGACCACCGCATTCTATATCCAGACAGATATGGAAATCGGCGATTTCTGGACAGTCGGGCTGGGCGTGCGCCATGAGGAATACACTCAGTCACTGGCCTATCCCAATGATGCCGCCCTGACCGCATCCTTGCTTGATCTGGATTCCAGCGAGCTGCTGCCCGCCCTGAGTGTCAATTACCAACCCAACGACAACTGGATTTTCCGCCTGGGGTACAGCTCGACGCTGTCTTATCCCGGGCTGACCGAGCGTTCCGAGTCAATCACCTACGACCCGGACACCGACAACCCCATTTTTGGTAACCCTGATCTACAGGTTTCCGAACTTGACAATATCGACTTCCGCGCTGAGTACTACTTCAACACAGACAGCAGTATCTCCCTGGCCCTGTTCTACAAGGACATCGAGAACCCCATTGAAAAGGCCGTGGCGGACAGTGTGGCTGGCGTCGACAGTTTCACCTACCGCAACAACGAAGCCGCCGAGGTGAGAGGCGTTGAAATTGACGCCAATATTACGCTCTTTGATGGTCTCGACTGGGATGGTTTTCTCGCTGGTAACCTGGCATTCACCAGCTCTGAAGTCACCCTGGATGCCGATTCACTTCGCCTTGAAGCAGATCCCGCACGAGAGCTGCAGGGCCTGTCGCCGGTTCTGGCAAATATCCAATTTGGCGCGGATCACATCGGCTCGGCGATCAGCGGCACTCTGCTGGTCAACTATTTTGATGATCGTATCGACCGGGTCGAGCGAAGCTCGCTCCTCGGTCCTATTTTTGAGATGGCCCGTGTCGAGGTGGACCTGAACTTTGAATGGGAATCCGAGTTTGGGACCACAGTGTCATTCCAGATCCGCAATGTGCTCGATTCGGATATCGAGTTTCGGGGTGAGTCCGTCGGCGGTGTCGTTTTTTATGACCAGAGCTATCGTCAGGGGCGTGAGTTTTCTATTGGCGTCAGCCAGAGCTTTTGATTTCACATGTGTACACGGGTATAGATCATGAAACAGCTACAGTATCCGGCGGCTGCGCTCGCCACCTGCCTCTTGTTGGTCGCCTGCGGTGGAGGGGGCAACTCCGAGGGCAATCCGGCCACCGGGCTGTTTGACCCCGATAACCTGAGCACTCCGTCAACCCCATCGACGGCACCGTTGAATGGTATTGCAGCGGATGGTTATCTTGTCGGGGCTACTGTGTGTCTGGATTTAAATGGCAATCTGGTCTGTAATTCGGGCGAACCCGCTGCAACCACAGGTGCGGGTGGTGCCTTCAGTATCGATGCAACTCAGGATCAGATTGATTCCAACCCACTCCTTTTGGTGGCAGATTCCGGCACGACAGATGAGGATACCGGTGCACCGGTGGCTGGCGACTTTATCCTCACGGCCCCCGCAGGGAGTACCTTCATCAGCCCCATTACAACCATGGTGCAGACCCGGGTCGAGAATGGTGATTCCATTTCGGCCGCCGGCGCCAGCGTTGAGCGCTCATTGGATATTTCTGAGTACTCTGCTGATTACATCGCTTCTGGCGATACTGCAACCCATGAAGTGGCGCAGACGTTGACCCAGATCATTATCAACGCAGTTGCTTCGACCAATGCGGTTGGCGAGTCCGGGGCGCTTGAGAGCATTCTTGTTGCGACTTCGGACGTGCTGGACTCTGTGGTTGCAGATACCCGGAATTCGGACAACGATGGCCTGACGCCGGCGCAGATTGCCGGGCAGAACGACATCTCGGACGTGATCATCACCGGCCTTGATGGCACTATCGTTAGAGGCGATATTCTTGAGGACATGACGCTGACTGCAGATCGTGTCTGGATTCTCGACGGTGTGGTGACCGTCGGCGCAGGTAACCTCAATGTGAGCAATGATGCGGATGTCAGCGCAATCAAGGATTCCGGTGTGACCCTGACTATTGAGGCAGGCACTGACGTCCGTGCGACTGACGATGGCACACTGCTGGTGACCCGCGGTTCCAGGCTGATTGCCAACGGTACGGCATCCAACCCCATTACCTTTTCATCTCTCGATGAAGGCTATGATGGCCTCGGTGAGTGGGGTGGTGTGGTGATCCAGGGCTTTGCCCCGCAATACGGTGCTGGCGGTACCGGGGCCTGCTTCGGTTCCGGTACAACCTGTAACGTGGAAGGTGAAGGAGGAACCTCTGTTGCAGTCTACGGCGGCAACGATCCTGCCGACGACAGCGGTTCACTGCGGTATGTGCGTATTGCAGAAGGCGGCCTGGTTGCCGGTCCAAACAACGAAGTGAACGGGCTGACCCTGCAGGGTGTTGGTCATGGCACAACACTCGAATTCATTCAGGTCCATAACAACTTGGATGACGGTATTGAGTGGTTTGGCGGCACCGCAAACGCCAAGTGGGTTGTTCTGACCAACAACGATGATGACAGTCTGGACTATGACGAAGGCTATCAGGGCAATATCCAGTTTGCGATTATCCGCATGAGTCAGACGGCGACAGCGCCTCAGGGCTCCAATGACCCTCGAGGAATTGAAGCCAACAGTTCCGATGAAGACTTTGTTGAGGAAACCAATGCGACCATTGCCAATGCGCTGCTGATTGGTGGCCAAATCAATGATGGTGAGCCGGGTATGCGTTTGCGTGGTGCCCTGACCACTGCGGTCTATAACACCGCAGTTGACGGATTCTCCAGAAGTTGTGTGCGCATTGATAATGCCGAGGTTGCAGGAAGCAGGATTAACTCCCGGGTCACCCTGACGAACATGATGGGTGATTGCGAGGGAGGATTCTTCCACAACGACAATCGTCCGGTGAATCCATTCACACCGATCGAAGGCCCCATCGCGCTTAATTCGGCCTATGCGATCACCTCACCCAAGGCATCTCTTGCTTCCCCGGTGACCCCGGTTGCAGTGGACAACGGTTCGGGTTTTGCCTTTGATCCAACTGACTATATCGGTGCGGTTGATCCCGATGCTTCCCAGTCCGAAGCCTGGTGGAATGGCTGGATCATTGAGGGGTCTCTGGGTCAGGTGCAGGAGGAGGAGCCGCCGCAAACCTTTCCCGACTTTGTCGACTGTTTCGAAGACAACTGTGCCCGGACTGCGAAAATTTCCGGCACGGTGGACGAGAACTTCAGGCTGACGGCGGATATCCAGTGGATTCTGGATGGCGTGGTGACTGTTGGCGCCGGCAATGTCAGGGTTGACTCCGATGCCGATGTCAATGCCATCAGGTCAGCTGGTGTGACCCTGACTATCGAAGCCGGTACCGAAGTCAAGGCCGAAGGCGATGGCACACTGCTGGTGACACGCGGTTCCAAAATCATGGCGGAGGGCACCCGCAATGCGCCCATTACTTTTTCTTCGCTCGACGATGGGTACGATGGCCTCGGTGAGTGGGGTGGTGTGGTGATCCAGGGCTTTGCCCCGCAATACGGTGCTGGCGGCACCGGGGCCTGCTTCGGTTCTGGCACAACCTGTAACGTTGAAGGTGAAGGCGGCACTGCTGTAGCGGTCTACGGTGGCAATGATGAGGCTGATGACAGCGGCATCATGCGATATGTGCGTATCGCGGAGGGTGGTCTGGTCGCTGGCCCCAACAACGAAGTGAATGGCCTGACCTTGCAGGGCGTCGGCTATGGCACCAGGCTTGAGTTTATCCAGGTTCACAACAATCTGGATGATGGCATCGAGTGGTTCGGTGGTACTGTTAATCTGAAGTACGCCGTACTGACCAATAACGATGACGATAGCCTGGATTACGACGAAGGCTACATCGGCAACATCCAGCATGTCATCATTCAGATGCAGCAGGCGACAAATGCCACACCCCGTGGTTCCAACGACCCGCGTGGTGTGGAGGCCAACAGCTCGGATGAAGACTTCGTGGAGGAGACCAATGCAGTCCTCGCAAACCTCAGTATCGTTGGTGGTGATATCAATGCCGGTGAACCGGGTATGCGCCTGCGCGGTGCCCTGACCACCAGCGTTTACAATACCGCGATCGAAGGTTTCAACCGCAGCTGTGTCCGCGTTGATGATGCCGAGGTTGCCGGATCGACCATCCGATCAGACGTCAGGCTGGTGAACGTGCTGGGTGACTGCATGACCGGTTTCTATCACAACAGCCGTGTAGCGGATACCGAGATCAACTCCGGTGCCGAGGTCGTGACTTTTGACCGCGCCTATGCCGTGAATGAGATTACTGCTGTTCTGGACTCGGCTCCATCCATCGATGCGGTTGGTAACTCAGGCTTTGTGTTCGACCAGACCAGATATGTTGGTGCAGTTGAGCCCGGAACAGAAGCTGCAAGCGCCTGGTGGGCCGACTGGACCATCCAGGGTTCTCTGGACAAGCCAACCACTTCTGTTGATTCGAGCCCTGGCTTTGTCAGTTGTACCGGCACTGTGTGCGAAATAACCGGCAACATCAACGCGGACTACACCATGGTGGCTGGCGTTGAATGGTCCATAGACGGCACTGTAACTGTTGGATCGGGTAACACAACCACTGTAAGTTCTGATGCTGATGTGCAGTCAGTTCGCGAGTCCGGTGTGACCCTGACTATTGAAGCCGGTGTGGATGTTGCTGCCACAGACGATGCCAAGTTGATCGTGACGCGTGGGTCGAGGCTAATCGCTCGGGGTGAAGCAGATGAACCTATCACCTTCAGTTCTGCAGACAACGGGTATGACGGCCTGGGCGAGTGGGGCGGGGTCGTCATCCAGGGTTTTGCCCCGCAGTATGGCGCGGGTGGCACCGGTGCCTGTTTCGGCAGTGGCACTACCTGTAACGTGGATGGTGAAGGTGGCACCGACATCGGTGTTTATGGCGGGAACGATGTGGACGACAACAGCGGCATTATTCGCTACCTGCGAATTGCTGAAGGTGGTCTGGTTGCTGGCCCAAATAACGAAGTGAACGGTCTGACACTGCAGGGCGTAGGCAGTGGGACTGATCTCCAGTATGTGCAGGTCCACAGCAACCTGGACGACGGCATTGAGTGGTTTGGTGGTACCGTCAACCTGAAGTACGCCGTACTGACCAATAACGATGACGATAGCATTGACTTTGATGAGGGTTATCAGGGCAACATTCAGCACGTCATCGTGAAAATGGATGAGACAGCCTCCGCACCCCAGGGATCGAATGATCCCCGTGGCATTGAGGCCAACAGCTCTGACGAGGATTTCGTTGAGGAGACCAGCGCAGCTCTGGCCAACATCACGCTGATTGGTGGCCAGATCAACGACGGTGAACCAGGTATGCGTCTGCGCGGTGCGCTCACAGCGGTCGTATACAACACTGCAGTTACCGGATTTGACCGAAGCTGCGTGCGTATCGACGACGCTGATGTCGCCGGTTCGACCATCAATTCCGATGTCACGCTGGTGAATGTGCTGGGCAACTGTACCCAGGGCTTCTATCACAATGATCGAATTGCTGACTCGGAAACCAATTCAGGTGCCGGAACCGTAACCATTGACGCCGCGCTCGCGTTGTCAGACGATGCAGCTGAGCTTGGTTCGGTCACAGCCATGATTGCGATTGAGAACGGTTCGGGCTTCGAGTTTGATGGTACCGATTACATCGGCGCAGTAGAGCCTGGCTCCAGCGCGGAATCGACCTGGTACAGCGACTGGGTGATTGAGGGCTCCCTGGATTAAAGGCCCTCTGGATACCTAAACCCCGGCTCGCCCGGGGTTGTGTATTGATGCAGCCTTGGCCAGCTCGTCCGTCCCGATCGCCATCTTGCCCAGGTAGTCTGCCTTGCCCAGAGGTGCTCCCTTGATGCGCAGCATGTCATACAGGGTGGTGGCGTGAAAATGCAGGTTGGGCAGCGAGAAGGACTGGACAAAGTTCTCCGAGGTGAAGGGTATCTCCAGATCCGCCGTGCGAAAGCACATGGAGTTGCCTTCCAGCTCGTTGATCTGGTCTTCGGTATAGCCCGTCAGTTCGGCCTGAGCATCGACGAGCACCGCTCTTAAGCCTTGATAGTCGAGCTCCGGAAGCGGTTCCGGCGGTCGAAACTCGCCGGCTATCAGCCCCTTGACGGAATTCAGGGAGTGGTGGCGGATTGAGTTGATCTGAAACGGGAAGGGCCGCATGTCGTCTGCAAGCCGCATCTCGATGATTTCATTCATGTCCTGGTTATTCTCTTCAAAGCGAGCCTGCGCCTTATCGAGTATGCCGATGCTGGCATTGAGGACGCGGTTGTAGTTGACTACGCTGAGTTGGTACAGGTTGACCACGGTAAATTCCCGACTGGTTAAAAACCGCCTATCATAACCCGAAATCGTCCCAATTCGGGTTTGGCGCAGTGTATCAGTGGTTTCGGAAGCGGTCCGCCCTTCCAGCTTCGGGCAGAATCTCCCAGGTCGTGTCCGGCGCATAGAGGGAGCCAGCTTCTGATCACGCAGTGATGTTGCGGCGTTTGAATTGCCCCGGCAACCGGGTTTGGTCCCCAAAGTTGTGTGACACGCCTGTTTGGGTCACCAATCGCACCCTGCTGGATGGAAATGGAACTGCAGAATGCGGTGTCTGGACAGGAATCCCGCACAGCTGTGCTCAGGCAGTTGCAGACGATCCCGACGTACAGGGTTTTCATTGTGCGGCTCCAACCGAGATACTCCAGTGCCAGTTCGTTCGAATGCTGTTCTACCTGTTCAGCTATGGACTCACCCGGACCTTTCCTGCCGAATCGCGAGGCTTCACAGTGAGTGAGTGTAGTCCGGTGTTGGACTTTCGCCACCTGGGAGATTAACCTGACGCCGTGACCGCGCCTGAGGTTCATGTATCAATGATCGCACCAGATGGGTTGCCAGGAGTCGATAGTGGGTGAAAAATCAAAAAGAAACCGATCCCGAAAAAAGGACAGCCAGCTTGTTGTCCGTATCAATCAACAGGAGCGCGATCAGTTCATCGAGATTTGCGATGATATGGATACCAGCGCTGCGCGAGAGGTGCGGCGCTTTATTCGGGAGTTTTTGAAAGAGCATCCTCTGGAAGACTGAACGACTTCATCGTTGAACAGCATCGAAATACTGAGGTGAGCCTGTGCTCGCCTCTGTATTTGGTGTGCCGGGCCGGGCATGGGCCTTGGCAGGATACCCGGGCTTTGCACATGAACCGCGTGATGCCGGAAGTCCGCTGTGGTCGCACGAGGCTGGCAGGACTGGGTAGCGTCCTGCGACTTCAGGGTGTGACCCAGCCTCCTACCCGATTGGACAGCTGTCTTCCCCAGGTCAGACGACTACTGACCCCGGCGGCTGACGACATCTCCGGGAACCTGCTCGTCAATTTCAAATACAAATTTCCTGTATTGGTTGTCAACGGTACCCGGAGCGCCATCTACCATGGGGACTTCAAATCTGGACTGACGAATGGCCTTCTTCGCGGCCCGATCAAACACCCTGGCAGGTTCTGAACTGGTGACGATGATGTTCTCTGCGCGACCCTTTTTATTCACGCTGTATTTGACCACAGCCCAGCCCGTGTGACGGTGCCTCAGTGCTGAAGCGGGGTATGCAGGCGCAACCTCATTGGCCACAGCGATCTGCTGAGGATCGGCCTGCAGGGGCATGCTGGTGAGAGCGGCAGATACCGCAGCAGCATATAAAAAAGCGATTGTTTTCATCATTCTGATAACCCTCATAGGTATATGCGGCTTGGTTTCCTGGCCGCTTTATGTGGTTGAATAAACAACCTATGGGGTGCAATGTATATACTTTGTTGTTTTATGTCAATACAAAATTATAAAAAAGTATATGCATTCATAGTATCGTCATAATTTGCGGGTGCCGGTCTTCTGGAAGTCGCGCTCTGCCCAAAATACAGAGCCAGGTCAGGGCGGATGTGCTCTCTGATCTGCGGGGTAGCAGTTAGCCCGGTGCCTGCGAGCGTCTGAGCTCCCTCCAGAGCCTGTCGAGCCAGAAGCGCAACTCTCTGATCAACGCCATGTCTCTCGCATCGGTCGCTTTTGGCTTGACAGGCAGACCGGCCAGATCGAACAGAGGATGACCCGATGCCGCGTACTCCCAGTCCAGGATGCGCAGCCCGTTTTCGGTTTCCAGAACGTTGGCCGGGTTCAGATCATGATGACAGAGAACGGGTGACTCCAAATGTGCCTGAAAACAGCTGAGCCGGGCGCTGAATTTCTGCCACTCGAACATCAGCTTGGCATCGAATCGGTCAATTGCGATGAGATGGTTCAGGTAGCTTGACAGATGCTGGTGATAATCAAAGCGGGTCAAACCCAATTCAATCTGCTGGTAGCGACTGATGACGGCCTGAAGTCGTCCCACCTGTGAGGGGATGCGAAAATCTTCGTCTTCCCAGATCCGTCCATCAAGATATGGATACACGAGGTAGTGTCGTTCGGGGTCCAGATAGACCAATGTCGGTCCGATACCGGCATCGCCCACAGCTTTCAATATGCGTGCTTCCCGATCCCGGTCCACGCCCAGGTGGTTGCTGTCAGGGTGATGAATCCGTATCACAAGCCTGTGCGGCCTCGACTCCAGCAGGAAACTCTGGTTGGTTTGTCCCCCACCCAGTCTGCGCACGGCTGCAGGGCGCTGCTCCAGGCCGACATCCCAGAGCATCCAGGAATCGAGGCAGGCGCGCAGCTCTCGCATATTGGCGATGGACTGTGGCAACCGATTTGAAGCGCCTGCTTCAGGCTGGCGCTGCGAGTTCGGCACCCAACTGAGTCTGCAGGTTTTTTCTCCAGTGGAAGAAGCCGTGGATGCAGATCAGCAGATAGGTGAGGAACAGCAGGGCGGTCAGGTAGAGTTCCCGATCAATGTACAGGTAGATTGCGACAGTATCGATTACAATCCAGTACAGCCAGTTTTCCAGTACTTTTCGAGCCACCATGTAGGTGGTGAGAACGCTTGCCCAGGTGGTGAACGAATCCAGAAATGGCCAGGCTGCCTGAGTGTTTTTGGCCAGGAAGTACCCGCTTGTAAGGGTTGTCAGGGCTATGAATAGTGCGGCACCCAGATGCTGGCTCGGCGACCAGCGCTGAATGCGCATGGCGTGCAGCCGTTCGTGCGCCAATCCGCCCTGGTGAGCGCCTCCCCTCGCCCAGCTGTGCCAACCATAGAGCGCCATACCCATGTAGTAGATGTTGAGTGCTGACTCCATCAGTAGACTGACGTGCCACAATAGCAGCGTATATATCAGGGTGCTGACCAGCGCGCAGGGCCAGCCCCAGATATTTTCCCGCGATATCAAAACGAGGTATGCCAGCGCGAGACCTGCGGCAATCAGCTCCCAGAACGAGGTGGCGGCTATGGCGGCAAGCAGGCTCTCCATCATGGGCAGGGCGGCGATCTGTCGGGACTAAAAGTGGTAGCGCGCAGTGATGCCGAGCTGCCTTGGTTCACCCAGCTGGGTATACGTGGTTGCCGCGTATTGGATGCGAGGGTCGTTGCCAAAGCGGTAGCCGCGCACCAGATAGTCCTCGTCTGTCAGGTTGCGTGCCCAGAGTGCGACATCCCAACTCCCTGCGATGTATCCAAGGCGAGCGTGCAGCAGTTCATAGCGGGTTGAGCGGCCGTTGTGCCCTTCGGAGAAGAAGAATGTGTCGCGGCCCTCGAATTCCAATCGGGCATACCAGTTGCCGCGTTCGAGTTCAGTACCCAGGGAGAACTGGTAGCCTGGAGCGTGCGCCTGGTCCCGTCCGTCCAGAGTGTCGCCATTGGCATTGACGTAGTTGGAGATTTCGGTCTCCAGCACACCCATGGAGCCAAAGGCCCGGAGATTCGTGCTGATGTGCCACTGAGCTTCCAGTTCCAGTCCGTAGCTGCTTCCGTCTGCAGCGTTGCTGAGAAAGTCGATAAAGTTGGAGGTACAGTCGACCGAGTTCTGGATGATGGTTCCGGTGTTCGGGTCGATGCAGGTGAAGTCGTCCACCTGCTGATCCTGACGATCAAGATAAAAGGCGGAAAGCCGAGTGTGCAGCCGATCATTGAAATGGCTTCGTTTGATACCTGCCTCGTAGCTCCAGACAAATTCCGTGTCGTAGGCACTGAGACCTCGCGCCGCCAGATTGGGATCGCTGTTGAGACCACCAGCCTTGAATCCCCGGGAGATACCGGCGTAGAACAGGGTCGAGCCATCCAGCAGATAGTCCAGCACCAGTTTGCCACCTAGGCTGGTTTCGCTGGTACTGGCGGCAAAACTGGTGCTCGCTTCCGCACCCGCGCTAAATCCCTGATAGTCGGTCTGGCGCTCCTCCAGCCTCAGTCCGAACGTCAGGTGCAGACGCCGGGTCAACTGGCTCTGCAGCTGGCTGAATGCGGCAAGCGTATCTGTCTCGTACTGGCTGTTGAAATTGCCCGCTGGAATCCACAGGTTTTCGCGCCTGAGGTCTTCCTCTGTATTGAGCAGATAGAGGCCGAGTGCCCAGGTGGTGGAGTTGTCGAAAATCCGGCCCGCTTCCTCTGAAACCAGCCGCAGTTCTGCGCTGATGCGCTGCCTGTCTCTGGTGTAACTGTCAGTCGAGCTGTAGCCAGAGGGATGAAAACTGCTGAACGTCCAGTCTTCATCGAAGCTGTTGAGGCTGTCGCTGTCGTTGTAGGCAAGGATGGCTTCGAGCCGATAGGCGGGATTGCCGCTCCAATGAATCCCGACTGATCCCGCGAGGGTATCCTGCTCGTCACGGCCTGGTTCGTCGGTGATGGTGTCCCGAACGTTGTCAAGGGAAAAGGCATCGTACCCGTTGTCGACCAAGATACGGAATGCGCTGAAATCGACAGTCATATCCTCGGTGGCGAGCCAGCGCAGCTTGGCGCGCACTGTCTGTTCATCGCGCTCGGCGGTGTTATCCCTGTTCAGAAACCGGTTCTCGGTAAAACCGTCACTGCGATAGTGCTGGACTGCCACCCGGCCCAGCAGTTGATCACTGATCTGTCCGCCCAGAGCGGTACCGAGATCGTAGGTGCCGTAATCAGCGATCCCGAATTGCAGAGTTCCCTGGGTCTCCCCGGTGGGAGGGCGGGTGTTGATGAAGATGAGACCAGCGAACGCATTGGCACCATAGCGGGTCCCCTGGGGGCCGCGCAGAACCTCGACCTGTTTGGCATCAAAAAGGGTTGCAGCTGCACCTATGCCGGTAAAGTCTACATCGTCGATGATCAGGCCTACCGAAGGGTTGATGGGTTCCTGAAGCTGGCCGCGTTCACCTATGCCACGGATCTGGACATACCGGGCCCGCGATGCGCTGCTGCTCAGATTGACGTTTGGTGCCAGATTGAGCACATGCTCAAGATGTTGGGCACTGCGCTTTTCAATGGTCTGGCCCGAGATCGCTGTCAGACTCAGGGGCGCGTGCATCAGTTCGACGTCACGGTAATCGGCGGTCACAACGATCTCTTCGAGATCGCTGTCTGCGAGGGATGTGCCGCTGTACAGCAGTGCCGCTGCGATAAGTCCCGTGCGACCTATCTGTAGGGGTGAGAGAAACATGTGAGCCTCCAGTAACAATGTCGAGATTGTGGAGACCCGGAATGCGAGTGGGTAAAGATTGGTGAGATTCCTATCCCTACGCCGGCATTAACCGGATCAGGTTCAAAAGGTTCGCTCCGGTCAACCGGAACATCTCAGGCACAGTGGCCACCCTTAAGGAGCGCAATTATTCTAGCATAAAGAGTTTTTCAGGCAAGTGTGGAGTGCTGTGGATTTTGCTACATAATCCCCCAATCGAAAGGGCGGCCGAAGCCGCCCTTTTCGTGTTTCGGTCAGCGTCACTTCACTGTATATCGAAGGTGAAATCACACCACGCGGCATAGGGCGGGGCGCCCAGCGCCTTCATCTCCTGCGTGGGCCAGATGGACGGGCCGCAGTTGGTGCCTCCGCCCTTGAAGGTCGCAAAATACCCATTGTAATTGATGTTGGCCATGCCATTTGCTGGTATTGGCTCCCTCGCCGGGAGACAATTACTATTCGCGGAATAGCACACCTTGCCCCAGATCCGGACGGTGAACATGCCGGTAGAGGCAATGTCCCTGCTGGGAACACTATTAGAGTCTGAGCAGGGAGGGGATCCACGATTGGCTGTGAATGTCCGTGTTCCGAAACCCGGTATGGTTATTGTTTCTGTTTTCGAGCATTTTGGCTTGCCGAAATACGTGCAAGCTTCGGCGATGGGCTGGCCGTTGGTATAGGTGCCGGTGGCGTTGTGGAAGCTGACCAGCCGCGTTGCCCCCCCGCTGCCGTATGCGCACCGGGATCCGGCACCCACGCCGAGGATCGCGTTGCCGGGCCAGTCCAGGGCCTCGATGTCCAAATCCCTAATAGCTACCGTAACTTCCGTGTCGGTGAAGACGGGGCCGTTCAGCGATGTGACGGGGTTCCCGGAGTCCCTGCCTTCGTTTCCTAGAACCTCTGTGAGGTGATCTGGGTACTGAGAGGGAGTAAATCTCTGCGCCGCAGCTGGCCCGGCCAGAAGGGCGAGGCCAACGGCCAGGGAGGCCGCCGTCAGCAGCAGAAGGATTGTTGATCGAGCGGGGGGGGGGGGGGGGCTTGTTCATTATGCTATGCTCTAAAAAGGAATGGATTCTAACAGGAACTCTAACTCATTCACAGAGCGGACGCGATATTGTGCAGGGCCATTGCACGCTGATTGAAGGCGTGGTTGTGTCCAACGAGGCACGAGCCTGAACGAGGTGTTGTGTGTGGCGCGCCGCGCCGTCGACTGGGGCGTGCTGCTGTGTATGGTGGATCCGCGCGGGATGTCCGGGAGTGCACAGCCATGCCTGCTGCGCGGCCGCCCCGCTGGTTCGGCGGTTCAGGTTGTGGACAGAATGGCGTCGAAGGCGTCCTGCCGGCGCATCATGAAGTGGAGGTTGGCGTCGGGGAGCCAGGTGAAGCCGTTGTGGAAGACGACGGCGAGGGCGATGGTGTTGAGCGCGGCGTTGTTGGCGGGCGCGTTGCGGGCGCGGACACGGCTGGCGTCCTCGCCCATGGTGGCGTCGCGTCGGTGGTGGTTGGCGTTCTCGACCTGCCAGTGGCCGCGATTCCAGGCGAGCAGCCGTTCGGGTCCGGCGCTCTCGGCGGGCACGGTGGTGATGCCGTAGGCGGTCTCGGAGGAGGCTTCGCCGGTCCCCAGGTCGATGCGCTCGCGCACGACACGAAACGCCTGCCGGGCCTGAGGGAACGGCGCGAGCGTGTCCGGCAGCAGGTCGCGAGCGGCGATGCGGCGGGCCTCGACGCGCCCGTGGGCCTTGACCGGGCCGTCGGCGTGGTGGCGGACGCCCTCGCCGTCCCAGCCGATGGCGGCGAGCTGGGCGAAGGTGTCGGGGCAGTTCCCCTTGAGCGACAGCATGTAGTCCGCGCCGTGCGTCTCGACGATGGCACGGGCGGTGTCGCGGGTCGTGTGCAGAGCGTCGAGGGTGAGCAGGCGACCCCTGATGTCGACGTCCTCCAGCAGAGCGCGCAGCGCGGCGATCTCGCCGCCCTCGTCGCGGCAGCAGCGGCTCGCGACCGGACGGCCGTCGTGGGTGGCCAGGGTCAGGGTCTCGAAGTGGTCGCTGCCGCCCGCCTGCCGGTTGGCACCGCGGATGCGCTTGCCGTCGGCGGCCAGCGCCGCCTGCTCCGAGTCACCGGCCAGCCGCGGTGCCGCCCACTCGCTCAGTACGTCGGCCAGCGCGTCTGGGTCGGTGTCGGCGAGCACCCGGCAGAAGGTCGCCGCCGACGGCGGCATCCAGCGCGCCGCCTCCGGGTCGCGCCACGCACCCAGCGCCCGCAGCTCCTCCTGGGCCAGCCCCGCCGCGTAGCGGGCCGTGGCCACCGGCCCGGACAGCCCGGCCAGCTTCGCCAGCGCGCACAGCGACAGCACCGTCTCCAGGCGGTGCTTGCGTCCCTGCCCCCGCCGGGCGTCCGGCACCTGCGCGAACAGGCCGCGCAGCGAACGTAGCTCGGCGCGTGCGTAGCTCACCGGTACCGCCCGGCACGACCACTCCTCGCGATCCTCCGGATCCGCAAGCCGCGCACACGCGTCCGCCCGCAGCGGCCGGACGAGCATCTCCTTCGGACACCCATGCGGGTCCGTGTACGACCCGTTGTGCCGTGCGAACCCCTGCGTGCGCCCCACCCGCTCCCAACCCGAGGCGTCGTAGCACGTCCCCGCGAACCGCGACGGGTCCACGAACGTCTCCGCCAGCTCCAGCGGGTGGCCGTGTAGCGCCGACCAGTCCCCGGACAGCCGCCGAAGGCTCCGCCCCAGCGCCCGCGACGCCAGGTTCGCAATGCCCGACGCCTCCGGCAGGACCACAAACCGCGTGTTGTTGCCGATCAGGTGCAGCCGGCGGAACTGAACCGACCGGTGCCATCCCAGCCACCGGTCGCGCGGCCGGCACTTGAACGCCCCCGACTGCCAGCCCACAAGCGCCAGCCAATGGCCACGCCACACCGCGACGTGCCGAAGGCCCCGCCCCGCGAACTGCTTAAACCCCAAGTAGTGGTGCCTGTCCATCAGTGCGTCCCAGCGCCGACGCTCGTCCGCCCGAACCGGGCGCACCTCAACCTCCCGGACCACCACCTCCGACTTATCGAAAACGTCCACCATGGACAGCACTATGGACCATCCCGGCGGAAAAAGCCAGCGTTCCGAAACCTCACCAGCAGTTCAACCCCTTCCGACTAGCGTGAAATAGCCCTGCGATATTGTGTACTGTGCAGCAGCATTATCCCTTGCGGAGTCTGAAGCGCGGACCTAACTGAATATCACGGTCTTGTTGCCGTGCAGTACCACCCGATCCTCTACGTGCCAGCGCAACCCCCGTGCGAGGACCAGCACTTCGCAATCCCGGCCCTTGCGTACCAGGTCGTTGATGTTATCCTGATGCGAAATGCGCACCACGTCCTGCTCGATAATAGGGCCTGCATCCAGCTCTTCTGTTACGTAGTGGCAGGTAGCGCCAATGAGCTTGACGCCTCGTTCAGCGGCCTGTTGACGGGGACGAGCCCCCGCGAAGGACGGCAGCATACTGTGGTGGATGTTGATGATCTGCCCCGGCATAGCGCGGCAGATGTCAGCAGGAATAATTTGCATGTAACGGGCCAGAACCAGCGTATCGGCATCAACCTCCCTGAGTATCCCTGCGATCCTGTCAAAGGCCTCGGCTTTATTCTCTGGGGATACGGGAACCTCGTGGTAGGGGATGCCATGCCATTCCACCATGGAGCGAAAATGATCGTGGTTGGATATCACACATGGAATATCGCACTCGAGTTCCCCGCTGTTCCACCGGTGCAGGATGTCCACGATACAGTGTGACTCTTTGCTGCACATAATGACCACTCTCTTGCGCACAGCTGAGTCTTCGATGTGCCACTCCATGTCCATCTCTTCGGCCAGAGGGGTAAATTTTTCCCGGAACGTTTCCAGACCGAACGGCAGGCTGTTGGCGCGTATTTCACTGCGGGAAAAAAACCAGCCGGTGGACTGATCGGCGTGCAGGCTCAGATCGGTGATCCAGCCGCCGTGGGATGCGATTAGGTGCGTGATTTTGGCGGTGATGCCAAAGGCATCAGGGCTGCGTGTAATTAACCTGTAGATTGTGTCCATGGCCGTTGATATATCGAGTGTTCGCCCGTGCTAAGGTTCGTGTCGGCGGGCTCATTATTTCAAAACCGGAGCCAGTTGTTCTTCGATGGCCTGGATCAGTGCGGGATCATCGGGCGTGGTCTTGCTGCCGAACCGGGCCACGGCTTCGCCCCGCGAATTGATCAGGTATTTGGTGAAGTTCCAGCGGGGTTCGCCATGTGCCCTGGCAAGCTGTGCAAATAGCGGGTGTGCATCGCGGCCGGTGACTTCGACTTGCGCGAACATGTCGAAAGTTACGCCGTAGTTGACGTAACAGATTTCAGCCGTGACCTCTTCGTCGCTGGCTTCCTGGCGAAACGAGTTAGATGGGAATCCCGCGACAACCAGTCCGCGGTCCTTGTAGGCCTGGTAGAGTGTTTCCAGTCCCCTGAATTGCGGAGTGAAGCCACAATGGCTCGCGGTGTTGACGATCAACAGGGTCTTGCCAGCATAGGTTTCACAGAGACTCAGGCTCTCGGTCGAGCGCAGCTTGCGCATCTGATGGTCAAGCAATTCCGGGCACTTGGCCCAGGCGGGGCTGGATAGTTGCAAGCAAAAAAGGCTCAGGAGCAGCAGACCCAGGGCATTGGTGCGGGCTGTTTTCATCAAAAAGACTACGGGCATTATTCGGTGGATGGATGTTCAGCCAAGGGCCGAACTGGCGCTAAGTCAGTATTTTCTAATCCGTGCATGGGGATGAAATCTGGGATATAACCGCAAGGGAGAGCGGTCAGGTTCCAGGAGGGTTCAGTATACCGTATTATACTGCAGTGCACAGTACATATGGCGCTCCAGGTGCGCACGACCAAATTTTCCGCTATGGGGATGTGTTCGTTCCGCATCCAGCGGCACACCATTCCGCTGTGCGCTCGTCATGCCGGCCACCGCCTGCAGGCGAATGATGAAGACATTGTTGAGGTCGGTTGTACGTGGAGAGAGTCACGAAGTCCGGTATGCAAATCGATGCCGGTTTGTATCGCTTTGTTTCCGGTCAGGTTTTGCCTGGCACAGGTGTTGAAGAAGATCGTTTCTGGTCGGGTTACGCCCGAATCCTTGAGGATTTCACTGAGCGCAATCGCGCCCTTTTGGCGCGCAGGGACAGCTTGCAGGCGCAGATTGACGACTGGCATCGGGCCAATCCCGAGCATAATCCGGCCGCATACAGGGAATTTCTGACCGGGATCGGGTACCTGCAGAGGGTCGGCGAAGTTCGGGATATCTGCCCCCGGAATGTGGATCCAGAAATTACCTCCATTGCCGGCCCCCAGTTGGTCGTGCCAGTCATGAACGCACGCTTCGCGCTCAATGCAGCCAATGCCCGCTGGGGCAGCCTCTACGATGCCCTGTACGGCAGCGATGCTCTATCCGAGGAGAATGGGGCTGAGCGCGGCGCTGACTACAATCCGGTGCGCGGTAAGCGGGTCATTGCCTGGGGCCGGGAATTTCTGGACCAGGTGACACCGCTTCAGGGTGCTGCCCATGCGACCGTCGACAGGTACCAGATCCGTGGAAGTGAACTGCTGGTCAAGTGTGAGGGTGAGTTTTTTGGGCTGACCAACCCAAGGCAATTTGTTGGCTACCGCGGTGAACCCGCTTCACCCCGGGCCATTTTGCTGGTTCACAACAGTCTGCACCTTGAAATCCTGATCGACCCGGATGACCCCGTAGGATCAGGCGACAGGGCTGCCGTGCGTGATATCTGCCTTGAGTCGGCCATCACCACCATTCAGGACTGTGAGGATTCGGTTGCCGCAGTGGATGCCGAAGACAAGGTAGCTGTCTACAGCAATTGGCTGGGCCTGATGCAGGGAACGCTCGAGGCGACCTACAGCAAGGGTGGCGCCTCACATACCCGGCGGTTGAAAGCCGATCGAATCTACAGATCTCCCGATGGGGGTGAGTTGGTACTGCCCGGCCGCTCGCTGCTTCTCGTGCGCAATGTGGGGCACCTGATGACCAACAGCGCTGTGCTGGATGCCGAAGGTAATGAGACCTTTGAGGGCATTATGGATGCCTTGATGACCAGTGCGATTGCACTGCATGATCTGCGCGGTGGCCAAGTGATTCGTAACAGCCGTGCAGGCAGCATCTATGTCGTCAAACCCAAGATGCATGGCCCGGAAGAGGTTCGCTTCAGCTGCGACCTCTTTGCTGCCGTTGAAGAGGTTCTGGGTCTTGAGCACAGCACCATAAAGATCGGCATCATGGATGAGGAGCGTCGCATGACGGTAAATCTGGATGCCTGCATTCAGGTCGCACGGGAGCGCGTGGTCTTTATCAACACGGGGTTCCTTGATCGGACCGGAGACGAGATTCATACCAGTATGCTCATGGGGCCAATGCTGCGGAAGGAGGACATCAAGCAGCAGGTCTGGATCAATGCCTACGAGAATCGCAATGTCGATGTAGGGCTTGCTGCCGGGTTTTCTGGACGAGCCCAGATCGGCAAGGGCATGTGGCCCAAGCCGGACGAAATGGCTGAGATGATGCGAACCAAATCTGCGCATCCGCAGGCCGGCGCCAATACCGCTTGGGTTCCGTCACCCACCGCTGCGACGCTCCACGCGCTCCACTATCACCAGATCGACGTTCTGTCGAGACAGCGGGAGTTGGCAGGGCGTCAGCAGGCGGCGCTGGACGATATTCTCAGGGTGCCGGTCAAGCCACTCGATCTGAAGTATACCGCCGAGGACATCCAAAAGGAGCTCGATAACAATATTCAGGGCATTCTGGGCTACGTGGTGCGCTGGATTGACCAGGGCGTGGGCTGCTCCAAGGTGCCGGATATCGACAATGTCGGGCTGATGGAGGATCGGGCGACCCTGCGGATTTCCAGTCAGCACCTGTGCAACTGGCTGGAGCACGGCATCTGTACCCAGGATCAGGTGCGTAAAACCTTCGTGCGCATGGCTGCTGTGGTCGACGGGCAGAACAGCTCCGATCCGGCGTACCGCCCCATGTCCGCTGATCTGGAAAACAGCCATGCCTTCCAGGCAGCCTGTGATCTGGTGTTCAGGGGCAAGGAGCAGCCAAACGGCTACACCGAGCCACTGCTGCACAAATGGCGCAGGAAGTTCAAGTCCGAAGCCTGACACCCGGTGCTATTGAACTGAACCTCTGCAGATATTCATTTAGGTGTTCACTGGGAGGGGACTGCCGGTTTTTGTGCAGAACGAAGTAAAAAGTCCTGCGCATTGCTCTTTGGGTCAGGCCGAGTGCGACCAGATCACCGCTCTGAAAGTTTCTCATCAACACAATTTCCGACAGGCAGCCTACACCCAACCCGGATTCCACTGCGTTTTTGATGGCCTCATTGTGGCGAAGCTCAAGATAGATATTGATACTTGGCAGGAGTTCTCCCAGTGCCTTTTCAAAGGTTTGACGGGCACCGGACTGAGGCTCGCGCAAAATCCATTTGGCCTCGGCAATGTCCTGCGGGTTTAAATTCAGACGTCCTGACCTCGTGACCTGATTTCAGGTACATTCGTGGTCAATTTCTCCAATGAGAACAACAGGTTCCGAGCGTTTCGTACGTGACAGATTGGTTCATGTTGTGGTCACAGAATATGGAACGTATTTGATTGACAGCGCCTCATGAACACACTCCCTTTCAGCCCCCCGGATGATGCCGGCTGTTGCACAGGCTCAGGGTACCAAGACCCGCCCGCGGCGTCCCCTGGCAGAACTGTTTCACTCAGCGGCAGATATCATCCCGGAACCGGAGCACGGCATCCTGCGGGTACGCATCCTTGGGACGGCGAGCACCGCGGGCGATGCGGCACTCGCCGGGCTGCTTGAGGAACTCACCCAGACCCGGACAGTCTACCCGGAACCGAACTGCGCATGGTGTACGAACTGCCCCAGATCGACTGCACAACCGGAAAGAATGGTGCATGATATCTGATCTGAGGTCAGGACATCTGAAATTTCTCTTTTGTGCGAGCGGGTGGTGCGCGGCGCAAAACACTCGCAGCTCGTCCTCGCGCCAAGGAATGAAATCCAGCTCAGAGTGGTGGGCTTCAGCCTCGATCATGCCGATATCAACCTCAAAGTTGAGCACTCTGGTGACGATCTCGGGCGTATTGGCAGTCGTGAGCTGCACTTTGGCGTCTGGATACTGGTCCAGATAGCCGGTGAGATAGCGGGTTGCCAGATGATTGCCAATGGTGAAGCTCGCGCCGACCTGCAGGTGACCCAGCTCTTCATGCCCGGTCAATCGTGATTCGAAATCGCGGCACTGGGAGAGCAGCTTTTCTGCTTCCGTGCGGAGACTGTGGCCGACAGCGCTGAGAACCAGGCGGTTGCTTACCCGGTCGAACAGCGCGACTTCGTAATGGTTTTCCAAAGTGCGCAGCGCATCGCTGGCCGCGGACTGCGACATGTGTAGCTGCCGGGCTGCCCGTGACACGTTTTGAAAGGGAATTATATACCTGTTGCACCAGTGCCCAGATGATATTAAGGTGCGTGAATAGCTGCTCGAAACAGCTCCCCCAAACGCTAGTTGGAGCGACCGCACCGATGCGGATGATACGCACTCACAGTCAGACTGCACAGCTATCTCGCGCAACGCATCAGCGGTTGGACAGGTTCCTGTATCTCTCCCGACAACTGTACAACGCCGCCCTGGATGAGCGCATCAATGCGTATCGGAAGGCTGGTGAGTCAATCGGCCTGTACGATCAATATAAGTCATTCACTCAGATACGCAGAGATGATGCTGAAATGAGCAGCTATGGTGTACAGCCGTTCCGATCTGTCCTGTACAGACTGGATAGATCATTCAAGCGATTCTTCAAGCAGGGTGGCTTTCCGAGATTTAAGGGCAGGAGCCGGGGTATTCGATCTTTTGAAACAAGCCAGTTTCGTCTATTCCATTCTGGCAACAGGCAGTGTGTACAGATCAAGGGCTGTGGCAGGTTCATTGTGAAGGCGGTGCCGGAGGGTGAGATCACGCTGGTTCGCGTTGTGACAACACCTGTCCGCGTCATGGTTCAATGTGTCTGTGAGCAGGAGCGGGAGGTCGTGGCTGATCAGTCTCCCGTCGTCGGTATTGATGTTGGCGTGAAGGCACAGGCCACCCTCTCGACTGGCGAGTCAGTGCCGAAGGTGGTGATTGATACCACCCGACAGAAGCGTCTGCAGCGAAAACTGAGTAAAGCCAAGAGAGGCAGTCACAACCGATATAAGAAACGCCAATCTCTGGCCAGAGAGGCGTACAGGGTCGCAGAGAGACAGCGCACTGCCCTGCACAGAACCACAACCGACCTGGTGAGGCGACACAGACACTTCGCGGTTGAAGACCTGAAGATCAAGAACATGACTGCCCATGGCGGCAGTCATAAGACGGGATTGAACCGATCAATCCTGGAGCAACAGTGGGGAACCTTCGTCTCTCAACTGACCTACAAGGCTGAGAGTGCCGGTGGGTCGGTTGTGAAGGTGAATCCCAGGAACACATCGAAGACCTGTTCAGGCTGTGGTTCAGTCCATGAATCACTGACCCTGAAGGACAGGGTCTTTGAGTGTCAACAGTGCGGCATGAGTCTCGACAGGGACCTGAATGCCGCACGCAACATCAGGGAGCGTGGCTCGTCGGGTGGGAATGTCCCCGATATGCGGCCTGATGTTGTGCCTATCGGCGGGAGTACCCGCCGTGCCGCATAGAACAGTATGCTTGGGGCAACAAGTATATAATTCCCTTTTGAAACTGGGCCACCGCCAGAAAAATCTCAAGTTGCCGGATGCTGTATTTCATCTGCCGATTTCCGTTGTGATTCACGGAAATTCTACTATCGGTTTTTCCAATATAGTAAATCTTTAATACCCATTTCATAAATAATTAAATATGCTGTATTTTCCGCGTCCCTGAACACAACATCCGGGTGAGGTGTTCCAGAGGCGCTTCCGTGGGAACTTTGCTTTGGTCTGGGTACGGGTATCGGGGTCAACGCAACGAGAGAGTTATGGCCGAACAGAAAGCGACGAACGTGCACTGGCACGACGGGGATGTCACCACTGAGGATCGAAATACACTCCTGGGCCAAAAGGGGGCAACCCTCTGGTTTACCGGTCTTTCCGGGAGTGGCAAGAGCACCATAGCCGTAGCTCTTGAAGGTGCGCTCTATGAAATGGGTCATCTCTGTTACCGCCTCGATGGTGACAATATTCGTCTGGGCATCAACAAAAACCTGGGCTTTTCGGCGGAAGATCGCACCGAAAATATTCGTCGTATTGGTGAAATCGCCAAGCTGTTTGTCGATACCGGTGTCCTGGCGCTTTCAAGTTTTATAAGCCCCTACCGCGCTGACCGTGACGCGGTGCGGGCCTTGCACGAAGAGGCGGGAATGGAATTTATCGAAGCCTTCGTCGATGTTCCCCTGAACATTGCGGAGCAGCGTGATCCCAAGGGGCTCTACAAAAAGGCCCGTGCTGGTGAGATTAAGGGCTTCACCGGTATCGACGACCCCTATGAGGCACCGGAGAACCCCGAGATCGTTCTCAATAGTCATGAGATGAGCCTGGAAGAAGAAGTTGCAGCGCTTATTGGAATGATGCGTGAGCGCAAAATTCTGCCGGGCTAGACGATCCCTGCTGCCAGAACCTGCCATATTTCAGGAGGAGTCCAACATGATCCAGCCCCACGGTTCCGGGTCACTCAATCCACTTTTCGTTTACGACACAGAGCTGCATCGTCAGTTGCAGGCAGAAGCAGGCGATTTGCCTGGTATAACCATAAGCTCGGCAGCCGCCGCCAATGCGGTTATGCTGGGCGCAGGATATTTTAATCCGCTTTCAGGCTACATGAATCGGGCTGATGCAATCAGTGTTGCCCAGGATATGCAAACCACTGATGGTGTGTTCTGGCCTGTTCCCATTGTCAATCTTATCTCAGATGCTGGAAGCTTAGTCGGCGGAAGCCGTGTGTCCCTCAACGACCCCAATGTAGACGGTAACCCGAGCCTGGCCATCATGGATGTCGAAGCCGTCGAGACGCTGACCGACGCTGAGATCGACACCATGGCAGAACAGGTGTTCGGTACGCTCGACCCCGATCATCCGGGGGTGGCAGCCTTCAGGTCCCAGGGAAATGTACTTATATCCGGCCCCATTCAGGTGCTGAATTTTTCCTACTTCCAGACCGATTTTCCCGAGACCTTCCGCACCGCGGCAGAAATCCGCAATGAGATTGTCGAGCAGGGCTGGGAAAAGGTCGTGGCCTTCCAGACGCGCAACCCCATGCACCGCGCACACGAGGAACTGTGCCGCATGGCAATGGCGGATCTGGGTGCTGATGGTATCCTGATTCACATGCTGCTGGGCAAGCTCAAGCCTGGAGATATTCCAGCCCATGTCCGCGATGCATCCATCCGCACAATGGTAGAGCTGTATTTCCCCCCGAACACCGTCATGATCACCGGTTATGGCTTTGACATGCTCTATGCAGGTCCGCGTGAAGCTGTGCTGCATGCCCTGTTTCGGCAGAACTGCGGCTGTACCCATCTGATTGTGGGTCGTGATCACGCCGGCGTGGGTGACTACTACGGTGCCTTTGACGCCCAGGATATTTTTGATGAGATTCCCGAGGATGCCCTGGGTATTGAAATATACCGGGCCGACCACACGGCCTGGTCGAAGAAGCTGAACCGTGTGGTGATGATGCGTGATGCGCCCGATCACAGTACGGAAGATTTTGTGCTGCTGTCCGGCACCAAGGTGCGTCAGATGTTGAGTGATGGCATTGCGCCACCGCCGGAGTTCTCCCGTCGTGAAGTGGCGCAGATTCTGATGGACTATTATCAGAGTCTTGACGACTAGCAGGTTTTTGAAAAGCTGCTTGTGTGGTCCCGGCCCCGTCGATTTTTTCGGGGCCTGCGTTGGCTTTCGAACCTGAGGTGATAGATCCGACTGTGACGACTTCCTTTATTCCAACCAGGCGAACCCTGATGGGTCCGGGGCCATCGGATGTGCATCCGCGTGTGCTTGAAGCCATGGCACGACCGACCGTTGGCCATCTGGATCCCGCATTTATCGGCATGATGGACGAGCTGAAGGCAATGCTTCAGTACGCCTTCAAGACCAGTAACCGGCTGACCTTCCCGCTCTCCGCGCCAGGCTCTGCGGGTATGGAAACCTGCTTTGCCAACCTGGTCGAGCCCGGCGACAGGGTCATTGTCTGTATCAATGGTGTCTTTGGCATGCGCATGGCTGAAAATGTGCGGCGCATGCGCGGTGAACTCGTCGTGGTGGAAGATCCCTGGGGTTCTCCGGTTGATTTGGACAAAGTCGAACAGACTCTCCGGGAGCATCCCGATGCCAGGGTTCTGGCATTTGTCCATGCAGAGACTTCCACGGGAACCCGTTCAGATGCCGAACAACTCTGTGCGCTGGCGCGGCAGCACGAGTGCCTGACGATCGTTGATGCGGTGACATCGCTCGGTGGCATCGATGTGGATGTCGATGGCTGGGGAATTGACGCCATCTACTCGGGCACCCAGAAATGCCTGTCGTGCACACCGGGACTCTCGCCCATTTCTTTCAGTCAGCGTGCCGAGGATGTCATTCGGAATCGCAAGACCCCCGTACAAAGCTGGTTTCAGGATATGAACCTGATTATGGCCTACTGGCAGGGGGATGAGTATGGTGCCAGGTCCTATCACCACACGGCCCCGATCAACGCGCTCTACGGGTTACACGAATCTCTGGTGATGCTGCAAAACGAAGGCCTGGAAAATGCCTTTGTCCGCCATAGGAGGCATCACGAAAGTCTGCGTCAGGGCCTTGAGTCACTGGAGATAGCATTTCAGGTTGATGAGGCGTGGCGGCTCCCGCAACTCAACAGTGTCTCCATACCTGAAGGCGTGGATGATGCAGAGGTGCGCAGTCGATTGCTGCAGGAATACAACCTGGAGATCGGTGCCGGGCTGGGGCAATGTGCCGGCAAGGTGTGGCGTATAGGTCTGATGGGGACCTCTGCCAATCAGGGGAATGTCGAACTGCTGCTCGGAGCGCTTGGCGAGGTACTGGACAGGCGCTGAACGGGGGTAATCGCAGCAGGGCTGCCTGCTTCAAAGAGCTTGCCTTTGGCCATTTTTCGATAGGCGCGTGCCGTTATGCCGGCGTATTCCTGGAACTGGCGGGCAAAGTAGCTGGCATCCTGAATTCCTACCTGCCAGGCAATTTCGCTGATTGACAGGTTCGAGTGGCGCAGCAGCTCCTGCGCCTGATTCATGCGCAAAAGCCTGATGTAGGTAACGGGTGTCATATTGGTGACCAACTTGAATCTGCGGTTCAGTGTGCGCACACTCACCCCGGCTTTATCGGACCAATCCTTGGGGGTTCCAGGTTTCTGATAGTTCCTCTCCAGCCAGAGCTGCAGCTCGACAATGGATTCGTCGTGGTGGGCGCTACCAAGGTTGTGTTGGTACGCCGAGAATCTGAACGGCAGCCGTATTTCCGGGGAAAACTGGTTGGCAACGGCGGTTGATACTCTGGTGCCAAACCAGTTCTCGACAATATGCACCATCAGGTCTGCCACCGAGTTGACACTCCCGACACAGTAGATGTTGTCGCTTTGCGTGATCAGATGGCGCCGTTTGAGTTCAATGCGCGGATAATTTCGGGCGAACTGGTCCATGTAGCGCCAATGAGTGATAGCAGGGCGGTTGTCCAGAATGCCCGCTTCTGCAAGAAAAAAACTCCCTGTCCCTACACTGCATATGAGCGTGCCTGCACCAACATACTCCTGCAGGCGAGAGAGTACCCAACCGGATTTCCTCAGGTGCAGTCGGGGGTTGCGCCACATCGCTGGCAGCAACAGCAGATCGAGCTGTCCCAGGTCGGTGTAGCGGATATCCGGCCGGATCTGGATGCCGCTGCCTGACTCAACCGTCTGTGTGTTGTACCCCGCCATCTGGAAACTGACCTGTGTTCGGCCCTGATGCGTGAGGCTTGCCATCTGGCTGGCCGCCTGGAGAATCTCCTTTGGCAGAGCAATGCTGGAAACCAGCGCGCCGGGATAGAGAAGCGCTGCTGCCTGGTACATGGGCTGTCCTGCCTGCTGTGGCTCGAGTCCGTTATTGTAGCTGATATAGTATGACTGTATATTAATACTATATGGCTATAAATTGCTAATAATCGGCACTGTTCCGCACCTACACTGACAAACTACATCGGATTCACTCTGGAGTCCCGAGTATGGCTGCACAGGCGCTTCCCGTAATCGTCGGTTTCGGCGGCATTAATGGTGCGGGCAGGGTATCCGGCCACCATGCCTATTCGAGGCTGGTGTACTCTGCATTAGGCGCAGAGGAACGCAGGCGCACCCGGGCTGCGCTCGCTCAGGTGATGGAACTTGACCCTGCGGATGCCGATGAATCATATATTCTGGATCACACTTTGATCCGCCGTATCGAAAGCGGGTATTTCGACACCCGGGCCGTCAGTTGGAACAGTGCCTTCAATATCCACAGCGACGGTCAGCCTCTGCATTTCAAGGTCAGGCAACGTCAGCTCCCAGACCCATTGCCTGACGGCTGGACACTGCTGGCGCAGGAAGACGGTTTTGCACGGGTTGAAATATCCGGGTCGCAGAAGCTCTATTTGCCCACTACGCGGGTGCTCGAGGTCAGTTCAGCCAGCCAGTTGCCATCGGGCTTTAACCCCGCCGCACTGTACCCGTCCAGGAATCATCCGCGAGGGTTGCAGATGACTATATATGCGGCATCGGATGCATTGGGAAATCTCGGGATTGACTGGGACAGCGTCTGCGAAAGACTCCCGCCAGACATGATCAGCGTCTATGCCGGGAGCGCAATGGGACAACTCGACCAAAAGGGTACCGGTGGCATGTTGAAAGCCCGTGCGATGGGACAGCGAGTGACATCCAAGTACTGTGCGCTCGGGTTTGCCGAGATGCCAGCTGATTTTATGAATGCCTACGTGCTGGGAACCATGGGCCAGACGGGTGCGAGTCTCGGAGCCTGTGCTTCCTTTAACTATAACCTCAGGAACGGTATTGAGGATATTCGCAGTGGCAAGGCCCGGGTCGCTGTCGTTGGATCTGCTGAGGCACCGATTATCCCCGAGGTTCTGGATAGCTACATCGCCATGGGTGCGCTGGCGACCGACAAGGGACTGCGGGCACTCGACGGGCTGGGCGAAGACGAGGAGCCCGATCACCGCAGGGCGTGTCGTCCCTTTGCGGAAAATTGTGGCTTTACCGTAGGTGAGTCCGCGCAGGTTGTGATCCTGTTTGATGATGCGCTGGCGATGGAACTTGGTGCCACTCCCTATGGCGCGGCAACCGAGGTGTTTGTGAACGCGGACGGGTTCAAAAAATCCATCTCCGGTCCGGGGGTCGGCAATTACATCACAATGGCGAAGGCCGCCGCATCGATGCGGGCCATACTGGGTGAGGATCGCCTCAATACAGGGGGTATGGTGCTCGCGCATGGCACAGGGACCCCCCAGAACCGCACAACCGAGTCCGCCATTCTCAGCCGGGTGGCCAGCACCTTTGGTATTGAGAACTGGCCTGTGGTGGCGCTCAAGGCGTATTTGGGGCATTCCCTGGGCGCTGCTTCAGCCGACCAATTGACAGCCGCACTGGGAATATGGAGTCGGGGGCTTTTACCGGGGATCACGACAATTGACGAGGTCGCAGCCGACGTTACTCAGGATAACCTGTTATTCAGTACAACGCATATTGAACGTGACCCCGGCGAACAGTACTACTGTATCGTCAATGCCAAGGGATTCGGTGGCAACAACGCATCAGCGGCCCTGCTGAGCCCTCTGTCAGTGAAGAATATGCTGCAGTCTCGCTACTCCAGATCCGACTGGCTCAAGTGGCAGCGGGCTAACGAGAGGGTGATCGAGTGTCAGGTGCAATACGATCAGGATATGACTGCGGGCAAAGTAAATCTGACCTACCTGTTTGACAATGGTGTCCTGCGTGACGAAGACGTGACCATGTCCAAGGACACGCTTAGCCTTGGTGAGAGTACTCTAAGGCTGGAAACATCATCCTACTACGAGGACATGGCGTTCTGACCGGATTTTAGTCCTTCAGGAACGGCAGCAGCTGGATCAGGATATGGCCCTCCATATCATTGGTCCCCTCATCTAAACCATGCTTCTCTATCATTTGGTGGCCGCCGCCTGTGAGCACAGCGCTGAGGATGTTATCTGCCATGAGCTCTGGAGCCCGGGGCATGGATTCCAGATAGCCTGCCGGCAGGAAGGTTTTGCAGGTAGTTTTCAGCACGGAATGGAACCGTTGCACTAGCCTGGTAAAGGGCGATCTGATCTCGGAGTAGCGTTCGCAAATGCCATCGATATCGCGGCAGAGGAAACGATATTCGGCAAAGATTTTTGCCAGAACGACGATGTACGCCAGTTGCGTTGGACGTTCGCCGCTGTTTTTTGACTGTTCCATTTCATCGAGTGTCAGGGAGAGTTTGGCGTGGAAGCGTGCGTAGAGCTCCTCGATGATTTCCTGTTTGCCCTTGAAGTGGTAGTAGAGGTTCCCCGGGCTGATATTCACCTCGTTGGCCAGGTCGACGCTGGTGACCAGCGGCTCCCCGCGCTGGTTAAATAAAATCAGCGCGATATCAAGAATGAGTTCACTGGTTTTCATTCTGCGGGTTTCGTGTGTGGTGAGCGTGCCAGTATAAAAAGAAAGCCTGCAATAAGCAGGCTTTCTGTGTCTTCGAATGCGTCGTCGGTTCAGGCTTTCTTAATGGTGCTGTCCGATCTGTCGACGGCCTCTGAAAGACGATCCAGAAGGTTGTACTTTTTGTAGAAGTTCTCTGCAGATGTGCGGGTTTTATGGACTCGCGTTCTGAGTCTGGTACGCTGATGCCTGAACAGATTCATGGCTTCGCCCTGCACAAGCTCACCGCGGTCAACCAGGGAGTCCACGAGACTGAGGCGTCGTGCATTGACACGTCGACAGTTGTTCTGCACTTCGTCAAGTATACGGCCGACAATGCCGAGGCTTGCCAGAGCCAATTTTTTGTTCAGTTCCCGGGCCTGCTCAAGGTTTGATTGTGCCCGGTCAAGCACGCTCTTGTTGATGGTTTCTCTTTCGGGTACAGGCTTGCTGGCAGCAGACTTCTTGGTAGTCATATCGATGTCCTCATCAATCGTGGGTTGTACACACTGGGCAATATCCTAGCCATACGGATTAGAAAAATCTGCCTAATTAGAATCGCTTTTCCAGTGTCTGTCGAAAACTGCCAGGGCTGCTACCTGATAGCCGATTTGCCAAAAAAAACCCGCTGAGAGCGGGTAAAGAGGGGGTAGAAATCGTGCGTCGAGCCAACCAGGAAGCCATGTGTTCAACTGTGAGCCCGAGTCAAAACTTGGTGCTCATACTAAGTGGAATTTTTAGAATTTTCACTCTAATTAGAATGGTGATTCTAAATGAGCCAAAAGCCCTGTTTTTTTAGCCTGAAGTGCACAAGTCGGAGCTATTTCCCGTCGTCCCCGGTCAGGCGTTCATCGCACAACCGATTTAGCTCCGAGCGGATTTTCGAAGCCATGGGGAGCATCATGAGACCGAGTTGGAGGTCCAGATTGAGGTCTTCCTCGCCGGATTCCAGGACGCCACGGGAGCCGCTTGGATGGGAGTAGCTGATTTGATAGCCATGTGCCTCCATATCGCCGCCATACCGGTCAATGAGCTCTTCCATGAGCTCCATGGCCGTCTCGTGACAGGCATCCCGTCCAAGACTATGCGTGCGGGTTATTCGGATTCTTTTCATCTGTCACCTTTATTTCACGCCCAATGGTAGCCAAAACGACAGCCGCAATACAGCGTTGGCCTTTCAGGCTGGTGTTGCGGATCTCTGACGGCAGAACCAGCACCAGTGAATTGACCCACACTCGCCCCCTGTGTTCGAGCTGGTTCAGCACTGCTGCCGGGAGATCGGGGCATTTGTTTGGGGTTGTGCTGGGCCGTATAATAACACTCCATTATAACGACACTCCATAGTGTATAGCCCGAGAAGCTTGATACCCAAATCCCCAGAAGGATGTCGATTCAACACCCAGCGCCGTTGAAGCGCTGAGTTGGACGCGCATGGAACCCGTCAACAGGCATTCAGCCCGGCAGGCATACCCAAAAAGCGTTACGGATTGGATGTTGTGTGACCCATTCCGTTTTTTGGGCACACTGATCCTGATAGTGCTGGGTGTGCCTCGAGAGGCCATCATGCACGACTATCTACTGCCCCATAAGTATTTCTTCCGCGACAGGGAAATGGCGCGGCTCTTGACCAAATATTCCAAGCGGACTGGCATTCAGGTGAATCAGCAATTACTTGGGCCGCTGCTGGAAGCCAGGCCCAGGCCGGAATATCTGGAATCGGCGCTGAATCACATTCAGACTGAATATGGCGGTCATGAGGACTATCTGCAGGAAAAACTTGGTCTTGATCAAGCCGGTCTGGCCGACTTCAGGGACCGCTTTACCCCCAGGCAGGTGATTTTCTGCAGCGACTTTACTCAAGGTCTGACAGCAGCGATTCGACCAACTGAAAGCGTTGTTCAGGATTGTCCGTGCCGACATTGAAGCGAAGACTGGTCTGACCTTCAAACCTGTAGATGTTCGGCTCGTTCTGTACCAGTTCAATGAGCCTGTTCGGTTCGATATTCAGGTTGTTGTTAAAGTGCAGTTTGCCGCCCTCTTCTCCACAATCAATTTTACGGATTCCGAGCTCGATTGCGCGCAGCTTGATGCTCTGTTGGCGGATGAGCAGCTTGAGCTGGTCCGGCAGAAGACCGAAGCGATCAATCATCTCTACCTGCAGATCCTGAAGCTGCTTTTCGGTTTCGGTTGCGGCAATGCGTTTGTAGAGTTGCAGTCGGCCATTGACATCGGGCAGGTAGTTCTCGGGGATCAATGCAGATGCATTCAGGTTGACTTCGACTGCCCGCTCCCCGAGATCGGCGTCGCTCCAGACGCCACCGGATTGGAGGCTTTTAACGGCCTGTTCAAGCATCTGCTGGTACAGCTCAAAACCAATGCTATGAATCTGGCCGGATTGACTGTCTCCGAGCAACTCGCCAGCTCCACGTATTTCCAGATCATGGGTGGCGAGCGTAAACCCGCACCCCAGGTGATCAGCGGATGCAATGGCTTCAAGTCGCCTAACAGCGTCGGCGGTGAGGTTGCGGGTATCGGCGGTGAGCAGATAGGCGTAAGCCTGATGGTGTGACCGTCCGACGCGGCCTCGCAGCTGATGCAGCTGGGCCAGGCCAAACTTGTCTGCCCGCTCGATGATGATGGTATTGGCGTTGGGAATGTCTATGCCGGTTTCAATGATGGTGGAGCAGACGAGCACATCGAACAAGTGGTGATAGAAATCGGAGACGACCAGCTCCAGATTGCGCTCGTGCATCTGCCCGTGAGCCACGCCAATGCGACAGTCAGGCATGAGTTCTCGCAATTCCTCCGCAGTGCGTTCGATGCTGCGCACCTCATTGTGGATAACATAGATCTGCCCACCCCGCTGCAGCTCCCGCTGGATGGCCTCCCGGACAATGCCTTTTTCGTGGCTGCGTACAAAGGTTTTCACAGCCAGCCGCCTGGCTGGAGGTGTGGCGATAATACTCAGATCGCGCACAGAGGCCATCGCCATATTGAGTGTTCTTGGTATCGGAGTCGCTGTCAGGGTGAGAATGTCGATCTCAGCCTTGAGGCTTTTCAGTTTTTCTTTCTGGTGGACACCAAAACGATGCTCTTCATCGACCACCAGCAGCCCCAGGCGGTCAGTCCTGATCTTGTCGGTAATCAGTTTGTGGGTGCCAATCAGAATGTCGATTGCTCCACTGGAAAATTCAGCCATGATTCGGGCCTGATCTTTGGTTGAACGCAGGCGGGACACAGTGTCGATACGCCAGGGCCAGTTGACAAAGCGGTTCTGAAAGCTCTCGAAGTGCTGCCGCGCCAACAGGGTGGTTGGCACCAGCATGAGCACCTGCTTGCCGCAAGAGGCAGCAATATAGGCGGCGCGCATGGCAACTTCCGTCTTGCCAAAGCCGACATCTCCACACACCAGACGATCCATGGCACGCTCAGCTGCCATGTCCTGCTCGACTGCAGCCATGGTATCAAGCTGGTCCTGGGTTTCTTCGAAGGGGAACTCCTCACAAAATCTCCGGTATTCGGACTCGTCACATGTGAAGGCGTATCCCCGCCGGGCCATTCTGCGGGCGTAGATTTCCAGCAGTTCCACCGCCGTGTCACGAACCTGCTCACGTGCCTTGCGCTTGACCTTGTCCCATTGGTCAGAGCCCAGTGTACCCAGTGGCGCATGGGCTGCGTCGGCACCGGTGTAGCGCGAGATTAGGTTGAGAGAGCTCACCGGCACGTAGAGCTTGTTTTCTCCAGCGTACTCGAGATGGAGGAATTCGTTGACCCTGCCATCAATCTTCAGAGTTTCGAGTCCACGGTAGCGACCCACGCCGTGCTCGATGTGTACCACTGGTGCTCCAACCCGCAACTCTGTCAGGTTGCGGATGATCTGGTTTGGGTCACTCCAGCCAGGCTGGCGCATGGAGCGATTACCTGGCTGCAGAACCTTTTCCCTCAGCAGCTCGGATTCTGTGATGAGAGCCACGCTGCCATCGGGGCAGACGAATCCCTGCTCAAGCGGAGCAACGCAGATGCCAAGCTTGGAACTGGATTCGGCAAATGCCTTCCAGCTGTCGAAGCGGTCGGCGTTGAGGTGTTCCCGCTGCAGCAGTTCTGCAACCAGTTCGCGGCGACCTATAGTCGCTGCGGTAAGGAGAACCTGATCAGTTCGGTCAAGAAAGGCACGGAAATCCTCGCTGGGAACCGAGGCCCGATGCTTGAACGCAATATCTGGCAGGGCTTGCGACAGCATCTCGCCGGTCTTTCCCCATTCGACCCTCGGGTGATCCCGGCACTCTCTGAATATTTCTCCCGCAGGAATATAGGATTGTGCCGGAGCAAGAAGAGGACGCTCGAGGTCGCCAAACAGCTGCTCGTGGCGCTGATTGATTTCGTGCCAGAAGGTCTCGGCTGCCGAGGTTGCACCCGGGTCGAAAAACAGAAGGCAATCGTCTGGCAGGTAGTCAAGGAGACTCACCAGGCTTGCATGGAACAGTGGCAGGTATGCCTCGATACCCTGAGGTGCATGGCCCTTGCTGACAGCGTTAAAGGCCGGGCAATCTCGTGGATCGCCGTCGAAATTCTGATACCAGTTATCCTGAAACCGTGTGATATCCTCCCGAGTCAGGCCAAATTCCCGACCGGGCAGTACCTCCAGCGCCTCAATTTTTTCCACTGTGAGCTGGGTATCCGGGTCGAAGCGGCGGATGCTGTCGATCTCATCGTCAAACAGATCAATCCGCAGGGGCAGTTCCTGACCCATGGAAAACAGATCCAGGAGCGAGCCGCGAACGGCGAATTCTCCATGCTTGGTCACTGTCTCGGTGTGTCGGTACCCCGCGTTGACGAGTTGCTGACGCTGGGTCTCCATACTGAAGCGCTCTCCCACCTGGAGTGACAGGCTGTTGCTGACCACAAATTGGGGGGGCGCCAGTCGCTGCATCAGCGTAGGCACGCTGACCAGACAGATACAGGGGTGACCCCGAACAAGCCCAGACAAGGTCCTGAGCCTTTCAGAAACCAGTTCCTCGCCCGGTGAGAAGTAGTCATAGGGAAGTGTTTCGTAGTCAGGGAACTCAACAATCTTCAGGGCGCGGTGTGCGGCAAAAAATTGCAAAGCCGCGAAGAGCTGTTGACGGGTCTGGGCCGACGCTGTGACGATCAGAACGGTTTGATCAGCGGGGCAGGCTGCAGCCATGGCCTGTGCGATGGCTGGAATATTTCCTTGGGGCCACCGGCAGCTGTGTCTCTCGTCAGTTGGGAGGTTCAGGCTAGGTGCTGTTATCACGCGGTTTTTTCTGAAGCAGGGTTCGGGTGCCGGTTGGACGCAAGTGGCGGTGGCAGCTCCGGATTATGGGAGGCGCTATTTTAGGGAATTATATACTTGTTGCCCCAGTGCCCAGATGATATTAAGGTGCGTGAATAGCTGCTCGAAACAGCTCCCCCAAACGCTAGTTGGAGCGACCGCACCGATGCGGATTGTACGCACTCACAGTCAGACTGCACAGCTATCTCGCGCAACGCATCAGCGGCTGAACAGATTCCTGTATCTCTCTCGCCAACTGTACAACGCCGCCCTTGATGAGCGCATCAATGCGTATCGGAAGGCTGGTGAGTCAATCGGCCTGTACGATCAATATAAGTCATTCACTCAGATACGCAGAGATGATGCTGAGATGAGCAGCTATGGTGTACAGCCATTCCGATCTGTCCTGAACAGACTGGATAGATCATTCAAGCGATTCTTCAGGCATGGTGGCTTTCCGAGATTCAAGGGCAGGAACAGGGGTATTCGATCTTTTGAAACAAGCCAGTTTCGTCTCTTCGCGTCTGGCGCACGGCACTGTGTGTACATCAAGGGCTTTGGCAGGTTCATTGTGAAGGCGGTGCCGGAGGGTGAGATCACGCTGGTTCGCGTTGTGACAACACCTGTCCGCGTCATGGTTCAGTTCGTCTGTGAGCAGGAGCGGGAGGTATCGGCTGATCAGTCTCCCGTCGTCGGTATTGATGTTGGCGTGAAGGCACGGGCCACCCTCTCGACCGGTGAGTCAGTGCCGAAGGTGGTCATTGATAGGACCCGACAGAAGCGGCTTCAGCGAAAACTGAGTAAAGCCAAGAGGGGCAGTCACAACCGATATAAGAAACGCCAATCGCTGGCCAGAGAGGCGTACAGGGTCGCAGAGAGACAGCGCACTGCCCTGCACAGAACCACAACCGACCTGGTGAGGCGACACAGACACTTCGCGGTTGAAGACCTGAAGATCAAGAACATGACTGCTCATGGTGGCAGTCATAAGACGGGATTGAACCGATCAATCCTGGAGCAACAGTGGGGAACCTTCGTCTCTCAATTGACCTACAAGGCTGAGAGTGCCGGTGGGTCGGTTGTGAAGGTGAATCCCAGGAACACATCGAAGACCTGTTCAGGCTGTGGTTCAGTCCATGAATCACTGACCCTGAAGGACAGAGTCTTTGAGTGTGAACAGTGCGGCTTGAGTCTCGACAGGGACCTGAATGCCGCACGCAACATCAGGGAGCGTGGCTCGTCGGGCGGGAAAGTCCCCGATATGCGGCCTGATGGTGAATTGATCGGCGGGAGTACCCGCCGTGCCGCATAGAACAGTATGCTTGGGCAACAAGTATATAATTCCCCTATTTTAGTGATTCAGTCTTTCGGTACAACTGATATTCCTGACGAAATATCGACCCTATGCCGACAGTCCTTCGCTCTATGTTCGATACTGTTCAGATGATATTCCAGGCTGTCGCCCCCTTGGTCTTGGGCTAGAATGACACTTCTGACGGATGTTGGTTACTGCACATGGGTTCGGTACGACAATCACTCCTTTTTCCTTGGCGTGTCCCGGCCTCCAGCCTGGTTCAAGATCGCTCACCGATGGCGCAGCGCACACCTGGCAGGGGATATAATCTGATTGGAACCAGTACAGGCACAGGTGCTGTGCCTCCTGAAAGAGGAAAGCTGCCCGCTGGGGGGCTCCATCGACGCACCCAGACGCACTGGTGCCCGGTTATACAGAGCCGAAAAGGCTCGCCCTCACCACCCGCACGCAGATATTGTTTGGCTCTTGTTGTGTGCCTTCTCGTGTCGGGCACCAGTCGGGCTGAGACCCTGCGGGTTGCCGTAGCTGCGAATTTTTATCCCACAATGAACCTGCTCGCAGAGCATTTCGAGCAGCGTACCGGCCATCGCATCCAGCTCATTTCCGGTTCGAGTGGAAAGCTGGCTGCTCAATTGCTGCGCGGGGCGGCCGCAGATCTGTTCCTGTCAGCCGACGCAGCAAGAGCCACGTACCTGGAGAAACAGGGTCTGGGTGTCCCGGGGAGCAGACGGGTATACGCATACGGTCGCCTGGCACTGGTATCGAGGAACCCCGAGCCACTGCAGACACTCCTGACAGGAAACTTTGATCGGCTGGCGATGGCGAATCCCGGACTTGCACCCTATGGCCTGGCAGCCGAGCAGAGTCTGGAAGCGCTGGACGTTCAGATCAACGCGGATCAGCGGGTGCACGGGGAAAATGTCTCCCAGGCGTTTCATTTTTTTGCCCGGGGGGGCGTCGATCTGGCGTTGATCGCCAGGTCCCAGCTGGAGCATCCGGAATCACAAAAGGCGTTCGTTGAATTGCTGCCTGAGAACCTTCATGCTCCCCTGGAGCAGCACATGGTGCTGCTTGATGCGGGGGAGGCTGCCCGTGGTCTCTATGAATTCCTCGGCGGTACAGAAGCGACAGGGATCATCCGTTCTGCAGGGTACCGCCCACCGCAGCCGGGAGGTGCGCCCTGAATCCCGAGATGAGCGCACTGGTTCTCACGCTCAAGCTGAGTATGGTGGCAACCCTGCTGCTGTTGGTGATTGCGCTGCCGCTTGCCTGGTGGCTGGCGCGAACTTCGAGCATACTGAAACCGGCAGTCGAAGCGCTGATCGCCATGCCGCTGGTGCTGCCTCCTACGGTACTGGGGTTTTATCTGCTGATCGCCATGGCTCCGGACGGCGTGCTGGGCTGGCTTGCGGGCCGGTCACTGGCTTTCAGTTTTGAGGGACTGGTGATTGGCTCCCTGGTGTATTCGCTGCCCTTTGTAGTTCAGCCCATGCAGGCCGCTTTTTCGCGCGTCGCCAACACCACTCTGGATGCCGCCAGTATGCTGGGCGCGGCTCCGATGGATCGTTTCTTTACTGTTGCTCTTCCCTTGGCATTACCGGGAGTCCTGTCCGCGGTGGTTCTGGGTTTTGCCCATACTATCGGTGAATTTGGGGTAGTTCTGATGATAGGTGGCAGTATTCCTGATGAGACCCGGGTGCTGTCTATTGCCATCTATGAATCGGTCGAGCAGCTCGACTACGCTGCAGCGCATCGCCTCTCACTGGGGCTTGTCACTGGTTCCTTTTTCCTGCTGCTGCTAGTCTATTCTCGCGGGCATAGATTCAGGGTGACCCGTCTTTGAGCAGGCTGCAGCTGGAAGTTTTTCTCAAGCGCGATGACTGGAATCTGCAGCTTGATCTGGATCTCCAGCTCGAGGGCGCGACCGCCATTTTTGGGCACAGCGGTGCCGGCAAGACAACTCTGTTGCGCATCCTCGCGGGTCTTGAGCAGGTGCCGGGCTGTCGAGTGGGCTACGCAGGTCAGACATGGCAGGATGACGATGCCGGCGTGTGGATACCGCCACATAAACGCCGGCTGGGCTATGTCTTTCAGGAGTCGAGCCTGTTTGAGCACCTGAGTGTGCGCGGCAACCTGAGCTATGCCCGAAAACGGGCTCGCGGAACGTTGGACACAGACAGGGTACTCAAGCAGCTTGGTGTCGGTGAGCTGATGGACCGACGCATTGCAACCTTGTCGGGCGGGGAGAAGCAGCGAGTTGCCATTTTCAGAGCGCTGCTGTCCTATCCGCAGCTGATTCTAATGGATGAGCCCGTTGTGGCGCTCGATGCTGCCAGCCGCGAATCGGTGCTGAGGTGTATTCAGCTCTGTCATCGCGAAATCGGAGCGCCTATTGTCTATGTGAGCCACGCTCTGGATGAGGTTGCGCGGTTGGCTGACAGGATTGTTCTGGTTAAGGATGGCCGACTGGTTACGGTCGGCCCTGCGGCCGAGGTATTGCTGCATCCAGATATTCTCGCTCGGCCTGATGAGGGCCTGGAAACCCTGGTCGAGGCCAGGGTCCGTGAGATCGATGCGAGGTATGGGCTTGTTCGGCTCGGTTTTGCGGGTGGAGATCTCTGGGTGACAGATGGCCACCTGCAGGAAGGGCAGCTGGTTCGGGTCAGGATCATGGCTCGCGATCTCAGCCTGACGCTCGAGCGTCAGCAGGGTACCAGCATTCAAAATATCGTTGCCGGCAGGATTGTGCATATTCGGGCCGCCGACAGCGCTCAGATCATTGTTGAGCTGGATGCCGGCGGCGTTCACCTTCTGGCCCAGATAACGCGTCGTTCGGCCGTCCGGCTCGGGCTTGAGCCCGGATTGCGAGTCTTCGCGCAAATCAAATCGGTGGCGCTCCTGAGTTAGAGTGCAGACCCCAAAGACTGGCCGAAACCCAGTCCTGCCAGCGCTTGGTTCGCCACAGAATTGCTTTTATAATGCGCGCCTTTTTTCAGATCTGAGCCGTGCCCGTGAACGATACCAGCCGCCCCGTACCCGAGGACTTTTTTTCCGACTGGAAAGAGCGTGAAGAGCTCGCTGAGAATATGATCCCCCTGATCGGCAGGCTGTATCGCAAGCACAACGTAGCCTGCTATATCTACGGACGCTCGCTGGTCAATCGCTCCGTGATCGACATCATGAAGGCACACCGCTTTGCCCGACAGGTGGAGCGGAGCGAGCTTTCAGAATTCGAGACCTGGCTGGTGGTTCAGGAGCTCTCAAAGCTCAATCTGGGACCGTCGCATATTGATATCGGACGCATCACTTCCAGCTACATGCAGGATGATCGTGGTGTATCCATTGCTGATTACGTGCGGGCCGAGGTGGGCGCGGCTGCAAATGCACCATCCAAACCACTGGAAAGTCCGCAGGACATCGTGCTCTATGGCTTTGGCCGTATTGGTCGTCTGGTGGCCAGGCTGCTGATTGAGAAAATTGCCGGAGGAGACGTACTGCGTCTGCGTGCCATTGTGGTTCGCAAGGGCAACGCACCCAGCGATCTGGTCAAGCGTGCCAGTCTGCTGCGGCGTGATTCGGTACATGGTTCCCTGCAGGGCACCATTCGGGTTCTGGAGGATCGTGATCAGCTGGTGGTCAACGGCAACGTTGTGCAGCTCATTTACGCTGATTCACCCACTGAAATAGACTATACCGAATATGGCATAGACAATGCGATTGTGGTGGACAATACCGGTGTCTGGTCGGATGAAAAGGGCCTGGGCCAGCACCTGAAGTCCAAGGGTGTTGCCAAGGTATTGCTCACTGCCCCGGGCACAGGCAAGCTGAAGAACATTGTGGCTGGCGTGAACAGCGACGACATCAAGAGTGATGACAGGATTGTGACTGCTGCGTCCTGCACCACCAACGCCATAGTCCCGGCACTCAAGTTGATCCATGACAACTTTGGCATAGTCCGCGGGCATATGGAGACTGTCCATGCCTACACCAACGACCAGAACCTGATCGATAATTACCACAAGTCAGATCGCCGGGGTCGCTCGGCGCCTCTGAACATGGTGCTTACTTCAACGGGCGCTGCCAAGGCTGTCGCCAAGGCACTGCCGGAGCTTGAGGGGAGGCTGACGGGCAACGCGATTCGCGTTCCTACCCCAAATGTCTCGATGGCAATTCTGAACCTGACGCTGGAGAAAGATCTGACCACCGAGGAAATGAACGATTTTATGCGGACTGCATCCCTGCATTCCGGGGTGCATCGGCAGATTGACTATATCGAATCTCCCGAAGTGGTATCGACAGATATTGTCGGCTCCCGATCAGCCTCTGTGTTCGATGCCAAAGCCACCATCTGTCGTGAGAACAGCGCGGTGCTCTACCTCTGGTACGACAACGAGTTCGGGTACAGTTGCCAAGTATATCGCGTACTCGAGAAGATGGCTGGGGTCAGCTATCCGGTCTATCCACCAGCGCCGTAACCGGCTGTCTGATCAGGGTCAAATCCCGCGTTCGTTCCGTTCGTGGACGCTGGAACTCGGTCTCCTCCATCCCTATAATGCTCGGCTGAATGTGATGTGCCTGTTCGGCTGGAAAAGCAGCGCAGGATTCGTGGGAAGTTGCACTGAAACAGCATTTCGGCATCGTTCAGCCTTTCGCGAGCGGAGACGCTGCGCCCGGCAGATGTCTGCCCCCTGCTTTACGTATCGGTTATAGGCTCAAGTCCGTGATTACCATTAAAAAGGGTCTCGATGTACCCATATCCGGTGTGCCCAGGCAGCAGATTGCTGCGAGTCGGCCGTGTACCAGGGTTGCTCTCGTGGGTGAAGATTACATCGGCATGAAACCCACCATGCATGTACGCGAGGGTGATCGGGTGGTCCTCGGTCAAAAGCTTTTTGAGGACAAGAAAAATCCTGGCGTTGTCTTTGTAGCACCGGCCGCTGGCAGGGTGGCTGCGATCAATCGCGGCAAAAGGCGCGTTTTGCGGTCAGTGGTTGTCGAGATTGGTGACACCGATGAGGAACAGACATTTTCCACCCATGGCGGCCATACCCTTGATTCGCTGGAGCGGCAAACTGTTGTTTCCCAGCTGGTTGAATCAGGGCAGTGGATCGCATTTCGCACCCGTCCGTTCAGTCGCATCCCCGCGCCCGATCAGGTGCCCTGTGCCATCTTTGTCACGGCGACAGATACCAACCCGCTTGCCGTTGATCCGGCTGTGGTTCTCGCCAGCTACAACTCAGATTTCCAGGCGGGCATAAGGGTGCTATCGCGCCTGACAGAAGGTACCCTGTATGTCTGCACCGGTGAAGAGCAGGTCTCGGTGCCCCGCCTGGCCAATGTCCAGGTGGAGCAGTTCAGTGGTGTGCACCCGGCCGGAAATGCAGGCACGCATATTCATTTCCTTCGACCGGCATCGCTCAGCACCGTGGTCTGGACCATCGGCTATCAGGATGTTATTGCAATAGGGAAATTGTTTACTTCAGGGAAGATTTGGGCTGATCGGGTCGTCTCGGTGGCCGGTCCACAGGTGCTTGAGCCACAACTGGTGCTGGCCCCTTTGGGTGTCAGCATCGAAGAACTCTGTGCCGACAATCTTTTAGCCGGTGAAAACCGGGTGATCAGTGGTTCCGTGCTCAGCGGACGGGCTGTGTCCGGCCCCACGGCGTATCTGGGGCGCTACCATACACAGGTGTCTGTGCTGCGCGAGGGTCACGAGCGTCCCCTGCTGCACTACTGTGTGGGCGGGAGGAATCGTTTTTCTGCCATGCCAATATACATTTCCCGGCTGCTGGGAAGGAAGACATGGGATTTTACAACGACCAGCAATGGCAGTGAGAGAGCCATGGTACCCGTCGGTGCCTACGAGCGGGTCATGCCGCTTGATGTCCTGCCGACCCAGCTGTTGAGGTCGCTCATAGTCGGGGATACAGCGACAGCGCAACAACTTGGTGCACTGGAGCTCGACGAAGAGGATCTGGCGCTGTGCACCTTTGTCTGCCCGGGAAAGTACGAATACGGGCCCATCCTGCGCGACATCCTCAACCGCATCGAGAAGGAGGGCTGAGGTGAGTCTGCGAACGATGCTGGACAGTGTCTCATCTCATTTTGAGGAAGGCGGCAAACTGCAACGCTGGTACGCTCTTTATGAGATGGTGGACACCATCTTCTACATGCCTGACAAGCAGACGACGGCAGCGTCGCATGTCCGGGATGGTATTGATCTCAAGCGGATCATGATTACTGTGTGGGCCTGCACATTCCCGGCCATGTTTTTCGGTATGTGGAATCTCGGCTTTCAGGCCAATACCTTTATTGCCGCGACCCCAGGGGTCACTGGCAGCGGCACCTGGCACGAGTTGTTTATCAGTCTGCTGGCAGGGCATGACCCAAACAGTATCTGGGACAACCTCTGGTACGGAGCTGTCTTCTTTATCCCAATCTACGCAGTTACCTTTATTGTGGGTGGCGTTTGGGAAATGCTCTTTGCCGTGATCAGAGGACATGAAATCAATGAGGGATTTTTTGTATCCTCGGTGCTCTTCGCGCTCACCTGCCCGCCAAACCTGCCGCTCTGGATGGTCGCTCTGGGTATCAGCTTTGGCATTGTCATCGGCAAGGAAGTATTCGGCGGCACCGGCAAGAATTTCCTCAACCCGGCTCTGACCGGGCGGGCCTTCCTGTATTTTGCCTATCCCGCAGCCATGAGCGGAGATGCTGTCTGGACGGCGGTGGATGGTTTTTCCGGTGCCACCATGCTCAGCGTTGCGCAGCAACAGGGTATGGATGCCGTCTACAGCCAAATGACCTGGTGGGACGGGTTCTTTGGAGTGATGCAGGGATCTGTCGGTGAGACCTCGACTTTCCTGATTCTGCTGAGTGGTGCCGCACTGTTGATCATGGGGATCGCCAGCTGGCGGATTGTTGCGGGCACCTTCATCGGCATGGCCCTGACTGCGACCATGTTTACTATGATCGGCAGTGATTCCAACTTTATGTTCAGTATGCCGTTCCACTGGCATCTGGTACTTGGTGGTTTCGCCTTCGGCATGATCTTTATGGCAACCGATCCCGTATCGGCGAGTATGACCCATGCCGGGCGCTGGTGGTTTGGTATACTGATTGGCTTTATGTGTGTACTGATACGGGTTGTCAATCCGGCCTTCCCTGAAGGCATGATGCTGGCGATTCTGTTCGCAAATCTGTTTGCACCCCTCATTGACCACTTTGTGGTCCAGGCCAATATTAAACGGAGGCTCGCCCGTGTCTGACAACGAAAGGGGTTTTGACAAGGACTCTGTCTTTGGCACCCTTCTGGTCGCTTTTTGCGTCTGTCTGGCCTGCGCCATCGTAGTGTCCAGTGCTGCCGTAGCCCTCAAGCCCGCCCAGGACGCCAATATTGAGCGCGATCGGCAAATGAATATTCTGGCTGCCGCCGGGCTGTACGATCCGGAAAGATCTGTGGGGGAGCAATTTGAATCCGTGCGCACCCAGGTTGTGGATTTGCGCACAGGTCGCTACACGGAGGAGGTAGATCCTGCTTCCTACGATCACCTCAGTGCAGCCAAGACTGCTGGCGACCTGTCCTCCAGCTTCGCTGATCTGGGTGCTGATGATCTCGCCAAGATCGGACGGCGTGAAAACTTTTCGGTGGTCTATCTGATTGATGATAGTGCAGGGCAGCTCGACAAGGTGATTCTGCCAATTCGTGGCTACGGCCTCTGGTCAACCATGCAGGGCTTTGTTGCACTGGAAAAAGACATGTCGACCGTGGCTGGTATCGGATTCTTTGCTCATGGGGAGACCCCTGGGCTCGGCGGTGAGATCGACAATCCGGAGTGGAAATCCAGCTGGATCGGCAAACAGGTGTACAGCTCTGGTCGACTGGCTATTGAGGTTATCAAGGGCACGGTCGTGCCCGGTAATCCGGAGGAGACTCACCAGATTGATGGGCTGGCCGGTGCCACGCTGACCACCCGGGGTATTGATAACCTTATTCGGTTTTGGCTCGGTGAGCACGGCTTTGCCGGATATCTCACCAATCTGAAGGCCGGGAGGGCATAGCCATGGCACATGCAGTCAGGGATGTATTGGTCGCACCAATATTCAATAACAATCCTATTGCCCTGCAGATTCTGGGGGTTTGCTCGGCCCTGGCGGTCACTTCGAGCCTGGAGGTCACTCTGGTGATGTGTATTGCGCTCACCTCTGTAGCCGGTTTCGCGAACCTCTTTGTATCACTGATCAGGCGGGTTATCCCAAAGAGCATTCGTATCATTGTCCAGATGACCATTATTGCGTCCCTGGTGATCTGTGTTGATCAGATCCTCAAGGCGGTAGCCTACGATATCAGTAAGCAACTGTCGGTGTTTGTCGGCCTGATTATCACCAACTGTATCGTGATGGGCCGGGCAGAGGCCTTTGCCATGAAAAACCCACCCGGTATGAGCTTTATTGATGGCATCGGCAATGGATTGGGGTACAGCGTGGTGCTCATTGCGGTCGCTGTGGTGCGCGAGCTGTTTGGCTCGGGAACCCTCTACGGAATTCAGATCATGCCTGAGGTGTATGTCAACAACGGCATGCTGTTGTTACCACCCAGCGCCTTCTTCCTGATTGGTCTGTTTATTTGGGCGTTGCGCGAGTGGAAACCAGAGCAGAATGAGGAACCGGACTTCAAAATATGTTCCAATACCGGGGCCTCAACACTGGCTCACGGAGGCGCACACTGATGGAATACTATCTCGGTCTCTTTATACGTTCGATATTTGTCGAGAATATGGCACTGTCCTTTTTTCTCGGGATGTGCACATTTCTGGCGATCTCAAAAAAAGTCAATGCCGCAATTGGCCTGGGGATCGCTGTTATTGTGGTTGTGGGTATTACCGTGCCGCTCAACAACCTTATTCTCAAGCTGTTGCTCGATCAGGGTGCGCTCAGCTGGATCAGTACCAGTTTCGGTACTATTGATTTACGGTTCCTGGGGCTGCTCAGCTATATTGGCGTGATCGCAGCAATGGTGCAGATACTTGAGATGTTTCTGGATCGTTTTGTGCCGGTTCTGTACAGCGCCCTGGGCGTGTTTCTGCCGCTTATTACAGTGAACTGCGCCATTCTGGGTGCCAGCCTCTTCATGGTGGAGCGGGACTACAACCTCGCGGAGAGTGCTGTCTATGGCCTGGGTGCGGGCACCGGCTGGGCGCTGGCCATTGTTGCTCTGGCAGGCATTCGTGAGAAGCTCAAGTACAGCGATGTTCCCAAAGGCCTTGAGGGTCTGGGCATCGTATTCATAACCGTTGGCCTGATGTCCCTCGGGTTCATGTCTTTCGGCGGCATAGATATCTAGCGGAGAACTTCGACCACTATGGATGTGTCCGCGTTGACCATTGTTGTCGGTGTCGCCATGTTCACCGCCATCGTCCTCTTGTTGGTGGGCGTGATTCTGGTTGCGCGCAACCGGTTGGTCAGCACGGGTGATGTGACCATCAGGATCAACGGGGAAAGGAGCATCAGTGTTCCGGCCGGGGGCAAACTTCTTGGCACCCTGGCGGACGCAGAATTGTTTCTGGCATCTGCCTGCGGTGGAGGGGGCACCTGTGCCCAGTGCAAATGTGTGGTGAAGTCGGGTGGCGGAGGAATTTTGTCCACCGAGGAAACTCACTTTACGCCACGCGAGATTGCTCAGGGCTGGCGCCTGTCCTGTCAGACGCCCGTCAAGCAGGATATGGACGTCGAAGTCGAAGACGAGGTTTTTGGTGTCAAGGAATGGGAGTGTGAGGTTGTCTCCAATCCCAATGTGGCCACCTTTATCAAGGAACTCACGTTGAAGCTTCCCGAAGGGGAAAACGTCGATTTTCGTGCGGGTGGCTATGTGCAGCTTGAACGACCTCCCGGAACGGTTAAATACGCGGACTTCGATGTGGAGGAAGAATACCGCACTGACTGGGAACAGTATGGCCTGTTTGGCCTTGAGTCGACCAGCAGAGAGCCGGTTATCCGCGCCTATTCCATGGCGAACTATCCCGAAGAAAAGGGGATTGTCAAATTCAATATTCGGGTCGCGACACCACCACCTCAAAAAAAGGAGTTGCCGCCCGGGTTAATGTCTTCCTATGTGTTCAACCTGAAGCTGGGCGATAAAGTTAAGGTGTTTGGCCCTTTTGGCGAATTCTTTGCTCGCGATACAGATGCCGAGATGGTATTTATCGGTGGGGGAGCGGGTATGGCACCAATGAGGTCACATATTTTTGACCAGTTGCGCCGCCTCAACAGCCATCGGAAGATCAGTTTCTGGTATGGTGCCCGGAGCCTGAGAGAATGCTTTTACATCGAGGAGTATGATCAGCTTGCAGAAGAACACCCAAATTTTGAATGGCATCTGGCGCTCTCTGAGCCGCTGCCGGAAGACAACTGGACAGGGCTGACCGGTTTTATTCATCGAGTGCTTTACGAAAACTATCTCGGGGATCATCCCAATCCGGAGGATTGCGAGTATTATCTATGTGGACCGCCCATGATGAATTCCGCCTGTATCAGCATGCTTCTCGAACTTGGTGTTGAGCGCGAAAACATCATGCTGGATGATTTTGGTGGGTAGCTTCGCACACTGAGTGACGGGGTGGATACTATGCAGACATTCGTGTTGGCCTTGTGTGTGCTGGTACTGATCACCGCAGCCATGTCGATCGGCGTGCTGCTTGGACGACGCCCCATATCGGGTTCCTGTGGCGGCGTGGGTGCCGCTCTGGGTCAGGAGAACCACAGATGTGAATTTTGCGGTGGTGACCTCTCAAAGTGTGAAACGGTGGCCAGTGGTGATGCAGTCGTCCGTTCCGTCCGTGTGTGGGAGTCCAAACAGGACTGATATCTGGCGGCACTCGTGATTGGTGGGCAACTCGTCGTATCGGACTAAATATACAGGACACAAAAGTGTCGAGATGCAGATCTATGGTATTGATTTCACAAGCAGCCCCTCAGCGCGCAAACCGCTGACCTGTGTTTCGTGCAGGTTGGAAGCCGATCATTTGATCGCAGGCGATCTGATCGAATGGACATGCTTTGAGGACTTCGAAACTGCATTGCGACAACAAGGCCCTTGGATCGCGGGAATAGATTTCCCATTCGGCCAGGCACGTACACTCATTGAGACGATCGGCTGGCCGAAGACCTGGTCAGGCTATGTCGACCATGTTGCTTCAATGCCAAGATCAGAATTTCGGAAGGTGCTCGATGAGTACAGAAATGACAGAAAGCCCGGCGATAAGGAACACCGCAGACAAACGGACATTACCGCAGGCTCAATCAGCCCGCAAAAGCTTTACGGCACTCCGGTCGGACTGATGTTCCATGAAGGCGCGCCGCGCCTGCGAGCAGCAAACGTCACTATTCCCGGCCTGCACGATGGTGATCCCAACCGCGTGACCATCGAAGCCTATCCGGGCGCACTGGCTCGGCAGCTTATCGGACGGCGCAGTTATAAGCAGGACACAAAAAAGAAACAGACGTGAGATCAGCACCGAGCAAGAAAAGATCTACTCGCCGCGCTTTTGAGCGGCGACCTGCACACCAGATACGGCCTGCGCCTCTCCGCATCACTTGAGTTGGCCGATGATCCAACCGGCGATCATCTGGATGCTCTGCTCTGTGCTACCCAGGCTGCCTGGGCATATACACGCAAAGAGGACAACTACGGCGTACCCAATTCTCTCGACTCGCTCGAAGGCTGGATCGCCCACCCCTCACTCCCTCACGGGCGGGATTGAGGAGCGTGATGCAACGCGAAACGGGGCTGACGCACGAGGAGTATTTCAGGACGACCACTCCTCACTAACTATCAGTTTCGGACGTCGCGCGCGCTGGTTGCACCAGTTGAATTACTTTACCATGCGCGCCTGACGGGTATCCTGAGGCACACATTGGAATCCCTATCCATCGGTCAGCGCTGGATCAACGAAGCAGAGCTCTCTCTGGGTCTGGGCACTCTGGTCGGTGCGGATGAGCGCACCCTGAGGATTGATTTTGCCGCTATTTCCGAAACCCGCACCTACGCCCGCAGAAGCGCTGCTTTGAGTCGGGCCGTCTTTGAGCCTGGCGACCGGCTCAAAACCCGTGAGGGTCTGGACTTTCTGGTTCAAGAGCAGAGTGAAACGGACGGACTGATTACCTATCTGGGGGAGGATGCCCAAGGTTCTCCGGTCAGCGTCCACGAAATGAGGCTGAGCGAATTTACCCAGATCAACCGGGCGCATCAGCGTCTGCTGGCCGGACATATTGACAATCCCCAGCGATACCTGCTGCGCCAGCGGGCGCGTCTTCTGCAGGACGAGATAGCGCATTCCCCTGTGCGCGGTCTGATCAGTGGTCGAACCGGGCTTGTCCCTCACCAGCTCTACATTGCCGACGAAGTCGCTCGCCGCCAGTTGCCGCGTGTATTGCTGGCCGATGAAGTTGGTCTCGGCAAGACCATCGAAGCCGGTCTGATACTGAATTCACGCCTGATTGCCGGGACTACCCGGCGGGTTCTCGTGATTGTTCCCGATCATCTGCTCAACCAATGGCTGGTGGAAATGCTCAGACGTTTTAATCTGCATTTCAGCCTTTTCGGTCCACGCAGGTTCGAATCCGATACCGGCGATCTGCCGGATATGGATTTTGACGGGGACGGCCGTGCGGAAAACCACGGCGTGCGGTGCAACCCTTTCGACGATGAACAGCTGGTTCTGTGCAGCCCGGAACTGTTCCATCAGGTTGCGGATGCAGAACGCTGTGTTCTGTCCTCGGATTGGGATATGTTGATTGTCGATGAGGCTCATCATCTGGCCTGGGATGCCAGCCAGCCAAGTCAGGACTACCTGCTGGTTGAGCGGCTCGCTGCGCTGACACCTGCGGTGCTGTTGTTAACTGCGACTCCCGAACAACTTGGCCGGGAGGGACATTTTGCCCGGCTGAGACTGCTCGATCCCGCACGATTCCATGATTACCAGGCCTATGTGGAGGAGGAACAGAACTACAGGGATATCGCCGATCTGGTCGAGGCGCTGGAGGCTGGCTCAGGCTCCGCAGAAGGCCCGACGCACCTCGACACCGGGATTGGGGATCGTCTGAGGCAACTGGATATAGAATTTGATCATGCTGCAGACAACCCTGATACTCCCAGTGTCACCGGAAGAGAGCACCTTGTGGAGGAACTTCTGGATCGCCATGGTACGGGCAGACTCCTGTTCCGCAACACTCGTGCGACGATCTCCGGATTTCCCGAGCGGAAACTGCATCGTTACGCCCTCGCGTTGCCCGAGGATTCCGAATACCGACAGCGACTTGTGAATCCCGGCACCTGGCGGGATGCTCTCACGCCCGAGATGGCCTGGGTTTCGTCACACGGGAGTGACGCGCAGCCCTGGACCAGGGTGGATTCCAGGGTATCCTGGCTGTTTGATCTGCTCAAACAACTCGCGCCGGAGAAAGTTCTGGTCATTGCTGCTCAGGCTGAAACCGCCATGGATCTTGCTGAAGCGATGCGCCTGACGACTGGCGCCCAGGCCGCAGTATTCCATGAAGACATGAGCATTATTGAGCGGGACCGAGCGGCAGCATTCTTTGCTGACGAAGAATATGGCGGCCAATGCCTGATCTGTTCGGAGATTGGCAGTGAGGGACGCAACTTCCAGTGTGTTCACCATCTAATCCTCTTTGACCTGCCATCCAACCCCGACCTGCTGGAGCAGCGCATTGGTCGCCTTGACCGAATTGGACAACGTGACACCATCAATATTCACCTGCCCCATGTTCTGGGAACAGCGCAAATGGCTCTGACGGATTTCTACCATCTGGGGCTGGATGCCTTCGAGCACACCTCTGCAGTGGCCTCGGCAATCGTTGAGGATCTGGGAGAGGCGCTGGATGAGATGATGCTGTCTGGCGAAGTGTCTGGAGAGTTCATAGAGGAGGTCGCAGCGAACCGACAGGATCGTGAACAGGAACTCAGGGCTGGCCGGGATCGGTTGCTGGAACGCAATTCCTGCCGTACACATATCGCTGAACGGCTGTGCGAACAGGCCAGTACTGCGGACAGGGCGGCACTGTCCGGTTTTGTGGAGGCCTTTGCAGATGTGTATGGCCTGGAGTATGAGACCCAGACCAGTGGCACGGCGATCATTCGACCTACAGATGCCATGCCTGCCTCGCTGAGGGGGCTCCCTGATGATGGTCTGACACTGACCTATGATCGCGATACGGCTCTGGCCCAGGAAGATATGGAGTTTCTGACCTGGGATCACCCGCTGACAGCTTCGATGCTGGATGCAGTGCTCAACTCAGAACTGGGCAATACCTCGCTGGTGACTATGAGAGTTAAGGGTATCAAGCCCGGCAGTCTGATGCTGGAGTCCATTTTCGCGCTTGAGGCTCCCGAGCACCGCCAACTTCAGGTTGGCCAATATCTCCCGGCATCGCGCATTCGCGTGGTCGTTGACCAGTCTGGCCGGGTCATCGACAACCTGTCTGAAGAATTGGTGGAGCGGCACATGCAACCGGTCAAAAAGTCTGCTGCACGGCAGGTGGTGCAGTCCAGGCGTGCAGAACTCAAGGGACTGATTCGCGCTGCACAACAGCAGGCTGATGGCAGCGTCACACAGATGCGCGCTGAGGCTTTGGATGCGGCGGAGGACCAGCTTGGGCGCGAAATTGGTCGCTTGAGAAAGCTCCGCCGGGTAAATCCGGCAGTCAGGCCCGAGGAAATTCAGGTGCTGGAACGGCAGCAACAGAAAACGCTCGCGAGTCTGCGTCAGATCGAGACCAGCCTGGACGCACTGCGGATGGTCATATTTGTCTAGTGCGAGATACATGCCAGTCCGCTGGCCGGGCACAGAGCCAGCTTCCAGAACAATGACCTGGTGACCAGCATCTCGTAAACGATGCGCCGCAGCAAGACCGGAAAGCCCAGCGGCAATGACGATGTATTTCATGAAATTGATTCTCTCAGTTCCGGAGCCCTGTGAGTAGCTTCAGTTTTTTCAACGCATACCCGGAACTCAGCTTGCCAGGCAAGCCGCACACATCCACCAGGGGGATGGGAGCCGCAACCTGCCAGGAACAGTCCTTTCGCTGGTGTTTGTAGCCACCTGAATCCGGTCAGGGCAGGTTTCAACGCGGCCAATTTTAGAATCGTCTTTCAATCACAAAAACATTGATAATCAGTGTGTTAGGTGGTTCGTTGATTTTCAGAACGGTGAGAATGCCTGAAAAGCACCCCTACCCACTTGAAATACAAGGGTAAGGCGAATCAGACTTCTCATATACCCCAGACCATTTTTGCTACCTGTTACACACCTGCCTCTCCTTAGTCCTCAAGGCTATACACCGATCCTTTGGCACTTACGTTGGTACAGTGGGCCATTAAGGCGGTTCCCCTCAGCGAAAATTTTCTCAACGGCATTATCGCCAGCTTGCGTGGCGCGTCCTTGCTTCTCGCCAAGGTGGGAGTGGCTCATCAAGAAGGCACACAAACCGCTCATTATGCGATGGCTCAAAAAATGAGCCATCCCGCGAACAATCACGCACCCAGCACCGTGTTTCGTTGTTTTTCAATGTGGTCGGAGTGAGAGGATTTGAACCTCCGGCCCCTGCCTCCCGAAGGCAGTGCTCTACCAAGCTGAGCTACACTCCGAATGATTGATCAGGATGGACTAATTGCTCGTGTCATCCAGGTAACGCTGTCTTTCTTCTTCTTGCAGGCTCTGCCACTGTTGCTGCAACTCATGGTGCCTTTCCGGTGTCAACTGGTCGAATCCCTCGTGTACATTCTGTGCCCGGTGCTATTATTCCGAGTTCATGCTGTTGATGCGATTGAGGTTACGAAGCAGCCTGTTGCGGTTGACTGCTGGCATGCGTTCTATCTGGCTGGAGGAACGTCGCAACTGAGCCTTCCTCTGACTGGACAGATCGTTCCAGTAGGGCTGGAAGTCTGCCAACTGCCTTCTTTCGATTTCAGAGAGTTCACTCCAGGCTGCGCCTTCAGCGAAGCCGGTTGGGCCGAACAGCGCGGTACAGCCCAGCAGGAGTGTGGAAACCAGCATCCTCATCTTATGGTTCCGCAAGGAGCCCCCGGTTTTTGTCCAGCCACAGCATAACACTCCGATCCTCAATGAGCTGTGTCAGCGCTGCACTGTCCGTGGTGCCATTTGTAAAGAGTGGCCCCTGTCCAACGGGAATGATCATTATGACCACCAGCACTGCGGTTGCGAGACCATCGGAAAACAGACTCCGATACTTGGCCGGTCAGGCAGAATTTTCCTCCAGAGCAGGGACCCGAATGCCTGCGAGCTGGCCTCGAGTACCCGGTTTATAGAGGGCTCGGGTCGACGCAGCATTTCGTGCAGCGCTCTTTCACCATGCTGTTCCGATTGATTCATGTGTGCCTCCAGCTCCGCTCAGAAAGCGCCGAGAGTTGTATTATAATAATCAGACGTCCTGACCTCGGGCCTTTTTCTGGTAACCTCAATGAGAGATCATACGCCGGTTTTTACTTATTTTCAGGCAGTTCGAACACCATGCGCAGTTCGGTTTCGGGGTGGGTCGTGCGGGTCTGGGTGAGCTCCTCAAGCAGCCCGGCGAGTGCCGCATCGCCCGCGGTGCCGAGATGGCTGCGCTGCGGTGCGGCCAGGACTCGAGATCATCGAAGCTGGCCGATCCGGTGCGGCGCTCCAGGATGCCGTGGCGCGATCCATCATGTCATCGAGTCTACAATCCACTGCGGCCCGCACCAGGTCAGCGATCGTGCAGCCGCGCTGGGCCGCAAGTGTCGCCAGTCGCTCGCGGGTGGTGGGGTTGATCTCGACAGCCAGCACACCGGACGGCAGGGTGCGGGCCATGCGGCGGTGGGCGCGGTTCATGGACGCCCTTGTGCTGGCCCACGTGGTGGATTGTCCAGGCAATCGGGGCTGCGGAGGCTGACAAATTGCCAACAATCATGAACTCATGTTTGTTTTGTCCTGGACAAGACAAAAAGGGCGGCACACTGGCGCCCCTTGTGGTGGGTCTGGTCTGCCTGCGGTCAGAACGCGACGGTGCCCAGTCGGTCCCTCTCGATTGCGGCCGTTAACCGGGATCGGCGGCCGTCTGGAAGCAGACCTGGGCAAGCACAGGCTTGGGCTTGTTGGGCATGGTCGGGGTGGTGGTGCCGGTCACGAATTGATTCGTCACAATCTCGCCTCGACTGTTCCGCAACTCACCGACAACCAGCTGCGCCACATATGTCTTCGATGGGACCAGGCTCAGAACTGCTGAGGGACTGGGGGTGTGTTCGTTAAACTCAATCGTCCCCGCGTGCAGCCAGGTACCATGGATGAGATCGCCGTTGTCGACTGGGACAATCGTGCTCCCGAAGCTCCGGGCGTCTCGGTCGCTATTGGAGTATCCGTACCCCCTCACGCCGGTATACGAGAGTGGCCTTCCTCCAGTCGGTCGGCCAGTTCCCGGTGACATCTGGTAAACTCGTGATATCCCTACGGGATATCGAGAGACTACCACCTAGAAGCGTGGCCCTGTCGTGGGAGACATCAGTCACTCGGAGTGATGTAGTAAAACCTTTCTGCGTCACGCCGTCCGGGCAGGCCTCTTGTCCCACCGTCTGGGCGTGCACCTCACCCGCGGGCAGGGCCACCAGCGCGGTGGCCAGAAGGGTCGGGGGGGGGGGGTAGAATCTTTGCTCATTACGCGTGCCTCAGATAAGAGTGGGAATCGGAACGATTTGGCAACGACTATAATATGATTTGCAAGCGGTCACAAGCCGCAGCATTGTTCAACGTGACATGAGACATCATGGCCTGCCCGATTACATGAGGCAGGAGTCCAGAAGTCAGTGGTAGAGGTCTGCTTCCGGTATCGTAGGTTACACGGTTGACGTGCAGTGCCACTTGCAAAGCGCTTGCGCGTCTATGTGCACACAAACCTCTGGAGGCAGACCATGATGTACGTAGGCTTGGACGCCCACAAGGATTCCACCGCGGTTTCGGTTGCGGGATCGGAGCCCGGAGCCAAGGCCCGTTTTGTGGGCACTATTGGCCCGGAGTTGTCCGGTTTTATCTGGTCCAGTGCCCGCCAGGTCGAAGTGCCAGCATAGCGTGATCGAACCGGATGGATACCGCCTGTACAGCAGGATACCCGGAGCCCGGTGAGGAGAACCCTCGTTCAGGCTATGCGGGCACCCGCATTCAGGTGATCCCCGAAATGAGAGAGAGGCAGCTCCGCGACCGAAAGATGACAGGCGTTCACCAATACGCGAATATCAGCATGATCCATCGTCGCACTATGCTGGCTCCGGGTATCCTGCTGTACAGGCGGTATTGATCCCTTCAACAGCGTGGAATTGACAGTGCGGGAGATCCAGAATCTCTCGTGAGAAGAGTCGTGCGCCCACTTGACAGTTCAGGCCATATCAGCCTGAAGGGGAAGCGCGTTTCCAACGAGACATGAGCCTGAAGAAGCCGGTTTTGGGATCATTGGAGGATGATCGCGAAACTGCACTCCCAACGACTCCAGAGCCTGGACGAGATCCGGGCGTTTCTCTCTGGTACAACGCCCCTCGATTGTGAGGCTTCCAATCGCACGGATGCCTCTGGCTGGATTGAGGCCTCGCTCCGCCAGTTGCGCTCCCTGCAGCTGGGCACGGCTGACACAGGCACCGTCACACAGTACCTTGAGAAGGTCAGTGGCTTTTCTCGAGCCCAGGTAACCCGGCTGAGTGCCCAGTATCGCACGACCGGCTCTCTCCGCGACCACCGCGGCACACCGGCCAAAGCCTTCGAACGCTATGACTGGCCTGTCTCTCGTTCAATTCTCCCCGGCGAGGGTGCAGACGACCGGGCAGTGGTCAGATGGTTTGTCCATGGCTCGGAACTCATAGTCGATGAGAACGTCCCTGTTTCTGGCGACAAGCGGTGAGCTGATGAGAATGTGGTCAATGCGCAGACCCCGCTTGGGATCGTCATCAAACCCCCTGCTGCGGTAATCGAACCAGCTGTAAATGGAATCTTCATCAGGATTGAGCAGACGCCAGGCGTCCTGCAGGCCCCATGAATACAGTTTCTGATACCACTCGCGTTCTTCGGGGAGAAAGCTGCACTTGCCAGTCTGCAGCCAGCGCTTGCGGTTGTGCTCGCCAATGCCGACATCCTTGTCGGTTGGAGAGATATTCATGTCGCCCATGACAACGATCTGTTCTTCGGCCGCGTGACTCTCGTTGAGATGGCTCAAAAGGCTGGCGTAAAAGCGCCGCTTGTTGGGGAACTTCTCGGGGTGATCGCGGTTTTCTCCCTGGGGAAAATATCCGTTGTATATATGCAGGGGCCGTCCCTGATACCGGACCGAAAAGCTGATCATTCTGCGCTGGACATCAGCCCGGTCCGAGGGGTAGCCCAGTTGCAGGTTACCGATGTCTGCTTCATCCAGCGTATCCTGAACCAGCAGGGCAACGCCGTAGTGACCTTTTTGGCCATGCACATAGGCGCGGTAGCCGAGTTTGGCGATATCATCGTGGGGAAAGAGGTCGTTCTCGACCTTGATTTCCTGGAGGCCGATAACCTCGGGCTGATGTTTCTCCACCAGCGCTTCCAGTTGATGTATACGTGCACGTATGCCGTTGACATTGAAGGTGACGATTTTCATCTTCTAGTCGGCGACTGCTGCGAGGTCGGCATCGTTTGCAGCGCCCGTCAGGTTGAGGAAGTCAGCGAATATTCGTCCTGCTTCAATGAGGAGCGCTTCGGAAATATCTGGTCGTGTTTCCTGAACTTCGGTTTCGGAAGTCTCTGGATCCAGTGCGGTCAGATCGCCGGACGCGATCTGGTCGCTGGACTCATCCAGACCGGGTTCAATACCCTGTGCGGCGTGCCAATCCTGCAGGAGTTCGGCTTCCCGGCGATCCCAGTTTTCTCGCTCACGGATTCGCTCTGCTTCGTTCAGTGAAATCTCTCGCTGGGCTCTGCGCTCCTCCGCCAGGGCAATGGTGCCAAGCAGATACTGCAGGTCTGCATCAGATTGCAGCCGGGCTCTGTGCTTTTCCATCAGGGGAGCCAGGTAGACCTGGTAATCCTCATAGCGGCCATGTGGAATACCGCGAATCTGATCCCAGCCCAGAGCGTTGTCGTAGGAACTCTCTCCGATATCCAGTGGGTTGAACAGTCCAGGCAGCTCAATGTCCGGGACAACACCTTTGTGCTGCGTGGAGTCTCCGGAAATTCGGTAAAACTTGGACTCGGTCAGCTTCAGTTGTCCCGACGGAAGTTGCTGAACGGATTGCACAGTGCCCTTGCCAAAGCTCTGTGAACCCAGAACCAGGCCACGGCCATAGTCCTGCACTGCGCCCGCAAATATTTCCGAGGCAGAGGCGCTGAGACGATCAATGAGGATGACCAGGGGGCCGCTGTAGTAGGCGCGTGACCGGGCACGATGGTTGCGGTAGATACGGTTGTTTTGATCCTTGATCTGCACCACCGGACCCGGGTCCAGAAAGAGATCAGTGAAAGTTGCGGCCTCGAGCAGCGAACCACCTCCATTTTGGCGCAGATCGATGAGAACGCCATGAACACCCTGTTCCTCGAACTCATCCAGTATGGTGCGAACGTCCCGTGTTGTGCTGCGGTATTCAGGGTCGCGGTTACGCATGGCGTTGATATCAAGGTAAAAGGATGGAATGTCAATGATGCCCAGGCTGTATTCCCTGTCGCCACTGTGCACCTGGATGACGCTGCCCTTGGCTGCGTTGTCTTCAAGTTTCACCTGATCGCGGACAATGTGAACCAGGTTCCTTTCAGCACTGTGGATATCTGCCTCAGAGGGAATGACTTTCAACCTGACAACCGTGCCCTTGGGTCCGCGTATGCGTTCAACCACATCGTCGAGGCGCCAGCCCACGATGTCGATAAACTCACAATCCTCGCCCTCTCCAATAGCCACGATACGGTCGGCTGCCTGCAGATTGCTTTGCATCTGGGCAGGCCCACCAGGGACCAGACTAACGACTTTGGTGAATTCGTCATCCTTTTGCAGCACCGCGCCTATGCCTTCGAGTGACAGGGACATATTGATTTCAAAGTTTTCCGAGTCGCGAGGTGAGAAGTAATCGGTGTGTGGGTCGTATATGTGGCCCAGTGCGTTGAGATACAGATCCAGAACCTGCTGGGACTTCTGCCGCCGCAGGTTATTGAGCTGGCTCTGGTAACGACGAATGAGCTGTTCGCGTGCCGACGATTCTTCCTTGCCGCTGAGCCTGAGATTGAGCATCGCGAGTGTGAGCAGGGTTTCCGATTGTGCCCGGGCTTCGTCTTCATCCACCGGCCAGCTGTAGTCCTCGCGGTTAGTCGGCAGGTATCTCTGAGTCGTAAAATCGAACTGGTAGTCAGGGTTGTTCAGATTGGAAATGTTCAACTCCATCTGTCGCATGGCCCGGTCCCGATAGACCGTATAGATCTCACGGGCCGGTTTCAGGTCACCAGCTTTGCTGAGGTCATCCAGGGAATCAGCATATTTTCGTGTGAAAAGATCCACATCTGCTTGCAGCAGGAAGCTTTTGGTAGGATCGAGCATGTCGAGGAATGCATCAAGCCACACGCGGGAAAAATAGTCGTCGAAGTCAATTTCCTCGTAGTGGTTTTTGCGCAGCATGGCGGCTGTTGACTGCAGTGTACGGCTGTCTGCCCGCCCAAAGCTGATCTCAGCGAGGTGCCCTTCTTCCAAAGGAGGAAGCTCAGCGGGGCAGCTGTCGGTTGGCACAGCACTGCCTGGCGAAGCCACCACAAACAGCGCTGCGCAGAGAGCCAGAACAGATTGGATTTTTTTCAAGGACAGCGTGCCCATATGCTCAGTTGTTTCCACACTCCCGACCAGTTCTACAGGTTGTCGAACAGCTGCGTGTCAACCAGGCAGACCGGGCAGCTTACCGTCCGACAGACTGACACTATCTTGGCAGCAGAGCCGGGTGTCGGGTTGTGCGGGCAGGGTTCATCGCTCCAGATACTGGAGTTTGCCTTCGATGCCATCCCATTCTTCCGAATCGGGTAGCGCATCCTTTTGCTGAGTAATGTTTGGCCAGATATCCGCCAGTTCGGCATTGAGTTCAATAAATACGGTCTGGTCTTCCGGCACCTCGTCTTCGGAGAAAATTGCTTCCACCGGACATTCCGGTTCACAGAGTGCACAATCAATGCACTCATCGGGGTGGATGACCAGCATATTTGGCCCTTCGTAAAAACAATCCACGGGACAGACTTCAACGCAGTCGGTGAGCTTACACTTGATACAGTTTTCGCCTACAACGAAGGTCATCTTCGATTCCTCATGTTAAAAACCGGTTTGGCCGCGGCTCGCGAGCGGTATGAGGCGGCCGATTGCGGAGCCGCATTTTATACGAAAGTTTGGCCCAAGTCAGTGCCCGTGGCTGGATTGATCCCCATCCTGATCCATGGCCTTCAATTCAAAAAGAATGTCGAGAGCCATGCGTGGGCTGATATCCTCCAGGCTGAGTTGACGCAGCCGTTGTAGGATGGGGCTCAAGGGTTCAGCAAAAAGGTCGTCCTGTCTCGGCCCCAAAGGCTCTGGATCTGCGGTCAGCGGGTGGGCACCCTGTTCCAGCAGGCTGAGCTCATTGCGCGCATGGTCCAGCACTTCCCCGGGAACACCTGCCAACCTAGCGACCTGAATGCCGTAACTCTGGCTCGCTGGACCGGGGACAACATTGTGCAAGAACACGATGCTGTCCTGGTGCTCTGCCGCAGCGAGGTGCACGTTGGCGATGGTTGGCGTCGAGTGCGGCAGGGCCGTCAACTCAAAGTAGTGAGTGGCAAAAAGTGTCCGAGACTGGATTGTTCGGCCCAGGTGACGAGCGCAGGCAAGTGCCAGCGACAGGCCATCAAAGGTGCTGGTTCCTCGGCCTATCTCGTCAAGCAATACCAGGCTCTTGCCTGTTGCGTTGTGCAGAATATTTGCGGTTTCCGTCATTTCGACCATAAAGGTTGACCGACCTCCGGCCAGGTCATCTGATGACCCGATGCGGGTGAAGATTCTGTCGACCAGGCCTATTGAAGCCGACTCCGCAGGTACGAAGCTGCCCATATGCGCAAGTAGTGTAATCAACGCAGTCTGCCGCATGTAGGTTGACTTTCCGCCCATATTTGGGCCGGTGATGATCAGCATGCGCGTTTCATCATCGAGTACCACATCATTGGGAATGAATGCTGCATCCAAAACCTTTTCAACCACCGGATGGCGCCCACCGCGAATATTCAGGCTCGTATCCTCGGTCAACTCTGGTCTGACATAGTTCTCGTTAACAGCGACCAAAGTAAGATTGCAGAGGACATCCAGTTCAGCTATGGCCTGGGCAGAGGTCTGCATTCGAGCCAGTTGTTCGTTGAGTTTTTCGATAAGGTCTTCGTATATTGCTTTTTCCAACGCCAGACTGCGAGATCTGGCAGACAGCGCCTTGTCCTCAAACTCCTTGAGTTCCGGTGTGATAAATCGCTCGGCATTTTTCAGGGTCTGCCGCCTGATGTACTCGACAGGGGCGTCCCCTGCCTGTGCCTTGCTGATTTCGATGTAGTAACCGTGTACCCGGTTGTAGCCAACTTTGAGGGTACTGAGACCGGTTTTTCCCCGCTCCCTGTGCTCCAGTTCCAATAGATAGTCACCTGCGTTGGAGCTGATCCGGCGCAGTTCATCAAGCTCTTGATGATATCCTTCCCCGATCACACCGCCATCGCGAATAAGCACGGGCGGGTTTTCTACCAACGCCCTGTGCAACAGTTCCACCACATCGGGAAATTCTCCGATGCGATCCATAAGCCGGTCGAGGTGTGTGCTGGCGACGAGTTCGCCGCTGCCAGCGTGCAGGGTAGGCAGCTCTGCCAGAGATGTGCCGAGGCGACTGAGATCCCGCGGTCGCGCAGAGCGCAGGCCCACGCGGGTCAGGATGCGCTCAAGATCGCCAATGCGGCGCAGCGATTCCCTCTGGGTTTCGAATCGGTATCCTTGAGACAGGTCTTCAATAGCGTTCTGACGATCGAGCAGAGCCTCCAGATCCTGTAGTGGACGCGTTATCCAGCGATTGAGCATGCGACTGCCCATAGCAGTGCAGCAGTGATCAATGCAGTGCAGCAGGGTATTTTCTTCTCCTCCAGACAGATTTGCATCAAGTTCGAGGTTCTTTTGGGTGGCGGCATCGAGCAGCACCAGGATCTCGCGGGACTCGCGGGTAATACTGTTGATATGTGGCAATGCGCTGCGCTGCATATCTTTCGCGTAGTGCAGGAGGACGCCAGCCGGCACAATAGTGGGGTCGCCCTGGCGCAGGCCGAATCCGGCAAGTTCCCGAACTCCGAAGTGCTGGGTGAGTTGCCGCGTTGCACAATCCAATTCAAACTCCCAGGCAGGGCGGCGGCAGACTCTGCAGGCAGCACCCAGCTGAATGTCAGCAGCATCGGCTTCACTGGTCAGAAGTTCCGCTGGATCAAGCCTGGCAAGTTCAGCCCGGAGCTCTTCTGAAGAGGTCGCGCTCGATACCCAGAAACGACCGCTTGCTACCTCCAAAGCGGCAATGGAATAGCCATTGTTCACTGCTTCGGAAGCCGGGTTGCGGTGAATGGCGACCAAGAGACTTTCCCGGCGTTCATCCATCAGGGCTTCGTCGCTGAGTGTTCCGGGGGTGAGCACCCGCACCACCTTGCGCTCGACCGGGCCCCTGAATGCTGTGGGATCTCCGAGTTGCTCGGCAATGGCCACTGACTCGCCCAGGCGTATCAGCTTGGCCATATAGGACTCGGCTGCATGATGGGGTACACCGCACATGGGGACAGATTCACCGGCCGACTCACCTCGGGAGGTCAGGGTCAAGTCAAGGAGATCGGCTGCGCGCCGTGCATCATCATAGAACAGCTCGTAGAAGTCGCCCATGCGATAAAACAACAGCTGGTCCGGGTGCTCTGCCTTGAGGCGCAGAAACTGCTGCATCATTGGTGTATGCTGTTCTTTTTTTTCTAATGAACTCATGCCGTTATGCTGTTTTACTTATTGAGAACGTTACTACTCAACCCCCTTGACATCATAGGAAGGCGATTCTATGATGTGTGCGTTTCATTATTGCACAGGGTTATGGGCAACGCATATTTCAGTTCCAAGGCGACGGCGGGGGTGTGTCAGGCGCTGATGCCGCCAGCGGAGCGCTTGGCGGTGGAGTCCGGGTAGCCCATGGCGACGGTCAACACCGCGTCGCTGCGCTCGGAGTTCGACGCACTCAAGGCGCGCTTCGAGGCGCTGTGCGCGGACGGCGCGATGAGCGCCGAGAGCCGCGCCCTGTTCGAAGCTCTGCTGATGCGCCTGCACGATCCCTGGCCGACTGGGAGGCCGCCGCCATCCAAATCGCCCTCAACGGCACCGCCGCCACAATGATCAAGCAGAAGAAGGGGGGTGAGCAGTTACGATAGGATTTATCGATACCCCTTACTCGGCAGCTCAACAGCAGGGGGGTCAACAGTAATATGAGAATATGAGACCGGCAAAGCTAATGTGCGAACACGTAAGTGTAGGTAGATCCTACCGAAACAGGCGCCGCTCAAGTAACGACTGCATGTCTCGTCGCCCATCCAGGACGCAATGAACAAAGACGTCCTGCCCGATGACCTCGTAGATGACGCGATACGGCTTGAAGTGAACCTCCCGGTAATTCGTCACGCCGATCCGATCCAGTTCGGGCAGGATGTGGCCTCGCATAGGCAGTTCGGCAAGGCTCGAACAGAGCGGTTCCAGTTGCTCCAGCACGTACGTTGCCTTCTCTACCGAGTCATGGATTGCAACGTAACGGTAGATGTCGATCAGGTCGTGTTCCGCTTCTTCTGAAACCCGGACGCGGTAGCGCGTCACCCGGTGCTTTCCTTGACGCGTTTGCGGATATCCGCGAAGGCCTTTTTGACGGGCTTGCTGCGCCCCTCTCGAATGCACTTGGAGCTCTGGGCCAGCATCTTGAGCAGCGCCAGCGATTCCTGGGTTTGTTCGTAACTGGCGATGTCCTGGAGAACCGCCTTGGCTTCACCGTGTTGGGTGATCACCATGGTCCGCTGGCTCTCGTTGACGTCTCTTAAGGCCTCGGCCGTATGACTTTTCAGGTAGCTGATTGGTTTGACCGATTCGCTGAGTTTCATAAAGTGTCCACCGTATCTGTGACTCCAGAACGTACCAAATATAGTCCATATTTGGTACCAATGCAAAGCAGATTACGGTTTGTAAGAGGCGGCGGCCGCCGACATGATCAAGCAGGAGAAGGGGAGCGAGTAGTTACGAGTAGGGATATATTGATCTAAAGCGGTTTCGTTGTCCGATGAAATCACATGCACACCGGTGTTCCAGTTACAACAGGTGTGCCCTGTGCTGTAGCGCATCAGGGCGCCTTTCGCCGGCAGACTGAATCCTACACCCTATGGGTCAGAGCCCGTTCCGGTCAGAGACCAAGCCATGAGAAAAAGTAGCTCCTTGGGAAAGGGGAAGGATACCAAACCTTGGTTATACCGGGGAGTTGCTGCTTCAGGAAAAGCATGTCGAAGATGAACCCCCTGAACTTCAGGGCGTGGATTTGTGGATTACATGTGTCGCGGCACAGCATGTGAAGGACATTGAGGACCTGGACTGTGCGCTGTCAAGTGTTGCGTTCGACGCGATCGGCACCGGCAATCGCATCGCGAACTTCTTGATACGCTGCCCAGGGGAGACTGCGGCAGCAGACTTATAGGGGGCCAAGTTACGAAGCACTCAGGTACAGAGCTACAAGCCGATCAGGGTGTAGACCAGATGTTCGCCGTCTTGTACTGCCATATGGTGTTTGCGCCAATGCCTGATCGCCATATACCTGCCCGGCAATATTGGCACCAGACTTTCTGCAACAGAAGTCCGTTAGTAGGCATAATTATATGCTGGTACGGTAATGTGACGTGCCAACACCAAGCTACTGGATCTGTCCATGAGTAATTCCACTGCAGAGGCTGCGGGTTTTACTCAATTGCTTGTTCGGTATCGGATACGACAGCCTTATTCGGGTTTTCACCCTGAGAGAGCAGTTTTTTTGCGAGCATAAAATCCCTGGGTGCGTTGATACAATCAACTGCCAGCAGCCTGTCACCCTGATAATACCAGCCCGAAAATTTCTCGGCGTCCATATCTCCGCGAATGACAATGTCGTCAAAGCCGGTGCTTAATCCTGCGATCTGCAGTTTGATATTGTACTGGTCGGACCAAAACCAGGGTAATGCGGTGTAAGGCTTATCTTTGCCACATATTTTTGCTGCGGCACATTTCGCCTGTTCCGAAGCGTTGGGTACTGACTCCAATCTTAATCGCGTTCCGGTAAAGGGGCTGGGGAATGAGGTGCAGTCGCCAATCGCGAAGATGTCGGGGTCTTCTGTCTGGCTGTACTCGTCAACACTGACACCATTGTCGATGGCCAGACCTGCACGCTCGGCCAGCGCAATATTGGGGCGGATACCCACGCCAATAACCACAATATCAGCTGGATAACTGCTGCCGTCCTGACACAGTACTTCCCGGACATGTCCGTCACCTGCGAATCCTGAAACCTGGGCATTGGTCACAATGGCCACATCGCGCCTGGTGTGCGCGGCTGTGTAGAACTCGGAGATCTCGGGACCCGTGATCCGCTCAAGAACACGGTCGAGTCCCTCGAGGATGGTGGTCTCCATACCACATTTTTGCAGCGCAGCTGCGGTTTCAAGTCCGATATAACCACCACCAACAATCACGGCCTTTTTGCCTTCCTGTACGTGAGGCATCAGATTGAGAATATCGTCGTAGTTGCGCATATACCCTATGCCGTCCAATTCCTCCCCCGGCAGGTTGAGAACAATGGGGTTCGCCCCTGCGGCAATCACCAGCTTGGCAAAGGGGAGGGTTTCACCCGAGGCCAGAGTCACCGATTTGCTGGGGTGATCGATGGCGGTCACGGTTTCACCCAGTTTCAGGGTGATGTTTTGTTTTCCATAGAAGGTTTCCGGACGCAGCAGTATGTTTTCCAAGGAGGCCTCGCCGGTAAGCGCAGTCTTCGACAATGGTGGACGGTGATAAGGCAGATGGGACTCACTGCCGATCAGGATGATGTCCGTATCCCAGCCTTCCTGGCGTAAGCTGGTGATCAATTGGACAGCGCCGTGACTAGCGCCGATTACTACGCAAGTGTCAGATGACATGGCACCATGATCCTGGCGTTGATGCTCGAGGTCGGGCACCAGTGTGGGCACACTCGGGCAGGTCATTGCGCAGTGGGTCCGGGAATCGGAGGAAAACGACAGCTTCCTCAGGAGGTTCCACCTCGTCAACTTTGAGTCTGGATTTGTCAGGTTCCATTATTCCCCCTTAGCAGAGTCAATGTACCGAATGCACAGGTGACTGTGGTCATCTCTCATATTCATTCAGCAGTATGGTACCCGATCATCCGCCTCTGGCAAGGTGTGCAGTGCTGTGACTGCATGTCCAGATTCTCACGATTGGTCCGACAATGCTCCGCAGATACAGGTCTCATGTGCTCGGTCACCACGGAGCAGGGCGTCAGGTCAGGTGTTTTCGCCAGTGGTTCCCTGAGTAACGCCCGCTTCGATAGCGATTCGACCAATCGACGCATTCTGGTAATCGAGTTCGCCGACGACTTTTTTGGCGGCGTTCAGGATGCGCTCACGCAGCATTATTGGCTGTAGCTCTTCTGGTGGCCGACGGTTAGTGTAGTTTCAGTCTCTGAAGTGCCCATGCTCGCACAGTACTGTAACACCTGCTTACGGATTTAGAGGGCTTCTGCGCTGGGTTCTGATCCAAGACGCCACAGCGCGACGGCTGCCGCAATGGAGCCCACTGACAGAAGTATCGCCACTTGTGCCAGAAAGATATTTGCCTGGAGCAGATATCCTGCAATCACAGGACCAGCAACTGCACCGCCCCGACCAATGGCAACCACCGCGCCTGTCCCGCCTGCGCGAACCTCTGTCGGGAAATAGTTTGCTATCAATGGATAGAGCCCGGCTGGTGCGGCACTGTTGAAGAAGGCGGAAATAACAGCAGCAATGGCAAGCAGATTGAGGTCCGCGCCCGCTTGGCCAAACAGAATGACACAGATCGCTACCGATATCATGGTCGAAATAACCAGCCGTCGGAGATTAACTACTCACCCCCCTTCTTCTGCTTGATCATTGTGGCGGCGGTGCCGTTGAGGGCGATCTGGATGGCACGCGGAGCAAGACCGCCGCAGCCCAGACTACCACAGCCACGAGCTCCTCGACCCAGACATCTCTTGAAAATTGGCGGCACGTGAGCCTGAAAATGCGACACATGCAGTGCCAACTTTGCGTCGGCACCGCCCGGTGTTCCTGTTACTATGGACGTGAGCCTGGATGCCTTGAGCATTATGAGTACAAAAAAACTTATTACGCCCGAACTCCTGCCCGGACTCGAACGTGCCCTGGACCTGAGTATCCTCACTCAGGATCTGCATGGTGCCAGGAGACTGATGGATGAGGTCGTGATGCTTCCGCTGGAAGCTTATGCACGGCCAGACGTCACTGTTGAAAAAAAGATGGTTCCGCACGCAACGGGTGGCCCTGATGTCAAAGTGCTCATCTACACACCTGAACATGCAAAAACACCGATGCCAGCGCTGCTTTCGATTCATGGTGGCGGTTATGTGTTGTGCACGGCAGAAATTAGTGGCCCGAGTAATGTCAGAACAGCAGCAGAAGTGGGCTGCGTCGTAATCGCGGTAGATTACCGGTTGGCACCTGAAACCAAGGCTCCCGGAGCAGTGGAAGATTGTTATTCGGCTTTGAAATGGTTGCATGAGCATGCGGAAGAACTGGGAGTAGATCCTGGCCGTATTGCCATAGGCGGTGAAAGTGCAGGCGGGGGGTTCACCGCTGCATTGGCGCTTCTGGCCAGAGACCGCGGAGAATTCCCGATCTGCTTCCAGATGTTGATCTACCCTATGCTCGACGACAGAACGGTTACGCGAACAGATGTGAACCCCAATGTTGGGGAATTTTTGTGGACACCGGAAATGAACGCCTTTGGCTGGGCCTCTTTGCTGGATGTTGAACCCGGTAGTGACAATGTTTCGCCATATGCAGCTGCAGCGCGCGCGACCGACCTGGCACATCTTCCCCCGGCCTATATCAGCGTAGGGGCGCTCGACCTGTTTCTGGAAGAGAATATTGATTATGCCGGGCGCATGTTGCGTGCGGGTGTAGCCGTGGAGCTGCACATTTTTCCAGGTGCCTATCACGGTTACGAGATTGCCTACGAATCGGATATGGCGATTGCTTCGGAAAAGGAACGTCGTGAAGCGCTCCGAAACGCTTTTGCAGCATCAGAACAATAGTGGTGGGGGCGGATTGAACGAACGCCCGAGCTTCAGATGTGCGGAAATTTCTGTGAATAACGCTGGTGTCAACTGGTGTTTTCACCTGGCTGTACTCATCTGGGCAGTGAACTTTTGGCGTGTCGGTCGTGCCGGCCGGTCGATACAGTGAAGCCTTCGCAGCACAGTCCCCCGCACGTCTGCGTGGTCTGCGTCTTGCGGACAACGCCGAACATGTGAACTCAATGGTTGTGCTACCGCACCGCGATGATTATCGAACGGGCTTCGGCTGGATAGATGAAGATGCGCTGGGTGGGAGTCATGCCAGCGTTTAATCCTTGCCGGCATTGAATGCTGCAAGCTGTTCGGGTGCAGCGGGCTTCTGGTATCGGGATTTCCATTCCTCGTAGGGCATGCCGTAGACCAGCTCCCGTGCCTGGTCGTAGTCGACAGATTGGCCATGCTGCTCAGCTGCCTGCATATACCACTTGCTCAGGCAATTACGGCAGAAGTCAGCGAGGCTCATCAGATCGATGTTCTGAACTTCGGCATGATCCTGCAGGTGAGCGACGAGGCGATCAAAGACCTGCGCCTTGATGGCATCATTACCGGTGTTGTTTTTCTCCATGGGGCCGGTCTGGGCCTAGAGCATGCCCAGAATATTTTCCGCCGCACTTTTGTTGATTTCCAGCACGTCAATCTCCAGCGCGGTGACGATGCCGTTTTCAACGATCATGGCATATCGCTGCGAACGGGTACCCATACCGTGCGGAGCCATTTCCAGCTCAAGCCCCACGGCCCTGGTGAAATCTCCATTGCCATCGGCAAGCATCAGAATGTGTTCAGCATTCTGGTTCTGGCTCCAGGCTTCCAATACAAAGGCATCGTTGACCGACAGGCAGGCCACTGTATCCACGCCCTTGGCCTTGATGTCGTCCACGTGGACGACGTATCCGGGCAGGTGGCCTGCTGAGCAGACGGGGGTAAAAGCTCCGGGCACGGCGAACAGAACCACCTTTTTCCCGGAAAATACTTCACTGGTCGTGATTGGCTCTGGGCCTTCTGAACCAGGGGTTTTAAATTCGAAATCCGGGAGTGAATCGCCTATCTGTATGCTCATGTCGGGTCCTTTGGTTAGGGGTGAAAGACTGGGCCGGATAATGTACCTGTATCCCATCCAGCGCGCAATAACTTCACTTCACTGGAACGAATACCTCGGTTCGGGTGTCAGTGTGCGGCGGGCGATCAGAAGTATATGGGGGCTGCTGTGGTGACTGGCTTCCCTACCAGCTCACTGGTGATCGGTTGGCGAATCCCTCACCCCTGCCGCCAAATTTAGACTAGCGGCGGGCAACACTGCTGACTTGGGTGTGGTAGCATCCCCAGCCATTCAACCCATGGTCAGCTTATGTATCTCCAACCACTGATCCTTGCTGCTGGCAAGGGAACGCGCATGCGGTCGAGGCGGCCCAAGGTGCTACAGCAAGTCGGGGGGCGGCCCATGGTGTCTCTGGTGCTCGAGGCCTGCACAAACATTCAGTGTGAAGGGCTGGAAACAACCGGGATGCCCCTGCTGGTGGTTGGCGATGGTGCAGAGCAGGTTCAGCAGGAAATCGGTGCTGCTGCTGAGTATATCGAACAGAGCGAACAACTGGGGACTGGCCACGCGGTTGCCATTGCGGAAGGCCACATTGCAGACGATGCCGTAGTGTTGGTTGTATACGGCGACGTACCTCTGATCTCTCCCGCAACGCTCGGTCAGGTGGTTGCAGGTGCGGGTCGGGGAGCACTTTCGCTGCTGACTGCTGAGGTTGATGATCCCGGAGGCTATGGCCGGATTCTGCGTGATGACCGCAACGCAGTTGTCGGCGTCGTTGAGCACAGGGACGCAAGCCCAAAACAGCGGGCGATTCACGAAATCAACACCGGGATTCTTGCGCTTGACGGTCGCAACCTCAAGGCTTTCGTTCGCGGGTTGAGTAACGATAACGCGGCGTCCGAATACTACCTGACAGATATTGTTGCCGTCGCGGTTGCTGAAGGTCTGGATATTCAGGTGTGTCATCCGGCTGACCCCGAGGAGATATTGGGAGCCAATGATCGCGAACAGTTGGCCGTGCTGGGGCTGGCCTACCGACATGCACGGGCTCGCGAACTCATGCGCGCCGGAGCGACCATTGTGGATCCGGCCCGAATTGACATCAGAGGTACTGTGCGTGTCGGGATGGACGTATTGCTGGATGTTGACCTGGTGCTCCAAGGCGAAGTGGTTTTCGGCGACAACGTAATTGTCGAACCGAACTCGGTCATCACTGACTCGGTGATCGAGGAAGGAGCCCGAATTCGCGCATTTTCGCATCTCGAATCGGCCCATGTGGGGAAAGACGCAGTGGTGGGTCCCTACGCACGGTTGCGCGCTGGTTCCAGAATTGGCGCCAGAGCCAGGGTTGGCAATTTTGTGGAAACCAAAAATGTCGAACTTGGGCAGGGCAGTAAAGCCAATCATTTAACCTACCTTGGAGACACCCGGATTGGCCCCGGTGTCAACGTGGGCGCAGGCGTGGTTACCTGCAACTATGATGGGAAAGACAAGCACAGGACGACTATCAAAGAGGGTGCATTTATTGGCTCGAACGCCTCCCTGGTGGCTCCGGTTACCGTAGGCGCGGGCGCGACTGTTGCGGCGGGAACTGTGATCACTAGTGATGTTGGAGCGGGTGAGCTGGCAGTCGCCAGATCCAAGCGAAAATCCGTGTCGGATTGGGTCAGGCCTGACCAGAGGCCGGATTCAGATAACCCTGGATGACCAGAGGGTTCCGGCCAGATGTGTGGAATTATTGCGGCAGTCACGGAGCGGAACGTCACACCCATCTTGATTGAGGGTCTGCACCGCCTGGAATATCGGGGCTACGACTCTGCCGGGCTGGCTGTCGTAGACCAGGATCTGACTCTTGGAATGTGCAAGGTGCCTGGCAAGGTAGCGCAGTTGGGTGACATGCTGGTCAAGGAACCCCTTGTTGGACACACTGGCATTGCACATACGCGCTGGGCTACACACGGTGTGCCTTCGGAAACTAATGCCCATCCCCACAGGTCCGGACCTCTGGCCATGGTTCACAATGGCATTATCGAGAATCACGAGCAGCTGCGTGAAGAGTTGATCTCAGAGGGATACACATTTGTATCAGGAACGGATTCCGAAGCAATTGCGCACCTTCTCAATCAGGAGTTCCAGAAATACGGGTCCCTTCTCCAGGCTGTGAGGCAGGCGGTGTTGCGACTCGAGGGCACCTACTCCATTTGCGCTATCCACGCCGATGTGCCTGATCAGATTGCCGTGGCCCGCCGGGGTAGCCCATTGGTGCTGGGACTGGGGATTGGCGAGAACTTTGTTGCCTCGGATCAGCTGGCGCTGAAACCAGTCACGGACCGCTTCGTATTTCTCGAAGACGGCGACTACGGAATCGTTCGCCATGATCAGGTGGAGATATGTGATTCAGGAGGAAGCCTGGTTGAGCGCAGCGACAGCCGGGTACAGGAAGATTCTCTCGATGCGGACAGGGGCCCGTTTGGACACTTTATGCTCAAGGAAATATACGAGCAGCCGGACGCTATCCGTCGGACAACGGACGGTCGCCTGGGCGCATCCGGGGTGCTTCTCCCATCGTTCGGTGTCGGTGTCCCCGATCTTTTCCGCAGGCTGGAGTCGGTGACTCTCGTTGCCTGCGGGACCAGTTACCACGCTTGTCTGATTGCCAAACACTGGATTGAGCACTACCTGGGTCTTCCGGCGGTGGTGGAGATAGCCAGCGAATATCGTTACCGCAGGATTATAGTCCCTGGAAAGAGCCTCTATGTAAGCATCTCGCAGTCCGGTGAGACTGCCGATACCCTGGCAGCTCTGAGCAAAGCCAGTCGACTGAAGTACCTGGCCAGTCTCGCGATCTGCAATGTATCCAGCAGCTCACTGGTGCGGGAATCCGATCATGCCCTGTTGACCCAGGCCGGACCTGAGATCGGGGTTGCATCCACCAAGGCCTTTACCACGCAACTGGTTGCGCTGCTGATGCTGGTAGCCGGGATCGCCCGAGCAAAGGATATGGACCTGGAAATTCAGGAGGATGTCTGCCTGGCGTTGCGCGAACTGCCCTCAATCAGTCGCGCCCTGCTCAACCTGAGCGACGAACTCAAGATGCTGAGCCGTCAATTTGCCGACAAGAATCATGCACTCTTTCTTGGTCGGGGCATTCAGTATCCAGTGGCTAAGGAAGGGGCGCTCAAGCTCAAGGAAATTTCCTATATTCACGCTGAAGCCTACCCGGCCGGAGAACTCAAACATGGCCCACTCGCACTCGTGGACCGCACAATGCCGGTCATCGCCGTGGCACCGACCAACGATATACTACAGAAGATCAAGTCCAATCTTGAGGAGGTCAAGGCGCGTGGTGGCCAGCTGTATGTGTTTGCTGATCGGGACGCGAGATTTTCCAGCGACGAATCCACTACTGTCATTAACATGCCGCACGTGCCGGGCATTCTGGAGCCCATCGTCTATTCCATTCCTCTGCAATTGCTCGCCTACCACGTGGCCATTGTCAAGGGCACTGATGTTGATCAGCCAAGGAATCTGGCCAAGTCGGTAACCGTGGAGTGATGTTCCATGTGTCCGATGAGGCCACTGCAACTGCCTCAGCTGTCCGGCGATCAGCGCATTCGTCATCACCTGTCAGGTGCCTGGAGTACCTGGCAGCCTGAGTCCATGCTCGTGAATCGCCGAGCCATAGGAAAAATTCGTATTGCCATGATCCAGCCTGATAACCTGGCCGGTAATCAGGGTTGATTCGAAACTCAGCAGTCTGACAATCTCCAAAGCAACATCCTCGGGGTCAACTGTATAGTCTGGGATTTCTGCGCCGAGCTCATCGAGGATTTCCTTGAGCCCCAGGTCTTGAGCATCCCCCGCGCAACTGCATGCACCTTTTCTCCTTGGGGCAGCAGGCCACATGCCGTTGAGTGGACGATGCCGACAGCGCCATGTTTCACAGACAGGCAAATGTGTTTGGCGACGCCACCAGACCGGAAATAGATCCGGTGATCACGATTGATCCCTGAATGCTGTGATCTGTCATGGCCTTTGCGGCATATTTGGTGCCCAGAAAGGTGCCTTCAAAATTGATTGCCAGGGATTGGCGAACTTCATCGAGACTGGTTTTCAATAGTGTTTTGCCGAATGCGGGATTGAGCGCACCATTGATCAGTGCGATATGCAGCCCACCCCAGCGTTGCACGGCCAGATCTGCAGCAGCGGTATTGTCTGCTTCGCTGCGCACATTCATCTGCATCGCCAGAGCGACGCCTCCAGCGTCGTTGATGTGGTCAGCGACACGCCCTGCAGAGGCTCCGTCAATATCCGTGCAGAGAACCTCTACACCCTGGGAGCCCAGCAACAGACTCGTAGCCTCGCCAACTCCCGATCCAGCGCCAGTTATCCAGGCACCTTTTTCAGTAATCCAACTATCCATTTTTCCATAATTGGGCGGTCATTCTTCAAGCGCAACCTGACACAATGTGCGCTGTTTGAACAGGCCCTGTCAGCCCAGATTCAAGTTGGCCCAATGCCGTAGCCAAGAGCCAACAGGCCGCCGCTGATATGATACCCTATGATCTGAGTTAGATGAGAAATTGCGGATTTACCCGAAAATCCCGTTCAGACGTACCGAATACAATCCGGCTCTTGAAGAGAGCAAAACCTATGGAAATAGATCGCATTCATCATGTCTGCCTGACAGTCACATCGGAACATTTTGACGAGGGCTGGCCCAGGATGCATAACCTTTATACCTGAATAGGCCGGACGCCATGAATGTGCTCTCTCGGGAATTGATGATCGAACTGGCCGCGACTTTTCGCCAATTGCAGGCTGATGCCGAGATAGCCTTCACCATTATCACCGGCGCAAGGCGGGCTTTTTGCGCCGGGCCGGACCTGAAACAGCTTGGCGAGAAAAGTCTGGATGCTTTTGAGTGTCTGGTGAAAATGATATTGAAGCGGCAATACTCGATTTTGACCGGCCCGTTATCGGTGCCATCAATGGCATCGCTGCGACCGGTGGATTTGAGTTGCCGTTGTCGCGACGATTGCAACGCTTATCGGTGTGAATCGTGCCAGGAAGCTGCATTTTCGGCAATCCGCTGCCAGCCGAACAGGCTGGGCAATGGGACTTGGTCAACCCTGTGGTCGAACCCGAAGCACTCATCTCATCATGTGAATCGCTGGCCAGTGATATGGCCAGCTCCGACCAGGTGCTTCGTCCTGGAAAACGGACGCTTTGAGGGCCTGCGCAGCAGAGACGAACTGCCGGAATAGATTGAAGTGAAGATGGCTTTAGACGAAGTGGATTCATTCAACGACACCGAAATGTATTTTGGGGCCGAGGAACAGCGTTGAGTCACTCCAAAGGCATTATTTTGGCCGGAGGGTCGGGTACGCGGCTGCGACCCATTACCCAGGTCATATCCAAGCAGATGTTGCCTATTTTTGACAAGCCGATGATTTACTATCCGCTATCAACATTGATGCTGGCGGGCATCCGTGATGTTCTGGTAATTTCAACGCCGGACGATTTGCCGGGATTTCAGACATTGCTCGGTGACGGCGGCAAGTTTGGTATTCAATTGCACTATGCTGAGCAACCCAGCCCCGACGGCCTTGCCCAGGCCTTTATTATTGGTGCCGATTTTGTGGGCTCCGATCACGTGTGCCTGGTGTTGGGAGACAATATTTTCTTCGGCCATCACTTTACCGAGACTCTGTCCGAAGCCGTTGGGCGTGACAGTGGGGCTACCGTGTTTGGATATCATGTCTCTGATCCAGAGAATTTTGGCGTAGTAGAATTCGATGCGCATGGCAAGGCAATGTCCATTGAAGAGAAACCCGAAAAACCCCGATCCAATTACGCGGTTACCGGGCTCTATTTCTACGACAATGATGTGCTGGAAATCGCGCGAGGCATCCAGCCTTCCGAACGCGGTGAACTTGAAATCACCGATGTCAATAACGCCTACCTGCAACGTGGAGATCTGCATGTGGGAGTTCTCGGGCGAGGTTTTGCCTGGCTGGACACAGGCACGCATGACTCGCTCATTCAGGCGGGATCATTCGTGCAAACTGTGGAGCACAGACAGGGGTTCAAAATAGCCTGCCTCGAAGAGATTGCCTTTCACAACGGCTGGATTGGCGAGGCTGAGCTTCGCGAACAGGGCGAGGCGTTGTTCAAGACAGGGTATGGTCAGTACCTGCTGGCGTTGGCCGACGGCTATCAATAGCGAATCTATCGATGCGCGTTCTGGACACCGGGATTGCGGATGTAAAAATCATCAAACCCAGAGTATTTGGTGATGACCGCGGGTTTTTCCTGGAGACCTTTCAGGCTGAGCGCTATGCGGCGGAGGTCGGAATTGAGATGCCCTTTGTTCAGGACAATCACTCGCGCTCGCAACAGTCTGTGCTGAGAGGCATGCACTTTCAGAGACAGAGGCCCCAGGGAAAGCTGGTGCGTGTTGTCAATGGCGAGATTTTCGATGTGGCCGTGGACATTCGACCTGATTCGTCCACCTACGGGAAATGGGAGGGCGTGGTACTCTCCGCGGAGAACAAGCTCCAACTCTGGGTCCCACCAGGCCTGGCGCACGGCTTTGCGGTGCTGTCAGAATTTGCTGATTGTGAGTACAAGTGCACTGATTACTATTTTCCTGAATATGAAGCCTGCCTGGCCTGGAACGATCCCCTGGTCGGGATCGACTGGCCCGTTGCTGATCCGCAGCTGTCGGCCAAAGACCGGCAGGGTCTTGCACTGGACGAACTATGATTCGCACCCTCCTTATCGCCGGTGCGAACGGGCAGCTGGGTCGGTGCCTGGTCGATCGCGCCATTGAATCCGACCTTGACTGTGTTGCCTTCGGCAGCGCGGAACTCGATATCTGTGAGCCCAAATCTCTGCGCGCTCGGGTGCATGACTCTCAGCCTGATATCCTGATCAATGCTGCCGCGTATACAGCGGTAGACAAGGCCGAGAGTCATTCTGGAGATGCATTCAGGGTCAATGAAACGGGTGTGGCCAACCTGGCCGAAGTGTGCGCCGAACGGGGCATTCCCCTTATCCATATCTCCACTGACTATGTGTTTGGTGGCGATACTCAAAGTGCCTATCGGGAGGGGGATCGCACTGATCCGGTGGGCGTATACGGAGCGAGCAAACTGGCCGGGGAACGGGCTATCCAGCAGAGACTGACGGAATACCTGATTGTGCGGACTTCTTGGGTATACAGTGAATACGGGCACAATTTTGTGAAGACCATGCTGCGCCTGGCAAACGATCGGGAGCACATTCAGGTGGTGAGCGACCAGTATGGCCGTCCGACCTACGCCGGGGATCTCGCCGACGCCATTTTGGCAGCCTGTGCCAATCCGGGACTGGGAGAAAAATGGGGCATCTACCACTTTGCAGGTGCTGATGTATGCAGCTGGAGTGAGTTTGCCCGGAACCTGTTTGCGATGTCTGTCGAGCTGGGGTTGATCGTGGAGGCACCGAAAGTAATAAATATAGCCAGCCGAGATTATCCGGCTGCAGCTTCACGGCCTCTCCGTTCAGTACTGGACAGCGCCAAATTCACGCAGCACTTTGGGGTTGAGCCGGTCCCTCTGGCAGATTCGTTGCGATATTCGCTGGCGGCCCTTGCAGCTCGCTCAGACCGAGTACAATAGCGGTCAGGACACGGGACTCAGAACAGGTTTTTGATGAAAATATTGGTCACGGGTGGTGCCGGATTTATCGGTAGTGCTCTGGTGAGATATTTGCTCGGAAGTACGTCACATCAGATTCTGAATGTTGATGCACTGACCTATGCCGGGAATGTGCAGTCGTTGCCCGGCGTCGACTGCAACCCGGAGTACGCTTTCAGCCAAACAGATATCTGTGATCGGACTGCCGTAGCTGCGCTGTTTTCATCCTTTGAGCCAGATGCCGTGATGCACCTGGCCGCTGAATCCCATGTAGACAAGTCCATAGATGCCCCTGCAGACTTTATCCAGACCAATGTGTTTGGAACCTTCACCATGTTGCAGTGTGCGCTCCACTACTGGACTGGACTGGGCGCAAGCAGAGCCGAAGCCTTTCGCTTCCATCACATATCCACGGATGAGGTCTACGGAGATTTGGCGGGATCCGGCACCCTTTCTAGCGAGAGTGCGCCCTATGCGCCAAGTTCACCCTATTCTGCGAGCAAGGCGAGTGCAGATCATCTGGTTCGATCTTGGGGACGCACCTACGATCTACCTGTGCTGATTAGCAACTGCTCCAATAATTATGGCCCCTACCAGTTTCCGGAAAAGCTGATTCCTCACATGATTTTGAATGCCCTTTCGGGGAAATCGCTGCCGGTATACGGGGACGGTCTGCAGGTGCGCGACTGGCTCTATGTGGACGATCACGCTGAAGCGCTGTACAGGGTTGTGTCAGAAGGCAGTGTGGGGGAGACCTACAACATCGGTGGTCACAATGAAAAGACCAACCTGCAGGTGGTGGAGACTCTCTGTAACCTGCTTGAAGAGTGTGCAGACAAACCGGCCGCCATCGGGCAGTTTCGGGATCTGGTCACATTCGTGAGCGACCGGCCGGGCCATGACCGGCGCTACGCCATTGACGCCAGCAAAATTCGGCGGGATCTGGGCTGGACGCCGAAACACAGCTTTGCGGAGGGTATGCGAAAAACGGTTCAGTGGTATTTGGACAACAGGGCCTGGTGGTCCGGTGTATTGGATGGGAGTTATCGATTGGACCGTCTGGGTCAGGCATCTGCCACAGGAAAGTGTTAGCCTGCCGGCCACATTTTTTATGCACTTCCCCGCGTCGTTCGACTTGGACCCCGATGGGCATTGCGTCAAAACGAAAAGACTGTTTATTGCACCAGATGGGTGTTTGGCTGTACCTTTAGGCGAGTGAGGCATAGTTCGTGGCAACGATTCTGATGACCGGGGGGGCGGGCTATCTCGGCAGTCATGCGGCGGTGCATTTTCTTGAAGCCGGATACGACGTTCTCGTGCTGGACAACCTGAGTAACAGCTCGGAAGTTGTTTTTGCCCGCATTGCCGAGATAACCGGCAAGCAGGTGGATTATTACCTTGGCGACATAGTGGATGGTGCATTGCTTGACCAGATATTTGAGGCGCATTCCATCGAGGGCGTCATTCACTTTGCCGGGCTCAAGGCCGTGGGCGACTCTGTGGCTGACCCGCTGGCCTACTACGCGAACAATGTGTCGGGCTCGGTATGCCTGTTTGAGGCCATGCGCAGACATAACTGCAAACGGCTCGTATTCAGTTCCTCTGCGACCGTCTACGGTGACCCGGGCGTCGTGGCCTACACAGAGGATTTGCCACTTCATCCGGTGAATCCCTACGGGCATACCAAACGGGCCATCGAAGATATTCTGCGTGACCTGTACCGCTCCGAGGATACCTGGGCATTGTCGCTTCTGCGCTACTTTAATCCGGTAGGTGCGCACCCCTCCGGGCTTATCGGTGAGGATCCCCAGGGCATCCCGAATAACCTGATGCCCTATATCGCCAAGGTCGCCATCGGTGAGCTGGATCACCTGAAGATTTTTGGCAACGACTATCCAACTTCTGACGGCACAGGCGTTAGAGACTACATCCATGTAGAGGATCTTGCGGCAGGCCACCTGATCGCCTATCAGGCACTGGCCGAAGGCGGCTGCGACGCATACAACCTGGGCACCGGCCGGGGGTATTCAGTTTTGCAGGCGGTAGATGCGTTCTCCCACGTCAGCGGCACCGATATCCCCTACAGGTTTATGCCGCGGCGGGAAGGCGATCTGGCGGAGTATTATGCTGTTCCTGAGTACGCTGCCGAAAAACTCGGCTGGATCGCTGAGTTCAATCTGGAGGATATGGTGCGCGACCATTGGAACTGGCAGAAAAGTAACCCACAGGGGTATGTCTAGCCTGATCGACTTTCACAACCGGAAGGGGTGGCCAAAGATGTCCCCTGATTCCCACTGCTGTCCAGCGTAACCGTTGGCGCGTAGAGACCCCACCTATCACGCTGGCTCACCAATCATTGCCGCAATCGGTCAGCACCTCAGCGGTCACTCAGGCACCCAGGTCATTGCCCCAAAGGATCACTCGCATGAAAAGTCTTCTGATTTAATGCGATCTGCGTTCGCACGAATGGCATCAATCAACCCCTGGGTAGAGGCATCCAGCTCCCGATTCGATGGCTGGCTCTTAAGAATTTTCAGCATGTCACCCGAGACGGTTTTGCCCAGTTCAACGCCCCATTGGTCAAAGGGGTTGATGTCCCAGATCACGGACTGCACGAAAACCTTGTGCTCGTAGAGGGCGATCAGTTCACCGAAGCTCTCTGGGTTGAGTTCCTCGAGTAACAGGGTAGAGCTTGGTCGATTGCCGCCGTAGCGCTTGTGAGTGGGCGCGTCGGCTGAATCCGGAACAGCTGAGTCCCCGAGAGCGAGAATACGCGATTGAGCCAAAAAATTGGCCAGCGTCAACTGGTGCTGGTCTGAGAGGTCAGGGTGGTCTGATGTCTCGGGTCTGCAGCTCTCGGCGATAAAATCGCACATCACCACAGGGGTTCCCTGATGCAACAGCTGGTAGAAGGCATGCTGGGCATTGGGCCCGACATCTCCCCAGATGATCGGACAGGTGCTGTAGGTCAGGGGATCGCCGGACCGTGTTACGCTTTTGCCATTGCTCTCCATTTCCAGTTGCCCAAGATAGGTTGGCAGATACGCCAGCCTGCCGTCGTAGGGCAATATAGCCCGAGCATGGATATCGAGAAAGTTGATATTCCAGATCTCCGCCAGTGCCATCAGGACCGGAAGGTTCTGATCCAGTGGTTGCTGGCGAAAGTGCCGGTCCATCCGGTGTGCGCCCTGAAGCATGCGCCTGAAACCGTCCATCCCAATGCGTGCGGCGATCACGAAACCTATTGATGACCACAGGGAGTAGCGCCCCCCGACCCAATCCCACATCGCCAGGTGATTGCTTTTGGGAATGCCCCATTCAAGCATTTTTTCCGGCTTGCAGGAGATACCGATAAAATGTTGTTTTAAGAGAAGTTCTTCACCACAGGCACTGTGTTCGATCAGCCAGCGACGTGCTGTGTTGGCATTGGCGAGAGTATCGACCGTTGAAAAAGACTTTGATGAAATGATAAAGAGGGTGGTTCTGGGATTCAGGCGGCTCAGTTCTCGGGAGAGCTGGCTGCCGTCCATTGACGAGACAAAGGAGATTGAGAGCGGGGTCTGGGGGGAGTATTCAAACTCCTCCAGTGCCCGGCACGCCATTTGCGGACCGAGGTCGGAACCGCCGACGCCGATATTGACGAGTGTGTCGACTGGGAGACCTGAATAGCCACGCCACTGCCGTTGCTGAATCTTGGATACCAGGCTGTCCATGCGATTCAGGTTGTTGTGGATATCTTCGCCAATATTCTGGTTCCGTACAACGAGTTGTTCAGACGCTGGTGCCCGAAGCGCGGTGTGCAGGGCGGGGCGGTCCTCGGAATTGTTTACTTTTGCACCGGTAAACAGCTTGTCTATCCATCCCGCCAAGTCTCTCTCCACTGCCAGATCGAGCAGTGCAGTCAACACATCCTGATCAATGCGCTGCTTCGACAGGTCGAGCATCAGACTATTGGATGAGTAGGAAAACCGTTCAAACCTTTTCTCATCGGAGGCAAAATCATCTGCAAGATGTCGCTTGCGTCTGGCCTGTGCAAGCTGGCCCAGGACGGCCCATGTGGTCGGCTGACTGGCAGTCATAGTCGGTCCAGCAGAGCCCGGATCTCCTGCTGAAGTCCTGCGGCAGTGTCCCGGTGGCGCAGCCCGACATGCAGGTTGGCGAGCAGGTAGCCCAGTTTGTTACCACAGTCGAAGGTCGTGCCAGCCATGCGGTACGCTTGAAGTGGCTCTTTACTTAGCAGCAGCTCTTCCAGGGCATCGGTAAGCTGGATCTCTTCGCCGACACCTGGCGCAGTGCTTTTGAGAATTTGCATGGTTCGTGCTGGCAGCACATACCTGCCTACAATGGCGAGGTTCGACGGTGCACTGTCCGAAGATGGTTTTTCAACGAACCTGTCGATGGCTGCGCTCTGGCCTGCCTTAAGTCCGGGGTCAGAGCAGCCGACGATCCCATAGAGGTGCACCTGATCTTTGGGTACAGATTCCACCATAATCTGTCCGGCACCGGTCTGAGCGTGAAGCTGCACCATTTTCGCCAAAGTGCCACTCCCGTTTTCTGAAAACACCAGCACATCTGGCAGCATCACGGCAAAGGCGTCGTTACCACAAATGTGTTGGCCACAAAGAACTGCATGCCCCAAGCCTCTGGGGGTGTCCTGGCGTACCGAAACAATCTCCACATCACTGGGCACTATATGAGTCACTTGCTCAAAAATTTCTGTGCTCCCCTTCTTGGATAAAAGAGATTCCAGTTCAATGTTGCTGTCAAAATGGTTTTCTATGGCTTCCTTGCCTGATCTGGTGACCAGAATAATCTGTTTGATTCCCGCATCAACCGCTTCCTCCACCACATATTGAATGATCGGCTTGTCCACGATGGGCAGCATTTCCTTGGGAATCGCTTTGGATGCTGGCAGGACACGGGTTCCCAGCCCGGCAACGGGAATAATGGCTTTGGTAACGGTGGGCACGTGAGAATCCTCGGGGATGGGCGTTGGCAGCGCCGGACACGGCACAATAAGGGAAGACTATAGTAAAGATGCGTGGAGCAAGTAAAGTCGGGGGGTGCGAACCCGTCTGCGTCTGCTGGGATTGGCAAACCCGGAGATCAAAGTCGTCAATCCTGCGGGCGCACTCCAGGATATGGGATATGCTTTGCTGGATCGAGGGGCGGTGGCTGAGTGCCCGAACTGGCCGTATCGCTTGGTTATTCTGGCCTGTGTCAAAGGTCTGCAGGGGAATATGATGCCACATTGTGGCTCTGCCCCTCACTGGCTGGTTGTTGCCCACCATTTTTGAGCTAATCTTCCTGTTCAATCATTGCAACGACCTCGTTGAGGCACCGCTGCAGCAGATCCTGATCGCTCCTGGTCTCCAGATTGAGTCGCAGCAATGGTTCTGTGTTGGACGCCCTCAAATTAAATCGCCACTGCCCCATATCCATACTGATGCCATCGGTGGTGTCTATCGAAGCTGCGTCCTCCTGGTACCGTGCCTGAATTTTACCGATGACCGCCTCGGTGTTGGCAACGCGAAAGTTGATTTCGTCGCTGCAGGGGTAGGCGGCTACACGTTCGCCAACCAGATCATTGAGTGATTTGCCTGACTGCGACATCAACTGGCAAATCAGCAACCATGGAATCATGCCACTGTCACAGTAGGAGAACTCCCTGAAATAGTGATGGGCACTCAACTCCCCACCATAGATGGCATCCCGCTCGCGCATGACCTCTTTCATGAAGGTATGGCCGCATCTGGACTGTACCGGCTTGCCGCCGCCTCCATTCGTCTGCTCCAGGGTATTCCAGATCAGGCGCGGGTCGTGAACGACATGGGCACCTGGATGATTTGCGAGCAGTGTTTGTGCCAACAGGCCCACCAGGTAGTACGCCTGGATAAAATTGCCTTCATGGTCAAAAAAGAAACAGCGATCGAAGTCGCCGTCCCAGGCAAGGCCCAGGTCAGCTGTGTACTCCTGAACTGCATGACGGGTTGACGCCTGATTCTCAACCAGGAGGGGGTTGGGTACACCGTTGGGAAAATCACCATCGGGTGTGTCATTGAGATAGACCCACTCAAAGGGCAGGTGATCTTCGAGAAGCTTGAGCACAGTGCCAGCACCCCCGTTTCCGGGATTGGCGACAATACGCATGGGCTGCAATGCGCCCGGGTCGACGTAGGACAGCAGGTGAGAGATGTAGTGCTCCTTGTTGGTATTCTGGAGTTCATGACCAATCCGCGTCGCTGGAGTAAAACTATTTTCTTCAACCAGTGTGCGAATTTCCTGCAGGCCGGTGTTGTCACAAATAGGTCGCGCTTCCGGGCCGACCAGTTTCATACCATTGTGGCCCTTGGGATTGTGGCTGGCGGTGACCATAGCGCCGCCATCCAGTCTGTTGTGAAAAGTCGCAAAGTACACTTCCTCCGTGCCGCACAACCCTATGTCGACCACATCGGATCCACCTTCGGTGAGACCCTCTGCGAGAGCTGTTGCCAGACTTCGGCTTTCATTACGGATATCGAACCCGACAGCAACAGTTTTTGGCTGGTAGAGCTGGCAGTAGGCGCGGCCGACCCTGTAGGCAATATCCTCGTTGAACTGATCGGGAACTGTGCCGCGCAGGTCGTATGCTTTGAACAGAGACAGGGTCATCCTCCGGTCCTATGTGCAGGTTGGACGCGAATTATAAGGCCAGTCCGTGCCTGTTCAGGGGTCATTGCCATGATCTGCGGCCACTGTCCAGATACAGCGTTCACCCTATGAGTGTGAAGTGAGGGTCTCGCTCCAGCCTCCAGACTATGCTGTCGCATGAGGAACCGGGTGCTAAGTCAGTTGTTCAAATATGGCGGATAGCTCGAGGCGATCAATTTTGCCAGTTGCAGTGTGTGGTAGCGGAGTTTGTGCACAGCGAATCCGTTTGGGTGCTTTATAGCGACCACGTTCCTCGTGAAGGGCAACAACCAGGGTTGCTTCCTCGAAAGGCTCCGTAGAGGCGACGATAGCGACGACTTCCTCACTCCATTCCTGACTTTGTACACCGAACACGGCCGCTTCGCAAATGAATGGCTTTACCGAGAGGGCTTTTTCTAATTCCGCAGGGTAAACATTTACGCCCCGGTGATAATCATGTTCTTCTTACGGTCAACCGCAATGACGCTGCCATCATCATTGACGAAACCTGTATCACCCGTCAGGTACCAACCACCATCGAATGCCTCGTCCGTTTTCTTGGCGTTATTCCAATATCCACTCATCATCTGGGACCCAGAGAAACAGATTTCGCCAGGCGTGTTGGGAGGGCAGGGGGTACCCTCGTCGTCACAGACCTTCAAGCTCAGTCCGAGCATGGTCTTCCCACAGGAATTGGGATTGCGGGTCGCCTCCTCAAGCGGTGGCATTGTCGCCCCGCCACAGCACTCGGTGCATCCGCAGGATTGCCGGATGCCTGCGCCTTTCGCCTGAAATCTGGAAATAAGCTCACGAGTCACAGACGCACCGCCTTCGTCATCTACGTTCAGGAGTGCGAAGGGCGCACCGGAGGCATGGTCGACGAACGCCACAGTCTCGTGGTGACTATCGCCGGTGCGGTTCGCACCGCGAATGCGCGTGCCATCGGCCGTGCGCGCGAATGCCATGGCAGGACACCGGGTGTCAATACACATCAACCGAAATGAGCGTGGGATGTCCCTGAGTACAGTACTGGTAACATGTATGCCAAAATATTACACTATTTTGAAAGTGTAAATTTAAAGAATTATATAATTGGAGGTACCTGTGCCGATCCTGCACTTCACCGACCATGAAGGCGTCGAACGCACCGTCGAAGGCGAGTGTGGCACCTCAGTGATGGAGGTGGCCGTCAACAATGGAATTCCGGGAATAGACGCCGACTGTGGCGGTTCCTGTGCCTGTGCAACCTGCCATGTGTTTGTTCAAGAATCATTTCTTCCCGTAGTGGGCGGCCGTGGCGATCAGGAAGAATACATCCTGGAGTTGGCCGAGGACGTGCAACACAACTCCCGGCTGGCGTGCCAAATGGTCATTACAGAGGCATTCGACGGATTGCGGGTTACGACCCCGAAATCCCAACATTGACCGCGCCGGATATAACACGTGAGCATCCGAGTAATCGACCTGTTTAACGAAGAACACATGCAGGACTGGCATCTAATGTACGACGAGATGCGCGCCTGCTGTCCTGTCGCGCACTCGGACAAACATGGCGGATGTGGGCGGTGACACGCTATGCGGATGTAAAAGCTGTCGCCCAGGATTTTGATACATATTCGTCTGCAGAAACAATTCACTTGAGCGGCACGATTTACCCAAGATGATCCCGGTCGACATGGATTCTCCGGATCATCGTCACTATCGTAAGTTAGCGAAGCGTGCGCCAGGCCAAGGATCGCGTCGGTGAAATTGAGTCCATTACCGAGCACGCGCACTTTGATCGCTGCCTTTATGCTCACCGGAGTCTGGCTTTTACAAAACCTTATCGGACGGTACATTATAAAAAAGCCCTTATAGTCTGATTGTTGGTAACTGTCCATTGATTGGTTTCGGTCATCGGGTAATATATTTGTATGCCCAAAAGAGCTAATAATCCCAACACTGTAGGGTTCAATCCTCTTATGCTGCGCTGGGCGCGAGACTGGCGCGGTACTTCTGTTGAAGAAGCCGCAGCCCGAATAAAAAAGTCTCCAGCTGAAATCCTGGATTGGGAAGCCCAGAATGGAGAGTACGAGCCAACAGTTACTCAAGCCCGTAGATTAGCCGAGCTCTATCAGCGGCCATTCTTAGAGTTCTTTCTTCCAAGCCCTCCGGAGGTAACTCGTCCTAATTTAGTGCCTGATTTTCGACTGTATCATGGTGCGCCCCACCCTACTGAAGACCGGTACTTTCAGGATATTCAAAGATGGGCCAAATCGCTTAGAGTCAATGCATTAGATTTGTATGAAGAGCTTAGCGAAGAGCCGCCGGTCTTCCCCGAAGAATTATTCAAGTCAATCAAGTCTGATCCTGAATATTCTGCGGCTCTAGCCCGAGAAGCAACTGGTTTTAAGCTCGAAGAACAGATAGGGCTGTCTGCAAGTCAAGGGTATAGGTTGCCCGATCTGGTTCGGAATCGAATCGAATCTATTGGCGTACTCGTTGCAAAGGCTGGGGCTCTGAAAAACTACTCGGCTAGAGGAATCTGCCTTGCGCAGGTTCCACTGCCGATAATCGTATACAGCCAAGAGTATCCTGGAGCTCAAGCTTTCACTTTGGCACATGAACTTGCACATATCATGATAGGCGAAAGCGGCATAATCGGCCCATTCGCTACACAAGGAGAGAGCAAAGTCCAAGACGTTGAGAACTGGTGTGATAACTTCGCTGGTGCTTTTCTAATGCCTCGCAAGGCTGTTTTGGCTCTAAGACATTGGCCACATATCACACTTCCAGAGATCTCTGATGAAGAGCTATCTGAGGTGGCCACAGCTTTTCGAGTGAGTGCCCATGCAGCTCTCGTTCGCCTTGTGCGGTTGGGTATAGTTCACGCAAAATTCTATTGGGATAAAAAGCGAATGGAGTTTCTGAAAGCGGAGGGTGAATACAAATCCTACGGACGCTCCAATTACTACGGAAGGAGATATAGGAATAAGGTGGGTGATCTATACACCGGTTTGGTACTGGAAGCATGGAAGTTAGGACGAATCAGTAATCACAATGCCGCCGAGTACCTAGGTATTAAGAATCTGCAGCACCTGAACGTTATAAGAGACGAATTCAAAGTCTAGATGAAGCAGTATTGTCTTGATACCAGTGGCGTATCTGAACCTCTTCAGCGCACTCCCGAGGATTTATACCCTTCGCTGTGGAAGCCTATCAAGGACATCCTTGCTTCGGGGCGTATAGCTATTACAAAAGAAATTTTCGATGAAATGGTCGTTATGGATGGTTCATTAGGTGCTTTCATAAAAGCGCACAGGCAGGAACTGCTGCTCGAAATAGGTGGTAATTGGGAATGGCAAGACTATGTGCAGAATACAAATGGTCTGCAGCAGCAGTTCTCTGGGTTCATCTCAGAAAATAACAATGATCGAAAAGGAACGGTGGGCATGAATGATATTTCAATCATCGCACTTGCACAGACTCTGCGCCTCCCTCTAATAAACATGGAAGTAGAGATTAATGAGTCACCCAAAAAGAAGCGCACCCCTAACATATGTAGGGACATTGGTGTAGTATCAATTCAGTTCAATGATTTTCTTCGCGCGGAAGGATTACAAATCTAGATCGGTTGTGTCCCTAAACAAATGGCTTCTGAACAAAATTCGTAACTACTCGCCCCCCTTCTCCTTCTTGATCATCGTGGCGGCGGTGCCGTTGAGGGCGATGTGGATGGCAGTCAGCGGATTGGAGCCCTGGCGGGCCATGGACTGGAGAGAGCTGGAGATTCGGCAGTGGGCTTGGGCGTGGCGGAGGGTTCGGAAGCAGCCGGAGACTGTGTGTTTGACCTTGGCCATGCGGATATCGCGCTCGGCGCGGGTGTTGGTGAACGGGGTGTCGGGGTCGCGGCGGTGCGCAGCACCTCGGTGTCGGACTGGGTCAGCGCCTCGTGGAGGTTCTCGGCATCGGACTTGGCGATGCGCCCGCGGGCGGTCTCGTCGGGCTCCGTCTGGGAGCTCGGCAGCCCGGATGCGCGCGAACCCTTCTGGGTGTCGGGTCACATAGGCCACATGACGTGCGCTTCTCGTCGGTTCCCACCAGGCCAGCCATTCCCGGGCGACCGCTTCAAAGGTGTGTTCTGCCGCCAGCAACTGCTGGTGTTTCTCGGCCCGTTTGGCGGCGACCGGGTCGGTCCCCTGTGCCAAGCTCCGGCGAATAGCATCGCGGTGTTGCCGGGCCTGGGCAAGGGTGACATCAGGGTACTTACCCAGTGAGGCGGTTTTCTGTGTGCCGTTATACCGGTAGCGCACCCTGCCAGGGTTTGGAATCGTTCGGTTAGACCTTGACGTGCAGTTTCCCCGCATCTGTCAGCTTGCAGGGAGACGAGCCTGGCCGGGCTTTTCTGACCTGTAACTCTGTGAGCATGAATGTCCCTCCAATGAGGGTAACAATAGCAGATACATGGGGAATTGCAGATTTTTACCCTCACCGGAGTCTGGCTTGTACAAAACCTTCTCGGACTGTACAGGATAAAAAAAGCCCTGAGAAACAGGGCTTTATAGGATATTTACGGGATTGAACAGGACGTCTTTGGACGTCCTTGGACATCGAACTGGCGGAGGGGCAGGGATTCGAACCCTGGGTACCTCTCGATACGCCGGTTTTCAAGACCGGTGCTTTCGACCACTCAGCCACCCCTCCGAAGAAGTCGGCAATTATAGCCATGCGAAATGGCCCGACAAGTGATTATTGTCAGTTGCCTGTTTGCCTGTTTGCCTGTTTGCCTGTTGACCACTTGACTAGATGGTGTGATCAGCCTCCCGGGGTCGGCGCGGATCATTTGCCGGCCTGGGAATATCGCGCTGCTGGGTCATAACATCGCAGGGTATGGCGGTATCAAGAGCTGGTGAAAATCCGGGATCGACCGAGAGCGTCGCTATGTCTGCATGAACCGATCTTGGAGCGTCCCTCGGGTCATTTACCGGACGGGAAAAAGGCAGTGGACTTGCCGAAGTTTCGAGCATGGGTTCATGTCTGTCTTCTTCAGCGGGAATCTGATCAACTGATGCAACCTTTTCTGACTCGGGGTCAGCGGGTTCATGAAATGCAGTATCCAGGCTGTCTCCGTGCGCCGCTGCCGTCTCGACTTCTGCCACATCAATCTCCTGAGCAAAAGCCTCGGGTATTTGCCTGTGCTGCATTCCGGTCCCTTCAGCGGGCATCCTGGCAGTGGCATAGTGTTCAATGCTGGCGGTGTTCTCAGCGACTCCTTCCTGAACTTGGGTCAGCACGGCATCATCGACCTGCCGTGCCGTTGTGGGCACCTGTGCCTCAGGGACATTTAGCACCTTGCCGCGCTGTCGTTGGCGTTGCGGTCGGTTTTGAGAATTTTGTGGCCTCCGTTTCGCCTCTTTGGATTCACCGGGGACCGGGCTTTGTGGCTCTCGCTGCCGGGTGTTGGCCCCCTGGCGGCCCTGTCTGGCATCTTCCCGGTTTCGGGATCGTCGCGGTTTTCTGGACGAACCATTACGAGACGCTCCTGTTGATCCACCACGAGCCTCTTTTTGAGACTCTGCCTGGGCTTGGGCATTGCTTCTCAATCTATCGCTGGTTTGCTCAGTTTGCCCCGTTTCATTTCGCTGCCCGGAGCGTCGCCTGTTTCTGGCATTGCGGCTCTGGTTGCGGGACTGTTGTCCACCACCCTTCCTGGCGTTGGATTGGGCTCGTGTCTCTGTGTCCTGATCGTCGCCCCCGATCAGCGCCTTCAGAGCGTGGGTTATGCGTGCCAGCATGGATTTCTTGGCCTGGGGAGCTTTTTTGCGAGCACTTTTCGATGCCCGAGGCTTCGTGCCGGTATCACGCGTGCCTGCCTGCTCTTTGGGTTTCCTGGTTTCAGGTGCCGGCTGGCTCGGTGCAGTCATCTGGACAGCAGCTTTGGGTGCCGCCTCGATTGGTGACGCCAGAATCTCTTCGGCGGCAGAGACTTGATCGGCATAGGCGCTCTGCATGCGATAGCTGGAGACGACTTCTTCGCCATCCTGGAGACGTACGCGGTTTATTGAGTAGTGCGGCGTATCCAGCTCCAAACGGGGGATAATCAGTATACGAACGCTGGAGTGGCGCTCTTCAAGTTCATAAATTGCTGCTCGTTTCTCATTGAGCAGAAATGCCGAAACGTCGTTTGGTACAAAGGCGTGAACTTCCTTGGTGAATTCCTTTTGGGCCTCTTCCTCCACCAATCGCAGGATGGAGAGGCCGAGTGAACGAATGCCCCGGATGGTGCCCTGACCAGAGCAGCGTGGGCAGGGTTCGAAGATGGTTTCTTCAAGTGAAGGACGCAGGCGTTGGCGTGACATTTCCAGCAGACCAAATCTGGAGATACGGCTGATCTGAACGCGGGCACGGTCTATAGAGAGCGCCTTCAGCATGCGGTCTTCGACTGCCTTGCGGTTTCTCGCCGGGGTCATGTCGATGAAATCGATCACTACCAGTCCGCCCAGATCACGTATGCGGAGCTGCCGCCCGATTTCATCGGCGGCTTCCAGATTCGTGCGCAACGCGGTTTCTTCAATGTCACCCCCCTTGGTTGCGCGCGCCGAGTTGATGTCGATTGATACCAGAGCTTCGGTCATGTCGATCACAATGGATCCACCAGAGGGCAGGTTGACTTCTCGCTCAAATGCGGTCTCGATCTGGTTCTCGATCTGGTATCGGTTAAACAGGGGAAGGTCGTCCTCGTAGAACTTGACCCTGCTCTTGTAGCCGGGCATCACCCGATCGATGAATGCGCTGGCGAGTTGGTAGGCCTCCCACCCATCGACAATGACTTCGCCAATATTGGGGCGTAAATAGTCGCGTATGGCACGCACTATGACGTTGCTTTCCTGAAACAGGAAGTGGGGTGCACTCGAAGCCGTGCTCTCTGCAGTGATTGAGTTCCATAGTTGCAGCAGATAATCCAAATCCCACTGTAACTCTTCGGAGTCCCGACCTACACCGGCGGTGCGCACGATCACGCTCATTCCCTTGGGTACTTCCAGGTCCTTCATTGCCTGCTTGAGTTCGGTGCGAGCATCACCATCAATGCGGCGGGAGATTCCGCCACCCGCGGGATTATTAGGCATCAGCACCATGTAGCGACCGGCAAGGCTGATAAAGGTTGTGAGAGCGGCTCCTTTGTTGCCACGTTCTTCTTTTTCAACCTGAACAATCACCTCTGCGCCTTCCTTGAGCACTTCGTTTATTCGCGGTCGTCCGCCTTTGCTCTTGTGTCCATCGAAGTATTCCGAAGAAATTTCCTTCATTGGCAGAAAGCCGTGCTTTTCCATCCCGTATTCGACAAAGGCGGCCTCCAGGCTGGGTTCGACACGCGTAATTTTGCCCTTATAGATGTTTGCGAGTTTTTGTTCCTTGCCTCGAGCTTCTATATCCAGATCATAGAGTTTCTGACCATCAACCAGACCGACCCGAATTTCCTCGGGTTGGGTGGCATTTATCAACATGCGCTTCATAGCTGTATTTCCATCGTTGTGGCGATGAACAGCGCAATTGGACTGGAGGTTGTATGAAATGCGGCCAAGTGCCGCTCTATTGGAAACGGAACCCGGCGCATGCTGATGGCTCTGTCAGTCAGCCTGCTAGCACGTCCCGGCTGCAGCCTGTAACGTTGCTAGTCAACTTGTTTTGCCGATGCCTGTTACGTGACCCGGCAACATCAATTCTCTTCAACCGAGCAAGCAAGCCAGTGTATCTTTATGTGTGTCAGCATCTCCGCACTCCGAGCTTACCGCTCGTTGCGGCCATTGACTTGCTGCCTCAACTGCGCGTATTCAACGCCTGTTTTTGGATCCGAGCCATTTCCCCGGACTCCAGATTATTATGTGTCCTGGTTCGCATCGCTTTGATTAAAATGCACGCTCAGGACAACTTCGCATCCCGTGTCTCTGAACATGACCCGCAGCCGTTCCTCTGCACTATGGACAAGGCGTCAGTGGGGTCGAATGCATACACAGGGCTGGCGAGTATAGCAAATGATGCTAAGCTATTCAATCTAATCAGGTTTTTAGTTCACAATGACAGATTCTGGAGTTCCAGTGCGGGAGATGGGCCTATCTGGCACCGCACAAGTCCGGGTAGTGGAAATCGATGAATCATCGGTTGGGCAGCGGCTCGACAATTTTTTGCTGCGCGAACTCAAGGGTGCACCCCGGCCCCTGATCTACCGAATCGTGCGCACAGGCGAGGTCAGAGTGAATAAAAAGCGCGCCAAGCCCGCCCAGCGCCTCTGCTCAGGCGATCAGGTGCGCATACCGCCCGTTCGAATTGACCAAGCAGAACCTGGCAAACCGGGAACGGGTCTGCAGCATCGGCTGGCGCGGTCAATTCTATTTGAAGACAGCGACCTGTTGATCATGGATAAACCATCTGGTCTGGCCGTTCACGGAGGCAGCGGATTATCGCTGGGACTGATCGAATGCTTGAGATATATGAAGCTTGGTGGCAGGCGAATCGAGCTGGTGCACAGACTTGATCGAGAGACCTCTGGGTGTCTGGTTTTAGCAAAAAACCGCACGGCTCTCGTATGTATGCATGACGCGTTGCGTTCGGGTCAGGTGGAGAAGAAATATTCGGCACTGGTGCATGGCAGATGGCCGAAGCGGTTGAAAACCGTGGATGTGCCATTGAAGAAAAATGCCCTGGCATCCGGCGAGCGCATCGTGCGAGTTCAGACAGCAGGCAAGCAGGCGCTTACGTATTTTTCAGTCGTTCAGGATTATGGTATAGCGACCCTGTTGGAAGTCGCCCTGGGGACCGGGCGAACTCACCAGATCAGAGTTCATGCGCAGTTTGTCGATCATCCCATACTTGGTGACGAGAAATATGGCAGTAGACAGAGCGAAGCCCAGACAGAATCGCTTGGATTGAAGCGCCTGTTTTTGCACGCTTCGGAGTTGGTGTTTCTCCACCCGGTCACACGGAAACCGGTCGCAGTCAGCTGCCCGTTGCCGAGCGATCTGCAAGCAGTCCGGCAGACTCTCAGCTAAGCTATCAGGTGCACATAGCACAGGTAATTTGATGCTTTATGTTTTCGATTGGGACGGCACGCTATGCGACTCGCTCTCACTCATCACGCAATCTATTCAGATATCCAGCAACAGGTTGGGCCTGCCCGAGAGGTCTGAAGCTGAGAAGCGTGCAGTGATCGGGCTGGGCCTGCATGAAGCCATGAGCACCCTCTATCCAGAACTGTCCGGGAAGGAGTTGAGCGATCTGCTGAAAGCCTATCGACAGGCATACATCGCAACGGAGCAAAAAAATCCCGGCGAACTCTACGCAGGCGTGTGCGAAGTGCTGGAAGAGTTGCTGGTTCGTGGTCACACTCTGGCAGTGGCCACTGGAAAGAGCCGGCGTGGTCTGGACCGTGTCCTGGCTTCGACCCGTACCCAGCATTATTTTGCCCATAGTCGTTGCGCAGACGAAACCCGATCCAAGCCTCATCCGATGATGCTCAGAGAAATCCTGCAGGAGGCTGGCGCGGAGCCGAAGGAGGCCAACATGGTGGGCGACACAGAATTTGATGTGGTGATGGCCCGGTCTGCGTCAGTTGCAGCTGTGGGGGTCAACTACGGTGCGCACTCCCTGGAGCGTATCCAGGCAGCCAGGCCTGAGCGAATCATCCAGCATATATCCGAATTATTGTAGCGGGTTGTGCCAAGTAAGGCCGTAATTGCAGGCGTATGCGTATTGTCGTCCGCCCCGAGCGAACCCATGTTCCATCTGGGCATTTTCCGGGTTCTTGTGGCGAGTTCTCGGCGCGGCTGGACCAGGACCAGTTGCGGGCTTGGGTGCAGCGGTGTTCTTATGGTTGCACTTGGCCGGAAAGCTCACTAGAATCGCGCCTCTTTTTTTGGGGTCGACCGCGAGCCGGTCAAGGTCTCCTGTGTCCGGCGGATGGTGTGGGCAGGAATTTGGTGATGCGGGAGAGCACTGCGCGATTTTTGAATGGGATGCCCAGGTGGAGAACATGAAGACTGTGAGTGCCAATCCGGCGACTGTGCAGCGCGACTGGTATGTTGTGGATGCAGCAGATAAAACTCTGGGGCGTCTGTCGAGTGGAATTGCCAGCCGTCTGCGCGGGAAACACAAGCCGGAATATACGCCCCATGTCGATACCGGCGATTACATTGTGGTGATCAATGCCGGCAAGGTTCGGGTCACTGGCAACAAGGCCGGTGGCAAGATGTACTATCGGCACAGCGGGTTCCCAGGTGGTGTGAAGTCTGCCAGTTTTGAGAAGCTTGTTGCTGAGCATCCGGAGCGTCCCATTCGTATGGCCGTGAAGGGCATGTTGCCGCGCGGACCGCTCGGGCGCGCTCTGTTGAGAAAGCTGAAAGTCTACGGTGGCAGTGAGCATCCCCATGCTGCACAGCAGCCGCAGGTACTGGATTTGTAGGGGGGCACAGATGGATGGGGCACAGAATGAGTGAGACCTATTACGGAACCGGGCGTCGCAAGACATCCACGGCACGTGTTTTTCTCAGTTCCGGTTCTGGACAGATTAGGATTAATGGCCGCAGCCTAGATGATTATTTTGGCCGCGAGGTTGCACGGATGATTGTGCGTCAGGCATTTGAGGTGGCCGGTGTACCAGAACAATTTGATGTCAGGGCGACCGTGAAAGGGGGAGGGAGCTTCGGTCAGGCTGGTGCACTGCGTCACGGAATTACCCGGGCGCTGATAGAGTCCAATGAAGAGCTGCGTCGACCACTGCGTGATGCGGGCTATGTAACCCGTGACGCACGTGAGGTTGAGCGCAAGAAAGTCGGCTTGCACAAGGCGCGCAAGCGTCCCCAATTCTCGAAACGTTAAGCGCTTCTGTTGCACCTTTCAGCAGCAGGTCATAAGCCCGCTGTGTCAGGCTGTGCCCAGACAGTGGGGATTTCTTTCTTTTTGACAGATCAGAGACATAACCCTATTATTGCACACCCCGTATAGCCTGTTTGCCAGTCATGTTGCCTCAGCTCGTTGACCCCCGTCAGTTGGCGGAAACAGGCACTGTATACGAAGGTCGGCTGGCGTTATCTGATTTGCCGCGCGTATCCGAAGTTGTCGAGTACGCAGTGTCTGATTTTGCGGTAGTGCTGGCGTTTTCCGTAGATGAACAGTTCCGCACGAGGGTACATGGTTCGGTGAGCGGCACCCTCGGGCTCATATGCCAGCGTTGCATGGAAACTGTAACTTTCGAAGTTGAGCAGGCGGTTGATCTGGTTGTTGTCCGGGGTGATGAGCAATCAGCCTGTGTCCCTCAAGTGCTCGATCCCTGGGAGTTGAATGAAGATCTTGAAGGAAAAGCCAACCTCCACGAGTTGGTTGAAGAAGAGATTCTGCTCGCTCTGCCGTTCGCGGCGCGACATCCCCAGGATCAGTGCAAAGCGCCTGCCCTCAAGCAGGAAGAGATCGGAGCAGATAATGAACTGGGCCGACACAGGCCTTTTGAGGTCTTGGCTGGTTTAAATGGTTTGAAGAGTTTGAGGACTCAAGAGCAAGAGCAAGAGCAAGAGCAAGAGCAAGAGCAAGAGCAAGAGCAAGAGCAAGAGCAAGAGCAAGAGCAAGAGCAAGAGCAAGAGCAAGAGCAATCCAAATCTGAGTGGCCTGGCTCCGTGCCAGACAAGCAGCACATAGTGGAGTAGTTTCATGGCCGTACAAAAAAGCAAGGTTACCCGCTCGCGCCGCGGTCAGCGGCGATCTCATGATTCCCTGGCAGGTTCAGCGCTTTCAGTGGACCCGGTATCAGGTGAACGGCACCGTCGGCACCAGGTTACCGCTGATGGCTTTTATCGTGGCAAGAAGGTGATTACCGGCAAAGACGAGATATTGGAAACAGACGAATAGGCGCAAGCCAGTCCCGGATCCGCCAGGGGCACACAATTTCTCGTGATCAAGTGCCAACCCCTGGTCGATCACGCTCAACCAGAATTTCTTTCCAGGTTTTTGCAAGTGCGCGGGATGGGTGCCGCTTTGGCACCCCGCAGCTGATTTCTGAACCAAAGCGGCACCTGTGTCAACTGCAGTTGCCCCTGTATTCCTCGACAATATCCTTATATATTGCGTCAGAGCCTTGTAAATACCCGTTTCAAAATAATGACCAGACAAAGAAGACAGATGACCCAATCGACACTCGGCTTTATCTTTCCTGGTCAGGGATCGCAGAAAATTGGCATGCTGGGGGACATTGCCAGGCGGCACGAACTCCTCCTCGAATCCTTCGACCAGGCTTCTGAAGTTTTGGGCTATGACCTGTGGAATCTGTCCCAGTATGGAACTGAGGAGGAGATTACGCCTACCGAAGTGACCCAACCCCTGCTTCTCACTGCAAGCGTTGCTCTCTGGCGTCTTTGGAATTCGCTGACTGACATTCGACCTGCGGCCATGGCAGGCCATAGCCTGGGCGAATGGTCTGCATTGGTATGTGCTGGATCGGTCGCGTTTGGGGACGCGCTGATTCTTGTTCAAAAGCGTGGGCAGCATATGCAGACTGCGGTGCCTTTTGGCGAGGGCGCCATGACGGCTATAGTTGGACTTGATGATGAACAGATCAGGTCGGCCTGTGATGCCACGGCTCAGGGTGAGGTTGTGGCACCGGTGAACTTTAATGCCCCAGGTCAGGTGGTTATCGCTGGCCATGCAGCGGCCGTTGCCCGGGCGAGTGATGCCTGCACAGAGGCGGGAGCAAAACGAGCGTTGCCACTGCCAGTCAGCGCTCCTTTCCACACCAGCCTGATGCAGCCAGCAGCCGACAAACTGGCTCAGGATATCCAAACGACCGCTTTTTCTGCGCCTGTTATCCCTGTCATACACAACGTGACACTTGATTCGGAAGCCGACCCCGAACTTATCAAGCAGCTGCTGATCAGGCAGATCACTGCCCCGGTTCCCTGGGTTGGGACAGTCCAGAAGCTTTCTTCAATCGGGATAACCATGATGTGCGAATGTGGGCCAGGAAAGGTTCTGTCAGGCCTGGGCAAGCGCATTGACCAGTGCATCACAGGTTTTCATACAGGTACGCTGGATGGTCTGGAAAGCGCGCTTGCCAACTTCAATTGATAAAGGTGTGTTATGTCTTTGAATGATTCGTCGCAGAACAGGGTTGCAGTGGTGACGGGGGCGAGTCGTGGAATAGGCGCTGCTATCGCAACTGCGCTCGGAGAAACGGGTGCCGCGGTTGTTGGCACGGCCACGACCGATGCCGGGGCACGGGCTATTTCTGCAAGACTGAAGGAAGAATCAAACTCTGGAAGGGGAGCCAGGCTGGATGTTAACGATCCAGATTCCGTTGACGCTTTGGTCAGGGAAATTGTCCAGGAGTTCGGTGCTCCGACAATTCTGGTCAACAATGCCGGTATCACCCGGGACAACATCATGCTGCGCATGAAGGAAGATGAGTGGAGTGATGTGGTGAACACTAACCTGAATTCGGTATTCAGGCTGTCCAGGGCCTGCTTGCGAGGCATGACAAAGGCACGGTGGGGGCGAATTATCAATATCAGTTCAGTCGTTGGCAGCATGGGGAATGCCGGACAGTCGAATTATGCGGCTACCAAAGCGGGTATTGCTGGGTTCAGCCGTTCTCTGGCCAAGGAAACTGGTGGTAGAGGTATTACGGTAAATACCATCGCTCCCGGCTTTATCGACACTGATATGACCCGCGTAATGGATGACTCCTGGAAAGCAGCGATGCTTTCTATTATTCCCGCCCAACGTTTTGGAAAACCTGAAGAAATTGCCGCGGTTGTTGCCTTTTTGGCTTCAGAAAGTGCTGCCTATATCAATGGTGAGACCATCCATGTCAACGGCGGAATGTACATGAGTTAGCGCCAGATTGATGCAAAAACAAGCCTTTTGCAATATGGACTAAGTATGTAAAATGACGCTCTCTTGGCCTGTGGTGTTGGCAGTGTGCCGTAGAAATCTGAGGTCTGGCCAGTCGTTACTTACATTTATTGGGAGACCGGAAAATCATGAGTGACATCGAAGAACGCGTAAAGAAGATCGTTGCTGAACAACTTGGTGTGAATGAGGGTGAAGTGAAAAATGAAGCCTCATTTGTAGACGATCTGGGTGCAGATTCGCTCGATACGGTTGAGCTGGTAATGGCCTTGGAAGAGGAATTCGAAACCGAGATTCCGGACGAAGAGGCAGAAAAAATCACTACAGTTCAGTTGGCCATTGATTACATTAATACGAACGTGCCTGACTGACAGATCTCATCATCATAATGCCGGTTGAGCCCTGCCCAACCGGCTTTTTTGTGTCTGCGATTCCAGTTGCTGCCCTGAGCCTCGCCTGAAGGACAAGATTGTGAGTGAGCCCTGGCTGATTAACGGCAGACCCGAGAAAAAAATACCAGCCTCAGATCGTGGTCTGGCCTACGGTGATGGTCTGTTTGAAACTATGCGTGTTATCCGCGGCCGGATTCCGCTCCAGAATCGGCATCTCGACCGGCTGGCACGCGGTTGTGAAGTGCTGGGCATTGTTCCGGACATTCCTCGATTGGAGGCGGATATAGGCAGAGCACTTAAAGACTTGCAACCGACGGATGGGCAGGCCGTATTGAAGCTTCTGGTCACCCGGTCGGGTGCGGCAGTCGGTTATCGGGAAAGGGATTTCGCACACAACATCTATCTGCACCTGGTTGGGATCAAACAACCGGTCGAGTCAACCCCACTGATCTCAGCAATGCTGTGCACAACTCGTCTGGCACAGAATCCGGGCCTGGCCGGTTTGAAGCATCTCAACCGCCTGGAACAGGTTCTGGCCGCCAATGAGCTGGACGAAGATTGCGACGAGGGGATACTGATGGATACACAGGGGCAGATCGTCGAGTGTATCGCCGGGAACTTGATTGGGATCAAAGCCAGCTCACAGGTGCCCCAGCTCTGTTTCCCTGACCTTTCCCAAGCAGGTGTCAGGGGGGTGATGCACTCCCTGGTTCGTGAACTGGCGACTGACCTGAACTACGATATCCTCGACGAACACATGATCCCCGCCGATCTTGGCCAGTTTGATGAAATACTCTGCTGTAACGCAGTTCGCGGTATCCGCAATGTAGGGAATATTCGGGATCTGTGGCGAGGCTCGGTGTTCAGAATCGGTGACAGGCTGCGTGCCACACTGCGACAAGAGACAGCGAGTGACTTCTACAGCTATTAGCACCGGCACCTGTGTCAGCGTTTCCGACGCAAGCGCACGCGGGAGGCTCCGGTCTTGACTGAACCACTGAGGCGTTCCAAATTTGTGCCCTGGGCGACCCTTGCAGGCAGTCTGCTGCTCACTGCGATTGTGCTTCCCCTGAGTCTGGCGCTGTATAACAGCTATCTCGATGAGCCCCTGAATCTCGGCACTGACGATCTTCTTTTCAATGTACCCCCAGGGGCCAGTCTCATGCTGGTTGCCGAGGAACTTGAACAGATAGGTGCTTTGCCACATGCCAACCTTCTTATTGTGCATGCACGCGTGGCTGATAAGACGCTGATTCGGGCTGGTGAATACCGCCTTGAACCGGGCTTAACCCCCCGAACCCTGTTAGAGAAACTCAATTCCGGTGCGGTCCAGTCGCACTCGATCACTTTTCCCGAGGGTATCCGATTTTCCGATATGCGCCGGGAACTGGAAGAAAACAGGCTCCTGTTTGCGGATACACAGGGAATGAGTGATGCTGAGTTGGCAGAACTGCTCGGTATGGACAGCGAGCTTGGCGAAACGAGCCTGGAAGGCTGGTTCTATCCAGATACTTATGTCTATGTGCGGGGAACCCGGGTTTCTGAGATCCTTAAACTTGCGCACAGCAGGACGGTTGAGTTACTGCATCATCATTGGAAAGAGCGGGATACAGGTCTGCCTCTGGCGAACCCTTACGAAGCACTTATTTTGGCATCGCTTGTGGAAAAAGAGACTGGCGTGGCGAGCGAACGCGCTGAGATTGCAGGCGTATTTGTGCGTCGGCTCCAGCAAGATATGAAACTGCAAACCGACCCTACGGTCATCTACGCTCTTGGAGAGAGCTACGATGGCAATATCCGGCGGACGGACTTGCAGCATGAAAGCCCCTACAATACCTATAGATACAGAGGACTTCCTCCAACTCCGATAGCGCTGGTCGGCGAAGCGGCCCTGATCGCCGCTCTCCATCCGGCCGATGGAGATGCACTCTATTTTGTTGCCAGGGGTGACGGTTCCCATTATTTTTCCGACGGACTGCGGGAACACAACAATGCGGTGCGGAGGTTTCAAATAGAAAATCGCAGCGACTCTTACCGCTCTGCACCCCTGGTACAGCAGCAAAGACAGGAGCAACAGCCTTGATCGCACCAGACACAATATCCCGTGATTTTCGAGGGTCAGCGTAACCAGATATGACCAGAGGCAAGTTTTTGACTATTGAAGGTGGCGAGGGATCGGGGAAATCGACCAACATCGAGTTCATTCGCTCCTATCTGGATGAGCGCGGTGTCGATCTGGTGTGCACCCGGGAGCCCGGCGGAACGGTGTATGGAGAGAAGATTCGTAATTTGCTGCTGGATAATGCATCTGAGCCCTTGTCTCCGTGCGCTGAGCTCCTGCTTATTTTTGCGGCAAGAGCCCAGCATCTGGCGGACCTGATCCTGCCGTCACTGGAGGCTGGAAGATGGGTGCTCTGTGATCGCTTTACCGATGCAACTTACGCGTACCAAGGGGTTGGCAGAGGCCTGGGGGCAGATCAGGTTGCCCAGCTTGAAAACCTGGTGCAGGATAACCTGAGACCCGATCTTACCCTGATTTTGGATGTGCCGGTACAGCTTGGTTTGGAGCGAGTCAAGCGGCGTGGCAATCTCGACCGGTTCGAGTCTGAGCACAGCACCTTTTTTGAATCCGTGCGCAACGCCTATCTTGATATTGCCCGCACGGATACACAGCGCTATCACGTTGTTGATACATGCCGTCCCATAGAGGATGTTCGAATCGATATCGCCACGGCCCTGCACGGGATGCTCGACAGATGAGCAGGCTTCCCTGGTTACAGGATGATTTGAATCAGCTGGCACGAGACATGATGGCTGACCGCATGCCCCATGCTCTTGTAGTAAGTGGTGAACAGGGTATTGGTGTGAGGGAATGGGCGCTGGACCTGACCGCCTTGCGGCTTTGTTTCGAAACTGGAACCGGCAGTTCGCCCCCCCGGTCAGCCTGTGGTGAGTGTAAGTCATGCCAACTGCTTCTTTCGGGCGCGCATCCTGATGTGCGGATACTCCGGCCTGATGGGGCATCGCAGATGATTAAAATTGACCAAGTCAGGGGGTTGGTGGACTTCCTGATGCAAACACCTCAGATCAGCAATTGGAAGCTGGCAGTATTTGAGCAGGCCCACCGCATGAACAACAGTGCCGCGAATGCCCTGCTCAAGGTGCTTGAGGAACCGCCGGGCAACAGTTTACTGATTCTGGCGACCGAGCGGCCGCAGATTTTATTGCCTACGGTGCGCAGTCGCTGTGCCCAGCGCCGCCTGCCTTCGCCCACAGAAGCGCAGTCAAAAGAGTATCTGGAATCTCTTGAAGTATCTGCAGATCAGGTGGCTGAGGCACTTGCGGAATTGGGATGTCGTCCGCTGCAAATTGCTGCCTGGCTTGAAGATGGTACATTGGCTGCATGGCAGCTGTGTATGCAACAGGTTGAGCAGCTCGGCAGCGCCCGGATTGATGCGATCGAGGCTGCAGACCGGCTCAAAGAGCAGGAATTGTCTCAGGTCATCGACTGGCTTATTGCGCACCTGTCTGCAAGAATTCGCAATCAGGCAGGAAACAAGGGTGAACAGCCAGCGAACTTTCGACTCTATGACCTTCTGTTGGCTGGCAAGCGCAGCCTGGATTCCGGCAGCAATCCCAATACCCAGCTGAGCCTTGAGGCGATCTTTCTGGAATGGGTGTCCTGTACCCCCCTGCGGTAGCCCCAGTGAAAGCGTGGAAAGTGTTGCTGCAGGGGGAGCTGGCGGGCGGGATTAATGCTCGACGCACAATGCTCGGCGCACATTGCCTGAAGTACTGGGCGCCTATACAATCGACGCCAATTGCGGCAACAAACAACAACTATTTATTACCGGCTGGTTTCATCAGCAATATCCCTTGGTGAAGGGATGCAGTCGCAGTCCGATTGCATGACCTGACGTCTTCAACATATGAAAAAAATTCAGCTGAAAATACTTGATTCCAGGGTAGGTTGCGACCAGTTCCCTCTACCCGACTATGCCACTGAGGGTTCGGCGGGCCTCGATCTGCGCGCCTGTATTGATGCAGAACTGTGCCTCAAGCCTGGAGAAACCGAGCTGGTGCCTACAGGCATCGCTATCCATATCGCAGATCCGGGGCTCGCAGCAACCATACTGCCGCGGTCGGGCCTGGGCCACAAACAGGGGCTGGTGCTGGGCAATCTCGTTGGGTTGATAGATTCGGACTATCAGGGACAGCTCTACATCTCGGTCTGGAACCGCGGCGATAAGAAGTGTTCCGTCCAGCCGGGTGATCGCATTGCGCAACTTGTGTTTGTGCCCGTTGTGCAGGTGGAATTTGATCTGGTCGAAGAATTCGGCGCAACTGCGCGCAGTCAGGGCGGTTTTGGACACTCCGGGCAGCGTTAGTGCCGAAGCAGGCCGCAACTGATACCTGTCCATGCTGCGCTTGATCATCATTGCCCTTCTGATGCTTCTGCTTATCCTGCAGTATCAGCTGTGGGTCGGTGATGGCGGCTTGGGGCAACGCGCCGCCCTGCAAAGGGAGATCGACTTGCAGAAAGAGAAAAACCGCCAGCTAGAAGCACGCAATCAGGTCATCGCCGAGGAAATAGAGGTGCTTTCAAATGGAACTGAGGGTCTGGAAGAACTGGCACGGTCGAGACTGGGCATGATCGGCGAAGATGAAACCTTTTATCTCATTCCCGTGGACGAAGATAACTCGTCGACCAATGCGGATTCGGATGGGCTCCAGCCCAGAATACAGGTAATACCCGCTGCTCGGACTCCTCCGAAATGAACTCGTCCATACACGTCATAGTCCCCGCAGCTGGCAGTGGTCAGAGGTTCGGTGGCCCGGTCCCCAAGCAATACCTGGCACTCGCCGGAAGAACGGTGATTGAACGCACTCTGGAGATGTTGCTGGAAGTCACTGACAGCCTGATCCTCGCGCTTGCTGAGGATGACCACTATTGGAGGGGACTGCCTCTCGCAGCCGATCATCGCATCCGGGTCATCCAAGGCGGTGTGACCCGCTCGGCTTCCGTGAAGAACGCCTTGCGGTGCATCAAGTCTGCACAGCCGAACGACTGGGTTCTGATCCACGATTCGGTGCGCCCACTGGTGCAGCTTGGTGACATTCGGCGCTTGCTGGACGAACTTGACGATCATCCGGTCGGAGGGCTATTGGCAGCTCCCATATTTGAGACGGTCAAGCGTGTGGATAAAGACCTCAACGTGACAAGCACCGAAGACCGCGACTATCTGTGGACGGCACAGACACCGCAGTTATTCCGCTATCAATGTCTACTCGATGCTCTAGAAGCTGTCGGGTCTGCGGTTGAACCCCATACTGACGAGGCGCGTGCCCTCGAGCTGGCGGGGAAAAGCGTGAGGCTGGTGGAGGGGTCGCGCACCAATATCAAGATAACCAGGCCGGAGGATCTGGATTTTGCCAGCATGATCCTCGGCCAGAGTGATGATTCTTCAGACTCCGGGGAGGGGGGTGGAACATGAATGCCATGCGCATGGGTCAGGGGTTTGATGTACACGCATTTGGAGAGGGCGATCACCTGATGTTGGGAGGTGTGCGCATTGCTCACACCATGGGACTAGTGGCGCATTCCGACGGGGATGTGCTGCTTCACGCGCTCAGTGATGCGTTATTGGGTTCTGTTGCTGCTGGTGATATTGGTCAGCATTTTCCAGACACCGAAGAGCGTTGGAAGGGAGTCGATAGCCGGGAATTGTTGCGCGAATCCTATCGGCTGGTCAGAGCCCTGGGGTACCTGATCGGCAATGTCGATGCCACCCTGATTGCCCAGGAACCCAGAATAGCACCCTACATTGAGCAGATGCGTGTCAACATTGCCGCTGATCTGCTGACTGTCATCGAAAACGTGAGCATCAAGGCCACTACAACCGAGAGGCTGGGATTCGCAGGTCGCAAGGAGGGCATAGCGGCTCAGGTGTCTCTTCTGGTCTGTTTCGATCCGGGTAGTTCCAGTTGACGGCAGGGCTGGCGCTGCAAAAGGTTTTGGGGAAATAATCGTTGCGCCCCGGGAAATCCTGGTGAACCCCGCTGAGCCATTGTGCGACTTCCCGCTGAGCTTTCGGCGGCGCTGGTCAGTTTCAGGTGGTGTACCCTCCTGCGCAATACGCGTTAAGCCGGAACAGTTTCGAGTCGATGAGGTGCTCGGCTTTTCGCTTGCTGGCGAGGGCGAGCACCTTTGTCTGCGCATACGTAAGACCGGGCAGAATACAGCCTGGGTTGTGGAGCAGATAGCTGCTCAAATGGGCATCAGCACCAGGGGTATCGGTCATGCCGGGATCAAGGATCGCCATGCCGTCACCACGCAGTGGCTGAGTATACATTGTGCTGGCCGGAGGCCAGACCTGTCGAAACTGGATATCCAGGGTGTTGAAGTGCTGGAACAGGCCCGGCATACCCACAAGCTCAGACCTGGCACGCATCAGTCAAACCGTTTTGAACTGGTGCTTGGGGAGGTTGATGATCCAGTGGGACATATCGAGTCTGGTCTCGAGCGAATTCGCCAGCGGGGATTTTCCAATTACTTTGGGCCTCAGCGTTTTGGTGTCAGTGGAGCAAACTTGGCCCGGGGCTGGTCCCTGTTGCAAAAGCACAAGCTGAAACACCATAAAAAGAAATCGATGTACCTCTCGGCACTGAGGTCCTATTTATTCAATTGTGTGCTCAGTGCACGCAATCACCTGCATCGGGTATCTGGAAGTGGCGATGAGGGCAAGAGAGCCTGGGAAGATACAGGGCCGCTCTGGGGCCGTGGGCGTGCGGCTATCCCGGACTCGCTGCGGGACTTTGAAGTTCAGGAACTGCAGGCTTGGGCAGCAGTATGCAATGCGCTGGAGCATAGTGGGCTGCGGCAAGAGAGGCGTGCACTCTACCAGCTGCCTCAATCCCTGCACTGGGAACGCGATGCTGCGGGCAGTTATCGTCTGGTGTTTGAACTTTCACCGGGCGCATATGCAACCAGTCTGCTGGGCGAGCTGGCAGAGGTAACAGACAGGAGCGGGGCCTGGTCGCGCAGTAGCTTCTTCACCAATGCGAACTGATATTTCCGGTGGTGGCTGTGGTAGTATCCAAGCCACCTGAAATGCGATTGGGATCCCGACGGCCACTCGACCAAAGCTGGCACCGAAAGGGTTTCCGCCATAACCGAGAGCAGACAAGTACAGATTCCAGATGATGACCGAGAAGCAAGGTGTCGGGATGACCTCAAGGCGCACGCGGGAGCGCCTGATCAAGAGACTGGAGGAGGAAGGTATTGCCAATACGCGGGTCCTGAACTGCATGCGCAACGTTCCCAGACACCTGTTTGTCGATGAGGCGCTTGCCCACCGGGCCTATGAAGACACGGCTCTGCCCATAGGCTATTCGCAGACAATAAGCCAGCCCTATGTAGTCGCGCGCATGACTGAATTGCTGTTATCACGCGGTGTTCCTGAGCGCGTGCTTGAAATTGGTACGGGCTCGGGTTACCAAACGGCGATTCTGTCCCAGTTGGTGCCGCTGGTTTATACAGTTGAGCGGGTTGAGCCCTTGCTGGAACGTGCGCGCGGCCGGTTCCGCGAACTGGGGTACAGCAATGTCGTGATGAAGCACACCGATGGCAGTCTGGGCTGGCCGGAGAAGGGACTCTTTAACGCCATTCTCAGTGCCGCCGCACCCTACTCAATTCCACCTGAACTGCTGGAACAACTCGCACCCGATGGAATCCTGGTCATCCCCGTGGGAGGTGATGAGGAGCAGCGACTGCAGGTGGTGGTGCGCGATGGTAACTCCGATGATTTCGAGACATTGAGCGTCGAGCCGGTGCGTTTTGTACCACTGCTGTCGGGTGTTCGCACCTGAGGTGAGCAGAATCCTGGCCGCAGCAGGGATTTTCGCCAAAGGGGCAGCGATGGGTGCAGCTGATTTGGTGCCAGGAGTATCAGGCGGTACCATCGCTTTTATCGTCGGCATCTACGGGCGCCTGATTACCAGTCTCAATTCTATTGACCTGGAGTCCCTCCGGGTACTGTTGCAGGGAAATTTTGCAGCCTTCTGGACAAGGATTGATGGCAATTTTTTGGCGTTGGTGATTGCCGGAATATTGAGCTCCGTGTTTACGCTGGCGCATCTGATCGACCACCTGCTGGAGGACTACCCAATTCTGGTCTGGTCGGCATTTTTTGGGTTGATCGCCGTTTCTGCAGCGTCCCTCAGTCTCAGGAATCAAATTTTTCGCTCTGGACATATAGCCCCCTTCGTTGGGGGGCTCGTCTTCGTTCTCGGCCTCTCACTGCTGACTAGGCAACCGCTGGCGCCTGGCATTGTGGTTATATTTTGTGCGGGCTTCATCGCGATCAGCGCCATGTTGCTACCAGGCATATCGGGGAGTTTTCTGCTGCTGCTTTTTGGCCTATACGAGCCACTGCTTGAGGCGATCAGGGTTGCGGACATGGGGTTTCTGTTCACTTTTGGGGCTGGAGCCTGTCTGGGACTGGTCAGTTTCAGCCATCTGATTCACTGGCTGTTATCCAGACATCACCTCAGCACACTGAGTTTTCTGGTTGGATTGCTCTGCGGCTCACTCTACGCAGTCTGGCCCTGGCGAGCCGGACAGGGTGCGAACCATCCTGTGTGGCCCTCCGATGTCCCCGGCTTGAGCGATCCCATGGTTCTGCCAGCAGTCGCCTGCATGGTTCTTGCGGCCCTCGCTGTACCAGCATTGGAAGCTATGGCGCGCCGTGCCGCTGGTGATGACTAGTGGGGCGTGATGCGGACTCAGCTATTCTGGACTGATCACTTATCGGAACCAGGCGGCGCACTGCACTGGAAAATTCCGGGGTCAGCGCTTGTCTGGTGCCTGATATGGGTGTTGGCTGGCTGCACAACCAGCGGCAATGCACCTGTAGAGAGCCGAGCGGAACCCCCGTCCAGAAGCATCAATCAGCATGTGGTCGAGCGGGGTGATACGCTTTACAGCATTGCCTGGCGCTACAGGCAGGACTTTCGTCAGATTGCTGAGATCAATGGCATTACGCCTCCCTACACCATATACGTTGGCCAAAAAATTCGCCTGTCAGGGGCTGCTCGTCCTCAGCCAGCGACAACTCAGAGTGCAGGGACATCAGCCACTCCCAGCAAATCCAGTGAAAAGTCTCGCTCCAAAGTACCGTCGCCCGCACGTAATCGTAATCTGCCCGATGCTGTTGGGAACTGGCGATGGCCAGTGCAAGGAAAGATCGTGGAGCCGTTCGGCCGTGACAGCCGCACCCGAGGCATTACCCTCGACACATCTATGCGTAGGGAGGTCACCGCGGTTGCAGACGGAGTCGTGGTCTATGCTGGCGCAGGTCTACGTGGCTATGGAAATTTTATGATTGTCAAGCATTCAGACCTCTTCCTCAGCGCCTATGCATACAACAGCGAACTCATTGTGGCCGAGGGCGAACAGGTGAAGATGGGGCAGAAGATAGCTGTCTCGGGAGAGGACGTCGACGGAGCCCCAAGGTTGTATTTCGAGCTTCGCAAGGACGGCAAACCGGTTGATCCTGTACGCTATCTTCCCCGGCGTTGAACTGGTCTAGTCAGGGGGGTTGGACTCTTCAGTTTTTCCACCCGCACCTCCGCCAAACAGCGCGTCGAGCCGTTCGGCTGCCCTTTTTCTGGCCTCGGGCGTGACGCTGGAGGCAACCGTTGCGAGGGCTACAAGTAGAACGCCCAGATCGTCAGAAAAGCCAATCGAGGGGGTGATGTCCGCGATCGCGTCCGCGGGAAAAATGAAGTAGCCCAAAGCGGCAGTAATCGCGGTTTTGGCCCAGGCAGGCGTTGCAGGTTCACCAAGGGTGTAGTACAGCACCAGTGCCTTCCCGATCGCCTCGCGACCGGCTTTTAATGCGCACTGGCCAACTTTCTGCCAAAAGGTTACTTCGGAGTAGGTTCCCCTGTATTGGTCTGGTAGCTGATTGTCCCCGGCCATGGCAAGTCTTAGCGCAGAAGGTGCACACAACTGACTATTTCCGCACATTATGCACTACATTCTTCTCTGGAAGTACGCTTATGTCTATACTGAACTTCCCCTTGAATTTTCACTGATATGTGAGCCAGGTGATTGCAGTATTTGCAGTGGCAGAAAGGCGGTGAGCGCAAGCCGTGGTTGTGAAAAGCGGCGTACCACAACGAATTTCTTGAAGAAATGCTGGCGGCGTTTCCCGACGCCAAACTGGTTCAGATTCATCGTGAGCTACCCAGTGTCATCAGGTCCTGGAGTAGCCTGACCGAAGTCTTCCGCAATGGCTACAGCGACGAGACGGACCCAAAGCGTATCGGCCCTGAAAATTCTCGTGTGGGCCAAACAATTGAATCCTGGTTCCCTGGTAGCGGTTACGAGCGATCCCCGCGACTCATTGCGATGGGGTAAAACCGGACCATTTCTCCTGCCATGCCTTAAATTCAGACGGTCTGATTTGATACCGGGCATAGTTCCCGTCATGCAGTGCAAGGAGTTCACATTCTGCCACCTCGCGAAACTGCTCGCTATCAGTTGGCTCCACTTTTTCGTTGGCATAGGCTGCAATGTGAGCGCCTGCACTGGTTCGATCCATGCATTGGCGTATGATATGGCTGATGACTGCGCGAATGGCGTCGCGGTGTCGTAAACGGAACGGGTCAGGCTCTCCCAACGATTGCCGGATAGCGGCGTACCGCGAAGCGGACCGTTCATAGGCCCAGATGAATACGTCTTTAAGAAGATCAACACTGTTCATTTCATAAATACCGAGCACGGCCTCCGTGTAGGCAGTTCGTGGAACCCCGGTAAAGGAAAGCGGTATCAGATTGTTTTTGAAAAGCGGAATGTTTGCAGCAATTCGCGACACGCATTTGTTCACGTCATCGAAAGGCTGGAGATAGGGTAGCTGCACCATGAAGAAGAAAGCTTGTTCGAACGGGTCTTTGATTGCAGCTGCTGATGCTAGAACCTGGTCGAAATATTCTTCGATGATCTGTGGAACCTCCAAGGGATGGAACGCAGATCTCTCGATTCCCACCGCAATATGACGCAAACGCCCTGCTGCTGTCACATCTGTCAAAAGGTTATTGGCGAGCATGGCGTGAAGGTTGAGAATCGTAAAACGGTCAAAGCCAATATTGTCGGTTTCATTGACCAGAAATTCGATTGCATCCTTGTGATTGAGGATCATTTGGGTCTCGATACGGCCTCGTCCAGCGGCTTCTTCACCAAACTCGATCAAGCGTCTGGTATCGAGCAACGAATAGGTATTGCCTTCGAGGCGGCTGGAGTTCCAGGACAGGTCGATGAGCAGACGGTTCAGGATGTGTTTGGCATAAGTCCCGGCCGGTTGCCCGGAAATTCCTGGTGCGCCAATCTTGGCCAGATGCTCGCGTTCGTCTGAAGACAGGTAAGCGCTGGCATTTGGCAGGTAGCTGGCTAGAAAGTCGTGGTTGTATCCAACTGGATTTCGCGATTCAGTTGGCTGCTGGAGGTACGCCCTGATCCCGGCACTGCTTTCCGAAACAGGAATAACATTTTCGCCTTCTCCTTCAAAGCCCGGTGCAACAGGCTTCCCGCTTTTTCCGGAAGGCGCGATTCGGTATGTGGTCCAGCGTCTTTCACCTTCTTTTTCCAGCCGCTTCTCTTCAACAAGCCTTCGTAAGCGGTGTTGGAGTGTGCGGAGTGGCAGTGGGGCAGCCAGAGCAAAGGCAATGTCCTGTGCAGAGACCCCTCCGGAATGGAGGCCCACTATCTTCTCAATCTCTTTGAATTCGCTTTCGGGTATACGCCTGGCCACCAACTTTGCCTTTGTTGCGTTTAGCACTTATACGCAACTAAAACATGCTTAAACGCAATTATCAAGCCTATGCGCAACAATAATTGCGTATAGATCAGACAGCCTGTATCTGATCTGTTGAACGGGAATCAGACATCTGGGCAGATGTCCACAATCAGAATCTGGGGAATTGACAGGAAGTCACGGCAGGATGCAGGTGACAGCCACCGCCGGTTATTTCAGCAGAGTGAAATGGAGGCGACCCCACCAGCGAGTCTCCGGCACATTTGACAGCTGTTACCGTTGCTCCCTTCCGGGCCTGGCGGGGTTGGCAGCGGCAAATTGCGAAGGACCGATGGGGCCACCGGAGCGCGCGTCATTATGGATATCTGTCGGGTTGATTGCAAACGGGTCAATGGCCCTATTCAGGGTTTCTTCAGGGAGTATAATCACCCGCTCCGCTCTGGCTGGTTCCAGGGTCGGATTTCACCTCAGTTTTGGCCGAATGTGGCTGAATCAGACCGGAGTTGACTTCATGAGCTATCAGGTATTGGCACGCAAGTGGCGACCAAAGACCTTCGAAGAGCTCGCCGGCCAGGAGCACGTCCTGCGGGCGCTGGTCAATGCACTGGAAAACGGGCGTCTGCACCACGCCTACCTGTTTACCGGAACCCGTGGTGTCGGCAAGACGACAATAGCGAGAATTCTGGCGCGCTCGCTGAACTGCGAAACCGGCACAACTGCCCGGCCGTGCGGTACCTGCAGTGCCTGTCAGGAGATCAATGAAGGACGCTTTGTCGATCTTATCGAGGTAGATGCCGCATCGCGAACCAAAGTGGAGGACACCCGGGAGCTGCTTGAGAACATTCAGTACATGCCAACGCGAGGGCGTTTCAAGATATATCTGATTGACGAGGTGCACATGCTGTCCCCCCACAGTTTCAATGCGCTTCTCAAGACTCTTGAGGAGCCTCCTGAGCACGTCAAATTTCTGCTTGCCACCACAGACCCACAGAAACTGCCAGTGACTGTTCTGTCACGCTGCCTTCAGTTCAATCTCAAGAACCTGACCACTGATCTGATCAAGGCCCATCTGGAATGTGTGCTTGCCGAGGAGAACGTACCTGCCGAGACTGGGGCACTCTGGCATCTTGCACGGACGGCCAACGGCAGTATGCGCGACGCACTGAGCCTCACGGATCAGGCTATATCACACGGTGGTGGCAGACTGACTGAGACCGATGTCACCAGTATGCTGGGCACGGTGGATCGCCACAAGACTTATGAAATTATGGACGCCCTGGCAGATTCAGATGCTCCTGCACTGCTTGCTGTGGCAGATGCCCTGGCGGAGTTCTCGCCCGACTATCAGGCGCTGATTCGTGAGCTTTTGAACCTGATTCATGCCGTTGCGCTCTACCAGATGGTGCCTGAGGCAGCGCTGTCCGATGCCCTGGACCAGGAAAGGATCGCAGCGTACGCAACCCGGATATCACCTGAGGAAGCCCAGCTGTATTACCAGATGCTGCTGCTGGGGCAGAAAGATCTCTCGCTTGCGCCGGATATGCATGTTGGGTTTGAAATGCTGTTACTTCGCCTTCTGGCGTTCCAGCCCGGCAAGCCTGGTGAAAAGATTGTCCCCGGTGACGCTGCAGAAGGAGAGCAGGATCAGGCCGCCGGCGAGGAGGAGGATCCAGGGGCAAAAAAGCCTGAGCTTCAGTCGGTCTCCGTGCCGGCTGAAGTACTTACTGAAGCGGCGGCTTCCCAGCATGGGAATCCGGCAATCGAATCGCCGGGCGATGCGGCAGAGGACACAAACCCGGTGCCAGATCCCGAATCAGTTGTCGAGCCTGAACTGTTAGAATCGACCGGTGACAGGGCCGCTGGTGGGCGGGAAAACTCGCAGAGCATTGGCAGTACCGGGCACAATTCCGGTTCTGGCACCGCAGATCAGCTGCAGGTACCAGCAAGCCTGGCGGAACTTGTTCCAGAGAGCTGGACGGCACTTTTCGAAGAGCTGCCCGTTAGCGGAATGCTAAAATCGCTCTGTGCTCACCTGGCACTGGAGTCCGTTGACGGTGAACAGCTTCACTTTATTCTAACCGAGCCTGCACAAAAAGCCTTTGATGACACCCATGCAGAAGAATTGGGCAAGCTCATTGGCAACTACTTCGGATCGGAGATCAGGGTGGCGGTAAGACCGGGAGAGTCAGATCGGGAAACACCTGTAGAGTATTCTCAGCGGAGGGATCAGGAAAAGCTGGAGGCAGCCGAGGTCGCTATTATGCACAGTCCCGTGGTGCGCAAACTGGTAGAGGAGTTCCAGGCGGAACTCGTCGCAGGTTCGGTTCACTTGAAGGCATCAGCGGCCGAGCGTTCGTGATTGGATAGCAGAGAGAAGCACTAATGAAAGATTTTGACGGCCTGATGAAACAGGCCCAGCACATGCAGGAAAAGATTCAGAAAATGCAGGAAGACATCCAGAATATGGAAATTGTGGGTGAGGCGGGAGCGGGTCTGGTCAAGCTCACGATGACCGGGCAGCACGATGTAAAGAGCGTCTCCATCGACAAAAGTCTGGCAGGCGAGGATCTTGAGATGCTTGAAGATCTACTTGCCGCTGCCGTCAATGATGCGGTGCGCAAGGTTGAAACCGTCACCCGGGAAAAAATGAAAAGCATGACCGGCGGTTTGAATTTACCACCCGGATTCAATCTGGGAGGCTAGACATCCTGTACTCAATCTTCCAGCAGGTTCGTGTGCGTGTCATTTAGTCCCCTGCTCAACAACCTCATCCAGTCGTTCATGATATTGCCCGGCGTGGGGCGCAAAACTGCACAACGGATGGCGTTGCACCTTCTGGAAAAGTGTCCTGATCGTGCCGCCCGGCTGGCCACTGATATTCAGCAGGCACTGGACAATATAGGCCGCTGTAGTCGTTGCCGCAATCTGACCGAGTCCGCCTGTTGTGATATCTGTGAAGACCCTCGTCGCGATTCGAAGCTGCTCTGCGTTGTGGAAACACCTATGGATGTCCTGGCTATCGAGTCCGCCGGGGGCTTCCGTGGTCGTTATTTTGTCCTATACGGCAAGTTGTCTCCACTGGATGGCATAGGCCCGGCTGATCTTGGGCTGGACAAGCTCGTGGAAATCGTCGTCGAACAGGCTGTCACTGAAGTGATACTTGCGACCAATCTGACTGTTGAGGGCGAGGCCACCGCCCACTATATTTCCGGGCAGTTGCGTACGCTTGATGCCGAACAAGCCGTTAAGCTGACCCGTATTGCCCAGGGGGTGCCTACTGGTGGCGAGCTCGAATATGTGGATGGTAATACTCTGACCCTCGCACTTGCGGGCCGCCAAATCTATGGATAGCACAGGTACCGAATCTGGTACGGATGAATATGGAACTGTTCTGACACAGCACTATATACAGACGCAGAGGGACTTCGAGGCCATATGTCAGCACATTTCCTCAGCTGAGCGTCTGGCGCTCGATACGGAGTTCGAGCGGCGCAGCACCTACTATCCGGTGTTGGCATTGCTCCAGATAGCCACCACAACAGATTCCATACTGATTGATCCACTGGAGATAGACGACTGGCAGCCTCTGCGACAGCTCTTTGCCGGTGACCGGCTTTTCGTGATGCACTCGTGCACTGAGGATCTGGAAATATTCCGCAAGTACTTTCAGGCACAGCCAGCCCACCTTGTTGATACCCAGATCGCGTGCGCTTTTCTCGGCAAGGGGGCAGCGCTGGGCTATGCCAATATGGTGCTGGTACTCCGAGGTCTGGAGATTGATAAATCACAGGCTCGCTCCAACTGGTTGCAGCGACCCCTCAGCGACGCGCAAATGCGCTATGCGCGGGAGGATGTGCGCTGGTTGCTGGGCATCTACGAGCAGCTGGAGGCTGATTTGCAGGCCCGGGAGAGACGGTCCTGGGTTGTTGACGAATGTAATCGCATGCGCGACAGATATCTCGAAGAGCCTGCTGTGGAGCAGGTTTGGCTGGGTATCAGGGGTTTGAGTCGCCTTGATCGCGATGCCCGTCCTCTGGCCTATGCTCTGGCGGACTGGCGGGAGACTCTGAGCCGACGGCTCGATAAGCCGCGTGGCTGGATCATGCAGGATGCCGGGTTGCTGGAAATTGCCCGCAAACGACCTTCTGATCGAAAACAACTTTCCCGAATTTCCGGCATCACTGCAACTACGCTCAAGAGGAATGCCGAAGCCCTTTTGGCGCTGTGCAATTCAGACAGTTTGCCCCAACCGGCGAGCCAACCTCCACCAAAACTCGACTCCAACCAGCGAAAGCTCCTCAAGCGCTGCCGGAATCTGGTCAGAGAACGCGCAGAACAGCTGGACATGGCGGAGCATTATATCGCCAGCAAGCAGGATATCATCGAACTGATTTGGCGAACCGAGCGCACGGCGCACAAACCGCTGCCACTGAGCCAGGGATGGCGATACGAGTTGATTGGCAGGGAACTGGAGGAGATGGTCAGTGGTTGAAGGTAGTCCAGGGGACGGTGAGGGCGTGCTCTGCAGTGTTTACAAGACCCCGGCTCAAGAAGATGCCTATGTGTTCGTCGATGACGCTGCATTGACCGAGGGTACCCGCTCCGACGGGGCGCTGGAGCACCTGCCAGCCGAGCTGCGGGAGCGGTTCCCCAATCCCGAGTTGGTGACACGGTTCAATCTGACACCAGGCAGGCACCTGGCCCGTGCTGATGCAGTAACAGTTCTCCAGTCCATCCGGGAGAGGGGATACTACCTGCAACTTCCACCTGCACAAGACGAGCAGATGGCCGCCATGGCGGCTCAGAATGACAAGCTGCCGCGCTAGCAGCGGATCGCACAAATGTCATTCTGGTGAGAAGATGAACATCTCACCGAGATGACTCGAAATGAGTGGGAAGCACGCTGCGAAGGCAGTGGCACGTGCTGCCAGATCTTGCTGGAAGGTGAGACCTGATTGACTGGCACCCGTTGTTATCAGGAGGCAGCCATTCGGTCGGGAGAGTCGGGATTTCTGCAGGGGCCGGGTTATTTCGAAAATCAGGTTGATACAGATGACCTGGAGGACTATATAATCCGGTTGTATCCAGCCCAAAAATAGTTGGATTTGGCTTGTGGGAGCCTGCACATTGGGGGGGAGCCCAATTGAGCACAACTGGTTACACTGTCCTGTGGACCGTCTATGGAGTTGCCTCACTCCTTGGATTCCTGTTGCTGTGGCGCATGACCCGCTGGCAATCGGGCGCTACCGGATTTTTGGCGGGCCTGATTCGTCTGCTTTTTGCTGTGATCATGCTGACACCTGCAGCCCTGAGTACTGAACCAGACTACATAGCACCCGCTTTCGTGGTGACGATGTTTGACTATTTTCAGGGCTTTGACGAAGGTGCCTTTGATGCAGCGATCAATCTTGGTGTTGCCATTGTTGCAGCAACCATCCTGTACTGCCTTGTGGCTTTGCCCTGGTGGTTCTTGCGGCGGCGAGCCCGTTGAGCAGGACCGGTGTGCGCCCTCATGCTGCCGGTAAACATCGGGATTCAATATCTCAGGGTGTAGGCTGTGTCTTCTGAAGTAAATCAGATACTTATGGCAGCCAGGCACCGGTGGGGCATTGACAATGATGTGCCTGACGATATCCAGACATTTGCGGAGCTGTTTGCTCAAGCCCGGGACAGGTTTGCTGATCGACCGGCATACAGATGTATGGGTCAGGTTCTGACCTTTGGTGAGCTGGACGGGCTCAGCGATACACTGGCTGCCTACCTGCAATCACTGGAGTTTCTGGAGGAGGGAGACCGAATAGCAGTGCAGATGCCCAACTTGCTGCAATGGCCAGTCGCTGCCATGGCCAGTCGCTGCCATGGCGGTTCTCAAGGCCGGGTTCGTTCTCGTCAACACCAACCCGCTCTACACTCCTCGAGAACTCAGGCACCAGCTGCGGGACTCTGGTGCCAAGGTTGTCTTCTGCCTGGCTAATATTGGACAGGCACTCGAAGATGTCATCTCTGAGACCGGTGTGGAGCTGGTGATAACGACCGAGGTAGCCGATCTGCATACAACCTCGAAAAGGCTGCTGGTCAATACGGTACTCAAATACCTGTTGCGGCAGGTTCCAAACCTGCGGTTTCCGCATTCGATACGCTATCGTCAGGCTCTCTCGGCAGGCTCGCAGCTCAATATGGAGCCCTCTGAGCCAAAACCCCAAAGGGTTGCTGTGCTGCAGTACACCGGTGGTACCACGGGCGTCTCCAAGGGGGTCATGCTGACCCATGAGAACCTGATGTACTGTATGCGGCAGCTGACCTGGGTCTATGAAAAGGTTCACTGGTCCGAGGGTGAAATGCGCATGGTGATGCCGCTCCCTCTCTATCATATTTATGCCTTCAACGTGGCTTTTGTTCACGGGCTGAACTATGGCCACGAGACCCTGTTGATTCCCAATCCGCGCGATATCAGGAGTTTTGTCACATTGCTGAAGTCCACGCAGTTCGACGGCTTTGCCGGACTCAACACACTCTTTAACGGCTTGATGAACGATCCGGATTTTCGGCGCGTGGATTTTTCTGGCGTCAAGTTGACGATTTCGGGCGGAATGGCACTTTCCAAACCCATTGCTGATCGCTGGCAGGAGCTGACAGGTGGGCGCATCTGCGAAGGTTACGGTCTGACTGAATGCTCGGGGGTTATGAGCGTCAACGATCCCACCGAGCCCGTGCTGGGAACTGTCGGCTGCGTGTCGCCAGGATTCCTGCTGAAGATTACCGATGACGCAGGTCGCGAACTGGGCGTTGGTGAACCTGGAGAGCTCTGGTTCAAGAGTCGCTCGATGATGACCGGTTTCTGGGGGCAACCGGATGCGATGGCGGAGTTGGTGGATTCCGATGGCTACATGAAAACCGGCGATATTGCCCGAATGAACGACAACGGATATCTGAGCATCATTGATCGCAGCAAGGACATGATTCTGGTTTCTGGCTTTAACGTCTACCCCAATGAGATCGAGGATGTCGTCATTGCCCATCCGAAGATTGCCGAGTGTGCGGTGATCGGTGGAACCGAAGGGGGTCAGGAGTACGTTCGGCTTTTTTTGGTGGCTGATCCTCAGGAGATTTCCGCCGAAGAAATCATCACCTATTGCCGCCAGAGCCTGGCCGCCTACAAGGTGCCGCGAACGGTTACCTTCGTTGATGAGCTTCCCAAATCAAACGTCGGCAAGATTCTGCGTCGCGAACTGCGCGAGGCCTACCCGGGCTAGTTTCTCCGGAACCTGACTACAGCCGTATCCTCATCCTTTAGGGGGACGTTGATGACTCATCTGACAGTCAACGCTTCGGGATTGCTTCTGGGTGTGCTCGCGCAGGTGTACAGGTTTTTACCAAGTACACCTCAATCCAGCACAGGTTGATGACACTATAGAGCACTTGGCTGAACGTGCTGCGAACCCGGAGAGCACTGAATCGAAGATGTTCTGCTGGAATGTGTTTAAGTCGCCAACACGCCCAACAGCTCTGCTGTGTTGAGGAGTGTGTTGATCGGGCCACCGTTGAGAACCACGTGCACCGGGAATACGTCAAGAAATCGATTGTGACCGTCACACCCTTTTTCGAGAGCGAGCCACTACTGACCCGGAAGCTCTCAGAGAACCGGGTGACACTGTTGACCACGGGTAGGCCTGGATCAGTTGGAGGTTGATGATCTGGCAAACCTCAACCATGACTCCCTGGTTGTTGCGGGGATAGGATAGTTGTGTGGGGGGCTACAGAAGTTGAACGTCGGCAGCCCTTCCCCAATGGTTCACATGAATTTCCAATAGTATCTCGGTGCTGCAATCAGGCAGTCCTGTCTGGACTAGTGGTCAATCAGCCCAGGCCAGTATTCATTGGCCAGCTCGATGCGGGCTTCCTTTTCAGGCAGCCACTTTTCCTGCACAGCGGCGTTGTAATTGAGATAGAGCTTGCCATCGACAATGGTGAACTGGTCCGGGTCAATATCTGCCAGGGCGTTGTTTGACACTGCCCATGCGCAATAGCCGCCATATTGCGGTGCATATTTTTCCGGGTCGACTTGAAACAGCTCCAGGTTTTCCTGGGAAGAAAACCGCCAGTTGGCGTCCATCCACTCCAGCTGATACTCCTTTTTTCCCTCGACTGCGCGGTTCTCGGTGAAGTAGGCGACTGTGTCGTACCCCTCAATGGCGAGGTTGCCTATCCAGGTTGTGTTGACAGGCTCCGCGGCGGCAGCTTTCAGACTTGCACATAGAAGGACGGCCAGCATTGATCTGGATGCAGGGATTTGAAGTTTCATGAACAGCCATCTCCGTGGTAGTCAGATGAATGGGTAGCCTTTGAACTGATTCTATGACTCGTAAGGCCGGGCAAAGTTCGCCCAGTTGCGTGCGCACACCGGTCTGTTGGATGTCATCGACTCGCCCCACAGCTTGACGTAAGATTGCGCTCCCAAAATCCAGGCCAATCCAGATTACAGTGAAAAAATCGGCCTTCACATTCAGCCTTCCGGCTCATTTGATTGCCCATCGGCCTGCTGAGGCCAGAACCGGCAGCCGCCTGATGATTCTCGGAGCTGATGGTGCCATGGTGCATGCCCGGTTTCCCGATCTGTTGAGCCTGCTTGGTGCACATGACTTGCTGGTATTCAACAATACCAAAGTCATGCCAGCCCGTATCATTGGAAGAAAGACGACCGGGGGTGCTGTGGAAATCCTGGTGGAGCGGTTGTTAACTCCGCATCGGGTGAAAGCTCTGGTACGGACCAGCAAGTCCCCCCGGGATGGCGATCAGATTATTCTTGAGGACAGCAGTTCCGTGTATGTGGAAGGCAGGGACGGTGACGCGTTCCTGCTTCGGGCAGAAGAACCCTGGGTTGAACTTATGCATGCGATGGGTCACATGCCGTTGCCCCCATATATTGACCGGCCAGACGATGCCGAGGATCGGGAACGCTACCAGACCGTCTACGCGCAGGTTCCCGGAGCTGTTGCGGCACCTACTGCTGGCTTGCACTTTGACGAAGCGCTTTTGAACAGGATAGCGCAGCTGGGGGTGGAGACTGCGGAGCTGACTCTTCATGTTGGAGCAGGTACATTCCAGCCTGTTCGGACCGAGGATATCGTCCGCCACCAGATGCACGCGGAGTGGCTGTCGGTCACCGAAGAAGTCGCAAACAAGGTAAATGACACCAGAGCGCGGGGCGGCAGAGTGATTGCGGTGGGTACCACCACAGTGCGGAGTCTGGAGACTGCCTACAATCCGGATTTGGCCAGGGTAGAGGCCCTTGAGGGCGATACCGATATCTTCATTTATCCGGGTAAGCGTTTTCATGTGACTGATGCCTTGGTGACCAATTTCCACTTGCCCGAATCCACCTTGTTGATGTTGGTCAGTGCCTTTTCCGGGTTTTCCCGGATCATGAGTGCCTATCAGGCTGCAGTAGAACAGGAATACCGCTTTTTCAGTTATGGTGATGCCATGTTTCTGTATCACAACCCTGATGCATCCAAGGACGTGCCTGGCGACGGAAGTATGGAACCTGGTGGTGATAGAGAGGTTATGCGGTGACAGGCAGCTGCCGCATGCACTTTTCCATTTCAGCCGAGGATGGTAAGGCGCGGCGCGGACAGATTGTGTTTCCGCGCGGTACCATAGAGACTCCGGCTTTTATGCCGGTTGGCACCTATGGAACTGTGAAGGCCCTGTCGCCACGAGATATTCTGGACACGGGTGCTGAGATCATTCTGGGGAACACCTTCCACCTGATGATTAGACCTGGCACAGGTGTTGTGCAGCAGCATGGCAGTCTGCACGGTTTCATGCACTGGGACGGGCCCATTCTCACCGATTCTGGTGGTTTCCAGGTATTCAGCCTGGGGGAGCTGCGCAAGATTACCGAGGAGGGAGTATCCTTCCGTTCGCCTGTTGACGGCACCAGGTTCTTCCTTGACCCGGAAACTTCCATGCAGGTCCAGCGTGAGCTGGGCTCCGACATTGTTATGGTTTTCGATGAATGCACACCGTACCCGGCCACTCACAGGCAGGCGGAAGAATCCATGCGGCGTTCCATGCGCTGGGCCAAAAGGAGCCGGGATGCCCACGGCGATAGCTCGGGTGCACTCTTTGGTATCGTGCAGGGTGGCATCTATGAGGACCTTCGCCTGCAGTCCCTGGAGCAGCTTGGGGGAATCGGCTTTGACGGCTACGCCATTGGCGGACTGTCCGTCGGTGAGCCGAAGGAGGAGATGTTTCAGGTGCTGGGGTACCTGCCGGATCGGATGCCGAAAGACAGTCCCAGATACCTGATGGGTGTGGGTAAACCCGAGGAGATCGTTCAGGCCGTTGTGGCGGGTGTAGACATGTTTGACTGCGTCATGCCTACGCGTAATGCGCGCAATGGTCATTTGTTTACCTCGACGGGCGTCGTCAAAATACGCAATGCCCGCCATCGTGGTGATACCGGCCCACTTGATGCCAGCTGCGGCTGTTACACCTGTGCGAATTTTTCTCGCAGCTACCTGCACCATCTGGACAAGACCGGCGAAATGCTGGGAGCACAGCTCAACAGCATCCACAACCTGACCTATTACCAGACATTGATGCGGGAACTGCGCTCAGCTATTGAATCTGGCAATCTGGTGGAAAGAGCCGCTGAAATTCTGGCCGCCCACGAGTAATTGAATACACAACCGGGCTCTTTATGCATGCACAGGCCAGCCTCTCAATGCTGCCGGTGATGAACGTCCAGAGAATCAAGGCATCCCGTCTGGCTGTTGTCGGACATCCAGTATGGTGGACCACACAGCCGTATTATTTGAAGAGACCACCGGTTTTAGGCCGGATTATTTTGGACAGCACAGACCTGGCATGAATGTTCCGAACTCGGCAGACTCATGCCAGGGAAGGTCATGTCCCTGATCAGTCGTTGTCCGAGATGGGAATGCGCAGATGACGGGTCGGGTTGTACATGATGGCGTAAATGGAGTTCTCTTCTGTGTCCTGGACCCCGTTGTCGTGCGGGGTGAGCAGGGCAGAGGCAAAGTTAACCCTCTCGGTTATGGCGGTGCACCGCTTGAAGTCGCCGGCATTCCGCCATGTGTTGCCGCCTATAAGGCCGCTGGCCCCGGCAACATTGTTATCCAGGCAGCCGGCAGTGCTGTCATCGCACTGGGTGGTGTCGAAAATCTCGGCGCAGAAGGAAATCGGGTATTCCCGGGGGGTATCGATGCTGCCGGGATTGTCGCAGTTGTCCAGGGCGAACCCGATGATCGCTCCGCCAATGACACCTTCTGTTGCCGACACGCCCCCCAGCGGGAAGGCCTGGCTTAAGACGATGTGGGCGGCGGTGCACTGCTCGGCCACCGCTGGACCGGCCAGCACTGCAAGCAGAAAGAAGGTTGCTGATTTAGTGAGCGGGGGGGGGGGGGGTACATCACACTGAACTTTCAAGTTGAGCATTGTTGATCCTCCCGCTGAGGTCCTGTGAACACCGAGCCAATTACCAGTCGAAAAGTATACCACAAATTGGGCGGAAGTGCAAGCTCAGTCGCTGTGATCGAACGGCGATATGGACGGAGTGATCGGATTGGACAGCAGCGTCAGTGGGCGCTGGCTGCGCGAGGTGTCGGTGCACCCGGTGCAGGGTGTGGATGAGCGGCGGCGTTGGGATGCACTCATGCGGGCGCAGGTGCCTTCCCGCCAGGCTTTTCGCAGCAGGGTGGCCGGGGGCTATTGTGGTTGGGGATGGTTTCGATGTGGCAGGACACTTTCTGTTGCTTGGATCCGCTTCGTGCGATGTGCTCGAGCATTCAACCGAGACCCTGGCGGGTCGCATTTGGCACCTGGAACTGAGTCCATTGTCTATTCCTGAGGTTTATCAGCATGATCCGCAAGGCATTGAGGTCGATAAGCTATGACTCAGGGGTGGTTTCCCAGACATCTATCTCGCAAGCGAGGATGACGAAAGTTGGCATAGGCGCTCGGACTTTATTGCCGCCCATGTCGAGCGTGACATCCCGCTGATGGGTGCAAGAGTACCAGCACAGCGGATGAAGCGATTTCGGAGCATGCTGACCCACTGGCATAGCCAGCAGGTGAACTTGTCATCACTGGGCAAAAGCCTTGAAGTGGATCATAAAACCATCCGCTCGTACCCCTGTATCCTGACAGACTTTTATATGGTCAGGCAATTACAGCCCTGGTCTGGAATTCAAAAAAGCGCCTTGTTAAATCGCCCAAATTGGATATCCGTGACAGTGGTATGCTTCATCGTTTGCTGAATATCTCTGACTATGAAACCCTGCTTGGGCACCCTGTGTTAGGTGCCAGTTGGGAAGGATTTGTACTGGAAAGTATTATTTCCAGCCTGTCGAGTACATGGCACTGCAGTTATTACCGCACATCCAGCCAAGCCGAGATCGATTGAGTGCTGGAAGGACCCAGGCAGGATGTCATCGCGGTTGAAATCACGAGGTCTTCCTCCCCCAGGATATTGAGGAGATTTCATTTGGCGAGCGAAGATATTCAGGCGACTAAAAAATGTGTTATGTGCTCTGGTCAGGACAGATATACGCTGACCGATAATACAGAAGTGATCGGTTTGGATGCTGTCTTGTCTGAGATAGGTTGAAAGGCTGTAATCTTGCATATCCCAGCATCCCTATTGCTCAATATTCGTGATGCAACCTGCTGATGGCCGAATGCAGGGGCTGCAAGAGCACCGATGACGGGTGGCCAGTTCCTTGGCTTGGTGCCTGCGATATGACTCCCTTTCGAGCAGGATGATCTCCGCATGGTGGACCAGCCAGCTGACAATGGAGCCAACACAGGCGGCATTGGGCAACACCTCGCTCCGTTCACTGAATCGCCGGCTCCCGGTGATGATCGTCGATTCCGTTTCTTGCTGCTTCCCCTTCAGGTTCATGTTCCGTTGGACAATGCCCTGCTAGGTCTTGCCGGCGTATTCACATATAATCCCCCGTCTTTTTTATAAGGATGCACCATTGGGCGGTCAGCCCAAAGACCTTCCCTGCATGAACACGTACCCAGCCTGGAAGTATTTCCTGCTTATCACTGTCGTCGCGGTTGCCCTGGTCTATGCCATGCCCAACCTGTATGCACCTGATCCAGCGATCCAAATCACTGGACAGAGCGGCATCACAGAGATGCGTACCCGAACGCTGGAAGGTATCGAGAGAGCGCTGGATGAGGCGGGAATCGTTCACTTTGATGGCAGAATTTCTGAGGACGGCAGAAGCATTCTCCTGAGATTCGGATCAGCAGCTGATCAATTGCAGGCAAAAACGGTCATATCACGGGTACTTGGCAGCGATTTTGTCGTTGCCCTGAATCTGGCATCAACCACACCTGAATGGCTGAGAGACTTAAGCGCACAACCCATGAAACTGGGTCTGGATTTGAGTGGCGGAGTGCATTTCCTGCTCGAAGTAAACGTTGGGGCCGCCGTCAATACGCGACTGGAAAGCCTTGCGGGGGAGGTTCGCTCCATTTTGAGAGAGGAACGCATCCGTTTCCGGCGACCCGAGATTACTGATGCCCAGGCGCTTTCGGTGGTGTTTCGTTCAGAACAGGATCTGGACCGCGGTGAGCAGGCTCTTCGGGGCAAAATGCCCAGTATGGAAATTGCATCGGCATCAACTGGGGACAGATTCGAGCTTTTCCTCAATTACAGCGAGTCCGAAGTGAGGGAAATCGAGGAAAAGGCCCTTCAGCAGAACCTCACGGCGCTCAAAAACCGGGTGAATGAACTCGGGGTCGCCGAACCGCTGGTACAGCGTCAGGGAAGCAAGCGCATCGTGGTGGAATTGCCGGGTATTCAGGACACTGCGGCAGCCAAGCGCATCATCGGCAAGACCGCCAATCTGGAATTCCGTCTTGAGCACCAGCCCGGCCAGGGCAACCTCTATGAAGAATTCGAGTTTCGTGACAGCAGCGCGGGTGTCGGCACGGCCCGTTTGCAACGACAGCCTATAGTTACAGGTGAAGCGGTCACTGATGCCGCCACTGGTTTCGACGAAAACGGACTACCCCAAGTCAACATCACGCTCAGTTCAGATGGCGGTACAAAAATGCATCGCTCCACCCGCAACAACGTTGGCCGGCGCATGGGGGTGCTTTTTATTGAGTATCGGACACTGGTCGACTACCAGCTGGATGAAAATGGCGAAGAAATTCGCGTGACCGAACAGGTTGCCGAGCGAAAGATCATCAATCTGGCGACCATTCAGAGTGCACTTGGTGTGTCCTTCCGGATCACCGGAGTCGGCAGCCAGTATGAAGCTCAGGAGCTGGCGCTGCTGCTGCGGGCAGGTGCGCTGGCAGCTCCCATGACCTTTGCGGAGGAGCGTACCGTGGGGCCCTCGCTTGGAGCAGAGAACATTGCCTCGGGGGTGCGCTCGGTCCAGATTGGCATGGTGCTGGTGGTCATTTTTATGTTGGTGTATTACCGATTATTTGGAGTGATCGCCAATATTTCCTTGCTGGCGAACCTGGTCATACTTTCTGCGGCCATGTCGATATTGGGTGCGACCCTTACGCTTCCCGGGATCGCGGGCATTGTGCTGACGCTGGGCATGGCTGTGGATGCCAACGTGCTGATTTTTTCCCGCATCAGGGAAGAACTGAAAAATGGATTGCCGCCGCAAACGGCGATCCACGCAGGATACGAACGTGCATGGACTACTATTCTGGATGCCAATCTGACCACATTGATTGTGGCAGCCATTCTCTATCTGATAGGGTCTGGTGCGGTTCAGGGTTTTGCCGTGACATTGTTTATTGGAATTCTGTCATCCATGTTTACCGCGGTTATGGGCAGTCGGGCACTTGTGAATCTGTTTATCGGCAGGCGCACCGATATTCAGAAGCTCTGGATATAGAAGATCGGGAGCTGCGGAGGCGAGCGGAACGATGGCTGAGACAAGAGTGATTGATTTCATGGCACAGCGCAAGACTGCCGCTGTTGTGTCAATTCTGGTGTTGGTAACCTCCATTTTCTCGTTGTCCACCCGGGGCCTGAATCTGGGTCTCGATTTTTCCGGCGGCACCCTGATTGAACTCAAGTATGACCAGCCCGCCGATGTGGAGCAGGTTCGCCAGCACATGGTTGCCGAGGGGCTGTCGTCGGCGGTGGTTGTCCATTTTGGTGCGGACACCGAGGTCTTGATCCGGGTGCGAGACAATCTGGATCAGGGTCGTGCACAGCAGCTGGCGACCCAGCTTGCCGAAAGCTCGGCTGCTGAGATTACGCTACAGCGCGTGGAGTATGTCGGCCCTCAGGTCGGCCAGGAACTCCGTGAAGACGGTGGTCTGGGCCTGGTCGCGGCTTTGCTGATTGTCATGATCTATGTCGCCCTGCGGTTCCAGTACAAGTTTTCCATAGGTGCGGTAGCAGCACTGTTCCATGACGTGCTCATTACTCTGGGGCTGTTTTCCATTTTTCAGTGGGAGTTCGACCTCACGGTCCTGGCAGCGCTATTGGCGCTGATCGGCTATTCACTCAACGACACCATCGTTGTATTTGACCGCATTCGGGAAAACTTCCGCTCCCTGCGCGGCACGTCGGCTATTGAAACCCTGAACATCTCGTTGAGCCAGACTCTGTCGCGCACCATTGTCACATCCTTGACCACTCTCTTGGTGCTGATCGTACTGTTCTCGTTCGGTGGTGAAATGATTCACAATTTCTCTCTGGGATTGATTATCGGTGTGCTCATCGGAACCTATTCTTCGATCTTCGTCGCTTCCAATGTCGTATTGGCCATGAACGTAAAAGCTGTCGACCTGATGCCACCAGCCGATGACGATGAAGATGCAGATCTGCCCGAGGAAGTACCCTATTCCTGAGATCGGGAGTAGAGCACCAGGTCGGTACCGATGATTGTGGAGTTCCTGCCCGGTCCTGATCAGGGTCTGATGGGTTTCCTGAGCCTGTATCTTTGCCTGGTGCTCCTCCATATATCTGTTCACTTTAGCTTCAGTGGCCTGGTTTTGCTCGGAAACCGGTACCACCCTTGGCGAAAAATCCAGGCGTCCCACACCCGGATTCCAGCGCTGACGGAGATTGGACAATCCTGGTCAGGTTTCGTTGGAACGCCACTCTGTCTCGCGGCCGGGCTTTGGAGCCAGCATCAGGGTTGGACACTGACACCTGTAGCCACCGGAATCTGGTCGCTGCTGCTGTTCTTTGTGCTGGCGACACTCCTGCATGACATCTGGTTTTACTGGGCGCACCGCCTGCTGCACACCAAAGCCCTGATCCGCTGGCACCGGCTGCATCATCTGAGCCCCGTGCCGACTGTCTGGTCGAACGACCGTTTTACGCTACCGGATGTCCTTCTCACCCAGAGTTTCCTGGGTCTGTTGCCTTTTGTTGTGCCCATTCCACCTCTCGCGCTGGTGCTCTATCGTCTCAGTGATCATCTCAAGGGCATTGTTGGCCATTCAGGCTGCGAATGGGCCGCTGGCCGGTATGCGGTTTGGCCCATGCCATTTGTCTGTGTACTCCATCACGACAGCCACCACGAGCTGTTCAGATACAACTTCGGGAATACATTGAGCGTCTGGGATCGCCTCTTCGGCACCCTGGACCCAGACTACGACACCAGAGTGCTGAGCCTGAGGGCGCGACTGGCCGAACGGCGTGAGACCTGATGGTGTTGTAGATATGGAACACTTTTCCCTGTCGGCCCGGAATATCGTGGAAACAGTGGTCCCCGTTGAAGGTGCCCTGTTCGGGTTCCCGGTACTGTGGCTGGAGCTCTATCTGGCGCATGTAGCGCTCTATCTGGCCCTGGGATACCTGTTGAGTCGTATCAACGAACGTCACCCCGAGCGGAAAATCCAGAACCGCACAAGCCGGGTCCCCGCTGTGAGGGAAATCACCCAGGGATATGTTTCCCTGGCTGGCTCCTCACTCTGCTTGGCGCTTGGTATCTGGGTACAGTACATGGGCTGGTCGATGGCTCCGGTCGAGGTGATGTTTCCCGATCTCACTGGAAGCCTCTTGCTGCTCGGCTTTTTTGCACTATCTGTCGTTCTGGGAGATATCTGGTTTTATGCCGAACACCGTCTGGCACACACGTCATTGCTGATGCCCATTCACCGCGAGCATCACCGGAGTCCGGTACCCACTCCCTGGAGCAATGATCGTTTCTCCTTTACCGAAGTGATTTTGATCCAGTCCTACCTGTTTGTGGTGCCTTTCATATTGCCGATCCCCGCAGTGGTACTGGTGGCGCACCGTGTGTACGATCAACTCAAGGGGATGATCGGACACGGGGGTTATGAGTATTTTGAAGGGCGCTGGGCGCGCTGGCCATCGCCCTTTACCTGTGTAAGCCATCACGACGCCCATCACGAGAGGATGTCGGTTAATTACGGCAGTTTTCTGACGATCTGGGATCGCCTGTTCGGTACTCTGGAGCCTGGTTACGATCAAAAAGTGGAAGAGCTGACCCGACAGTATCGAAATCTGTAACCTGATGCCAACATCCTATCAAGGGGTTTGGATCAGGCTGCCGAGGTGCTCCTGTACCAGCGGCAACATATCCTTGTAGATTTTTGGGCTGGCGCACAGCAGGTTGCCGCAGGTCATATAGGTTTCACCACCTGAAAGATCACTGACCAACCCACCTGCTTCGCGGATCAACAACACACCTGCGGCTATGTCCCAGGGTTTGAGGTTGATCTCCCAGAACCCGTCAAACCGACCAGCCGCCAGATAGGCCAGATCCAGTGAAGCTGCTCCAGGGCGGCGAATCCCGGCCGTACTCTTCAGCAGAAGAGCCTTGCTGAGTCCATGGTAGCCATCGATATACTGCACAGTCTCTGGCGTGAAGGGGATTCCAGTCACCAGAAGAGCGCCAGTGAGCGACTTTCTGTTCGCCACGCGGATTTTGCGTCCATTGAGGGTGGCACCCTGGCCGCGCGATGCGCTGAATTCTTCCTGCTTGATAGGGTCGTAGACAACAGCGTGTTCCAGCTTACCCCTCTGCAGGCAGGCAATTGACACCGCGAATTGGGGGATGCCGCGAATAAAATTGGTGGTACCGTCCAGCGGGTCAATGATCCATTCACAGTCAGATTCTTTTGGACCCTGTTCGCCAAACTCTTCCCCCACAATGCGGTGTTGTGGATGAGATTTCCTGATCTCCTCGATGATGGTTTTTTCCGAGGCGCGATCAACTCGGGTGACATAGTCATTGAGTGTCTTGTTCTCCACGGGCAGTACCTCCACATCCCGGAAGGCACGCTCAATGATCTGGCCGGCACTTCTGGCAGCCCTGATGGCAATACGTAGCGTGGGTTGCATGGCGAGGGTGTGTCGGAGTGCTTGAAATCGGGGGTCAATACGTGCGGGCGGCGATTCTAGCAGAAAGCGGCTGCCGATAGGGTCTGGCTGCCAAGGATCCTGGCAACACTGGCTCCCACTCCCCTCAGAACCTGAGTTCGGGTTTTCCCGCAAACGGCTCAAGCCTTTACGAATCACCGCGAGGAAGCGCGCCCTGTCAATCAGTGCCGCCTTTGCAATCCGCACCCGCATCCCTCGAACTGTCTGGCGGACATGGCCCCGATCAAACCGACGCCAGTCGCCATTGGAACTCATCCCACCATCGTCAAACTGCGACGATACCAGTCAGCCCAAGGACATGAAATTCATGTGTGTTGGTGTGCAGCACAATCGCATCAATGTATTGCCGGAGGCAACTGATTTACAATAACTGTACCCTGATCACCAGTCATATGCGCCCACCAGGAAGCACATGGATTTTCAAGAAAAGTTCAAGCATAACCCTTATGCTGACAGAGCCACAGGGTTTGAGGTCTTTTTGGAGATAAAAAGCAGGATTGAACAGCAGATGCCCGCGTCCATGATTCGATTGGGGACTGGTGAAGGTGCGGTGATGGGTTTTCCGGAAATATCTTCCCGGTTTGATGTGAATAGAGAGTGGATGATATGGCTCGGAGATACGGATATATCAGACGAAGGCATTGTCGAGTTATCCCATTCAGTCAGGCAAGCTGTATCTGAAGCTGATGTCGTCGGCATCCCGCGAAAGAAACAATGCGACCTGTTCCATATGCATAATACCGTCGTATCCTCAATCAGTCAGTTTGGGCTTTTAAATGAAACCCAAACGATCACAGATGCCGCCGTACACAGGTACCTGCAATTCTCACTGCTCTACCGTGCACTGCTCAAGGATATTGACTTCCTGGGGATTATTTCCAGCAGGAATATAGTAGACACGTTGAAATCAAAGTTTGGGGTAAGACATCTTGACTACTATGCTATACGTGGCGAGGCGCAGTACCCGGGGCCTGTAGAACAAAGGCATTACCCAGATGCTTTCAGGAAGCTATATGACTGCCTGAACGTACCATTTCCTGGTGCACTTTTTCTGGTGGGGGCTGGTGTATTTGGCAAAGTCTACTGCAAGTGGATCAAGGATCGTGGTGGTATAGCTCTGGATATCGGTTCCATCTTTGAGCCATGGGGGAATATTCCTTCGAGAACAACACACCCATGCCATCATCTGGATGTCTACACACAGTATCCCGAAATATCGGCGAAAGAAGCTCTCCAAAGATACAACGATCTCTGTGATGAACTCGGCCTGGATACAGTAGAAGCCAGAGAAGAGGACGACTACTTTCTCCGCCTCCCTGATGCCTGGTAGTGGAAAAAGATTCCATTCGTTGGACTGAAGTGCAGTTGTTGAACCAAATGACTGACTGCTGCCCCAATTGGCAGTCAGAACACCTGCACTCGCAACTGCAGGGCCTTGAGCTGATAACATAAGCTATCAAGTTCAAAGGCACAGCACTCTTTCCCGTCGCAGGCAGCCTGTTCAGCAGAATTGCTTTGACTCTTTGGATGATGTGGTTTCGGGGGAGGGTAAACCATTATTCTATCAAGTGGACACACTGAACACCGTACGCGATTCAGTGTTCACTGCCCGCCATGAAGATCGGGCTTCGCCAGTTTGGCGACGAGACAGTTCACTGGTTCAGGCAGGCCGCGGTGTCGGGTGAGCTGACGCGCTCCGGGTTGGCCCGGGAGCTGTGTGAGCGCACGGACTGGCGCACCCAGCGCGGTGATCTGTGCCTGGCGCAGGCCCGCACGGTGGTGCCACAGCTGGCTGCGAGGCTCAACATCCCCCTGCCGGCACCTGTGAAGTCTGTCCCGCACCCCCGCCACCACCCACCCTGTGCGCCGATGGCTGACTGTGCGTGCGACCTGGAGGCATTGGGTGTGGTCTCGGTTGAGCCGGTCCTGGGCACCCAGACCCGCGAATGTGGAGGACTGGGACTAAAAGATTCTTTACACTGGCAACCCCCTGATAAAATCAGCGATCACATCATTGCCGAGGTGATAGCCGAGCGTCGTCACGCACATGGTCAAAGATGAAGTATCGGGATTCAAGTTTTCGGTGAGAGATTCGGTATATGTCAAGAGATACCTATAAGTACTATTCCAAGAGAGGGAATAAGATCGTCTATACAGGTATTACGGACGACTTGGGCCTGCGAGAACAGGAACTTAAGTCGAGTTACGGAGACAGCGGACATATCATGCAGGTCGGTCGAAAAACCACTCGAGGTGCAGCACTCAGTTGGGAAAGAGAGCAGGCTAAGAAGGGGAAACCCACCCGCCGGGGATGCGGCAGTCTCCACCTTCCGAGTCTAGCAATCAAGGGATTTCGTGGGATCAAAGATCTTTCCCTGCCCTGTCTGGGCCGCGTTACCCTGCTTGCAGGCAAAAACAGCGTGGGAAAAACCTCTGTACTCGAAGCAGTTGCTGTTTTCGCGGTACGCGGCCGTCGCACTGCTCTTTTTGGTCTCCTTGAAGAGCATAACGAATGGATTGGCGTGACGGGCGAAGATGGCGACAGGTTTCAGGCACCTGATGTGGCGGCTCTCTTCCATGGACGGGCTCTAGCAGGAAATACGTCAATTCGGATCGGTCCTTTAAATGGGGCAAGTCAGCTCAAAATTGAAAAAACCTCGCTTGGAGATCTGGATGAGAAAGAAGTCAGGCGTATAGGACAGTATATACCTGAGCCATTTGACGATGATGTGCAACTGTTCAAGACCGTCTTTCAGGTTAATGGAGGTAAAAAGTGCGGAGAAAATAAAGCGTACATATTCTCCCAGATGTATTCCGGAATTCCGCGCCGCCCTTTTTTGCGGGATGTGAACAGAGAATCAGAACTTCCTGCGGGAATGAACTGCCATACCTTAGGCCCGGGTATATTGAATGACGAACAGATAGCGCGGCTTTGGGACGAGATTGCACTGACCGATGATGAAAATCGGGCACTGGAGGCCCTGAGGTTGATTTTCGGAGACAGGGTGGAACGGGTTACAGTTATCGGAGAAGAAAGACGGCATGGTCGCCGCTTTATTGTGAAGCTGAAGGGCGACTCGCAACCCGTTCCATTGAAAAGTCTGGGAGACGGGGCCGTCCGCCTGTTTAGCATCGTTTTGGCCCTGGTATACAGCCGAGACGGCATTCTGTTGATCGACGAAGCGGAAAACGGAATTCATCATTCCCTGCAATACGATCTTTGGCGCATGGTATTGCGCATTGCTCGAGACAACAACACGCAGGTTCTTGCTACGACTCATAGCTGGGACTGTGTGCAGGGTTTTTCACAGGCGGCGAGTAATGATGAAGATTCCGAGGGCATGCTCTATCGCCTTGAGCGGGATGACGAAGATATCTGGGCAATCTTCTATCCTGAAGATCATCTTCAGACAGCTGCCGAACATCGCATCGAAGTCAGGTAGAACGCATGCTTAACGAGAAACGACTGCTTCTGGTCGAGGGGCAGATGATCGCCATTTCGTTGAGCAATTGTGGGACAAAAACTATCACGATGGGTCAAAGCCATTATTCCACAGGGGTGCAGAGTGGCCATTTGCCATAGAGACCTTGGCAGGTGTTGAAAATCTCTGTAAAGCTATCCCCGCAGAAATCACCAGTCCAGGCAGGGAAGCGCTGGGAATTCTTGCAGATGCGAATAGTGACCTGGAACACCGGTGGGGGGTGATTTCCAGTAAAATCATAGAAGCGGCAGGTTATGGGGGTGGAAGCCCACATCTCCAAATCAAACCAGATGAAATTCCGCATGTCCCGGAGCCAACTGGAACGATAATTCACAGTAACCCACGCATTGGTATCTGGCTGATGCCGTGCAATGAATCACCAGGTGAGCTTGAGGATTTCGCGGTAAAGATGGTTCCTGAGGACGATCCGGTCTGGCCTTCTTTCAAGCGGTATATCTCGGACATCCCTGAACAAGATCGCAGATTCGATGAAGAGAACAGGCCAAAGGCTGAGTTGTTCGCCTGGCTTGCAACACGAAAAAATCCTGGGCGCATGGGGGCAGCTATCGGTGCAGGCGATCTGAGTCTGGATAATGAGCCAAGCGCGACATTTCTGAAGTGGCTCACGGAGTTATTTGCGTAGATCAGAACCCCTGCTTTTCCGCGGCACGCCTGGTGTGCTGATGGTTATGTCCCTGGCGGGTGCCGCGCAATAAACCAACGGTCACAAAGATCAGACGTCCAGACCTCGTGACCTGACTTCAGGTGCTCTGGAACGTCCGGACCTTTCTGTACAAACTGCATTTGAGATCTATCAACTGGACACACTGAACACCGTAAGCGATTCAGTGTTCACTGCCCGCCATGAAGATCGGGCTTCGCCAGTTTGGCGACGAGACAGTTTGCTGGTTCAGGCAGGCCGCAGCGTCGGGTGAGTTCACGCGCTCCGGGTTGGCCCGGGAGCTGTGTGAGCGCACGGACTGGCACCAGGCCTATGGCGTCCTCCCGCAGCTGGCGTATACTCACGTGGATCAGGCGCATAGTGGTCAGAGTTACCGGGCCAGCGGCTGGCGTCATGTGGGTGAGGCCTCGGGACGGCGGTGCGTCAGAGGTGACCGCAAACGGGTCTGTGTGCTGCCCCTGCAGCAGGGCTGGCAGGCCTGCGTGCAGGCGGCCCCCAGGCACGGTTCCGGGCCGCGCACTGTCCGGGTCTGCCGGAGACGGCCCACTGGACCGAGTGGGAGTACGGGGCCTCCACCCATCCGGACGGGCGCATTGCGACACGCCTGCTCGGGAGGTCGTCGAACCTGAGGAGATCGCTACCTGTCAGCTGCTGCTGCACGATCTGTACCCGAAGATGCCGATCAGGGCACCACCTGATCTGAGCATCCGTGAGTATGTGGTGAACCTGGGCAGGCTGGCTGGCTTTCAGCCAAGCACAGGACAGCCGGTTCCCGGAACCAGGCTCCTCTGGCTCGGCACCGTCGAGGTCATGGCTGGCATACGGACACTCAGGGCGCTCACAGCCGGAAAAATCAATGTAGAGGACTGGGACTCTGGATGATCACAACAACACTGCGTTATGTGTGGGGTGGTGGTAGACCATTATTTTATCTGCGAGTTTCAATGACGTACCATCGTAGCTCGATACCATGAACTAAGGAATCCAGGATCAAAGGGTGAAGTCCGTGCGGAGTCTCGACAATATTCGCGTGGTGCTGGTTAATTGCGCTCAGCCCGGCAATATCGGTGGTGCAGCCCGGGCCATGATGAACATGGGGCTTTCGCGCCTCTATCTGGTTCAGCCTGAGGTATTTCCCTCGGATAGAGCGACCTGGCGGGCCGCAGGAGCAGGCAGCCTGCTGAAATCCGCCCAAGTTGTAGACACATTTGCAGAGGCAATTGCTGACTGTCATCTTGTAGTGGGAACCAGCGCCCGTGAGCGGCGAATTCCATGGCCGCTGGTCGATCCCCGCGAATGTGCAACTCGAATTTTTACCGAGGCTGAGAAGAGCGAGATTGCTCTGGTCTTTGGGCGGGAGCACAGTGGGCTGACCAATGACGAGTTGCAGCGCTGTCAGCTGCATGTGCATATTCCATCGAATCCCGAATACAGTTCACTGAATCTGAGCGCTGCGGTTCAGGTCCTTGCGTACGAGCTGCGCATGCAGGCGCTTGCCGAGGACGGAGAGCTGCCGATACGGGAGGAGTGGGACGAGCCCTTGGCCAGCGGCGAAGCTGTCGACATGCTTGTAGATCACTTCGAACGGATCATGGTGAGCACTGGATTTCACGATCCGTCAAACCCCCGGCAGACCATGACTCGGATGCGTCGGATGTTCAGTCGCATTCGACCGGACCAGTCTGAGGTTCAGATACTGCGCGGTTTTCTGAGGAGTGTGGCGCGACTCATACCCAGGTAGTTATCGGGTCTGATCAGCTTCGCCATGTGAGCGGCTGGTTGATCCGTTTGCAGTGGAGTCGCTGCGCAGCCTCGTCAACTGCAGCATTCAGTCCCGGCTGACGATAATAGGTCCCCTTCAGTTGCACCGTGCCAGCCAGAGCACGTACAAAAGCATTTCTCAGCTGCAGGTTCGGTGGCTGAGGATCGCCCCAGAAATCATGGAGCTGCTGTCTACTGACCAATCCGTCGATGTTGTAAACGGAATCACCCAGGGTGCGCGTGGGAATGCCGAGTTGCAGTGCGGTGATTCCTGTCGTGCTGTTGATGGTGATAACGCCAAGGGCGTTTTTCAGAAGACGGTTCAGATCTCCGCCATCCAAAAAATGCACCCGTCCAGCCAGTCCCAGTTTTTCTGACCGGGTATTGACCATTCGTTTCCATTTAAACGGGTTGGGATCCAGTGGATGAATTTTAATGATCAGGTGTGCTTGTTCAGGCGCTGACTGGGCAAAGGACAGGAGAATTTCCTCCATCGGTTGCTCATTGCCCGAGTAGGGTGAGTATGCCTGGATAGAGTAGTCGCGCTGTATTTGCAAGGGGTAGACGAAATAGTCCAGGCCCGTGCTGATCATCTCGTTGACGAATCGCTGCGCTCTGGGCTCAACACTTCTTCGCCGCAACAGGCGCACCAGTATGCCCAGATAGTCCTGTACCGGATTGTATACCCGAAAGTTGTCGTAGCCCGGGTAGAGGGGCCACCCAATGATTGCTGCCAGGTTGTACAGTATGTCCCAGTACGCCTGGTTAAAAAATGAATCTTCAAAGCGTTGTTCCATAACCAGTTCCTCGCAGCGGCCAGCAAGCGACACAACTTCCGCGGGATCACGCGGGAAGGCCGACTCAGCCGACATTCCGTCGCGTTCGAAGGTGATCCAGTCCGGTCTCAGGTAGCCAAAGTCGGTGACCACTACCTCGATGCCCCTCTCCCGGGCAATCTTGATTGCTACGCGGTGGTATTCGCGTTGCTCACCGAGCAGAATAATATCGGAGACCCGCCGTTCTTCGACAAGGCTGGTGAACCAGGATTTCCATGAATCCAGGGTGCCTCTATAGTTCAGGCTGTCTGGATCCCGGGACAGCAACTGATCTCCAAAGTTCAGGTTGACCTTGCAGGCCCTGTGACCCATGGTTCTGAGCTTCTGTGCCAGCAACCTGAAAAACGGCGAAACGGGACCCTGGAGAAAGAGAAAAGTACGTGAATCTGACATTGAAGCGGTCGTGAGGCCCAGGTTTCACGCCCCGGCGCATGAATGGATTCAGCGCGCGACCATAGGTTGCGATATGCCAGGAGTCAAGTGTGTGTCGGCTGTTCTCTCAGAAAAATACTCATTCGGCAGGCTTATTGGCATCGATATACCTGCTCGCGGAAATCCCGCCAGTTCCATAGGGCAATTTTTTCTGCTCGCAGTTGACGAACCTGATGTGGTGTTGGCCATGAATCGTAGTGATCGGATATCGGTGTGTTGTTCCTGGTTTCGAATCTGGCGGGTTCTCGAAGCCAGTTGAGAAACAGTTGTCCCCCCATGCGGAACAATTCTGTTGTGTGCCAGAATACGCTTCTCGACGGGTTCCAGCTGAGGCTGTCCTGGGCCAAAATCAGGCCAGTATCATAGTTTTGATCCATCTGGTGAAGGCTGATACCAAGTGTGTGTTCGCCGTTCAGCGCACAGTAGAACACTGGGTCGACGCCTTTGTATTTGGGCAGGAGTGAAGGGTGAAGGTTCACAGAACCCTGCGAAGGTGTACCCAGTGCATCTGCTCGCAATTTCTGATTAAAGAAGCTTGAAAGAAGCAGATCGGGGCCGGAGTCTCTCACCCAGCTCAGAGCTTTCGGCTGGTTGATATCCGGGTGACTGAGCAGGGGTATACGGTTATCTTGGGCGATCTTGTGTGCAGTGGGCAGTGGTGCACTGAAGCTCGCAAGTTCAAAGCCCAGTGTTCCGGCAGCCAGGTAGCTGGCGTATTGGAGACCGGATTGACGAATGATGCGCGTTGCGTCGCCGATCCTGCTCCCTGATCGGGTACGCAGACGCGAGGACAGGAACACACCAGCAATCTCCAAATCCGGCGACCTGATAAGCTGGAGCAATACCAGGCTGGCGCAAATACCCGGATTGGTGCACAGGAGGATACGCTTTTTGCTCAAGGAATGCGTTTTTCTGGTCGGTTCGTCGGGTCTAAAGCTGACCTATCTGGTCTTTAATGGCCCTTACGGTCTGTTCTATTTGCGCTTCCGTATGATGTGTACAGACAAAAAACCGCAATCGGGCGACCCGTTCCTCCACTGCCGGGTAAATAATGGGTTGCGCATTGATCCCTTTTTCAAAGAGATTATTGGAAAGCCGCGTTGCCTTGATTGAGCTCCCTACAATAACTGGTGTGATGCACAAGCCCTCACTGAGGCCGGTATCCAAGCCGGCCTGTTGTGCCTGAGCCTTGAAAAATTCGCCGTTGTGCTGCAAGTGGCGTACGCGATGTGGCTCCTGTTCGAGAATCTCAAGCGCCTTGAGTGCACTGGCAGCCAGTGGGGGGGAAATGCCCACGCTGTACACAAAACCAGGCGCGGCAAATTTGAGGTGATCAACCAGCGCCTTTTCTCCGGCGATATACCCTCCGCAACTACCGAGAGATTTGCTCAGGGTCCCCATCCAGATGTCGACATCTGTGCCGGAAATATTGAAATGCTCGGCGATCCCTCGACCGCGTGTACCCATAACACCCAGGGAATGTGCTTCGTCAACCATCAAAAAGGCCCTGTGGCGTCTTTTGATGTCTATGAACTTGGGCAGGTTCGGATAGTCACCGTCCATGCTGTAGATGCCTTCTGCAACGATCAGTACTCGCTCAAATTCGCGTCGACGCTCAGCCAGAATGCGGTCCAGGGCTTGCCAATCATTGTGGGGGAAGGGCAGACGAAAGGCACCGGATAGCTGGATGCCCATGACAACGCTGTTATGAATCAGGGAGTCGTGGAGAACCAGATCATTGGGGCCGAAGAGATAGCCGATAGTTGAAACGTTGGTGGCATGTCCGCTTACGAACACAACTGAATCTTCGACACCGTGAAAGCTGGCCAGCTTGGCTTCAAGCTGCTGGTGTATGGGACGTTCTCCAGACACCAGTCGGGATGCGGAGACAGAGGTGCCGTAGCGGTCAATGGCCTCCTTGGCGGCCTCGGATACGCGCAGGTCTGCATTGAGTCCGAGATAGTTGTAGCTGCTGAAATTGATACGCTCTTGGCCGTCGATCACCGAAGTATCGTCGGCGATGCCTTCATGGACACGAAAAAAGGGGTTGGCGATCTCCAAATGCTCCGAAGCTGCCTTCTGTATCAACATGTCCTTGTAGTTTTGGTAGCCATCGAACCGATACAGGTCGGGGTCAATTTTCAGGCGGCGTTCCCCGGAAAAATTCGACTTTGGACTCTGCGCCTGCCGATCTGCAGCGAGTGATTCACTTCGCTTGTTCAGGGCGGCCTGTATCAGTTGCTCTTTGGCTTTGTCAGACATGCCGAACAGGGATTTCTTGTGCTTGCTCATAACGCTGAATGGGCGGTTTTTGGGGTCTGTGCAGAAGGGGAATCAGAGAATGTTCTGGCCGGAGTCAGATGTACTGATCATGTCGTCGAGTTCTTCCAGATTCGATTGGGTGATTTCTTCATTGTGTACTGAAGCCAGGCGCCTCAGGTTGTCTGTTTCATCGGTACTTTCTTCTATTTCGGCCCCGAGCAGCTTCTGCATGATGCGCTCGGCGAGCCGGGTGATTGATGGGCCTTCGGATAGCGCCATGGCCGGCATGTTGACGTCAAAACGTTTCTCCACAGCCATTGCCAGTTCCACCCCCATAAGCGAGTCCATTCCGAGATCAAAAAGCGAGGCATGCGTATCGAGTTTGTCAGCTGGTATACGCAAAATTGTGCCGATCTCCCGGGCGAGCAATTCAGTGATTTTTTCCAGTGCCTCGTCGCGGGGCAGCCCCTCCAGGAGCACCCGAATGTCCTCGCCATGATCTTCGTCGCCTCCCTGGGTGGTGGCAATCCAGTTCATGATTCGATACTGGCTGGATTCGGCAATTGGCAAAAAGCGTTTCATGCCAGCCCAACTGAGGTCTGTAACCGCGCAACTGGAGCGGCCCGATGCGAGCAGTCGTTCGAGAATATCCAAAGCCTCACCAGCATCCAGGCTGGCTCCAAGCCGCTCCCGCAGTGCAACTTTCACATCTCCGTTCCGGGCCAGATAACCTGCATCTGCTATGGCGCCCCAGGCGACGGCAAGTCCGGGGTGGCCAGCGGCACGGCGCATGTTGATCAGGGCTTCAAGAGCCGTGTTTGCTGCAACATAGTTGCCCTGTCCGGGATTGCCGATGTAGGTAGATATGGAGCTGTACACAACAAAGAACTCAAGATCCTGTTCTGTACTCAGCCTGTGCAGATTCCAGCCACCAAGCACTTTGGGGTCTATGACCCGGCGAAGACGCTCGCCGTCGAGATTGCTCAGCAGGGCGTCGTCAAACAGGGCGGCTGCGTGAATGATGCCTTTCAGCGTCGGGAGCTCGTTGCCAAATGTGCTGAACAGGTCGGACAGGCTCGTCAAATCAGTGACGTCGACGGCTTCGCAACACAGCCTGACATCCATATCCTGAAGTTGTTTGAAGGCCTCCGTGAAAGCTCCTTCGTGCATCCCGGAGCGGCTTATCAACGTAAGATGTCTGGCTCCTTTGCGAGCGAGCCATTTCGCAGTTTCCAATCCAAAGCCACTGGTGCCTCCAGTAACCAGATAGGTTGCCTCGGGGTCCAGATCAAGTGATGTGGCAGTCTCTGTGCGGGCGCTTGCCACTTGCGGCAGCTCATTGTAGTTGAGCAGAATCTTGCCGATCTGTCGTGCCTGCTGCATATAGCGAAAGGCTTCCTGAGCACGAGTTGCGTTAAAGCTTCGGTAGGGGAGTGGCCTCAACGCGCCTTCCTCAAATATGTGCATCAGGGATTCGAACAGACGCGCTGCCAACTCCGGTTTTTCCATCATGAGCTGATCGGCGTCAATGCCGAAGTAGGAAATATTATTCCTGAAGGGTCGCAGAGCGATGCGCGAGTTCTCGTAAAAGTCACGTTTGCCGAGTTCCAGAAAGCGGCCAAAGGGTCTCAATATCTTGAGGTTTTTACTGATGGCTTCACCTGCGAGAGAATTGAGTACCACATCAATTCCCTGATTGTCTGTCAGACGCAGGATTTCATCAGCGAATTCGAGACTGCGGGAGTCCAGCACATGGTCCGCGCCCAGAAATCCGACGAAATCACGTTTTTCATCCGTACCGGCAGTGGCAAAGACTTCTGCGCCCAGATAGTGGGCAAGCTGGATGGCCGCTATGCCGACGCCGCCCGCTCCACCGTGGATCAAGACCCGTTCGCCAGGCTGCAACCTGGCCAGATATTCCAAGGCGTAGTAGGCCGTAAAGAAGGTTGTGGGAACCGTGGCGGCTTCTTCGAACTGCCAGTTTCGGGGAATCTTGGCAGCAGCTTCAACCGCAGTGATGATCTCGGTGCTGAAGCAGGCCGGGGCAAAGCCCATAACGTGATCCCCCTCAACAAACCTGCTGACATCATCACCTACGCCTGTGACAATACCGGCGAATTCCATACCCAGAGTGGGGCCCGAAAACCCTGATTCCACAGCTTCGTCGGACAACAATCCCATGGCGTACATGACGTCGCGGAAGTTCAGGCCCGACGCCATGGGCTTGACCCGTATTTGTCCTGCTGAGGGCTCTCGCGCTTCGGTTGGTATCCAATGGAGGTTTTTCAGAAGCCCTGGTTCGCTGAAATCGAGCTTGAGGTTGCCGTTCCAGGGTTCAGTTTGAATCTCCTCAATCTCGCCTGGCTGCATCTGCAGGATATGACGCGAACTCCCACTGAGGATTACTTCCTGATCAGCTGTCGGCCAACACAGCTCGGTAATCAGGTGGCCGATGACCGTGTCGCAGCGCGTGTCTGAGAGGTCAATCTGGCGGCAGCGCAGGTCCGGGCGCTCATTGCGGATGACCCGCCCAAGCCCCCAGAGTGCCGCGTCGGCCGGATGTGCGAGTCCCTGAGGGTAGACGCCGTTGCCGCGGCACGTTATCAGCGTCAGGGAAGGCTGGGCCTCATCTTCTGTGTCTTTCAGTGCGTTGATCAGGTTCAGGGTCCCCAAAGTGCGCAGATCCATGGTGTGCTCTGACCGCTGGACAGGCGCACTCTGGTAGTCCGTATCCAAGCCGCATAGATACACAATCTGGTCGAAGCCCTTGAGACCCTGTTCTTTGCTGAACTGGCTCCACATGGTGCTATCAAGCAGATTGGCGCGGCTCAGCCTGGCATCTGTATCGATACTCACTCCACCCTGATGGTGTTGCAGGTTCCAGAGTTGAATCTCTGCGGGCAATTTTTGTTGCACAGCAGCGAGCAGATCTGAACAGGTGCCCTCGGAATCGGTCACAATCAGCCAGCGTGCCGGGTGGGGAACTGAGGCCTCGGCTTCAGGGTTTGTGGCACATACCAGGTACGGGCCTGCCAGGCCGTCGGGATCATCGTTCAGTGTCCGGATTCCCGTATATCCCGCCTCACCAAGAAGCCTCTCCCAGTTGCACGCGCTCAGGCGCAGGGAAACCGGGTCGTTCGGGTTGGTTGTCCGATGCCACCAGTCATCGTCCAGCCCCAGGGTGATGTCGGCATAGCGTGAGGGGTTTCGCTCAACGCAGAGCAGAGTTGCCTGGCTGCTCATTCTGGTTCGTAGGCCTCTCAGCATTCGATCCGGATGGGTGTGATTGTGCAGGGATTCATTCACAATAATCAGGTCGAAAGGCCCCTCATTTTCTGCAAACCGGCTCCAGTCATCACTGGACTCAAAGTCATGATTGGCAACCCTGGCGTTGGCGAACAGTTCCAGTCTCGAGGTTGCCTGTGCACAACTCTCCAGATTCTGGTGCACATAGAGGTACTCGGAGTTTTCCGAAAAAATCTCGGCGAGCCGGGGACAGAGCTGTATGTGGCCGCTGCCCAGATGCAGCACCCTGTAGAACTCCCCACGGCTTTGTGCCCAGGTGCGTGCGGCCTCTACTGCAGCTGAAACGGTGCCTTGAACACTCAGAGCACTGTCAGCCAGATGCTCTGCAATGCCGCTGGCACCGGTTGGATTGAGCATTTTCGCGGAATCTTCTCTACCGGAAAGTATGTCTCCCAGCCGGGTGCCAGCCCTGCCCAGCTGGAGCAGTTCCGGCAGATATCCAGGGTAGTCTCCCAGCAGGGTGAGCCAGACGGAGTGGCTGTCGGGGATTTGCTCGGAATCGACCAGCGACCAGGATGATTCTGAAGATTTTTCCGCCCAGCCCTGTTCTTCGAGAATGTGCAGCAGGCGTGCGGCCAAAGTTTGATGGCGCGGCTCAATATCCTGCTCGGTGACCAGTTCGTCAAAGTTGACGGCCTGATCTATGAGGTAATCAGATAAGGTTTCGTGGGCGTAGCAGGCGACCAGAGTGTCCACGAGTGGAACGATCTCGCCGTAGAGTCTGCGGCGCCTGTTGCGTTGGTATTCAGTCTCCAGAGACTTCGCAGCTTCACGTACTATTTCTCCGAGATCGGCACCCCTGCATTCCAGCGAGCTCGCTGGATGCCGTTTGGGAATGGGTCGATACTCATAAAGACTGGTTTCCTCGGTTGGGGGGGTCAATTTCACTGCCCTGAAACGACAGTTCCGGGCCTTGGCTATTAAAGCTCCATCGGCATCAAATATGTCGAAGTCTGCAACCAGCGACCTTGGGGCGCGTCCAACGATCATCGCACGAAGCCAGCAGGCGGGCGCTCTCCGCATGACCTGCAGGCGTCCAACCCGCACCGGTATCATGGCACTCTGGGCAGCCTCTAAATCTTCAGTGTCCATAATAAGCATGCCCGCGAGCACCTGAAAACAGGAATCCAGATAGCAGGGGTGTAACTCGTGCGCATTCAACTGATCGCTGATGTTGTCAGGTGCTGCGACTCTGGCAATTGCCTGTTGGCCGTTCACCCAGACTGTTTTAATGGCACGGAAGCAGGGCCCATAGTCCAGCCCCACACGGGAAGTGATCTGGTAGTGGTCGCTACCCGTCAGTGTTCGGCCTTCCGGAGAGGTGGTGACATCCAGTTGGTCGCCCTGCTCCTTGAGCGCGGAACTCGCCTGCGGCAAAATCCTGCCGACCGCATGCTCGGTCCACGGATCGTCGGTCAGCCTCTGTCGGCTGCGCACCACAAACCATCCATCGTCGGCGGTCAGATCAAAGGTGACCGCACGCAACCGATCCTGCTCGAACAACAGGGGGGCCCGTACTTCGAAGTCCTCGATCTCATGCTTCTCAGTTCCATACCAGATGCTTGAAGCGGCCAGTGCCATTTCGGCGAATCCTGCTGCTGGCATGACCTCACCCCTGCCGACCACATGATCAGCGAGGTAGGGAACCAGTTCGGAATCGAGGTGGTTTTCCCAAAGGGGCAAGTCGGGTTTCACCCGATAACCGAGTAACGGATGCTCGATTTTTCGACCGACGAGGTTGTAGCCCTCTTCAGTGGGGTCGTATCGAAATTCGCTTGGTTGCCACGCATATCGTGGCAATTCAATATGCATCCCGGGAACCGGAAAATGACGATCCAGGTTGATGTAGGCGCCTGCAAGGTGAGTGCTCAACAGGGCTCGCTGGATATCGTCAACTTCGTCGGAATTTTTTTGAAGTGTCGGGCAGACCATACCGCGCAGGCCAGCTTCTCTCAGGCATTCATTGAGATATCCGCGCATAATGGGATGTGGACCAACGTCCATAAAAACGTGAAAGCCGTCTTCGATCATGTTCATAACGGCTTTGCCAAATGCGACTGGCTGGCGCACATTATCCCACCAGTACTGAGCAGTGAATTTCCGCCCGTTGATCTGTTGTCCGGTGACAGTGGAGTACATTGGAATTCTGGTTCTTTCCGGCCTGAGGCTTTCCAGCGCCGTGAGCAGGCGATCCCTGACCGGCTCCATGTATTTGCTGTGAAACGCGTAATCCAGATCAAGGATACGGAAAAACAGGCCGTGCCGCTCAGCTTCAACCTGGAGTGTCTCAAGGGCGGGAAGGGAGCCCGCAAGGGTCACTGATTTGAGACTGTTTACGCCAGCTATTTCCAGACTGGTTTCCAATCCCAGCCTATGCATGAGTTGACGGGTTCTGTCCGGGTCGGCCCCCAGCGCGGCCATGCGGCCTGTGCCTCGTGTCAGGCCCTGGGCGGTGCTGCGCTCGACGATTACTCGAACGGCCTGCTTGAGAGTCAATGCACCAGATACCCAGGCGGCAGTGACTTCACCAACACTGTGCCCCGCAACCGCCTTAGGCTTTAGACCTTGATCGCCCAGCCATTCAGTCACTCCGACCTGAATGGCAAAGAGGGCGGGCTGGGCGACTTCGGTGAGATGTAAACGAGAGTCAGATTCTTCGGCGTGAAGCTCCTCAACAAGCGAATAATCGACATGCGTACTCAGCAGCTTATCGACTTCCTGAAGATGTTCTGCAAACCGGGGATCCTGAGCATAGAGCTGTCGTCCCATCCCAAGCCACTGGCTGCCGTTGCCTGAATATATGAAAGCGACTTCAGCATTCTTCTCGGCCAGTGTCTGGGTGACTGAATTGGAATCGCTTTCGTCCTCTGCAAAGGTGCGTAGCGAACGAATGATGGCGCTCACGGATTTTGCCTTCACCGCAAGTCCGTTGCTCAGGTGGGCGCGCTTGTGTGCCAGTTGGTAGGCAATGTCGTAGTACCAGGCTGAATTGGATTTCAGGAAATCCGCGTAGTTCCGGGCAACTGCCTTAAGCGCACCCTGGCTTGCGGCCGACAGGAACAGCGGTGGTGGTTCCATGTCTTCGGGGATTTCCGAATAGCGCTCGGTTTCGTCGCGATATTCCTCAATGACTACATGTGAGTTGGTCCCGCCAAAGCCGAAGGAATTGACGCCAGCTATCAGTGGACGATCTGCATCAGGGGAGAGTTCCAGATATTCATCGACGACGCAGATATTGAGTCCGTCAAAATCAATGTCGGGGTTCGGTCTGTCAAAGTGCAGGTTGGCGGGGACTGCGCGATGTTTCAGGCAGAGAACCGTCTTGATAAGTCCCGCCATGCCCGAGGCAGTTTCCATGTGCCCGATGTTGGTTTTGACCGAGCCTATGGGCAACACATGTTTGTGTGATCTGAGTTTGGCGAGTGTCTCGCCAATTGCGCTGGCCTCGATCGGATCGCCAACAGCTGTTCCAGTGCCGTGGGCTTCAATGTAGTCAATGTCGTTCACGTCGATGCCTGCCTCGGCATACACCTGCCTGAGAAGCGCGGACTGTGCGTTACGGCTGGGCATGGTAATGCCTTTGGTTCGACCGTCCGAGTTCACTGCCGTATTGACGATAACGGCATGAATCCGGTCACCGTCGTTCTCGGCCTGATCAAGCGGCTTGAGGTAAAAAACAGCACAGCCTTCGGAGCGTACATACCCATCCCCATCTGCATCAAAAGCCCGGCAGCGACCCTGTTCGGATAGCATGGATGCCTTGGAGAAGCCTACAAAACCGAAGGGGTGGAGCAGCATGTTGACCCCTCCAACAAGAGCATGGGAGGCTTCACCCTTCCAGATGGAGGTGCAGGCCTGATGCAGTGCAACCAGCGAGCTGGAGCATGCTGAGTCCACAGATATACTTGGGCCGCGCAGGTCGAACACATAAGACAGCCGGTTTGACGCTATGCTGGCAGTCGAGCCTGTCATGGAATATGCATCGGCCGAGCTGAAATCATCCATGCGCCGCTGGGCGTAGTCGTTGCTTGCTATGCCGACAAAAACGGAACAATCCGTACCCTCAATGGATTCGGGGTTGACGGCAGCATTTTCCAGTGCCTCCCAGGCAAGCTCCAGCAACATGCGCTGCTGAGGATCCATTTGCGCCGCCTCGCGCGGAGAGATGCCAAAGAACTGTGCGTCAAACTCGTGAATGCGATCCAGCTGCCCGGCAGAAAATACGTAGCTCTTGCCTGCCTCACTTCTGCGGCTATGTTTGAATATGCTGGTATCCCATCGATCCGAACTGATTTCGGTGACCAGATCCCGCTTGTCAGTGAGCGCTTCCCAAAATTTTCCGGAGTCGTCTATCTGCCCCGGGAATCTGAAAGCCATGCCGACAATGGCGATTTTTTGCTTGGTTTTTGGCATCCAAATTAACTCGCTAAGGTGTCACGGACGTACATAAACATACGCGCACCATACTAGTAAAAGGCTCACAATTCGAGGGTCTTGTCATTCTGCATACCAGCCTTCACCAGCCAGGATCCAGCTCTAGTACAGCTTCAAATTGATCCCGACTAATGCAAAGTGCTTTCTCAACAGTGTCCAGTGACATGTTGAGAGTGCATATGAAAAAGAAGTACGTGGTTCGTTTGACCGAGGCGGAGCGGCAGGCTCTGGAAGCGCTGGTACGCGCAGGCACGGGAGCGGCCTGTCGTCGCACCCACGCTCAGGGACTCCTCTGGGCTGATGAGGGCGATCATGGTCCCGGCCTGATCGACAGCGAGGTTGAGCAGACAGTCGGCGTGTCCGAAAAAACCCTGTGGCGGATGCGACAGCGGTGTGTAGAGGAGGGACTGGAGGTTTACGTCCGACGATGCTCGCATCAAACTGAAAAGCCTGTACCCGTCATGAACATCTTGAAAGACTACTAGGTGGTTTGTACATTTAGAGCTGGTGCGTATATCCTTGCGCCCCCCGCTGGTTATCCAGAATACCGCCAAGCCGTTGAATCAGGATAGAAAAAAACCATCACACAAGACCGCTATTCTGGTCTTGGGCATGCATCGTAGTGGGACTTCCGCTGTCACCGGAGCAATGGCTCATATGGGGGTGGCGGTTCCGCGTGATCTGATGGATCCGACCGAGGATAATCCGCGAGGATATTGGGAATCAAGATCATTAATGGCTCTGCACGAGCGCATTCTGTCATCCATGCAGATGCGCTGGTTCGATACCGAACGGCTGCCAGATGGCTGGCAAAGCGTGCCTGAGGTCAGCAACAGCAAAGTGATGATCCGTGCATTTCTTGAAGAGCAGTTCCCTGCAGAAGAGCTTTTTCTGCTGAAAGATCCCCGTATGTGTCGCTTGATTCCGCTGTGGGTTGAGGTGCTCGAAAGTATCGATGTCGACATCAAGATTGTGATTCCGGTTCGCCACCCCCTCGAAGTGGCGTCATCGTTGGCTCGCAGAGACGGCTTGTCGGCTGATTCGGCCTGCCTGCTGTGCCTCAGACATCTGCTTGAGGCAGAATGTGCCACGCGCGACCTGGACCGCTCTTTTGTGCAGTATTCACAGCTCCTGGAGGACCCCGCGAGGGCACTGAACCGGATCTCCAAAGATCTGGGTATTCGATGGCCCAATCGCGAAGAGTCCCGCCTGCACTCACTGGCAGATTCGGTTGATTCACGCCTTCGGCATCATGTCAGAGATACCGAAGTAGCGGACAAATCGGATGTTATCGCATCAAGCGCGCAGCGAGTCTATAGAGCAATGCTCAGGCTGTGTGAGGATCAGCAGGATGGGACGGCGCACGATTCCATGGACGCAGAGCGTGGAAAGCTGAGTCAAGCCGACCAGTTGTATGTGCCCACAATCCGTGAAAGGCGCAACCTCGCGAATGCTCAGGTCGAGCGTATTCATGCTCAGGCTGAGCATATTGAAGAATTACGTTTGGAGATTAGCCAAAAGCATACCGAGCTTGAGGAACTGGCAGGATGGGCACAGGATCTGGAGTCCAGCAAAGTCGAGGTCGAACGGCAGCTTGAAGAATCACTTTTGGAGATTAGCCAAAAGCATACCGAGCTTGAGGAACTGGCAGGATGGGCACAGGATCTGGAGTCCAGCAAACAGAATTTGGGCCTGGAGCTGTACCGCACGAAGCAGGCCCTGGTAGATGCTGGAAAGCAGACATTCATCCATAGACTGCGTGGGGGAGTGGTTGCCGCCCTGCAACGAACCAGAGTATGGTTTGATGCGACTCTGCTGGATAAAAAAGTGGCCTATGCAGGACCCGAGCTTCAGCGTGCTGCTGTGGTCTTTGATAGTAAGTACTACCGGGCCGGCAATCCTGACTTGGATGGGTTGAGTGAGCCTGACCTCTTGCAGCATTACCTGAATCACGGTTGGAAGGAACACCGCAACCCGAACGAATGGTTCAATACAGCAGAGTACCTTGAGTGGTTCCCTGGATTGCGGCACACCGATACGTGCCCGTTGGTTGACTTTGTCTGCCAGAGCGGTGGAGCAACCGATCCGGGACTGAACTTTATTGCACACAGAGCGCACGGATACCACCCCCGTATATCGGCAATAGTTCCCAACTACAATCACGGCCCGTACCTCGCCCAGCGCATTGAAAGCATTACCTCACAGACGCATCCCCCTGCCGAACTCATTATCCTCGATGATGCTTCCACAGATGGGAGTCAGGAGGAAATCAACCGGCTTGTGGAAACTGTCTCGATCCCGACCACAGTGATTATGAATGATGAAAACAGTGGCAATGTTTTCCGGCAGTGGCGCCGTGGCATAGATGCAGCAACCTCGGAGCTGATCTGGATATGCGAGAGCGACGATTACTGCGACATCCGTTTTCTGGAAAAGCTGACGCACTGCTTTGCTGATCAGAGTATCAAGCTGGCTTTTGGCAATATCCAGTTTGCCGATAGCAGCGGGTCTTTTATGGAAGGCATGGACGATTACCGTGAGGGTGCGCAGCCGGGCATATGGTCGACCACCCGGGTAGACTCGGCAGTGAACTGGTTTCAAGGAGCTTTTGGGCACCGCAATGTGTTGGCCAATGTGGGCGGAGGGGTCTTCCGCAAACAGAATCTTGGAGATGAGGTGTGGGCCGCTGCGGAAAAATATGACGTATGTGGAGACTGGTATCTCTACATGCATCTGGCGCAGGGTGGGCGAATTCTCTATGAGCCGGAAGCTGTGGCCTATTTCCGCCAGCATGACACGAACAGGTCGGTGACGAGTTTTCAGACCGAGTCCTTTTATCGTGAGCACGCGGAGATTGCCCGCGAGCTGCGACGACTTTTCGGCTGCTCTGAGGCACAGACCCGCAGGTATTACGAGCTTGTTCGGAACCATTTCGAGTCGGTTGCACAATCTGAGGTTCGCTTTAGCCTGGAAGAAGTTTTCGATCTTGAATCGGTACTTGAGCAGCAGCGCGAAGCGCGCCATATTCTCATGGGCGTTTTGGGATTCAGCACAGGCGGAGGCGAGATGGTTCCGATAAACCTGGCCAATGAGCTGGCAGCCAGGGGGCGGCAGGTCTCTTTTGTATGCGTGGATTCGCGAGCCAATGAGCAGGCCATTCGCAGTCGTCTGGATACGAGGGTCGCAGTGTACGAGCGTGAGCTGGTGGACGAATTGGGGGTGCACTGTTTTCTGCGTGAGCATGGCTTTGACCTTATCCATACGCATTTCCTCGGTGTGGATCTCTGGTTGCATCAGTCCTGCTCACTACTCGGTCTTCCCTATGTGGTAACCCATCACGGATCCTATGATTGTCAGGACATCGGCGATGATCTGATGCGCTCACTGATTGATGCAGTAGATCACTGGGTATATATCGCCGACAAGAATCTGGATGTTTTTAAGGAACATCATCTGGCAGATGCAGTAACCACCAAATTGCCCAATGCTGTACCAGAGTCTGACGGAAGTTTCCGGCTCAGTCGCAGCAGCCTGAATATCTCCGAATCAACACTCGTATTTGGGTTGGCATCGCGTGCCATGTATGAGAAAGGCTGGACTGTTGCCGCCAGTGCTGTCGGCGAACTCAACCGCAAGAACCCTGAGTTGAACGCCCGGTTGCTGTTATGCGGAAATGGCTCCGACTATGAAGCACTGCGGAAGCAGTTGGGGAGGTTGCCTTGGGTTCAGTTGCTGGGCTACCAATCCGATGTTATTGGTTTTTACCGCATCTGTGATTGCTGCGTGTTTCCGACGCGATTCGCGGGAGAGTCGTACCCTTTGACACTGCTTGAGGCTATGGCGGCAGGAATACCCTCAATCGCAACCAGTATCGGTGAGGTTCCTGCTATCCTGGGACACGACAAACCGGCGGGGTGCTTGATTGACTACAGCGATGATGATCGAGCGTTTACTGCGAACTGTGTCCGGGCCATGGAGAAAATGCTCGATGCAGACTATCGGCAACAGATGTCTGAGAATGTTCTGGGATCGACGGAAAATCTGAAAATGGACAGCCTGACGGATCAGTACGAAGATATCTACCAAAGCGTGATGACCTCACGAGCGCGGAATCGCTGATGTGAGCAGCCTGGTATCTGCACAGTGACCTTGAAACAGAAGAAAAATCTAATCATCTCGCCGACCGGTGGGGATTTTTCCGCGCACAAGGAATGGATACAGGGGTCACGCGGCTTCGACCTGATGCTGGTCAATTATGGTGACCACATGGACAGGTACCGCGAAGATGCGGATTATTACCTCAATATTCAGGGCCTCAAGCTCAATATTCTCAAACAGGCGATTGAGGCCAAGGCCGATAAAGTGTCTCGGTACGAGGCCATCTGGTTGCCAGACGACGATCTTTCGGTTTCTACTCTGGACATTAACCGGCTGTTCGAGCTCTTTCATCAATATCAACTAGATGCGGCACAGCCAGCGGTCAAAAACAACTTTTACAATCATGCGATTACAGCTGTTCGCCCGCTTTCACTTATGCGGCGCGTGAACTTTGTCGAGATGATGTGTCCCATGTTTCGAAGCGAGGTTCTGTTCGAATTGTTGCCGTTGTTTGACCTGACAGTGTCCGGATTTGGGATCGATGGCATCTGGTCCAAGCAGTTATCTGGCCGACGGGTCGCCATCATCGACGAGATTGGCGTCATCCACACCAAGCGCCCCCGGCATCGAGGGCCTTATTATGACAGGCTTAAGGCCCGGAATGTCGACGCAAGCCAGGAGGGACGGGATTTGTTGGAAGCGCAGGGTGTTGATCCCAAAGCGAAGAGAGCAAGCGAAGTGATGTACCGGCCTGAGGCCCGTCTTTGGAAAGATCTGTATCTTCTGCCTGTCGTAGAGAAACTGGTTCGCCTGTGGCAGCGGCTGGGCTTCGCGCTGAAAGGACTTTGAAGAGTACTCTATGGTGCAGAAAACCATCGCCAGAGAAGTCAGGTTTAGCGGCAAAGGCATGCACTCCGGGACGCATGCTGAGGTTGTTCTTCGTCCAGGTTCTGCCAATGAGGGCTTCCGCTTTCGGCGTGTCGATGGGAAGAATGCACATAATGACTGGATAGTGGCTGCATGGGACAGGGTAGTACCCTACCCGGCCTGCACCTGTATTGGCGACGAGCAGGGGCAACAGGTTCGAACCATTGAGCATCTTATGGCAGCCTGCTACGCAACCGGCATTCATAACCTGGATGTGGAGGTCGCCGGAGAAGAGATCCCCATACTCGATGGAAGCGCACAACCCATTGCAGAGCTTCTGGAAGAAGCTGATGTTCAAGAGTTACAGGTGCCTGCTAAGTGTCTTCGAGTGACCAGGACAGTGGAGTTTTGCCAACACGAGCAGCGTATCAAGTTCAGCCCTGCGTCCGAATTCGAAGTGGATATCAATATCTATGGCCCTGAGTTTGGATGCATGCGCTGGCATCAGCCCATGTCACCGGAGCATTTCAGGAAGGAAATCGTCCACGCCCGCGCCTGGGGTCGGCTCAGGCATACCTGGATTCCGAAGATCGTTGGCAACTTTACCCGAAGACCGATTCTGCGAGGTGCTGGTCTGAACACAGCGACGGTACTCGCGTTTGGCAAGCCGATAAATCCACACAGCATGGTGCATGGGGATGACCTGGTTCGACACAAGGTGTTGGATATTGTTGGCGATCTGCAGTTACTGAAGGCGCAACTGAGAGCACGAGTGGAGTGCCATTCCTCGGCGCATGTCATTACGCATGCCGGTATGCGCACACTGATGCAGGACAGGGATGCCTGGAGACTGGAGCAGGTCCCGGCATGAGGCAGTGTGCGTCGCTCATTACCTGAAAAAGCTGTAGAGAATGGACATGCCCCCATAACGAGTCTTCAGCAACCAACGCTCCAATACTGAAGATCGGTGGCGGGGCACACCCTTGCGGGCAATCTCGGCTTTCAGGAAATCCAGAATTCGGGATACCGAAGTAATCTCTTTGGTCACGGGATCAATGTAGCGTGGGTAGTGGATCAATGTTCCTGCGATCAGCTGTTCCAGGCTGAGACGTCTCGTTCTTTTGGGCATGCTGAGCCGACTGTGATCAACAGTGAGCCCCCATCCTGCGTAGAAAGGCCGCCCGTAGGTATGGACATCTTTCCCGGCGAGCAACCCTTCAAACCCGACTAGAGATGTCATTGTATGAACCTCGTCCGCGAAATTAAGGCAACTGTGGATACTGGCATCTGCTTCGATGTGATCGGCCAGGCCCTCGTAGGTGTCGGATTCCTGGACATTTCCCGAGACAACATCCGGGTGGGGCTTGAACAGGATGAAAGCGTCTGGCTGTGCCAGTCGTGCGGCTTTGAGCAGTTTGATATTGGAGTCGATCTGATCACAGCCCAGCACAATGGATGCATCTTGTCCAACTTGGCCGGGAACCAGAATGACGCGCTGATCTTCTTGAGTGTGCAGTTGGAGTTCGGAGCGGGTGCCCAGGTTGTACTTGCTGATACTGTTGGCCAGCATCTCATCCCGAATTCGCACCGCCTCTTGAAGCTCTTCCTCACGGAAGTCCGCTTTTTCCAGAATCTGCTCCAGATCCGAGCCGGATTCCGGATCAAAATAAATGCCTGATGTGTCGATGACCAGAGACAGAGGTTCAGAGCCGTATTTTCCCAGGTTGAGCGAACGGATAAAGCCATCTTCCACTGTATAGAGCGGTACGCCCCGTTCTCTCACCAAGTGTCTGCATGTGCTTGAAATCCGGGTTCCCCAGACGACAACCTTGGCATCGTCTGTCAACTCGCTGGCGCGTAGCTGTTTGCAAAAGTGAATCTGGTTGTTGTGTGCACTCAGAAAATTGCGGAAATACCCCTGTTTCCAGTACTCAAAGCCCAGGCACAGCAGCTTACCGCTGGTTGCTTCCTGGATTCTTTCGTGGTGCTCCCCGTCCATCATCACCTGGGTGCTCGTGCAGGTTGGGGGAGAGTCTAGCAAAGAGTTCACAAAACAGTTCCAGCTTTTTCACTGGTATCATGAGCGCGCATCACACCCAAACATCGACATGCCTACAACAACTGCAGACAACCACTGAATAGATGCGCCACATTCTTATCCAGTATCCCAAATGGTTTCTACAGCTTTTTACTGAAGCAAAATCATTTGAGGACAACCCTATTATCGGGAGCTATCTACTCAACCTCCTGGGTTTGCATGTTTTTCGAATCCTGGTGGCGTATGGGCTCACCTCTCTGCGGCGTCTGATACTTGGTTTGTGGATTCCTGAAGCGGATCGGCGTGCGTTTCGTCGCGACGGTTTTGTCTTCAAGGAACATGTTGTTCCGGAAGCGCTGTTTCATCAGATCCAGAGCGAGATCAACGCGGATTGGCCAGAGGTTCGCTACTTCATCCAAGGCGACACCACTACAGAGTTTGTCTATCTTGATTCAGAAAAGCGTCAGCACCTGCCAGCAACCAGGCAGCTCAGCGAAATCAATTCTATCAACAGATTGCTGAAATATGTTGCCGCCTGCGGCCTGACACCCTGGATGGATTACATGCGCATCTTGAGTTCGAAGGGGGATGCTGCCAGCGATCCGCAAAAGACGTTTCACGCTGACACCTTTCACCCGACAATGAAGGCCTGGTTATTCACTGAAGATGTATCTCCGGATAAAGGGCCCTACGAATATGTGCCGGGCAGTCACAAGCTGACCTGGAAGCGCCTGAGCTGGGAATACAGGCAGTCGTTGCGCGGAAAACAGCACAAGACGCTGTACGCCCGAAGAGGGTCGCCCAGAATCGATCGCGATGATCTTGACGAAATGGGCCTGGGGCCGGCGATAAGCTTTGCAGTTCCGGCCAACTCTCTCGTGATCGCGGACACTTTTGGGTTTCACCGACGCGGTGTGGCTGACCCGAATTCCAGCCGAACATCTGTGGCCTACTCGGTCCGTATCAACCCTTTTGTGCCAGTGCCTCTGCCCGGTTGGCGCTGTTTCGACAGAATTGCCGAAACACTGGTACGGGAGCACTACAGAGCAACGACGGGATTGCGTTGCAATGGACAATCAGGAGGACGTTGAGTCGAACGCCTTCTCAGGGTTGCACCCGCCTCGAGGTGGGTGGTACAGGGGAACTGGTCAAAAGCCGCCAGCGCCTCTACATGGTGGCTGTCGGCAAGCTGGTGAAGATTGCCCGCCAGACTCTCCGGATTGCAGGAGATGTAGATAATGGTGTCGAATTGTGCAACCAGCTTCATGGTGACCGGATCGATACCGGCGCGTGGTGGATCGACAAGGATGGTGCTGAAATCATAGCTCTCAAGATCGATATCCTGAAGCCTTCGGAAAAGGCGCTCCCCGCGCACTGCGGCACTGGCTTCCCCGGCTGACAGTCGTGCGAATTCAACATTCGCAACCTGGTTCGCCTCCAGGTTCCATTTGAGTGATGTGATGGACCCCTTGCTGATCTCGGTGGCGAACACCTTGCGAAAATGCCGTGCCAGCGGCAGGGTAAAGTTCCCGTTGCCGCAGTACAGCTCAAGCATGTCTCCGCCAGGCGCACACGCACCAGCCTGATCACAGGCCCAGGCGACCATTGCTTCATTGATCCTGGCGTTGGGCTGGGTGAAGGTGCCTTCCTGCTGGCGCATTGTGTATATCCGGTCGTCGACCTTCAGGTATTCGGTGACGCTGTCACTGCCGATGACCAGTTTTTTTTTGCGCGAACGCCCGATCAACTGGATGTTCAGGTGCCGGGCGAGGGCTTCTGCCGCCTCTGCCCAGTGCTCATCAACTGGCTTGTGATAAATCAGCGTCACCAGAACTTCCTCCCTGGTTGTTGCCAGGAATCCAATGCTGAAGAGCCTTCTGCGAAGCAGGTCCGATCCGTTGATGTACTCAAGAATGTGCGGCATCAGCCGCCGTATGGGCGCGGCAGCAGCGGGAAAATCGTTGATCCTGTAGGTCTGCTTCGTGCCGCTTCTGTACATCGCATAGTGACATCTGTCGCCCTGGTGCCAGATGCGAAACTCCACGCGCATCCGGTAATTGTCCATGGTTGATCGGAACACTTGGGGCTCGGGTGCGGACAGTGGTGCCAGGAGCTGCTGCAGCCTGTCCAGTTTTGTGTCGAGCTGTTGCCGGTACTCTGCTTCTGCAGCGTACTCAGGAGTCTGGTCCGGGTTCATGTCTCTCGTTGATGCAGGCCGGGCGAGGTGCGCTATTATAGTGCCAGCATGAGGGTTGGAGGCGGCAGGTTGTGATTGAGACACTGGACATTGCGGTTCGGGGCCAGGGGCTGCATGAAATCACGCTGGAGGTGCGCCGGGTCCTTGCCGGTTCCGGGATGGATGAGGGCCTCTGTACGCTGTTTATCCAACATACGTCGGCCAGCCTTCTGGTGCAGGAAAACGCAGATCCCAGCGCACGGGCTGATCTTGAACGCTGGCTCAACCGTCTGGTTCCGGAAGTCGATTCCCTGTACACCCATACCCTGGAGGGTCCGGACGATATGCCCGCACATATCAAAGCCGCGCTCACCGCGACCAGCCTGAGCCTGCCCTTCATTCATGGCAGGCTTGCGCTGGGCACCTGGCAGGGCGTATATCTGTGGGAGCATCGGCATTTTTCCGGCAAGAGGCGCTGTATTCTTCACCTTGGCAATTAGGTGGAGCGCAGGCTCACACCAGTCCATCCCAAATGAGCTTCAAGGCAGCGAGAAACAGGAAGGCGTAGAGTATGCGGTATATCATCTGTTCCTCAACCAGATTGAGCAGGCGGTAGCCCAGAAGAACACCCACTGGTGCAAGGGGCATGAGCACGAGCGAGGTTGAGAGGTTGGTTGTATCAAGCTGACCCAGCAGTGCATAGGGAACCAGCTTGATCAGGTTTACTGCGGCAAAGAACAGGGCAAAGGTTCCCATCAACTGGAGCTTGTCCATGCGCTGTGGCAGCAGATAGATGCTCGCGGGTACGCCCCCGGCATGAATTTGGGTGCTGGTAAAACCGGCCACCATTCCCCAGAAATAGCCGGCGGGCCTGCCAGGCTTGCGTCTGCTCAGGGATGGTAAACCCCAGTATTGCAGGCAAAAGCCCAGGGAAATGACCCCGATCAGAATCCTCAGCGCATCGGTCGACAGCCTGTCCATCATTGTGCCGGCAAACGCAATACCCCCGATGGCGGCGGGGATCATGATTGTAAGGTGAGTTGCGCTCCACTGATGTCTGAATTTCCATACGGCAACTCCATCCATGACCAGCAGCACAGGCAACATGACAGCGGCGGCAGTGATGGGGTCAACGACCAGAGCCATCATTGGGATGGACAGGGACGAGGCGCTGCCGCCGAAACCGCCCTTGCTCATGGCAAAAAGCAGTACGGCAGGGACGGCGACCAGATAGAATAGAGGGTCTGTAATGAACGGCAACAGTGACTCCGGCGAGCTGTGGCATCAACGCTTTGGCGAGAACTTCGTTCTGCCACTGTAAGCCGATAATGTAGGGGGCTTGTGATAACTTTTCCAGCACTGAATGTGAGGCCGCGCAGCCAGATATTTCTTCTGTGCATTCCCTTGCTGATCCTGGCCGGTTGCAGCGGCAGCCGGCCGCTCCCAGGCAGATGCCCCTGATCATTGATGCTAAGGGTGTGGAGATGAATCGCTGTCATGTCGACCTGGCAGACTGTGAAGCTTACGCGCAACAGGTGCCGGTGGGCGATAAAGCTGTGGTCAAAAGGGGCGACGGGTGCGGTTGCCGGTGCTGCAGTCAAAACAGTCAAGGGCGCATCACAGGGACTGCGGGACTGGGACAAAGTCGTCAAGCGATACATGCGCGGCAGGGGGTGCCGCGTCCGGAGCTAGAGCCCGGCCAAAAACCGGGTAATGGCCTGCACTGAACCGGGCTCATCCAGCATCGGGGCGTGGCCGACTCCGGGGATTTCAACTGCGACCATATCCGGGCTCTGCCGCCGCATCTTTGCAAAACACTCCGGGCTCAGCATGTCGGAAAGTTCGCCGCGAAGACACAGGCAGGGGATGGACCGGGTCGCTTCAAACAGAGGCCAGAGGTCAGGCGGGACAGAGGGCGTCTCGCCCTGAGCGTCAAAGAGGGCCGGGTCATACATCAGCTGCGGGATGCCCGCGCTGTCCTCCTCATACAGGCGTCGGGCAAACGTTAGCCAGTCGGCTGCCTGGTAGTGCGGAAATGCCACCAGGTTCATTGTCCTTGCCGTTTCGGCGGCTTCCTGCCAGTTGGTGACGGGTGGGGTTTTTCCGACATAGCTGCGAATACGCATCAGACCTTCCTCTGCAATCTCGGGGCCGATGTCATTGATGATCAGAGCCTTGAACCAGCCGGGCCTGAGCGCATTCATCAGCATCGCCATCAATCCGCCCAGGGAGGTTCCCAGCAACACCAGGTTGCCCGGCTGCAGCTTCTCAATCAGGGCAAACATGTCCTGAACGTAGATCTCCGGAACGTAGTTCTCCGGGTTGCTGTCGTATTGCGATTTTCCACGCCCGCGCTGTTCGGCAACAATCAGTCGATAGTCGCCGGCCAGGCGATCACAGATATCCGCGAAATCAGCCGAGTTTCGGGTCAGCCCGGGCATGCAGAGGATGCTCAGCCCAGCGTGGTGGTTGGGGTAATCCCGGGCATAGAGTCTCAGCCCGTCACCGCTGGGGTAGTAGACATCCAGATATTCGGCCAATGTGTTGATTTCTCCGCGCTGTGCGACTTCAGGTGACTGGACTTTTTGCCCTGGATACCGGGCCTAGAGACAGTTTTTGGGCCTGGGCAGCCCCGCCAGCCGGGCAGCCATTTTGGCCGGACTTGATCCAAACAGCTTCATCAGGTAGATACTGCGGCTCTTGCTTTCGCCGAGCCTGGTGCGTATGACCGCAGCGAGTGTGCGCATGGACGGGGGTTCGTTGCCCTCTGCGCAATAGACCCTCAGGAGGTGCAGAATTTCCCAGTGGCTCTGATTGAGATCGATGCCGTGCCGGCAAGCAATTGTTTCGGCAACTTCGTCAGTCCAGGTTGACTGGTCGACGAGGAAACCCTCTGGTGTGGTGTGGATGCGTTGTCCCTCGACGGTTATTGACATGGCTGAAAGCGGAACTATGGTCTGCGTATTGTATTCGTTTATCTGCCTGCTTTGTCAGCATCCGGCTGCCAAATATCTGAATACCAGATCACTGACGATGCCAATGAGAACGATGGATAGTGCCTCCGGATTCCTGGCGGCTGCACGTGTGAGGCCAATAAAACGATCTTGACTACCTCGTGATGCAGCGCTCAGTTCCGTATATCCTCTGATGCACTGACCTCGTGGTCTGACTTTCGGCATCATATATTCCGATATCTCTCTGATGACCTGGCTCTGTGTGTAGTTTTTGGGTGTGCAGCGCTCGGTTTCAGTATTCTATGTGTCAACATACTATGGTGGACACTGTGAAAAATCAGCCATGCATTCACTGCCCTTCAGGCACCCGGATTGGCATGTCCGGGTTCTCCTCCGCCTGTGTCGACGACATCACCCGGTTCTCCTTCCTCCGACCCTTCAGCATCCACGACAAGGCTGACCGCACCCTATACCGCGCCGACACGACCGTACAGATCACCGACCTCCTGGCCACATGTGACGTCAGCCCGACCACCATTCACCGGGCGACGGCCACGCCGCGCATGCGGCACGAGCTGCCTGAAAACGGATGAAAACCGCGTATGATCTCCCAAACAATGTACCAGAAAAAGGCCCGAGGTCAGGACATATGATCCTGCACACGTGCAGGCACGCCTGACATGTGCCGCCTGTCCAGTGCCCGAACTGGCTGTGCCAGTCACCGACAGGTGACCCGGTCGCATGGAAGGAGTGAGTAAGTAAGAGTAAGTAGTGATTTTGATGGCAGTGCAGTATAATGGTGCGAATGAAGTCGTCTTGCATGTATCGGGTATTTTACTGGTTATCGTCCGCATACTGCATCCCATGGGTCTTGTTCTTAACGAAGACGGCAGCGACTTCAGGCAGCTGCAACCTTTTCAGAAACAGCGGTTGTTTGGGTCTTTCGGGACAGATTTCCTCACTATCGCGTTGGCTGTGTATGCAATAGGTTTATTCGCTGTAAAGGAGTTATAGCTAACCCGCCATTCAATTTTTTGTCCGAAAAGTGCGTGCTTACGAGCCCGTTTTCCAAAAAAAGGACTCGTGATTCTGCTTGGGCTCATCTACATCAGGAAACACCATGCTCTACCAGAGTAACACTCTGTCGGTCGAACACCTGGCAACGGGTTTCGCACGAATGCATTTCGATAAGCGGGACGGCAGCGTCAACCTGTTTGACCGACCCACGATCAATGATCTCTCAGAGGCATTGACAGTCCTGGAGCAAACCCCCGGCATCAGAGGCTTGCTTGTCACTAGCGGCAAAAAGGTATTTGTTGCCGGTGCAGATGTGGCGTTTCTTGAACGTTCACGTGCGGGTGGCTCCGAGGCTGTGACCAGTTTTATCAGCAGCAATAACGTAAATTTTAACCGCCTGGAAGATCTTCCGTTTCCCGTAGTGACGGCCATTAATGGCGCGGCGCTGGGCGGTGGTTTTGAATTATGCCTTGCTGCAGATGCCCGGGTGATGAGTACAAACGCGGTGATCGGTTTGCCGGAGACCACACTGGGTATCTTCCCCGGCTGGGGTGGCACCGTGCGTCTGCCGCGTGTGATCGGACTGGCGCTCGCGGCTGAATGGATTGCAGCCGGCAAGACGCACAGGGCATCTGGTGCGCTGGAGTCAGGCGCTGTAGATGCCCTGGCAAGCCCTGAGGAGCTGGAGACACAAGCCCAGGAGCTGCTTGAGCACTGTGTGGGCGGCCAACTCGATTATCGGGCCAGACGTGCGGCAAAAACCTCACCCCTCACCGATTCTGCACACCAGGTCACCACAGATCTGGCCGGCCTGAAAGCAACACTGCGGGATGGCAACGTGCCGTCGGCGTTCCTGGCAGTCGAATCCATGGAGCAGTCGGCACTGCTTGCGCGTGATCAGGCCCTGGCGGTTGAACTTGCGGCAGTCACCGAAGCGGTGGCCACGGATGCGGCTGGTGCCATGCTGGGCAATTTTGTCAGTGACCAGAAACTGTCTCACCTTGCGCGCAGCTGGGGTAAACGCACGAACAGGGCAGTCACCAGCGCGGCGGTGCTGGGGGCCGGGATCATGGGTGGTGGCATTGCCTATGCGTCAGCGCTCAAGGGTGTCGATACCCGCATGAAAGATATCGTTCAGGAGGGCCTGGATGCAGGCATGGAAGAGGCCGAATCCCTGCTCTCGCGGCGGGTCAGGCGCGGGCAGATGAACGAGGAGAAAAAAGCCGAAATTCTGGGTCGGATTCATCCCACACTTAAATATGATGATGGCTTTGATCAGGTGAACATGGTCGTTGAAGCGGTCGTGGAGAACCCCACTATCAAGCATGCGGTGCTGACCGAGGTGGAAGACAGGGTGTCGCCCGACACCGTCATTGCCAGCAACACCTCCACCATATCCATCACTCACCTGGCTGAACCGCTCCAGCGCCCGGAAAACTTCTGCGGTATGCACTTTTTCAACCCGGTGCACGCCATGCCGCTGGTTGAGGTGATTCGCGGCGGCAAGACCTCTGAAGAAGCGGTTGCGCGCACAGTGGCCTATGCTGTAACCATGGGCAAGAAGCCGGTGGTCGTGAACGATTGCCCCGGATTCCTCGTGAACCGTGCACTGTTCCCCTATTTTTTCGGCTTTTCCATGTTGCTGCGCGATGGGGCCGACTTCCAGCAGGTGGACCAGGTTATGGAACAGTGGGGTTGGCCGATGGGGCCAGCGTATCTGGCCGATGTCATCGGTATTGATACCCTCGATCACTGCGAAAGTGTCATGGCCGACGGCTACCCGGACCGAATGAGCATGTCTTCTCCATTGTCCATTGAGATTCTGGCGTCCGCTGAACTCTATGGTCGGAAAAATGGCACGGGGTTCTATAACTACAGCAAGGACGAAAACGGGCACCCGGTAAAACTGGCCTCTGATCGGGCATACGAGTTGTTGAAACCGCACTGCGCAGGAACAGGTGACTTCAGTGATAAGGACATTGTGGCTCGCATGATGATTCCCATGGCCATGGAAATGGCTCGCATCCTCGACGACGGGATTGTGGAAAACGCCTATGAAGCAGACCTCGGGCTGCTCTATGGTCTGGGTTTCCCGGCCTTCCGTGGAGGTGTTCTGCGCTGGATGGACAGTGTCGGTCTCGACAGAATCTGCGACATGGCAGATGCCTGTACAGACCTCGGCACACTCTACGAGCCGACTGACAGCATACGCCAACTGGCGGCGCAAAAGGTCGGCTTTTATAGTGCCAGCTGATGTTCGAGCACCTGGGGAGGCGTTATGAGAACCATTGATCGAGTGCATTATGCAGGTCTGACCGTCAGTTCAGAGAATTTTCAGGAAAACTGGCCCAAGGTGCCGGGATTCTATTCGCAGGGATGGAACTTGGCACGGCCTGCAGGAAATTATTGATCACGAAGAGTATCGCGACCGCTTCACCATAAGACGTGCATAGCCCGGCGGTGATTGCCGGTTGTGTCCTGCAGGCGCTGGTGCAGAGCGGAGAATTCAGGGTTGTAGAACCGGTTGTCCGGGGGAACACACTCTGGTGTAGCCACGACGAGGAGACGGAGAAAGTATGAATGCTAAAGAGGTAGTGATGGTCAGCGGTGTGCGCACGGCCATAGGTAGTTTTGGCGGTACTTTGCAAAACCATGCCCCTGCCGATCTGGCCGGTACCGTGGTGGCTGAGGCTGTAAAGCGTGCCGGCGTGTCGTCTGAAGATATAGGGCACTGTGTATTTGGTCATGTCATTCCCACCGAGCCCAGGGACCTCTATATGGGACGGGTCGCGGCACTGAACGGAGGCCTGCCCATAGAAACACCTGCATTCACCGTGAATCGTGTGTGCGGCACGGGACTGCAGGCAATTGTGACCGCAGCACAGCACATTGAGCTTGGTCAGTGCACAACAGTTATCGCCGGAGGTACGGAAGTGATGTCCCGTGGTTCCTATATGGCAACGGGCGCACGTTTCGGTAACCGCCTTGGTGATGGCAGGCTGGTGGACATGATGGTTCAGGCGCTGCACTGCCCTTTCGAAAAGACACATATGGGCATAACGGCGGAGAATATCGCCGAGAAATGGGGAATATCCCGCGAAGAACAGGACCAGATGGCGTTTGAAAGTCACCGGCGCGCGCAGGCGGCCATTGAAGGCGGGTATTTCAGAGACCAGATTGTGCCGGTGGAGATCAAGACCAGAAAAGGTGTGACCCTGTTTGAGCAGGATGAGAATGTTCGCGCCGATGCCAGCCTTGAGGACATGGCCAAACTGAAACCTGTTTTCAAGAAAGATGGCACGGTGACAGCGGGGAACGCTTCCAGCATTAACGATGCGGCCGCTGCCGTTGTCCTCATGGAACGCGAGGCGGCAGACGCACGGGGCTGCACGCCACTGGCGCGCCTGGTTGGCTATACCTGTGTCGGTGTGGAACCAAAATATATGGGAATCGGGCCGGTTTCCGCCACCAAATCACTGCTGGAGCAACAGGGTCTGACAGTCGGGGATATAGATGTCTGGGAAGTGAATGAAGCCTTTGCCGTCTCGGCTATCGCTGTGGCCCGTGAGCTGAATATCCCCGGGGAAAAGCTCAACCCAAACGGCAGTGGCATTTCCCTGGGGCACCCAGTTGCGGCCACAGGCACCGTGATTGCAGTGAAAGCGGTCTGTGAATTGCAGCGCACTGGTGGTCGATATGCGGTTGCTACCATGTGTATAGGTGGCGGACAGGGCATCGCCGCACTTTTTGAGAGGCTCTAGTTTTCGGGGGGGGGGGGGGGGGGGTCAACGTGGTCGCGATGCGCTGATTGTCTGGCTATGGCACGGCTGCATTGCGTTCAGTCAGCAGCGCCGCCTCTCCGGTATGTGCAGCGAATCATACAGGTATAAACATACCTATCGCTTTCCAGGGGCTTTGCGGGCAGAGGGCACACCGGTTAGCAGTCCAATGCGTTGTTTTTCCTTCGGGCTCATATTCCATAGGACACTGCCCGTCTTTGACTTCACGAGGTATCGATGGTACCTGCGGCGCAATAAACTGTAGTCCCGACATGGCGGAGTTTCTCGTTGAAAAGGCAGACGAAGTCAGGCAAGAGGTGGATGAACATGTGCTGCCCAAAGTGGCTGAAGCAGCGTGGCCTGAAAATTTGGAGTACCTGAAGTTTCAGGGCCAGGGCTTTGAACCGAGCACCTGTAAGCGCACATCAAATAGAGCTCGCTCCTCATCAATAGAGCTCACCTGTACTTCTCCAGTCTGAAAGGGACAGCATCTATTGGCCGGGCGCTCCGTTTGAGCTTCCCGGCGACCCAGGGTCTGCAGTGGATGTTCCCGATGCGATGTCCTCTTCAGGCCCGGTAGCTGAATCCATCTGCGGGGGTGTGTGGGCACTCAGAGCAAACTCACCGTCAAAGGATATTCTTATCCGGTCGCCAGCCTGCTCAGGGAAAGCCGTCAGCCCCCAGTCGCTGCGCAGAATGTCCCCCACCAGGGAAATGCCAACGGTTTCAAGTCCGTTCCGCGGGTTCGTGGCAGCCCTGTTGAGGATTGCCCTGAGTTGAACCGGGTTGCGGGTGCCGCGTATCTCAAGCAGCCCGCTGATCAGTATTTCATCCCATGCGGTGATCTCGACTCCGGTGCTGTGGAACCGGATTCTGGGGTGATTGAGTGTGTCGAACAATGCAGGGCTGCGAAGTGCTGCATCCAGCGCCGTGATGCCCGATCTCAGGCTGGATGCCTCAATATCCATCTGGATTGTTGATGCTTCGGGTGCGTCTGCATTCCACAATACACTGGCCTGCAGCCGCTCGAATTCAACATCAATGTCTGAAAAACCGAGATGGCTGAATGAAAATTCAAGATCGCGATACTCCTGGTCCAGCGCATAGGTCCCAGACTGAATGTGAGCCAAACGTACCGATTCAGTTTCTCCCGTGCCGGTCAGCAGCTGTGTGCCATCGGCCCGGGTCAGGTTGATAAGCTGTGCCTGAGCAAACTCGCCTGGCAGACGCAGGGCTTTCACCAGGACCAGCTCTCCCTCAAAGAGAGATTGACTGTCCCAACCGAGGCGGCGCAGTTCAACCGCGGAAGGTCCAAGCAACTCCCAGTCCAGTCCATCGCTGGAGAGCAGAATGCGGGTTTCGGGTTGTGTGAAGGAGAAATCGAGAATCTGACCGCGGACCGTTACGACCTCGCCGATATCAACCGGACGCTCAGTACTCAGATCACCCGGTACCGCGGGCGCGTCAGGAAGGTGCTCAGCCGTCGGGTCTTGAGCCCAGACAAGTGATGGCCACACCAGAATGAGGAGACTGAGAGGAAGCTGGACACAGATCGAGCGAAAGAGCATGGTCAAAACTGAAGAGTTATGCGTACTTACGGCCTGAAAGTCTGGGGGGCCTTAGATGATGTGTTCCGACCGGTCATTCAGCAGCGACCGTCCCGAGACATTCCCCTGCCCCGAGCCTCCGCGCAGTGGATCGGGAGGAGAGATCCACTGCTTTTCATTATTCTGCGGCGACAACAAGGTCGGGGTTTTCCAGAAGAAAGCTGGTCAGTTTTTCAATGGCGCGCTCTGCCACTTCTGCCTCTTTTGGCATCAGTTGCTGCAGCAGCAGTGCCTGTGTTCTCTGCCGCATCGGCAGGATTTCCTGATAGTGTGTCTGGCCCTGTTCTGTCAGGTACAGCAGGCTGCTGCGTCGATCCTCCGGATTATCTTCCTTGCGCACCAGGCCTTTCTGGATGAGCGTGGTGACAGACCGGCTGACCTGGCTCTTGTCGTTCTGGGTAAGCTCGACAATTCCACTGACAGTTCCAGGCGACTTGACTGCCAATTGGGCAAGTGTCCACCATTCCGCAACGGAGAGGTCGTAGTTCGAATTCAAAAAACGCGCGGTGCGGCGGACCATCAGTCGGTACAGCACGCTGATCTTGAAACTCAGGTAATCATTGATAGGGCTATCGGCGTCAATGCGGCTTGCCATTGCGGACTCCTTTGCATGGTGAGTAAAACGAGCAGTGCCTGTTGGGCCTGCTTCCGGCTCAGGGCGGCCAGCGATTTTACGCTGGTAGAATGTAATTGGCATCCTTTGCGGGGAAAAAAGATTGGATACACCGACAAAGCCTTGGCATCTGTATATTATTGAGTGTAATGATGGCAGCCTGTATACCGGAATCACCACCGATGTGGAGCGTCGTTTCCTCGAACACCGGGGTATGGGCACTAAAGGCGTGGGCGCAAAGTTTTTTCGCGCCAGGGTGCCGCGTGCTGTCCGCTATACCGAAACGTACCCGGACAGGTCCAGTGCCAGCCGACGGGAAATGGAGGTCAAGAGGATGAGCGCAGCTGAAAAAAAATCCCTGATTCAAGGCATTTGATGTGTTGATGTTTTGATTTTTTTTACCGGACGTCACGAGAGCCGAGGGTCTTGGGTTCTTTCATGATGCCCGTGTTGGCGTAGAATTAGGTATGAGGAACACACAGCATGGATCGACTCGCAACATTCACGATGCAGTTTTTCGAGGTCGTTGCCACCCTGCTCGCGGGGTTGCTTCTGTTTGGCCTGGTCTGGCTGATCTCTATGTATGTCGTGGACCGAAGGCAAACCGAGCACACCATTCGCAGAAACTATCCTGTCCTGGGCCGGTTGCGGTACCGTTTTGAGCATTTGGGGAAGTTCTTTCGCCAATACTTTTTTGCGCTGGATCGCGAAGAACTGCCCTTCAATCGCGCCCAGAGATCCTGGGTGTATCGGGCAGCCAAAGATGTTGATTCAACACTTGCCTTCGGCTCCACCCGGCCACTCGATCAGCCTGGAGATGTCATTTTCCTCAATTGCCCCTTCCCGACACTGAGCGAGAATGTCGCCAGCCCGGCAGATCTCACTCTTGGAGAGGGATACGCACGACAGGTCTACACGACGGGCTCGCTGATCAATATCTCGGGTATGAGCTTTGGCGCGATTTCGGTGCCTGCAGTTCGCGCCCTGTCCCATGGTGCTGCCAGGGCTGGCATCTGGATGAATACAGGTGAAGGTGGACTCAGTCCCTGGCATCTGGAAGGTGGCTGTGATCTTGTCTTCCAGATTGGAACGGCCAACTACGGCGTTCGGGATGATCAGGGCAACCTGTGCGATACCAGACTTCGGGAGGTCGCTGGGTTCAAGCAGGTGCGGATGTTTGAGGTCAAAATGAGTCAGGGAGCCAAACCCGGAAAGGGTGGCATATTGCCGGGTGCCAAGGTTACTGCCGAGATTGCCAGGATACGCGGCATCGCCGAAGGGCGAGACTCAATCAGCCCGAATGGTCACCGGGATATCAATAATGTTGATGATCTCATGGACAGGATACATCACATTCGCGAGGTGACCGGGAAACCGGTCGGCTTCAAGTCGGTGATCGGACAGACCACCTGGCTGCACAATCTTTTCGAGGGCATCCATGAACGGGGCCTGGAATACGCGCCGGACTTTATCACCATAGACAGTGCAGACGGAGGTAGCGGCGCGGCTCCACAGGCATTGATGGACTACATGGGTATTCCGCTCAAACGAAGCCTGCCGATGGTTGTGGACCTCTTAATCGAATATGGTCTGAAAGAGCGTATCCGGTTGATATGCTCCGGGAAACTCATCACACCATCCGAGGTCGCCTGGGCGTACGCCATGGGTGCCGATTTTGTAACCACGGCTCGTGGCTTCATGTTTGCCCTGGGCTGCATACAGGCGATGCAGTGCAACAAGAACACCTGTCCCACCGGTATCACCACGCATGACCCCAAGTTACAGCGAGGGCTTGACCCTACAGTGAAAGCAGTTCGCGTGGCAAACTTCGTCAAAAACATACATCGAGAAGTTGGCGTTATCGCGCATTCCTGCGGGGTTCGGGAACCCAGAGCCCTGAACCGGACACATGCCCAGATCATCAATGATCGAGGTATACCTGAAGCCATGCATAAGGTATATCCGCTGCCGAAAGCCCGTGATCCAGCAACACCCGCCCCCTGAAACATGTGTGAAGTTCAAGAAAGTTGTTGAAGGTTCCACTTTTTCCGGTATAAACTGCGCCACCATGTGATCGAATCGATCAAAGGATGCGCTCGTATAGGAGAGGGTAGAAAAACAAAAAAATGATGTGCATTGGGGAAACCCAAGAGATGTGGCCCGCTGCAAAGCGGGTTTTTTTTCGCCCGGACAGTGGATCAGGGCAACCGGGTGCGGCGCCCCTGGAACGGTTCAATTGAGAGTGGTGAGAAGACAATGCGGTACCTGGTTTTTCTGTTGGCCTGCCTGTGCTCTGCTTCTGCATTATCCTGGAGCCAGTTCGAGCACATGGTCATTGCGGAGCTCGCCCTGCAAAAGCTGGAGCCGGGATTGCAGAGAAGACTTGAGCAGCAGGCGTTTTCCCTGGTTCGTCAGCAGTCATCCGAGAAGCGGCTCTATCTGATGAGGGCATTCCCCGGAACCTCAGCATTCGCCCAGATGGCAGTTTTTGCCGACGACCACCGGGAGGTATCACTGGCAGGCCTGTATACCCGCTACGCCGAAAGCCTTCCTGAAGAATTTTTGGCCCAAGCGGATGAAAACACCGCGACCTGGCACTATAGAAACCGGGCGTTCTACTCTTCGGGTCTGGATGAGAGCGAGGTGACTGAATGCCGGTCCGATACGGGTAGTGACGTTGCCTGGGCCATAGAACGACTCCGGGCGCTTCTGGCTGAGTCGGGTGGTTCGGAAGAGAACCGGATTCTCACGCTGGCCCTGCTGGTGCATTTTGTGGGCGACGCCCATCAGCCCCTGCATGGCATGAGTCGGATAGGTCGGAACTGTGAATCAGATCAAGGCGGCAGCCGGTTCTGTTTTCGCTACACACCCAACAGCTTTGCCTGCGAAACCAATCTGCACTCATTCTGGGATTCGGCACTGGACTTTTTTGTGGGATTTGCCTCAGTGGAAGAAGCTGTGGAATTTGTCCAACGGGTAGCGGTTTTGCCCCGTCAGGCTCGGGATCTCAACCCCGAGACCTGGCTGTCAGAAGGCTACCGCCTGGCACGTTTTGTCTACTCCATTGAAGAAGGGTCAGGTGGAGACCGGTTCTACATATCCGAGGGTCAGGTCATTGCGTATGAACGCATGGCCCTCGCCGCGGAGCGGCTCGCACTGATTCTCGCTCAGGTCCACTGATTCTGCTCGCACAGTCACTGTGCTCAAGCGCTATACCCTGAGAACTTTGAGCGTGTTGGTCTGGCCACGTTCGCCGATGCTGTCGCCGATGGTGCACAGTATCCGGTCTCCACTGGTCAGCACCCCCTTTTCCCGGAGCAGCTTGAGCGATTTACCAATGGTCTCGTTGATGCCGGAATTTGCATCGAAACTGACCAGGTGGGCAAAGGTGCCGCGCACCAGCGAGAGAGACCTGAGAGTTGCGGCATTTCTTGAGAGGCAGTAGATCGGTATGCCGGAGCGAATCCGGGACATGAGAATGGGTGTCGTACCGGATTCCGTCAGGCTGAGAATGGCTCTTGGATTGTCCATGTGATTGGCCGCGTACATGGCCGCCATGGCGATTGTTTCATCAAATCGTTCGAAGGTACTGTCCATCCTATGATGGCTGACGCGGCTTCTTTTCTCGCGTTCCGCCCCGGTGACGATGCGCGTCATGGCCTCGATGCACTTCACCGGATGGTTGCCCACCGCAGTTTCGGCTGAGAGCATGACCGCATCAGTTCCATCGAGAACCGCATTGGCCACGTCGGAAACCTCGGCCCGTGTCGGCATTGGATGTTCAATCATGGACTCCATCATCTGAGTTGCGGTGATCACTGGCCGATTGAGTTGTCTGGCTCTCAGAATGATGTGTTTTTGTACGCCGACGAGTGCCGCGTCACCAATCTCTATGCCGAGGTCACCGCGGGCTACCATGGCGATATCAGAGGCCAGAATCAGCGCATCCAGAGTCTCCGCCGACTCCAGGCATTCGGCGCGTTCTATCTTTGCAACAAGTTTTCCCCTGAACCCGGCCTTGTTTGCCTCAACCCGGGCTCTTGTCATGTCAGCGGCGCTCCCGGGAAAGGACACGGCGAGGAAATCAGCGTCTATCTCCGCGGCAACCCGCATATCGGTGAGATCTTTTTCAGTCAGTGCCTCTGCCGACAGTCCCCCACCGGACAGATTGATGCCCTTGTTGTCGGTGAGCATGCCCCCGATGATCACTTCGCACTCGATGCGCTGTCCAGATATGGCCTGTACTTCAAGTTCGATTCGCCCGTCATCCAGAAGCAGGTGATCTCCAGGCGCGCAATCCTGTGCAAGATTTGTGTAAAGAACCCCGACCTCCTGGCTGTTTCCGGCCGTTTCATCGAGTTCGGCGTCAATGGCGAATCTTGCGCCGGGTTGCAGGGCGACGTAGCCTGCGGAAAACCGGGCTATCCTGATTTTTGGTCCCTGCAGATCGCAGAGAATGCCGATGTGCACACCCAGCCGGGTGGCGACGCTGCGAACAGTCTCTGCACGCAACATGTGTTCTTCAGCTGTGCCGTGAGAAAAATTGAGTCGAAAACAGTCTGCGCCAGCCAGGATGAGTTCTTCGATTGTGTCTGGGGAGGAACTGGCCGGTCCCAGGGTGGCAAGTATCTTTGTGCGCTTGGTGTCAGTAGCAGGGGTTTTGGTTGTCACTGGGCGTGCTGGCTCCATGAAGACCGGTTGGTCGAATGCAGAGGAAACTGGTGTCCGGCTTCGCAGTGCCCAGGCTACCAGGAATGACCCTCTGTGCAGGATGCGCTATCTTAGATTCAAAAGGGAATTATATCGAATAGTCACAATGGCGTTATGATGGGCGGATGGACTTCATTGTGGACCGGTGGACTGCGGGTGTCGCTCCCCAGCATATCACTCTGGAGCTGCGACCTGCTGGCACAACTGCAGGATGCCGTGCTGCTTGTCGAGATCGCGGCGATTCTGATGGGCGCGCCGTATGCGTGGTGACAGTCCCGAAAAATTGCTTCGCTGAAGAAAGACAATGAATGGTTCAAAGATCGCAATAATAAAGGGGGCGGGGAGTTACCTTCATTCTTTTGCGGATCGTTCGCCAAGGTCACGCCGCGACAGCACGAAAGAACTCCGTAATAGAGTAGCAAAGGCTTAACGTTCATTTCCGAGTCGGCGGCGTTTCTGAAGTACTCCCTGCCATGAGCGAAGCACGCATTGATTTGTCTTACCTTCGCGGCACTTGCACTCCTCTCGTGAGCCTTCCGATACCACTTCGCAACGAAGTCGTACGACTTGAAACGCGAGATCGTCTTCCAATGGATATCTTCGACCATCCTTCCAATCTCATCTCATTCTCAGACATTCGACCTACACTAGAAAGTGCTGGACGCGATCCCCGTGAGGCCTTAAATCGATTAAGTGTGTCCACTTGATAGACCGTTACCAGTGCCCAGGTTTTGAAATGATTCTTTTTCGAGTCTGTACCTTTTCCGGGAGCTGTGAGGATTCCAGCTCATTCTTTCTGATACCGTGACGCGTCCAGTCCGCTATCTTTTTGAGGTCGGCACTTGGTTGCCTTCCTTCGCCACGTGTAGGGGCAACCACGCCTACGGTTTTGCCAGGCCAATGCGATTTAACTTCGCCCAGGGCAGGCGCCAAGTCACTGTCATTTGAAAAAATGACCAACTGGTCACAGGCATCATCCAGCACATCACAAAGCATATCGACAGCAATCGCAACATCGGTTTGTTTTTCCTCTGCAACCCAGACAGATAGCTTGTTACCAAAGTCCACCGGCTCTTGAAATGCGAAATAATCCTTGGCCTGGATACTGTACTTCCCCTTGATGATCTTCAGCTTGAGATTCTGGGCTTTACTATGGGCCTGGAGCGACAACAGATAATCTTGTTGTGCCCTGCAGGCTGCGTCCTGATGAGGAGATAATTTGGCCTTGATGTCAGCCGTGTAATACTTGATTGCTGCAAGTTCACAATTGGGGCTTTGCTCATGGCACAGCTGCTTGACCAGAGCAGGGACATCGAGCCAGCGGTAAGGTGTTCCTTTCAGGCTACCGAAATACAGGTTAAAGCCATCTATGTAGGCAATTGTTCTTATGTTCAACTCCGAAAGTTTATCTGCTATACGAAAAAACCGCCCGAAGGCGGTTTTTTCTCCCCAAGCTCCATTGAGTCAACTTCACAAGGGGGAAGTTAGGGTAAGTATATAGAATCCAGGTTATTTATACAAAGCCAACCTCAGTGCTTTTGGGCAACAAGTTTGTAATTCCCTAATTTTTATTTCAGGCGCAATTTAATGTAAGAATAGCATTTTTGCTGCGGACAGTAGGACTCAAGAAAAAAGACACGATCAATCAATCTGGAACTACTCGCCCCCCTTTTCCTGCTCGATCATTGTGGCAGTGGTGCCGTTGAGGGCGATCTGTATGGCGGTCAGCGGATTGGAGCCCTGGTGGGCCATGGACTGGAGATAGCTGGAGATTCGGCAGTGGGCCTGGGCGTGGCGGAGGGTTCGGAAGCAGCCGGAGACCTTCTGCTTGACCTTGGCCATGCGGATATCGCGCTCGGCGCGGGTGTTGGTGAACGGGGTGTCGGGGTCGCGGCGGTGCGCAGCACCTCGGCTTCGTACTGGGTCAGCGCCTCGTGGAGGTTCTCGGCATCAGCGCCTGACACACCCCCGCCGTCGCCTTGGAACTGAAATATGCGTTGCCCATGACCCTGTGCACTCATGAAACGCACACATCATAGAATCGCCTTCCTATGACGTCACGGGGGGTGAGTAGTTACTAAAAAACTTTGAAGACACAGATTGAGCAGGCGCTGGCCCTGATCGGACGGCTGTATTCTGTCTTGACCCAACTCAAGCAATCCCCGCGAGAGACCCTCACGACATCGCGTCTCAATGTCTTTGGCATCCAAGCCGGTGCGTGTGGCGGCATCTGACAATCTGGTGCCCTCGGGAAGGCGCAGCGCATTCATCATATATTCGCCCAGTATGTCATCCCTGGCGACCGTGGTTTCGGTTGCAACCCGCGAACCAATGCGCTCGATGTAGTGTCCGGGCTGGCGCGTCTTGGCCTGACGTGTGATCTCTCCGCTCGTAAGGTCGGTGAATTTGCTGTGGGCTCCTGCGCCAATGCCGATATAGTCGCCAAATTGCCAGTAGTTCAAGTTGTGTCGACTGCGCCGGTCCTTCTCCGCAAAGGCGGATATCTCGTATCTGCGGTAGCCCGCATCGGCGAGCAGCCGGATACCGCTGTCTGACATATCAGCCAGATGGTCCGCATCCGGCCGGTTCGGGGGATGGCGGAAAAAATAGGTATTGGGTTCCAGCGTCAACTCGTACCAGCTGATGTGCTCCGGGCGAAGCGCCACGGCCTCTTCCAGATCACGCAGCGCCTGTGCCTGGTTCTGGTGGGGAAGACCATACATCAGGTCCAGATTGATATTGTCAAAGCCTGCCCGCCGGGCTGCGGAGAATGCGTCGCGGGCCTCATTTGCATCGTGAATCCGCCCCAAGGACTCCAGCATCCTGTTGTCAAAGCTCTGTACTCCGATTGATAACCGGTTGACACCGGACTGGCGATAACCGGAAAAGCGCTGCTGTTCAAAGGTTCCGGGGTTGGCCTCGATGGTAACTTCGCAATCCCCGGCAAGGCCAATGACCTCTGACGCCATGTACAGAATCCGTCCGATCGCCTCCGCGCTGAACAGGCTGGGCGTGCCGCCGCCGAAGAAAACGGATATGAGCTCCCGTCCCTGTGACTGCCAGGCACTGTCCATAAGATCAGTCTCTAGGGCCGCCAGATAGTGCTCCTCTGGAAGGTCGTGTTCTGGCGCGGAAGGTTCAATTGCGTGGGAATTGAAGTCGCAATAGGGACACTTTCTGATACACCAGGGTATGTGTACATAGAGTGAGAGCGGCAGTGTGGAAGAGTTTTGCCCCATGCTGTCATTGTCTCAGTTTTCCGGCATCCGAGTACAGCAGGAAACGTCGTGGAAGCTGAAAGGCTGCAGATCATGTCGGCGCGAGGGCTCGGCAGTATTACACCGGATAACTGGAACCTGCAGCAGCGAGCAGTCACAATTGTCGGCAGGTTTTTGTGCACAGGAGGTCCAGGTCGGGTGGAGAGATACTCAGTGGCGGCTGATCGCAACAAGGAGCCAATTCTGGAGGCTGCGAGGGACTGTTTTGAACGGGTGAATCTGGTGCTCGAGATTGGCTCCGGCACGGGTCAGCACGCGGAGTTTTTTGCAGAGGCCTTCCCCCGACTGCATTGGCTGCCCTCGGAAATCCCGCCTTATCTGAATACGCTCAAGGCACGATTTGAGGCCCATCCGGCTCCAAATATCGTGGCACCGGTGCTACTGGACGTCAGACATCTTCCATGGAACCTGGGTCAGGCAAGGTCCGTTGATATGATCTATAGCGCCAATTGCCTGCACATCATGAGCTGGGAATCAGTGCACTGCCTGTTTGCAGGCATCGCGGAGGTGCTGGGTCTGCATGGATATCTGCTGCTCTACGGCCCTTTCAAGTACGGTGGCCAATTCACCACACCCAGCAATGCAGCATTTGATCTCTGGCTGAAACGCCGCGATTCGGCCAGCGGTGTGCGGGACTTTGAGGCGGTCGACGCACTGGCTGCCACAGTCGGGCTCAGTCTCCTGAGGGATACCCCCATGCCGGCGAACAACCAGTGCCTCATCTGGCAGCGGAGCGGCCCTCAGCCAAACCGGGGTTAGTGCGGTCCCCAGTGAAACCAGCCGCGAGTGCGGTTTGCGAAACTGACCAGCGAGAGCATAACCGGAACCTCGACGAGCACGCCGACCACAGTGGCAAGTGCTGCTCCAGAACTGAGACTAAACAACGAGATCACTGCGGTTTTACCCGGGTTGTGTTCGCCTCGCTATTTGAAGGTGTATGGCCTGATGATCAGTAATTTTTGCTCCGACACGCACTAATAATTGACTTTCCGGAGTGTGGTTGTCTCGAAGCTTTTCACCCAACGACGGTCTTATCAGACTGAACAAGAGTTGATGGTATTCTCAAATGCCTGTGCCTCCTGAATTGCGTCGGTTGGTTATCTATAGACTCAATTTTCACAAGGCCTTGAATTGGGGAGAAAGTTCGAGTCAATGCCTACCTCCTGGCTCTGACTTTTTACCAAAGTGACTCGGTGAGCGGAATAAAACACCGTTTACGTCGGGTGCAGTATCTCGCCGAATCTTGCGCGCCTCTGGCGACTAATCGCAGAATATAGCGAGTAGGCCGTCGCGAGTAACCCTTGATCGCTCGCTCATGTTGAGGTTAATACGAGAATGAAAAATGCCCATCGTGGGACAGGTTCAATACGCCAGCTGAAAGAATATCCCTTCCAACAAGTGCTTGATACATACTGTTTCCTGCATCAAATTCAGGGACTCCGATAGCCTTTTCCATGACCTGAATCTCCCCCTGAACATTTCCATCATTGTCCTTTCCCATAGTATGAGAAAGCCAAGTTCCACGTCATACATATTATACGGAAACGAGACCAGCAGCGGTTTGCAGATCCCTCTTTCCGCTTGGCTGAGGATTGAGCTCTCGGGCAACAGCTTGCGTAATAGACGTGTGGCTTGCACCGGTATCAACGAGTGCAGTGCACAGATGCAGCTTATCCTGATTTGGGTCTTTAGCATCACTTGCGATGATTGCCACCTGCCAGATTAGCCCCTCAGCCCAATTAAACTGACCCGAAAAAACCGACATGAGAGTAATATCCTAAATCCACAGATTTTTTTGTTACGAGCTGAACCGAGAAATTCTTCCCTTCTAAAAGTTTTCGCCCAGCTTGCATTGCATCTCTGCTTGTATCAAAGCATGCCATTACTTTCCGGTCGTGCATCAGCGCATATCTATTGGCGTCAGTTTTCAATAAATCAGGTAGTAAGTCTTTGAAAGCCTGATAATTTTGATCAACTTCTTGCTGCTGTCTCTCGTTACTCATAGTCTATTCTCCTTTGAGTAATTATGTAGCATTTAACTTGAATCCGGGAGGGAATCTCCCTGCCATTTATTGGGAATTTTCCAATAATTGATCAATTTAATGGAATATTCAATACAATGAGGTGACCATTCCAAGACTATCTCACGCGAATTCCTGTTGATTTTCGTTAACCCTGGGCATCCTTCCATGGCGTGCGCGAGGCCGGGAACTGTCCGCTGACGATCCCGCGCAGCTCGTGCGATACTCGCGACATGTCGATTCGCTAGCGCGTGGAAGCCTGCCAGATTCTCCGGGAGCCTCGGAAAGCTTCTCCCTGTCCGACATCAGAGTCCGTCCGGCACGCAGAGATTATCGTGGTTCCTACTGAAACCAGCCGCGAGTGCGGTTTGCGAAACTGACCAGCGAGAGCATGACCGGAACCTCGACCAGCACGCCGACCACAGTAGCAAGTGCTGCTCCGGAGTTGAGACCAAACAATGAGATCGCCACGGCGACAGCCAGCTCAAAGAAGTTTGAGGTGCCTATCATGCATGCGGGTGCGGCGATAGTGTGAGGCAGTTTCAGGACTCTGGCAGAACCGTAGGCAAGAAAAAAAATACCGTATGTCTGGATCAGCAGTGGCGTGGCAATCAGGACAATGGCCAGGGGTTGGGCAAGGATCGATGTGGCCTGCAGTCCAAAGAGGAGTATTACGGTGCCCAACAGGCCGACAATTGACCAGGGTTTGAGTGCATCAACAAACCCCTGCAGCCTCCCTGGATCGCTGCTGCGCTGCAGATGGACCCGGGTCACATACCCCGCTGCGAGTGGCAGCACGACATAGAGTGCAACAGACAGCAGAAGCGTTTCCCAAGGCACATGGATCCTCGACATTCCCAGCAGGAACGCAGCAATCGGTGCGAAGGCAAAGATCAGAATGATGTCGTTGACCGAAACCTGAACCAGTGTGTAGTTGGGATCACCATCTGTGAGCTGGCTCCAGACAAACACCATCGCCGTGCAGGGTGCGACGCCCAGCAGGATCATCCCGGCAATGTATTCGCCGGCTGTCTGGGGGTCGACCAGGTCGGCGAAAATAACGCGAAAAAAAAGCCAGCCAAGCAGTGCCATACTGAAGGGTTTGATCAGCCAGTTGACGGTCAGTGTGAGCGCCAGCCCTTTGGGTTTTTTTCCGACATCCCTGAGAGATGAAAAATCAACCTGGATCATCATTGGATAGATCATGATCCAGATCAGTACGGCCACTGCCAGGTTCACCCGGGCGAATTCCATGGATGCAATATGGGAAAATACCCCGGGAATGGCCGTGCCACAAGCTATCCCTGCCGCCATGCAGAAAGCTACCCAGATGCTCAGGTAGCGTTCAAAAATACCCATGTGTCACTCCAGATAGGTTCTGATATCACGCACAAAATCGCGGATCTCATCGCGCACTCGTGCATAGATCTCCACGGCCTCGGGCGATTCCGGCTCCAGTTCAGATGCGAGCACACGTCCAGGCGGGTCATCAAAGGGCACATGGATGAGCCGCGTTCTGGCTGCGAAGTACGGACAGTTCTCGGCTGCACTGCCGCACAGGGTAAATACGTAATCGATTTCCCTGGAAGGCAGACTCTCAATTGTTTTTGAGTGCTGAGTCCCGATGTCAATGCCAGCCTCGGCCATGACTCGTGCAGCCATGGTATTCATTCCACGGGCCAGGATGCCAGCGGAGTATGCTTCAAACTCCGGGAACAGATGTTTCAGCCAGCCTTCGGCCATCTGGCTCCGGCAGGAGTTTCCAGTGCACAAAAACAGAATGGAAGTCACGGACCCGGCCCCCCGTGGGGCTGGCCTGGGTCCGTGTGGCCGGACAGGGCGTTGACGAGCCGGGTGAGGGCCTTGCCACGGTGGCTGACCCGGTTTTTTACCTCGGGACTCAGCTCGGCCGATGTGCAGCCCTGGTCAATGGCATAAAACAGGGGGTCGTACCCGAAACCATGAGTACCCCGGGGTGAATCCAGTATTCGTCCCTTCCAGTATCCCTGGCATATCAGCGGTACAGGGTCAGTGGGAGAACGCATGTATACCAGCGCGCACTGAAAACTGGCGGTGCGCCTGTCTTCTGGCAGGCCCTGCAGTTTCTGCAGCAGCAGCGCGTTGTTGGCGGAATCAGTTGCATTGCTGCCGGAAAAACGCGCCGAGTAGATCCCCGGCGCACCGCCAAGCGCATCGACTGACAGTCCTGAATCATCCGCAATCGCCGGCAGATCGGTCTGCTCGCTGGCCGCCCTGGCCTTGATCAGGGCATTTTCCACGAAGGTCAGCCCATTTTCCGGGGGTGCACTCACTCCAAGCTCCGCTTGGGATACCAGCTCAAAACTGCCGCCCAGACCCTGCTGTATTTCGCAAATCTTTCCGGCATTGCCCGATGCCAGCACGACCTTCTGTATCTTCATGGTTCAGGGCGGCGAGTATGTGCTCCCAAGATGACAGCCTTCTTACAGGAGTGCTGTCTAATCCCGATAGAGTGTGCGGGTCAGCTTTATGTCCTGTGCGTCCGTCAGCCCAGGGATACGCACTTGGAGATGGAAATGCAGGGTTTCCCGATCGCTGAATCTAAAGGGCGCCAGGTAATAGGCGGCATCTCCTTCGATGATCTCGATAAACTCCAGCGGCATCGACTGCTGCATGAGATTGCGGACTTCACCGCTTACCCTGGTCGGCAGGCCCAGGCTGTGCACACCGTTCTCGACACGGGTGAGGGCGACATTGGCGATGGCCCTGTCTCGTCCCCGGGTCAACCCGTACACTGATGCTACCTCGGGTGTCAGGAAACTGCTGTTAAATATGCTGTGGTGAACGATGTAGTCTCCCACGACTGTTTGACTATTGTCCGCTTGGGCAGAGGATACGCCTGGCAGGCATGCCAGGCACAGTGAGAGAAACAGGGTTATGCGGACCATGGTGGTTTTCTCCAGCTGCAGGAGGGCTGTTGCGGCACCATTAGCTGGTCAGATGGTACACGGCGGTCTCGGCAAACATATTCGGCCAGAGATCCTTCAAGGCCAGGTTTATGCCGGTCTGACTCAGCATTGTGCGGTGCAGGATGCTGTAGCCCTTGGTGGCGCAGAGTGCCTCAAAATCTGCCACCGTGCAGAAGTGAATATTGGGGGTATCATACCACTGATAGGGCAACCTCTTTGTGACGGGCATTCTGCCCTTGAAGAGCAGCGCGAGCCGTGCCTGCAGGCTGCCGAAATTCGGGAAGGTGACGATGCACTCCCGACCCACTCGCAGCATCTCTTCCAGAACGATGTCCGGGTATTCCATCACCTGGAGCGCAAAGGTCATTAACAGGGTATCGAAGCTTTCGTCGCCAAAGTCATTGAGTTCCCGCTCGAGGTATTTTTCTATGACGTTGATACCTTTTTTGACACAGGACTGAATTGCCTGAGGGTCATTCTCCAGCCCGTATCCGGTGATTCCACGGGTGTTGCGCAGGTGCTCCAGCAGGCTACCATCGCCACACCCCAGATCGAGCACCCGGCTGCCGGGTGCGATCCACTCTTCGATGACTTTCAGGTCAATTCGCACCTCAACAATCCCCCCCGGTTGACGGCAGGTTCCGGGCAACCCCGTCCATGTATGCCGAGAAAGCATTGATATAGCGTTCAATTGGCAGCAGGAAAGAATCGTGCCCCTGGTCGGAATCAATGTTGAGATAGGTAACATCCTTTCCCGCTGCAACCAGCGCCCGGGTGATTTCCCTGGAGCGCTCGGGCAGAAAACGCCAGTCAGTTGCGAATGAGATAACCAGAAATCGACACTGTGCATGCCGGAACGCAGCGACCGGATCATGATCATATTCCCGCGCCAGGTCGAAGTAGTCGAGCATTCGCGTTATGAGCAGATAGGTGTTGGCATCGAACTCGCCGGCAAACTGGGAACCCTTGTAGTTCAGGTAGCTTTCCACCTCAAATTGCAGGGGCGCATCCTGTCCGCGTTCGAAGGTTCCGCTGCGCAGCTGGCGACCGAAGCGATTATCAAATTCGTAGTCGGAGAGATAGGTGATGTGCGCCGTCATTCTGGCGAGCGCCAGTCCTGCATCGGGGCGTGCGTCTTCTCCATAAAAGTGTCCGCCATGAAAGTCAGGGTCGGACGTAATCGCCTTGCGCGCCAGTTCGTTGAAGGCAATGTTGTGTGGCGTCAGGGACATGGCTGAAGCAATGACCACCGCATGTTTGAGCCGGTCCGGGTACTCCAGTGCCCAGCGCATGGCCTGCATGCCTCCGAGGCTGCCGCCGACAATTGCAGCCCAGCATCTGATGCCCAGCAGATCCGAGAGCTGCCGCTGTGATTCAACCCAGTCGCGAAAACGCAACTGGGGAAAATCCGCGCCCCAGTGCCTGCCGGTTTCCGGGTTGATGGTGTTGGGTCCTGTGCTGCCGTGGCAGCCGCCGATGTTGTTAGGAACCACCACGTGGAACCTGTTGGTATCGATTGCCTTTCCAGGCCCTATGCAGGTCTCCCACCAGCCGGGTTTCTCATCCGGGTCATGACTGTGGTAGCCCGCGGCATGGTGATTCCCGCTCAGGGCGTGGCAGATGAGGACGGCATTGCTCTTGTCCGCGTTGAGTTCCCCGTATGTTTCATACACCAGTTCATACCCCTTCAATTCCCGGCCGGAGGCGAGGGCCAGGGGCTCGTCAACCTGGATGCGCAGCGGCGCTACCAGCCCGACCGAGTCGGCAGGGAATTCGCGGGTCATGCTCGAGTCTGGCGTCAAATCGTTGTCAGTGGTGTGGTCCGAGGTCTGGCGCAGCAGTGTACTTTGGCTCGCACCTAAAAACCAACGACAAGGGCAGGGTTGAGTCCGAGGTTGCGGGCAATGGTTGTGGTAATTATCTGCAGTACATTGATCAGCAGAAACAGGAGGATGGGTGACAGATCCAGCCCGCCCATGGGTGGGAGGATCTTTTGCAGGGGACGCATCAGGGGTGCCATAAGCTGTTGCAGCAGATCGAGTGCCGGATGCTGGATCATCAGGCCGCCCAAGGCCGCTGCGAAGCTGAAAACGATGAGGATGACCATACCCCAGAAAATAATGCTCAGCAGCATGTGGAGGCTGGCAACACAGGCCCAGGCCAATGCTGTAACAGGATCAACCAGCACACCAATTGATGACAGTGCGGCCGCTTCAGTCAGCAATATCTGAACCAGCAGTACCCAGACAATGGCGGCCAGATCAATGCGTTTCCAGCTCGGGACAGCCTTGCCGAGAATGTTGACCGGTAGCTGGGTCGCCTTGACAACAAACTGACTGATCGGGTTGTAGTAGTCAGCTCCGCTGGCTGGCAGCAGAACCCGCATGATGGCCAGGAACACATAGATGCCACCCAGTGCCTGGATGAGATAGACTGCGATTTCCTGGGTAGTATCCATTAATTGGTTCCCCGCTCTGTTCCAGTATCTGTCGGCTTGCCATAGTCCCGCGCCATATCTTCTGCCCGGCGTGCACACCGGGACATTGCATTACGTACCAGCGTTTTCAGGTCGTCAGCCTGAAAACTCTCTAGTGCCGCGTGGGTCGTGCCGCCCTCGGAGGTGACATTCCCTCTCAGTTCAGGCAGTGATTGTTCACTTCTCTGCGCCAGCAGGCCAGCACCAACACAGGTCTGGATTGCCAGTGATTCTGCCACAGCGGGTTCAAGCCCCATTTCGGTGGCGATTTCGGACATCAGTTCGGTGAACAGAAAAAAGTAGGCTGGTCCCGACCCGGACACGGCCGTGACGACATCGATCAGGTCCTCTGAATCCACCCAGTGGACAATACCTACTGCACTGAGGATGTCTTCAGCCGCCTGCCGATCGGCCGGGCTGGCATGATCATTTGCACAGAGCCCTGCTGCTCCCTGCCGGATCAGTGCCGGAGTATTGGGCATACAGCGAACGATTGCACGATCGCCAAGCCAGGACTGCAGTGAGTCTATGGATATGCCAGCAGCCACTGAAATGACCATGGCCTCTGGATTCAGCCGTGGAGCGAGATCCAAAGCCACGGTTCTGAGGACCTGTGGTTTGACCGCCAGCACGACGATATCGGCTTCGCCTATCCTGTCGCTGTCTGAATAGAGCCGCAACCGGTCGCAGGCCGGAGCGGCCTGGCTGAGTCTCTCAAGTTGATCCACTGCCGGGTCACACGCCATGATGCTGGAAGGATCATAACCCCGGTCAATCATCCCCACAACCAGACTGCCGGCCATGGTACCGGCGCCTATAAATCCTGTGATCTGATGTGTCATGCAGATTCTTCGTCCGGGCCGGTGCAGTTGAACGTTACCCGCAAGTGCGGTCGAAATCCTGTCATGGTGTCTCCAGGCCGTTTTTCAATGCTGCAATCATACTCTGCTGCATACGCCGACTGACCGCGACGGCGGGTACCAGGTATTCCGCTCCATGAAACAGGCCGGGAAATACCGCGAGCTCAGTGGGGACATTGGCGGTCATGAGGCGCTGCGCATACTCGATGCACTCATCGCGCAACAGGTCGGCTGTACCCAAGACGATGTAGGTTGGCGGCAGCCCGGAAAGATCGTTGCGCGGGTAGCGGATGCATAGGGAGAAGCATCCCTGCCCGGTGTTCCCTCGAAGCACATCTCCCAGGCATTGAGTGAAGATTGGCGGGACCACAGAAACTGGCCCTCGTGCTGAGCCATGGGGAAGTCCAATGACCTGTTCAACGCACGCATCTGCTCCGGGTTTTCGCACGCATAGACAGCCGCTTCCGGCGGCATGTTCTCTACCGCCGCGACAAACTGGGGATCAATGATCTGTTTCATATCCACTGGTGGAGTCCTTCAGTCGTCCGGGATTTCCGTTCGGATCGGTTGACGGGGGTTCAACGGAGCCTCTGGGGCTCAGAAAATCCGTGCGCTGCCCTGATTGATGTTGCACGTGGTCAGCCGCCATTCACATGGTTGTCCATTCTGGAAATCTCCGCACCCTGAATCGCTCCTGCAACGGGATTTTCGTGTGTTCCTGTCCGGGCTGTCTCTTGGGGAACAGAACGTGCTTGAGGCCAGGTGCGCGCACTACCAGGGGAGTATCTCGCCGTTGGAGTGCCAGAAGCTTCCGCTGGTCTCCAATGATAACTCATCTATTCGCCGGGCAATGCGTGCGGCGGCCTCGTCCGGTGTGATGTCGCCGTGCCCACCAATCATGTCGGTGCCAACCAGCCCTGGATGAATAATCGCTACGGCGATGCCGCGGGTGCCCAGATCCTGTGCCAGGGATACCGCTGCGATGTTCAGGGCGGCTTTTGACATGCGGTATCCATAGCGGCCACCGCTTGTGTTGTCCGCAATTGAGCCCATGCGGCTGGTGATGACAGCGAGTTTGGCACCCGATGAAAGATTGCTTTGCAGGGCTTCAATGACTCTGAGTGGGCCGAGTGCGTTGACCTCAAACTGATGTCGTATGGAGTCGTAGTTGATCCGACCAAGCACCTCATTCTGCAGAACCCCTGCGTTGTTGATGAGAATATCTATTCCCGCTGCGCCCAGTTTTCTCCTGAGTTGCGATATTGAAGCCTCATCAGCGACATCAATGCCCTCGAGCACCTCGGCGCCTGATGCACGCAGTTCCGGGGAGCTGCGGCGGCACACTCCGAAAACCCTGTGACCCTGCGCTGCGTAATGTCTGGCGAGGGATAATCCAATGCCGCGATTGGCACCGGTAATGACGACCGTGCTACTCATAGCTGCTTACTCCAGAATTGGTTGTCATAAGCCTCAATGTGGTTCGCTTCCTGGTGGCGGTCAGCACGGCCTCACGTTCTGGTCCGGTTTGCCGAAATCGGGAGGTGAGACGAACGCAGAAGGAGCGACCCCTCGTTCATGAGGTGCAGATACTAATACAGTTGACCTCATATGGTTAGCCTTGGCGATATACAATAACTGCCCGTAACCGCCTGTGATTTGCCAGCTTCTCAGCTGTTGACCATGCGAGCTGCAGGTGAGTGCAGGAATGGGTGCATCAATCTGACCGGGTTCAGGAGCGCGGTCCAAATATGTCGGTTCCGATGCGTACCATTGTGGACCCTGCCGATACGGCTTCTTCGAGGTCGGCCGACATACCCAGCGATAGAGTATCAATGCCGGGGTAGTCCCTGGTCAGATCACGGTAGAGGACTGCAGCGCGCCTGCAGCTGGCGAGCCTGGACTGGTGATCACTGTGAGGGGCAGGGATACACATCAGTCCTCTGAGCCTGATCCGGGGAAGCGAATCGACGGCGTGTGCAAGATTGCCAAGATGGACCTCCTGTATGCCCGACTTGGTGGTTTCATTGTCCGGATTAACCTGAATCAGGACCTGCAGGGGAGGCATGTCGGCGGGTCTTTGGTCACTGAGCCTGCGGGCGATTTTTTCCCGTTCAATACAGTGCACCCAGTGAAAATGCCTGGCAATTGCTTGTGTCTTGTTGCTCTGAATGGCGCCTATGAAATGCCATTCTATGTCCAGCTCATTCAACTGGTGCATCTTTTCCAGCGCTTCCTGCAGATAGTTTTCACCAAATTTTCTCTGTCCGGCGGCAAAAGCTTCTGCGATGTCCTGTGCCGGACGCGTCTTGCTCACCGCAATCAGCTGCACGCGCCCGGCCGGCCGGTCAGTGTTTTTCAGCCCGTCTTCAATGCGGACTCTTACTGAAGCAAGATTTTCGGCTAGTGTGCTCATTGGTCATTCTATCCCTGATCTGAAACCGACCCGGCAGTACCGTTGATGTGTGCGACTGGAGGATGCCGCCGCTGGGTACCACCGAATACTCGGCATTATCGTCCAAATTAAGGCGCTTGCGATAGGCACCTTCAAGCGGTGCCCTGATCGGTATTTTCGGATACAGGTCGCGCGGCAGCTGACAGGTGACGATCTCGTCAGGCTCGATAACCTCCTGGGCTGACACGTCGGGTTTGAGCTTGGTGCGCCGGTGCAGATCGAACAGGTGCCAGGCTGTCGCCGCATCGAAGGCCATGCACTTGAGTAGAGCTTCAGTATCTCCGAGCTCTCGCTTCTCTATCTTACAGCCGCTTGTGAGCACCCTGAAGTACTGTACTCCTGATACTCCAGCGGGTCTTCAAACCGTCCCTCTAAGGACAGTGTTGAAAAATCATCCCTGAGCAATCGTTCTGCTTACGTTTCGCTTCTGAATGAACTGTGCACCGCGAGTCTGCTCGTGTGGGATTGTATGAGAGGAAAACGCACTTGAAAGTGTTCAGGGCACGTCAACGGACTTTTGGAATCAGGCATATGAACGGCCCCTATCGTTTGATCTCAGGGTGTTGCATAATAAAAATTAATAATTATTATTATATATTGTAAATGATATTTATTAACATCTATAATCACGGTCGTGTTGCTTGATGTCGGGGGTACTTTTCATGAAATATCGTTTTCTCTGCGGGCCATACCGAATTCGAATAAGCCAGGATTCAGATGCGGCACTCCATGCGTTCGACACCAGTTTTGAAGCAGCTCAGACATTGTATGAAGCTGAACAACTCAGGGACGCTATCCCTTTCGCTGGCGGTGCTTTTGAAATAGCTGAAGTCATCCTGTCCACGAAAGCAGCCAAGGCTCAGCTATCCTGTGAGATGTTTTCCCAAGCCTCCGTTCTGTTTGCTCAAGTGTGCGCAGCATCGGGATGCGAAGAGCAGGCCCACGAAATTTACCGCATGGCAATGAACCGCCTGGAAAGGGAATTGGCACTCAGCTTTGGGAAACAGCCCTGGCTGGTTCAACAGCTGGAGTTTTTCTATCAGGGTTCACAGACATCGGACACCCGGGGGAGGGAACAGGGTTCCTTATCCCTGTTTTCGGATCGCAGCAATTTTTATTCACCCAGTTTCAACTTTACGAGGAACTGAATGATGTCCTCCACACACACTGTTCAACTTGAACTTTCCAGCACTGAGGTACGGAAGTTATTGCTCGAAAATCGAATCAGACTTGAGGATGTGCGCCTGTGTGACAGATCCTCGAAAGAAACCGTTAGGAGCCTGCTATTGGAAAATTTATGCGCGCAGCTTAAAAAAACAGTGTAACACTTTGGAAAATATGTCCAATGTGTGTTCTCGCCTGATTTTTCTGGTACACCGAATCTTCGTAGTAACCAATTCTTTCAGAGCATGGTCAGGGGATATCGTGAAGATATCTGGTAGCTTTCAATAATGCCTGCTGCAGGTGAGGTTCAGAAAAATTGGACTCCTGGAACACTTAAAATAAGAATTGCTGCAGCGCGGACAATACTGGAACTATCCAGACACCTCCGCATCCCGTATAGTTGCGCTTGGCTCTTTTCTGGAAAGGGCATTGTGCAAATAGCTGAGCCGAGGAAAAAATTGGATATTATGAAGAAACTCTCTATTCTCGCTTTAGTCGCGAGTGTTGCCGCTTGTGCAACCCTTACTGAAGATGCCATGACCCCCGTCGCGTTCTCTTTTAGTGACGGCAGCAACGGTGCCTGTACTCTGCAAAACAAGCGCGGACTTTGGTCAGTAGAGATGCCCGCTACAGTCTTGGTAAGAAAATCCGATGATGCGTTAAAGTACCAATGTGAAACTGAAGATGGGCGCGAAGCGGTTGGAGCAATCCCAAGTGAAATGGGCGCAAAGATTGTGGCGAGTGCGGTGTTTCTGGATTTGGGAATAACTGATGCGATTACAGACAAGCATCGTAAGTATCCCCTGAGTTTTGTTGTGCCCATAAAGAAGCACTCTGAAAACTGGATGACAGGTGTGGCGCGTGTCCGAGCCGTCATTACCTGATGTGCGATAACACAGGAGTCGCTTATGGAAACCCTCTATGTTCTGATTGGCATTGCGATTGTACTGATCATTGTACTGGGTCAGGGGGTTCGCATCGTGCCGCAAAACCAGGCTTTTGTCGTAGAACGTCTGGGAAAATACACAGTGACTCTGGAGGCGGGTTTTCATGTTCTGATTCCCTTCCTCGACCGGGTGGCGTACAAGCATTCCCTCAAGGAGTTCGCCATAGATATTCCCTCCCAGCAGGCGATTACCAAGGACAATGTCTCGCTGGGCATCGATGGTGTGCTCTACATGCGAATCATGGACCCCAGGGCGGCAAGCTATGGGGTTGAGAATCTGGTGTTCGCGATAACCCAGCTGGCGCAGACCACCATGCGGGCGGAGATCGGCAAGCTCAGCCTGGACCAGACATTTGAATCGCGAGACAACATCAATGCCGAGGTAACCAATGCCATTGACGAAGCCTCGAATGTCTGGGGCACCAAGGTGCTGCGCTATGAAGTGAAAGACATCTCCCCACCTTCCTCAATTCTTGAGGAGATGGAGAAGCAGATGGCAGCGGAGCGTGAGCGGCGGGTTGCTGTCACCACCTCTGAGGGCTACCGTCAGGCGCAGATTAACGAGGCCGATGGTGACAAACAGGCGATTATTCTGCGTGCCGAAGGCACAGCGCGATCCGTTACCATCGAAGCCGATGCCAGGGCGGAGGCGATCCGAGCCATCTCCAAGGCGATCAACGAACAGGGCGGAACCACCGCCGTGGCCCAGCAGCTTTCGGAGCAATATATCAGTGCCTTTGAGAAGCTCGCCCGTGAGGGGACTGTCGCGCTGATTCCATCAGATGGTTCCGATATCTCCTCGGTGGTTGGCAAGGCTTTTACGGCCTTCGAGAGCCTCAAGCAGCAGGTCGACAAGGCGGAGCGGCTCTAGCCTGCGGTCAGACAGCATGCAATCCCTCGGCCCGTTCATGTTCTTTCTGGTGCTTGGCATCCTGCTGGTTGCGGCTGAGCTATTGATATTTCAGCTGAGTGTCTTCTGGTTCCTGTTTGTGGGTCTGGGCGCACTGGCGGCAGCGCTGGCGGCCCTGTTCTTTCCCGGGATCAGCTGGTTTGCAGCTATTGCTGTTTTCGTTGCGGGCACCGCGGGCATTGCCCTGGTTGCATACCGGCCCCTGAAGCGATGGCAGCAAGCAGCGGGTGCGATGCCCGGAAATGATGCGATCGGCCAGAGTGTAGAGGTCATCGAGACCGTATCGGCTGGCAGACCCGGCAAGGTTCTCTGGTCCGGAACGGAATGGGTCGCGGAGCTCGCCAGTTCCGAGCACCAGCCCATAGAGTCCGGTGCCCCGGCCCATGTCGTCAGTCTGCATGGCATTCGCCTCACAGTCGCCGCTTCCGCCCGGGGCAACTGACGACTGGTTCGTCCGCCCGGGGACCCGGCGGGGTGCGAGTCTCCGGCTGTCAAGAGCCGGGTTTCAGATAAATCCAGCCAGGGTCAGCTACTGGTCAGCCAGCCACTGCTCGGCGAGTATCTCGGCTGCGAGGGCGTCCACAGGTGCTTTTTTGTAGTCACCCCTGTGCCCGCCCAGCCGTGCCCGCTCCTTTGCCTCAAAGCTGCTGAGGCGTTCATCCACCAGTTCGACCCTGAGACCAAATCGGCCCTGGAGCCGATTGGCGAATCTGCGTGCCCGTTCGCTCATGCTGCTCTCACTGCCATCCATGTTCAGGGGCAGGCCAACCAGTGCGAGTTGGGGTTTCCACTCGGCCAGCAGTTGTTCAACCTGGCTCCATTGGGGCAGCCCTTCTTTGGCAGGGAGTACTTCAAGGGCAGTGGCCATCCGGGTTGCGGGATTGCCGGTGGCAACGCCGATCTGGCGCATCCCAAAATCAAACGCCAGTACCAGGTTGGGCCCATCCCTCATGGCGACTGTGTGCGTATCATATCCGAATCAGGCGTGACCGGCACTGGTGGACATGCGGCTGAAGTCAATGCCAGCCCGGGCGGTAGCGAGTTTGAGTCGCTGGTCAATGTCGGTTTCAAACACCACGTCAGTGGAAGATGGCAGTGTCAGCCAGGAGTTGTCCAGAATTTCGCGTTCCAGCTGACCGCCACTCCAGCCGGCATAGCCGAGGATCAGCGTTGCCCCGTCAGGTGCGGTACCCTCGGCGAGAGCACCGATGATATCTTCCGAGGTGGTGATCTGAATCTCATCAGTAACAGACATGCTTGAGGCCCATGTGCGGTCCGAGGGTTTGTGAACCACGAATCCCCGCTCAATAGCCACAGGCCCCCCTGACAGAACAGGCTGCGGCGGTACGTCTGTATGAACCGTCAGGCCAATCTGTTCCAAAACTGTCGCCAGTTCGAAGTGAGTCGGCTGGTTGATGACGAAGCCTATGGTGCCGTCTTCACCATGTTCACATATCAGGCTGAGACTCCCGGCGAAGTTTGGATCCAGCAGGCCTGGCATCGCGATGAGAAGCTGGCCACCGAGCGACTCGAAGTGTTGTTCCGCTGTCATCTGAATCTAGGTGTCCTCGGGTTGGGACTGTTTCCGGCGCAGTTGCGCCAGTGCCCATTCTACATGTTCTCGCACCATTGAATCATCCGTTGTGTCCTCTTCCAGACATTTCAGGGCTGCGGGGGTGGGGGGGCCGTTGCCAATGGCGACCGCCAGGTTGCGTCGCCAGCCTGAGTAGCCGGTTCGTCGAATGGGTGAGCCGGTCGTCCTGTTGAGAAACTCCTCTCTGGTCCAACCGTACAGCGCAATCAGCTCGCTGTCTTCGAGGCCGTGTCTGGGGCGAAAATCAGTCTCCTGGCTGAATTTCGCGTAGCGGTTCCAGGGGCACACCAGCTGGCAGTCGTCGCAGCCGAATACCCGATTGCCCATCCTGCTGCGCAGCTCGGGAGGTATGGAGTCCCTGTTCTCAATGGTCAGATAGGAAATACACTTGTTGGCATCCAGCACATAGGGTTCGGGGAAGGCCCCGGTTGGACAGATGGTCAGACAGGCTCTGCAGGTGCCGCATTCGTCTTCAGCTTTTTGACTGTCAGCAGGCAGGGGGATACTGGTCAAGATTTCGCCCAAAAAAAACCAGGAGCCGGCAGTACGGTTCAGCAGCAGGGTATTCTTGCCGATCCAGCCGAGGCCAGCTTTTTCCGCGAGCGGTTTTTCCAGCACTGGAGCGCTGTCAACGAACGCCCGCTGCCGGTGTGGCGCCCCCAAGTGCGTATTGGCCCAGGTTTCCATGCGGGCCGCTATCCTGGCGAGGCGGGTGCGCAGGGTTTTATGGTAGTCGCGGCCCAGGGCATAGCGGGAGACATAAGCTTTTGATGCCGATTTCAGAACCCTGAGCGGGTGGGTATCGGGTGGCCGATAGTCCATTCGCAGGCTGACAACCCGTGTGGTGCCCTCCAGCAGCGTATCGGGCCTGGCCCGCATATCCCGACGCTCGGACATCCAGGTCATGTCGGCCTGGTATCCTTGAGACAGCCATCCATCCAGTCGGGATGCATAGGTTTCAAGGCTGACGTCAGTCACGCCCACCGCCTGAAATCCCTGTTCATGCGCCCAAGCTTCCAGCAGCTCTCGCAGCATCCCGGGGTCCCGTAACCGGTGTGTAGGGGTGTCTGTGTTTTGCGTGGGCGGGTGCACGTATAATCGCGGGGTTTGATACAGGTGCCTATTCTATGGTTTTTCAAAGCTCCTCGCCGCAACAGCCGGCCATCGCGAACCTGCTCTACACTGCAGAACAGGTTCGCGAGCTGGATCGCCGGGCTATAGAAGATCTGGGTATTCCGGGAATCAGCCTCATGAAACGGGCAGGCGAGTCGCTGTTCGACTGTCTCCGTGATCGGTGGCCGGAGCCTGCAGGTCTGACGATATTCTGTGGCAGGGGAAACAACGGCGGCGACGGGTACATCCTTGCGTCTCTGGCGCTTGAACGGAAGATTCCGGTACAGCTGATCGAGGTCGCCGGAACCGAAGTCAGCGGCGACGCCCGGTTGGCCCGGGAGTATGCGCTGCACGCGGGCCTGTCTCCCGTGACTGCCCCGGACTGGCTTGCCAGTCCGCAGGTTGCAGCCGGATCGGTTGTCGTGGACGCCCTCTTGGGCACCGGGTTTCGCGGGCAACTCAGGGCTCCGTATCGCGCTCTGGTGGAGAAGATCAATGCGCTCGATTGCCCGGTCGTTGCTGCGGATATCCCGTCCGGTCTCGAAGCGGACACTGGCCATGTTGGAGACTTGGCCGTGGTGGCTGATATGACAGTAACCTTTATTGGCCTCAAGGTCGGGCTCTACACCGGGTTGGGTCGCAGTGTCTGCGGCCAGATCCAGTACCGTGATCTTGGTGTTCCTGAACAGGTTCACCAGGATATGGGTCCACGGGTTGATAAGCTCAGCCTCGAAACGGAACTGGCGAATCTTCCGGTGCGCTCAGCTGCCGATCACAAGGGCATCCATGGGCACCTGCTGGTGGTCGGTGGTGACAGTGGGTTTGGTGGTGCACCGCTTCTGGCGGCTGAGGCGGCCGCCCGGCTTGGTGCCGGGCTGGTGTCGGTGATTACCCGGGCGGAGAACAGTGCCCCCATGCTGGCGCGCTGCCCCGAGCTGATGGTCAAGGACGCCAGCGATCTGCATGTCTGCGCAGACCTGATGAACAGGGTATCAGTGATCGTCATCGGCCCCGGGCTTGGCGTCGGGGCCTGGGGTCAGAGACTGCTGCGCATGGTACTTGAATCGGACAGACCACTGGTGCTCGATGCCGATGCACTGAATCTTCTGGCCACAGGCTTCGGCACGACCTTTCTTCCCTTGAGGAACGCAGTCATAACGCCTCATCCTGGCGAAGCGGCGCGCTTGCTTGGATGTTCCACGTACGAAGTGAACTGCAATCGAATCGATACGGTTCACACACTGGCTGACACCTTTGGCTGTGCGGTTGTGCTGAAGGGGAGCGGCACCCTGATGCACGCGGACACGGGTTCCGGTGCCAGCGGCCGCCCGGATATCGCGCTCTGCCCCTATGGAAATCCCGGTATGGGTACTGGAGGCATGGGTGATGTCCTGTCTGGAGTGATCGGCAGCCTCGTTGCCCAGAGAATGGACCTGCCCGGCGCAACCCGGCTGGGTGTGTGCCTGCACTCACGTGCAGCCGACAGGTTGGCTGAGACCGGGGGGCAGCGCGGATTTCTTGCCTCGGATCTGGCCGGGGAGATACGGGCGCTCGTCAATGGAGTGGAGGGTAGATCGGGGTGAGCTGGTTCGAACTTGAGGATGAGCGCGCGACTCTGGGACAGGGCCGTGTTCTGGCTGAGGAGTTCAGGCAGCGGCTGCCCAAGGGTGGTTCTGTTTTCCTGCATGGGGATCTCGGTGCGGGGAAAACGACTTTGGCGCGGGGCATCATGCGGGGACTGGGTTATGAGGGTCGGGTCACAAGCCCGACCTATACGTTTGTCGAGCGATATGCAACGATGCCCTTTCAGTGCAGTCACTTTGATCTGTACCGCCTGGATGATCCGGAAGAGCTTGAATTTATCGGGGCTCGTGACGCCTTTGAGGCCGGCAATCTCTGTCTGGTGGAGTGGCCCGAGAGGGCAGGAAACAGGATGCCAAACCCTGATGTTGATATATATCTCCGGCTGAATTACTTAAAGAATGTCTCGCAAACTACTAAAATTAATAGACAAATCAAAATTGAGTGGCACAATGTCGAGGTATGACGCTTGACACGTGCTCTTTCACGCCAGCACAGGTCACTGTGCATCGCGATCCCATGCCACTGTTGTGGCAGGGTTTTTTGTCCCTCGCAAGAAATTCCATTCGGCTCTCTGTCACGGCAGTACTGGCAGTTTTCGCTTCGACCTCCCTGTACGCGGAACCATCCATAGAAGGTGTGCGTATCTGGCGGGCACCCGACAATACACGTCTGGTGTTTGATCTGGATGCCCCGCTGACCCACAGGGTTTTTGAACTGAGCGATCCCGACAGGCTGGTCATCGATCTGCCCCCGGTGTCCCTGCAGTCCGATCTGGATGATCTCGCCATCTCCTCGACGCCCATTACGGGGATTCGCACCGGAAAACGCGACGGCGGCGGCGTGCGCGTGGTGCTGGATTTGTCGGCGAAGGTCAAACCGCGCAGTTTCAGTCTCGCCCCCAATGAGACTTATGGTGACCGGCTGGTCGTTGATCTTTTTGACAGCGTGGCGAAAGTCGAGAAACGCGTTGAGGATATTGCCGGCTCCAATCGCGATGTGGTGATTGCCATTGATGCGGGGCATGGAGGAGAAGACCCCGGGGCGCTGGGTCCGGGCGGTATTCGGGAGAAGAATGTGGTTTTCGCCATCAGTCGCAAACTCAAGGATGCGATTGACTCGCACCCGGGCTACTCAGCCGTGCTGATTCGTGACAGCGACTACTATGTCCCCCTCCGTGGTCGCTTTGCCAAGGCCCGCGCAGTCCGAGCGGACCTGTTTTTATCCATTCATGCCGACAGCTTTCGACTGCCGTCGGTGCGGGGTGCGTCCATCTATGCGCTCTCGACCCGGGGTGCTACCAGCGAAACCGCGGCCTACCTGGCGCAAAAGGAGAACCGGGCAGACCTGATCGGCGGGGTGGGCAGCCTGAGTCTGAAAGACAAGGATGACCAGCTTGCTGGCGTGCTGCTTGATCTCTCGATGAACGCCACCCTCGATTCCAGTTTACGGGTTGGCGACATGATTCTTGCGGAGATGGGGAAGATCACCAGGCTGCACAAGAAGCGGGTCGAGCAGGCCGGGTTTGCGGTGCTCAAGTCGCCTGATGTGCCGTCCCTGCTGATCGAGACCGGCTTTATTTCCAATCCACAGGATGCCCAAGAGCTTTCCACCAGGAATTTTCAGCAGCGAATGGCAGATGCCATATCGCGGGGGCTGCGCACCTACTTTGATCAGCACCCGCCGGCGGGCACGCTGATCGCCTCCAGGCAGGGCGCTCCCGGTCACACCTACGTCGTCCGCCGGGGGGATACGCTGTCCGAGATTGCCCAGCGTTTTGATGTGTCCCTGGGCAGTCTCAGGGCCAGGAACGGACTGAGCGGCTCTGTTATCAGAGTGGGACAGACAATCAGCATTCCCGCCAGCTGACTCCAGTCCTCCGTGGCGCTTGCTGAGCGAATGTCATCGCCTTCAGCACCTTCGCCATCACGTGTCAGAGTAATCTGGGGAAAGATCTGCCAATATCGCAGCAACTGGCCTTGAGTACGCACAGTTCCACAGGCCAGTTCTCCGCGAATCATGGGATACTTGAATACCTGCCGCCGCGACACAAGCGAACGAACCCGGTGTTCGCCCTCTCGCTCATGACCCACCCGGACCGAAGTACCAGGCAGGGCCTTCAGCGTTCTGTATTGGGACGCCTGCGTCTCGCTACCTCAAGCTGCGGTTCGGAACCACCCAGTGCGGCCAGACGTCTCGCACTTTCACGCTCAATCAGGGCGATAAGCCCTTCACGAAAAATGGCAGATTTTTCTTCTGTACCTGCCAATGCGGCCGCCCTGGCAAACAGCTCATCGTCAATCGTCACTGTAGTACGCATCGCGAAACCTCAAGCGCATCAGATTCGCACGCTATGCGCTGATCCTGATGAAATGTACTTCTTGGAAAGACTTCATGAGATATACGGCATCCGTTCACCAATACCCCCCTTAATATTGGCCAATTACTCGCATCTGTACAGGACGCAGCACTCACAAATATGACTGACACCAAGCCCGCCTGCCTCAAACTGCTCACCACAGAGATCACCGCTTAATACCGGCAAATGGAATTTGGTGCAAAACGCAACCCGGAGAAAGAGCAGTACCTCAACGGGCTGATGAAAGCCGGGCTGGTTTTACAAGTGGCCAACAGGAAACAGCTCGAAGAGCTGATTGCGGAAGCACGTTAAAAGGTATTTGGCATGACGGAAGGAAAGATCCCTGGACAGGGCCAACTCCGAAAAGAGCCCGGTGGATTGGGTCTACTTTGATAAACCCCGGTGGGAGAGGTGATGGATACACCTGAGTCGACACAGACACCATGACCTGCCTACGGTGGTGGGGCAGTCATTCGACTCTGGTTGGTAAAGTGGTCTGCCTCTGATACTGTGGGGTGCACGCAAGGCGTACCTGTCTACCACATGCAAAGTGCGTAAGGCATGCTTTGCAGATCAGGACTTCAAGGAGGCGGACCATGTGCAAAGTGTATCACAAAGCATGTGGGCCTTGACGCCCACAAGAACAGCGCGGCGGTGGCGCCAGTTTCGGGTGCGTTAGGTGCGCTGGCTCTGGATCCCCATCGACTTGGCCGATTCAACAAGCCAAGGCCGCCAGAATATCGGGAGCGAATCCACGCTTCACATCGGTGACAGCCTCTTGGATTCTGTCTACCCGTTTCATTACGCAAACTTCAGCCACTGCCCGTTCTCGCCCGTAACTTTGCAGCCTAGTTTCGAATGGGTATTCTTCGATCCGTTTAAACAAGTCTAAGTCGCGAGGGTGTGCCATGCGCTTGGTACTCCCACTGTTCATCCGCGAGAGCCGAATATCGACCTGCTCCAAGTGAACCAGTGTCTTGGTATCAACGATCAGCACATCGTGTTCGACTTCGCGGTACGGCAACGCCGAAATCATCGTCTTAAGCCGCTTTTTCGTGGGCCAGAAGAACACCATTGAGTTAATGATGTCGTACCATTGCGAAGGCTGGACAGAATCAGAGAGCGCCCTTCTGAGCCCCTCATCAGTAAGAGGCTTCTGGTCGCGGAGCACTGCCTTGGGTCGACCCGAACAGCTGATCTCCACCCAGTGCTGTCGCCGCGTCTGCGTGAGTTCCCTAATCTCATGCTCACTCTTGCCATATAAGCGAAGCAGGGCCTTGGTCGACAACAGTCCCTGTTCGCTTATGCTTGGCCAACTGCCGCCCCACGCGATGTGGTAGAGCACCGGGTAATGCTGCCAGAGATCCTGGGGCTGCATCACCACCTCCTCCGGTCTATGACGCACTTATAGTCGAACCGATTACCTATTAGTGAACAGGGCACCCCTGCCACCATCTCGACATCCTCGATAAACTTGATCGTCTCCGGCGTTAGCTGATCGAAACGGATTGCTTCCCTGTTCACCTTGTCTAGATAGTCCACGAACGTGAGCGCCACGTCCGTTGGGGAGTTTAAGTGGCACGCGCGACGGAGCATCTCCCAGTCGAACTCGCCGACCCTTCGCTGAGTTCCCGATACCGAGCCCACTTCGTGCTGGTGAAGTTCCTGCAACGGAATCCCCGACCGTTCGGCCACCGTCTCCCAGTCAATTTCTTTTGAGAAAGTAACTACTCACCCCCCTTGACGTCATAGGAAGGCGATTCTATGATGTGTGCGTTTCATTATTGCACAGGGCCATGGACAACGCATATTTCAGTTCCAATGCGACAGCGGGAGTGTGTCAGGCGCTGATCGCGCTGATGCCGCCAGCGGAGCGCTTGGCGGTGGGGTCCGGGTAGCCCATGGCGACGGTCAACACCGCGTCGCTGCGCTCGGAGTTCGACGCACTCAAGGCGCGCTTCGAGGCGCTGTGTGCGGACGGCGCGATGAGCGCCGAGAGCCGCGCCCTGGTCGAAGCTCTGCTGATGCTCTTTCAGGTGCTGATGGCGGTGTTCATGGAGAAGAACACTCCGAAGGGTTCGCGCACCTCCGGGCTGCCGAGCTCCCGGACGGAGCCCGACGAGACCGCCCGCACGCGCCCCGGTGCCACGAGCACGGGGCCGAAGGCCTGCGCCACCGGGGACGGGCCCAACCGCCTGGTCGTGGAGACGCGGACCGCACCGGTCGCCGAATGCCGCGCCTGCGGTCGCGGTCTTGGGGATGTCGCCCCGCACGGCCATGAGCGGCGGGTCCTGGTGGACATCCTGTTCGAGACCCGCGAGTTGAGGGTCGAGGCCGAGATCACGACCTGCCCGAGCTGCCGAGCCGAGAGCCGGGGCTCCTTCCCGGACGATATGCCGGGACCGCTGCAGTACGGCCACGGCATCCTGGCCTTCGCCACGCATCTCATGGCTGCCCAGATGGTGCCGCTCAGGCGCGCCGCGCAGACCCTCAAGGCCCTGACCGGGCGCGCCGTGGCCGAGGCGACCCTGCTGGCCTGGCTGATGCGCCTGCACGAGGCGCTGACCGACTGGGAAGCCACAGCCATCGACTGTCTGCTGGCCATGCCCGCCCTGCACGCCGACGAGACCAGCCTGCGCGTCGATGGCACGAACCACTGGGTGCACAGCATCGGTGCCGGGGACCTGAGGGTGAAGTTCGTCCACCGAAGGCGCGGTCGCGCCGCCATCGACGACCTGGGTGTCATCCCCCGCTCTGGTGGCGTTCTGGTCCACGACCGATGGGCCAGCTCCTTCGCCTGAGATCACTGTGAGCACGCCCTGTGCGGTGCCCACCTGCTGCGCGACCTCAGGTTCGTCGAGGACGCCCACGGCCACGCCTGGGCCAAGCGCTTGGGCCACCTCCTGAGCGGAACCTGCCGCAGGGTCAGTGAACTTGATGCCAAGGCTCTCGACGAGGCAGCCTTCACGGCCGTGCGCACGCGCTCCCGGACCATCCTCACCCAAGCCACACGGGATCTCCCCAGCCCCCCGCCCGCCTCGACGGACAGCGCGGGCGCATCGCCAAGTCCGATGCCGAGAACCTCCACGAGGCGCTGACCCAGTACGACACCGAGGTGCTGCGCACCGCCGCGACCCCGACACCCCGTTCACCAACACCCGCGCCGAGCGCGATATCCGCATGGCCAAGGTCAAGCAGAAGGTCTCCGGCTGCTTCCGAACCCTCCGCCACGCCCAGGCCCACTGCCGAATCTCCAGCTCTCTCCAGTCCATGGCCCACCAGGGCTACAATCCGTTGACTGCCATCCAAATCGCCCTCAAAGGCATCGCCGCCGACATGATCAAGCAGGAGAAGGGGGGTGAGTAGTTACCTGAAGGCTTAAATATTTTGGTGGAGCCTCTGCCACCAGATAGACACGGAGTGTCAGGTATGCTGATGCAAAAAAATAATAATTTCGGCATCATGTACGCTACCTACCTTGATAATAAAGGCTTTGAAAGATTTAGTGTTGCTCATGAGCTTGGCCATTATTTTCTTCCCGGACACCCAGAAGCTCTCTTAACGAACGATGTTCATTCATCCAGAGCTGGTTTTACCTCGTCTGAACGCCATGAATTAGAAGCGGATCATTTTGCAGCGGGGTTTTTAATGCCAAGCTTCTTGTTTGACCAAGAAATAAACAAGCATCAAAGTGGAATGTCAGCCATTAAATCTTTGAGAGCCGTCTGTGAAACTTCTATGATGGCGACTGCTATCCGGTATGCTCAAAGAACGCCTGATCCGATTGCAATTGTTATCAGCGAGAAACATAAAATTGACTATTGCTTTATGTCTGATGAGATGAAAGAAATCTCAGGCTTATCTTGGCCGAGAAAAGGCCAGGCACTCCCAAGTGGCAGTGCAACACTTAGGTTTAACGGTGCGGAAAACAATATCTTGAATCGAAAGGAGGCTGAGGCAGAAACCAGTTTTGATGATTGGTTCAATTGCAGTGTAAAAGCCTCGCTTTATGAGGAAGTCCTTGGCCTTGGAAACTATAAGAAGACTTTGACGGTATTGAGCGCAGAGGATTTGTCAGATGACGATGACGAAGATTTGGAGGAATCCTGGACCCCGCGTTTTCGCCGTTGATTCAGATTAATAAGCGTATTTGATGCTCAGTGCTGTATTATTTTGGTAATCCTGATTATATGCTTTTCGGGCACGCGGTTGGTATAAAGACTGCTTGAAATATAAGACATTCGTTGATCAATACCGCTGTTAAGATGGACTCGATTACTCGCATTTGGACAGGACGCAGGACGCAGCACCCACACATATGACTGACACCAAGCCCGCCTGCCTCAAGTTGCTCACCACTGATTTGACCGCTTACCACCGGCACATGGAAGTTGGTGCCAAGCGCAACCTGGGAAGGGAACAGTACCTCAACAGGCTGATGAAAGCCGGTCTGGTTTTGCGAGCGACCGACAGGGAACAGCTCGAAGAACTGGTTGCGGAAGTGCACCTGGAGGTATTTGGCATGACACGACAGAAAAAATCTCCGGACAGGGTCAATCCCGAAAAGGGACCTGTGGATTGGGCCCTATTCTGATAAACCCCGGTGGGAGAAATGATCGGTAAATATGAGCCAATGAAAATTTGGATTTACAGTGCTGCGGTAGAACAGTGTCCATGAATGTAAAGTCAAAATTTAAAGAGATAGTTCAGTGGCAAAGCAATGGTAAACGAGCGCCGCATAAGCCACTAATGTTGTTGTTGGCACTTGGGCGCTTTAGCAATGGGATAGATACATTCGAGTATCGTGACATCGAGGAGGAGCTCACAGACCTACTCGTAAAGTTCGGCCCATCCAGGAGAACGTATCGTCCGAACGACCCGTTTTGGAGGTTGGGCAAAAACGAAGGAATATTTGAACTCAAAAATTGGGAAAACGTCAAGGAGGATGAACACGGCTCCGCGAACAAAGCTGATCTCCGTGAGCGACGGACATCAGCCTGTTTTAACCAAGAAATTAGAGACGCGCTAAATAGTAACCCTGAATTGGTTAACGAGATAGCTACAGACTTAGTGCTTACCCATTTCCAGAGCAGCTACCTTGAAGACCTGCTGGAGAGTGTCAGTTTGACGGTTGCTGATGATTCCGATGCCAGAAGAAGAGACCCTAGGTTTCGAGAGCGAATAATCACTGCTTATCGTTCACGCTGTGCTGTATGTGAGTTCCATTTGGTCCTGGGGAAAGTTGCCATTGGATTAGAAGCAGCACACATCATGTGGCATAACGCAGGTGGGCCAGATAGCGTTAACAATGGGTTAGCGCTGTGTCCCATACACCATAAGCTGTTTGATTACGGTGTGTTTATGATAGATCCAGAAAAATTCAAAATCGAAGTGTCGCCGCGGGCTCATGCCTTTGGGGCGGCGGAAACATATTTGACTGACTATAAGGGGACGGAGATCAGACTTCCTTTAAGCAGAGACGATCATCCCGGTAGCGAGTACTTGTTGTGGCATGCCGAGGAGAAGTATAAGCATTAGCCGGATGGTGGTTCGATATGTTGTCCGACTCTGGTTTCAAGTAAAGAGAGAGCCCATTGTCCAGTAAGAACTGCCTGTTTTGCAGATTAGTATCTTCTGATAGTGATCGCATTATCGCCCGAAACGAGCATGCTTTTGTAATCGAGGATGCCTTTCCCGTTACAGAGTTCCACAGCCTTATAATTCCAAAGCGACATGTTGAGAGCTATTTTGATTTGCAGGATGAAGAACTTTTAGCGGTTCACCAGCTTTTAGTGGCCAGACGAAAGACGGTTGAGTCCGAAAGTCATGAGCCTGTTGATTTCAACGTAGGTGTGAATTGCGGAAAGCTTGCTGGACAGACAGTGTTTCATTGCCACGTTCATCTAATCCCGAGGAGACATGGGGATATTGCGAATCCGGAAGGTGGAGTCAGGAATGTTATTCCTGGAAAAGGTCTCTATCTAGAATTGATGGAGAATACGCTCAAGTCTGGACCGGAGAATCTGTCTTAAAACTCAGTTATAAACGCAACCCATGCAGAGGCCGCCAGGGGATCGCAGCAGGTCAGATCAGCATCCCGATAGTCTTAGTCTGTCAGGAACCGACACGTAGCCGTGCGCTCGCCATCTCGCCCGACGCCTGCCGCCCTGTTCAGGGTGAACTTCGAGACCGGTATACGGTGTCCCGTCTCCGGGTTGCGCCACGCGCCGACCGCCCTCAGCTCCTCCTGCGACAGCGATTGTGCGAACTACGCCACAGCCAGGCAGTCCTTTATGTTGGCCAGCTCAGCCAGCACCTGCACCGTCAGAATGCAGGTGCTCTGGTTTATCCCAGCAAGACTGAAGTCCGTCAATGTGTTCATGCAACGCGGGGTTTATAGGATTCCACATTGGGTCCAGTATAAAATCGATACCTTCTCGCCTCGCAAGCTTGGCTGCTGGTACGAAATCCGTATCACCGGCAATAAGTAAAATCTGATCGATGTGCTGTTTGTAGGCCAGTGAGGCAATATCGACCCCGATCTTCATATCCACACCTTTCTGTGGTGCTTCGTAGTGAACTGATTCGGCCGTTAAATCGTCGACTGTGATTTTCTTGTTAATGAGTTTTTTGCCTATGTCCGGCTTAATGATCCATGCACCATTTTCAGATAAGGATCCAAGTCGCAAAGCCACCTTTCGAGATTTTTTGAGCTCTTCAAAAAGCGCCAGTCGGAAGACGGCTTCGTTAGAGCGTATTGTGTTGAACCCGATCTTGGTGACCGGGTTCTCAAGCCGTTTATTGAGAGGGGGGCAGTCGTAGTAAAAGATTCTGTAAATCTCGAATCTGGAATGCCTGTTGATTTTTCTGAGATCGGACATGATCCCGGCGATCAGGCTTCTGACAATCTCTTTCGAAGTCTTGGAATCCCAATCGGGATACAAGGCCCGGTAACGTTTTATGAAGAACGCCCCATCGATCAGAACGGCAGTTTTCCGAATTGCCAATTTATTCTGCTTTCCCATTGTTTTGTCCCTGAAACGAAAAAGCCCCATATTTCGTCGTCTCGCTATGATTGGAGACGAGTACTTTATGGGGCACTATGACGCGAAATATAGTTATCTCCCTGAGCGAAGTCAATGATAAATCTAGCAAAAACGAGAATTGTGCAAAAATGCAAAGATTGCTCAGATGCTTCTGTTCAAGCACTCCTTGTCGCAGACTCGTGCCAATCTCATATATGAGCGCCGTGCGGCAACAGGCCGATTTTAATCGTTTTGGCACGTTTTTCGCGGACCTGCTTCTCAATTCGATTGATGAGCGAAGGAGTAAAGGTTCTGTCATTTTCTAGCGAAACACCAAAAGGTCGAAGGTCTGTCTGACGCGAGGTGCGAGTGTTGCACATGATGTTCAGGATAGGCCTTGTGTGTGCATGCGATCTGGACGTAGCCTCAGCGAAAGGTCTTTGCTTGCGACTCAGGAAAATATGTTGAGCAGAGAAAAGGGGAGGGAGGATGATGTGTTACACAGCATCCTCCCCAGGCTTACACTGCAAATGGAAGTGCCGATTTCGTGAAGGCTACACAGGTGATGTAGCCCAGAGTCGCCAGCGCAGCGGCAAATGCACTGATTCGTGCCGCTCGAGTCCTGCCGCGTTTCAGGGCGATGGAACCCAGAACAATGTACAGCAGGAGTCCGGCTATTTTGGCGATCATCCAGGGTTGCTGAAGTGTAGATATGCCCGCCTGAAAGACCAGTCCCAGGGCGCTGGCCAGCAGAAGGGTATCCACCAGGTGCGGTGCCACTCTCACCCAGCGCAGTGTCAACAGCTGCGGTCTGGCAATCATCCACAGGCCTCGTACACAAAAGCCGGATGCCGAGACAATGACGCAGGCTACGTGAATCTGCTTCAGAAAGAGATAGCTGCTGAGAAGTTCCAGAGTCATCAGTTTTCGTTAGCTGTGGCGAGACCTTCATCATGCCTGATCTGCTGCCGGACATAAAGGTGGCTTGCACGGCACCCAACCGGCGCTCATCGACCGCGGCAAAACGGCTATAATCCAGAGACCGAGATTTTTCCTGAGCACGCCCGCTGTATGCCCTCAATTGAACGATTGTCGTCCAGGCTCGCCAACCAGATTGCCGCAGGTGAGGTTGTTGAACGCCCCGCTTCGGTGGTCAAGGAGCTGCTGGAGAACAGCCTGGACTCGGGTGCAACCCAGATTGATGTACAGATTGAACAGGGCGGATCCAAGAGAATCAGGGTGCGCGACAACGGATGCGGTATTGCCCAGGCTCAGTTGCCACTGGCGCTGACCCGTCATGCGACGAGCAAGATCAAAGAACCTGGCGACCTGGAGGCTGTCAGTTCCCTTGGATTCAGGGGCGAGGCGCTGGCCAGCATTGCCTCCGTATCACGGCTCACCCTGAAGTCTGCCCTGGTCGATGAGTCTGGCTGGCAGGTCCAGACGGAGGGCGTGGAGATGGAGCCTATACTGAGCCCGGCCGCGCACACGCCCGGAACCAGCGTGGATGTTCAGGACCTGTTTTTCAATACGCCGGCCCGGCGCAAATTTCTCAAGACGGAGAAAACAGAGTTTGGTCGCATTGATGACGTGGTCAAGCGGCTGTCCCTGAGTCATCTCGACATTGGATTCCGGCTGGAACACAACGGTCGAAGCATGCATGCCATGAACCCCTGCACCTCTCCAGCCGAGCAGGCACACAGGGTAGCCGCGGTCTGTGGCTCGGCGTTCATGGAGCAGGCGCTGCCCATTGACGAGTCGAGCGACCGATTGCGCCTCTGGGGCTGGATGGGGCTGCCCACTTTCTCCAGAAGCCAGGCCGATCTGCAGTATTTCTATGTCAATGGTCGCTCCGTGAGGGACAAGGTGGTCTCCCATGCCGTGCGCCAGGCGTATCAGGATGTGCTCTACCAGGGGCGCCACCCGGCCTTTGTGCTGTTCCTTGAGATCGATCCTGCCTGGGTGGATGTGAATGTGCATCCGACCAAGCATGAGGTGCGGTTCAGGGACTCTCGCGCTGTACACGGATTTATTTTCAGCGCCCTGCATCGGGTGATCGCGCAGACCCGGCCGGGAGATCAGGCTGTGGTGGCAGCTGCAGGATTTCGTCAGAGCGCAGATTCCGCGCTCGCTCATTCCGAGCCGGTGCAGGGTACGATTGGCCTGAGGGACACACAGGGTCACCGGCGTGGATTTGACCGCAGAAGATCGACCGCTCCCGGTGCGGCCCAGAACAGGGAGACCCTGGCGTTCTATAGCCCGGTCGGGGAGCCGGTTGCAGATGGACCGGGTACCGACAGGTCTTTTCCCGATGCACGGGATGATCCGCACTCTCGCTCCGGGCAGGAGATTCCGCCCCTCGGCTACGCCATTGCCCAGCTCGCAGGCGTCTATGTCCTTGCAGAAAATGCACAGGGGCTGATACTGGTGGATATGCACGCCGCTCACGAGCGAATCACGCTGGAAAAAATGCGCACTGCCTGGGATGCCGAGGGATTGGCGCGCCAGCCACTGCTGGTGCCGGAGTCATTTGCAGTCAGCTCGCGGGAAGCCGATGCCGCGGAGGAGCATCTGGAAACCTTCGCCCGCTTGGGCATCCAGTTGGAGCGGGCGGGGCCCGAGACCCTGCTGGTGCGTCAGGTTCCGGTACTGTTGAAACAGCCCCAGGTGGAGCCGCTGGTGCGTGATGTTCTGTCCGACATTCTGGAGATGGGCCGATCCAGCCGCATCGAACTGCAGATCAACGACATACTCGGCAACATGGCCTGTCATGCCTCAGTGAGGGCGAACCGGACACTCAAGATCGAGGAAATGAATGCGCTGCTGCGAGACATGGAGGTGACCGAGCGCAGCGGGCAGTGCAATCATGGACGACCCACCTGGACACAACTGAGTATGGCCGAACTCGACAGGCTGTTCCTGCGTGGACGCTAGCGGATGGCTCAAGACTCTCTGCCTGCCTGATCTCGGCGGTGTTGCACAGGTACTCAGCATGCTTGCCTGTCGCAGAAACACTGGGCCTCATCGCACGTGCTGGGTGCTGTGCTGAGCCTGCCCCGAAAACGGTTTTCACCGACCTGCCAGAGGCTCTCGGGCTGGTGTGAGCACACACTGACCACAGGTGAAGAGTGAAAGATTCTGATCTGAAAGATTTTGACCGACGCCATCTGTGGCACCCCTATACCTCGATGGTGGACCCGCAGACCACGCTTGTGGTGGACAGGGCAGAGGGCTGCCGGCTGATTCTCGATGACGGCACCGAGTTGATCGACGGCATGGCATCCTGGTGGGCTGCGATTCAGGGGTACAACCATGCAGGTATCAATGCAGTGCTGGCCGAGCAGGCCGCGGATTTTTCCCATGTGATGTTTGGCGGGCTGACCCATGCCCCCGCCGTAGATCTTGGCAAGCGGTTGCTGGAGATAGTGCCAGCCGGGCTGGATGCCATCTTCTATTCGGATTCCGGCTCCGTTGCCGTCGAGGTTGGCCTCAAGATGGCGCTGCAGTACTGGCAGGGGGTGGGCCGGCCGGAGAAGAATCGGCTGATGACACTCAGCGCCGGCTATCACGGTGATACCTTCGCGACCATGGCGCTCTCCGACCGCACGACAGGCATACACCAGCGTTTCGGCGACATTCTGTACGAGCCTGTGTATCTGGACAGACCACCCCCAGGTTTTGCCGAACCGGTACCCCAACCATACCGGCAGCACCTCGAGCGACAGTTCGAGGTGCATGCCGGCCAGTGTGCGGCCATGGTGCTTGAGCCAGTGGTCCAGAATGCCGGGGGGATGAACATCTACAACCCGGAGGTTCTGCGCTGTATCCGTTCACTCTGTGATCAGTACGGGGTGTTGCTCATCCTCGATGAGATTGCCACGGGTTTCGGCCGCACCGGAACCTGGTTTGCCTGTGAACATGCCGGAATAGAACCGGATATTCTCTGCATCGGAAAGAGCATGACCGCAGGATATCTGAGTTTCGCCGCAACGCTCACGACCCGCACAGTCGCCGAGGGCATCTCCGGTGACACCAACGATCCACTGATGCACGGCCCCACCTATATGGGCAATGCCCTGGCCGCCAGAGTCGCGGCACACAATATCGAGCTGCTGCAGCAGGGCGACTGGCAGGCCCGGGTGTCGCAGATTGAAAGCGGATTCCGGAGCCATCTCGGGCCGCTGCGTACCCTGCCCAATGTTGTTGATGTGCGGGTTCTGGGCGCCATTGGCGTCGTGGAGGTAGACCGCAGCGTCAATCTGGAGCGGGTTCGCCCCGTGCTTCTGGAATCAGGTGTCTGGCTGCGGCCATTCCGCAATCTGATCTACAGTATGCCCCCCTTTATTATCGACCGATCTGAGCTCGGGCAGGTCTGTGGGTGTATCGCTCGCCTGGTCGAATCACAGAGCTACTGAGTGCTCCTCAGAGCTGCTACTGAGTGTGCAGCGACGCTGCGCAGCGGCTGTATTCTGCCGGAGGTATCAGCCCAGGAGCTCCCTGAGCAGCTTCACGCGCTTGAGACCTTCCTCTCGTGGCAGGGCCTGTTCGGTGACCTGCTCCGCCTCCTCCGGGGCGGCGACGGGACTCAGTGTCGCTCCACTGGCAACCTCATTCAGCACCTCCTCATACCGGGTCTTGAACACCGGGTAGGCGTATTGCTCGGGGGTAGTCGACAGGAAGAACCAGTCAGCCCGCTTGCCTGCCTCATAGACGGCGGGGTGTGACCAAATATGGCCCGCCTTGGGGCTGGGCGCCTGGCAGGCCTCACGATAGGCCGCCCGGGGTTCAGGTGCACCCGTACTGGCCCGGGAGCAGCGCCTCAGCATCTGGTGCAGGGTCGGCAGGTACTCCATGTCCTCGATGATCTGTTTCGTGGCCTCATGCAGTGTGTGGGGGTCGTAGTTCTTCAGGCTCTCATACCAGAGTTTCTTTGCCTGGTTGAGTACGGCCTCGTCGGGGAATGCCCGGTAATACTGGTTGTGATAATTGATCCGGAACAGGGTAAAAACCTGGCTGATGGCATCAATCAGGTCGTTCTCCGTGCCGGACAGTTCAGTGTGCCCAGCTGCGGTCGGTAAGGTCTTCGACAAGGCTGCGTTCTCTTGTTGTGGTGGCAGCACTGCGGCGCTGCCATTGCTGTTTGGCATACTGCAGAAACAGGGTATTCCAGGACGGGCGTATTACGTTGCGGTCGCGCCAATACAGAACAAATTCCGGCACCAGACTCTTCGCAAAATCCCGGTCGATCTGGGCAAAGTCGATCACTTGGTAGAGATCTGCACTTGGTTGCCAGTCTTCGGTCATGACCGAGGGCTTGCGTTCGTTTTTCAGGCTGTGCTGGAATTCCGCCCACTGGCGTTTGACGTGATTGTAGAAGCGCGTGCTCCAGGTGTTGCAGAGGTCGCCATTTTCGCTCCAGTACAGAATGAACTCTGGCAGGGCATCCTCGATAAAGTTGCGATGGATGCCTGCCGTGTTTTCAAGCATGTTCAGGGCATCTTCGGAGGGTTTCCAGTCACGTGTGATGGCGTGGGCCTCATTCTCGCGTGGCTGTTCCCATGGGGGAGTCTGGACCCGTGCGGGCTGTTGCTGGCGGGATTCATATGTACGCCAGCGCTGCAGCACATGGGACAGGAACTTGCTTCCCCAGTCGTACCGGGCCTCACCCCGCTCACTCCAGAGCTGCACGAACTCGGCCACCTGGTCCTGGGCAAAGTGGAGCGGAACCCCGTGCTGGGCCAGTCGTTTTTCGCTGTTTCCGTCTGGTTGCCAGTTCGGTGCAATGATGTTGGCCCGTCGATCAGGCAGACTGTCAGGGGCTGGCCGTGCCCTTGAGTATCCGCGTGCGGCGGTCTCGTTGAATGCATAGCGAAGTTCTCCGCAATCAGTGAGGGGTGCAGAACTGACGAGGATAACGCCCTGCTGTCGCAGGTTTTCTGCAATCCTCTGCACATCGGCGTTGCTCCAGAATGGCAGCCTGTTCTTCAATTGCTGCGCGGACAGCAGGAACCACTGATAACTGCTGCTGCCGGTCGCAGGCTGCAGCCGTTCGCGTTCATCCGCGAGACACTGAACCAGGACCGCTTCCTCCAGCCCCAGAGTAGCGGCCAGCTCCGCGGAGAAGGCTATCTGGCGTGGCGGGATGAGAGACTGCATGGATGGGTGACTGACCGTCGGGTATGATCGGGTTCAAATATCATGAATTGGAGCTGTCCTGATGGTGGCACATGCTACACTCTGGTGAACCGGATAGTTAACACCAAACAGGCAGTAAAGGGTAGTCGGAACGGACACCAATTTCGCATCGATTGACCAACATCCATGGCTAAAGCAAAAATCGCCTTCGTGTGCACCGACTGCGGCGCTGACTACAGCAAGTGGGTTGGCCAGTGTTCTGCCTGCCATGCATGGAACACGCTGTCTGAAGTGCGTCTCGGAACCTCGGCGCGGCAGAAATCCGTCGTGAGCCGGCAGGGATACGCGGGGGAGGGCACCAGCGCGGTTCAGCTGCTGGCGGATGTTGAGGTAACGGAGACCGAAAGACTGACGGCAGGTTTTTCGGAACTGGACCGGGTGCTCGGCGGGGGACTGGTTCCCGGCTCCAGCGTACTGATTGGCGGCGATCCCGGTGCGGGCAAGAGCACCCTGCTGCTTCAGGTCGCCTGCAGTCTTGCCGCAACAACCGAGGCACTGTACGTGACCGGCGAGGAATCGCCGCAGCAGGTTGCCATGCGCGCCCAGCGGCTCGGGTTGCCCGCCGACCGCCTGAAGATATTGTCCGAGACATCTCTGGAGTCCCTGATGGTGCAGGTTGAGCAGGATCGCCCGAGAGTTATGGTTGTCGATTCCATCCAGGTCATGTACCGCGAGGACATCAGTTCCGCACCCGGCAGCGTGAGCCAGGTGAGGGAGTGTGCTGCTGATCTCGTGCGGTATGCGAAGCAGACCCAGACCGTGCTGTTCCTCGTGGGTCATGTCACCAAGGAAGGCAATCTGGCAGGCCCACGAGTGCTCGAGCATATGATCGACTGCTCACTGATGCTCGACAGTTCCAGTGATTCCAGGTATCGCCTGCTGCGCAGCCAGAAAAACCGCTTCGGAGCGGTCAATGAACTCGGAATTTTCGCAATGATGGATACCGGACTGAAGGAAGTCAGCAATCCCTCGGCGATTTTTCTAAGTCGCGCCGAAGAAGACTCACCGGGAAGCATGGTGACAGTTATCTGGGAGGGAACCCGCCCGCTGCTGGTGGAAGTGCAGGCTCTGGTGGATGATACACACTACAACAGCCCGCGGCGCGTGGTTGTTGGGCTGGACAACAACCGCCTGACCCTGTTACTCGCTGCATTGCACAGACACGCGGGTATCACCCTGGCCGATCAGGATGTTTTTGCCAACGTGGTCGGGGGTGTAAGAATTTCTGACACCAGCGCTGATGTGCCCCTGTTGCTGGCGACGCTGTCGAGCCTGAGGAGCAGGCCCCTGCAACGGGACCTGGTCGCCTTCGGAGAAGTGGGTCTTACCGGCGAAATCAGGCCTGTCGCAAATGGTCAGGAGCGAATCCGGGCGGCCGCACGGCATGGGTTCAAGCGCGCCATTGTCCCTCTCGGAAACCGGCCCAAAACCATGCAGGGGGATATTGAAATTGTGGGTGTCAGATCCCTGACCGAGGCACTGGACGCGATATTCTGAGTCCGGATACCGGGTCAGCACACACAGGGGGCCACGCCCCCTTTCCGTTTCGTCAACCCAGGGGTCGTTAGGGGGTATAGCCGCTCTCGTTGTGCTGTGAGATGTCCAGTCCGGAGGTTTCATCTTCCTCGCCGACCCGCAGTGGCGTGATGATGCCAATAACCTTGAGGATGACCCAACTCAGCACCACGGTGTAAGCCAGAGTTGCGGTTACACCGACAATCTGGACACCAACCTGACTGCCCATGCTCATCCCCTCGTTGTATCCCTGTCCACTGAACAGGCCCAGCTGGCTGGAGGCGAATATACCTGCGAGTATCGTCCCGAGACTGCCGCCCACGCCATGCACAGGAAAGACATCAAGCGAATCGTCGATCTTGAACTTCTGCTTGATCGCCTGGGTTGCACAGTAGCACACAGTTCCGGCGAGCAGCCCGATAATCAGGGCACCGCCGGGACCAACAAACCCAGATGCCGGAGTGATGGTGCCAAGTCCTGCAACCATGCCTGTCACTATGCCCAGAACAGAGGGTTTACCGTATTTGATCCACTCAATGGCCATCCAGGCGAGTGATGCGGAGGCTGCAGAGATGTGAGTAACCAGTATGGCCATGCCCGCGTCGCCGTTGGCAGCCAGAGCCGAACCACCATTGAAACCAAACCAGCCCACCCAGAGCATGCCAGCGCCAGCCACCGTCAGGGGCAGGTTGTGTGGCTGCATGTTCTGAGTGGGAAAGCCGGTGCGGTTACCCAGAACAATCGCTGCGACCAGGGCGCCGCCGCCGGCGGTGATATGCACCACTGTGCCACCGGCAAAATCGAGCAGGCCCATTTCTCCGAGCCAGCCGCCGCCCCATACCCAGTGTGTAATGGGGACATACACCAGCAGGAGCCACAGAATGGTGAACATCACCACGGCAGAAAAGCGCATGCGCTCAGCAAAGCCGCCCACAATCAAAGCCGGAGTGATGATCGCAAAAGTTAACTGAAACATTGCGAACACGGATTCGGGGATATCACCTGAGAGTGTGCCCTCTGCCACGCCAGCGAACATGAGGTTTGACAGGCCGCCAATAAAGGCGTTGGCGGCTCCACCATCTGTAAATGCCAGGCTGTACCCTGCGACCAGCCAGACAATGGTTGCTATGCAGGTGATGGTGAAGCACTGCATCAGCACAGAGAGCACATTTTTACTGCGCACCAGGCCGCTGTAGAACAGTGACAGGCCAGGGATGGTCATAAAGAGCACCAGCGCTGTGGATGTCATAATCCAGGCTGTGTGTGCACCATCTAAGCCCTCAGTGTGCGCCAGGGTCGGGAGTGCCAGGCTGAACAGGCTGAAAATGCCCAACAGATATCTGCGGTTCATTGTCCCCTCCTAAGGGTTTGAAATCTGATCGATCATCAGGGGGTTCTGCGGTGTTCGTTCCGGTTACCGGCTGCGGCCGTGCTGTCCGGGCGCACCTGATGCCATGGGTCAAGATGACTCAAAAAAGTGTGTGAGTCAAATGTGTTGGCCCGGTTTGGCGTGCAAGCAGATGGGACGCGGTGCGTTTAAACTCACCCGACTATGCGGCTTGCCTGAACCAGTGAACTGTCTCGTCGCCAAACTGGCGAAGCTAGATCTTCATGTCGGGCAGTGAACAGTGAAGTGAATCGCCCACGCTGTTAAGTGCGTTCCCTTGATTAGGATACTCATTGCTCAATATATAACTATCCCCGTAACTACTCACCCCCCCCCCTTGACACCATATGAAAGGGGTTCTCTGGTGTGTGCGTTTCATGATCGCACAGGGTCATGGGCACCGCATAGTGTGGTTCCAAGGCGACGGTCAACACGGCGTCGTTGCGCTCGGAGTTCGACGCGCGAGTTGACGGTCGAGGCCGAGATCACGACCTGCCCGCACTGCCGAATCTCCAGCTCCCTCAGTCCATGGCCAACCAGGGCACCAACCCGCTGACCGCCATCCAGATCGCCCTCAACGGCACCGCCGCCGACATGATCAAGCAGGAGAAGGGGGCGAGTAGTTACGTGTAAAGCTATAAGAGCGTGGATGAACTTCAGCAGTAGCAGTCTCAGTTGACGGGTCATAGGTGCAGAAATAGATCAACCTCTACCATGCTCCAAACTCACTCTGAAATTTCTGTTCATCTCTCAACATTCGGATAGCCCCAGCCTCTTTATCCTCCCGTCGGGCGTTTGACCAGGTAGCTCCATATGGGGAAACCCGCGCCCGGCAGAGGATACAGTGAAATTAAGAGAGGGATGGGAGAGCCCCGGCGCGAAAGCCTGCGATAACAGCGGGTTCTCGTGCGCGCATGATGCAGAACACACTGTCAACCCTAACGCATCGGGAACTTGGAGGGTTCCCCGTCATGGTTCCGGATAACGAAATCCAGTGGACGGGGGCTTCAGATTGCCAATCAGAAAATGTCCGTCCATGAAATTACGGAATCTGAACTCAGGCCCGGGTGATCACAGCTGTACCACCTTCACCGCTGCCAGATTCCGGGCATCCCGGCTGAACGACACTCCGACAAGATGCACCGGCTCCCCCCTGTCCCGGATCTGTTCAATCGCCGACCGGGCGGCCGCCTCCCCGGTATCCTCCCCATCAGCCATCTTGAACTCGAACACGAATACCTGCCGACCGTGAAACACCACCATGTCCGCCCGGCCCCGGCCTGAGGATTCCTCCACCCTGAGGTCCAGGCCAATGGTCCGGAAACAGGCATACAGCATCCCGGCGTACCAGGCCTCGTACCGGGCGGGGCTGGTGCCTGTGTGCCACTGGTACGGAATGCCCGCAAAGAACGATCTCAGGCACTCCCCGAATCCGTCAAAGTCGTTGGCAGCCAACAGGCGGCCAAGTTCGTCGCCTGTGTCCGCTGCCTCCTCCCTTCTGCCAGTGACATATTCCAAGAGCCCGTCGTTGAGACTCTGGCGCACTTCAAAGTTCGGATAGTCCAGTGCGTACAGGGTTCTTCGGCCCCGCCTTTCTTCAGCGGTAATGGTCAGATAGCCGGTCTGGAACAGCAGTGCTTCAATGCTGATATCATTCACATCGAACTGCGACACCCGCCTGGAATCCACGTTCAGGTTCTCCAGATCCAATGGACCCGTCTCTCGCTCCATCATCATCCGGTACAGGAAGGTGGGCGAACCGGTCTCGAACCAGTAGGGACGAAACTCCCGGCTGTCAAACAGCAAGAGCACGTCAAAGGGGTTATAGACCGGCGTGTCGCCGCGCCAGTGATAGCCGTTGTACCATTCCCGGATCTCGTCCCGGTCCAGGCCCGGCAGCTCGGGGGCAAATACGGTATCAATGTCGGCATCGGTATAGCCGCACAGCGTCCCATAGCGCGGGTCGAGGCTGATATCTTTCAGGTTGTTGAGACCTGAAAACAGGCTCACCTTGGAGAACATGCTCACCCCGGTGACGAACACGAAGCGGACATGCTCGGCGCTGTCCTTGATGATGCCGTAGAATCCCCTGAGGTAGTCTCGGTTCGCTGTCGCCAGCTCCGGGTTCTCCAGCACATCCAGGATCGGCTTGTCGTACTCGTCGACCAGCACCACCACCTGGTGCCCGGTGGCATGGTGCAGGCGATACAAAATATTCTGCAATCGATCCGGCCCGGTCTCTGACATGGCCGGGAGTCCGGCTCTGTGCTCAATCATCGCCAGTTGGCTGATGATGTTGCTATGGAGATCCCCCGGTTCGTTGTACTTCCCGCCGAAGCTGAGCCTGACCACCGGATGTCTGACCGACCAGTCCCAGTGTCCGTGTATGTCCAGGCCCCGGAACAGTTCCTCGCTGCCCTCGAACAGTTCCCGCAGGGTATCGACCAGAAGGCTCTTGCCGAACCGGCGAGGACGGGACAGGAACCAGTATCTCCCCAGGTCTATCAACCGGCGGATATGGGGGGTCTTGTCAACGTAATAGCAATCCTGCTCCCGAATCGTACGGAAATCCTGTATGCCGATGGGGAGTGTGCGGCTGTTCATAGTCGGTATCCAGTGTCCTGTCTACAATCATATATGACCTGCCCCGGTGTGCAAAATACAGCTGGAGGCTGAGCACTGTGTCGATCTGGTAGAGACGGGCTGCTGGTGGCAGTGGCCCCGGCCAGTGGTCAGCCTGGAGGTCGGATCGAGGACCCGGGCCCTCAACCGGGACGGGGCCACGTGGAGAGATTGACCAGGGTACGTTTCGTGACGGTGCCGTTGTGCCGGCAGGACTCGCGCAGCAACACAGCAGCGGAGACGGAGAGGTGTGGTTGGGGACTGTATCCATGTACATGGATACAGTCCAGGGTCTCAACAACACAGAACCCCAGAGTGAATCAATCACGTGAAGCGAAACTGAGCCAACACTCAGGGGGCGTTGAGTCACACTCAGGCCCAGGTGATCACAGCTGTACCACCTTCACCGCTGCCAGATTCCGGGCATCCCGGCTGAACGACACTCCGACAAGATGCACCGGCTCCCCCCTGTCCCGGTATTGTTCAGCGTATCCCCTGTCCCGGATCTGTTCAATCGCCGACCGGGCGGCCGCCTCCCCGGTATCCTCCCCATCAGCCATCTTGAACTCGAACACGAATACCTGCCGACCGTGAAACACCACCATGTCCGCCCGGCCCCGGCCTGAGGATTCCTCCACCCTGAGGTCCAGGCCAATGGTCCGGAAACAGGCATACAGCATCCCGGCGTACCAGGCCTCGTACCGGGCGGGACTGGTGCCTGTGTGCCACTGGTACGGAATGCCCGCAAAGAACGATCTCAGGCACTCCCCGAATCCGTCAAAGTCGTTGGCAGCCAACAGGCGGCCGAGCTCCATGCCGCGGTCCGACACCTCCTTGCCCGTCTTTCCGAGGTACCCCAGCAGTCCGTCGTTCAGGCTCTGCTGCACCTCGAAATTGGGATAGTCCAGGACATAGAACGTCTTGAAGCCCTCCCTCTTCTCTCTGGTGATCGTCAGGTATCCTGTCTGGAACAGCAGGGCATCTATCCCAATATCACCCACATCGAACTGCGAGACCAATTTCTCGTCAGTCGTCCTGCTTTCCAGTTCCATCGGACTCACCTCGTTCTCCATCATCATCCGGTACAGGAAGGTGGGCGAGCCGGTCTCGAACCAGTGGGGCATGAACCGCCGCTTCCTGAACAGCAGCAACAGGTCGAACGGATTGTAGAGCTTCTCATCACCGAGCCAGTGATAGCCGTTGTACCATTCCCGGATCTCGTCCCGGTCCAGTCCGGGGAGTTCCGGAGCGAATACCCTGTCCAGATCCCGGTCGGTGTAGCCGCAGATGGTGGCAAATTCCGGGTCGAGGCTGATGTTGTCCAGGTTGTTGAGACCGGAAAACAGGCTCACCTTGGAGAACATGCTCACCCCGGTGACGAAGACGAAGCGGACATGCTCGGCGCTGCCCTTGATGATGCCGTAGAACCCCCTGAGGTAGTCTCGGTTCGCTGTCGCCAGCTCCGGGTTCTCCAGCACATCCAGGATCGGCTTGTCGTACTCGTCGACCAGCACCACCACCTGGTGCCCGGTGGCATGGTGCAGGCGGTCCAGAATGTTCCGGAGACGTCTGGGCCCGGTATCGGACGAATGGGCAGGAGCCAGGTTGTGATGACGTTCTATGCTCTCCAGCTGTTCGATGATGTCCCCCTCAATCTCCCCCGGTTCGTTGTACTTCCCGTCGAAGCTGAGCCTGACCACCGGATGCCTGACCGACCAGTCCCAGTGTCCGTGTATGTCCAGGCCCCGGAACAGTTCCTCGCTGCCCTCGAACAGTTCCCGCAGGGTATCGACCAGAAGGCTCTTGCCGAACCGGCGAGGACGGGACAGGAACCAGTATCTCCCCAGTTCTATCAACCGGCGGATATGGGGGGTCTTGTCAACGTAGTAGAAATCCTGCTCCCGAATCGTACGGAAATCCTGTATGCCGATGGGGAGTGTGCGGGTGTTCATAGTCGGTATCCAGTGTCGTGGCCCTTAGGGCAAGGCCAAAGCTTAGGGCTCGCGAAAGAACTTAGCATATTTGGCCCGTGTTGGATGTTTCTTTCTCAAGATCTAGTGGGTTTGGCCGGATTGTGCAGTTCCATTTCGGGATCCTTTCTTCCCGTTCGATACTGAGCATCGCCATGAGTGCATCATCGATCCTGACGCCTGTGTCGTAGATCTTCTCAATCAGGCTGGCCCGCACCCCCATTCCGGTCCTGGTGGTCGTGGTGGACAGGTAGTTGAGGATCGTCTCGATGGTTTCGAGGGAAACCCGGCCTGGTGCGAGAGTACTTCCCGAAGGGGACGGACTTCCGTGCGGTGACGGATGCCCAGGTGCGGGCGGTGGAGGACCGGATCACCACCCGGCCCCGGAAGGTGTTGGGGTATCGCACGCCTGCGGAGGTGTTCTCCAGAATGCCAGCTGGCCCCTGAAGACGATCACACACTCAGTCATTCAGAACGCTCCAGATGGATGGGTGGGAGTTCGTGTGGCCGGACGACAGCGGGAAAGCGCGTGCATCGCCTGAAGGTCTGTGTCAGTATGCTCTGACGTCGAGAGTGATGCCAGTGGTGGCCGAAATGGACGCCCGGAGGGGCAGAATGATCCGCTGCCGCCCCCTCCCTCCATTCGGGCTCCGCCCTCATTCCGGGAGGGGCGAATGATGCGCTTCGGACTGGAAGCGGGGATTCCTTAATGGGTCAATTGAATGAGGAGCACCAGCTTGCCTTAGATTATGGGCTCTCACGCGAGTCGGGGCACTCCCCAATCCGGGCCGGCTCAAATATGTGTGCCAAAGGTTTTTGGAGATAGCTGTATGGAAGGTCCCTCTTTTTGGTGGGCAAGGGTGCGGGCTGTGAAACGGTCCTCGCCTGGAGTATCCGCATCAGCCATCGCTGCCTCAGTGATGCTCCTGTCCTGCGCAACCACCCCGCCTTCGGATCTCTATGCATTTCGTGCCCTGGACTCCGACAACAGCAGCAAGCTGTTTGTCTACGAAACCATTCCGGGAGCGATCAGCGGCGAGTCAGCGCGCCCGACCTCCCAGAGACCCGGTGCCGGCAACTATGCCGAGATGCGCCGACAGCTGGAAGGTGATCCACGGGTTGGACAATACTGCCAGATGGGCTACTTCATTTACGGCGAGACATTCGATGGCCGCACATATTCGCTGCTGGGCGAGTGTCAGGAGTCCAAGTAGGTTCGCGAGGCCAGCCAGGTTTCAGCCTGGATGTACGATGGCGCAGCAGCAGTCCGCGTCGTGCCACCGCGCCCGGCTGGACGGGACCATAGCCTATTCAATGCGGCGATACTGACGTCGTGTGGGCCGGGCGTCATCGCCTCGTCTGTACACAAGATCCCGGCGGTATTCACTGTAGTTGCCGTCGAAGAAGACCACTGAACCATCATCCTCAAAGGCAAGAATGTGGGTGGCGATCCGGTCCAGAAACCACCGGTCGTGGGAAATGACCAGTGCACAGCCAGGGAAGCTCAGCAGGGCCTCCTCCAGAGCCCGCAGGGTTTCTACATCCAGATCGTTGGAGGGTTCATCGAGCAGCAACAGATTGGCACCCTGCCTGAGGACACTGGCCAGGTGCAACCGCCCCCGCTCTCCACCGGACAGATCGCCAACCCGCTTTTGCTGGTCGGAACCTTTGAAATTGAATCGTCCAACATAGGCCCGGGAACTGACCTCGTAAGTGCCGATGCTCAGCACGTCTGACCCACCTGAAATGGCTTCCCAGACTGACGTGTCGTCATCCAGCGAAGCCCTGCTTTGTTCGACAAATGCCAGCTGTACCGATTCTCCGATCCTGACCTCGCCAGAGTCTGCCTGCTCCTCGCCGGCAATCAGCCGGAACAGGGTGGACTTGCCGGCTCCATTTGCGCCGATAATGCCAACAAGTGCCCCGGGTGGAACCTGAAAGCTCAGTCCCGAAAACAGCTCCCTGCCCTCATAGGCTTTGCTGACGTTGATAAATTCCACCACCGAATTGCCCAGGCGCGGCCCGGGAGGGATATAGATTTCATTGGTCTCGTTGCGTTGCTGGAATTCCCGGGAATTGAGTTCATCGAAGCGGGCCAGGCGGGCCTTGTTCTTTGCGTGTCGACCCCTGGGGTTTGAACGCACCCACTCCAGTTCCTGTCTGATGGCCTTGTGCCGCGCCGCTTCAGCCTTTTCCTCGTGTTCCAGACGGGCTTTCTTCGCCTCCAGCCAGGTCGTGTAATTGCCCTCGTAGGGAATGCCGCGCCCGCGATCCAGCTCCAGTATCCAGCCCGCGACATTGTCCAGGAAATAGCGGTCGTGGGTTACAGCGACCACGGTGCCCCTGAAGTCGGCGAGAAACTGCTCCAGCCAGTGCACGGACTCGGCATCCAGGTGGTTTGTCGGTTCGTCCAGGAGCAGCATATCGGGATTGGACAGCAGCAGTCTGCAGAGCGCCACACGTCTTCTTTCGCCGCCGGACAGGTTGGCGACCCTGGCATCCCAGTCCGGTAGCCGCAACGAGTCCGCCGCACGCTCCAGGCGGTTTTCGAGGTTGTGGGCATCCCATGCCTGGATCACTGACTCAAAGGCTTCCTGGCGCCTGGCGAGTTTATCAAAGTCTGCATCGGGCTCGGCGTAGGCGGCGTAGACTTCATTCAGTCCGGCAAGCGCATCCAGTGGTTCCCGAACGCCGTCCTCCACGTTCTCCCGTACGGTCCGGTCGTCATCAAGCCCCGGTTCCTGGGCGAGGTAGCCCATTCTGATATCCGGCATGGGGTGCGCTTCACCAATGATGTCGGTGTCAATGCCAGCCATGATTTTCAGGAGGGTTGATTTGCCAGCCCCGTTCAGGCCAAGCACACCGATTTTTGCACCCGGAAAAAAGGACAGTGAGATATTGTGCAGGATTTCCCTTTTGGGCGGCACGATCTTGCCAACCCCGTTCATGGTGTAGACGTATTGAGCCATTGCCTGTGGGTACCTGTTTGTGTGGCAGTTTCATTCCATCGGCTGCGCTGATGTGCACCTGTGTGGAGCCGAACCTGAAGATGCCGAGGGTATTTTATGCCTGGACTCTTTGCAAATGTTCCCGGCCTGACAGGAGGGCACAAATATCCGGAATCCGGCTCTCGGAATCCCCCGGGCATTCCTGTAGAATTCCGTGCTTTTCCACCTTCCCATCTCACGGGGATGGTCCGACAGAAAAGGGTATCTGCATGTTTGATAAATCCGTCACTCTCTCCAGCTACGATCCCGAGCTTGATGCCGCCATTGATCAGGAGAACCTGCGCCAGGAGGAACACATCGAGCTGATTGCCTCCGAGAATTATTGCAGTCCGCTGGTGATGGAAGTCCAGGGCAGCACCCTGACCAACAAGTATGCGGAAGGCTATCCCAACAGGCGCTATTACGGTGGCTGTGAGAATGTCGACAGGGCGGAACAGCTTGCCATCGACCGGTTGAAGGAGCTGTTTGCGGCGGACTATGCCAATGTGCAGCCGCATTCGGGTTCCCAGGCCAACTCGGCGGTCTATCAGGCGCTCTGCCAGCCAGGCGATACGGTGCTGGGGATGAGCCTGGCTGACGGTGGCCATTTGACCCATGGTGCAAAGCCGAATTTCTCGGGCAAGATGTACAACGCAATCCAGTATGGCCTGAATGCGGACACCGGGGGAATCGACTATGAGCAGGTTGAGGCGCTTGCCCTGGAACACCAGCCACGGATGATTGTTGCGGGCTTTTCGGCCTATTCCGGAATTATCGACTGGGCCCGTTTTGGTGAAATCGCACAGGGTGTCGGCGCCTACCTGATGGTCGATATGGCGCATGTAGCCGGGCTGGTTGCCGCGGGCCTGTACCCCAATCCGGTGCCCTGTGCAGATGTGGTGACATCCACGACCCACAAGACCTTGCGCGGCCCGCGCGGTGGGTTCATTCTGGCGCGGGCCAATGAGGAACTGGAGAAGAAATTCAACTCGTCGGTGTTTCCTGGCGGTCAGGGTGGCCCTCTGTGCCATGTCATAGCGGCCAAGGCTATCGCATTCAAGGAAGCTCTGGAACCCGCGTTCAGGACCTACCAGGAACAGGTGATAAAGAACGCCCAGATTATGGCGGATGTTTTTCTCCAGCGTGGACTGGGCGTGGTGTCAGGTGGTACCAGGAATCATTTGATACTGATCAGCCTGCTGGGCAGGGAGTACACAGGCAAGGACGCGGAGGAAGCGCTTGGGCGGGCCAACATTACCGTCAACAAGAATGCCGTTCCCAAGGATCCCCGTTCACCTTTCGTGACTTCAGGCCTGCGCGTTGGCACACCTGCTGTGACTACCCGGGGCATGGGTGAGGCTGAATGCTCTGACCTTGCGCACTGGATGTGCGATGTGCTGGAGAGCCTGGAAACAGGTTCCTCTGAACCGGTCGAGGCGGAGGTGAAATCGTACGTTCTGGATCTCTGTCACCGCTACCCGGTGTACGGCACCTGATCAGGCGGCCTGTGCGTCAGGAACCGGTTGATCAAACTGGCACAGTCTTCTGCTGCACCGTCCAGATGAAGATGGTGGCCACCAGGTAGCACCTGACGTTCGAAATCCGGTATGGCCCCAAAATACGCACCTTCCTGAGCACGCGAGGATTGATAGATGCCAGCCTCGGCCGCAATCAACAGGGTTGGAGCGCTGATTGCGGCATAAAAACTCTTCACCTGGTGTGGTGTCAGGCTGAAGCTGGATGGGGACTTGAGTTTGGGATCGGCACGCCAGTAGTATGAGCCCTCTCCGTACCGCAGTGCCCGCGCAGCCAACATTTCCGCAGCATCCAGACTGACCGGCATCATCCCGTGCACCCGCCCTTCCAGTGCTTTCTCACGAGTCGGATACAGGGTGGGTTTGGCAGCCGCGAATCGCCGGTTTGCCCTGAGGTGTTCGGCAAATTTTTCGGGTGCCTGTTCGGGTTCCCTGGGTATTGGAATGCCTCCGTCGATCAGCACCAGTCGATCAACCCGCTCATTCAGGCTGCCGGCGCACAGCGTCGCAATCGACGCACCTCGTGAGTGTCCCAGCAGGTGAAAGGTCTGCCAGCCCAACTGATCGGCGACACCGAACACCTCGGTCACATCAAACCAGATCAGATACTGGCTGTCGGCTGACCGAAAGTCGCTCTTGGCATGTCCGGCAGCATCGAACGCGACCAGATCCAGATGTTTCAGCAGGGGAGCCAGCCGGTCAAAGCTGCCGCAATTGTCCAGCAGGCCGTGCAACGCTATGACGCGGTTGGGTGCTCCGGCATTCCAGCGTTTTCCCCGTATGCTCAGGCCCTGGACGACACAGGTGACGTCTTCAGCGGTTGAGCTGGCTGCATTCTGGGGGTGTGCCATTGATTGATTCCCGGTTTTCGAAAGGCTGTATTCGTGGTATGACCTGTCCCTCCCTTGAGGTCATCAAGCCGTGCAGCTCTGATCAACGGTGAAGCACCCCGCCGAAAGCGGTTTCGACTGTGGTCCGCAACCCGCTGCAGCGGGCGGCTCACCGAGTGTTGCGGCACCGCGAGCCCTGTGGCTGGAAGAGAACAGAGAGGCCATGGTTCACCCCGTCGGATACGGCTTCAACGAGCCACAACGACCTATCCATCGTTCACACACTCAAGGTATGAACCATCACCAGAGCACAGCATAACACGAAAATCCCCTGAACACTCCGCTCCGTGCGATTGTGATGGCAGACACAGCACGCCGTCGGAGTGAGAACCAGACCCAAAGCCCATCGGACGGTCGGATATATGGCGGAAGCCCGTCCCCTCCAGATCGACACAGTATTCATGCACGCCGGGGCCGATCTTTTACCTGTATGGAGATATATGGGGATTGGCGCGGCGCAAGCCCTCCGGGCGGGAAGATCCGCCACAGGCGACCAGGCCTCCCAGCTTTGCTAAAATGAACTCCCGCCTACAGCCCCCAGCTGCAGATAGCGCCCATGCATTGTCCCTTTTGTTCCGCGGAGGACACCAAAGTCATTGATTCCCGCCTGGTTGCAGGCGGGAGCCAGGTGCGCCGCCGCCGGGCCTGCGGTGTCTGCGAGGAGCGGTTCACGACATACGAGAGCGCCGAACTGCTGATGCCGCATGTGATCAAGACTAACGGCGAGCGAGAACCCTTTCATGAGGACAAGCTGCGCTCCGGGCTCAAAAAAGCTCTGGAGAAGCGCCCGGTGAGCGCTGAACAGATTGAAGCGGCTATTGACACAATGAAGCACCGTCTGCGTTCCAGTGGTGAGCGAGAAATTCCTTCCCGAACTATTGGTGAAGCTGTGAGTGATGCACTGCGCGAACTGGACGCAGTTGCCTATGTGCGCTTTGCCTCCGTGTATCGGCAGTTCGAGGATATCAGTGCTTTTCGAGAAGAACTGGACAAGCTCGAAGAGGGTTAGGACCAATGTCTCTCACACCCGAAGACAGCCGGTTTATGGCGCGAGCCCTGCGTCTGGCAGAGCAGGGCATCTGTACGACCATGCCAAATCCGCGGGTAGGCGCCCTGCTGGTGCGTGGCGGCACTGTTGTCGGCGAAGGCTGGCACAGGGTTGCCGGCGGCCCCCATGCGGAAGTTGAGGCACTTGACCATGCGGGAGGCCAGGCGAAGGGGTCGACCTGCTACGTGACTCTGGAACCCTGTGACCACAGGGGGAAAACCGGAGCCTGCACCCAGGCTTTGATCGCCGCTGGCGTTTCACGGGTGGTCTACGGCCAGGAGGATCCAAATCCACGGGTCGCGGGCCGTGGTGTTGACCGTCTTCGCCGGGCAGGTCTGGATGTTGACGGCCCGCTGATGGATGCCGAGGCTCGCGGATTGAATCCAGGTTTTACCAAGCGCATGTGCACCGGCCTGCCGCAGGTGAGAATCAAAATGGCGATCAGCGCTGATGGCCGCACAGCCATGCCGGACAACAACAGTTTCTGGATAACCGGGCCTGCTGCGCGAGCGGATGTCCAGCTCCAGCGCGGCAGAAGTTGTGCGGTGGTCACGGGGTGGCAATCGGTTGCCCAGGATCAGAGCAGGTTAACCCTGCGACCGGAGCAGTTTGGCCTGGATACCGACAGATTTGGTGGACGGCAGCCACTGCGGGTACTGCTGGACAGTCGCAACAGGCTCCCGCTGGACGTTCCCTTCTTTCAGGAGACCTCACCCATTCTGGTGGCCAATCTGGAGCGTGCGGGTACCCGGGATCATGTTGAGCACCAGTGTTTTGATGAGCGGGACGGGCACGTTGATCTGCTGCAACTGCTCACCATACTTGGTGATCGTGAGTGCAATGAGGTTCTGGTCGAAGCCGGGCCGGGCCTGTCCGGCGCTTTTCTCCGGTCGGGGCTGGTTGACGAACTGCTGATATACATGGCACCCAAGCTGATGGGCAGCCTGGCGCGCCCGCTCTTTGATCTGCCATTGCAGGTGATGAATGAGGCACTCCCTCTTCACTTCACGGATATTCGCATCCTGGGTCGCGATCTCCGCATAACTGCCAGGCCAGATCTGGAATAGGGTACTGTGGTTGCGCCTGTACATAGAGGATAGATACCATGTTCACCGGAATTATTGAGGCCATAGGAACCGTTGTCTCGGTCGAACCCTGTAGGGGAGATATGCGCCTGCACATTGCCACGGGTGCATTGGATCTTGAGGATGTCGCGCTGGGTGACAGTATTGCGGCAAATGGCTGCTGCCTCACGGTGGTGGATCTGCCCGGAGATGGCTACATCGCTGATGTGTCCACGGAGACGCTCAGGTTGACGACCCTGCAGCACTGGGGCCCGGGTGTGCGGGTCAACCTGGAAAAATCCCTGACACCTCGCACTCGCCTTGGTGGTCATCTGGTGTCCGGTCATGTCGATGGAATCGGTGAAGTGATCGGCCAGGAGACCAGCGCACGGGCGGAGGTGTTCTGGCTGCGTGCACCCCGGGAGCTGGCGCGCTATATTGCGCACAAGGGTTCAATTGCGATTGATGGCACCAGCCTGACCGTCAACGCCGTGAACGGAAACGAGTTTTGTCTGACGGTCATTCCCCATACCCTGCGCGAGACAATCATGGACGGGTACCGGCCTGGGGTGCAGGTCAATGTCGAGGTGGATCTGATCGCCCGCCACCTCGAAAGACTCATGTCCGCAGATATCCCGGTGAACGCAGAGTCGGAAACGAACGAGCCCAGAGACGGAAAAGGAGCATAAGATAGTCCCATGAAGCTGAATGCTACTGAAGAACTGATTGACGATATCCGCCAGGGGAAAATGGTGGTGCTCATGGATGACAAGGACCGTGAAAACGAGGGCGACCTGGTCATGGCGGCCTCTTTCGTGGGGTCTCGGGATATCAACTTTATGGCAACCCAGGCCCGTGGACTCATATGTCTGACGCTGACGAGCGAACGCTGTGAGCAGCTCAATCTGGTGCCCATGGTGAATGCCAATGACTCGGCACAGGGTACCAACTTTACCGCATCAATTGAAGCAGCGGAGGGTGTCACCACCGGAATCTCGGCGGCGGATCGCGCACGCACCGTGCAGGCTGCGGTTGCACCCCAGGCCAGTCCACGGGATCTGGTGCAGCCGGGACACATCTTTCCGATTATGGCCCAGCCAGGAGGGGTGCTCAGCCGCGCCGGCCACACTGAGGCAGGGTGTGATCTCGCGAGACTCGCAGGCCTGGAGTCTGCAGCCGTTATCGTGGAAATCATGAATGAGGACGGCACCATGGCGCGTCGGCCTGACCTGGAGGATTTTGCCGGTCGGCACAGGCTGAAAATAGGCACTATTGAAGACCTGATTCATTACAGGCTCAGTACCGAGACCACCGTCGAGTGCGTCAAGAGTCGCGAGGTGCTGACTTTCTGCGGAGAGTTCACTCTCAACACCTACAGGGATCTGGCCAGGAACCAGCACCACCACTGTCTGGTCAGGGGAGACCTCGACCGCGAAGAGCCCGTCCTGGCGCGTGTTCATATACCTTCTGCCACACGAGATGTTCTCGGTCTTGTGGAACCCCGCTTTCCGGACAGCCCCCCCTGGACGGCCTGCAGCAGTCTTGAGCGTATTGCCCTCGAAGGGCGGGGTGTGCTCGTTATTCTCGGTCAGCAGGGCGCGTCTGTCGATGCGGTGGAGACGCAACTGGAGCAGATGTTCGGTGAAGCGGAGAAGGCGCAGGTCAACACCAACTCGCAGATTATGCAGGTGGGCGTTGGCTCCCAGATACTGCGCACCCTGGGCGTGCGCAAAATGCGGCTTATGGGTGCACCCATCAAATACAGGGGTATTGCAGGATTTGACCTCGAAGTGGTCGAGTATATTCAGCCGGTAAATGACCAGGCCAGATAGGAACCCATGACGGACGCAGACCAGATCGAAGCTGACATTGGCCCCGTTGAGGGGAAAATTGCGGTGTTGGTGACCCGCTGGAACAGTTTTATCACTGATAACCTGGTCGCGGGTGCCATGCGCGCCTTTCAGCGCAACCGGATCGATCAGTCCCAGATCCAGATAGTGCGTGTTCCCGGAGCCTATGAGCTGGCCCTGCCCGCGAAAAAGCTGGCTGATACTGGTGAATACGCCGCCATTGTCGCGCTGGGGTGCATTATCCGCGGTGCCACACCCCATTTTGAGTTTGTTGCCAGTGGCTGTAACCAGAGTCTGAATCAGGTCCAGCTTGAGACCGGCATTCCCGTTACCTTTGGTGTGCTCACTGTCGATACTGTCGACCAGGCGGTGGAACGCTCGGGAGAGGACCCCAACAACAAGGGCGAAGAAGCCGCACTCACCGCCCTTGAAATGATCGCCCTGATGCAGAAAATCGGGCAGGGCCAATGAGTGCCGCAGTGAGCTTGGCCTCATCCCGAAAAAAAGCCCGGGAAATGCTGGTCCAATCGCTCTACCAATGGGAACTGGCTGGTCAGGATCCTGTCCAGATCGAGGCACAGTTCCACGCCGACAACAACATGGACAAGGTGGATGTCGAGTACTATGGCAGTCTCCTGCGAGCGATCTGCTCGCGGTGCCCGGACATTGACTCCAACTACACAGCACTGCTCGACCGTCGGCTGGATGAACTGGATCCGGTTTCACTCAGCATTCTGCGAATCGGTGCCTACGAAATGGCCGAGCGCCCTGATGTGCCTTTTCGGGTGGTCATCAATGAAGCTGTGAACCTGGCAAGGAAATTTGGTCCCCAGGACAGCCAGAAATTCGTGAACGCGGTTATGGACCGTCTCGCCCCGCGCCACCGCAAGGCTGAACTGCATGCTGCCCGCACTGAAGGGGCATCCTGACAGGTTAGACAGACCCCCGCACATCGCAAGAGAGTCCAGCGTGAGCAAATCCGGTGAGTTTGAGCTAATTGCGGAGTATTTTTCCCGGCCCGTTCAGGGTGGTGATGACAATGTGCTCCTCGGGGTGGGCGACGATGCTGCCGTGCTTGGCGGACTCGATGGTCAGCAACTGGTAGTCAGCGTGGATTCGCTGATCGAGGGAGTCCACTTCCCGGAGAATGCGCCTGCCGAACTGGTTGCCAGAAGGGCGCTGCGGGTCAATCTGAGTGATATGGCAGCCATGGGTGCAACGCCCCGCTGGTTCACCCTGGCGCTGACGCTGCCGGAAGCTGATGAGGGCTGGTTGGAGGCCTTTAGCCGAGGGCTCTACGGGGACGCCGAGTCGTACGGCTGCAGGTTGATCGGCGGCGATACCACCGCTGGCCCCCTGAATATCGGTATCCAGATGCTGGGAATTGTTCCATCAGGTCAGTCTGTGCTGACCCGCTCCGGAGCTCGACCGGGAGACCTGCTGGTTGTTACCGGGCAGCTTGGCGATGCGGGGGCAGCTATGACTGCTGAAGTCTGTGAATCTGTCCTGCCCGATGCCGGGTCGGACGAGGACAGGCTTCGCACACACTGCCTGCAGCGCTACTGGTTGCCTGAACCACGTGTCGAATTTGCCCATTCGGGGGCAGCACATATCCGTGCCACCTGTGATATCTCTGATGGATTGCTGGCCGATCTGGGCCATATCTGCGCGCGCAGCCAGGTTTCTGCGCGCCTTGACCTGGAGCGGATTCCAGTGAGCGAAGATCTGTTGCGCCAGAATGCTGACATGCGGCGCAGAGCGCTAGTCGCAGGCGACGATTACGAACTCTGTCTGGCAGTGGATCCGGCAGAGCTCGCGCAGCTGCAGGAACTGGCGCAACGGCTGGGCATTGACCTGACAGTTGCGGGTGTCTTTGAGTCAGCAGAAGCAGGCCGAACGGCACCGCGGGTGGTGGATGGTGACGGCAGGGAGGTACCGATGGCACTGGCAGGGTACCGGCACTTCTGATGGCACATCCAGAGCGGACAGGCATCCCCGTCACATTTCTGCGCGACCCGGGGCATTGTCTGGCAATCGGATTCGGCGCCGGGCTTGCGCCTTTCGCACCCGGAACCTGGGGAACCCTAGTGGCTCTGGTGCTCTACCTGGGCGTTCAGCATCTGCTGGGGCCCATTCCCTGGCAGTGGCACCTGATCTGTGTTGCGCTGGCCTTTGTCGGCGGGATCTATCTGTGTGGCAGGGCGAGTCGGGATCTGGGTGCCCATGATCACGGCGGGATCGTGTGGGATGAATTCGTCGGCCTGTGGTTCTGCCTCATCCTGCTTCCGCCGGGATGGGTATGGCTGGTGGCCGCCTTCCTGTTCTTTCGGCTGTTCGATATCCTCAAGCCCTGGCCCATCAGATGGGCGGATGCCAGGGTGGCGGGTGGCCTGGGTATCATGCTCGACGACCTGATTGCGGGTGCCTACAGTCTGTTCCTGTTGCAGGCAGCTCACGCAATTGCCCAAGCTGAACTGCTGCAGGTATTCCCATAAAATTTGGATATTCCCGCACCGGTCGGGTGTGCGTCAGACCGGGCCGGAGGCACTGCTGGGAAAATCCCCGGTCATTCCCGTTGATTCCTGCAGTCATTGAGTTCAGTCGCAAGACAGAGGTGGTCAGGGTGTCAGGGTCAGGCTGTGGGTATGAAATCGGCTATATATGACTGATATGACATGACAGATCTGCCATATCATAACTATAAGAAAGGGACTGTGGCTATACCGGCTTTGAATGAAATGGGCGAATTACCTGAAGGGGAGTATGAAGCTACTCTAGAGGAAATAGAGGCTGTATTTGGAAGCTCTAATGGGCGAAGGCGGTTGCTAATGGCTCATGTGCACCGAGCCGCTCGAAACCTGAAAGAAGCTGGTGTAAAGGCTATGTGGGTTGATGGGAGTTTTGTAAGAGATAAGGCCGAGCCAAACGATATAGATGGATGCTGGGGCTACGGTAGTGGTGTTGATCTTGCAAAGATTGATTCTGTGTTCGCAGGTAAAAACGCCAGAGAAGAAACTATGAAGAAATACAGGCTGGACTTTTTCATAGCCCGGATTATCGAAGATGCAAGTGGTTTGCCCTTCCCAGGATTTTTCAGTTCAATCGAGAAGGTGATGCAAAAGGAATTCTGGTTGTGAAGTTAGGAGACGCGGGATGATTACAAGTGGCAGACAATATGCGGCCTCGCAAAAGCAGCTGGCAATGCTTTCCGAAGCTGTGCAGGCTAGAACACAAGAAGATCTACCGGAAGTCATCAAAGAGACTGGGCAAGCGCAACTGCAAAGCCTTATTGAAGATATTGGGGCTGAAATCAGGGAATATGAAGCGCTCAAGGCCAGTTCACCGGAAGAACTGGAAATTCATTCCATTCAGGACTTGATGGTAACACCGATCCGGTACCGGATTGCGTCACATATGAGCGTTGATGCCTTTAGCCGAAAAGTCGGTGTGAGTGCTCGCCAGATTTTGAGGTACGAAGCAGAGTGTTACTCCAATACCAGCACTCCGACATTGACCAAAATTCTGGAGAAGATTGATACTTAGCCTGGATGGACGCATTGCGTCTTGAATTGCGGTAATCAAGTATCACCAGCTGACCAGGTCGCCGCTTCGCGTCTCTTGCAGCTTGTTCTTCACCCAAGTAGAGCTGCGCTGACCACCATCCCGCTTGCAGCAGGGCTATAAATGCAGGACATTCCAGCCCACATATCCTTCTTCAAAACCTCATCAGTCGGGTCTCCTGTAGCCATTCAGTTCGTCTTATGAGCCACCTCCTTCGGTGGCTGATGAGTAGAGTGGCACTTTTCGTGACGACCCTCTGGGTCGTATTGGCCGCAGATTGGAAAGATTTCCGGTGTCTGCTTGTGCCAACCCAATGGGAAGCTCGTCACTTTAGTTGCTAGAATATGGTGCCTGGCATTTGCTCCTGTGGACAGCCGGGGCCTGCTCCAAGCCTACAGTACTGAAAGCTACACGGAAGAACTCCATACACCATGCGATTTATCGAATCATGCGCACTCCCCACTGAGTGGGGGCTCTTCCAGTTGCACGCATTTGAAGATGTTGCCAACGACAAATGTCATCTGGCAATCACCCATGGCCAGTGGTCGCCGGGGGACTCGGTACTGGTGCGCCTGCATTCGGAATGTCTGACCGGGGATGCGCTGTTTTCCAAGCGGTGTGACTGCGGCCCGCAGCTGGCACTGGCCCAGCAAAGAATTGCAGCCGAAGGTGCCGGTGCCATCCTGTACCTGCGCCAGGAAGGGCGAGGTATCGGATTGCTCAACAAGGTGCGTGCCTACCATCTGCAGGATCGGGGTTCGGATACCGTGGAGGCAAACGAAAAACTGGGTTTCGATGCCGATCTGCGTGATTACGGCATGTGCAAGCCAATGTTTGAGCATCTGGGAATCCAACGGGTTCGACTGATGACGAACAACCCCCGCAAAGTGACAGCCCTGACTGAAATGAATATCACTGTGGACGAACGCCTGGCGCACCGTACAGGGGAGAATCCACACAACGAGCGCTACCTCGAGACCAAGGTGGGCAAGCTCGGACATTTATCAGACTAGACCATGCCAGTGCTCCATGTCTCCATAGTCGGTGGTGACAGGCACAGCAGGTCGGAGCCGTCCTGACTGAACACCGATCCCCGGCCAGAGTGCATCGATGCCAGAAGCAGAACCCGGCAAACAGATCGTCTTTCTGATGGGGCCGACGGCTTCAGGAAAAACCGATCTTGCCATTGAGCTGTGTCGCAATACAGCTGCCTCATTGATCAGCGTTGACTCGGCCCTGGTGTATCGGGGAATGGACATAGGCACAGCTAAACCGGATGCCGCTACATTGAGACACTACCCCCATCGGCTTGTGGGCATTCGCGATCCGGCCTCGCCCTACTCAGCGTCTGACTTTGTCAGGGATGCATGGCAGGCGATTGAGGATGCGCACGGCCAGGGCAGACTGCCCATACTGGTTGGCGGCACCATGATGTACTTTAAGGCGCTGCGCGAGGGACTTGAGGGCCTGCCTGCAGGAGACCCGCAAATCCGCGCCGAACTGGAAAGGCGCGCCGGGCAGGAAGGCTGGTCAGCGCTTCACGCAGAACTCATGGATGTCGATCCTGAAACGGCTGCCCGGCTGCACCCAAACCATGGTCAGCGGATTCTGCGGGCTCTCGAGGTGCACCGGATCACCGGCAGACCTCTGTCACACATACATGCCACCCAGGGCGGGAGCCAACTGACTGCGGAACATGATCTCCTGCAACTGGCAATAATGCCCAGGCGTCGGGAAACCCTGTACCAGCGGATCGAGGAGCGTCTGGAAAAAATGTTTGAGTCGGGTTTTGTGGATGAAGTTCGGGTTTTATATGAAAGAGATGATCTTCATGGGGAACTTCCTTCAATTCGGGCTGTCGGATACCAACAGCTCTGGTCATTCTTCGAGGGCAGATATGATCTCGGGGAGGCCGTGCACAGGTCGCTGGTCGCGACCCGTCACCTTGCCAAGCGACAGTTAACCTGGTTGCGATCATGGCCAGAGCTGACCACTCTCTATACGGATGACCTCCAGGGGCGTACACTGGAACACTCAGTTCTGGCACTTGAGGTCTTGAAAATTCTTGGTTTGAAGCCATCTTAAGTCAGGTCAGCCAGCTGACATCCTAACTTGGCCCAGTAGCACGCAGCGAATTGTTACCTCTGGACTGGGCCACCAACAATCGGAGATATGTCATGTCCAAAGGGCACAGTCTACAAGACCCTTTCCTCAACCTGCTCAGGAAAGAGCGGGTTACGGTCGCCATTTACCTGGTAAACGGTATCAAGTTGCAGGGCCAGGTCGAGTCGTTCGATCAGTTTGTCATTTTACTCAAGAACACTGTGAGCCAGATGGTGTACAAGCACGCCGTTTCCACGATCGTTCCATCGCGACCCATCAAAATACCGATGGTCGCTCCCTACGAGCAGGGCGCAGGTGCGGAACCGGGGGATGCTGAAGGTAACTTTTAGCCTCTTCAGAGAGTCTGGTTGCCTGTCACCGCTGGCACAAGGCCCTCCCCGTTACAGGATAGTCAGCCACCCAACGGCTGGCGGGAGTGCTGGCTGATTGTTTTTTGATCGCTACCGGTCCGGGGAGCGGGCCGTATTGGTTTCCATGCGTTTCGGTGCCAGTGCGCAGAATCAGGATTGCACTGAATTCGAAGAATTGGCCCGCTCAGCGGGAGTTGAGACCTGCGCGCTGGTTACCGGCAGTCGTCAATACCCCCAGCCACGAACCTACATTGGCTCCGGCAAGCTTGAGGAACTGGCACGAACGCTGCAGACAGTCGATGCCGAAATTGTGATATTGAATCATGACCTGTCGCCCAGTCAGGAGCGCAACCTCGAACGGGAACTGCGCTGTCGCGTACTCGGTCGAACCGGCCTGATACTGGATATTTTTGCCCAGCGGGCCCGCACTCACGAGGGCAAGCTTCAGGTTGAGCTTGCCCAACTTGAGCATTTGAGCACCAGGCTGGTTCGTGGCTGGACGCATCTTGAGCGCCAGAAGGGCGGAATTGGCCTGCGCGGACCAGGTGAAACGCAGCTCGAGACCGACCGGAGACTGCTGCGGGCGCGCATAAAGAACCTCAATGCACGACTTGCCAAGGTTCGAACCCAACGTGATCAGGGCAGGCGTTCGAGAAAAAAAGCGGAAGTGCCTACAGTGTCGGTCGTCGGCTATACCAATGCAGGAAAGTCAACGCTGTTCAACCAGTTGACCTCAGCCGGGGTACATGTCCAGGACCGGCTTTTTGCCACGCTGGATCCCACCATGCGTCAGCTGGATGTCCCCAGTATCGGGAAACTGGTGCTCTCGGATACGGTCGGCTTCATTCGCCAGCTGCCGCACAACCTCGTGGACGCCTTTCGGGCAACCCTTGAGGAAGCCTCAAACGCGAGCCTGCTGCTCCACGTGGTCGATGCCGCAGATCCCGACTGGCGCGATACTATCGAGGCCGTGGATCAGGTACTGACAGAAATCGGGGCTCAGGACATTCCGGTTCTCAAAGTATTCAACAAGATCGATCTGGTACCCGGAGCACAATCGCGGGTTGACCTCGATGGCGAGGGGCGACCCCAATCAATCTGGCTGTCAGCCAAAAGCGGCGAGGGCTGTGGCAGGCTGTTAACGGCGTTGACTGACCTGTTGCTTGCCGACGCCGTTGTGGGTCGATACCGGCTGCCTGCGCATCTGGGAAGCCTGAGGGCCAGACTGCACCGGCTGAATGCGGTGTATGAGGAGTCTTTTGACGAGCGTGGCAATGTCGAGATATCCGTCCGCATCAGTCAGGCGGACTGGAATCGTGCCCTGCACCAGGAGGGTGTGGGTGTTGACCAGCTCGAATCACTCTAGGCAGTTCACTGTTTTGTGACATTGCAGGTGAAAGCGAGCCTGATTCGAATTAGAATCCGCACTTTCGTGGCACAGCATGCAGTGTTCAACTCATAACCCAACTTCAGCATACGGAGTCTTACATGGCCTGGAATGAACCTGGCGGCGGCAACCGCGATCCCTGGGGAAAGCGCAACGGAGAAGGCCCGCCTGATCTCGACGATCTGATCAAGAAAGTACGCCTGGCCTTCGAAAGGCTGTTTGGCGGAAAGGGTAGGAACTCGGGAGCCAATGGTTCCAGCGGCAATAGATCAGCGTTCCCCGTGTCCATTATTCTGGGCCTGCTTGCAGCAGCCTGGCTGTTCTCGAGTTTCTATGTGCTGGATGAGAAAGAACGCGGCGTCGTCATGCGCTTCGGTAAGTTTCACAAAGTTCTGGACCCGGGCCTGAGTTTCAATCCCTACCTGATTGATACGGTTGAGGTTGAGCGGGTCACCGAAGAGCGCCAGTACACGGCAGCGGGAACCAACAGCCTGATGCTGACTCAGGACGAGAATATCGTCCAGGTGCCTCTGACCGTCCAGTACAACATCAAGGACATCAGGGATTATGTGCTCAATGTCCGCGATCCCATCAAAACGCTGGAGCAGGCCACTGACAGCGCAATCCGCCATGTTGTCGGCAGCACGCTGCTTGAGGAAGTGCTCAGTGAAGGGCGCTCCCAGATGGCAGACGAAGTCGAACTGAGACTTCAGGCCTATCTGGACGACTATCGCACCGGTGTCAATGTGATTGACGTAACCCTGCAACGCGGCGAGCCCCCAGCCCAGGTCAATGACGCCTTTGATGACGTCAATGCCGCTGAACAGGACAAGGACCGCCTGATTGACCAGGCAGAGGCCTATCGAAACGGCGTGCTGCCGCAGGCACGTGGGCAGGCTCAGCGCATGATTGAGGAAGCCAATGCCTACAAGGGAGAGCTGATTGCCAGAGCCCAGGGTGAAGCAGCACGCTTCGAACAGCTCTTCGCTGAATACAAGCGTGCTCCTGAAGTCACCCGCGACAGGCTGTATATAGGCGCAGTACAGGAAGTGATGCAAAACAGTTCCAAGGTGATGGTTGATGTCGAAGGTGGCAACAACATGATGTATCTCCCGTTAGACCAGTTGCGCAGGTCGGACTCGAATGCAGATTCGGAGACCGGCTTTGACCGCGAGCAACTGGTGAACGATGTGCTGCGCGAGGTGCAGCAGCGAATTGGCAACATTCAGAGGGTCAGATAATGAAAAACAAAGGCTATATTGCGCTGGTTGCGCTGGCGATAGTCGCTCTGGCGGCTTCGGTCACTCTCTACCGGGTGAATGAGAAGGAAAAGGCAGTCCAGCTTCGCTTCGGTGCCCTGATTGCTGAAGACATTCCTCCTGGCCTGCATATCAAGCTGCCCTTTGTGGATGATATCCGCAAGTTTGATGCTCGTGTGCTGACTGTGGATGCACCTCCAGAGAGTTTCTATACCGTCCAGAAAAAGCGCCTGATCGTGGATTCCTACGCCAAGTACCGGGTGTCTGATGTGGGTAACTACTACCGTGCGACAGGCGGGGACGAATTTACTGCCAGAAACCGACTGGCTGCAAGGATCAACGACGGACTTCGCAACGAATTCGGTACACGCACGCTCAACGAAGTTGTATCGGGCGAACGCGATATCCTGATGGAGAAACTGACCCAGGAACTCAACACCACTGTCAAGGAGAGTCTGGGCATTGAGGTACTCGATGTCCGCGTCAAGCGCATCGATCTGCCCGAGGAAATCAGCGATGATGTCTATCGCCGGATGCGGGCAGAGCGGGAGAAACTTGCGCGGGAATTCCGCTCTCAGGGTGAGGAAGAGGCCACCAAGATCAGGGCTGATGCCGATCGGCAGAAGGTTCTGATTGAGGCTGAAGCCTACCGCGAGTCTGAGGAAATCCGGGGCCAGGGTGATGCCGAGGCAGCGGCCATCTACGCGACCGCCTTCAACAAGGATCCGGAGTTTTTCAGGTTTGTGCGCAGCCTTGAGGCGTACCGGCAGAGTTTTGGCAGCCGCGAAGACCTTCTGGTGATTGAGCCGGACAGTGACTTTTTTCGCTATTTAAACGAAGCCGAGGGCAGCTGACTGACCCCCGGCTTTCTGGAGACCGAGAGGATGACTGAAGTATTTCGGTGTCCGGCAGCTGGCGAATCACGTTTCAAGAAAATGACGGCGCGATTGAACGGTTGAACCTCGAGGACTGCCACTGATCAGCGATAAACCCCTCAAAGTGGCAATGACCCCTTCCCATCCCGGATTCTTCATTCGTGATGAGGTGATTGGGGAACTGCGTCTGAGCATTTCCCGGAGATGGCCCTGCGTTTCGAAAAGTGGTTCGGTGCAAGCATGGATTTGTTGTTGAAAATGCAGGCTTGGCATGATGTGATTCGCATGCGTTCAAAGGCGGATGGAATAGTGGTCGATCCTTACTCGCCTGCTTGAACAGACAGAGTGCAATGTGCTCCTTTAACCAGGTTGTTCAGAGTCACCCTCCAAGATGAGGACCCTGACCAGACTTCGGGAATCCGAAAAACCCGCACTCACTTTTGGCTTCACCAGGGACGGCGATCCAGGGCGTGCCCCAGTCCTACCCCAGGATACGCCCTTGAGAGAGATGCCGGGTGATCAACGCATTTAAAACAAGACCAATCGGGCGTGCAGGGCTGCGATTCTTTGCTGCAGGCAACAGCACTGTCTCGATCAACTATACCGCTCCGATGCAAGAACACTGCTTCAGGCTTATGTGCCCAGGCAGGCAGGCTATCGGTGTGTGGATTCGCCGTGATAGAATCCCCAGGCCGGGGAGAACTCCGGCTTTTTTGTGCACAATGATTGTGCCTGAACGTCGGGAGTCAAGCGTGGACACAATCTGGGTTGAGCTGGCGCGTGCATTCTGCCTGCTGCTGATAATTGAGGGGATCATGCCGTTTTTATACCCGGGCCGATGGCGTTCCATGCTGGATCTGGTGTCCCGGACGGATGACCGCGCCCTGCGCCTGGCAGGCCTGATCTCGATGCTCTTGGGCCTCTTTTTTCTGTACCTTCTGTAAGTGTCCTGATCATGGCCAAAAATCGGTGGTTGCTGCCCAACGGAATTGATGAACTTGTCGCCGATGATGCCCGGGCGCTTGAAGCCCTGAGACGCAAGCTGCTGGATCTGTTTGACGCTTGGGGATACGATCTGGCGATCCCTCCAATAGTGGAGTTTACTGACTCCCTCCTGACCGGTCTGGGCGAGAATCTCGATCAGCAGACATTTCAGTTCAGTGACAGCCAGTCGGGACAAACTCTTGGTCTGCGTGCGGATATTTCGCCACAGGTCGCCAGGATTGATGCTCACAGCCTCGGATACCTGGGTGCCAACAGGCTCTGCTATGCTGGCACCGTCGTGCGGGCCAATCCGCAAGGTGCACATGCCCATCGGGCACCAATTCAGGTCGGCGCAGAGCTCTTTGGCGTTGACGAGATTGATGCGGATTTTGAAATTGTCGCGCTGATGCTGACCGCGCTGGAGACAGCGCACAACCAGGGCGTTACCCTGGAGGTATCACACCAGTCCGTGCGTTCGTGGGTGGAGGAAAAAGCGCAGATGGCCGGTCTGGATTCGGAACTGCTGCTGCAACTGATCGGTACCAAGCGCCTGCCCGAACTGGACAGCTGCCTGGATCGCTCGGGAATCGATTCCGCGACTGCCAAAAAACTTGGGCACCTGCCCCGGCTCATGGGGGGTGTGTCCATTCTGGAGGAGGCTGGCAGACTGTTTTCCCAGGATGCGCTGATCGTGCAGTCTCTGGATGAAATGGCGCTGCTGGCTGATCGTATCGGAGGTATGTATCCGCAGGTCAGGCTGTTCTTCAATCCGGGTGAAATTCATGTCAGTGACTATCATTCGGGACTGATCTTCAGGGCCTATTGTGAACTGGACGATGTGCCGGTGATGGTTGCAAACGGTGGGCGCTATAACGAAGTCGGTGCCGCCTTTGGCCGGTCGCGTCCTGCAACTGGCTTCAGTGCTGACTTGCGTGTGCTGGCGAGCCTTATGAAAACCGAGCAGTCAAGGCCCCAGGCGATCTACGCAGCTGTGCCCGCTATTGGGGCATCGAGGCGTGCTTTCTGGAATCGGGTTGGGGAACTGCGCGAACAGGGTTATCGCGTGCAGCTCGGTTATGCGACCGAGGAACCCTACCGCTCCGAATACACCTGTGAGCAGCAGCTAATCGAGCGAGAGGGTTCCTGGGTGCTTGTCGACTTCACATAACACGCTGCCATATGCATGGGTAAAAACGTAGTGATTCTCGGCACCCAGTGGGGTGACGAGGGCAAGGGAAAGATCGTCGATCTGCTGACCGAAAAGGCATCATATGTGACCCGGTTTCAGGGAGGGCACAATGCCGGTCACACCCTGGTCATTGATGGCAAGAAGACGGCGCTTCACCTGATTCCCTCGGGCATCCTCAGGGACGGTGTCAACTGCCTTATTGGCAACGGGGTCGTGCTAGCTCCCGATGCACTGCTCAAGGAGATAGCCATGCTGGAGGAGCAGGGCATTGATGTTCGGGCTCGCTTGAGAATCAGTCCCGCTTGCCCACTGATTCTGCCATATCACATCTCCCTGGATCTGGCACGCGAGGCAGCCAGGGGCGACAACAAGATCGGGACCACCGGACGGGGGATCGGACCTGCATATGAGGACAAGGTGGCACGTCGTGGGTTGCGTTTTGGTGATCTGACCAATCTGGAGAGATTCAGCGAGCGCCTGAAGCCTGTGCTGGACTACCACAACTTTATGCTGAACAGCTATTACAGTGCCGACCCGGTGAACTATGATGAGATCATGAACATGGCATCGGACTGGGCGGAGGTGTTGCTGCCCATGGCTGACAATGTCACCGAGATGCTCTGCGGCGCGCGGGAGAATGGGCAAAACGTTCTGTTTGAGGGGGCGCAGGGTACCCTGCTGGATATAGATCACGGCACCTATCCATTTGTCACGTCCTCAAATACCACGGCCGGGGGTGCCTCTACAGGAACCGGTCTGGGCCCGCTTGACCTCGACTATGTCATGGGTATCACCAAGGCCTACACCACCCGGGTTGGTTCAGGACCATTTCCCACCGAGCTTTTTTGCGAGATTGGAGGACACCTGGTCAGCAAGGGGCAGGAATTTGGTACCACGACCGGCAGGACACGGCGCACTGGCTGGTTTGACGCGGTTGCACTTCGCCAGGCCGTGAATATCAACAGTATTTCGGGGCTCTGCATCACCAAGCTGGATGTTCTGGATGGTCTGGAAACGGTCAAGATATGTGTGGCGTACCAGTCAGCTGACGGCCAGACAATTGGAGTGCCGAGCGACAGTGAAGACCTCAATGACCTCAATCCCGTCTATGAAGAGCTCTCCGGTTGGAGTGAAAGTACTTTGGGTGTGCGCAGCTGGGCGGCGCTTCCGGATGCGGCCAGAAACTATGTGAGACGGATTGAGGCACTGACGGGGGCGCGGGTGGATATCGTATCGACCGGACCGGACCGGGAGGAAACCATTCTTCTCCACCATCCGTTCGACTGATCACGTCATGGTATGAGGGGTTTGATCCGGGACTGCTCGCGCAGTGCGACCAGTCGCTGGTATTCTTTCAGGAAACACAACACCACGACAGACGGGAGAACTCATGTCGACACGCACAGTGCCTCGGGCGACCTGGTCCAACAGGCTGACCTTTATCCTGGCTGCTACAGGTTCCGCTGTCGGTTTGGGGAATATCTGGAAATTCCCCTACATCACCGGTGAGAACGGTGGTGGTGCCTTTGTCGCTCTCTATCTGATCTGCATACTTCTGGCAGGTATACCGGTGATGATCGCTGAGGTATATATGGGCAAACGGGCCCGCACCTCCCCCGTGCTGGCAGTGCAGAAACTTGCCGCCGAGTCGGGTCTGTCGCACCACTGGCGTTGGCTTGGTGCCATGGGTGTAGTGGCGGGTGTCGTAATCCTGTCCTACTACAGCGTCGTGGCAGGTTGGGCTCTGGCCTATCTGCCCAAGATGCTTGCGGGTACCTTTACAGGTGTCGATGGAGCGGGATCAAACGCGGTCTTTGCCCGCCACCTGGCGCGACCGGACGTGTTGCTTGGCTGGCACAGTTTCTTCATGGTGATGACCATGGCTGTGGTGATCACAGGGGTTACCCGAGGGCTGGGCAAGGCAGTGGAGATCCTGATGCCGGTTCTCTTCGTACTCCTGTTGATTCTGTTGAGTTTTTCCATAGTGGAAGGTGAATTCACTCAGGCGTTGGAGTACCTGTTTTTCTTCGATTTCAGTCGGCTGTCAATGGACTCGGTGTTGGAAGCCCTGGGTCATGCGTTCTTTACGCTGAGTCTTGGCATGGGTGCCATCATGGCATATGGCTCCTACATGCCAGAGCATGCCCCCATCGCAAGAACTGTTCTGGTGGTAGCCATCATGGATACCTCTGTCGCGCTCGTTGCCGGCATGGCCATATTCCCCATAGTATTCGCCAGCCCGGATATTGAGCCTGCCCAGGGGGCGGGTCTTCTGTTTGTGAGCCTGCCGGTTGCCTTTGGATCCATGCCGGCAGGCATTTTTTTTGGCACCCTGTTTTTTGCGCTGGTATCAATCGCAGCCTGGACTTCAGCTATTTCCCTGATCGAGCCAGCCGTGGCCTGGATGGTCGACACGGGTCGGGCCACACGGCTGCAGGCCGGGCTCTTGCTGGGCACGCTCTGTTGGGCCATTGGCGTCGGTTCAGCGCTGTCATTTAACATCTGGAGCGATGCCCCCAGGGTGTTCGGCCACAATTGGTTCGAACTGTCTGACTATGTGACTGCCAATATTATGTTGCCGCTTGGCGGTGTTCTCATGGCTGTTTTTGTCGGCCATCTCAGCCGCAAGTCTGAACTGCTCAGTGCCCTGGATATCAGCGGCAGGGTTTTTTCACTCTGGCGCTCTGTCCTGATGTGGATCTCACCGCTGCTGATCCTTGTGATCGCCGCTATGAACATCTTTTCCTGAAGGGCGAGCTGGTTCCTCCAGCGGTTTTGGTAATGCACGTCTTCAAGTCCGCCCTGCTGCCCCACCGGGCGGACCAGATTTTTGATGTGATTAATGATATCGAGTCTTATCCCGACTATTTCGACGGTTGTGCAGGGTCAAAAATACTGCATTGCGGCGAGGATGTGATGGAGGCACGTCTGGACATACGCTGGGGTGGCTGGCAGCGAAGCTTTACATCGCGTAACCATCTGGATCCCCCTTGGGGCATCAGGCTCGAATTGCTCGAAGGCCCCATGGAGGCACTGAGTGGCCAGTGGAAGATTCAGACCCTGGGTGATGTTGGATGCAAGGTGAGTTTCACATTGGATCTGGAAATGGGTGGCGTTTTGCAGGCTCTACTGGAACAGGCCGTCAGCGAGGCCGCGGATTCACTGGTCGATTCAATCGCCACGGAAGCGCGGCGGAGATATGGGAGCAGCAGCTAGATGACCGAGAAAATACGGGTTGAGGTGGCGTACGCCACCCCCCGGAAGCAGAAAATTGTCGCGCTTGAGGTCGATGTCGGGACCACGGCTGCCAAAGCTGCGGAATTGTCCGGGATCGACAGGGAATTTCCTGGCCTGGATGTAGCCGGATCGCCCAAGGGCATTTTCGGAAATGCTCTCGGATCCAGGGGTATGCCGCGGCCAGAGGCCTATATATTGAACGAAGGCGATCGCGTGGAAATATATCGTCCGCTGATTGCCGATCCCAAGGAGATCAGAAAGCAGCGTGCTGCAGAGGCAGCAGAACGTCGCGCTGCCAAGGATGCAAGGTGATCCGGCTAGTGGGCATCTGAAATACTAACCGCCGTCCTGGCTGAGGGGCGCGAGATTTCCCTCGAACGAATCAAGCTGGTCATCGAAGAAGAACACCGAGAACTGCACTGTGGACACCTCTTCGTCACTGTCCTCCAGTGAATAGAAATAGTCCCACCGATCCTGGTCAAAGGTATCGGCGATCAAAGGCGTTCCCAGCACAAACCGGACCTGAGCCTTGCTCATGCCCGGTTTCAACTGGTCCACCATACTCTGATTGATGATGTTACCCTGCTGGACATCGACTGTATGAATACCGGGAAAGAAAGCGAAATCGCTGCAACTGGTGAGCAAGGGCAAAAATATGGCCAGTAACAGGGCCTTGTAATTCATTTGAGGGTTCCATTCGATGGCGTATCGCGCATAATACTTGAACCCGAGTTTCAGAAGAAGTCGCATATGGGCAACGAAAATCGTGAACTGCGCAAGGCAGGCCTCAAGGTCACCATGCCGCGTGTAAAAATCCTTGAACTGCTCGAAAATGCCGAAGATGGACACCTGAGCGCGGAGGACATATACCAGCGGCTTCTGGAGGAAGGAGAGCAGACTGGACTGGCTACTGTCTACAGAGTGCTGACCCAGTTCGAGCAGGCGGATCTTGTACTGCGCCACAATTTTGAGGGTGGAAAGGCGCTCTTTGAGATCAACCGGGGTGAGCATCATGACCACATGGTATGTACCGAGACCGGCACGGTTATTGAGTTTCACAACGACGAGATCGAGGAACTGCAGAAGGAAGTGGTGGCATCCAAGGGCTATGAACTGGTTGGGCATTCACTGGTACTGTACGTCAAGCCAAAGCGCAGCTGAGCTACCCCCCAGCACCGCCCTGCGAGACTTCATCGAGTCCTGACACGCCCCGGCAGTCCTGGTGCCGGGATTCGGTGTACGGTGTTTACATCAGCAGTTCCCGCAGCATCTCCCTGGTCAGAATCTGCGGCAGAATCTCGGGTGTTCTCTGTCCTGCCGGAAAGTAGAGATACAGGGGAATACCCACCCGCTGATAGCGGTCTAGCAGGGCACTGATATCGGGATTTCCGTTGGTCCAGTCGGCGACCACATAGGCCACGGATTGGCTCTGAAAAAGAGCCTTGACCTCTGAATGCTCCAATACCCGCGCCTCATTGAACTTGCAGGTGATGCACCAGTCGGCGGTCACATCCAGAAATACGGCCCGATCACCCCCGACCAGGCGATCAAGGTCAGCCAGCACAAATGGTGTCGTGGACCCGGCTGGAGAGTCCTTTTCCTGCGCAAGTCCTGCCGATGCGAGGACAACGGCGCAGCCCAGACACAGCAGGGTCATGATTCTGAATAGCCAGGTACGAGACCCTCGCGGCAGATTGTGGGCCCAGGCTGCCATGGCGACCAGGCACAGGGATGCCAGAACCAGGGCAGCACCGGTCGTGCCAACCTGGGCGGTCAGCACCCAAATCAGCCAGACGCAGGTCAGGTACATCGGAAACGCCAGGAACTGCTTGAGCGTTTCCATCCAGGCACCGGCCCTGGGCAGAAATGAAGCTACACCAGGTATCAGGTAGAGCAGAATCAGCGGCGTGGCCACGCCCAGGCCGAGGCTGGCAAAGACCGCCAGTGAAATCAGAGCCGGTTGACCAATGGCATAACCAAGCGCCGCTGCCATGAAGGGAGCAGAGCAGGGGCTGGCGACGACCATGGCAAGCGCTCCGGTACAGAAGGAGGCCAGCGGCTTGCCATCTTCAGTGAGGCTCTGGCCTGTTCCCATGAGTTTGGTCCCAATCTGTATCCAACCTGAAAAACTCAAACCAATCACAAAAAACAGCAGGGTAAGCAGGAAGACAATCTCCGGGGATTGAAGCTGGAACCCCCAGCCGATCTGGGTGCCGCCAGCGCGCAGCGCGATCAGAATGCCCGCCATGCTGAGTACAGTGACGAGAACGCCTGCTGTATAGGCTCCGGCTTCACCTGCCCTGTGGGCAAGGTTTTCAGAACTGCTGACTATCTTGAGGGCCTTGATCGCAAGGACGGGAAACACACAGGGCATGAGGTTTAGGATCAGACCTCCCGTAAAGGCCATGATCAGCGCCAGCCACAGATACATGGGCGTTTGAGCGGCACCGTGCGTGGCAGTGCCGTCGCTCAGTGCCAGACCGTCCGGCTGCTCCTGATGATAGATCAGGGTCTGCGCAGCCGTATCCACCTCCAGCCAGAAATCGGTGGGTGGATAGCACAGCCCTGCGTCGGCACAACCCTGGGCCTCGATTGTCACCAGACCCTGTCCGGCAATATCGGGCAATCGCATCCGGGTTTCTCCGTAGTAGACCACCATCTGCGTGTCAAAGAACTCATCTTCAATGAGCAGTCCCTCGGCAAATACCGGCTCACCGAATGTCAGGTCAGATGCAGAAAAAAAGGTACGATCCCGGTACAGGTAATAGCCCGGTGCGATGGTCCACTGCACGACTAGGTCCTCGCCCTCAAACCAGGCATCCGGGCTGTAGGCTTGTTTGACAGGCAGAAACTCCGAATTGGCGAAACTGTCCAGATCCAGGCCCGTTCGCCCGCCAGGGGGCTGCGCGACAGCTGATAGGGGCATCAGCACGGCCAGCATCAGGAAGCACAGGGGTTGTGGTAGATGTTGTAACATTTCTGGTGTGCAGGCGTTCAGCATCCCGGGGCAGCGCTCCTGGGTGCGGATATATGAGGTGCTGTTCGGGATCGGACCCGCATTATCGGTGATCCGGAGTGCAGAATTCCAGTAAATACTCACCCCCCTTGACGTCATAGGGAGGCGATTCTATGATGTGTGCGTTTCATGAAGGGCCATGGGCACCGCATATTTCAGTTCCAAGGCGACGGCGGGGGTGTGTCAGGAGCTGATCGCGCTGATTCCGTCGCGCTCGGTGTATAGAGGACATGGTGTAACTCTGTCAGCGTGTGACAGCCAAGGCGTACGATAAAACACAGGAAAGTGCGATTTTCGTGTGTATTACCATCATCAGACAGACGGTAAGTCAATAGTGTTTGAAGATACACTGCGGACAAAACTGTCCAGGACTGCGTCATCATAAAGCTATTGATGCGGAGCCTTCGGCTTTTGGTATCAGCTGCATTTCGCGCTTTTAATGTCTGGCGCAGAGCGCAATTGTGTTGACAGAACCACATATGTTGTCATAATTGACAACATGACGCTTCAAGCTGAATTACTGCTCAGGCGAAAAGACATCCTTTCTGATGAAGAGACCTTGGAGATGGTGATCTGGCGCGTACCGAAGCCAGTGCCACCTGGTGAACATCGTTTAAAATACCGATTGGTCTATATAGTGAAAGGGGTAAGGGTAGTCGGATACGATAACGAACGTGGCAAAGGTGATCATTGTCATTTAGATGGAAACGAATTTTCATACAAGTTTGTGAGCGTCGACCAGGTGATAGGAGACTTTATTCGCGAGGTGAAAAATCGGAGGTAACCCATGAGCCGCAGTTTAACCATCACTATCGAGCCTGATTGGAAAGGCCAACTTGCACAGAATGCCAAACAGGCCTTCAAGGGAGAAAAGCTTGGTGAGAAACTCAGTTTCGCATCCCCTGAATTATTTTTTGGCAAGTTAACTGCCAGGAGATGGGCGCTCGTCAATGCGTTACAGGGCGCTGGTGAGATGGGCGTCAGGGAGGTTGCCCGCACAATAGAGCGGGATGTGCGTCGCGTGCATGATGATATCCAGGTATTGTTGGAATTGGGTCTGATAGAGAGGACCGACTCTGGAAGAGTGTGCTGTCCCTACTTGGATATCCACATGGATATGCATATGCGTGCTGCTTGAGCATGAGTATTAGGGGTTGCGCGAAATCGTGAGTACTTCCGAGTCTGGCGTAGAGCGCAAGAGGATGGCGAGAGCTGCACCGAAGGAGGTTGATGCTCCTGTCTGTCCGTTTTAAGTCGTTTCTCAATCCGTCCACTCTTTCTCGTTGCGCCTGGCCTGTGACAGAATCTGCTCCAGCAGAACATTCTGCTCCTCGATTCGAGTCACCACAAAGTACACCGGATAGATTCCAAATGTGATGAACGACAGCACTGCAAAGACTAAAAACCTGCCAATTCTGTCGCCGATGTTGCGTTCACCGTTCATGCATGGCGTGATTCCTCCCGTTCAGAGTTCAAAAAGCCTATACCGCGCCCGGTCGTCGTGACATCGCGCACAGGAGCGAATGTCCGGCCTGCTCGACCTGTGCGGGTTCCGGATGATGGTATGGGAGGGAGTATTCACCCTGACAGGGGACGCGTCAATCCCCGGCTCCAGTCAATTCACGGGCTGTGCGCAGTTCACGCAGGATCCGCCTCAGCCACGTGAGCCTCTCCTGTTAAGCATTCGCTCCATGTACTCCCGCCGGGAACTCACATGCGGCTCAACGTAATTTCGTGTGGTCTGGATATTGGCGTGCCCGAGCACATGCTGAGCGAAGAAAATATCCGGGCTCTCATCTGGATCTGCAGGATTGCACAGCGTGGTGACCAGGGGGCTGACCTCCATCGGTGGCACGGCCCGGGGGATCTGTGCCCATGCCAGTGTGGCGTTCTCAGAGACTGGCAGCCGGGTGCTTGGGGTGCTGGAGATCGACGGTCACTTCCGCGCCCGTGCTGCAGATGATGCGCAGCTGACAGAGTCCGTCCGCTGGGTGGAGGGGCTGGAGCTGGCCGGGGAGCTGGCGAGTGCCTGCGCTGACACCCGGAGGCTGATGGCTGAGGGCGAGGCTCCGGTACCGGCACCGACCCGGGTGGTGACGGTCTGTGACCGGGAGGGGGATGACTGGGCGATGTGTGAGCGCCAGCACGCGCTGGCCGATCAGGTGGGGCTGCGGATTGCACGCGTTCACCTGAAGGCACCGGCGGGGACGACACGGCCATGACAGTCTGCCGGTGATCGCGGTGTCCATCACTGAGGATGACCCGCCCGAGCAGATCAGGGAGCCGGTGAACTGGCTGCTGCTGTGTACCGAGGGGGAGGTCGATGCCGACACGGCCCTGCGCATCTGCCGCTGGTATGAGACCCGCTGGGGCATTGAGGAGTACTTCAGAGTCCTGAACAGCGGCTGTGAGATCGAGAAGCGGCAGTTCGATGATACTGAGGCCCTGCTCAAGTGCATGGCCTGTGATGCGGTGACGGCCTGGCGCGTGTTCGATCTGCAGCGGCGTGCGAAGCACGAACCCGACACGCCCGCTCGGGAGGTCGTCGAACCTGAGGAGATCGCTACCTGTCAGCTGCTGCTGCACGATCTGTATCCGAAGATGCCGATCAGGGCACCACCTGATCTGAGCATCCGTGAGTATGTGGTGAACCTGGGCAGGCTGGCCGGCTTTCAGCCAAGCACACGACAGCCGGTTCCCGGAACCAAGCTCCTCTGGCTCGGCACCGTCGAGGTCATGGCTGGCATACGGACACTCAGGGCGCTCACAGCTGGAAAAATCACTGTAGAGGACTGGAACTCTGGATGATCACAACAACACTGCGTCATGTGTGGGGTGGTGATAGGTTAACAATGCATCGGCCGGGCCTTCCCCTGGGAGGGTGCCTGCCCGTCCGGCGCGTCCAAACGACACTCGTTCTCATATGGGCCGGATCCAGAGGCATTGTTGGCCCTGCGAACCGTCTTGACGTCCCAGCGTGTACTCCAGCAGGCCAACCGTTGCTCCATCAATGACATCGGGCGTGGCGAAAAACCCTACAGCGCAAATCCCTCACAAGTACTTGCAAATTCCCAATAATTCAAGTACAAAACCATCTGATAGTTACTAACTTTGGACAGAACTATGAACACAATAAGCAAATTACCCCCCCCCCCCCGTAAACGACTGACGGCACCCGCCATCGCGCTTGCGGCATTGATGCTGTCTCCGCTAACTGCAGTAATGGCGCAAACGGCGCAGGATTTTTTTAAGAATGTTGACACCACCGCGGTTGCCAGGAACGAATCGCAGGCGATAGAGGATTGGGGCCAGCGCGTCTGTATCAAAGCTACTGTGAACGCAGACGGAATGAATGGTGTTGCATCTATCTCGTATGGTACAACAACTTTGGATGATGAAGGAAATCCTACTCCTGGGTCAGAAAATATTAGCGCGTGGCTCATCGCCAAAGATGTCAATGGATACCCGGCCATGAGATACACGGACTTCAATGGAAATCCTACCAACGTCTTCCGCGGCGTCACTGTTGAGGCTGGCGAAGATCATATTGGGAACGTCTACTGGACGTCGACTATGTCGACCGCAGGTTCAGGCACGTTCAAGGCGATGCAGCCAAAAGGCTATGGCATAACAGATCAACTATGGGTGGAGATTGATACCCCCCAAATCAAGGTCAACAAGTACCAGGGCTTGGGAACTGGAACTGGAACTTGCGGCAGCTTCTGATCGCTGATGACTTCTGTTGTGCAAGTGCCCAGATTTCCTCTGCAGACGGCGATACGGCTCCACAAAACAGCAGGTAGAAAGCTGGTGCAACGACCGCGATCAATGATCCAGCGTAACTGCTTGCCCCCTTCTCCCGCTTGATCATTGTGGCGGCGGTGCTGAGTGCGATCTGGATGGCGGTCAGCAAATTGTAGCCTTGGTGGGCCATGGATTGGGTAGCTTGAGATTCGGCAGTGGGCCTCGTCGAGGGCCTTGGTGCCGAGTTCACTGACCCTTCGGCAGGTTCCGCTCAGGAGGTGGCCCAAGCGCTTGGCCCAGACGTGGTCGTGGGCGTCCGCGCACAGCGTCTCGAAGCGCCCCTTGAGCGCGTCGAACTCCGAGCGCAGCGATGCTGTGTTGACCGTCGCCATGGGCTACCCGGACTCCACCGCCATGATCGCCGGCGGCATCAGCGCCTGACACACCCCCGCCGTCGCCTTGGAACTGAACTGTGTGGTGCCCATGACCCTGTGCACTCATGAAATGCACACACCAGAGAACCTCTTTCCTATGATCTCAAGGGGGGCGAGCAGTTACAGGTTGTGTATGCAGAGTACCCTATAATAATCATTGCTGAATGTCTGAGGACACCCAATTGAAAATTATTCCAGCCCTCCTCCTCCTTGTGCTGCCAGCCCTTGTGTTCGCGGAGATTCGCGTCAGCGATGCCCGGATCGTTGCGCCCATCCCGGGCCAATCGATCAGCGCAGGTTATTTCCTGCTCAGCAACGGGGGGTCCGATGCTCGGGCGCTCGTTGGAGTAAAGTCCGGTTCTGCGAGCCGGATTGAAATGCACACACATGTCATGGAAGACACCATGATGCGCATGGTGGAGATGGAGTCGGTAGCGTTGCCCGCCGGGGAAGCCGTCCTGTTTACCGAGGGAGGTCTCCACCTGATGCTGTTTGATCCCGAACCCGCCGCGATCCGCTCCGGCCAGATGGACCTGATCCTCGAGTTCGATGATGGCAGTCTTCAGCAGGTGTCGGCACGGGTTGAGCAGAGATAGCTCCGGTCTCAACCGGACTGAAGCGCGCCACGTATGAGCCCGTAGCCGTCGCTGTCAAGCCTTGGACCCATCCGTGATACAACCTGCGCAGCGCCCTGGCAGGCCAGTGCTGCCGCTTCGGCGAAGTTCTTCCCCTGGCAGATGGCTGCAAGAAAAGTTCCGGCAAACATGTCACCGGCACCGTTCGTATCGATGGCCTCGACTCTCGGTGAATCGACTCGGCATGCCTCGGATCCATCAAAGACCAAGGCTCCGTCCGGGCCCAGCGTAATGGCGTAGGTGCGGGTGTCCTCTTTCAGCTTCTCAGCCGCGTCGCTGATGCTGTCGGTGTGTGTCCACTGCATGGCCTCATGTGCATTACAGAATATCAGATCTGCCCGACCGCCGATCATTGCACGTAACTCCGGTTCGAAATGTTTCGCGATTCCGGGATCAGACAGACTGATACTGACAGCGGCACCATTCTGGCGCGCCTGTTCCCGCATGGAGATGGCCGCGTCCATGCAGCTTGTCGATGTCGCCAGATACCCCTCCAGATACAGATAGCCGGCATTCTCAAAAATGTCCGGTTCTATGTTTCTGGTGGACAGTGTTTCGCTGATACAGAGTGCGGTATTCATGGTTCGCTCCGCGTCCGGAGTCACCATCACGAGGCATTTCCCGGTGACACCTGGTCTCGCCTGATGCCTGCTGTTGCATGACACACCCGCATGTCCCAGATCGTGCAGGAAGAACCTCCCGTCGGAATCGTCTGCCACCTGGCAGGTCAGGTGTACCCTGCACCCGAGCAGGCTGGAGGCTATCATTGAATTTGCAGCGGACCCTCCACAGGCTCTGTGAGCCCGATCAATATGCTCTCGCAGGTAGCGCAGATAGCGTCCCTGCTGGGCTTCATCACAGAGTGTCATCAAACCCTTGTCGATCTTGAGGTTGTTCAGATCCTCGTCGTCAACCAGTATTTCGGTGTCCACGAGGGCCGCGCCTATGCCCAGAATGTCGTACGCCATCACTTATCGATTCAGCGACCGCAGCGCCGCATCCGCCTGCTCAAGGGTGTAATCCAGATCGGCCGTGGAATGGGCCGCTGACATGAACCCGGCTTCAAAGGCGGCGGGAGCCAGGTAGACTCCGGCATTGAGCATGCTCTGGAAGAAGTGTACGAACTGCTCGGTGTCGCAGTCCATGACCTGTGAATAGCGCGTCACCTGTTCAGCCTTGGTAAAAAAGAATCCGAACATGCTGCCGGACTGGTTGGTGGTCAGCGGAATGCCCCTGCCCGAGGCTATGGTGCGCAAGCCCTTGGTCAGGTATGACACCTTCTCTTCCAGACTCCCGTAAAATCCGGCCTCCTGAATGAGCTGGAGTGTCTTGAGACCGGCAGCCATGGCGACCGGATTGCCAGACAGTGTGCCCGCCTGATACACGGGTCCCAGGGGCGAAATATATTCCATGATGTCCCGTCGTCCACCAAAGGCACCAACCGGCATGCCGCCGCCAACCACTTTGCCCAGGCAGGTCAGGTCGGGCACAACGCCATATTTCGCTTGGGCACCGCCAAGAGCGACCCTGAACCCGGTCATGACCTCGTCAAAAATCAGGACTGAACCATAGCGGGTGCACTGTTCTCTCAGGCACTCCAGAAAGCCGGATTCCGGAGGAATACAGTTCATATTGCCCGCAACCGGTTCAACAATGACACAGGCGATCTCTTCCCCACGGGCTGAAAAAGCGTCTTCGACGGACCCGCTGTCGTTGTAGGTGAGTGTCATGGTGTGCTGCACCAGACTCTCGGGAACGCCCGGGGAACTGGGTACTCCCAAGGTCAGCGCACCCGAGCCAGCCTTAACCAGCAACGAGTCGGAGTGCCCATGATAACAGCCCTCGAACTTGATAATCGTGTTCCTTCCGGTGAAGCCACGCGCCAGCCGAAGTGCACTCATGGTCGCTTCGGTACCCGAATTCACCATGCGCAGCAACTCAATGCCGGGAACCAGTGTGCAGACTTCCTCGGCCAGCAAGGTTTCAATCCGGGTCGGTGCTCCGTAACTCAGTCCCGATCTGGCAGCTTCGGTCACTGCTTCAATCACCTCCGGGTGGGCGTGACCAAGGATCATGGGGCCCCAGGAAAGCACATAGTCCAGATATTTGTTGCCACTGCAATCATAGAGATGAGCTCCCCGGGCTCGTTCGATGAACAGTGGTGTTCCACCAACTGCCTGGAAAGCCCGCACCGGCGAGTTCACTCCGCCGGGAATGGACTGTTTGGCCCGGTCAAACAAGTGCTGCGATTGGCTCATCGTGGATCCAGATTGGGTCAGAAAGGTCTGAGTGTGGCAAAGAACACAATTGCCAGCAGAGCAACGGTGGGGACTTCGTTGAACCAGCGGAAATAGATGTGGTCTTTCACGTTCTGGTTGTGTGCAAATTTCGCGAGGTGACATCCGCACATCAGGTGATAGGTGACCAGCGCCGCCACCAGGGCGAGTTTGGCCTGCATCCAGCCTTGCATGAGATAGTCGGTATTGGATACCAGCATCGCCAGGCCAAAGATGAGGGTGGCGATCATGGCCGGGGTGCCTATACCCCGGTAGAGTCTGCGTTCCATCAATTTGAAGCGCTCGTCGCTGATTGGATCCTCAGTGCCTGCATGGTAGACAAACAGCCTGGGCAGGTAGAAAAGAGCTGCGAACCAGCAGACAAAAGCCACTATGTGGAGGGCCTTGAACCATAGAAAAGCCATCGAACTATCAATTACTGTGCCGGATTCAGTGGTGAGCCTGGGTGAACCGGTGTCATTCTAGCAGGTTGGAGCACTTTGTTATTCCCGTGAAGGCTTTTATCATTGCGTTCCACCGACAGCAGACAGGCGGATAGAACTTGATCAAGATAGCAATTATCGGCGGCACCGGGTACACCGGTGTGGAGCTGCTGAGACTGCTGGCCCGGCATCCCGAAGCCGATGTTCAGGCCATCAGTTCGCGCACCGAAAATGGGCGATCTGTAGCGGACCTGTTCCCAAGTCTGCGGGGGCATTTCGATCTGGAGCTGTGTGTCCCAGAGGATATCGGTTATGCCGGGATAGATCTGGTGTTTTTTGCCACACCCCATGGTATTGCTCAGGCGCAGATGCCACAAGTACTGGAGTCGGGTGTCCGCGCAATTGACCTCTCGGCTGATTTCAGGCTTCGGGACAGAGGTGTTTGGGAACACTGGTATGCGCAGACGCACGCAAGCCCTGGGTTGGTCGCCGAGGCAGTGTATGGTCTGCCGGAACTCAACAGGCAGCAGATTGCGGACGCACGTCTGGTAGCCTGCCCCGGCTGTTATCCGACCAGCATCCTGCTCGGCCTTGCTCCCCTGCTGAGGGAGCCGGGCATGGTCAATCCCCTGACACTGGTTGCCAACGCGGCCTCGGGCACCTCAGGTGCCGGCAGGCAGGCGACAATACATAATCTGTATGCCGAGGTTGGCGACAGCTTTCAAGCCTATGCGGTAGACGGGCACAGACATCTTCCCGAGATAGAGCAGTATCTGGAACGGGTTGCGGACCGACCAGTGCACATCACCTTTGTACCCCATCTCCTGCCGGTGAACAGAGGGATACTGGCGACCATATATGCGGATCTGCCGGAACCGGACGCGACCGATTTTCAGGCGCTGTTTGAGCGTGATTATGCACACGAGCCCTTTGTGGATGTACTCCCTCAGGGCATGCAGCCGACCCTGAGGTCAGTGCGGGGAACCAATATGTGCAGGATTTCGGTATGTCGGCCACAGGGGAGAGACAAGCTGGTCATCACCTCGGTTGTGGACAATCTGACCAAAGGTGCTTCTGGTCAAGCGGTCCAGAATATGAATATCATGTTCGGACTGGACGAAGCCATGGGGCTGGAGTCCGTGGCCCTTGTGCCATAGATTCCATGCGCGGTTCTTCAGGAAACAGGTGAAACCAGGGTAGAGTCAGCTGGCATGACAGTTCCCAGGAACACTATTCACTCTGAGAGGGCCTATGTGGTCAGGCTCAGTCGCACCGCCCGGATCGGGCGGGTGCTGCTGATTGTCGGTGTCATTCTGGTGCTGCCGTTGATCACCTATGTGGGCACAGTCTGGCACTTGGGTGAGCAACATCGTGACCTGACAGAAAGCTTTGATCGACAAACTGCCCAGATGCAGAGCCTGAATGAAGAGCTGATCAGTCTGGCGCAGGCTGCAACAAATGCTGAGCTGGCGTCTGAGGTTGATAGGGGTTCCGTCGAGCAGATGCGTATCCAGATGATGCAGGCGCGTGAGCAGATAGATTTTCTGAGCGAACAGGTTCGCCTCTATCAGTCGCTCATGGATCCCGATCCGGAAAAGAGCGGCGTGTACCTCGAGAGAGTGGATATTGAACCCGCGGAGACAGATGGAGCCTACTTGTACAACATCATTGTTGCACAACGCTCATCGAACCACCGCAAAGTCAGCGGCACGATGAGTCTGCAGCTGATCTCGGATGCAGATGCCGGCGCAGCCCGAGCGGTTTCACTCGGTGAGCTGAGCCAGGGCGGGGATTTTTTGGCGCTGGGATTCAAGTTTTTTCAGCAATTCAACGGTGATCTGGTTTTACCGGAAGGGTTCAGCCCCAGCAAGGTCCGCGTCATCGTCCGCCTGGACGGAAGCAATTCGCCAAGTCTGGACGAAACCTATGCGTGGAAATCGTAATCGTACAATGTGAGGGACCGGAACAATGTTCGGATCAAAAAGTGCCTCCAGCGGCGCACGGGGAGTTGAGACACTCGTTTCCCGCAATACAGTGATTGAGGGAACGGTCAGATTCACCGGCGTATTGACCGTTGAAGGCGTGATCGCCGGAGATATCCATGCAGACAATGAGAAGGACTCCGTGGTTCGGATTGCCGTCGACGGAAAGATCAAGGGAGACATCCGTTCTCCTGATGCTGTTATCAATGGCCATGTGGTCGGCAATGTTCATACCAGTGGTCAACTGATTCTCGCCTCTGATGCAGTGATCGATGGCAATCTGCACTACAATCTGCTCGAGGTGGAACAGGGCGCGCAGATCAACGGCAATATGGTTCACACACCACCTGCTGCCCGTGCAACAGACAAGCAGGCCACTACGGCGACGCCTGCGGCCGAGCCCCAGGAGTGGTCAGCAGGACACGGGCGGCAGGATACGGCGAATTCTTGATCAATTTACTCGGTTAATGAGACAATTGGACCTTATATAATGATGCTTGGATGATTGCGATGTCCCAACCGGAGATATTTGAACCCAACCCAGTACTGCTGGATATCACCGCGAGCGCTGTGCGCAAGGTGCAGGCGCTGGTTGAGGATGAGGGCAATCCCGGCCTGAAGCTCAGGGTCTTTGTGACAGGCGGTGGCTGCTCAGGGTTTCAGTATGGTTTTACTTTCGACGAGGCACCTGACGAGGAGGACACCCTGGTTGAGAAAGATGGAATATGTGTGCTTGTGGACCCCTTGAGCTTTCAATATCTGATTGGCGCTTCGGTGGACTACCAGGAGGGTCTGGAGGGTGCCCGCTTCGTTGTCAACAACCCAAATGCCTCGACAACCTGCGGTTGTGGGGCTTCCTTTTCCATATAGCGCCACACTGCTGAGAGAACCCGGTGTACCTGGTGCATGCTCCTGGTGGTACTGTCGGACGACCTCGTAGCTCGGAAAAGCACACAGGGAATAAAAAAACGCGGAAAGACCTTGAACGCTTCGACTCTCTCATTCTGCAGTATTGTTGCCAGCTACCATAAGGCATGTGACGAAACACCCGTTATCAGAATCAGATTTTCCAGTTGATCCACGGACTCAATCTGCATCCTGACTTCCGCGAAAACCATCCGCACATCAAAATACTTGATATCCCCTATGCCCAACTCACTGATTCTGCAGACACTGTGGCGGAAGAACTGCACAGCTTTTGTTATCACGAACTCACTGGTGAAGCGAAACAAAATATTGTCAGATGGGACAGAAAAACCACCAACACTCACAAGGCGCACACCGTTACTCGTTAGAAGATTTCGGTCTTTCTGAACAGGACATTTCCGAACAACTCTCCCGCAACCTGTCCTCGATCAAGCAGGCATGCGGTACATACCAGTGTTGCACTTCAGACTGGCACGGGGGAAGAAATTGACCCCGAATGTACCTGAAATCAGGTCACGAGGTCAGGACGTCTGAACTTGCTTTCGAGTCGCATATTTTGTTAAGCTAGAGCTTCCGTTTACATGGAGAACCTAAGCCATGGCCATAACTTTGACCCCCCCCCGCTAGACTGACGGCCCTTGCCGTCGCACTGGTGGCCCTGATGCTGGCCCTGCCATCGGCGGTGCTGGCGCAGTCAAGACGCTGCACGGCTCAGACATGCACGGTGTCCGTCACCGGCAACATCAACGGCTACCACGTGGAAGGCTGCGGCGGCGACTACCTGCGCTATCATGTGCGCCTGTCGTCCACCGACCCCGAAGTCACCTTCGAAGACTTTGGTTCAAGAGTTCTTGGCCTCTTTTTTAGCACTATTCCTGTAAATGAAAAAAGCCTGCTTGAATGGCGGCGCGAGGAAAGAGGGTGGACCGATGTCGGAAATCTAACGAATATAAGTTTTGGAACCGGCTCTACGACCCGGGACTTGACCCTGGATATCCGGCCCAAAGCCGGGGCCGTGATCAAGGGCTTCGGGCGAGACCCCAATGGCGGCAACGCCATCGGCAGCGGCATGATGTCCTTCAAGATTGATGAGGTCAGGTCCAATCCCAAGCTGTTTACTGAGAAGCTCACCTCCGTCCACTCCTTCATCTCGACTGGCGAGGGCTGCGGCCGCCGCTGACCGCCCTGCGGCCACAACGAACCGCGCGACCCTGTCCATGATAGGAACGGGGTGCGCATCCGCCGACCCACAAGGGAGCCGGAGACCGCATATGCACGGGGCGGCCTGCGGGCCGCCCTTCTCTTATGCAGACATGCACGATCTTCCAGAAAAACCACTACCGGGATTTTCGAACTGAGACACTGCCAAAATTTCATAGGCATGTACTAAATATCTGTAACTACTCGCCCCCTTTGGGGGCAGGTCGGCCAGCAACCGTCATCTGGGTCGCTACCGGGGACGTGTAGCCCGTGTGTGCCATTGTGCAGGCAGCTGGAGAGCCGACAGTAGGCCGCGGCGTGCACTCGCTTCCTGAAGCACCCCGACACATTCTGCTGAAACTTCAAGTGTAGGCGCTGATCGATCTCCTGACACATATATGACCCGCCCCGGTGTGCACGAGCACTGTGTCGATCTGGAAGAGACGGGCTGCTGCCATATATCCGACCTGTCAATGGGGCTCTCTGCGCCCCTGGCCCTGATGGAGAATCGCACCGGAGACGGCACCATGGGCCGAAACGGCCCGAAAACCGCCCTGTCCTGGGGTACAGTATGTGTGGAGGGCGTCTGCACACCCTTACGAATCAACAACTACAGAACAGCGCAACTGGCTCTGAACAGACTCCTCGATTCAAAGGATCGCACATCAGACATCCCGACCTCGGGCCTTTTTCTGTTCAATTGTTTGGGAGATCATACGCCGGTTTTCACCCGTTTCAGGCAGCTCATACCGCATACGCAGCTTGGCTGTCGCCCGGTGAATGGTGGTCGGGCTGACGTCACATCTGGTCAGGACGTCGGTGACCTGCACGGTCATGTCGGCGTGGTATAGGGTGCGGTCAGCCTCGTCGTGGATGCTGAAAGGTCGAAGTGATGAGAACTGGGTGATGCCGTCGACACACGCGGAGGAGAACCCGGATGCCAATCTGGGTGCCTGAAGGGTAGTGAATGCATGGCTGATTTCTCACAGTGTCCACCATAGTATGGCGACACATGGAAACCGAGCACTGCACACCCAAAAACTACAAAAATAGACACGTCATCAGATAGGTATCGGAATATCTGATGACGAAAATCAGACCACGAGGTCAGAATCTGATCATAGTCTTGACAGAGTAAATCGCGCCACTTCAAGCAGTAGACGCTATAAAAACCATTTTGTGCATCTGTTGAAAACCTGGAACCCAAGAAAAGATGAACACAGCTGGGTGCTGGGAACGATATTCAAGACCCAAGGATCGGCCTACCGTAAAGCAGGAGCCTTTATGTTGTAAAGAACTTTTGTGAAGAGAAAATCAGGCGATTGACAGCCATGCTATCGACCGAATAGCAACATATGTGTTGTTTAAACCTAAAAAAGAAACCAAAATATTTCTTAATCAAGAAATAACAACACATGAGTTTCAATATGAATTCACTACTCAAACAAATCAAAAAGCGCCGATTAGAGCTAGCGTTCAAACAGCACGATATGATGATGCGCGTTGGAATGTCGCGCCAGCAATATCAGCGACTGGAATCCAAGGGCAATCCACGACTGGATACCCTTGAGTTGATCGCAAAGGGGCTCAAGAGCGAACTGCTGTTCATTCCACAAGAGAAGCTGGCCACCGTATTGGCGGTATTAGACGACAACACAACGGCGGTCGATACTCAAAACAAGAAGCCCCTGAATGAAGACCCGTGGCAAGGCTTGCCAGGGGACACCGAATAATGGGCAAATGTAGCTTCTAGAACCTCAACTGCTTACACCATTTTTGCACAGTAAGCGAATTATCGCTCGACACAATAAGCGAATAATGATACAACAGAATAAGCGAATAACAGATACGCACGATAAGCGAGAAGAACCACCATGGCGACCCCTTCCGCAAAACTGGCTGATGCATTAGAAGCACTTCACGACCTTCAGACACATGGCTCAGTTGCCATACGCTCTGCCGATCTCTCGCGCACTCATCGTGAACGTCTCGTTCAAAACGGCTTCCTTGAGGAAGTTATCAAGGGCTGGTATGTACCAGCACGCCCCGATGAAACGCGCGGGGAAAGCACGGCTTGGTATGCGTCCTTCTGGCAATTTTGTGCAGCCTACCTTAATCACTTAAAAGGCGACGACTGGTGCTTATCACCTGAGCAATCTATCGCGCTTCATACCGAGAATATGACTGTACCGAAACAGTTATTAGTTCGAGCGACCAAGGCACGGAACAATGTAACAGAATTACCTCACGGCACGTCATTATTAGATATTCGCGCTACGCTCCCGTCACCCGCTCAGGTGACGACCAAAAACGGTCTGCGTATATACAACCGTCCTGCTGCGTTGATTGCCTGTAGCAAGCAAAGCTTCACTCAAAACCCAACCGATATGCGCGCGGCGTTATCCATGGTCAGTGATGCATCTGAAGTCTTGGAGCAATTGCTAGAGGGTGGGCATAGTTCTATTGCTGGCCGTTTAGCAGGGGCATTCAGGAATATTAGCCGCGCTCAAATTGCTGACGATATTATGGGTACAATGCGCGCGGCTGGGTATGACTTGCGCGAAACAGACCCGTTTGAACAACAATCCAGCCTAAGCTTCTCAGGGCGCGAGCAATCCCCATACGTCAATCGTATTCGGCTTATGTGGCAAGATATGCGGGAAACAGTGATAGCACACTTTCCCGCATCGCCCTCGCAAACAGTCGATAAAACCGCATACATGCAGCATGTTGAAGATGTGTATGTGACAGATGCCTATCACTCGCTTTCTATTGAGGGATATCGTGTCACGCCAGAACTGATCAACCGCGTTCGCACTGGAGACTGGAACCCAGAACAAAATGCCGATGATAAAGAGCGGCTGAATGCCTTGGCCGCCCGAGGCTATTGGCAGGCTTATCAAGCCGTGCGCAAGAGCATAGAGCAGATACTCGATGGGCATAATGCAGGGGAAGTCGTCGATAACGATCATCGCGTATGGTATCGCGAAATGTTTGCGCCCGGAGTGACGGCTGGCATTCACAAGCCTGCTGATCTTGCTGGTTATCGGAATGCGCCCGTTTTTATCCGGCGTTCCATGCACACGCCACCAAGCCGAGAGGCTGTGCGCGATGCTATACCAGCGTTTTTTGAGTTGCTGCAAGCCGAAGAAAATGCCGCTGTGCGTGTTGTGCTGGGGCATTTTATCTTTGTTTATATTCATCCCTATATGGATGGCAATGGCCGTACAGGGCGTTTTTTAATGAATGCCATGCTTGCCAGTGGCGGCTACCCTTGGACGATTGTGCCGCTGGAAAAGCGCAATGATTACATGGCTGCTTTGGAAGAAGCGAGCACAAACCAAAACATAGAGCCTTTTACAAAATTCTTGGGCGCACTTGTTCAAGCGGCACTGGACGGTAAAGCAGGGCCGTCAATCCCGAGACATTAACGATGTCCAGGCAGCTCAGCCTGCCTGGTAGAGTCCGCCCAGAACCAGCGGCCTGTCCGCGCCTGTGACCGAGGGCTGATTGCCCATTGCTCTGTTGATCCTCTGCCGGGCGAGCCAGGCAAAGGCAACAGCCTCCACTGCATCGGGATTCAGGCCCAGTTCTCCAGTGTCGGCAACTGTGATTTCGGGCAACAGTTCCCTGAGCCGTGCGACCATGCGGGTATTGTGCACACCGCCTCCGCAGAGGAAGACCGAGCGGGCTTCCGGGCAATAGTCCCGTGCGGCTCTTGCCATGGTGTGCACGCTGAGTTCGAGCAGTGTTGCCTGAATATCTCCCGGTACAGGTCGGGTATTGCATCGCGCCATCATGTCTTCCACCCATGCCAGGTTAAAGTAATCCCGACCGGTACTCTTGGGGGGTGCCGCGTTCAGGTAGGGGTCTGCGAGCATGGCTTCGAGAAGCTCGGAATCGGCTGTGCCCGCAGCCGCCCAGGCTCCGTCCACATCCATATCCGTTCCCCGATGGCGCCGGTTCCACTCATCCAGAAGGCCATTTCCCGGTCCACAGTCAAACCCGGAAACAGCCTGATCGGGATTGCCCGGCAGCAGAGTCAGATTGGCAATACCGCCGATATTGAGGACTGCTCTCTCCGTGCCATCGATGCGGAACAGGTCTTCGTGAAACGCCGGTGCCAAGGGAGCCCCCTGACCTCCGCCCGCCATATCCATACGCCTGAAATCAGCCACGCAGGGAATGCCCGTTCTCAGGGCGATCAGGTTCGGGTCACCAATCTGCATGGTCCGGGGATAGGGCTCCTCCGGCAGATGCAGGATCGTCTGACCGTGACTGCCGATGGCCGTTACCTGATCGGCCGGACATCCGGATATCTCCAGAATTCTCAGGACAGCTTCAGCGAAGAGTTCGCCAAGCATCGCATCGTATCGCGTCACTTCGGAGACCGGGCTGCTTCCGTCCAGACGGCGCACCGCGCCCTTGAGTGCGGTGTCTATGGGGAATTGCTCGTAGGCCAGCAATTTGAGGGACCGGCCGTTGAACTGAACCAGAGCTGCGTCAACAGCATCCATGCTGGTTCCGGACATAAGTCCGATACAGGTTTCCTGATCAGTGCCTGTGCTCAAGAGTCGTTTGCATCGCGCGTGTCATCAAGTGCAACGTAATTGCTGGACCGAACATCAAGCATTGTCAGCATGGGTGCTGTGCTGGCCTTGAATAGTGGCAGCTCTGAAGCACTGATTGGTTTTCCATTTGGCAGTTTGACCGTTACCGGATTCCTGACCGAGCCGTTCACATAGAACTCGTAATGGAGATGGGGCCCTGTGGCCAAGCCGGTACTGCCAACGTACCCGATGATCTGGCCCTGCCGTACCCGCTTTCCAGCCCGTATGCCTGTGGCGAAACCTCTGAGATGGCCGTAGCGGGTCTCATAGGTTTGACCATGAGAGATTTTTACCATATTACCATAGCCGCCGTTTCTGCCTGCAAAGACGACCTTGCCATCGCCAGCAGCCTTGATTGGCGTGCCTCGCGGAGCTGCGTAGTCGGTGCCTTTGTGCGCACGGATGGTGTTGAGTATCGGGTGCTTGCGCTTGAGGTTGAAATGGGAGCTTATGCGGAACACATCCAGCGGCGTGCGCAGAAAGACCTTGCGCATGCTCAGGCCTTCGGGCGTGTAATACGAGGCCTTTCCTGACTGGTCTTCATAACGCAGGGCACGTATGGACTTGCCCCGATTGATAAATTCGGCTGCCAGAATTCGCCCGGTTCCCAGATATTCCCCGCCCAGAAATTTTTCCTCGTAGAGCACCGAAAACTGGTCGCCGGCTCTGATTTCCAGGGCAAAATCGATGTCCCAGCCGAAAATACTGGCCAGCTCCATAATCTGGTTGTCATTCAGACCGGCGCGGAGGCCGTCCAGATAAAAACTGCTGTGAATCTCTCCGTGTCTCAGGGTGGTATAGATGTCCGGTGTTCGCAGGTGGTGGGATGTGGTGAAGCCGCGTGCTCCGGCAATAGCCTCATAGTACTCCAGAGGTGATACCTCATAGATGATTCGCGTGACGGAATTGTTTTCGTCGAAGTGGAACAGAAACGTCTTGCCTGGCAGAATTTTCCGAAAGTGTTTCCCGTGAGCACTTTCATAGGCCAACTGATGCAGAAGACCTGGCCCGATTCCGGCTCTTTCAAAAATGTGCGACATGCTGTCGCCGCGCCTCACCGTGATACTCAGGGGCTCGGGCCCGGGCAGTGCAGGCGACTCCGTGGCACCAGCCTGTTCGTCGGAGTCAAGGCGCAGGGGAAGGGGAGCGGTCCGAACCTTCTGGGCCTGGGATTGGGGCTGCGTTACGGTGGATTCGCCACCCATGAAGAAGCCGCCCAGAACCGCGAGTAACACCAATGCCAGCGGGGTCAGAAGCAGCGCAGAGGGGAAATTTCGGGGGTGGGGAGCCTTCAGACCCTCAAGTAAAGGGTTTTGAATTTTTCTGGCGCGCGTGGCCTGTGATCTGAGTCGTCGCATCTGCAGTATGGCCCGTGGCTGTAAGTGTAATAAAAAGACTGCCGGAAAACCAACCAAAATTTCACTAAATCAGATTAAAAAAAGCTGCGATGCTCTTGAGTTTATTGAACTTTAGGTTATTGTACGCCGCCTTGTCTACCCCCTTTTGCTGATCCATGACGATCGACACTGCTCTTTTAGCCGATTTGAACGAGCGCGGATTGATCGCGCAACGCACTGCCGAAGCAGAGCTTGACGAACACCTGACGGTGCCCCGCACGGTCTACTGTGGATTCGATCCCACAGCTGACAGCCTGCACATTGGCAGCCTGGTACCTTTGCTGGCGCTCAGGCGCTTTCAGCTGGCCGGGCACAGCCCCATTGTATTGGTAGGCGGATCTACCGGTCTCATTGGCGACCCCAGCTTCAAGGCTGACGAGCGCACACTTCAGGGACCGGAGGCTGTACAGCAGCGGTGTGACCGGCTGAAAACCCAGATACATCGCTTTGTGGATTTTGAACAGGGCGCAATTCTGGTCAACAATCTTGATTGGACCGGCCATGTCAGTGTACTCGATTTTCTGCGGGATGTCGGCAAACACTTTTCCGTAAATGCAATGATTCAGAAGGACTCTGTGCGACAGCGCATTGACAGAGCGGGCAGTGGCATATCCTTTACCGAGTTTGCCTACATGCTGTTGCAATCATGGGATTTCGCCGAGCTGTTTCGCCAGTACCAGTGCACAGTGCAGATCGGTGGCTCTGACCAGTGGGGCAACATTACCGGGGGCACTGATCTGACCAGACGCCTGCATGGGACCCGGGTGTTTGGCCTGACCATGCCCCTGATCACCAGAACGGACGGGTCCAAGTTCGGAAAAACCGAATGTGGCACTGTCTGGCTGGATGCCTCCAAAACATCGCCCTATGCTTTCTACCAGTTCTGGCTGCAGACCGCGGATGCCGATGTATACAGGTTCCTGAGATACTTTACCTTTCTGGGTGTCGCCGATATTGATCGCCTGGAGCGCGAGGATGCCAAGTGCCAGGGACGCCCGGAAGCCCAGCGTGTCCTCGCCGAGGAAGTCACCCGCCTGGTGCATGGTGAAGACGCCCTGAGAGCGGCCCGGAGGATTACTCATGCGCTGTTCTCAGGCAATACTGATGACTTGTCTGTTGAGGATTTCAAGCAACTGGGGCAGGATGGCCTGCCGTGCTCGGTGTTGACTGATTTCGATCTGGGGACCACACCCTTGACAACCATCTTCACCCAAGCCGGGCTTGCCAAAAATGGCAAACAGGTGAAAGACGCTCTCACGGGCGCAGCGATGAAGGTGAATGGAGCTTCCCTGAGCTGGAACGACAACATGCATGCGCACGCGGTTTTTGCGCCGGATAATGCCCGGCACGGCAGGTATTATCTGGTAAGATTGGGTAAAAAGAGCTACCACCTGTTTACAGCCTAGTTGGGCGCGGGAACGGGTTGGACTCCGCCCCATGATGGATTGGGAGACCTCATATGACACTTTCGAGTCGAACTGTCGATTACAGTGCAGGCGACAACACTTTCGTCGGTTACATGGTCTGGGACGATGCACATCCGGATCCGAGACCCGGTGTTCTTGTCGCACACGCTTGGGGCGGCTGTAGCGAGCTTGAGAAAAATGCAGCCCATAGACTTGCCGAAAGGGGATATGTCGGTTTCGCTATAGATATGTATGGAGGCGGCAGGACAGGGTGCAGTGCGGAAGAGAACGCCGGGTTAATGCAGCCTCTGCTCGATGACAGGGGAGAATTGCTGACTCGCATCACACTGGCACTGGAAACATGTAGCGGCCAGGCTGAAGTGGACGCATCCAGGCTCGCGGCGGTTGGTTTTTGCTTTGGCGGGCTCTGTGTGCTGGACCTTGCCCGAAGCGGTGCCCGGCTTGCAGCTGTCGTCAGCTTCCATGGTCTGTTCATGCCGCCCGAGAGTGGATGCAACCCGCCGGTCAGGGCGAGTATTCTCGCGCTGCACGGCTACGACGACCCAATGGTTCCGCCCGAGTCAATGGTGGCACTGGGAGCTGAACTGACTGAGGCTGAAGCCGACTGGCAAATCCATGCCTATGGAGGCACGCAGCACGCGTTCACCAACCCCGGGGCACATGACCCGGTACTGGGTACCATCTACAACGAGACGGCCAGCACGCGTGCCTTTCAGGCAGCCTGGAATTTTCTTGAGGAAAGGTTGGGTGTTTGAACCGCAATGTGGTCGGGACCACGCCTGGTTTTGACATCGGAAAAACTCAGGTCGACATCAAAAGTCCGGGCACTCGAATGTACCCGCTTTGCGTTGAGCTGCGAAAGCAGGGGCTGGCAGGGCAGTGTGGGCTTCCGCCGGGACGCACCAAAAACATTCAGAATGTGGTTGACTCAGGTTTGCGAATCATTAGAATACGCACCCCTCGCACAGCGCAGTCGTCCGACTGAACAGCTGCACAGCGAATGTTCTTTAACAATCTGATCAAGCAATGCGTGTGGGTGCTTGCTGAGCTGTTGTGGTATACACGATATCAAACGCAAGATATCCATCAATTCATTCCGAATTAATGGCCATCAGATTTGGCCTTGATTTTATTTAGGTTCAAATTGGCGTTTGGCCGGGTTTTTGGATCGTATGCAGGGTCTCTGCAACACGGTCTCCTCTTTCTCTTGAGAAGAGGTAAAAGATTAAACTGAAGAGTTTGATCATGGCTCAGATTGAACGCTGGCGGCAGGCCTAACACATGCAAGTCGAGCGCGAAAGCCTTCGGGTGAGTAGAGCGGCGGACGGGTGAGTAACACGTGGGAATCTGCCTGGTAGTGGGGGACAACTCGGGGAAACTCGAGCTAATACCGCATACGTCCTAAGGGAGAAAGGGGGCTTCGGCTCCCGCTATCGGATGAGCCCGCGCTAGATTAGCTGGTTGGTGGGGTAAAGGCCTACCAAGGCAACGATCTATAGCTGGTCTGAGAGGATGATCAGCCACATTGGGACTGAGACACGGCCCAAACTCCTACGGGAGGCAGCAGTGGGGAATATTGGACAATGGGCGCAAGCCTGATCCAGCCATGCCGCGTGTGTGAAGAAGGCTCTCGGGTTGTAAAGCACTTTCAGTAGGGAGGAAAAGCTGGCAGTTAATACCTGCTGGCCCTGACGTTACCTACAGAAGAAGCACCGGCAAACTCCGTGCCAGCAGCCGCGGTAATACGGAGGGTGCGAGCGTTAATCGGAATTACTGGGCGTAAAGCGCGCGTAGGTGGCCTGCTAAGCAGGATGTGAAATCCCCGAGCTCAACTTGGGAACTGCATCCTGAACTGGCAAGCTAGAGTATAGTAGAGGATAGTGGAATTTCTGGTGTAGCGGTGAAATGCGTAGATATCAGAAGGAACATCAGTGGCGAAGGCGACTGTCTGGACTAATACTGACACTAAGGTGCGAAAGCGTGGGGAGCAAACAGGATTAGATACCCTGGTAGTCCACGCCGTAAACGATGTCTATTAGCCGTTGGGAAACTCGTTTTCTTAGTGGCGCAGCTAACGCGATAAATAGACCGCCTGGGGAGTACGGCCGCAAGGTTAAAACTCAAATGAATTGACGGGGGCCCGCACAAGCGGTGGAGCATGTGGTTCAATTCGATGCAACGCGAAAAACCTTACCAGGTCTTGACATCCTCGGAACTTTCCAGAGATGGATTGGTGCCTTCGGGAACCGAGAGACAGGTGCTGCATGGCTGTCGTCAGCTCGTGTCGTGAGATGTTGGGTTAAGTCCCGTAACGAGCGCAACCCTTGTCCTTAGTTGCTACCATTCAGTTGAGAACTCTAAGGAGACTGCCGGTGACAAACCGGAGGAAGGTGGGGACGACGTCAAGTCATCATGGCCCTTACGACCTGGGCTACACACGTGCTACAATGGGGCGCACAGAGGGTTGCCAACCCGCGAGGGGGAGCTAATCCCAGAAAACGCCTCGTAGTCCGGATTGGAGTCTGCAACTCGACTCCATGAAGTCGGAATCGCTAGTAATCGCGAATCAGAATGTCGCGGTGAATACGTTCCCGGGCCTTGTACACACCGCCCGTCACACCATGGGAGTGGGTTGCTCCAGAAGTGGCTAGTCTAACTTCGGAAGACGGTCACCACGGAGTGGTTCATGACTGGGGTGAAGTCGTAACAAGGTAGCCGTAGGGGAACCTGCGGCTGGATCACCTCCTTAAACGAAATACCTGACTCTCAGTCAAGCATCCACACGCATTGTTTTGATCGGATTGTAAGCGAGGGTCGTCTTCGCAGACACAACAACCGCGGCCCCGGCTGCGGGTTTTTTAGGGAATTACATAGGAAAGTTGACAGCCTTCCTTTCCTTTTATAAATCCCATCATTTTTGTGGCGGTACAACTGGTTGACGTATCACTCAAGCTTTTTTACTGCACTCAAGAAGGTATCTGCCCCGTGGACCAACAATGCATGACATGCCCCCCCCCGACTCTTTCCTAAGGCGTGCGCCGCCGTCCTGCTGACAGTCCTTGCCCTGCCGGCATCGGCACAGGTAGAACGGGCGGCCAGATTTTCACGGGTGTCGCAGCCCGCTGCTACTTATGTGACCGGGCTGAACCAGAACCTGGTCTTTCCTGCCCCCTCGGTGAACAACCGGAACTTGTCCGGCGCGGTCACCAACCTGACGATCGAGGCTGCACCGGACCATCCAGACGAGGTCGAGATGACTCACGACAGGACGACCTTCGGCGTGGGACCCGGTTCCCATTGCGCCCAGAGTGCGGGAGTCAGCGGAGGGGTCGAATTCCACAACCCGACCGGCACCTATTCCCGCGGCGGGCCCATCGCCATCGCCTGCCAGACCTATACGACCCGCAAATGCTCGCGCAGCGTGACCTTCATGGGCCGGACGTTCACCGCCAATAAAGGGTACCCGCGGTGCAGTGAAGCGAGTGACGATGTAACCCCCCTGACTGGCCAATACACGGGGAACACACCGACTCAGCAAGGTGACTCGTTCACCCCGACCCGGACCCCGAGCAACGGCATTTTCAAAGTGCGGATCTGGGGCAAGGTGTGTCATGCAGCTGCGTCCAATGTGCAGCGCTGTTGGAACCTGAACAACCCCACGCCGCCCCCGGGCTTTGCTTTCGTTGCCAATGCTGCAGGCTATGGGGCCACCTTTCGGACCGACCGTCATTGCGGCCCGCCCAGCTGGCCCACGCCAGAGCTGGAGGCGGCCGGTGCGCCAGCCTATGCCAAATGGTGTGATGTCACGGTCGATGTGCGGCGCTGACGGCCGTCACACCAGGCACGGGAGGTCTCTTCCGGCGCGGGGCTGGCCAGGGGCCCGACGGGGCCGTGGCTGAAAATTCAAGCTGAGATGCCGCCAAAATCACGAATTTTTCAAACTGAGGCACTACCAGATTTCAGGAGAGGTTGACATGGCCACAGTGTCCACTCACTTTGTGTGGCGCTACCGTGGCCGCAGGCTCCGCAGCCCAAGCTTACCTTGTGGCGGCGACGAATAACAATGCGGTCAGGGACAATCCCGCAAACCGACTCATCGTCACCCTGGCCCACAATCCGCGCCAAAATGTAGTGTTCGACATCCGGGACGACGACTGACGTAATCGGGGAGGCCGCAACGGATGTGACAGCGGCGGCATCGACCCTGAAAATGGACTGACACTCACGAATTTCAAAGTGAGGCGGTACCCTTTTTCGGTTCTTCGTTTGAGGACAGCATCCACGCGTCGTATCACGACATCGGTCCGGGCGATCGCATTCACCCGTATCGTCAGATACAGCCGCATCGTAATCTACCGTTTGGATGGGCAGCGGCTACAGCGTCTTGAAGCCCGCAAGCGTCGCTATCAGCGACGGATGGCGCGGCAGGTGAAAGGGTCGAACCGGCGGAACGTCACAAAGCAGCGCCGGTCGAAGGTGTATCGCAATATCCGATGCTACCGAGACAACCGGCAGCATCACACGTCACAGCAGATCGCCGACAAAGCCGAAACGGTGGTGGCCCTGAAGCTCAACACGAAGGGCATGATAGCTTCGGCGAAAGGCACGGAAGAAGCACCCGGCAAGCACGTCAAGCAGAAGTCAGGGCTGAACAAATCCATTCTTGAGACGGGATGGCATGGCCTGAAGCGGAAGCTCGCCTACAAAGCCGGGCATATTGTCGAAGTGAATCCGAAGCATACGAGCCGTGCGTGCCCGGTGTGCGGGTTCGCCCACACGGGAAACCGTCCATCGCAGGCCGCCTTCCGGTGCCGTGCGTGCGGACATCAGGACAATGCGGACATCATGCCGCATTTGAGCATACTCGCCTTGGGGACGAGGGCTGCTGGACGTTGAGGCGGCGACATTGGTCGGCCTGTGAAGCGTCAAAGAATAGCGGAACGAAGCAGGTCGCTATGACGTGTCAACTTTCGTATATAAGTCCCTTTTGTTATGTCTGCCTGGTGAGCCTTTGACTCGGCCAGTCTATTGACCGGGCTCCCAGCGAAACAGCCATGCGGCCAAGATCACGCTGAAGATTCCAAATAACCCCAGTGCGAGCAAGTTTGGCAGGATTCCGATAAGGCCCGCTCCATCAACCATGACAGAGCGAATGGCCCTGACCATGTGGGTGAGCGGCAGCAGATTGGAAATGGCCTGCATCCATTGAGGCGCATTGTCCAGGGAAAACCAGAGTTCTGACAGTATCATCATGGGCCAGCTCAGTACATTGAGCAGTCCGCCCGCCAGCTCTTCACTACTCACTCTGCTGGCAACCACCAGTCCGATGCAGATCATCGTCAGGCACCCGGCAGCGAGTGCTAGGGTGAGATCCAGCCAGCTTCCCTCCATACGCAGGTCCAGCATGAGTACGCAGCCTGCCAGAATGGCTCCGTTGGAAATCATGACGATCATAAAGCGCGAGAGCATCTGTGCCGAAAGAAAGGCAAAGGGCGAGACAGGTGCGGCCGACAGTCGCTTCAACACGCCATTCTTGCGATAGCGGACGATCACATAACCCACACCAAAGAGGGCGCCGAACATGATGTTCATGCCGACTACACCGGGTATTGCCCACTCCACGTAGCGAACTGCCTTGCCCTGCATGGTTTCGACTTCGAGTTCGGGTGGCAGCTGGGGACGCAACAGATCGAGCAGTGCGCCGCTTGACGGGGAGAGTTCGTTGTAGAGGGCAACCCCCTGTTCCCGGTTGAGGAGGAGATCCAGTTCGTGGTGGCGCAGTCGGGTCACTGCCCTGCCCCAGTCCTGATAGGTCACCAGTTCCACATATTCGGGAAGTTCCAGCTGAGGCGCGTCGCCCCAGACGCCCAGCTTGAAGATCGCATCCGCGGGCCGGGAAAAGGCAAAGGTGAAGCCGACGATCAAAAGCAGCGGGAAGACAATGGTCCAGACCATCGCCGAGCGGTCGCGGTAGAACTCCTTGTTTCTGGCAATGACAAGGGCGAGGAAAGTGCGCACGGATCAGTCCCGCAAGGCGTGGCCGGTCAGTTTGAGGAACAGATCTTCGAGTGTCGGTGATCGCACCTGCAACCCGTTGATATTGAAGCCATTTTCGACGAGATATCCGATGAGATCCGCAGGTTTCCGGGTCTCAAACACCGGCATATCGCCAATGGTTCCGGGGATTGCCAGTTCGGGTTCAACCTCGATCCCAGGCATCTCTTCAAGCCACACCTGCTGGCTGTCGAAGTGCTGTTCGAGCAGGGCTTCTGGCGACCCCTGAGCAACCATGCTGCCGTAATCCACGATCAGCAGTTCGTCGCACAACGTCTGGGCTTCGTCCATGTAGTGGGTTGTCAACACTACAGTTTTACCCTGCAGTTTGATCCGGTTGATCAGGGTCCAGAAATTGCGCCGCGACTGGGGATCCAGCCCGGTGGTGGGCTCATCCAGGAAAAGAATCTCAGGATTGTTGACCAGTGCAATGGCCAGCAGGAGACGCTGTCGCTGGCCACCAGAGATCCGGTTGGCGTGCTGGTGGGCAAATTCTGACAGATCACAGAGTCCAACAAGCTCGTCCACAGGCATGGGATCAGCATAGAAACCGCCAAAAAGCTTCAGAACCTCTGTTACCGAGAGATAGTCCATGAGCGCAGTGGCCTGAAACTGGATGCCGATCCGGCTTTTGTAGTCGGTTTTGTGTGCGCCTGTCAGTGGTCGCTCGCGATACAGAATCTCTCCCGAGCTGGGACTTTTAATGCCCTCAAGAATTTCAATGGTGGTTGTTTTGCCGGCACCGTTTGGCCCCAGCAGCCCCAGGCAGATCCCCTGTTTGATTTCGAAACTCAGGCCACGTACTGCATGGTTGGAGCCAAAGTACTTGTGCAATTCATGTACTGAAATCAGGGAACTCATAGATGAATGCCTTGTATGGGAAAAACATCCTGCCACTGTGCCGCTTCAGGACTGTGTTCGGTGCGGTCAATTCGCGTGACAAATTACGCGATCCGCAGTGCGCTTTCCAATGGGTATCGTCTTCCATCCCGCACACAGGTCGACGGCGCATTGCACGGGGTTGTTGGCCGCTGTTGCACCGCTCGGTCGGTCGGCCCTGATCGTACAGGTAATTCAGCCAGATTTCGGGCTCGTCAACAGGAGGATGGGAACCTTCGTTCTGCAAGACCAGGTTTCAAGATGCTACTATAGCGCTCTGGTAGCCACAGAAACCAGTCTTCCTTGAGCTTTATCAGCACGTTAACAACCATCAGCCGGTTTTCAATGGTTCCACCCGAGAAAAATCCCGGAAGGCAGGGCGTAGCCCTGGTCGCTATTGTCAAGGATGAATCGCGCTACATTGAAGAATGGGCAGGGTTCCACCATCGAGCCGGCATACGCCATTTCTTTATCTACGATAACGGCTCGACTGACGCGACAGAGTGCATCCTGCGCAACTGTCTGCCATCCGAAGTGCTGACTCTGCTCCCCTGGAAACAGACTGTTGGAGACGCCCGGTTCAGGCGGAGCCAGATCCACAATCAGGTGCTGGCCTATGCCCACGCTGCGTCCAACTTTGGGGCTGACTATCGGTGGATGGCTTTTATTGATGTCGACGAATTCCTGATACCCAAAAAAGCCACTTCAATTCCGGCGGCACTTGAGCCGCTTGGCGGCTGTCGAAACCTGTCTCTGCCCTGGCATATGTATGGAACAAGTGGGCACAGGACTGACCCCGGGGGTTCCGTTGTGGTTAATTTCAGGCACAGGCACCGCAACCCCATGACAACGGAACCGGGGCTGTGTAATTTCAAATGCATTGTCGACCCCTGTCATTTGACAGCCTTGCGTGTGCATTCCATGCAAACCGACAACCAGGCTGCATGGTTAAGCTGCAATGACCGTGGTGAGGTTTTTCCGGCAGAAAAGCGCAGCACGGAGGCCTTCTATTCCGTTGAAAGCCTGCAGCTCAATCACTACTACACTCGCTCGGAAAAGGAATTTGCCAACAAGATTGGCAAGGGCCACATCGTGCACAGTCGCTCCAATAGATATGCCGAAAAGCTGCCTGCCATGCTGCACAAGATTGATTCGGATACCCTCAAAGACGACTCGGCCGTTGAGTTTCTGCAACGCATTGAGGCGACCTAGTGGACATTGCTGCAGCCGTTTTTTCCTACAACCGCCGCAACTGCGTGAAAAACTGTCTCGAATCCCTGTGGCACTGCATGCCGGATACTGTTCCGCTGCGGCTGTTCGATGATGGAAGCACCGAAGAGGGTGCCTGTGCCTATCTCAGGCAGCTGGAGCAGGATTATCCGGGCCTGGTGGAGTTGCACTCCGGGACAGATTCCGGCAGACACGGCGGACTCTATGCGAATATGCAGAAAGCGCTGGCCTGGGCTCCCTCCAGATATCTTCTTTTCCTGCAGGATGATGTCCAGATGGTCCGCACTCTGGAGAGGAGGGACGTGCGGGAACTGGATCTGTTTTTCTCGACCAGTACTGGTGCCGCCTTTGTAAACCCGGTGTTTCTGAAGGGCCATCGGCGCAGCAGTATTGTCCGCCAGGTTCGGGTACAGAAAAAATTCCAAGGCTATTACCACAGTATCCCGGAGGTGCTGAAACCGCGACCGGTATCCATGTATTACTGCGATGTCGTGATTGCCCATGTCGAGCGGTTGCGCACTGTGGGCTGGCAGTTTCAGGAAACTGAAACCGCGAATGCCGAGCTGGCCAGATCGCATTTCTCCAAGATGCTGCAGATGGCTCACCCCTTTGTGATGCATGTGCCCGAAGTACCGGTCTTTCGCGGCAGGAAGGCGACCCTTGGTTCGCGTCTGGCCAGCCGTCGTGTAGGCAGTGATGTACAGGCGTTTCATTACATGACAGAGGAAGAAGTTGCCGGCATGAGGGCGAGGGATATCGTTCGCCTTCCCTTTGCCGAGGATTTCCTGACCACACAGAACGGCACTGTGCGGCGGCCGTTCCGATACAACGCCGTCAGCACATCCTGGGTTACCCGGGTATTACACCGCCTGGAGTTAGTCCTCCTGAAAGTCCAGGCTGATGCAGTGAGCCATGTCCGCACGATAATCGGTGGGACCGGGAGGGAGCCCTCTTCTGGCCACCGCACTATCGCCAGTAGTCGGCAATCCAGGGCGTCGGTGCCAGACGCCGATAAAACCGATCGCCCTTGCCTGCAATCGCGTCCTCAGGATCTGGTGCACCGTGAAAGATGATAATCCTGGCACCCTCAGGCTTCCTGCCGGGAGAGAACCAGCGCTTTATCCGGTTGTGCGGAAGGCAGTGCTTGCGGTAGCTGGGGCACCATGTATTCGGCCAGAAATTCAGCAATCCCATCTCTTCCACTTTTCTGGACAGGTAGAGCTGTTCGTTGGCAAAAGTGCTCACGATCTGATCACGGTGTGCGACAAAGTGATTGAGAACCTCTTCCAGCGTTCCGGATTCAAATCGATACACTGACGAGTTTCCCACTGTCTCATCGGTATCCCATTCATGAATGATGAAGAACTCCCCGTCGGGGTCGAAGAAACAGTCGATCCTGTCGACGATAAGGATGTCCAGATCCAGAAAAAGACAGGTTCCGGAAATATCGTACAGGGGTTTTTGGAGGGTCGTCAGTTTCTTCCAGGCCTGAACCCGCTTCAGTCCCTCTGGATCGTCCATGTTTGCCCCCACTTCCGGTATGGGGAAACTCTCAATGTCGGGAACGAGCCCGTCCGAATCGTCGGTCAGACATACGAATCTGAATGGCAGACTGAGATTGCGCGCCACCATAGAATAGAGGCGGTTGACGTAGATAGGGCCGTATTTGTCGCCCCATTTCATGCAGAGAATGTTGACCTGTTTCGAGTTCAAGAATTGGCCTGCTGTGCCGAGCTTTGCGCATCATAACCAGACTTTTCCGCAGGGCAAAGATTATCGTTTTCGGTAGTGGCTCAGTTTTCAAATCCGTTGTTTTGCCGGTTGAAACTAGTATATTGTATATCTTAATATTTCGGGTAAAGCCGTCTTAGCCTGGTGCGCGCATCGTCTGCGCCACATTGCCAATCTACCCTGGTTTGTCGATTATTTCGATCCCTGTTCCAGACGCCAACCGTATCTCGCACCCTGTCAATACACTCTATTCGCCCTGCAAGGTTTACCGGTATGGAGGGAAGCCATTGGGCGCACGAACTGGACATCGCCGACCAAAAAGTAGCCAAACTTGAAGTTCTCGGCACTACCACACGTATCCGTCTTGGAAGCGGTCTTGGCGTCCGCGGTGAGAACGACGAAACCACCGCTGTGGCGGAAGAGACCATCTGCTTAGATGAAGCGGCCTTTGACGGTGGCGGAAACCCGGTTCCCAACCACGTTTGCCAGAACGAGTACACGATCCCCGCCTATGCACAGCCTGATGTGGTCTGGCCTACTCCAGGAGAGAACACCACCACCTTCACCTTTGACTCGGGTAGCGAGCCTGACGAAGTCCACTGGCAGATCATCACCAAGGACGACAATTGCCGCAATAGCGCTGATATCGCCACGGTGAGAGTCACCCTGGATGACAGTAGCTATCGGGAAATTGTCTACACCATTAATGACGACGATTTGATGCCGTGTAGCTAATGGTTATAGCGGACTGTTTTATGGAGTCGCCGCGACCACATCCTGGTTGCAGCGGGTTGTTGCGTTAGTAGTACCGTAGACTCCGCTAGACGGTCGGGGACGAACCCCGGTAGCCCCAGTTTGTGCAAGTGCTCAAAAAAGAGCGCGATGCACTGGCTCGGACTCTACCCACAAGTGGGTTCTCGCCTGTTTCTTGAGTTCATTCTCCACCGTTCAGCAGGGATTTCCCACAGTGTTTACGCCGGTGAGATATCCGTAGGAGCTGGAGCAGAGTGGTGAACCTGGCAGGCGGGATGCGTCTGCCATGGACGGGACAGAGTGGGTGGCTGAGAGAGGACGTGGCGGCAGGCCATGCCGCCAGGGGCGTGTCAGAACGGTATGGGGTCGTCGAACTCAAACAGGTCCTGCTGGGCGGGATTGCGGTACTCGGTCTCAGCTTCGAGCAGGTCGCGTATCGGCATCTCGTAGCGGTGCCAGACGACCGCCGAGAGTTCTGTCAGCCAGTCAGAGACGGCCAGTGCCTGTCCCGGCGCGCCCAGTTGGCGGGTATCTGGCAGATGCCGTAGTCGCGCGACCACCTCATGGCGCGATCTCTTCGCGGGCTGCCTGCACATGGTCGACGGCCACCACCCTTGGTGATCGCGGCGCTGGTGAGGGCAGAGTGGGCCAGGCGGTTTTCCGAGTCCATGCTGTACAGTGGTAAATGCAAAGACCAAAAGCTCTGTAATTGACTCAGCGTTCAATTATATCCGAAAATCGTCTTCTGCCAGTTGACTTTTCGTACTTCCCGAACATGCGAAAATCCATATTGCCGATGTTCCGCGCGGACGGCTGCAGCATGAGTTCATGTCGCCGGGATGCCGGCGATCAGCACACCCAGTATCGCGGTGGCCACGCCGACCACTACGATGATGGCCAGCAACTGCCGGTTTTCCCTCTGGGCCATGTCGGTCTTCCAGTTGGCCATCTGTTCAGCCAGCCGGGCGATGTCGGTCTTGTATTCCTGCTTGTGGGTTTCCATGGTTTGCCTCAGCACGGCGATGTCTCTCGCCAGTTCATGATTCTGCTTTTCCAGCTCCCGGAGCCGCTTTTCCTGATCTTGATTGTCAATTTTCGGCAATGCTCCTATCCTATCCGGCTAATGCCCGGGTTTTCAAGTCGGTTTGACGGCCTGGCACAGCTCGTGCTGCACCGCCTGTCGCTGCTTCATCAGTGCCCGGTCGTTCTCGGTGGGATCGGCCTCGCTGGAGATCAGCCGATCCAGCCCATCCACCTCGAGGATCAACTCGCGGATCCGCACCTGCCGGCTGCCAGCCTTCCTGCTTTTCTTCCCGGTCTTGCCCATGACCTTGCGAGTCTGGGGTTCATCGGTCTCGATCGCGAACTGGAAATGCGTGATCCGCCGGGCGACCTTGTGCTGTCCGAAGCGGATCCGGAACTCGGTGTTGTGCGTGATGCGCTGGCCGGGCCGGCCCCCCGCAAGCGCGACCGCTAACTGGTGCCGGCGGCCGTCTCAAAGCAGACTTGGGCCAGCACCGGCTTGGGCTTTTTCCCGTTGATCGGGCTGGCGGCACCGCTCACGACGTCATTCGTCACAACCCTGCCTCCCCGGTCCCTCAACTCACCGACAACAAGCTGCGCCACATATGTGGTCGAGGGTTCCAGGCTCAGAAATGTTGCGGGTGCAGGGACCGGTCTGGCGACGCCGACATTCGCCGCGTGCAACCAAAACCCATGGACAAGATCGCCGTCGGTGAACGTGACGACCTCGCCGTCCTCATCCCTCCGGGCATCATGGGCGTCATCGGGGTATCCGTAACCTTTCAATAGGTCATTCTTGTATATGTGATTGCAGGCAGCACCCACCAGACATCCATTGTGCTTCAGCATCTGTCGAGGACAGGGGGGTGTCAGCCCGGTTCAGGGCGCGATTCAGGAGTGGACTGGTTCCTGTGGGGTGAGGCTGGTATCCAGAGCCACCCCGCTGGGCGGGGTGTCGTCAGCACCCCAGAGCAGGTCGTCCAGTCATCTGTCCGGTGACCGGTCACTGGGTGTTCGGATGTACCAGGCCGCAGGCGCTCTTTCTGCTGTTTCTCGCCAAGAGCATCCCGTACCTGCACCGCCCAGTTGAGCCGTTCCAGCCCCTGCCAGACCTTCTTGGTGCCTGGCAGTGGCTGACGCGCAGAGGGATGGGCACCAACCAGGCGCCCGATGTCGATGACCACCGCCCGAATGGTGGTGCTGGCGGATCGCGCCTCGACCATCGGATGACCCTGTGATCTCAGCAGGGTATGGAGCAGGTCGATGTCCTCAGCAGGGAGCACCTCAGTGGCGGGGGTCTCTGGATGCTCCCGCGCCATCATGGTCAGGTTGGCGACCTGCACGGCGGTTACCGCATCACAGGCCAGACAGGTGCGCAGGTCATCGCCATGGTTCAGCCGGCGATCCCCGATCCGGGGACCGGTTTTCAGGGTGTGGAACCAGGTCTCGATCGCCCACCGGCACTGGTACCAGTCCAGCAGGGTGGCGGCGTGCATGGCGACCGGTTCATCCTGGGTCGGATGCTCGGTCGTCACCAGCAGCCAGTGCAGCGGGTCAGTGCCCTCCGGGGCGTCCGTCTCGGTGGCCGAGACGGCATACAGGGGCAGCGGATCACTGCCTGCGGACTCGTCCGGCGGTGCCAGCTGCACCGGCGTTGCACGGATCTCCAGGCGGGCAGTGCGGTCCCTGCGGGCGCGCGTGCCGCCAGCGGCGGGGATGGTCAGTTCCGTGATCGCCACCGCCGGGGTGGCAGCCACCTGCGCCCAGAGACAGGCCCTGTCTCCAGTGGCGGTCAGTACCTGCCGCCGGGCCGAACGGCTGGCGCGCACCAGCAGCGCATCGCCCTGACGGTCCGCCTCCGCCAGCAGCGCCCAGAAGTCACCTTCGCGGTCACAGACCGTCACCACCCGGGTGTCCGGGCAGACGGCGGCCACTTCCCGTGCCCGTCTAAGGCCGGCGATCCAGCGGTGACGCTCTGTCGTGTGTGCCTGTCTCGTCCCGGTCGTCCCCGCGCTGTCCGGCTCATCACGGAACCGGGTCTCCATGCTGAACAGCCCCAGCGGCAGACCCTGCGGTGTCACCGCCAGACCGGCATGGGCCAGAAGACCCCGGCTGCCCGTGCCGCCACCCCCACTCGGAACCAGTCCCTCGGTGGCCTTCAGGGTACTGTCGTTCAACACTGTCGTGTCCTGAAGCATGAGCGCCACCTCGGCCGTCAGGGTGGCGGCAGCGATCAGCCGTCGCTTCATAGTGTGCGTCCAGAATATGCTCCATGGTCACCCCTCGATTCGAGACCAGGCGGTACGCCGCCTTCTGTGCCGCCCTGGTCGGGAAGATCATCGTCAGATCCTCCCCCAGAGTCCGCATCCAGTGCCGGCCCATCTCGACGATCCGCCGCCGCACTCGCCCGTCAGGGTGGCGGCAGCGGCCATACTGCCGCTGCGCCCAGTCCACCTCAGCACCATCGTAGAGACCGACCTGCGACCCGATCGGGCGATGGCGCCGCTGACACAGGATCTCCTGCCAGTCTGCCTCCAGCGGCAGCACCCGCACGGTTCCCGGTGTCCCGGACCCTGCTCTGCGTCCGCTGGTACGTCCCGCCACCGTCCAGCCCGCACACTGATAACAGTATCCGCTGTGATGTGCGGCGACATGCGTATACACAGCCACCGGTCGCACTGCATACCGCGCGTCCCAGTCATCGGCCACCCGCGCCGTGGCCAGCCTCAGAACCTGCGAGGCCAGACCCGGGACACGCACCCCAGGGAGCACCAGGAAGCGATGGGTGCACAGCACCCGGGTGATGTTCTCAGCGCGGGCATCGTTCGACCAGCCAATCCAGTCATCCCGCGCCTTCAGTTGAAAGGTCGCTGACCCAAAGCCGATGCCACCGAGCACCCCCTGGCGCGCCGAGCGGACCCAGTAGCGCATCTGGCCGCCGGGTGACCGATTCCATCCCAATTCATGATGGGTGTCAATCATCGCCTCCCAGCGATGGCGGTCAGCCCGGTCGCCCACCGGTTCGAGTGTCACCAGGCCAAGCTGTTCGAGGGAGCATGACAGGCGCGTATAACGCCGTAGACTCCGCTTGACGGCCGGAGACGAACCCCGGTGGCCCCAGTCTGTGCAAGTGCTCAAAGAGCGGGATGCACTGGCTCGGACTCTGCCCATGAATGGGTTCTCGCCTGTTTCCCGTGATTTCGACAGTGTGTCCGCGATCACGCTCGCTGTTCCGGATGTTGTTATCAACGGGGCCGGTCTCCCCAATCCATTCCCTAGAATGGCCCCGAATTGACAGCAGGACTGTCCACGATCGGTGGCGTGGATCCGTACGGTGGATCATTCCTTGTGCTTGACTCGGTTAGGCCGGGGTGTACAATGCGCGCCCCGGTTCGGGCCAGCCTCCGGACTCCGGGCAGCTTGTGCCACTCGTTACAAGTACCAGATTCTTGAAACCGGAAACAGTGTCCGGGCTCGATGGAGCAGGGTTGAAGCAGACGATCCCCTGATCCGTATTCAGAGCAGGCTGGGTTCGTAGCGCTTGGTTGGGGATGGCGAAGGTGGGCTCGTAATGGGTCTGTAGCTCAGTTGGTTAGAGCGCACCCCTGATAAGGGTGAGGTCGGTGGTTCAAGTCCACCCAGACCCACCATCGCATCATCTGATGATATCCTGTAGCGTCCGTACATACCTATAGATCAGACACCTCTCGTTATGAGTGCGCCAAAAGTACTCCTGCAAAGATCATAATTGACTCAGCAAGCTTTTTTTAAAGAGAGATCGTTTCGTCTGGTCGGCCTGCGGAGAGTGCGCTGAACCAGGCGAGGCACAGGTCGAGGGAGCGATAGCAACCCCAGGCCTCGCGTTCCTGTCTTTCAACGATGGGAAAGGTTGAGTAAATGTAGCGAATGTCGTCGCGCTCGGTGATGCCGTAGAGGTGGAAATACAGCGCATCGAGTTTCGCGCGGAGGCGAATTCGTCGGTCTTCGTCCCAGGGGAACGGTGGTTGCACTTTGCCAGCTTCGTCTACGTAGCCGATGTCGCGGGCGAAGGGTGCCATGTCATGCGCTGTGTAGGTGAGTTCGAGCACCGCCTCGCGAACGATTTCCGCCGCTGTTTTCGGCCTGAGCACTACATTATGACTCAGCCGGTAGTATCGAGACATGTGTCTGGTCACAATATGATGTTTTAATCGTCTGTAGAGCAGGCAAAAAAGATGTTGCTTCAGGTCGCGATTTGCGTACAATGGCCGCCCCCGATGCCGGGTAGCAAGACTCTCTGTTGGCTTCTGTTGGCGTGGCAATGGGGCTATAGCTCAGCTGGGAGAGCGCCTGCTTTGCACGCAGGAGGTCTGCGGTTCGATCCCGCATAGCTCCACCAACCCATGCTGGCAGAGGTTGAGATTGACCTGGGTTCAAGTTCAAAAAACAGGGCCTTTTTGAGGGTGTTGTTTTTTGGCCTGTGAGCCAAATGTTCTTTAAAAATGTGGATAACTGTAACTGTATCAAGGCACGTGTCTCTATAGACATCTGTTTTTATATCAATCGTTACTGAGTAGAAAAAGTAGGTGGTTTGTTTTGTGTGAGAGTGTCTGGCCCCCGCAAGGGCAGCGGATTCTCTCCGGGAAAAGTGAGCCGCCTTCCAGCTCAAAAAGCACAGTCGTTGACATTATATGGTCAAGCGACTAAGCGCGTACGGTGGATGCCTTGGCAGTCAGAGGCGATGAAGGACGTGGAAATCTGCGATAAGCCCAGGTAAGTCGATAACAGACGTTACAGCCTGGGATTTCCGAATGGGGAAACCCACCTGCTTGCAGGTATCGTGCACTGAATACATAGGTGCACGAGGCGAACCCGGGGAACTGAAACATCTAAGTACCCGGAGGAAAAGAAATCAACCGAGATTCCCCCAGTAGCGGCGAGCGAACGGGGACCAGCCGAGCAACTTGAGCTAGTGGAATGTTCTGGAAAGTACAGCGATACAGGGTGATAGCCCCGTACACGAAAGCGACAGTTGACGTATCAAGTAGGACGGGACACGTGATATCTTGTCTGAAGATGGGGGGACCATCCTCCAAGGCTAAATACTCCTGACTGACCGATAGTGAACCAGTACCGTGAGGGAAAGGCGAAAAGAACCCCGGAGAGGGGAGTGAAATAGATCCTGAAACCGTATGCGTACAAGCAGTAGGAGCCCTTCGGGGTGACTGCGTACCTTTTGTATAATGGGTCAGCGACTTATTGTATGTAGCAAGGTTAACCGTTTAGGGGAGCCGTAGGGAAACCGAGTCTTAACAGGGCGTTGAGTTGCATGCAATAGACCCGAAACCCGGCGATCTATCCATGGGCAGGTTGAAGGTCAGGTAACACTGACTGGAGGACCGAACACACTTATGTTGAAAAATGAGGTGATGACCTGTGGATCGGAGTGAAAGGCTAATCAAGCCGGGAGATAGCTGGTTCTCCTCGAAAGCTATTTAGGTAGCGCCTCGCGTCTCACCACTGGGGGTAGAGCACTGTTTCGGCTAGGGGGTCATCCCGACTTACCAACCCGATGCAAACTCCGAATACCAGTGAGTGCAATCGCGGGAGACACACGGCGGGTGCTAACGTCCGTCGTGGAAAGGGAAACAACCCAGACCGCCAGCTAAGGTCCCCAAACTATGTTAAGTGGGAAACGATGTGGGAAGGCTCAGACAGCTAGGAGGTTGGCTTAGAAGCAGCCATCCTTTAAAGAAAGCGTAATAGCTCACTAGTCGAGTCGGCCTGCGCGGAAGATGTAACGGGGCTAAACATAGTACCGAAGCTGCGGGTGCCCTCGGGCACGGTAGAGGAGCGTTCTGTAAGCCGTTGAAGGTGAATCGAGAGGTTCGCTGGAGGTATCAGAAGTGCGAATGCTGACATGAGTAACGATAATGCGGGTGAAAAACCCGCACGCCGGAAGACCAAGGTTTCCTGTCCAACGCTAATCGGGGCAGGGTTAGTCGGCACCTAAGGCGAGGCCGAAGGGCGTAGTCGATGGAAAACAGGTTAATATTCCTGTACTTGAATATGCTGCGATGGGGTGACGGAGAAGGCTATATCAGACGGGCGTTGGTTGTCCCGATCCAAGTGTGTAGGCTGAGAGTTTAGGTAAATCCGGACTCTCTCAAGGCTGAGGCACGATGGCGAGGCTCTCTTTTGAGCTGAGTGGTAGATGCCCTGCTTCCAAGAAAAACCTCTAAGCTTCAGGCATATTCAAACCGTACCCCAAACCAACACAGGTGGTCAGGTAGAGAATACTAAGGCGCTTGAGACAACTCTGGTGAAGGAACTAGGCAAAATAGCACCGTAACTTCGGGAGAAGGTGCGCCGGTTTCGGTGATGGGACTTGCTCCCTCAGCTGAGGCTGGCCGAAGTGACCAGGTGGCTGCGACTGTTTATCAAAAACACAGCACTCTGCAAACTCGCAAGAGGAAGTATAGGGTGTGACGCCTGCCCGGTGCTGGAAGGTTAATTGATGGAGTTAGCTTCGGCGAAGCTCCTGATCGAAGCCCCAGTAAACGGCGGCCGTAACTATAACGGTCCTAAGGTAGCGAAATTCCTTGTCGGGTAAGTTCCGACCTGCACGAATGGCGTAACGATGGCCACGCTGTCTCCACCAGAGACTCAGTGAAATTGAAATCGCGGTTAAGATGCCGTGTACCCGCGGCTAGACGGAAAGACCCCGTGAACCTTTACTATAGCTTGGCACTGGACTTTGACACTATATGTGTAGGATAGGTGGGAGACTTTGAAACCTGATCGCCAGATCAGGTGGAGTCGTCCTTGAAATACCACCCTTATATTGTTGAGGTTCTAACTCCGGCCCCTTATCGGGGTTGAGGACAGTGTCTGGTGGGTAGTTTGACTGGGGCGGTCTCCTCCCAAAGAGTAACGGAGGAGCACGAAGGTTGGCTAAGCATGGTCGGAAATCATGCGGTTAGTGTAATGGCACAAGCCAGCTTGACTGCGAGACTTACAGGTCGAGCAGGTACGAAAGTAGGTCATAGTGATCCGGTGGTTCTGTATGGAAGGGCCATCGCTCAACGGATAAAAGGTACTCCGGGGATAACAGGCTGATACCGCCCAAGAGTTCACATCGACGGCGGTGTTTGGCACCTCGATGTCGGCTCATCACATCCTGGGGCTGGAGTCGGTCCCAAGGGTATGGCTGTTCGCCATTTAAAGTGGTACGCGAGCTGGGTTCAGAACGTCGTGAGACAGTTCGGTCCCTATCTGCCGTGGGCGTTAGAGATTTGAGGAAAGCTGCTCCCAGTACGAGAGGACCGGAGTGGACGAACCTCTGGTGTTCCGGTTGTCACGCCAGTGGCATTGCCGGGTAGCTATGTTCGGACAGGATAACCGCTGAAAGCATCTAAGCGGGAAGCCTCTTCCAAGATGAGATCTCTCTGGGACCTTGAGTCCCCTGTAGGGCCGTTGAAGACTACAACGTTGATAGGCCAGGTGTGGAAGCGCAGTAATGCGTTGAGCTAACTGGTACTAATTGCCCGTGAGGCTTGACCATATAATGTGCGATTGTGCTGTTCCATGTGCTGGAAAACACAAGCGATTGATGTGGGTGTGTGAGACACTGATGTGATACGTACAGTTATTCACGTTTTTAAGACTTCCGGGAGTCTGTTGCAGACAGGCTGCCGACCGGTTTGTCTGACGAACATAGAGCGTTGGAACCACCTGATCCCATTCCGAACTCAGAAGTGAAACGGCGTATCGCCGATGGTAGTGTAGCGCTTCGCTATGCGAGAGTAGGTCATCGTCAGGCTTCATTCGAAAGGCTCGCCCATTTGGGCGGGCCTTTTTTCATGCAGCCTTTCTCTGACATTATGTACCTTGGTAACTGCTCACCCCCCTTGACGCTATAGGAAAGAGGTTCTATGGTGTGTGCGTTTCATGGCCGCGCAGACCCTCAAGGCCCTGATCAGGCGCGTCGATGGCACGAACCACTGGCTGCATAGCATCGGTGCCGGGGACCTGAGGGTGACGTTCGTCCACCGAAGGCGCGGTCGCGCCGCCATCGACGACCTCACTGTCATCCCCCGCTCTGGTGGCGCCCTGGTCCACGACCGCTGGGCCAGCTCCTTCGCCTGAGATCACTGTGAGCACGCCCTGTGCGGTGCCCACCTGCTGCACGACCTCAGGTTCGTCGAGGACGCCCGCGGCCACGCCTGGGCCAAGCGCTTGGGCCACCTCCTGAGCGGAACCTGCCGCAGGGTCAGCGAACTCGACGCCAAGGCCCTCGACGAGGCAGCCTTCACGGCCGTGCGCGCGCTCCCGGACCATCCTCACCCAGGCCACAGGGGAACAAGCCCCCCGCCCGTCTCGACGGACAGCGCGGGCGCATCGCCAAGTCCGATGCCGAGAACCTCCACGAGGCGCTGACCCAGTACGACACCGAGGTGCTGCGCTTCGCCCGCAATACCCCGTTCACCAACACCCGCGCCGAGCGCGATATCCGCATGGCCAAGGTCAAGCAGAAGGTCTCCGGCTGCTTCCGAACCCTCCGTCACGCCCAGGCCCACTGCCGAATCTCCAGCTCGCTCCAGTCCATGGCCCACCAAGGCTACAATCCGTTGACTGCCATCCACATCGCCCTCAACGGCATCGCCGCCGACATGATCAAGAAGGAGGAGGGGGCGAGTAGTTACGAATATAATTACTTAAAATATTAATTTATATATTCATAATAATATATTTTATCTGCTTGAAATATACTGTACTGAATATAAAATATTCTTATTCATAGATAAGAATATACCATGATGAACAATCAAGAGTCCGGTATAGCCACGACCTCCCTGGGCAGGGTTGATACCGGCGCACTGCTGGATGAATTGCGTCAACGCGTAACCAGAGCACAAAAGGAAGCCGCCATGGCGACACAAACGGCGGCGTTTTCACCCATTGAAGAAGCAGGACAGCGGATACGTGCTGAACGCAAAAAGCAGGGGCTCACCCTGAATGATCTGTGCGACCTCTCAGGTGTTGCCTATGCCACGTTGAACAAAGTTGAGCGGGGGCATCCAGGTGCTCGACTGGACAGCCTGGTGAATGTGGCTCGCGCACTGGGTATGAAGTTATGGATAGGATGATCCGATGCCGGAAGGAACAGAGCGCGTAGCACAGGTTTTCTACAACGAGAGACTTGCCGGCAAACTCGCTGAAACCCGCGAGGGTTTTGAGTTCACCTATGCCAGCGAGTACCTGGCTGGCGGGACGCCAATTGCTTTCACATTTCCGCTGCAGGAAGCACCCTTCAGGTACGAGCGCCTGCCCGGGTTCTTTGAGAACCTAGTAGCGGAAGGCTGGTTGCGAAAATTGCAGTCGCAGCAGCAAAAGATCGACGAGAGTGACCGCTTTGGCTTGCTGCTGATGAACGGACGTGACCTGGTGGGTGCAGTAACTGTTGTCCCTGTTGATGAGTTGATGAGTTGATGAGTAGTTGTGAGTACTGAATACTGCAAAATCAGTTTAAAAAAACTGACCGGAAAACGCAGCAGGCCCGGGTACCAGGATACTGCGCTCAAGGCACTCTTTGGCAGCACCAGGGTGAACCCGTGCTTGCCGTTCTCACGCGCCGGGTTTTTCCAAAGTAGCCGGCAGCATATACAGGGCATGTCAATTTCGGGAGCGCAGGAGAAGCTTTCCCTGAGAGAAAATGAAAAACATGAATTGGTGGCCACTGCAAAGGGGGGAGAGTACATACTCAAACCCAGCCCGGAAGCCTATCCGCATGCGGCTGAAAATGAACATACCGCCATGGAGGTCAGCCGACTGTTGGGAATTGAAACCGCCCAATGTGGGTTGGTGAGCTTTGAAGGCGGAGAGCTGGCATACATTACCAAACGATTCGACCGGCAGGATGACGGCAGTAAACTGCATCAGGAGGATCTGATGCAATGCTTCAACCTGCCGGGTGATAATAAGTACGGGAAGACCTACGAGGAAGCCGGTCAGCGTGTTAATGAAGTCACGAACGGCAAGCAGGCCGTTGTGCTGGACTTCGTTCGACGAGTGATTCTCGCCTATATTACAGGTAATGACGATCTGCACCTGAAGAATTTCAGCGTACAGAGACGTGCAGACAACAACACTCTCTTCTATGACAGGCTCACTCCGAATTACGATTGCCTTTTGTGCGATGCGTTCGGAGAGAACGATTCCGGTCCGGGGCTGTTGGCACTGGGGCTGTTACATGACCGGCAGCACGACAGTGAGTACTTTTCCGATATCTACAACCATTATGGCTACTATACCGGCTCCGATTTCCTTGAACTGGGGCGGCGGCTTGGATTACGGGAAAAACCAGTTCGAACGTTCATCGCCAGACTCGAGAGCGATCAGAAGAAGATCATTGACCTGATTAAACGCGGCTATATGCCACATGAGCAGAAAGCAAGGGCAATCAGGTTAGTGGAGTCTCGCATTCGAGCCGTGCAGCTCGTTGAGGCAATTGGGCAGTGATAAAGCTGCGGGGATGCCTGGCAATCCTCCACCCAATCCATACTGTGCAACGCAGAATTCGTTTCTGAAGCCCTCCTCATGGTTTGAAATCTATTGTGAGCAAACAGGAAACTTATTGTACCGGTAGGCGACGAACTGTCGCGCACAGCACCATCCCGAGACCGGTAAGCACAAGCATCATCCACACCATGGGTAAGGGTGTGTCAGTGAGCATCTGCCCCGCCACTGCAGTCGCAGCCGCGGACAGGGACATCTGGATAAACCCCAGCAGGGCGGATGTGGTGCCGGCCATCAGTGGGTAGTACTGCAGGGCTACCGCCATAGAGTGGGGAATGACAAGGCCCAGTGCGGCAAAAAATACTGCCGCGGGGAGGACCAGGGCGGCGATGCTCTCCGGCCAACTGAGATGGCCGAGTAACATCGCCAGGGTCGAGGCGAAGCCAAGCACTCCCCCCAGCAGAATAATCCGTGCGGAATCCTGGTGCAGACTTATCCTGGCGCTCAGGTACGAGCCGAGGATATAGCCCGCCACGCTGGTGAAGAAGATCAGCCCGTACAGCTGCACCGGCAGCCCCAGCATGCTGATATACACAAAGCTGGAACAGGACAGATAGGTCATCATTCCGCAGGACATCATGGCACTGGCACCCGCGGGGACCAGAAAATGAGGGTCCGACAACAGGCGGCCGAAATTGCGGGCGATTGCCAGAGGATGCAGGCTCTGATGTGCTGGCAGTGATTCGGCCAGAAGAAAATGGACACAGAGCAGCATCAGCACCCCGTATGTAGCGAGAGAGTAGAAAATGCCGCGCCAAGGCAGAAAGGCAAGCATGACCCCGACCAGCGCTGGAGCAATTGCCGGTCCCAGGGCCATGATCATGGCGATCAGTGACAGCGCCCTGGCCGCGCCGGTGGGGCCAAACACGTCTCTGGCTACAGTGCGCGCCAAGGTGGGTCCCACGCAGGCGCCGACTCCCTGAAAGAAGCGAAACACCAGCATCTCGGTCACCGACTCGGACCGGCTGCACGCGACACAGGCGGTGACAAAGATCAGCGTGCCCCCCAGCAGCACCGATTTGCGGCCCAGGCGATCAGCCAGCGGGCCGCAGATAAGGTGACACACCGCGAAACCGACCAGATAGGTGCTCATGGTGAGATGTATGGCACCCACGCTCGTGCCAAAGTCCTCCATCATGAAGGGCATGGCTGGTAAATACATATCGACGCTCAGGGGTCCGAGTGCCATTAGCGCTGCCAGCAGGACCAGCAGCGTACGGGAGTCAGGTTGGAGGGAGCGCCTGGTCATGGGCCGGCGATGCTAGACCATGGCTGGTGTGAAGGCAAAAATACTTCCTGAAGTTCATCAGGAATTTCCACCACAGGCGGGGAAACAGCGTTCATCGCTGGCAGGGCTGGCGGTCGCTGCCTGGGTTGGTTGCCTGCCCGCCAGTCGAATCACACGAAATCAGACCGCCTGAACTGCGCGGCCGTTGATTCTGTGCAGCAGGATGTTTATTCTTCCCGCGTTTTTCGGAAAAGAGGCTGAGGGTTTGAAGTTCGGGCTCCTTTTGGTAATTTTCGATAAACAGATGTATCGAGGACCTGTGGAAAAGCACGGGCTGTGCAGGTTCATACGATATTTGGGATGTCACGTCTGCCCTGAAACCGCAAGGCTGTCTCCGGCGGTGGCCTGTTCATCCAAAATAACATGACCTGGTTATGAGTCCGATCAAGTCAGAAATTACATTCATATGTACTGAAGGATTGAAGGAATGTCAGCGATAGATCACTACGTTTTATTGGGAAAAAGCGGGTTGCGCGTATCACCTCTCTCACTGGGAGCCATGACCTTTGGTGATGACTGGGGCTGGGGTGCAGACAAGGAAGAGAGCAAGCGCCAGTTTGATGCCTATGCTGAGCTTGGCGGTAATTTTATTGATAGCGCCAACGTCTACACGAACGGCTCGAGCGAAAAACTGGTTGGAGAATTCATAGCCAGTGATCGTGACTACTGGGTCGTTGCCACCAAGTATACCAACAGTATGTTGTCGCCAAAAAACCCGAATGCTGGTGGGAATCATCGCAAAAACCTGATGACGTCGCTGGAAGATTCGCTCAAACGCCTCAACACCGATTATATTGATCTGTACTATGTTCACGCGTGGGAGTTTCGCACAGGCCCGGAAGAGGTAATGCGCGCTTTGGACGACGCGGTGCGCATGGGCAAAGTGCTCTATATTGGAGTGAGCAACGCAACGGCGTGGAAAATCGCTCAATGCAACGTGATGGCGGAACTCCGGGGCTGGAGTCAATTCGTGGCGCTGCAACTGCAATACAGCCTGGTTGAACATACATCTGACAGGGAATTGCTGCCCATGTGCCGCGAACTGGGCATTGGTACAACCCCCTGGTCGCCGCTGGCGTTTGGCCTGTTGTCCGGGAAGTATTCGTCCAAAGATCTGGATACTGATGATCCCGAGAATTTTCGCCTGAAGTCCATGAAAGGCATGGGTCTGTGGACCGAAAAGAACTTGAGGATAGCGGACGAGGTCAACCGCATTGCCGGGGAAATTGGACGCTCTTCCGCGCAGGTCGCATTGAACTGGGTATCAGCTCAACCAGGTATTACCAGCCCCATACTCGGAGCGAGAACCACTGAGCAGCTCAAGGACAATCTCGGTGCTTTGGACTTTTCCCTGGACGATGAACACATGAACGCGCTCAACAAGGTCAGCAAAATACATCTGGGGTATCCTCAGGGCCTTATTGAGGGATATGCCGCAGTTGTCGATGGAGAAGCGAATATAACACCAAAGATCACCGACTTGGCGTAGGAGAACCAGGCAAGAGTTTTGGCCAGACTTGGGTGCCTGGCCAGGCGCTCTTCGATGTGGCTCCGGAGTCCGATCACATCCTTTTCACCCCGCTCCCCGTGGGAGGCCCAGGCTGTCTTGTCTGAGATGATCCGCAGCCCCGGCGGTGTACGCGATGTTCTTGCGTGCGGTTCCCTGCCTCCTGGCAGACACCATGAAGAGCAATGCGCAGGGAGGCGTCGAGATTGCCTAATGACACTGATCTGTTTATTCTCCCCACTTGCTCAGTTGCGTACCCTGCTATTCCCAGTGCGGGTCAGGCTCGACACAGGACAGGATCAGAATGCCTAAGGACTGGAGGCAGTACCCCGCTGTCGACACATACGACGAACTGATCAGCTCCAGGGGTTTCCCCCGGGTGCCGGCCCGCCGCCTGTTGAATGTGCTTGCTGCAATGGACCGCCAGGAACTGGGCGAACGGCGCTCCGCCGCCGAACGTTGTATCCGTGAGATGGGCATTTCCTTCACCGTGTATTCGGATGAGGGCAATATTGATCGCTCCTGGCCTTTTGATCTTATTCCGCGCATCATTCGTGCGAGTGAATGGAACAATGTAACTGCCGGTCTCACCCAGCGCTCCCGCGCACTCAACTGCTTTATCAATGATGTCTACAACAAACAGAAAATTCTGGCCGACGGGATTGTGCCTGCTGAGACTGTTCTTGACTCACCCAATTTTCTCGAAGCCTGCAGGGGAATCAGCCCTGTCTTCAGTATCTGGGCTCATGTCTGCGGCTCGGATCTGATTCGTGGCAAGAGCGGCAGGTTTTACGTGCTGGAAGACAATCTCAGAGTGCCCTCCGGGGTTTCCTATATGCTTGAGAACCGTGAGATTACAAAACGCGTCTTTCCCGAGCTGTTTGAGAACTACAGCATACTGCCCATAGACGATTACACCTCACAGCTGTTCAAGACACTGGCCTCGTTATCCCCACGACAGGTGAAGCGGCCAAACATTGTAGTTTTGACTCCAGGTATCTATAACTCCGCCTATTTTGAGCACGCATATCTGGCCCGGAGCATGGGAGCGGAACTGGTCGAGGGCAGCGACCTCTTTGTTGACGAAGACAACCTGGTGATGATGCGCACCGTGGATGGACCGCAGCCTGTTGATGTGATCTACCGCCGCATAAACGATACCTTTCTGGATCCCCAGGCATTTCGCCCGGATTCAGTTCTTGGAGTGCCGGGCCTCATAGGTGCCTGGAAGGCTGGCAATGTGGCGATCGCCAATGCGCCAGGTTCGGGTGTTGCTGACGACAAGGTCATCTACGCCTTTGTGCCGGACATGATTCGCTACTATCTCGGGGAAGAGCCGAAAATCGGGAGCGTAAAGACCTATCTGTGCATGCACGAGAAAGACCGTGAATATGTACTCCGGAATATTGAAAAAATGGTCGTAAAACCGGCAAATGAATCGGGTGGCTACGGCCTGATGGTGGGTCCACATGCGAGCGTTGCCGAACACAAAAAGTTTGCAGACCTGATAGAGAGAGACCCACGTAACTACATTGCGCAGCCGACTATTTCTCTCTCTACGGCACCCAGCATCATAGGCAGTGATATAGAGCCAAGACATCTGGATTTGCGTCCGTTTATTCTGCAGGGAAGCAAAGGTTATGTGACCGCCGGCGGGTTGACCCGCGTTGCCATGAAAAAAGGCTCGCTGGTGGTGAATTCCTCACAGGGTGGCGGCAGTAAGGACACCTGGATAGTGGAGGACAGGTAGGTGCTCGCACGCGTTGCGAACAGGCTCTACTGGGCCGCCAGGTACCTGGAACGATCCGAGGGCCTGTCGCGGGTTGTCAGTGCCTACACCCGGTTTATGCTTGACACGCCAAGAAACCCGGGCGTTGATTGGGATGTGCTTGTCAAGATCATCGATGGTGAGTCAGCCTACTATTCCAGGTATTCAAAAGTCACTGAACAGAATGTCATCAAGTTTTTGCTCTCGGACGAAGAAAACCTGGGCTCCATCAAGGCTTCGGTAGATTGTGCTCGCGAGAACATGCGCACGACCAGAGATGTGATGCCCCAGGAAGCCTGGGAAATGGTGAATGAACTCAAGCTGTGTGTAGACAACCAGGTGGAAGATGCGGTGAAACGGCGCAACCGCTATGCCTTTCTGGAGCACGTAATGTTGCAAAATCTGCAGATTGGTGGCCTCTTCGATGGCTCAATGAATCGCGATCGATCCCTTGAGTTTATCCGCCTGGGGCGATACATGGAGCGCTGCGATATGGCTACGCGGGCTGCAGATGTCGGCATCGCAACGCTCGATGGACATGATCTGCCCGATCTGGAAATATCACTCTGGTCAAATATTCTCAGTGCACTGTCTGCCACGAGTGCTTACAGAAGAAAGATTGGGCCAATAGTCGGAGCGCCGGAGGTCGTAAATTTCGTCTTTAATGGCCAGGCTTTCCCGAGATCTGTCCGATATTGCCTGGATCGAATTGGGCGCGGCATAAAGCGACTGGGCAACAACAAGAGGTCTCTGACAATATTGGCGCAGATGCATGCCAAACTTGACAGGTTCAACGCCTCCAGAATGTACGCCAGTAAAATCCACGGCGTTATAGACCAGCTGCAACTCAACCTGTACGAACTCAACGAAGCCATCTCCGATACCTGGTTTTTCCCGGCTGGTAGGTAATGCGTCGCTTTTTTTGTGATTGCGGCCACCCGCTTTTCTTCGACAGCAATACATGCAACAACTGTGGCGAGGCTGTTGGTTATGATCCCGTAAGTGGTGATATGCATACCCTCAGGGGAGCCAACAGGATCGGATCCCTGTTTGGTGCAGAGGGGGACTTCCGATATTGTCAGAATGGCACGGAACACGGGGTGTGCAACTGGTTAATTCCGGCAGATGCGGCTGGCGACCTGTGCTTTGGCTGTCAGTTTAACCGCACCATCCCGGATGTATCCCGCAGTAAGAACCTGGAGCGCTGGCACCACTTTGAGCAGGCAAAAAAAAGGCTGTTCTACTCGCTGCACAATCTCAATTTGCCCCTTGTCAACGGCTGGCAGGATGAGAAAAACGGACTGCTATTCGATTTCATCGAGGACAAACGCACCAATCCCGTACTTCCGGAAAGTTTTGTCAGCACGGGATATCTGGGCGGTGTGATCACCATTAACGTCCTTGAAGCCGACGATATTGAGCGCGAAACGGTCAGGACGGAAATGAACGAGTCCTATCGTACGCTGCTCGGACATATGCGCCATGAAAGTGGTCATTACTACTACGCCTATCTGTCCGGGTTTGCTGACCTGAAGGCTGAATTTGTCCGTCTCTTTGGTGACCCGAACATGGACTATCAGGAAGCTCTGGACCGACACTATGCCAATGGCCCAGTGGCTGATTGGTCAAAATCCTATATCAGCAGTTATGCGCCAAGCCATCCCCTTGAAGACTGGGCTGAATGCTGGAGCCATTACCAGCACATCACTGATACGTTGGAGACTGCCAGTGCATATGGAATGCTCAAGGGAGAGCCGCAAGCCCAGGATTTTCGATCCATGGCACATGTGTGGAGAGGTCTGGCAGTAGCCCTGAACGAATTAAACCGGAGTATGGGGCTGGGCGACGCCTATCCCTTTGTCATTACAGAACGGATTGAAAACAAACTTGCTTTTATAGACGAGGTGGTCAATCGTCTGAGTCAAGTGCACCCAGAGGTGGAAGTTCGTTAAAGGAATCCTGAATCTTCTCGTCCCAGCTTTTCCGCAACATCATCCAGTAGGGATCATTCTCCTCGTACACATAGTACTTCGAGTTGTGAAAGCTGTCTGCGGGGTAAAAAAGCAGCTCGATAGGCGGGCCAACAGTAGCGTTGCTGCTCATTGTTGAATCCATAGATACCAGTGCGCATCGCATGGCAACTTCGTGAGGTGTGTTCTTGCGAATAATTCGATCAAGAATGGGTTTTCCGTATTTGGTCTCGCCAATTTGCAGGAAGGGATGCTGGTCAGACGCACGAATATGGTTCCCCTCCGCGTAGATCAGGTACAGTTCGATAGAGTTGCCTTTGATTTGTCCCCCAACAATAAAACTTGCACCAGATTCGTAGCCGGCTTCGGGGCTGTCTGCATCGATGTATTTTTTTTGTTGCTCAAGGCTTATACGCCCAAGATAGTCGGCTACATCCGACACGTAGTCTGCCCTGCCGAAATGAAATTCCGCGTCGGTCTGTATGTCGCGTTCAATCTGGCTGAGAACGGCCTGGCTCGTTGCCAGATTGCCTGCGGAGAGAATGACCATATGACGTTCGCCCTGAACCGAGAACCTGTGCATTTTTGAGTAGGAACTCACACGGTCCGCACCAGCGTTGGTGCGCGAGTCAGAGCAGAAAACCAGACCTTCGTCCAGTTTGAAAGCAAGGCAATAGGTCATTGAGCAGGGGGTTGTGGCAACCTCTTTTCCAAGCGAACCCGGAATACTACCAGAACCGGATAACCTAAATCCTGTCTGCGGAAGGAAAATACGAGATTCGGGTGGGCAAGGAAAAAGTTGGGCTCTGCCGGTGCACCTGTGTTGTATACTTGCCAGGCTCAAACCTGACCGGAGGTCCAAGATGGCGAATGTATTCGATGGTGTTCTGCGACGCAGTTTTTGGCTGAGCCTGCTCACGACACTCATGGTCGCGGCGCCTGCACAGGGGGATGAGCCGAACGCGGTTCGCACCATGGCAGGCATTGTGGCTGGCCTGCAACATTTTCCTGATGATGCAGCCAAGGAGACACTGGGCATCATCGCTCAGGACGACGCTGCGACGGCAGCGGAAAAGACCATAGCCACGGCCATTGCAGGCATTGAACATGCGGTATCTGCAGCAGACAAGGAGAAGCTGGAAATGATCGCCGCGGACTCTGAGGAACCCGATACTGTGCGCGAGCTCGCGGCCATTCTTGCTGCGTTCAATCACGTGCCCAGCGATGCCGCAAAAGCGCGTCTGGAAGCTCTCGCAGCAGCGGATGATTAGACAGCCTCTGAATCGCCTTTCAGCCCCGAAAACGAAGGACTGAGAGACCGCCTTGCCGTTGGTGGTGTATGACGCAGGCAATCCCAACTCAGATTGGCACATACACTGCGGACGATGATCCCGGCACCGGGATTGTATCTCGAGCCCGGTGGGTTGTGCGCGGCGAACCGTTTGGTTGATGTGCGGATTCATTGAAGAGGAGTTTCGTATGGGAATTATATACGTGACAGCCACAGCTATAATTCCCATTCTATACCTGAGTTGCACCAGTGCCCAGATGATATTAAGGTGCGTGAATAGCTGCTCGAAACAGCTCCCTCAAACGCCTGATAGAGCGACCACACCGATGCGGATGATACGCACTCACAGTCAGACTGCACAGCTATCTCGCGCAACGCATCAGCGGTTGGACAGGTTCCTGTATCTCTCCCGACAACTGTACAACGCCGCCCTTGATGAGCGCATCAATGCGTATCGGAAGGCTGGTGAGTCAATCGGCCTGTACGATCACTATAAGTCATTCACTCAGATACGCAGAGATGATGCTGAAATGAGCAGCTATGGTGTACAGCCGTTCCGATCTGTCCTGTACAGACTGGATAGATCATTCAAGCGATTCTTCAGGCAGGGTGGCTTTCCGAGATTCAAGGGCAGGCACCGGGGCATCCGGTCATTTGAAACATCCAGTTTTCGTCTCTTCGCGTCTGGCACGAGGCATGCCGTACAGATCAAGGGCTTTGGCAGGTTCATTGTGAAGGCGGTGCCAGAGGGTGAGATCACGCTGGTTCGCATTGTGACAACGCCTGTCCGCGTCATGGTTCAGTGTGTCTGTGAGCAGGAGCGGGAGGTATCGGTTGATCAGTCTCCCGTCGTCGGTATTGATGTTGGCGTGAAGGCACAGGCCACCCTCTCGACTGGCGAGTCAGTGCCGAAGGTGGTGATTGATACCACCCGACAGAAGCGTCTGCAGCGAAAACTGAGTAAAGCCAAGAGAGGCAGTCACAACCGATATAAGAAACGCCAATCTCTGGCCAGAGAGGCGTACAGGGTCGCAGAGAGACAGCGCACTGCCCTGCACAGAACCACAACCGACCTGGTGAGGCGACACAGACACTTCGCGGTTGAAGACCTGAAGATCAAGAACATGACTGCCCATGGCGGCAGTCACAAGAAGGGATTGAACCGATCACTCCGTGAGCAACAGTGGGGAACCTTCGTCTATCAATTGACCTACACGGCTGAAAGTGCCGGTGGGTCGGTTGTGAAGGTGAATCCCAGGAACACATCGAAGACCTGTTCAGGCTGTGGTTCAGTCCATGAATCACTGACCCTGAAGGACAGGGTCTTTGAGTGTGAACAGTGCGGCATGAGTCTCGACAGGGACCTGAATGCCGCACTCAACATCAGGGAGCTTAGCTCGTCGGGCGGGAAAGCCCCCGGTATGCGGCCTGATGGTGAATTGATCGGCGGGAGTACCCGCCGTGCCGCATAGAACAGTAGCGTGGCTGTCACGTATATAATTCCCTTTCGTATGAACACTGTTGCCAGCCGGGTGTCCGCTGTGATTGTGTTTCTGGCTGTTGCCTGTGCAACGCCCGTTCATGCGGCCGGACTGTTTGCAGATGACGGCCTTGAACACACTTTTACTGTTGCCGTGATCCCGGACACGCAGAACTACCTCGATTACACCCATCAAAGGGCAGAGGGATTTCCGTTCGATGCCAGTGAGCTGTTTATCGAGCAGATGCAGTTTATCGCTGACAATGTGGAGAGTGCGGGCGGAGAAATCTCCTTCGTGACATCGGTTGGAGATGTTTGGCAACACCAGACTCTGGCAATGGACCCCGAGCACTATATGCGTGGTTTCAGGGCTGCACCTGACTCGCTGATCGAAAAATTCAGTCCTCCAACTTCAAAGGCGCTGACCGTGGAGATGCACAAAGCCCATGCGGGGTTTTCCCTGATCGCTGGCAAGGTGCCCTTTTCGGTGGTGCCCGGCAACCACGACTACGATGCGGTGTGGACCGATGCCAGCCACCCCCATGCCGAGGAGATTGATGTCCATGACATATCGACTCTTGGGGTGGCCCACCCGGGTGGATTAAGTAATTTCAGAGCAGTGTTTGGTGCCAGGACAGGATTTTTCAGGGACAGGGAATGGTATGTCGCTTCCAATGATGGGGGCGCTGACAGCGCGCAGATATTTACTGCGGGCGGCTACAGGTTTTTGCATATCGGGTTGCAGTTTGCCCCGCCCGACAGTTCACTGGACTGGGCTGCACAGGTGATACAGCGCTTCCCGGGACTGCCGACCATTGTCTCCACGCACGACTACATAAACAGCAAGGGCCGCCGCGAGTCCAATCCCCTGATTGACGGGAACAGGGTGGATCCAATGAATAATTCACCGCAGATGCTGTGGGACAAGTTTATTCGCCAGCATGATCAGATTTTTTTGGTGCTCTGTGGCCATCAGTACGGTCAGGGTATGCGGGTCGACGAAAACAGTTCAGGGTATTTGGTCTGGCAGGTGCTCGCGGATTATCAGGGCCGGGCACAGGCGGCGATTTCCGCTGGGGTCGAATCCAATCTATGGCGGGGTATAGGCGACGGATGGATGCGTTTCATGCGGTTTGACATGAACGCAGATCTTCCGGTTATAGGGGTGACAACCTATTCAACTCATTACCGAAAAACCAGCTTTGATACACCCGAGTATGCCGGCTGGTACAGGGAGCAGGAGCAGCCCGGGATGACGGATGCAGAGTTTCATAGTGCCGATGATTTTCAGATTGAATTGACTGACTTTGTTGAACGCTTTGGCAGAGGGAGCCTCAACCGGTAGGCCCGGTCAGTGAGAAGCGCCTGCGAGCGAGTAACCACCGGTTTCATCAGGTCGGCGATTGGTCAGCCGTACCCCGGCCTCCTGACTCATCGGAGGGTCGTCTGTCGGGCTGGAGACAGGAAGCGCATCGAATTCGGGCTTGGTCACAGAGTACCTGCTCATAGAAGCGGGCTTTCGGTTGATGGTTTCCGTGTTCAAACCCGTTCAGCTGCGCGGCACACATAAGGGCAGATCGTTTTGACTCAAAGCAGCGAACTACCATTGACGTCCATATCGGACGGGTCCAGGGAGGGTTTTGGCACACCGGGTTACAGGGCCTACGTTCTTGGAGCCCTGCTGCTGGCCTACGTGCTCAATTTTATTGACCGAATCATGATCGGCGTTCTCGCCGAACCGATCATCATTCACTTCAGTCTGACCGATACGCAGTTCGGTTTGCTGAGCGGTGTGGCTTTTGCGCTCTTCTACACTTCGTTGGGTATCCCCATAGCGCGACTCTCCGAGCATGCGAATCGAGTATGGATCATCGGCGGTGCCATCATTCTCTGGAGCGCAATGACCATTCTCTGCGGATTGGCGACCAGTTTCTGGATGCTGTTCGCCTTTCGGCTCGGAGTCGGTGTTGGCGAGGCCGGATTGACTCCCCCGGCAAACTCACTGCTCTCGGACTATTTCAAGCCCGCATCACGGACTCGGGCTTTAGCCATCTATGCGACCGGCATTACGGTGGGTATGTGCCTGGCGAACCTCTTCGTTGGGCTGACCGGAAGTCAGGTGAGTTGGCAGCAGACATTCATTATCATCGGTGCGGCCGGGATACCCGTTGGTCTGGTGATCCTGTGTACCATAAAAGAGGTTCCTCGAGGATATTCGGACCCCGTTGGCTATGTTGCTCCCAAAGCAGCTGGTCTCAAGTCAACCCTCACGGAGGTTGGCCGCAAATGGACATTTTGGGGTATCACTCTGGGCTCGACGCTGGCTTCTTTTGTCAGCTATGGAATGGGGAACTTTGTCATTTCCTTCCTGGTGCGCAACCATGGCATTTCTGTGCCCGAAGCGGCACTCCTCTACATGGCACCACTCGCACTTGCCGGCGCTGTCGGGACTTCGCTCTGTGGCGTCCTGGTCGGCAAGATTGCCGGAGGCCGACCGGAGGCTGGCCTCTGGTTCAGCTCAGCGTCCCTGATTGTCTCCTCCCTGGCGTTTGTGGCTGCCTTCAATAGTGGTGTCGTGGCCTATATCTTCCCCTTGCTGTTGCTGGCCAATTTTTTCCAGTACTGGTTTTTGGGCCCCATGTACGCAGCACTTGGCGCTGTGGCCTCGGCGCGTGCGCGAGCAACCGCGGTTGCGGTGATGCTGTTCGTCGTCAATTTGATTGGCTACGGACTGGGCCCACTCTTTGTCGGCTGGGTGAGTGATCAGGTGGCTTCAGCCAATCTGAAGGCAATTCCGGACCTGAGTCTTGCGATCTGCAAGGGCACTTCAACCGGACTGGACCCCGCACAACTTGATATCTGCGCGGCTGCCAGCGCAGGAGGATTGCGTATCTCGATTACCATTACGGTGCTTTTCTTTATCGGAGCAGCGTTTTTGTTTGCTTCGGCAGCTCACAGTTTCTCAAAAGACGCAGAGGTTACTGTCAGTTAATTTGGCGATTGTGGCGACAGAGTGAAGACGACTATCTCGTTCTGTGAGCCCAGGCGCATTCGCGGCCCCCAGAGGGAGACTCCGTCGCTGGTATAGATGGTACTGTCGCCCAATGTGAACAGACCATCGGCGTAGGTATACATCCAGTCAACAACGAGGGTGTAGGGCCAGATTTGTCCTCCATGAATGTGGCCAAAGAGCAACAGATCAAAGCCGTGTTCGACACCGACTTCGACATCTCGAGGCTCGTGATACAGCAAGATCGAGAAACGTCCTGCATCCAGCGGAAGTTCCGCCAGGCGGGTTGCCAGATGCCCCGGTTCATCGCCGAAATCGATACCAACGATATCAATTTCACCCCACCGGGCGCGCTGGTTCATCAACAGCCTGACAGGGCCGATTGACTCCAGGTCCTGCAGGAGACGGCTTGAGTCGTGGTAGAACTCGTGATTGCCGCGCTCAAAAAAGATGGGCACCGGACTCTCTGCCAGGATAGAGAAGTCATCGGTCGTATAGCCTTCAAAATCAACGAGGTCACCCACAAAAACGATGAAGTCCGGATCCTGGGCATACACCAGACGCATTTTTTCCTGCATTTCCTGTCGTGACGTTGTTCCATAGTGCAGATCGGTGAACTGCACAAAGCGCACCTCCTCGGTCAGTTTGTCGCTTGAGAGGGTGAAACGCACAACGGTCTCAGGTTTGTGGAAGTTGTAGATGCCGAGAACAACCGAGCCCCCCCACAACAGTGCGAAAGCCGCTCCTTGAAGCCGACGCAGCCTGATTCCCCAGCGGGAGTCGGGGGCGAACAGCAGCCGTGTCGCGGCGTAGAAAGCCAAGGCAGCCAGACCGAAAAAAAACCCAAAGGACACCAGGCCCAAAAAGTTCAGGAGAAGTCGGTACAGGCCGTCGTGAATGAAGGGAATCCCAAAAACTGCGGGCTGATAGATGAGACTGATCAGGATTGCGATGCGCAGACAGGGCAGGGGGCGCAGCCATATAAGTTTCTCAACTGCCTTGAGAGACACATACAGCGCCAGAGCGAAGAGAACGAAAAACAGGATAGAAAATAAGGCAAGAGTGACCAAGTTCATAAGGGTATGAGCCGTCATCAGGGGCGGCTGAGCTGCTGGTGTGGTGCGGCAGTTTAAATATTCCGGGGCGATTTTCCATTCGATTGGGATATTTTTTGATTACGCTTTCTACAGGGGGACCGCTGCCTGCCAGACTGAATATGCGGCTCAAACTGGAGTGCTGAGAGGTCGAGAGTCGGTTGCTCAGTCTGCGCAGTCTATGCAGCTGTTGGTGTAGGGAATTGCCTGGAGCCGCTGCTCGTTGATTGGTTTACCGCAATACGCGCAGATGCCGTATCTCTTCTCGTCTATGCGCCTCAGTGCAGCCCTGATTTGTGCAATCTCACGGAGCCCGTCGGCCTCCAGATTCATCACCAGTTCATCGTTTTCGGTTTGTTTCGCCTGTTCGCTGAAGTTTGCGCTGACCGGCTCGTCTCGCCCGTAGGTGTGGCGGTGGGTGCGCTCCACCCGCAACTCAAGTTCCTTTTGCAGGTCAAGCAATGTCTCGCGGACTTCGTTCAGATCCACTATGGACCTCCAATAATCTGACAAAATGAATGAAAATAACCGCTGCGACCCGATTATACGGGTAATGACACAGGAGATTGAAGCATTTGACGCAGGTCGAACCGTTCGGATCAATCCGGCACATACGCGACTTCAGGGTGTTGACGCTGAATATACACAAGGGGTTCTCGGCCGCAAACAGGCGGTTTACCCTTGAGGACATTCGTAAATGTCTGCGTGAATCGGGCAGCAACATTGTTTTTCTGCAGGAAGTTGTCGGTGAACATGATATCCATCGTGATGCCGTAGCAGACTGGCCGGATACGAACCAGTTTGAATATCTGGCTGATTCCGTCTGGGATCACTATGCCTACGGCAAGAATGCGATCTACCAGCATGGTCATCACGGCAACGCCATTCTCAGCGAGCTGCCATTTGACAGCCTGAAAAATGTGGATGTTTCCACGACCAGTTTCTCGCGACGCGGGATTCTCCATGGTCAACTGGAGAATGGTGTTCACCTGCTCTGTGTCCACCTGGGACTCCTGAGACGCGAGCGCGGCAAACAGGCAGCCATGTTGGCCGATTACATCTCGTCTTCGATCCCGGCTGGGGCACCCTTGATACTGGCTGGAGACTTCAACGACTGGCGCACTGCTGTGCACCCCGGGTTAAGCCAGGAACTGGGGCTTTATGAAGCCTTTCAGCAAAGGTACTCCAGGCTGGCCAGAACCTTTCCGTCCCGGTTGCCGATTCTGCACATGGACCGGATTTATGTGCGTGGCTTCCAGGTGCGGGATGCCGAGGTTCTGGATGGGCTCCCCTGGCGCGAGATATCGGATCACTGTGCACTGATGGCCGATATTCGGCTTGATACTGATAACAGCCGGGCGGCTGCATCGGAGTAGGGGCCATGCTGCTGGTTCTGCTCAGTGCCGGGGTTGGCCTGGTCGCCATCGTTGCGGCATTGCACGCCCTTTTGACCAAGCGTGATTCGACTTCGGCGCTTGCCTGGATCACCGTCTGTCTGGCGATCCCTGTGGCTGGTCCGCTGGCGTATCTCGTCTTTGGTATCAATCGTGTCAGAGCGCGTGCGCAGAGGGCGTATCTGCCGGGACCGGACCCTGATGCCGGGAAGCTGCAGGAAGAGGCGGCAGACCCGGCGTTGCTGCCCCTGGCTCTCGTCGGTAAAAGCGTTACCGGAGCCGGGCTTAGGAACTGCGACCAGATCTCCGTGCTTGAAAACGGGGAGGGTTTCTATCCGCGCCTGCAGGAGGATATCGGCAGGGCACTTCGGTATGTCTACTGCTCCACGTACATATTTCAAAACGACGCAACGGGCAAGGCAGTGGTAGAAGCCCTGGCGAAGGCGAGAGACAGAGGTCTGGATGTGCGTATCATCGTGGATGGGGTGAGTGGCCTGATATATCCCCCTGGCATCGGACGGCTGTTGAAGAAGCATGGCCTGAATTTCCGCTATTTCAACCCGGTTACACTCGTGCCTCCATCACTGCACATCAATATGCGGAACCACCGCAAGATAATAGTTCTGGATGGAGATGTCGCATATACCGGCGGTCAGAACATCAGTGCCCGGCACATGCTGAGAATGGCCAGCAACAAGCAGCCCACCCAGGATTTGCACTTTCGCATGCGGGGCAGAATCGTCGAGGATCTGGCGCTGTCTTTTCTCAGGGACTGGGGCGAGGACAGGCACGCCGGGCCGGCGAATTCAGCCGCGCCGGCGCGGGCAGAACCTCAGGAGGCGGGTGCCTGGGCGCGGCTGGTCCTGAGCGGGCCCAACGAAAATCTGGACAAGCTCAATGAGGTGCTTGTCGGTGCGTTGGCGCTGGCAAGAAGACGAATCTGGATCATGACACCCTACTTCCTGCCAGGTCTCGATCTGGTCGGTGCACTTGTTGGTGCCAGGCTGCGTGGTGTGGACGTGAAAGTCGTTCTGCCGTCTCGAACCAATGTTCACCTGGCGCACTGGGCAGCGCAACACAATCTCAAGTTCATTCTGGGCCGCAATATCAAGGTCTATCTCCAGCAGCCCCCGTTCAACCATACCAAGTTGCTGTTGATTGATGATAACTATTCCCTTGTGGGGTCGGCCAACCTGGATCCGCGCAGCCTCAGGCTGAATTTTGAGCTTGGCGTCGAGGTTTTTGGCGAAGACTTCAATGAAGAGTTATCAGTGTATGTCTCGCGGCGGCTTGAGCGGTCGATACAGGCGGATATCCAGCAGCTTGAATCGCGTCCGTATTGGATGAAAATACGCGATGCTTTGGCCTGGCTTTTTTCGCCCTATCTGTGAGTTCGCTCCTGGACATCTTCCCGTGCGCCGCGCCAGATCGCCACTATATGAGCGACTGGTAACCTTGGCTGCGTGTCAACAGGGAACTGATGTGGTATAAAGCTGCCGGATTTGCATATCCCGCCTCAACCATCTTTACGCTCAATTACAGGTATAGCTGTCGTTATGTGGAGTCGCATATTGCTGGTGCTCTGGATTTGGGTGAATGCTGGCCCGGTACAGGCTGAACAAACTTCGCTCGTTTCAGTTCGCCCCCTCAAAGAACTGACGTACCACCCGGAACGCAGCGCACCGGCGACGGTTGTCAGTCTCAATCAAAGCACCATCAGCTCCAGGCTGGATGCCCAGGTACTTTCAATTCCTGTATTGGTTGGTGATCATGTGGCACAGGGGCAGGTTCTGGTACAGCTGGATTGTGCGGACTACCACCTTGATCTGAGAGCTGCCCAGGCACATCTGAAATCGGCCCAGGCACGCCTGCAGCTGGCTGAAACCCAGCTGGAACGATTTTCCCGCCTGCTGGAACAAAATCTGGCATCCAGAGAAGATCGGGATGCCCGCGCCGCGGATCGCGATGCACTCGCGGCCGACAGCGATGCGGCACATGCAGGGCTCGACCGGGCCCAGTTGGCAGTGGAGCGTTGTGATGTGCGAGCCCCGTTTCCCGGGTTGGTTTCAGAGCGGCTTGTCGCAGAAGGGCAATTGGTGAGCCCAGGGACCGAGCTGATTGGCCTGGTCGACCGAAACAATATTGAGCTTTCGGCCCAGATCAATGTCGGTGATGCGGGTTATCTGGATAGGTCGACATCATTTGTATTTCGCGCAGGTGATCACTGGCCGGCAGTGTTGCGCAGCCGACTGGATGTCATCAACCCGGTTACGCGCAGTCAAGAAGTTCGGCTGACATTCGAGGGCGGACATCCGCTGCCAGGTGCCGCAGGCAAACTGGTCTGGCTTGATGCCCGCAGGTTTGTCCCTGCCCGCTATGTGACCAGTCGTGAAGGCCGCCTGGGGTTGTTTCTGGCTGTCGGGGGGCAGGCCGAATTCTGGCCTCTGGAGAATGTGCAGCCAGGTCGCGATTCGCAGATACCGGCCACTATGGACATGGATTCCCGGATTGTGGTGGCTGGCCTGAATGCACTCCAGCACGGTGAGGCGATAGAGATTGACGACATGCCCGCTGAGGCACGATAGCCAGTGGGCTTTTTTGCTTTTTTGATGCGCAATCATGTGCCAGCGAACCTGCTTTTTGTGCTGGTACTGGTCCTGGGCGCCCTTGCCTATCAGAACATGCCCAGATCCAAGGATCCCGATATCAATTTCAACTGGATCAATATCATCACAGTGCTGCCAGGTGCATCCGCCGAGGAAGTTGAAAAACGCCTGACCGATCCCATTGAAGATGCCATTAGCAGGTCTGTCAGGAATATCCGTTTTGTATCCAGTACCAGCCGCGAGAGCATTTCCAGCATTCTGGTTCGTTTTCAGGAGCTGGAAGACCGGGAGTTTGATATTCGCATCGCAGACCTGCGTCGCGAAGTTCAGAATGTGTATACCGATCAGTTACCACCTGAAGCTGATGACCCTCAAATCTATGAGATAACGACATCCAGCGGATTTCCCGCAGCAACAATAGTGTTGTCCTCGCCAGCCAATGACGAGAATCTGCGACGCCACTCGGTACAGATAAAAAAGGCACTTGAGCGCCTGCCCGGTGTAGACCAGGCCCGGGTCGACGGATCTGATGAACCTGAACTGCATATTCGGTTCTACCCCGAGCGACTCGAGGGGCTTGGTATTACCACTGCAGATCTCGCTGACACGGTAGGCAGTTACTTCCGTGACGTGTCGGTAGGTGACCTGGATACGTCACAGGGCAAATGGGTAGTCCGCCTGCAGGGCACCGGTGGTAGTCTGGAAGACCTGGAATCCTACCCCGTGCTCGGTGCGAACGGGGTCGTGTCCCTGGGCAGTCTCGCGGACATCTATCGTGCGGCCAAGGAGCCCAGCAAGTTGGTGAGTTATCAGGGAAATCCCGCGGTGCTCTTCAGCATCACCAAACAGGAGGGCGCCAACACGCTGGAATTGCTCGATAGCCTCCAGGCTTTCATTGAGCAGCGTAACGCTGTGGATGCGGCACGTGGCCTGGAATTGGTGCTGGCGGATGATCAGACGGCCAGTATTCGCAAGGCTCTTGGGCTGATGCAGAAAAATGCCCTGATCGGGCTGATTCTTGTCGTCCTCGCGACCTGGATTTTTCTTGGAACGCGTATCGCGCTCCTTACGGGTATCGGGATTCCTTTTACCCTGTCAGGGACTTTCCTGATACTGCAGGTCATGGGCATGACACTCAACAGCAATGTATTGCTGGGTGTTGTTATTGTGCTTGGAATGATCGTAGACGATGCCGTGGTTGTCGTGGAATCCATTTACTACCGTTTGCAGCGTGGCATGGAGAAATTTCGGGCCGGCGTACATGCCCTGCGCGAAGTGGCAGCGCCGGTGACGACTTCGGTTATGACAACGATTGCTGCGTTCCTTCCGCTGACCCTGTTACCGGGTATTCTCGGCGATTTTATGATGATCATCCCGATGATAGTGGCGGTGGCGCTGCTGGTGAGCCTGATCGAGGCATTCTGGATGTTGCCGACACATGTTTTGCTGCTGCATAACGGCTTCTCTGGCGACGGACGTTTGCAGGCGCTGAGGGAGCGCTGGACGCACAAACTGCGTGTCAGGTATAGCAGGGCGTTGATCAGCGCACTGCGATACCCCGGCCGGGCCATGGCCATTGTAGCTGCAATCATGTTGCTGGCGGCCGTGCTGCTTGCATCGGGTGCCATCAAGATGAATTTTTTCGCCACTGAAGCCTATCGCATTCTTTATGTGAATGTTGAGCTGCCCTCGGGCACCTCGCTGGAAGAAACACTGCGGCAGGTGCAGTTGGCCGAGGAGCGCTCCCTGCAGGTGATAGAGCCCGTTGAATTGAGATCCTCGGTCAGTTATTCAGGGCAGATGCAGACCATCACCGAGCCGCTTTTTGGCGATAACATCGGTCAGGTTCTGATCAGCCTGAATCCGCAGACGCGGCGGGGGCGCCATGTGCTTGATGTCGCGGATGCGGTTCGTGCGCGTATGAACGAGATGCCCATCTCTCCTGAAGCCAAAGTGACCATCTTCATGATAGATGATGGTCCGCCGATCGGCAGGCCAATCAGTGTGAAAGTGAGAGGCGACAGCTTTGCTGACCTGCAGGTCGTCACCGGGCAGATTACCGGCTTCATGGAACAGCAGGATGGCCTGTTTCGCGATGTCACTACGGATTACCGCCAGGGAAGTCCAGAGCTTGTGCTGGCGCTTGACGGCGATGCGATCAAGCGTGCCGGGCTGCGTCCGGAGCACGTAACCCGCGTCATTCAGGCATATGTGGATGGTGAAATTATCAATCAGTTCCAGGATGCCGGTGAAGAGGTCAGCGTGCGTCTTCTTGCGCGTTCCGAAACCGGAACGATCAATGATCTGTTGCAGCACACACTGTCCAGGCCCGATGGGCAGGTGACGATGTTGGGAGACCTGGTTCAGGTCAGCTATGGACACGGGCAGCAGAATATACGCCACTATAACTTTCTCCGTGCCATTACTTTGGAAGCCGATATTGATGATAGCCGGACAAATACGGTTGCGGCCAACCAGTTGATCCTTGACTACTGGGAGACCATTGCAGCGCGCTACCCGGGGGTCGAACTGGATTTTTCGGGTGAACTGGATGATATTCGTGAGAGTCTGGATGCTGGTATCATGCTGTTCGTGATGGGGCTGGGCCTGATCTATCTGATTTTGGGCACGCAGTTTCGCAGCTACTGGCAACCGCTGATGGTTCTTGTATCGGTGCCGCTTGCCTTTACCGGTGTGGTGATCGGTCTGATGCTGACCGGGAATGACATGAATTTGTATACCCTCTACGGCGTCGTTGCACTGGCCGGAATATCGGTCAACGCAGCCATCGTGTTGATTTCTGCTGCAAACGACCGCCTTGCCCGGGGAATGTCGGTGAACCATGCAACCCTCTACGCGGCTCGACGCAGGATAGTGCCAATTCTGATTACCTCATTTACCACCATCGCGGGGCTGTTTTCACTGGCTGCAGGTTTTGCAGGGGAATCTGTGGTGTGGGGGCCGGTGGCAACGACTATTGTCAGTGGCCTGGTGAGTTCCACACTGCTGACGCTGTTTGTCGTCCCCCTCGTGTTTCGGCTGGCAATGACAGGGTTCCGGGCTTCACGCGAAACCTGGGCTTCTCCCGCAGGTGATGTCGGCTAAAGACCGGGAATGACTTTGCCCGGGTTCATGATATTGTGTGGATCCAGAGCCTGTTTAATTGTTCTCATCAGGTTCAGACTCTGGCCGTGTTCGAGCTCCATGTATGCCAGCTTGCCGCTGCCGACGCCGTGCTCCCCGGTCATGGTGCCACCCATCGAGAGTGCCCGCTTGATTAAACGCTCATTGATTTCCGAGGCAATCCGCATTTCATCCGGGTCCCCGGTCTTGACCAGCAACTGGAGGTGAAAGTTGCCGTCACCCACGTGACCCACAATCGGCGCATAGAAATCAGACTCCTCAACATCAGCCCGGGTGGCCAGGATGCATTCGGCCAGGCGCGATAAAGGCACACATACGTCTGTTGGCCAGACCTGGCAGCCGGGACGCATGGCCTTGGCAGCGTAATAGGCATCGTGCCTGGCCTTCCAGAGTCGGGATTGCTCCTCCTGTCTGGTTGACCATCGAAAATCTCCGCCACCCTGTTCACTTACGATTTCTGCAGCATGTCGGCTCTGTTCCGCCACTGAAGCCCAGGTGCCCTGAAATTCAAAGAAGAGGGTTGGTTTCTCTGCGTAGTCGAGCCCGGAATAGGCATTTACTGCTGTCATATGGAGTGCGTCCAGCAACTCGATTCTGGCGACTGGGATACCCGACTGGATGACCTCAGTAACCGACTGTACCGCACCCTCGAGTGTCTCGAAGGGGCAGACTGCAGCTGAATATGCTTCCGGCAGGCCATGGCATTTCAGGCTGATCTCGGTAATCACACCGAGGGTGCCTTCCGAGCCGCAGAACAGTCGCGTCAAGTCGTACCCTGATGCTGATTTGCGTGCCCGACTGCCGGTTGTCTGAATCTGCCCATCAGCGGTGACCAGGGTCAGTCCCAGGAGGTTCTCACGCATGGTTCCGTAGCGGACCGCATTGGTTCCCGAGGCACCCGTTGCGACCATACCACCCAGGGTTGCGTCCGCCCCGGGATCCACTGGAAAGAACAGGCCCAGGGGACGCAGTTCCCGCTCAAGCTGCTTTCGGACGACACCGGCCTGCACGCGGACATCGAGGTCCTGTTCGTGAATTTCAATAATCCGGTTCATGCGCGACATGTCCAGACAGACACCACCGTGCAGTGCGTTTACATGCCCCTCCAGCGAGGTGCCCGCGCCATAAGGAATCAGGGGTGTCTGGTTATCGGAGCATACACGGACAATATACTGTACCTCCTCGTTGTTAAGCGGATAGACAACTACCTCTGGCGCTGCAGCCGCGTGGAAGGATTCATCGCGGCCATGCTGTACGAGAATATCTGTGTTGGTCGTCATCCGGTCGCCGAATGCGCGCTCAAGAGCCCGGATGGTTTCGGTGTTCACGGCACGTGGTTTCCTCTGCCTGGATTGATCAAGGGAGTATCGATGGGGCGCATGATAGTCCACAAGCAGAGCCGGTTCACCCGTCTGGTGCAGTTGGGACGCGGGGGTAGACCGGTTTCCTGACACAGTTCACAGGCTGTCCTTTTCGGAATTATTTGTGGTACCGTTTGCTACAATCTTCCTCCTGCTACCCCTTGCGAGTGATGTGCAACACGGCATCCGATGAACACTCTCGTTGACAAACTGCGTACCCCCGAGCCCGAACAGCTGGAATTAGGTGTTGAAGCTGGCTATCTGGCGAAGATCCGGGCGACTCTGGCGCGCAACAACGCGGTACTGATCGCCCACTATTACACCAACCCCAAGATCCAGAAGCTGGCCGAGGAAACCGGTGGCTGTGTTTCAGACTCGCTGGAAATGGCGCGTTTTGGTACCGCTCACCCGGCAGATACGCTCATTGTCTGCGGTGTCAAATTCATGGGCGAGACGGCCAAAATCCTTTCGCCTGACAAGCGGGTGCTCATGCCAACCCTGGATGCCACCTGTTCACTGGATTTGGGGTGTCCCGCCGATGAGTTCGCTGCCTTCTGTGACAAGCACCCCGACCATACCGTTGTGGTCTATGCGAACACTTCTGCCGAGGTCAAGGCGCGGGCGGACTGGGTGGTCACTTCAAGTATCGCCGTTGATGTTGTCGAGCATCTGGATTCTCTCGGCGAGAAAATTCTCTGGGCACCGGACCGGTACCTGGGACGTTACATTGAGAAACGCACCGATGCAGACATGCTGATGTGGGATGGTTCCTGTATCGTTCATGAAGAATTCAAGAGCCAGCGCCTGGCAGAGATGATGCATGTCTATCCCGATGCCGCAGTACTGGTCCACCCGGAATCACCTGAGTCTGTCGTTGATCTTGCAACAGTGGTGGGTTCAACCTCTCAGCTGATTGAGGCGGCTAAAGACCTGCCCAACAGGCAATTGATTGTTGCAACAGATCAGGGAATTTTCTTTAAAATGCAGCAGGCTGTACCCCATAAAGAATTGATTGTCGCACCGACCGCAGGGGAGGGCGCAGAGTGCAGGAGTTGTGCCAACTGTCCCTGGATGGCCATGAACGGCCTGGAGAACCTGGCACAGGTTCTGGACAACCCCGGCAATGAGATCAGGGTAGATGCGGCGGTCGCAGAAAAGGCTGTGGTGGCGCTCACTCGAATGCTGGATTTTCGGGCTCAGCAAGCCGCCGCCTGATGCCCTTCATTGAGAACACCCCTGAACAACGGCAGCGGCCGTGAAGTACAGCACCGACGAGGCGCAGAAAACGGAATCTGTCGGCGGGATGGAAGAATGTGTGGGCATGGCCCAAAGCGGCCATTCTCGGTGCCAGGCAGTTTTCAGGAGTTCCTAGAACTGCGAGCTGCTTCTTAAGCGCGCCGCTTCACTGATCATTTCACCAATGATCGCCAGTTCTGTCTGGTTGTCTGCAGCTTCCTTTTTGGCCAGTTGAAGCTGCCGAATCGCGCGGCTGAAAGCTCCGGTCAGCATAAAATACCTGGCTCTGGATTTGTGCAACTTCAGAATATCTCCTGCCAGTCCGAGAACTTCACTGTATTCATACCAGGCAACTGCATCGTTGGGACGCAGCCGAACCTGATCCAACAGGATTTTCGCAGCCGCGGCATATTGTCCATCGTGGGTCAGAAAGTTGGCCATTGACATGTTTAACGCATAACTGTGTGGATGGGACTGCAGATAGTCGGCGACTATCTGCACAGCTTTGGCTGAGCGGCCCTGGCTATTGAGCAGGTCTGCGTAGAGCAGTCCGAATGGCTGGATGTCGGCGTTTTGTTCGAAAAGCTGTTGTGCGATGGAGAGCGCCTCGCTGAATCGCAACGCATTCTGGTAGGCCAGTGCGAGCGCGTACCTGTGTGCCGGGAGGGGCGATTCCTCAACCAGTGATTCAAACTTCTGGACTGCCTGTATCGGGCTGCCAGATTCGCGGGCATCCACCCTGGCGCGCATCAGGCTGTAGGTTTGGGATTCTGGAAAGTATTTGTCTGGAAACTGGCGTGCCCTTGATACTGCATCGCTGACCCGGCTCTCGGTCAAAGGGTGGGAACGCAGGTACTCAGGTGCCTGGTAGCCTGTATAGCGTGTTGATCTGAGCATATTTTCAAACATTTCAGCCATGGCATTTGGGTCGTATCCGGCTCGGGCGAGTACTTCAATGCCAATCCGATCTGCCTCCTGTTCGTGCAGGCGGCTGTATCTCAGACTTGATTCCAGAGCTGCAGCCTGGGTGGCGCTAATGGCAGCCAGACCAGCATCGCTTCCAGTCGTGGCCGCGAGAATGATCCCCGCAAGCAGGCCCGCCATGGTGGTCACTGCGCTGGAGCGGCTTTCGGCAACCGACCTGGCAAAATGTCGTTGCGACAGGTGGGACAGCTCGTGTGCCAGCACCGATGCGAACTGGGCCTCGCTCGTCGCATGCAGAAAAAGTCCTGTGTTGACCCCGATAATACCGCCCGGAACGGCAAAGGCGTTGAGAGAGGGGTTGTCCACAACCAGCACATCAAGCCGCTTGTCCTCGATTGCGGAGTGTATGGCCATTTCTGCCAGCAGATCTTCCACATACTCCTGAAGCAGGTAGTCGGAGTTCAGCCCTGTTCTGGCGCGGAATGACCTGAGCCAGGCCTGCCCCAACTCTCGCTCCTGCTCCAGTGAGAGAACAGCGGAGCTGGCTTCGCCCATACTCGGCAATTCAATTGAGGCTGCAGTGCCAGGAATTGAAGCGCTCAGCAGGAAGATTGTGAGAAATCGTTTGAGCCCGGTGGGCATAGGTTATACTCCGAATTCGCTGGGATTTCTGGAAAACCGGCTGGGCGGATCGGGGCTGCTCAATGCGCCCGAATCCCTTGGGTACCCCACGCTTTCCAAAGGTTCCCTGATAAACTGCAACCGTTTTTTTGCTGGAATTCTTCAAGACATGAGTTGGACACCGCATTGTCTGTGTTGTTTGTCGCCGAGGCAACACTGTCTGACAGGAATGAACAACTGATTCCAGCGGGGTGTGTCCGGGAATTTTGTATATGCGCCAGACTCTGCGAATTTGGATCAACCGCTATCTCGGTGATGAAGAAGCTGTGCTGCTCACCGCGATCATCGCATTGAGTCTGGTGGTTATCTGGTTTCTGGGAGAAATTCTGGCTCCCTTTCTCGTCAGTCTTATCGTGGCCTATATTTTGCAGGGCCCCATGCGCAGCCTGGTTCGCCGCGGCATCCCCCACAATTTTGCGGTGGCCATTACCTACCTGGGCTTTCTGGGTATTCTCGTCGGTTCTGTGCTGTTTCTGGTTCCTGTGGTAGTGAGTGAAGTGCGGCTGATCGCCGTTGATTTCCCGGCGATTATCAGTGGTGGCGAGCAGTTGTTCCGCCAGCTCATGGAAAGCGGCTCCAACTATGCGAGTGAAGATATGCTAAACTCGCTGTTCGGTCAGTTGAACCAGATTGCTCTCGTGAATGGTGAGAAACTGCTCGCCTATTCCCTGGGCCAGATACCAGGCCTGCTTACACTGACCGTATATGGTGCACTGGTTCTCATACTGGTCTTTTTTATTCTCAAGGACTGGAAGGGGTTGGGCCTGGGGGTCAAGAATTTCCTGCCCACGCACCGTGGCGCAATGCGCCAGATCTGGGTCGAGATGGATCAGCAGTTGTCAAGTTATCTGCGTGGCAAGGTTGTTGAAATCATCATTGTCGGAGTTGTCAGCTATGTGGTTTTCGCCCTCTTCGGTTTACGCTACGCGCTTTTGCTGGCACTTCTCGTCGGATTGTCGGTACTGGTTCCGTTTGTCGGGGCATTTGCCGTGACTATTCCGGTGTCCCTGGTAGCACTTTTTCAATGGGGATTACAACCTATCACGCTGTACCTGGTGCTGGCATACGTGGTGCTGCAGATTCTCGACGGAAATGTGCTGGTTCCCGTGTTGTTTTCGGAAGCGGTCAACCTGCATCCCGTGATGATCATTCTTGCGATTCTGGTGTTCGGCGGAATCTGGGGCATCTGGGGCATATTTTTTGCAATTCCGCTGGCCACTCTCATAAAAGCGCTGATTTTGGCCTGGCCGGTCTCGATCACTGAGCAACAGGAACCTGTCGATGATACTGAATCCTGAGATATCGTCTGGCCAGGACCCGATGCCTGACATCACTTGAACCTGCAGGAGCGAGCAGTTGGACGAAACAGATCGGTCAGAAACTCGTGAATGGCTTGATTCCCTCGACTCGCTGATTCAGGCATCAGGGAAGAAACGAGCCGCGGAAATACTGGCCAGGCTGGCAAGTCGGGCCAGTGAACGTGGCGTCGACCTGCATTCAGCGGTCGTCACACCCTATAGAAATACCATCCGGGTCGAGGATGAACAGCCATTACCCGGAGATCTCTTCATGGAGCGAAGGATACGTTCCATTGTTCGCTGGAATGCCCTTGCGATGGTAATGCGCTGCAATCAAAGGGACAGTAGCCTGGGCGGACACATTTCCTCCTTTGCATCATCGGCAACACTCTACGAGATCGGGTTTAACCACTTTTGGCGTGGATGGGACAATGGCAGGCAGGGAGATCTGATTTTTTTTCAGGGCCATAGTTCTCCCGGAATCTACGCACGTTCCTTCCTGGAGGGGCGCATTGACGAGCAGCAACTGGAGCGGTTTCGCCGCGAGGTTGATGGTAACGGGTTGGCATCGTACCCCCATCCCTGGTTGATGCCCGAGTACTGGCAGTTTCCCACGGTGTCCATGGGACTGGGATCCATTCAGGCCATTTGCCTGGCGCATGTGATGAGATACCAGCATAAGCGCGGCCTGGTAGATAACTCGGATCGGAAAGTCTGGGCATTCCTCGGGGATGGCGAGATGGATGAGCCTGAATCCCTTGGCTCGACTGCCCTGGCAGGACGTGAGGGTCTCGACAATCTGATTTTTGTGGTGAACTGCAATCTGCAGCGTCTGGATGGCCCGGTTCGTGGCAACGGCAAAATCATCCAAGAGCTGGAAGGTGTGTTTCGGGGAGCCGGCTGGAACGTGATCAAGGTCGTATGGGGCCGAAAATGGGAACCTCTGTTTGCAGCTGACGAAGATGGTCGTCTTCAGCAGACGCTGGATGAATGGGTCGATGGGGAGTACCAGTCATTCAAGGCAAAGAACGGCGACTACTTGCGCCAGGCATTCGTAGACAAAGGGCTCGGTGACCGGGTGGCACATATGAGCGACCGTGATCTGGAGAGCCTGAATCGTGGTGGCCATGACCCATTCAAGGTCTACGCTGCATATCATGAAGCAGTGAATAACAATTCGGGCAAGCCCACCGTAATCCTGGCGAAAACGGTGAAGGGTTATGCCATGGGTGAACACGGGCAAGCGGCAAATACCACTCATTCGTTGAAGAAGCTCGATCTTGAAAGCCTCAAGCAATTCCGGGACAGATTCGGCATTCCCATATCAGATGAGGATCTGCCAGGGATTCCCTACTACCGGCCTGATGAAGACAGCCCCGAAATGAAATACCTGCGGGAGCGCCGTCGGGCGCTTGGCGGGTATATTCCAATGCGGCAGTCCGGTTGCGCCAGGCTGGAAGCGGTTCCGTTGAGTGATTTTGCGCGACAGCTGGAGTCTACAGGAGAGCGGGAAATCTCTTCCACCATGGCTTTCGTGCGGATAATTTCGATTCTGGCCAAGGACAAAAATATTGGTCAGCGGGTTGTTCCCATCATTGCGGATGAGGCCAGGACATTTGGCATGGAGGGCATGTTCCGCCAGCTGGGTATCTACTCGTCGGTCGGCCAGGAATATCAGCCTGAGGATTCCGACCAGGTGATGTTTTACAAAGAGTCAGAGACGGGCCAGATTCTGGAGGAGGGCATCAACGAGGCAGGGGCCATGTCTTCATGGCTTGCGGCAGCAACCTCCTACAGCCACTCGGACTACCCTATGATTCCGTTCTACATCTTCTATTCAATGTTCGGGTTTCAACGGGTCGGGGATCTGGCTTGGGCAGCAGGTGACCTGCAGGCGCGCGGCTTTCTGATTGGTGCAACCGCCGGACGAACAACACTGAACGGCGAGGGGCTTCAGCATCAGGACGGTCATAGCCATCTCATCTCGGCCGCGATTCCAAATTGCCGAAGCTATGATCCGACCTATGCCTGCGAGCTTGCTGTTATTATTCAGGACGGCATTCGCCGCATGTATACCGAGGGCGAGAACTGTTTTTACTACATTACCGCAATGAATGAAAACTATCGACATCCCGCACTGCCGGAGGGCGTTGAGGAAGACATTGTTCGCGGGATGTACCTGCTCAGAGACGCAGACCGCAGCGGCGTACCTGAAGGCCGGGCCGACGACCGGGAGAGGGTTCAGTTGATGGGTTCGGGTGCCATTCTGCTTGAGGTTGAAGCCGCTGCGGACATGCTGCTTGAAGACTGGGGCATCCAGGCTGATGTCTGGAGCCTGACATCGGTCAGTGAGCTGTACCGGGAGGCCAAATCGGCTGATCGCTGGAACCTCCTGCACCCACTCAAGGACAAACGGGTTCCCTGGGTGACCGAGAGGCTGGCGAGTCGGGGTGCGCCGACAGTACTCGCCACGGACTACATCCAGGCGCACAGCGAGAGTCTTCGTGCCTTTGTTCCGGGCGCGTTTCGTGTCCTGGGTACTGATGGCTTTGGCAGATCCGATACTCGGGAAAAATTGCGGAACCATTTCGAGGTTGATCGCAAGTATGTCTGCCTGGCCGCGCTTGACCTGCTGGCTGCTGAGGGCACCATCGACCGCAGCTTACCTGCAGAGGCTCTGGTCAGGTACGGTATTGATCCTGAAAAAGCAGACCCTATGAGACTATAGTTGCTGGAGATAGAAGTTGCTGGAGATAGATATTGGCTGAAGAGGTCGTCACAGTTCCGGATATAGGCGCAGAGAAAGCGGAAGTTATCGAGCTGCTGGTTGCAGTTGGTGACAATCTGGAGCGGGATCAGTCCCTGGTTGTGCTTGAATCTGACAAGGCATCCGTTGAAGTGCCCTGTCCCTGGGAAGGGCAGATTTCATCGGTACTGGTGGCAGAGGGCGATGAGGTTTCGGAGGGGGATGCCCTCGTGAAGGTTCAGTGTGCCGAGGTTGATGAAGCCATCACTAAGGGGCCAGAGGTACCCATCTCCGTCGACTTGGCCGGCGAGTCGGCCAAATCGTCTGATACTTCCTGTACCGAGCCTGCACAACGCTGCTACCAGGTGCCGGACATCGGTTCGGACGAAGCCGATGTCATCGAGCTTTCGGTTGCTGTTGGAGACCGGGTTGAATCGGGAGATACAATCCTTGTGGCTGAATCAGAAAAGGCGTCTCTGGAGATTCCGGCGGAGGCCTCGGGAACTGTCCTGGTGCTTCATGTTCGCGAAGGGCAACACATTCGACCCGGCCAGGATCTGGTCACCATCGCCACCTCCGCTGCTGAATCCACTGTATTGCCTGTGAAGGGCACTCCTGAGACTGCTCCTGAACCGGTACCCGATGATAGGCCGTCCCCGACGGGTGATGCCGCCGTTGCCGAGCCTGCACAACGCTGCTACCAGGTGCCGGACATCGGTTCGGACGAAGCCGATGTCATCGAGCTTTCGGTTGCTGTTGGAGACCGGGTTGAATCGGGAGATACAATCCTTGTGGCTGAATCAGAAAAGGCGTCTCTGGAGATTCCGGCGGAGGCCTCGGGAACTGTCCTGGTGCTTCATGTCCGCGAAGGGCAACACATTCGACCCGGCCAGGATCTGGTCACCATCGCCACCTCCGCTGCGGAATCCACTGTACTGCCTGCGAAGGGCACTCCTGAGACTGCTCCTGAACCGGTACCCGATGATAGGCCGTCCCCGACGGGTGATGCCGCCGTGGCCCAGCATGATACCGGGAGCTCCCGGCCCGCAGGCCTTGGCACACCATCTGATTCTGGTACATTCAAAAAAGTTCACGCCGGTCCTGCCGTGCGCAAGCTGGCGCGACAGCTGGGTGTGGATCTGGCTGAAGTTCGGCCCAGTGGGCCACGCGAACGCATTCTCAAGGAGGATGTTCATGTCTACGTGAAGAAACGGCTTCATGGAGGTTCTCCGTCCCGGGAGGGTGGAGGCAGTATTCCCGAAGTACCCGGGGTTGACTGGGGCCGCTTTGGTGAGGTGGAGTCCAGCCAAGCCTCCAGGATTCAGCGGGCTACGGCCGCCAATGTTTCGACAGCCTGGCTCAATGTGCCCCATGTCACCCAGTTCGATGACGCCGATGTGACTGCCGCAGAGAATCTTCGCAGCCAGCTCAAGCCGGAGGGCGAGACCCGAGGGATCAAGATAACTCCCCTGGCGTTTGTACTGCGTGCCTGCGGCCGGGCACTGCTGGAGAATCCGCGACTGAATACAGCACTGCACAATAATGGGCTCGAGCTGATAACACGTCAATACGTTCACATTGGCATTGCAGTGGATACCCCGGCAGGATTACTGGTGCCTGTCGTCCGGAACGTTGATCGCAAGGATACCTGGCAGCTGGCTGCCGAGATCACAGAACTTGCCACGAAGGCCCGAGAGGGCATCCTGAAGCCCGCAGATATGCAGGGGGCGGGTTTCACGGTGTCCAGTTTGGGAGCTATCGGTGGAACGGGGTTTACTCCCATAGTGGTTGCTCCACAGGCGGGGATTCTCGGTGTTTCAGGCACCCTGATCAGGCCAGTCTGGGATGGCAACAGCTTTGTCCCCCGCAAGCTCATGCCGTTGTCCCTGTCATATGACCACCGCCTGGTCAATGGTGCCGATGCTGGTAAATTCCTGACCAGGGTTGTGTCTGCCTTGGGTGATGCCGATAACCTTCTTGCAGCAGATTCGTGACACTTTGATAAGCGATTCAGCGCATACGGAATATGGCAGCAGCTGTCTGGTAGACTGCCACACCTGCTCAGCCTGCGGGCAGGCTCTCGCGCAGAGTCAATAGAGTAACTTGGGGATCATGCTGGTGAGTTTGGGTCTGGATGCGTGGCTGACAGTCGCGATTCTTGTAGGCAGTTTCGGGGTGCTGTTCTTGACCAGCGCTGCAGCTGACGCTGTTTTGATGACTGCAGCGATCGCGCTCATGCTATTGGGGGTGCTCAGTCCGGAAGAGGTGCTCGGTGGTTTTTCCAACCTGGGGCTGGCGACGGTTGCCATTCTTTTTGTTGTCGCCAGTGCGATTACCAGGACAGGCGCTCTCGCTGAGGGGTTCAATCATGCCTTGGGGCGGACTCATCTGTTGGAAATTGTGCAGATTCGTCTGATGATACCAGTTGCGTTTATCAGCAGCGTAGTGAACAACACGCCTGTCGTGGCTATGGCTATTCCGTTGCTGTCGGACTGGGCAAAGCGCAGCGGTATCTCTGTATCCCAGCTGATGATCCCTCTGAGCTACGCAGCGATCGTTGGCGGCGTATGCACAGTGATTGGCACCAGCACCAATCTGGTCTTGAACGACATGTTGGCGCTCTCGACCGGTGAGGGGCTCAAGCTCTTTGAGCTTGCCTGGGTCGGAGTGCCCCTGGTGCTGGCTACCATCCTGTTTGTCGTCCTGTTCAGTCGTTGGCTCTTACCCCAAAACGACCTGGTTGATGTGTTCGGGGATCCCAAGCAATACACCATAGAGATGGTTGTGAGCCCGAATAGTCCTCTCGATCAACGGACCATCGCCGCCGCTGGACTGAGGAACCTGGCTGGTGTGTATCTGGTTGAGATTGTGCGCAATGAGCAGGTTATAGCTGCAGTTTCACCACGAAGCATACTGTTGGCCAACGACCGGCTGATCTTTGCAGGGAATGTTGATTCCATCGTTGATCTGCAAAAGATACGCGGACTGGAACACGCTGAAGATCATGTGTTTAAGCTGGACGGAGACCGTTCGCAACGGCAATTTGTGGAAGTGGTGCTGGGTGCCAGCTTTCCATATGTGAACATGACGGTGAAGGACAGTCAGTTTCGCAAACGCTACGGAGCGGCGATCATCGCGATCTGTCGTGAGGGTGAGCCATTGAAAGAGCGCATTGGCGACGTGGTGCTCAGCAGGGGCGATATCCTGTTGCTCGAGGCGCCCGCTCACTTTCTGAGATCGCGCAAATTCGAGAGGGATTTTCTGTTGATCTCGGGAAGGGTGAATTCGCGCCCGGTGCTGCATGGACGAAGATATCTGGCGCTGGCGATCCTCGCCCTACAGATAGTTCTGGTCACCACTCATGTGCTCTCGTTATTCGAGGCGGCGGCACTTGCCGCCATGTTGCTGATGGCAACGCGGTGTATTTCGGTGTCCGAGGCACGGGAAAGTATCGACTGGCAGGTTCTGGTGGTCATTGGAGCGTCCATTTCCCTTGGCGTTGCTATTCATAACGTTGGTATTGCCGATGCGCTTGCGTCCTTTGCGATTGGACTATCTGGAGGCTCAGCGCACGCCTCCCTGGCGATACTTTTTGCCGTCGCTGCGATCCTCACGGCTCTGGTCAGTAATATGGCGGCAGCAGTCCTGCTGTTTCCTATTGTGGAATCCGTGGCCCAGCAACTGGGGGTCAGTGCGATTCCTTTCGTCGTCACACTGATGGTGGCGGCATCGGTCAGTTTGGCATCACCCATTGGCTATCAGACCAATCTGATGGTCTATGGACCGGGGAATTACAGATACGTCGACTTTTTCCGGATGGGGGCTCCCCTGACGCTGGTGATCGGGGTTCTGACCGTGGTGCTGGTTCCCTGGATCTGGCCCTTCTAGGTGTCTGGATTCTTTTTTTGAGAGCCAGGTTTTCTGTAGATTCCTGCCCCTGTGCTATGAGTCCCGGGTCGAGATCACTTCCGAATTCAGACTGCCATTCCCCAGCCGCGTGTGAATGATGTCTCCCGGGCGAGCCTGCTGTGCTGATCTCAGAATAGTGCCATCCTCGCGCTCTGATATCCCGTAGCCCCTGCTCATGACGGCGAGTGGGCTCAAAGCGTGGAGGAACTTTGTCTGGGCTTTCAGGGCATTGAGTCGGTTTTCCAGCGCCTGGGTTTGTGCTCGCACCAGCCGCGTTTTCCTGCTGGCGAGTTGCTCGCTGGCCCGCAGAAAGCTGTGCCTCAGGCTGTCGGTGTTCAACCGGCTTGTGTGCTCGGCAAGTCGACTCTGGTGCACCTGCAGTACCTGCCTGACACGCAGGTCCAACAAGGGTTCCAGGGAATCCAGGCGCTGACTGGCCTGGGTGAGACTTTCTGCCGGATTGCGCATGCGGCTGGTTGTCAGGGCGAGCCGCCCGTCAGCTGACTGCAGCACCCGGGCAATCAGCCGGGACATATTCATAGCGAGGTTTTGCAGCCGCCCCGGCAGTTCCTGAAAGCTTTCGGTCACCAGTTCGGCAGCCTCCGAGGGTGTGGCGGCGCGGACATCGGCGACCAGATCGGCGATACTGATATCGGACTCATGGCCCACGGAGGACACCACTGGCGTCTGGCAACGTATCAGGGCGTCGGCAAGCTCACGGGAGTTGAAGGCGGCCATGTCTTCCAGGGAACCCCCTCCACGCGCCAGTATGATCAGATCAACATCGGGTCTTCGGTCGGCCCGTTCAACCGCCGCAACCAGGGATTCCTGCGCGTCTGGTCCCTGAACGCTCGACGGAATGACCAGCAGCGGGAGCCCGGGCGCACGCCGTTGGCACACGGTTCGAATATCATGGAGCACTGCGCCGCTCGTGGAGGTTACGACAGCGACCTGCTTGGGGTACCGGGGCACGGGAACTTTGGTTGCCCGGTCGAAGTACCCTGCAGCCTGAAGCTCGTTCTTGAGGACCTCAAACTGCCTTTGAAGTTCGCCAGCACCCGCCAGCTGAAGATTCGACACCTGGAGTTGCAGGTCGCCCCTGTTCCTGTATATGGATGGTCGACCGCAGGCAATAATTTCCTCGCCGTCGGCAACCTGGTGGGCTTTCAGGTTCGCTGAGCGAAACATCACCGCCCGAATCTGGGCCGATTCATCCTTCAATGAAAAGTACCAGTGCCCAGATCTGGGTTTGCTCAGGTTGGTCACTTCCCCGCGGACACAGATACTCGGAAAACGGGCTGAAATCTCCTTGCTCAAGGATGCGGAAAACTCGGATACGCTGTAAATTCGGCGGGTGGGTGTCTGCTCTGGATTCATCTTCTGGGGTTCTGGATTCTGTTTACCCTGCTGGGAGGCGCGATTATAATGCCGCGTTCATTGCCAGATGAACAATTCTATGCTTCGAATTCTTGAGGAAGCCGTCACTTTTGACGATGTCCTGCTGGTACCGGATTACTCTTCAGTCGTGCCCAAGGATGTCAGCCTGAACACACATCTTACCCGTGAGATTCGTCTCAACATGCCTCTGGTATCTGCCGCCATGGATACAGTCACGGAATCGGCTATGGCCATAGCCGTGGCCCAGGAAGGCGGTATCGGTATCGTTCACAAATCCATGTCGGTCGAGGCGCAGGCGCAGCATGTCAGCGCCGTAAAAAAGTATGAAAGTGGTGTGGTCAAGGATCCGGTAACCATTGACGAAAATGCCAGTCTCGGCGATCTGCAGGACATCAAGCGACGCTTTAATATTTCTGGTGTACCCGTGGTCACCAGGGGCGAACTGCGTGGCATTGTGACCAGCCGCGATGTGCGCTTCGAGACCGACATGGACACCAGGGTCAGCTCGGTTATGACGCCGAAGGAGCGGCTGGTGACGATTCGGGAAGGCGCATCGGCTGAAGAAGCCCAGAAGCTCCTGCATCAGCACCGCATCGAAAAGATTCTGGTGGTGGATGACAATTTTGCGCTCTGTGGATTGATCACCGTAACCGATATAGACAAGGCGGAGCAGTACCCTCACGCAGCCAGGGATGAGCATGGCCAGTTACTGGCTGGAGCCTGTGTCGGCACCAGTGGCGAAACTGAGCGAAGGGTGCATGGACTGGTTGAAGCCGGGGTAGATGTAATCGTGGTTGATACTTCTCATGGTCATACCCGGAACGTCCTGGACAGGGTGCGCTGGATCAAGGACCAGTACCCGGATGTGCAGGTCATTGGTGGTAATATCGCCACGGCTGACGCCGCAGAAGCACTGAGAGATGTTGGCGCAGACGGCGTCAAGGTGGGTATAGGTCCTGGCAGCATCTGTACCACACGAGTGATTGCCGGGGTTGGCGTGCCGCAGATTACCGCCATTGCCAACGTGGCAGAGGCACTCAAATCTTCAGGTGTTCCACTGATTGCCGATGGGGGCATCCGCTACTCGGGAGATATCAGCAAGGCGATAGTTGCCGGTGCACACTGCGTGATGCTGGGGTCGATTTTTGCCGGCACCGATGAGGCGCCCGGAGAACTGGAAATCTATCAGGGCCGGACATACAAATCCTATCGTGGCATGGGTTCCCTGGGCGCCATGGCCCAGACTCAAGGGTCCGGTGATCGCTACTTTCAGGACTCCAGCGAGGGTGCCGAGAAACTGGTTCCCGAGGGCATTGAAGGACGGGTTCCCTATAAGGGACCGGTCTCGGTGGTTATTCACCAGATGATGGGTGGCCTAAGGGCCTCAATGGGATACACGGGCTCGGCGGATATCGAAACCATGCGTTCCAAGCCCAGGTTTGTGAAGGTGAGTTCGGCTGGCATGAATGAGAGCCATGTGCACGATGTCTCCATTACCAAAGAAGCACCAAATTACCCGAGTCGTGGATGAAGCTGATCAGGAGCGATTATGGGCGAGGGGCGACATACAGTGTCGCCCCCTGTTTTTGGGCTTCTGTATCAGTGGATAGCGTGGAAAGCGGGAAACCCTGATGGGGCTGGATATTCATCGACACTCCATATTGATTGTGGATTTCGGTTCCCAGTACACGCAGCTCATTGCCCGACGGGTTCGCGAGATTGGGGTTTACTCGGAGATTCATTCCTGCGACCTGATCGAAGGGCAACTGCCGCACAAGTATTCGGGAATCATTCTCTCCGGTGGGCCGGAGTCTGTAACCGAGGGCAATGCACCACACATACCGGACACAGTGTTTCAGGCCGAGGTGCCTGTGCTGGGTATCTGCTATGGCATGCAGGCGATGGCAGAGCGGTTCGGCGGCCGCGTAGAAAGCTCTGATCTGCGTGAGTTCGGTTACGCCAGGGTGCAGGTGGAAGCGGAGTCCGAGTTGCTTATGGACATCTCTGACCACATCGAGTCAGGGCTGCGCTATCTGGATGTCTGGATGAGTCACGGTGACAAGGTCGTGGAACTGCCCAGTGGTTTTGAACTGATGCTATCGACGCCCTCCTGTCCTGTTGCGGGGATGAGCGATCCATCGCGACGGTTGTATGGTATCCAGTTCCACCCCGAGGTGACCCACACACTGCAAGGAGGCCGGATGCTTGGGCACTTTGTTCTGGATATCTGCGCCTGCGAGCCATGCTGGACTCCCGCGAACATTGTCCAGGAGGCGGTGGATTCAATTCGCAACAGGGTTGGGAAAGACCAGGTACTTCTGGGTCTGTCCGGCGGTGTTGACTCATCGGTGACTGCTGCCCTCCTGCAGCGTGCCATCGGTGACCAGCTCACCTGTGTTTTTGTTGACAACGGTCTGCTGCGGAAGAACGAAGGCGATCAGGTCATGTCAATGTTTGCTGAAAGCCGTGGTCTGCGAATTGTCAGGGTTGATGCAGAAGGGGAGTTTCTGGACAAGCTCAGAGGAGTGGAGGACCCTGAGGCAAAACGCAAGATTATTGGCACTACCTTCATCGAGGTATTTGACCGGGAATCTGCCAAACTCAGGGCTGTCAAATGGCTGGCTCAGGGGACCATCTATCCGGATGTGATTGAGTCTGCCGGTGCCAAGTCCGGCAAGGCCAGGGTGATCAAGTCGCACCACAATGTGGGTGGATTGCCCGAGGATATGAATCTGCAGCTCGTGGAGCCCCTGCGCGAACTGTTCAAGGACGAGGTTCGCAAGATCGGCCTGGAGCTTGGGCTGCCCCACGACATGGTCTATCGCCATCCCTTTCCGGGTCCTGGCCTGGGAGTGCGCATCCTGGGTGAGGTACGCAAGGAATACGCCGATCTGTTGCGGGAGGCGGATGCTATCTTCATCGACGAGCTCCATGCCGCAGACCTGTATCGCCAGGTAAGTCAGGCGTTCGCCGTGTTTCTCCCGGTCAAGTCGGTCGGTGTTGTCGGTGACATCCGACGGTACGAGTACGTCATAGCACTGCGAGCGGTTGAGACCACCGATTTTATGACGGCGCGCTGGGCTCATCTGCCGTACGATTTTCTGGAGCGGGTATCCAGTCGCATTATCAACGAAATATCCGGCGTGTCCCGAGTTGTGTACGAAATTTCCAGCAAACCTCCCGCAACCATTGAGTGGGAGTGACCGGCGCTGGTGCAGGCAATGTCTTGCACTGGTTGGCAATAGCAGGGACATCACCTTACACCCGATTGTTCAGTCAGGTAGACAATAAGTGACGATGATGTTCATCTCCCTGTGCGGGATGCCGATTATATCTATGCCTTTCTCTCCCATCATGCGGAAGACAACATATTCTCCCCGGGGGAAACTGTAATAGCCTTCAGCAACATCCGTGCGGTGGGTGCCTGATTTCGGATTTTCCGCCAACCAGCCAAAGCGTTTCTCGAGTGCATTCAGATAGGTATTGCTTTGGCGTCTGCCAATGCTCCGGAATAATGTGGTGACGAGTTTGAGGACTCGCCGGAAGATGATCTGGCGGGTCAGGAATTGAAGGGTCAATGCTAGCGTGCGGTCTGCCGCGATTGTAATGGATCGCCCATGTTTTCAAGGTGCCCAGCAAGTGTCTGGTGGTGAGTGGAATAAAGAAATCAAGGCATTCTCGCAGAACAGCACCTATCACTCGCTCGCATATGCAATTGGCTTGCGGAGCTCGATAGAGCGTTAACAATACCTCCACGCCCATGTTGGCAAGGGACTGATCCAGTGCTGATAAAAAAATACAATCAGGGTCATGGATAAGATATTGGTAGTGATGGCCGGCTGGTATCGCTTCACGTAATTGGTGCAATGTCCGCGGAGCCGTAGGGTGTGCCGTCACACTAAAATGCAAAATACGTCGTGTGCGATGCTCAATAACGATAAAAACAAAGCGTATTTGGAAAGTGATCGTTACTACTGTGAAGAAATCACAGGCAATGTTTGAGTCGGCGTGGTTTCTTACAAAGGTTGACCAGCGTTGATCGTGCGTTACGCACGGTGGAATGTCTGGAATATATTGTCGTACGATGCGGGGCGACACATGGATGCAGAGCATGGGGAGAAGTTCTTTTGCGGTGCGTTTTTCACCCCAGGGTGGATTGCTCAGTGCCATCTCTCGAATGAGTAGTTACGATGTTCATACTGGAAACGATGATGCCACAGAGCAACCAATGTGGACAATGGCTTGCGTTGGCATGTTCGGGCGTTCGACCGCAACCGCCAGGCATTTATTGACTTTGTGGTTACCCGAATAGCGAATCCAGTCGTTGTTGATGATAGCCCACAAGATCATGAATCTAGTGAGGCCGATATTCAGTGGAATCGCATCGTTGAAATGAATTTGGTAGCCCACCCAAATCTACCTCACCCTGAGACCATCGAAATGGATTATGCCATGCAGGATGGTGTTCTAAAGGTAAATGTGCGCGCTGCTGCTGCAGGCTATGTTCTTAGACGGTGGAATGTGGACTGTACAAAAGATCATAGTCTGGAAGGGGTTGAATACCATTTATGGCTAAAGAACTGGCAGGCGCTTTATGGTGTGGAAAACCTGGTTATTGCACCAGGATGTCAGGGATTCTCAGAATGATGCAGTCAGTAATTAATACATGTGAACCATGTAAGGACATCACCCAAGGTTCGTTTAATCCTGAAATCTTCACCTCCTCTATCAGTCAGTCATCGGACACTGGATCAACAAACAAGCCCAAGAAATGGCAAGAAAGGTAAAGGATGACCACTGAATATCACGCGAAGCTTTTCGCCCACCAGCTGTCTCGACGTCATTCGGCTAGTGATTCGGAGAAGTTGGCCAGTACATTGTTAGATGCTCAAGTCGATCTGAACCCACACCAGGTCGAAGCGGCTTTATTCGCATTCAAGTCTCCGTTCTCTAAGGGGGCAATTCTGGCCGATGAAGTAGGATTAGGCAAAACTATTGAAGCTGGTCTGCTGCTCTCCCAAAAATGGTCAGAAGGAAAAAGACGTATTCTCATTGTGGCGCCCGCCAACTTACGTAAACAGTGGTCACAGGAGATAGAAGAGAAATTTTATCTCCCCACCCTGATCTTAGAAGCTAAGAATTTTAATCGCATGGTCAAGGATGGCGTGCGCAACCCTTTTGAACAGACAGCGATTGTCATTTGTTCATTCCAGTTTGCAGCGCGACACGCTGATGAACTAACGATCACTTCCTGGGATTTAGCTGTCATTGACGAAGCACACAGACTTAGAAACGTCTATAGGACGGACAATAAGATCGGAAAGACTTTAAAAGCCGCTTTAGAAAATGCGCCGAAAGTGCTTTTAACGGCGACACCTCTTCAGAACTCGCTGATGGAACTGTATGGCTTGGTAAGTTTGATCGATGATTATGCCTTTGGAGATGTAAAAAGTTTCCGCTCCCAGTATGCGCGATTAACCGGAGATAGTCAGTTTGGCGAATTGAAAGAACGATTGAAGCCAATTTGTCACCGCACACTTCGCCGACAAGTTCTGGAATATATTCGCTATACAAATCGCATTCCGATTACACAAGAATTCGTCCCAACCGAAGACGAGCAGATTCTCTATGACCTCGTTTCCGAATACTTGCGCCGACCGTCACTGAACGCGCTACCAAGAGCCCAACGCACACTAATGACATTAATCATGCGCAAGCTGTTAGCGTCCTCTACATTCGCTATCGCTGGTGCATTAGACAGTCTGGCTCGAAAGCTGGAAAAAAGTCTGAAAGAGAATGAAGCCCTTCGTCAAAGCCTAAACGAAGAAGAAAGCATTCAAGAAGTCACGAGTGACTTTGACGGGTTTGCTGAGGAAGCTGAAGAATGGAGTGAAGACGAGGAACCTGAGTTACTAAGTGATGATGATATAGAGGCAATCAAGCACGAGATCGATGAACTCAAAGAATTCAGAGATCTCGCTGTATCCATTACGGAGAATGCTAAAGGACAAGCACTATTGAGTGCTTTGGAAGCTGGATTTAAAAAGGCGGCAGAGTTGGACGGTCCTCGTAAAGCTATAATCTTTACCGAATCCCGCCGTACCCAGGAGTATTTACAAGAGCTGCTATTTAAAAACGGCTTTGAAGGTAAACTTGTTCTTTTTAACGGATCAAATACCGACCGCCAATCGAAATCAATTTACGAGCACTGGATTACAGAAAACGCCGGTTCAGACAAAGTAACGGGATCAAGAACGGCGGATATGCGAGCGGCATTGGTTGACCAATTCCGGCATCACGCCGAGATCATGATCGCCACGGAAGCGGCAGCAGAGGGAATTAACCTTCAATTTTGCTCAATCGTTGTAAATTATGATCTACCGTGGAACCCTCAGCGAATTGAACAGCGTATCGGTCGCTGCCATAGATATGGTCAAAAGCACGACGTTGTCGTCATTAATTTCCTGAACAAGAACAATGCCGCAGACCAGCGCGTCTACGAGCTATTGTCGGAGAAGTTCCAACTGTTTTCCGGTGTCTTTGGAGCAAGCGATGAGGTTTTGGGCGCAGTTGAATCGGGTGTTGAGTTTGAAAAGCGCATAGTTGGTATTTATCAGACTTGTCGTACACCGGAAGAAATTGAAACGGCCTTTAAGTTTCTGCAAAGTGAAATGGCGGAACGCATCGACGAGACGTTAAAGGATACTCGCAAGAAGCTATTGGAAAACTTCGACGCTGAAGTCCACGACCGTCTCAAGGTCAATCTTGACGGCGCAGGGGTAGTCACCAGAGAAATTGATCCACAGCGCCTCTGACTGATACATGGGTATGAAGACGCCACCATGTGTCTGCCAGGTATCAGGCAAGTTGTCTGCGAAGTCATCCACGTGCTCCACCGGGAAACGACCCAAACCCGGGGGGAGGGGGTATTCCCGGTTATCATCCGGGATCCGCAGGGTGCGCTGGAAGTCGATGCTACACACCGCTTTCTTGTGGACATCCGGAAACCGGAAGGTCAGTTGGTTGTTCATTAGTTCGATCATTGTCTTTTCTCCCCTGAGTCAATAATTCAGGTGTTACCAGTCGCCATCACGGACATCCCGGGCAATACGCAACAGGGCGTGATCCGGTGCGGATTTGAGCTGGCGGATCAGGTCAGCGAACAGTTGCGGCCGCTTGCGAATGATCTCCTGTAAATCCGTCGATACCTTCCCGGCCATTGCCAGCAGCACATCCGGGTCTTCGCCAAGCTCCTCGGCCAATGCCCGGATCTTCGCCTCCGACGGTGGCGCCACATCCCCGCGTTCTATCTTGCTGAGATAGGCGGGCTCCACACCGATTCGCTGAGCGACCTGCCGTACCGAAAACCGCCGATCCTCTGACTTCAGGGCCTCGCGATGTTCACGGATGTATTCTCCGAATGTCATGTGTACTATATAGTACACGAATTATTTAGAATCAAGACCCACAATTTCAGAGAATTTTAGTGGCTCAGGGTTCGATGAAGCCGCGGCAACGTGGAACAACGATAGGCGGCTGGCCCCAGAGGAGACGGTGATGGTGAAACAACGATATTCGGCTTCAAAAACTCGTTCGCAGGGTAGAAGTGCCTGGGCGGTTACCTTCCGTCATCCTGTTGTAAAGAAAGATCCGCGCAGCAGCAGCGGAATCAAGGTGAGAAGAGGTCTGGGAACCACGGACGAAGCGGAAGCAGACAAGCTCGTCAGCGAAATGAACGTGCTTCTCGGCGATGAATCGTATTGGAGTCTTAGCCAGAAAGGACGGGCAGAACGTCAGTTTGCCAAGGTAATAGTCGATGGTTTTTATGATCCCATGGTGGCTGATGCACACCTTGATCCCTGGAAGGCCAGAGATGAAGTAATCCCGATTCCGTCTGCAGAAGAAGGCTTCACCAAGGTGCTATTCCTTGGGACCACCGGAGCAGGCAAGACATCGTTATTAAGACTCATGATCGGCTCCCATCCGGAAAAAGATCGTTTCCCATCGACCTCCACTGGCAAAACCACCGTATCGGATATCGAGGTCATTACGGATTATGGTGATTTTCAGTCTGTCGTGACCTTCTTCCCCGAAGGAACCGTGCGGACCTATACCCAGGAATCAATCGACGAGGCCTGCAAGGCTGTCTGGCGGGGTGAATCAGATGAGAAGGTCGTCAAGGAGTTGCTCAACCATAGGGATCAGCGCTTTCGGTTGGGCTATATCTTGGGGTCTTGGTCCGAGCAGGAGATTCAGGCAGACGATGACGACTGGGGTTTCGATGACGTAGAGGAGCAATCTGAAACAGAATCTGAACAAGTCTCAGAAGAGGGTGCCTACCCATCAGCTGATGAGCGCCGAGAGATGCAGGAGAAACTCTCGGAGTATGCCAAGCGCATCAGAGAGATAGCAGAAGTCGCCATAGCCAAGGTCTCGGAAGAGTGGGGTGAAGATGTATTGCGCCTCAAGGGAGAGGATCTCGACTTGGTATTGGATTACTTTGAGGAAATCCTCGAAAAAATGCCAGGCTACGATGCTCTCATCGAAGACATCATCGATCAGGTCTTGAAACGGTTTGACTACCTGACGGCCGGCGAACTCAAGCGAAAGGGAAAATGGCCCGAGAGATGGACGTTCGAATCTGCCGATAGGGAAGATTTCATCAATCAAGTTCGTTGGTTTTCGAGCAACTATGCGCCAGCATTCGGGCGATTACTGACACCCTTCGTGCAAGGTGTGCGGGTTCGCGGTCCGTTCTTTGCCGAGGCAATTGGCGAGACAAGGGGGCTGGTGCTCATGGATGGAGAAGGCTTGGGACATGTGTCCGAAACGGTGGCGGATGTGTCCACGCACTTCACCAGTCGATACCAGATGGCTGATGTTATTCTCCTCGTTGATAACGCCGAGCAACCCATGCAGCCTTGGTCTCTTTCTGTAGTACGTTCAGTTGCAACCAGTGGCCACCAGGACAAATTGGCCGTAGCGTTTACCCATTTCGATCAGGTTAAAGGCGTCAATTTCTCCGGCTTTGCAGATCGACGCGATCATGTTTTGGCTTCGGTGAAGAACGCGCTTAGCAACATGCGTACGACGGTGGGCGATTCCGTGATCAATAGCATGGAAGGGCACCTGTACAGCCGGTGCTTCATGCTAGGCGCGCTGGACAAGCCTGCTTCAAAGATCCCAAAAGGGGTTTTCTCACAACTCGGCGCTCTGGTGAATTTTTTCCGCAGTGCTATCGAACCCTTCGAGCCGCCGGCAGCTGCACCGGTTTACGATCCCGCGAGTCTGTCGTTTGCGGTGCAAGCGGCGACACAGGAATTCCAGTCGTTATGGAACGCCAGACTTGGTTACCAGTATCAAGAGAGCGTCTCGAAGGAACACTGGACCCGTATCAAGGCGTTGACGAGGCGTGTCGCAAGGATGGGGGGTGTGGAGTACGACTACCTGAGACCGGTCGCAGAATTGATCGCCCGCCTCAGTGAGGGGATTTCCCGCTTTCTCGATAAACCCGTGCAGTGGGATCCCCATGGTAATAACGAAGAGGAGGAGTCCGAGGCGATCGATGTTGTTCGCAGTGAGGTGTTCCAGTCCCTGCATTCGTTGGCGATGGAACGATTGATCCAGGAGCACTTAATCGATTGGTCGCGTGCCTTCGAGCATGCTGGCAGAGGGTCTTCGTATGATCGCGCACGCGATGTTCGAAACATCTACCAAACCGCTGCACCAATACCCGGTATCGAGTTGACGCCTCAGTCTTCGGAGTTCTTGAGTAATGTTCGGGACTTGGTTTTTGACGCGATCGAAAATGCTGGTGGGAAGATTATTACCATGCGTGGTAGTTAAGGAAAGTGAATCATGGTGAATGCGGTGAGGCCCCAATCATGCTGGTGCGTTGGTTATGGGCTGGTGTCGGAAGCTCAAAGGACTGCAGAAAAGAAGAAAACATGAGGAATTGTTATATCTAGCGACCCACGGCGATGAACTTCTTGCCCAGACGGCATAATGGTGTAATATGTAGCGTATAAAGCAAAAAATGATCTTCTGTAGAGCAATTTGGGCGATATCCCGATGATAAAGTGTCACCTCTCTAGGGTGTTGGGTGAGCGAAAGCTCAAAATTTCAGATGTCGCCAGAGACACTGGAATCAACCGGGGGACACTAACCAGGATGTACCATGAAACGCTGGTGCGTGTCGACTTAGAAACGATCAACACACTTTGTGAATATCTTTCAATTTCCGTTGGTGAACTACTGGAATACCAAAAAAACGAGAATCATTTGTGAGTAAGAAGCCTATCAAAACAATGATTTCGCTATTCAGCGGTGCCGGAGGGCTAGATATTGGGCTGGGTACGGCAGGCTTTACCAACAAACTATGCGTTGAGATCGATCATATCGCGCAGCAAACGCTCACCCTGAACCATCCAAAGTGGAAACTAGCTTGTCCCGGAGATATTCACGCGTTAACACCAGGTCAATTATTGAAACAATCCGGTCTAAAGCCGAGGGAGCTTACGCTACTCGCTGGCGGACCACCTTGCCAACCCTTCTCAAAATCGGGCTACTGGGTGACAGGCGATACTGAGCGGTTGTCAGATCCTCGCGCCAAGACATTGAAAGCCTATCTTGAATTTGTTCGCGAAGCTCTGCCACAAGTTATTCTGCTCGAAAATGTTAAGGGGATAGCCTATTCGGATAAAGACGAAGGCTTAAAACTTTTAGAAAATGAATTGAACAGGATTAACGGGGATAAGAAAACGAGCTACAAACCTCACGTGATAGCAGTTAATGCCGCTGATTACGGCGTGCCGCAGTCGCGGGAGCGGGTATTTATCATTGCAAGTAGAGATGGCACCCGGTTCGGCCTTCCTGCTCCTACACACTTCGATCCATCCATAACAAAAGAAACAAAAAGCCCCTACAGAACTGTTTGGGATGCTATTGGTGATTTGGATGTCGATATTTGGCCTGATGACGTTAAGCCATCTGGGAAATGGGGCGATTTATTGCCAACCATACCTGAAGGGCAAAACTACCAGTGGCACACAGAACAATCGGGTGGATTACCCCTGTTTGGTTGGCGAACACGTTTTTGGTCGTTTCTCCTAAAGCTGGCTAAAGACAAGCCTAGCTGGACAATTCAAGCACAACCAGGTCCGGCAACTGGCCCTTTTCACTGGAAGGGAAGATTGCTATCGGTTAGAGAACTCGCCCGTCTTCAAACTTTCCCGGATGATTATCAGTTTGCTGGTGATCGACGGGAAGCTCATAAGCAAATCGGCAATGCGGTACCTCCGGCTATTGGCGAACTTTTTGGGTTGGAAATACGCCGACAGTTTTTTGGTGAACGTGTACGCAAGCAGCTTAAGCTCATTCCTGAAAAGAGAAATGACTGTCCTCCGCCTGAAAAGCCTAAGGCTGTGCCTAAAAAGTATCTGACGTTGGTTGGTGCTCACGATGCACATCCCGGGACAGGGAAAGGTCCAGGTGCAAAGAAACGCGAGCAAAAGGAAAACGTCTATGCCTGATAGCAGTAAGCGAGAGTCGCGCTCCAGAATTCTCGAGGCCCTTACACGCGAGTTAATGGGGCCTACTTCTCTAGACGAAACGATAACAGAGTTTCCCACCACCCGTTATATCGTTGGGCGCCTAGCTCCATTGGATACCGAGATACCGGAAATTGAAAATGACCAGTTTGCGGCCGGGAGTGATGATGATGAAGGTGGTGAGTACGAGCCACAACCTCCGCTGATTGTGGGCTTTAGCCCTTCGTCTATGGGTTTATCTTTCCTGGTCTCTACCGATACTGAAACGATAAATGCCAAGGCTACTTGGGGAGATTATCGTCGTGAAAAAAATGAATCCGAAGGCGGTACTTATTGGCAGAGGTATCAGCGATCTGTTCTGGTCGAGGGTATACCGGTTAATGCGGTAGGAAAGATCAGCGCGATTCCCCTGTCAAAATCAAATGCGCCAGCAAGTATCGCAATAACTCCTGATGGCTTTCGCAGACCCGGAGAAGATGGCGATGGTGATGCCCAGGTGTTCTTGGAGGGTGTTGTTCATCACATCGATGGAGCAAAAGCGATCAGTCTGTTCTTGGTCAATAGGCGTCCCAAAGGTGAAGATTCCGACAGAGCAAAAGATCAGCAATGGCTCTTGCAGCCAAGATTGGAGGTGTTCTCGTCTGATACGGCTCCAATATTTATCGCCAAGGATTTTGATAAGGACCTTTCCAAAGACCCTGAGATCGCTACAGCGAACATCCTCTATCGGGATGCTAAAGAATTTGCGACGGGCCACGGTGTGGCTGCCGGCTGGGATGGACTCAATGCAGAACGTGATAGAGCCAGCATCTTATTTACTGACTTTATCCCTAACTTTGAGGTGCCAAGCTTAATTGCACAAAGTGGTGACATACCAGGCTTGAACCTGGACATGCGCGAGCTGAGCAAGTTCTCAACACCAAGCGACTTATTCAGTGCTATCGAACCATTGATTTTGTCCTACGAGCAATGGGTTGAAGACAGGAAGCAAGAAGCAAAAGGTGAACCATTTGTCTCCACTCCAGAAAACCAAGACACGGCAAGAGTTTTAATCGAGTCATGTGCTGATGCTGCACGCAGAATGCGCGCTGGTTTGGAACTCATCAGAAATGAGCCTAAAGCATTCGAGGCTTTCCTGTTTGCCAATCATGTGATGTGGGATCAACGCATACACGTCATATGGGCTGGTCGCAATCGGGATAGCGGAGAAATTGTTGGTAATCCGGCGGATTTTGATGAGCAACACAATCGCACTTGGCGACCATTTCAGATGGGTTTCATCCTGCTAAACATTGCCAGTATGGTCAAAAAGCCGGAGCCAGGTGAGAAAGTAGCTGCGGATCGCAAGTTAGTCGACTTGCTCTGGTTTCCCACGGGTGGCGGAAAAACAGAAGCCTACCTTGGTTTGGCTGCATTCACTCTGGCATATCGCCGACTGCGGGGCGATGTAAATGGTCTCGATTCCAGCGCAGGTGTTGCCATTATCATGCGCTATACATTGCGACTGCTGACGGTTCAGCAGTTCCAGCGTGCCACCGCCCTCATTTGTGCATGCGAATTGGTACGCCAATCCAATACCGAAAAGTGGGGTGATGAACCCTTCAAGATTGGTTTGTGGGTGGGTAAGGCGACCACACCAAATGATGCGAAGTCATCGCAAAAAGCGCTTGAAGATCTCGACGAAGGTAAGAAACCCAGGGAGGGCAGCCCTGTTCAATTGGTATCATGCCCGCGTTGCGGTACATCCCTAGTGACCCCACAAGGCAAACCAGAAAATCAAACTTATGACTTCGACAATGCAAGACTGAGGACACTCGTTCGCTGTCCAAATCCAAAATGTGAGTTTTGCGCCCGCAAGTCTAACGACCAAGGCTTACCCGTCGTGGTCGTGGATGATGAAATCTATCGCGAATGCCCCTCTTTGGTCATAGCCACGGTCGACAAATTCGCCCGCATGCCTTTCAAGGGTGAAACCCAAGCGCTCTTTGGCTTGCGGAATCGCTACAGCCCCACCTACGGCCATCTAACTCCTGGCCATGGTGAGAAACCGAATCAGCGGGTTGTAAGAGATGATCAACCAGCGCGCCGTCTAGTTCCCCCAGAACTGATTATTCAGGATGAACTCCATCTAATCTCCGGCCCCTTAGGCACCATGGTCGGGTTATATGAGACGGCCGTCGATTTCCTTAGTCGGGTTGAAGACGAAACCGGAGTCACAATACCGGCCAAGATTATTGCGTCTACTGCGACCATACGGCGAGCTCACGAACAAATTCGGCAGCTTTACAACCGCGACCTGGCCATCTTCCCGCCCAGCGGCCTTTCCTCCAAAGATTCTTTCTTTGCCAAAGAGCAAGAGATCAAGTTGGACGACGATAAAATGGCTGGGCGTCTGTATGTGGGCTTAAATGCACCGGGCTCTAGTACAAAAACCCTGCTGGTTCGTGTCTATGCGGCACTACTTGCGGCGGGGGAGGCAGAAATCAGCCGAGATCCTGAAGCCGCGGATCCGTATGCAACGGTGGTGGGTTACTTCAACAGTCTACGTGCGCTCGGTGGCGCACGCAGGCTGGTCGAGGACGACATTAAAAAGCGCCTACGCTATCTGGCGCAACAGCGAGGATTCCCGCAGCGCTATATCAATGATCCAGATGAACTCACCAGTCGCCTCGATTCCTGGCGGATTCCTGGTCTATTGAAACGGTTGGATAATAAGTTTCCTCGAGAAAAGGACAAGCAGTACCCTGTCGATGTCCTGTTGGCAACCAACATGATTTCGGTAGGTGTAGATATCGACAGGCTCGGGTTGATGGTTGTCACAGGTCAACCGAAAAGCACTGCCGAGTATATTCAGGCAACCAGTCGAGTTGGCCGTAAACATCCCGGCCTGGTCATCACCATGTACAACTGGCTGGGTGCAAGGGACCTTTCCCATTACGAACATTTTCGGGCTTACCATGCGGCGCTTTACCGTTATGTTGAAGCTATCAGTGTGACACCTTTCTCTTCGCGGGCTTTGGACAGGGGCTTGCGAGGTGCCTTTGCGGCATTACAGCGGCTGGGCGCGCAAAACATGGCTCGTGAAGTTCAGGCCCAGAATTTCGACCCGGCATCTCCCGGCACGGATTTAATGATCACAGATATCACCTTGCGTGCAGCGGATCTGGTGGGTAAGAAAAACGCTCAATTGGTTAAAGAACGACTCATGTCGAGCCGTGACGACTGGGCACATTATGCTGACGATTTATTACGATATTCCTGGCTAAAGAGTGGGGAGCGTCCCCCAAACAACGCGCGTGTTTTGTTAAAGACCTCGGGTACCGACAATGAAGGCCAGTGGTCAACGCCGGGCTCATTGCGCGAAGTCGAGCCAACGGCGGCTTTTTATTTGAGTGACGAGGAGTGACAGGGATGTCGAGTAAAAGAGCAATCGGCGACGTTCGTCCAAGCCAGGTGATCACAACCTTTGGCCCAGGTTCTATAGTTGATCTGCAGACTTTATCGGTCATTGTCGCAGGCATTGATGGCTGGCGGCTTGATGAAGACCAAGTCATTCACGAGCCACGTCTCCAGCGAGCACTGAAGGTAAAGCGGTTCTTCTCCGCCGAGCCCGCCAGTGGAAGTTTTTTTACCAAACGCGGTACTGTACCGACCTTTTTGTTTCCACGTTATCAGGTCTGCACCCATCCAGAGTGCGCCACTCTGTCTGAACCGGGCGAAGGCCTGGTTGAATACAACGAGAAATCACAAGAAATGGAGTGCAAAGCGCCCAATTGTAAGGGGCGCGGCAGATTCCGGGCTCCCACAGTTCCTGCGCCTTTTGTGGTGGCCTGTCCAAGTGGTCATATCGATGATTTCCCTTGGCGAGCCTACGTCCACAGGGATGCCGATACAAGCTGTAAAAAACGTATGCGCCTGGTCTATTCTGGCAATACTGGTTCTGTGTCCGATATCTGGATCTATTGTGCTTGCGATGCCAAACGCAGTGTGAGCGATGCATTTGGCGAAAACCGCAGCCTGGCGCTGGGAGAATGTACGCGCAAGAGACCATGGCTGGGCATAAAAAATAAAGACCCCCACGAATGTAGCCATGCTGGTCAAGTGCGGGCGATTCAACGCGGAGCCACAAACGGATGGTTTCCGCTGGTTCGCAGTGCCTTGTCAATAAAAGAGGCGGCCAGTCCTGTCGGTCAAGCACTTAAGAAGTGCCCACAGCATCAGGTTGAAAAAATCGATTCTCTGACCAAGCTGCAAACCCTGCTTGATATGGAAATGTTTCCCGCCTTGGCTGAATTCAAGGCCGAAGATATCTGGCAGACCCTGCTCAAAGAACGGGGAGAAATTGAGACAGACGAAATCGACTTGCGCCTACCGGAATGGCATGCCTTTCGGGATATTGAGGGGAGCAACCAGGGCGACCAGTCCGATTTCTTCCTGGAGGCTGGTGAAGTCCCGGATTTTTTAACTGACAAAATCGAGCGCATTGTATTGGCCAGAAAATTGTTGGAAGTTAGGGCGCTTACAAGCTTCACCCGTATCGACTACGCATCTGGTATGGACGACGATGGCATGGGTGCCTCACGTGCACCAATTTACAAAGAGCGCCAGGACTGGCTGCCAGCGGTGGAAGTACGTGGTGAGGGCATTTTCATCGAGTTGAAGGATGAAGCACTGACTAACTGGGAGGCGGAGACTGCAGTTAAAAAATGGGCCGCAGCCATAGAGCAAAAATATAGAGAATGGGCAACTGAGCGCGGTGTTGATGCCGATGATTTCCCAGGTGCTCGTTATGTATTGCTGCATAGCCTGGCTCATGTGCTGATGCGTCAGCTTGCTCTGGATTGCGGCTATTCGGAATCTTCAGTGCGTGAGCGTATCTACAGCAGTACTGACCCCGAACGCAAAATGGCAGGTATCTTGTTATACACCGCTAGTGCCGACTCGGAGGGCAGTCTGGGCGGTCTAGTCGATCTAGGCACAAAAGAACGTTTCCCCAACTTAATCCACGGCGCCCTTCAGAACGCCAAGCGCTGCTCATCGGATCCCCTTTGTGCCGATCACCAGCCCGATGTGCATGCCACCATCAACGGTGCGGCCTGCCATGCCTGTGTGCTGGCGCCAGAAACTTCCTGCGAAGCCTTTAACCGATTCCTGGACAGGAACTTCCTGGTACCCACTATGGCATACAGCGATATGGCTTATTTCAATTAGGAGATGGCCATGCCGGATTCAATTGATAGCGCCGCAATGGCGTTGGCACAGAGTGTTCGGCAGTTGATCAATGCTGGCGCTTTTGGTGAAGTTATTTCTGCCATTGAGTCTGGTTTACTTACCGCGCAATCTGGCTCGGCTAGCATTTCGAAGTTGGCGGCAGGACGAACTGGCGTGCAGGCCGCACTAACGCGCCTGCTTCGGATTTGGAGCGAGCAGTTTGATTCACAGAGTAATACACTATTTGCTCTTCAACTGGCCGCCTTAAAGGAAGTTGTAGTACTCACAGCGAGCGAGGCAACACCAACTGAAGTCGTCTGGAGCGGGCCCAAGGTCGAAGGCTCCTATTTGCGGGCCACCCGCCAAGTGGTGCAGGACATCATAGCTGCGGCCCAATCCGAACTCTTGGTGGTGGGCTACTGGTTGGCGGGTAAGGAAGACCATGAGGGCATTATTAATGACATCATCGAGTTAATTGCAGATGCAGTAACGCGGGGCGTTAAGGTGACGATGGTGTTGGACGAAGGCGAAAAGGGTTACGGAAAAAACAATCGAGATACCCTGGTATCGCTTTGGCCCAAGACTGCGCCATTGCCGCAGCTGCTAACCTGGAAAATTCCCGCCGATGAAAAGCACCTGAAACTGCACGCCAAAGTGCTGGTGGCCGATCGTCACGATGCATTGGTGACCTCGGCCAACCTGACTATGTATGCGCTGGATCGCAACATGGAAATGGGCGTAAGGATGCAAGGGCAACCCAGTGAACGGATTGCCCAGCATTTTGATCTGTTGAAGTATAAAGCAGTTCTTGTTGAGTATTGATTAAGATGATGTTTGAGTTTGTCTTGAATGCCGCTCTAGCAACCTCTCTATGATTTTATCTCTCGTCGGCATGCTAATAGTGAAGCAGTGTGGATTATGTGGTAGCCATATGGCATTCCTGAAACTGAATTCAAGATCTATGTCTTCGAAACCGTATGCTCTTGCTATGTGCTTGTTGAGACTTACAATTGAATTTCGGAATCCCAGAATAAAGGAATCTGAACACTCTTCATTGTCGACCATTTTTTGTAATTCGCGAAGGGACAAGCTTTGGCTATCTAGCACCTGCTTTCTTTCCGAATAAAAAGCCTTGGCGGGACCTTCAATGGATTCAAGCGAATTGCTGCTTGGGAAAGGGAAATTGTCAAATGAATCACTAATGGAATACCTTAGGTCGTTCTTCATTGTTGTGGAAAATCTTTCAGCCCACACTTGGTGAAAGATTGATTGCAGAACTCCAAACACAGAGTATTTGTCAGTTGCGAATATCACCACAGCGTCTGAGGGAAGCCACTCATGCTGTATCTTTTCAATAAGATGGAGATTGCTGACGCGTGACCTACCGAAATAAAACTCTTTTCCCTTTAATTCATTAAAGAACTCTTCGCGGCGATCCCAGTGTATCCAATATCGTTTCTCGTGTATTTGACCTGTTAGTTTGTCACGCTCAGGCTTGACTGTTTTTGTTACGTGGTCAAAAGCTTTTTGAAACTGTCTTGCTTGCTCAATATCATTGTTTCCAAAATCGATGCAATATCTGCTAGGAGAAGATCCCTTTGTATTGTTTATATCGTCGCCTACCAGATAGGGTTTCACTACTTCTCGGCTCATGGGGTCATTGAGAAGTTCATCAGCCATCTCATTTGATAGAACAAAACCCTTGCCATATACATATACTCCAGTTCCGCATAATCCAGCATTCTTGCTTATGGGCGCTGGGGTTTCATTGCAGGGGATTGAGTCCAAATAAGACGATATTAACTCGCATTTTTCGTGTCCCAGGGTCCGTTCTCCATGCCAAGGTTTCCTTTTTACATGTAGGATTGAAACTATTACATTAGCCTTTCCAGGCCAGGCTAATGAGGGCGTAGCATGGTAAATGGTAAAACCAGATCGCAATATCCTTAGCAATCCAAGTTCGCGAGTATCTCCTTGTGAAATCGTATTGGTAGTAATGAGGCCGATGCTTGAAACCTTAGTGTCAGCAAGCAAATCGAAGGCGCATCGTAATAGAAAATAGGTAATAAGATCGCAGGCGCCCTTTTTACCATCTTTGAATCTATCGAGATAATCTGCCACTCCTTTTCCTAAATTCGTGCTGATTTTCTTGCCTCCTAAGAAAGGAGGATTACCTATTAGCGCATCAAATCCGCCGTTATCTCGATGGAATACTTCCGGGAACTCAATTACCCAACAAAAAGGCATTATCGGAGGCTCGCCCGTAGTTAAACCTCTCGATACTTTCTCGACTTCAGTAACCGCCTTTTCGTCATTGTCGAGCTGCTCCAGCCAATAGCGATAACTAATTAGATTAGTTTCGCGCTGCTTGTTATTAGATCCATTAAAAAATGCGGCTACAGCTAAGATGGCTTTTAGTCGCAGGCTGGACAATGCCTCTTCTGCAATGCGGTTCTCTTTTTCTTTACGGATAAAATCGTGGTCAGGAATTGCGTGAATGGCTTCCCGGTGTTGCTCGGCCTCTTCAACCCCGTGTTCTTCAGCGTTTGCAAAAAGCGGCCCAAAATCATTGGTGATGGGTTTCCAAGTGAAGTTGCGGATTTGCTCCGGTGATAGTCCAATCAACGAGTTGCCGTGTTTTAGTGCGTGATCCACAAAGGTGAACGGACGGTCGGTGGAGAGAGTGGTTAACCACAGTGATAATTTTGCCATCTCCACGGCCAGCCGGTTTATGTCCACCCCGTAGATACAGCGCTCGGCCACGTATCGGCGTGCAAAGACGATGCGCTCCTCGCGGGATTCCGGCATCAAATTTTCGGTGGCTTCACCCTGTGACGGTGTCGCAAAGGGCATCGTTAGAATGGTATCTTGCTGCTCTGCGGCCGTGCGTTCCCATGCATCTACTAGTCGTTCTGCCAGATAACGCGTAGCCTGGACGAGAAAGGCACCTGACCCCATCGCTGGGTCACAGACCTTGAGGCTGAGTATTTCTTGTGGAGTTTTGACTAACCTGGGTTCCTGGAGCAGGCCTGGCTTGCCTTCCACATTCACATACACCTGGTACTCAAGGGTGCGGCGCACGACCGGCTCGGTCAGGGTGGGCGGTGTGTAGTGTGCACCGCTGGAGCGGCGGTCCTGCCCTTGGCAAACATAGAGCCCGCTTGGCCTAACTATGCCCAGATCCTTCACAAAACGAATGGCCGGTTTAGCCTGCTCCAGCAGTTCGGCGTCATCAGTACCTAGGTTTGCCAGAGTATGGCGTTCTTCGTCGCGTTCCAGGACTTTTTTAATGGTGCCGGCGGTTTTACTGGTGTGCTTGGTAATGGTCTTGATTAGTGCCGCCTGGTCCAAACCGGCAAACACTGTTGCGTCGACGGGTTCTGGTTCCTTAATCTTGCTGCCCCCCTGCAATAGCAGCAGGGTTCTATTAGTAGGGGCCCGGGCAACCCGGCGATCCAGCAGCCCTTCATACATGTGGCCAATCTGTTCCACAGCAAGCGTGCGATAGCTCACCAGCTGGCGCACTCCATCAGCCCTGGCATATTTCAGGCTTCTTAAAATATCGCGTATAGCCGCGTCTCGGATCTTTGGCGGCTCGGGAATCTCTGTGGGCCAGGCGCCTTCTTTGGTTCGGCCATCCAGCAGGGGGTAGCGATTGGGGTCAAACAACTGGCCACCGTGGGCGGCGATACGAATATCAGGATCTATGCTGCCGTCATGCAGCAAGCGGGAACTGGCCAGCAGCCGGGCGTAGGCGGCAAAAGAATGTTTGAGCTTCTCCGGGGCGAGCCGCTTTGTCTCTTCCAGTTCTGTCAGCAGATGGAGGACGCCGTAGGCCCTGTCATAGTTAACGTTGCCATGGGGCAGCAGACCATTTTCTTCAGCGTAGAGCGTGAACAGCAGGCGCATGATGAAGGCTACGCTGGATTCAAATATTTCAGCTTCACCGTAACCTTGTAGGAAGGTTCCACCCAGTTCGGCATCTACTCTGTCCAGCTCGTGAACTAGAATCTGCAGCGCTTCACGAACCTGATTACCGAGCTGGTCGGCCACATCCAGCTGTCGCTGGCGGCTTTGCTTGATAAGTTCCAGTACAACCTGATCGCGAGGCCCGGCAAAAAATCGTGATTCACCGAACAGGTCTTTAAAGGCGGCCAGGGTGAGCGGATCATCATTCCAGGTTTGAGCGGTCCAGGTCATCCAGGAGGTGGTTTCAGATGGAGAAGCGACAACGAGACGCCATGCCTCACCATTGGTTAGCAAACCGAGTTCTATGCCTGTTTCGCGAAGTAACCGGTCAAACTTGGTGGTTGGCGACGCCTTCCAGCGCCCTTTGCCCTGTAACCATGACTTGTCGAGTGATTGCTCACGTGGCACTTCAAGCAACAACATGATGGGCTGCCCTTCGTCTAGCAGGATCCGACTAGGGCGAAGCGTTTCTTGCTGCTCAGGAAGGGCTACCACCATGTTGGACGGAATGGACGCGCCAACTTGCCAGTATTCAGTGTCCTTGATCCCCAGAAAATCTTCGAGGATGAAATTTATCCACGCAGGTTGCCCATCGCCCTCAACCATGCCCTTAGGCAGGTTCCAGATTTCCCGTTGCTTTCGGAAGTTGGCCAGCTCAGCTTTGTCTAGGGATCTGAAATTCCCCGCATCTGCCAGTACCGGTTCACTCAAAACAACACCGGTAATTTCTACACTGGATAGCCAGCGATGTTGCCGCTTGGCGACACGTTTATTGGTGGCCATCAGTTGCCCTCCTTGGGAAGTATCACTTCCAGAGCAACCGGGTACATTCTTTGATCGGCTACTTTATATAGATTTCGCTGGCGTTTTGGCTCTGTTTCTCGCTCTTGTTGGAGTTGCTCAAGCCGGAGCTGCAACGCAAGCAGGTCTTGTTCTCGTTGCTCCTGTTCTTCGTCATCAAACGCGAATTGCATCTGCAGATCAGCGGAGCGTTTCTGCCATTCCTTGATGGCGTTTCTAATGGCAGTAATCCGTTCTGTTGCTAGGCTTTGGGCGTGTTTACGAGCGAGTTCGCCGCGTTCTTTCAGGGTATCGATCAGCACGCTGGCTTGCGCGTCGGCGGTAGTTGAAAGTTTCTCTGTAACGGCTTCCAGTTGGGGATGGATTAGCTCTTGGATATTGGCAATGTCTCCAGTGAAAGGGGTTGCGTCCTCCGGACGCAAAATTTCCTGTTCAACCAATTCATTATCGCGAATTAGGAGTTGGCACCTGACCAGCCCTTCATGTAGGCGATTGTGTTCTGGGCCCAAAAGTACAAGCCGCCCCCAGGCGATGACGGCTGGGGACGAGACTGTATCGGATTCTGTAATGGTGACTCTGCTAAGGTGTTGTCGGGACGACTGCGTTCCCCACATCTGAATACGAAAAGTGGAAATGGCTCGCCGCATCAATGGATGATCCAGATGGACAATGCCTATTGCATCGTCATCTCTGGCTTTGGTGCGATTAAACGATAGGCGTTTCTGCAGGTAATCTGAGCTGAGGTATGTCTTGCATTCGGTCCATGCGATGGGAACCTGAAATAGAATGAACTCGTCATCACCCAACTGTTTGATGGCATCAGAGCAGCCTTCCAATCGCAACGCCTGATCCAATAGCTGTAACTGATTCGAATCAGAAATGTCGAGTGCAGATCGTGCTTTGCTCAATGCCTCAACCATTTGAGCCACGCCTTCATTTTCTCGGGCTTCAATGGTCATTTCTTCCTGCGCCATTTTTCTGCGCGCATCATCATCTATGGCCGCGAGATTGACGGACTGGCCAAGCGCTTTTCGCCGAACATTTTCAGCAATTAGGGCGCCAACGCTGCCAATGTCATTTCTGATGGTTTCAACTTTGTCGACGATGTGTTTGAGAAACTCAGAGTCTTCTTGATTGTTGTAGACGAAGTGGTGAATCCTGACCTCGTCCGCTTTTTGCCCATGACGATCTACTCGACCGTTTCTTTGTTCCAGGCGTATCGGATTCCATGGAATTTCGTAGTGAATCAGGTTTCGGCAGTATTTTTGAAAGTCGGCACCCTCCGAGGCGGCGTCGGTTGCGAGGAGAATTCGCACACCCGTTTCGCTGTTAGGAGCCTGAAATTCATCGTTAATTCGCTGGCGATCGCCGTCTTTCATGCCGCCAACAATGGTGCGTGTGGCATCCAGGTATCCGTGTTTTTCCAACACGCGTTCAAGGTAATTGAGCGTGTGTTTATACTCGGTGAATATAATGACACGTTCGCCGTTCCACTCGTCATCAACCCGTAGATTGTTATCGATCCATGAGACCAACGCAGTGGCCTTGCTGTCCTCCTGAATCGAGAAGTGAGAAACCTGCTTATCGACGATTTCATACATTTCCTGCAGAAATCGTTTTTCTTCGTCGGTTAGATCACTTATGAGTTTGGATGCTGTGCTGGTAGCTGCTTCGAGATTGTCTTCTTTCTCCTCGTCATCACTCCAGTCTTCGGCCTCCTTTTGCTCAAAGCTGTTAAATAGTGATTCTCCAATGCCGAGTTCATCTTTAACGCCTGCATTTTGCGTATGAACTATAAGACTCTCGCGGAGAGCTAACGGGGAAGACAACGCCCGTTTTTTCAGCAAGGTCAGGATAAACTGCAGTGGCCGCTCGGAACGTTTATCGACGGAACTCAAGCGACTTTCGGTATAGGCTTTTAGCAAGTCAAACAGCTGTTGTTCATCGCCATTCAGCTTGACGTAAAGTTGTGGGTCACTGATTTCGTCACGCGGAAGGATGACCCTTTTAGGAAAGCGAGGAGTGCCATCTGGATTTGAGATGTCCTGCTTTAATCGGCGAACAGTCACGGCGGATAGTTGAGCCTTGTCGAGGTCCGTGCCACGTGAAAAACGCAGGTTGTCCAAGATCTCCAATAACCCTGTGAAACTCTCGCGGTAACCATTGTGCGGTGTCGCGGTGAGAAACATCTTGTGCTCGAATTGCTCAGATATTGACCGGAGCAGTGAGGTACGCTCAGAGTCACGAATATATTGTTTCTTGCCTGACGGAGCCGCGTTGTGGGCTTCATCCAGAATTAGGAGATCCCAGGGGCGGTTGTTGGGGCTTTCCTCTCGCCGACGGCGGGTGTATTCATCGAATAAACGGCGAGGATGTTCGGTCTTTAGATAGTCGATCGATGTGATAAGTCGCGGGAAACTAGCCCAAGGGTTAATACTGGGGCCATATTCCTTTCTCATTTTCAGGACGGAATCCCGATCAATGATTTTGAACTCGAGGCCAAACTTCTCGGCCATCTCATCGACCCATTTGAGCTTCAAATGCGCAGGGCAGATAACCAGCGCTCGACTGGCCCTGTGGCTATGAATGAGCTCCTGGGTGACCAAGCCTGCTTCTATGGTTTTACCCAGGCCAACATCGTCAGCTAATAAGAGGCGCACCCGGGGCATATTGGTGGCCCGGATGACGGGAGCAAGCTGATACTCTTCCATTTGTACGCCACCCCGAAACGGGGCCTGCAGCATATCCCCCACCGCCAGCGAACTTGCCCCCCATTGAAGGGACCGTATAAAAGCATCGAAGAGTTGTGGTTCGTCGTAAGCAGTTACGTCTGGCAGGGATGTTGAATCAATCAGGTGGGGAGTGATTTCTCGTTCCCATATAACTTGAATATCGTCTCCGAGCGCATCATCACTCAGGCATTCAAGGGCAACCCTATGGATGGCACTGCCTGCTTGAACGGAGGTTTTATTGACTGCAGTGACCGCCCATATCTTATGGCGCAGTTTAACTATTTGTCCTTGCTCCGGTGCTGCCCCTGAATTTTGCATCTCTTTGGATCCGTGCTTATGAATATATATTTCCTCAGTAATGTCACCACCCTACTGTAGTAGCGGTGAGATTTTGTCAATTCGGTTCAACTCTCTACGTTGTGTTTTTCACTTTCGACTGTTGCCTGATCCAGTCATCAATATCTGCACGTAAAAAGCGCCACGGAGTTATAACCGAATGTGGTGTATGAGGCATTGAAAAAAGGCGGCGTATCTGGTTGATTTGTTTTTGGCAAACAAAGTAATCAACACAGGAGATACGCCACCATGAGTAAGAGTAATATTATTGAGCTTGCAGGTCGAGCAGAGATTCCCGATCCATTGACCGAGTTGTTGAGAACCAGCGCCCACCAGCTGTTGTATCAGGCTGTGGTTGCCGAAGCCGAGGCGTTTGTTGCCGGCTATGAGGATCAGCGCCTGGCGGACGGACGCTTCAGGGTCGTGCGCAATGGGTATCAACCCGAGCGGGCGATACAGACCAGTCTTGGACCGGTGAGGGTTCGGATTCCCAAGGTGCGGTCGAGGGATGGTGCGCCGGTCACTTTCCACTCGGCGCTGGTGCCGCCCTATGTGCGCACAACCAGAACGCTGGAGGCGGCCGTGCCCTGGTTGTATCTGAAGGGTGTGTCGACCGGTGAGATGGGCGCTGCGCTGGAAGTTCTGGTTGGCCCGGAGGCCAAGGGTTTGTCAGCCAGCACGGTATCGCGGTTAAAGCGCAGCTGGGCGCAGGAATACCGGGCGTGGCGCGAGGCGCCGCTGGACAAGGATCGCTGGGTGTATGTGTGGGCCGATGGCGTGTACAGCGGCCTCAGGGCTGAGCAAGCCAAGCTCTGCGCCCTGGTGGTTATTGGCGTCAATGAGCGCGGTGAGAAACACTTCCTGGCGATTGAGGACGGGGTTCGGGAATCGACCCAGAGCTGGCGGGAGGTGCTCTTGAGGCTGAAGTCGCGAGGCATGAATGTCCCCCAACTGGCCATCGGCGATGGTGCCATGGGCTTCTGGGCCGCGCTGGAGGAGGTCTATCCAGAGAGCCGGCAACAGCGGTGCTGGATGCACAAGACCATGAATGTGCTCAATGGCCTGCCCACATCGGTCCAGCCGAAGGCCAAGCAGGCATTACATGAGATCTGGCAGGCCAGTACGCGGGAGGATGCGGAGCGGGCGTTCGACCTGTTCCTGGAGACCTGTGAGCCCAAGTACCCCAAGGCCGCCCTGTGTCTGGAGAAGGATAGGGATGAGCTCATGGCCTTCTATGATTTTCCGGCGCAGCACTGGCAGAGTATACGGACGAGCAATCCGATCGAATCGACCTTTGGCACGATCCGCCACCGCACCAAGCGATCAAAGGGCTGCCTGACCCGGGATGGCATGTTGCATATGATGTTCAAGCTGGGCATGTGCGCTGAGGGCAGATGGCGCCGATTGCGAGGCTTCGACTACCTGGCGAAGGTCATTACGGGAGTGAAGTTCAAAGACGGAATTGAGGTGACAGCAGACAACCAGGTCGCCGCCTGATTCAGTGTCTCAAACACCACTTTTGACAATAACTCAGCGCCACGCCCCCCCGACCTTAAATGCAGGAATTTTGTTCGCTGCCGCCAAGCGATAGACTGTACGTTTGCCTACCTTGAGGTAGGACGCCACCTCTTCGAGGGTGAATATCTCTCCAGTCTCGTCTTTCATGGATGCTTAACCATGTGCCGGTATCGCGGACCATTAATAATGGTAAATTTGGCAAGGATACGGCAGAATTGTACATAATTGAACAGTCAGATAGGGAAGAGTTAGGGGGATACGCTTGGAAGTTAAGGCGCGGAAGGTGACTTTGGGTGCTGTGTGGCAGTGTTCAATCATCAATTTTTTCGAGCATTTTGAAGGATTTTCTGAGCATGGTATTTTTCATGGTATTACCGTTTAGCAGGAAAATAAGCCATTGAATATAAAAGATAAAAAAGGCTTATTTACAATAGAGTGGGAGTGACCGGCGCTGGTGCAGGCAATGTCTTGCACTGGTTGGCAATAGCAGGGACATCACCTTACACCCGATTGTTCAGTCAGGTAGACAATAAGTGACGATGATGTTCATCTCCCTGTGCGGGATGCCGATTATATCTATGCCTTTCTCTCCCATCATGCGGAAGACAACATATTCTCCCCGGGGGAAACTGTAATAGCCTTCAGCAACATCCGTGCGGTGGGTGCCTGATTTCGGATTTTCCGCCAACCAGCCAAAGCGTTTCTCGAGTGCATTCAGATAGGTATTGCTTTGGCGTCTGCCAATGCTCCGGAATAATGTGGTGACGAGTTTGAGGACTCGCCGGAAGATGATCTGGCGGGTCAGGAATTGAAGGGTCAATGCTAGCGTGCGGTCTGCCGCGATTGTAATGGATCGCCCATGTTTTCAAGGTGCCCAGCAAGTGTCTGGTGGTGAGTGGAATAAAGAAATCAAGGCATTCTCGCAGAACAGCACCTATCACTCGCTCGCATATGCAATTGGCTTGCGGAGCTCGATAGAGCGTTAACAATACCTCCACGCCCATGTTGGCAAGGGACTGATCCAGTGCTGATAAAAAAATACAATCAGGGTCATGGATAAGATATTGGTAGTGATGGCCGGCTGGTATCGCTTCACGTAATTGGTGCAATGTCCGCGGAGCCGTAGGGTGTGCCGTCACACTAAAATGCAAAATACGTCGTGTGCGATGCTCAATAACGATAAAAACAAAGCGTATTTGGAAAGTGATCGTTACTACTGTGAAGAAATCACAGGCAATGTTTGAGTCGGCGTGGTTTCTTACAAAGGTTGACCAGCGTTGATCGTGCGTTACGCACGGTGGAATGTCTGGAATATATTGTCGTACGATGCGGGGCGACACATGGATGCAGAGCATGGGGAGAAGTTCTTTTGCGGTGCGTTTTTCACCCCAGGGTGGATTGCTCAGTGCCATCTCTCGAATGAGTAGTTACGATGTTCATACTGGAAACGATGATGCCACAGAGCAACCAATGATACGAATGTCACGTATTCTCCATCGCTGAAAGCCGTGCATTAATTATTGCGGAGCACAGCCGAAAGCATGCGTTATCCCGAACCCGAGTCGGCGCGATGGCCTTACATTTGTGCTACGATATGTAGGCATAATAAATGGAGTTGCTTATGGAACAATTCGATATATTCACAGCCAGAGATCTTCGTAACAGATCCGGCGAACTCTTGAAGGATGCCGAGGCAGGACGGCTTTCACTAATAACGAAACACGGGAAGCCCGCCATTCTGGCAATTCCGTTTGACCAATTGCTGCTGAATTACGGTGTTCACAGGTCAATGGCTGTGCACCTTTTTAGATCCCATCAGCTGACTCTGGCGCAATCTGCAAGAGTGGCGGATTTGGATATTGAGGTATTCATAGAGCTCCTTGGCAAGGCGGGTATCGACGCGGTGGATTATCCAATCGAAGAACTTGATGATGAATTGGCAGCCGCATCGTGACAGGGATTGTCGTAGCAGATACCGGTCCACTGATCGCATCGGCCAGGGGAAGGCATCTGCAACTGCTGCGAACGTTGTATGAGGAAATAATTATTCCTCCTGCTGTTCAAACCGAGTTGTGTCTGGGTTCCGGGCGTCCGGGGTCGAAACGACTTGCCGGCGCCTTTGAACAGGGATGGCTGCAAGTCAGGAGTCCTTCAGCCAGCACCTCGTCAACCTTGAATGAACTCATTCTCATACTCGATCCCGGTAAAGCAGAGGCGATTGCCCTGGCTGAAGAAGTGAAATGCAGATTCCTGTTTATCGATGAGCGGAAGGGGCGTGCTGTTGCCAGACGCAGAGGGATACCCATTGTAGGCATAGCGGGTGTCCTGCTCACGGCGAAGAAGCATGGTTTCATTGATGAGGTCCTGCCCGTTGTCCTTGATCTGGAACAGATCGGATACCGCATTGCACCAGCCTTGGTGAGTGAAATCGCCAGACTTGCGGGCGAAAACGGTCTAAATAGATGAAAACCTTCCGAAGAGGTGGTGACAGCAGTCCATCGGATAGAGCAGGAAGGCATACATCTGGAGGTTATAGTCCGGAAGGTTGCCTGACGTGCTGTGTATCAGTGTTCAATCGGTAGTTTTTTTCGAGCATTTTGAAGAGATTTCTGAGCAGGGTATTTTCATGGTATGAATTACGGGTAGCAGAGCAGAAGGTATCGATACCATGTGGGCAAAATGGAATCAAGCATGCTATCGGGGAGCTTGTAGCGGGCGATATCGACCAATGCCTGATATGGCGATACAGAAAAATGAAGATCTATTTACCTTGTAAATCGGGAGTCTATATCGTAATATACAAGGAATGATTCAGCGTGAAATGACCCAAAAACTCCAATCAGCCATTGCACGGGTGCCTGCGGTCGTGCTGCTTGGTGCACGTCAGGTGGGCAAGACCACGTTAGCTAAAACCATTGCTAAGCGCACCGATTCGATGTATCTCGATTTGGAAGCCCCCGAGGATTTGCTCAAGCTCAGTGATCCCGGCAGTTTTTTAGGCGCTTATGCCGATAAACTGGTTATCCTGGATGAAATTCAGAGGGTTCCCGACCTGTTCCCCGTGTTGCGGGGGCTGATCGATAAAAACCGGGAGCGCGGGCGTCGGTCAGGTCAGTTTTTACTGCTTGGGTCAGCATCAATGGATTTGATGTTGCAGTCCTCTGAAAGCCTCGCAGGCAGGATTAGTTATCTTGAGATGAGTGGCCTGAGCCTGACTGAAGTTGACGGCCAACCGAATAAGCAGTCCTTGTGGCTGAGGGGCGGTTTTCCGGACAGTTATTTGGCTGCCGATGATGATCTGGCCATGGATTGGCTGGAAAATTTGATTCGTACATACCTTGAACGAGATGTTCCCCAAATGGGCTTTCGCGTGCCTGCGGCGAGGTTACGTCGGCTGTGGACGATGCTGGCGCATCTTCAGGGTGAAACTGTCAACTATTCCAAGCTTGCCTCAAACCTGGAAGTCGATGCCAAAACAGTCAGTCATTACATTGATGTTCTAACCGACCTCTGGTTGGTCAGGCGCCTCGATCCCTGGCATGCAAACGTTAAGAAGCGTTTGGTGAAATCCCCCCGTTTTTACGTGCGCGACAGTGGTATCCTGCACCGGTTGCTGGGGATCAATGCGCATGATGCGCTTCTGTCCCATCCGGTGTTGGGAAAAAGCTGGGAAGGGTTTGTCATCGAAAATATCCATTCTAGCTTGCCCAGCCGGTCAGAAACCTACTTTTACCGGACAGCAGCTGGTGCGGAAATTGATCTCGTGATCAAAATGCCATCGTCTGAAATTTGGGCCCTGGAGATCAAGTATGGCGTTGCGCCCAAACTCAGAAAAAATTTCAGCAGAACCTGTGATGATGTTGGTGTGTCACACAAATATATCCTCTATGGTGGTGAAGATGAATTTCCCGTGGGTGATGACATGAACGTTATTTCATTGCGAAGACTTATGGAGAGACTTGCTCCACAGAGCGTGAATGATCGGGAGTGAACATCAATACTCCGGCATCATTCAGTCGCTATGCCTTGTGTTGCAAACCAGGGGTTGGCACCTAGGTGCATGACGACGTGCGGGTAGAAGAGTGAGGGTGGTCAGATCTTATCCACCAGAGTCATCCGTTGCCAACGCCAGGTATGTATCTGCCACTGTGGTTTCAAGGGCAAATCCATGAACTAATCGGAGCACAGCAAGGCTGTTTGGAGAGTATCCAACACTGTGCTCGCTGATGCCAAGATTCCCATTGTTGCAGTTTCGCTGAGACTGTCTTGCTCATATCGCAAAGTGGCAATGAGTGACGATGTCTGGTCTGGCAATTGGTAGGTGGTCTGAAGTTGGCTGACCTGGCCAATGCTGATGGGGGCGGTAGTCTGTTCACCAGCTTTCACAGACGCTGCCATGAGCGCGCTGTCGAGGCCCTCGTTTAGGGGCGCGAGCGCTTCGCGGACAAACCCGCCATTCGCCAGTAGCCGGGCCATGCGATCTTTCTCTCGTGCTTCTTCAAGGTGTTTCCGAATCAGATTTTCACGATGTTTTTGTTCTCGCAATTCCTTTTGGTGATCGCTGTTTGCAGTATATACATCACCTGTGGCAGCTTGTTTAAACTCTATGATCCCGGCTTCAGCAAGGCGTTGCATGGTTTCATATGTTGCTCGGTCGAGCATTTCCAACTGCAGAGGTGAATCCTGGGAGTGTTCGTCGACATGCTGCTGAAGTTGACTGGCGAGGGTTGGTTCTGTGTCTTCTGCCACCGCGAGTATCGTGTTGCCGCGCTGTTCAAGGTGCTCGATCCTGTCGCCATGGTCGGAAAGGATACTGTCAGTGATCTGCTGGAACGCCGAACGCGGCGGTGCAGGGGTGGACAGGAGTCCGTCGAGACGCTCCATAAACGCACCACGGCCAGCGGATATTTTCATCTCGTGCATGTCGCCGACACCGTCGACAACTGCATCTGCGAGTTCAGTCTTGTGCCGCAGTACATCAAGCATGCGGTGTTCGATGGTGTTCTCTGAAACCATATTGATCACCGAGACCGGATGTTTCTGATGCTTGCGCCATGCCCGGGCGATTCGCTGTTCCAGTTTGGCGGGATTCCAGGGCAAATCGAGGTTGACGACCACGCGTGCGATTTGCAGGTTGAGCCCGGTTGCTGCGGAGTCGGTGGCCAGAAACAGGCGGCATTCCTGATCATTCTTGAAGCGATTGAGCTCTTCGCGGCGTTTTTTCTGAGTAAGACTGCCAGTATGCCAGGCGTAATCAATACCTGCCCGGGTCAAGCGATCTGCCAGCAGGCGCAGCATACGTTCCCACTCTGAGAATACGATAACCTTGCTTTTGGAAGCGTCTGGCAGTTCTGCCAGCACACGCTCCAGCTCATCAAGCTTGGGTGAAGCCTGGTGCTCCTGATCCAGGATATAGGCGCTGTCGCAGGTCATGCGCATACAGCTCAGCGACAGCATCAGCAGGTCGCGTTCCTTTTTCGTTAGGGGGCGTCTTTTGGAAATGCTGCTCAGTTGTGCCACTGTTCTGTAGTGATCGTCGTAGAGCCCTTCCTGCTCACGACACATCGAAACATAGTAGTGATGATCGCTGCGCGGTGGTAATTCTCCCTCGACTTCCTCTTTACGCCGTCGCAGCATAATGGGCCGCAAGCGCTCATGCATCTGATCCAGATTTTTGTAGCCGATGGCCTGGCCTTTTTCATCCAACTGGTGGAAATCCCTATTGAAGCGGAATAAAGGGCCGAACAGTCCTGGATCGAGAAACTGGGCAATGGAATATATCTCGTCGATACGGTTTTCCAGTGGTGTCCCAGTCAGAACGAAGGCATAGGGGCTGCGCAGTGCCTTGATAGCGGCGGCGGTCTTTGTCTGCCAGTTTTTAATCCGCTGTGCTTCATCCAGAATAATCAAATCTGGCTTGAAACTGTCGTTAATGAAGTCTTTGTCGTAGAGAAATTGCTCGTAATTGGCCAGATGGAAAAAGACGGGCTGGCGATAGAGTTTGTGACGGTTGTTTCGCGACCCCTGAATAATCTGCGCGCTCCGATCCGAAAATTTAGCAATTTGCTCCAGCCACTCTCTTTTAAGCGAAGCAGGTGAAATCACCAGTACCTTGTGCAATGGGTCCAGTCGGTTTAATAATTCCGCACCGGCAATGGCTTGCACAGTTTTACCCAGGCCCATTTCGTCTGCCAGCAGCGCCCGACCGGTAAAAGCCAAGTGCATCATGCCTTCTTGCTGGTAGGGATAGAGTGGCAGTTTGACGACATCCAGGCTGACCCGACCCTGTTGGAGGTCCTGTTTAAAGCGGCGGTGTGTTTGGCGTTGTTCTGCGGCTCGTTGCAGCTGCTGTAGCCATTCCTGTAAATGATGTGAAATGCGCAATTGCTGCCGCACACGCCGTGTTTCATTGGTTAGTCTGTTATTCAGTGCGGCCATGGACTGCAGGGGGTCGCCGCGCAGGCTGCCAGTGTCGTCGAAGTAAGGGGACACCAGTTGTCTGACTCGCCTACTTGTGCTCATGGTCCCGGGGAATCGGACCTTAACCTTGCCGTCGCGTCCATTCCGGTAGATGTCTACCATTGAATTTACCGGTTTCTCCTCACCGTATATGCGATCATTCAGTTTGAGCAGCACCGCTTCGATATGCTTGCAGGTACCCAGGCCATTGACCTGAAAATCCTTGCAGTCACAGCTGTTTGTCGCTGCTTCCAGCGAGCGCACTTCGATCCGGTATGCGCCACCATCTTCCCGGCTTACCAGCCAGTCGCTGAACACCTCTCCCTTGGCAGATCCACTGCGGATATCGAAGCTTTCCTGCTCCGCTCTGGCTATCCGCCGTTCGATTTCCTCTTGGTCAGATGAGTTCCATCCAACTGGTATTTTGCGGGACGATTTCTGTGGCATTCTATGTGAATATTTTCTGTTTGGCGGGTTCGGGAAGCCACGGATTATACAGGCAAAGTGTGCGGTCTCCAGCGACGCTATCCCGACTTTTGCAACTCGGTGCCATAACGCGCGTAAGGTATTGATGTAGGTTGTCATGAGTTCCAGGTCGGCACTGGAAGACATCGACTGACAGGTGACCATCCGGTCGATTCAGGTGAGGAGTCTGGGCATCGGGTGCTCCTGTAACCGCAGTTGGATTTGGCCCGACACCAGTTGGTGATTGGGGTGCAGCTGCGTGTATCGGGACGTTAACGGGTGCCGCCCGCTGTTGATCTCGCCCGGATGCAGTACCTGACGCTGCACCGCCCGGACGTTTCGCAGCGCTTGCGAATGTTCTCCACCACACTCCATAGTAGCGGTGCGCCTTGCCGTCCTTGAAACGTCTGTTGGCACGTACAGGCCTGGATCCGCAGTATGCCGAGGCACCAGGCATATCAATGGGGTAGATCGGAACTACAGCTTGTTCCGCAGGGTCGCGTCAATGAAAACAAATCTCAATGGATGTATCAAGGAATCCAGGAAATTGCGCTCTGTAAAGTAATGAGCAGTGTGCCATGAATGTTCAATCGTTGCTCGCATGGTACCTGCATGGTATTTATGGGGCTCGACCGGACAGGCACAGTGAATGTTCGTTTACGAGCCCCAGAGTGTGGACAAGGGGGCAGCCCATAGGTCTGTGCCCAAAGGCAATGTTTCATCACCATCGTACAGCAGCACACCTGTTGTGAACTGATCGCCAGCCAGACTGGCGAGTTTTTTCAATCCACGTAGATCTCGCTCTTTAACCGTGGCGGAGGCTTTTACTTCGATGCCTGCCAGGTGCCCCGCGCTGTTTTCAACCACCACATCAACCTCGTATCTGTCCGCATCCCTGTAGTACAGAAGCCGATAGTCGTCATCCGAGGCGGCCGTGTGTTTGAGCAGTTCACCGAACACAAAGCTCTCCAGAATGTGGCCGTAGCCTGTTTTGTCCACCTGAACATCCGTGTAGCGAATGCCGGAGAGCATGCCCAGCAAACCGGAATCGATGAACTGAAGCTTGGGGGTTTTAACTACGCGGTTCAAGCGATTGCGTGCCCATACATCAATGCGCCTGAGAAGGTACATGTGTTCAAAAACACTGATGTAGCGAGACACTGTCTTGCCATCAAGACCGACTTGACCACCTATCTTGGAATAGTTGCACATCTGGCCAGCTGTCTGCGCCAGCGCACGCAGAAAACGTGGCAACTGATCCAGTTTATCGATTTCCGCCACATCGCGGACATCGTGTTGAATAAGCGCATCTGCGTACTGCCGAGCCCAGGCGGTGCGTCTTTTTTCCGTTGTTCTGGCAACCGCTTCCGGGTAGCCGCCACGTAAAACACGTTCGACCAGTTCAGCGCCAAAAACAGGAGGGTTCGCTGTCAGAATTTTTCCCGCAAAAAGATTATCGATCCAGTTGGCCGGCTTGTTCTCGATTTCGCTCTGTGACAGAGGTAGCAGTTTGAGGATTTCCATACGCCCGGCCAGCGAATCTGCGACTCTGGGTAGCGTCATCAGATTGGCTGAACCAGTCAGCAGAAAGCGCCCGGGGCGGCGATCCTCATCGACGCTTTTCTTGATTGCCAAAATCAATTCAGGCACTCGCTGGACTTCATCGATGATGGCGCGGTCCAGATTCCGAATCACACCGACCGGGTCTTCACGTGCGGACAACAATGTCAACTCATCATCCAAGGTCAGGTAGTGCAGACCCCGTTTGACGAACTGGCGCACCAGGGTTGTCTTGCCAGCCTGGCGTGGTCCGGCAAGAAAAACCACGGGTGTATCCAGTAAAGCCTCATCAATTCGTGGTTCAATCCAGCGGGGATACAGGGAGGGCGATTTCATGCGGATAAAGTATCGTAAATAACGGACAGAATCAACGTAAATTACGGAATATTATCCAGGTAAATTAGGAATCTATTGAATATGTACGTGGCCTTCAAGAGAGGGCATATCGTGTAATACCGAACTGAACCGATAATTTTAGACATCCGGACCTCAGTCGCTTATGTGAGAAGCATACAATCGGATATACGCCTGAAAAATATATATTTTTCCGGTTTTTTGGAAGTACACAGCGCGCTCTTGAGGTGCTCATATAATCTGAAAAACTATGTCAGGGTGCTCACCGTGCAGACACCCCAAATACAACCCCGTGAAGCCTGAAAACGGGCACACACCGGCGAGAGTATTTCAAATCTTTCAGCATCTACTGTATTGGCGCTGTAAACAATGTGCTTGCCGCAATGCCAGCTCGATAAAAGGAGCGAGACATATTCCATGCGCAGCAGGTTAGACAACGAGGGGCTCCCACTCGGTCAACAGGAGACAGGGAAATTTTCAAGATTTGGGTTGACTCAAATATGCTCGAAGAACGCACCTCCTTTCTGCGGGCTAAGTATCCGGGTCATCGGTAAAGTCACCCATGAAATAACTCTGGCGCCTGATGGATTGGATGAACTTGAAAGAGTTCAGCAAACGAGCGATTCTCATTGCGTAACGATCTAGAGCAAGCAAGGAGTTAACTGGTCCGGCTATCGATTCAAGAACCTCTATGAAAAGTTCGTTTTGAAACAGTCGATTCCTCTCGGCGACAGTACATACATCGTGGTGCACTCAGACTGGCACGGGGGAATTAATGTGGGGTTGTGCAGCACATTCATTGTCTGCTACCGCCCAAGCGCAGCAACCTCGGCTTGAGCCGGGGTATCTATTTCACAATCTGCTCCGAGTGGAGTTCATGCCACGGCAGAACACTGACAGCAGAGCCTATCTGTGGCATGTCACCGCCATAAACCAGCCATGCTTTCCCGGCGGTTGTGCCCGCCAGACGCTGCCAGAACGCCAGGCCCTTGAAGTAATCCCTGGCGATGGTTTGCCCAGATTTGATTTCCAGTGGTGACAGATGTGCGCCGTGATCAACCAGCAGGTCCACCTCGTGTCCCGAGCGATCACGCCAGAAGTATAGGTTCGAGGCTTCACCTGCGTTATAACGGACCTTGAGCAATTCACTGATGACCCAGGTTTCGAATAAGGCGCCCCTTTGAATGTGGGTAGTCAATTGCTCGCTGTTCCGGATGCCGAGCAGCCAGGTGGCGAGACCGGTATCCAGAAAATAGAGTTTGGGTGTTTTGACCAGGCGCTTGTTGAAATTCCGGTGATGCGGTGGCAACAGGTGTACGACGTAACTCGCCTCCAGCACGGATATCCAGGCTTTGACCGTGTTATGCGTAACACCCAGGTCATTGGCTAGGGAGGAAAGATTGAGGAGTTGGCCGGTGCGGCCCGCGCACAATCTTAGGAAGCGCTGAAATGTACCCATATCCTGCACATTGATCACTTGTCGGACATCTCGTTCCAGATAAGTGCGTACATAGTTTCCATACCAGGGATGTGGGTCGAGTCCGCGATCAAAGATGGGGGGAAAGGCACCATCAAAAAGTATTTTGTTGAGATTCTTGCCAACGTGACCTGAGTGCTGTAACTCGTCGTAGCCCATAGGCAACAGCGTCACCAATGCGGCTCTGCCCGCCAGACTCTGCGTGATGCCTGATAAGAGGCCAAATTGCTGGGATCCGGTCAGGATGTATTCTCCGGGTTGTTGCCGTTCATCCACGGCTGTCTGGAGATAAGAGAATAGGGCCGGGCAGCGTTGCGCCTCGTCCAGGATACTGCCCCCACGGAACTGATTCAAAAAGCCGCGCGGATCCGCTTCAGCAAACTCCCTTTGATCGAGATCTTCAAGCGATACATACCGGTGGTCAGGAAAAGCATGCCTCACCAGAGTGGATTTGCCGGACTGACGAGGTCCGGTAACCACAACCACCGGATAGCCGCTGGCGAAGTGTTGAAGCCGAGATTCTGCGTTCCGGGGGATGTAGGCCACTAAATTAGTTTCTGTTTGCTTTTACCTGCCTGCATTGTGAGGCGTGCTGGCTAATTGTCAATAGAGTTAACAATTGGCCAATGCGTGGTATCCAATGTGCATCAGTTCATTATCGGCAGGATCAGGACAGCGTATGAGTGGAAGGGGAATTATATACGTGACAGCCACAGCTATAATTCCCATTCTATACCTGTTGCACCAGTGCCCAGATGATATTAAGGTGCGTGAATAGCTGCTCGAAACAGCTCCCCCAAACGCTAGTTGGAGCGACCGCACCGATGCGGATGATACGCACTCACAGTCAGACTGCACAGCTATCTCGCGCAACACATCAGCGGCTGAACAGATTCCTGTATCTCTCTCGCCAACTGTACAACGCTGCCCTTGATGAGCGCATCAATGCGTATCGGAAGGCTGGTGAGTCAATCGGCCTGTACGATCAATATAAGTCATTCACTCAGATACGCAGAGATGATGCTGAGATGAGCAGCTATGGTGTACAGCCATTCCGATCTGTCCTGAACAGACTGGATAGATCATTCAAGCGATTCTTCAGGCAGGGTGGCTTTCCGAGATTCAAGGGCAGGAACCGGGGCATCCGGTCATTTGAAACATCCAGTTTTCGTCTCTTCGCGTCTGGCACGAGGCATGCCGTACAGATCAAGGGCTTTGGCAGGTTCATTGTGAAGGCGGTGCCGGAGGGTGAGATCACGCTGGTTCGGATTGTGACAACGCCTGTCCGCGTCATGGTTCAGTGTGTCTGTGAGCAGGAGCGGGAGGTCGTGGCTGATCAGTCTCCCGTCGTCGGTATTGATGTTGGCGTGAAGGCACAGGCCACCCTCTCGACCGGTGAGTCAGTGCCGAAGGTGGTCATTGATAGGACCCGACAGAAGCGGCTTCAGCGAAAACTGAGTAAAGCCAAGAGGGGCAGTCACAACCGATATAAGAAACGCCAATCTCTGGCCAGAGAGGCGTACAGGTTCGCAGAGAGACAGCGCACCGCCCTGCACAGAACGACTACTGACCTGGTGAGGCGACACAGACACTTCGCGGTTGAAGACCTGAAGATCAAGAACATGACTGCCCATGGCGGCAGTCACAAGAAGGGATTGAACCGATCACTCCGTGAGCAACAGTGGGGCGCTTTCGTCTATCAACTCACCTACACGGCTGAAAGTGCCGGTGGGTCAGTTGTGAAGGTGAGTCCCAGGAACATCAGGGAGCTTGGCTCGTCGGGCGGGAAAGTACCCGGTATGCGGCCTGATGGTGAATTGATCGGCGGGAGTACCCGCCGTGCCGCATAGAACAGTAGCGTGGCTATCACGTATATAATTCCCAGTGGAAGTCAAAGCCCGTTGCCCGAAACCGACGCCTGCGCCCGAACCATGATTGGAAAGCGCAGGCTGCAGTTGGCGAATCAAGGAAAAAAAGCGGCACGACTGGAGGCTCATGGCACAGCGTCGATTCGATTTGGTTCGCTAAAAGTTGGCCTGATACAATGGAAATTTGTGGGTTGGTTTTCCTTCGCCATGTGATCTTCATTGCCTCGAATGATTTCGGAACTTGAGGAGACGACTTGACGGGATTGAGAAGTTGAAAGGACAACCGGAGCAGGAGGCTTCATTGCCAGACTTCCAAAAGCCGAACTGCACGTTCACATAGAAGGAACGCTGGAGCCGGAACTTATGTTTCGTCTCGCCCAAAAAAATGGCATAGCGCTCGCGCATACTTCGGTTGAAGAACTGACGGTGGACGAACTTCACTGTCAGGTCTCCGGCACCGATGCTGTGCAGCCAGTGGTTCGTGCCATCGACGCGCAGGCTGCGCAGCACCGTGACTGGCGCTATGCCGGTACAGGTGGTGGCGGCTGGATGATTGGTGAGTGTTGAGCCCATATGTCTTTCAGCGCGACAAGCTCATGGCTATCAATTAACCTTGGAAGGAGGGCTTCTATTCCCCACCCCCAGTTCGATGGTTCGGATGCTGTCATAGACCAGAGTCAGAACAGATCCGATCCGATGGTCAGAATATTTTCATCGGTGAAAATGACGTAAGCGACTTCTCTATCAGCTCATACTTTCCCGGAGTCACAGCCCGACAGCATACAAGCCGTGACCACTAGGATGAGCAGATGTGCTGGCCCCGATATGTTGATCCTTATCTGTAACTCTCATTGCATCACCTGTGGAGCTGCCGCGCTAAAATTCTGATCGATCTCAACCTGTTCGGGTTGTCTGTGAAAAACCGCAAGTGGGTGCGTCGTGGTGATGTGCAGGTTCACTCGGTCGCCCGGCTGAGGGTGGGTTTCGTGACTACAGCGAATCAGAAGCTGCGTATCAGCCGCCCGCACAGCACAGAGACGGGTACTGCCTTCGTAGCGAACCCAGAGAACCTCTCCGATTCCCTGGCGGTCGGCGGAGAGAGACAGATCGTCCGGACGCAGGAGCAGGCTGACGTCGCCGCGCGCGCCATCAACTGGATGACCAGGCGCACGCCCAAGTGCTGTGGAAACCTGGCTGGTTTTGGGATCCAGTTGGCCGTCCAGAAAACTTGCCTCGCCAAGAAGGCGGGCAACGAAACGGTTCACTGGTTGACTATAACAGCGCTCCGGAGTGTCCAGTTGTTCCAGTTTGCCATCTCTCAAGATGCCAACCCGATCACCTGCAGACAGGGCCTCGTCCTGATCGTGGGTGACCCAGATCGCTGGCACGCCGGCCGCCTTGAGTGCATTGCGTATTTCCCAGCGCAAGGAGTCCTTGAGTGCGGCATCCAGGCTGGAAAGCGGCTCATCCAGAAGCATCAGCGCCGGCTCGTGTGCGAGTGCCCGGGCCAGGGCGACTCTTTGTTTCTGGCCACCGGACAGGGTGTCCGGTTTGGCATGCTGCAGGGGTTCCAGGCCCAGCAGGCGCAGCCAGCGTTCAGCTCGCCGGGCGTCCGTCAGGCGAAAGCCAATATTCTGTTCAACGCTGAGATGGGGGAACAGGGCAAAGTCCTGGAACACCATGCCCAGATTGCGCTTTTCGGGAGGAACCTGAGTGCCTGGAGTGGCCCGCCAGGATCCAAGCGAAATATGACCATCACAGATCGGCACCAGGCCAGCTATAGCATGCAGCAGCGTGGTCTTGCCACAGCCCGTGGGTCCCACCAGCATCAGGATCTCATCGTCTTCAAGTGCGAGATCAAGTTCATGGATGACCCTGGTCGAACCATAGGTTACTGAGAGCTTGCTCAGGGTAATCATCCGAGACGGGACTCCTTCATCGCTTCATTCAGGTTCCAGCGCTCCCCGGAAAAAACCAGCGCCAGACCCAGACCGGAAATGAACACCAGAAATAGGCCGGGAATAGCCGCCTGTCCAAATAGGCCAGCTTCGTATACCCGCCACAGATAGGTCGCCAGGGTTTCAAAACCCGTTGGTCCCAGCAGCAAAGTGGCGGGCAGTTCCCGCATGGATTCAAGGAATACCAGAGCGGCCCCTGCCACTACACCCCTCAGAGTCAGCGGCAGGGTGATGCGTCGGAACGCTTCGCCGGGGCTGGCACCCAATACCCGGGCAGCATTGACCAGGCTGTTACTCAGGTTTTCGGATGTCGATCGGATCGAACCTACTGCAAGGGGCAGGAAGCGCAGCACATAGGCCAGAACCAGCACTCCGAGGGTCTGATAGAGCAGTGGCAGCCGCAGGCCAACATATACCAGTGCGGTCCCCATGACGATGCCAGGCACGCCAAAACCCAGATAGGTCACCCGTTCCATAAAGCGGCCAGCTTTGCCACTCAGGGCTGCGTGAGCCACGGGTACTGCCAATATGACGGCAACCAGAGCCGCCAACAGGGACGCATAGGCGGAGTTCCACGCGTAGGCAGGATCAAAGTTACCGGTGCCCTCACGCCGCAGCCACAAGAAAAAGATCGACAGAGGCAGAAGGATTGAGAGCACGATGATTGGCGAGACGCCCAGCAGGAGCACTGCCGTTTGGCGGCGGCTGGGCCAGAGGCTCAGATGGCGAGCGGGCCGTCCGCTGACACCAGAAACCCGCGACTCGAGAAACAGAACCAACCCCACAATAACCAGGAGTTGCACAGAAAGCAGTGCAGCCTGGCTCAGGCCGAACGCGTTGTACTCGACATAGATCACCCGAGTGTAGGTATTGAGCCCCATAATGGCTGGGGATCCAAAATCCGACAGCGCGTAGAGTGCAGCCAGCAGGGCACCAGCAGCAATCCCGTTGAGCGCACGGGGAAGCACCACTCGCCAGAGGCTGCCCGTGAGTGACAGGCCCAGAGTGCGGGCAGCGTTCACGAGGTTGGCATCCTGGCTGCACAGTGAGGCACGCGTAGTCAGCAGCACAAAGGGGTAGGTATACAGGATCAGAATCAGAGTGGCACCGCCAAGACCATCAACGGCGGGCGTTGTCAGGCCCAGCATGTTCTCTATTTCGCCACCAGGCCCGAATGCAGCGTACAACGCAAAGGCTCCAAGGTAGCTGGGCAATGCCAGTGGGGCTGCCAGTGCGATCAGCCAGACCCTGCGCCATGGCAGGTGCACATAGGCGGTGACAAGCGCAAGCGGAACACCGAGAAGCGTTGCACCAACAACGGTACATGCCGTCAGCATCACAGTGTTGCCAAGTACCTGCAGGTTGCGGGCATCAAATAACTGGGCACTCTCGGATGCCAGCACAAACAGCGCACCGGTAGGCAGCAGGGTAACCAGCGCGATGACACATGCGAAGGGGTAGGAGTGCGGCGAGCGAGTCATAACACGCCAGCCTTGCGCATCAGATTCAGAGTGGGTCGCAGATCAGCCAGGCGCGTCAGATCAACTCTGGGTGGAGATACCAGGTCCAGGGCTGGCAGCCCCGGTGGGGGTGAGATGCCTTCCACCAAAGGAATTTCGAAAGCACGGGAAGCAAGGTAGGTCTGCACTTCCCGCGTCAGTAGGTAACGAATCAGATTGAATGCGTTCCTGTCTGTGTTCAGGGCCAAGATGCCCGAGGCATTGATGAGACAGCCCGCATCGTTTCTGGTGAAAGCCAGATCCACGCGGGCATCCGGCTTTCCGGACTTCAGACGAAGCGTGTAATAGTGGTTGGCGAAGCCCAGATCCACCTCGCCGCGTTCAACGCCCATGACCACGCCGAGTTCCCCGGCATAGGTTTTTGCCCGTTTGCTGACACCGCGCAGCCAGTCGGAGGTGACAGCATCGCCTTCCAGCAGACGCATGGCAGTCACGAAGGACTGGAATGAAGCATAGGCGGGCGCCCAGCCAAGAGCACGGTCACTGCCTGCCAAGGCCAGAACGCTTTCAGGAATCTGATCTGAAGTCAAGAGCTCAGTGTTGTAGGGCAGGGTGCGGATGCGGCCGCTCACCGGCACCCAAGTGGCAAATTGAAACTCCGGCCGCAGTCGCGCGTTGATATCCTCTGGAAGTAGCTGGGCCAAACCAGCTGCAGTGACCAGACCTATGGCACTTGAATCTACAGCCCAGAACAGATCGGCGCGACGTAAGCCTGCTTTCGCTTCTGCGACAATGGACTGAGCCAATGCAGCGGTCGGACCGCGGCGAATGCGCAAGTCGAAATTGGGATTGCGCCTCTGAATGGCGTCGAGAATATCTTCGTAGAGGCCTCCTTCGCCACGCCCCAGATACAGGGTGAGTTCGCCTTCCAGAGCTGGCAGTTCATCCACAGATACGGCAACATCGTCCGCCATCGCTGTATTTCGTGCGGCTGCAGGGAAAGCACCCAAGGTGGTACCTGTGAGTACCATAGACTGGAGAAAAGTTCTGCGGCGCACTAGAATACGTCGGTTTTTTCCTGTTGTGCCTGTTCCAGCAGGGATCTGGCCAGATCCAGTTTGCCATGCATGGAAGCTACCACCTGACGAACCTCTTCGATGCTGAACTGGTCCTCTATGGCCTTGGGCAGCGTCACATTGAAGTCCTTTTCAAGATCCTCAACCAGTTCTGCATCTTGGGCAATCAGCTCACCTTCTAGCCCCTCAAATACATTGAGGTAGGTGTCGTGCACGATGTTTACAGCCTCGCCGTGCAGTTGCTCGGCGTATTTGGCGACAACACGGTTAAGACGAATCTTGATCTCGCTCAGTGATGCAACCGAATGGGTCGGAGCCTCTTCCCGCAGTTGAACCCTGTCGAGCAGTCCGAGATCCTGATACTGAGACGCCAGTTTTACGGCGCCAAGGGCCTGCCAGAGTGCCTGCTTGAGTTGCGCCTGCTCGTTGCGCACTGAAGCTATCGGCGCAGTGCGATCAATGCTGTCTTTTACCCCATACAGACCTTGCCAGATAGCTGCATATACCGGCAGGTAGCTGGTTTCGATAGCAGAATGAAAATCGACCGCTTCCCAATGATCCAGAAGTACGCCAGCACCTGCCGCTTTTGCGCCGCCTTGCTCATACCTGTCCACAATGCCGTCAACTTCTTCGATCAGCCAAGTGACCTCCGCCGAGTATCTTTCCAGATTGTCTGACAAATGTTTGACGTGTTCGCCGAATTCGCCGTCGGCATTGATAGGGAAGGCCATCAGCAATCCAATGACCCCGAGGCAACCGAGTGAAGATTGATACCGGATTCTGAGATTCATAACATTTTTCGTAACTACTTACCCCTTGACGTCACAGGGAGGCGGTTCAATGATGTGTGCGTTTCATTATCGCACAGGGTCATGGGCAACGCATATTCTGGTTCCAAGGCGACAGCGGGGGCGTGTCAGGCGCTGACCCAGTGCGACACCGAGGTGCTGCGCACCGCCGCGACCCCGACACCCCGTTCACCAACACCCGCGCCGAGCGCGATATCCGCATGGCCAAGGTTAAGCAGAAGGTCTCCGGCTGCTTCCGAACTCTCCGCCATGCCGGGGCCCACTGCCGAATCTCCAGCTCCCTCCAGTCCATGGCCCAGCAGGGCACCAACGCGCTGGCCGAGCGCATCGAACGCCATCTCGCTGATGGTTCCGTTAAGCTCGGGCCACAGCCCGCGCCGCAGGAGGCTGCGCGCAAGCGCCGGAGGGCTTCCAGCGCCGCAAAGACTCCTGTCGGCCTGACGAGATGCTTGGTCCGGCCCCGGTCAATCGCTGGTTGGCCGCGGTAGCGCTTGACGCAGCGTCGGAACGTGTGCGGGGGAAGGTGGGTCATCACTTGAGAAAAGAGGCTGTCCGTGGGCATGCGCTGTTACTCCGCGCAAACTGGCTACGTTTGCAGGATGGCGGCTTTCGACAGCGCGGTTCAAGTCGATGACAGGGGTGAGATGTTATATCATCCAGTAATTACAGGATGTTACGCGGACCCGTGAAAGAAACGTTGGGACAGTAGTGTTGTGCGGGGTAATAATTATGGGAGGGCATCCGCACAAGGTGCCCTCCGCGGCGCGCGCGGCTAGCGTCCGTCCATTGCGGATGGCTCCCTCGGTCGCTCCTGACGGCCCGAATCCGGCGGCATGATCCGGTAGCCGAAGTGCTCCAACAGGTCAATGCACGGCTCAAACACGCGGTTGAACGCCTCGATTTCCCCTGCACCAAGCCGGCCGATCTGCCGCCGGTTCATGTTGGCGAGCATCTCGTCGTACATCCCGTCCTTCACCCGCAGGCGCTGACGCAGCTTGAGATCGCGCAGCTCGGGAACCAGCGCGCGAATCCGCTCCTCGACCTCATGCGGCGCATCGCACATGTCCTCGTAGGTGAAAAAGGACCCCCGGCCGCCGTGCCGCTCCAGGTTCCGGCGCTGCAGTTCCATGCAGGCGACGACATGCTGCGCGGCCGCGGAGGGGAGGTCGCCGCTGAAGCGGACGGCCTTCCGGGGCTGGTTTCTGCAAATCCCTTCGCACACGGCGTAGGGATTGCGCACCATGAACAGGAAGCTGGCGTTCGGAAAGTGCCGCGCGAGTTCGTCCACATGCAGCAGGAAATGCGGCGTCTTGGTGTAGAACACGGAGGCGGCGGGGTCGCGGGCGAATGCCTGGAAGTGCCAGGCCTTGCGTATGCTCGGCCAGTCGTAGGCATCCGGGTCGGCCAGACGGCTCCGCCATTCGGGCTCGCTCCAGATCAGCCCGCCGTGCTTGAGCGTGGTGGGCCCGGCGAAGCCGAGCGCGAACTGGCCTTCCCGCGGCAGGTTCCAGGTCGCCTTGCTGGTCGCCATCGCCTCCTTGAGGAAACTGGAGCCGCTGTTGTTCGGCGCGATGCCGAAAAGGTGCGTGCGAACGGCGCGCTCCAGGTCGTGCATCGCCCCGTACGCCATGCTCATGGCGGCTTCCCCGCTTGTTCGCCGCCGCCAACACCGGCAGACCCGCCGAAGGCGCGCGTCGCCAAGGCGGGCCAGGCCCGTCGGAGATGCGCGTCATTCAGGCAGGCCAGCCACGCCTCGTGCCACCAGGCATAGGCCGGATGGGGGGCGAAAGCGGGGTCGCCGTCGGTCCAGCGCAGCATGGCGGCGGCGCTCCAGGGCTTGACCGGGCCGGTGAAGTGCAGCACCTTCGCGTCCTTCGGCGCCAGCCCCTCGTGCGCCAGAATCGCCTTCCTCATGTGCAGCGGATAGTTGTAGGTCGAACTGACCAGGCTGTGCCGTCCCGCGAAGTGCTGGTTCAGCAGGAACTGGTCGTTGGTGTGGACCGTGTCCGTCCCGCGCCAAGCATCCGGCGCGACCCGGCCCAGTAGCTCCGCGTAGGCGCGCTCGCCCGTCAGGCGCTCGTCGATAAGCAAAAGCCCCGTATTGAACGTCCGCTCCAATGCGCCCCCGGCTCCGGCAAGGGCGGGGCTGGCAAGCGGCTGGAACGAGACGGCATCGCGGCATTGTCCCGACACGGACACGAGGTCGCCGCAGCCGATCAGCGCCTCCCGGCGGTCGAAGAGTTCCCAGACCGGGCCGCGGAACAGGAGGTCGCTGTCGCAATAAAGCACCTTGCGGTAGCCGGCGATGCGGAACGCCTCCAGGCAGTAGAAGCTGGAAAGCCACCGCCGCTTCGCCAATGGCCAGCCGGCGAAGGCGGCCAGGCGGCGTCGCAGCGCGGGGCGCACCGGCTCCGGCCGCAGCGCCGGACAGGCCCGCGCCAGCGTCGCGAGGTGCTTGGCGGACAGTCTGTTGTGGAACAGCAGCATCCCGCCGCAAAAGCCGGGATGCTGCTGTAGAAATGAATGGGCGGCGACGATGGCGCCTGGCAGGAATTTCTCGGTGGCGGCCAGCGCGATGCACACGTCCGCTCCGCGGCCGGCCGGGATGCTTGGCGGCTTAGAAGTCAAGGAACTGCAACGCCTGGATCAAGGGCCTGGGGCGCAGGTGGCGGCGAATGCGGGCAGGGTCGAAGTCGCCCAGCAGATCAAGGTCGCGCGCCATGCGGTCCAGGTTCAGGTAGCGGCCGCGCGCCGTTCCCGCGCCGCCGCCGGCGATCATCGAGCGCACTTGCGCCAAGGTTTCGGCAAGCGCGTCCATATAGGCCCGGTGCCGCGCAGGGTCCGTTTTGTCGCGGTTCCGCAGCACCAGTTCGGGCAGCACTTCGCGCTGGGAACGCCGCATCAGCCGCCGGCTTTCGGGGCCGCGGCGGAACTGCTCCGGCGGCAGCGCCAGGACGAATTCCAGCAGTCGGCGGTCCAGCAGCGGATAGCGGTACTCGATTCCCAGCCGCGCCCCGCTCGCGGCCCAGCCTTCGATGCGCCTGTCGATATAGCCGCTCGCAAGCAGGCTGAGCTGGACCGCTCGAGCGCCGGCCACCGGGGGGACCGTCGGAGGCATGGGCAGCAGGCGGGCGCGGCGGGCGAAATCGGGGTGCAGGTAGCGGCCCGTCGGCGGCAGCGGCGTCTTGCCTTGGCGCAGCCGCCACAGCGTGTCCCTCAAGGTTCTCACCGGTTCCATGGCTTGGACAAACGGCAGCGCCGCGTCGCGCGCGATGCCGAGCAGGGGAAAGCGGTGGTGCTCGAACTCGCGCCGCAGCGCCGCGAGCCGGCCTGTGCGCAACAGGTCGGGGTGGTAGCCGAGGCCGCTGAACGAAACCCCCTCGTCGCCGCCCCAGCCGGACAGCAGCACACCCACGCCCTGCGCTGCCGCCGAACGCTGCACAGGGCATTCGTTGAGGTGATAGCTGTCGTGCCGGGTCACATCGCGGCGCAAGGTCGCCAGCATATCGGCGGCAGTGGGCGGGCAGTGGTGGACCTCCAGGCCCTCCTGGGCCGCGACCGCCGAAACGCAGGAGGAGTCGAGGCCGCCGCTCAGATGCACGCCCACGCGCCGGGGGCCGCCCGCGCGATCCGCCACCGCGGCGGCGCACAGCGCGAGGCAGGCCTCGGCGGCTTCGCCGTCGTCGATGCGCCCAAGCGCGGGAATCCGCTCCGGATACCACCAGCGCCGCACGCGCCAGCCGCCGGCCTCCGCCACCAGCAGGTGGCCCGGCGGCAGGCGCCGCACCGCGCGGTGGAACGTGCGTTCGCCGAACGGCCAGAAAATGTGGCGGGCAAGCCAGGAGGCGGTCGCGTCCTCGTCCAAGTCCGCCGCCACGCCGGGGGCCGCGAGCACCGCGTTCACGTCGCTGGCGAACACAATGCGGTCCGCCGTGGCGGCGTAGTAGAGCGGTCGGGCGCCAATGTGGTCCCGGGCAAGAAGCAGCCGGCGGCGGTCGGCGTCCCACGCGGCGAACGCGTAATCGCCGTACAGCCGCTGCGGACACTCCGCGCCCCATGTGCGCCAGGCGTGCAAAATCAACTCCGCGTCCGTCAGCGGCTCGTCCTTTCGTTCGGAAACGCCCAGCGCGGCGCGCAACTCGTCGCGCCCGTCGATGCGGGCGCTGGCGACCACCCAATCGCGGCCGGCGTGTGCACGACAGGTCGCGCCGTCCGCCGCCTCATGCCCGCGGCAGCCGAGAACGGCCGCTTCGGCCGCCCACACCGCGGTGGCATCTGTTCGGCGCCCCGGCAGGGCGGCCACCATGGCATCGAGCGCCGCAGCGCCGGGATCGCCGCGCAACGTTTGGATTCCGCAGATCATGCTGGCCATTCAGTCTTCCGGGAGCGTTTCCAAGCACCGTTCGATTGCATCGGCTAACAGCAGCGGATGCCGATCCGGATTAGGAGAAAAGGCTATAGCGCAGCGCGCCCAACCAACTCCTGCGGCGCCGCAGTGTGGGGCAACTGCAAAGCGGCAACACGTCCGTAATGAGGATGCGTTCCCCGCTCTCGAAAACACGGCGCGCTTTCTCGGCCTGCGCCTCGTCGTCCCTCAACAAGTAGCGGAGCAAGACATTGGCACCGACTTTAGGCACGGCGGCCTCCCGGAAACTTTGCGTGTGTGGGAAAAGCCATTGTACCTATTTCCTTACTTATAGTAATGGGCAAAGAAAAAGCGCAGCATGCAAGACCTGCGCCGCGAGCATCTCGCGCGCCGCCCTTGGCGGGGGGCGGCCCACCACAAGCCTCTACGGCGCAAGTTCCTAGCTACTCTCAATAAAATTATAAGCCGGGGTTTCGTCCAATACGGTGCTAGTCCGGGGGCTGCTTCGCGTCTCAGTCAGTTCAAGCGTTTTGACGGTCGGCGGGTGCCAGGGGCGTTTGCGGGGTTCGCCGCTGGGGTTGCCAGCGGAGTTGCCCGAATTCTGGGGGGGGGGGGAGTAGTTGACATGATGGCTTTTTCACTTCCTGGTTCGGGAAGTCTGAATGATATTATTGAAGAGGCATCCGCACAAGTCTTCCGATCTCAGTGCGCGGCTCGGCTACCTGGAGGAGGCCGTGGGCTTCCTCGCCAACTGTGCTGATCGGCTGGATTCGCTTTGCCCGCCGCCGAAGCCGGGGTGATGCGATAGAAACGAATGGGCCGCGACCATGGCCCCGGGCAGGAATTCCTGGTTGGTCGCCAGCACGAGGCAAACACCCCGGCCATTCTCATTTTGGATCAAATCTACCCTCCGCTACCCCATTCAGGCTGCTGTCCGCCAGGCGCTGCGAGCGTCTCCAGATGCCGTTCGACCATATCGGCCCACACTGCCGGATGCTGCTGATCGTCCGGCCTGAGCAATTCGAAGAGCGGCGCGTGGCGGGCGAGCGCGGTGGCCGCGCGGAACGCCTCCGGCAGGCATCCCATCGCGAGTGCGATGCGCTTTCGGTAGGTATTGGACAGCAGTGCCTCAATGGCCTTCGTGCGGGGCACGGCTTGCAGCCGGAGGTCTTCGTTATTGCGCAAGCCGAGCAGGAACATCGCCCGCACGGGGAGCGGCGATCTGCAAAACCCCTCGACGGGGATGGTGTATTTCTCAATGTCTTCGCGCACTTTCCGGATCCCGGTCGTTTGCCGCCCGAGCTTTTTCATGACATCGGCCCATAGCCGCAGCGACGGGAAGGCCGGCAGCGCGAACGGGTGACCTTCTCGGACCAGGATGCCGGTCACGTCATCGGCCATCAGGCGCAAGCCGCGGTCAACCAGAGCGGCGGCGAGCGTTGACTTGCCAGCACCGGATTCCCCCAGGAACAGTACAGCGCCATGCGCGGTTTCGACGGCGCTGGCATGCAGCGTGAAGATGCCCCGCTGCTGCAGGCAGACCGCAAGCGCCGAGCCGAGCAGAAAGGTCCGCACGTCCCGCTCGTCGCCCGAGGAATCGATAACGATCTCGTTCCCCGCCCGCACGAAGTAGCGCGCGATATCCTCGACGGTGAGCAGAAAGGCACCGGGAGCGGCCTCCCACCATCGCCCGGTGCCGGTTGCCGGGCCATCGAGCCGACGCGGCGCGGTGCCTCGGCGGATGATGATGTCGGACTCCGCACTGAAAGGGGCCGGGTGGAACGGAACGGCGATTTCGGAATGGAAGATCAGCCCGTAGGCGGTGGTTGCGGCACCGGCTCCGGTGCGGTCACTGGACTTCTCCTCAAGGACGGTGTTCATGCTCTTGTAGTGAATCAAATTGCTTGAGGATTTGAGAGTTATTGTCTCGCCCGGCTCACTTTTTCCAAAAGTTCATCGGTTGTTTTTGTTCAAACACATGGTTTTGGATCTGCAGTATGCTGTTCAATACATGACATGCCGCAATTTTTTCTTCCAGATCTGCCATTGACGTACCTACACTTCGCCGAATCTGTTTCTCGGTAAAAGGAGCGCAACCGAAAGGCAGTGACTACGGACTGGAGGTTTACGTCCGACGATGCTCGCATCAAACTGAAAAGCCTGTACCCATCATTATCGTCTTGAAAGACTGCTAGCTCCTCATAAACCCTGCTTGATACGTTTCGGTTTCAGGTCTATTGAAAGTCGGATCGCTGCCGGATCGCGTCTGGCCGAGATCGACCGTCCTGACTGTCGGCGGGTGCCAGGGAAGGCGGGTTGTGGAATCGACCGCCTCATTCGCTGGCACGGGGGAGGATGCATCGATCGGGGGGGGGGGGGGAGTAGTTGACATGATGGCTTTCTCGCTTCCTGGTTCGGGAAGTGTGAATGATATTATTGAAGAGTCATCCGCACAAGTCATAGCATTGTCCAACGGGACATGAGCCTGAAGGAGCCGGTTTTGGGATCATTGGAGGATGATCGTGAAACTGCACTCCCAACGACTCCAGAGCCTGGACGAGATCCGGGCGTTTCTCTCTGGTACAACGCCCCTCGATTGTGAGGCTTCCAATCGCACGGATGCCTCTGGCTGGATTGAGGCCTCGCTCCGCCAGTTGCGCTCCCAGCAGCTGGGCACGGCTGACACAGGCATCGTCACACAGTACCTTGAGAAGGGCACTGGCTTTTCTCGAGCCCAGATAACCCGGCTGAGTGCCCAGTATCGCACGACCGGCTCTCTCCGCGACCACCGCGGCACACCGGCCAATGCCTTCGAACGCTCTGACCGGCCTGTCGATGTGGCCCTCCTGGCCGAGGTTGATGCACTGCACGGGACCCTCTCAGGCCCCGCGACACGCACGCTCTGTGAACGGGCCTCCCTGGTCTTTGATGACCGGAGGTTCGAACGCCTGGCGCACCTCTCCAACGGCCATCTCGACACTCTGCGCCAGAGTACCGGGTACCAACGCCAGCGCCGGCACCAGGACAAGACCCGGCGCGCTGCCATCTGACACGATTCCCGGCACAACCCCGTCATGGGGGGGTCGCCCTGCGGTGGCGGGGTGTCAAGCGGGGCGGGGCGATCCGAGGGTTGGGTTGGGTGCGCGCGGCAAGAGACAGGCCCTGCCCGGGTCAGGGCAGGCCCTTGTAGGGCGAGTCCATACAATAGAGATAGGACGGGTCGTGGAACTGCGCGGCCAGGCGGCTCAGGAAGCCCGCGGACGGTTCGGGCGCGTCGGTAGTCCCATCGTCATCGGTGCCGAAGCGCCCGTCCGGGCCGGGCGTCGGGATGGTGCGATCCAGGGCTCGCCGCACTTCGGAAGACCGGCTCTTGGTGGCGCAGATGCAGGTCGAACTGCCGTTCATCCGGTGGACCACGCCGCCGGTGGCGGCAGTTGGATTGGCACAGCTGTCGTTTTCCCGGATGGTGAAGATGGCGCGCCCTTTCGTCGGATGGACGGTGTAGCCGGGGCCATTGGCGATGACGACCATCACCTCCGTGTCGCCGGTGTCCAGATTGTCATCGCCCCAGCAAAGGCCGGTGGGGGACAGGCCTTTGGAGGTCAGAGTCATCTCTGCAAAGCCCTTGATGCTGGCATTCTTCGCGGCAATCAGACCCATGCCATCGGCCTTGTTGAGGAACTTGCTGGAGCGTGCTTGTCCTTCTCTTGGGGTGTGACCGTGGGGATCCGCAAAGCGGTTGGGGCCTGAGGCGGTGATGGCGGCCACCTGAAACGTTAGGCGCCCTCCGGGGAGTGGACTTCCGTCGGCTTGCACCCCGGCGTTGATTTGAAAGGCGCCAGGACTGGCGCAGTCATACATTTCACTAATTTCTGTGTCACTCACCAGCAGTTCCACCACCGGCAGCGTCTGGGCCAGGGTGGGGGCGGCACTGAGGGCGGCGAGCAGCGCGGTGGCCAGAAGGGTCAGGCGGGGGGGGGGGGGGGGGCAGTGTCAAGCGGGTCATGGGGTGTCTCCTGGTGTCGGGTCTGCCAGGTGGACACAAGACCCACCCGGCAGATTGATCAATGGGGTGAGGATACAGCGGATCGGGACGGCTGGCAAATGGGGGACTCATGTGGGTGGAGATGCATAGCCTGTCATGCCGAAGCTTTCAGAGCCGAACTGTCGGAGCCTCAGGTTACTGCACCGGATGGTCAGCTGTTTGTGGAGGTTTTTTGACGAAAATGTACGTTGACGGAGGAATCTTTGTGTTAGCCTGCACCGCACGCGCCTTCCCAAATACAATACACGAGTCCTGCAGGTGAGTCAGCACGCGCACGATACATCCATTCGCCAGTATGTCGAGGCGGTTGCCGAGCGGATGACTGCAGGCAAACATATGGTGGCGACAGCCGAATCCTGCACTGGTGGCGGTATTGGCGAGGCACTCACTTCTGTGGCGGGCAGTTCCCTATGGTATGCGGGTGGTGTTATTGCCTACAGCAATGCGCTTAAACAATGCCTGCTCAGGGTGCCTGCGGATACGTTGGAGGCACATGGAGCAGTCAGCGAACCAGTTGCTGCGGCTATGGCGGCAGGCGTGGCAGCTGTTGCCGAGGTGCCTTTTGCGGCAGCCACCACTGGTGTAGCAGGCCCGGATGGTGGATCAGTTGAGAAGCCTGTAGGCACGGTCTGCTTTGGATTTTTCGTCTCCGACCATGTCTACACGCAAACCCGGGTTTTTGCAGGTGATCGTCAAAGCGTCCGTCATCAGGCGGTGCTCCACGCGCTGGAAAGACTGCTGGATCTGTCGTAAATCCTCGGCGTGGGAATCGACCGCTCTGGGGAATTTTTCAGGTGAAGGAAAATATTTGAAAAAAAGGGTTGAAAAATTCACTGATTATTTATACAGTACCTGGCAGAGAGACATACACACACATTAAAGAGACTATGTAGGAGAGAATTATGGATCCACAGAAAAAACAGGCATTGGATGCCGCACTGACCCAGATAGAACGTCAGTTTGGAAAGGGAACCGTGATGCGCATGGGCGACAACGAGCGCCAGGCCATTCCTTCAATTTCCACCGGTTCACTCGGGCTGGACATTGCCCTGGGTATCGGTGGTTTGCCCAAGGGGCGTATTGTTGAGGTCTACGGGCCTGAAAGTTCGGGCAAGACAACCCTGACCCTGACCACCATTGCCCAGGCTCAAAAACAGGGCGCTACATGCGCATTTGTCGATGCGGAACACGCCCTTGACCCTGTCTATGCCGAAAAACTCGGAGTCAATGTAGATGAGCTGATCGTCTCCCAGCCCGATACCGGTGAGCAGGCTCTGGAAGTCTGTGACATGCTGGTGCGTTCTGGCGCCATTGATGTGCTGGTAGTTGATTCCGTTGCCGCGTTGGTCCCCAAGGCCGAGATTGAAGGTGAAATGGGGGATTCACACATGGGGCTGCAGGCGCGACTGATGTCGCAGGCTCTGCGCAAACTCACAGGTTCCATCAAGCAGGCGAATTGCCTGTGCATCTTTATCAATCAGATTCGCATGAAAATTGGTGTGCTGTTTGGAAATCCGGAAACTACGACTGGTGGAAACGCGCTGAAGTTTTACTCTTCTGTGAGGCTGGATATCAGGCGAATCGGAGCGGTCAAGGATGGTGACGAAGTGGTGGGGAATGAAACCCGCGTGAAAGTTGTCAAGAACAAGGTTTCGCCGCCGTTCAAGCAGGTCGAGTTCAATATTATGTACGGCGATGGCATTAATCGCCTTGCCGAGGTGATCGATCTGGGCGTCAAACACGGACTTGTTGAAAAATCCGGCGCCTGGTATGCCTATGAGGGCAACAAGATTGGCCAGGGTAAAAATAATGCCTGTGACTATCTGCGTGACAACCCTGAGGTTGCCGAAAAACTTGAAGCCCTGATCATTGAGCAGGCACTTGGGAAGAATGACCCTGAACCTGGCACTGACGAGGGGGATTCAACCGGCGAAATGGCCGAAGCCTGATTCATCTTCCCCAAAATCCCCGCGTGCATGAGCGGGATACCCCCGGCGCTTCTGACTGACCAGGCTGCAGCATCCGAATCCCTGTGATGCCGCTGGCCTGGTACTGGCCTTGTAAAGCCAATTCAGCCCTGTATAGTCGCCAAATCGCCAGTTTTCTGTCAGGTCGGCCGTAGCATGAAAGCTGTTTCACTCCTGTCCTTGTTTCTGTGCGCAGTTTCTGCGCACTCCCAGGTACTTTTTGACCGATCCGCGCGCTTTCATCCTGTGATTGCCCCCGCTGGTCAGGGAATGGTTGTGTCTCAGGAATATGTTGCCTCCGCGGTTGGTGCCCGGATTCTCGCCAGCGGTGGCAACGCTGTGGACGCGGCAGTTGCCACAGGATTTGCCCTGGCAGTCACTTTTCCTCAGGCCGGAAACCTCGGTGGTGGCGGTTTTATGCTCGTGTATCTGGCCGGGTCCGATCAGGCCCACGCACTGGACTACCGCGAAGTCGCTCCTGCCCGCGCCAGTGCGGACATGTTTCTCGCAGAAGATGGACGTGTTGACACTCAACGCAAGCGCTTTGGTGTCGATTCGGCTGCTGTACCCGGGACCGTAGCAGGCTTGCTCTATGCCCTGGACCGCTGGGGTGTTCTCAGCAGAAAAGAAGTCCTTGCGCCCGCCATTCGATTGGCTTCAGAGGGAATTGTTGTCAGTGATTCCCTGGCCTATTCGCTGCGGAGGGCTGCCCCCCGCTTTCAAACTCCAGAAACCAGGCAGTACTTTCTCCGCGATGGCGAATCCGGATACCAGACCGGTGATCTTTGGGTACAGAAAGATCTGGCAGCTACGCTTGAGCGTATTTCTGAACAGGGTCGTGAGGGTTTCTATACAGGTGTCACCGCGGAAATGATGCTCGATCAGGTCAATCGGCTTGGCGGTCTGTTGACTTCAGAAGATTTGCAGACCTACCAGCCTCTGGTGCGCAAACCGGTTGTCGGGGATTACAGAGAGTACACTGTGGTATCCATGCCGCCACCCTCGTCGGGCGGTGTGCATCTCATACAGATGCTCAACATTCTCGAACATGCCGATTTTCAGGGTATCGAGCACAATTCTGCGGACTACATCCACCTGTTGGCCGAATCCATGAAGCTGGCCTACGCTGACCGGAGTCTTCATTTGGGTGATCCAGACTTTTTTCCGGTACCTGTTGAGCAGCTCACATCCCCGGACTACGCCAACAGGCTATGGGCAGGTATTGACCCGAAGAAAGCCCGTCCTGCCTCAGACATTCTGCCGGTGAATTTTGCTCCTGAGGAAAGTGCTGACACCACGCACTATTCAGTCTGGGATGCTGAAGGCAATGTTGTCAGCAATACCTATACCCTCAACTTCTCCTACGGCAACGGTATCGCTGTCGCGGGTGCGGGCTTCCTGCTCAACAACGAAATGGACGACTTCAGTGCCAGAGAGGGTGACGCAAACGCCTACGGTCTGGTTGGCGGGCTGGCCAATGCCATCGAACCGGGCAAGCGGCCCTTGTCCAGCATGACCCCGACTATCGTGTTCAGAGAGGGTGACCCGGTTTTGGCTACCGGCAGCCCGGGAGGCAGCACCATCATCAGCTCCGTTTTGCAGAGCGTCCTCAATATGGCCGAATTTGATATGAATGTTGCCGAGAGTGCTGCTGCACCGCGCTTCCATCACCAGTGGAATCCAGACACCATCTTTTGGGAGAACGGTATATCGGCTGACACAAGAAACATACTGGAAGCCAGAGGACACAGCGTATCTGATACTTCACGGGTATTTGGCAAGCTCGAACTAATCCAGATGCGCCAGGGTTTCCTTGAAGGTGCTGCGGATCCCCGTTGGCCGGGGGGCGGGGCAGGAGTTGAGCCGTCGTCGGACTGAGACAAGCGACCGGGTTTACAGTGGAACTTCGGGAAGTCCGGGGTCCGGGTAGCCGCTAGATTTTTTTTGCCTGCTCACAGGCATTCCCGGTATAGGAGGCTGGAGTCAGTGCCAGCAGCTCCTGTCTGACCTCCGAGGGGATGTCCAGAGATTCGATAAAACTTCCAAATGTTCCTGCTGTGACCTCCTGTCCGCGCGTCAGCTCCTTGAGTTTCTCGTAAGGTTCTTCAATACCATAACGACGCATAATGGTCTGAATGGGTTCGGCCAGTACCTCCCAGCTGTTGTCCAGATCCTCCCGTAACCGATCCCTGTTCAGCTCCAGCTTGCTCAGCCCCTTAAGCAAAGACTGGTAGGCGACCAAACTGTATCCAAAGCCCACGCCCATATTGCGCAAAACGGTCGAATCTGTCAGGTCGCGCTGCCATCTCGACACGGGCAGCTTGCGGCCAAGGTGATCCAAGACAGCGTTCGCCAGTCCCAGATTCCCCTCGGCATTTTCAAAGTCAATGGGGTTGACCTTGTGTGGCATGGTCGAGGAGCCAATTTCCCCGGAAACGGCGTTTTGGCTGAAATAGTTCAGAGAGATATAACCCCAGATATCGCGGCTCAAATCCAGCAGAATCGTGTTGAGCCTGCTGATGGCGTCAAACAGTTCTGCCATGTAGTCGTGAGGTTCAATCTGGGTGGTGTAGGGGTTCCATGCAAGACCGAGGTCGGATACGAACTGCGCAGTACAGGCCAGCCAGTCGACATCGGGGTAGGCGACCAAATGCGCGTTGTAGTTGCCCACCGCACCATTTGTTTTTCCAAGTATCCGAATTTCGGCAATTCGGTCTCGTTGCCCGCGCAGGCGATGCACCACATTTGCCAATTCCTTGCCCATGGTCGTGGGAGAGGCATGTTGTCCGTGCGTTCGCGATAGCATAGCCTCGTCCGCGTACACATGAGCCTTCTCAGCAAGGTCGGTTATCAGGCTGTCCACAGTGCCCAGCAGCAGATCCCGTCCCCGCTTGAGCATCAATGCGTGCGACAGATTGTTGATATCTTCAGAGGTGCAGGCAAAGTGGACGAATTCCGAGATAGATCTGAGTTCATCAATATGGCCGATCCGCTTCTTGATAAAGTATTCGACGGCTTTGACGTCGTGATTGGTCGTGCGCTCGATATCCTTGATATCTGCTGCATCGGTTTCAGAAAAATTTTCGACGAGCTGCTCGAGAAAATCGCTGGATTCTTTCGACAGTGGAGGGACTTCTTCGATACCTGAATGCGCTGCAAGCATTTTCAGCCATCTGACTTCCACATGAACACGGGCCTGAATTAATCCGAACTCGCTAAAAATGGGTCTAAGACCGCTGACTGCTGTGTGGTAGCGGCCGTCAATAGGTGAAAGTGCGCTCAGTGGGTCGAGTTCCATGGATCGTTGTGTGCTGCTGCCTGTATGGGCTGTTCAGGAATCAGGAGATTTTACGGGTTTAGGAGCATGGAGACACGGGCCGCGATCGTTTTTTTGGCTGTCAAAAGGTGATGCTCCCTGCCACCAGCCTGCCTCCACAAGTGGGCAAAACGTATGCCAGCGAACAACATGACTCGAACTCTGGCGGTGACCATGTCTTGCTGTAAAAAATGCGGATTTCCTGCTACCTGAATGCGGAAACCCAGAGTGCCCAAATTGTCTATGTAGAGTCGGGCGAGTTGCCGGACCAGGTGATCCTGCGCAATCGGCTGATCTCCCGGCGTGATGTCTTCCAGTGTATGGAGTGTTGCACGGATATTCCTTTGCATCTGATGATTGTTGTGCAGCAGTTTGTGCAGGCGAAGAATCCCCAGTGAGTGCTGGAGTAGCTGATGGTCAACCGTACCGCCAGGGCGGCAGAATTCCAGCAGAGTCTGGAGGCCGGTGCGCATGCAGTCCTGACCAAACAGTTCTTCATCAGATTCTGGCTCAGTGTTGAGCAGGGCGGATGTCATAAAGTCAAATATTCCGGGTGCGCAGGCTCCAGTTTTTGCCAGGCTGGCCACCAGGGAAGATGCCTGGAATACTCCGGAGAGCGCCAGTGTCATTCGGTCGGTGTACTGCGGAAAAAGGGTGCCAAGCATGCTACTCCCCGTCGTTTCCTGCCGCTTCGATGACTCCGCCACCAAGGCAGTAGTCACCATCGTACAGGACCAGGGACTGTCCCGGCGTAACGGCTCGCTGTGGTTGGTCAAAAACCACGTGCCAGCCTGAGTCTGTGCGGCTGAGCCCGCATGGCTGATCTGGTTGGCGGTAGCGAGTCTTGGCTGAGCATCTCAAACTATCAGCGTCCGGTTCACCGTTAATGAAGTGGATAGGTCCGGTCTGGAGATTCCTGCTCATCAATGCGGGGTGACTGCCACCCTGAACCACGATCAGGCGATTGTTGGGTATGTCCTTAGCCGCAACATACCATGCAGCCTCGTCAGCTCCCTGCACACCACCGATCCCAAGCCCCCGGCGCTGCCCTATTGTGTAGTACATCAGGCCCTGGTGTTCGCCGAGAATTCGGCCATCAATGGAGCAGATGTCGCCCGGTTGGACAGGTAGGTAGGTTTCCAGAAAATCCCTGAAACGCCGCTCACCAATAAAGCAGATGCCAGTGCTGTCCTTTTTGTTGTGAGTCACGAAACCCTGCTCCCTGGCAATGTTGCGTACCTCGGACTTCTCCAGTTCCCCCAGCGGGAACAGGGAACGGGCAAAAGCTGTTTCATCAACCGCATGCAGGAAATAGCTTTGATCCTTCTGTGCATCCCGACCCTTTTTCAATCGGGACTGACCGCCGATCTGTTCAAGTCGTGCGTAGTGCCCGGTGGCGATCAGCTCTGCCCCGAGTTCCCGTGCGTACTCCAGAAAAGCATTGAACTTGATTTCCCGATTGCACAGAACATCCGGGTTGGGTGTGCGGCTGGCAGTGTATTCTGACAAAAAATGCTCAAACACCCTGTCCCAGTAGTCTGCGGAAAAATTCGCCTGGTGAAGGTGGATGCCGAGGTGATCGCACACCTGCTGAGCGTCTTCGAGATCGACAAGAGCGGTGCAGTACTCGGTGCCATCATCCTCCTCCCAGTTTTTCATAAACAGGCCTTCCACCTCATACCCGGCGTTTACAAGCAGCCAGGCAGATGTGGAAGAGTCGACGCCGCCGGACATGCCGACAATGACTTTGCCAAGGTTCAGGGGTTGATCCAGATTTGGCATTGAGATTGAGGAGATTGCCTGACCGCAACCGATTGTTTCAAAAAGGCGGTATTCTAGGTGTTTTTCGACCGGATTACTTCTCTGTGACCGAGCTCATCTAATTATTTTCCGCAGAACAGGAATCTCCGAAGTCTTCGCAAATCATATCTAGCGGGAAACGTCGGCCTCTGAGGTAGCGATGCACATCCATTGAAACCAGTGGGCTGCGAAGGTCGTCACGCTCCAGAATTTCTGCAGGAGACATCCAGTGCACAGCCAGGATATCCGGGTCAATAACTTTTTTTGCTGAAGCGGCCGTGCAGCTGGCCACAAAGCTTGCTCTATAGTAGGTGATGCCATCTGGTGCGGGCAGGCAGGAGAACCCGAGTACCGACTGGAGCTGAACCTGAAGACCGGTTTCCTCAAGGGTTTCCCGCAGTGCAGCTGAGGTAAGAGCCTCGCCTGGCTCCACATGCCCGGCTGGCTGGTTGATCACCCTGTTGCCGTTGTCGAGTTCCTCGACCATGAGGAGCTGGCCGTCCCGTTCGCAAACGACCGCTACTGTCAGATGTATGCTGTGTGGCATGGAATTTCCTCAAATCAGCCTGTCCGGGACGTCACCTCAAGCCCCGATGCCAATGAGGTTACCTGATGGTTGGATTGCTGTAAAATCAGCGGATACTCTGGTGAAAGAAGTCAGACAGAACGTGGTCTCGCTTGACCTGTTGCCACCAGATCAGCCAGGCTTTGACTGTAATACTCAGTGATGCAGACTATAGTACTCCAGCATGTGAGACCGAAATCGTGCCGAAATCAAAGATTATCTACACCAAAACCGACGAAGCGCCAGCTCTGGCAACCTATTCGTTGTTACCTGTTGTGCGTGCCTTTGCAGCAACGGCCGACATAGAAGTGGAGCTCAGCGATATTTCGCTGGCAGGCAGAATTCTGGCCAATTTTTCCGGGTATCTAAGGGAGGATCAGCGAGTTGCGGATGCCCTGGCGGAGTTGGGTGAGCTGTCAAAGCAGTCGGAGGCCAACATCATCAAGCTGCCAAATATCAGTGCATCGATTCCGCAGCTGAAGGCTGCAATTGCCGAGTTGCGCTCAAAGGGCTTTGAATTGCCTGATTTCCCTGATGACCCGAAGACCGAGGAAGAAATCAAAGTGCGGGACATCTATGGCAGGGTACTTGGCAGTGCCGTGAATCCAGTTCTCAGGCAAGGCAATTCAGACCGGCGTGCGCCCGCCGCAGTGAAAAACTACGCCCGGAAAAACCCACATGGCATGGGTGAGTGGAGTCAGGCTTCGCGCACACACGTGGCGCATATGCGCGGCGGCGATTTCTTCTCCAGCGAACAGTCCACGGTGATCGATTCGGATACCGGTGTGCGCATCGAGTTCCAACCCGAGGAAGGTGAAGCGAGGACGCTCAAGCAGCTCGATCTGGTCGCCGGTGAGGTGATTGATGGCATGTTTATGAGTAAGAAGGCGCTGTGCACCTTTTTTGAAGATCAGATCGAAGACGCCATGCACACCGGCATGCTGTGGTCCCTGCATGTCAAGGCCACCATGATGAAAGTCTCTCACCCCATCGTTTTCGGCCACGCTGTAAAGGTCTTCTACAAAGAACTGTTTGACAAGCATCAGGAGCTTTTCGACCGGTTGGGTGTGAACCCGAACAACGGTCTGGGTAACGTCTACGACAAGATCTCCAGCTTGTCGAGCTATGAACGTGAGGAAATCGAACAGGACATCAATGCCTGTTATCGCAATCGCCCACCCATCGCCATGGTGAATTCGGACAAGGGTATCTCCAACCTTCACGTTCCCAGTGACGTGATCGTTGATGCGTCCATGCCTGCCATGATTCGGGATGGCGGCAAGATGTGGGGACCTGACGGAAAACTGCATGACACCAAGGCAGTGATCCCGGAGAGCACCTTTGCAACCATATACCAGGAAGTCATCAACTTCTGTAAAACCCATGGTGCATTTGATCCAGCCACCATGGGTACAGTCCCCAATGTCGGTCTGATGGCGCAGAAGGCTGAAGAATACGGTTCTCACGACAAGACCTTTGAAGCCGAGCGCGATGGAACCATAAGTGTGATTGATGGCAGCGGGGAGTTATTGCTGCAGCACAGGGTGGAAAAGGGTGATATCTGGCGCATGTGCCAGACCAAGGATGTCGCAATACGGGACTGGGTCAAGCTGGCTGTAAACAGGGCACGGGCATCCGGCATGCCTGCAGTGTTCTGGCTCAACACGGAACGTGCGCACGATGCCCAGCTTATCAAGAAGGTCAATCGCTATCTGACGGAACACGACACCGAGGGTCTGGACATCATGATCAAGTCTCCGGTGCGGGCTATTCGCCACGCCATGGAGCGAATGATACGGGGTCAGGATACCATATCTGCGACTGGCAATGTGTTGCGGGACTATCTGACCGATCTCTTTCCGATTATGGAGTTGGGTACCAGCGCCAAGATGCTGTCTGTAGTTCCCCTTCTGGCGGGTGGCGGGCTTTTCGAAACCGGTGCCGGCGGTTCCGCTCCAAAACACGTGCAGCAGTTTGTGGAAGAGGGACATCTCCGGTGGGATTCACTGGGTGAGTTTCTGGCATTGACTGTATCGCTCCAGCACATCGCAGACACTGCGGGTAATGCCCGGGCCGGCGTGCTTGCCAGCAGTCTTGACAGAGCTGTTGAGGAGCTGTTGAACAACGGTAAGTCACCTCAGCGGAAGGCCGGCCAGTTGGACAATCGTGGAAGCCATTTTTACCTGTCACTCTACTGGGCAGAAGAACTTGCGCAGCAATCCGAAGACTCAGAACTGTCTGAAAAGTTTGCGCCGCTGGCGAAGCAGCTGGCGGAAAAAGAAGCGACAATCATCGCTGAAATAGATGCCACTGAGGGCATACCGACAGATATTGGCGGGTATTATCAGCCGGATGAGGCACTCACCGAGGTGGCGATGCGTCCCAGTGAGACCTTCAACCGGACACTGGCGAGTCTCAACTAGCGATCGATAGTGGCGAGGGTGGTACCCTCGGAACCTGGCCGCTATTCTTCGCCTGGGGAGACGGGATTCAGTAGATTCTGGTTCAGAAGTACCGCTTCATCCCGACCTGGAGACGCGTGCGGTTCCGAGCCTGACGCAAGGCTGATATTGGTGGCGTGCTTGCCTTTTTCCCCGTCGATCAGCTCGAAGTTGACCCTCTGGCCGGCTTTCAGCGTCTTGTAGCCTTCCATCTCGATTGCAGAGTAGTGAGCGAAGATGTCTGCTTCACCATTTTCGGGCAGGATAAATCCGTAACCCTTGGCGTTGTTAAACCACTTTACAGTTCCGGTCGGCATAACACTCCCCCACGGGCTGTCACAGTTCACAGATCACTAAATTTATGCCCGGAATTTGCTTGAAGAGTCATCAAATTCTCATGTTGGTTGCGGTTTGTCAACTTTTTACAGGCTCAGTCAGGCACACTCCACATACGCTCATACAGTGTATACAGTGTGCAGAATGCATATTGTGCAATTTTTGTCCCGGAGTCGAGATTATCCACCTGCTGGATAGGCTAAAATAGGGGGATGGAGAGACTTATGGCCGACACAGATCACGAATACACTGACGGCGACGGCGGGTTGTTGCTGGAGGAGGCGAAGCCCCGCCTGAAAAAGCCGCCGATGTACTGCGTTATCATGTTGAACGACGATTACACGCCGATGGAGTTTGTCGTTGAGGTACTGGAGCGATTCTTTGACAAGGATCGAACCTCGGCAACACAGATTATGCTGGCGATTCATACCAGGGGCAGGGCAGTGTGTGGCGTCTATCCCAGAGATGTCGCGGAGACAAAAAGCCACCTGGTGAACCAGTATGCGCGTGAGTCTGAGCATCCCCTGTTGTGCGAAATTGAGCCGGCCATGGATGATGAGGATTGACGTACATACGAGACGAGAGTGCCTATGTTAAGTAGAGACTTGGAGCTATCCCTGAATCTGGCGTTTAAGGAGGCCCGATCACATCGCCACGAATATATGACTGTCGAGCACCTGCTGCTGGCGCTGCTCGACAATCAGTCAGCGCTTGATGTGCTCAATGCCTGCGGTGCAGATGTATTTGATTTGCGCGATCAGCTGACCGATTTCATTGGGGAGAACACGCCGGTGCATCCTGAGGGTAATGAGCCACCGGATGTTCAGCCGACTCTCGGATTTCAGCGGGTCCTCCAGAGAGCTGTTTTCCACGTGCAGTCGTCTGGCAAGGAAGAATGTTCAGGTGCAAATGTACTGGTTGCCATATTCAGCGAGCACGAGAGTCACGCTGCCTACTTGCTCGAGCTTCAGGACGTGCAGCGCGTCGATGTGGTCAACTACATTAGCCACGGATATGTAAAACAGGATGAGTCAACTGAATCCGTGGGTGAGGGGAACATCAAGGACAAAGAGGGTGCGGCTGCAGAAGAAAACCAGAAACGTCCGCTTGATCAGTTTGCGCGCAATCTCTGTGAAGCAGCAGAGAAAGATGAGATCGATCCCCTCATAGGTCGCCTGGACGAAATCGAACGTGTGGCGCAGACACTGGTGCGCCGTCGCAAGAACAACCCCCTGCTGGTAGGTGAAAGCGGTGTTGGAAAAACCGCGATTGCGGAGGGGCTTGCAAGATTGATCGTGGATGAAAAAGTGCCCGAGGTGTTGCTGGGAAGCCGGGTATATGCGCTTGATCTCGGTGCTTTGCTTGCGGGCACCAAATACCGGGGTGATTTCGAGAAGCGCTTCAAAAGTGTTTTGGCCGATCTGGCCAAAGAAGACAAGTCGATTCTTTTTGTTGACGAGATTCACACCATTATTGGCGCTGGTGCTGCGTCCGGTGGCGTGATGGATGCATCCAACCTGCTCAAGCCGGTCCTGACCTCTGGACAGATACGCATCATTGGGTCCACAACCTATCAGGAATTCAGAAGTATCTTCGAAAAAGACCGCGCCCTTTCCAGACGCTTCCAGAAGGTCGATGTGGAGGAGCCCAGCGTTGGCGAGACCTTCCAGATTCTCAAAGGCCTGAAATCGCGATTTGAGGATCACTATGGACTCAGGTATCAGGACAAGGCCCTTAAATCTGCCGCGGAACTTTCGGCTCGGCACATCACAGACCGGTTTCTCCCGGACAAGGCGATCGATGTCATTGATGAAGCTGGAGCTTTTCAGCGACTGCAGCCGGCGAGCAAGCGCAAGAAGACTATTACGACTGCGGATGTCGAGGCGATTGTCAGCAAGATAGCCAGAATTCCGCCGCGCTCGGTTTCGAGCTCCGATAAAGAACAGCTGCGAACGCTGGAAGATCAGCTGAGGATGGTGGTCTTTGGGCAGTCTGATGCCATCAGCAACCTGGTCACTGCGATCAAGATGTCCCGTGCCGGCCTCAAGCAGGAGGAAAAACCGGTGGGCAGCTTCCTGTTCACCGGCCCCACGGGGGTTGGCAAGACAGAGGCCTGCCGACAGCTTGCAGGTATTTTGGGAATCGAACTGATTCGCTTCGATATGTCCGAGTACATGGAACGCCATACTGTGTCCAGGTTGATTGGCGCACCACCGGGCTACGTAGGTTTTGATCAGGGAGGATTGCTGACCGATGCCGTGACCAAACATCCGCACTCCGTGGTACTGCTCGACGAGATCGAAAAAGCGCATCCGGAAGTTTTTAACCTGCTTCTGCAGGTTATGGATCACGGCACCCTGACTGACAATAATGGTCGCAAGGCCGATTTCAGGAACGTGATACTGATCATGACCAGCAACGCAGGTGCCGAGTCCATCAGTCGAGCGTCCATGGGCTTCACCAAGCAGGATCACGCCTCAGACGGCATGGAGGCGCTGAAAAAGGTCTTTAGCCCTGAATTCAGAAACCGTCTGGACGCCATTGTGCAGTTTGGTCGTTTGCCGCTGGATGTTGTCAAAACCGTGGTGGACAAGTTCATTGTAGAATTGCAGACCCAGGTTGACGACAAGGGTGTTCAGATTCAGCTCACCGATGAAGCTCGGGACTGGCTTGCTGAAGAGGGCTATGACGAGAATATGGGTGCCCGCCCAATGGCGCGGGTCATCGACGAAAAAATCAAAAAGCCTCTGGCCGACCACCTGCTCTTCGGTGATCTCAGCGCAGGTGGCAAACTACTTGTCGATGTCAAAAACGGCGAACTGGCTCTCAAGGTCGTCGCGGCACCACCCCGACCCAGAGCCACACGGAAAACCCGGCGATCTGAAGAGGTCTGACCGAGCCAGCGGTAACTGGTGCCTTTGATGCAACCGCTATCCTGAAGCGCGGTTATCTTGATCGAAAGGTAATTCGGCCCTTGGTCAGGTCGTAGGGCGTCATCTCCACCTTGACCTTGTCACCTGTCAGGATGCGAATGTAGTGCTTTCGCATCTTTCCGGAAATGTGCGCTGTTACGATGTGATCATTTTCCAGCTTTACCCGAAAAGTGGTGTTCGGCAGGGTCTCAATGACTTCCCCATCAAATTCCATGACGTCATCTTTCGCCATTCACAAATACCCTAGGTATATTTAAAAAGGGGCGGCATTTTGCCCGAAATACCGGGGTGAATCAAAGATTCGGTTTTATGAGAACGAACCAGGACCTGGCTGCCAGTGATCAGAGTGGAGAATCTCATTGGGTTTGTAGGCAGATTTGTAGCTCATTTTGCTGCAATCCTCTATCCAGAAACCCAGGTACAGGTAGTCCAGATCGAGTCGCCTGCATTCCTGAATCTGCCAGAGCACCGAAAACACGCCCGGTCCCCTGGCCTGCAGGTCTGGGTCATAAAAGGTGTAGATCGCAGAATAACCGTCATGCAGCCGATCGGACAATGACACCATGACCAGCCGGTCACCATCAGAAAACTCCATGATGTGACTGAATCCGTAGAGCTCGCCGATAAAGCCATCGAACTGGTTCCGGTCAGGAGGGTGCATATCACCTTGGGGATGTCGGTGGCTGATGTACTTGCCGTAGAGTTCAAAATATGACTGTCGGTGCACCGGGGTTACGTCTGTCCGGGTGCGAGTACGCACATTCAGATTGGAGTTTCGCGCCCAGTTGCGCTTTTGACTGCGGTTCGGCTTGAAAGCACCGACCTCAACCCGCAACGGCTGACAGGCTGAGCACGCAGGACAGCTGGTGCGGTAGAGATAGCGCCCACTGCGCCTGAATCCCCGGTGATTCAGTGAACTGGCGAGCTGTGCCGTGATCTCGATGCTGGGATCAAGAAATGCGGTGCGTGCGACCTTCCCCTCGATGTAGCTGCAGGGATGGGTACCGGTAACAAATACCGACAGACGTTGGTTAATGCTCACAGAGCTTCCACCGGGAATTTAGTGTCTGGCCCTGGAGCCAGACTCCAGTTGGCTGGCCAAGCCATGTGTCTGTCTGCACATGTGCTCAGCATCGATTCAAATTTGAGCCGATCAATCAGCCTGACACCAAGGGATTTCAGGAAGGGGTTCTCAAGCTGGCAGTCAATCATTGCACAACCGCGGGAAAACAGTCCTCGTGCCAGGCAAATAAAGGCCATTTTTGAGGCATTTGGCTCAGTATGAAACATGGATTCACCGCAAAAAACGTTGCCTACCTGGACGCCGTAGAGTCCGCCAACAAGATCATTATGGTGCCATACTTCGACAGAGTGCGCCGAGCCCTTTTTGTGCAGCGCAATATATGCCTCCTTCATTTCTTCGACTATCCAGGTTTCATGTGGTCGTGCGTGTGCGCATCTGGCGATAACCGCTGCGAAGCAGTGGTTCGAGGTGTACCTGTATCTGTGTTTGCGAATGAGCTTGCGGGTAGTGCGGTTCAGCCGAAGGTCGCCTGGGAGCAGGACAGCCCGCTTGGCTGGTGCCCACCAGAGAGGAGGCTTGTCCTCGGAGTACCAGGGAAATATCCCGCGACTGTAAGCATCCATGAGGATGCTGAAGCTGAGGTTTCCACCTGCAGCAAGCAAACCGTCCGGTTCTTCCAGAGCCCGACAGGTAGGCGGAAATACAGGGTGAAGCGGGTCCAGCCAGGTTACCTTGGGCAAGGCTCACCACTCCGTTGTGGAGCATCGACGTTGCCCGGTATGGTCCCCGGCCAATCAGGTCGCGTCCAGGAATTGCTCAGCATCCAGGGCAGCCATGCAACCAGACCCGGCCGAGGTGATGGCCTGTCGGTAGACATGATCCGCAACATCCCCAGCCGCAAAAACACCTGCGATGCTGGTTTGGGTCGCATTCCCCGCAGTGCCGCTGTTGATGCGCAAATAGCCATCTTTCATGTCAAGCTGACCTGCAAAAATATCGGTATTGGGTGTGTGACCAATGGCTATAAAAACCCCGGCCGCGTCGATTTCTGTCATCTGCCCGTCCTGGGTACCTTTGATCCTCGCACCAGTAACGCCCTGTTCGTTACCCAAAACTTCATCCAGCTGGCTGTTCCAGAGAATCCTGACATTGCCGTTCCTTTCCCGTTCGAACAGTTTATCCTGCAGCATTTTTTCCGCACGCAGTGTGTCACGCCTGTGAACCAGAGTCACCTCGGAGCATATATTGGACAGGTAGAGAGCCTCCTCAACAGCGGTGTTCCCTCCGCCGATCACCGCTACCTTTTGATCCCGGTAAAAGAACCCATCGCAAGTCGCACAGGCGCTGACACCCCTGCCCATAAATGCCTGTTCGGAATCCATGCCAAGATATTGGGCAGATGCGCCTGTAGCGATAATAAGCGCTTCACAGCTATACCTTGAGGAGCCCTCCAGCAAAAACGGTCGCTCACTCAGGTTGACCTTCTCAATATGGTCACAGATAACCGCGGTATCGAATCGTTCCGCGTGTTGCAGCATGCGCTGCATCAGATCGGGGCCCTGAAGTCCTTCGGAGTCACCGGGCCAGTTGTCGACATCAGTAGTGGTCGTCAGTTGGCCGCCCTGTTCAATCCCGGTTATCAGAACCGGATTGAGATTAGCACGTGCTGCATACACTGCGGCTGTGTAGCCTGCGGGGCCAGAGCCAAGAATAATCAGTCGATGATGTTGCACATCACTCATGGAGCAGTTCCTGATGTAGTTGGTGGATAGGTTGATAGGGGCATTGTGCAGGTGGCAATGATATGAAATCTGGGCCGCCGAATACAATTACGAGGCTGAATCGGATCCATGGAGATGGATTGTGAGTTCGGGGAAAGACCCAGAGGATGACCTGTGCAGCATTGGATACCGCCACTCTATTAAGGCAAAATACTCGACATCAATCTCATCGGGCATATAGGTTTTGAGTAGTTCGAAACATGCAAAGCGAGTTGCCAAGCAGCCAGACAAGCCACGGCAGCGGAGTCGCATGATTCTCAGGGAAGGGGCACTGATCGGGTGTGCCGCCCTGGCTGCCTTTTTGCTGTTGACACTTCTCACCTACGACCCCGGTGATCCCGGCTGGTCCCGCACCGGATCAAACGGCAGGGTCGCCAATCTGGCTGGACCGACTGGCGCCTGGTTGTCGGATATCTTCTTTTACATATTTGGACAACTGGCATACCTCTTTCCGGTTTTAATCGGGTATCAGGTCGTGAAGATATTCCGCAGTCAGCTTCTGGAGTCCGGGGAGAGCCCGATTGGCAGTTATTGGGTCCGCCTGCTTGGGTTCGTGCTTATCATGGTGTCCGGGTGTTCCCTGGCCTATCTCGCTGGCGGCGCAGACAGCCTGCTGCCGCAGGGTCGAGGAGGGTTATTGGGTTCTGCCGCTGGGGATGCGGTATGGACAGCTTTGGGTGCTCTGGGTTCCAGGCTCTTGTTGATTGCACTGTTGCTGTTTGGCATTACCCTCTTCAGCGGGCTTTCCTGGCTCGCCCTTTTTGACTGGGTGGGGCACTCGTTAGCACGCCTCTTTGATCGCGTGCAGAGCATGGCGCATGCTCTTCTTGAGACCAGGGCGATAAAGCGTGAGGCGGAAAAGGCCGTGCTGCAGCGTGAAGCCGCATTGGTTCACGAAAAACAGCGCCAAGAAAAGCGCAAGCCCCTGGAGATCAAAAAAACCTCACTTGGAAAAACCGGAGAACGAGTTCTTCGTGAAAAACAGACTGAAATGTTCAGTGGAAGCGAGGGAGATAGCAAGCGGCTGCCGGAAATCGGCTTACTTGATGCTATGGAAGAGGCCGACCGAACCGGGTACTCGGCGGAGTCACTGGAGGCCATGTCACACCTTCTGGAAATCAAGCTGAAGGACTTTGGCGTGGTAGCTGAAGTCGTCGCTGTGCAGCCCGGGCCAGTCGTCACCCGCTTCGAAGTGCAACCCGCAGCCGGAGTCAAAGTCAGCAAGATCACCGGGCTTGCCAAAGATCTGGCGCGATCCCTGGCTGTAATCAGTGTGCGCGTGGTTGAGGTAATTGCCGGTAAATCGGTGGTTGGTATCGAGGTACCCAATGAAAAGCGTGAGATGGTCCGGTTAAGTCAGGTGTTGGCTTCGACGCACTACGAACAATCCAAATCTGCATTGACCATTGCCCTGGGTCACGATATCTCAGGTCAGCCGGTGATTGCTGATCTCGCTCGTATGCCGCATTTGCTTGTGGCGGGGACCACCGGTTCAGGAAAGTCCGTGGCAGTCAATGTGATGTTGCTGAGCCTGCTATACAAGGCTCGGCCGGATGAGGTGCGCCTGCTGCTGGTGGACCCCAAAATGCTCGAACTTGCCGTGTACGAGGGTATTCCGCACCTGCTTGCCCCGGTGATTACCGACATGAAGGATGCAGCCAACGGCCTGCGCTGGTGCGTCGGTGAGATGGAACGCCGCTACAAGCTGATGGCCAAGCTGGGAGTACGTAATCTGGCTGGTTTCAACAAGAAGGTCAGGGATGCCATCGCGGACGGTGAACCCCTTGTGGATGAGACGTGGACGCCCGACCCCTTGGATTACATGGCTTTTGAAGAGCCGGGATCTGAATCCGCACCTGAACCACCAGCACTTGAACCTCTGCCATCCATCGTGGTGGTGATTGACGAGTTTGCCGATATGATGATGATCGTCGGCAAAAAAGTGGAGCAGCTCATTGCCCGAATTGCCCAGAAAGCGCGTGCTGCCGGCATTCATCTGGTTCTGGCCACCCAGAGGCCCTCAGTTGATGTGATTACCGGTTTGATCAAGGCGAATATACCAACACGAATGGCGTTTCAGGTATCCTCTCGTATCGATTCCAGAACCATTCTGGATCAGGGCGGGGCAGAGCAACTGCTCGGGCACGGTGATATGCTGTTTCTGCCACCAGGAACCAGCGTTCCCATCCGGGTACACGGTGCCTTTGTTGGTGATCACGAAGTACACAAGGTCGTGGAGGATTGGGTCAGCAGAGGTATCGGGCCCGACTATGTGGATGGCCTGACGGATGAAGAGACGAGTGCATCAGTGCCAGTGCCCGGGTTTTCGATGGGTGATGAGGCGGACAGCGGCAACGCCGAGGAAAACGATGCGCTCTATGATCAGGCGGTTGAATTTGTCACCGAAAGCCGCAAGGCATCTATTTCCGCAGTACAAAGAAAACTGCGAATTGGCTACAACCGGGCTGCCCGGCTGGTCGAAGCCATGGAGGCAGCTGGTGTAGTATCCGAGATGCAGTCCAACGGCAATCGCGAGGTCATCGCACCCGCCCCGCCCCGCCGTTGATAGTCCATGCAACTGTGTGGCTTGAGGTTGACATCATCATTACCTCCCGAAAACCAGAGCCTGTTTTTTGCTTCTGCAAATGGGTGATGCTAAGAATCAGACCTCTGCCTCTCCTGTGGTTGAGTGTCCTGACACTTGCCGGTGGACAGGCCTGTACAGAGCCAGTCTCTGCCGAGCAACCATCTGCGGAGGTCAGCGCTGCTGACAGGTTACAGGAACTCCTTGCCGGGCTTGGAGAATTCCGAGCCAGCTTTGAGCAGCGTGTGACCGAGGACGCAGGCTTCCTTCTCGATGAAAATTCCGGGGTGGTGCATTTTGTGCAGCCCAACAAGCTCTACTGGAGAGTCATGGAGCCATATCCCAGCCTGTTGGTATCGGATGGCGAGGTGATTTTCTTTTATGACCCGGACCTGAACCAGGTGAGGATTCGACCCTGGAGACCGGATGTAGCGGAGAACCCTGTGGCTCTTTTGGGCGGGGACAGCCGGATCGAGGAGCATTATCAGGTCTCGAGAGAGGAGGGATTCTTTGTCCTTGAACCGCTTGAACCCGGCGGTTACGAGCGGATTCTTCTGGGATTCTCCGGCGGTGAGCCTGAGGAAATGCAGATTCTTGATGCGCTGGGCCAGAAAACCCTGATTCGTTTTTCAGAGATTCGGGGACATCCAATACCGGATTTCCCCTTTGAATTTGTGCTGCCCGACGGTGCGGAAGTCCTGTTTGAACAATGAGCGCAGGTACTAAAAATTTATTCGCCATGGAGGATGCGCGCTATCAGCCGCTGGCTGCCGTGGTGCGACCCAAAAAAATAAGTGAATTCGTTGGGCAGTCCGACATTATCGGTCCGCAGGGCCCACTTCGTCAGGCGCTTGAATCGGGCAGTGTGCATTCCATGGTTCTCTGGGGTCCACCCGGCGTCGGCAAGACAACGCTGGCCAGAATGGTGGCAGAATATATGGATGCAGAATTTGTCACGATGTCCGCAGTGACCGCCGGTATCAGGGATGTTCGGGCGGCCATCGAAGATGCAGGGATGACCCTGTCACAGAACCAGCGGCAGACCGTACTTTTTATTGATGAGGCACATCGTTTTAACAAGGCCCAACAGGATGCTTTTCTGCCCTTTATCGAAGACGGCACTATCACATTTGTTGGCGCTACCACGGAGAATCCGGCATTTGAACTGAACGGCGCACTCCTGTCGCGCTGTAAGCTGTATGTCCTCAAAAGCCTGTCCGAAGAAGAAATCACGACAATACTCAGAAGGGCACTGGGTGAATACCCGGATTTTCAGCTGACTGATGCGCAGCTGGGCAGGCTTGCCTCCATGGCCGATGGAGATGCGCGCAGGGCACTCAATATGCTCGAGATTTCTGCCAGTTATGCCGGTTTTTCCGGTGAACTTGATGGGCAACAATTTGACCTGATTGTTCATCGCGGCACCCGTCGCTTTGACAAGGGTGGCGATTATTTCTATGACCAGATATCGGCGCTTCACAAATCTGTCAGGGGCTCCAATCCAGATGCTGCGCTGTACTGGCTATGTCGCATGCTGGATGGAGGCTGTGATCCTCTGTACGTTGCCAGGCGCATGGTGCGGATGGCATCGGAAGATGTCGGCAATGCAGATCCACGGGCACTGCGCATATGTCTGGATGCCTGGGATTCCTATGATCGTCTGGGTAGCCCAGAGGGAGAGCTTGCCATTGCCCAGGCGGTCGTCTATCTGGCTTGTGCCGCCAAGAGCAATGCGGTGTACAGCGCCTACACTGCCGTATGCGCGGACATAGAATCCGATCCCAGCTACGAGGTACCCCTGCATTTGCGCAATGCGCCTACAGAGCTCGCGAAGGAGCTCGGCCATGGGAAGAACTACAGGTATGCTCACGATGAAGCCGATGCCTATGCCGCGGGTGAGCACTACCTGCCATTCGAAATTTCAGGACGACGCTATTATCATCCTGTATCCCAGGGGTTGGAGATTCGTATTGCCGAAAAGCTGGCGCAACTTCGCAACATGGATGAGAAAGCCAGGGCTGCAACCGGGGATTCACACCAGGAATAGACATGCCGGTGAGGTTCATCCCAAGTGCACTGGGGGATGCTTGGACCCACTCATAAATTTTTCCGATGTTTCCCCGGAAGCCCCATAACCGGAAGTTCTGTAAGTACATGGTGCAACAGCTTCATCTGTTTTCAAATCCACTGCTTTCTGTTGTATCCGATTTTATTTTCTGTATCGTTGCGACCTTTCCTGGTGCCGCTTTGGCCCGCCTGATGTAGATATTCAAACGGCACTGCTGCAGACTCCTCCTGATGCTTGATCCAAAATTGCTCAGAAATGAACCTGAACAGGTTGCCCGTCGCCTGTCCGCACGTGGTTTTGAACTTGATGTCGCCGAAATAGGTCGGCTGGAAAACCAGCGCAAAATGCTGCAGGTTGAGACCGAAAGCCTCCAGGCGGAGCGCAATCAACGATCAAAATCGATTGGCAAGGCAAAGGCTCGAGGCGAGGATATACAGCCCCTGCTTGATGCAATTGGGGATCTCGGCACCAGGCTTGACACCGCCAAGGGTTCGCTGGAAGACGTCCGAATCCAGCTCGATGAGGTCTTTTCGGGCATTCCCAATATTCCCGATGACTCTGTGCCAGAGGGTGCCAATGAGGAAGACAACGTGGAATTGAGCCGATGGGGTACGCCAGCCGAATTCCATTTTCCGGCTCGAGACCACGTGGAACTGGGTGAGATACTCGGTTGCCTGGATTTCAAAACCGCGGCAAAACTGGCTGGCTCGCGCTTTGTGGTTATGTACGACCAGGCCGCGCGCATGCAGCGTGCGCTGATCCAGTTCATGCTGGATATGCATACCGGCGAGCACGGGTACCGGGAAATCTATACGCCCTATGTGGTGAACAGCAGTTCCTTGAGAGGGACGGGGCAATTACCCAAGCTGGAGGAAGACCTGTTTCGCCTGGTCTCGGATCAGGATTTCTATCTGATTCCGACTGCCGAGGTTCCGGTGACCAATATACTGAGGGACAGCATCTACGAAGGTGAGTTGCCACTGAAGTACGTCTGCCATACGCCCTGTTTTCGCAGCGAAGCTGGCAGCTATGGACAGGATGTTCGCGGCATGATCCGCCAGCATCAGTTTGAGAAAGTCGAGCTGGTTCAGTTTGTGCGACCGGAGGAGTCAGATGCGGCTCTGGAGGCGCTGGTGGGACATGCCGAAGCAGTACTGCAGCGTCTTGGGCTTGCCTACAGAAAAGTTATGTTGTGTACCGGTGACATCGGTTTTTCTGCAGCCAAGACTTATGATCTGGAGGTCTGGCTTCCATCTCAGAATACCTACCGGGAAATTTCCTCCTGTTCCAATTTCAGGGATTTTCAGGCACGCCGGATGCAGGCCAGATATCGCAGTTCAGATCAAAAGCCGGAACTGCTGAATACTCTGAACGGTTCAGCACTCGCCGCTGGCAGGACGCTGATCGCCATTCTTGAGAATTACCAGCAGGCCGATGGGACCATCCGCGTGCCTGATGCGCTCCGCCCATATATGGGTGGTGTCGATGTGATTGGCTGAGGTGGCCGTGCAGCCAAACCTGGTGCCAGCGCCGGTGCCTGTCGGGGAGTTCCCCCTGTGCGGGAGGTGGTTCTAGTGGAGAGCTTTCCACTCTTTCTCAAACTCAAGGATCAGCCTGTACTGGTGGTTGGTGGCGGTGAATTGGCCCGGCACAAGGCCAATATGCTTGCGCGCGCCCATCCCAGGCTGACGATAGTCGCACCGCAGTTGCACCCGAGCACCCAAGCACTGGTTCGCGATCTGGGCGCTGAATACCTCTCACGGAAATTCCAGTCTGGGGATCTCGACTCGGTGCGCCTGGTCATCGCCGCAACGGACGATCCGCAGCTCAACCGGGAAATTGCTGCAGAAGCAGAAGGGCGCGGGATACTGGTCAATGCAGTTGATATGCCTGAAGTCGGGAACATCATTTTCCCCTCCATAGTGGATCGCTCTCCGGTGGTTATCGCTGTCGGCAGCGGCGGGCACTCACCGGTCCTTGTGAGGTTACTCAGAGCCCGAATGGAAACCCTGATTCCGGCTGGTTACGGGCGACTGTCAGAATTGGTTGGATCTCTGAGGGAGCGGGTCAAGGAGGTGTTTCCAAATCTGGATATCCGACGCCGCTTCTGGGATCGTCACCTGCAGGGACATATTGGTCAGCTTGCAATGAGCGGGCAGGTCGCCGAGGCGAAAACACGCCTCAATCGGGCACTGGACGCTGTTGAAGCGGGTTCGTCCGATGGTGAGGATGCACGCCTGGAACAGGGAGAGATCTACCTGGTAGGTGCCGGTCCGGGCGATCCAGATCTGTTGACGTTTCGGGCGCTGCGGTTGATGCAGCAATGTGATCTGGTGCTCTATGACCGCCTGGTCAGCAAGGAAGTTCTCGAACTGGTTCGTCGCGAGGCGGAACGGATTTACGTCGGCAAGGACCGCAACCCATACAGCATTACCCAGGAAAACATCAATCAGGTACTGGTGGAACAGGCGCAGGCGGGAAAGCGTATACTGCGACTGAAGGGGGGCGACCCTTTTATTTTTGGACGCGGAGGAGAGGAGCTGGAGGCTCTTGCCGAGCAGGGTGTTCCCTTTCAGGTCGTTCCGGGAATTACCGCTGCCTCAGGCTGCGCGGGCTACGCCGGCATTCCCCTGACACACCGGGATCACTGCCAGTCGGTCCGGTTTATCACCGGACATCGGCGGGGAGGAGAGTTCAACTTCGACTGGAAGGAATTTGTCACGCTCAATCAGACCCTGGTGTTTTATATGGGACTCAACGGTCTTGAGGAAATCTGTGCGAAGCTGCTGGAGTACGGCATGGACAGAGATATGCCCGCAGCTCTGGTGGAGAAGGGTACGTCGCCGAGACAGCGGGTGTTCTCCGGCACGATCAGCACGCTGCCAAAAATGGTGAGAGCCGCCAGTGTCACGGCTCCGACGCTGATCATTATCGGCACTGTCGTGAGCCTGAGAGACAAACTTGGGATTCTGGATCCACAGCCACCATGAGACTGGAGGAGAACAGCCATACACTGGGTGACTTGCACTCTGCCAGACCGGCTCAGGATTGGCGGGTTAAGCTGGGCGTGTACAGAATGACAGGGCACATCGCCCCTCAGGCCGGGAATGTTCTGCATGCAGCATGGCAGGTGTCCCTGGTGTCGGGTTCCCTGATCCTGACTCTGGTCTCTCCATGGCTTGCAGCGGAAGTCGAGGAAGATGCACATGCTGCACCCAGAGGCCTGGCACTGGAGGAGGTCGCTGAAGCCCGGCCTGCGCAGCCCGATCAGGGCTATCCTAATCCTCTCGTGGACGACTGCTATCAGAGGACTCTTGAGGCGCTTAAGCTTGCCAATCCGGAGTTTGAAGATATTGTGCTGTGTGAGCGTGCCCTTGAAAGTGTCGGGCGGGATGCGTCAGGGTTGGTATCTGTACTGGTAAACCGCGGTGCGCTCTATGCTGCCCTGGACAGAGTTGATCGTGCACTTGAGGATTATAACCAGGCGCTGGAGATCGACACTGGTCTGGCCGAGGCATATCTGAACCGGGGGAACCTCAGATATGCCGCAGGGGATTTCGAGCAGGCGCTTGCGGATTACGGGCAGGCACAGCAGCTGGGACTGCTCCAGCACCACCTCCTGTTGCTCAACAGAGGCATGGCGCTGGAACAGCTGGATCGCCTTCAGGAGGCCGAACAGGCCTACCAGGCCAGCCTGGAAAAAGCGCCAGGATGGGGCCTGGCAACGGAGAGGCTGACTCGATTGACACTTCAGATTGACCAGCATGAGACCACTGATGGAACTGGAGAGCAGCCGATGAAGCCCGCTCCGGAAGCTTCCCGGGACTCCGATAGAGGACTTTCTTCTGATTTGCCGATCTGATCCAATCGTGCGGTTTTTCGGTGAGCAGGGCTTTCAACCCCTGCTGGACAGGGTTCTTAGTGAGTACCGGTTGTATGAGCAGAACATTTGATTATGAACTTTTCGTCATTGGCGGCGGCTCAGGGGGGGTTCGCGCCGCACGCGTCTGGGGCTCAGAGGGTTACAGAGTGGCTATCGCAGAAGACCGGCATTGGGGCGGCACCTGCGTCAATTTGGGGTGCATACCCAAGAAACTCCTGGTGTACGCATCGCACTATTCCCACGATTTCGAAGATGCCCGGGCCTTTGGATGGAATCTTGCCGGGCCTGAGCTGGACTGGTCGCGCCTGATCTCCAACAAGAATCGCGAGATTGAGCAGCTCAACGGAGTGTACATCGGGCTGCTGGATAAAGCTGGTGTGACCATGTTCAACGGCACGGCCACCATTAGTGGTCCCAACGAGGTCAGCGTTCTGGGTAGGGCATACAGCGCAGAACGCATCCTCATTGCAGTGGGTGGTCATCCATTTGTCCCGGATTTTCCTGGGTCGGAATGCGTGATCAGCTCGGATGATGCCTTTCACTTGCCCGAATTCCCAAAATCTGTAGTAATGGTCGGAGGCGGATACGTCGCGCTCGAGTTTGCCTGTATTTTCAGGGGGCTGGGTGCCAGAGTTGATCTGGTTTATCGCCGGGATCTTTTTTTGCGCGGTTTCGATGAGGATCTGCGCAGAGCGCTGGCCAGGGAAATGCGAAAGCAGGGTATAGGGCTGCACTTTAACGAGGATGTCGCCCGCATCACTGAACAAGGCAGGAACAGGAAGGTGCTGCTCAAATCCGGGGCAGAACTGGAGGCTGAGCAGGTCTTCTATGCGACTGGCCGCGCACCGCGCATAAAGAGCCTCTGGCCTGATGGGATTCACATTGACACTGCGACCAATGGGGCGATCCGGGTCGACCGGAATTTCCAGACTGCGGTACCCTCAATTTACGCGTTGGGTGATGTGGTTGGCAACATGGCGCTCACGCCAGTGGCCATCGCTGAAGCCATGGCGCTGCTGGGTCACTTCCGAACCGGTGAGGATCTGGATTTTTCCTATGAGAACATACCCGCAGCCGTATTTACTTCACCCAACATTGCAACGGTTGGTCTCACAGAGCAGCAGGCGGTTGATCGGGGGCTTGACTACAGCGTGTACGAGACATCGTTTCGTCATCTGCGGCATTCACTGACTGATCGCGATGAGCGCATCTATATCAAGATGATCGTTGATGATCCCAGTGACAGGGTGCTGGGTGTGCACCTGATGGGTCCGGATGCCGGGGAAGTCATCCAGTCTGTGGCGGTGGCGATCAAGGCGGGTGCTACCAAGTCTGTTTTTGACCAGACTATCGGCATACATCCAACCATGGCAGAAGAGCTGGTGACACTGCGGGAGCCACGCCCCTGACCAGACCTTGGGATCTGACTGTCGAGGGTGTGCGGGCCGCCTTACTGAACCCCAAACCTGTCAGCCTACGCCAGTGACTTCTCGCCGGATTCCAGGGTCTGGTATATCAGGGTGTTGATCGTCATTGGGCCGACCCCTCCGGGTACCGGAGTATAGGCGCTGAGCCGGTCGACGAGAGGTGCGAGCTCGACGTCGCCGAGCCCCCCGGGATGATAGCCTGCATCCACGACAACGGCGCCATCCCTGATCCAGTCAGCCCGGATAAACTCCGGCTTGCCTACCGCGCCGACCAGAAGATCAGCCTGCGATACATGAGTCGCCAGATCCCGGGTGCGCGAGTGGCACATGGTTACGGTTGCATTGGCCTCCAGCAGCATCATGGCCATGGGCTTGCCCAAAATGGCACTTCGCCCGACCACCACGGCGTGCTTCCCGGAGATGGGTATCTGATAGTGCTCCAGTAGCCGCATGATTCCCCTGGGTGTGGCGCAGCCATAGGCCGGTTCTCCCATGCTCATACGTCCAAAGCCCAGGCAGGTCACGCCGTCTACATCCTTTTCAAGGGCAATGGCGTCGAAGCAGAGGCGTTCATCAATGTGCGCTGGCACCGGGTGCTGGAGAAGGATGCCATGCACGTCCGGGGCGGTGTTCAGCTTCTCGATTTCTGCCAGCAACTGCTCGGTGGTAGTCTCTTCGGGCATCTCAACGCGAATCGACTGCATGCCGATTCTTGCACAGGCGTTGCCTTTCATCTTGACGTACGTGGCCGATGCCGGATCTGAGCCAACCAATATGGTTGCCAGCTTGGGAGTCCGGCCGCCAGCTTTGTGCCTGAGATCCTCAACGCGGACGCTGAGTTGCTCCTCAGTTGTTTTGGCCAGGGTTTTGCCATCCAGGAGAAGTGCAGATGTGGCGCTCATGTTGGTTCAGGGCTCCCTGTCAATTCCAGCGGGAGAGTGATTGTCGCAAAAACCGCGGGGGCGATAAAGCTCAAGCTCGCCCAGATACCAAAATCCGTGCCGGGCAATACACTACTCCGTTGTGCGTTCGTTCGTTGACGGCACCGGAGGTCGTCAGTATTATGCGCGCCCTTGGCCTTGTGTGCCGATATCGGGGTATAGCGCAGTCTGGTAGCGCGCCTGCTTTGGGAGCAGGATGTCGGGAGTTCGAATCTCTCTACCCCGACCAGATTCGGTCGGTTCGCGAAGCGGGCCGGCGACGTTCGCTACTGTGTACTGAATTGAGCGCCCGTAGCTCAACTGGATAGAGCAACGGCCTTCTAAGCCGTAGGTTCCAGGTTCGAGTCCTGGCGGGCGCGCCATAGCACAAAATTAAAGAAATACTGGAGTGACAAATTGTGTCACTTTCACTACCTGCTGCTTTCAGGCAGGGCTGTTTTGGCGGCACCTTTCAACTTCGATTCCATGATCTCACGCAATATAGGCGCCTGCTTCTGCCCTGTGATCCCCCGGCTGAAATCGAGTAAAGGGAACTCCTTTCTCTTGAGCAGTTACGTTATGGTTACATTTTAAAAGAGGTCAAATTTGACCCATTTCTCAGATTGCACTAAAATTCATTATGAGAAGAGTAAGAATCAGGTTTTCCGAGTATGGGCTATTGCGGCCTGAGGAACAGCCCTACCCGATGACGCTCGATCAAATTGAGTTCTTTTTTGGGAAAGGGAATCATAGCCGACGCAATGTGTTTAGTGGTCTTAAGCGAGGTGTCACCAATATGTTTTCGGCAGGGATAGAACGTATCATTTTAGGTGGCAGCTTTATTTCCTCAAAGGAAGACCCAAGTGATGCTGATATTGCCTGGTGGTTTAACCCGAAGATCAATTGGGAAACACTGGATGCCGTATTTCAAGTTGCTGACAGGCGACCGGCAATTGGAAAATATTTGATGGATCAAAAGATCGATGGTGTTCAGGAGGTGGATTATCTCCGCAGCCACGAACGCTTTTTACGCTCAAACCGCCGAGTTCCCGCAGAATTTCAGGAGGTTGGAATTGTCCAAATTGTTTTGGAGAAAAAACTTGATTACATCTAAACAGCAAAAGAACAAAGTGCTCAAGCAAATTCAGTTGTTCGAGGAAAGGCTTTCAGCACCAACTGTTGAGGGGGTGCCCCCGCATATGGTGAAGGTCAGCCAGCAGCAGATTAAAACAGATATAAAAAACCTGCGCGCCGAAGTAACTGAATTCGATGAGGCTTGTGAAGCAGACATCGAATCTCTAGCCTTTAATACGTTAGAAGAAATGCTGAAAGTGCCCATAAAGGTGCGACTTTCAACGGGTCTGGATCGCAGTTCTTTTGCACGCAAAATTGGCATCAGTACCAGTACGCTGAAACGGTATGAGGTGGCAGAATACGCCAATGCTCCTGCCACCGTGCTGGAAGCCATTTTTAAAAAATACCACCTGGAAATTTCAGGGCAAACATCCCACGCAGCGTGAAGCCATGCGACACTTTGTTTTTGGAGATATTCACGGCCATGCCCGAGCCTTCCATGCGATTCTGTCTGCGGTTCAGATAGCCAAAAAAGATCGCATAACCCTGCTGGGCGACTATATCGATCACGGCCCTGAAAGCAGAGCTGTTCTTGACACCCTGATGTTTCTTGGAGAACAGGCCACACCCCTTTCAGGTAATCACGAAGCAATGCTGCTGAGTGCGATCGATGATGAATTCGTCGAACGCGAGTGGCTACGCCACGGTGGCGATGCAACATTACTCTCATTCGGTGTCACCCGAGCAAACCAGATACCACAAACCTACATTGATTGGCTCCAGGAACTACCTTTGTACCGGGAGGAAGAGGGCTACCTGTTTACTCATGCAACACCTTCTCCCAATGTGCCCATCGCTGAACAATCTGAAGAGCAACTGTTGTGGCAACACGCACAGCTGCCGGTGGCACTGTCTGATGGAAGGATACCGGTCTGTGGGCACACGCCCCATACCCAACCGGTGATTACACCCACCTATATCAACCTTGATACGGGTATTGCCTCCGGAGGCTGGTTGTCCTGTTACGAGCTTACGTCAGGGCGGTTAGTGCAATCTGATCGGCACGGCACATTGTTGGATACTGAAGTACCCCTCGCAGCATAGAGCTCTACCGGAAGCCAATTCTCCCATCAACAGTGCTGTGTTTGAACCCGGCGGTCACCCAAAATCCCCCGGTGATGGCGACCTCAAACCCCCCACCTGAATAAACAGTAAGAAAATCCTGAGAGCTCAGTCTGTCTAATGGCCTGACCTGGTTTTCCTTCTTCTGATGCATAAGGCAAGGGCAGAGTAACAGACACCCATGCGGAGAATAATCACAACTTTCTCCGTATTATTTGCTGAATTTAACCACCAAAGCCTGCCAAATCAGAAGATATTCTCCGCATATTTTGCGATTTAACGCTTGACGATGCGGAGAATGACTCGCATAATCTCAGTATATTTTGCGGGGTTCATAATGAAATATATATGGCAGCAGGATGATTGGCCGAGCTTTCATTGGGATGACAGGCGCTTGCTCATCCTGATAGAGCAAGCGGCCCATAACCAGGGACGTCTTCTTGGCCGGATGGATGGACTTGGCTTTGACCTGAAAGACGAGGCACGGCTTCACGCCCTGACAGATGACGTTTTAAATTCGAGCGAGATCGAAGGGGAATACCTACCCGAAAATGAGGTTAGATCATCTATTGCCCGTACACTCGGCATGAAGCATATAAAGGATCTTGTGCCCTCCCGACGCGATGTTGATAACGTCGTAGCGATGATGACCGATGCAACAACAAACTTCGACAAGCCCCTAACCCACAAAAGGCTATTCGAGTGGCACAGAACTCTTTTTGAAGGTGACCAGGGTTTCACAAGAATTGTAAAGGGAGAATACCGACACGGGCCTATGGAGGTAGTCTCCGGGCCGCATGGTAAAGAGCGCATTCATTTTGAAGCACCGCCACCTTCAAGCCTGAAGAAAGAAATGGATCGGTTTCTTAAGTGGCTTGAAACACCCAATAAACGCGAAAGTCCATTGATCAGTGCGGCCATCGCGCACTTCTGGTTTGTCACCATCCACCCTTTCGATGATGGCAATGGCCGCATAGCTCGAGCCATCGCAGACATGGCATTAGCGCGCGCCGAAAAAAGTGAGCAGCGCTTTTACAGTATGTCAAAGCAAATTCTAAAGGAACGCAATGCATACTATACAATACTCGAAGGTTCGCAAAAATCAGGTTGTGATATCACCGACTGGATCGAGTGGTTTTTGAACTGCCTTACGAACTCCGTAGAAAATGCCGATGAGACTGTAGGGAAAGTCCTCGCAAAATCAAAATTCTGGCAGCGCTTTGCAGAAGAATCTCTGAACGAACGCCAGATAAAAATGCTTAATAAACTGCTTGATGGTTTTGAAGGCAAGCTCAGAACAGAGAAATGGGCAAAAATTACAAAATGTTCTGCGGATACCGCCTTACGTGACATTAAAGACCTGATTGAACGCGGCGCGTTAAAAAAAGATAAAGGTGGCGGCAGAAGCACAAGCTATTCACTGATACTAGCAGAGTAGGGCCATATTCTCATTCCTGTTCCAAACCGTATTCGGGCTTTGATTTGATGCACTTAGACTGGAAGCCGGGCATTCTTGCCACAGACAGAGTGATACAATTGTATCACTTCTGTGAAAACAGAAAGCCCAATGCCGTGAACCCGACCGCGAGCATGGCTCCAATCGCAAGCAACAAGCGGGTTTCACGCTTGGCTGCCTCAACATCACGCTTCGCCATATCTTCGGCCAGCCGCGCAATGTCCGTCTTGTACTCGGCCTGGTTGGTCTGCATGCGTTCCTCCAGTCGGGCAATCCGCTCCGAGAGTTCATGCTCAGTCATCGGTCCAGCATAGCACAGACTGGGCACAGGGAATTATATACGCGACAGCCACGTTACTGTTCTATGCGGCACGGCGGGTACTCCCGCCGATCAATTCACCATCAGGCCGCATATCGGGGACTTTCCCGCCCGACGAGCCACGCTCCCTGATGTTGCGTGCGGCATTCAGGTCCCTGTCGAGACTCAAGCCGCACTGTTCACACTCAAAGACTCTGTCCTTCAGGGTCAGTGATTCATGGACTGAACCACAGCCTGAACAGGTCTTCGATGTGTTCCTGGGATTCACCTTCACAACCGACCCACCGGCACTCTCAGCCGTGTAGGTCAGTTGATATGTGAAAGCACCCCACTGTTGCTCACGGAGTGATCGGTTCAATCCCTTCTTGTGACTGCCGCCATGGGCAGTCATGTTCTTGATCTTCAGGTCTTCAACCGCGAAGTGTCTGTGTCGCCTCACCAGGTCAGTAGTCGTTCTGTGCAGGGCAGTGCGCTGTCTCTCTGCGACCCTGTACGCCTCTCTGGCCAGCGATTGGCGTTTCTTATATCGGTTGTGACTGCCCCTCTTGGCTTTACTCAGTTTTCGCTGAAGCCGCTTCTGTCGGGTCCTATCAATGACCACCTTCGGCACTGACTCACCAGTCGAGAGGGTGGCCCGTGCCTTCACGCCAACATCAATACCGACGACGGGAGACTGATCAGCCACGACCTCCCGCTCCTGCTCACAGACACATTGAACCATGATGCGGACAGGTGTTGTCACAACGCGAACCAGCGTGATCTCACCCTCCGGCACCGCCTTCACAATGAACCTGCCACAGCCCTTGATCTGTACACACTGCCTGTTGCCAGAATGGAATAGACGAAACTGGCTTGTTTCAAAAGATCGAATACCCCGGCTCCTGCCCTTAAATCTCGGAAAGCCACCCTGCTTGAAGAATCGCTTGAATGATCTATCCAGTCTGTACAGGACAGATCGGAACGGCTGTACACCATAGCTGCTCATTTCAGCATCATCTCTGCGTATCTGAGTGAATGACGTATATTGATCGTACAGGCCGATTGACTCACCAGCCTTCCGATACGCATTGATGCGCTCATCAAGGGCGGCGTTGTACAGTTGGCGAGAGAGATACAGGAATCTGTTCAGCCGCTGATGCGTTGCGCGAGATAGCTGTGCGGTCTGACTGTGAGTGCGTACAATCCGCATCGGTGTGGTCGCTCCAACTAGCGTTTGGGGGAGCTGTTTCGAGCAGCTATTCACGCACCTTAATATCATCTGGGCACTGGTGCAACAGGTATAGAATGGGAATTATAGCTGTGGCTGTCACGTATATAATTCCCTTTGAGAACCCTGCAGCAGCGCGGGGTTTAGTTCGGCGAGTATTTTCAACTGTGGAGCGCCTTGAGCGACATCCCTCTTCTGGTAAGTATCCGGATGAGCTTGGGGGTAAGCGCTATCGGGAGGTGGTTTGCGGTCCCTGCAGAGCATTCTATCGTCACTCCCGAGGGCAGGTAATAATTCGATTTTTTCGGTAGTGGCTTAGCTTGATAAATAAAGGTGTTTACAATCTTTGCAAGTAACTACTCACCCTTTCTTGACACCATAGAGCCCCTTTCCTAGGGTGTCAAGAGGGAGCCTTGTCCAATATGAAATGAGTCTGAAGGGAGGGCTTGTTTCTAACATGAAATGAGTCTGAACTTTCGGGTATTGCCCCCATGAGAGCGGCACTCTGAGCGCTCTCATGACCCTGACTGACCTGACCACCATCGACCACCTGGAGCGATGTCTGGAAGGCTCCGAAACCTGCACCTGCGAACTCCCCGGCACCACGGACGAACGCTCCAGCTGGATCCAGACAACCCTGGTGCAGTTCCGCTACACCAGCCTGGGCACACGCGACAGAGGCGTCGTGGTCCGCTCCCTGCTGAAGGTCAGCGGCTCCTCCCGACACCAACTGACCCGGCTGATCCGGCAGTCCGTGACACCCGGCCGGTGCACTCGCCGACAGCGCACCACGCGGGGGTTCTCCAGACGCTCTACCCAGGCGGATGTCCTCCTGCTGGCCGAGCTGGACAGGCTGCACGACACGCCCTGCGGCGCTGTCATCAAGAAGGAGTGCGAACGTGCCCTGGCACAGGGGGATGACCGTTGTGAGCGCCTGGCCGCGATCTCAGTGAGCCATATCGACACTCTGCGCACATCCACCACTGACCAGCGCCAGCGCCGCCAGTTCACCAAAACGCACTCGAAACCCGCACCCATTGGCGAACGCCGCACGCCCAACCCGCAGGGCATCCCCGGGTATCTGCGAGTGGATAGGGTGCACCAGGGCGATCAGGACACGCGCACGGGGGTCTCTCACATCACCCTGGTCGATGAGGTCACCCAGTTCGAAATCTGCGTGTCCGTCGAGCGCATCAGTGAGGCCTCTGTCACACCGGCACTGGAACTCGCCATGGCCCGACTTCCCTTCAGGATCAGGGGGTTCCACTCCGACACCGGCTCGGAGTGTATCAACAAGACGGTTGCGAAATTGCTGGACACACTGCTGGTGGAGTTCACCAAAAGCCGGACCCGGCACAGTCACGACAATGCGCTGGTCGAGAGTACACATGGCTCGGTGGTCCGCACACTCTGTGGCTCTCAGCATATCCCCCAGCACTGGGCCTCGCAGATCAACGATGCCCTGCTCGAGCCCATGTACCGGTCTGTGAATGTCCATCGCCCCTGCTTGTTCCCCCTCACCATCACTGACGCACAGGGGAAGCAGACAAAGCGAGACCCCTCTGAGCGCCTGATGACGCCCTTCGAACAGCTCTGCGCGATCGAGGAGATCGACACGCATCTCACAGACGGACAAAGCCTTGAGGCCCTGCACGAGCATGCACAGGCCGTCACCGACACCCAGGCGGCAGAGGCCCTGCAGACAGCCCGCCACACCCTGTTCACAGCAATCTTCAAGCAGGCCTGAACACAGCAGGCCAGGGGTTCAGTGGATGACTCTGTGTGGATAAAGCCTGAATGTCCTGCGGAGCGTGTGGACAGCCCGGGGACAGGTTGCGCCTGCCCCCTTCCTGACCACACTCATTCACCCCTTACCCACACGCCGTCATGCACCTGGGTGCCGGCCCCATGGTTCTCAACAAGAGGTCAAGCACCTCAATGAGGTATACTCAATGCTCCTCAAACCTAACCGCTATCCTGGGGAGTCATCTCCCCGATTTCAGACTCATTTTAGGATTAGAAAATACTGAGGGGGTGAGTAGTTACGTTATGGCATATAGCAAGGTCGGCGGCTAAGGTTCTGGCGCATGGTGTCGGACTCGTTTCTGCTCTGCTCAACAGCCGCAAGTGCGTATTCGAGCTGTTAAGTGTGGACTTTTGAATAGGCCTGCAGGTGCATCCCTTCGGGTTTGTCGGCAGTGTGGCTGATGCTACCATAGCCGGGTTGCTCTGCTGCTGCGTGGCAGCAATCACTCTGTTAAAATCGTAAGGTCATGTTATGTGTCTTTGAGTCTGCACAATAGTTGGACGAAATCATTTGCCACCGCGGATATTCAAACTGTGAAATAGGCGCTGAATCAGTAAATCAGCCTGGAGCCTGAAGGCGCAGGTTATTAGGGCAACAGATTTCCAAAGGGATAAGTACGTCAATTTCGGTAAAGGATGGCCTCAGAGTGTCGATAGGCCTATTCAGAAACAAAAGGAAAAGCCGAAGAGAGCTTTGGATTCTGCGTGAGTTCCTTTTTGGGGGATGGCCAAATTGGATGTAATCACGACCTTCTTAACAAATAACAAAGAGTGGTTGTTCTCGGGTGCCGGGGTATTCATTATCGCGGGAATCTGCCAAATCCTCCGAATATTTTTTAACCCGGGTAAGAATAGACAGGCAGAATCGACTCAAACGATCCAGGCAGGAGAAGGGTCAACTATTGTCCAGTCTGGTAGAGACATCATTATCAACATTGATACGCAAACCAAGACAAATGATGCGGAAGAAGGACAGCCAGATTTTCTCCGCAAAAGCGACACTATTGCAAACATTATTCCGCAGGGAGACGCCAACACTGTCCCAGAAGGAATTGTTTCAACAGAACTCGCTGATGAGAAAATTCAGGAGCTGGTTGAACTAATTCGCAAAACACGGTTCTTCGCTGAGTTTGACCACATCAGTGAATCCTTGAGACTTGGTGAACGGATTTTCGGGGGCAACCTGTCGGTTGGTTCAGATCAAGTTAGAGGTTATGGACTGGCGTGGTGCGCCCGACAGCTCTTGCTCTCGAATCATATTGATAAGGCTGAAGAGTTTTTGAAGCTCGCCAAGAGCCTTGGGGAAAATACCGAGACCTGCATTGCTGATGCTTTTGTGTTTTCTCAACAGGGAGACAAGTCTTCAGCTCTTCAAATCCTGGCCGGTATTGATTCGGCCAAGTCGCGTTCCGCCGGTTTGCTCATAGTTGCGCATCATGACGGCGCGGAAGGTGCCCTTCAGTGGATGACAGATACGGGTTATACGGTCGAAAGCCTGGATCCCGAAGGAAAGAGTTTCCTCCTCTCCCACCAGCTTCAGCGGGGACTCTGGGATGATGCTGTACAGTCTGTTGATGATCTGACTGAAACAGATTTTGAACACACTCCAGTGCTGCACTATTTGTCCGCTTTGGCAATACTGGTTTCAACTGTTCCGTTGGAATTCAGAAGTGTTCTTTTGCGGCAGATACCTTTCGAATTAGAAACTTTTCCACTCGCTTCTGAAGTTGATTCGATGGAGAGGCGCAGTGCGGCACGAGACCAATTTCTTCTAGCCGCGGAGGCTGCTAACCACCTGAATTGCCATCGTAGCTCGCGTGTCTATGAGGGGTATGCACTTTGGCTCGAATTACGCGATCCAGCTCTGGAACAGCATGGTAAGAGCAGGCTTGAAGATAAACTCCGTGATTTGAGTGCTGCCCTGGGATACGTCAATCATGCTCTTCGCTTTGGTATCGAGTTGGATCCTGATGCAGTTGAGCGTGAAATTGATCGAAATATAGCGATAAATGGTGGCATAACTCCAGAGGCTGCAGTTGCCCGGTTCGCTATTGCTTTTACAAAACCTACTGCAGATGACGCTGCCAACTATATAGTTCGTCACCAAGAACAGCTTGCTGCTCGCTTTGACCCTAAGCTTCTGCAGATTAAGCAGGTCGAGCTTTATTCTGGGGCTGGCCTGGTCGACAGCGCTAATGCGGTACTTGATCACCTTGTTGAGGAGGGAATCTCTGGTGATGAGGAAAATTATCTGCGACGAATTGTTTCAGTTGCTCAAGGTAGTGATCCGGTTGTATCTCTTAAAGCACAATACGAATCCACAGGTTCTTTGGGGGATCTGATCAATCTTGTTTCGGAACTGGAGCAACGTCAACACTGGGATGATCTTTGCAATTTCGGCAGCCGGTTATTTGACCAAACGCGCTCACTTAAGGACGCCGAATGCCTTGTGCATGCATTGAACAACACGCACCAGTCAAAAGCCCTCGTCGAATTTTTACAGTCTAATTCAGATCTGCTTGAGCAATCTGAACGTCTACAAATGTCCTATGCCTGGGCTTTATACAATGAAGGCGCACTTCTTGAAGCGCGCCGAAAGCTCACTGAACTAAGTGATCAAGCGAGTAGCCCGTACTATCGTGCGCTGCAGGTCAATCTCGGTATTGCCTTGGGAGACTGGAATTCCCTATTGGCTTATATCGTAAATGAATACCGGAATAGACAGGATCGGACCGCGTACGATCTCATGGCAACTGCACAACTTGCACTCCACATTGGGTCACCACAAGCGAAAGATCTCGCCTTTGAAGCTGCATCTAATGCTGAAGACGATGCAGACATACTGGCTGCGGCTTATTTCACGGCAACCAAAGCTGGCTGGGAAGCTGATCCAAAGACTTTTCGGTGGTTGGAGCGGGCAGCAGAATTGTCTGATGACGATGGACCACTTCAGAAAATAGACTTTCAGGATATTCTCGACAGGAAGCCGGAGTGGGGTTGCCGTGAATCGGAAACATGGCAATTGCTGGAGCAGGGAAAAATTCCGATATTTGTGGCTGCTCAATCTCTCAACCGCACACTTATCGACCTGGCGACTTTTCCTGCCTTATTCAATCTCTCCATGACTGATCCGAGGAGAAGACGCGCTATTCCTGCATATAGTGGCAATCGTTTACCACAGCAAGTTGATGTCAGCGAGAAAACAGTTGCCCTAGACGCGAGCGCGCTGCTTACCTTGGGTTTCCTGGATATCCTTGATGCCGCACTTGACGCGATTGGCGCAGTGCTTATCCCGCATTCAACTTTAAGCTGGCTTTTTCTAGAACGACAAAAGGCTAACTTTCATCAACCCAGTCGTATAGCTGATGCACATCAGGTGCGTGATATGCTGGCCACCGGTGCACTTCACCGGTTCTCTCCAGGCACAGTCGCAGATAGGGAGCTCTCAATCCAGGTTGGTGACGAACTAGCGGCACTTATTGCCGAAGCCGAGATGGTACGAGAAGGCGAAGATGCCCAACATGTCGTTGTACGTTCTGCGCCGGTACTTCGTCTTTCCAGTTTGTTGGAAGAAGAAGCTGATCTTTCTGCCCATGCTCCCGTGTTGGTGAGTTGTCTTGCTGTCATTGAAAAACTCACGCAGAAAGGACAGATTACAGCCGATGAAGAAAAGCGGGCATGTGCTTATCTGCAACTGACGGAACGACCCTGGCCCGATCAACCTGAAATCGCGGATAGTGCTGTGCTGTATCTTGATGCCCTGTCTACCGACCATTTGCTGCATCTCGGGTTGCTGAGGAAGCTCAAGGATGCCGGTCTGAGAGCCGTGTGCTCTCCGAGGAAGGTTTCGGAAACTGATGCGCTAATTGCCTATAACTGCACTTCAGACGAAGTGAAAAACATCATCGAACGCATAAGAGCGGCTTTGAATGCTCGAATCGAATCCGGTCAGATCAAAGTTGGTGGCCGGCACAGGTTGGACACGGACGATGATTCAATATCTGAACACCCAACGGTGAGCATTATAGCCTTGGCCCCGGATTGTAATGCCGCAATTGTTGATGACAGGTTTATGAACCAGCGTGGACATATTGAATTTGGCGGCACCGAGGCACCGATTCTCTCTACCCTGGATCTTCTCGACTCCCTGGCAGTGGCTTCCATCATCCCTTCTGAAGATCTGTTGGAGTATCGAACCAGGCTCAGGCGTGCGGGCTACTTCTTCGTTCCTGTCCATGAAGATGAACTTGCACAATGCATAAATGCTTCAGCTGTTGCTGAGGGCAAAGTTGAAGAATCAGCGGAACTGAAAGCAATTCGAGAATCACTCCTGCGAGTAAGAATGACTGACTGGCTGCAACTTCCCGATGAAACACCATGGCTGGATTCGACGTTGAAGGCCTTTGTCAGGGTTTTGAAAGGCTTATGGCAGGACAGTGCAAATCCGGACGAAATGATTGCGCGATCCGACTGGCTGTTGGATCAAGTCGACATTCGGGGATGGGCACACCGTCTTATTCCGGAGAACGCGGACGATGTCGTTCGCACAGGCCGCGGTGGATTCATTCTGCCCCTCCTAACGCCGCCGTCGGAAGTCAGCTCTTCAACTGTTGATGCATACTGGAGATGGGTTGAAGACAGAATTCTGACCCCGGTACAGGAACAGTTCCCCGACCTGTACGCTTGGTTGGTCAATTGGTTTAGAAATGAGGTGCGAAGAATCGCCGAAACCGACATCTCCCAGGAAGTTGATCCATGACAAACTCTTCTTCTATGAGAGCGATGCTTGCGCAGGCCGCATTGGAATATGTTCCACCGCTCGTACGCCAGACATTGCTCGATGATGGCTCGATTCATGAAGAATTCGGCTTGAAAAAGGAAGCCGTAACCACATTGGGAACACCTGGAGTCGATATCCAGCGTACTGTGCTCTTCGACGCTGTGCGCTCTGTTCTGGCAGGGTCTGGGAACACTGAAATAGTTGACAAGGCGGGCCGTACATGGCAGCTCGGAAATGAGGCTGATGAGGGTGTGCTTCCGGTTCTTGTTCTGAGCGCGGATGACGAACGTATGATGCTGCCTGATTTTGCGGTACTTTCCGATGATGCCGGCACGCGCCTCCGATCCCTGGAGCGGGCTGTTGTTGCCGTGAATCTCCCAATTGACGCGAAAGAACGATGGAACGAGATACTTACAGAACGCGCACTTGAAGATGACGAGTTGGGTATGTTCCACAATGACATTCGCAACACGCCCGGACATCTGGCACTGACAATCCGCAGTGGGATCGATGCGGGCCAGAGTTCCATATCGTCTCTCGTTCCAGGATCGCGCGATTACTACGACAGACTGATTGGTGCCTATGACGGATGCGCTTCTGTCAAGGATTATGCTGCCGGTCCGGGACGGGCCCTTTTGCACAACCTGTCCCGGTCGCGGCCCTATGAAGGATTCCTCTGTAGTTTGTTTCTTTCGTCGCATTCCGCCTTGACCGCTGAAATCTGCACAGATCATTTGGACAACGAGACTCTTGTCAAGGCATTTGAATGTGTGGAAGCGCATGGAGACATGCTTTCCCGGCTGGGTGCCTTCGAGGTCGGATTGCGTATACGTTCGCTGAGGCCCGAGATTGAGCCGTTTCTGCTGCGCCTGGTGCTTCGTATTCGCGACGATGATCTTGAAAGCGATCAGAGCGATTTCAGGATTTTCTCTTCATTGTTTATGCTCGTTGACGGCGAGTTATCGAGAATTCGCCTGATGTCCGACACTCCGCCCTTTTACAGGAGACTGGCATCTCTGGCGCACGCCGCTTTGATTCACCGCGAGATTGTTCAGTCTGGCATTGAATACAAAAGTTTTTATGAATGGGCGTTCGGCGCTCGTTTTGAGTACTACTATCTGCAGTCTCTTGCGGATTTGCGTATTGAGCCGCGCTGGATCCCTGATCTTACTGATGAGTCCCTGCTAAAAGAATATTTCTTCGGTCGTTTAATGATCGCCGGACAAAATTATTCCGAGATTTTGGGAGTAGGGGAGTTACGTGAAACTGTTTTGGGTGACGGCAAACACAGTCTCGCCAAGCTGTCCTCTTTATTAGGTCCAGAATATCCGGGACCGCTCGAGGGGGCTGAAGAGTGCCCCAATCAATTACCCGAAGATCTGGCACGCGCCATAGATGAACAGCTAAACGCGGATAAAGTTAATGTCTCCTCCTACATGGCACTCATAAATTCTGCGATGATTTTCAAAATCACGTCCAGTCACGCGGAGTTAGCGGCCAAGGCGCTTCGATCAGGGAATTACACGCTTGCCAATCTGAAAGACGAATCCCAGTTGGTCGGTATCCTTTACGGCTTGGCCACTGTTGCAGCCGTCTCTCGCAGTTCGGCGCTGGCTGATGAGCTGCGTATTCTGGTGCGACGTTATCTTCACGATCCCCTATATCAATTTACTGTCATAGAGGCTATGAGCATCTGCCTCGTTGCTTCCGCTTCTCGCCAGAATCTCGTTGATTGGAGAGAATTCGCAGGCCAATGGCTCACAGAACTAGCCTTTTCTGACATGGACGGAAAAGTGGCTGATGGTTTTTGTTCCTATTTGACGACGTTACTGGATTTAACTCCGGAACTATGGATTTCATGTGCGAGAGCTGATGCCGCAATACAGGCTAAAGCATTGTGCTAGTAATGCTTTGATTTTGCATATCAGCAACTTGAATATAAAATCCGAGGCCGATATTGAATATCAATAGCTTATATCTGATTTTTAAGGATTGATCTTTGCGAAAAATCTTCAAAAAGGTGGTTTCTTGCATTTTGTGCGGGCAACAATTTGCTGGTCAGATGATTTTTGCAAATTCCACATTTAAATACTTCAACGTATGATTAGACAGTTTCTTGAACAATATTTATGGATTTAGGGTTTTGGGGTACGAACATTAATAGAGAATAATTGAAAGTGGGAACCTTAGAAAAAATCGCTACCATCGCTGGTGAGCAGCATGCCACAGCAGTATCAAAGCATCATCTCCATCCTCTAATGAGGATTAGTGAAGCTGCTCACTCGCGGCAGACTGACAGGTTTACCGCTTCGCAGGAGGATGGCTCTGCAAATACGAAGTCAGGCTCAGTTTCTCTAGAATGTTTTTTTGATACCTCATCGCATATGTATATCTCCACGTTGGGAGGAGAGCTTCAGATTCATATAGACGAAAGCTTTCAGAATTTCTTTGAGCAAGACGAGTTTATACAGAATGATTGGGTACGTAATCTTTCCAGAGATACTTATCCGTACCATACTCTTGGCGCTATTGAAAATCCTGCTTGGAGGTATTCTGGTCTTGCCGCTGAAAAGAGACGGCTGGATGGCTTTATAGAGGATGTTATTCGAAATGGTGATCTACTCTCTGCCTACTATGAGAGACTAATCGAACTCCGCGATCTTGCCAATGAAGATTGGGATGATCAAAAACCGCTCTCTTTAGCTTCGCTGAGGTTTTTTTCTCGATTTATTACCGAGAACAACATTACACAAAAAGCATCAATAACTATCACCGATGAAGGCTATATTAGTGCTGAATGGTGGAGCAAAAAGGAGTTTCGATGTGTGATCACTTTTCGGGGTGCGTCTACCAGTTACTATTTCTCAATTCCATACACGGATAGTGGTCGGACTAGATATACAAAGTCCGCGGGTTTCTCAGGTGTGGGCCAAATGATGGGTTTAATTCCTGATGACGGGAAGACTTTGTTTTGGGGATAGAATTAGGTGATGAGGCGGAAATTTGCCGCTTCGTTAGGAACAGACACTTAAGAACAGATCAGGGCCCCATCAGACCTGATGCAGGAGCTTACAGGCTTAAACCTGCAGAGCAGAATCTGGACCCTCCGGGAATATCTGTGCAATGGATAGGGTTTCATGGTGGCAATTTCCAACAGAAAATGCGGGGTATCCATTTAGCAAATCGTGTAGAAAAAAAGAAAGACAGTGATGGCTATGCTACACACAGAAGCTATAGGGCGCTTAAAGAACATTTGAACACATACAACTTAGCTGACCTAAGGGTGCTGAGTTTCGATGGATTAACATCTGATCATTGCAGAATGGTGGGTTACGACCTGGAACAGGACTTGGCGTGTGAGCTTATAGCAGAGTCCGCAGATGAGGTCTTGCTGGTAAGTGAGTTCAGCTAACCCTATTAAAGTTCCGGTGAACTATATTCAGACGTCCTGACCTCGGGCCTTTTTCTGGTACATTGTTTGGGAGATCATACGCCGGTTTTCACCTGTTTTCAGGCAGCTCGTACCGCATGCGCAGCTTGGCCGTCGCAGGGTGAGTGGTCTATCACCACCCCACACATGACGCAGTGTTGTTGTGATCATCCAGAGTCCCAGTCCTCTACAGTGATTTTTCCGGCTGTGAGCGCCCTCAGTGTTCGTATGCCAGCCATGACCTCGGTGGTGCCGAGCCAGAGGAGCCTGGTTCCGGGAACCGGCTGTCCTGTGCTTGGCTGAAAGCCGGCCAGCCTGCCCAGGTTCACCACATACTCTCGGATGCTCAGATCAGGTGGTGCCCTGATCGGCATCTTCGGATACAGATCGTGCAGCAGCAGCTGACAGGTGGCGATCTCCTCAGGTTCGACGACCTCCCGAGCGGGCGTGTCGGGTTCGTGCGTGGCACGCCGCTGCAGATCGAACACGCGCCAGGCCGTCACCGCATCACAGGCCATGCACTTGAGCAGGGCCTCAGTATCATCGAACTGCCGCTTCTCGATCTCACAGCTGCGTATTCCGGTAAAACTGGACAGTGATTCCGGCCTAAACTGGACAACTGATCCGGTGTACAACGGACAGTCGTCGGAGCGCAGCGACGCGGGGGGGGGGGGGGGGGGGGGGTGTCATTATGATCACAAGTGTCCAGTTCCAGCTCAGTGAACATCAGCTCCGGATCACAGTCCGGCACCTGTCGTCCCAGCAGGGTCATCATCATGATCCACCAGGCAATCACCTGCTGTTCAAGTGCCTGCTTGTTGGTTTTTACCCGATGATGTACACGAGGCCAGTCAGCCTGTATAACCGGCTGACGGCCATCCTGGCGTTCAGGTGTGGCTGCCTATTACCAGGAGTTTGATGTGAAAGTAATCTATGATTGGGTTCCGTGGTTTTCAGCGCTTGCGCAGGTCATCGCGGATGGCGAGAAGAGTGACCTGGCAAAGAAGGTAAGACAAGTCAATTGGGCAAACGGCAATAAGTCGTTCCCGTTCCCGTTGCTGGTGCTGGCCGACGAAGAAATCGACCCCTTTTCGTTCATTTATACGCTGGCAAAGCGCAATACGACGAATTTGCGGCAGCCCGTATACTCAAGCGTAAGCGAAGTGTTCGGCCTGGACGATCCCGCTGCATTCGATTTGCCCGAAGCGTGGACATTTCCAACACCGCGGCCTAATGCGGCGACTTTATTCCTTTGGGGGGAGGGTACAAGCAATCCCGACTTGATGTGGAGGCTGTTCCGCAGTGCACGTAGAGGGCTCGATCATGTACAGGCATCGGATTTCAATGATGCATTGCAAGTCAAAGGCGTCAAACGGAAAAATCTGACTCAAACGCTTTTCCTGACCAATCCGTCGGAGTTCGTACCGTATGACAACACGACGGCTCCTCTGCTTCCGGAGATTAACCTCAAGCCATTCCAGTTTGCAAAGTATCGGCAGGTGCTGGCAGAGCTTAGGGAATTATTTCCGGGTTGTGACCTTCATGAGATTAATCTTTTCGCGTACTGGCGCAAGAACAAACTCGCAAACGAGGAGAGACAATTTTATCAGGTGAACACTCGCGTCTACGGATACGTCAAAGATGTCGAAGATGATTGGTGGGAAGAGTTCAACGAGAACAACTGGGTACGAACGGGAGGACCCCAGAGTACTGGCGGCGGCAAGGATTACCCCCTGAATGAGCCGAAGCCCGGCGACATAATTCTCACCCGATATGGCACGATCGGGCGAGGTATCGGTGTCGTTCACCTGAACAACTACGATGATGACTATCTCAATAATTGGGACGAAGACGCAAGAATTCATGTCGTTTGGATCAACAAGGCAGAAATAGAACTTGAGGCAGATTGGAAACAGGCTGGGGGATTCAGCCGTGCAGTCAAGCTAGCGAGTGATTTTCAAGACAAGGCAGCCTACGTGCCGACCTTCAGGCTGATTGGCGATACTCCGGAAGGGCCTGAAGATCCGACGCCAAAAGGAGATACTCTCGACGACTTGGCTGCCCGCCTGTTTCTTCCTGCAGAGTTTCTCAGGAATATCGTGACGTTGCTTGAAAGCAAGAAACAGGTCATTTTTCAGGGCCCGCCTGGTACTGGCAAGACATTCGTAGCGCAGAAATTAGTCGAACATCTGGTCACCAGCAAGGAATGCTGGGATCTTGTCCAATTACATCCGTCCTATTCATACGAGGATTTCGTTCGCGGTTACCGTCCGGCGCTTAGGGACGGCCAGCCGACGTTCGAACTCAAAGATGGACCGCTTCTGCGCATAGCACGGCGAGCACGGGATAGCAGCGACAATGCGAAGTTCGTTTTGATTGTCGATGAAATCAACAGGGGGAACCTGGCCAAGGTACTGGGAGAACTGTACTTCCTGTTGGAATACAGGGAAAAGCCTGTACGGCTGATGTACCACAAGGACGAGGACGAACTATTTAGTATGCCTCCAAACCTTTACATCATTGGAACCATGAATACTGCTGATCGAAATATCGCGCTCGTGGACCTCGCGTTACGCCGTAGGTTTGCGTTTGTGAACTTTGACCCACACATGGAACCAGTCAGTGGTGTGCTGGGTCGGTGGATGCAAACCAAGAATCTCGGCAAGGTCGAATGGCTGGCAGATCTGGTTGCAAGTGCCAACGACAAGCTTAAGAAGTGCAGTGCAGCCGCCATTGGGCCAAGCTATTTTATGCGTGAAGATCTCGACGATGAGGACGTCAAGCGCATTTGGGGGCATGAGGTGTTGCCCTATGTCGTGGAACAATTCTTCGGCGATTCCAAGAAAGCGGCAGAGTTCGAGTTGAAATCGTTAAGGGCCGGTGCGAAGACTGACGCGGATACCGGGAGTAGCGGTGTTTCGACGCAGGCAGCGGAAGCGCCGAATGTGGGTGATCGAGGGGATGATGAAACGGATTGAGATTGATCTTCGAGAGAACGAGAAAAGCGAACAGCTCCGTCTGTCGGTCGAGCAGCGTGATGAACTGTTAGATGCCAGGAGCGACCTTAAGATCGAGCTGGTCATTGAACCTGTCAAGGGGACTCAAGATGAATACACGCTCACGCCGGGAACAATCATTGGCGTGTTCGAGACAGCGGGTTGCTCGGTTTGCATCAAACCTAAGATACCCATCAAGCAAATGATTTCGCTGCTGTGCTACACCATTGGCAAGGTCAAGTTTCAGGAAGACGAATTCGGTTTTCAAGAAAATACCGCGCTGCCAGATGCTCTCGCGCTTGCATTAGGGGCGGCCGCACGGAGGTGTTTTTCCAGAGGATTGCTCCAGGGCTATCGGTTGACCGAGGAATCCTTGCACGCAGTGCGTGGGCGGATACGGCTGGATGACCAGATTCGGCAGAGAAGCGGGGTGCTGCTGCCGATCGAAGTGAGGTACGACGAGTTTACCGATGACATATTGCCCAATCGACTTGTCAAGGCTGCGGCCTCGCGCCTTCGAGGCAGCCCACTGATGTTGCCAGAGGCGCCAAGGGAGCTAGCGCTGGTTGCGCGAATGCTTGGCAACGTCTCACAGGTCGAGTTCCCACGAGGCGCTGTGCCTGACGTGAAATTCGACCGCCTCAACGAGCACTACCGGAGCGTGGTTACCCTGGCGCAACTTATATTGCGGGAACGAATGTTCGAGGCAAATCGAGGCAGGGTTCGTGCGTCCGGCTTCATGGTTAATATGACCCGGTTTTTTCAAGAGTTCGTAACGGTTGCTATGAGATTGTCATTGGACGTTGGCGGGTATGAGAGGTTCGGTGAGCGCGAGATCCAGTCGCTGGATATTGAGAATTCAGTCACCTTAAAGCCCGATTTGACGTGGTGGGACGGTGAGAAATATGTATTTGTTGGCGACGCAAAGTACAAAAGAGCGGACGACGGGGTACGGAACTCCGATTTGTATCAGTTGCTCGCGTACGTCACCGCGCTTGATCTCCCAGGCGGAATACTGGTCTACGGCAATGGAAAGGACCATCACAGTTACACCGTGCGTCACTCGGGGAAGAAACTGGAAATGTTTCCTCTCGATCTATCGGGCAGTTTGGATCAGGTATTGGCCAAAGTCGACGAAATCGCGGAGCGAGCAAGAGATTTTCGACAGGCCGCGCGAGACCGCCGTCGTGTAGCTTGAGTGCGTAGTATTGAACTCTGCGCCATTCGTTGGGGTGATCCCAAGCCAAGCCCCCCCCCAATTTTGGATGAACATCCTTAAAGCGGACCCTAAATATACACTCAAGGAGCTTTCGGAGCCCGACCCTACCTCCGATGCCCAACTCGCATTTCTCACCAACCTGATAAGTACCTGATAAAGAGTAGATTCTGATCTTCTTTACTCTCGATGCTCAGCAACTGACCTCAGAGCAAGCATGGCAATACTGTACAAGCAGATGTAGATCAGGCTCAGGGTGGCAAGCCAGTAACTTCTTTTCGGCAGAGTAGCCACCTCCGCAAGCGAAGGTTCGGCTGCAACGAGCAGGTGCCTGAGCTTTTTGGTGCTTTGGCTGCGTGCGAGTTCGAAAGCGTTCATTGATGTCTCGTACACGATTTTTGCCAGCTCTACGTCAAGCTGAAGCTCCTGATAGTCCAAAGCAAGCTGATTGATGCCGTCTGATTGGGTGCCGGTTAACCGGGATTTGGTTTCGGCAATCTGTTGCTCAAGTGAACTGATCCGTGCTTCCAGCGCTTTGGCCTGAGGAGAGTCTGCGCTCAGGTAGGTCAGGGTCTCCCTGTATTGAGCCTTTGCCTCAGCCAAGGAAACCTCCATTTCGTAGACAATGGTGATAATGGAGGTGCCCTCGACTTCGGGGTTGGCCAGATTGGTTTGCGACTGGTAGGCAGTGAGCCGGGACTGCGCGTCTTCCAGCATTGCCAGGCTCCTGGCCATTTCCTGCTCTGCGTAGCGCATCTCCGTTGCAGCAATGTTTTGGTTCAGCTCGTTGATAAACCGTTCACCTTCGTTGAGCAGTGCCTGGTTGAGTGCCAACGAAAATTCCGGGTCAAAACCTTCAGTACGAATTTCAGCCAGCCCTGTCACAGAATCGATATGTACGTGTGTCCGCTGATGAAAGTACTCAATAAAGTCTTCAAATGATGAGCGCTCGTGTATGCCGAACATAAAATCCCAGGATGATGCGTAGTGCTCTTTTACCCCAAGTTCTGCATCAACAATTTCCAGCAGTGCTGGCGACAGCAGAAAGGCTTGCAGGAGATGCAGGTCGTTCCGTTCCTGCCCGTTGGTGAGCCCCAAGGTTGCAAAAATATCGTTGGAAATAGGTGCGATATCTGCATCGTATACAACAAAACGGGACGTGCTGACATAGCGGTCCGGGGAAAACACCCAGAGGTAGATGGCGGTGAGAAGTGCAGGTGCGGCGACGAGAAGATAAAAGAGGTGCCTGGAACTGAAGACGCCATCTCCGATACGCAGTGTGTCAGCAAGCTGGCGAAGTTTGTCGAGAAACACCAGTGCGTTGTGCTTAGGGGTCATGTCCATTTCGATTACTGCAGCGTACCGACCTGAATATGTTTTTTGTAGTCTGCCAGTCCCTGCTGGATATCTCCATAGAGGTTGAGTTCGCCTTCGATAAGCAGAATCAGTGAGTCACATTCGGAAATCAATTCGTTGATGTTATGTGACACCATGATGTAGTGTGCCTGCTTGTGCTTGTCTTTCAGCGCCCGGCGGCTCTTCTCCCGAAACCGGGCATCACCGACCGCTGTCAGCTCGTCAATCAGGTACACGTCGAAATCGAAGGCCATGCTCATGGCGAACTTCAGCCGCGAATTCATGCCGCTGGAGTAGGAGTTCACAGGCAGTTCGAAGTAGTCGTCCAATTCTGAGAAATCTTTAATAAATTCAAGTTTTTCGGACACTTCCTTGTTGTCTGCACCGTATATAGTACAGACAAATTCCGCGTTTTCCCGGCCAGTCAACGCCCCCTGAACGCCACCAGAGAGTCCAAGCGGCCAGGATACCGACCCCTCGATTCTGATGTCGCCACGGTTGGGAAACTCGCTTCCGCTGAGCAGCCGGATCAGCGTGGACTTGCCTGATCCGTTGAGTCCCAGAACGCCGATATTGGATTTCTCGGCAACTTCAAGCGACACGTTTCGAAATACGTACTTTCGCCCCAAAGCAGTAGGATAATACTTGTACATGTTTCGGATGGACAGCATTAGGTGAGCACCCGGGTTCGGTTGAGGTGGAAATACCAGAGCCCAACGAGGAGGCTGAGAAAAGCCCAGCACAGCAAATAGATCAAGCTCGTTTTTCCGGGATCATATCCAGAAAATGCGGCGGCACGAATCTGCTCAATGGCGTGCAACAGAGGGTTCCATAGCACGTAGATATGTAAATCCTGCGGAAGCGCCTGAAGCGGCATGAAGATACCGGAAATAAAATAGAGGGGTCGAAGGAGAGTGGGGATGATTTTTGCGGCCTCCTCCCAGCGTGCCCCGATCACTGCGCAGATCATGGCAAGCCCGAGACTTCCCAGAAAAAGCAGAAGGAGTATAGAGGCCAGTTCCATGGGTCGGACCGGAATGGTGTCGTACCCAAAAAACCAGGCGCCAAGCCAGGCCAGAAAGATCAAGCTTGCGACACCTGTGAGTAACTCAATAAGGCTTCGCACCACGACAGTATCGAGCGGCTTTACCTGACGATAAATGAAAAGCCCCTTATTGGGAATGATGGCGTTGGTCGAGGCAACAATAGTTTTTTGAAAAATAAAGAAGGGGATAATGCCCGCGGCAAAGAATGAAGCAAAGGGCACATTCTGATACCCCTCACGGGCGATAAAGGAAAATATGAAGGTCAACACGAGAATGTGGGAAACCGGTTCGATCAGTGCCCACAGGTAGCCGAGGCGATACACGCCGAAGCGCGTTTTCATCTCCCGTTTATAGAGTGCTGACCACACTGCCAGCTGAACTTGCCAGGGAGTCCGCTTTGCGATTGCCATGGGTGCTGTCCGACTGGTTCCTCGTTGGTGCCGTTAATCGATGGACAGCACAACACCGGTGCTCAGCGCCAGTTGGTAGACAATCTGGAAAATATCCTTGGCGTACTGCATGCGCTTGGCATCGACAGATGGCATAACCAGAATCTCGTCGCCGGCCTGAATATGACCGGCACCCGAGCGCTTCATATTCCTGGCGCTCAGTTCCTTCACTGATCCATTTTGACGGCGCACGATGACTCGTGAATCGTCGGCGCGCTGCGTGAAGCCTCCTGACATGTCGATGTACTCCAGTGCTGACAGGTCGTCCTGATATACGGTGGCGCTTGGAAACAACACTTCCCCGTTAATAGACACCAGATGACTGTGCGTCGGAATGACGATTCGGTCACCATTTTCCAGAACGATGTCCAGCGATGGGCTGGCATCGCCCAGAACGACCTGGCCCCGCGGCTGAATCTGTCGGGCCCGTTCGACAAACTGCAAGACAAGTCTGGCTTCCTGAGTCCGCAGCTGCGCTTCTTCAATGGTGTCGCTTCGGGCGGAAAGCACCTGGGCCTCAAGGCCGCGCAGCGATTCTTCCAGGGCTCTCTTTTGCTGGGATGCCAGCGATTTTCTGAACAACTGCAGCGCCTCGAGCTTGGACAGTGCGCTTGGGCTGAGTTTGGGAATCAGGTCGCCAAGGGTGGCACCATATGGAAGTACGTATTGCGCTTGACCGAGATGCTCACCGTCCACCACGACCCCGATGGTTGCCTGGCTTTTGTCTACTACCAGGGAGACGTGATCCCCGGCCATCAGTTTCAGATCTGCAGCTTGGGCAGCTTGCAGTTCCAGATACTCCACCTGCCGGGTAAGGCCCGTGTTGCGCTGAATGCTGATATGGGTGGCTTCAGGCAGAGGTTCTGCGATGTCCAGGGCTACGTTGAGCGGAATCTCCGCCTGGGAGAATTCTATTTGGTAGGGGTTTTCAACCTTGCCATCGAATTTCACTACATATTGGCGAGAACCTACAACCAGGACATCTCCCTCGTGCAGCTGGACTGTTTCGATATCGCCATCGATCAGAAAGTCATAGAGGTTAAATGAGCGCTGCAACTCTCCGTTTCGCTTGAGTTTGATGTCAAGAAAACTCCCGCGCTGGGGGTCGATACCGCCGGCACGATCCAGATAGCTCAGGATAGAGTCGGACGAAAGGCCGGGATACAGACCGGGTTTCATCACATTGCCGGTCACAAATACCTTGACTGGCTGGGCCGCAATCAGAGAGGTATAGACATAGACGTTGTTGGTGTAGACACGGCCCACGGCATCTTCAATGATCTGGTTCAGGTCACTGTTGGTGGTGCCGACCACGCGAACCGGACCAACCTGTGGGATAAAGATATTGCCCTGGGCATCAACCAGCTCTTCGCCGGCAAATTCTACCGCCCCCCAGACCTGAAGGTAGAGTGTATCTCCCACGTTTATTTGATAATTGGGATTGAATCCCGAAAAAGACTGTTGAGCAAAGGAGCCGGTAAACAGGTTGCCGCCGAACACTCTGTTGTCGGATTGGGAAGCCTGCTGAGCTGCGGCCGGATGAGGGTCGGCGGCCAGATCGATTTCAACAGGTGTGGCGTATTGCTCTGTATCGGGTTGCGCAAGGCACGGCAGAGCAAGGCAGGAAAGGGCGATGAGCACCAGAGTTTTGGCACTCTGTACCGCCTGGGACCCTATGGTCATGTTGCAAATAAGCCATTGATTGATACGGGCGGTCACCTTAATGCCAGACCCCCCGGTAATCAAGCGGTCAGGTGCTGGATTGAAGCCTGATATCCAATGAACCTGTTGTATCCAGTGTATTCAAATTTACTCGGGTGACACTATTACACGTCAGATGGCAAACAGGTTGGGAGCCGACTGCCATTGCAGCGCAGAAGGTCCGGGCGATGGCAGTACGACACACCCTGTGTATGTGTTAACCTGAACTTCGAGAGGATGACTGAGTTAACCTATTGATTTTTATTACGTAATTTCATTTCTAGCAGTCCGGTACTGGGAACACTACCGTATTCGCAGGCCCAAGAGCCGGAACGCTTCCGCCTGCAGCTCGGTGGGTCTGGTTAGCACATCGAAGGGTTCAGCCCCAGGTATCCGGGGCACAACCCGATTCTTCGTGAGGGTGGCGAGGTCCCTCTAAAGGGTGCGGAAGCTCTGCACAGGCATCCCGTCATCGGTGCACGTACGTGCAGCCTTCCGCCTGGCAGATGCCGAGACCCGGGCCGGGGCCACCACCGAGGTGCGCTCAGCGTCCGCGCCGGCGGAGTCCTCATCATCGAACAGCAGAGAAGCCAGCCGCTGACGCATGTGCCATTCCACGGAATAGGCCAGCATACACAGCAGCACATGAGCCCGCACCTGGTTCTCCATGCGGTGGAACACCGGACGAATGCGCGAATGCGGATCCGTACCTGTCCTGCAAGCGGTAGCCGAAAGATGGGGAATGCCGGTCAGCCGCTTGCCGTGGCATTGACCACGGGACGCATGCAAGCGTCCCGACAAGCCTGGTGATCGTGATCGATTGGCGGAGACTACAGGCTCCGTCGCGCAGCGATAGAGCACGGCCCGAAGGGCAAGCCCCTGGATTGACGATTTCAATAAAAAGAATGCGTAACATTGTTATACTTTGTGTAACTTTAACTTAAAACCCGAGAACACTATGGCCAGTTCAACAATGGGTGTGCGCCTGAATGAAGAAACCCAACGCCGTCTGGAAGCCTTGGGCAAAGCCCGGGACCGCACACCGCATTATCTGATGAAAGCGGCAGTCGAGCGCTTCCTGGATGTTGAGGAAGCTCTGGAAGCCGAACGCCAACTGATGAAAGACCGTTGGGAAAAATATGAGCTGACCGGTGAAACCATCGATCATGCCGACGTGAAAGCTTGGTCGACCAGCCTTGGGGACACCAAGGCAAATGTGGGTTGATGGCGACGGTCACATGGCTACCAGAGGCAATGGATGACCTCAAACGGCTTCATGCGTTCATAGAACCGCACAGCCGGGCTGCTGCCAAGCGCGCCATCGATACTTTGATCGACACGGCCGACAGTCTGGCGGAGTTTCCTGAAAAGGGCCGACCCTGGGATCTGGAAATGGAATTCCGGGATCTGTCGGTTCGTTTCGGCACTCGCGGCTATGTCATCCGTTATCGCTACGTCGATGATGTTGTAATCATCGCCCGGGCCTGGTACGCCCTGGGGGATCGCTAACCAAAAGGAACAGCAAATGTGGGGCCAATGGTCACAAGCAGAGTTATACACTCAAGACCCTGGGCGGAGAACCGCTCGTTCACCCTGAACCGCGCATAGGGGCTCGCCAGGGTCATGGTGCTCTCGATGCTCCCCGGGTTCACATTTTGTTATGTGCGTCTTCTTTTGGGGAATTCTGTTGTTTTTCCGCCGTTTTCCGCGGAATTCGACTGGCCGGAAGCGAGCCCGGCTTCCACGGGACGCATTTCCCGGCCAGGGGCCAGCAGATGCTGTTCAACCGGGTCGTGTTCTGTTTCGTGGTCGGCGACACGAGCAGCTATCCAGGTTTCTCGCGTGTCCCCAGGCGGTCTCCGCCAGGCTGCACACGCGGCGCGCAGCGGCATGTCCTGTTCAGACTCCACATCCAGCTGAGGCTCAAACTCATACAGCAGGCCAAGGGCATCGCCGCCCCGTGTTCGCTGACTCGTCGCTACTATGGCCGAGTCTGACTTCTTCAGGTCGTTCGTCATTGGCTTTGAGTGTCCTCTACATTCCTCTGCGATCCCGCGCGACTGCGGGACGATCTGAAGACCTCCCAGGTCCCGATGCAATGTTTCAGTACGCGCCATGGTTTTTCGACCCCGGGATGCCTTCCTTCGCCTCGCCAGGTCGGCTCGGACGTGAGGCCTTTGACGATTAGCAGCGTCTCGGTGCACTCAATGACGGAAATTTCGAGGCTCAATAGCCCGGCCCGCACCTTCAGCTACCGACGCTTCACCTGACACCTCGCGGTGCTCGGCGCACGCTCATCGTTCCCCATGCCGGACCGAGAGCAGATGTGCACCGCCACATTACCTGATCAGCACCACCTGTTCTAGAACAGCGCCCATCACGGCGCTCCGTGTCATGCCTGACGCACCACATAAAAAAGGGAGCCGTGTGGCTCCCTTTCTCACTACCAGTGTGCACTGGCGTCAGCTACTGCTAATTCAAAACAACCGTGTCGGTACCACCACCGTCTTGGTTCACTATAGTGGTGGCCACAGTAACGGAATCGCTACTCACACCGACGAAGTTAATTTCCCCGGCAGCGCGGGTGCGACCCTCCAGGGTGACCAGGTCCGTCATCCGAATGATCAAGACTTCCCCAGCAGGTATTGTACCCGATGCGTCCGTGCCAGCTGTGGCCGTGACATTACCTTCCGTTCTGAAGGTGACTGTGTAGTTCGCATCACGACTGCCTTTGTTCGTCAGAATCAGGCGCTGATTGTACCCGTCGAATGTGGTGATATAGGGAATATCCACAGTGGTGCCATCGCGTTTAATCTCGCCAAAATTACCTGTGAGGTTGGCAACACCGCTCAGGTCAATAGTTGTTGTGTCTGGCGGTGTCAGTTTTAGCTCATATTCATACGTCGAAGGCTCGATCGGCGAGTGTCCGCCCGCGGTGAGCTCAAATATTCCGTTGTCCGCGGTGACGTCAGCTGCTATTGACCCAAGCGTATATTCAATCGAACCACCATCCTCGGCGAATTTGCCTGCTGCTATTGACTTATATGTAGCATATTTTGGCTGCTGATTGCCCTTCTCATCCTCTGTCAGACTAAAATCACCCGTAACAGTGAGTGTTCCAGCTGTTGTTGCTGCAAAAAGATCATCGAAGCCAATGTTAGCATTATCAGCACCCTTTACCGATTCCAGCATGATCGCAAGCGAGCCAAGCGTAGCTGATTCATCTTGAGCAATGCCCTTAAACTTCAAGAAATCGCTCGCGGAATCGATCGTCTGATTCATTTGCGTAGCCGTCACTTTTATACTCGGGGCAAACATGGCAACAGGACCCTGTTTAGACTCGATAGGGTCATTGCCTCGCAGTGCGTCTGACCGATCCGCATAGATGCCGATTGTCGCGGTCACTGGGCCTTTGGATGCAACCATCAGAGTGATGGTATCGCCATCGGTAGCACCATCCAGTTGTATGTCGTTATCAGCGCCTACGCCTAAGCCAGTGAAAACAACGAAGTCCTCACCGTCACCCCCAGCTGAGTGATCCCTTTGGATGTCCGGGTTGTCGGTGCCTACAGAATGCAGGTCTGGGTCGCCAACGAATTTCGCTCCGTCCAGATCAATGCGGATCCAATCTTGACTTTGATCTATCTCAAAGGGGGCATCCATTCGAATGCCGGGATGCATGAGATGAAGTCCTGCGGGAGGGACCACCAGCTCAGAGGCATACGTAACGGGGTCCGCGTCATTGCCTGCACCGCCCAAATGAACTGCTGCATTCGCCGCGCCTGAAACCATCAGCAAGGCGGCACCTGCAGCACCAAACAATTTCTTGGTAAACATGGAGTAAACTCCCTAAATTAAAAGTCTTTAAATTAAAGGAGGACCCCGGTGAGTACACACCGGGGGCTCCAGTTAGCTAATGTCATACTGTCTATAGGGAGTATTCGATTCAGTTTTTTCCGGAACTAAAACGAACCAATAGAAGATATGACAGTCCTATTCTGTCTGTCTGTCTGTCTGTCAAGTCTTTTTTGCGCTTTTTTTTGGCCCCGTGTTCAGTCCGCCGCCGCTCTCCCGGTTAATGAGGGCGGAGCCCGAACTGGAGGGAGAGGGGCGGCGGACGCTTCTGCCCTTCTGGGTGTTCATTTCGACGACCGCTGGCATCAGGCTCAACGCCAAAACTGATGCAGACCGTCGGTCGATACACGCGCCCTCCCGCCGCGTCCGGCTATACACCCCCGTCCATCCATCCGGGGAGTCCTGCATTGAACCTGTCATCGCTGTCAGCCTCAGGACGGCACCCCGGCGAGTACCTGTGCAGACGTGCGATATCCAGGCATCTTTCGAGCCCGGTCGAAGGTGGTGCTGGTGGGGGACCGGGCCAAGCTGGTCGAGGAGCGCATCCGGGAGGAGGTGCACCCGGCGAGGCTGGACTGGATCAGTGCCCCGCGGGGCCCGGCGATCCGCACCCTGGTTGAGACCGATGCAGTGCAGCGCTTGCTGTTCGATGAACAGGACCTGGCGGAGATCCGCAGTGATCTCTATCCGGGGGAGCGGCTCATGGTGTGCCGCACCCCGCTGATGGCGCAGCGCAGAGCCCACAGGCGTGAGGCACTGCTGGAGTCCATCGCCGCGGGGGCCGCACTGGATGGCCTCTCCATCATCCCTACCAGCCTGCCCTCGGCAGCATCCTGTAAGGCCTGTGCTGATGTCGCGCGGGCTCCTGGCGTGTTCGCGGCCCCGTGCCGGGCCTCGTGCACGCGACCTGATGCCCATTCAGGGGACGGACTTCACTCTTTGGCCTGCTCCCGACCGGCTCGGCGACAGCAGAAACACTCGTATCCTGATGCACGTCAGGCCCGATAGAGGCTGGATGACGAATATCGGCCAATGGACTGTCGAGCATGGCACCTGCGGTGGCTGTTGATTCGATCTGTTCTGCTTCTGCTGCGCACTCTGTGTTCATGGCGTCCCATGCCATACGCACCAGCAGGGGCTCTGGTGACTGGTTGCAGTTTCAGCTGTACCGGGTGCCCCGTGACGGTCGCTCGACCGAGGCGGCGCTGTTCACACTGAAGCTCATTGTCGGCCCGGGTGATGCCGATGAGCCGGTTATCACCGTGCTGCAGCCGCATGAGGACTGAAGCTGTACCAAAGCTGTTGAGCCAACCGATCAGGTCGAAGACCTGATCTTTTTACCACACCCACCGGGAGGATCATCTCCCTGGTGGGTGATGGTCTTCCCTGGAACCGATCAGAAGGCGATCATGATGAAATATGCAGTTCAATATACTTTACCCTACGAGCACAGGGTCATGTTCGGCATCAAGGCCGACAGTTCGGATGGAGGCGGCCCCGGTCGGGGCTGTGAAAGGCTGGTGGTCGTCCTGAAGGGCGGCATGGTGCCGCACCAGATGTTGCCGTCGTCGCCAAGCTTGGGTGCCAAGTGCCTTAGAGGCACGTGCAGGAATCGCCTCTGGTCGGTTACTGTTCGAATCTTTTTAATTCTCATGGATTCCGTTCCCTGAAGCATTTGCGAATCGCTATGCCGATTCTCAACCGGTCTCTCGAAACCCGGTATCATAAAGGTGCTTGGCGCGTAACTCACCATATATGCCTGTCAGCAGGCGGCGAAATGTGCCGGAATTGGCAAGCGCCCGGAATTGCCCCCGTCCATAACTCCCCCTCCCGAACTGCTTGGAAGTTGGTCAAGGCAGCCCCGTAGAACGCGGAATGCGACTTCAGGTAGGCCCACATTACGCTACACTAAGGGTTCGCTCAGAAATAATATCGTTCAAATAAGGCAGCAAGAGGACATTGTGCAGCCTTCTTGCGCTTCTGTACCGTCTCACTACGCGCTGTTCTAGCCTGTACACAGGTCGTATTCGCGACGTGTCACGCACATCTGACCAGCAGAATGTCCTCTTGTACCCTTTGAGAGACTATTAAGGTCATACTTGGACATTGAGAACATGAGAAACGCCACCTATCGAGCAGCTGACCTTGAGCAATTCCTTGTCGGACAGGTCGTGGTCACCATGCAGCAGATGCAGGATCACCTTGGCACACAGGCTGCCAAGACCGTGTTGAGAAAGCTCAAGGAGCTCTCCTATCGTTCAAGCTATTCTCATGGTGGCCGCTATTACACGCTGGACCAGATTGCCCGGTTCGACCATCGGGGTCTGTGGTCGTACAAGGATGTGCGCTTCTCGGATCGAGGAACTCTGATGTCCACACTAGAGCATGTCGTGAACGAGTCTCATAGCGGCTATTTCGCCGATGAGCTCCGGGAACTGGTGGCGGTCAGCGTCAAGGAATCGCTGTTGAGGCTTGTCAACAGAGGGTTGGTGACGCACGAGAAAGTGGCCAACCGCTATCTCTATTGCGCCACCGAGCCGGCCGTGCGCAAGCAGCAGCTTCAGTCGCGCAGGCTCATGGAGGCGGCAGAGCAGGAGCTTTCCGACGAGGCGAAAGCCGCGATCATTCTGTTCCTCAGCGTACTTGATGAGAAGCAACGGCGCTTGTATGCAGGCGTCGAGGCGATCAGGTATGGCCTCGGTGGTGATACCTGGAGTGCAGATCTGCTGGGCATGCATCCCCAGACGGTTGCCCGGGGGCGCAGGGAGCTCCTGACCGGGGATGTCGAGGCTGATCGAGTACGCAAGGCCGGGGGCGGCCGCACACCGGTGGAAAAAAAACGCCGGAGGTCATCGCGAAGATCGAGGCGCTGATGGACTACGAGACGGCCGGCGACCCAGTATCCGGTCTCACGTGGACGCGGCGTACCACCGAGAAAATCGCGAACGAATTCGCCGTATCCGGCGGCATCAGGGTCAGCGCGAATACTGTGGGGCGTATCCTCAAGGGGCTTGACTATTCCCTGCGAGTGAACCACAAAAAGCTCTCGTCGGGGTGCTCTCCGGATCGCGATACGCAATTCCAGCATATCTTCACCACCCGCGACCGCTTTTCCCGGCAGGGACTGCCGATGGTCAGCGTCGACACCACAAAGAAAGAACTGGTCGGGTGCCTCAAAAATGCCGGAACGGCATGGCACACAAACGCAGTCGAGGTGAACGATCACGACTTCCGCTCAGAGGGGCAGGGTCTCGCGGTCCCCTATGGCATTGATGATAACCAGGCCAACCGGGGATCGGTATTGATCGGTGCATCACATGACACCCCCCAATGTGCCGTATCGTCCATAGAAAAGTGGTGGCGATACGATGGCCAGCGTCGCTCCAGTGACGCGAGGGAACTGCTCATTCTGGCAGACTGTGGCGGCAGCAACGGCTACCGATGCCGGGCCTGGAAGCATGCATTGCAACAGTTCAGCAACCGGCAAGGACTCACCATCAGGGTGAACCACTATCCCCCCGGAACATCCAAATGGAACCCTATTGAGCACCGACTGTTCAGTGAAATCAGCAAAAACTGGGCTGGCCGGCCTCTGGACAGCTTCGAGACTGCCCTGAACTACATCAACACAACGTCCACTACCACGGGCCACAGGGTACAGGCATACATCGACAAGAAGAACTATGAAAAGGGGATCAAGATCGGCACCCGGCACATGAAGGAACTCAACATCCGGAAAGACGATAAACTTCCTATGTGGAACTGCACCATTGCACCGGGGTAGGATACGAAGTTATTCTTGAGTGGGCCCTTAGCCTCTGCGTTGACCAGTCGCTCTGCCACCAGCGCCGCCGCAAGGGAACCGAGGGCGGTAACCACGGCTGCCTGCAACGCGTGCTGGGCTGGCTCGTTCGTACGACAAGCCCAGGTGGTGACGAGGGCGAGCAAGAGGAGAGTGGCGAAGATTGCGGAACGCATGGTCTTTGACGATAACTCGCTGACTGGTGAACTGACCGACATGCGAAAGGGTGCACAATTTGCAGCATAAAGGTACAGTGCCTGAAAAAGGCATACTGAAAGCTCCTGAAGCTCAGCCGCTGTCCCTGGTGGTCATCCCCCAGTCTCAGGCTTGTATAACCAAAAATAGACTACGGCAGTCACTGGCAACACACTGAAGTTACCAGGATTTGGGTTTGTAAATTGCTGTTCCTGGAATAGGATTTGGAAGTTGGCTTTGTGCCAAACTGGATTTACGGATCGTTCGTTGAAAATTTGAGTGTTGCATAAGTTGTTTTGAAGCACGCCTTCTCCAAGGTGTGAAGAGCCCAACGACCTTACCTATTTCATCCTTCACAATTCGCATTGCTTCGGCCAAATCACTGTCATTGCTGATGATGACCGCACAGTCGAAGACATCCTTATGCGCATCATTGACCAGGTGAACTGCAAGATTGACATCAGATCCTTTCTCTTCTGTACGAAAAACCTGGATCAAATTTCCGTGATTCGCATTGACAACAGGCCTGCACAGCATTTTGGTTTGCAAAAAGTGTCCATAAATAATGGACAATTCGGGAATGTAGGACTGAATTGCTTTAAGGTACGTGGCTTGCCGTACTGCGGCACCCGGGTCAGTGGGTGTAGGACTGACTTTTGCTGTACAGTAATTCACAGCGATTATATGGTGATGTGATTGTAGGATCGCAGCACAAAGCTGCTTTGGATTTAACCACTTATGGGCTGTACCCTTGACGGCTCCATAGTAAAAGTTGAACCCATCGAGATAAATTGCAGTCCGCATATCATCGGCCTAAAAAAAGCAAAGGGTCTTGAGAACTTCTTCTCAAGACCCTGCGGCCCACCGGCGAAACGGTAGGGGTAGTCGACAAAAATTATAACAAATATTAGTTCTACTGCAAATAGAAAAACACCACAGAGGGATTTGCGCTGTAAGGTTTTTCGCCACGCCTGATGTCATTGACCGGGCAAAGGCTGGCATGCTCAAGCACGCGCTTGGGCATCAAGACGGTTCTCGGGGCCAACAATGCCCCTGGGGCTCACATGAGAACGAGTGTCATTTGGGCGCGCCGGACGGGCAGAACCTCTCCCAGGGGAAGACCCGGCCGATGCGTTGGAGTGTTCAGGAACGCCAGGGCGGGCCGCTATCCAGATCACCCTCAACGGCACCGCCGCCGAAATGATCAAGCAGGAGAAGGGGGGCGAGCAGTTACCACTAGTTTTAGCATTATTGAAAGCCACATTACCAGTCCCAAAATATGTTCCCGTCCTTCCTCGTGGTCACGACTTTGCGCCTGTCAAGGCCCGAGGGTGTGGAAAACACATCCCCAAGAGCATGTTCGGCATAGGTGTTGGACATGAGCTGGGTGTCGTGTCGAATAGGCCCATCAGACATAACGACAACGCGTGGCATGCAGTATTCGAAAACCTCAGGACAATAGCCGTTCTCGCGCCCGTGATGCGACGCAATGAATACATCCACACGCCGGAGGAGGTCCTGCACAGAGGGGTTTTGCAGCAAAGCGAGCCAACCTTTCTTTTCGAGGTCCCCGCCGAGAACAAACGAGACATCCCCGACGTCGAGGAAAGTAAGCAGGCTCAGATTATTCGTATCGGTAAAGGTCGGATAGTTGTTGTAAAAGATCCTGACCTGCAGGCCCGCGGGCTCGAGTTGCTCCCGTGTGACCCCCCCCCAATAGAGGAGTCGATCATGCCGAGCAGTTCATTCATAGCGGGGCTTAGGGGTGGTGTCTTCAGCGAGCGAATGTCGCTGCTTGTCATGCTCGGGTTCCGGGTGAGTATCTGGACGTGGCAATTCCGGCGAACGGCGAGCAGGTCACTGATGTGATCCTCGTCTGTCGTAGTTCGTGACGAAGAACCGGCGAATATTGGTGATACCCTGGTCAGGTAGGTAGGTCGAGGGCCGGTATACGGAGCCGTGACCACAGTCGAAGAGCAGTACGCCCCCGTCACTGCCTATCGCGTAGGCGCAGAAGCCGTGTTCGACTTTGAGAATCACGAACCTCATGGGATGAGATCCTCCATAATGGGACCGACGTACCAACCCATGAAAGAGTCGCTGTAGTATGTCGACGCATTCACTCTCCGTGCGAAGTTCTCGTGTGTGACGTAGAGTGTCATCGGATTGGTGCTCGCATCGACTACCATGCAGTTCGCCTGATTGTTGGTGATGATTGACAGCCCACGATTCGCCCAAGCCCCGTAGGCCAAGTGCTCCGGTCGGGCGTTTCCAAAGAACGTGAGGGTTGGCGTCAGCGTATCGAGAAACCTGTATGAGCGGCCAGACTTGCGCCCGTGATGCGGTGCGATGAGCAAGTCGATGTTGGTGACATCGCTCTTGTGTTGCTCAAGGATATAGTCCCATGTCGCGTCATGGGAATCACCAGCGAATACGACGCGAATACTCTTTGTGCGATAGAGAATAACGTAAGAGCAGTGGTTGTAATCGTCATCAGCTTCGTTCGCTGCAGCAATGAGCTCTTTTGTCGGTGCCAGGACGTGAAGCTCATCACCTCCTCCAGTGCCGTCGCTCGCTTCGTTGTAATAATGACCCCGGGCACCAGAGTAGAGCGTCAATCGCTTCGGTTCCGTGTCCGGGTCGGTGTCCCGGAGGCGCTTATAGAACGACCAGTCCGATGCCCGATATGAAGAGCCCTCCCAACTAGAAGCCTGCATCTCCTTAGCGTTATCGGTGTCCCAGAAATTAATCGGGCTGAACTCGTGAAAGAGTGCCTCAATGCCGTCCATGTGGTCCATGTCCGGGTGAGTCTGGACATACCGGAAGATGCGCCTGATCCCCCGATTTTTCATGTAGCTGATTGTATTCACCGGGTACTTCTTCTGTTGGAAGTTCCCGCTGATACCCCGCTCCGATTTGGCCCTCGTCTCCATCAGCGCCTCGACCATGGTCTCGACAGGCTTCGCGTTGCAGACGTCAATCACAGTCGTGTGACCAGAATCGTGCTCGATGATGGAGCAGTCGCCCTCCTTTACGTTGAGAAAGTGAATAGTGGCCATCGCCTATTCCTGTCCCAGAGTGGCTTCAAGGAGGAACCGCGCATATCGGTCGGCTGACAGCTTTACTGTGCGCTCTGTGACCCAAACCAGCCACGCAAGCAGCAGCCCGGTGCTGATAAGGCCAGCGACCAATGAAACGGCCGCCACCTCTTTAGTCGCGACCCACGCTGTGTACATAGACCAAGCCGAACCAACCAGCCCGACAACGGTGAGTGAAACACCGAAGGCCTTCAGGCCGAGCAGGTTCCTGCGGAAGCCATACTCATTGAGTCCCTTGAAAACGAGCGGAAACTTTCCGGTATCCCTCGTCCTCCGAATCAGGTCTTCCGCACATGACTGATAGTGTGTGTCTGCTGCGTACTGATCTTTCTCTTGTTCCTCGTGCGTCGGAACGTAGAGCCCAAGCTGGCATAGTTTCGCGTGAACGCGACCGCGCGTAACCTCGTTGAACTCATGATTACCGTGCCGGAGGAAGCGAGTCGTCGGAGGTCCTCGCCATTCTTTCCAGAGGCCCCTCTCAAGGCGTTTCCCGAAGTCCGCGCCTAATTGGCTGAGGAAGAACGAGATCGGGGCAAAGACCAGGACCGCTCCTCCGCCAATCGGTAATTTGAGACCCTCAGGGACTAAAACGGCCAAAAGCAGTACGACCGGAGCGAGCACGAGGTATACGGGAAGGATTCGTGCTCTGAAGCTGTATGTGTCGAATTTGATTCCCATGCAGCAAGCCATTTCGGATCCTTTTGATTCAGCTTCTGGTTATCCCAGCCGGTCGTCGTGTGCCGGAAGCGCCCGACAGGCGCGGCGGAACCGCCGCGATACCGGTATTGGCGAAATCGACGTCCTTGCACATAGCGGCTCGCCGTTGATAAAAAGGCGGTCTATATTGACCATTTCTGCTGCATCAATCCCGTACTGCTTAAGAGCACTTCCCTTAGCTGCATTTCAATGCCAGCATGTTCGGAGGCAGTCATGACCGTGAGGAATATGACTGGATGCTGCCGGCTACAGGCGGATGAGGGGCTGACGAGTATGGTGAACATATGTGAATGACTGATAAACGTTGTCAATACCACCTGCTCTAGAACAGTGCCATAAAAAAGAGGAGCCGAAGCTCCTCTTTCTCAATACCAGTGGTACTGGCGTTCGATGTTAATTGTACGTCTTGGTCAGAGTCACCGTATCGGCAGAACCGTCCTCCAGGTTCACCTGGGTCACCGAAGCATCAATGTAACCGGCCTGAGCCGTAATGTTGATGGTCGCGGAAGCACGCGTACCACCGGTCAGAGTGACCATATCCTGTACCCTGAGAACCGTTGTGGACATAGCAGGTAGGTCACCCCGCGCATCACTGCCTGCAACGTATGTTACATCCTCTTCAGTTGTGAAGGTGGTCCTGTACGGAACATTCTGGGTACTGCGGTTGACCAGAATCACACGCTGATTGTAGCCATCGTGTGTGGTCAGATACGGTACCCTAATGGTTGTACCGTTGTAGATAATGGAGCCGATAGGTCCGGTGAATTCAGGTGGGCTGGCAACCGTACCTTGTGGACCAGGCAGGTCAAACGATACGGTATAGCTGCCCTCGGGAAGTGCCATCTCATTGTTCCGGCCCACATCCACACAGAGCCGTGTGCCATTCATATTAGGATCAGCATTAGTATTATGGCCAATAAGCCTAGACACTGCTACTGTAATGTTACCGTCTGCATTCGGGCGCATTGGAGCACCCGAGCAGGCACTAGCAGAAGAAACTACCCGCCATGCACCCACGGAGAAATCACCCTCAAAGGTGGCCATGACAGAATCACCCGTTCTCGTCATGAGCGCCGTACCACTAGGCTGAAGATCGTCAAGCACCGCCATCTTGCCAGTCGCCGTTCTCACCCCTGGAGTTACTTCAAAGAACACACGACCAAGCTGGGCCTGCTCATTGCTGGCGTCGCCCATGGGTACAAATTTGGCAAAGTCTTCTCCAACATCGGCAACCACTGTCTTCGGCTCAGTCCGAGCGGTAATACCGGGAACGGACGAAATAATGCCTGACACGGATGCGCTGCTCTCCGGAGTGCCCTCCGTATTAATAACAGTGCGGGAGCCATCGAAGACAGACATGCGAATGGTAACAGGCTGTCCCGCACGGATGGCCAATGTGTCTAGATTCAGAGTCACAACAGTGTCAGAATTCAGGCCATCGCTTGGGGCCGTAAAAGAATAGATGACATAGTCACTCTTAGCAGTACCGCCCTCTCGAACAGCGAAGTTAGCGCCATCTGTAACCTGTAATCCATCACTTGGCAACGGAGCTTCACTGTCACTAGCTGTACCCGCGAAGACAGCGTTGGTGAGGTCGTACCGAATGAGAAGGCGACCATCTGCGCCAGCAGTGATGCCAAGGTGTGCTTTCACATCCAACAGGGTATTACTGGAATCGCCCGCCCCCGATGCATCTACCCTGTAGTAGGTACCCGAGGCCCCGTTCTTGCTGACCCTGGCGTCATCTGACGTCAGGGTGATACCACTAGTCCTCGTCAGCGTTTCAGTGGCATACACAACCCTCTCTTGCGTAGCAGGATCGCGCCCACTCAAATTAATTGCGTTCGCCGCGCCCGACACCATGAGCACGGAGGCAAGTGCAGCACCAAACAATTTCTTGGTAAACATGGAGTAAACTCCCTAAATTAAAAGTCTTTAAATTAAAGGAGAACCCCGGTGAGTACACACCGGGGGCTCCAGTTAGCTAATGTCATACTGTCTATAGGGAGTATTCGATTCAGTTTTTTCCGGAACTAAAACGAACCAATAGAAGATATGACAGTCCTATTCTGTCTGTCTGTCTGTCTGTCAAGTCTTTTTTGCGCTTTTTTTATCGGCCCCGCGTCCAGTCCGCCGCCGCTCTCCCGGGTAGTGAGGGCGGAGCCCGAACTGGAGGGAGAGGGGCGGCGGACACTTCTGCCTCTCTGGGCGTCCGGCCATACACCCCCCGTCCATCCATCCGGGGAGTCCTGCATTGAACCTGTCATCGCCTTCAGCCTCAGGACGGCACCCCGGCGAGTACCTCCGCAGGCGTGCGATATCCAGGCATCTTTCGAGCCCGATCGAAGGTGGTGCTGGTGGGGGGATCGGGCCAAGCTGGTCGAGGCGCGCATCCGGGAGGAGGTCCACCCGGCGAGGCTGGACTGGATCAGTGCCCTGCGGGGCCCGGCGATCCGCACCCCGGTTGAGACCGATGCAGTGCAGCGCTTGCTGTTCGATGAACAGGACCTGGTGGGGATCCGCAGTGATCTCTATCTAGGGGAGCGGCTCATGGTGTGCCGCACCCCGCTGATGGCGCAGCGCAGAGCCCACAGGCGTGAGGCACTGCTGGAGGCGACTGAGGCACTGCTGGAGTCCGTTGTGGCAGCCACCACGCGGGAGAAGCGACGCCTGAAAGGCGAGGATCGAATCGGAGCGCGGGTCGGGACGGTCATTGGCCGGTACAGGATGGCCAAGCACATCACCTGGGCCATTGACGAGCACGGCGTCTTTCACTCCGAGAGACAGACCGAGTCCATCGTCGCGGAGGCCGCACGGATGGCCTCTCCATCATCCCTACCAGCCTGCCCTCGGCAGCATCCTGTAAGGCCTGTGCTGATGTCGTGTGGCCTCCGGGCGTGTTCGCGGCCCCGTGCCTGGCCTCGTGCACGCGATATGACGCCCCATTCAGGGGACGGACTTCACTCTTTGGCCTGCTCCCGACCGGCTCGGCGACAGCAGAGACACTCGTATCCTGATGCACATCAGGCCCGTCAGGCCCGATAGAGGCTGGATGACCAATATCGGCGAACGTACTGTCGACGGTGATGACCCCCAAGGAGGGCGGGTCACCCTGATCATCAGTCTTATACTTGACTATTTTACTAGGAAATAGTGTATACTACCCCTCAACACAGGGTTCGACACAGTTGCTTATGCGATTGACAACCAAAGGCCGCTATGCGGTAACAGCAATGCTCGATGTGGCGCTGCATGCCGATCAAGGCCCAATCAGCCTGTCGGATATCAGCAGGCGGCAGACTATTTCGCTCTCCTATCTGGAGCAGCTGTTTTCCAGATTGCGGCGCGAGCAACTGGTTGAGAGCACCCGGGGCCCGGGTGGTGGGTATCGGTTGGCTCGCCCATCTTCGGATATCTACATATCCGAGATTGTGGAGGCGGTCAACGAAACAGTGGACGCCACCAACTGCAAAGGGGAGGGAGACTGCCAGCAGGGTGAGATGTGTCTGACCCACCACCTGTGGGAAGACCTCAGCGAGCAGATACGGGGCTTTCTGGGTCACATAAGCCTGCACTCGCTGATCGCCAGGCGTGAAATCGCGCAGATCAGCAGGCGCCAGGATCTGGTTGAAGACCGCCCGCTGGAGTTGAATGAGGTTTTTGAGAGAATGTGATGAAAACACCAATCTACCTTGACTACGCCGCGACAACCCCGGTTGATCCGCGGGTTGCCGAAAAGATGATGGAATGCATGACGACAGATGGCTGTTATGGCAATCCTGCTTCGCGCTCACATGTGTTTGGCTGGGAAGCTGAAGAACTCGTGGAGGATGCACGTGCTCAGGTTGCTGGGCTGATCAATGCAGACCCCCGCGAAATAGTCTGGACCTCGGGTGCCACAGAGGCTGACAACCTGGCTATAAAGGGTGTCGCTCATTTCAACCAGCGCAAGGGCAAACACGTCATCACTTCGAAAATAGAGCACAAGGCTGTGCTGGATACCTGCCGCCAGCTGGAACGCGAAGGCTATGAAGTGACCTATCTTGACCCCGATGAACAGGGTATCGTATCCCCGGATGTGGTGAGGCAGGCACTGAGAGAGGACACCAGTATCGTTTCGCTTATGCAGGTCAACAACGAGCTCGGGTCACTCAATGACCTGGCTGCAATCGGGGCGATCTGTCGCGAACACAGGATTGCCTTTCATGTGGATGCAGCACAAAGTGCCGGGAAGGTTCCCATTGATGTGGAGGCGATGAATATCGATCTCCTGTCAATGTCGGCGCACAAGATCTACGGCCCCAAGGGAGTCGGCGCCCTCTATGTACGGCGCAAGCCGCGGGTGCGCCTTGAAGCGCAGATTCACGGTGGCGGGCACGAACGCGGCATGCGTTCCGGCACCCTGGCGACTCACCAGATAGTGGGGATGGGAGAAGCGTTTCGCATCGCCAAAGAGGAGATGAGCAGCGATTCTGAGCGGGTTCTGGGCTTGCGGCAGCGACTGCTTGACGGGCTTATGGATAGTCTGGAAGAGGTCAAACTCAACGGCCACCCCACTCAAAACTACCCCGGTATTGTCAACGTCAGTTTTGCCTATGTCGAGGGCGAGTCATTGCTGATGGCGCTCAAGGATTTGGCAGTGTCGTCGGGTTCTGCATGTACATCCGCAAGCCTTGAGCCATCATATGTGCTCAGGGCTCTTGGGCTGGATGATGAGCTGGCCCACAGCTCCATCCGCTTCAGCATCGGTCGCTACACGACTGAAGCGGAAATTGATTATGTGGTTGAACAGACGCGTACAGCGGTATCCCGCCTGCGTGAGATGTCGCCACTTTGGGACATGTTCAAGGACGGGGTGGATCTATCCGCTGTGGAGTGGTCCGCTCATTAGGTGCGGGTGTCTCCGGCTCCCTGAACACACAGATGTAATCACAGTGAGGTTAGAACAATGGCGTACAGTGACAAGGTAATCGATCATTATGAGAACCCGCGAAATGTGGGTAAATTGGATTCCAACTCGGAAAATGTAGGCACCGGCATGGTGGGTGCTCCGGCCTGTGGCGATGTCATGCGCCTGCAGATTGAGGTTGGTGACGATGGTGTCATCAGGGATGCGAAATTCAAGACCTACGGGTGCGGCTCGGCCATCGCGTCCAGCTCACTGTTGACTGAAATGGTGAAGGGTCGATCCATTGACCAGGCAGAGCAGATCAAGAATACGGAACTCGCTGAGGAACTTGCTCTGCCGCCGGTGAAGATTCACTGTTCGGTTCTTGCCGAGGACGCGATCAAGGCTGCCGTCAAGGACATCCGGGCTAAACGCGGCCAATAGGCAGCTCGGCAACCCACAGCAATTGGCACCAGGGGCACACAGAGATGGCCAAGGTGCCCAGCGGAACCAGAGATGACAATATCAGTAACTGAATCAGCAGCAAAACATATTGGCTCACAGCTGTGCAGCCGTGGTCGGGGTGAGGGAATACGCCTGGGAGTCCGCACATCCGGATGCTCAGGTTTGTCCTACGTGCTTGAATATGTTGATACGGTGCAACCGGAGGACCAGGTATTTGAGAGTCAGGGGGTCAAACTTTTTGTCGACCCCAAGAGCCTGGTGTACCTGGACGGAACCGAACTTGATCTTGTCAGGGACGGCCTCAATGAAGGTTTGGAATTTCGCAACCCCAATGTGACCGGGGAATGTGGATGCGGTGAAAGTTTCAGCGTCTAGTGTGCAGGTCACCAGGCAGGCTGTGCCAACAGTGGTGCGAGCGCAGGCCAGAAGATGGAAATACAGCCGAAAGCAGCGGAGAGGCTGCCCGGGGGCGAGTGCCCTGTGCACTGCACACTGACTTGAGTGCATACAGAATAGATGAGACCGTTTTGGCTGTTTCTGTGCACAACATAGTCAGGTATACGAGCCAGGCAGGGTAGTTTTGGCACAGCGCGTTGAGGGCGCAGTTTTGTTTGAATTAGATACCGACTACTTCGCTGTTTTTGATCTTCCCCCCACCTATTCGCTGGATCACAACGAGTTGAAAGCACAGTACCTGGCGCTGCAGAAACAGTTTCACCCAGACAGGTTCGCAGGCGAGCCAGAGGCTATCCAACGCCTCGCAATCCATCGAGCAGCCTACCTCAATCAGGCGTACGACACCCTCAAATCCCCACTGAAGCGCGCTGTGTACATGGTGCAGTGTGCACTGCAGGATTGCGGGGACGACTTTGACCCCAATACCCAGATCCATAATGATCCTGAGTTTCTGATGGAGCAGATGGAATTGCGTGAGCGCCTGGCCGGGATTGACGGGACCTGCGGCTCTGTCAACAGCATCGAGGCGTTGCGCCAGCAGGCTGATGATAATTATCTGCAGAGTCAAAGGGCTTTTGTTCAGTGCTACGATTCGAGGAACTGGCGCGCCGCTGAGGGGGAAATCAACAAAATGATGTTCGCCGTCAAGCTCCTTGCTGAGATTGACGAAAAAGAAGAGGCCTGTCTCGGCTAATGGCGCTGCTCAAGATTGCCGAACCAGGTGAGTCTCCCGACCCGCATCAGCACAAACTGGGTGTCGGCATTGATCTGGGGACAACCAATTCACTGGTTGCGCGAATGCATCACGGCGAACCGGCAACCTGTGCAGGACCTGATGGCCAGCATCTGCTGGCATCTGCCGTGCGCTATGCGGATGGCCACGGCATTGAGGTGGGCAACCAGGTGCGGGAAATGGCCGAGCAGGATCCTGAGAACAGCCTGATGTCGGTGAAGCGCTACATGGGGCGAAGTCTTGCTGCGGTGTTGGAGAGCGATGGGGGTGCTTCAGATGCCCAACCATCAAGCCCATATCAGTTGACATCTTCCGAGAACGGGTCTGTGATGTTTCAGACCCGGCAAGGCGACATAAGCCCGGTGGCAGTATCATCACATATACTCGCTGCACTGGTTGATCGTGCGGAGTCTGTTGCGGGCATGTCTGTCGATGGTGCCGTAATTACGGTTCCAGCCTATTTTGATGATGCCCAGAGGCAGGCTACCAAAGACGCTGCTCTGCTCGCCGGCGTAAAGGTGCTGCGTCTTCTCAATGAGCCTACTGCAGCTGCCATTGCCTATGGTCTCGATGCATGCCCTGCCGGGGACGACGCATCCGAAGAGCGCACCATAGCCGTCTACGATCTTGGCGGTGGAACCTTCGATATCTCCATTCTGCGTCTGCACAAAGGTGTGTTTGAGGTGCTGAGCACGGGCGGAGATTCTGCCCTCGGGGGGGATGATTTTGACCGACTTGTTGCTGATTGGATTCAGGGCCAGGCGGGCCGGGAACCAGAAAATGCAACCGAGATTCGTGGCTTGCTCACACTCGCACAAAGGGTAAAAGAATCCCTGTCAGATGAGGATTCAATCCAGGTTGACTGGAAGGGCTGGAGTGGGCGCATCGACAGGCCGCGCATTGCGGAACTGTTGGGTCCCCTATTGCAGCGGACCAAATTGGCGTGCAGGCGAGCTTTGCGTGATGCCGGGTTGGACCTTGAAGACATCCATGAAGTCGTTATGGTGGGTGGGTCGACGCGCAGCCCTGCTGTGCGCGAGCTGGTGGCGGACTTCTTCGGGCGCGAACCTCTTACAGATATTGACCCGGACCGCGTGGTGGCGCTTGGGGCTGCTCGCCAGGCTGATGTGCTCGTCGGAAACAAAAGTGCATCAGAGATGCTTCTGCTTGATGTCATCCCGCTGTCACTGGGTATAGAGACACTGGGTGGCCTGACTGAGAAAGTGATACATCGGAATACAACGATTCCTGTCGCTCGGGCGCAGGAGTTCACAACGTTCAAGGATGGCCAGACAGCGATGAAGATTCATGTGGTGCAGGGTGAGCGCGAGTTGGTGGCAGACAATCGTTCCCTGGCTGAATTCACTTTACGGAGTATTCCGCCGATGGTAGCGGGTGCGGCCAAGATCACGGTAACCTTTCAGGTTGATGCCGATGGACTCTTGGGTGTCTCAGCCACTGAACAGTCGACCGGCGTGGCAGCTGAAATTCAGGTAAAGCCATCTCACGGCCTGACAGATGGCGAAATATCCACCATGCTCAGAGAGTCCTTCGAAAGTGCGCAACAGGATATCGGGGCAAGAGCGTTGCTTGAGCAACAGGTTGAAGCGGACCGGCTGGCTGAGGCCTTGCGGGCAGCCCTGAAAAGCGATGGCGAAGCCCTGTTGTCCACGGCTGAGTTTGAAATGTTGTCCCGCGCCCTCGATGAGCTCACCCGCATCAGGCAATCAGGAACTCAGAAAGAGATTGCCTGCGAAATCGAGCATCTGTCCAAATTGAGTGAAGATTATGCTGCACGCCGCATGGATGCCAGTGTCAGCACCGCTCTTTCTGGTCACAATATTGAAGAGTACGAGTGATGACGCGTATCGTAATCCTGCCGCATGAGGAGATGTGCCCGGAGGGCGCTGTCATTGAAGCAGAAGCTGGGGAGAGCATCTGCGAAGCAGTACTGCGCAATCACATTCATATTGAGCATGCCTGCGAAATGTCATGTGCCTGCACGACCTGCCATGTGTATGTTCGCGAAGGATACGATTCGCTGGAAGAGAGTGATGAGCTGGAAGACGACTATCTCGACAAGGCCTGGGGGCTGGATCCAGACTCCCGGCTCAGCTGTCAGGCTGTAGTGGCTGACGAAGACCTCGTGATTGAAATTCCCAAATACACCATCAATATGGTGTCAGAAGCACCGCACTCATAATGTTCCGAACTTCAGGGTACTCCTATGAACTGGACCGATATCTACGACATTGCCGCTGAACTGGCTGATACCTACCCCGATGTTGACCCTGTTTCGGTCAACTTCGTTGACCTGAGAGATTGGGTGCTGGCATTGGAAGATTTTGATGACGAACCGGATCGATGCGGCGAAAAAATCCTGGAAGCCATTCAGGCGGCCTGGATCGAGGAGCTGAGTTAATCTGGTCGCTGTCGACAGTATGCGGGACAATACCCACAGGCCCCAACACGGCGGATTCGTGAGAATCTCGACCCAGCTGTTCGAGTGCCCCCAGGATTTTCAAACGGAGTGTGCCAAAGGAGTGGGTGCTCTGCAGAGTGCCTGAATCAGGTTTTTGTGATGCAATTCCTCGCAGAGATACTTCCTGATGCCAGCCCGGTTCGGGGATGACCATTGGAGCCCGGTATCCCTGGACTAGAGGAGTTGTACTCTTTTCTTGTTGGCAGGCGGCTGCACGCGTACAATTCGCAGCTGATTTTTCCTGCCCCAAATTGCCCCCAAGGTGTTGTTCATTGGAGAACGTTAAATGGCTGTTGAGCGCACTCTGAGCATCGTGAAGCCCGATGCAGTGGCACAAAATGTTATCGGCCAGATTGTCGCCCGTTTTGAGGCTGCCGGCCTGCAGGTTGTTGCTTCCAGAATGATCCATATGGATGCTGAACAGGCGGGCGGTTTCTATGCCGAGCATCGCGAGCGCCCTTTTTTCAATGATCTTGTCGCCTTTATGACGTCTGGACCGGTTGTCGTGCAGGTACTGGAAGGTGAAAATGCCATCCTCAGGAACCGCGAGCTCATGGGAGCCACCAACCCCCGCGAGGCGGCAGACGGAACCATTCGCGCTGATTTTGCTGAAACCATTGATGCCAATGCGGTCCACGGCTCCGACTCACCCGAGTCGGCGATTCGCGAAGTGAGCTACTTTTTTGCTGACGGCGAGATTTTCTCGCGATAGGGCGACTGATTCAGGCCCCTGCAGGTCGTTGATCCCATCGGTTTCACCAACCATGAGCTTGAGCGAAGTTTCACCCGCAGTACGTCGAGTCAACCTGCTTGGCCTTTCACCAGCGCAGATGGCGGACTTCTTTGCTGATCTTGGCGAAAAGGCGTTTCGAGCCACCCAGGTTATCAAGTGGATACACCAGCAGGGTGTGTCCGATACTGACCTGATGACCAATATCAGTAAACCATTGCGGCAGCACTTGAAATCTCTGGCAGAGATTCGCACCCCGGAGATCATTGCCGATCACCTGTCAGAAGATGGCACCCGCAAATGGCTGATCCGCGTGGAGGGTGGCAGTGCCGTAGAGACGGTATTTATTCCTGAGGGTGGGCGGGGAACGCTTTGCGTATCCTCACAGGTTGGCTGTTCACTGGACTGCAGTTTTTGCAGTACCGGCAAGCAGGGCTTTCACCGGGATTTGACTGCAGCAGAAATCATTGGCCAGTTGTGGATTGCTTCCAGGTCGCTCGATTCTCCGGGTTCCGGCCAGCGGAGGGTGGTCACCAACGTAGTGATGATGGGTATGGGAGAGCCCTTGCTGAATTTTGACAACTGTGTTGCGGCCATGCAGCTCATGATGCATGACCACGCCTATGGCCTGTCCAAGCGAAGGGTGACCCTGAGCACCTCAGGCGTGGTTCCAGCACTTGAGAGACTGGCTGATCATGTCGATGTGTCACTGGCGATATCTCTGCACGCACCAACCGATGAACTGCGTAATGTACTGGTGCCCCTCAACCGCAAATATCCCATTTCCGAGCTGCTGCGCAGCGCCAATGACTACCTGCGGAGAATGCCGGACAGCCACCGCAAGCTTACGGTGGAATATACCCTGATTCGGGATGTCAATGACCGGGAGAGACATGCCCATCAGCTGGCAGAGCTGTTGGTGGACACCCCCTGCAAGATCAATTTGATCCCGTTCAACCCTTTTCCCAATTCGGGCTACCAGCGGGTCAGTAACACTGCACTTCAAAAATTTCGCGATATTCTCTGTCGCAGGGGGTACAGGGTCACCGTCAGAACAACGCGAGGGGACGATATCGATGCTGCATGCGGCCAGTTGGCCGGGGCAGTCAATGACAGGACCCGGCGGAGTCTGCGATACAAGAATCTGCTTGATCTGGCGCATGTCGATCAGAGCATACCGATGGCGGCAGTTGACATATGAGTATCCGGTTTCGCTCCACAGTCGTGGAGAGGGCAAAGAATGTGCGCGGTACCTTACGAACTGATGTCATCGTGCGCTGTTCCCGCAGCTGCAGCCACGCCCTCACAAGCGATCCTGAGCGTGCGCTGAGTATTGACGGACCGCACAGACACAGGGAAATCGGACAGTCAGTTCCGCGCAGTCCGTCGCACGGCAGTGTTCTGACTGACACAGTGCGCGATGCAGAATCCGGTGCCAATTACGGGATGAGCGCACGAACCATGCCGCCGGACTCCAGGCAGGCCCGTGAATTGATGCTGCGGGGGCAGGCTGGACGATGAGGAGCACTGAAAGCACCCCTGAATCCGACGATATGCGGGAAACGGTTGAAGAACTCCCCGAGGGAAAAGTGCCTGTTCAGCCCGCCAATCCTGGCGAGCACCTGCGCAGGGCGCGCGAACAGCGTGCCCTGAACCGTGCCAGGCTTGGGCAGTCAGTGGGTCTGACTGGGGCTGCGATCAAGAACCTGGAAAACAACCATTTCGACCATTTCCCAAGTGCTGTCTACGTGCGTGGATACCTGAAAAGCTGTGCCAGAATGTTGGGCGAGGACGAGGGCGACATCACTGCAGAATTTGATCGCTACTGCGAAGAAACGGGACTGGATGCCGGAAAAGGCATCAGAGCCGCGGTGCCAGAGGATGCCTCTGCCAGGTGGTTCAATCAATTTGGACTGGCATTGCTTGCCGCAGTGTTGATTTTGGCAGGTCTGTGGCTTATCTTTATCCTCCTAGGCTGAATGAAACCAGCCCCGCAACCGGACTAGATACGATGATTACCCAATCTCCAATTCAAAGACGTGTTTCGCGACAGATTCTCGTTGGATCTGTACCCGTTGGTGGTGATGCCCCCATAGCGGTGCAAAGCATGACCAACACCGAAACTACCGATATTGCGGCGACAGCCCAACAAGTGCGTGCATTGGCTGGGGCGGGCGCAGATATAGTGCGCGTATCGGTGCCCACCATGGAAGCTGTTGACGCCTTTGGTGAGATTCGCAAAGAGGTGGAAGTACCCCTGGTTGCGGACATCCACTTTGACTATCGAATTGCACTCAAAGTGGCCGAGAAGGGTGCTGCCTGTCTGCGGATTAATCCAGGCAACATTGGCCGTGAAAACAAGGTCCGGCAGGTTATTGACAAGGCCCGAGAGCATAGCTTACCTATTCGCGTCGGGGTCAATGCAGGTTCTCTGGAAAAGGATTTGCAAATGAAGTACGGCGAGCCCACACCTGAAGCTTTGGTGGAATCGGCCATGCGCCATATTGATATTCTTGACCGCATGGACTTTGCTGACTACAAGCTCAGCATCAAGGCTTCAGACATATTCATGACAGTCGCCGCCTATCGTATTGTGGCGTCGCAGATTGAACAGCCGCTGCACCTGGGAATAACTGAAGCAGGAGGTTTGCGCTCCGGGACTGTGAAATCCAGCATAGGTCTTGGCATGTTGCTGATGGAAGGTATAGGCGATACTGTCAGGGTTTCTTTGGCTGCCGATCCTGTCGAGGAAGTGAAAGTCGGTTGGGATATGCTCAAGAGCCTCAGGCTGAGATCCAAGGGGGTTAACTTCACTGCCTGTCCAAGCTGCTCGCGGCAAAATTTTGACGTGATTCAGACCATGAATGAGCTGGAGCGGCGTCTCGAAGACATCACAACACCCATAGACGTTGCTGTGATCGGTTGCTACGTTAATGGACCAGGTGAGTCCAAGGAAGTCGAAATCGGTGTGACAGGGGCCGATCCGCAGAGCCTCATTTACATCGATGGGAAACCGCACCACAAGATTGACTCCACCCGCGTGCTGGACGAAATGGAGGGGTTGATCCGCCAGCGTGTTGACGAGAAGCTGAAACGTGAGTCGGAAGAATCCGATAACCTGATTGCATCAAGCAGTGGCTAGGACTCAGGTACGCCCATCACGCAGTCACCCACTTCATGGAAAAATATCAATCGGTTCGCGGCATGAACGACCTGCTGCCGGATGAGTCTGGCAAGTGGCAGTTTGTTGAATCGACACTTGCTGATGTGCTTTCCCGCTACGGTTACTCCGAGATTCGCTTCCCTGTGCTGGAAAAAACCGGACTCTTTGAGCGATCCATCGGTGCGGTGACCGATATTGTTGAAAAGGAGATGTACAGTTTTGAAGATCGCAGCGGGGACTGGCTGACGCTGAGGCCTGAAGGGACAGCAGGGTGCGTCAGGGCGTGCATTCAGAATGGACTTCTTGACCGCCCGCAGCGCCTCTGGTACAGCGGGCCTATGTTTCGGCACGAACGCCCTCAGAAGGGCAGGCTGAGGCAGTTTCACCAGTTTGGAGTAGAGATATTCGGTCTCGATGGCCCTGATATTGATGCTGAACTGATTGCGCTCACCTCGCGTGTCTGGAAAGAGCTGGGTATTGGCGACGCCCTGGAGCTGGAGCTGAATACGCTGGGTGCGCCCGCGTCGCGTGCGGCCCATCGGGCTGCGTTGATCGAGTTCCTGCGTGTACACAAAAGCCAGCTTGATGAAGATACCCTCAGACGCATGGAGACCAATCCACTGCGCGTTCTGGACTCCAAGAACCCGGATGTTCAGGATCTGTTGAAAGAGGCTCCATCCCCGATGGACTTTCTGGACCCGGAATCAAAGGAACATCTGGACGGGCTGCAGCGCCTGCTGGACGCACTGGATGTCGAGTACCGTGTCAACATGAATCTGGTTCGCGGACTTGATTATTACGGCCGCACGGTTTTTGAATGGATCACCAATCGGTTGGGGGCGCAGGGAACAGTCTGTGGCGGTGGTCGTTACGATGGCCTGGTTGGCCAATTGGGAGGGCGCGATACAGCGGCTCTGGGTCTCGGAATCGGTGTTGAGCGACTCGTGCTGCTGGTCGAGGAAGTCAATTCGAACTTTTTAGACAGCCTGCCGCAGCCAGTTGACATCTACATTGTCTATGAAGAACAGGTGGCTTCTTCCGCCATGCAGTTGTCTGAGCAGCTTCGCGACCAACTGCCCCATATGGCAACAATGTGCCACTGTGGGGGTGGCAGCTTCAAGAGTCAGTTCAGGAGAGCTGACCGCAGCGGTGCCAGTGTGGCCCTGGTTCTGGGCGGCGAGGAGTTGGCCAGGGGCGAGGTGGTCTTGAAATATCTGCGCGAAGATGTGCCCCAGGAAAGCCTTTCCAGGACTGAGCTGCTGGACAGGCTGCGTTCTTGAATCTTGCGTTATTGGTGGTGCCACAGCATCATGGCCGGATTTTTTGCTCAGGTCGTCTATATAACCGGGACGTCATCGTGCATGGTGGCTGCCGGGCAGACCACAACGCCCCTGTGCATAAACAATGTCATCCGCAGTGAGAGGCTTGGAGGAGAAACCCTTTGAAAGATATTCGCTCCGGAGAGCGCGAGCAGATCGAGGCCATCAAGGCCTGGTTTCAGGAGCACCTCCTTGGGTTGATTCTTGCGGTGCTGGCTTTTTGCGCCATTTTTTTTGGGCCTGACCTGTATCAGTCGTATCGCAATAGCCAGATTTGGCCAGCGTCTGACGCCTACGAGCGACTTGACCTGGCGGTGTCGTCGGCCTCCTCGGGGCCGGTTGCCACTGATTCCGAACTGGCGTTGGTGGACCAGCTCGCAGATCAGCTCATCGAGGAGCATGCTGATAGCCACTACGCTTTTCTTGCTGCGCTCTCGGTCGCTCGCCTGAGTGCGGATCTTGGTCATTTTTCGGCGGCTCTGGACCGTTTGCAATGGGCCAGCGAGCACGCCGGAAATGATGCTGATGAGCAGCTCGTGAATTTCCGCCTGGCGCTGCTGGAATCGCAGCTCGGTACTCCTGATTCAGCACTGGAGCGTCTCGCAGCGCCCAACGACCATTTCGCCTCCCTGTATGCCGAGGCGCGCGGCGATATTCATAACAGCGAGGGCCAGCGGCAGGAGGCGGCGAAGGCCTATCAAACGGCGCTGGATACCATGAGCTCAGACAATACCGGTCGGCAGACTTCCCTGGAGCTCAAGCTCGCCAACCTGGAAACGGGGCTGGGCTCTGTCTCGCCCGGAAACTAGGTTCGGAGAGCAGAGATGAAATTACCTGTCGCCCTTGTGCTGGTTGTATGCCTGTCGGCCTGCAATTTTTTTCGAGGTGATGAAGAGATTGATCTTCTCGCCCCCGTCGAACTCGAAAATTTTGACCCTCAGCTGGAAATCAATCGCTTGTGGCGGCAGGATCTCGGTGATGGGCCTGGTGATATCCGGCCCATGGTTGTTCCAGCCATTGATGGCGACATTCTCTACGCAGGCGATTACAGCGGAAGTTTGACCGCTATTGACCTCACTACGGGCAAACGCCTGTGGCGCACGCAGCTCCGTAATACCCGAATCACCGGTGCAACTGGTGCCGGACATGGTCTGGTATTGGTAGGGACGGACAAAGGCCTGGTGATTGCCTTGGATCAGACCGATGGTGAACAGCTGTGGACGGCCACCATCGCCAGTGAGATTCTGGCACCCCCGGCGACCAACGGAGACACGGTCGTTGCACTCAGCCTCGATGGCAAGGTGTACGGACTTGATGCTCGGGATGGCAGTGAACGCTGGGTGATTGACACCAGTATGCCCCTGCTCACCCTGCGAGGTACTGCACCGCCGACGGTCGTAGAAGCGGTGCGTATTGGGCCGAGGCTTCTGGATGTGGTTTTCGTCGGACATGATAATGGCAAGATAGCCGCGTACAGCATGCAGGATGGACTGACTGTTTGGGATACGCGAGTGGGTGTCCCGGAAGGCCGCACGGACCTGGAGCGCATGGTTGATGTTGATGGTCAGCCCCTCTTTCACAACGGTACCCTCTACGGGGTCTCCTACCAGGGTGGCTTGATGGCTATTCAGCCGGAGACGGGCAGGGCGCTCTGGTTTCAGGATGCCTCCAGCGTCAGTGGCCCGGCCGCTTTTGCGGGAACTCTGGCTATCACGGAAGCTGATGGTCGCGTTCGTGCATTCAATGCATCTGAGGGAACCGAGCTGTGGAGTTCGAGCGAGTACGCCCACCGCCAACTCAATGCACCAGCCGTGGCCAATCGGTATGTGGCCTTTGCAGATTTTGAGGGCTATCTGCATTTTCTGGACCGCCGCACTGGCGAAACCATCGGTCGCAGGAGAGTTGACGGTTCAGGTGTACGATCGCCTACTATTGGGTATGGTGATCAGGTGATTCTGATTGACAACTCCGGTGGTATCGCCGCATATAGAGTCAGCGACATAGACTAGGGAACGGGGTTCTCTCCCCGCTCCAGCATACAATGATTCCTGTTATCGCCCTGGTTGGCCGCCCCAATGTCGGCAAGTCGACCCTGTTCAACCGCCTGACCAAAACTCGCGCCGCACTGGTGGCCAGCTTTTCTGGCCTCACCCGAGATCGAAAATATGGGGAAGCGCTTCTGGACGACGCCCGCTGCATGATTGTAGACACCGGTGGGATGACCGGGGATGAGCAGGGTGTTGAGCAACTGATGCAGGAACAGTCACTCAAGGCTATAGAGGAAGCGGATGCGGTACTCTTCATGGTTGATGCCCGAGAGGGTGTCACTGCGGGAGACGAGCAACTGGCAGCCGAGTTGCGCAAAACCAAAGAGACTGTGTTTCTGGTTGCCAACAAGGTCGATGGTGCAGACGCCAACATGATCGTCGGTGAGTTCTATCGGCTGGGACTTGGCGATGTCCACCAGATCAGCGCCAGCCACGGTCGCGGTGTATCACAGCTTGCTGCCACTGTGGCGAAAATTTTTCCGGCTGCCCGCTCGACGGAGGAGCCGGTCACAGCCAGCGTCCGCATTGCCGTAGTTGGGCGCCCCAATGTTGGTAAATCCACCCTGGTAAATCGTCTGCTTGGCGAGGACCGCGTGGTTGTCTACGACCAGCCAGGAACGACGCGAGACAGTATCTATATTGATTATCAGCGCAATGACACTCCATACACGTTGATTGATACTGCTGGGGTGCGTCGCCGCAAAAATGTGCGTCTGTCGGTGGAAAAATTTTCCATCGTCAAAACACTGCAGGCCATTGACGATGCGAACGTTGTGATCCTTCTGCTGGACGCACGGGAAGGTGTTGTCGATCAGGATCTGCACCTCATGGGTCAGGTCATGGAATCCGGGCGGGCGCTTGTTGTCGCGATCAACAAGTGGGATGGTATGGAGGCAAAGCAGCGCGAGCGGGTGAAATCAGAACTTGATCGGCGTCTTCGGTTTATCGATTTTGCTGACATCCACTTTATTTCGGCGCTGCATGGCACTGGTGTTGGTCACCTCTATGAGTCCATAGATCGGGCCTTTCAGAGCGCCAACCAGGCATTGTCCACGCCTCAACTGACACGTATTCTTGAAGACGCTGTTGCCGCGCATCCCTTGCCGCTGGTTCGGGGCCGGCGCATTAAGCTCAGGTATGCTCATGCGGGTGGTCACAATCCGCCCATCGTCGTCATTCACGGGAATATGACCAAAGATATTCCAGCACACTACGTACGCTATCTGGAAAAGACCTTTCGCCAGGTTCTGGGGCTTCATGGGACACCGGTGCGACTGGAGTTTCGTTCTGGCGGAAATCCCTTTGAGGGCCGGAAGAACAGGCTCAGTCAACGACAGATCAACAAAAAGCGTCGATTGATGAGACACGTAAAGAAGAAAAAATAACCGCGTTCCATTTTCTTCCCGGGTACATCTTTGGCACTATGTCCCGGCACGAAGATACCAACAGAGGTATGGGCATATGAACGTCAATGAGCTTGTCAACCTGATCGCTCTGACACTGTTTATTCTGTCACTGTTCTGGCTGCTGCCGGGAATCTAGCTTCGCACCAGGTTCGTGATTGGAGAGCTGGCCTTGTTTTTCGGCGGGAAATAACCTGAGCAGCCGACTGTCGACGTTCATGCATTTCATCGAGTGACTCTTAAAAGGACCCATCGGGGCGATTGAGGCAGGGCGATGTCGGACCAGCCTGAAGACAGGGACACGCAGTACCAAAGGGCACGTCTGGCGGCCATGAATTACCTGGCGCGCAGGGAACATGCGCGCGCCGAGCTGCAGAGCAAGCTCACTCGGCGTTTCGATACCCGTGTTGTTGAGTTGGCTCTGGACAGTCTCGCCGCCGAGGGTCTGCAGTCGGATCAGAGGTTTGTTGAAAGCTTTGTAACCAGCCACATGTCCCGAGGGCAGGGTCCGGTCAAAATCGCCCATGAATTGAGGCGCAAGGGCGTTGCTTCGGAGTTGGTGGAGAACGAGTTGAATCGGCACAGCGACAGATGGCTGCAGCTCGCCCTGGAAACTTTGGCGCGGAAGTTTGGAGACGTGCCTCCCTCTGACTCTCAAGAGCGGCAGAGAAGGCAGCGATTTATTGCTGGCAGAGGGTTTCCCAATGAGATCTGCTACCGGTTATTTGATTAGGCTGTGTCAGGGTCGCCGGACGCATGGTCACTGTCCTGCCTTGGGAGATGCAGCTCGAAACTGTCGGCATCCTGCCATACAGGAAAGTCGGATCGAAACTGGTGTATGGCATTGGCACTGAGTTCACCAGTCTCGACGAAGGCTGATCCAGCTTCGTGGTCAACAAGCACCTCACCGTCAAAGCGTACGAGCAGGCTGTCGCCCTGATACTCCAGTCCGTTGCCAGCCCGGCCAATGCGGTTGACACCAGCCACATAGGCCTGGTTCTCGATGGCTCTGGCCTGCAGGAGCGTCCGCCATACGCGGGCTCTGGATTTTGGCCAGGCTGCGACGCACAGCATCAGGTCGTAGTCATTGCGGTTGCGACAAAAAACGGGAAATCGCAGGTCATAACAGACACAGAGCAGTATGTTCCAGCCCAGAAAATTGACCTGTACACGCTTCCCCCCCGCCCGATAGCGCAGGTGCTCTCCCTCCATCTGGAACAGGTGCACCTTGTCATAGTACTCGAGGCTGCCGTCGGGTCGGGCGAACAGCATGCGGTTACTGAAGGATCCATCAGCGCTGCGAAAGGCGACACTGCCGGTAACCGCACAAGTGCACCCTGCGGCCAGATTCAGCATCCAGCTGGTTGTGACGCCTGGATCGCCGCTTTCTGCCAGTCTCTCCGGCTTTCTGGTGAACCCGCAGGTGAACATTTCCGGCAGCACCACCAGGTCCGTCTGTCCCTTGAGTGGACGAATCAGTGCTTCAATCATGGCTCGGTTTCTCTTCGGTTCCAGCCAGTGCAGATCGGTCTGGATCAGAGACACTCGCAGTTTGCGCACCGGGCCGGTGCCAAGATCAGTGGAGTCGCTGCTTTTGCTGTTTTTGGTCATCGATTCGATAATGAATCTTGGCTCTCATACTGGAGTAAATTGTAGACTGGATAGCGCAGAATTGCCCACTCTTCGCCTCAGGCTCATGTCTCGTTGGAAATGCACAGCAAGGCTCAGTAAGTAAGTATTCACATGATCGGCAGACCAAGGCATGATAGAGGAGAACGATTGAAGAACGCATGCCGAGGGTAACAGGAGAGGAGAAAGCATTGTCTGCACGACAAAAAATCAGCAGGATCACAAACTTCAAAAGTGGCCCTGATAGAGCCTTTGCCGCAGAACCTGAACGCACGGACAGGCGGACTCTGCCCCCGTCGCACTTCGCGAGGCCCTCATCAACGCAGTAGCGCATGCGGACTACGCTCAGCGGGGAGCACCTATTCGGGTCGCCATGTACGATGATCGGATCGAGATCGAAAACCCCGGATTGCTTCCTTTTGGTCTGGAAGTGAAGGATCTGAAACGGGGTGTTTCACGCCTGAGAAACCGGGTTATTGGGAGAGTGTTCAATGAACTCGGACTCATCGAACAATGCGGTAGTGGAATCCAGCGTATGTCCGAGGCCTGTGAAGACGCCGGTCTCGCGTACCCCGAATTTGAATAAATTGGCTTACGCTTCAGGGTCACGCTGTACACAAAACCCGTAGGCACACCAAAGGTTGATCCGTTTGAGCAGGCCATACTCGACTTCCTTGGAGATGATACGGGTCATACCACGGCCGAAATTGCCGAAACAATGAACCGCTCCACTCGTGCAACCCGCACCCGGCTGGTGAGTCTGATCGGGAGGGGAATGGTTAAAGAAATCGGAACCGGTCCACGCGATCCGCGACGAAGATACTACCTGGCAGGAAGCTCATGACCGAGAAGAAAAAACCAGTCGAAGTTGCGCTGTCGCTGGAAGCGATCAACGCACGCAGCGCAAGAAAAGTCAATTCGCCAAGGTCATATGTGCTGAACTTCCAAATCTACTTTTTCTTCCGAAGAGGGGTTTCAAGAGGCTGGATAGCGTAGAATTGGTTACTCAGAAGAATCTTGGCGTTGCGCGACGCCGGAGGCCTGTCAATGCTGGATAAACAACTGCTTGCCATGCTGGTGTGCCCCGTGAGCAAGGCACCGTTGACATTGGACAGGGAAAAATCAGAGCTGGTGTGCCGCGCCAGCGGTCTGGCATATCCAATTCGGGACGGCATACCTGTGATGCTCGAATCGGAGGCGCGCAAATTGACCGCAGAAGAGCAGCTCAAGAGTAACAAGGGAACACAGAGTGGGGTTGGTCCAAAGTGAGCGAAGCGAGCATATTCACAAAAATCGTAAACCGTGAAATCCCGTCAGAAATTCTTTTTGAAGACGAGCACTGTTTTGTGATCAGGGATATAAACCCGCGGGCTCCGACCCACGTGCTATTGATTCCAAAACAGGAAATTCCGCGTCTCGTGGATGCAGATACCGAGCATCAGGAACTTCTGGGGCACCTCATGGTGACTGCAGGCAAGGTTGCCCGACAGTTGGGTGTTGGCGAAGCATTCCGCCTGATTATCAATAATGGTGCTGAAGCCGGTCAGTCGGTGTTCCACTTGCATCTGCATATCCTGGGTAACCTGAGGATGTCGGAAGCCGGTATCGGCATGGGATTTTCTCCCGGCTGAAAGCCTGCATTTCCTGAACACAATTCCGCTGAGAACCGATTGCAAGCTTCAATGAAAAGCGCAGATATACGTACCGTCTTTTTGGATTTTTTTCACGGCAAAGGGCATGAGGTTGTAACGTCCAGCTCGCTGGTGCCGGCTGATGACCCGAGCCTGCTCTTCACCAATTCCGGAATGGTGCAATTCAAGGATGTTTTTCTGGGCTCGGACACCCGGCCTTATTCGCGTGCGGCCAGCTCACAGCGCTGTGTGCGGGCGGGGGGCAAGCACAATGATCTGGAGAATGTCGGATATACCGGCCGCCACCACACATTTTTTGAAATGCTCGGCAACTTCAGTTTCGGCGACTATTTCAAGCGAGAGGCCATCCTCTACGCATGGGAGTTCCTGACCACCTCCGAGTGGATGGACATTCCAGCAGACAGGCTTCTGGTCACGGTCTACTCAGACGACGATGAGTCCTACGATATTTGGGCACGTGAGGTCGGTGTTCCGGAAGAGCGAATTATCAGTATTGGAGACACGGGCGAAAAATACAGCTCTGACAATTTTTGGGCCATGGGGGACGCTGGCCCCTGTGGCCCCTGTACCGAGATTTTCTACGACCATGGCGAGGATGTTCCCGGTGGCCCTCCCGGTTCGCCTGACGCAGATGGTGACAGGTTTGTCGAGGTATGGAATCTCGTATTTATGCAATTCAATCGCAGCCTGAACGGCAGTATGCAGCCCTTGCCGAAGCCCTCTGTAGACACCGGCATGGGGTTGGAACGCATGGCCGCCGTCAAGCAGGGCGTCCACAGCAATTACGAAATCGATCTGTTCCAGAATCTTTTGAGGGGTGCAGCAGAGGCAACCGGGATGTCCGGGGAACGTACCTTTCTGGACAATACATCGCTCAGGGTTATTGCCGATCACATTCGTTCCTGCGCCTTTCTGATCGCTGATGGTGTTGTGCCATCCAATGAGGGGCGGGGGTATGTGTTGCGCCGGATTATTCGCCGGGCACTGCGGCATGGAAAAAAACTCGGCTGTCAGACTCCCTTTTTCGCTCGCATGGCACCCGTATTAGCCACAGAAATGGGTGATGCTTACCCGGAACTGAGGAAAAAATCAGATCAGCTGGAAAGAACGCTCCTGGCAGAAGAGGAGCAGTTCGCCAAAACTCTGGATTTGGGTATGGCCGCGCTGGAATCGGCCATCGCCGGTTTGGGTGAGGGCACGAGCCTCCCGGGAGAACTGGTATTCAAGCTGCATGATACCTATGGTTTTCCCACCGATCTGACCAACGACATTGTGCGCGAGCGGGGGCTGAGCCTTGATATGGAAGGGTTTGAGCACTGTATGGAAGAGCAGCGCCTTAAATCTCAGGAAGCCAGCACATTTGGTCTCGATTACGATGCCCGCTTTGAACAGGACGGCGATACGGAGTTTTCCGGCTACGCCGGTCTTGAGTCCCGCGGCACAGTACTGGCGATTCTGGTCGCTGGTGAGCGAGTCGATTCGCTGGATGCCGGCCAGGAGGGCATTCTGGTACTGGATCGCACAACCTTTTATGCTGAATCTGGTGGCCAGGTGGGTGATACCGGAAAGCTCGTGTCTGAATCGGTGCGCTTTGATGTCAGCGACTGTCAGAAGCAATCTGATCATCACCTCCACCTGGGTCGGCTCGTGCAGGGTACGGTTCAGCTGGGTGACGAGCTGGTTGCTCGCGTAGACGGTTCTCAACGCCAGGCAACTGCGCTGAACCATTCGGCAACACATCTGCTGCATGCTGCACTGCGAGAGGTTCTGGGTGATCAGGTCAGTCAGCAGGGTTCCCTGGTCAATGCCCAGCGGTTGCGTTTTGATTTCTCCCATTTTCAGGCACTCACCCTTTCTGAGCTCAATCAGATTGAGCGCCTGGTCAATGACCAGATTCGCCGCAATACTGATGTGCAGACCGAGCTGCTGTCCATGGATGTGGCGCGCGAGCGAGGTGCTCTGGCACTGTTTAGTGAAAAGTACGGTGACGAGGTCCGGGTACTAACAATGGGTGAGGGGTTTTCCGTCGAACTCTGTGGCGGTACTCATGTGGCGCGTACTGGAGATATCGGGTTGTTCAAGATTGTGTCTGAATCCGGTGTTGCCTCGGGTGTTCGGCGGATCGAAGCAGTGACCGGAGAGGCCGCAGAGGCGTACCTTAAACATCTGGAATCCCGGCTGGAGGAGATATCCGGGGTTCTCAAGGCGAACCCGCACAATCTGATTGCCAAGGCGCAACAATTGGTTCGGCAGAACAGGGATCAGCAGCAGGAAATCAAGGAGTTGAAGATCAAACTGGCGGGCAGCTCCGGTTCGGATCTGTCGGCGCAGGCTGTTGATGTGGGTGGTATCAAGCTGCTTGCGGAACGTGTCGAAGGGATCGATGCAAAAGGTCTTCGCGGCCTGGTTGACCAGATGAAAGCCAAGCTTGGCAGTGCAGTGGTGGTCCTGGGGACAGCTTCTGAAGGCAAGGTTGCCCTGGTCTGCGGCGTCACACAGGATCTGACTGATCGGGTACAGGCTGGTCCCCTGCTTGGCCATGTCGCCGAGCAGGTTGGTGGCAAGGGTGGCGGCCGTCCCGAAATGGCCCAGGGTGGTGGAAGTCAGCCGGAGAAGCTGGATGAGGCACTTGCATCAGTGGCTGAGAGGCTCGGTTCGACACTGTCCTAGACAGCCTGTCCGGAAGGCTGCAACAGGTGGGGTACGGAACAGGAGATGGCCATGACGAATCTCCATGGTCATCGGGGTGTGTGCATTGTGAACGTATCGACGGGACGAATCGTGAGTGTGTGGTTATTGAGCAGGATCAGGATCTGGCTGCTGATGCCTGCAGGGCGGGCCAGGGGAGCGTTTGTGTCTCCGGCAACCGGTGCGTGGTGATCGCCTCTTGGGACGGCGCGAGACCGGACGGCTGCGGATCGTGCAGATCGGCATACGAAGTCAGGACATATGAACTGATGTGGGTATTGGCATAGCAGAACTGAACCAGAATTCGTCAGGCACAGCACATACCTATCAGCTCCTGCGTTCTCTCCACCATATACAGTGGTAAGGACACCAACTGGTAGTGTACATCTACGATTTTTTCACGCGTGCGAATTTTGGTGTTGATGGATTGCCTGGAAGGTGGACTGGTATCAAATCGAAGCGCAAGGCTTGTGCCTTTTTCACCTGCAAATTGATGCAAAGATTTGAGACTGCCTGTGGCACCTGCTTTTATTTCTATCGGAATGATGTGTCCATTCAGGACCATGACATAATCGACTTCTGCATTCGTTGACCGACCCTCTCTAAGCCAATAAGTCAGATCCCGGTTAGCAGAAGAGGAAAGAATGTCCTGCAGATGTTGGCCGATAAATTGTTCGGCGATTGCACCCTCGTTCACCAACTGTGTAGTGCCAATGTGTGCGATGGTACTCCAGCCCAGACCGCACAGAGCATTCATTAAACCGACATCCAGAAAAATCAGTTTGTACATCTTCTCCTCGATATCTGCTTGAAGAGGTAGCCCGCTGCAATGACTGTGGACCACTTTCGACAACACTCTTGCCATGCACAATAGTTCTATGTCCCTCTTGATGGTGGCGCTTTTATCCTGATGTGAGAATTGACTGTATTTCACTTTTTTACCGACGTTACGAGCAGCGAAATTAAATACATTCTGTATTCTGGATAGGTTCCTTGAGCCAATATACTTTTGGAAGTCGTCTCGACAGGTATCAATAATGGAGTTGTGTACTTCACTGATATCTTTCAATCTTCTGGTTGCAACGAAGGTGTTGACCGCCTCGGGCATTCCGCCAACACAGAAATAGGTTCGTAACAGGTCCAGTAAACGGTTGTGGATCATCGGGTTAAGTTCAGTATTGAACCGAAATGATCTGATTATTGAGGACAGCTTTGTTTCGTCCAGAGCATCCAAAAATTCCGTGAAGGTCATTGGACCCATGTGCAGGTACTCAACTCGACCCACTGGCATGGAGAACTGGTGGTCAGAAAGCGTAAACTCCATCAAAGAGCCTGCTGCAATGAGAGGTATGTCGGGTAGTTCCTCATAGAAATAGCGCAATGCGGGTATGGATTCGGGTATCGCCTGTAATTCATCAAAAAATAAAAGCGTTCGATCAGTAATGGCAGGAATATCAGGAAGCGCCTCCAGCAGGTTCACTAGAGCTTTTGGGTCCTTCTTCTCAAACGCCGGGGACAGTTCCGGAAAACGCTCCAGATTGATTTCCGCAAGTAATCGATTGTGTTGCTCGGCGAACAGCCGGACAAGCGTGGATTTCCCTACTTGCCGAGCGCCGCGAAGGATGATCGGTTTTCTGTTGGGTTTCGCTAACCAGGCTGATAGCGAATTCAGTTGTTTGCGGTCCACAGGTTTGCTTGTGTACTCCCATATCAATGCTATTGATACTAGCGTTTTATGAGTGTTATTTCTACCTTATAGGTCTATTTTATAGGTGTGTTTTTGATCTGATGTGTTGTTGAGTTGGTAGTACTCACGAATTCTTGGTGCTTGGTCAGTGTGCGACTTGAACGAGCTTTGACTTGGGTAGTGTCTCACTTTGAAATTCACACACTTCTCTTTCAGTGGCAAATCCTATAGAGTGAGATTTTCAACACAATTACGATTAGAGACGACCCCAATGAAGCACTTCACCCCCCCCCCCCCCCGAATTCAGGTAACTCCGCCGACAACCGTAGCGGCGAATCCCGCAAACGCCCTTGGCATCCGCCGATCGTCAAAACGGTTGACCTGGATCAGACATTCTCTGGTCCCAAAAGAAACTCTCTCAATTCGGAATTCATAGACTATGGAGTGGCTTCTTAAAAAGCGGAGGGCGGCAGCGAGTGAGATCTGTTCAGTAGTTATGTGTGTGTAGTGGGCAGGGGTGTACCCAAAGTCCTCCATCGCTGCGAGCAACCGCGGGTGAGAGCCTGTTTGGGCGGACACCCGACAGAAGATCAGGGTGGCCGAGCGTGGCGAGGATCAGAAGCTGGATGCCCTGCCATCCGGTGAGCGGCTGCTGCTCGACCTGATCCGCATGATCGCCTACCGGGCGGAGACCCGGATGATGCCGGCTGTTGCACAGGCTCAGGGTACCAAGACCCGCCCGCGGCGTCCCCTGGCAGAACTGTTTCACTCAGCGGCAGATATCATCCCGGAACCGGAGCACGGCATCCTGCGGGTACGCATCCTTGGGACGGCGAGCACCGCGGGCGATGCGGCACTCGCCGGGCTGCTTCGCAGATCCAAATTTTCCAGCCCCAGACACAGTCACCCAAACAAAATATATGCACTCTTGGTGCCCTGAATTTGCAGGGACTGAGCATTACGAAGAATATTCTGGTGCAAGTGAGTTCATTCTCACCACAAGGCACTTCACCGGATCACTGCTCCGCAGCGCCTCGGTGAGCAAGGCGCTGACCGTCCGTTATTGGGATACTGCGGGGGTGTTGTTCCGCATCCCGGAGAATGAGTATCCGACGGACCAGAAAAAAAAGCCCGACGAAAGCCCATGCATCCAGATTTAGCGAGGCGTAAAAGAACAATTATTCTTTCGCCAATTCCTATTATGTCTGGTACATTGCCGGTACCTGTACTATCTAGATTGCTGTCCGCAGACTAAACCAGTCTCGGCTTGGTCCTACAAACACAACAGGAGATGTAGCCCTTGGCCAGATTCAATGTACTCAGCCTGCTGCAAATTGCCATTTGCCTGTTGACCGTAATAATGGGTTCGGCGTCGATCGTTAGTTTCGGCATTTTCGCGCCTCATTTTGTGCAGGCCTTTGATGCCAATGTCGCGACGATTTCCATGGGAGCTTCGATTGCGTTGTTGGTGGCTGGCGTCGCCGCGCCAGTGATTGGTCGGCTGCTGGATTCGAGGTCCGTCCGCAGCGTGCTTCTCGCAGGTGGGCTGGTGCTTATCCTGGCTATGCTCGGCGCCTCTTTTTCGACCAGTGTGACACATTTTTTTCTCGCCTATGCCGCTTTGGGGCTGGCCATGACCGTATTCGGTGCATTGGTTGCAATCAAGCATATGACTGTTTGGTTTCCACAGCATCTTGGACTGGCAACCGCGCTGGTTGTTTTGCCAATTGGTGCCGTTGTTTTCCCCCCAATTACAAACTGGCTTGTGGAATCCTATGGCTGGCGGCAGAGTTTCCAGCTATACGCGTTGGCATCTCTGGTAGTTACTGCATTGGTGCTGCTCATAAAGGCCTCTCCAGATGAACTGACAACGCAGTCAGAGACCAGAGAAACGGCGGAACAGAATCCATCTGGCAGCCTGAGTAGTATGCAAGTCTACAAGCCCCTGCTTAAGTCGGGCATGTTCTGGTTTGGGATGCTCGCATTTTGTGTCTTTTTGGCTGCCCCGATGTCGACCCTGACGCATTTTGTTGTCGTTGCACAAACCAAAGGCATGACGACAAGCGACGGTGTTTTATTTCTGACCATCATGGGTGGAACGTCACTGATCGGTGGCCCGCTCGCTGGTATCGTGGCAGATCGGCTAGGACCGCGACTGGGTTACATTCTGGCGGGCCTGCTTCAAGCGATTGCGCTGTCACTGGTACTGGGCAAATCGGGATACATTATGTTCCTCATCAGCTCTATTATCCTGGGTTTGCTGATGTCAGCGGTCTACGTGTTTTTTGTTGCCTATGTCACCCAGATTATCGGCCACGAGAATTTCGGTACCGGTTTCGGTCTGGCGACGCTCGTTACGGCGCTGATTGGTGCACTCCCTCCTACTATCGCTGGCATGGTTTACGATGCGCATGGGCACTATGACTGGCACTTTGGCACTCTGGCCGCGCTCGCATTGATGTCAGGTATTATTGCGGCGCTTTCAAAGCGCCCCATGGAAGTTGATTACACAGGATAGTATTGAGTGCGGTGGAGACATTTACGACATCGTCCCCTGAAGCCAGCCTGGACTCGCGCAGGCGAGTGAGGTGGAATAAAAACGGCGACCAGCCACCCGCCGAACAGCAACGAGCCAATATATAAAACGCAGCATCATGCACCAAACATTTAATACAGCAGTCTCATAAGTGTTAGTGGAAAGCTTTCAGTCAATGGGGTCGATCGGCACGGCATTGTTGCGGGCAAGGTAGCTTTTCCCTAGACAAAGCGGCCCTGTGCAATACCATGGCGGTACATCATATTCTGAACCCGCCCCGCCGTAACGAATTCCGTTTCACCCGGTAAGGTGGTATAGACGTAGCAGTCTTGCGATTCACCCTTAGAAGTCGCTGTCCAACTTCTCAGGGTTTTCTGCGAGGGCGCGTTGACGGCGCATGCTCAGCGCGAGTCTTTCCTCGTCCTTATCATGCCAGGCCATCCGAACAGTCACATGCTGCATGGCTGCTCCTCCGGACTTCCGTTGATTTCGGCTACTCATTGGATCGTTTCCACGCGGCGACCATCCTTGAATTTCGGACTGCTTTTCACGAAATTCCCGAGAACCCTTTTGACCTGCTGGATTCGATATGCTGGAGCGAGTACGAAAAACAGGATGTTCGGGGATGTTGCCCGCCCTCTGATAACCGGCAAACAATGTTCTATTTCGCAAACTTCATGCAGTTCTGACCGACGCTTTCTTGCAAAATCGACAACACGCTCGCTTCTGCTCGCGAACTGTATGGTAATCACAACCTTGTCGTCGCGAAGGAAGTCGGCTGCTTCCTGAAACAGGGCGTATTTGGGGCTCGTACGAGTTTGCATCGAATTGACTTCAAATCCGGTGTCCGGATCCAGGAAAACCATGCGGACATCCTTAAGGGCCTTCTGGGCTGACTCGTGCCACACTTTGCGATCGACGGTCGGAACAAGATCCTCGTAGTAGATCGCAGAAGCTGGCAGAATCCCCAGTTCACTGACACGTCCAAAACGACGGTCGGAGGCGTTCTGGAGTCCTTCGATGCGTTTCAATAAATCTGGTTGCCAATTGGCCCATTCGGGGCTCGAGAGGTAGGCTCGCTTATTACCGTCGCTTGAATTCGGCTCGGTGAGAGTGCGATACCAGTTGACACCGAGCTTCAACCCGAGTTGTTCCGACAGGTAACGAAGCAGCGCATACTTTACGAGATCATGTACGTCCCCAAGGTAGTATTCCTTCATTTGGCTCCCGAAAAGAGGAAAGTGCTGAGAGGCCGGGGTCTATGCGGTGCACAAAGGGCCGTCAGTACCTACTCCACGAGGTGCTGATCCAGCACGAAACCGAGGTGCTGCGCTTCGCCCGCGACCCCGATACCCCGTTCACCAATAACCGCGCCGAGCGCGATATCCGTATGGCCAAGATCAAGCAGAAGGTCTCCGGGTGCTTCCGAACCCTCCGCCACGCCGAGGCCCACTGCCGAATCTCCAGCTATCTCCAGTCCATGGCCCACCAGGGCTACAATCCGCTGACCGCCATACAGATCGCCCTCAACGGCACTGCCGCCGAAGTGTTGCAGCAGTTCGGGGTTGTCGGAATAGCTCCCACTGGCGAGGATCACGGCCCTGTTCGCCCTAACGCGTGTGTGCCTGTTTGCATGCTTGGCAATAAGACCCATGACTTCACCGGTTCCGGGGTTAACGAGCAGGTTTTTCGCCGGAGTTTCATAGTGCACATGCACTCTAGCTGTATCTCGCGCTGCATTCAACGCATTAAAAACAGCTGTTCACCTTCCTTTGACGACCTGACAGGGCGAGTTGCCGCCTTGCCACATCTCTACTTCATCGCCCGGAGCACTCGATTCGGGCATAAAATCGTCGTCCTCGAATTCTGCACCGTTGTCCAACAGCAACCGGGTCAGCAATGTGCCTTCACGAACGATGTGTGTGGTGCGTTGCATCGACATCTGATCCAGAGAATTTTTCACCAGCTCAAATGGGTCCTCCAGTGAGCGAAAAATTCCACCGCCGTTGGTGCGGCTATCGCCACCTGAATGCGCTTCGCCAGCTTTTTCTGGAACGACAATGGAACTGCCGCTGACTGCCGGTTCGGACCGGCCCAGGAGTCTGGAAATCTGCCCGGTGAGCCTACGGAGAAACACTGTTCACCGGGGGTATGTCCGGTGCTGTCAATGTTCCCCCGGCGGACAGCTGGTCAGCCGCATCCCATCCCAGGGCATGCCGGATGATGTGAAAGATCACGTGTTGCTCCATCACCCCTCCGACCAGGTACGATTTGGGGCCAATTGCAAACAGAGCCACATCTTCGCCGCCATGCGTTTCGGCCATAATCTTGTAGGAATCCAGCATGTAGCCCGTGGGTACAGCAGCCTGCTGCTGCGCTTCAATACCGGTCGCGGGCGTGCTTCGCTCAACCGTGACAGCACCTGGGCCGTTGGCGTAGCCAAGCGTTGTGTAGGGTCGATTGTCGAGTGCGAGCGAGGGAGTATTGGTTGGCTCTCCAGAGTGGTCGTTGCCCCTGACCAGATCAAGGATCGGGTTGCCCCGGCTTGGATATCCAGCGATGGTGAATACGTGCGAATGGTCTGCGGTGACCATGATCAGGGTTTCACCCAGATCAACCATTGAGACCGCCTTTTCGACTGCGCGAGCGAACTCCTGAGTTTCCAGCAGTGCCTTGCCCGCAATACCCTCGTGATGGGCATGATCAATCCGGCCACCCTCGACCATCAGGTAGTAGCCCCGGTTATGTGTTGCCAGCCTTCTGATGGCTGCTTCGGTCATCTCGGTGAGTGTGGGTTCATTGGAGTCAGGGTTGCGATCCGCCATATAGGTCATATGGGAGTCTGAAAACAATCCAAGCAGCGGTCCGCTGGTGCCCGGATCAATGGTCCTGAGCGAATCGATGGAGTCGACGAAAAACCCTCCCCGCTCCTGCCACTGTTCGATCAGGTTGCCTGCAGTGCGTCTTCCGCCTTTGGTTGAGGGTACGAAGTTTCGCGCACCACCGCCCAGGACGACATCGATATCGCCGCCGGACAGAAACTCGATAAGCTGCCTCGCAATATCAATGCAACCCTCCTCGCGGGCGAGTTCGGGCAGGTCAGAGTCAGCTTCCCAATCACGCTCCGGTGAATGAGCATACACACTGGCTGGTGTGGCATGTGTGATACTCGTGGTGCTGACAATGCCCGTTGCCATGCCTCTGGCTCGGGCAATTTCGCCCACAACTGGCACTTGGTTTGCCAGGCTCTCCGCGCAGTTCCCGCGTCTGGCATGCTCACTGATGCCCAATACGCCAGCACGGGTTTTAACCCCGCTGTGGATTGCGCTGGCGGTTCCGGCTGAGTCGGGTACCTGCTGATTGGTGGTGTACGTTTTTATCAATGCCAGATAGGGAAAGTCCTCGAACGGGAGCTGATTTTCTTCACCCGGGTTGCCGCGGCTTTGTCCGTCAAAAATACGGCCAGCTGTAATGGTGGAGATACCCATGCCATCGCCGATAAAAACAATGACGTTCCTGGCGGGATTATTATCCGGTCGTAATGCCAGCCTTGTCTGCAGCGCCTGCTGTCCGGATGTCCACCAGGGATTGTGCCTGTAGTCGCCTGTTTCAGCGAGCGGGCTGTTGGTGACGGACAGCAGAGCTGCAGCGACGAGAAACTGGTGTGCGGGGTGTGCAATGGATTGCATGAGGAACTCCTTCAAAGGTCGACCCGGGGTGAGGGCGCTGTGATCCTGACGGGTATTATTGAGCATCTATAGTGCATTTTCATGGTCGCGGCCGCCTCGAGCCCAGATGCTTGCCTTGGGGACAGAGCGCCAGTCTCCATCGATTTTGGCCTCAAAGCTACTCTGATTGGTGTGATAAGGGATTCCAGCCATGTCTCATAGATTTCCGGGCGGTATATTTCAATTGCCACTGTTGCGGCTTTTGGCAATTTTTCCCAGAACCGAATCGATCCGCCGCGAGGCGCAGAGCGGAGACAGGGAACGAAATGCTTGGTTATCGCTCGCAGCTGGCATCAAGCTACCGTTCGTGGCCGATCATGAGTTGGCCCATAGGTGCCTTCTTCGACACTCATCCATCGCTGACTCAAGGGCTCTGGACAGACTACCGTCTGGGTGCGCGTTGCAGTCGATCCAGATATCTGTCACACGAAAACCAAATTGGTTATCAGGGAAGTTGGCGTCGCCTGATGTATGGCTCCTGATGCCGGTCTTCTGTCCGGAGCCGTCCAGAGGGCCAGACCAGGTGCTGCAGCTGGAGTGTGATCGCCCGGAATCTTCAGAAATCCTCCAGATTCATTCCCAGTACCGAAGCTTCCCCAGCCAGAACTGAATCCATATAACCTTTGTAGCGGGGCAGCAAATGCTCCATATAGAATCGGCACACGAGAACCTTATTGCCATAAAACCCTGTGTCCTCCGCCCCCTCGGATATTTTTTTGTTGGCTGCCAGAGCACCTTTGCACAGCAGCCAGCCTGCCAGCACCGTACCCATTAGCATCAGGAAAGCACTGGCGGCAGAGGCGCCAACAGCCGGATTGTTGCCCTTGCTCAGAATATACTGTGCAGAGGTCTCCAGTGCTGTCCTGGCTTCAGCCAGCTTGCCGTGCAGATCAATGTGGGATATCTCTGTGGACTGTTCCCTCTCAAATGCCTTGATCTCCTCAATCAGCATGCCCAGCGCGCTGCCACCATCCCGCAGGATCTTTCGGAACACCAGATCTGCAGCCTGGATCCCGTTGGTGCCCTCGTAAATGGACGTGATGCGAGCATCACGAAGGTGCTGGGCCGCACCAGTTTCCTCGATATATCCCATACCGCCGTGTACCTGAATGCCCAGAGAGGCCACTTCCTGCCCCTGATCAGTGCACCATGCTTTGGCGATTGGAATGAGCAAGTCCAGTTTTTTCTGATGGTAGGCAGCCGTCTCGCCATCCGTGCGATGCGCGATGTCCAGAGTTGAGGCTGACAGGTAAATAATCGCACGCATCGCTTCAGAGTAAGCTCGCATGCACATGAGCATGCGCCGAACATCCGGGTGATTGAGAATCGGTACCCGGTTTTCGATTCCGGGAGTGTACCCCTGAACACGCTCGCGGGCATAGGCGACCGCCTGTTGATAGGCCCGTTCGCCCAGAGAGAGCCCTTCAGCACCCACGCCAAGGCGGGCTGCGTTCATCATAGTAAACATGCACGCCAGCCCCTCGTGTTCCCTGCCTATCAAATACCCGACTGAGTCACCTGTCTCCCCATAGCTCATGATGCAGGTCGGGCTCGCATGCAGACCCATCTTGTGCTCAATGGAGAGTGTTCGGACATGGTTGTGATTGCCTGCAGAGCCATCCTCGTTGACCAGAAACTTGGGCACCAGGAACAGGGAGATACCTTTTACTCCTTCAGGTGCATCGGGCAGGCGGGCCAGGACCAGGTGGATGATATTATCGGTGAGATCGTGGTTGCCCCAGCTGATGTAGATTTTCTGCCCCTTGATCAGGTAGTGATTACCCTGTGCAACCGCCCTGGTGGTTATTGCCGACAGGTCCGAACCTGCCTGCGGTTCGGTCAGGTTCATGGTAGCTGTCCACTCTCCACTGACGAGCTTTGGCAGGTAGGTGTCCTTGAGTTCCTTACTGGCGTGGGTTTCGATTGCCTCAATACCGCCGATGCTCAGCAGGGGGCACAGGGAAAAAGCGAGATTGGCTGAGCCCCAGATTTCAGCCACGGCCGACTGCAGCAGGTGTGGAAGACCCTGCCCGCCATATTCCGGTGACTGGCTCAGGCTTTGCCAGCCGTGTTCTGTGAACTGCCGGTAGGCCTCCTTGAATCCATCAGGTGTTGTGACTTCGCCACCGGAAAATTGCGAGCCCTGCTGATCACCAATTTGATTGAGGGGCGCAAGTACTTCGCTGCCCAGTTTGCCGGCTTCCTCCAGAATTGCCGAAACCATATCAGGTGTGGCCCCTTCATATCCGGGGAGCTGGCTGATCTTGTCGATGTCGGCCAGTTCTGTCAAAACGAACTCAATATCCTGTATTGGAGCCTTGTATGGGGTCATTGATGGAGCCTCATGCGAACTGGTACGGGATCTAGTGTACTCCTTGCTTCTGACAGTTGTATGACTTGGTATTCAGGAATAGTAGAGTGAGTAGTTACGAGTGAGCCTGATCAGAGAGGACGAGTATCCCAGGTTGATCGACCAGTTCATTAGATGCCTGCCCATGATCACCAGATTGTCTGGAATGCCGTTGGCGTGCTGGCAGTCCCGTAACCTATCCGGGTGGCCGACCGCCTCCCCGGAGGGATCGGACATCTCTGAGCTCGTCCTGAGCAGAATCCTCGTCAGTGCATGCCGAATAGCAGGTGCAGGGAAGCATAATCCTGTAATCACTGAAAAGACACATGCCCCGAGTTCCTTGCTACACTCTGTTGCCTGCTCGGTTGGTACCTGAAGTGCAATGAACAAAATCGATGTGCTCGATATTGATGTGGGCAACTCCAGGATCAAGTGGAGATTGCTGAGCGGTCAAAAAAGGGTCGCAGTCGGCAATATCAGTCATGACGAATTTGCATCTGTGCTTACCTCCTTAAGGCTTGATTATTCTGGTGATATGAGGGCGCGTATTGCGTGCGTAGCAGGTACCGGGCCTGAGCAACAGATTCGTGAGTGTCTGTTGGCGGCTGATGTGAATCAAATCGAATTCGCGCAGGTGGAGCGCGAGGTTGCAGGTGTGGTCTGTGGGTACGATGATCTGGGGAGCCTGGGCGTGGATCGCTGGATGGCTGTGCTGGCTGCTGCCGCTGAGTATGATGGCCCACTGGTTGTTGCCGATTGTGGCTCAGCCCTTAACCTGGAAGTAATTACAGCAGCAAAACGCTATCAGGGCGGGTACATATTGCCAGGTTGGTCACTGCAGCATATGGCTCTAATCAGTGGAACAGCCTTAGTCGCCGATCAGGTTCCAGATTGGTTTAAAGCTGATGTCATCTCGCCAGGCACCTCAACACGGGAAGCGATTGGTATGGGTCGGTTGATGATGATGGCTGCGGCTGTAGATCGAGCAGTTGATGAGCATTCACGTCTGGAAAAGTCTGAGGTAACCCTTGTTATGACGGGGGGATATGCCGGCATCATTGCAAAGCATCTCAGAAATACAGCGCTTTTTCGTCCGCAGCTGGTATTGGAGGGACTTTCAATCGCGCTGGACTGACAATACTGTCAGGATTTACGGGTCGTTTACATGCTTCGTCTGCTGGTTGCCTTTGTTGTGGTGCTCAATGTTATGTTTGCTGTCTGGGCGCTGGGAGACCGTCCCGGGACAGACTCAGGTCGGTCGGTACCCGAGGTTGGGGATATTGTCCTCATTCAAGAAGTCGATCCACGGGAACTGACGCCAAGAAGTCTGCTCCAGTTGGAAGTTGCCCCAAGCCGCGTAGCCGAAACTGGTCTGGACAGCGGGGTTGAGCCTGATTTGCCCGAGTTGTGCCAGGTGTTGAGCTACTTTCCGACGAGAGACTCTGCCGAATCGTTGGCTGGCCGTTTTCTGGCTTTGGACATGGCGGTGAGGGTAGAAGAACAGACCACTGAGCGGCCTACAGGAACCATCATGGTCTATATCGAACCCTTGCTTTCGGCGCAGTCTGCACAGCGCGAGTTTCGCGTTCTGCAGGCTTCAGGAGTTGACAGCTTTATCATTGCGGACGGAGAGCTGCAAAACGGGATATCCCTGGGCGTATTTCAGACTGAAGAAAATGCCCAGGTGCAACAGGCCCGTATCGAGCGTCTGGGATACAGTGCAAAAACCCGCCAGGTCATGGTTGAAGAACGACGGTATTCTCTGGTTGTTGGGGGCGCAGTTCTGGATGCGTTGCCTGACGAATACTGGTCAAATATTGCTAATGAAAATAGTGACATATCTGTTGAACAAAAAGAATGCATTGAGGTTGCTTCTACTGTGAACTTTCAATAGAATCGCGCCTCCACTTTGGCAGGGGTCTTCTTCGAGCACACAATGCGGGCTTTTACAAGCCTGCAGGTGTCTTTTTTGGGCGATAGTAAGTGGCCGGGCTGGCGTAGCTCAATTGGTAGAGCAACTGACTTGTAATCAGTAGGTTGGGGGTTCAATTCCTCTCGCCAGCTCCATTGTATCCTGTTGACCTTAAAGACATTTTGTGGGCTTTTTATGGAGTGTGTGGGCCTGGATTGACCTCCCGTGGTCGCTGCAGGCAGCCCAGCGCCAGAATGTTAAGGTGGTCCGAGTGGATGTGCACGGCAGGCCGGAAGACGCGGCCGAAGTGAACGGAGTGGAGGTTGAGCAATCGGGGATTGCGAAAGACACACCCCGGATGTGCATGAGAATTTGGTGGGGTTCCCGAGTGGCCAAAGGGATCAGACTGTAAATCTGACGCGAAAGCTTCGGTGGTTCGAATCCACCCCCCACCACCAGGATGAGTTGCAGTCAGGAGATTACGAAGTTTCCGGCTACAGTGGACAGAAGGATCCTGCTGTCCGTGAGATTGAATGGTTGAACAGGTAGAGCTAACTGCTTGGCGGGTATAGTTCAACGGTAGAACCTCAGCCTTCCAAGCTGATGATGCGGGTTCGATTCCCGCTACCCGCTCCAGTGAGCTGGTGTTGTGCCAAGGCTCATATAGCTCAGTTGGTAGAGCACACCCTTGGTAAGGGTGAGGTCGGCGGTTCAAATCCGCCTATGAGCTCCATGTCCATGGCTGGGTGCAGGGTGCTGCGCTCCGTGTTTTTGCTTCGGTCTTCCGATTGAGGAACCGGGCGCTGGGAGAAGGCTGTAATGGCTAAAGAGAAGTTTGAGCGTTCCAAGCCGCACCTGAATGTCGGCACCATCGGTCATGTGGATCATGGCAAGACGACCCTGACTGCTGCCCTGACTCGAGTGTGCGCCGAAGTCTGGGGCGGCGAATCTGTTTCTTTCGATGGTATCGATAATGCCCCGGAGGAGCGCGAGCGAGGCATCACTATCGCGACATCCCATGTGGAGTACGATTCTGGCGTGCGTCACTACGCCCATGTGGATTGTCCGGGGCATGCCGACTATGTGAAGAACATGATCACCGGGGCGGCACAAATGGATGGCGCTGTTCTCGTGTGTTCCGCCGCTGATGGCCCCATGCCACAAACGCGGGAGCACATACTGCTTTCGCGCCAGGTAGGCGTACCCTACATTGTGGTGTTCCTCAACAAGGCTGACATGGTCGACGATGAGGAGTTGATCGAGCTGGTCGAAATGGAGATTCGTGAGCTGCTCGAGCAATATGAATTTCCGGGTGACGACACGCCCATTGTCATCGGGTCGGCATTGATGGCGCTGAACGGCGAAGACGATGGTGGCTTGGGGACCACAGCGGTCAAAAAGCTTGTAGAAACGCTGGATTCCTATATTCCCGACCCGGAGCGTGCTGTAGATGGTGCGTTCCTGATGCCTATCGAGGATGTTTTCTCCATTTCTGGCCGTGGAACAGTGGTCACCGGTCGCGTTGAGCGAGGGGTTGTGACTGTTGGCGACGAGATTGAGATCGTAGGAATCAAGGAGACCATGGCAACGACCTGCACGGGCGTAGAGATGTTTCGCAAGCTGCTCGATGAAGCCCGTGCCGGGGAAAACGTGGGTGTGCTGTTGCGCGGTACCAAGCGTGAGGAAGTTGAGCGCGGCCAGGTTCTGTCCAGGCCGGGATCTATAAAACCGCATACACGGTTCGATGCCGAGGTCTATGTGTTGTCGAAGGAAGAGGGTGGGCGGCACACACCCTTCTTCAACGGATATAGACCACAATTTTATTTTCGCACGACAGATGTGACCGGAGCCTGTGAGTTGTCACAGGGAGTTGAGATGGTGTTGCCTGGTGACAACGTACAGATGGCTGTCACCCTGATCGCTCCCATTGCGATGGACGAAGGTCTCCGGTTTGCGATTCGCGAAGGTGGGCGCACGGTTGGCGCCGGAGTTGTTACCAGGATCGTCGAGTAAGTAGGGTGAGGAAGCCACAAGAAGACATGTGTTTTTGGCTGGTATTTTGAGGGCACGAGGTGGCTCTCAAATGCATGGTGTGCGACTAAAAGGCCAGTAGTTCAATTGGTAGAGCACCGGTCTCCAAAACCGGCTGTTGGGGGTTCGAGTCCCTCCTGGCCTGCCACATTCAGGTGCGCCGAGAATTGGTCGATGCGGTGTATTGGGTTTGGAAGTTAGATGAGCAAGAAACAGGCACAAGAAGCAACGGTATACCATTTGGATTGGATCAAATGGTCGGTCGTGCTGGCCATACTTGGCAGTGTAGCGATTGGCAACTCCATATTCAGCGATGAGTCCCTTCTGTATCGCGTGCTTGCTGGTCTGGTGCTGGGAGTGATTGCCTGCATGGTTGCTGCGCAGACCAGATCTGGAGCCGCCTTTTGGGATTTGGCCAAGGGCTCGCGGGCAGAGGTCCGCCGTGTCGTTTGGCCGGCACAGAATGAACGCAATAGAGCGACCTTGATGGTGGTGATCTTTGTGTTCTTTATGGCTCTTGTCCTCTGGGCACTGGATGCGCTTTTTGGTTGGCTCGGATCACTTTTGCTTGGTTAACCGGATAGAACAATGCGCTGGTATGTCATTCACGCCTTTTCGGGCTATGAAAAGAAAGTTGTTGGCTCTTTGCGTGAGCGGATTGAGCTGAGTGGTCTGGGTGAACGCTTTGGAGAAATTCTTGTTCCCACTGAAGAAGTAGTTGAAATGAAAGCCGGGCAGAAACGCAAGAGTGAACGCAAGTTTTTCCCCGGTTATGTCCTGGTGCAGATGGATCTGGATGACGACACCTGGCACCTGGTGAAAGAGACACCGCGTGTGATGGGCTTCATTGGTGGCAAGGCGGACCAGCCAGCCCCGATTACCGAGAAGGAAGCCAAGCTGATCTTGCAGCGTGTCGAGCAGTCTGGCGACGCACCCAAGCCCAAGACGCTGTTCGAGCCGGGTGAAATGGTCCGGGTTACCGACGGGCCTTTCAATGACTTTAATGGTGTTGTGGAAGATGTGAATTATGAAAAGAGCCGTATGCGCGTTGCCGTGACGATCTTTGGTCGATCCACACCTGTGGATCTTGATTTTAATCAGGTAGAGAAAACCTGACGTGCAGGGATCGAAGAACAGTCGATCAGCGGGGAGCCGTGGACGGCGGGTGGCAACGATCTGCCTGAGGCGCTGGACCCAAGCGAGGAAACAAAACGATGGCTAAAAAAGTAGAAGCCTATATCAAGCTGCAGGTTCCTGCAGGCCAGGCGAATCCCAGCCCGCCAGTTGGGCCGGCGCTTGGTCAGCACGGGGTCAATATCATGGAGTTCTGCAAGGCATTTAATGCCCAGACTCAGGGCACAGAGCCGGGATTGCCTGTACCCGTGATCATCTCTGTATACAGTGACCGCAGTTTCACCTTTGAAATGAAAACGCCCCCCGCAGCGGTTCTCCTGAAAAAAGCGGCGAGCGTGAAATCTGGCAGCGGCCGTCCGAATACCGAAAAGGTGGGTACAGTAAATCGAGCCCAGCTCGAAGAAATTGTCAAAACCAAAGAGCCCGACCTTACAGCTGCGGATATGGATGCGGCAGTGCGCACTATTGCCGGCACTGCACGTTCCATGGGTCTTGAAGTGGAGGATGCGTAGATGACCAGACTGACCAGGCGTGCGCGACTTGCACAGGAAAAAATTGAGGCAGGTAGACTCTACAGCTTTGAGGAAGCGGCATCCTTGCTGAAGGATCTGGCAAGTGCACAGTTCGAGGAGACCGTCGATGTGGCGGTCAATCTGGGTATTGATTCGCGTAAATCTGACCAGGTCGTGCGCGGTGCAACAACTTTGCCACACGGCACAGGTAAAACTCTGCGGGTTGCTGTCTTTGCCCAGGGTGATGCTGCAGATGCGGCCAGGGAAGCTGGGGCGGAGGCCGTGGGCATGGAAGATCTTGCTGAGCAGATCAAAGGTGGTGACCTGGACTTCGGTGCAGTAATCGCCACGCCCGATGCCATGCGTGTGGTTGGTACTCTGGGCCAAATGTTGGGTCCGCGAGGTCTTATGCCCAACCCCAAAACCGGAACGGTCACACCAAATGCTGCCGAGGCAGTAAAGAATGCGAAGGCAGGTCAGGTTCGGTTTCGTACCGACAAGAACGGTACTGTCCATGGCGGAATCGGCAAGATCAGCTTTGAATCCAGCGCCCTCCAGGAAAACCTGGAAGCTTTGCTGGCTGATCTTAAGAAACTCAAGCCAGCGTCAGCAAAGGGTGTCTACCTGCAAAAAGTCGTTCTCTCGACCACCATGGGCCCAGGCATTCCTCTGGATGTATCTGCCATAGCGGGTTAAACCCCCCGGTTGTAGTGTATGTTCTCTGGTGTGGTCTGCTTGTGCCAGCCAGAGGGGGGAATATTTTGAAGTTACGGGCGAGTTCGCATATGTGCGCAGTGATCCCGAAACGGTGTACTAACGATGTCTGTGACATCTTTAGGGTGCGCCAAAAAAGCAATTTGAAGGTTCGGATCTGAATTGTCCGGGCTGTCAAAGACCGTAGGTGCGGCTTTCAGATTCTTGGTATTGGCTACGCCAGTCCGACAGGTTAGCAAGTCGCGTAATTGAGTGCTGCTAGGTAGTACGGCAGCTGAGGAAACACGAGCAGGCACAGGTATCTGCAGGAGTGCTTCGTGAAGCTGGTTTTCAAGATGAAACAGTCATCCTTGGAAATGTACTCAAAAGCATCAGCCTACGCAGACGGTGAACTCCACAGCATGGTTTTATCTGTGCTGAAGGGGTCGCCTTGGGTGGCTCCTGCTGCAGTTTTCACGGAGCTTAAATCGAAACCAAACCAGGAGTAATACTCGTGGCACTTGGACTTGAAGACAAAAAAGCGATTGTTGCTGATGTCACCGAGACTGCCAGCAGGGCTCTGTCACTGGCTATCGCTGACGCCCGAGGCGTCAATGTAGCCGATATGACGGAGCTGCGCGTCAAGGCGCGTGAGAACCAGGTTGTGTTGCGTGTGGTGAAAAATTCACTCGCCAAACGCGCGCTGACCGATACAGAGTTCTCATGCGTTGAGGACACGCTGGTAGGCCCGTCAATCTTTGGATTTTCATTGGAAGATCCGGGTGCGGCGGCGCGCTTGTTCAGAGAATTCGCCAAGGACAATGACGACTTTGAAGTAAAAGCGCTCGCTATAGGCGGTGAGCTGCTGGGTGGCGATAGAATCGACGTGCTTGCGTCGCTTCCGACTCGTGACCAGGCACTTTCCATGCTGACCAGCGTCATGCTTGCACCTGTCACCAAACTTGTTCGCACAACCAACGAATTTCCTTCACAGGTTGTGCGCGTTGTGGACCAGGTCGCGAAGCAGAAGGCAGCCTAAGCTGTTGTTCATCACTGCAATCATATTTTTCAGTACACATATTATTAGTTGTTATAGTTTTGGAGACACATCATGTCACTTTCTAAAGAGGAAATTCTCGACACTATTGCTGAAATGAGCGTCATGGATGTCGTTGATCTCGTTTCTGCGATGGAAGAGAAGTTCGGTGTATCTGCGCAGGCGGCAGTAGCCGTTGCGGCGAGCCCGGCAGCTGGCGGAGATGCCAGTGAAGCGGCAGTTGAGCAGACCGAGTTTGACGTAGTTCTTTCCGCTGTAGGCGATAAAAAAGTTAACGTTATCAAAGCAGTACGCGCAATCACCAGTCTGGGCCTCAAGGAAGCCAAGGATCTGGTTGATGGGGCACCTTCACCTATCAGGGAGGGCGTTTCCAAGGACGAGGCCGAGCAAGCCAAATCCGCTCTGGAAGAGGCTGGCGCTCAGGTCGAACTTAAGTAAGTTCGATTCTGGGTACTGTATTGAGATACATCGCAGCAGGTCGGGGGGTTTTCTCCGGCCATGTGCTGCTTTGGTGATTTTGAGGTGCCGAAATTCTTGGCAGGTCAGTACACCAGTTGAACAGATGGTTGACTGGGTCTGTGCTCCGCCTTTCATGGCGGCAGCAATGAAATCAGACCTGATCGGTTCGGCATCACGATTACGCGCCGAACACGAGAAATTTAGTAATCGACGAATGAGTGCTTAATGCTGGGGACGCGACACAGATGACCTACTCTTATACCGAGCGAAAGCGTATCCGCAAGGATTTCGGCAAATTACCACAGGTGATGGAACAACCCTATCTCCTTGCGACGCAACTGGATTCTTACCTGCAGTTTACCCAGGCCAATGTGGCTGAGGAAGATCGTGCTGAAGTCGGCCTGCAGGCCGCTTTCAACTCAATTTTTCCCATTGTGAGCAATTCCGGCAATGCTGCACTTGAGTATGTCGCCTATCGCCTCGGTGCGCCGGCATTTGACGTCAGTGAATGCATATTGCGTGGTGTAACCTACTCAGTGCCGTTGCGCGTGCGGGTGCGCCTGGTCATTTACGACAGGGATGCTTCAAACAAGGCGATCAAGGATGTCAAAGAGCAGGAAGTCTATATGGGTGAGATTCCGCTCATGACAGAAAACGGTACCTTCGTTATTAACGGTACTGAGCGGGTGATCGTGTCACAGCTTCACCGGTCGCCCGGTGTGTTTTTTGATCATGACAAGGGTAAGACACATTCTTCGGGTAAACTTCTCTACTCTGCTCGCGTGATTCCCTACCGTGGTTCATGGCTGGATTTTGAGTTTGACCCCAAGGATCAGGTCTTTGTGCGCATTGACCGCCGCCGCAAGCTGCACGCAACCATACTTTTGCGCGCGCTGGGCTACACCTCCGAAGAAATTCTGGCCATATTTTTTGAGACCAGCATGTTTCACATCGCCGGTGAGGGTCAGGTATCACTCGACCTGGTTCCTGCCCGCCTGCGTGGAGAAATTGCCCAGTTTGACGTCAAGGATACCAAGGGCAAGATTATTGTTGAGCAGGGGCGGAGAATTACTGCGCGCCATATCCGTCAGCTTGAGGATGCCGGTGTTAAACAGCTCGTGGTTCCGGAGGACTACATATATGGCAAGGCGCTGGCTAAAGACATTATTGATATTGAAACTGGTGAACTCCTGTATGAATGCAATACTGAACTGACAGAAGAGCAGGTGGCCAGGCTGGTTGAGCTGGGTATCAAGGATGTAGAGGTCCTGTATACAAACGATCTGGATTGTGGCCCCTTTATTTCCGAGACGTTGCGCAACGACCCGTCATCGAACCGGATGGAAGCCTTGGTGGAAATATACCGAATGATGCGTCCTGGCGAACCGCCGACCAAGGATTCCGCAGAAGGTCTGTTCCACAATCTCTTCTTTAGCTTTGATCGTTATGACCTGTCCAGTGTCGGACGCATGAAGTTCAACCGTCGTATCGGCCAGGGTACGGACGCTGGTCCGGGTGTGCTGGTCGATGGCCGTTATTTTGCAGAAAAGTTCGTCGACAAAAAGCTCACCAAAGAACTCGACATCGACTCGCTGGGTGCGGAAGTCCGGCAAGTGCTTGACCGGGTTGGTGCCAAGCCGAAAACATACGGCGAACTGAAGGATACTCTGGAACAGGCTGGATCAGACATCATTGATGCACTGAGCACCCTGGTTGATATCCGCAATGGTAAGGGCTCGGTTGATGACATTGACCACTTGGGGAATCGGCGGATTCGTTCAGTGGGAGAAATGGCTGAAAACCAGTTCCGCGTTGGGCTGGTTCGCGTCGAGCGTGCAGTTCGTGAGCGCCTGTCTGTCGCGGAAAGTGAGGGACTGATGCCGCAGGATCTGATCAACGCAAAGCCGGTTGCGGCGGCGGTCAAGGAATTTTTTGGATCCAGTCAGCTGTCCCAGTTTATGGATCAGAACAATCCGCTGTCTGAAGTCACCCACAAGCGGCGTGTTTCAGCACTCGGGCCGGGTGGTCTCACTCGCGAACGTGCGGGCTTTGAGGTTCGGGATGTGCACCCCACGCATTACGGCAGGGTGTGCCCCATTGAAACGCCTGAGGGTCCCAATATTGGCCTGATCAATTCACTGGCCACCTATGCACGTACCAACTCATACGGATTTCTGGAAGCGCCCTACAGAAAGGTTGTTAAGGGCAAGGTGACCGATGACATCGACTACCTGTCAGCCATCAACGAGGCTCAATTTGTTATTGCCCAGGCTTCTGCGACCGTCACCAGGGACGGCAAGCTGGCTGATGATCTGGTAGCCTGTCGACACCTTAATGAATTCACAGTGCGTCCGCCCGAAGATATTGAGTATCAGGACGTGAGTCCACGACAGGTGGTCTCTGTTGCCGCTTCGCTCATTCCCTTTCTTGAACACGATGACGCAAACCGAGCTCTTATGGGTTCCAACATGCAGCGCCAGGCAGTTCCGGTGCTGGCGGCTGAAAAGCCTCTGGTGGGAACAGGTGTTGAGCGTTCCGTTGCCAAGGACTCGGGCGTTTGTGTCGTGTCGCGGCGGGGTGGAGAAATTCAGTCCGTCGATGCCAGCCGCATTGTAGTGCGCGTGGCGGACGACGAGCTTGAGCCTGGCGAAGCGGGTATTGATATCTATAACCTTACCAAATACACGCGGTCCAACCAGAATACCTGCATAAACCAGCGTCCCATTGTGAAAGTGGGTGACAGGGTCGAGTCGGGGGACATCATTGCCGATGGGCCATCGGTTGATCTGGGTGAACTGGCGCTTGGTCAGAATATGCGCATCGCGTTTATGCCATGGAACGGATACAACTTCGAAGACTCCATCCTGGTTTCCGAACGAGTTGTTCAGGAGGACCGGTTTACCAGTATCCACATACAGGAACTGACCTGTGTTGCCCGCGACACCAAGCTTGGACCTGAAGAGATTACTGCGGATATCCCCAACGTTGGTGAGGCTGCTCTCAACAAGCTGGATGAATCCGGTATTGTCTATGTCGGAGCCGAGGTTCTTGCAGGGGACATTCTGGTCGGCAAAGTTACACCCAAGGGTGAAACCCAGTTGACGCCAGAAGAGAAGCTGCTGCGAGCCATTTTTGGCGAAAAGGCATCGGATGTGAAGGACACCTCGTTGCGCGTTCCCGGAAGTGTTAAAGGCACAGTGATCGACGTTCAGGTTTTCACCCGGGATGGCATAACCAAGGACGAGCGATCCAGGAGCATTGAAAAGGCTGAGCTTGAAAAAGTTCGCAAGGATTTGCGTGAAGAAGAGCGTATTTTTGAGAACGCAGCCATGGCGCGTCTGCAGTCTGCCCTGTCGGGTAAAAAAATTGCCAAAGCAAAGGGCCTCAAAAGAAATCAGATGCTATCCGGGGACATTGCCGCGGGATACAGTCTTGATGACTGGGCCGCAGTACGGATGACGAATGCTGGCTACAATGAGGTACTTGAAAAGACTCTCGGCTATCTTGAGGCTCAAAAGGACGAGCTGGAAGCGCGATTTGAAGACAAGCGTCAAAAGCTTGAGTCAGGTGACGACCTCGCACCAGGTGTTCTCAAGATTGTAAAAGTCTATCTGGCGATCAAGCGCCGCATTCAGCCTGGCGACAAGATGGCTGGACGTCACGGGAACAAGGGTGTGATCTCGGTGATCAAGCCCGTGGAAGACATGCCCTATGATGAAAACGGTGATCCTGTCGACATTGTGCTCAACCCGCTGGGAGTGCCCTCGCGTATGAATGTGGGACAGGTTCTTGAAACCCACCTGGGTATGGCAGCAAAAAGTCTGGGTGCCAAAGTCGATCAGATGCTCGAAGAACAGAAGAAAGTGACTGATCTGCGGAAATTCCTGAACAAGATATACTCAACCGGGACACATACCCAGAAGGTTGTCCTCAAGGAGTTTTCAGATGATCAGATTCTGGAACTGGCTGGCAACCTGAGGACGGGCGTGCCCATTGCCACACCGGTATTTGACGGTGCCCGGGAGACTGAAATCAAGGAATTGTTGGAACTGGCGGAAATGCCTACCAGCGGCCAGGTCACACTGTACGATGGTCGTACTGGCGAAGCCTTTGATCGGCCGGTTACCTTGGGATATATGTATATGCTGAAACTCAACCACCTGGTTGATGACAAGATGCATGCCCGATCTACTGGCTCCTACAGTCTGGTGACTCAGCAGCCGCTCGGTGGAAAGGCACAGTTTGGTGGTCAGAGGTTCGGAGAGATGGAGGTCTGGGCACTCGAAGCCTACGGCGCAGCCTATACCCTCCAGGAAATGTTGACCGTCAAATCGGATGACGTTGCCGGACGAACCAGAATGTACAAGAACATTGTCGATGGAGACCATCGCATGGAACCGGGCATGCCCGAGTCTTTCAACGTTCTGGTGCGCGAAGTGAGGTCACTCGGTATCAACATTGAGCTCGAGGATGATTGATTCTGGTTGTTATGAAACCCCTGGTGGCAATTGCCGCGAAACTGAACAATGACAACTGAATAACGAGATATTGGAGTAAAGGTAATGCAAGACTTGCTACAAATGCTTAAATCGCAGTCCCAAGAGGACGAGTTTGACGCTATCCGCATCAGTCTGGCTTCACCGGAGATGATTCGATCCTGGTCTTTTGGTGAAGTCAAAAAACCTGAAACCATTAACTATCGAACCTTCAAGCCGGAACGTGACGGTTTGTTCTGTGCCAAGATTTTTGGTCCGATCAAAGACTATGAATGTCTGTGCGGAAAATACCGGCGTATGAAGCATCGCGGCATCGTCTGTGAGAAATGTGGTGTCGAGGTAACAGTTTCCAAGGTCCGCCGCGAGCGCATGGGGCACATTGAGCTGGCGACACCCTGTGCGCATATCTGGTTTCTGAAGTCACTTCCATCGCGTATAGGCCTGATGCTGGATATGACCCTGCGTGAAATTGAACGCGTGCTCTATTTTGAATCATACGTGGTGATCGAACCGGGGATGACCGACCTGGAACTGGGTCAGCTGCTGACTGATGAGCAGTACTTCGAAGCCATGGAACAGTTCGGCGATGAGTTTGAAGCCCTGATGGGCGCTGAAGCCATACAGGCTCTGCTGGCCGATATAGATCTGGAATCTGAGATTGCACGTCTCCGTGAAGAGATTCCTGCCACCAAGTCAGAAACCAAGATCAAGAAGCTGTCAAAGCGCGTCAAGCTCATGGAGGCGTTTTACAACTCGGGCAACAAGCCATCCTGGATGGTGATGGAAGTTCTACCGGTATTGCCGCCCGATTTGCGCCCTCTGGTACCTCTCGATGGCGGCAGGTTCGCAACATCCGACCTGAACGATTTGTACAGAAGGGTCATCAACCGCAACAACCGGCTCAAGCGACTGCTGGAACTGAACGCGCCAGACATCATCGTTCGCAATGAGAAGCGTATGCTGCAGGAATCCGTGGATGCTCTTCTGGACAATGGCCGGCGTGGTCGCGCCATAACCGGGTCAAACCGTCGCCCGCTGAAATCCCTGGCCGATATGATCAAGGGTAAACAGGGGCGTTTTCGCCAGAATCTTCTCGGCAAGCGGGTTGATTACTCTGGCCGATCGGTGATCGTGTGTGGCCCCACGCTGCGCCTGCACCAGTGTGGGTTGCCCAAGAAAATGGCTCTGGAGCTATTCAAGCCCTTTATCTTCAGCAAGCTTGAATTGCGTGGACTGGCGACCACTATCAAGGCCGCCAAGAAAATGGTCGAGCGTGAAGAGGCAGTGGTCTGGGATATTCTCGACGAGGTTATCCGGGAGCATCCGGTACTGCTGAATCGTGCTCCGACGTTGCACCGACTGGGCATCCAGGCATTTGAGCCTGTGCTGATTGAGGGCAAAGCCATCCAGCTGCACCCCCTGGTGTGCTCGGCATACAACGCGGACTTTGACGGCGACCAGATGGCTGTGCATGTGCCGCTGACCCTGGAGGCTCAGTTGGAATCGCGGGCATTGATGATGTCGACCAACAATATTCTGTCACCGGCAAATGGAGACCCCATCATTGTTCCTTCTCAGGACGTGGTGCTCGGCCTCTATTACATGACGCGTGAGAAGATCAATGCGCGCGGTGAAGGGATGTGTTTTGCGGAAGTGGCCGAGGTGGAGCGGGCATACAACACCGGGCAGGTTGAACTGCACGCTCGCGTCAAGGTGCGCCTTGCCGAAGTGACTTTCTCCGAGGATGGTGAGCGCATCGAGCGTGAACTGTTCGAGGACACGACCGTGGGGCGCATACTGGTATGGGGGATCATGCCTGAAGGTATGCCTTTCGAGCTGGTGAACAGACCGCTGGTGAAGAAAGCCATTTCGCGTCTGATCGACGTGTGCTATCGCACAGTTGGGCTCAAGGCGACGGTTATCTTTGCTGATCAGCTGATGTACATGGGGTTTGAGTACTCAACCAAATCTGGCTCATCCATTGGCGTAAACGATTTCGTTATTCCCGACGAAAAAGAAGATATCATTAGTCGTGCCGACACCGAAGTTAAGGACATTGAGTCTCAGTTTGCTTCCGGCCTGGTAACTCAGGGCGAGAAGTACAACAAGGTTATTGATATCTGGTCCCGCGCCAACGATGTGCTGGCCAAGTCCATGATGGAAGGTATCAGTAAGGAGACTGTGACCAACCGCGATGGCGAAGAGGAAGAGCAGGATTCCTTCAACTCCGTCTTTATGATGGCGGACTCCGGTGCGCGGGGTTCACCCGCCCAGATTCGTCAGCTCGCTGGTATGCGCGGTCTCATGGCGCGCCCGGATGGTTCGATCATTGAAACACCGATCACTGCGAATTTCCGCGAAGGGTTGAGTGTATTGCAGTACTTTATCTCAACCCATGGTGCGCGTAAGGGACTGGCGGATACGGCGCTGAAAACGGCGAACTCCGGGTATCTGACGCGCCGCCTGGTGGATGTCGCTCAAGATGTGGTCATCACCGAAAGCGATTGTGGCACCAAAGAAGGTTTGACCATGACGCCGGTTATCGAGGGCGGCGACATCATCGAATCGCTTGGAGACCGTATTCTTGGTCGGGTTGTAGCCCAGGATGTCACCCATGGTGGGGACGATGAGGTCATTGTTCCGGCAGGTACCATGATCGACGAGAAGTGGATAGAAACCATCGAGTCCGTTGGTATAGATTCTGTCATGGTTCGATCCCCCATTACCTGTGAAAGCCGCTATGGTATCTGTGCTGAATGTTACGGGCGTGATCTCGCGCGTGGCCACAAGATCAACAAGGGGGAATCCGTCGGAGTTATTGCTGCGCAATCCATCGGGGAACCTGGTACCCAGTTGACCATGAGGACGTTCCACATCGGTGGTGCTGCCAGCCGGGCCTCTGCCGAGGACAGTATCCGGGTCAAGCAGGAAGGCATTATCCGCTTTGTAAACCTGAAGCTGGTTGAGCGCGAAAAAGGAGAGCTGGTAGCCACGTCTCGCTCTGGTGAGCTGGTTGTTGCCGAGATTGAGACCGGCCGGGAGTGTGAACGTTATAAGCTTCCCTACGGTGCCTTGATCAAGGTGAAAGCTGGAGACCGGGTTGAGGGTGGCGCGGTGGTTGCCAACTGGGATCCCCACACTCGTCCGATTATTTCCGAGGTTGCCGGCCAGGTTCGGTTCTCCGGTGTGGAGGAAGGTCTGTCCGTGCGTGAGCAGACTGATGAACTGACGGGCTTGAGCAGTTTCGAGGTTATCGATCCCAATGAGCGCCCTGCAGCCGGCAAGGATATGCGCCCCACAGTGGCCCTGGTGGACGCCAAGGGTAAGGAGCTGCTTATTCCGAATTCCAAGGTTCCGGCACACTATCTGCTGCCCGCCCACTCATTGGTTACTCTGAGTGACGGCGACCATATTGGCATCGGCGATGTCATTGCCCGCATTCCGCAGGAAGGCTCCATGACACGTGACATTACCGGCGGTTTGCCTCGGGTTGCAGATTTGTTCGAAGCTCGCAAGCCCAAGGATCACAGCATTCTGGCCGAGATCTCGGGAACCGTTGCCTTCGGTAAGGAAACCAAGGGCAAGCGGCGTCTACAGATCTTCCCACCTGCTGGAACGATTCTGGAAGATGGCTCCCAGCACTGGGAAATCCTGATTCCCAAGTGGCGTCAGATTCTTGTATTTGAAGGTGAGCACGTTGAAAAGGGTGAGGTCATCTGTGATGGGCCGCCCAATCCGCATGATATCCTCCGACTCAAAGGCGTCGAAGAGTTGGCACGTTACATCACCAATGAGATCCAGGAGGTCTATCGACTCCAGGGAGTCGGTATTAACGACAAGCACATCGAAGTGATTTGCCGCCAAATGCTGCGCAAGGTTGAGGTGATCGATATGGGCGACTCGCACTTTGTGAAAGGTGAGCAAATTGAATACAACGCCATGATCGATGAGCTGGATCGCATCGGGAAAGAGGATACAGTTCCACCGCGGTTCGAGCGCTTGCTGCTGGGCATTACCAAGGCTTCACTGGCTACGGAATCCTTTATTTCGGCGGCTTCCTTCCAAGAGACCACACGTGTCCTGACCGAAGCCTCGGTGACCGGCAAACGCGATAATTTGCGCGGTTTAAAAGAAAATGTGGTCGTGGGCCGTCTGATTCCTGCAGGAACAGGGCTTGCCTACCACGAGAATCGCCGCAAGATCCGCGAGGAATGGGATTTGAGTGGCGAGCAGGTAGAAGCGCAGCTTGCCGAAGCCCTGGGTGATGATTCAAATGCTGAGGGGGAGGAAGTTGACGCCGAATCGACGGAGGCTTCGGTAGCAGAAGAGTAACCGAAGGGGGTTTTGCCATTGAGCTGGAGTCGCAGGCTCCAGCCTTTTTCGCAGCGGCCTGATCAGCTCCCGAGCGTGGTTCTGTAATCGGTTGATACCAGTGACGTCAACGGGAGGTGTTGTGCAGTGCTTGACGCACCCGGGAGCCATCATTAGAATTCGCGCTCCTAAAATTCGACCAGACCTGTGCCCTGCACTCCGCGTGTGGCACTTTGATTGACCCGGAGTTTTAATGGCCACCATTAACCAACTGGTTCGCAAGCCTCGCAAACGCAGGGTTGTCAAGAGTGACGTGCCTGCATTGCAGGCAAACCCGCAGCGTCGTGGAGTCTGCACGCGTGTCTACACGACCACTCCCAAAAAGCCGAATTCTGCACTGCGCAAGGTGTGCCGTGTTCGTCTGACCAATGGATATGAAGTTGCCTCCTACATTGGGGGTGAAGGCCACAACCTTCAGGAACACAGTGTTGTTCTGATTCGTGGTGGTCGGGTCAAGGACTTGCCCGGTGTGCGCTATCACACGGTTCGCGGCACGCTGGATTGTGCGGGAGTGAATGATCGCAAGCAGGGTCGATCCAAATATGGTGCCAAACGGCCCAAATAAATAATTCCGATTTTTTATTCCGGTTTTCAACGGATGAGCGTGACCGGAAAAACCGTCGGTACTGATTAATTCAATAGTAAGGCCGGGTCATACGGGCAGTGTGTATCCCGGAAAACAACCTGAAGAGAAAACATTATGCCCAGAAGAAGAATCGCCGCCAAACGAGAAATTCTGCCTGATCCGAAATTCGGCAATGTCACACTTGCGAAATTCATGAACCACCTGATGGTGAGTGGAAAGAAATCTGTTGCAGAGAAGATCGTGTACGGTGCCCTTGATCTGGTGGAGGAGCGAACCAAGCGTGACCCCATTGAGGTTTTTGATGAGGCATTGGAAAATATCGCACCTCAGGTCGAAGTGAAGTCTCGCCGTGTTGGCGGTGCGACCTATCAGGTTCCGGTGGAAGTTCGGCCCTCCCGGCGCGTTGCACTGGCCATGCGGTGGCTTGTTGAATACTCGCGGGGACGAGGTGAAAAATCCATGGCGCAGCGTCTGGCCGGAGAGATGGCAGATGCCGCCGGAAATCGAGGCAATGCCGTCAAGCGGCGCGAGGATGTTCATCGCATGGCGGAGGCCAACAAGGCCTTCTCCCACTTCCGCTTCTAGGCGGCGTGGCTGCAGTCTTTCAATGCAGAACAGGGTGGCTTGAATAGCTGCCTTATGCTGTTCCGACGACGTCTTTAATTCTTCACGAACTGAGCTGGATTTCCCGGGTGGCGCGTAAAACCCCTATTGAGCGTTATCGCAATATCGGCATCTGTGCGCATGTGGATGCCGGTAAGACGACGACGACCGAGCGTGTGCTCTTCTATACCGGAATGTCACATAAAATTGGTGAGGTTCACGATGGTGCGGCTACCATGGACTGGATGGAGCAGGAACAGGAGCGGGGCATTACCATCACATCGGCTGCGACGACCTGTTTCTGGGCTGGTATGCAGCAGCAGTTCGACCAGCATCGCATTAACATTATCGATACTCCGGGACATGTGGACTTTACGATCGAAGTCGAGCGTTCTCTGCGGGTCCTGGACGGCGCTGTCGTGGTATTGTGTGGTTCCTCAGGAGTTCAGCCTCAGACCGAGACCGTCTGGCGGCAGGCCAACAAATACGAAGTGCCCCGTATGGTGTTCGTGAACAAGATGGACCGAGCTGGAGCCGACTTCCTCGAAGTGGTCGGCCAGCTTGGTGAACGCTTGGGTGCACGCGCCATTCCTCTGCAAATGACAATTGGTGTTGAGGATGGTTTCCGTGGGGTGGTCGATCTGGTCAGGATGAAGGCCATTATCTGGAACGAAAACGACCAGGGTATGACCTTTGAATACGAAGATATTCCCGCGAATATGCTGCGGCAATGCGAAGAGTTGCGCGAGCAGCTTGTGGAGGCCGCTGCCGAAGCCACAGACGAATTGACAGAAAAATACCTCGATGCGGGCGAACTCAGCGAAGAGGAAATCAAGCAGGGAATACGCGTCCGCTGCCTGACCAATGAGATTGTTCCTGTTTTGGGTGGATCTGCCTTTAAGAACAAAGGTGTTCAGGCTGTGTTGGATGCCGTTATAGAGTATCTGCCAGCGCCCACAGAGGTTAAAGCCATTGAAGGTGAGTTGGAGAGCGGTGATACAGATTCCAGAGAAGCAAATGATGATGCGCCATTCGCTGCGCTGGCGTTCAAAATAGCAACCGACCCTTTTGTAGGTACACTGACTTTTTTTCGCGTGTACTCTGGCACCTTGAGTTCGGGGGACACGCTGTACAACCCGGTGAAGGGCAAAAAGGAACGTATCGGCCGCATGGTGCAAATGCACTCCAACAACCGTGAAGAAATCAAGGAAGTGCTGGCAGGTGATATTGCTGCGGGTATTGGCCTCAAGGATGTCACCACGGGCGACACGCTCTGTTCGCAAGATAGCGTAATCACGCTGGAGCGCATGGATTTTCCAGACCCGGTGATTTCGGTTGCAGTGGAACCCCGCTCCAAGCCAGACCAGGAGAAGATGAGTGTCGCATTAGGCAAACTCGCTCAGGAAGATCCCTCATTCCAAGTCCAGACGGACGAGGAAACCGGACAAACTATTATTTCCGGTATGGGAGAGCTTCATCTCGATATCATCGTTGACCGCATGAAGCGCGAGTTCAGCGTGGAGGCCAGTATTGGCAAGCCCCAGGTTGCATATCGGGAAGCGATTCGCAACACTGCAGAAATCGAGGGCAAGTTTGTACGCCAGTCTGGCGGCCGTGGTCAGTACGGACACGTTTGGATAAAATTCGAGCCCACGGACAATGAAAATGCGGAAGAACTGGAATTTGTCAATGCAATCGTCGGCGGCATCGTACCCAAGGAGTACATTCCAGCGGTTGAAAAAGGCATCACTGAACAGATGCAGAATGGTGTACTGGCCGGCTATCCACTTCTGGGACTCAAGGCAACGCTGTACGACGGCTCCTTCCACGATGTTGACTCCAGCGAAATGGCGTTTAAGATCGCGGCCTCGATGGCGACAAGAAGCCTCTCGGAGCACGGCGGAGCTGTGCTGCTCGAACCCATGATGCAGGTAGAAGTTGTCACCCCGGAAGAAAACATGGGTGATGTGGTCGGTGATTTAAATCGTCGCCGTGGATTAATTCAGGGGATGGATGAAAACCCATCCGGTAGGGTGATTAATGCGGAGGTTCCGCTGGCTGAGATGTTTGGCTACGCGACTGATTTACGCTCCGCGACTCAGGGTCGCGCCACCTATACAATGGAATTTTTGCATTACGCCGAAGCCCCAAGCAACGTGGCCCAGGAAGTGATTGCTAAAAATACGTCTGGCTAAATATCGGCCAGATATAAAACCCGGTATCTTTTGATGTTAGACAAACGACTTTAGAGGAACATGCGAGATGTCTAAAGAAAAATTTGAACGTACGAAACCCCACGTTAACGTGGGCACTATTGGCCACGTTGACCACGGTAAAACGACTTTGACGGCAGCGCTGACCCGCGTATGCTCGGAAGTGTGGGGCGGAGAAATGGTCGGCTTTGATGGCATTGACAATGCTCCTGAGGAGAAAGAGCGCGGTATTACCATTGCGACCTCTCACGTGGAATACGATTCTCCGAACCGCCACTACGCACACGTTGACTGCCCAGGACACGCCGACTATGTGAAAAACATGATCACTGGTGCAGCCCAGATGGATGGAGCGATCCTGGTGTGTGGCGCTACTGATGGACCTATGCCTCAGACTCGTGAGCACATCCTGTTATCGCGTCAGGTTGGCGTTCCCTACATTCTGGTATTTCTGAACAAGGCAGACCTGCTGGCTGAAGACTGTGGCGGTGTTGGCTCAGACGAGTATAACGAAATGATGGAACTGGTTGAAATGGAGTTGCGTGAGCTGCTTGATACCTATGAGTTCCCGGGTGACGATACACCCATTATTGCTGGTTCTGCCCTTATGGCATTGAACGGCGAAGATGGTGACGAGCTTGGTACATCTGCCGTCATGAAGCTGGTTGAGACCCTCGATGAGTACATTCCCGAGCCTGAGCGTGCCATTGATGGCGATTTTATCATGCCGATCGAAGACGTTTTCTCGATTTCCGGACGCGGTACCGTAGTGACTGGTCGTGTTGAACGCGGTATCATCAGCACTGGCGACGAAGTGGAAATCGTTGGCCTCAACGAAACCCAGACCACTACCTGCACCGGGGTAGAAATGTTTCGCAAACTGCTCGATGAAGGTCGAGCGGGCGAAAACATTGGTGCCTTGCTTCGTGGTACCAAGCGTGAAGAAGTTGAGCGAGGACAAGTACTGGCCAAGCCTGGTTCAATTAATCCGCACACTAACTTTGAGGCCGAAGTCTACGTACTATCCAAGGAAGAGGGTGGGCGCCACACACCCTTCTTCAAGGGCTATCGTCCGCAGTTCTACTTCCGTACAACTGATGTAACCGGTGCCGTTGAGCTGCCAGATGGCGTGGAAATGGTTATGCCCGGCGACAACATTCAGATGACTGTTGAACTGATTGCGCCGATCGCCATGGAAGAAGGCCTGCGTTTCGCGATCCGTGAAGGCGGGCGAACCGTCGGTGCAGGTGTTGTTTCAAAAATTATCAAGTAATACCTGTAGACAGTCATACAACGCTTGAAAAAGTTCTCGCGACAGGCTGTGTCAAAGGTCTGTTCATTTGGATTCAAAGCTTCAAAATACCCGTCACGCCCGTGACGGGTAGTGCGTTTATAGGCAAAATGTCACAGGGGATGGTTTTGGTCAGACCGCGTTTTTCCACTCTCTCTGGACGAAATGGTTTCCATAGCCCAGGTCTGCCCGGCGACTGAGGCCTGTGTGACTGACTTGGGTCTCCCCGAACCCATTCAATGCCGTGTCCCACAGGCCACCCAGCTTGGAGTCCGGCGGGTGTGCTGAGGCGCTCCATGTGCGCTTTTCCGCATTAAACCGGCTCGTCCCGCAAATTGGATTGGCAGATCAACGCACTGTGAAGATGAGATGTCTGTTGGGGCGGCAAGCCCGGAGTCGAGGCCATTGTCGACTGCTCTGTACATGCGATGCAGTTTCAAAGAGCGGCATTGTGAAAGTACGAAAGGCTGAGAATTCGACGGTTAGCTGATGACTTTATTGATAGCTTTTGTATGTACCGCAGTGGTGTTCTCTTTTCTGTGTTCCATTGCCGAAGCTGTCCTTCTAAGCGTAGATACAGCCTATCTGGCGGTTATCGAGCAGGAGGGAAAAAGCAGTGCGCCTCTATGGCGGAAACTCAAGGAAGAAATCAATAGCCCTCTGGCAGTAATTCTGACACTCAACACCATTGCCCATACGGTGGGTGCAGTTGGGGCGGGTGCCCAGGCAGCGGTAGTCTTCGGTAATGCCTATGTAGCTGTTGTTTCAGCTCTGCTGACGCTGATCATTCTGGTTTTTTCCGAAATTATTCCCAAGGCTCTTGGGGCCAATTACTGGAAGCAACTGGCACCTGTGACGGCCGTGGTATTGAGTTTTCTGGTGAGAGCCCTGTATCCCTTTGTAATCCTCTCAAATAAATTGACACGCTGGTTTTCGCCGGATAACCCGGCCCCGGGCTTTAATCGCAGTGAGTTCACAGCCCTGGCAGAACTGGGTGAGCAGGAAGGAGAGCTGGACCCACAGGAAGTCAAGGTACTGCAAAATCTTTTCGCGTTGCGTGAGGCCGAAGTTCGGACGGCTATGACGCCTCGCAGCGTGGTATTTTCTATGCCTGAAGATGCACTTTGCAGAGACCTGCTTGATGAGGCGGAAGGACAGCGGTTCTCTCGTATTCCCTTGCTGGAGGGCCCCGATGAAATCGGTGGATTCGTTTTGCGCTCGGATGCCCTGATGGCCAATGCATCTGGTGACGGCGACACGCCTTTGCGTGATTTTCGGCGTGAGCTGCCTGCGATTATGGACAAGTTCTCGTTGCTCAAGGCTTTTGACGATTTTGTCAGCCAGGGGCAGCAGATCATGCTGGTGGTCAATGAGTACGGCGACGGGGTTGGTATCTTGACGCTGGAAGACATCCTCGAGTCGCTTATTGGCCTGGAAATCGTCGATGAAACTGACCGATTTGCGGATATGCAGCAGCTTGCTCGGCGGCTCAGTCGACATTGGCGCAGGATACACTAAAAAGCCCCGACCTATCGGGGCTGTGAGCCGGGAGAGCGTTATTTCTGCTTGGCTTCCCTGCGGGCTTTGGTCTCCTCGATCACCTGTTCGGCCACCTGCTGGGGGCAGGGCAGGTAGTGAGAGAACTCCATAGAGAACTGGCCACGTCCCGAGGTCATGGTGCGCAGGTTTCCGATGTAACCAAACATCTCCGCCAGAGGCACATCGGCCTTTATGCGCACGCCAGTCACACCTGCTTCCTGATCCTTGATCATGCCTCGACGGCGGTTGAGGTCGCCGATCACATCACCTACATGGTCGTCCGGTGTATATACATCCACCTTCATGATGGGTTCAATCAACTGGGGTCCTGCTTTGGGCATGGATTGTCGATAGGCACCTTTGGCAGCCAGTTCGAATGCAATGGTTGAGGAATCCACTGCGTGATGACCGCCATCGTAGAGCTCGATGTCCACATCCAGCATGGGAAAGCCAGCCAAGGGGCCCTCTTCCATCATCATTGCAAAGCCTTTCTCAATGGCGGGAAAGAACTCCTTGGGCACGTTGCCGCCGGCCACGGTCGAATGAAAGGTATAGCCGGTTCCGGGCTCATTGGGCCTGATGCGGTAGTCGATCTTGCCGAACTGCCCTGAACCACCCGATTGCTTCTTGTGGGTGTAGCTATCGTCGATGGGCTGTGTAATTGTTTCCCGATAAGCCACCTGGGGCTCGCCGACTTCCAGATCGACACCGTAGGTGCGTTTGAGGATGTCGACTTTAATGTCCAGGTGCAGCTCACCCATGCCTTTCAGAATGGTTTCACCGGAATCTTCATCGGTCTCCACCCGGAAGGACGGGTCTTCAGCAATCATCTTGCCGATCGCAACACCCATTTTCTCTGAACCGCCTGTGTCCTTGGGAGCAACGGCAATGGACATTACCGGATCAGGGAACACCATGGCTTCGAGCGTGCAGGGGGTGTTCTGGTCGCACAGCGTATGGCCAGTCTGGACGTTTTTCATACCGACTACAGCCAGAATATCGCCAGCTTGAGCGCGGTCGATCTCGTTGCGATCATCTGCGTGCATTTCCACCATGCGGCCGATGCGCTCTGTTTTACCGGTGGCAGAGTTCAGGATTGTCATACCTTTTTCCAGCACGCCGGAATAGACTCGTATAAAGGTCAGTGCACCAAAGCGGTCATCCATGATTTTGAATGCCAGGGCGCGCAAGGGCTCGTCTGCAGAAACGGTGGCGAATTCTCCGGTGGGCTCGCCCTCTTCGTTAGTGAGCGGCTGGGGTTCGACTTCGGTCGGACTCGGCAGGTAGTCTACTACAGCATCCAGCACGAGCTGCACACCCTTGTTTTTGAATGCAGACCCGCAGTACGTGGGAAAGAAGTCCAGATTGCGTGTTCCCTTGCGGATGCAGGCCTTTATGTCCTCTGCCGAGGGCTCCTCGCCGTCCATATAGGCCATCATCAGGTCGTCATCCTGTTCAACAGCGGTTTCGATCAACTGCTCGTGGTATTGCTCCACCTGCGCGGCCATGTCTTCGGGAACATCGGTGATCTCGTAGTTTTCCGGCAGACCGGTGGCGTCCCATACATAGGCTTGTTTGGTGAGAATGTCGACCACGCCGGTAAAGTTGTCTTCGTGGCCAATTGGCAGGGTCATGACCAGCGGGTTTGCGCCCAGCACTGTCTTGATTTGTCCGACAACGCGCAAAAAGTCTGCGCCCACGCGATCCAGTTTGTTGACGAAAATAATGCGCGCCACTTCAGAATCATTGGCGTAACGCCAGTTGGTCTCGGACTGGGGTTCCACCCCGCCTGATCCACAGAATACGCCGACTCCGCCATCAAGCACCTTCAGGGAGCGATAGACTTCAACGGTAAAATCCACATGCCCTGGAGTATCGATGATATTCAGTCGGTGATCCCGCCAGAAGCAGGTAGTCGCCGCAGACTGGATGGTTATACCGCGCTCCTGCTCCTGCTCCATGAAATCGGTTGTTGCAGCACCATCGTGAACTTCACCGGTTTTGTGGATTTTTCCAGTAAGTTTGAGAATGCGTTCAGTCGTGGTGGTTTTACCGGCATCCACATGGGCGAAAATACCGATGTTTCTGTATAGGGATAGGTCTGACATTGCTCGACTCGTCTGAGTGAAGTTGCTTTCGGGATTTGGCAGTCAATCTAGCGGCAAAAATTGGCGCGGCATTCTACATCAAACTCCATGAAAGCCACACCGTTTTTTAAGCGATCTGGGCCTGAGTGCGCAGATCATAGACACGGCGACCTCGCACCCTGCAGCAGCATAGAGAGAAGCCGATCCCATGAGTGAGTGACAGTCGCGGTAGCTGGAGCTGGAGCATACCAAGGAGCAGGGCACGCAGCAGCTGTCTGTCGCTGGATAACGAGGCTGCCCATTCGGCAGTATGACGAATGATTGGAGTCGCTCCGATGATAAAAGTGTATATGGTACCTGACACTGCCAGCCGGGATAAACCGTGAACGAAATACAACGCCCGTGCTACATCAATCTGGCCGTCAGCTCCGACAGCCCGGATGAGCGCATGATCAATACGCTGTCCTTTTACAGGGACTTTCCCGGGATGACGGGCATGGAGGCCCCTGTACATGACTTGAGAGGTTTGTATGAAGATCAGCAGCGGGCTCTGGCTCCCTTTGGTGATCTTTACGATCTTGCAGGATTGGATATGGATGTGGAAGTGCATATGTTGAGCGGAGCTGAGCCTGGGCCTGAATCCACCTGCATTGATCTACAGCGCTATCGGCGTCCGGTTTAGGACATCTGCCCCGCAGAGACCCCACAGGAGAATGGTCTGCGGGGCCTGACATTGTTCATCGATAATTTGGATGCGCTGTGCGCCAAAGGCCTGGCTCAGGGTCACAAATCTGTGAGTGAACCTGTTACTCTGAATCTCGCGCATCTGGGCACTGTCAGGTTTGCTGTCGTGTGCGATCCGGAAAGAAATCCTGCAGAACTCCTGCAAATAGGCGCGGCAGAAGGCAACGGGGATACAGTGCGGATTTTCTCCATAAACATCAACACAGGTAACCTGATCAGATCTCTGGAGCTTTACTGCGACTTGCTCGGCATGAAGTTTGAAATGGAAATTGCATTAGAGAATCGCGAGTTTCAGCGTTAGCCCGACTGGAACTATGCCGCACTCAGCTGTTTTTTCAACGGAATCATGCCCCACATGCTGCATGCGTGCACAGTCTGCGTGAATCATTGGTAAATGGATCCCGGGAATGTCTCCAAATAATGGCGGCTGAACTTGAACTTGACTGCTCCCAAGAACAGGAGTACACCTGGCGCCCATGTGGTGGGTAATTTCCAATGACAACCGACCTCGATGTTGGTTCGGCCAATACCAGAAAGGAGTGTGTAGCTATGCTTCATTCAGTCAGCATGAAAGATTTCATGTCCATCAATCCGGTAACTTTTCGCCCGGATACGGATATCTTTGAAGCACTGCATGTTATTCTGGAGCGCGAGATAACGGGTGCCACTGTGGTTGACGAGGACAACCAGGTTGTCGGGGTGGTCTCCGAGATGGATCTGCTGAAAGCCTTTGAGGAAATCAGTTACTACAATGAGGGGACTGGTACAGTCGATCAGTTCATGGTGACCAAGGTGGAAACCATAGACCTTCGCCTGAATATATTTGATGCTGCCAAGCGGCTGCGTGAACTCAAAAGACGGCGCATGCCAGTGGTTGAAAATGGGAAATTTGTTGGGGAGGTCAGCGCCAGAAGCCTTTTGCAGAAGCTGAAAGACTCTATGTGCGGACACGACAAGACTGAAGACAGCCTGTATCTCTGATCAGGCTGGGGCGGACGGCATGTACGTCAACCCCCAGGGGTTCACCATAGCCTGAAAATTCGGGCAAGTGCGAATCAATGTCTGGACGGCATCTGGAGATACCGGTGTGCCATCCAGACAGGTCGATGAATTACGATTTTCTGAACAGACCGCGGTGAAGGTTTTTCAGTCTCTGCGGAGCTTTTCCGACACCGCTATGGGGTTGGGAAAGTTAAATACAACAATGTAACTGGAAACCAGGAAAGTGATGAGGGCGGTGGCCTGCACCAGCAGGGAAGCCTGTTCGCTGATCAGGTTGCTGTCGTGTGCCAGAAATACAATCAGTAGCGAGAATTCGCTGATCTGCCCCAGGCGAAACCCCAGGTCCCAGGCCAGTTCCCTGGTCTCACTTTGGCCCCGCACAAGAAAGCTGAAAACCACGGGCTTGATGGCGAGCATGAGCGCCGCCAGGATTGTCGCGGGGATGATGATTTCCGCAAGCATGCCCAGATTAAAACCGGCACCAATGGCAAAGAAAAACACCACCAGGAAAAAATCTCGCAGAGGTTTGAGGCTCAGCGCTATGTATTGCGATATGGGACTGGTTGCCAGGCTGATGCCGGCGATAAAGGCACCAATCTCCAGGGACAGCCCCATATATCTGGCGAGTTCCGCCATGCTCATACACCAGCCTATGGCTATCAGAAAAGTGAATTCCTGAATCCGGTCAAAGCGGGCGATCACGGGCAGCAGCAGTCTCTGGGTTACGAAGTACGCAGTGGCACCGAGCAGGGGCACTGCGATCAGCGCCATGCCTAATGCGGGAATATTGATCGTTCCGGTCTCGCCGCTGATCAACAGGATCAGGATGAGAATTGCGAGAAAGTCCTGCATCAGCAAAAGGCCGACCATGAGTTCACCGCTATGGCGATGATGCAAAACTGTGGTGGGCAAAAGTTTAATGCCGATGATGGTGCTCGAAAACATCATGGCGGCACCTATGATCAGGCATTCCGCCAGCGAATAGCCCCAAAAGCTGGCAATGCCTGCGCCCACGGCCGCGAACAGGATGGAGCTGACCAGAGTTGTGAGTGTAGCCTTCCTCAGTACGGCCAGCAAAGCTGATGGTTGCATATCCAGGCCGAGCAAAAAAAGAAGGAATATGATGCCGATTTCAGATGCTCCGCCCAGTAGTTCCAGGTTCTCTACGTACCCCAAGCCGTAGGGACCAATTGCGGCACCCAGGGCGATATAGGTCACGATCAACGGCTGGCGGCAGTACATTGCCAGGCATCCGAGCAGCGCTGCGCCGGTAAACACCAGGAAAAAGTACTCGGTGAGCATGGGTGTCTTTGTACGATGTATGTGCGTGCAGCGCAACCCCGAACGCACTATCCGGGTTAGTTCCTCGGTTGCTGTGCCCCAGGGTGTTTGTGGCGGCGGAACAGCGGGACAGGCTGGTCTGCAGAGGCCTGGTAGTTATCCCTGAAGTCGTGCAACGATGCCAGGGCCTCTGCAGGGTCATAGTGCTCAGCCAGCTGAAATGCATTGAAGCCAACCCTGGACAAGTAGGTGAGTTGATCGCGTATAGGGGCACCTATGGCGCGCAATTCGCCAGCAAAGCCGTGGCGTTCGCGCAGGAGGCGGGCAATAGAGAAACCGCGACCGTCCGCAAATCCAGGGAAGTTGATTGCTATAACAGGGATATCCGCCAGGTCACCCGAGATTTGATCCGGCGTTTCGTCAGGTTGAAGCACCACACCGGTACGTTGCTCACCGGCCTGAATATCCGACCGGTGCGCGTTCCAGTACTTGAGCGGCACCAGCACATTATTGCCCTCGGGAAGATTGTCTTCAACATCCAGGTCGGCAACCTCCCAGTTGTTGTCAACAAGTGCGCCGTCCTTAATCAGCTTGTGCATAGACGACCCCCTTGAAATGGTCATGGCCGAGACGCTGGTAGACCTCCAAAAAGGATTCGCTTTCGATGCGGTTGGCGACATAGTTGTGAATGATGGTCTCAATCACATCAGAAAGTTCATCCTGCCTGAAGGCCGGTCCCAGCACCTTGCCCAGTGATGCCTGGTTCGACTGATTTCCACCGAGCTGTACCTGATAGAACTCCTCACCCTTCTTATCTACGCCGAGTATCCCGATGTGGCCTATATGATGGTGTCCGCAGGCGTTCATGCAGCCAGAGATGTTCAGGTCGAGATCGCCCAGATCGTGCACGTAATCCAGGTCATCAAAACGGCGTTGAATATCTTCGGCAATGGGAATGGACTTGGCGTTGGCCAAGGAACAGAAATCACCCCCAGGGCAGCAGATTATGTCGAGCAGGGTGCCCAGTGTTGGGGTTGCGAAGTTGAGAAGTTTCGCCTCTTGCCAGAGGTCGTATAGGCGGGTTTCTTCAACGTCAGCGAGCACCAGATTCTGTTCATGCGTGGTGCGCGCTTCACCAAAACTGTACGTATCGGCCAGATCGGCAACGGCATCGAGCTGTTCAGATGTAATGTCTCCGGGTGCAATACCGGTTGGTTTGAGAGACAGTGTGACAGCGCGGTACCCTGGGCGGCAGTGTGATTCGGTATTGCGTTCCAACCAGCGAGAAAATGCCCTGTCGTCCGCGGCCTGCTCGTCGAGCCTGGCCTGTGCGCTGGCAGCATCAATATCAAGGTACGCAGGGTCAGTGAAATGGCTCTTGACGCGTTCAATTTCTTCATCCGTCAGCGTAGCGGGGCCGTCCTGCAGATGCTGCCATTCTTTTTCCACCTTCTCGGTGAATTGATCGGCACCCATGGCACGAACCAGGATTTTGATGCGCGCCTTGTATCTGTTGTCTCTATTGCCATGCAGGTTGTACACCCTGAGGATCGCTTCCAGGTACGTCAATATGTGCTTCTCAGGCAGAAACTCGCGAATAACGGTGCCGATAACCGGTGTGCGGCCCAAGCCTCCACCGACCAGCACCTGAAATCCGGTTTCACCCTGACTATTAAGTATCAGGTTGAGGCCAATATCGTGAAAGCGCACCGCTGCACGATCCTGATCAGAGCCACATACGGCAATTTTGAATTTGCGTGGCAGGAATGCAAATTCAGGATGAAAACTGGCCCACTGGCGCATTATTTCGCAATAGGGGCGAGGGTCTACACGTTCGTCCTGGGCAACACCGGCAAACTGGTCAGTCGTGAAGTTACGAATGCAGTTCCCACTGGTTTGCACTGCATGCATTTCCACCTCGGCCAGATCTGCGAGAATGTCGGGTACGTCTTCCAGTGCTGGCCAGTTGAGCTGGATATTCTGGCGGGTTGTCAAGTGGGCATAGCCCTTGTCATATGTCCGGCATATCTCAGCCAGTGCCCTCAGCTGGGTTCCGGACACCATTCCATAGGGGATACATATGCGCAGCATGGGAGCGAGGCGCTGGACATAGAGGCCGTTCTGGAGCCGCAGTGGAAGAAATTCTTCTTCCCGTATCTCTCCATTCAGATAGCGCCGGGTCTGGTCGCGAAACTGCGCGACCCTATCTTCAATAATCTGCTGGTCAATTCGATCGTAGATATACATGGACAGTCAGTTGTATCTGGGTTTGACATGACACCTGCCCGAAGCGGGATTTCAGCGGCAGCGCACTATACCAGCGCTGTAGCTGAGGTTAAAGACAATGCACAGGTAATCGGCAGGGTGCGCTAGATCAAAGGGTTAAGCGCTTATTCCTTGTTGATCTGAGACCAGTTAGCCAGGATCTCTTGCAGAGTTGCGGGGGCACTGCCGAGAGCCCGGTTTCTGGCCCCGATGTGAAACGCCATGTGCCACTGCCGGAACAAAATTCGGTAGGCCTGGAACAGCCCGACCCCGGCAGCGTAAATATTCGCAGATTCCGAGCTGACGCCATTGGCTTCAATGACCTTGATATTGGTTCCCTTTCGGAGATCTTCAACTGAGGGGACGCGAAGGTCGTAGCGGCCAAAATAGTAGCCATCTATCGACTTGCTGATGCTGTCCATGCGAGCAATCAGTTCTGGAGTGATATGCGCTGATGCTTCACGAAAAATAGAACCGCGACAATGACTGCCGATTTGCACCAGCTCCACGGTTTCTCCCTCTGCAGGGACATCGTGCAGATGACCAGCCAGTTCCCTGAGGTAGTGTGGTGCCATATAGCGCGCTTGCCGGTCAGCAAAGATCAACTGCTCGAGTGTTGAGACACCGTCGCCTTGGAGTGTTGGAAAAGTTTTCTCATTGATGGAGAAAATCTCGCCAACGTGGTGGTCAGGATCGCGCATATAGAAAACGCCAAATTCGTGTCCGGAAACATATTCCTGCAACAGCTTGTCACCAGAGTATTGTGCAAAGTAGTTCTCAAGTGCAGCAGGGCTTTCGACGATCTGAACCCCTACGCCTCGCTGGCCGCTGTTTGGTTTGAGGACAACCGGGTACTCAAGACCGAGATGCTCTATCGCTTCAACGGCGGTAGTGACTCCCCGTGATCTGTCAAGCAGGCAGGTTTTTGCGACTGCGTCCGGAATCACCCTTTGTATGGCAAGCAGGTTGCGGGCCTTGTTTTCGTCCACCAAACCGCCGGCCGGCATGCCCGGATTTGCCGAAGTAAATAGCAAAGGGTGGCGGTAGCGGATACCCAGGATCAGAATCCACAGAGCAACCGGCAGGTAAAACAATGCCATGGGCCAGTATTCCCAGCGGGTTGTGCGCAGCAAATGCGCCCTCAGAATATTGAGTCGGCGGTTGGGCATAATGGACAGTCCCGCATCCTGGAGCCTGCATCAATACAGGCAATGGGCCTGGACCGGTCTGGCGGGCTCGTGCTGGTTACCGGACCTGTTTCGCCCGAGGGGCCTGTTGTTGATATTCGTATCTAAGTGTCGAGGGGGCCACACCAAAATCCTGTTCAACCCCGATTCCCTGAAGGCTGAGAATTGCTGAGATAATGGCGCAGTGATGCGCATTGTGGCCCTGCAGGAACACGAGCTCCCGGCTCAGGCTTGAGGCAACTTGGGGGGCTTCGCGATCCTTGTCTACGGTTAGAGTCACCAGCAGGGGCTGGTCCTCTGCAGTTTCACCTGCCAGCTTATGCAGCCTGTTACAAATCTGTCGCAGGCGAAGGATCATGACTCCGCGCTCTGCTTCTTCAACCTGATCCCGCTGACGTCCGTCATAATCTACCTGAACCAGTCCGACGGAGTCCAGATCCAGTGCCTCAAACATCATCTGATAGTGGTCGGTGATATGACGCAGATGCTTGCCTATGCACGCTTCAAAAGGTGATACAACTCTCCGATACTGCTCATCGTTGATGCCGAGGATGGTTGTCTCAACTGAATGCAAGCTGCTGATGTTGGCTTCTGCGAGCTCCAATATGAGCACAACTTACTCCAATACGATCTGTTATGGGGTTGTTCGGTTGCGGTTACGATCCAAGATAAGCAGCAGGATACATGAAATCCAAACCGAGCAGGCCATAAAAAAGAGAACCCCTCCATCGGTGTCGCCAGCGGCATTGATCACTCGAACCACGCCCAGTGGAGTAACCAAATGAAAAAATATGGCGCCCGAAAGTACGCACAGGGTAATCAGGGCACCAAAGAAGCGCGTCTTGGGGATCAACAGCAGTGTAGCAGCGACCAACTCCACTGACCCGACAACGTAGCCACCCACAATGGCGAAGGGTCCCGCAGCCCAGGCGAGGAAGCTGATATCAGCCATCCAGTCGCCGATAGTTCCAAAGATAATCCGGGTTTCCTCATGCCCCTGAAACTTGAAAAACAGGGACTGAAGCAGGACGATTGCCGACCAGAGGACCAAAGCCCAGATGGCAATCTGTTGTCTGGTAAGGTTCAAACCCTAGCCTGCTGTTGTGAGAGATTGGAGTATTTTATGGGAATTATATACGTATTGACACAGGCTACTGTTCTATGCGGCACGACGGGCAACCCCGCCGATAGGTACACCATCAGGCCGCATATCGGGTAATTTCCCGCCCGACGAGCCACGCTCCCTGATGTTGCGTGCAGCGTTCAGGTCTCTATCGAGACTCAAGCCGCACTGTTCACACTCAAAGACCCTGTCCTTCAGGGTCAGTGATTCATGGACTGAACCACACCCGGAACAGGTCTTTGACGTGTTTCTGGGGTTCACCTTCACTACTGAACCACCGGCACTCTCAGCCTTGTAGGTCAGTTGTTGGATAAAGGTTCCCCTTTGTTGCTCAAGGATTGATCGGTTCAACCCCCGCTTGTGATTGCCACCATGGGCAGTCATGTTCTTGATCTTCAGGTCTTCAACAGCGAAGTGTCTCTGTCGCTTCACCAGGTCAGTAGTCGTTCTATGTACAGCGTTCCGTTGCCTCTCTGCCACCCTGTACGCCTCTTTGGCAAGCGATTGCTTTTTCTTGTATCGGTTATGGCTTCCCTTCTTGGCTGTGCTGAGGCGGCGTTGCAGCCGCGTGGAGCGTTCCCGATTGATGACCACCTTCGGCACCGACTCACCGGTCGAGAGGGTGGCCTGTGCCTTCACGCCAACATCAATACCGACGACGGGAGACTGATCAGCCACGACCTCCCGATCCTGCTCACAGACGAACTGAACCATGACGCGGACAGGTGTTGTCACAACGCGAACCAGCGTGATCTCACCCTCTGGCAGAGCCTTCACAATGAACCTGCCACAGCCCTTGATCTGTACGGCATGCCTCGTGCCAGACGCGAAGAGACGAAAACTGGATGTTTCAAATGACCGGATGCCCCGGTGCCTGCCCTTGAATCTCGGAAAGCCACCCTGCCTGAAGAATCGCTTGAATGATCTATCCAGTCTGTACAGGACAGATCGGAACGGCAGCACCCCATACCTCTCAATTTCAGGATCATCATGGCGAAGAGCCGTGAATGACGCACATTGATCGTAGTAGCTGATAGACACGCCCGCCTTCCGATACGCATTGATGCGCTCATCAAGGGCGGCGTTGTACAGTTGGCGAGAGAGATACAGGAATCTGTTCAGCCGCTGATGTGTTGCGGCTGACATCTTCGCCTGTTGACTGTAGGTGCGTATCATCCGCATCGGTGTGGTCGCTCCATCAAGCGTTTGGGGTGGTTGCTGCACACAACCTTCACGCACACTGATTCCAGTGCCTGTCCCTGTCAAGACCCTGTGTGTCAATAAGTATATAATTCCCTATTTTATCCAAAAGTGGTTCCTGTACAAAGATTTGAGAAAACAAGGCCGGATGTTCCCGGAGTGAAATCCTGAGTGGGCGAGGCGCTGGCCAGTTGGGACGCCAAGGCCCTCGACGAAACAGCCTTCACGGCCGTGCGCACGCGCTCCCGGACCATCCTCACCCAGGCCACAGGGGAACTCCCCAGGACCCCCGCCCGCCTCGACGGACAGCGCGGGCGCACCGCCGCGACCCCGACACCCCGTTCACCAACAACCGCGCCGAGCGCGATATCCGAATGGCCAAGGTCAAACAAAAAGTCTCCGGCTGTTTCCGAACCCTCCGCCACGTGCTCCGCTGGCGGCATCAGTGATCAGCGCCTGACACACCCCCGCTGTCGCCTTGGAACCACACTATGCGTTGCCCATGACCCTGTGCAATAATGAAACGCACACATCATAGAATCGCCCTCCTATGATGTCAAGGGGGGTGAGTAGTTACCGATAGTATTATGCTGTATCCACAGGTGGCGCCCAGCACATTTGCACCGATGAATCCGTTAGGCTGTTGGGACTATACCACCGACGATTGCCTCGGCAAAAGCGCACCCCAACCAACGGCCATTCGGGCAATGATCGAAGAACTCGCGGGTAATTAATTCTCAGGTCACAACTTAAGAAGTCGTCGCCAAGAAGCTTGAAAACAGTTTCAGAAACTCTTCGGGTGCTTCCATAAACGGTGTGTGTCCAACGCCGAACAGAATTTTTTCAGAATAGCTGCCGCCATTTTTTTGGTACCGCTCAAGAAAATGACGTGTTTGATCCACCATAGGCTGCGGAGGACAAATTTGTTCACCGGGCCAGTCCGGTATGATCCCCTTTTTACCCAACACCGCCGCATCCGAAAATGAATAATTAGCGACAATCTGATCGCGGTCACCACGAATCCATAGCACTTCGGGTTGCGGGTGCACACAAAGAAAATCGTCTAATGAGAGATACTTTGGGCTCACGGCATTAATTGCCCCACAACGCCCTGGAGCAACACCAGGCCAATTGGGCGAGACCGTTTTATCCCCGGGGTATGCGTTTTCACCAGTGCGCTGAGCGAGTGATGCGCTTAACAAGGCTTCTTCGCGCCAGCTTTCGGGTGGCTGAAAGAAAAACGTATTCTTGATCACGTTGCGGGGAGACAATACATCATCGCTACTGCGATCTTGTCGCGCGATACGTTCAGCAAATTCGGGAGCGACAATACCGCCGCCCGTGCCGGCATAATCATTGTAATTTGCAATACCTTTGTCCCCTCGGGTGCCGCCAAAACCGCAGGGGCTGACTGGCGCGATCAAAGTTAGGCTCATTACCTGCTCGGGTCGCATCGCCGCCAGCTGAAGCACAACGGCGCCACCTAAGGACCACCCTACAATATGCGCGCTGGCAATACCCAAGGTGTCTAGCAAGGCAAGCAGGTCTTCGGCCCAGTCCTCAGCGCCTCGTGTGGCGTCAATGACTTTATTCTCTGTGTAGCCATAGCCGCGTAAATCGGGCGCGATGCAGTGATAGTTGTCGGGCGTAGCAAGCATCAATTCTTCAAAATAGCTCGCCGCCGAAAAGTTACCGTGGATAAACAGTATCGCTTGACCTTTTTCATCGCCACAACTCAGTACCGCTGTTTTTAGTCGTGGCGTATTGATCATACGCGCCCGAATACCGGGCAAATGTTCCTGGTTATCCAAAGCGGCAAATTCCGGTACAAAGAAGGAGCGTGGCCGGAAGAAACCGCTTTCGCGATCTCTCCAACAACATGGCCAGCTTAAGGGAGATTAAAAGTTGTATTTAGCGGCTAAGCTATACGTTCTCGGTGGGTTGTAGTAGCCCAAGTCAACGCCCGGAAACGCAGATAAATCAAAGGCATGGGTGCGATATTCTTTATCGGTAATATTCTTTATGCCCAGGATAAACTGCCATGCTTCGCTATCCGAGGTGAAAATCATGGCCGCGTTCATCAAACTATAGCCACCTTGCGCGAGAACCTCTCTGTTATTCACCTCAAGATAGGTCTTGCTGCGATAGCTGACATCGCCCTGAACAGTCAAAATACCCATATCCCCCAGGGAGGCATCGTAGGTTAGCCCCAGAAAGGTGTCCCACTTGGGTGAATTAACCAGCTCGCGTTGGTCGGCGATATCCAGTACTTGACCAGTGGTGGGGTCGGCTCCGGCAAGAAACTCCTTATATTCAGCATCCAGATAACCGACATTAAAGTTAACCGTCAGCTCTTCTGTTGCGCGCAGCAAGAACTCAACCTCAGCACCCTGAATACGCGCTTCACCGGCATTGGTAAATATCGGTAAAAGACCAGGTGGATCACTTGGATCAGCAGGGGGAACAGCCTCAAAACTACTGACTTGCAGATCTTCATAGTCGTTACGGAAAACTGCGATATTGAGTCGAGCCCTGTCATCCCAGAACTGGTGTTTCATACCGACTTCATAGCTAACAAGCGTTTCCTCGTCGTAAGGCTCAGCCTGATTTGCCGCTGTGCGGCCATTAAAACCGCCGCTCTTGAATCCAGTGCTTATAGCTGCATAATAATTTGTGTCATCGGTTGCTTGGTATTTCACTCCAACTTTCGGAGAAAAATTGTCAAAGTCAGCGTCGTCAGGATTTACCTGACCGGAAACAACACCTATTCCTCCGCCCAGCGCTAAATCAGATGCGGAAGGGCTAAGCAGTTCCGGGTTTGCATACCCTGTGACTGCGAAGGTAACAGGGTCAGGCATGATGCCGGCCAGCAGAGTCAAATCAAATGTTTCATTCATCCGCTGGTAGCTTTTCTCTTCTTCCGTATAACGGAACCCAAATGTCGCGGTCCACTTCTCATTCAGTTCATAGTCTACTTGACCAAAGATCGCATAGCTCTCGGTTTCGAATTCCGACTCACCTGCCACTGCGGCCAGGAAGTTTGCCGTAACCGCACCGTCAAAGGTGCTGCCGTCTTCGTTGTAGTAAAAAAGCCCGCCCACTGCCGATAGACGCTCTCCCTGATAGGCCAACTGCAGTTCCTGGCTCAATTGTTCTTGTTCATTGAAATAAATAATGCCGAATGAATTGATCGGCGTACCATCAAGATCCAGCTCGGTACCGTAATCCAGCTGGCGGTAAGCGGAAATTGAATTAAATGTCCAGGCATCACTCAGTGCCCAACTGACATTGAAGTGATAACCTTTCGTTTCAGTAAACTCGGTTCGGTTAAAGTCTGCGTTAACCCGAAACGGGTCTTGATCGGCTGGAAACACTTCTACCGAAGGGAGAAAAGTAAATGGGTCAAGAACGGTAACAGTAGTCGGACTTTCTTTTGCTGGTGTACGAGAACGGCCAGGGTCAGAATCCGTATAGTCTATAGCCAACGACATTGACAGAGTGTCACTAGGGTCAAACTGCAACACGCCTCGACCAAACTTTACATCGCGATCGCCATCTCTACCGTTATCGAACGCGTTCTCGCTATATCCCTCATGCTCCAAGCTAGCTATCGCCAGACGACCGGTTAAAGTGTCTCCCACCAAAGGCCCGCTTACCGTGGCTTTGAAATCACGCCGTTCGAAGTTGCCCAAGGTTGCACTGATATTGCCAGAGAATTCTTCTGTAGGTTTTGCAGAAACATATTTAATGGCGCCGCCGACAGTGTTGCGCCCGTACAAACTGCCTTGAGGGCCGCGCAATACTTCTATTCGGTCTACATCGACGACATCCAGGAATGCACCCTGCGCACGCCCTAAATAAACATCGTCGAGATAAATTCCCACACCGGGTTCAAAGAAGGCGATCGAGTCTATTTGCCCGATACCGCGAATATAGACCACAGCGTTATTAGCGTCGCCGACATGCAAACTCAAGTTGGGTACCAGCGACTGCAGGTCGCCAATCGTTTCCACTTGCAGCGCTTCGAGATCAGATTGACTAAAAGTACTCACCGCAATAGGTACTTCTTGTAGGCTCCCTTCACGACGCTCTGCAGTGATTATTATTTCTTCAAGAACCAACTCACTTTCCTCAGCGACCACTGCGTTTGCCGCCAGTGACAGCGAACAGGCAAGTCCGGCAAGTGCCGCTGCTTCTGCAACTAAGCCAAGCTTGCGACCACGCGAGTGCTCAGCCACCGCTTTACGAACAGGAACCATGGTAAATTCTTTGTTCATTCAATTTCCTCCGATAATTATAGTAAGCGAGGCATTGCGCCTCTTTTTCTTGCTTACTGTCAGGGTAGCGCTTCAGCGCAGGGAGGGAATGACGGAATAGCTCAACTTTAGGGGTACAATATCGCTCAACGCTAACGAATAGTCAGTAATCTCATCTGTGTCAGCTGTTGCATAATCGATTCAATACGCCGTTAATCGTTCCAGTTTTAAGCAATATTCTGCTCAGTAATATAGGCCGCTGGTGATAATCCGTACCAACGTTTGAATGCCCTTTTAAAGCTCCTGACATCACTGTAACCCAGTCGCTCAGCAATATCTTTCGGGGAAATATGCTCCTGCAAATAATTCACAGCTTGCTCGCCGTGCACTTTATCCAGTATATGTCGAAAGCTAGTGTTCTGTTCAGTTAAACGTCGGCGCAGGGTTGCGACACTCATATGTAACTGTTCAGCAACCAGCTCTTGGGCACGCCCTTCTGAAGTCATCGGTACCGACATAATGGCTTGCATGACTCGCTGTACTACCGAACTGGTATCGAAATCTGTTGCATTGTTTTTGTCGTCTAGCAACGCCAAGTAGTGAGTGTAAAAATTATCCGCCAGATCAATTTCGCCAAGGTCTTGAAGTGGCAATTCAGCTTCCGCTGCATCATAGCTCAGCTCATAGTAGGGCTGCCCAGTCAAAACTCGGCCACTAAAAAGCGCGAGATGATGCCGATGGGAAGGTAATATTTCACGCCGAGTCATAGTCTTTAATAAGGTGAGAGGACGACCGGCAAGACAAGACAATGCACAATGAATTCGCAGCAGTGCGCATTCTATACTCAACGCACAGGGCTCACTGCAATAATGAAAGTCGCGGTCGTCAACGACATAATTCACAGTTCTGCCGCGTTTATGCACTTGATTATAGTTGCCACCGTGGGCGATGTTATACGTTTCCGCGATGACTTCTAACCCTTCTAAAACCGTTTGGCAACGCTGCAAAATTCTGAATATCACCTGGGTAGTCCCCCGCCGTAACGGACGGGCCGACATCATGCACGTTTCTTCTTGAGAATAGTTATGAATAGCACCCAAGATACGCAGGCAATCGTCAAAATTCAGTAACGCCGCAGGCCTGTCGAGTGAATCAACAGGTAATTCAAGGTCGGCGAGAATTTTTTGAGGCGACATCCCGTGGGATATCGCTTGTTGCATCAGCTTGCTAAGCTCACGAGCTTCAATGTAATAACCTGCTGTATCCGCCATGGTGACATCTTCGCAAATGTTGGTAAGCCGCCAAACTACCAATACAAGCTTAGGCGCCGTCTATTTTTTTATTTTCTGAACGGTTTAGAATTGCTGAACACTGTTGCCCATTTCGCACTACGCATACAGCTCCCAAACAATCCAAATCACAGCTCAAGTATATCACCTACATAGCAGTTTAGTATTCGAGGACTCTAACCATAGGCCACTCTCACCCCCGGTAATTGTGGCTGTTGTGATCAATCGCAACAGTACACATTTATTTCAGGCAGTGCATGTAGCTAACCGGCAAGATTCTAGTACTGCTTCAAATTGATTCCGACCGATGTTCAAGTTGAGTATATGCCTCTCAGCAACACTCAATTTGTGATTGGCCATGACGACCCAGAAAGTTATTTACCCAAATCAATTCAGAATATTCTCAACAGAGAGCTTCCGTCAGCAATACTCTTCCACTAATTGGCTAGAGACAGTCTTTCAGCAGCTTCAAAGTACGGGTGATTTCATCCATTTCAGGAAGCTCGCCATACACCAATTCTGGGAAAGACCCTTTGTAAGTGGGCTCCAGGGAAGGACGCCAGTTTTCAAACTCAGAGAATAGCGGCGCTTCTGACAGCGGATTTTCGAGGCATTCGGAGTATTTGAAAAAACCCGCTTTTTCACCCGCAATACATTGCTGGCATAGTGTCGAAAATTCCTCGGTCCGGCAAAATTCCTGGTACTCATCCTCGCGCATTATCAGGCAAATATCATAAAGGTGCCGAATTCGGCGGGAGAGTTCGGTTATCGGATCATCTTGGTAACTATCCTTAATAACGCCCAGCATTTTCTCGACCAGCGTTCGCTTGACTGAAAGCACATTGATGGAGAAGCCGTGAAGACCAAATTGGCCGATGAGGTCTTCCTGATCTTTCTCAGCAAGCACCTCTGCGATAAAAGTCTTCAGCTCCCGCTTTTCAAACGGCTCCGGTTGAGTGAAGGCATTGATCTCAACCAGCAGATCAGGGGATGCTTGCCCGAATTCTTCGCCATCAATGCTACGTGGATATTGATAAACTGTTTTCCGAAATCTCGATCCTTTGGATTCTCGTTCGTCGTCTTTGAGATAAGTCAGGCTTTTAGTGACGACCGTTTCAACATCCTTAATCTGATTTTTAAGGGCGTTGTTGCTTTTATCGCCCTTGAATACGGCAAGGTCAATATCTTCCGAAAATCGATGCAGCAAGCGATAAGCCTTAGACAGGGATGTTCCTCCCTTGAACACGAACCTGATCAACATGCCCAGACTCAGACAGATGTTTCAGCGACTTAGTGACCCAATAATCTTTTTCAACATACACCTGCGGCAAGCCAAAAGTTTCAGCGGCTAGCTGCACAAATTCAGAAAAAGCTTCATTGTCTTCATGCACATTCATTAGCGCACATTCCATTGTCTGGCCGTAGGCCATTTCTCTTCATCCAGTCCAATTTTGTAGGTTGTCGTGGGGTTTAACGAAAGCGCCAGGCTTTCTGGAGCTGACAATTCAAGACTGGAAAATAATAAACCCACCAGCGCACGGGTTTGAGGGCTATAGTATTCACCAGTCAGAGCGACAAGTTGTTTTCGTTCACGGTCAGACAGCTCCGATATTTTACGGCGCATTATTTTGAGTGATTGATTAACATCGGTGTCAGGGATGTTCTTGATGTCTTTCAACACATCAAGATACTGCAAAAGTTTGACATCCTTTTCTTTAATCGGGATGCGAGTTACCACCGTCTTAACTCGGATGGTGCCAAAATCCTTGTCCTGACGACCGCCGTTAAAGGCCAGGGTAATTGTCCGAGGCACCTGGGCAGTCAAGCCAAGCTGGTTGTATAGCGACAGCCCGGTTACATAGCCGCGCAGACGGCCATCCTTGTAAAGCATGGCGCGTACAAGCTCGCTGTCTGATGGCTTACGAGGACTAATCAGCCCCTTTTTCGGCACATAGAACTTACCCTTTGAGAAGCGTATTAACTGCTTCTCTGCAACCAGGCGGCTAACCGCCTTTATAACAGCACTGGGAGAACGGGCATAATCAGGCAATGCCTGATAATCGAATATCTGGCCTGCGGGAATGGTCTCAACGCTGTTTTGTACGCTTTGGGCAATGCTCATACAGCCTCCTTTACTATTTCACCCTATCAGAGCATCATAAAAATATCAAGTTTATACTTCTATAAACATGACACAATGAGGCTATTTAGAATGACTTCTGAAGCTGAGAACCCTCTTAATGGGCGTGAAAATCGATTATTGCCTATGAAAATTGGTTATATAGGCGTCATTTTGTGAAAATGTATTACGCGCTGCCGGATAATCCGGCAGCGCCGATTTACCCCGATGGTCACCTTAAAATCCCCCAGTGATGGCCGGGTCAAAATCCCCCAGGCGCGGCAACCGGACAGGGCTGATTGTTAATCGATATCGGGGTCCTTTACAAGCTTTTCAGCGGCATATTTGAGTCGATAGCTCCGCCCCTCGAACTCAAGGAGCACACTCCGGTGCATCAGGCGGTCGAGGATGGTACTCGCCAGCGCTGCGTCGCCGAGATAGTTTCCCCAGTCAGCGATGATCCGGTTGGAGGTGATCAGCACGCTGCGGCGAAGGCGGTAGCGCTTGTGGATCAGTGCCTGCAACTCATCGGCACTGTCCTGGGCGATCTTTCGTGCCATGAACAGATCATCAAGGACCAGGAGGTCGGCATCGATGACGGGTTTGAGCCGCTGTAATTTTTCTTCTGGTGAGGCCAGCATCAGCGTGCTCAGCAGTTGGTCAGCCTCGACGTACAGCGCGCGCAATCCATGGCGGATGGCCGAGTACGCAACAGCCTTGGCGACATGGCTTTTGCCGGTGCCGGGCGGACCGATGAGGATGGCATTGTCCCCTTCGGCGATAAACTTGAGTGTATTGAGTTCACAGCAGGCACGCTTGGGGATCTTGGGGTTGTAGCCCCAGTCGAAGTCATCCAGGCCAGTCCGCTCATCGAGACCGGAGAGCCTGTAACGGCGTTCCATGCGCCGGGACTGACGCCGGTCGAGTTCGTCTTGCAGGATCAGCGAGAAGGTCTCCAGGAATGGCAGGTTGGCCGTCTGCGCTTCCAGCACCCGGGTCTCGAGCGTGGCGCGCATGCCTGACAGGCGCAGTTGCTTGAGGGCTTGTTCGATCTCCGTCATGGTCATGAGTCAGGTTCTCCTGTGGTGTCGTGCTGTTGGGCGCCGAGGGCGAAGAAGTCCGCATACTCGGCAGGGTTGCGGATCAGGTCGTCTTGCTGGGTGAGTGCCGGCGTCTCAAGGGATAACTCGCCCTGTCCGGCCTCATGCTGGTCGATGACGCGGCTGAGTGCCTGCTCGGCCAGGTCACGAACACCTGTGTAGCTGCGGATATGCTGCGCCAGGGCACTGGCGGTGGCCTGTTCGAGGATGCAGTCAGGGTACCGCTTGCTGAGGCCAACAATGCCCCACATGCTCTTGTGCGCTTCCCGTCCACGCTGTTCGAACAGCTGCTGGCACAGCTGGTGGGTGTTGGGTCCAATGGCCTCGGTCTGCTTGAGGATCCTGCGGGTCTGTCTGGAGGGATTGAACACCCGTTCCGCATCGGGCAGTGTGACCTGGCCCGGTCGGGTCGCACGCGGATGGCGGCGCAGCAGCTCGAGCGTATCGAGCGTACGGATCTCGAGTTCGTGGTCATAGAGCCGGATCACGACCTGGCTGCCGATGCGTGCCGGGCGGGCGGCATACCAGGCACCCTGCACCTGGACGGTGGTGTCATCCCCCACGGTGCGCACGCCCTCCTCGAAGTACCGGAAGCGCTCCGCTGGCAAGGGCTGCAACCTGGGTCGTTCCTCCTGGAACATCATCTCGACCTGACGCTTGGCACGGCCGTGTATGCGCTGTGCAGCCCAGTGCTCCTCCCAGTGTATGAGATAGGCATTCTGTGCCTCGATCGTCTCGAAGCGCTTGCCCTTGAGCGCGGTCGACTGGGTGTGCTGGATTGCGCTTTCAACGGAGCCTTTGCGATTGGGATCCCGGATACGCGCCGGGTCGGCAACCACGTTGTAATGGGCCAGCATCTCGGCATAGACAGGATTGAGTGTCGGCTCGTACAGGTCCGGGGTGATGACACCCTCCTTGAGATTATCCAGCACGCAGTACCGGGGACAGCCGCCGAAGTACCGAAAGGCGTCTTCGTGGAGACGGGCCCAGACCTGCGTACTCGATCTCCACACGACCTTGCGGAACGATCGGCGTGAGTACCGCAGTGTCATCACGAACAGGCGCGGCCGCCGGTAGCGGCCAGCTGAACCATGCCGTGTCAGCGCCCCTTCGCCATAGTCCACCTGGGCTTCTTCACCAGGCAGAAACTCCAGGCGATCAAACTGCTTGGGCTCCACTGTGCGTAACCGCCGACAGAACCGCTTGACGCTGTTGTAGCCATGCCGGAACCCAAAACGGTCGACCAGACCCTGATAGATCGACATGGCATTACGGCCCAGACGGACCTGCTGTTCGATCCAATCCCGGTGGGGCTCGCAGGCAGAGGTGTGTGGCCTGTACGCTCCGGGTACTGCCGGTGGCCGGGGTGGGGGATTTTGATCCGCATCACCGCCGGGACCGGTGGCCGGGGTGGGGGATTTTGACGCCTCCTGCAGGGATCGGGCGATCTTGCGGACCGTCTTCCTGTCAACCCCGGTCTTACGGCTGATTTCGTGCTGCGACACGCCGTTCTCCAACAGCGTGATCACAGCGCCTTTACGATGTGGCTTCAAGACATTCACTCCTCACCCCCTGATCAACTCAAAAGGGGCATAATGTCCTGTTGCCGCTGGTGCCGCCAAAGGCGGCCTGGTCAGGTCCTCAGATGGGGGATTTTGAGGTGGCCATCACTGGGGGATTTTGGGTGGCCGCCGGGGTTTATTAGTGGCTCCAGAAAATATGCACTTCTTCAAAGCAGTAATGATCTCGATGAAAGAATATGAAAGTATTCAATCTTTGCGAGAACAACTATTACATCAACGATTAGACAAAGCGTTAGAAGATGTGGAGGCTGGTCGGAGTATTGATGGCGAGGAGGAAGTCTTTAAGGAATTGATGGGAGTTGCCAATGACTAGCAGTCGAATTTTCACCCGACTCTAGAGAAGAACTGAAGCATATAGTTTCTTATACAAGAAAGAAGTGGGGCAAAGATAAAGCAGTAAGTTGCGTGTCTGGTTTGAAAAAACAGGCGCAGATTCTCGCAGTAATGCCATCGCTCGGAAAATACTATGAACCCTATAAAGATAGAGGTGTAAGAGTATTCCCCTACGAGAAACACTTAATTTACTATATTGAAAATAAACACGGCATTACTGTTATTCATGTAACCCATGAAAATATGGATCAGGCGCGACATATCAGTGACGGGGGTAATGCTTAACATTTGCGTATGGAACGTGAAGCCTATGGATTGGTATCCAAAAAAAGTGTCTGACTTCATCTGCGTTTAAGGCGCGGTCATAAAGACGAATATCATCAATTAATCCAGTGCAGGTATAAAGGCTGCTTGCAACATGCTCCCCGATCTGCACATGAGAAGAGGGTGCATTAGCCCAATCAATACTATCGGTATATGCTGTATTGGCTTCTATTTAGTCACAGCCTGCACCACCACAAGCAAACCACTCCAATTTACCCAGAGAAGGGTTGGCCCAATGGTCTTTTGTTTCAGAACCCGGTACTCGCTGCAAAGATAGCCACGTTACTGCACTTCAGTTCACGCTGAAAGATGATGAGTAGCTAGATTATATTTCCCGGCAAAATAGTGGCCGTTTTGAGCTCTATAGTTGGTGGAGCTGGATAGATTTGTAAATGAGTACATATCTGCGTACATATGTGAGGAAAAAGATTTGTCAGATAGTAATTTTATCAATGAAATCAATAAGAGACGCACGTTCGCTATCATATCGCACCCGGATGCGGGTAAGACCACCATGACCGAAAAGCTGCTGCTGCACGGAAATGCCATTCAGGTGGCCGGCGCTGTAAAAGCCAAACGGGATGGACGCAGGGCTACTTCCGATTGGATGTCAATGGAGCAGGAACGGGGAATTTCGGTAACCACTGCAATGATGCAATTCCCCTACCGGGACAGAATGGTCAATCTTCTGGACACGCCTGGACACGAAGACTTTTCTGAAGATACCTACCGAACTTTGACAGCCGTCGACTCGGTGCTCATGGTGATAGATGGTGCCAAGGGGGTTGAGGACAGAACGGTCAAGCTCATGGAAGTGTGCCGCATGAGAGACACACCCATCCTCACGTTCATTAACAAATTGGATAGGGATATACGTGACCCCATCGAGGTTCTGGACGAAATAGAGAGTGTACTGAAAATCAGTTGTGCTCCAATCAACTGGCCCCTCGGGATGGGCAAGCTATTCAAGGGCATCTGCAACCTCCATACCGGGCTGGTTCACGTCTATCAGCAGGGCTTGGGGAGCACAGTGGCGGAAGATGTCTGTATTGAAGAAGGCATGCAGTCCAGCGCAGCCAGAGAACTGCTGGGCGCATATTACGAGGATGTGCAGGAAGAAATCGAGCTGGTCAGGGGCGCAACCCACAAGTTTGATCTGCAGGCGTATCTGAGCGGCACCATGACGCCAGTGTTTTTCGGAACAGCACTGGGCAACTTTGGTGTGCGTGAGATGCTTGATGATTTTGTCGAGTGGGCTCCACCGCCCAAACCACGAGAATCAAGCGAGCGTCTGGTTGAACCCCATGAAGACCGGTTTTCCGGATTTGTTTTCAAGATTCAGGCCAACATGGACCCCAGGCACCGTGACCGAATTGCCTTTCTGCGCATCTGTTCGGGCACCTATCGTAAGGGTATGAAAGTCCATCAGGTGCGCACCGGCAAAGATTTGAAGATCGCCGATGCGGTGACTTTTATGGCAGGGGAGCGAGCTGCGGTAGTTGAGGCTACGGCAGGCGATATTATCGGCCTTCACAACCATGGATCCATGCAGATTGGGGATAGTTTTACCGAAGGTGAAAAAGTCCGTTTTATTGGCATACCCAATTTTGCTCCCGAGCTGTTCCGACGCATTCGCCTGGAAGAGCCACTGAAGATGAAACAGTTGCGGAAGGGTCTGCAACAGCTTTCCGAGGAGGGATCAGTGCAGGTGTTCTTCCCCGAGCACAACAGTGACATCATCGTCGGCGCAGTTGGCATACTGCAATTCGAGGTGGTCGCCTTTCGTCTGCAGGACGAATATAAGGTGGAGGCTACCTATGAACCGATCAACACATACACAGCCCGTTGGCTGGAGTTGCCTGACAACGGGATCGAGGCTGAATTTCGACGCAAGGCTGGAGAGAGTCTGGCGCTGGACGGATCCGGCCATCTGGCTTATCTTGCGAGCAGTCGTGTCAATCTGTCGTTGATGGAAGAGCGTTATCCAAATGTGATCTTCAGGACGACAAGAGAGCATTAAACCCGCATCCAGACTATCCATGAGCGCAGATAAAGCACCTGTACCCGGTTTTTCTTCTGGTGGCCCGATCCAGGTACATGTTCCGGAGGGAACCCCCAGATTTGGAGGCCAGTTGTCAGCTGCCTTCGGCCGATTTTTCCTGCGTCTGCTGGGATGGAAAATCCGGGGCGAAATACCCGATGTGACCAAGGCGGTTGTCGCCGTTGCACCACACACATCCAATTGGGACTGGGTACTCGGCATGTTGTGCATCTTTGCCCTGAACGTCAGGATCAATTACCTGATCAAGGCTTCCGTATTCGTTTGGCCGCTGAGTGTGCTGCTCCGCGTTACGGGCGGCATTCCCATTGATCGTTCCCGGGCTAGCGGTGTTGTCGATCTGCTCGTTGAGGAGTTTACTGCACAGGACCACCTTTTCTATGTGATTACTCCAGAGGGAACGCGCAGCAGGGTCGGTACATGGAAAACCGGTTTTTTGCACCTTGCTTATCGCACAGGGGTACCCCTGATTCTGGCGGGGTTAGATTACAGGAAGAAAGAAATACTGCTTGCTGAGCCATTTGAGCTCAGTGGCACACTCGATATTGATCTGACGCGGGTACAGCAGTACTTTGCAGCCTTTACCGGCCTGACTCAGCTGAAATCTTCACGCTACTAGCAGTTCTTCATGTTGATAATTTGGGATGTTAAGGAACTCCTCAAGAGGTTTTTCTAGCCTATTGAGGAGCATGATCATGAAGAAGCGCTCTGTCGTGAAATAGACGTTGGACGAACCGGTTCAATTGGAAAGCTTGATCACAGGTGGGCGGGAAGCGGCTTTTCGTCGGCGACATGCAGAGGCTGTGTTGCTGGTGGACGAAGGTGACCATGGCCTCAGGTTGACTGATCGCGAGGCTGCGGAGTGGACAGGGTGTTCCAGGCGCACCATTGAGCAGGTGCGCGACCGAAGGACTGGACTCGGTGCTGGAGCGGAAAAAACGCTCTTGGGAACATACGCAGCGCCTGGATGGGGAGTGTGAGACCCGGCTGACGAGCCGTGCCTGCAGCGAGCCTCCCGAGGGCCACGCCCCGTGGACAGTTCATATGATCTCGGACAGGCTCGTTGAGTTGGGTGGTGTTGACTTGATATCTCATGAATGTGTTCGTCAGGTGTTACAGATACGCCTGCACCAGAATGAATGACTGCTCGGGGTGCGTATGACTGAATTGTTGCAGGTAGCCGGAGCATCGGTCCTGGTGCTGTTGGTGGTATTTGGTGGCCTGGCCTGGCTCCGGACACCAGTGTATCGCCTCAATGAAGAAAATCTGATCACGCTGTTCGTGATGGTTCTTTCGGGAGAGGCGTCGGAGAGTGACTGGGAGGTTTTTGTTCACATACCTATCAGATATGACGACCACTTGGAACAGGTGCGCCTTTGCTGTATCGGGCTCACAGAAAAAGCCGCTGTTTTCGTCGACAGCCAGGGCCGGATTGCTCTGACCCCGGAGGGTGATCTGGAGTTGCGCCGTCTCGTCACAGAACTGTCAGCCCCTGGCTGACAGTTCTGCAACCCGAACCTGATTTGCCTGCCTGCGGTAGAGACTTTATGGCAAAGAGCCTCCCGCCAGCGCAGTGGAACTGGTTTTTCCGTGGTTGATTCAGGCTTGGGGTAGAGTGTTCCCCTGCGCTTCAGGAACTCTTTATAACGGGGTATAAGTCCATGTCGTTGTTAGAGGTGCTGCATTTTTATCGCGGGATGAAACTGGGTCAAAAGTGTGCCGCAGTTGGTTCGACCCTGCTATTGGTTCTGTTGATTGCCTGCAGCGATTAGGCTTCGCAGCAGGGCAGTTCAAAACAGTCTGCGGGAACGGCTGTACCCTCCGCGAATGTCAACTGGCTTCATTCCGGAAACACTCATTCCGAACAGCGCTTCGGCCAACCCGATAAGATCACTGCTGATAATGTCTCCCGTCTGGGTTTAGCCTGGACACAGGATCCCCGGCACCCGAAGCTTCGCAGCTGCGCCCCTGGCGGTTGATGGTGTGCTGTATTACACCGCTGACTGTGGGTTACAGGTGCACGCTGTTGATAATGTCACAGGCACAGTGAAATGGTCGTACGGGACCCAATCGGAAACCCCCCAAGCTTGCGCCTTGCGATGACCGTAAATCGGGGGGTTTACGCGGATGGCAAGGCGATTATTGGTCACGGTGGTGGTGATACCGGCGAACGTGGCTATGCCTCAACCTATGACACCAATACCGGTGAGTTGCTGTGGCGTTTCTGGATTGTGCCAGGTAACCCAGCAGATGGTTTTGAAAGCGAGGCGATGGAGATGGCCTCCAAAACCCGGGATGGCGAATACTGGAAGTATGGGCATGGCGGCACTGCCTCAAATGACATCACCTTCGATCCAGAGTTGAACCGAGTCTGTATCGGCACCGGCAACAGCGGCCCGTATCATCCGGAAATACGCAGCCCAGATAGAACGGGCGACAATCTCTTCCTCTGCTCGATTGTTGCGCTGGACGCAGACACCGGAGACTACATCTGGCACTACCAGGTAAATCCTCGTGAGGTGTGGGACTTCAAGGCCATCATGGACATTATTCTCGCAGATCTGGAGATCGGGGGCAGAGCGCAAGGTGCTGATTTATCTCACTTCACGATTTACATTGGTAAACTTGGATTAAGGATGCTTCAGCGAGGTGTTCCAGGTTGTCAGCTTTTTGTTCTTCTTCTTTTTGGGCGAGGGTGGCTAGCTCCCCTTATGTTCGCGTAAATCTTTATTGCCTTTCTCGCCGAAAGCGACATCATAGATTCGAGAGAAGAAATCCATATCAACCGACATCTCCGACTGGTCGAAGCCAATAGTTCTAGCAATGGCTGAGGTCATATCCAACCTATTCGGTTGGCTAGCAAGATACGCTTGGAATGCGTCATGCTCTGTAAATGTCGTTGTTGATAAGTCCTGCATCGCTCTTTTCACCCTTTGTATTCCTATCTAGGATACAGAGGAAAGATTAATAAACCCCTAATTATGGTAACTACTCACCCCCCTTGACGTCATAGGAAGGCGATTCTATGATGTGTGCGTTTCATGAGTGCACAGGGTCATGGACAACGCATAGTTCAGTTCCAATGCGACAGCGGGGGTGTGTCAGGCGCTGATCGCGCTGATGCCGCCAGCGGAGCGCTTGGCGGTGGGGTCCGGGTAGCCCATGGCGACGGTCAACACCGCGTCGCTGCGCTCGGAGTTCGACGCACTCAAGGCGCGCTTCGAGGCGCTGTGTGCGGACGGCGCGATGAGCGCCGAGAACCGAGAACCGGGGCTCCTTCCCGGACGATATGCCGGGACCGCTGCAGTACGGCCACGGCATCCTGGCCTTCGCCACGCATCTCATGGCTGCCCAGATGGTGCCGCTCAGGCGCGCCGCGCAGACCCTCAAGGCCCTGACCGGGCGCGCCGTGGCCGAGGCGACCCTGCTGGCCTGGCTGATGCGCCTGCACGAGGCGCTGGCCGACTGGGAAGCCACAGCCATCGACTGTCTGCTGGCCATGCCCGCCCTGCACGCCGACGAGACCAGCCTGCGCGTCGATGGCACGAACCACTGGGTGCACAGCATCGGTGCCGGGGACCTGAGGGTGACGTTCGTCCACCGAAGGCGCGGTCGCGCCGCCATCGACGACCTCACTGTCATCCCCCGCTCTGGTGGCGTTCTGGTCCACGACCGATGGGCCAGCTCCTTCGCCTGAGATCACTGTGAGCACGCCCTGTGCGGTGCCCACCTGCTGCGCGACCTCAGGTTCGTCGAGGACGCCCACGGCCACGTCTGGGACAAGCGCTTGGGCCACCTCCTGAGCGGAACCTGCCGCAGGGTCAGTGAACTTGATGCCAAGGCTCTCGACGAGGCAGCCTTCACGGCCGCGCGCACGCGCTCCCGGACCATCCTCACCCAGGCCACAGGGGAACAAGCCCCCGCCCGTCTCGACGGACAGCGCGGGCGCATCGCCAAGTCCGATGCCGAGAACCTCCACGAGGCGCTGACCCAGTACGACACCGAGGTGCTGCGCTTCGCCCGCAATACCCCGTTCACCAACACCCGCGCCGAGCGCGATATCCGCATGGCCAAGGTCAAGCAGAAGGTCTCCGGCTGCTTCCGAACCCTCCGCCACGCCGAGGCCCACTGCCGAATCTCCAGCTATCTCCAGTCCATGGCCCACCAGGGCTACAATCCGTTGACTGCCATCCAAATCGCCCTCAACGGCATCGCCGCCGACATGATCAAGCAGGAGAAGGGGGGCGAGTAGTTACTAATTATGTAAATAGCATGTGAGCTAAATATCCATCAAATTTGATTAATATAAACAATTGACAAAATGGAGCTTTTAAAGCCATAATAACTAAAGTAGCTCTTTTTATAGAAAGGTGGTGTCATGGAAACTTTTAGCTCTGTTGAAGCAAAAAACGCTTTTGGCGATGTTGTGATGAGGGCACAGCAAGAGCCAGTCTGCATTACCAAAAACAATAAACCAGCCGCAGTAATGATCTCGATGAAAGAATATGAAAGTATTCAATCGTTGCGAGAACAACTATTACATCAACGATTGGACAAAGCGTTAGAAGATGTGGAGGCTGGTCGGAGTATTGATGGCGAGGAAGTCTTTAAGGAATTGATGGCAGTTGCCAATGACTAGAGTCGAATTTTCACCCGACTCTAGAGAAGAACTGAAGCATATAGTTTCTTATACAAGAAAGAAGTGGGGCAAAGATAAAGCAGTAAGTTACGTGTCTGGTTTGAAAAAACAGGCGCAGATTCTCGCAGTAATGCCATCGCTCGGAAAATACTATGAACCCTATAAAGATAGAGGTGTAAGAGTATTCCCCTACGAAAAACACTTAATTTACTATATTGAAAATAAACACGGCATTACTGTTATTCATGTAACCCATGAAAATATGGATCAGGCGCGACATATCAGTGACGGGGGTAATGCTTAACATTTGCGTATGGAACGTGAAGCCTATAGATTGGTATCCAAAAAAAGTGTCTGACTTCATCCCAGTCCATGAGGTTGGTGCGCAGGCAGTAGACACTAGGCAAGTCGGCCATGGAGTCCGTGGCGGGATCGCGGACGAAGGCGAGGGAACGGACGCGGTCGTCCTCGACGGTCAGGTCGAGCCTGTAGTATCCGGCCACGCGGCGATAGTGTCCCTTGAGGCGTCCGATGCGTTGGTTGACCTGCTCGGGCTTGCGCCGCGCACGTGGTCTGGACAGGCCCTCGGAGAGTGTGAGGAGTTCGGTCTCGTAGCGGGTACAGAGCCGCTCGACCATTGCGCGCTCTGCGCGCGCGTTCCTCGGAGTACCAGTTCAGGTACACCTCGCCGACATCTGGGCACTCCCTGCGGTCCAGAGACAGGGTCTGTCCCGACGCGGGGGTGATGGACTCGGCGGCCTCGGCATTGAACTCGCGCGCCTGTGTACGACTGACGACCAGATAGCGGTAGCCGGATGCCCGCAACCAGGCGATCTGCGCCTCGGTGGCGATGCCCCGATCCATGATCACCAAGGCATCGGCGCGCCCAGACCCTCGAGCATGTCCTGCAGGGTGCTGTGCTCGCGCACGTTGCCCGAGAATACCCGCGAGCGACACACGAAGCCGGAACTGTCCAGCACCAGCCCGACCTGCTCCATCGCCCAGAGCCCCAGCTGCTCGACCCCCACGCTGCGCGGCCGGGCCAGCTCCATCGAGTCGGGGTGGATGGTGACGCTGTCCGGTGAGTCCTCGGAGACCTCGCCGAGTCCCTTCGTCAGCAGCAGAATTGAGATGCGCTGTGCCTCAGCCTCGACCTGTTCGGGTATCTCGATGCGTGTGCACAGTTACGGCCAGGCGTCCGCTGCGCACCAGCCGACAGGTGCTGTAGGCGGTGCCATCGTTGGCGCGGCGGGTCTGGGTACGGCGGATGAACATGAGAGAGATGATCGGCGCGCCGCATGGGGATGTCAATACACACGCGTAGGATTATGGCACTACATTGGCTTTTCCGGCCACCACACCACCAAAAAGCAATGACTTACGTGCGCCAAAACCCGAAAATCAGACCGTTTTGGCTCCAAAATACCAACTTGGTAAACTTGGGCTAATGCCACCTCAGATGGAGGCTAACCTATCGCCAGGGGTATTTCCACTACAGTTACTGCAACCTGAAACTGACAGGTATCTCAAGCACCATCGGTATTTCCAGTGTACTTTCTGGCAAAACGTCGAAAGGAGCAGCATCCCTAGCTGCTCTGAGGGCTGCCTGGTCAAGTATCTGATAGGCAGATTCTTGTGTGATCTGAACGTCCAGCAATCCGCCATCTTCAGCAATATATAGCTGAATCCGCAGAGAGCCCTCCCTGTTGCGACGGACTGCAGATGCTGGAAATTCGATCAACCTGTAGACTTTTTGCAGCACCGCCCGCTGATAGTCTTGAACTGCCAGGAGGGATTCCGCAGTTATAGCAACCGGCAGATCTTCATCTCCCGCCAACGTATCAGACGCCGCTGTATCCGTTGATACCTGTCCGGATTCTGCAGAACCACGCTGAGCGGCCAGGCCTTCCTCCGAAGACAGCTCGCCTGACCCAGCGCTGCTAGCCGCAATTCCCTCTGCGGTTGGGTCTTCAACTTTGACATCAGTCGCTTCGGGAATGGTGACAGCCCCAGGTGCAGGGAGAGCCCATACGGCAACCTGCCGGGATCGCTCGCTGGAGTAGGTCAGCTCATCGAAGCGGACGACAAGTTTCGGAACGGGGTTTCCACCCGATAGCAATGCCGACTTCAGCTCTCCACTGGGCGGTATGGCACCAACAAATGCTGAGAGCAGGAACTCGAAGAATCCGGGTGTTTCGAAAGCAGCGATGTCCTTACCATTGACCGACAGGGTCGTCAGTTCATTGGCGACCCGCTCAAAAACCAGCAGATCGCCAGCTCGCAAAGTCCCCTGTATCGACTGTGTCATGGCAATCAGGTCGCTGGTTTGGGTCGAAATGGTATCGGGAGAGTTATTGATCGAGAGGTTCTGAATCCAGACCCGGCTCCAGGCTCGAGCGGTCCTGTCCTGAAGAATGCGAAAGGACAACCTCTTTGTACCCTCAAGCGCGATGGCCTCCAGTGCGTCCTCAGCAGGAACCTGGGTCTCAAGACGAACCAGCATGGCAGGTTCACCAAATTCCACGTATGGGCCAAGTCCATTGATGATGAGGTCTTGCGCCAGAAGCGGCAGGGACATCAGGAAAGCGGCGCAGCTCAACAGCAATCCATACGCGATGTTGTGGAGGCGAACCAACACGCCTGAGCGTCCGGTTATACTGCCAGTCTGCACGAGCGCGGATTCCCCTCTGTTCGCCTGAGCCGATGTGCATTCTTTGGGAATTATATACGTGACAGCCACGCTACTATTCTATGCGGCACGGCGGGTACTCCCGCCGATCAATTCACCATCAGGCCGCATACCGGGTACTTTCCCGCCCGACGAGCCACGCTCCCTGATGTTGCGTGCAGCGTTCAGGTCTCTATCGAGACTCAAGCCGCACTGTTCACACTCAAAGACCCTGTCCTTCAGGGTCAGTGATTCATGGACTGAACCACACCCGGAACAGGTCTTCGATGTGTTCCTGGGATTCACCTTCACAACTGACCCACCGGCACTCTCAGCCGTGTAGGTCAATTGAGAGACGAAGGTTCCCCACTGTTGCTCACGGAGTGATCGGTTCAATCCCGTCTTATGACTGCCGCCATGGGCAGTCATGTTCTTGATCTTCAGGTCTTCAACCGCGAAGTGTCTGTGTCGCCTCACCAGGTCAGTAGTCGTTCTGTGCAGGGCAGTGCGCTGTCTCTCTGCCACCCTGTATGCCTCTCTGGCCAGCGATTGGCGTTTCTTATATCGGTTGTGACTGCCCCTCTTGGCTTTACTCAGTTTTCGCTGAAGCCGCTTCTGTCGGGTCCTATCAATCACCACCTTCGGCACTGACTCGCCAGTCGAGAGGGTGGCCCGTGCCTTCACGCCAACATCAATACCGACGACGGGAGACTGATCAGCCACGACCTCCCGCTCCTGCTCACAGACACACTGAACCATGACGCGGACAGGTGTTGTCACAACGCGAACCAGCGTGATCTCACCCTCCGGCAGAGCCTTCACAATGAACCTGCCACAGCCCTTGATCTGTACGGCATGCCTCGTGCCAGACGCGAAGAGACGAAAACTGGATGTTTCAAATGACCGGATGCCCCGGTTCCTGCCCTTGAATCTCGGAAAGCCACCCTGCCTGAAGAATCGCTTGAATGATCTATCCAGTCTGTTCAGGACAGATCGGAATGGCTGTACACCATAGCTGCTCATCTCAGCATCATCTCTGCGTATCTGAGTGAATGACTTATATTGATCGTACAGGCCGATTGACTCACCAGCCTTCCGATACGCATTGATGCGCTCATCCAGGGCGGCGTTGTACAGTTGTCGGGAGAGATACAGGAACCTGTCCAACCGCTGATGCGTTGCGCGAGATAGCTGTGCAGTCTGACTATGAGTGCGTATCATCCGCATCGGTGTGGTCGCTCTATCAAGCATTTGGGGGAGCTGTTTCGAGCAGCTATTCACGCACCTTAATATCATCTGGGCACTGGTGCAACAGGTATAGAATGGGAATCATAGCTGTGGCTGTCACGTATATAATTCCCCATTCTTTCATGTCTTCACCAGCTTCTGCTTCTGGTGGTGGCTGCCGGGATGGGCCGGAGGGCATAATAGTAGAATGCGGTCAGCAACACTATCCCGAATCTATGACAGGGTGAGCATTTGGCACTAAAACTGGTCGTCTACATCCCCGAGAGCCATCGTGAACCGGTTAAGGATGCGCTATTTGCCGCTGGTGCTGGCCGATTGGGCAAATATGATCAATGCTGCTGGCAAACCCGTGGGTACGGACAGTTTCGCCCTTTGGTGGGCAGTGATCCACACATCGGCACGGCGGGGAGTCTTGAGCAGGTGGATGAGTGGCGGGTTGAAATGCTGGTCGCAGACGAACTGGCTGCAAACGTGCGCGACGCGCTGCTGCACGCTCATCCATATGAGGAGCCCGCGTATGAGTTTGTGCCGCTCATGGACATTTAGGCGGGATTCAGCTCATGTTCAGGCCAAGGCTGGGGACAAGCCCGTTGCCTGGACAGGAGACAACTGGTTCATGCTGCAGTGCATCAACTGCAATCCGTTTGAGCCGCCAACAGGATGGCTCACATAATCCCGCAACTGAGCAGCGGACAGTGCCTGTTAAACAGCTTTGGGCGTGAAGACCACCTGATCCTGCAGGTACTCGTGCAAGCCCTCAGGTCCACATTCAGCGCCAAGTCCGGATTGTTTCAGGCCTCCGAAGGGTGCGTGATGATCAATTGTGAACGCACCGTTAATGCACACTGACCCGGCAACAATTCGCCTGGCCACTGCAGCTGCTCGCTCAGGATCGGCACCCCAGACAGACCTGGACAAGCCATAGGGCTGGTCATTTGCAATCGCAATGGCGTCTTCGTCATCCTTATAACTTGTCAAGGTGATGAGGGGGCCAAAGATTTCTTCCTGGCTGACGCGCATTTTGTTGTCGACATGAGCAAATACGGTGGGCTCAACAAAGAAACCATCTTTCATCTATCACCACCCCACACATGACGCAGTGTTGTTGTGATCATCCAGAGTCCCAGTCCTCTACAGTGATTTTTCCGGCTGTGAGCGCCCTCAGTGTTCGTATGCCAGCCATGACCTCGGTGGTGCCGAGCCAGAGGAGCCTGGTTCCGGGAACCGGCTGTCCTGTGCTTGGCTGAAAGCCGGCCAGCCTGCCCAGGTTCACCACATACTCTCGGATGCTCAGATCAGGTGGTGCCCTGATCGGCATCTTCGGATACAGATCGTGCAGCAGCAGCTGACAGGTGGCGATCTCCTCAGGTTCGACGACCTCCCGAGCTGGCGTGTCGGGTTCGTGCGTGGCACGCCGCTGCAGATCGAACACGCGCCAGGCCGTCACCGCATCACAGGCCATGCACTTGAGCAGGGCCTCAGCATCATCGAACTGCCGCTTCTCGATCTCACAGCCGCAGCCAGTTCACCGGCTCCCTGATCTGCTCGGGCGGGTCATCCCCAGTGATGGACACCGCGATCACCGGCAGACTGTCATGGCCAGTCGCGCCCGCCGGTGCCTTCAGGTGAACGCGTGCAATCCGCAGACACACCTGATCGGCCAGCGCGTGCTGGCGCTCACACATCGCCCAGTCATCCCCCTCCCGGTCACAGACCGTCACCACCCGGGTCGGTGCCGGTGTGTTCATTCAGCGACTCCGCTGACCCAGTGACTCGGCATGACGCTCGAGAGTCATGGTGCCCAGAGTCGTGGTCAGCGTGCGCTGCCTGCGTCCGGCATACGGGGCCGGTTGATGAGACTCAGGACAGGGGTGGCCTGCGGGCCGCCTCTTCCCGAACAGGTCATGCAATGTTCAAACTGGATTACGACCTTCCTGTTGCCGGGTGTACGTCAATATTTGGGCAAATATCATTTTTCGCAGATATGAGGAGTTTTCGGTTGTGCGTACCAGTAGTCATCAAATCGGTTGCTGATGATATATGAGCGAAGCGATGCAATGCTGTTTGCGCCATCCTTGCTCCAGTGCATCCCGCCGCGTTTCAGTCGGGTACCGATGACATTTTTGCATCCGGCTTCGACTGCCGCGCTTGATACGCATAACCCCTGTTCTCGGAATGTCTTATACCGCATCCGTTCGTGGTTGCGTTCGAAATAGCCGAGTGCATTCTTAATCTTCTCACCTTGTACTGAAAGCGGGTGCAGAATATCAATCACATCCTCAATCTCTCCGGTTCTGAGGGCTGCACAGGTATTTTTTGCCCATTGTCTGCCGATCTCGGCATCGTCGCCGTACACGAGTTTGGAGATATCCCAGATTTTTTCGAGGGCGTGAAACAGGTCAAGAATCTGGATGGCTGTAGGAAACAGTTCCGTGAAACAGGCCCAGATCCACTTGGCCCCGTCTCCGATGACGACCTGACGGTTGGCATCATAGAATCCTCGCCGTAGGGCCTCGCGCTCCATGCGTTGTGCAAAGGGTGCCAAGTGCATAGCCAGATCCTTGGTGCCTGCACTTTCGATGGCCGCAGTGTGGGTCACCGACGAGACATCGATTCTGGCATGGCCCTGCTCGTCACACCGATCACAGCTCCAGACTGTTGCAACCTTCATTTCCCGGGTTTTCGAGGTCCCGTCGGGCTGCTTGCCCTTCACCCCTTCGGTCTCCGACCTGATCATCGGCACCCCGGTCCCGTCAACCCCGAGATACATGGTGCGTGCCGGAAGCGATTCCTGCTCGACTTGGCGTACTTCGTACTGACGTATGTCCTTCCCCAAGCGCTCGGCAGTTCGTTCCACCTGCTTGATACTCACCCGGACTGATGCCAACTCGTGCAGCAGGGTGTGTGATTGGGCAAAGCTTTCCCGGCCCGCCACCTGACCGATCATCCGCACTACACCCGGTGACAGGGCTCGTGAATCCAGACCCATGGCCTGATCCTTGGGAAACCAGCCCTGTGTGCAGTCATCACAGTAGTAATAGGCCCTGTGATATGTAATATCGCCCACGGCCGTGGTCAGCGTGCGAGCATGCTGACCACGATAGCGGGCCGGTGCACCGCAGTCACAGGGTATGTGGTTCGAAGGATGATCCGAATCATCCTGGTCCAGAAATGTCTCGAGCAGCGATGCGGCGAAGTTCAGGGCACGTGACTTGATCAATGACTCAACGGCATCGAAATCAACCCGGCGGGTAAAATCCTGTGCCCCCAGCAGCCTGAGGATGTCCTGCTCAACCTCCTGTGCGACAGTCTGTGTGAGCACGTCTGGTTCAGCGTTTTTTTTTACGGTGCGCCTGCACCTGTGAATCACACAATGACTCACTGACTTCGGTCAATTCGCCCACCAGTTGCTTAAAGCGCTTGAATTCCTGTATCTGCTGCTGTGTCTGCTTGAGCATAGGGGCTGGAATCGACCGGGTGACTGTTTTGTTTGTGACCTTGCGTGTTAACTGCCAGCTCTGATGTCCGGGGTCACCGGGTGTAGCACAGTGGCAGGCAGGTGATCCACATTTGCGGGAGACGTGGAGCAAGTTGCCGGGGCGGAAATCCCTGAGGGTGTTGAACTGGGTCAGCAGAGCATCCCGCTTGGCTTTGAGTTGATTGATCGTGTCCATGGGCAGAGTCTCTGGATGGTTGCAATACTGAAAGTATACATTACTTATAATAAAGCGTAAAAAATGCCTATCAGGACTACCGATTATGAAATTGCCTAAAATCTGACGCACACCCCCTGTTGCCGGGTGTACGTCAATATTTGGGCAAATATCATTTTTCGCAGATATGAGGAGTTTTCGGTTGTGCGTACCAGTAGTCATCAAATCGGTTGCTGATGATATATGAGCGAAGCGATGCAATGCTGTTTGCGCCATCCTTGCTCCAGTGCATCCCGCCGCGTTTCAGTCGGGTACCGATGACATTTTTGCATCCGGCTTCGACTGCCGCGCTTGATACGCATAACCCCTGTTCTCGGAATGTCTTATACCGCATCCGTTCGTGGTTGCGTTCGAAATAGCCGAGTGCATTCTTAATCTTCTCACCTTGTACTGAAAGCGGGTGCAGAATATCAATCACATCCTCAATCTCTCCGGTTCTGAGGGCTGCACAGGTATTTTTTGCCCATTGTCTGCCGATCTCGGCATCGTCGCCGTACACGAGTTTGGAGATATCCCAGATTTTTTCGAGGGCGTGAAACAGGTCAAGAATCTGGATGGCTGTAGGAAACAGTTCCGTGAAACAGGCCCAGATCCACTTGGCCCCGTCTCCGATGACGACCTGACGGTTGGCATCATAGAATCCTCGCCGTAGGGCCTCGCGCTCCATGCGTTGTGCAAAGGGTGCCAAGTGCATAGCCAGATCCTTGGTGCCTGCACTTTCGATGGCCGCAGTGTGGGTCACCGACGAGACATCGATTCTGGCATGGCCCTGCTCGTCACACCGATCACAGCTCCAGACTGTTGCAACCTTCATTTCCCGGGTTTTCGAGGTCCCGTCGGGCTGCTTGCCCTTCACCCCTTCGGTCTCCGACCTGATCATCGGCACCCCGGTCCCGTCAACCCCGAGATACATGGTGCGTGCCGGAAGCGATTCCTGCTCGACTTGGCGTACTTCGTACTGACGTATGTCCTTCCCCAAGCGCTCGGCAGTTCGTTCCACCTGCTTGATACTCACCCGGACTGATGCCAACTCGTGCAGCAGGGTGTGTGATTGGGCAAAGCTTTCCCGGCCCGCCACCTGACCGATCATCCGCACTACACCCGGTGACAGGGCTCGTGAATCCAGACCCATGGCCTGATCCTTGGGAAACCAGCCCTGTGTGCAGTCATCACAGTAGTAATAGGCCCTGTGATATGTAATATCGCCCACGGCCGTGGTCAGCGTGCGAGCATGCTGACCACGATAGCGGGCCGGTGCACCGCAGTCACAGGGTATGTGGTTCGAAGGATGATCCGAATCATCCTGGTCCAGAAATGTCTCGAGCAGCGATGCGGCGAAGTTCAGGGCACGTGACTTGATCAATGACTCAACGGCATCGAAATCAACCCGGCGGGTAAAATCCTGTGCCCCCAGCAGCCTGAGGATGTCCTGCTCAACCTCCTGTGCGACAGTCTGTGTGAGCACGTCTGGTTCAGCGTTTTTTTTTACGGTGCGCCTGCACCTGTGAATCACACAATGACTCACTGACTTCGGTCAATTCGCCCACCAGTTGCTTAAAGCGCTTGAATTCCTGTATCTGCTGCTGTGTCTGCTTGAGCATAGGGGCTGGAATCGACCGGGTGACTGTTTTGTTTGTGACCTTGCGTGTTAACTGCCAGCTCTGATGTCCGGGGTCACCGGGTGTAGCACAGTGGCAGGCAGGTGATCCACATTTGCGGGAGACGTGGAGCAAGTTGCCGGGGCGGAAATCCCTGAGGGTGTTGAACTGGGTCAGCAGAGCATCCCGCTTGGCTTTGAGTTGATTGATCGTGTCCATGGGCAGAGTCTCTGGATGGTTGCAATACTGAAAGTATACATTACTTATAATAAAGCGTAAAAAATGCCTATCAGGACTACCGATTATGAAATTGCCTAAAATCTGACGCACACCCCCTGTTGCCAAGCAGCTTGCATTTCAGCTCAATCTGTGTTACAACTTATGGCTGGCAATGAGTCCGATGTTCACAGGACATCAGCAGGAGGATCAACGATGTTCAGCTTGAAAGTTCAGTGTGATGTACCCCCCCCCCCCCGCTAGACTGACAGCCCCCGCGGCGACCGCCGCCGCGACGCTGTGCCTCCTGCTGCTCGCAGGCGCCGCGCAGGCGCAAACGCCTCCCAACTGCTGGTCTGGCATCTGCACCGTCTCGCTTGCATCGGTTTCGCAAGTTGTGGACGGCTGTGGTGACCACGCCACGCCCGGTCGCATGAAGCTGATTCTGTCGTCCACCAACCCCAACGTGACGCGGCAGAGCTTCAATATCAATATCGGTTTGATTACCTCACAGAATGATTTCGGATCCACTTTCAATGACTGGGAGTGGCGGACTGCGAGCCTCGGCGGCAACCGGTGGCGTGACCCGGATTCGATAAACAAAATCAATTTCTCCGGCGGTGTGCTCGGCGAGAACATCATCGAGGTGCGGCCCAAGGCCGGCGCCCGTGTCTGGACCAACCGCAATCCCCGCAATATCAATCAGGGTCCTGGTGAACTGGTGATCCCGGTCTTCAGCCCGCCCGTAAACACCAGCCAATGGACTGAAATGGGCAGCGCCTACTTCCTGTTCATGGGCGGCAAGGGCTGCGCGCGGGTCAGCGAAGGGGGTGAGCGTCTCGGAGGGAACCAGTAGCCGGACGCACGCCTGCCGCGGCGCACCCGTGCGAACAACGAGGACGGCTTCTGTCAACACCCCAACACCCTGCCTGTTGAGAGGGCACAGGCCGCTGGAGCAGGGTGTGCTCAGGATCGGGCCGCTCTATCCAAAACGGACAGCCCGCATGTGATCAGGCGATGGACCCGGTCCTGTGGTTCAAGATTGAGCTGCCCATCGGCCACGCGGATGAAATCGGGTTCAACCGAGACAGGATGCTCAATCTGCACGCGCTCCTGTCGCACAACCGCCCGTCACACGCGGTCGTTCGATCTGTGGCATGCCGACATCAAGACACTGCGGATATCAATGCCGCAGTGAATAGTGTGGCCTCCGGGATTGGGGCGACTGGACATGGAGGTGGCGACAGTGGTCGGCCTGTGAAGCGTCACAGAAGAGCGGAACGAAGCAGGTCGCCCTGACGTGTCAACCTTCGTAGGCAAGTCCCTCCACAATGGTCGTTGACCGGCGCAGCAAACCGTCGATGGTGGAGGTTGATCAGGTCATGCCACTGGCTTTTGTCAACTGTCCTATGTCATTCCCATTTGTCAGGATATCTGATGGAGTGTGGAGTGTCTGAATGAAGTTCGATCCGCCTCTTCTCACAGGAAAGCTGCACCGTCGGTACAAACGTTTCTGTGCCGATGTTGAGCTTCAGTCCGGGGAGCGGGTTACAGCCCATTGCGCCAATACTGGCAGCATGAAGAATTGTCTGGTTGAAGGCGGCATCTGCTGGCTGTCCAAATCTGACAATCCAAAGCGGAAGCTAGCCTACAGGTTGGAGGCAGTTTCCGCGCTCCATGGTGGTATGGCAGGCATCAATACGGCCAGAGCCAACTGGCTTGTCGAGGAAGCACTGGTCGATGGGCGCATAGTCGAGTTTGGCACGCTTGAGCAGGTTCAACGAGAGGTGCGCTACGGTGAGCGCAACAGTCGATTGGACTTCCTTGTTCGTGAGGCCGCGGACACATCATGTGACGACCAGGGTCCAGAAACGCTATGTTATTTGGAGGTCAAGAATCTGACCATGGGATGTCCGGGAGGGCTGGGGATGTTTCCTGACGCAGTGACCACACGTGGAACCCGACATCTCGGCGAGCTCATCAGTGCCCGCAGTCAGGGACATCGTGCGATGTTGCTGTTTTGCGTACAACACAGCAGCGTTGAGCAGGTTCAGGTCGCGGAGGACATTGACCCGGAGTACGCCCGGACTCTGCGTCAGGCACTCGCTCAGGGAATTGAGGTAGTCTGCTATTCGGTGCAGATGAGCCGCCAGGCATTTGTAATTGACCGCCAGCTGCCCTTCATATTGGATTAGGTGTGTCTCAGGAGGGGGCGCATTCGAGCTATCATCTATTGGCAGGGCAGGGCTGATTCATTAGAATCGCACCATCTGTTCATTTCCAGTTTTTCTGTCAGCATTCCGGGTTCGGCTCTCTTCCGCTTTGGCTGGTGACATCGATCGCCTTTCTGGCAGATCAGCGCCGTTGAAAGTGCCCCTCAGGCCCATTTTTAGAGTATTCTCCAGAAACCAAAATAGAAAGAACGCATGTCCCCGGAAGACTTTGCTGCACTGGCGGCCCAAAACTACAAACAGATCCCCGTAACGCGAACCCTGCTCTCGGATTTGGAAACTCCATTGAGCGTGTTCTCCAAATTGGCCAACGAGCCCCATACCTACCTGCTGGAATCCGCAGAGGCGAACGAGAAATGGGGACGGTATTCCATCATTGGCCTGGTGGCGGAAGAGATTCTCAGTGTGGAGGGAAAACGAATCGTGCGAAGTTCCCGGGAGGGGAATCAGGTCACTGAAGTGGAGAATCCGCTGGACTATCTGCGTGAATATATCAGACAGTTTTCCGTTCCGGATCTGCCAAACCTGCCACGGTTTTCTGGCGGTATGGTCGGCTACATCGGTTACGACACTGTCCGGTTTATTGAGCCGAGGCTGCAAGACTCTGTTCCGCCCGACGAGCTGGGGGTTCCTGACATCCTGCTGATGCGTTCCCGGGATCTGGTGATATTTGATAATTTTGCTGGCACTCTGACGCTCATCACCCATGTTGATGCGGCTCAGGAAGATGGCTTCGGGATTGCGCAGCGAAGATTGGACAGGCTGGCGCAGCAACTCGAACGCTCGATGCCGGTACTGGGCGAGATCAGTCTGGGCGCACCGCACCTCGACGAAGACGGGTTGCAGTCCAGTTTGGGGCGTGAAAGGTATGAGCAGGCCGTCGATCGCATCAAGGAATACTGCTGTGCAGGCGATGTCATGCAGGTCGTGGTTTCCCAGCGTTGTACCATGGACTTTGGAGAAGATCCCATCAGCCTCTATCGGGCTCTGAGATCGGTGAACCCCTCTCCGTATATGTACTATCTTCATTTGGGTGACTTCCAGATTGTTGGTGCTTCACCCGAGATTCTCGGCCGTCTGGAAAATGGTGAGATCACTGTGCGTCCTATTGCCGGAACGCGCCGCCGTGGGGCGACTGAAGAAGAGGATTGTGCACTGGAACAGGAGATGCTCGCCGATCCCAAGGAGATTGCCGAGCACCTGATGCTTATTGATCTGGGACGGAATGACGCAGGCAGAATTTCGCAGACCGGTTCGGTTCGAGTTACTGAACAGATGGTGGTTGAACGCTACTCACACGTAATGCATATCACCTCCAATGTGACTGGTCATTTGAAACCGGGGATGGATGCCATTGATGTCATTCGTGCCATACACCCCGCTGGCACGCTGAGTGGGGCTCCAAAGATCAGGGCGATGGAGATCATCGATGAGATTGAACCGGTGAAACGATGTATCTATGGGGGTGCAGTGGGGTACATTGGCTGGAACGGTGATATGGACATGGCTATTGCCATTCGCACCGGAATCATCAAGGATGGCAAGCTTCACGTGCAGGCAGGTGGCGGCATTGTCGCTGATTCGGTGCCTCGCCTTGAGTGGAAGGAATCCATGAACAAGGCTCGCGCTGTGTTCCGTGCAGCTTCCATGGTTCAAAAGGAAACTGCTTCACACGGGGGTGAGTCATGATTCTGATGATCGACAACTACGACTCCTTTACCTACAACATTGTGCAGTATCTGGCGGAACTTGGTGCACAGGTCGAGGTGGTTCGCAATGACCAGATCAGTATTCGCGAGGTTCGCGAGCTGAATCCGGAAAAGTTAGTTGTCTCACCTGGCCCCTGTACACCCGATGAGGCGGGAATATCTGTGGAACTGATTCGGGAGATGGCGACCCGCATTCCAATTCTCGGTGTCTGTCTCGGACATCAGAGTATTGGCCGGGCTTTTGGAGGTACCATCGTCCGTGCGCGCCAGGTTATGCATGGCAAGCTTTCACAGATTCATCATCGGGAAGAAGGCATCTTCGCCGGTCTCAGTGTCCCATTCGAGGCGACTCGCTATCATTCACTTGTCATCGACCGGAACAGTTTGCCCGACTGCCTGGAGATCACGGCGTGGACGTTGAACGAGAGCGGTGAAGAAGATGAGATCATGGGCGTGCGCCACCGTGAGTTGTCCATTGAAGGCGTACAGTTTCATCCTGAGTCCATTCTGAGCCAGCATGGCCACGACCTGTTGCGCAATTTTCTCAATAATTAAAAGTCGTCCGGGCACTTACAAGCAGGTCGAAGTACCCAATTGATTCACCCCGTTCCAGTGTAAGCGCACCAATGGATGTATCGCCAGCCTGCTTGATGGAGGGCAGGGTGACGGATACCCAGGTGCGGGTAGTGGAGACGCGGATCAACACCCGGCCCCGGAAGGTGCTGGAGTATCGCACGCCTGCGGAGGTGTTCGCTGAGGTAACCGCCCTAAGCCTGGAGGCACCCACAGGACCAGTTCGGCGTGCTCCGGATGGATGGGAGGAGGAGTATTGGAGACAGCTGTTGAACAGCGTGTTATTCGGAATTTGCATTGGTATCTCCCCATTAATCAAGTGTAACTACTCACCCCCTTGACTCCATAGGAAAGAGGTTCTCTGGTGTGTGCGTTTCATGATCGCACAGGGTCATGGGCACCGCATACTGTGGTTCCAGGGCGACGGCGAGGTGGCAGCTTTGCCGTGGAATGGGTGGCAGGCTTGGTCTGGAATACGCAGAAGAGTCAGTGAACTCGACGCCAAGGCCCTCGACAAGGCAGCCTTCACGGCCGTGCGCACGCGCGAACGGACTGTCCTCACACAGGCCCAACGGGAGTTTCCCCCGCGACACTGACAACTGGAAGGTCGCGCGCCGTCGCATTCACCTCCGGTGCCGAAATGATAGAGTCCCCAACACAGGAAACTTCGCTCAGCCAAAAGCAGGGGAGCGAGTAGTTACCGCCATTCTTATATATGTGATTTCAGACAGCATCCACCAGACATCCATCATGCATCAGCATCTGTCGAGTACAGGGGAGTCTCTGCATCGAAATGGCGTAATCCAACCTGCATACCTGCTGTTCTACAGGAACCGAAATCCAATTGAGTATGGGTCGTTGAAAGGTCCTGTCCGGTGTACCCAAATGACACTCGTTCTCATGTGAGCCTGATCCAGGGGCGTTGTTGGCTCCCCGAATCCCCGTGGCACCACATCGCGTACCCGAACAGGCCAACCTCTGCCCGGTCAATGACATCGGACGCGGCGAAAAACCCTACAGCGCAAGTCCCTCGCCTTGAGGAGGAGGTTGACTCGCCGGACACTCGAGCATATGCTATAGCATATGCCGCACAAACCAACGGATACACCCATGCCAACCTCTGAACGTTATGTACGCCTCTTTCGCAACGGTCGCAACCAGGCACTGCGCATCCCCCGCGAGTTCGAGCTGGAGGGTGATGAAGCACTCATCCATAAGGAAGGGGAGCGACTGGTCGTAGAGCCGATTCGCAGGGATAAACTGCTGGCACTGCTCGCGTCTCTGGAGCCCTTGACTGAACCCTTCCACGATATTGATGATGACCTGCTTCCGCTGGATGATGTGCTGCTATGAGCGTATCGCTGGAGTATGCGCTGGATGCCAATATCCTGTCTGACCTTGTCCGCAATCCTCAAGGCGCAGTAGCAGCACAGATCAAGCAGGTAGGCGAGAATACCGTCTGTACCAGCATTGTCGTGGCGGCGGAACTCCGCTATGGTGCGCTCAAATCAAACTCTGCACAACTTTCTGAACGCATTGAGCTCATCCTCTCGGCTCTGGAAATTCTGCCGTTGGAACAACCCGCCGACCACCAGTACGCAGTGTTACGCCATCACCTCACAGTGCAGGGAACACCCATTGGACCAAATGATCTACTGATTGCTGCACACGCTCTCGCGAATGAGCTTACAGTAGTAACAGCCAATGTCGGGGAATTTTCTCGGGTGCCAGGGTTGAAAGTGGTGAATTGGCTTCAGGCATAGCTCGCATGCCGATTGGATGGAGTCGTTGAATAAACCACCCGGAACACACAATCGTTAGTCTGTAGGGTTCAAAGAGTGATCCATAAAAATACTCAATGTGAACAGTAACTGCCTCAGGAATTCATGGGTACAGGGTTCGAAAAGTGTAACTGGTCATGCCCTGGTCATGGCAATGATTCCAAACACAGGTACTGTGACAATCCCAGTAATTTCAATTGGGTTTAGTGCATGATTCGGCTCAATTCGACAGGCTCAACGGCGCTATGGATACGGACACGGCTGGAGAGACGATTGGAAATTAGTGAAAGCATATGAACGCTATACACGCAATAATAGGCAAACTCGTCGAAGGACAGAATCTCTCCAGGGATGAGATGCAGGCCGCAATGATGACGATCATGACCGGAGAAGCCACAGACGCCCAGATAGGCGGGTTTCTGATTGCCCTGCGCCTCAAAGGGGAAACAGTCGATGAAATCACAGGGGCTGCCGAGGTCATGCGCACGCTGGCATCCCCGGTAGAGCTGGATGTGCCGAATCTGGTCGATACCTGCGGGACCGGTGGGGATGGCTCCAGCCTGTTCAATGTGTCAACTGCCAGCGCAGTGGTTGCCGCAGCCGCCGGTGCCTCCGTCGCCAAACACGGGAATCGATCAGTCAGTTCGAAAAGTGGCAGTGCTGATGTATTGGAAGCGGCCGGCGTGAATCTGGAACTGACACCGGATCAGATTGCCACCTGTGTGCGTGAGCAGGGGGTTGGTTTTATGTTCGCTCTCGCACACCATGGAGCCATGAAATATGCCATTGGTCCCAGGCGCGATCTGGCGACCCGCACAGTCTTTAATCTGCTGGGGCCACTCACCAATCCCGCGGGAGCCTGTAACCAGGTGCTTGGCGTGTTTTCCAGAGATTGGGTGAGGCCGCTGGCAGAGGTGCTGCAGCGGTTGGGAAGCAGGCATGTCATGGTGGTCCATTCAGAAGATGGCCTGGATGAAATCAGCCTGGCCGGGAAAACCTGGATCGCCGAGCTGGATCAGGGTGAGATCTCCGAATACGAAATTTGTCCTGAACAGTTTGGGATACAACCACGTACCCTGAGCAGCATGATTGTTGACACTGCGGAGGATAGCCTGGCATTGATTCGGCAGGCATTTACAGACAGCACCTGTGCAGCGGCAGATATGGTTGCCCTCAATGCAGGTGCGGCTATCTATGTTTCCGGCGAGGCCACAAACCTTGGAACCGGAATTGGAATGGCTCAGGATGCCATCGGCTCAGGCGCTGCCCAAACCCGTTTTGACGAGTTTGTAGCCTTTACTCGCCTTCTCGGTGCGCTCAGCAGTTCGTCTGCCTGAATTCGGAATCAATGGCTTCAGGAGTATTCGTGTGACTGCGCCAACCATTCTGGAGAGGATTCATGCCCGCAAGCGGGAAGAGATTGCGGAGCGCCAGCGGATAACCCCGCTCAGGCTCATACAGGAGAGGATTGGCGATGCCCCGGAAGTCCGCGGCTTTGAGCACGCGGTCGAAACCAGAATAGCTGCTGCTGAACCGGCCGTGATCGCCGAGATCAAGAAAGCATCGCCGAGCAAGGGTGTTCTGCGCCAGAATTTTTCTCCCCCCGACATTGCCAGAGACTATGAACTGGCTGGCGCAGCCTGTCTCTCCGTGCTCACGGACGCGGATTTTTTTCAGGGTTCTGAAGAATACCTGACCGCCGCCCGCAACGCGTGCGGTCTGCCAGTGATTCGCAAGGATTTTCTGATCGACCCCTATCAGATATACGAATCGCGTGATATTGGAGCCGACGCCGTGCTGCTCATCGTGGCTTCTTTGTCTGAGCCCAGTCTCCATGAACTCCACAATCTGGCTCGCGAGATCGGACTTGATGTGCTCATTGAGGTTCACAATGCAGACGAACTGAATGTGGCGCTCAGAACTCCCTGCCGCCTCATCGGGATAAACAATCGCAATTTGCACAATTTCGAAACCAGCCTGGCGACCAGCCTGGGACTCATGGATCGCGTACCGGATGACCGCTTGTTGATTACGGAGAGCGGAATTCACTCACATCGGGAAGTGGACCGGATGCGGAAAGCAGGCATACATGGCTTTCTTGTTGGCGAAGCATGTATGCGGCAGGAAAAACCGGGTACAGCCCTTCAGGCGCTGTTTTTCAGGCAGGTGTAAATCACTCGGGATATCTGGCAGCGTCCGGTGTTGATAAGAGTCAGCGCCGTCACCCTCATGGTCGCCGCGGTGCACGAACTGACATCCAAGGTCGGGCCTTCCCCGAAGAGGTTCTGCCCGTCGGGCGCTGAAACGACACTCGTTCTTATGTGAGGGTGTATGGGTGTTTTTCCCCGCGAACGGCTCGGTGCTCTGCACCGCCTCGCACGCGCTCCAAAAGCGGCTGTGCTCATGCAATGGAGCGCGGAGAAAAATGGCTCAGCGCATGCGCCTGGGGCTGTAGCGACTGCATTTTGCTTGCCTATGACACATGGAGCGTTTATTCTGCCCATGTTCAGGTAGAGTGTAATCATCCGCCAGCCGGGGAAGGGTGTTTTCCGTGCCTTGGTCGTTTGTGCATCGGCTGGGCACACACGAACTGTACTGGAGTAGTGTCATGGACATCAAGCTGGCCAATCCGCGCGGTTTCTGCGCTGGAGTCGACCGCGCCATCGATGTGGTCAAGCGAGCGCTGGAGCTTTTCGGCGCGCCCGTGTATGTGCGCCATGAGATCGTGCACAACCGCCATGTGGTGGAGGAACTGCGGGACCACGGAGCAATCTTTGTCGAGGAGTTGCCAGAAATTCCCGACACGGATGCAACCGGACGCTCTCCTATTGTCGTTTTCAGCGCTCATGGTGTCGCCAAGCAGATTCGCAAGGACGCCGCCGAACGCGGCTTCCAGGTGTTCGACGCGACTTGTCCGCTGGTAACCAAGGTGCACATGGAAGTGGCCAAGGCTGGCCGCGACGGTGACGAATGCGTTCTTATCGGACATGCCAACCATCCGGAAGTGCAGGGCACAATCGGCAATTTCGATACCAGTGCTGGCGGCAGCATTTACCTCATCGAAACCGTCGAAGACGCGCTGCAACTTGAGGTCAAGGATCCCTCGCGCCTGTCGTACGTCTCCCAGACTACCTTGTCGGTGGATGATTGCGAACAGATCATCGACGCGTTGAGCACGCGATTTCCGCAGATCACCGGGCCGCGCAAGAGCGATATCTGCTATGCGACCCAGAACCGACAGGATGCTGTCAAGCAGATGGCGCTCGAATGTGACCTGATACTTGTCGTCGGTGCCCGCAACAGTTCCAATTCCAATCGCTTGCGCGACCTCGGCGAGCAACTCGGCTGTCAGGCACATTTGATCGACAGAGCCGCCGCTATCGATCCGGCCTGGCTCGAAGGCAAGTCCAGTATTGGTGTCACAGCCGGTGCCTCGGCACCCGAAACCCTGGTACAGGAAGTGATCGATTATCTGCGTGATCGCGCCGAGTGCCAGGTGCAAGAGCTTGACGGCATCAGGGAAGATATCACGTTCAGCATGCCTGTCGGATTACGCAACTAGCCATACAGGCTCGGTCATTCAAGGGTGACCGTCGAACTGGGCTTGCGGTGAGGAAAAGAGTACATCGGAGAGTGAATTTCAGATGTCCTGGACCCGCCCAGTTTTTCTGTTCACCTGTATGTGAGATCACTGTCGGTTTGATGTGGCGGCATGGCATGAAATGTACTCGACACAGATTCACGATGTGCGGCCATCGAAATCGGCTGGCGGGCCACCGACCGCTGCTCTATCAACCTGGAGTGGATCGCCTTTATGGAGATTGACCCCATGGGAATGTGTCACCAGGTGCGGCACGACGGTTTCGCCAAACGCATTCTGAGTCTCTTTTTCCGATCGCGTATAGATCTGGGCAAGTTCTGGGCAAGTAAGGGATAGTGCTTGACGTGACCAAGAACAACACGGGCGCTCTGGAACGGGATCTGCAGTATCAAGCAGCCATTCTGCCCCATGTATCCCGGACTTTTGCGCTGACGATCCCGACCCTGCCGAGCCGTCTGGCATTGGTGGTCACCAATGCCTACCTGCTGTGTCGCATCGCCGATACGATCGAGGATGATCCCCGTTTGGATTTTGATCAGAAGCAGGCACATCTCGAACGATTCCTGGCCACGGTCAGGGGACAGGAGGATGCGAACGCTTTTTCGGCTTCGGTGACACCGCTGCTGTCCCCCACCATTCCGCCGGACGAAATGGAACTGATGCGCAACTCGAACAGGGTAGTTGGCGTGACACACTCGTTTACGGAATCTGAGCGTCGGATTCTTGAGAGCTGCGTGTCTGTTATGTGCATCGACATGCCGAAGTTCCAGCGCAACAGCAGTCTCGCGGGATTGCGCGACCTGCCGGAGCTTGATGGATATTGCTATGCGGTCGCAGGAGTCGTGGGCGAGATGCTCGTCGATCTTTTTTGCATCCGGTGTCCGGAACTCGATGAGAATCGTTTGGAGTTGCGGTCTCTCGCCGTCTCTTTCGGCCAGGGGTTGCAAATGACCAACATACTGAAGGATATCTGGGCAGATCGCGAGCGAGGTGCCTGCTGGCTGCCGCGTTCGGTGTTTGACGATGACGGGCTGTTGCTGGAAAACCTGACAGAGAACCACGAGTCTGAGAATTTTCAGGACGGTATGACCACCCTGATCGGGATCGCCCACGGACACCTCGAGAACGCGCTGGAATTCACGTGCCGTCTTCCCGTTCGGGAAGTGGGCATGCGCCGATTCTGTCTGTGGGCTCTCGGTATGGCGGTGCTGACTTTGCGGAAGATTCAGCAGAATCCGCTTTTTACCTCATCGGATCAGGTCAAGATTTCCCGGCGCTCCGTGCGAATGACCGTGCTGGCCACCAATATCACGGTGCGGCACAATCGAGCTCTGCGCTGGCTCTTTTGCCGGGCTGCAAAAGGCTTACCGACATCTCCGAACTAGAGCCAGCTTGAACTTCAGTCTGCCTGGTGCGCCGTCGCTGCTCGTACAGTCCAAGAGCGTGCAGGGGGAAATACTGTCGGTATAACTCGTAATCGAGCAGCGAGGTACGAAAAAAGACGCCGACCATGTCCTGCTTTGGCCAGCTTCCGTCTTTCTCCTGAGAATCAAGCAGGAATTGTATTCCACGCGAAATCGCGGCCCAATGAGATTCACCGGCTTCCAGTAAGGCGATCAGCGCCCAGGCGGTCTGGATGACCTGACCTTTTTCATGGGCAACATAGGTACCGGTGAGGCAGCCGCGAGGATGTTCGCCCCAGCTGCCATCGCTTCGCTGTCTATCAAGCAGCCAGCGGCAGGCAAGCTGCAACGCCGGGTCTCCCGGACGCGCGCCTCCTGCAAGCAGACCCCGGATGCCGAACAGTACGCCATAGATAAATTGCACGCCCCAAACACCACGCCAGCTGCCGTCAACCGCCTGTGACCTGCGCAACCAGGCATCGGCCCGAGACATCGATTTCAGGACTGTTTCGTCGTTTACGACGCGGGGGTAGTGCCGCTTGCACGCCGCCAGCGCCGCTAGGCAGGAGGCCGTGCATTCGACATAGGAGTTTTCGGTCATGGATTCGCCGAATATCTCCGCCGGATTCATCCATTCGAGACTTATTCGCGAGCGGCGTGCCTCATAGCTGCCGAAACCGCCATCGTAGTTTTGGCCACTCAGCATGAACCGAACCGCATCATTCAACGCTTCCTCCGGCACCGGTCCGGAGGAAGCGGCGATGATCCCGAGTACGGCCTCCGCAGCGCAATCCGTTACTGGCCAGCCATGCCATTTCCCTGCAAAACACCAACCCCCTTTGGGGTCGTTGCGAAAGGCTGTGTGGTACCCGTCGAAGCTTTCCGAGATCTGTTGACTGCGCAGGAAGTCCGCCCCGGTGCTCAGAGCTTCTTGCACACCCTTAATTCCCCGCGCGGTGGCCAGCGCCTGGAGCGCGAATCCGGTATCCCAGGACGCGCTGCGTGCGCCGGTGATCCGCGTTCCCTGTGCCTCGTCTTCCCAAATCCAGCCTTCGAGGGCCTCCACAGCCTTGTGGAAGTCGCTGTCATCCGGGTCGTGCAGCCACAGGGTAAGAATATTGAGAAAACCGCTGACCGGTGAAATGCTGGTATGGCTGGAGCTGCGCAATTCCCAGCGGATGCGCCTGAGCAGTTCCTCCCGGCACCGAGCGCGTAATCGCTTTCCGTGAAACCGCTCATAGATCTGTGTCAGCGTGTAGCCAGCCCGCAGCCATATACTGGGCCGGGCGAACAGCTCTGCTTTGCGCAAGCGATTGCGACCAGCCGCAAAATCGACTCTTCCGAAACTCTCTGGATACAATTCAGCGCGCAGAGATTCGATCAAGGGGTCTGTCGAAACCTGGAACCGGGACGAATAAATCGTTGCCATCGCCATATATATCAGCCTGGTATGGCAATACCAGTTCGAAGGATGCACCGGCAGTCGGCGCGGAAGCATCCAGAGTTCAGGCAAAATCGCGTTCACTCCCTGCCAATCGTACAGATTGAGGAGCGCGAGCCAGAACTTGCCCCAACTCGGTATACTCAGAACCCCTTCGTTGTGTATAAAATGGCGGGACGGTTTGATGAGCGGGTCGTCCTGCTCTGCACCGAGCAGTCTCGCCGCGACATAGACCAATACGGTTACGAACAGGTACGGCTGCGAGTGCTGGTGCAGCCCCCAGTGGCCCTCCGGGAGGCGCGTCTGCTCGAACTGGCGCAACAGGAGCTGACGCCGCCTGGACTCGATTGGCCGGCCAATGATGTGATGCAGCAGCACGTATTGCGCGGCCAGCATCGGACACCAGGTCATTTCGCCTTCCCAGCCGCCATCTTCGCGTTGCAGTTCAAGCAAGTGCCGGGCTGCGTCCGCCAAGCCCGAGCTGGCATCGACGGTCGCTGGCTCACCTGTGCGATTCTGTTCCGGGGTACTGTTGGGCTTCTGCATGGACACCAGAAACGCCCGCGACAGCTTGTTCTGGGCAGACTGTTCGAGGGCGCTGCCACGGTCGCTGTCGCGCACTTTTTCTAATTCCGAAGCGCCGCGCACGAGCCACCCCATTCGAACCACCATCGAGCCAATCATCCTTCGCGCCCGTTGCCAGTTCAGCGCACCATTACGCTGCCAAAGTTCGCCGATGATGCCGGTGATCACGGTCACGCTGAATGCAATACTGAGTCGTGTTACCGAATTGTCATCGCAGGCAAGCAGGCCCATCGTCCGAGATTTGACGACTGTGCTGGCCCGCCAATTCCGGTAGACCGCCTTTCTCAACACCGTCGACTCAAGCCGATGATCACTGAACACTTCGTAGAGGCCCATGGCAAGAAGTTGAGGTGCCCGGGTCGCCTTGATCCGCTGGTTCTCAAAATCCCTGAAATCTCCTCCTTCGGCCAAGGCAAGCGCATCACCGAAACCGAGCGTCATTCCGGTCGCAGTCATAGGATGGTAATGACCGACTGCGTCGCCTATAAGCACGCGCCGTGAGGATCCGTAGGTGATGCGCGGTCTCAACTCGTTGGCAGCAAACTGGAATTTCCCCGTTCGCAGCGCGGCGCAAAACGCGGAATCAAGTTCTTTCGGTAAATGGCCGGCATATGACTCCAGCAACACTCCGGTCCGGTCCTGTGGCGCCCAAAGGTCCAGGGGCATATCAGCGATGATGCGGACCCGGCCCTTTCCCAGAGGTACCGCAAGTATGGGCCCCGGTGCGCCAAGCACGACATATCCGAATCCTTCGTGTTCCAGGTTCACCCCATCCACAACGACTGCGAGCATGCGTGAACAGGGCATGCGTTCGGTCGTCAACCCCAGCGATTGCCGCACGATCGAGGCGCGGCCGTCGGCACCAATGATCCGGTGTGCCTGCAGCGAGCGTTCAGCACCATCGAAATTGAAAATGACCGCATCTTCTTTGATCGCCCGCGCTCGTGCGTGGAGATAGATGTCGATGCCGGATTCATTCTCGATCACTTCATGCAGACGGGACACGAGCGTGAAATGTTCGAATGCCAGACCGGTGGCATCCGCTGGATAAGGCAGCAGAATGGATTCCGAGCGGTCTTCCGGAAATACTACGAATCCCTTCCCGGGGAAAAATCCCGGCCTCCCGACGAGATTCAGGCCGAAATTTTCCAGCATTCGCACGGCGGGCGGATGAAGCCACTCTCCCGCCAACCTCTTGGCTGCCTTCGGATTGCCCTCGAGCAGGGCGACTCTGGCTCCTTTGCGCGCATGGGCAAGCGCGCAGAAGCTCCCCACCGGACCCCCACCGACGATGGCAACGTCGTAGTGGGGCTGCGCCGAAACGTTCACTGAAAAATGCCGACCTGCGCGCGGCGTTTGTAGCGAATTCGGCACGGCGGCCTGGGCCCTGTTACCCAGCTTCCATAATTCGGCGCGGGAACCTGGCGGTCTGACTGGAAATCGAAACGGTCGAGTAAGACGGTCCAGATCGCCTTGACTTGCATAATGGCAAAGTTCTCGCCCATGCAGCGGTGTTTGCCGCCACCGAAGCCAATCAGCGTGTAGGTATGCTGCTTTCCCTCACTTGCAGGCGGGGCGAATCTGTCTGGATTGAACCTATCAGGGTCGGCAAATACATGCGGCAGCACGTGCGAAAGTGCCGGAGCCACTATGGCCATGGCTCCGGCGGGAACGGTGCGCTCCGCATAGGTCAGTGATCTCAACACTTTGCGGATCAGGATGATCAACGGTGGATGCAGCCGCTCGCACTCGCGAACAGCATTTTCCAGCACTTCCTGGTGTTTGAGACCTTCGTAGCTCAGAGCGTCTTCACCGCCATAGGCCTTCAGCATCTCGTCGCGGACCCGATCCAGATAGGGGATATCCCGGTGCAATTCCAGGCCGGTCCAGGTCGCGAGCACGGCACTGGTATGCTGGCCCGCAAACAATGTCGTCAGCAGCACTCCCGTGATCTCATCGTCGCTCAGCATCCGTCCGTCCTTGTAGCGTGCTTCCATCAGGGTCTGCATAAAGTCCTCGGATCGGGCACCAGTGCGTCGTCTTTCGTGCATGATCCCGCTGAAAATTTCAGTAATCTTGCGTCGCGCACGATCGCGTGTGAGATGCGCCGGAATTGGCAACCTGGGGAAAAAGAAACCGAGCGTATTGATACCATTCTGCAAATCGTGGTACGCCTCGGCGAAACCAGAATCCACCTCGTTACGGACTTCTTCGCCGATAAAGCAACGGCTTGCGATATTGACCGTCAGTTGGTTCATCGCATAGGGCAGGTCGAGTTCTCCTTCCTGACCGAGTGCCTCGGCGAAGCTTTCCAGTTCCTCGAACATGATGTCGACGTAGCGCCGCATGGCGGATTTCCGAAGCGCGGGGAACAGAAATCCGAGCTGTTCGGCCATCAGTTCGGATGAGACGTCGTAGGCCACGCCGCGGCCAAAAATCGGTACGGTGAACTGATACACCGACTTGGCGTCGAGTGTCTCTTCCGGTGCCTTGAAGTAGGCATCGTGGGCTTCGGGGCCAGCAAACACCACGAACTTGTGCCGACCAATACGGAACTGGAACAATTCACCGTTCTCGCGCCAGCCGCGGCGCAGCAACGCGACCGGGTCGCGCTGGAATTCCAGAAGATGACCAAGTACGGGCCAGCCCCCAGTCATTTCGGGGATCTCTCCGTTCGCCAGCCCAGGTGTGTGCCTCTCCAGAGCGCTATGGGAGTAGGACATCATCAAATTCCTCAATAGACGTATGGTGCCATTACAAACCGTGCCCGTTGTGTGTAGCGATCCCAGAGTTCACCATATTTGGCGCGACAGCGGCGTTCATCGCGGCGTGACCTGTGCACCAGCAATCCCGTCAGCCAGGCTGGCAAAAGAAAGGGTATCCAGGATACGAAGCCGGTAGTCAGGGCAAAGGAGAGGTAAATACAGATTTCGCCGGTGTAATTGAGATGCCGTCCGATACCCCAGAAACCTGAAACGAGCAGGCGACCATCGAGAGCCTCGGCGGGTTTGCCCCAGATTCTGGTATCTGGATCCTGCCTGAAACGGTGTTTTTGTTGGTTGGATCCCCGGAAAAGCCAGAAACCGAAGACGAACAGCAGCGCGATGCCTACGGCGGCGATGGGCGATAACGCTGGCCCGGACGCATCGACCAGCCACCAGCCAGCGAGGCAGTAAAAGAAGGGCACGAGCACGTAATCACCCCACACGAGCATCCAGCCGAAGCGCTCGCTGTGAATGTCCCATGTGTGGATCATACCCTGCTCGAACTGGAAATAGTTGAATATATATATAAAGGTAAAAACCTGGTAGAGCATCATTCCCAGCGTCAACTCGCCATAGGCCTCATATTGCACAACTGCGAATGAAGCATTGAGCAGTGCCAGGCCGATAAGGGAGGGCCTATAGCTGAACAGCTTCATATCGACCCCAAGGTAGGTGGGATTGAGTTGTCGGCCCATGAAGAAACCACGCCAGAATCCCTCCGTCGTGCCCGGCTTCCCTGCGCCGCACCACTGCAGCCAGCCGGAATACGCGAAAGCGAAGACATTGGCCATTACGAACAGCGCTGCGAAGTGAAAATACAACGATGACAGCGAGAACCAGCCCAGGTACTGGGCCAGTCCGGCCAAGGCCGAGACCAGCAGAAAAAGGGAGAGCCCGTTCAGCTTGAACGTCCTGACTTCACCGTTGGCATCGGTCAGCATAAGCTTCCGTCCTGGCAGGACCAGGGAGCCGACAAACAGGAAACTCATAAATACCAGTAGCATAACCGCCGCATCGAGCAGGGTTTCACTTGAGAGCACCATCGGTGCAAGCGTGGAGTCAGGCGACAGCATGCTCTGTCTTCGCGTCCTGGGCCAGGTACTCTTGCCACTTGCGAACGGTCACGCGCTGGAACGCGCTGACTACCGGATTGAGTTCGATGGCCTGAGCATCCCAATGTTGCTCGTATCCCAATTGCTCTGCTTCGACGGCGACCCGATCCTGATCGAGCAGTGGGCCAATCAGCCACCGGTTCGAGAGCTTCATCACCGCGGTCATTGCGACACGCGGAAAGCGCACCGGCAGCAAGGGGATTTTCAGTGACTTGAAGTAGAACAGAAAGAATGTTCGGGTCGTGCGCTCGTCGATGGGCAGCACGAAAAGCCAGTGCTTGATTTCGTCGTCGGTATTGGACCACTGATAGGGGTACTGGTAGCACAGCTTGATGAAGTTGGTGTTGAGACGGTCGTGATCCACAAACAATCTCGAAATGCGCCCGTACCCGACCTGCGTATTGTAGGCGAGATGAACATCGTCCCCTTTGGTTTCGAAGTGAGGCAGATCTGCAGTGTCGAAAGGTTTGTATTTACGGTGCAGGTAGGCGTGGGAGAAGTCGCTGACGTTGTCAATAATCATCGAATGATGAGCTGAACAGGTAAAACTGATCGGTACGCAGGCCCAGCGGTCCGGCCCCTCTATCTCCGGAATTTCCGGAATCTGGCTCTGCTGAGCGAGTTCGGGATCGCCGGGAAACAGCCAGACGAGGCCGTAGCGAACTTGCACCGGATAACTCCTGATCGAAATATCAGGAATGTTCTCTCGTCCAAACACGTCTGGAATGCTGTCCACGCGGCCGTGTTCATCATACCTCCAGCCGTGATAGGCGCAGACCAAACGGCAGCCCTCCACCTGTCCGAGCGACAACTTGAGCTGGCGATGGGCGCAGCGATTCTCCATTGCATGGAACTCGCCTTCATCCGTGCGGAACAGTGCAATTGATCGCTTCCAGAAAACGACCTCGACAACCGAACCCGGTTTCACATTGCGAACTTCTTCCACTGCGTACCAGTAGTTGGGATTCATACCCGCCGCCCGCGCCTTCTGGCGCAGATTGCGTGCCTCTGCGAAATCGGGAGGCGCATTTACTGCCGTGTTCATGACACACTATCTCCTGCTATGAATATAAGTCCTACGCATCCTTATTCTACACCAGAATCTCGTCTTGCGGTGCCTCCTCTTCCACTGGTTGGCGTGGAAGTTTCGCGTCCGGATTGCTGATAGCCCTGCGCTGGTAATAATGAAAAGCGTAGGCGTCATGCACGGCATCACGAATGCTTGTTGGCTGGTAGCCAAGTTCGCTTTTCGCCTTGGCAAGATTGGCGTGCCGGCGTTTTTTAAGGAGGCGGATGGCACCAGGTGTAAAACGTTGCGGAAAATTCGGGTGAAAGCGGCTCAAATAGGAACTCGCCACTTCAGAAAACAGGTACATCAGGTTGGCGGGGACTCGCCGATTTGGACGGGGAACTCCCGAAACCTCCTCGTACAGGTCAATGATATCGGAAATGGTCTTGTACTCGGAACTGAATATGTATTTTTCGCCGGAGCGGCCTTTTTCCATGCAGAGCAGGTGGCCTTCCACGATATCGCGCGCGGCGACGAATTCAAAGCCGCCGTCCACATAGGCGCGCAACTTACCGTTGGTATAATCGCACATGGTTCTGCCGAGGCGTGACGGGAGATAGTCGGCGCCGCCCACCACAGCGCAGCAGGTCGCGATGACGACATCCTGACCCATGGCAGCAGCGTGCAGACACTCGTGCTCGACGAGTGTCTTGCTGCGTTCGTAGGGCATGGTGCGCTCCATGGGATAGAACTGCATCGTCTCATCGCTCGGTGCCGACGGATCATCGAGATCGTAGCCCACCGCGCTGAAGGAACCCGTCACCACGACCCGCCCGGCTTCGGCCTCGCGCGCAGCTTGCAGCACGTTGCGGGTTCCGATCACATTGCACTCGTAGATTTCCCGGCGATGGGCATTATTGCCGTCGATCGTCGAAATCTTGGCTGCGACATGATAGACCCCCTGACAGCCTTCGAGTGCGCGCCGGGTCGCGTCGAGATATCTGATATCAGCCCATACGCGCTCGACGTCAAGGCCTTCCAATGCCTGGTTATTGTCCTCCTGTCGCAGCAGAACACGTACCCGGATGCCTTCGTCGAGCAGCCGACGCACGAGATTTGCGCCAACGTGTCCGGCGGAGCCGGTAACGAGTACTGGATTCGCCTGAGAGTCGGCAGCTGGGGAAGAATGTCTGCTCACCTTAGTATCCTGGTATCTCATCTGTGTTGGTCTGCGTGTTCTTTCTGAAGGGTACAACAGAACTCCACCATATTCGCAACAAGCCAGTCAATACTTTTCTGGTTGTCCCGCCAGACAGTGTCAATCGACCACATGCGCCCAACAGGGGCGGTACTACAGCAGGCATTGATTCAGACATGGTTCCCTCTCGTGGAGATTGGACAGGTTCGGCAGCACAGTGCCACACCGCAGTCGGTGGTCAGGTGCTGTGTCAGTTCGCCCCCTCCGGGGCAGTGCACATAGTAGTCATTCATCCACCCATGTCCAGTCATTCACAGGCCTCATGTCAGCCAGACTGTCCCGCACCAGACCCGCCGACCCGTCCGGACCCGCTCCGGAGCTGCCGCGAGTGCCGGGCGAACCGGTCCACAATGGCCCGGGCCGTGAGCCCGGCCTGATCCAGCAGGTCGCCCCTCGACCCATGCTCCTGGAACCGGTCAGGGAGCCCCAGGGTGAGGATGGGCGTGCGAATGCCCGCCCGGCTCGCACACTCCAGAACCGCCGACCCGGCACCACCCGCCACAACATTCTCCTCCACCGTCACCAGGGTCTCGTGGCGCTCGGCCATGGACCGGATCAGATCCTCGTCCAGCGGCTTGGCAAAGCGCATGTCCACCACGGTGGCATTGAGCTGTTCGGCCGCCCTGAGACAGCCCTCCAGCACCGGGCCAAAGGCCAGCAGGGCCAGCGCCTCGCCAGACCGGCGGACACAGCCCCGGCCCAGCGGCCAGGCCGTCATCTCAGCCTCCACCGGATGATCTGGCCCCGAACCCCGCGGATACCGAACAGCCGCAGGCCCCCTGTGCTGGTAGGCCGTATAGAGTGCCTGGCGGGTTTCGTTTTCGTCCGATGGCGTCAGCACCAGCATGTTGGGAATACAGCGCAGATAGCTGATGTCGAACGACCCGGCATGCGTGGCCCCATCCTCCCCAACCGGACCGGCGCGGTCCAGCGCAAAGGTGACGTCCAGGTTCTGCAGGGCCACATCATGGATCAGCTGGTCATAGCCGCGCTGCAGAAAGGTCGAGTAGATGGCCACCACCGGCTTGAGACCCTCACAGGCCAGGCCCGCACCCAGGGTGACCGCATGCTGCTCGGCAATGCCCACATCGTGGTAGCGCTCCGGAAACTCGCGGGAGAACGCCACCATGCCAGACCCCTCCCGCATGGCGGGCGTGATCCCGACCAGCGCCTCGTCCCGGGCCGCCATATCGCACAGCCAGCGACCAAAAATATCCTGGTACTTGGGCCCCGCAGGGGGCGGGGGTGGGGACTGGGCCGGGGGTGACTCCTGGGCCGAGGCAATCCGCCCGATGGCGTGGTATGCGATGGGATCCTCTTCAGCGACATCAAACCCACGCCCCTTCTGGGTAATGACATGCAGCAGCACCGGCTCGGACAGGGCCCTGATGTTGCGCAGGGTCTCAACCAGCCACGGCAGGTTGTGACCATCAATGGGGCCGATATAGTTGTAGCCAATCTCCTCAAACAGCATGCCCGGCGAGACCAGGCCCTTGATATGCTCCCCGGTGCGCCGGACAAACTCCGAGGCGGACGGCACCCGGGACAGCACCTTCTGCCCCTCGCGGCGGATAGAGTTGTAGAACTTGCTCGCCCAGATCTTTGAGAAGTAGGTGGACAGACCGCCGACATTCTCCGAAATCGACATCTGGTTGTCATTGAGCACGACCAGCATGTCCGCCCCGGTGTGGGCCGCATGGTTGAGTGCCTCAAAGGCCATGCCCGCCGTCATGGCCCCATCGCCGATCACCGCCACATGCTTGCGATCCGTGCCCGTCTGCCGGGCGGCCAGCGCCATGCCAAGCGCCGCGCTGATCGAGGTGCTGCTGTGGCCCACGCCAAAGGTGTCAAAGGCACTTTCAGAGCGCTTGGGAAAACCGGACAGACCACCCTTCTGGCGCAGGGTCGTAATCCGGTCCCTGCGACCGGTGAGAATCTTGTGGGGGTAGGTCTGGTGCCCCACATCCCAGACCAGCCGGTCGTGGGGCGTGTCAAAGATGTAATGCAGGGCAATCGTCAGCTCAACCACACCCAGCCCGGCACCAAAGTGCCCCCCCACCTGCCCGACAACATACACCAGATACTCGCGCAGCTCGTCGGCCAGCTGACCGAGCTGGCCCTCCTCCAGAGCACGCAGGTGCTCGGGCAGATCAATCTGATCCAGCAGCGGTGTCGCCGGTGCACACTCGGGGATCGCGGTAAAGGTCCTGGGCATGATCGGGGCAGCGGAGACTAGTGCGTTCTGGCCACGATGTACTCGGCCAGGTGCACCAACAGGGTGGCCGTGCGGAATGGCTCCAGGGCAGACACCGCCTCGGCGTGCGCCTGCTCCAGCCGGGCGCGGGCTCCCGCCACACCCAGGAGCGACACATAGGTCGGTTTGCCACGGGCCGCATCCGCGCACCGGGTCTTGCCGAGCACCTCAGTGCTGCCCGTCGCGTCAAGAATGTCATCCTGGATCTGGAAGGCCAGCCCAATCTGGGCAGCAAACCGCCCCAGCCGGTCAAGCGCCGCCGCGTCCGAACAGCCCGCCGAGTGGGCACCCAGCAGCACACTGGCACGGATCAACTCCCCGGTCTTGAGCCCATGCATGGTGTTGAGCGCATCCAGATCAGGCTGGGTACCCACCACCTCAAGGTCAATCATCTGGCCCCCCACCATGCCGCAGGCACCACTCGCCCGGGACAGGAGCACAACCGCCGCACTCCTGGAGGCATCCTCCATGCCCGGGGCCGATGCCAGGGTCTCAAAAGCCAGCGCCTGGAGCGCATCCCCCGCCAGAATGGCCGTGGCCTCATCAAACGCAATATGCGTGGTCGGCCGCCCCCGGCGCAGCGCGTCGTCGTCCATGGCCGGCAGATCATCGTGAATGAGCGAATAGGCGTGGATCATCTCAACCGAGGCCGCCGCCGCCAGGGTCGCCGCACTGTCCAGCGCCGCGTCATCAAACAGCAGCGCACTGGCCACACAGAGCGTCGGGCGCACCCGCTTGCCACCACCCACCAGCGCATAGCGCATGGCCTCAACCAGAGGCTGCACGGCCGGCGACTCAATGTCCGCCAGCACCCCGTCCAGACGCTGGTCCACACGCTGCGCCACCAGGCCTCGAAAGGACGCCAGATCAGCAGGAGCACTCATGCATCGTCCAGGCACCGGGCCCGTCCGTCACCAGCATCACCCAGAGGCGGCGCACCAGAGACACCCGCACCCTCGGTCAGCACCGCAATGCGCTGCTGCGCAGCATCAAGTGCCGCCTGACACTTGCGGGTGAGCGCAATGCCAGCCTCATAGGCACACAGCGAGTGCTCCAGCGTCATCTCGCCCCGCTCCATCTCAGCGACAATCTGCTCAAGCTCCGCGAGGTGCTGCTCGAAGTCAATCGGCCTGTCGCTCCCTGTCTCTGTGGTCATGCGCACGGGTGAAGTCGAATCTCAGTCGCCACACACCGTAAAAGATTGGTTCCGGGTGGTCAACCGCAATCGTCGTGAAACTGACAGGAACACCCCGGAACAGCGTCGGTTGAGAGTGTTACACACAGCGGCGACACAAAACAGAACGATTGACAGGTCCTGATGGCGGGTCGCTGAGATGTCCGTCAGTCTGTGCTGGCCTTAAAAGCAGCTGTGTGTTTTAGCGGTGGTATGGACGGGTTGGAGGGAAGGATTAGCAGCGGGTGCTGGCTGAGCGAGGATGAGGTTTGCCCGACGCGCGAAGCGGATGAGCAGCAGTTCGCATGGGTGCACCTGCACGCGAATACTGCCCATTTTGTGATGCGAACAGCGGGCCGGGTTCGAACGACTGTCGGCACACAGAGGCTTTTGACTTTTGAAAGAGGCCACTGAATGAATAAATTGGCAAATCAATAAGAAACAGGTCATCATTGGAAAAGGGCAACTATAATATGGATATGGTGAAATCAGTGCGAAATGAAAATTCGAAGTCCGAGTTTCTCGCAGACATCGCTCCAGATGATGTCAAGTCTGTGGTTGATGAATACAATGAGATCTACGATGGCGGCCTCGACAGCAGGAAAGAGCGCTATCGCGCTCTGGTCAACAACTACTACGATCTGGCAACCGATTTTTACGAATACGGTTGGGGCCAGTCATTCCACTTTGCTCCGCGACGGCGGGGAGAGACCTTACAGGCATCGCTGCTCAGGCACCAGCACTACCTTTCCGACCGGATGGGGCTGAAGCCGGGTATGGAGGTGCTGGACGCGGGCTGTGGAGTCGGTGGACCGACGGGCAACCTGGCACGCTACTCCGGGGCCAGTTTCGTTGGCCTCAACAACAACGGATACCAGCTTGAGCGCGCCAGACATCACACCCGTGATGTTCAGTCTTTATGCCACTTCATTCAGGGCGATTACATGCACATTCCTGAAGCGGATAATCGTTTTGACGCAGCCATCGCGATCGAATCCATGCCGCACGCTCCCGATAAGACCGCAGCGTTCCGGGAGATCTTGCGCGTGCTGCGTCCGGGTGGCTGTTTCGCCGGGTATGACTGGTGCGTTACCGAAAGATTCGACCAGGACGACGAGGAACATCAGCGTATCAAGAACGACATCATGGTCGGCAACGGACTGCCTGAGATTTCTCTGACTACGGAAGTGTCCCACGCGTTGCAAGAGGCGGGGTTTGAACTTGTCGACGCTCATGACCGCGCTGTGGATTCCGATCCGGAAACACCCTGGCAACGAGCCCTGCAAGGCCGTGATATCAGCTTCAGAAGTATCCCGCGCACGCCGGTTGGTCGCGCCTTGACGAACCTGGTGTTGAGGGTGGGTGAGGCATTGCGTGTGTTTCCGAAAGGTGCCAGGGACATCAGCACCCTGCTCAATAGAGGGGGGGACGCGCTGGTGATCGGAGGTGAGTCCGGGATTTTTACGCCGATGTTTTTCTTTCTGGCCCGCAAACCGGACGCTTCAGTCACCCAATGAAATATGTATTCGAACCGGAGGTTTTGCGCGAGATTGCCCAGCGGCATCTCGACGCGCCATTGGAACAGATGATGGCGGCAATAACCCAAGATTTGGTCGAGCGCTACCCGGGCCGGATTGATACTCAACCTGAATGGGTCTTCTCCAACGCTGGCGGCACCATGGGACAACTCACCATCCTGTACGCTTCGCTGTGGGAATACCTGGTCTTTTTCGGAACCCCCATCGGCGGCGGCGGTCACACCGGGCGCTATCATTTTGCAGAGGATTACACGTACATTCTGGATGGCGAGTTCTGGTATTTCAATCAGGGCGATACGCAACGACAGGTGTTCGGCAAGGGCGATGTGGTGTATTTGCCGAAAGGTGTAGCCAAGGGTTATCGCATGGTGGATCAAGCCTGGATACTCGAGTACGTCCGTGGCTCAGTACCCTCCATGCTGCCGTTCGGGCTGGCCGATACCTTGTTCAGTACGCTTGATTACAGGACCCTGCTCCGCAGCTTGCGCGTCTACGGCCGGCATGTGCTGCGTTCGATCAGAAAACCTGCGAAGTTGTGACATGGATGGACAGAATATGGCCGGGCTTGCACTTGGGCTCCTTGTGCCTGGGCGCGCAGGCCGGGGTGCCCGAACCCCATTGACTTCTTCATCTTCATCAGAGGTCAGAGGCCACACAACATCGGACCCTGCGATCTGTGCATCAGGGAAGTTGGCATTCAGAAACCTGCACTGGCGTGAGACCCGGAAGTGCCGCGTGACCATGCTTTCGTATTCCGGATCATCCCCGCGCTGACCATCCTGAAGTTGACGGCCCCGGCTTCCATCTTGCCGGTGAAAGACAGGGGTATATCCTTTGGAGGCATTCACAGCGGGGCGCAACAGGCTCACCCGAAGACGATGTGCCTCCTGATTCCCGTTTTCAATGGTGCAATGGAAGCTGTTCAATGAACAGCTTCATTTCCGAGGGCGGGCGGTTCAGCGCTTCGTTCCGAGTTCAAAGGTCCTGACCCCGAGCAGAGTGTATGCACGGTTCCCCCCGGAGTTGTGCATTCGGTCCAGGGCAGCTCGCAGGACACGCGCAGTCTGACTCCAGAGAAGACCGTGCCGGTCTGGTTGAGTTCTTCGAGCAGTCCGGCGATCAGCCTGCCCCGAGAGCGTTGACCCAGTATCGCCGCATATGGCTGAGTACCTGTGGGTATGGGTGCGTGAGTGAGTGTTCAAACTGTCCGTTAAAACTGGTACAGTGCGCGCCCTATTTCTCGCAGGGTGGCGAAGATGCCAAGAAGGATAGCAATCATCGGAGGAGGAGTCTCTGGACTCGGAGTTGCCTGGGCTCTGCAGCACAATCCGGACAAGTTCGATTTCCGACTGTATGAAGCCCAGCCTCAGGTCGGTGGTAACGCCGTCACCGCTGACATGCCGCAGGACGACGGCTCATCAATCCCCTTCGATATATCAGTCACCGCGTGCATCCCCTCAGTCTATACGCATATCCTGCTGGTGATGCGGCAACTCGGCGTCGAACTCGTCGATACACGATTTAGCTACAGCGTGAAATACCGTGGTGAAATCTATGCTCATGATCTCGATACCGAAATCAGTCGGGAGTTGCGGGTGGAAATCGATAGATTCCAGAAACTGCTGAAACGCCTGAAATGGTTCGGCGCGCTCACCCGCACCCGGTCAAGATTCCTCAATGCCCTCAATCCCTTTAATTACCTCAGCATGGGCATGGTGCTGAATTTGGGCCGATTTTCCGGAGATTTCAGGTACAAGGTGCTCAAGCCCATGTTCGTCAACTTTCTGATGGCGACCAATGTGTTTGACATGCCGGCATCGCTCTTTGCCCGGTACCTGGATTTCTTCGACATCGTCAATGCGACACCGATGCGGACATGGGATGGCGGTACGCGCAATATCTACAACAAGCTGACGGAATCTTTTCGCGACAAGATCTACCTGGCCCGGCCGGTGCGGAAGGTCATCCGCCGCGAGACGGAAGTAGCCGTCGTTGACGAGAACGGCGACACGGAAATTTTCGACGATGCAGTTTTCGCCTGCAATGCCAATCAAACCCTGATGGCATTGGAGGCCCCGAGTCTCTTCGAGACCTGGCTCTTGTCGTCGATTCGTTACGAGAGCGAGCTGCATAATCACGCCATCGTCCACTCGGATGCATCCGTGCTGCCGGACAACGAGGCAGAGCCAAACGACACCCGCAGCAACCACATTGAGCAATACGCCGCACGGCCTGACAATTACGAAATCACGTACATCATGCATAACCAGCAGCCTTGGGCAAAACGTTCGGACAAGCCCTGTCTGGTGACCTACAATGCAAACAGCCGTATCGATGAAAGTAAAATCGTCAAGCGCTGGTGGTTTCAGCATGTCGTCCATGACGTGAGGCACGTTGCGCTGCTCGTACACCTTTTTCGCTTTATTCAGGGCAAGCGGCGAAGCTGGCATTGCGGTGCCCATACGCTCATCAATAGCCAGGAGACCTGTTTCGTCACCGGACTGGTCACGGCGCGGCAACTCGGTGCAGACTATCCGTTCGACGACGAAGAAGCCAGGAAATGGTTTAACTTCTACGGACGCATGATGTACGGCAGGCGCTTCAGGCGAGCGCGTTCTCGAACCGGGTGAGCATCCGGCTTCAGGGCCCTGTGCTCCGATCTGTGCGACAGACCTGCATGTCGACGCGTAGAACACCAGGTGTTTCGCATACTTTCTCGTCTCGAATCCAGTGGCTGTGGGTGCCTCAGTGAGTGGACAGCTGTGAGTCGAGTTTCATTCAGTTCCCGATTCGAATATATTTTTATTGAATTCATAAACTTGCGCGATTACGATTATTACTTGGAGGATGTGTATGGCTGGGGACATTGGCACTCGGAGTGGGGTGTTCAGGCAGAAACGCGGTCTATCGCAGGAAGAAGTACTGTCTGCCCTTGAGAAGCTGGAGGCGCCTTTCATCCGCTTCGGCTGGACGACATTGCCGGTTCTTTCGCGGCATCATAGCCGCACTGACCCATATGAACGCAGAACCAAGGGAGCACGAATTGTAAGCCAGTCAGTGGTTGGGGGCATGCCATGAATTTGCCGCATGAATTGGTCCTGCTGCTCCTCAACGATGAGAGCGGCTACTTCCATCAGGTTCCCGGTTGGAACCTGAACTGTGCCGTCGCAGGTGCCTGCCTTGCAGAATTGGCATTATCGGGTCGCATTGACATGGATCTGGAGCATGTCTTCGTTACCGACCCGACTGCGACAGAAGATCCACATCTGGACTCCATGCTGAAAGTAATCAGCGATGAGCCACAGAAGCGAAACATCCAATACTGGATCGAATACCTTTCGCCGCGCTCTGAAGCGGTCATGGTAGACACCCTGGATAGCCTCAGGGAGAAAGGAATCCTGATCCACCACAATGGGGGATTCTGGTCTCTCGCCTCGGGCACATGGCAAGTGGACGCATACTCAACACCCGAAGACATACCGAGCGAGTTCATCAAGGCGCGGGTCGCCAAGATTCTGCTTGCGGACGAAATTCCCCATCCGAAGGACGCAATTTTGGTCGCGCTCGCCAATTCGTGCAACGTCCTTCAGCTCATCTTCCCTTTGGACAAGGAGATCAACCAGCGCGTCGACTTTATCTGCAAACTGGATATCATCGGTCGTTCCATCGGCGAGGCGACCGCCAAGAGCATCTCCCAGCCGCGTTTTCGTCGTGCCCTGAGCACGAAACCGATTCCATCAGTTCCCCTGCGCGACCTGCTCTTCAGCCCAGAGTTACGAACCGGCAACGTTCCCGCTGTCTTTGCCGACCTCGCTCGCAAGCACGGCCCCGTCTTCAACCTCAACGTACCCTTTGTCAAGGGGGGCATGCTCGTTCTGTGTGGCCCCGGGGCCAATGAATGGCTGCATCGAATCGGCCGCATCTATGTTCGATCGAAGGACTACCTCACGGGATTCGAGCAGGTCTATGGGGCATCGCGCATTCTGCCCTCAATGGATGGTGCCGATCACTTCCGCATGCGCAAGGCTATTCAGGCAGTCTACTCGCGCGGCGCGCTGGCCGACCGTCTCGATGAGGTGTATTACCACGCCCACAACCATATTGTGACATGGAAGGCTGGCGATGTGCTCCCTGCCGTTGAGGCGTGCCAGGATTTCATGAATGCGCAATTTTCGCAGCTTTCGGTCGGCATCGACACCCAGAAGGAATTCCGAGACGTACTCAATTTCAAGGAGCGTTCACTGGTCACACATGTTCAGCGGGCGCTCCCGAAGTTCATGCTGAAAACTCCAAGCATGAACCGGCGCAAGAAGATGATCGCCGATCTGGTACACCGCATTCAGGTTGCACATATGCCGGCCCAGCGCGTGGGGTGCCCCCGCGACATCGTGGACGACATAATGAGCCTGCACGCAGCTGATTCGCAGTTTCTGCCCGAGACGGATCTTGCCTTCTCCCTGATTTCTCCGCTGATCGTCAGCCTCTACATGGGCAATGCGCTGAGCTTTGCGCTCTACAACCTTCTGCGTCAGCCCGATCTGTACAGGCAGATCCAAGAGGAGGCCGACAGGGTCTTTGCAGATGGCGATCCCGAGGCGGATGCGCTGAGCAGATCGGCAATCGATCTCACCTACCGTTTCATGATGGAATCCCAGCGTCTCTACCCGATCATCCCCATACAGATCAGAACGGTGATGAACACCTGCGTGGTCGAGGGCTACGAGATACGGGTGGGCTCGAAGATACACCTTGTCCAGACGGCCACGCACTACATGGAGGATGTCTTTCCCGATCCCTTTGCCTTCGATATCGAACGTCACCAGACGGAAAAAGCTTCGGATGGTGCAGAGAGCGACGGGAGTACCGACTGGAAGAGTTCGAGCTACGCCCCCTTCGGCCTGGGCACCCACAAGTGCCTGGGTTCCCGGTGGGTCGAGCTCCATCTGGCAATCAGTCTGCTGATGCTCGTCCACTATTTCCGCTTCGAGCTGGCACCCACTGACTACCAGCTTCGGATTAACCCCTTTCCGACAATGTCGCCGAACAGTAAGATGAAGCTCCGGATTGCAGAGAAAAGGCATGAGCTGAATTCACCGCCCGCCCGCCCGCCCTGCGCACCCGCCGAATTCACTCCTTCGGAGGCTGCCACCTGTCCAGTCACTGCGGGGGGAGCATGACTTTTTTTCAGCAATTCCGACCAAGTGCGTACATGGTTGGCGTTGGGGTGCAGCGGCGTTGCTATTGCTGGCCAGCCTGGAGAAGAAAGCGTGGCGCTGCGCTTCATTGTGTCGCCGTCGAGTGGTTGGGGATGCAGCCCGAAGCGTTGCCCGGCGGATCGCCCGGATTGTGAACTCGCCTTCGGCGGTCAGGCCCAGCAGCAGCTCGCATAATTCGGCGCAGCACTGGAGCGTGATCATGACACCGACGGCGTCCATCGTGGGCACCCACAGCGTCTTCAGCCAAGACACGACTACGAAAAAAGGAGGTTGATCACATTGAAGCCAGTCACAATTAGCCGGACTGTCGCTGCAACAGCGCAGGCCGTATTCGATGTCGTCGCCAATGGCCGCAACTACGGCTTGGCGATTCCGGAGATTGACACGGTGGAGTTTCTCACCGACAACGAAACTGGGGTCGGGGCGCGATTTCGCGAGACGCGGCACTTCAGCGGCGCACAGGCATTGTTTGCTCAGGTCTTTGGCCTCTCGGCGACCGAAAGCGAGGTGACTGGCTTCGAGGATGGCAGGATGGTTCGTCTTGTGACCGAAGAGGCAGGAGCCCGTTGGCATACAACCTTCACTGTGACGCCCAGTGAAAGCGGTGATGAAGCCCAGCTCGACATGCTGGTCCGGATAGAACCCATCAGTTTGATGGGTAAGCTGATCACGCCCTTTCTCCGTCCAGCAGCCGTTAAAGGCATTACCGCCGATGTGGAAGCCGTGAAGGCATATGTGGAGGCGGGAGTGCCTCTGGAATCGGGGGAGGAAGCGGGAAGGGTGCCTGGTTAGACTGCTGGATTGTGATTGAAAGGCATGGGTCGCACATTCTGCAGGATGTGTGTCACGCTGCAGCTCAGGACCCAGGAACATGTGTGTGTTCCGCTCCCCAGCCCAAGCCCAAGCCACATCTGCGGGGTGAGTATAGGCATGGAGGACTCAACAACCCAGGACCAAGCGATACGTGCTCCCCATCGGGCCAGGTGGCCTGCACCCCAATTGCCCTGATTGACGAGGCGAAGATCGTGCTCCGACACTGGTTCCAGCACATCGTCCACGATGTGCGCCTCGTGCTGCTGGTCTATCTGTTCCGCCTTATCCAAGGACAGCGGCGAGTCTGGTATTGCGGTGCCCACTGGCTGATCATGCGCACAGAAATGCGGCGGTTCGGACGGAGGGCGTGGTGTGGGTGCTTGATATACACCCAGCTTGACGGCGACTTGAAGTGCAGGGGAAAACGATTTATGTGTCACCCGGATTGGGGCACATGACCGAACGCCGTGCCGATTCCGCGTATCCTGAATCCGACGCACGAGAGACCAGGCCGACAATTTCGGCCTGGCTCTTCACAGTCCTGATCATCGCGGTCCTGACATTGGCGGGAATCGGTGCACGCTACTGGGTCCTTGGAAACTTCGGCATCGTTCATGCCCTCCTGATCCTGTTCTTTTCGATTAATCTGGTGATCTGCTATTGGGAGATGTGCCTGTTCTTGAGGCGTGACCTCATCGAGCGACGCGCCGATTACTGGCGCGCCCGCCAGCTCGAAACAGGTCGGCCAGCGGCCGTTGAATTCCTGACCACGAGGGTTCCACTTCGACGAATATTGTCCTCGATGGTCTGGGCCGAGGTCTGGGCGACATATTCCCAAATCGATGGTTCCTACGCGGACCGCCGCACCTACGGTTTCAACGTGGACATTGCCAATGGCTTCCTGACTCCGGTTCCAACTTTGATCCTGTATGCCGCTTTCACGTTCGAGCTGTTGCCCGCGGTGATTGTGGGTATCGTCGGAACGATGCTGTTCTGGCAGTTGACGTACGCGACATCGGTGTACTGGGTCAGCTTCTTCGTGGCGAACCGACAGGCCCGGCTCAGCGCACGTGAGATGCTCATCTATATCTGGGCGCTGAATTCGCCCTGGGTGCTGTTCGCACTGCTGGGCCTCTGGACCTCCATTCGCCTTATCGTCGACGGGGATTACGGTGTTCTGGGGTATTGAGTGTGGCTGGCTTGTAACACCACTTGGGGCGAGGAGCCAGCACATCCGCGGGGGCGAGACCCGGCAGGTCGTCAAATGAAAGGTCACTGACCCAAAGCCGATGCCACCAAGCACCCCGTGCCGCGCCGAGCGAGCCCAGTAGCGCATCTGGCCGCCGGGCGACCGATTCCATCCCAGTTGATGATGGGTGTCAATCATCGCCTCCCAGCGATGGCGGGCTGTACGACACCTTCGGGACCGGACACGAGCGCAGTGACAGAGATGTACTTATGAGTGAAGACACACCGAAAAGACCAACTGGCCTGCCGACCACGCGGCACGATGCGCTGTTCCGCACCCTGCTGACCAATCCTGAGCGGGCAGGACAGGTCTTGCGCGATCATCTGCCAGAGCCGATTGCCACGCGTCTTGCTGCGCAGGATCCGCGATTGATCGATGGCAGCTTTGTTGATGAGGCCCTGCGCGGGAGCCAGGCCGACCGACTGTTCGAGGTGACACTGGATGGTGGCACTCCGCTGCTCATTTACGCATTGCTTGAACACAAAAGCGAACCGGACCAGAAAACCCCGCTCCAGCTTGCCGGGTATATGATCAATATCTGGAAACGCTATGCCGATGAGCATCCAGACCTCAAGAGCCGATTGCCAGCGATCATTCCGATTGTCTTCTACCATGGCGCCATGAATTGGACTGTTCCGCGCTCCCTGTTTGATCTGATCGAGGATGATGAGGAGATACGTCCATTCAGCCGTTCCATGGCCTATGTCCTGCGTGATATTGGTCAGATGAGCCTGGAGCAGATGTCGTCCCGCCCTGAAGTCCGGTCAGTGTTTCATGTGCTGCATATCTCGCGGCGAGACAGGATTGGGCACGAGGAACTGGCCGATATCATCGCCCCGCTTGTCGATGGATCGGACTTGGAATCGGCAACTCTGCACTATATAGTAGGTGATCAGAAGATTACGCAGACCATGCTTGAGGCTGCGCTGCGTCAGGCGAAACCGGAACGATGGGAGGCTCTCATGGGCACACTTGCTGAAACCTGGTTCGAACAGGGCAAAGCTGATGGGATGGCTGAGGGTGAAGCCAGAGGTGAAGCCAGAGGTGAAGCCAGAGGTGAAGCCAGAGGCAAGGCTGCTGGGATGGCTGAAGGTGAAGCCAGGGGCAAAGCTGAGACCTTCCTGCAACTGGCGCGTCTCAAATATGGCGATCTCTCCGAGCAGTGCATCGAAGCGGTGCGCATCGCCTCTGCCACGCAACTGGATCACTGGCTGCACGCTCTGCTCAGCGCTGAAACGCTGGAGGACATTTTCAATCCTCCTCAATCACAGTGAGCGGCGTCAGTGGCCGACTGGTCGGACAGAGAGACGCACCGCTCCGTCGTCTCGACCAGCGCGTGACCGAGCAGCTTGGCGATAGCCACCATGTCCAAGCCGTTCATGGCGGCAGTGGATGCCAAGGAGTGGCGAAGGTCGTGAAGCCGCAGCCCGGACAATCCAGCCTCGTCGCGGATGCGGTTCCATTGCGAGGCGATGTTGTCGATGGTCCGCGCCGGCGGGCGGGAAAGAGATACGAGCAATCGGGGCCGTAGCGCGGGATCGCGTCGATCACGGCGTTGAGCCGCACCATTTCCTCGACGGTGAGGAAACGCTCCTTCGGCTCCATCCTGTATCGCTTGGCGTTCTTGTACGGGTTGTGGACGCGGTATCCCCAAAGCTCGGCCATGCGCATCATCATCGACAGTACCGGCATGGCGCGGACGCGTGGGGCGAATGTGGATTTGGTCTTGTCGCTCATGGTCGCGGCTCCCGTTCGAGCCGCGCGGCGGCGAGGGGCACGACGGACCCTAAGGCCTTCTGACTAAAGGCTTTTCCTCCGGTTCATGCGAAAGGCGAACGCTAGCAGAAAGGGCACCATCGGTGCGTCAGGTGCGGGTTGGTGACAGAGGCTGTGGCGGTCAAAAGTGGTAGTTCAGGCTGATCTCCAGATAGCTGTCCCGGCTGAACGCATGGAGCGCATCCGCCTCTGCATCGGCACTGAAGTGGAAGAGATCGATGGTGACGCGGGTGGCGTTGCCAAAACGGGTGCTGGCTTCGACAAACACCGACCGTGATCCGGAGCGGTCCAGATCCTGAATGCCACCCAGCAGGATCTCCGAACTGCCAAGGTCATTGAAACTGAGCCTGAGGCCGGCAAACAGGTCGTTCTGCAGCAGGGCACCCTCCGAGGTCTCCCGGGTATCCGCCGAGTACTCCGCCAGCAGGCCCAGATCCCAACTGGTGTCGAACAGGGCGACATGGGTGTATTCAAACCCCGCGGTCATAGCCCCGAAATCATCGCCGCCCAGCGCATCGTCCTGGTAGTCACGCGCACTACCTTCAGCCTTCCAGAACCAGTCACCCGAGAGATACTGGAGCTCGAGTCCGAACTGGTGGATCTGGGGATAGAGCGGCTGCAGAATCGCCGCACCATCCCGGGCAGAGAGCCTGATCAGCGGGTCTCTGGAGGTGCCGGTAAATGCCGAGACACCCAGACTCCAGGCCCCGATGTCATGACTCCAGCGGGCGGCAAGGTCGACATGATCATCGCCCGAGGCACTCTCATACCGCGCCGCCTCAACAGTGACCGGGTGCGTGCGCAGACGACCCGCTGTCCCGGGAAATGTCCGTTCGCGAAAGCCGGGGAGCAGCAGCAGGTCAAGTGTCCCCCAGTCTCGCAGCAGCGCGAGATGCACCACGGTCTGCCCAAGCTTCTCCTCGCCGTCCACGGCTTCCACCAGGTCAATCTGATTGATGATGTCTACCAGGTGCTGGGACTCGGTCACCCCCCAGAACATCTGCTTGATCCCCATGGTCAGCTCCCACTGATGACCCACATGCTGCCAGTACAGCTCGCGGACATCACCACGGGAGCGCTTCTCGTCATCTGCATCGTATCGGTAGAACAGGCTGACAGTGACGCTGTCATCGCCGTCATTCCAGTGGGTAAACCACTCAGGGGCCAGCACTGTGGAGATCTGGGTCTCCACCTGGCGGGGATCCAGCCCGTCACTGGGAAACCAGCGAACCTGGCCGCCGACGTACCCCAGCAGTTCGGCATGGGCCGACCCTGACATCAGGCCAGCAGGCACCAGGAGTATGCCCAGAGTGCACCAGACCCGGCCCGGACACACCATGGCGCAGCTAGCGGGCGCGCCTGAGGCTGTTCGAGGTAAAATCCGCCTCCGTCAGGCCGGTTCTGAACTCATAGTCCCTCATCTGGATCACTGATTTCCGCTTGTTGCGGTGATTGAGTATGGACTGGGTGAGTGCCCTCCACACATCCAGGTATTGGGTGTACTCGCTCAGTTCCAGAGTTTTTGCCAGCGTGTCCCTGCGATCATAATAATCCACCCGCTGGATCCTGTAGTGCTCCTGGTCAATCCAGAACAGCTGCTTGCTGTACCCGGAATAGCTGTCGAGCGGCGTCATCTCGACCAGGTAACACACCAGCTCCCCACAGGCCTCATCCCGCAGCCACAGATACCGGTAGCGCTCCACCTCGAACGAGTTGAGGTCTTCATAGGCGAATTCACTGCCCATAAAGGACCCGGTCTTGTTTTTTGAGGAGATACGCTTGACCCGCTTCAGGGCCGGCAGGTAGAGCCATTGGTCGTCGGGCTTATCGATGTGGGTAAAGCTGAGAAAGGCCGTCCCCCGGACATCACGAGGGGTGTCAAAGATGATCAGCGACTTGTCACCGTCGTCCTCCACTTCCAGGGTCAGAATCCGCATTTCCCTGAGTGCCGGTGTGCCGCTGCGTCCGTAGAGCAGCATCTCCATGGTCGCTGTGCTGTCGCCCCAGCCGCTGTCACGCGCCTTCATCTCGCGGGCAATGGCCAGCCCCTTCTCCTCGGCACTCGGCTCGGCATCCACCGCCGCAGCCAGAGGGGCCAGCAGCAGGCCACCTACCAGTATCCACAGACTCACACTCCGAACACTCGCTGTTTGCATCACTATTCCCACTTCAGTTAAACCCTGGCCTCAGCATTTTTTTCGTTCCTGTCAAGAGCGAGCAGGAGCGGCGGAAAGAGAAGGAAATCCGCCACGAGCGCGATGACGACCGTCATGCCGACCAGTATGCCGAGCGTTTGATTAGCCACAAGTCCTGATGCGCCAAAAACGAGGAAGCCCAGCGCAAAAATCAAGGTTGTCGTAAGCAACGGTCTTCCCACGAGCCTGAATGTCGGCAGGATTGCCTCAGGGGGTGAATTGCCCTCAGCACGGGCTCTCAGGTATTTCGACATCAGGTGAATGGTGTCATCGACGACGATGCCAAACGCGATTGCTGTCACGATAGAAGCCGCGACGCTAACGTGTCCGACCACATAGCCCCAGATAGCCATCGACATGATTGCCGGCAGGAAATTGGGAACGAGGCTGAGCAGTCCCAAGCGCACACTCCTGAATACGAAGACCAGCAGCAGGGAGACGATGGACATGGCCACCATGGTTCCGATCAGCATGTTCGTGATATTTCTGATCACTGCATAAGCGCCGACCATGATGACACCTGTTGCGCCAGTCTGGATATTGGGGGCGTTTTCCCGAAGCCAGGTCGAAGCACGTTCATCAAACTCGATCTGCTGCCTCGCCGAGAGCCCTTGTATTGACACCGTCAAGCGACTGGCCGAGCGATCAAAGCTTATGAGATTGTTCAGGTCAAGCCCGACAGGAAGGGAGAGTTCGTACAGAAGCAGGTACTGAGCGATCTGATCAGGATCCTCGGGCAGGCGCTCAGAGCCGTCCGCTTCGTCGCTCAGGGTCTCGTTCAGGTGTTTCAGAACATCGGCAATCGAGGAAACATGGTTGACTTCGGGTTGCTGGCGGAGCCAGTTCGCGAACGACTCAACCTGACGTATATATTCGACGTCAATGATCCCGTTTTCCTGTCCTGAATCCAGCGAGTACTCCAATGAATCCAGTCCCGAGAAGTGCTCGTCGATGAAGTCGGCGGATTGGCGAAGCTGGTAGCTCTGATTGAGTATCTTGGCATTGTTGTCGTCCAGCTCGATTCGGGCGATTCCAAATGCGCTCACAATCGCCAGGGCCACAAAAATCCAAAGCAGCTTGACACTATGGGAAATCACGAAATGCCCCAGACGCTCGGAAAAAACAGCGTTCCCTTCCTGCTGTGCGGGAGCCCTCGAAGGTATTTTCATGGGGACTATCGACATCAAGGCAGGCAGGAGCGTGACCGAATAGGCAAACGCGATCATGGACCCGAACGCGACGATGTTTCCCATGACTCGGAATGGAGGCATTTCCGAAAAGTTCAAGCTCAGGAAGCCGATCGCCGTCGTCAGTGATGTAAGGAAAATCGGACGGGCATGTGTTCTCAGCGAATGAAGCGTTGCAGAAGTGCGGTCCATTCCCTCACACATTCCATTGATCACGCCGTGGATCAGGTGGACCGAGTGGGCGATGGCGATTGCCATGAGGACGAATATGGCGGCACCGCTCGAGGCATAGAACTTCAGCCCCGACCAGCCTGCGAACCCGAAGCTTGACAGCATCACCGAAACAATCATGAACAGGATTCCCACGACACCCCAGAATGAGCGCAACACGAGGATGGCAACCAGCATCATTGTCGCGAAGGCAGTCGGCGCGAGAATGGACATGTCCTCATCCACCGCATTTCGAATGTCTTCAGCAAGAAGCATCTCGCCGTATGCATAGTAGGAAAATTCGGGGTGTGCCGTGCCTTGTGCATCAACAATATCGTAGAAGGCCTCGACGACCTCAGCCTCCGCCTGTTCCCGATCTTCCTCTGACTCGGGGAGGGCGAGGCTGACGATCAGGCCAGCGAGGCGACCATCGCGTGAAACCAGGCGGCCAGCCGTGTTCCAACTGGTGAGTGCGATTGATCGAGTCTCGTCGATCATGGCGCCGTCAAGCGAGGCAGCATCTTCGACGAGCGGTCCGATGATCAGGCTGTCCTCGGTTCCTTCGATATGCATGTGATTCGTTAACGAGTCCACACGTACAACGTAGGGTGCGTGCCACAGCGCGTCGGTCAACCGCTCGACAGCAACCAGCGCATCACGAGTGAACACACTATCGCCGGGCGGCGCGACAACGATGAGTGCGCTGTCGGACACGGCGTAGGTCGCTTCGAATTCTTCCAGCCTGAGCAGATGGGGATCGTCTTCCTGAAACTGGGTTCGGATGCCCACGCCCGCAGTGGTGAGATGCTGGAGCCCGGCCGCAAGAGCGGCGACGCACAGCATCACTGCAAGAAGTGCAGACAGCGCTCTATGCACAATCAGTTCGAAAAACCGGGATATGAACGTATCGGTCACATTAGGGTACCTCATGACGCAGTCGCCAATCGGCCGACCACAACAACTCACGCAGAGACGGGCACAGTTCTATCTCCGAATCGCGCCCGACATGATACGTTGAACGAGGCGAAGCCTAAGGGGCTTGGCGGGGTTTTGCAAGAGCATTGTCGAATGTGGAATGAGACGTGCGACGACGGGGCGCTTTCAGTCAGACATCCAGCACCGCAGAAGCATGTGCGATTGGCGACCGCTCGTATGTGTTGATCGGAGTGAACCCTGTGCCCGTATCAAAGCGTCGATTTGTGCCTTTGTGCAGGGTGTACGTGATCAATTCCGAGCCATCGCTCGCCCGGCGCGGCCTCATAACCCCCCTGGCCCACAGCGGCTGGCCAGATAGTCTTCCAGGTTTTCGAACAGATTCATGCGGTGCGTGGGCCACCAGGGGGTGCTGTGCCAGAGGTCAGGAATCTCGTTGTACTCCACCGTCTTACCGGCCCGGCGCAGGGCTCGCTGGAACTTGCGGGACTGCTCCACAGGCACCCGCTGATCCCGGTCACCGTGAAACAGGTAGATGGGAATACTGGCGGAGTTCGCGTGATCCAGGGGTGACAGCCCGGCCACGGCAGGATGTTGGTATTCACGGTTATATGGATCTTTAAAGATAATCTTGTCGAAAGTTCTCAGCTCGGACAGGCCAGCGCCGGCAATGGCACACTGAAAAGGCGAGTTTGGGCGCACTGCTGCGGCCATGGCTGCGTATCCGCCGTAGGAATAGCCGAAGAGTGCAATGCGGTCCGCATGCGCAATACCCTGATCAACCAACCACGCCGCGCCGTCATCCTTATCGTCCTGCATTTTCTGGCCCCATTCGCGGTCACCGGCCCGCCAGAGCTTTTGCCCGAAACCCTGGGAGCCTCGGTAGTTCGGCTGCAGGACGGCATAGCCGCGGTTCGCCAGAAACTGTACCCAGGCATCCCAACCCCAGTAGTCCCGTGCCCAAGGGCCGCCGTGGGGCAGCACCACCGCAGCGTACGGCGCTTCGCCATAGCGCGGCAGGGTCAGATAAGCTGGAATGGTCAACCCGTCCCGAGCGGGGTATTCCACATAGCGCATGTCGCTCAGTTTGTTCGGGTCGAGATGCGGGTAGGCGCGCCCCAGGGGTATCAGTTCCCTGTGGTTGCTCAGCAGGTAATAGCTGCCGGCCTCCCGGTCGCCGGTAGAGTGAACCACCTGCTGATGTCCGTCATCGGACCTTGAAATAATCAGATGCATCTGTCCGGACGGCAACGTGCTCTCCAACATCTCGTACAGGCGTTTCCACTGCGGATGCACCCATGTGCGCCGCAACTGGTCGTCGGCGTAGACGAAGCCAATAACTTCGCCATAAGAGTCCAGCAGCTGACTTTGCATGACGTCAATCACCTCGAGCCCCGGTTCGCCAAAAATCGGTTCACTGAGTTCACGGGTCGCAAGGTCGTACGTGCGCAGCACGCGGTTCTCCCGGCCGGTGTTGTCCAGCATGTACAGTGTTCGGCCGTCCGGGTCTTGGGCTACCGGGGTCAAGCCTTCCCGTTCCTTGGCATACACGCTGTGGTGGTGCTCCCACTGACCCGTCTCCGGGTGCCGGTAAAAATATCGGATGTGAGGCCCGCGATCACCGCCGCCTTCAAACTCCGTTTTGGCCATGACCTCACCACGGAAATTGGTGATTGCAGCGGCTTTGGGCGATCCTCGATGAACGCGTCGTGTTCGGAAGGTGTTCAGGTCAAGCTCATACAGGTCCGTGATGAACTCCCGTGATGTAACCCGCAGCAGCACCTTGTCCGCTTCCAGCTTCAAAAGGTTTTGGATGCTGAAACCAATGATTTCCTCCTTGTCGAGTAGCCGAAGTTCGCGCACTACCTGGTTATCTGGTCCGAGGGCGTAGATGTAGATCAGGTCCCGAAACCAGCGGGTAGGTCTGCCGCCGGTTCGGAAATCGAACTTCTGGCGCCCCACGACTGCCAGCGCAGTGTTGCTGAGCCAAACTACGGAAAGTGCTTTGGCGTCTTTGGGTGCGAAGCGAACCGGTTCGGCATGGAGTTGATGTGTACTCCACAGGGTCACCTGCGCTGCCTCGTTGACATTCTGAAGTGTTAATGCCGCCAGGCGCTGGCCATCTGGGCTGACACCGACGCTGGCAATGACCGGATCGTGAACCCAGGCTTGAAGCGGAATCCTGATGTCCTCCTGGGTGATGGCCTGAGCCCACCCCGAAATCAGTGCCAGCGTCACGGCACCATGCTGCATGGCGTTCCGCAAGCGCGTTCCTGTGCGCACGGATCAGAACCCCTTTGAAATCTGCAGAACGAAGGTGCGGCCGAGCAGGTCGTAGCCAGCTCCTGGTATCGTGTTGAAGATTCGGTAGGCAGAATTGGATCCCTGACCATCGGACACTATGGGTGGGTCGGAGTCAAACAGATTGCGCACGCTGGCTATGACCTGCCAATCGTTGGCACTGGTGTACCGGGCCGACAGGGTATGGTAGTCCTTGGACGGTGTTCTGTGAATGCGGTCCACGTTGGTCGTGCCGGGGTCAAATATGCGCTCCTCCCGGCTGGGGCCGACATAACCAAGGCTCCAGAGGAAACGCCAGTCGCGCCAGTCCAGGTAGATATCGAGTTCCGCCGACCACTCGGGGAGACCCCATCGGCCAGCCAATTCGTATTCCTCCCCGAGCAATTCCAGGTACTGCTCGTCGAGACGTGTGGTCGAGAAATCCACCGTCAGATCGAAACGGGGGAAGGCCTGCTCGTACAGAACATTGATGTCCAGCCCCCTGGTGCGTTGTACACCGACGTTCAACAGGGACGCATTTACATCGGTCAGAAACCCATCCGCGTCGCGTGGTGCGACGCGATCGCAGAAGGGGTGGCTGAGACCGACGGAGTTGAGGCATTGCCACAGCACATAGCCTGCTCCCGGACTGGCAACCGTGTTTCTGAGCTCGATTTCGAAGAAGTTCAGCGCTATGGAAACACCCATCTGTTCCGGTGAGATGACCAGGCCAGCGGTCCAGGCCTCCGATGTCTCCGCCTGTAAATCCCGGTTCCCACCGGTGATGGAACGTGCGCCTGGGCCGCCTTCACTGCCGTGGTCCGGCTGCAGGCCCAGGCTGGCGCAATTGTCGTGAATCGGATCGCCCGGATTATAGTCGGTGCCGTATTGGACGCAGGGATCGACAAGGTAGCTCACAAATCCGGTCTCGTTGCCCAGAAACTGCTCGAACAGGTCCGGTGGGCGAAACGACGTGCCGTAGGTGCCTCTGACCCGCAGCACGGGATTGAACTGCCAACTGAGTTGCACGCGTTCAGTCCAGTCGCTCCCGTATGAGTCGTAGTCGGTAAAGCGGCTGGAGACATTGAGCAGAACCTCTTCGGCCAGGGGCGTGTTGGACGGCAGCAGGGGCAACTCCACTTCAAGGAACACTTCACGCGCCGTATCCCTGCCGGAGGTTATCAGGGCTGAGGTCGAATTCCAGACGTTGTCGTTTTGCGACTCCAAGTCGGGCTGGTCGTCGATCTCCTCGCGGCGCACCTCGCCCCCAATGACCGTGCGCACCGCTTCGTCGCCCCATAGCGAAAACAGCGTCCCCGTAACGTAGCCGGAGGCTTGCCAGCCCTGGTAGACGGTCTCGCCCCGTATGATCTTGGAGATGTAGGCGACGTATTCCGCTGGCAAGGTGCCTTCGAGCAGTGCCTCGCTCGTGAACATGTTGGCTGCGATGCAGCCTGGGTAGAGGTCCAATTGTCGACACACCAGGTTGCCATTCTTGTCCAGCGTAGCGTCCAGCGATGCGACCAGACGGTCGTTCAGCCAGTTGTCCTCTTCGTAGCTTCCCTTCGAGTAGCTATAGCCGAAGTGGGTGTTGTATGACCAGTTGCTGGTAAGTTCTCCCTCCACCCCTCCGAACAGGTTGTATCTCCATACGTCCACATGAAAGTTCGGATCCTGAAGGTTGTAGCTGATCAGCACCGGCTGAGCGGCGAAGCCCCCTCGACTGAAGGCAGCGGGCACTGGCCCATAATCCCCAAAGGGATTGGTCGGATTGCTCGCGGGAACCGGCTCAAACAGCTGCCGGTACCCGCCGTTGGTGCGGGAGGTGCGCTGATTGTAGTAGAACTCCAGGAAGGCGCTGGAGGCACTCCCGAAGAGCGTCAGGTCCTTGTCTGCGTAGGCGGTGATGGAGAATCGGTCCGATTCCGAAAATATCTGCGTCACATGAGGACTGCGCGTGTCCCGGTAAAAGGCACCCTCGTTGTCCAAGGGGCCAGAAGGCTGCCGTGTAAACCATGGAATGCCCAGCACGCCGTTCAACAGGGAGTCGAAAGACGGCACACCGGGATCGGCACCTGGCCCAAGTTCGGGGTCGTAGCGCACCCGGCCGAACGGCGAAACTACAAAACCGTGCGGCAGGCCAAAGCACAGCTGTTCACCAGTGGCCGGGTCGCGGTTGTCGATCGTGCCATTGCCATCCTGGTCGGTCAGCCGCGGGCGCCGGTTGCAGGAGGACCAATCCCTCTGTGATTGCCGCAACTCCAGCTGCGTGAGGTAGTCTGCAGCAACATGGAATGACCAATCGCCTCCAATCTGACCGTAGACGACATCAATGCCGTACCCTTCACCACCGTTTTCGCCAGGGACGGCCCCGACTGCATTAACTTGCAGGCCATCCTGGCGGGTTTTGGTGATCACGTTGACCACCCCGGCCACTGCATCGGCGCCATACACGGATGAGGCGCCGTCTTTAAGGATTTCAATGCGGGAAATGATAGACGAGGGGATGGCGGTGAGGTCCACAGAGTTGGTCGAGCCCCGAACACCGGAAGATCCCCAACGTTTGCCGTTTACGAGAATCAGCGTTCGCTGCGCACCCAAGCCGCGCAGCGACAGGGTATTGGCACCGGGGCCGCCGTCGGTCACGAATCCAGAAAAGGAATCGTCGATTTGCTGCCCGGAGGCGATAGTTGAAGAGTGCAGGATGTCCGCTGTGTCAAGCAATCCCGCGAGGGCCGACCGTTCACTGGTGATGACCGTAATGGGTGACGTGCTGCTGAAGGTGGTTCGCCGGATACGGGAGCCGGTGACCACGATCTCCTCAGCGGGCAAGGCCCTGTCGGCGAGGTCCTCGGTGGCCCCAGCTTCCAGAGTTTGTTGCTCAACCGGATCGGATTCCAACATCTGCCTTGGCGCGGCCTGCTGGGCCAACACGGCCTGGGTGCCGAGCAACACACATCCCAACAGAATTGATGTGCGAATCAGGTGATGATTGATGACTGGTATCTCCCACTCGGCTGGTGAATCAGGCACACACGTGAGACATCCGTGCTGAACCTATGAATATGACACACTATACTACATTCACTGTACTCACATTCAGGTGGAGCCAATTCGGGTGTCGCCCGCCCCTGGCCTGGCTTTTGCGGCAACTTTTGGACGTGAATGAGGAAGCACGAGCAATCCGGGGATCACCCTGGGCATCACCCAACACCGGATTTCGCAATACGCCTGCTTTGTGGACGCGGGACTGAACGGCGATGTGCCAGGAGAACGTGCCTATGCGCTGGATTTGATGGCTCAGACAGGTACCTGTGTTGATGAAGAGACAGCGATCATGTCAGCCTTTTTCCAGCAGACATATCTTTTTTCTCCGGGCATTATGAGTTGCTGGAGGGACCGATGAGATTTTGCGTACTATTGTTGCCGAACAGGTCCTGGAGCTTCCTGGGGATATTCGCGTTGATAAGAACGTGCCGTTTAACGAGGTTCAGTCTGGCAGTCAGTAAATTCACTTGAGCCATCAGCCATTGAAGCTTTTTTGACCGCAGGGCGGTTTCGGACCAGAGCGTGTGTGCACAAAACACTATGAGTTTGACTATGGCAATTGCAGTACTGAAGTGGCCCAATGGATGTATCGCCTGAACGTTTGATGCAGGGTAGGTTGTGGTGGGTCAGATAAAAGTGCTGCTGCAGAAATGTGGTCTGTCGAAGCGGGAGGTTGCCCGAGAAGGGAGTCTGAACAGGCACATCAATGGCCTGACGGCCCCGTTCAGCCCGGCCATCCTGTGCACACTTCCATGAGGGTCCAGATTGGCTGCTCAGGGCAGCCGTTCTATTGCATGGCCCCTGCAAGACGACGCAACCCGGTATTCCCGACGACGCTGTTCGGAATGCCAATGGCATCCGTGCGGGCAGTTCTTCCATCGCCCAGCCATTGCGAACCGTGCTTGCCGCGACGTTGCTCGCCCTGCCGCTACTGCCGGGACTCACAACGGAAACTCATGCGCAGGAGCGGGTCCTGGTTTCTACCGCTGCGCACGCACAGACCGGTGCCCAACAGCCAGCAGTGGCTCAGCGGGACTCAGGTCATCGTCGTGATGTGGCCGAGGGCAGGATGCTCTCGCTCCGGAGACCTTGCTTGAAGCGGGGCGTTTCGAGCAGGATACGGTCAGATCGAACCGATACGCAGCGAAGGGGCGCGTTCGTGCCCTTGCAGTGGCACTCCTCAGCGTCAGCCGCTCAAGTCCATCCAAATGCGGGCTGAGACTTGATACAAGCCACTGGCTTTCTCAAGGTACTGTGCGACGATGCCTGTGTCAGCCTTCCCCTACAGTGTGTCGAGGTCTGGCGTGACATTCACAAGCGTCAGTTATGGAATTGCAGTCTGGCCTCCTTGCGCTCCTGCAGACAGTCGCGATACCTCATTCCTCTGTTGAGCGCGTCGATCATTCCACCTTTCTGAAACGGATTCAGGGATTGCAGCAGACCAAGGACACGCGGTTCGGACAGGTCCATATTCCAAATTCCATTGGGAATCCGGAATGCCGGCCCCGTCAACAGGATTTCCGCATCACTGCGGTCACGGGTCAGGCGCAGGCTGAACCAGATCGTCTCGCCCGAATTGTTGATCACCAGTTCGCTGGCATCGAAGTAGGCATACTCGGCGACGTTAGAGCCTTGGTCAGCCTTGGTTTCCACCAGTTCTGGCTCAACAAAATTCCGCCAATTCAGCCGTCCTCTGGCATCGGTGATGAAGGGTCGCCGAATCGGTTCCCGACCGAATTCAGAATCGAGATAGGCAGCAAACGCCAACGTTACAAATTCCTGCTCACCTGTCGTTGCCATAATCTGCATGGACAACTCGGAATCGGCCCATTCGGGGCCGAGGTCAAAATCGAATTCAAGGGGATCGAAGCCGATTTGCACGGCTGAATTCTCCAGTCGGAAGTAACCAGTCGATATTTGCATCAAAGCTCTGGCTGCGCTGTCGTGGGATTCCAGAATTGCGTAGGCGTGCACCTGATAGTACTCCTCGTTCGCGCAGTACCGATTGAAGAGAATGGTGCCACCCGGACGGGTGACTATGGAATCGATTCCAGGCCGGGCAAACACAGCGGCGCTTGCCGCACTCAGAATCAATATCGGCAGGAGTGCCGACAGGCTCAAGAAAAAAGAAGCACAGCCCGATTTCATTGTGTCGTCCTTCCAGATTGCAATGAATCAATCTTACCAGTATTTCAGGATACTCAGGTTCAGGCAGAACGGAAAAACGAGGCGGTGCCAATTTCCGTGTTTCCAGACATGCCTGTACATGGTTTTCTTGCCATGTTTCTTGCGAGTGGTCTGGGCATTCGCATATGTCTGTACTGGTTTCCATATTGGCACCACATCAGAAGCCGGTTTGGAAAGAAGGGTCAAAATGTCGAAGATGCACCTATCGAAGCCACAGACCTTGACGGGGAAGCATGGGAGCTTGCCCCTGGAAACGGCGAGTTGACAGCACGGGTAATACGCGTCAAATCCACAATGGATGGTGCCCGCTGGAGCAGGAACATTCAAAAGTCGGTGCTGAGGCTTTTTTCATGATGACTTACCGATAATCCACCGTGCCTGATCATCCTTCGAGTCGCTCCATTCGGTGCACTGTCAGCGGGGTAGGCGTTCACATCAGCGGTGATCTGGTCAAGCAATGCGGTCTTACCGCAGCCCGGAGGCCCTTCAAAGACCAGCGTGTTGTTGGCGCGGAAGCCTTTGGCGAGTTGCCCCGCGCTCTCGCGGAATTGATTGATTTCCACTTCGCGCCCGGAGAAGAAGGGGCTGCCCGCACCGGTGAGTGGTGCGCGGTCCTTCATCTTGGCGAACACTTCTGGTTCTGCGTCATCCTGTGGACAGTCGCTACTATCCAGCGTGCGCTCTGCCTACCTCCTGGTCTATCTGGGCACAGCGAAGCCCCATGTCTGGCACCCGTGCGCGTAATCTCTGCTTACGGTAGTGGTTGGCAGCGGCTATGGCTACCAGCGCGCTGACGGCGTGATTGTTCTGCCGATCTCAGCGCTCGGGCCTTAGGTCCGTATTTCGTCGAGCAGCGTCGCGCCGTCGCTGAAATCGACCTCGATTCGTCGTAGATTCACTCCTCTCCATTGAACATCGTGTCGCGTTGGACAACGCCGAAGGTTGCGTACACCGGCTTCGTCAAGGTACAGTGTGCGCCAGTGGGGGGAAATCTATGCCGTGCTTCTTTAGATTTATATGTCAAAGAGTTACAGCATATGTATCTGGCGCTCTCGATAGTTTCGTGAGAAGTTCGGGCTTGTGGCTGGATCGTATCGTTTGATCGACGCATACCTTGAGCTGCGCGGGCAGCTCGCCCGGTTGGTGATGCGCATTGTCCCGCCGAAAGATGTTGAGGATATCGTCCAGGAAACCTATGTCCGCATATGCCGCGTAGATGATCAGAAGGTCATCCGTGAGCCGCGTTCCTATCTGTTCCGCACGGCGCGCAACCTCGCCATTGACCACGTGAAGCGTTCGGAGTCGCGCTTGACCGCCGGTGCCGACATGGACGAATTGCCGCGCGAAGAGATGCTGGTGCCCTCGGAGTCGGATCCCACCTATGCGCAGGTCACCTCTGACGAGGAGTTTGCGCTTTTTTGCGAGGCGGTGCGCTCCCTGCCAAGACAGGGTCGCCGCGCCTTCGTCCTGAAAAAGGTCTACGGCTACACGCTGCGGGAAATCATGGCAGAGATGGGGCTCGCTCAAGCCACTGTTGAGACCCATATCACCAACGGCACCAAGCGCTGCGTGCAGTTCATGCGCAAGCGTCGGCAGCTGGCTGTGGGACGGGCTTCAGGGAATACGAAGCGTCATTCGTCTATGGGACGACGAAGAGAGGATGTATGAACAACGTCGTGTCGATCTCGCACGATGACGAATCGCTCGAAGCCGCGAGCCGCTGGGTGCTTAAATTGGATGAGGGGGAATTGAGTGAACGCGACGAGGCGGCTCTTGGCGCCTGGCTGGACGAGAGCGTCGAACATCGGGAATCCTTCATGGAAGTCGCCTCGGTCTGGGATAGGGTCGATACGCTTGCACGGCTGGCCGAGCTGTTTCCGCGCGGGTCTGAGCATGATCGGGTCAAGCGCGGCTTTGGCTATCGGCCGTGGGTCCAAGGTCTCGCTGCGGCTGGCGCCTTGGCGGTTCTGATAGCCGTCGGACTTATTCTGCCGACTTCCGGTGGCGATAAAGCGCCGCCAACGACATCAGCCGAGTACGCAACCGCGATCGGCGAGCAGAAGACCCTGCTGCTTCCCGATAGCAGCGAAGTGGTGTTGAACACCAACAGCCAACTCGGGGTCACTTTCACACCAGATCAACGATTGCTGCGTCTGGCACAAGGCGAGATTCTCGTGCGGGTCGCCGAAGACCGTAGCAGGCCATTATCCGTGCTCGCCGGCAATCAAGTCATTCAAGCGGTTGGCACGGAATTCGTGGTGGCAATGGCCGATGATCACCATGTCGAGCTCCTGGTGACCGAAGGCAAGGTGGCCATTGGCAAGCACACAACCATGGCGCCGTCGCCGCGTGCCAGCGACAGCAATGAAATGGACAACTTGGCCTTGCCACCCTTGCTTGGGAAATTGGGCGACAAGGATGCCGACAACATTGTTGCGGTGGGTGAGTTGGTGAGCTTGGGCACCGCCGAGCCAGTCAAAAAATTGGTTTCGAACGACGAGATCGCGCTCAAGCTATCTTGGCGCGATGGTCGCCTCGTCTTTCGCTCGGAGCCGCTCGAACAAGCGCTCAAGGAGGTCGAGCGATATACGACAGTCGAATTTGTTTTCCTCAACGAATCGCTGAAAACCCGCGCCCTCTCCGGCCGCTTTCGGGTTGGCGATGTTGAAGCACTGCTCTCGTCGCTGCACGTTAACTTCGATATCGCACATGAGTTCGATGGCGAGAGTCGCGTGCTCCTCAGCAGTCTCTGATCGAAAGAATCAGGCCTCCCCACAATGGGGGAGGAAGCCTTTTCACCTGTCCTCAGGGAAAAGCTGTTCTCAATCGTCAGCTAAGCGAGTGCAAAGAAGACTCGCTGCCTGCAGGCGGGCTGGAAGCCTAGCCTTGCTGATTTTGGGTTTTGGCTTTGCTGCGTCGGCGAGCGCAGCGGACACGGAGTTCGAATTCGATGTTCCGCGGCAGCCGGTTCGCAGTGCGCTCATGGATTTTGCTGAACAGTCCGACCTGACGCTGGTGTTCCCGGACGATGTGGTTCGCGACAAGTCCGCCAACGCCTTGACGGGGAGGCATACGCTGCAGCAGGGCGCAGACATCCTGCTTGCGGGTACCGGGTTGACCCCGATGTTCAGCAGCGTAAACGTGCAGAACATTTCAGCGAATGAACAGTTGATGAATAGGGGGGTGACATGACAAAAGACAGGGAAAACACAATATGGGCGTAACCAGGCCGCGCCTGTGGGGCGTGAAGTTTGCGATGACATTGCAGCAGCTCCCGGGCACCACCTGACCGGGGACGTGCAGCTCTCTGTCGACATGGGGCGAGTCACCTGAAAGCACCACCCTATTCCCTCGGTTACACGCGGTATGTGCTCGGCATACTGATGGTCGTCTATGTATTCAATTTCATTGACCGGCAGATACTGGCGATCCTCGCACCCTCCATCCGCGAGGATCTGGGGCTTTCGGATACCCAGATCGGCACCCTCTCCGGCGTTGCCTTCGGCATCTTCTACGCGACCTTAGGGATACCCATTGCACGACTCGCAGACCGGTATTCCCGGGTCAACATTATCTCGATCTGCCTTGGCATCTGGTCCCTGATGACCGCGCTCTCCGGATTCGCCCAGAACTTCCTACATCTCCTGATTGCGCGCATCGGTGTTGGTATTGGCGAGGCTGGAGGTTCGCCACCTTCGCACTCCCTCATCGCCGACTATTTCGCACCGGATAAACGTGCCACCGCGCTCGGCATCTACGCCCTCGGCGTCTCCATCGGTATCCTGCTCGGCAATCTCGCAGGCGGTTGGATCAACGAGTTTTTTGGCTGGCGCAACGCGTTTTTCGTCGTTGGCGTGCCCGGCATCATCCTCGCTGTGATTCTGAAACTGACCGTCAGCGAACCACCGCGCGGTTATTCGGAGAAGCGTCCATCTGCAGCCCATCACGTTCCGTTCATCGACGTGATCCGTACCATGTGGGGTTTCAAGACCTTTCGCTGTATTGCCCTAGGTTCCGGCACCCAGAGTTTCGTGGGCTACGGTTTAATCGCGTGGATGCCATCTTTTCTCATGCGCACACACGACATGAGTACTGGTGAAGTTGGGACGGCGCTCGGGCTGATCATCGGCCTGTTCGGCGGCGCCGGCACCCTGCTCTCCGGTTTCATCGGCGACAAACTAGGGGCGCGGGATGTTCGTTGGTACATGCTGTTGCCAGCCTGGGCTTTGCTGATTTCGGTGCCAGTCAGTGCTGCTATGTTCCTCGTGGATGCCCTCTGGATGGTCTTGATCGTCTACATGCTTCCGACCTTTCTATCAAATCTGAGCATCGGACCGACCTTGGCGATGACCCAGACCATGGCACCGCTCTCGATGCGCGCCGGGGCGTCGGCGTTGCTCTTGTTCATCACCAGTATTATCGGCTTGGTATTCGGCCCGACGACTGTCGGAGTTTTGAGCGATGTTCTGCAGGCAAGCTCGCAGATAAGCGATGTCGAGTCCCTGCGCTGGTCACTGCTGCTCTGCAATCTCGTCTACCTGGCCAGTTTTTACTTCTACTTCCGCGCGTCGCGCACCCTGAAGGACGACCTCCGTGCCGTAGCCGACCGGGTGGGAAAATAGCTGAAGTATCATGTGCCCGGTTTGGTGGCTGGCAAGCGGACTGTGCCGCTGCACGCGAGGGGGCCGGGCGCGCGCGAAGAGATCAGGAAATGACAGTGGCATTATCTGATTAAGCGAATCAGGCCGACTCACAATGGAGGGGAAATATTTTTTTTACTGGTTCTCAGGGAAAAGTCGTCCTGACTCGTCAGTTAAGCGAGTGCAAACAGGACGCGCTGCCGGCAGGTGGGCTGCAAGCCTAGCCTTGCTGATTTTGGGTTTTGCCTTTGCTGTGCGGGCGAGCGCGGCGGAGGCGGAGTTCGACTTCAATGTTCCGCGGCAGCCAGTTCACAGTGCACTCATGGAGTTTGCTGAACAGGCTGACCTGACGCTGGTTTTCCCGGACGATGTGGTCCGCGACAAGTCCGCCAATGCCTTGACAGGGAGGCACACGCTGCAACAGGGTGTGGATATCCTGCTTGCGGGTACCGGGTTGACCTCGACGTTCAGCGACGCAACCGTGCTGAGTATTTCAGCGCATGGTCAGTTGACGAATACGGGGAGTGCCATGAAAAAAGACAGGGCAAATAATACTGGAGTAAACAGGAATCGACTGTTTGCCGCACTGGCAGGACTGGTGTCCGGCTTATTTGGCGCGGAAGCCTTGGCGCAATCGCAAAGTGACGTGTCCGACCGGCCCACCATTGAAGAGATCATCGTCACCGCCAGCAAGCGCGAAGAAAGCTTGCAGGATGTGTCCGTTTCTGTCACCGCCTTCAGCGGCGATTCGATCGAATCTTTGGGCTTCGAAAATGGCCTGGATGTGTCCGCCCAGGTGCCCAACTTTACGTTCACCTCCCTGTTAGGGCCGTCAGGACCTCCGTTTCTCACCATTCGCGGTATCACCAGTATTGATTTCAGCTTCATCAATGAACCTTCTGTGGGCACCTATATCGACGAGGTTTACCAAGGTGCGAACGCCTCAGTCACCGGCCAGATTTTCGACCTCGAGCGTATAGAGGTGCTGCGCGGGCCGCAGGGCACGCTGTTTGGCCGCAACACTACGGGCGGTCTGGTCCATTTTGTTTCTCGCAAGCCCAGCGATGAATTTGATGGCTATGCGTCTGTTCAGGTCGGCCAGAACAGCCAAGTAATTGCGGAAGGTGCTGTGGGCGGGCCAATCAGCGATGACGTGAGAGGCCGAATTGCCTTCAAATCAAACACGGATGACGGCTACCAGAAAAACTTAAACCCTGACTTTAATGACTCGAGATGGGGCAAAACCGACGTTCAATCTCTCCGGGCCACCTTGCAGGTTGACCTACACGACGACTGGATGGCGGAGGCCAAACTCAAGCATGCGGAATCCAATGGCACCGCTTCAATGTATCGCTTCTCAGGGTTGTTCTCGACTGATGAGATCCCAACCTCTGCTTTTCGGGCGGAAGTAGCCGCTGCACAGGATGCGGCAGAAGCTGCTTTGCCGCCGGGAGCGACTGCTGCCGAAATAGATGATGCGAGAGATGCCGCAGAAGGGTCGGTCTATGCGAGTAGAGCATGCGGTGTGGATGCTTTCTTGAATGATCGCTGTTTCAACGGTGCAGGCGCGTCCGTTTTTGACGCCAAAGCAGACGAGGGCCTCTCAGTGTTTCACAGTATTCCCCAAGAATACAATGCATTCGGCGGCTACCTGAAGTTCACCGGCGATTTGGGTTGGGCAGATTTTGTGTCCATTAGCGCATTTGAGGAGTACGACGATCTTGTCGGGCAGGACTTTGAGGCCCATACGGAAGCTGTTGGCTACCTGAATACCATCAAATCTTTTGAGTCAGAGCAGTTCTCTCAAGAGTTGCGCCTCTCCGGCGGTGATGAAGGACTGCGTTGGGTGGCTGGCGCCTATTACTACACCGACGAAAAAGACGCTAACCTGTTAATTTACCTTGGACGCGATCAGATAAACTTCATTGCCTACGATGCGGCGACTGAAACCGAATCGCTGGCGGCATTCGGTGAACTGAATTTTGATCTCACTGACAATCTGCGCGGTATTGTCGGTGCGCGTATCACTCAGGAGGAGCGTGTGATGACGCGCTATGACCGTGGCAGCAATTTCAGCGGAGACCCCAAGGGTGGGTCATACAGCCCGCGTGCCTTTTTCGACCAAATCGGTGATATCGACGAGACAGAATTCACTTGGCGTGGCTCGCTTGAGTGGACGCCAACTGACGATGCGCTGTACTACGCGCAAGTGTCTACCGGTTATAAGAGTGGTGCTTGGTCTGTCTCGGCCAGCGGCTCAACCACTGTAGCCGCCACGGGCCCTGCCGATTCAGAGCAGGTAACCTCCTATGAACTAGGTGGAAAAACAGAATGGTTTGATAATCGGCTGCGCGCCAACCTCGCTGTGTTCTACCAGGACTTTGAAGACCTGCAGGCACAGGTGACGATTCCTGACCCTGGTTCCGTCGTGGGTAGCACGAATGTTTACTTCAACGCGGGTAGTGCCGACATATACGGGCTTGAGCTAGAACTGACGTATGTGCCCCATGATTCCTGGGAGTTCGTGTTTGGTCTGGGCACCTTGGACTCGGAACTGAAATCTATCGCTGAAGAATTGGATGGTGGAGAACTCGCTACGCCCGCGCGGATGGCAAACTACGCTATTCGTTACTTCCACGACCTAGGCGATCGGGGACGCCTCACAGCCCAGTTGGATGGCTCCTATCAAGATGATACCTTCCTCGCTGCGGACAACAATCCTTATGAAGTGCAGGAAGCATATAGTGTGGCGAATGTGCGCCTGACTTGGGACTCGCCTTCCGAACGCTACTCTGTCCAAGGGTTTGTTGAGAACGCTGGGGACGAGGAATACGTCAACTATGCACTACAGTCTACTCCGGCCGGTGCGAGCGGCTTTGGCTTCAGGACGTCGGGTCTGCCTCGCGCTTGGGGTGTCAGGGTCAGTGCTCGTCTCTAATTGTTGTTGGATCCTCATGATGTGAGGTGCTCCCCAATTTTTGGACAGTCCGAGGGCAAAAATCCTGAAAGCATGAAAGCACCGCCATATTCCCTCGGCTACACCCGGTATGTGCTCGGCATGCTAATGGTTGTCTGTGTCGTCAATTTTGTTGATCGACAGATACTGGCGATCCTCGCGCCCTCCATCCGCGAGGACCTTGGGCTTTAGGACACCCCGTATGAAGGGGGTGACACTCAGACAACACAGATGAATTGAACCCACCAGGGGTGCGTGAGAGTACTGAATCGTGATGGCAGACAAGGCACACCGCCGGAGTGAGAACCTGAGCAGTTCACAGACCCGATGGGGACACCTGAGGGTGTTCACTGTCGAGGTCGATAGTCTGATCAGGACACACCGATGCGACTCTCCATCAGGGCGAGGGGCGCAGAGAGCCCCATTGACAGGTCGGATATATGGTAGCAGCCCGTCTCTTCCAGATCGAAAAGTGCTCGTGCACACCGGGGCGGGTCATATATGAACTTCCCCCAAAATTTTCGCTCAATGTCGCGTCAAGTGGTTGATTCGCATGGGGATTCTGTGTATGTGAGACTGATTATTGTTCCCATGTAATTGATAATATTTGTGTTGCTTTTATTGCATGCGTTGCCATTCCCATGTACATGGACACAGTCCCCAACCGCTCCTCCCCACCTGCCATCCTCCTGCGTGAAGGCTGGCGCGAGGACGGACAGGTCAAGAAACGCACCCTGGCCAATCTCTCCAAGTGGCCCAAGGCCAAGATCGATGCCCTGCGTCGGGTGCTCAAGGATGAACCCATGATAGGGCGGGATGAGGCCTTCAACATTGTCCGCTCCCTGCCCCACGGGCACGTCGCCGCCGTCCTGGGCACGCTCCGCGCTCTCGCGGAATTGATTGATTTCCACTTCGCGCCCGGAGAAGAAGGGGCTGCCCGCACCGGTGAGTGGTGCGCGGTCCTTCATCTTGGCAAACACTTCTGGTTCTACGTCATCCTGTGGACAGTCGCTGCCATCCAGTATGCGCCCTGCCCACCTCCTGGTCTATCCGGGCACAGCGAAGCCCCATGTCTGGTGCCCGTGCGCGTAACCTCTGGTTACGGTAGGGGGATTAAAACATTTCGTCATAAGTGCACGTTTTAGTTATATTTTTCCCGCATAATTTGCGTGGCTGGATGTCACACAAGATGTTACAGCGCGTTTCGGTGTTTCCTGAATCCACCTCATCATTGCCTCTCTTTTTATCGCGCTCAATCTTACGATTGATGATGGCTTCTGAGCATGTTGCCTTCGTCCATGCGAGTTGGCAGCGATGCCTAAACGACCTCAAAGTGTGATCAGGTGAAAAAGCCCAGTGCCGTGAACCCGACCGCGAGCATGGCTGCAATCGCAAGCAGCAAGCGGGTTTCCCGCTTGGCTGTCTCGGCATCACGCTTGGCTGCCTCAACATCCCATTTCGCGTCCCGTTTCGCGGACTCTTCGGCGAGACGCGCTATGTCGGTCTTATATTCAGCCTGCATTGCCTTGGCTTCTGCCTGCACGGTCTTCATACGTTCCTCAAGAACTGCTATTCGAGTCTCTGGAGACATGGGTGCATTCTAGCACACATGCCGCAGGGCACGGCAATGTGTGGGAACGAACCCAATGGGATGTGAGGCTTGAGAGGAGAGAGTGCCCGAATCTCCGGCTTTCTGCTACTCTCTGTATCCCATTTTTTTCGGGATTGAAATTGTGAACGGAACTGTAACCTGGCAGGGAGGTGCCGCATTTAAAGCCGCAAGCGGCACCGGCCACGAATTCATGATTGACGGGCCACCTGATCAAGGTGGCGAAAACCTGGGAGTCCGACCCATGGAACTCCTGCTGTTGGGTGTCGCCGGGTGTTCGTCCTTTGACGTGATGTCAATGTTGCGTAAGGGTCGTCAGGATGTACGAGACTGCGTCTGCGATGTCTCCGCTGAACGGGCAGATGCCGTTCCTGCGGTGTTTACCTGTATCCATTTGCACTTCCGGATAAAGGGCACTGAAATAAAGGAATCGCAGGTGAAGCGGGCTGTCAGGTTGTCCGCGGAGAAATACTGTTCAGCTTCGATTATGCTCGAGGCAGCGGGCGTGGAAATCAGTCACAGCTATGAGATTGAAGCCGCATAGTTGTTGAGCGTACCTTGGGCTAGAAACGCGAACTGGTTTCGGTCATCACCTTGGACACCAGCGTCATAAACCTCTTTGCCGGCTCCGGGAATTCGATGCCGGCGGCATCCAGGGCAGCCTGCCCGTGACGTTCCTCGTCCTCAAGCATTTGTTCGACGATGGCACGACTGCGTGCATCCTTTTCCGGCAGGCGTTTCTGGTGGTCGCGCAGATGTCTGCACACCCGCTCTTCAGTGGCAGCAACAAACCCCAGACTGACTCTGTCACCGATCAGTCCAGCGGTTGCGCCTATTCCGAATGACAGTGCATAGAACAGCGGGTTCAGGTAGCTGGGATGGTCATCAAGCTGATCCAATCTCTCGGCACACCAGGCCAGGTGATCAATCTCTTCTACCGCTGCCTGCTCCATTTCACTCCTGACGTCTGACAACCGGGCGGTCAGTGCCTGTCCCTGATAGAGAGCCTGGGCACAGACTTCGCCAGTGTGGTTCACGCGCATCAGACTGGCCGAAACTTTCTTTTCTTCGGCACTCAGCTCATCCTGCAGATTCGGCTCATGGAGCAGAGGCGCGGTGCGGTTCGCTCTCGGTTTTGCCGCAAGCGTACGCAATGCTGCTTCTGCCGAATCGAGCAACCTGTCCAAATGTCCCAGTCGTCTGGCATCCATGGCACCTATAGTAACCCAAATCACCTGCAGGGTTTACCGATTGGACTCACGGCCGAATGCCCTGAAACCGATATCATTGCGTCTGTAGACACCGGGCCAGTGTATCTTGTCGGCCAAGGCATAGGCGTTATTGTGCGCTTCGGATACTGAGCCACCCAGTGCCGTCGCGCAGAGGACCCGCCCCCCGTTGGTTACAACACCCCGTTCGGTGTGTCGGGTTCCCGCGTGGAAAACTTTTGCGTCGGTGTCGGGCAGGTCATCCAGACCGTTGATCAGATCACCTCTGGGGTAGCTGCCAGGATAACCGTCTGCGGCCAGCACCACACCCAGGGCAGGGCGGGGATCCCAGTCTGCGTTCTGACTGCTGAGCGTCCCGTTGAGTGTGGCCAGACAGAGTTCAACAAGGCCGGATCGAAGCCTCATCATGATGGGTTGAGTTTCCGGATCGCCAAACCGGCAGTTGTATTCAATGACTTTTGGCGTACCCTTTGCCGTGACCATGAGCCCAGCATACAGGAAGCCGACGTATGGATTTCCCTCGGACGCCATGCCCTCAATCGTTGGGATGATGATGTCCTCCATGACTCGCTGGTGCACGTTTTCTGTGACAACAGGTGCGGGAGAATATGCGCCCATACCTCCAGTGTTGGGGCCGGTGTCACCCTCGCCAATCCTCTTGTGATCCTGGCTGCTCGCCATGGGAATGGCTGACGAACCGTCCGTTACCACGATAAAGCTGGCTTCCTCGCCATCAAGGAATTCCTCAATAACCACCCGGTGCCCGGCGTTGCCGAAGGCACTTCCAGATAGCATATCGCGCACGGTTTTATTGGCTTCTTCCAGTGTTTCGGCAATGATGACACCCTTGCCAGCGGCGAGCCCATCTGCCTTGATGACCAGGGGGGCACCACATTCTCGCACATAGGCCAGGGCGGGCTCGACTTCAGAAAAATTCCGGTACGCGGCTGTCGGGATATTGTGCCTGGCGAGAAAGTCCTTGGTGAACGCTTTGGATCCCTCGAGTTGTGCAGCACCTTTGGAGGGTCCAAAGCAGGCCAGTGTGCGTTCGCTAAAGTAATCCACAATGCCATCAACGAGTGGTGCCTCTGGACCCACAATGGTCAGGGCTACAGAATTCGCCTCGGCAAAGTCTGCCAGCTTTTCAAACTCGTCGACGTTCAGTTCGACGTTTTTCAGCTTGGTTTCAGCGGAGGTGCCGGCGTTTCCAGGAGCGACATAGACTGTTTCAACTCCGCTGGATTGAGCTGCTTTCCATGCGAGAGCATGTTCCCGGCCGCCCGATCCTATTACCAGTACGTTCATCGTTTTTACTTCAGTGCTCTAATGACGGAAATGCCGCATTCCGGTAAACACCATAGCCATGTTGTGTTCGTCGGCTGCGGCTATGGTTTCCTCGTCACGCATTGAGCCCCCGGGCTGGATAACACAGCTGACACCAACTTCAGCAGCATAGTCAATACCGTCGCGGAACGGGAAAAAGGCATCTGAGGCCATGCATGAACCATGGATTGAAAGCTTCGCATGCTCAGCCTTGATAGCTGCGATGCGGGCCGAGTTGATCCGGCTCATCTGGCCAGCGCCTACACCAATGGTTTGGCCATTTTTGCCGTAGACAATGGCGTTGGATTTCACCATTTTTGCGACTTTCCAGGTGAACAGCAGATCGGCAATTTCCTTTTCGGTAGGGGTGCGTTGAGTCATGATTTTCAGGTCTGCGGGTGTCACCGCTCCCATATCCCGGTCCTGCAGCAGCATGCCGCCGGTCACCTGTCTGTACTGCATGTCAGGTGCCATTTCCTCAAGTTCTCCGCATTCCAGCACACGAAGATTCTTTTTCTCCGAGACAACCTCTACCGCTTCCGCAGAAATTTTTGGGGCGATGATCAACTCAGCAAACTGTGTGTTCACAATCGCCTTGGCCGTCTGAGCGTCCAGCTCGATGTTGAAGGCGAGGACGCCGCCGAAAGCAGACTCAGGATCAGTCGTGAATGCACGTTCGTAAGACTCCTTGAGACTTGAGGAGATCGATACACCACAAGGATTGGCGTGTTTGACGATGACGCAGGCGGGCTCGTCAAATTGGCGAACAGTCTCCAGTGCAGTGTCTGCATCAGCGATGTTATTAAAGGACAATGCTTTGCCCTGGAGCTGGTGAGCTGTTGCAATGCAGTGTCCGGTCACATGGCGATCAATGTAAAAAGCGCTCTCCTGGTGTGGGTTCTCGCCATAGCGCATGTCCTCCACCTTGATGAACTGGATGTTGCAGGTGCGCGGAAATTGGTCACGTCCCCCAGGGACCATGGTGCCAAAATGATTGGCAATAGCCGCATCGTATGCAGCAGTGTGCTCGAATGCCTTGATGGCCAGATCAAACCGGGTTTCCTGACTCAGCCCCTGATACTCGCGCATTTCCTCCAACAGGGGCTGATAGTCAGCAGTGTTTACCACTATGGCAACATCGGCATGATTTTTGGCTGCAGCCCGCACCATCGTCGGCCCACCGATATCAATATTGTCGATGGCGTCCTCCAGGGTACAGTCAGGATTGGCCACGGTTTCCTGAAAGGGGTAGAGGTTGACCACCACGAGGTCGATACCTTGAATGCCGTGCTCTGCCATAACCCTGTCGTCGGTTCCCCTGCGGCCCAGAATGCCGCCGTAGATCTTGGGGTGGAGAGTTTTGACGCGGCCATCCATCATCTCAGGAAAACCGGTGTAGCTCGATACCTCGGTAACAGGAATCTGGTTTTCTTTTAGGAGGCGGTAGGTGCCTCCTGTCGAGAGAATCTCTACATCCCGGCGGCCAAGTTCCCGGGCAAACTCCAGAATGCCGGTCTTGTCGGATGCGCTAATCAGTGCTCGCTTGATTGTTTTCAGGTGTGTGGGCATTGAGCGGGACAGATTTTAAATCAGATTATGTTCCATGAGTTTTTTTCTCAGAGTGCCGCGATTGAGGCCAAGTATCTGTGAGGCGAGCGACTGGTTGTTGTGAGCCCGCTCCATCACGGCCCGCAAAAGCGGTACTTCGACCTCACGCTGAACGAGTCGGTAGAGATCGGTGGTGTGCTCTTCTTCGAGATGACGAAAATAATCTTCAACGGCTATGGCGACGGCATCGCCAAGGGAAGCAGCTTTTTTGAAATTCCGGGTCTTCTTACCTTTGGATGTGCGGGTTTTCGTTGATGCTGCGCTCATGTTGCGTGTTCTTCCCATGAAAGTTGCTTGATTTCTGCGAGGCGTTCCCGGATCAATTGATGCTTGGTGCCAGCATCAACCTCCTCTGTCCCCTGCGATATCTGTAGAGCAGGTTCAGGTGACTGAGCACGGGCTTCTGTTTTTCAGCTAACCCGAGTTCTTGGCAAACACCCCTGTTGAGACAGCTGATAATCTGTTGCGTCATACCTGCCAAAGCGCACTCATGTTGAGTCGAAAAGTCGCTCCAGAACAAGGCGGAGTATCATACCCATGGAACTGATCCATGCAAAGTACGTTGATCAAAAATTGTGCAATTAGTGCATCGTGCTTCGACGAAGTCAGGGACTGACACGCCATTCGTAGCTCGTGGATTGCTGTCCCGGGTCAATGAGTTCCAATTGGATCTGTACATTCCTGTTGCGTGGCATCTGCGTGTATGCGCGTGCATCGCCCCGCAGGTAGTCCTCTGGCTCAAATATTCTCGAAGCTGTGATGTGTCCGGCATGGTTGCGGAACACAACGGCAATGGATGGAAAGGGTTGTTCAGATCCGGCAGTATTACGTAGGTCAATTGTTGCGATCAGCCCGTCCTGATATTCGGTGTGGGGTTCCATCACTCCGCTGATTCGGATGAATTCAGGTTCAACAAATACAGGTGCAGGACAGCCGAGATAGGGACAGAGCACCGTGCCCGCTTCACGAAACCAGGAAAGCGCGAGAAGTGTCTGTGGTTGCACGTACAGGCTTTGTACGGGCAGGGCCAGGCTGACCAGGAACAGTGCGGTCCACCAGAGTTTTGACCGGATTCGGGTGCCAGTCAGATGCCTGTGTTCAAAAGAATGAGCAGGTGACAGGGTCTCTGCACGCTCACTGCGAGCTGATGGCGCACCGTCCATGAATTCCGCTGGGTACAGGGGGTGCTCGGGAAGACAGTCGCCAGCACCAAAAGATTCCTGTTCAGCACTGTGCCGAGGCTCCTCAAAAGAGTCCGCGGAAACATCTCCAACCCTCGCTTCTGCATCCTCGCCTGTGTTGGCTGCACCAGCATATGGCTCAGATGAATCTTTCCCTGATACACCGGTGTCCTTTCCGGCAGTACTGTGTGTATCCGCTTCGGTCGAAGCGCTTTCACTCGGCGGATGGAAGTCCAATGCGTCTCTTGGTGAATGTTCTGCGTGCAGTTCCGGGTGCTGCCGCCCGCCTGTGCCGGCACCGGCGCGTGCATCGAACCTGTCCTCGGGACATGCACGCAGAACTACTTCGGCATCGACCGACACATAGTCTTCCTGCTTAAACTTCTCGACCGGGTCGCTGAGAATAGCCGAGCGGGGAATTGACTGGCCGCTCTCGTGATCAAAGTCGCCCAAAATGACGGGCTCGTTATCGTCCGGGATCAGGGCTCCGAACAGGTCCAGGTCGAGAGGATCAACTTCTTCCGGCACAGTAGTGTCGTGCCCCTGTGAACTGGCCGCATCCTCAAATAGATGTTTCTGCTCGACCAGAAAGTGCTTCCTGGCGTTGAAAACGCGCAGGCACCCTCCGCATCTGACCATGCTGCCTGCAGCGTCCAGATGGGCGCGTCCAATGTGGAATGCAGTGTGGCAATGGGGGCATTGGGTCACCGAACTGAATTCAGACTGAAAGCGGCTGTTTTGGTCGGATTCAAATGCCATCTGTATCCATCCTGCGGCCTGTCACTCTGAGCCACTCATCTTGACCGCCGACCTTGATGTCGTCGAACCAGGCTGCATAGGTATCCAAAATCTCTCCTCTCTGGCTGTGCAGGATACCTGACAGACAGATCTGTCCACCGGGTTTAATTCGTGAGGCAAGCTGTGCGCCCAGTTGGAGTAATGGACCGGCAAGAATATTGGCAAGAAGGATGTCTGCAGGATATTCCGCTTCCTCTCCGGCCAGGCATACCTCAAAGCAATTTGGCTCGAGCCGGTTTTTTGAGAAGTTGTCGAGAGTTGCTGTAATAGCCTGGGGATCAGTGTCGATGCACTGTACGTGGTTACAGCCGAGCAGGGCAGTCGCTATACCGAGTATGCCCGAGCCGCAGCCGTAGTCGACAGCGGTTTTATTCTGCCAGTTGTGCTGGGCTATCCACTCCAGGCACAGAGCGGTGGTTGGGTGACTGCCCGTCCCGAAGGCCAGACCTGGGTCCAGCAGAAGTGTCGGCACGTCGCCTTCGATCTGCTCATGGTATACCCAGAAGCAATTGCCAAAAAGTGCAGGCTCATGATGCTCCAGCCACTCGCGCTCCCAGACCCTGTCTTCCAGCGTGCTCCATTGAATGGTTGGCAGAGAGTGAGTATAAGAGGCTTCCAGACAGGCCAAGACCTCATCAGTATCAGTATCTTCCTGGTACAGCGCAGTCAGTGCAACTTGCGACCAGGGCGGGGCAGTGGAAGGCGCGAGCTCAAAAATGGACTGGTTGCCAGCATCCGTATAGGTTACTGCGCTGGCCCCCGTAGCGATGAGAGAATCTTCCAGGTACTCTGCGTGTTCGCTGTCAATATTCAGCCGCAGTTCCAGCCAGGCCACGGTTCAGCTCCTGCAAGATGGCCTCTGGTGCACGAATCGCGTGATCCAATGCATAGGTGTAGCCGTTGGTTCCGCACCCGCAGATGACCGCTGCAGCGATATCTGAAATATAGCCTGTGTGCCAGAATGGTTCACGCTGGTGCAGGCTGGAGATGCGGACTTCAATGAAGAGAATCCCAACTCCAGCCAGTGTATCTGGGAGTGCCGCACTGCTGTCGGTGAACGCACCGGGGCCGACACACATAAAATCGGTTGTTTCCTGTGATCGGTGAATGAGTTCGATGATTCCATGTTCGGTATTACTCCATGCGGCTATGACCAGGCTCGGTTGCCCCGCACAGCGCAGCAGCAAGGTACCTTGAAAGCTCCCGGGTACCCGGGAGGTTCAGGTTGAAACTCTGAGTGTCGAAAATATGCATCATGCCAATATGTTCACATTGCACAGGTGCCATAATACAGCTCTTCCAACGGAGCGAGTAGCGAGGAATCGAAAACCCTCGTGTCAGGGGTTCGATTCCGGCCCTGCACCAGGTACATCCGCGGCCTGTGACTTATCGCATAGGGCGCTCGTGAGTCACTGTGTCCGCATCGTGCCTTCAGACAAGGCATCAATCCGAATCGCAGTGTCCTGTGCATGATTCGTACTGAGGCGGGCTTTGTATCTTCAATGCACAAACGTGGGAAGAGGGACCATCTTGTGGATGTCAGGATACCTGCGCGAGTGCGATCATTGGCGAGACGGCAGGGTCTTCCCCGGAACCGGACTGTGCAGAGCCATAGATCGAAAGCACAATCGGGGAAGTGGTGCACGACATATATGATCTCTGGGGTCAGGAGCTCAGGATCTCAGAAATTCATGATGTCTTCGCCTGTACCTGTGGATAGGGCACAACTGATCCCATATCGGTCTTCCCATAACAGGATCAGCAATACCGTTATTCCAGTGCCTCAAGGAATGCCAGGACCACAGCAGAAGAGTTTTGAGTCGCAAGACGGAAAAAGGTGGGCAGCTCATTTTCTGCGTCATTGCCTCCAGCAAGGTCGGACAAACTCCGGAATGCAATAAACGGAAGATCATTGGCATAGGCGACGTGGGCGACGGCTGCGCTTTCCATGTCAAGTACCTGGGCTTCAAAGGTCTCGAACACATGGATACGAAAATCCGCATTGTCAACGAACGCTGCACCGGAGACACCATTGCCCCCGACCAGAACTGCTGGCCTCTGGCTGACGCAGTTGTTTGTGTCATCACAGGCGGTCAGGGTTATGTTCTCTGCAACTGTCCGTGCAGTATCAAGATACCCTTCATCGACCGGAAACCAAAATCGATATTCCGGTTCATCCGAATCGGCCGTGACAACATCTGTTTGAATGGGGTACATCATTCCATAGCCTGGAAAGGGGTACTCAAAAAGTGGAATGTCTGGAGTTGAGAAATCCTGCTCGATTTCACGTGCGTACACTGAAAGGAGATACTTCCCCCATTGTTCCGCCACCACGACAGTGCCGATTCCAAGATCTGGATTGACACCCCCCGCTATGCCTGAGAACACGATGCCTTCGAGATTGAAATGATCAATGGCACGCTGGACACTCATCGCTGCATTGACCATGGAAATGCCAGAAAGGAAAAGGACAACATCTTTTCCTCCCAGTGTGCCGGTGTGAAAGGTCTGGCCGGCTATAAGGGTTGTTTCACTATCCTCAAGCTCTGACACGAAAGCAGCCCGTTCTGGAGGATACGCTGATACTACAGCGATTCGAGGAGGTTCAGCCCAGACGCCCGACCAGAGCGTCAGCACTGCAAGAAAAATGATAATACGCGCACGATATCGAAATGGTCTGGACATGACTCTTCTCCGGTGTACAGTGAGATCGGTAATGAGGATACAATTGTTCTGAAAGCTCGTCAGGAGTAATTCAATACTCAACACTGGGTTCAGTTAGTGGCATGACCCGCTCCTTCCTGGAGGCCTCCAACTTGTGCGGTTTTGATCGACACTGAAGTATTTGCACCACCGCACGCATTTCGCCGAGAGCATCCCACTGTTCCGGAATCCGCTTCGGTGGACGCTCCCTGATCGTTGTGGCACCGGGAGCCCTGGTGCACCCTATCCACTCGCAGAGACCCCCGGGATGCCCTGCGGCGTTCGCCAATGGGTGCGGGTTTCGAGTGCGGTGTGGTGAACTGGCGGCGCTGGCGCTGGTCAGTGGTGGATGTGCGCAGAGTGTCGATATGGCTCACTGAGATCGCGGCCAGGCGCTCACAACGGTCATCCCCCTGTGCCAGGGCACGTTCGCACTCCTTCTTGATGACAGCGCCGCAGGGCGTGTCGTGCAGCCTGTCCAGCTCGGCAAGCAGCAGGACATCCGCCTGGGTAGAGCGTCTGGAGAACCCCCGCGTGGTGCGCTGTCGGCGAGTGCACCGGCCGGGTGTCACGTATTGCCGGATCAGCCGGGTCAGTTGGTGTCGGGAGGAGCCGCTGACCTTCAGCAGGGAGCGGACCACGACGCCTCTGTCGCTTGTGCCCAGGCTGGTGTAGCGGAACTGCACCAGGGTTGTCTGGATCCAGCTGGAGCGTTCGTCCGTGGTGCCGGGGAGTTCGTAGGTGCAGGTTTCGGAGCCATCCAGACATCGCTCCAGGTGTTCGATGGTGGTCAGGTCAGTCAGGGTCATGAGAGCGCTCAGAGTGCCGCTCTCATGGGGGCAATACCCGAAAGTTCAGACTCATTTCATGTTAGAAACAAGCCCTCCCTTCAGACTCACTTCATATTGGGCAAGGCCAAGTAAGTATTGGCATTCCGCCCAATCTGTGTTATACCTTTTGGCTGGTAATTGGCTCGATGTTCACAGGACATCAGCAGGAGGATCAACGATGTTCAGCTTGAAAGTTCAGTGTGATGTACCCCCCCCCCCCCCCCCGCTAGACTGACAGCCCTCGCGGCGACCGCGGCCGCGATGCTCTGCTTCCTGCTGCTTGCAGGTACCGCGCAGGCGCAACTCCCACCTCCCCCTCCTCAATGCACCACCAGCACCTGCACAGTCACGCTTGCATCGGTTTCGCAAGTCGTGGATGGCTGCGGCGATTCCGCCACGCTGGGCCGCTTCAAGGTCATCCTGTCGTCTAGTAATCCCAACGTAACGCGGCAGAGTTTCACGACTGTCAAATTTCTGAGCACACGTAATGAATACCGCACTGGTGGCGAGTTCACCGATTGGGAGTGGCGCACGCCGGAAGTGAACGCAAATGCTTGGCAGAATGTGCTTGGCGGGAGAGATTCCCTTACCTTCGCCGGCGGTGAGCTTGGCGAGAACATCGTCGAGGTGCGGCCGAAGGCTGGTGCCCACATCTGGAGCAACCGCAACGCCAGCAACCCCAATCAAGGCCCCGGAGAGCTGGTGGTACCGGTCATCTACCAGCCTCGTGGACGTGGGTATGCAACGGCAGGCAGTGCCTACTTCCTGTTCATGGGCGGCAAGGGCTGCGCGCGGGTCAGCGAAGGGGGCGAGACCGACGGCACCATCCAGTAGCCGGACGCACGCCTGCCGCGGCGCACCCGTGCGAACAACGAGGACGGCTTCTGTCAACACCCCAACACCCTGCCTGTTGAGAGGGCACAGGCCGCTGGAGCAGGGTGTGCTCAGGATCGGGCCGCTCTATCCAAAACGGACAGCCCGCATGTGATCAGGCGATGGACCCGGTCCTGTGGTTCAAGATTGAGCTGCCCATCGGCCACGCGGATGAAATCGGGTTCAACCGAGACAGGATGCTCAATCTGCACGCGCTCCTGTCGCACAACCGCCCGTCACACGCGGTCGTTCGATCTGTGGCATGCCGACATCAAGACACTGCGGATATCAATGCCGCAGTGAATAGTGTGGCCTCCGGGATTGGGGCGACTGGACATGGAGGTGGCGACAGTGGTCATCCTGAAAAACGGCACTCTTGATGACACATCCTGGTTTAAGCCCCAACTGCATGGCTGGTGTGAGACGAAACAGGACTGGGTGGAGTTGGATGAGACCGTCTCACAGTACCAGCGACAATGAGCAGGCGCGCATACAGGTCTTCCCGGAGTGCTCGGTGTACGTGCGTTCAGCGCACTTTCTCACCTCTGATAATAGACCCCGGCCCCAGGCCTCTGATATTTGATCTGTGAGGTGTTCAGCCGTACCGATGGTCGGCAACAAAAGGGTTGTGGCGTCGTTCCTGGCCGAAGGTAGAAGAGGGACCGTGACCGGGAATGAATGTGACGTTGTCTCCAAGGGGGAAAAGCTTGCCTCGAATGGAGTCGGTCAGATCTTCAAGATTACCTCTGGGGAAATCTGTGCGACCAATGGATCCTGCAAAAAGGACATCACCAACCTGAGCCCAGTTCGCCTTGCGATTAAAGTAGACCACATGCCCCGGGGTATGGCCGGGGCAGTGAATGACCTCGAATTCGATAGTTCCCACAGTGACAGTGTGCCCATCTTCAAGCCATTGATCCGGGGTAAAGCTCTCAATAGGGGGCATGAGACCCAACATTGAAGACTGCTGTGGCAGCTGATCGAGCCAGAAGGCGTCGTCCTTGTGTGGGCCGATAATAGGAACACTCAGGCGCTCCTTGAGAATAGCTGCCCCGCCGGCATGATCCAGATGCCCATGAGTCAGCAGAATCCTGTCGACGTTGAGCTGGTGTTTGGCGACAATGGTCAGGAGTTTGTCTGTATCTCCGCCCGGATCGATAATGGCTGCTGTATCGGTATGCTCGCAGAGTACAAAGGTACAGTTCTGCTGGAAGTTGGTGACAGGGACAACAAGTTGCTTCATGGGTAAGGTCACAAAATCGGTACAGGTGAGAGTGCACTTATGTCAGGGACACGCCGCGGCATCATCTGTACACTGCCGGTCCGCAACAGGCAGCAGTGGAAATTCAGATGCCTTGCAGACCGGAGTCCGTCTCCGCATAGTCCACCGGAATGTGTATTCTATTCATTGTGCGCAATCTTCGCACGGATTACCCACTGATTGTCGCCGCGAATCGCGACGAGTTCTTGATCCTGTGCGCCGGTGTTATCACGAACAAGCTGATAGAAATCCCCGGCCGGGCGCGGCAATATCGCCTTCGATATCCCTGCTGCCCACCAGTGCATCGACCAGATTCCGCTGGGTAATCCAGGACAGGGGGAGTCTTGGCAACCCCGGATAAGCTTGGCGCGCATTTCAGCGCGGAGTCTCGAAACCGCAGTGTCGTCCTGATGTATATACCCAGTCGAAACTGCAGGCAATTCGCGGTAAATATCGCCAGTATGTGCAGATATTCCGTGTGAGACACCATATAACTTTGTGGTAGTATAGACAATGTCTAATTTCAGGAAGTGACATCATGCACACAAATCTACGTAAATGGGGCAACTCGGCGGGCACCATCATCCCAGCTGCCATCCTGCAGGAGGCTGGACTGGAGATCGGGGATGCACTCGATGCCCGGGTAGTGGAAGGCACAGTCGTTCTGACTCCAGTTGAAAGTGAATTAACACTGGAAGAGTTGCTGGCGGGTAGCCCCAAAGAAAATCTTGCAACCACTAACGAAGACCGCGAATGGATTGATGCACCGAGCGTTGGTACAGAGCTTTAATGTACATTCCTGATCGCGGAGATATCATCTGGCTGGATTTTGAGCCAAGCGTGGGTAAGGAAATCACAAAGCGCAGGCCAGCGTATGTGATTTCGAGAAAGGCATTTAACGAACATACGAAATTCGCAGTCGTGGCCCCGATTACACGTACCGCGCGAAATATACGGTTGGAAGTGGTACTTGAGGGGACAGAGACTCAAGGGGCGACCCTGGCGTACCAGATCAAATCCGTTGACTTCGAGCAACGTCGTGCCACATTTATCGAAAGAGCCCCTGATGCGATCATCGCGGCCATGGCACGGATCACGCAGGTAATTGTCCGCTAACCTAATGAACTTCGAGAGGCGGATCGAGCTCACCTGTTGATTTTTCTCGTACTATCACATTTCCAGCAGTTCGGTACTGAGTACCCTACCGCCGCCACTGTGCAATTTAATAGAGTGTTCCGTAACTACGACATCATAGAATCGCCTTCCTATGACGACAAGGGGGGTGAGTAGTCACCTCCTTTTTATCCATCTATGGTTTCAAAATTCCGTGAACACAAGTTGCTTCATGGGTAGGGTCACAAAATCGGTACAGGTGAGAGTGCACTTATGTCAGGGACACGCCGCGGTATCACCTGTACACTGCAGGTCCGCAACAGGCAGCAGTGGAAATTCAGATGTCTTGCAGACCGGAACCCGTCTCCGCATAGTCCACCGGAATGTGTATTCTATTCATTGCGAGCAATCTTCGCACGGATTACCCGCTAATTGTCGCCGCGAATCGCGACGAGTTTTTTCACAGACCCTCTGACACCCTGAAACGGTGGAAAAATTCCCCCATTGTCGCCGGGCGGGATATGCAGGCCGGAGGCACCTGGCTGGGATTCAACGCCAATACCGGTGTTGTCGCCGCCGTGACCAATATCCGTTCGGGACAGGCAGCGCTCGGTCAAAGCAGAAGCCGGGGTGCACTGGTTACTGAAGCACTGCATACCAGGCCCGAAGCATTGGCGGAACTGGCTGGGCGACTGACCGAGAAGTGTGATGACTACAATCCGTTCAATCTGCTGTTTGGCCTCCCTGGAGTACTCTACAGTTGCGGCACACTGCAATCGGAGCCGCGCCTGTTGGATGATGGTGTGACCAGTATCAGTAATGGTCCCCAAGATCAGCAGTGGCCGAAGATGTCACGCGGCAGCCAGATGATTGAGCACTATCTTCAGAATGCATCCCGGATCGATATTGACCGGTTGATTGAGTTGATGCGAGACACATCCCGGACCGACCTGCGGGAACTTCCAAAAACCGGTATTCCCCAGGAACTTGAGCATGTTTTATCGTCAATATTCATTCCGCCGGTGCAGCTTCACGGCAATGTATTCGGAACCCGTGCGACCAGCCTGATACTGTTTGGCGCGGAGCAGGTGTCGCTGGTTGAACAGACCTGGCTTTCCGATGGCAGTCCGGGTGGCAGAGTATCCAGGCAGCTCAAGTTGCCTGGATAGGGGAGCACATCCAGACCATACAATTACGCGATCTCGTCAAAGTGCTGCATATGGTAGGTGTCAGTGTATTGCCGAAATTCCTTGATGCGCCCGTTTTTGAAGGTCCAGACATGGGCCACCTGGATTCTGTGGTGTCCGCCCGAGCGCACTGAATCGCCAGTGTAGTGTGCCAGCACTATGAGTGTATCCGGGCCGGCATCAATAATTTCGTGCACATCGACACAATAGGTCTCCGGCTTCAGATCCTGCCCTCCATGAGAAAAGACATTCTCCCAACAGCTGTGCATGCCAATAAAGGGACTGCCGTGACAATACCAGCCGTTGCGGGCGGTCGCCGAGGTAAAATCCGGATCGAAATATTTGAATGGATTTTTGTCTCCACCGGTACTGAAGGATAATCAGATAGGCCCCATAAAGCCTGGGTCACAGAAAGGTTTTATGGTAACTACTCACCCCCACCCTTGACTCCATATGAAAGAGGTTCTCTGGTGTGTGCGTTTCATGATCACACAGGGTCATGGGCACCGCATAGTGTGGTTCCAAGGCGACGGTCAACACGGCGTCGTTGTGCTCGGAGTTCGACGCGCACACAGCGCGCTTCGAGGCGCTGTGTGCGGACGGCGCGATGAGCGCCGAGACCCGCGAGTTGACGGTCGAGGCCGAGATCACGACCTGCCCGCACTGCCGAATCTCCAGCTATCTCCAGTCCATGGCCAACCAGGGCTACAACCCGCTGACCGCCATCCAGATCGCCCTCAACGGCACCGCCGCCGACATGATCAAGCAGGAGAAGGGTGCGAGTAGTTACGTTTTATGAATTCGATTTTGTCGAACATGGTCGATGTGTACTTACCAGGTGTGTGAAATTCCGGATCGGATATCCCGGACAGAAGGAGGTGGCCATGCCACCTCCCATCCGTCGACGAGCTCCTGCTTAAAGCAGAACCAGTAGAGCGATCATTGCCGCAGTGAGCGCAAAGCTGCTGCAGATCACACCCTTTACTGTGGTGAGAGGCCCCTGTTTGCCCGCCAGTGCATTGACCTCCAGGACGGCAACAACGGCAATGGCAATCCACAAATCTGCCCCGCCCACACCAGTGCCGTAGCCCTGACCTGGATAGTGAGCCCCAGCCAGCATGCCAAAGGCCATAGGGCCGGAGAACAGGGTGTTGGTGCGAGATGCGAGCAGCGCCTTCCCTGCTGCGGCTGGCCCATCACCCTCGACCATGCCCAAAGCGATCTTCTGATTTGGCCAGATAACCAGCCAGACATTCAGGAACATCAGTGTGCCCATAAGCGCGCCGACGACGATGAAATCGTTGAAAAAGTTGTTGCGCCACACAAATTCAAGCAGAAGAAGGCCGGTGAGGAAGGTGAGCATCGCGCCCCAGCGGAACCACCAGAGTGCACTCGGAGCCAGTTTCGCCTTGGCATCCGCCAGACCCTCAGGGGTAGCCTGCTTGAAGTATCCACCCTGCACAAAGTTGAAGTAATAAAGCATACCGATCCAGGTAATACCGAATACCAGGTGTAGCCAACGAATGATAATGTCGAATAGTTCTGTCATTGTGTGCCTCCGATTCAATACCGATGTCACGTACGGCGATTTTAGAAGTATGGTTGCTTCACAAGCTCTCCCCTGCGTGACATCCCCATAATAACGGCAAAAGCGTATCCATGCCAAAAAACTCTATTCCGGTGTGCAGCCCGCCCCATGGAGTGACCGGGTCAGGTCTGCTCTGCAGTCGGTACGATTGAGTGTGCGACACAGGTTCCTGATGCGGCTGTCAATCGTGCGTCCACTGACTGGGCTGATCGGCTTTGCTGAAGCGGTGAGTGTCCAGCACAGGGAAGGTGCAATACGCTGCCTCACCGGCGAAGAGGAGAGCAGCGGAGGCTGCCCGACCCGCCATTCAGGCGATGCCTGTGCCTGCGAGAGCCATCTGGTTACGGGCTTTCTCCAGATTGGTTCCGACGAGAGTGATGGTCTATCTGGCGACGACGATTTCAGTCGCCAATTCATCCCTGCCCACTGGATAACTCCAAGCCCGTTGGCAGGAGCTTTTGAGAGATTCTCATGACGGAATGTCCCACTTCACGGGAAGCTGGGTGGGAGAGCGGAAATAGTAGCCGGACCACCTGAGGCTGTGCCAGCGATCTTCGTCCTTGCGGAGATTTGGCAGTTTGTCCAGCAGGCCCTGCAGCGCAATGCTGATTTCTGCCAGGGCAAGATTCTGACCAAGGCAGGAGTGCGACCCCATGTTAAACGACATGATTGGCTGCTTTTCGCGCGTGATATCAAAGACCAGCGGATTTTCCCAGCGGCTGGGGTCGTGGTTTGCCGCAGAGATCGCGATAAATATTCTTGAGCCCTTCGGTATCTCGATGCCCACGACTTCCGTGTCGGATCGGGCGACACGGGGAAAGGTACCCGTTGTGGGGTAGCAGCGCAGCGACTCCCATATTGCCTGATCGAGCAATTCCGGTTGCTGCCGGAGCAGTTCAAGCTGCTCCGGATGTTCCAGCAGTTGAGTGACCAGAATCGCGGTCTGGCGGCTTGTGGTATCGAGTCCGGCACTGACAATGTTGACCAGAAAAGAGCGCACTTCCTCATCACTGAGGTGTTCTCCATTGACCTCAGTGTTCATCAGCATACCGATCAGGTTGACGATGACCTCATGGCTCACCAGGGACCTGCCTCGCCAGTTCTGGGTGACATGGCTGAACATGCGGTGCTCGATCATATTCCATGTACTGGTACCAGGTGGGAAGTGGCATACGGAGACACACAACTCACAGGTGCTGCCGGTACGCTGGGATACTCGAGTGTGATCTTTCAACAGGTTGTTCATTCGGGGCTCTGGGCTATTGAGATGGATTGCACCTCCAATTATCCGGGCCTGCTCCGAGTGAACAACCATAAGAATGCAGGATTGACCGTCCACGGTCGATCACTTCTCGTCCGTCGCATCATTGAACATGGTCTCGGGCCCTCTGGGGCTGCCCAAGCCAGAGTCGTCAGAGTGCTGCTGGCATGAGAGTGCCATCCTCTGGGTGCCTGTGAGAGTCACCTGTGCTTCTCCGTCAGCTGGTACACCGTGCGGAGAAATTCGGCTGCCTCGTCCCGAGTAAATGCAATGTCAAACGCACTGGGGTCAAGAGTCTGGTCCGCCTGAACCAGGTCGACGAAGGTGCGAAGATCCCTGCGGACGGGATCCGGCAGTGCGATCTTTGCATCCTCAGGCAGAAGCTGTGCCAGCCGGAAGACATCGTTGCGATGTTTCCTGATGTCTTTTCGATTGACGTTTGCGCCCTCTTCGGAGCGAGTGGTGAGATCGAGAACCGCACGGGCCTTGAAGGGTATGAGTAGGGTCTCGTCGATGATCGTGACGCCGTCGAGCTGGCGTTTGGCGGTCCGGAGTGCCTTGAAATAGTCTTCGTCCAGCAGGATCGCCGAGAGGCTGACTATGTCCTGGTCTACCGGCATCCGCGTGTAGATTTCATTTTCAGGCAGATCAAGGTCCACCGGCCACCGCGCAAAGAGTTCGATCATTGAGGGGAAGTTTGGGTCGGTCGGACGATGGAAGCGATAGAATTCCCTGCGCCCGTCACTCCGTTCGCGGGCTTGGTATCCGCCCGCTTCCAGAAATGCGCGGAAGGCCCGTCCGAATTCAACATCCACGACCTCGACGCAGAGCACCATGTCGATGTCCTTGGTCGCCCTGAAATCGAGGCCGGCAGCGTCGAACAGCAGATCGCAAGCGCTACCGCCGATGATTGCGTATTGATCTTCGTGGGCTGCGAAGTATTCGCGAAACTTGCCGATTCCGGTTACCACGGCAGTTCGTCCAATAATCGTTCCGCAGCCATGGACACGCGCTCATCGCGGTGATCGTGGAACTGCGCGTAGAGCGAGAGCGGATCCACGGTCTGTTCCGTAGATAAGGCTTCTGGGTCATATGACCAGGTTTCCACGATGTGGGAAGCCTGATCTCGGCCGGTTTCTACGAGTTCATGGGTCTGGGCGAAAATCCTCCATTCATTGGCCGCGACCGCCAATGTCGGCAGCGGGGGCGGGGATAGGTTGGACAACTCGGCAAGCGCGCTCTCACCTGCAAGTTTCAACGGCGGAGCAGCGTGAACGTCCAGAATGAACTTCTCGGTGCGCACCGGGCTGCGCAGCAGGTCGTGGGCGGCATCGAACAGTTGCCTTCCTTCGGCCTCGAACCGGATGCGTCGCTCCCTACCGTGTCGTTCGGTATGGGCAAGTCCGGCAACGACCAGGTCATCGAACGCACGGCTGATCGACATCGCGGAGTAGTGCAGCTGTGCCGCCGCGAGGGATGGGGTTGTTGCGGTCTTGTTGAGCCGCAGGAGACGATGAAACAATAGCGCTTGAGCCGCCGGCGAGAGTCCGGCTGAGCGCCTCGGCTTCGGCGTGCCGAAGCGTTCACGCAAGTCCATCGCGAGGTCAGGGATATAGAGTTGTTTGCCGGGCACCACGAACGGAATTCCTTGTCCGATGAGGCGCGAGCGGTTGTGTGCGCTCAGCCACGGAGCGACGAAGACGATGATCGCGTCAACAGTGGGGCGGACCAGGGCGACATGCTTGGCAATCCCGGACGGTGTGAAAGTGCTGTCTGTGGTCGCGAGGAAGATACATCGCCGTCCGGCTACCTGACCTTCAAGCAAGCTGTACATCCGAGAAAGAAACGAAGGGAGGCTGGGTGCGCCGTGGAGCGCAGAAACCCTTGCGGGTTCGTGGAGCGTGTCTTCGAGATAGCTCTGGAGCTCGGTGGCGATATGCATTGCCAGCATTTCACAGTTCATTATTAACATCAGGATGCATATTAACATTACTAATGTTAATATGCATCCTGATGTTAATAATATTTTGGTCGGTGCTGTATTGCTTTTCAAGCTCTCGCACCACCAACGCCATCGCAGATCAGCCTCTGTGCCACTGCTTGGCTCGCTCTAGGCTGTGTCGATAGCCTTGAATCCCATAGAGTGCGGCTAATGCCGCCCCCAGGGCAAAGCATGTGGTGCTGATTGCCAGCGAATAACGTAAATCCGCACTGTCTTGAAAGTAATAGTCGGTGAGCAGAGCGACACCGGTCGGGCCGATAGTAAGTCCGATAACGTTAATGGTGAACAGATAGAGCGCTGATATCTGACCCCGCAATTCATTCGGCACCACCTGCTGAATTGCCGAAACTGCAAGACCTGTTGGAATACAATAACAAATGATCGCAGGCACCAAAGCGATGAACACCCATGTGGCTATCGGCATCAGCGGCGCAAGCGCTGTTGGGAGAATGGCCAAAGCGCACGTGCCAAAAATCAACATGACAATGGCGATACCTTTGTCCCGGCTTTGCCAGTAATCGGCTAACCAGCCAGCGAAGATAGTTCCGGAGACGCCTCCTATGGCGAAAATCGCACCGATGATCCCAGCACTATCGGTCGCTTCCATGCCATAGGTTCGATAAAGGAAGGTCGGCAGCCATAGGAACTGTGCCTGAAGAGTCGCATTGGTAAAACCGATGCTTAGAAAAATCGATATGAATGTTCTCTTGTTCAATGTCAAAAACTGGCCGAGCTCCCTTAAAGGAATGCCAGCGTTTTGCTGTGCTTTATCGAGCTTGCCCTGGCGCGCAGGCTCTTTCACCAGCTTGAGGATGAGGAGAAAAAGCAAGCCAGGAAGGCCAACAATAAAGAACACCAGTTGCCATGAGTGTATTTTGCCCAGTATCGGCAAATCGAGATCGGGCAATATGCTGACCGCACTGATGAGGAGGCCGCCAAGCAGGAAAGAAATACCAATGCCCAGCTGAGAGCCAGCAACATAAACGCTCAAGGCTCGCGATCGCTTGTCAGGCGGAAAATAATCAGATATCAGCGAATAGGCAGCTGGACTTAACGCTGCTTCGCCAACACCTACACCGATACGAGCTAAAAATAAATGAGTGAAATTCTTCGCAACACCGCACAATGCCGTCATCAAACTCCAGACAGCGACGCCCCAGGCAATGATATTGACACGATTCAACCGATCGACCAGTCGGCCGAGAGGAAAGCCGAGCAAGGTGTAGAACAACGCAAAAGCCATGCCGTGCAGCAGGCTTATTTGGGTATCGCTGAGCCCCATATCTTCCTGAATCGGGGCAACCAGCAACGTGAGAATAATTCGATCGACTAACGCCAGCAGGTAGGCGATCATTAATACGGCAACAACAAACCAGGCATAGCCGGGCTTTGGGTAGTTCGGCGCTGATCCGGCAATGTCAGCTTGACGGAGCACTAGATTGATTCTTTGATGCCGCACAAGTCCCAGCGTTCAGCGGCCCGGCGGTCACGCTCGTCGTCCGTCAGGCTCTGGATCTCGTGTTGTATGCTATCTTCGAGTTCTTGCGGTCCGATATAGCCAACCTTGAGTGAATCAGAGGTAATGGCTTCGTACACAATCTCTGAAATACACACCCGCTCTAGGCTATTCTCACTCATCAGTTCGCTTGACGTATTCATCACGCGGGTAAAATCCTCCTTGCAGGGTCCCGTCCAGGCATACTCCTTTTCGCTGACGAAGCTTCCCTCAAAAATGTCGCTTTTGATGGGGCCGGGGCGAATGACAGCGACCTCAATACCATATTATCTGCCTTCCTGTTTCAGGCAGCGCGTCCACCCTTCGAGGGCAAACTTTTAAGACGCATAGACGTTGTTAAAAGGCACGGCTCTGATGCCACCGGTGGAAGCGACATTCAATGCGCGGCCCAGCCCTGTGCGCGCCTATGGGGCAAGTATTTCTGGGTCAATTTGATGACGCTGAACAAGTTGATGTTGAAGAGGTGCTTGATTTCATCCATATCCGCAAGTTCTGCTGGCACCATAGACATCACGCCAGCGGTATTGACAGGGACATCAATCTCTCCAACATGACTACGAATGTCTGCCAGCGCCGTGTCAATCGATGCAGAATTGCCCCATCCATCTTCACGGTATAAATGCCTTGAACTTTCAGCGGAGCCATTCTATTCAAGCGACGGGCTGCGGCGATTACCTTGTACCCCTTCTTGTGAAGGTATTGCGCAATATCCCTGGCGATACCTGATGACGCGCCGGTCACAAGTATGCTCTTAGGCTTGTTGTCCTTTTCTCCGTTCACAGCCCCCTAATCTACTGCAATGTCATCGCCAGCTTCACACCCCACAGCCGCGGCAGGCCGTTGGTTCTGAACCCGAACGAGTTGATGTTCGCTGGCGTTGACTGCAGGGCATAAGTGACATACTCCTCATCCCCGGCATTTTCGACAAATCCTGTGATGGAATAAATTTCGTTAGCCGAATTCCAGATTAATCGTGCATTCCAGATGCCATAGGCCTCCTGGAACTCATAGGGGTTATTGTCGGGAAACAGGAAGGTATCATCCTGATAGCGACCATCGAGTTGATACGTCAGGCGCCCATGAGAACCCAGATCCTGGAAGATGCGGACGACGCCATTGAGATTGTAATCCGGGGCACCCAGCTCTTTACCATCAAGAAGATCAGAATTGGAATCGATATCAGATTCAAGTGTCGCGGCGCCAAAGCTGATTTGCATCCATTCGGTGGGTAGATAGGCAAGATCCAGCTCAATGCCGTGCATCGTGACAGTGCCTGCGTTACTGAACACCTGACTCAGTTCATCAGTGGAGATCGTCTGTTGTATATCGTTGAAGTCCTGATAGAAGACAGCGGCATTCAGACGCAGCCGGCTGTTCAGCCACTCGGTTTTAGCACCGAGTTCGTAGTTGATGACGGTTTCTGAATCAGCCGGACCGGTGTTTAGGACACCTTGAAGGGTAGGGTTTATCGAAGAATTATAGGAGCCACTTTTGAACCCTTTGGAAATTTGAGCGTAGTACAGTTGATCATCTACTGACTGATACTCAGCAGCAAACCTCCAAGTGAACTCTGTTTCGTCGACATCGTCGATAAGATCAAATTCGTCTATTGGTTCAAATTCGCCACCGCCACCGCCATCATATCGAGTTAACTCCCGATCTTCCTGAGTTACCCTGCCGCCGGCTATGAGTCGTAAGTCGTCAGTGAGACCGAAGTCAATTTCTCCAAACAATGCGTAGGAATCGGTTTCTGTTGCGGTTCTGTAGCCCAGGGAAGCAGGTGAATCTGGGGCGAAGACAAAATCCAAGCCGATAGCTTTTTTATCGCTGTAGTAGAAGAAGCCAGCTAGCCAGTCAAACGAGTCGGTGCTGCCGTCAAGGCGGAATTCCTGCGTGACTTGTTCGTGTTCAATATCAAATGGAGCGGTGCGACGAACCGATGCCATTTCAATGATATTGTAGTCCTGAACAGTCAGACTATCGAACGTTTCATAGGCGGTGGTCGATAGAAAGTTGGCGAAGCCGAGGTCGCCAGTGAACCTTAGGTAGCCGCCGTAAGCATCATAGGTGTTGTCACTGCCATCAAATACCGAATAGGTCTCTTTGGGGTCCGGGTCGAAGTCACTGCCCCCGGCACCGTTGAAGCAGCGGTCATTGAGAAAGTCGCTGACACTGCAGGGCACGCCGGGCGTCAGGGTTTCGTCGAACAGCCCTGCGAAACGATAGCCCGGCAAGGTCGAGTCGGACTCCGCCCAGTGTGTGCTGACTTCCGCCATCCAGGCATCGCCGATATCGAACTGCAGTGTGCCTCGGGCCGAGCGCACATCGGTGACGCCGGCTCTCGCGTTGTTGAACGCCGGGTTGGTGTTCTTCTGGAGACCATCGTCGCGGTGCTGTTTGTAGGCGATTCGTCCACGGACCCCTTCGGTCAGCGTGTTGCTCACCGCCGTTTCAACAATGACCTGCTCGTTCTCGCCCAGCTGCAGTGACACATAGCCATCGAGCGCTTCCGTCGGCTTGCGCGACACATAGTGAACGAGCCCGGCGGTCGTGTTGCGGCCAAAGATTGTCCCTTGGGGGCCGCGAAGCACTTCAACGCGCTCGACATCGAACAGCTGCCCGGTGACCGCAGAAATACTGCCCTGATACACGTCATCGACATAGGTAGCGGCTGCTGTCTCGTTGACTACGGTAAAGGCGACAGTTGAAACGCCCCGAATATTCAAAAATGGTGGCCCCGAAGGCCCGAACAGGGACTGCACGGTGAAGTTGGGTACCTGGTCGCTGATGTCCAGACCGTTGTCAAACCCCAGTGCGCTGATGTCATCGCTGCTGAAGGCGGTGATGGAAACAGACACATCCTGCAGGTTTTCCTCGCGCTTGCTGGCCGTGACGATGATCTCTTCAATGGCGAGCCCGCCGGATACGTCACTTTGCGACTGCGCCAGGGCACTTGCGTCAATTAAACCAGACGCAACAACTGCCGCAAGTCCTGCAAGCAGCCACTTCCTGGCTGCGCCCTGTCTAGGTTGGGGAGAGAGAGTCCAGTCGGGCGCAGCGAACCACCCAGTAATTATGCGAACGTTCGTCAGCATCTTTCTGATCCTGTACATAGCGAGACTGAAAGCTACCCCAGAAACCTTGCTGAGTCAATCGGTGTTTGATCAGCGGCGAGCATCTCTTAGCATATATGATCTTCGAGAGGACCGAGCTGACCTTTTGACTTATCTCACACAATTCAATTTCTAGCAGTCCAGCACTAAGAACACTACCGTATTCGCATGCCCAATAGCCGGAACGCTTCAGCCTGCAGCTCGGTGGGCTTGGCCATCAGATCGAAGGGTTTAGCCCCAGGCATCTGGGGCACGACCCGGTTTTTCGCGAGAGTGGCCAAGTCCTTCATCATTAACTAGCCCAGCTTGATGGTATGAGCACTACGCCAGCTTGATGGTATAAGCTACAAAGCCATTGCCGAGTACATGCAGGTATCCGTGTCCTCGGCAGAAAAGTATGTGGCGCGTGGTTTACTGGCCTGTTACCAGGCACTAAATAGCTGAGTACCCGGTGACGTGGTAAGTAAAACTTATAGTCCCAACGAGGATAGCCCTAAAGAACATAGCCAGGAAGATATCCTGCTACAGCAAGCCGCTGCGTGGCTGGCGCGGCTATGGGCAGATGATGCATCCGAACAGGATCATCAGGCTTGCCAATAGTGGCGCGAACAAAGCCTGCAACACGAACAGGCTTGGCAAAACATACAGCAGGTAACCGCCAAATTCGGCGCACTGCCCAAACAGGGTGTAAACAGTCAGGTGCTGGAGCCAGGTCAGCCATTACTGTTGTCTCGCCGTCAGTTCTTGCAAGTGGTCGCCGTGCTGGGTGTGGGTTCTTATGCCGCCTACTATGGTGTGAATAACCAGCAGACTTGGCGCGGTGCTGATTACCACAGGGCATCAATCGCCACGACGAACATTTAGGGTAAACACCAAGTTCAGATGTCCTGACCTCGTGGTCTGACTTTCGGCATCAGATATTCCGACATCTATCTGATGACCTGGCTATTTGAAAAATCAGCCATGCATTCACTGCCCTTCAGGCATCCAGATTGGCACGGGGGAACGAGACGGTTGCGACACGAAATACCTTTAAAAAGTCGTCCTTAACGAGTCCATGGGCTGGCCACAACATCTCACAAATGCACTGCGTTTGTGAGGCGAAGAACTCATTCAAGTAGACGGCAAGCTCAAAACATGTAGTCTTGATGCAGCACAGAAACGGTCAGAAGCGCGACGAGAAGAATACTACATAGGCCGAATCGAAACGATCCCAACCCCACTTGTACATGCGGTGACCGTAACGGCACTTAAAAGGTCGTGGCGTTGAAAAGCATAAACTCCGTGAAGCAATAGAACGTGCCTACAAGACACCCCCCGCAGCAACATGGAGTTGCCATACGAAAATGCATACCAGACGCTCGTATATGTGGGTGTCCTGCAGGATGATGGCACTGGCAAACTCACAGCCCCAATCCCTTCCATGCACGACTACATTAAAAATCGAAACCATGCATTCAATCAAACCGTATCGTCAAACTTTGGACGGTAACGGTGAGGCATCTGTCGAAATATCAGCAAATACATCGCGTTGCTTCTTCTGTCCCATGGCCTTATGACGCAATGCGTTTTCTTTGCTTGATTATACAGCCCGTTATCAATCCTTCATGCCGGTTCATTCGCTATTCTCGACGAGGTCGAGAATAGATGTCGCTGGCAACACGCTAATGCGTTCGTTGATCGGATAGGCGCGATGGGTCGGGCAGACGACATAGAGATGATCAAGATGCAGGATTTTAGCCGCGCTGTAGAGCGCCTTGCCGATTTTCGGCGCTTCGCTGAACTTCATTTCAAAGCCGATGCGCTTGCCCCCTTGGTCGATGATAAGGTCGATTTCGCCGCCGGCATGCGCGGCCCAAAACCATGCTGACGGAGGATTCAAGAGCGAGAGAATTTGCTCGATGATGAAGCCTTCCCATGACAATCCAACAATCCCATGTCCCATAAGGGCTTGCTGTGTGTCCAAGCCGAGCAGGGCATGAAGCAGGCCTGAGTCTCTGAAGTACACCTTCGGAGCTTTGACCTGCCGCTTGTTGACGTTGGCATACCAGGGTGCAAGCTGGCGAATCATGAACGTGCCAGTCAGCAAGTCGAGGTAGCGGCGCAGCGTCTTGTCCGATGCGCCCAAGGACCTGCCGAGCTCAGAGGCGTTCCAAGTGCGGCCGTGCCAATGCGCGAGCATGGTCCAGAATCGTCGCATGGCGACCGGAGGAACGCTGATGCCAAGGTCAGGGATGTCGCGCTCAAGAAATGTGCGAATGAACCCTTGCCGCCATGCGAGGCTGTCCGCATTGGAAGGTGCGAGGTATGAGCGCGGAAACCCACCCCGTAGCATGAGTGAAAGAATGCCCTCACTGTCAACCTCCTGCAGGTTGAAACCGGCGATATCGACGAATTCGATGCGCCCGGCGAGTGATTCCGATGCGCCGCGGACGAGATCAGGCGAAGCGCTCCCAAGAATTAAGAACCGCGTGTCGGACTCAGGCCGGTCAACGAGTACGCGAAGAGCGCGAAAGAGCGATGGCATGCGCTGAACCTCATCAAGCACGACAAGGCCATTGATCTCGCCGAGGGTGAGTTCCGGATTTGCAAGCGCGCGAGCGTCCTGATCGGATTCAAGGTCGAAAATAGTGGCCTGCCTGCCATGTGCAAACTGTTTTGCGAGCGTCGTCTTGCCGCTCTGCCGAGGGCCAAGCAGCGCGGTCACGGGAGAGCGGGCGAGGGCGACGGACAGTCGCCGTAGATAGCTGATTCTTTCGATCATGTGAATGAGTATAGCCATTTTATTTGAAATTTCGGAATAAAATTCCGAAATTTCAAATAAAAAGAGCGAAATGCGGCATACAGTGCGATCGTTCGAAATGGGCGCATCAGCAGATGTTTTTCGCAGTCAAAGGCATTTGCCCTGCAATCGCAGCGTCATCCATGAGGTCGGTCCAACAGTGTGCAGTCTCAGGTCGGCGTTCTTTCAGAGCAACTGACACAGGCAACCTGTTATGAATTTCGCACTCTACCGAAATGCAAAGCCAGAACAATTGACACCACCAAACCGCCAGCGACAAAAGCATAGGTAGCTGTATTTACGCCCAATACAAAAAAGCCCACGTATCTGAGAAGCACATAGCCAACGAGGAAATTGAAAATCCCCCATAAGACGTTTATGAGAGGGGAAGATTCACCGAAGCCGAGCGGGCGCGCAAAGGGCCTCGGGAAAGGGTTGCCACTAACCCCTGGACGAAATGGGGGATACCGGAATTTCACACATTTGGTGAGCACACATCGACCATGTCCGACACATAAACAACATATCTGCTAAAGTTCGGGTCTATTCTGGACGAAGAAAAAGCTTTAGAAAATGGTTGTTCGAAGTGAGCTGCATCAAATCCGAAGGGAATTACAATAGGTGTTGACAGCTTCAAGCCCACATCCTGCCACCCCGCGCCTTATGGCTTGGGAAAGGGATATGCGTAAGCTGTTGGTGGTTGCAGGGTTGGCTGCTGCTTTGTTTGCCAGTTGTGGATCGGCGCAGTAACGCCCAACATCGGTAGCTTCCACGCCGCGTCAGTACGAATGCTTTGCGAGTTTTGCTGACAGTAAAACTGATTCTAGGTACCGTAACAAGCGAGCGGACATTGTGCTCCCCGTCCCAAATGCCGATTTAGCCGCTGTCAACGTTCTGTTCCAGGGCCGCGAAATTGAGGTGACGTATCAACGGTCGGCTCTAACCCAACTCTGGATTTTTGAGGACCACCTGTAACTTCAGATAGATGATGGGCAGACGGCTTTTTATATGGATTTCCGGGGTGCTGCATCCGACGAGAAGCGGAAGCCGACTAGCGTTTTCTTCTGCGAGTTCAGGTGATCGGTGACGGCGGGGAGACACTCTGTTCTTTATGAGTCCCAATCCGAAAAGCGGCAACTGTGCGTTATCTTCTTCCTGCATCCTTCTCACTTACAGCATCTTGATTCTCCATAACACCAATTTCTTGGGATCGATATTCAAGCAACAAATCAATTAACCCGGAATGGATACCCACCGGATCGGGGCCCATTTAGCGGGTAGCGTACGCTATTACAGAATGGCTTATGGGTACTTGCTACATAAACCGCTTTATTGCGAGGCTGCCGCCAGCGCTGCGAATTGTGCCCCGGCCATGACAACGCCACCATCGAAATATACCCACATTCTGCCCGTTGTCGCTGGCTTTGATGGTGCCGAAGTTCGGGATCGCAACTTCAGGGAGGGGTGATGCTGACGCAGCTCGCCGCTCCTGCAGATATTTCAGATACTGTGTTTCGGCCTGATTGCTCAAGTAGATGCAGCGAGTCTTCATGAGGCCGGGGGCCGCGATAATGTCCTCATGGCGCACTGCCAGGGCACTTTTGGAACATCGCAACAGAAAGTCATCCGGTTGTGTGATCATCCCGTTCCTGGCCGTTTCCTCGCTTCTGGAATGTATCAGTCCGGCGCATCTGAGCCGCAAGTGGGGTACAGTGCAGTGTGCTGGGGAATTGACCTGAAACGGGTTGATCGGTTTTTTATCGCACAGGGGACATTCCATGAAACAGCCGTTGATACTGGCCCTTGATCAAGGGACGACAAGCAGCCGTGCCATCGTTTTCGATCGTCTCGGAGCGGTTCGATCTGTTGCGCAACAGGAATTCAGGCAGCTCTACCCTGCTGACGGCCGGGTAGAGCATGATCTGGAAGAAATCTGGTCGACTACACTGGGTACCGCACGCCAGGCATTTTCGGAGGCTGAGAGATCCGGCGAGGGAGAAATCGTTGCCATTGGTATAACCAACCAGCGTGAGACGACTGCTGTCTGGGCTCGTGACAGTGGACAGCCGCTGCACAACGCCATTGTCTGGCAGGACAGGCGAACCGCTGACCACTGCCGGGCGTTGCAGGGCCAGCCACTGGCGGAGCAGATCCCGCTGCGAACGGGGCTGCTGCTGGACCCCTATTTCTCTGCGACTAAAATAGCCTGGATTCTGGAGAATGTAGGGGGTGCCAGGCACAGGGCAGAAGCAGGTGAGCTGGCTTTTGGCACTGTCGACAGCTTTTTGCTGTGGCGGCTGACTGGAGGCCGCAGTCATAAGACCGATGTCACCAATGCCAGCCGCACCAGTCTATTTGATATTCATGCCCAGAAATGGGATCCAGAGCTGCTGGATTTTTTTAATGTGCCAGCCAGTCTCCTGCCGGAAGTGCATGACTGCGCAAACCACTTTGGTGACACTGAAGCAGACCTGTTCGGCCGCTCAATACCCATCCTTGGAATTGCCGGCGATCAGCAGTCTGCCGCATTTGGCCAGGCCTGCTTCACTCCAGGGAGTATCAAGAGCACCTATGGTACAGGCTGTTTCGTGGTTCTGAACACTGGAGACGAAGCATTGCAGTCATCCAGCAAATTGTTGACCACCGTTGCCTATCGTCTGGCAGGGGAGGTCACATACGCCCTGGAGGGGTCCATATTCAACGCTGGCACCGCCATCCAGTGGCTGAGGGACGAAATGGGTATTCTCTCCGATGCGGCCGAAAGTGAATCGCTGGCTGAGTCCCTGCCGGACAACAGGGGTACCTATTTTGTGCCGGCCTTTACCGGATTGGGAGCACCGCACTGGGACCCGGATGCCCGCGGTGGACTCTTCGGGTTGACTCGTGCCACGGGGCGTGCTGATCTGGTCAGGGCCGCACTGGAGGCCGTCTGCTACCAGACAGGAGACCTGCTGAGTGCCATGAAGAATGATGGGGCTCGCCCTGCCGTATTGCGCGTGGACGGTGGCATGGCAGCCAACAGCTGGGCCATGCAGTTTCTGGCGGATATTCTCGACCTGAGTGTTGATCGACCATCTGTCCCTGAAACCACGGCGCTGGGTGCGGCCTATCTTGCCGGTTTGCAGGCGGGGATGTACGGCAGTCTCGATGAAATAGCCAGCCTCTGGTCCTGTGATCGACGATTTGAGCCCGACATGGCCGATACGGAGCGTGAACAGCTTATGGCTGGTTGGCAGCGAGCGGTTGAGCGGCTCAAAAGTGCGAGCTAGTCTGTCGCCGGACCTGTGTGCAGTGTGCGCTGCAGGGTTCGCCGGTACATGCCCAATACTTTCGCTGTAGCCGAGATGGTGCCATCGTTCTGCATAAGTCAGCACACAGGACATCATCATCAACGACCAGATACTTCAGGGGTTGATCGCCGTTTGAATCCGATTCACCAACCGGCAGCCTGAGTTCGATACAGGTGCCGCCCGAGTTCGCCCTCGGAACGCACCTGCTTCATAAGGGCATGAACAGGCACATGGAAAAACAGCAGCAGACTGTATGCTGCCAGTTCCAGCGCAGCAGGGACGAGTCTATGGCGATGGATACCAAAAACAGGAGACCAAGGGATAGGAAGCGCCGGAAAAATACAGTACCCGCGCCAGAATATCCACATATAGACGCAGGAAAAACTCTGTTTCAGAAACCTGCCGTCAGATCGACAAGGTCGTGCGGGTTGCCAGAACGAACGCGCCGGTGGATGCGAGGACGATCCAGAGGGGCAGCCGGGGCAGGCCAATATCATGGACCGTTGGGAAGTGCAGAAGCGCTGTAGCCTGGCCGGGCAAGATCAGTCCACGAATCAGCCTGAGAATCTAAAGAGTATGGTGAAGCGCATCTGCAGGGGCAGGAGAAGGCATTGTGAGTGCTGAGGAAATCAGGGCTGTGAGTCAGGTTCCCGCCCGGACATCTGCGTGCACACGTTGATAAACGCCTGGGCGGTGGATGATAGAGTGCGCCCGGCGTGATGGATAATGCCCAGTCTGCGTTCAATGGGCACAGGAACCGGAATCGTGCACAGGAGATTGACATCCACCAGGGTCTCCGGCAGGAGACTCCAGCCCAAGCCGATTTCAGTCATCGTACCCAGGGTCTGCAGGAAATTGGTACTCATTACCGGGTTCAGGCTGAGTGATTCCCGGGCAAACGCATCTTCCAGCAGCCGTCCGGTAAAGGTCGAAGTGTCTGGAATCAGACACCGGTGCCCAGCCAGGTCGGTGAGTCCTGGCGTATCAACCTGTGCCAGCGGGTGGTCAGGGGCGCAGACAAAGACCATCTGGTCGCGCCACAGCAGAATTTCAGTAATCCTGGGTTGAGGTGTCAGAGCCAGCGTGTTTGCTGCCAGTTCCACGCTGCCATGCAGAACGGCCTCATAGGCTTTCTCAGAGTCGTTGAAAGCGACATCAAGATCGACGTCTGGATAGCGCTCGGTGTAGGCCTTGAAAACGGGCGGCAGGCGATGCAGCCCAAGATGATGGCTGATAGCGATGGAGAGTCTTCCCCTGACTTCGCCCTGAAGGGACTGTACTGCCTGATGCGCCGTTTCCATGTCCTGCAGTATGGTACGGGCTTTGGGCAGCAGCGCCTGACCCGCTTCGGTGAGAAAGATCCGACGTGATATGCGATCAAAGAGACGGCAGCCGAACCGATCCTCAAGATTGGCTATTCGCTTGCTGACGGCCGGTTGTGACAGGTGCACCCGCGCGGCAGCTTCAGAAAAACTGCCACTTTCGGCGACGGCGATGAAGACTCTGAGATCCTGGGTGTCCAAGGGCGCTTTTTGGGGCTCAAAAAGTTACATTTAGGAGCATCCTATCTATAACAAGAAAGAATTCAATATATGTAACATATAAATTTATATTATCACTCAGCCTGTTTACAATAGCGATCCCGAACGATCAGGGCTGGACACATGGCTGCACAAACGCTCTACGACAAACTGTGGGACACACATCTGGTGGAATCACGGGAAGACGGTTCTGCGCTTATCTACGTTGATCGCCATATTATTCACGAAGTCACCTCACCCCAGGCTTTTGAGGGTCTGCGTCTTGCCGGGCGCACACCCTGGCGCGTGGATTCAGTTCTGGCCACTCCCGACCACAACGTGTCCACGGAGCGGGAGGAAAGGGCGGGCGGCTATCAGGCCTTGTCGGACGAGACTTCGCGTATACAGCTTGAGGCGCTCGACAGCAACTGTGATTGCTTCGGGATAGCCGAATACAAGCTGGACGATCTGCGCCAGGGTATCGTTCACGTGATCGGTCCTGAATCAGGCGCAGTACTGCCCGGCATGACAGTTGTCTGCGGTGATTCACACACCTCTACCAACGGTGCTTTGGGGTGTTATGCCTGCGGCATAGGTACCAGCGAGGTTGAGCACGTTCTGGCGACCCAGACGCTGGTGACCAAGAAAATGAAGAACATGCTGATACGGGTTGACGGCGCGCTTGGAGCAGGCGTGACTCCGAAGGATGTGGTGCTTGCCATAATCGGCAGGATCGGTACGGCAGGTGGCACGGGGTACGCCATTGAATTTGGTGGTCAGGTATTTCGCGACATGTCGATGGAGGGGCGCATGACGGTTTGCAACATGGCCATCGAAGCCGGAGCACGCGTGGGTATGGTCGCAGTTGACGGGACGACGATCGACTATGTGACCGGCCGCGATTTTGCGCCCACTGGTGATGACTGGGAGTGCGCGGTTTCGTACTGGCAGACACTGCACTCTGACGAAGGGGCCACATTCGACCAGGTGGTAGAGATGGACGCCGGCACCATTGAACCTCAGGTCTCCTGGGGAACGTCGCCTGAGATGGTGGTGCCTGTGAGTGGCAAGGTTCCCTCGGTGGATGATGGCAGGAACGATACCGAGCGCGGTGGGATCAGCCGCGCACTGGACTATATGGGTCTGGAAGCTGGTACGCCGATCCAGGATATCAGCATTGACAAGGTCTTTATCGGTTCGTGCACAAATTCACGGATAGAGGACATGCGGGCTGCAGCAGCCGTGGTCAAGGGTCGGCATAAGGCCGCTTCGGTCAAGCTGGCACTGGTCGTGCCCGGGTCGGGCAGGGTGAAACAGCAGGCGGAGGCGGAAGGGTTGGACCGGATATTTATTGAGGCTGGGTTTGAGTGGCGCGAGCCGGGGTGTTCGATGTGTCTGGCCATGAATGCTGACACGCTGGAACCGGGTGAGCGCTGTGCGTCGACATCCAATCGCAATTTTGAGGGGCGGCAGGGCTCCGGTGGCCGCACCCACCTGGTGAGTCCGGAAATGGCTGCGGCAGCGGGCGTTGCTGGACATTTTATCGATGTACGTCAGCTGGGAGCATAAGAGGGCGGAACCATGAAAGCATTTTCTGTACACAGAGGCATGGTAGGGCCGGTGGATCGTGCCAATGTTGATACCGATATCATCATTCCCAAGCAGTACCTGAAAAGTATCAAACGGAGCGGATTTGGTCGGTATGCCTTTGATACCATCCGCTTCCTTGACGAGGGGTGGCTGGGCAAGCCAGAGGAAGAGCGCCAGCCCAACCCGGAATTTGCCCTCAACCAGGAACGCTACCAGGGCTGTTCGATTTTGCTTGCACGCGACAATTTTGGGTGCGGTTCCAGCCGCGAGCACGCGCCCTGGGCGTTGGAAGACTATGGGTTCAAGGCCATTGTGGCACCAAGCTACGCTGATATCTTCTATAACAACTGTTTTAAAAACGGGTTGCTGCCCATCGTGCTCAGCGGTGAAATCGTTGCGCAGCTTTTCGCAGAGACCTATGTGCAGGAAGGCTACGCCCTCAATATTGATTTGCCCCGGCAGGTAGTCACCACGCCATCCGGGGAGTCTTTCAGTTTTAAAATAGATGCATTCCGCAAACACTGCCTTCAGAGTGGTCTGGACGAGATCGGTCTGACGCTGCAAAGCGCAGATAAGATTCGTGCCTACGAACAAGATCGGGCCACATCGGAACCCTGGGTTTTTGGAGTCATTGGGCGGGATTCGATATGAGGCGCTGGGACAGGCCCCTTCGCGAGGTCTTCGCATGAGCAGGAAAGTACTGATTATGGAAGGCGACGGGATCGGCACCGAAATCATGACTGAGGCACGCAAGGTCCTGGAGGCCGTAGACCAGGCAGACCGGCTGGGTCTCGATTATGATCACGCTATGCTGGGCGGCTGTGCCTACGATGCACTGGGTCATCCCTATCCGGCGCACACCCGTGAAAAAGCGCATGCAGCTGATGCCATTTTGTTTGGCGCAGTTGGCGGGCCCAAATGGGACGGCACGACCGAACGCCATCTTCGTCCGGAGGCGGGATTGCTGGATATTCGTGCGGACTTGGATCTGTTCGCGAATCTGCGTCCAGCCATTACCTTCCCCCAACTGGCCGATGCCTCCTCCCTCAAGCCAGAACTGGTTGCAGGTCTGGATATCTTGATCGTCCGCGAGTTGACGGGGGGCATCTATTTTGGAGAACCGCGTGGAATACGCACATTGAGCACCGGTGAGCGCCAGGGAATCAACACAGATGTCTATTCCGAATCTGAGATTCGTCGCATTGGCCGGGTTGCTTTTGAGGCAGCGCGGCGAAGGCATGGGCGTGTCTGCTCGGTAGACAAGGCCAATGTGCTCGAAGTAACAGTACTTTGGCGCGAGGTCATGGACGAGGTGTCGAGTGAATTTCCCGATGTTGAGCTGAGCCATCTGTATGTGGACAACGCCGCTATGCAACTGGTGGTGAACCCCAAGCAGTTTGATGTGATTGTGACCGGAAACCTGTTTGGCGATATCCTTTCTGACGTTGCAGCCATGTTGACGGGTTCCATAGGAATGCTGCCGTCTGCCTCGCTGGATGCGGCTGGCAAAGGTTTTTATGAGCCCGTACATGGTTCGGCACCCGATATTGCTGGACAGGGGCTGGCCAATCCACTGGCCGCGATACTGTCCGCAGCCATGATGCTGCGTTATTCGCTTGATGCCGGGTCTTCCGCGAACCGCATCGAAAACGCTGTAGCCCGGGTTCTGGATCAGGGATTGAGAACACCGGATATACACACCCGGAGCATGACTCGAGTGAGCACCGAAGAAATGGGTGAGGCTGTCGTGGCAGCTCTGTCCGGTTAGGGTACCCATACTCCGCCAATACTCGATATGAGACTTCGCCAAGCTACACTGAAAACGACATAAAGCCTTATAAAATATCGCTTTTTTGTCGCGCGATTGATTTTGATAACGAACCCAAGAGCCAATCTATTGTGACATCTCTTGGGGCATGGCCTGCCGAAGGCACAACCATTCACACACATCTCAGTAGTCAGGCTCAAGCATTCCGGGAAGTCCGCTTATGCCGAACGCCATTCCGACGCGCTTGGCTTCAGCCGCATTCTCCAAGTGAAGCCAAACCACAGGAAATCCTGAGTGCAGTACATCAGTGTCGAACACCAAAGCGAACGCAGACGAATCGTGCGCGGACTTGGGCCGTACCCGGAGGTCTCAGTCAAGAAAGCGCGTGACAAGGCACTCCAGAACAAGCAGCACACAGCCCCAGCACCGCCCACAGCGGGTGCAGCTCTGCCAGTGTCACCACTGTGTCATGCGCCCAGTGCAGCAAGTGGTTGGATATGATGCTCCGGCCTGTGGGCAGACAGATCGTGTATCGACTGAAGGTTCAGCCAAAACTCTGGAGAGGTGTGTAATGCCTCCGAAAGCAGCCAGGCTGTACCAGGAGTAATGCCCCGCTTGCCGCGCACAATCTCATTGATGCGCTGGACGGGGATGCCCAGGTGGTTGGCCAGGCCCTTTTGGGTTATTTCAAGGGGCTCAAGAAACTCTTTGAGCAGAATGACACCAGGGTGTGCAGCAGTTCTCTCTGAAGGAATCATAGGTCACCGTGTTGTTTAGTGATAGTCCACAATTTGGACGTCATGAGCCGCATTGGCCTCCCAGCGAAAGATGACGCGCCATTGATCGTTGATTCGGATGCTGTGGAGACCTTTCTGGGTGCCTTTTAGGAGCTTCAGTGTGTTACCTGGAGGTGACCTGAGGTCACCAAGGGTTTGTGCAGCGTTGATGATGTCGAGTTTGTACAGCGCCTTTTCATGGATCTGGTTGGGCAGCGTGTGGGCCTTGCGGCTTGCCCTGCCGTGAAACAGGTCAGAAGTCGCTGTGTCACCGAAAGAAACAATAATGGTGCCTACTTTAATTGATTCACGGTATTCATGCAATAGCATCAGCAGCCCTGCACCGCCGCAGCCAGCCAGAAACAGTGCACTGGCTCGATGGCGCGCTCTGGGCCGGAGCCACTGGCGGCAGGCAGATCGGGTTTAACGCCTTTAATGACCACGACAGGCGCCTCAGTGTCTTTGGTCTTTGACTATGTGATCGGGGCGCTGTATACCCTGCTCCCGGTCCTGATGAACAGTGGCTCAGCACATGGGAGTCGCCCCTCTTCCATATATCCAGCAGAACATAGAGCTCAATTGGTAATGAATCAAGACGCGGCTGGTCACAAGCACGCAGGTGCACGTGTATCGAAACAGATGTTCTGGCTGTGCTACACTGAGAGTATGCGGTTGAACCTGAACAGCATTCGAGAAGACAGTCGGCGGGTCGGGATTATCCTGGGTACCACGGGGCTACTCGGCGCGGTTCTGGATCAAGTTGATTCGTGGATCGGTGCCAGCTTGGGATTGACGGGGCTGGCGCTGTTGCTCATCGCCTCTCTGGAGAGTGAGAATGGATAATTCCGCCCTACTGCTCACCGCCGGCATTCTGTTCATCGGTATGCTGGTACTCAACTGGCTTGGCTGGCGTCAGGACCGCGCAGACCGACGTGCCAAGCTGGACAGCACTACCAAAAACACATAAGCGCGTGCAGCGTGCTCTGTCTGTGCTATGCTGGCCCGATGACTGAGCATGAACTCTCGGAGCGGATCGCCCGACTGGAGGAACGCATGAAGACCATGCAGGCCGAGTACAAGACCGATATTGCCCGTCTCGCCGAAGAATCCGCGAAGCGTGATGCTGAGGCAGCCAAGCGCGAAACCCGCTTGCTGCTTGCGATTGGAGCCATGCTCGCGGTCGGGTTCACGGCATTGGGCTTTCTCACCTGATCACACCTCAAGGTCGTGGGGGAACACATCGCCCTGGGAGCGCTCCCGAAGGATGAACTCGAAGCCGGTGATCCTGCGGCCGCGTTTCAGGTCGCGCTGTTCGACCTCAAAATCGGCACGCTCGGTGAGGTCGCGGACGGCAGGAACCAAAACAAATTGTTTTAAGCTTTTGGTGGTTCCATATTTGTGAACGCAGTCCATGGCGATCCGGAAGTCCTCCAGGGGGAGGTGATTGGGAATCAAGATTAAAAAACTTGAAATTACTGTCGTGCGAATAGATGAGCGCATACATTCAATTCATGAAAATGTAGCAACAAAAACGGATATTGCTCATCTAAAAACCTGGTTTCTGTTGACAGCTGTGACGTTGGGAATTGCAGCCGCTGGTGCTTTTGGTGCTGTTGTTGCAGTTTTCCGGTTGATTCCATAGGGAATTATATATGTGGCAGCCAAAGCTATAATTCCACCCTACTGCTCACCGCCGGTATTCTGGCCACTGGCATGCTGGCGCTCAATTGGCTTGTCTGGCGTCAGGACCGCGCAGATCGGCGTGCCAAGCTGGACAGTACCACCAAAAACACATAAGCGCGTGCAGCGTCCTCTGTCTGTGCTATGCTGGACCGATGACTGAGCATGAACTCTCGGAGCGGATCGCCCGACTGGAGGAGCGCATGAAGACCATGCAGGCCGATTACAAGACCGACATTGCCCGTCTCGCCGAAGAATCCGCGAAGCGTGAAATCCGCTTGTTGCTCGCCATCCTCGGCATGATCGCGCTGGCCGTGGCCATCTTGAAATTCGCCTGATCACCCGCACGCGCAGCCTGTTGTAATGAGCGTGCACTCGACCGGGTGCGGGCCGACATATCAAAAAACGCGCAGAACAACCAGCGGTGGACTGTCGGCTTTGGCAGTGCGCAGATCCTGTTGACGCTCTCGGTGCTGGGCGCAGGCTTCGCGTTCCCCGGTATCCTGATCGGCCTTCCTCCATAAATGGGCCGGACAACCGCACTCCAGAACGGACCGCCCTCCCGCCTGACAGCCGGGCCCCAGGGGGGCGTCCGCAAAAAACGCGCTGCATCGGACACAATTGTGCAGTGCTTGACACCCCCCTGAGCGCGGGTGGATACTGTCAGCGCTGTACTGTGCCAACTCCAGCCTGAGTTGGACCCTTAAAGCTGACAAAGCCATGGCGCGAGCCATGTAGCGCGACACCCGAAACTCAGCGTGGCCCCTGGCCTGGTGTCTTGTTCACAATCTGTCTAAAACCCGCTGGGGATACGCATCCCCTCGGGGTTCTGTGTCTCCGGCTTTTCTATGGAGATACACCATGAACACTGACAATTCACATTTCAACGTCATTACCAAAGGTATCGGCTACATCAATGACGCTCGCGTCATTGAACCCGAAGGTGCAGCGTCCTACCTCGCCTGCAGACTGTCTCTGCTGGAGGGTCATCAGGACGCAGTTCGCTATGTCTATGTTGACTGCATCGTACGGGGGCCGGAGGCCATTGACCTGGTGACTCAGTTCAGATCCCAGATCTGCTCTGAGAAGCACAGGGTCATTGCCGCGGTTGATCTGGGTTCACTTCGCGTGAAGCCATTTCTCTACCAGAAGGGCCCCAAGCAGGGTCAGCCTGGTGCTGCGCTGAAGGCCAGCCTGCTGAAAATCAGCTACCTGAAGATCGACGAGGATGTCCTCATCACCTCAGAAGGACGTGCAGTCTGGCTTGATGCTGAGGACGAGTCCGATCCGCAGCCGAGCGTTGTTCGGCTGTCCAGGGACGACCCTGACTTCGAGACTCGCAAAGCCGAGTTGAAGGAGCAGGGTTATCGTTGGGACCGCGCACAGACTGCCTGGGTTCAGGCGGCCTGAGCGGCGGGGTTGAATGTTCTGTTCGCACGAACAGTCCAGGGAAAGAAGGCACCTTCGGGTGCCTTTGATCCCGTTTTCGGTGCAGGAGTGCAGCGCAGAGGGTTGGTACCACAGCCGTCTGCGCTGTACTGTTCTCCCGATGTCAGCCCGGTAGGCCGACACCCTATGCCTCTCTGAGGCTCAGGACAGTCATGCAGATGAGGTACTGTCCACACGGTTGCCATGCCGTGAGTCTGCTTGAGGTCGCACTACTCACATATACCTCGCTGGTTGTGAGCTGACCCTTTTCAATCTGGTGGTCTGAGAACCACCCTTCTTCCAAGGCTCGACGGGAACCTTCGGGTTTCCGTGTGCCCGGTTCCGGGCCCTGTACCGAGGCCTCTGCGGAGGTCTCTGTACAGGGTCTGTGACCCATAGTCCAACGCTCAAGCCCGGGTGCCGGCTCTATGGCACCGCCCTTTGATCTGGAGCGGTTGTGGTGCATCCAGATGTGGGATATCGGCGAACAGGAGAGTTCAGACGCTCAAGTAGTTGATGCCCAGACCGCCCCTGTGTGCAGAGCGCACGGGAGCAGTGAGTACTACTGTGTCACCTCCAGTCTGAGGTGAACCCTTGAAGCTGGTCACGGTACCCGAGAACCAGCGAGGCTTCGGCCTGGTGCCTTATTGCGCGACACGCCTCAGAGCCCGCGTTTCAATCCACACCCGCCGGGGAGACCGATCCCCCTGGGGGTCTGTGTCTCCGGCTTTATCTATGGAGATCCATCATGAACATCATGAACACCCAGGTACCCCTTGAGGGTCTGGACGATGCAGACCGCTTTGCAGGTCTGAAACCATCGGTACTCAACGATTCCGAGAAGGAATCGGTCATCGAGCTGGCGACCAGGGTCCTGGCCGTCACGCACCGGCCCGGACGGGTTCTGTGCGGGGCGAAGGAGACGCAGGATTTTCTGCGTCTGCGCCTGGCCCGGCGCCGCAATGAAGTCTTCGGGTGTCTGTTTCTCGACACCCGTCTGCGGATCATCGCTGTGAAAGAGCTGTTTGAAGGCACGGTCGATGGTGCCTCGGTGTACCCGCGAGTCGTGGTCCAGCAGGCGCTGGAGATGAACGCGGCCGCGGTGGTGTTCTATCACAACCACCCGTCCGGTGTCGCGGAGCCCAGTCACGCTGACGAGGCGATCACCCGTCGTCTGACGGAGGCCCTGTCACTGGCTGACGTGCGGGTGCTTGACCACATTGTGGTCGCGACCGGCGAGAGCGTGTCATGTGCTGAGCGCGGGCTTCTGTGAAGCGGTGCTCTGACAAGAAGTAACGCTGCGCGGTACAGGAAACCTGTACGGCGCAGCGTCAGGAAGTGCGGGTGTAGTTTAATAGGCAAAATATTCTGGCTTGCCACCCGAAAGATGCCGGTTCGAGCCCGGTCACCCGCTCCGTTAGACTCGACACGGTATCGTCAAGATACCGTATCGGGTCGTTTTTTTCAACCAGAAAAGCACTGAGCCCCAGAGGGAGACCCCTGGGGCTCAGTGTACTGAATTGCAGGTGTAGTTTAAGGGTAAAACATTCTGGGTTGTGACCTGAAAGATGCCGGTTCGAGTCCGGCCACCTGCTCCTGAAACCCGAACCGATGCCAGCACGGTATCAGATCGGGTCGTTTTTTTCCAGTGTTTTTCAACCCTGCCGGGGATGCACCTCTGTCCCGGCAGGGGAGGGGTGTCACCTGGCGTCTATCTGTCACAGGAGACAGACCATGAAGACGAGTACCACATCCAACACAGCATCCCGGACGGATGTCTATACCCGGATGACCGAGACCATCGTCGCGGATCTGGAACAGGGCGTTCGCCCCTGGATGAAACCCTGGAGCGCTGAACAGGCTGCCGGGCGCATTACGCGCCCACTGCGGCACACCGGCCAGGCCTACAGCGGCATCAACGTTCTGATGCTCTGGTCTGCCGGTGTCACTGCCGGCTACAGCGCGCCGACCTGGATGACCTATCGCCAGGCATCAGAGCTGGGCGGTCAGGTCCGCAGGGGCGAGACCGGTGAGTCGGTGGTCTACACCAGCACCATCACTCGCACCGAGCAGGATGAGGAGACCGGCGAAGAGTCGGAACGGGTCATCCCGTTCATGCGCAGCTATCGGGTGTTCAATGTCGAGCAGATCGATGGATTGCCCGAGCGCTTCTATGAGCTGGCCGAACCGGTGCCTTCAATCACCGCTCGACTGACCAGGGTGCCTTCCAGATGATCGCTCCCCTGGTCGATACTGAGGCAACCCGTCTGGGCGATCAGGACGGGCGCTGGAGTGCTGCGCGCTACACCGATCAGAAGGAGTATGTCTGGACGTTCTGGCGACCCTACTCCTGCTGTCGGGGTGTGGGAAAGTTTCTGTACTCGGTGGAGTTCTGATGATGAGAACATACCAGATGGGCGCAGGTGCAGCGGTACTGCACGCTGCCGCACCACAGCCCCTGTCACATCGCTTTCGGCGCGACGGTCAGCCGGACGCCGATCGCATCAAGCACCTTCATCACCGTGCCGATCCTGGGATCGCGTTCACCGGACAGCGCCTTGTACAGGCTTGGGCGACCCAGCTGGGTCTCCTCGGCGATGGACGTCATGCCGATCGAGCGGGCCACAGTGCCGACCGCCCTGATAAAAAACTCCGGATCGTTCTCCTCCAGCGCGGCCTTCAGGTACTCGATCCGCGTCTCGTCGTCAGTGAGAAACTCAGCGCTGTCCCAGGGTGCGTAGGTCTCTGTGCTCATGGTGCCTCCTTAGAGTGTGTCCGCCATCTGTTGGGCGCGGCGTATGTCCTTGTGCTGGCTCGCCTTGTCACCGCCGCACAACAGGATAACCTCGGTCTGTTGCCGTATGCTGTAGTACACCCGGTAGCCCGGGCCAACATCGATTCGCAATTCGCTCACCCCGCCACCCACGCTCTGATGGTCACCGAGGGTGCCATCTTCAACGCGCTCGATGCGAACAGCAATCCGAGCCTGGGCCTGCCGGTCACGCAGTCCGCTCAACCAGCGGCTGAAGGTGGCGCTTCTGGTCACAGTGTAGTTCATGCTGGCTATTGTATCCAAAAGGATACAGGATGTCACGCTGTGTTTTTCAACCCTGCCGGGGACGCACCTCTGTCCCGGCAGGGGAGGGGTGTCACCTGGCGTCTATCTGTCACAGGAGACAGACCATGAAGACGAGTACCACATCCAACACAGCATCCCGGACGGATGTCTATACCCGGATGACCGAGACCATCGTCGCGGATCTGGAACAGGGCGTTCGCCCCTGGATGAAACCCTGGAGCGCTGAACAGGCTGCCGGGCGCATTACGCGCCCACTGCGGCACACCGGCCAGGCCTACAGCGGCATCAACGTTCTGATGCTCTGGTCTGCCGGTGTCACTGCCGGCTACAGCGCGCCGACCTAAATGACCTATCGCCAGGCATCAGAGCTGGGCGGTCAGGTCCGCAGGGGCGAGACCGGTGAGTCGGTGGTCTACACCAGCACCATCACTCGCACCGGGCAGGATGAGGAGACCGGCGACGAGTCGGAACGGGTCATCCCGTTCATGCGCAGCTATCGGGTGTTCAATGTCGAGCAGATCGATGGATTGCCCGAGCGCTTCTATGAGCTGGCCGAACCGGTGCCCGATCCGGTCGCACGGATCAGTCACGCGGAGACCTTCTTCGCAGCGACCGGTGCACAGATCGATCACGGCGGGAACCGGGCCTGCTACAGGCCCGGTGCCGATCGCATCCAGATGCCGCCGTTCGAGTGCTTCCGTGATGCCCAGAGCTATTACGCGACCCTTGCGCATGAGGTCACGCACTGGACGCGCCACCCGTCGCGACTTGATCGCGACTGTGGCCGCCAGCGCTTCGGCGATGAGGGCTATGCCCGGGAAGAGCTCGTTGCCGAGCTCGGCAGTGCGTTTCTCTCAGCGGATCTGGGGCTCACCCCAGAGGTTCTGGATGATCATGCAGCCTACATTGAACACTGGCTGCGGATCCTGAAGGGCGACAGGCGGGCGATCTGTACCGCTGCGGCTCACGCACAGCGCGCCGTGGAGTATCTCCACGGCCTGCAGGAGGTGCAGCGCCAGGTCGCTGGTGCCCATGCCGGGCGGTAGTTGAACCATACCTGCCGGGGAGATAATCCCCGGCAGGTATGGTCTTCCCGGTCACCACTCCAGCAGTGGCTGTTCACCACTGCGGGTTCTCGCGAAGTACGGGCGTCTTGTATAGGCGTCCCCGGTCACGGCATACGGGGATGAGACCCGACAGCCGGTCCGAGTCGGAAATGAGCGTAACGAACTCAGCTCTTACTATAGAGCAGTGTCCAGATCCCTGCCACTGTTCTGTGGCTGAGGGACAGGTTGGCCACCTGCTCGGCACAGGGCCGCTTCCTTCGGGTGTCACAGCGCGCTCCTGTGTGCATATGGCAGGGGTCTGGGATCGCTCGCTGTTCTCACATGTACACAGGAACACCCTGTGATGTCCTGATCCCATGGGCCCACATCTACCAGCACGCATTCACATTCAGGGGGCGAGGCGTCAGGGAGTTCGTCACCTGATCTGACCGATCAGAGTACAACTGGCAGAAGAGCTGCAGCATTCAGTGACCTTCGGACGGTGCGTGCGCCGGAACTCTCTGTGCAGCAGTGAGATAAACGGCATTGCGTTCACGCTTACCGACAGCAATCACGGCCACGACCAGTTCCTGATCCCTGACCTGGTACACAAGTCTATACCCCGCGCTCCGCAACTTGATCTTGTAGCAATCCTTCATAACGCTCAAGCGATCCCCCGCAACCCTCGGCGTTTCAAGACGTGGAGCCAGCTTCTTCTTGAATTGTTGCTGGAGTTGGGGGTTCAGCGTGTTCCACTCGCGCATCGCGCTCGCAAGAAAGACGAGCTTATAGCTCATTGATATCGACTTCGATTTCGGCCTCGGCCTCGGCCTCCCGTTCGCGCACAAGCGCCGCGAGCTCGAGGTCTTCCAGTTGCTCGATCAGACGTTCCCAGGCTGCGGCGGGAACAGCGTAAAACACCGGTTGATTGCGATTCAGAATTGCCACCGGCGCTCCCTCGGCGTGCTTGATGACAGCCATGGGATTTTTCTTCAACTCGGATATGCCCACGCTTGCATTGGCAAGAATAGAATGTGTAATGCCCATGTAAAGACCTTAACAGAGACCAATAAAGAGACCAATTATTAATTCATGACGCTGGACTGTCAAGGCCTGAATGTCTGTCTCAGCGATGTCGTCCCCGGGCCTTGGAAAGGGACGCACGAACCGTCCCTGGGGTGATGTTTATCCGACCCGTACACCCCGTTCCGGGCGGCAGTCCGACGGGTGATCGTGGACAGGAGTGTAGGCCCTTCAGGCGGGACGTGCAGCCTGCGGCGCTGAGCCGCTCCAGGCTGTGTCGGGGTGTGAACATCAGGCACTCTGAGCGTTCGGCTGAAAAACAGTACTTCTGCTCCCCTGTACCGACGCTGTGCACTGTAGCTGATCCGGTAGGACAGGGAGCGTGCCCAGCTGTACAGTCCCATGATTTCCGGCGCGCAGTCATATGAGATCATCCAGGGAAGCGTCAGGTGACTGTTCACCAGCCTGGAGAGGGTCACATGGTCATCGTGGGTGTACTGATTCTCGTACAGCGTCGGGCCCATGTGGTAATAGGGTGGATCGAGGTACACCAATGACTTCGTGCCGGGTATCCCGGGGAGCACATCCCGAATGAAGTCCGAGGCATCTGTGTGATACAGACGGATACGGGAGCTCAGCGCTGCGATCTGTTCGATGCGCCTGATCAGGTCAGGCTTGGCACATCGTGCATCCAGCGTCCATCGGCCAGTTTGCTGCGTGCCGCCGATCACACCGCCCGAGATGATTCCCGAGCGGTTGGTCCTGTTCAGAAAGAATGGTGACAACCCGACTTCCAATGGTGTGTGAGTGTTCTGATCTGTCTGGATGGCTTTCTGCCTGTGCCATTCATCCATGGTGACCGGAACCTCAGTGATGGCCTTCATCAGTTCTTCCGGCTGCTCAATGACGCATGTCCAGAACGCATGGATGCCTGAGTTCAGGTCGTTCAGGTAAATCCGTGACGCAGAGCCATGCACCAGGAGCGTGATGGCACATGCGGCTCCCCCGGCATACACCTCAACGAAGGTGCCATCCAGCGCGTCGTTCTCTTCAAGAACGAGCTTCATAAACCCGACGAGTTTTCTCTTGCCACCGGGGTAGCGAAGCGGGGTCGTGAAGTGCATTGGCCTGTCCCTGTGCTGGTCTGTCGCCAAGTATCCACGCATCCTATCGGCTTGGCCAGCCCTGTTTTCCCCCACCTGCTCTACATGAGCGCATGATCGGTGTTGAGATCATGGGGGTGATTAGGATTCGACGGAGTTCCATAAGCTTCAGGAGCATGCCGAGATGGTGACCAGTCTCGTAAATCCAAGTCACACACCTATAGTTGCCAACGACGACAACTACGCACTCGCTGCTTAATACCCAGTAGGGTGCCATCTGACCGGAGCCGTGCCTGTGCGTCCGGCGATCCCCGGATCTCTCAGGTGTCATATCTCACAAGATCGCAGCACGGTCTGTTCGGCGCAGCGCTGTTAAACACTGTGCCGGACTCGCTGTCATCGTCCTGACCCTTGGGCTGATGACGGGCTAACTCAATAAAGGGAGCTAAGCATGTAGCGCCTGCAGTGGCGGATCGACGGACGGGGGTTCAACTCCCCCCGCCTCCACCACCGGGATGTCCCAGAACGTCCGATAAGATCCCATAAAATCAGAATTTTATCGTGAAATAGCGTCCTACGTGGTCCGAAGCTCCAACCATTTTAGCCTATCAATTTGGTTTACACTGATATGGTGGATCCGCTATAATTTATAATTGTTATGGACAACGAGACTCTGAAACCTGTTGAATGGCTGGGTTTAAGCAAGGAGGATTTGAGGAAATTTCCGGATCCGGTACAGGACCGAATAGGCTTTGCACTGTACCAGGCTCAGATCGGTTTAAAACACCGTGATGCCAAACCTCTCACGGGATTGGGTCCCGGTGTCATAGAAGTAGTCTCAAGACATGATGGCGATACTTATCGGGCAATATACACGGTCCAGTTCAAGGCAGCGGTTTACGTTTTGCATGCCTTTCAAAAGAAAGCAAAGCGAGGTATCAAAACGCCGAAGCCTGAGATCGATTTGATCAGGCACAGGCTGAAGACAGCAGTGCGGCATTACAGGGATGTCTATGGTGGAGGGTAGATGAATGGAGGCAGGAGATACCAAGATTGAACGCGGCAGTAGCAACGTATTCAAGGATCTGGGATATCCTGATGCCGATGCACATCTGTTGAAAGCGGAGCTTGTGACCCGCATTGACGGGATCATTCGTCAGCGTGGTCTCAAGCAGGTTGAAGCGGCGAGTTTATTGGGTCTGTCTCAGCCCGATGTCTCACGTTTACTTCGGGGCAATTTTCGCGAATATTCCATAGAGCGCCTGTTGCGCCTGCTGACGGCGTTGGGACGTGATGTGGAGATCGTGATTCGGCCGTCCCGATCACAACAGCATGGCAGGCTCAGTATTGAGGCATGAGTACGATAGAACCGCTCATAGCTGGTGAGCTCTGCCTGGCCTTTCGCTTCCCCGGCTCAGATTTCGGCTGACTGGTCCTCTCTGTCCATCGGGTTGGGAATTACATACAATGGTGGCAAAATCAGGTGTTGATCTAGTCGAGCAGTTGCTCAAGCTCCCTGACTGCATCATCAACCGGTATCACCACCTGGTTACTGGCCTGCTCGGCGTCGGTATTTGAGAGACGGCTGCGTGCGCCGCAAATGGTATAGCCCTGTTTGTAGAGAAGAGCACGAATCTGCCGGATCAGGATAACGTCCTTGCGTTGAAAGTAGCGATGGTTACCGCGACGCTTTACCGGGCCCAGACGCCAGACGGGTGTTCAACGTCGAGCAGATCGATGGATTGCCCGAGCACTTCTATGAGCTGGCCGAATCGGTGCCCGATCCGGTCGCACGGATCAGTCACGCGGAGGCCTTCTTCGCAGCGACAGGTGCACAGATCGATCACGGCGGGAACCGGGCCTGGTACAGCCCCGGTGCCGATCGCATCCAGATGCCGCCGTTCGAGTGCTTCCGTGATGCCCAGAGCTATTACGCGACACGTGCGCATGAGGTCACTCACTGGACGCGCCACCCGTCGCGACTTGATCGCGACTGTGGCCGCCGGCGCTTCGGCGATGAGGGCTATGCCCGGGAAGAGCTCGTTGCCGAGCTCGGCAGTGCGTTTCTCTCGGCGGATCTGGGGCTCATTCCAGAAGTTCTGGATGATCATACAGCCTACATTGAACACTGGCTGCGGATCCTGAAGGGCGACAGGCGGGCGATCTGTACCGCTGCGGCTCACGCACAGCGCGCCGTGGAGTATCTCCACGGCCTGCAGGAGGTGCAGCGCCAGGTCGCTGGTGCCCATGCCGGGCGGTAGTTGAACCACACCTGCCGGGGAGATAATCCCCGGCAGGTATGGTCTTCCCGGTCACCACTCCAGCAGTGGCTGTTCACCACTGCGGGTTCTCAAGAAGTACGGGCGTATTGTATAGGCGTCCCCGGTCAAGGCATACGGGGATGAGACCCGACAGCCGGTCCGAGTCGGAAATGAGATTGACAAACTCAGCTCTTACTATAGAGCAGTGTCCAGATCCCTGCCACTGTGAAAAAAATTTCGCGCAACGCGACGATCATGTCCTAACTCGCCCAAGGATCGACCGTTTCCAGCCCGGCCACCTGGAACGGGGCGGTGTCCCGCGTCGCCACCATCATGCCGTTGGCCGCCGCCGTCGCCGCAATGTAGCCGTCGGACACCGAGATTGCCCGGCCAGCGGAACGTGCCTTGGCCATCAGCTCGGCATAGGCTTGCGAAGCGGGCAGATCGAATACCAACACCCGGCCGGCGAACATCGGCAATATCTGCCGCTCCAGGTCCTCGTCAAGCCGGTTGCGGCGCCGGCCGCTGGGAAGCGTCCGGACCCCGAAACGCAGTTCGGCGACGGTAATCGCGGACAGATACAGCGTCTCCAACGACTGTGCGTCGAGCCATTCGGCGACGCGCGGTTCCGGTGCCCCGCGCAGCGGTTCCGACACCACGCTGGTATCTACCAGAATCATTCGAGGTCGAGCGGCAGGGCCGGAGCGTTGTCTCGCTGCGCGAAGCCCGCCGACTCTGCCTCCGTCAGCTTGGCGCGCTGGCCGACAGCGCTCAACAGCGACCCCAGGCCGGCCCGCCCTTCCGGCAGGACTGTTTCCGCCAGGATGGCGCGCACTTCCGCCTCAGTGCTGCGGCCGCGCAGGGCCGCCCGCACACGCAAGGCGCGATGCACCTCGTCGGGCACGTTGCGCACGGTCAGTATTGCCATAGTCGATAAGCCTTCGCGCTTTCCATGCTGTCAATGTATCAAGATGTAGTCATGTGGGCAACTGGTCGGGACTGTTTCGATGGGTGCATCCAGATCAGAAGCACGTGGTCCGCTGCACTGGATGCACCTCAGGCACCTGGGGTGATCACGAGTGCGGCTTACTTCACTGTACCAGGAGCGTGATGGCACATGCGGCTCCCCCGGCATACACCTCAACGAAGGTGCCATCCAGCAAGTCGTTCTCTTCAAGAACGAGCTTCATAAACCCGACGAGTTTTCTCTTGCCGCCGAAGCAGTGCTGTGAGGGGCTGAACATTCGCCCACAGAGCCTTGACTGTGGAGTTGGATTGCGTTACAACTACGATGCTGTTCAGCTCTATAGATAGAGTCACTCATTTCGAGGAGAACGAACATGAAACGTACGGTCACCCCCCCCCCCCCCCCCCCCCCGCTATCTGACAACCCTGGCGGCATTGGTCGCCCTGACCCTCACCCTGCCAATGGTGGCACGGGCGCAAGATAGCGGGGTTCAAGTCTGCAATCGGGCCAGCATCACCGCCAGCTATGCTAACCGCCTGACCATCACTCACGGGGATACCAAAACCTACCCCAGTTGGTTCACTCGCGCGACACCAGCGACGGACAGCAACGCGGTCACAGTGAGGGTCGGCGGATTGAATCTGGGTCTGGTAAACAATGCCTACGTCAAGAGAGATGGGGCCTTTATCAATACAACAGGCACCGCCACCCGTGCCACGTACCGTCTCGGACTGTTCAAGGGTGACGGTAGCTTGTCCCATGGATTCTACAGTGTCCTGGCATCCAACACAGCGGGCACTGTGCCGACCCAAACGGTCACCTTCCATAGCCTGGACCCGAACACCTTTTACATTGTCGCGGTGGTTGTCGATGACCTGGAGGGGGAAACTGACACTGATCGCATCGGGCGTGACCTCGTCAGGAACTGCTTCCAGACGGCCGCCAGTCCCAGTTAACGGCCGTGATCGCGAAGGACCGGCTGACCCCTTCGCGCTCTGATCGGAGACCCCCACCGCGGGCGCACCCAGTCGCCCGCAAAAATTGTATTGTGCAATACAAAATGAACATAAGTTCATGGAAAGCCAGGGCTTTGTCAGGCCCCGCAGGCCCGTGGGCTGGTACAGTTGGTCATGCGGGGCAGCAGAGGGGCATTTGACAGCCGCCCGGTGATCGCATAGAGGCGGCGTTGGATTGACAGACCACCGCCAGGGGCGCGCTGTGTCGTCAATCATCACCTCCCACAGTTCCGATTGCCGCGGGGCACCCCGGCGGGCATCCATTTGGGAGCCACCCGGTGACCGCAGCCCCTCCCATTCTGTTGCGAGTTCGGCCTCGCATTCCTCAAATGTTGGGGGTGCATCGCGCTCTGACTGCTCCCAAGGTAATTTTTGTGCTGAATCACTCTACTGATAAGTGATTCACTGTGTCCGGCCGCAGGGCCCACTGTCCCCGAGATGTGCCTTGAAAACCGGGTGTGAGTGACCCACAATGAATCACTTCTCCTACGATGTGATTCACGGGTTCTCTACATGAATTCAGCCCCCGAAATGCGACTCTTCTCCCCCCAGGGAGCACGTCTGTACCTCAATGCCCAGGAACGCGCCGATTTTCTGGCGGCGCTTGCAGGGGAGGATCCGGCAGACCGGATGTTCTGTCAGCTGCTCCACTACACCGGCTGCCGGCCGACCGAAGGCCTTGAGCTGGTGCCCAGGCGCGTCCTGATCGACGAGGCGGCGATCGTGTTCCGCTCACTCAAGAAGCGCACGCACGACCGCCAGGGGCGGGAGAAACAGCCCCAGTACCGCAGGGTGCCGGTGCCTCCGGTCCTGATCGAACACCTCGATCTGGTGTTTGACCTTCGTGCCAGGCACGCACGTGCCCGGGATCTCGACACACCCCTGTGGCCGATGAGCCGCCCGACGGCCTACCGGCTGGTGAAGCGGGTCATGGCCCGGGCCGGCATCCAGGGCGCACAGGCCACCGGCAAGGGCCTGCGACACGGGTTTGGCGTGGCCATGGTGACGGCCGGGAAACCCCTGCCCATCCATGTGCTGTCACAGCTGATGGGCCACTCCAGTACGGACAGCACCGAACTCTATCTGCAGGTGGTGGGCGAGGATCAACGACATATGGTGATGGAGGCCTGGGGGTGATGTCTCTACACTACACTGCGAACGATGATCCAACCAACTTGGAGGAGACGCCATGAAGAAGAGTCTGACTGCGATCGTCGAACCTGAGGGCGATGGCTATGTGGCGCTCTGCCCGGAGCTCGATGTCGCGTCCCAGGGTTCTTCCGTGAATGAGGCGCGCGATAACCTGACTGAGGCGCTTGAGTTGTTTTTTGAAACCGCGCCCCGGGAGGAACAAGAAAGCCGCCTTCGCGGGGAAGTGTACGTGACCCGGATCGAGGTCGCTGTTGGGTAAACTGCGGGTCCTGTCGGGACGCCAAGTCTGCAGAATACTGGCCGCTTGCGGCTTCTCCGAGGTCCGAAGACGCGGCAGCCACATCGTGATGCAGCGACGTGACACCGGAGGCACGGTGACGGTTCCTGTGCCGGACCATCGGGAATTACGCACCGGGACGCTGCTATCGATAGTGCGCCAGTCGGGTGTGCCGCGAACGGCGTTCGAGGAAACCTCCTGAGAATAACCGCCCAGGGGGCATGACAGCATTTATGCATTCTTTGGCTGCACACACCGCAAAAATGCGCATGCCAAATTCCCCTTGAAATTAGTACTGATATTCGGTACTATAATACTCATGAAACGCACATCCCGGAGAACGCTCGAACGAATCTTCAGCCATCCTGTCAGCGCCAACATCCCGTGGCGGGACATCGAGGCGCTGCTTGCCGAGTTGGGGGCGGACATCAGCGAGCGGGAAGGTTCCCGCGTCGGCGTGAGGCTGTTCGGCGAGTGGCGCGTCTTTCACCGCCCGTATCCTTCGCCCAACACGGACAAGGGCGCGGCGTCGCTCAAGGTATTCCTTGAGATGTGCGAGGAAGATGACGTTGAACCGGGGCGGCACTACTCGGGAAAGTTCAACGTCCGCATCGCACCGGAACTGCACGCGAGCATCGCCGCCGCCGCCGCTGCCGAAGGGAAAAGCCTGAATCAATGGGTTGCCGACACGTTCAGCACCCACGTGTAAGGCGCAGCGCGGCACGTCCGTCCGTCACCGGGCTGGCTCCATGGCGCACGCACACAAAAAAGCCACCCCGAAGGGTGGCTGTGTATTGAGACTGCTATACATTTAATTCGAAATTGATTTCATCAGCCGTCAACCGCCGACCTTTAGGTTCAGGAATCGGGTCTCCATCTTCCCGTGACACATCGAGCCATAACTCCATGGCCTCAGACACACTGGCTAAGGCCTCCTGCGGCGTATCACCATGGGCCATACACCACCGCAGTTCCGGAACGTCAGCGATAAAGACCTGATCCTCATCGCTCCAGTAAATGGTAATTTCGTATTTGAGCATGATCACTGATCTCCCAGGTTGTGTTGTTGGATAGAGTCCCGGACCTGCTGAACCTGGTACGAATCCACTTTTCCGCGCCTGTTCTGCAAGTTGATTCTTTGCTCAATGCCTTCCTTCTTATAGATGTGGTGACTGCCCTGGATCCTGAGTTCGAAACCCAGTCGTTCCAGGAGTCTGCACATGTCGTTGAAGGCTCTATTCGCATCAGATCTGCCGCTCAGGATGCGCTCCATGAGCTTATCACGTTTTCCCATGATGTATGTCTCCAAAAAAAGCCGGAGACAGAACACCCCCGAGGGGATACATGTCCCCAGCGGGTGAGATAGATGTGTACACTGCCGCCCCGAAGGGTGGCTGTGTACACGTGGTGGTTAGCTCAGATCAATGCGCCTCGTCAGCGCGACCACTGTCCCGTCGATCACCAGGCCATGTGTATAGGCCTCGTTCTCTTCCAGATCGTCCTCGCAGTGCGGCAGGACTTCTGCCACGAAGTCCCCCTCGTAGCCAGATTCGTCGTCACTGATGACGCGCTCAACTTTGATACTCATGATACATCTCCATAGATAAAGCCGGAGACACAGAACCCCGAGGGGATGCGTATCCCCAGCGGGTTTTAGACAGATTGTGAACAGGACACCAGGCCAGAGGCCACGCTGAGTTTCGGGTGTCGCGCTACATGGCTCGCGCCATGGCTTTGTCAGCTTCAAGGGTCCAACTCAGACTGGAGTTGGCACAGTACAACGCTGACAGTATCCACCCGCACTCAGGGGGTGTCAAGCACAATTGTGTCCGATGCAGCGCGTTTTTTGCGGACGCCCCCCTGGGGCCTGGCTGTCAAGCGGGAGGATGGTCCGTTCTGGAGTGCGGTTGTCCGGCCCGCGGCTGATCTTCCCCACATGCGTGGGGGTGTTTCTAACAGGGCGGCTCAGCGCGTCCCTGAGCGATTGTGACGGCGGATGGGGGGGGTAACCCCTTCCAGAGGTCCAGAGAGCCTTAGTTAGAGAGAGTGGCGCAGAGTACCCAGCCTGTGCTAGGCTGACCCGATGCGGTTTAACGAGCGAGGCGTGCGCAAAGACAGTCGGCAGATCGGAGTTATCCTGGCTGCCACCGGTTTGCTCAGTGCGGTGCTGGAACAGGTGAATCCATGGGCTGGCATCTGCGTGGGATTAGTCGGTTTTGTAGTGGTGTCCGTCGGGAATCTGGAGAGAGAGAATGACTAGTTTCTACCTACTGCTCACCGCCGGTATTCTGGCCACTGGGATGCTGGCGCTCAATTGGCTTGTCTGGCGCCAGGAGCGCGCTGATCGACGTGCCAAGCTGGCCAGCCCCACCAAAAAAACATAAGCGCTCGCGAAGCAAGCCGTCGTGCGTGTCGCGCGAGGCCACCAGGCCGCGACACAATCACCGACCGGCTCTGCCGGTCACAGAGCGATTGTGACGGCGGATGGGGGTAACCCCTTCCAGAGGTTCAGAGAGCCTTGGTGACCGCTGAGAAACCCCTGCCCATCCATGTGCTGTCACAGCTGATGGGCCACTCCAGTACGGACAGCACCGAACTCTATCTGCAGGTGGTGGGCGAGGATCAACGACATATGGTGATGGAGGCCTGGGGGTGATGTCTCTAGAATAGAAAATTGCCGACCCGACCCGCAGCCTGCTGACGCTCCAGCAGGCTGCTGGCGGTAGCGGTGCATGGGACCCTCGTTGAGAAAATAAAAAGCCCGATTTATACTCCCGCGCATGAATCATGTGCAAGTTCCCCCACTCAAGATACAGGGCATCAAGACAAAGGCTATCCCGTTCATTCGAGATAGCGTTGCTTGGGATGGCTCTGGGCGATGGATAGAGCCCTTTGTTGGCTCCGCTGTCGTGCCGTTCAACATCAAACCGGATCGCGCCTTGCTCAGTGATGCGAACCCGCACCTTGTTCGCTTCTATGCGGCCATACAGGGAGGCACAGTTACAAGCGCAACTGTGCGTGAATTCTTGGAGCGTGAGGGTGCCTTGTTGCTCCAGGACGGACAGCATTACTACCAGGTGAGAGATCGCTTCAACGCCGAAGGTGATCCTCACGATTTCCTGTTCCTGAACCGGGCCTGCTTCAATGGGCTGATACGCTTCAACAGAAAAGGCTTTTTCAATACTCCGTTCTGCAAAAAGCCTGAGCGTTTTCGACAGGCTTATATCACGAAGATTTGTAGTCAGGTTCAGCGCGCGGGTGACTGCATGGCAGGCAAGGCGTGGGAGTTTGTTTGTGCAGACTGGAATGAGGTATTGAGTGAGGCGGTGGAAAGTGATTTTGTATACTGTGACCCGCCCTATGCTGGCCGCTTCACCGATTACTTCAATTCATGGACTGACGAAGACGCAACACAGCTTGAGGACAAGCTAAAAGCCTTGCCGTGCCCGTTTCTCTATTCAATGTGGTCCGAGAACAAGTACCGGAAAAACGATAGGCTGCATGAAGCATTTTCCGAGTATGAGATTCGCACGTTTTCACACTTTTACCATTTGGGATCGACGGAAGATCTTCGCAACAGCATGATCGAAGCCTTGGTTGTTGGATGAAGGAATTCATCCTCAACGCACTTGAGGAAGTGCAGAACGGCTACTCTCTGTGCGGTGTTGTAGATCGCAGGGCGCGTGTCTATCCGCTTGGCTCCGATACCAAGGTGATAAGCACCCTGTTTGAGATTGTGGCAAGGCAGGCGGTTGCGGCCTATGCCTGCAGCGCCGGACTGGAATTGGTTGAGCCGGACAAGCAAAACCACTACCCGGACTTTACCCTGATGCGCGGGGAAGACGATCAGGAAAAAATCGCGCTCGATGTGAAGACCACATATAAGAGGGAGGGGCAAGTTAGGTTCGGCTACACCCTGGGAAGCTATACCAGCTACATCAGGTCCGAGACGGAAAGCAAGAACATCTTGTATCCCTATAGCCATTACAGCCAGCACTGGATAATCGGGTTTGTCTATAGGCGATCAGAGGCGAAGCGAGACACAAGCGGGCTGATCTACTCATTAGAGACGCTGCAGGATATACCCATACCATTTGATGACGTAGAAGTCTTTATGCAAGAGAAGTGGCGTATCGCGGGCGACAAGGCTGGAAGCGGCAATACTGCCAATATCGGAAGCATCAAAGGGACAATAGAGGACTTCAGTGCCGGAAACGGTATCTTCCGATCAGAAGCGGAGTTCATTGAATACTGGCGCGGTTACAAGCGAACCAGCCAAGAGCGTCAGGCAGCCCACTCCAATTGAGTAACCTCTCCGAGCTGGATCAGTGCAAAACCCTTTCCACGCTCTCGCTGAAGATCCTCGTGCTCCAGCTTATGGCTGACCGGGAGCCCGGCCTGGCCAACGCCATCAAGGATCAACGACATATGGTGATGGAGGCCTGGGGGTGATGTTCGGCTGGATCGGCCAGCGGGTATAGAGCGACAAGGATTTTTCTCAAGCCGTAAAGCGCTGTTCTGAAAAAAAGAATCGGGACTAATTATAGTCCGGAACACAAACACCCGGCGTTTTCATCACTTCCCACCAGGGTGCACCAGGTCAATGCGAATATGCATTCTTTGGCTGCACACACCGCAAAAATGCGCATGCCAAATTCCCCTTGAAATTAGTACTGATATTCGGTACTATAATACTCATGAAACGCACATCCCGGAGAACGCTCGAACGAATCTTCAGCCATCCTGTCAGCGCCAACATCCCGTGGCGGGACATCGAGGCGCTGCTTGCCGAGTTGGGGGCGGACATCAGCGAGCGGGAAGGTTCCCGCGTCGGCGTGAGGCTGTTCGGCGAGTGGCGCGTCTTTCACCGCCCGTATCCTTCGCCCAACACGGACAAGGGCGCGGTGGCGAGCATTCGGGATTGGCTGAAACGAAACGGAGTAAGACCATGAAGAACACCATGCAGATCGGCAGCTATCAGGCCATCATTCAATTCGACCCCGATATCGAGATGTTCCGGGGCGAGTTCGTAGGTCTGAACGGCGGCGCGGACTTCTACGCCAGGGACGTTCCCAGTCTCAAGAAGGAGGGCGCGGCGTCGCTCAAGGTATTCCTTGAGATGTGCGAGGAAGATGACGTTGAACCGGGGCGGCACTACTCGGGAAAGTTCAACGTCCGCATCGCACCGGAACTGCACGCGAGCATCGCCGCCGCCGCCGCTGCCGAAGGGAAAAGCCTGAATCAATGGGTTGCCGACACGTTCAGCACCCACGTGTAAGGCGCAGCGCGGCACGTCCGTCCGTCACCGGGCTGGCTCCATGGCGCACGCACACAAAAAAGCCACCCCGAAGGGTAGCTGTGCAGGTGCACTACTGTGCATCAGACAAAAGATACAGATGCTTCATCAGGTGTCAACCGCCGACCTTTGGGTTCAGGAATCGGGTCTCCATCTTCCCGTGACATATCGAGAACACCTTCAATGGCCTCAGACACACTGGCTAAGGCCTCCTGCGGCGTATCACCAAAGGCCGAACAATAGGCTAATTCCGGGACGTCAGCGATAAAGGCTTCACTCTCATCGTTCCAGAAAATGGTAATTTCGTATTTGTGCATGATTACTGATCTCCCAGGTTGTGTTGTTGGACAGTTTTCCGAACCTGCTGAACCTGGTACGAATCCACTTTTCCGCGCCTGTTCTGCAAGTTGATTCTTTGCTCAATGCCTTCCTTCTTATAGATGTGGTGACTGCCCCGGATCCTGAGCCCGAAACCCAGTCGTTCCAGGAGTCTGCACATGTCGTTGAAGGCTCTATTCGCATCAGACCTTCCGCTCAGGATGCGCTCCATGAGCGTATCATGTTTTCCCATGATGTGTGTCTCCAAAAAAAAGCCGGAGACAGAACACCCCCGAGGGGATACATGTCCCCAGCGGGTGAGATAGACGTGTACACAGCCACCCCGAAGGGTGGCTGTGTACACGTGGTGGTTAGCTCAGATCAATGCGCCTCGTCAGCGCGACCACTGTCCCGTCGATCACCAGGCCATGTGTATAGGCCTCGTTCTCTTCCAGATCGTCCTCGCAGTGCGGCAGGACTTCTGCCACGAAGTCCCCCTCGTAGCCAGATTCGTCGTCACTGATGACGCGCTCAACTTTGATACTCATGATACATCTCCATAGAAAAGCCGGAGACACAAAACCCCGAGGGGATGCGTATCCCCAGCGGGTTTTAGACAGATTGTGAACAAGACGCCAGGCCAGAGGCCACGCTGAGTTTCGGGTGTCGCGCTACATGGCTCGCGCCATGGCTTTGTCAGCTTCTAAGCTGAACTTCGAGAGGATGGCTGAGTTAACCTGTTGATTTTTATTACGTAATATCATTTCTGGCAGTTCGGTACTGGGAACACTACCGTATTCGCACACCCAAGAGCCGGAACGCTTCCGCCTGCAGCTCGGTGGGCCGGGTCAGCACATCGAAGGGTTCAGCCCCGGGTATCCGGGGCACAACCCGATTCTTCGTGAGGGTGGCGAGGTCCCGCAACAGGGTGCGGAAGCTCTGCACAGGCATCCCGTCATCGGTGCACGTGCGCGCAGCCTTGCGCCTGGCAGATGCTGACACCCGGGCCGGGGCCACCACCGAGGTGCGCTCAGCGTCCGCACCGGCGGAGTCCTCATCATCGAACAGCAGCGGGGCCAGCCGCTGACGCATGTGCCATTCCACGTAATAGGCCAGCATACACAGCAGCACATGAGCCCGCACCCGGTTCTCCGTGCGGTGGAACACCGGGCGCACCTTCAGATCCACGGTCTTGAGGCTGCGGAAGGCCCGCTCCACCGTACTGAGACGCTTATAGGCCTGAACCGTAGCCTGGGCATTCAGCTCCTCCTCGGGCAGGCTGGTGCGGATGATATACAGGCCATCCAGTGCAGCCTCCGCGGCGATGGACTCGGTGCGTCTCTCGTAGTGGAAGACGCCGTGCTCGTCGATCGACCAGTCACAATGCTTGGCCATCTTGTACCGGCCAATGGCCGTGCCGACCCGCGCCCCGATCTGCTCCTCACCCCTCAGGCGTCGCTTCTCCCGCGTCGTGGCCACCACAATGGACTCCAGCAGTGCCTCAGTCGCCTCCAGCAGTGCCTCGCGCCTGTGGGCTCTGCGCTGCGCCATCAGCGGGTTGCGGCACACCATGAGCCGCTCCCCCGGATAGAGATCACTGCGGATCTCCACCAGGTCCTGTTCATCACAGAGCGAAAGCTGCACTGAACCGGTCTCGACCAGGGTGCGGATCGCCGGGCCCCGCAGGGCACTGATCCAGTCCAGCCCCGCCGGGTGGACCTCCTCCCGGATGCGCGCCTCGGTGAGCATGCCCCGGTCGCCCACCAGGACGACCTTCGACAGCCCGAAGCGCTCACGCAGCCGCTCGATCTGCGGCCCCACCGTGGCCGGATCAGCGGTATTACCCGGACAGACCTCGACCGACACCGGACAGCCGGTGGCATCACAGAGCAGGCCGAACTCAATCTGCAGCGTGCCGCGCGTCCCGTCCCGCGAGGAGTCGCGCGTGGCCAGGGGACAGGTGGTGCCTTCCATGTACACTGAGGTCAGGTCATAGAGCACCAGGGCACCGTCGGTCAGGTGGCGCTTCGCCAGAGACCGCTCGATGCGATCCTGGCGTTGGAGCAGCCAGTCCATGGCACTGTACAGGTCATCTTCATCCACCGTACCCAGCTGGAGGCTGTCAGCCAGGCTGCTGGTGGCGGTGGCCTCGGCCAGTCCCCGGGCGGTGGCCAGCGTGGACCCCGGATCGAGGACCCGGGCTAGGATCATGGCCAGCACCCGGTCGCGCTCGGGTGAGCGCGGACCGATGAGCCGGTCCAGGCGCAGATCGCGGAGTGTGCCCAGGACGGCGGCGACCTGCCCGTGGGGCAGGGATCTCTGGATGTCAAAGGCCTCATCCCGCCCCACCATGGGTTCATCCTTGAGCACCCGACGCAGGGCGTCGATCTTGGCCTTGGGCCACTTGGAGAGATTGGCCAGGGTGCGTTTCTTGACCTGTCCGTCCTCGCGCCAGCCTTCACGCAGGAGGATGGCGGGCGGGGATGAGCGGTTGGGGACTGTTTCTATGTACATGGGAATAATGATGCCACATAAATATAATAAAAGCAAAGCATTTATTATCATTTACATGGGAACAATAATCAGTCTCACATACACAGAATCCCCAAGCGAATCAATCACTTGACGCGATATGAAGCGAAAAATCGGGGGGAAGTTCAGTCTAAGGGTTCACCTCAGACTGGAGGTGACACAGCACAGCGAGCCCATTGACTGCCGGAATCAGCGGGATGTCAAGCACAAGCACAGAAATGCCCTGATACAGAAAGCCCACCCACACGAAATAGATTGATGCGCTGGACAGGGATGCCCAGGTGGTTGGTCGGGCCCTTTGGGGTTATTTCAAGGGGCTCAAGAAACTCTTTGAGCAGAATGACACCAGGGTGTGCAGCAGTTCTCTCTGAAGGAATCATAGGCCACCCTGTTGTGAGTGATAGTCCACAATGTGAACGTCATGAGCCGCATTGCCCCCCAGCGCACATGACGGCGTGCCGTCAGCCGACGACGATCCAGACCGGTCTGTGCAGGGGGTGCGAGTAACAGCGAGCGAGAGTTCTCGATGTCGTGTGGCAGGGCGGTCCGTCCACTTACTTCATTGTGGTGATGTAGAGTGTATCTGTGCAATCTCAACATAGGTATCAAGCCGCGTTTCCAGCTTTAACACGCGGTCCCCGAGACCATCGACCTTATCGCTCAATCTCGTTTGGCTCTCACTTAGCCGCTCTACGGTTGCACTCAACTGCAAACTATCTTTCAGCAACCTGGCCAGCTCACCTGTTAGTCCCATGAGCGTTCTCCTGTGTCTGCTGCATCGAGAGCCTCGATGACAGATTCAGTTCGCTCAATTGCTTTCTCGGCCACTGTGACAGCTTCGTTCATTGCTGCTCGAACAGCCTGGACGGCCGCTATGGCATCAGCCTCGTTATCAATCATATCGCTGATACGGGCCTCTTCCGGCTGCTGCTCTCGCCGTATAATTAACTCGTCATTATTGGTATACAGCGTGACTGGCGCACCGGCATACAACCCAACTTCCTGCATCAGCCTGGCTGGCAACCGAATCGCAGAGCTGTTGCCCCAATACTGAATCTTACTGGTGTGTTGCATGGCTCATCCCTTCTGAGACTGTAGATACAAGTATACACCTATTGCGCGTGGCGTGTCTACCTGTATCGACAGTGGGTATGGCTTGACTTTTCCGCCTTGGTTCTGCAGGTTGATACTTTCCGGCGGAGCGGGGTGGATACTGTCGGCGTTGTGCTGTGTCAACTCCAGCCTGAGTTGAGCCCTTACAAGCTGATCAAGCCATGGCGCGAGCCGTGTAGCGCGACACCCGAAACTCAGCATGGCCTCTGGCCTGGTGTCCTGTTTCAATCTGTCTAAAACCCGAGGGGATACGCATCCCCTCGGGGTTCTGTGTCTCCGGCTTTATCTATGGAGATCTATCATGAACATCATGAACACCCAGGTACCCCTTGAGGGTCTGGACGATGCAGACCGCTTTGCAGGTCTGAAACCATCGGTACTCAACGATTCCGAGAAGGAATCGGTCATCGAGCTGGCGACCAGGGTCCTGGCCCTCACGCACCGGCCCGGACGGGTTCTGTGCGGGGCGAAGGAGACGCAGGATTTTCTGCGTCTGCGCCTGGCCCGGCGCCGCAATGAAGTCTTCGGGTGTCTGTTTCTCGACACCCGTCTGCGGATCATCGCTGTGAAAGAGCTGTTTGAAGGCACGGTCGATGGTGCCTCGGTGTACCCGCGAGTCGTGGTCCAGCAGGCGATGGAGATGAACGCGGCCGCGGTGGTGTTCTATCACAACCACCCGTCCGGCGTCGCGGAGCCCAGTCACGCTGACGAGGCGATCACCCGTCGTCTGACGGAGGCCCTGTCACTGGTTGACGTGCGGGTGCTTGACCACATTATGCTCGCGACCGGCGAGAGCGTGTCATTGGAACTGGCGCACGTACCCTCATCAATCTGGGCCTGAACCCAGCCTTTCATGGGATCGGGCACGGAGATATTCATGGTGGCCAAAGTATTCTCCCGGCATCTCTATCAAAGCTACTGTATAACAATGATCAACTGGTATACTCAGATCACAGTGCGGGTGATAGCTTTGTGCAGCACGATTGACTGGGAGATCTGAAATGACCGCGATAAACAAAGAACTGTATGACGCGCTGAGAGAGGCAAATGTATCTGAGGCAAAGGCCGCCGCGGCCGCATCGGCAGATGCTCCAGTCAAGGATGAGATATCAGCGATAAAAATTAAAATGGTGAGCATTGAGGCCAGGCTGGCCATTGTTGAAAAACTGCAATGGGGCATATTGCTGGGCGTGATCGGCATTGTACTCAAAGAGTTTATTGCGTAACCTCAGAGGATCACAACCTGATCAGTTGCTGAGTGCCTTGGCTTCGTGTTCAAGCACCTCGCGAACCTGCTGTTCAGTGACGCTTGGGAACCACTCGACGAACTCATCCACTGTTGCACCGCCGGCTCGGTTGTCGCAAGTTTCCGCACGTTGCGGTCCAAGCTCTCCGTTGCGCAGGCACAGGTCCGCCCGTCCTGTATCTTCAGACGTCCTGACCTCGTGACCTGATTTCAGGTACATTCGGAGTCAATTTCTCCAATGAGAACAACAGGTTCTGAGCGTTTCGTGCGTGACAGATCGGTGGCGACGCTCAACCACAACCGCCGACGGGGGTTTCTCGGGTCAGGCACGCAGGGCACGGAGTCTGAGCCAGTGGAGAGCACACTCGATACTGAGGCTGAGGCTGAGGCTGAGGCTGAGGCTGGTGCTGGTGCTGGTGCTGGTGCTGGTGCTGGTGCTGGTGGTGACCTGCTCGACCGCAGCGCACGGGATCGGCGCGACCGGGCGGAGACCCGGATGATGCCGGCTGTCGCACAAGCCCAGGGCACCAAGACCCGCCCGCGGCGTCCCCTGGCAGAACTGTTTCACTCAGCGGCGGATAGTATCCCGGAACCGGAGCGCGGCATCCTGCGGGTACGCATTTTTGGGACGGCGAGCACTGCGGGCGATGCGGTACTCGCCGGGCTGCTTGAGGAACTCACCCAGACCCGGACGATCTACCCTGGAACCGAATTGCGCATGGTCTACTAACTGCCCCAGATCGACTGCACAACCGGAAAGAATGGTGCATGATATCTGATCTGAGGTCAGGACATCTGAAAGTAGCCATCGGTATTGCCGATAACGCAATTGGTGCCTTCCGTGTATGAACTATTTCCCAGAATGCGGAAGCCGATCTCGGGGACCTGCGCGCTGGCTGGCAGAGCTGCAAGCAGGGTCGCTACCACTGCGCTGGCAAGAAGTTGGGGGTGAGGGGGGGATCGTAAAATCTGTGCTCATTGTGGTTTCCTCCGAATCAGAAAGGTTGGAATGAATCGGCAGTGCAGCATGACTGTGTTTCATAGAGCACTCTCTCTCCTCTCAAGCCTCACATCCCATGAGTTTCGGTCCCACACATCGCGGTGCTCTGCGGCATGTGTGCTAGAGTGCCCTCATGTCTCCAGAGACTCGAATAGCAGTTCTTGGGGAACGTATGAAGACCGTGCACGCAGAAGCCAGGGCAATGCAGGCTGAATATACGACCGACAGAGCGCGTCCTGCTGAAGATTCCGCGAAGCGGGATGCGACATGGGATGTTGAGGCAGCCAAGCGGGAAACCCGTTTGCTGCTTGCGATTGCAGCCATGCTCGCGGTCGGGTTCAGGGCATGAGGCGTGTTCACCTGATTACATCTTCAGGTCGTGCAGGCATCGCTGCCAACTCGCATGGACGAATGCAACGTGCTCAGAAGCCATCTCCAATCGTGAGCTTGAGCACAATATAAGTGAGGAGAGAGAATGATGATGTGGGCTCAGGAAACACCGAAACGCACTGTGATAGCTCACTTCGACATCTTGTGACATCTGGCCACATGAATATAGCAAAAGATATAATTGAAACATACACTTATGCAGAAATGTTGTAATCCACATACCGCTCCAATCACTGAGTTATGAGCATGAAAACTGTAGGCATTGTTGGCTGGCGCGGCATGGTCGGCTCGGTTTTGCTCGAGCGCATGCGCGAGGAAAACGATTTTGCGAGTATTGAATCGGTGTTTTACACCAGTTCCCAGCTCGGTGTACCGGGACCGGATGTCGGCGGTGGACGTCAGCCATTGCGGGATGCCGGGGATGTCAGTGATTTGGCCCGGATGGATGTAATCCTCAGTTGCCAGGGGGGGGCGTACACCCGGGACGTTCACCCCAGGTTGCGTGCACTGGGATGGCGGGGGTATTGGATTGATGCGGCTTCCGCGCTGCGCATGGAGGACGACGCGATTGTGATTCTGGATCCGGTCAATATGCAGGTGATTGAGCAGGGGCTGGAATCGGGTATCAAGGACTACATCGGGGGGAACTGCACTGTGAGCCTGATGCTGATGGCTCTGGGCGGTCTGTTTGCCGCACATCAGGTTGAGTGGATCAGTGCCATGACGTACCAGGCTGCTTCCGGTGCAGGTGCGCAGAATATGCGCGAACTGGTGCAGCAGATGGGATCCATTCACGATTCCGTCAGTGACGAACTATCTGCCACCTCTTCAGCCATTGTGGACATCGAGCGCACGGTTGCCAGGCATATGTGCAGCCAGGCATTTCCCACTGACCACTTTGGTTACCCGCTCGCGGGGAGTGTACTGCCCTGGATAGATGCCGAGTTGGAGTCTGGGCAGAGCAGGGAAGAATGGAAGGCGGGTGTCGAGACAAACAAGATACTGGGCCAGAGTGGGCAGCCGATTCCCGTTGACGGAATTTGCGTCCGGGTGGGTGCGCTGCGCTGTCATTCCCAGGCCCTCACCATCAAGCTCAACTCGGATGTTCCGCTCGCGGACATCGAAGCCATGCTCGGCAAGCACAATGCCTGGGTTGAGGTAGTCCCCAATCATCGTGAGGACAGTCTGGCCCGGCTGAGCCCTGCACAGGTGACCGGAACCATGCGGGTGCCCGTGGGCAGACTGCGCAAGATGCACATGGGACCAGAATACCTCTCGGCATTTACAGTTGGCGATCAACTCTTATGGGGAGCGGCGGAGCCATTGCGGCGCATGCTCAGGATTCTCGTTAGTCTGTAACGCGCAAGCGATCCGTCACTCCTTGGGCACGTAACTGGAGTGCTGGTTCACCATGCGGTTCCGTGACCAGGTTTGATTCGGTCGCCCCATCAAGTAGATTGGCGGCACTGTCGGGGGTGGCTGGGGCCGGATGCTGCGACATGGATATTGGGTTGGGCGAGCCACGACCTGCACTGGTCGACGGCCTCGACAAGTGGCATGGGTTGTATCAGGGCTTATCGGTTGGACATGATCCGAATGAATCCCAGCACTGCCACCAGGATACTACGACCGATTTGTCGCTGGACAGCCGGACCTTACACCAGGCTTTGGATGCCGCATGGAATGGCGCATCTTCAGTGTCGGCATAGGCGGGAAGATGAACCTCTGGGAAGAGCATCGCGACCTGTGCCATGCGATTGGCCCGGAACTTGTCCACTTCCAATGCGTTGACGCCTTGATTGGGTTGTCCGTGGATCAATTCCAGGTCGGATATATGGCAGCAGCCTGACTCTTCCAGATCGACACAGTGCTCTGCACACCGGAAAAGGTCACTCCTTGATTGCATGTCGCCCGAATTCAGACGCCGGTCCTGTATGGATGATGCCGGTCATCTATGGATCTTGGGCACAGGGAAGCCGGGCGTGCGCAGTGCGACGCACGCCGGTTCGAAGGCTGCGTAGTAACAGCGGTTCAGTGCCACTTCGAAAAAACCCGAATCCATGTTGTACCGGGCAGCCTCGAGATTGTAAAGCGCTCGCTCAATGTGCTCTTCATCCTGCATGGGGTTCACCGCTGATCCATTCAACGCCATCCTGCAGGATGTTCTGGTAGAACTCCGGGTTGTGGGTGACTTCCGTCTCCCTCAGTTGCCTTTCGAAGATGAGTCGAGGCGGAAGGTGGACATTGAAGTCGCGGCTGAAGTCCACTCCGTACGCCACATCCGTCAGACGGTGGAGCAGATCCCAAGGATATTGATCGGGAGGCGAACCGCTAAAAACAACCGCGACATCAATGTCACTGTCTTCGTGATGACCGCCCCGAGCCTGACTTCCGTAGAGCACAACCCGGCTGATTGGTGGCGCGTTCAGTCGATGGTGGGAAACTCTTGGTCGGCGAAGCCAAATTGTCGAGCCAAATTCAGAGGCATGCTAGGAATCTCAGCGTCAAAGACGTAAGCCATCTCCCCGAAGTGGCGGGCAAAGAAATCGTCAGGGCGCTGTTCGTGCCTGAGAATGAGACAGGAAACAGCGAATGTGACGGTGTGCATGTCGTTGATGCAGGTATAATCCTGCGGTCGCTGAGAGATTATTAGTGCAGCGCCTTATTTGGTGCTCTACCGCGAGAGCGACCAGCAAGTAAGCAGTGCATGCCGAGATAAAGACAAAGATTATGCTCTACAGTGTAAACTGACGAGTATGGCGGGGCTGATCTGTCCGGGGAGTCTATAGATTCCAGTGACGAAGATGACAGTCTGGAGACCCCTGTGGCTGTGGGTAGAGAGACTCCAGGTGATGCCGAACATGAGACTGGAATTCCAGAAACCGGAACAGCGGATGACACAGGCCACCAAACACGGATCTACCGAGTCGCCAGACGCAGGGCAAGTCCAGGAGGACACCGGTCTGCAGGGCGAAGAGCACTTCGGGGCATTGAATGTTGGTGATTCAAATCTCTCCGAAGCCGGGAATATGGAGCACCCCCCCATGGATGCTGGCGAAAACGCCCACACCAATGCCGGGGGAGTTGGAGAGGATCCCGGTCTACATGCCGACCTGAATCTTTCACACATTCCTGATGATCTTGAAGAAGAGATCGAGGAACTGAACTCCCTGGCGTCTGATCTGATATCCGGCACCGGATCCGATCCGGGCGAGGGTGCTGGAACTGACCCTGAAGGCGACATGGACAATCTTCTGGCTGACCTGGGTGAGGATGGCACCGCTGATGTGTCGGGAGAAACAGAGGGCAGTGTCGCGAATGACTCGAGTGCAGACCAGAACATAGATGCCGATTTAGGCAGGGGCGGGGACCACGATCGTCCTGATCAAGGGCAGGATGCTGCCAGGAGTCCGGCTCAAGTTCCGGATCCCGGTGAGGCTCCGAACCTGGGTGAGGACGATGATCCGCTGAGGGATATTCTTGGAGAGGTTGATTTCGGAGATGACGATCTCGATATGCTTGACTCCAGCCTCGAAGAGGAGACGTCTATCAAACTCCAATTGGCCGAAGCCTATCTGGAACTGGGTGATATGTCAGGTGCACTGGATCTCATCGACGAAGTCCTCGCAGAGGGCGCTGATGAGTACAAGGCGGCTGCCCAGGAGCTTGCCGCACGGATTGAGGGACTTGGATAGTCGATCGATCCGTGCCCAAGGACGCATTTGACGGCCCCGATTCAGGGCAATCCGGAACCCCCTGGCACTACACAACCAATGCCCGGGTTCCCGCGGGTCGGCAACTGCCACCGGGGGTGCACCGCTTCGCTCTCGGAATTGAATACGACGGCAAACCCTATTGTGGCTGGCAGAGACAGATACATTCGCCTTCGGTTCAGGAAACCCTTGAGTCAGCGCTATCCTCAGTCGCCGACCAGCCCGTATCCCTGGTCTGTGCCGGCCGAACCGATACAGGCGTTCATGCAACCGGGCAGGTTGTCCACTTTGATACACAGGCTGTGCGTGGCGCACACAACTGGCTGCAGGGTGTGAATGCATCGGTCGATCGCAGCATCGTGGTCAAATGGGCGACGGAGGTACCTGCTCATTTTCACGCACGGTTTTCCGCTACATACAGAACCTACAGGTACCTGATCGCCAATACGCAGACTCGCCCCGCGCTGCTGCATCATGGGCTTGCCTGGGTGCGCGACCCACTGGACGCAGCGCGCATGGACAGGGCACTGTGCACAATACGGGGTGAACGTGATTTCAGTTCGTTCCGCGGTTCCGGGTGCCAGTCCCGCTCGCCTTTCCGATGTGTGCGGGATACGCGGGTCTACCGCCGAGGCAATATTGTGGTGATCGAAATCAGCGCCAATGCATTTCTGTTGCACATGGTCAGAAATATCGCCGGACTTCTTCTGGATATTGGTCGTGGAGATTCGCCCGAGAATGAGATGTTGAGAATTGTGCACTTGCGTGACCGCACTCAGGCGGGAATAACAGCGCCCCCTCACGGCCTCTATCTGGTCAAAGTGGGGTATCCTGCTGATTTTTCACTTCCGCAGACTGTCGCCGGGCCGGACTTTTTGGCTGAACCTCTGGCGTGAGAGCACAACCTGCAGCCGGGACATGGGGGCATTCCATATATGAATATGAGAACACGAGTAAAAATCTGCGGTATTACCAGGGCATCTGATGTCTTCTGTGCTGTATCCGCGGGAGCCGATGCGCTTGGGCTGGTGTTTTATTCACCCAGCCCCAGACATGTGGATCTGAAAACAGCGGCAGAAATTGCTGCACAGATACCGGCTTTTGTCTCGATCGTGGGCCTCTTTGTTGATGCCAGCCCGGAACGCGTTCGAGGTGTACTCGACCGAATTCCGCTTCAGATCCTGCAGTTTCACGGCAACGAATCTGCCTCATATTGCGGGCAATTCGGCATACCGTACATCAAGGCACTGCGGGTTGGAGGCGAGAAGGAAAAACGTACCGTCAGAGCGGGTGCCCTGGAGGATGAGCAGCTGCGGTCTGCAATTGACAGTCATGCACAGGCCTGTGCCATCTTGTTCGACACCTGCATGCCGGGCACACCGGGCGGTACGGGCGAAGTATTCGACTGGGGTCTTGTGCCCGAGGTGGATCAACAGGTGATCCTGGCCGGTGGGTTGCATCCTGAAAATGTCTCTCGTGCCATACGGGAGTTGAAACCCTATGCTGTAGATGTCAGCAGTGGTGTTGAAAGTGCGCCGGGTGTGAAAGATGCTGATAGAATACGAGCCTTTCTGACCCGGGTGCGGCAAGCCGACGCTGCCCTGTGCGCCTGACAGACGGAAGTCGTACCATCGGACTGTATCCCGCCATGCCTCATTCAACGGACACGCCCGCGTTTGATCAGTTCCCCGATGATTCGGGTCGATTTGGACCCTATGGCGGGCGCTATGTTGCCGAAACACTGATATCGGCCCTCGATGAACTTGGGGAGATATATGCACGCCTGCGGAGTGATCCCGAGTTTCTCGCCGAGATCGATCATGATCTGGACCATTATGTGGGGCGACCCTCGCCCCTGTATTTCGCTGAACGCCTGACGTTGAAGGTGGGTGGCGCCCAGATTTTTCTCAAGCGCGAGGACCTCAATCACACCGGTGCACACAAAATCAACAATACGATCGGGCAGGCACTGCTGGCCAAGCACACCGGCAAGAAGCGCATCATTGCCGAGACTGGTGCCGGCCAGCATGGGGTGGCCAGCGCGACAATTGCGGCACGCCTTGGGCTCGAATGCGTCGTCTACATGGGTGCCGAAGATATCGAACGGCAAAAAATGAATGTCTATCGCATGAAGCTGCTCGGTGCTGAGGTCATCCCCGTTACATCCGGCTCACGCACGCTCAAGGATGCGCTGAATGAGGCGTTGCGGGATTGGGTGACCAACGTCGATACAACATTTTATGTCATCGGAACGGCCGCTGGACCACATCCCTATCCTCAACTGGTCAGGGATTTCCAGTCTGTAATTGGTCGCGAGGCGAGGGCGCAGTGTCTGGACATGACCAATCGATTGCCCGACGCACTGGTGGCCTGTGTTGGCGGAGGTTCCAATGCGATCGGGTTGTTTCATCCCTTTCTCGGCGATACAGAGGTCAGTATGTATGGAGTCGAGGCAGGAGGGTATGGCGTTGAAAGCGGCAAGCACGCCGCCCCGCTTTCGTCCGGAAAGCCTGGAATCCTGCATGGGAACAGGACCTATCTCATGGCTGATGACGATGGTCAGATTATGGAAACTCATTCTGTGTCTGCAGGACTGGACTACCCCGGTGTTGGTCCGGAGCATTCCTGGCTCAAGGATCTGGGGCGCGTCAATTATGTGGCGGTGAATGATGACGAAGCCTTGGCGGCATTTCGTGAACTGACGCGGGTCGAAGGCATTATCCCAGCCCTGGAATCGAGTCACGCTCTGGCCTACGCGACCAAGTTGGCCGCCGATGCAGACAGGGGCCAGATTGTGCTGGTCAACCTGTCGGGGCGGGGTGACAAGGATATACATACCGTCGCAGCGATGGATGGAATTGAGCAGTAGCGGCGCGCCGCTGTGCGCAACTTCTGAGACCTTCTTGTGAATCGGATACAAGCGACCCTGGATGCACTGGCGGCTTCCGGCCGGAAAGCGCTGGTGTCCTATGTGGTGGCAGGTGACCCCAATCCCGCGGCGACTGTGCCCCTGCTGCATGAACTGGTGGCAGCTGGCACTGATATTATCGAATTGGGCGTGCCATTCTCCGATCCCTCGGCCGAGGGGCCCACCATTCAGCACGCGCATGAAAGGGCGCTTGCCCAGCACGTTGGGCTGAGCGATATCTTCGGGATGGTCGGAGAGTTTCGCCAATCCGATCAGGGCACGCCAGTTGTGCTTATGGGATACGCCAATCCAATTGAGTGGATGGGGTACGAAATATTTGCCCGCCGTGCCGCTCAATCCGGCGCAGACGCTGCCCTGACTGTAGATATTCCGCCGGAGGAGGCTGGTGCGTTCAGTGAGATACTGCACCAGCAAGGTCTCTACAACGTTTTTCTCCTGGCACCAACGACGACCAACGAACGGATTGAAAAGATCGTCGCGATGGCGAGCGGTTTTCTCTACTACGTCTCTCTCAAGGGGGTCACGGGCGCAGCGTCGCTGGATATATCGTCGGTTGAGGCCAGGCTCGCAGATATTCGCTCAAGAACAACTCTGCCGGTCTGTGTCGGATTTGGTATCAAGGATCCCGCTTCGGCCGAGGCTGTTGTCAGGGTTGCTGATGGCGCAGTGGTCGGCAGTGCCATCGTTGAAGCTGTCGCTCAAGCGCCGACATTTGAACAGGGACTGCAACACGCCCGCAGTCTGGTGGCGGACATGCGTGCTGCCATAGACTGAGCGGTCCGGATCCGGAAATGTCGCACTCAATTCAGCAATGGCAGGCAAGGCTTGAGTCGCTGAACCTTGAAAAAATCGAACTTGGTCTGGATCGCATCGAAGCGGTGTACCGCCGCCTGTCGCTCACACATCCATCCCGCGTCGTCCTGATCGGTGGAACCAATGGCAAGGGCTCAACGCTTGCTGCTCTCGAGGCCCTGTTGCTGGCCGATGGTGCGGAGGTTGGTGCATACAGTTCACCGCATTTGCAGTCGTTCAACGAACGCGTTCGGTGCCAGGGTGCTGCTGTTACCGATCCGGAATTGGTCGCAGCTTTTAGGCGCGTGGAACAGGTGCGTGCAGATGTGCCCTTGACCTATTTCGAGTTTACAACTTTGGCAGCCTGTGCAGTGCTGGACACGAGGTCCGTTGACTTTCTGCTCGCTGAAGTTGGCTTGGGTGGTCGTCTGGACGCAGTGAATATCCTAGATCCGGAAATATCGGTCGTAACTGGCGTTGCGCTGGATCACACTGACTGGCTGGGGTCTGATCTGGAATCAATTGGTTTCGAAAAGGCAGGGATATACAGGGCGGGACGTCCGGCTATTTTTGCTTCCGAGGATGTTCCTGTTTCGGTAACGAAACACATCACCGAGATTGGAGCGCAGCCCTTCATTCGCAACAGGGAAATTTTCTGTACTCTTTCGGGATCGACACTGGATATAGAACTGCGATTCCCCGGGGATCTCATGGAGTTTGTGAGCCTGCGGTGTCCGAATCTCCCGCAGGAGAGCGTACTCGCTGCGGTCACTGCATACCGACTGCTCGGATATCAAATGGATAGGCACTCTGCTGAAGTGCTGGCAGATGTCGCCTTGCCGGGACGGTACCAGCATCTCCAGGTGGGGCAGACTCACTGTATCCTCGATGTCGCCCACAACGCCCAGTCTGCACACTACCTGGCGACTCGGCTGCGGCAGGATGGCGTTGGCAGTATTTCGGCGATTGCTGGAGTCATGGCGGATAAACCCCTAGCTGAGATCTTTGCACCCCTGCAAATTCAGGTGGATACCTGGTATCTGGTGCAGACGAGTACTCCTCGCGCTGCTTCTGTGGAGACCCAGAGGCGGTGTCTTTTGGAGCTGGGGGTGGACGCGGAACAGATTATTGCCGTGGGTGCAGTTGAGCGGGTTGCAGATTATTTCTCCGAAATGGCTACTGCGGTCGTGTTTGGCTCGTTTTATACTGTAGGCGCATTCCTTGACTGTTTTGGAGGCACGCGATGAACAAGAGGCAGGTGGCGGAGCGGCTATTGGGCGCCACTTTAGTGTGTTCTCTCGGGTTTATTCTGTACTCGGTTTTTCTCGATTCAACCGGGGATGTGTACGTTGATCGTTCCACGCAGATTCCTCCACAGAGTCGCTTTTTTGAACCACTTGAAATTGAAACAGAGGCTGCTGAAGTCGCGGGTTCAGGCACATCTGCGCAGCGTATCTTCATGCCTCGACGGGCGGCCGATAGAGCACAGGCATTGAATGCTCCGGTACTTGATGATCAGCTTCCCAATGCGTGGGTCATCCAGATTGGCAGCTTTTCAACTCTGGAGCGGGCCGATGAAGTTCGTGACCGCCTGGTGGACAGCAATTACAGGGCCTACCACCGAAAACTGTCCCAGATTGACGAGGCAGACCTGTACAAGGTATTGGTCGGCCCTTATATGAGAGCGGAGGAAGCCGTACAGCATCAGCGTGATGTTGACGAAATCCTTGGCGTTTCAAGCCTTCTGATGAAGTTTGAACCCTGATTTCAGGATCGGTTTCTGTCTGCAGAGGCCGTTGAATAGCAGAGCTAATTGTCTGTCGGCTTTGTTACAATCCCGGCATTCAGTTCTGTGGTACTTTAATGTGACTGGTGTCGATATCGCGATACTCTGCGTTGTAGTGATCTCAGCACTGGTCGGCCTGTTTCGAGGCTTTGTGAAAGAAGTGTTTTCACTGGCAAACTGGATTGCAGCGGCACTCCTGGCATACCTGTTCCACGATCAGGCTGGTGCGCATCTGCCGCTGGGGGATTCGGCCGGGTTGATTATTCGTGGTCTCGCTGGAGGGGCGCTGGTATTTGTCACTGTGCTCATTATTGGCAGCTTGGTCAGCGCGCTTGTTCACAAACTGGTGAAGGCGTCCGGGTTGAGTGGTACCGACAGGACGCTTGGTGTTGTATTTGGAATCTTGAGGGGGTGCGTGATCATTCTGCTGCTGCTGATTGTACTGCCATCGGTGAGCCCGGTTGCCGAACAGTCCTGGTGGACAGCCTCTCTGTTGATTCCCGTGTTTTTGGAGTTTGAAGAGTGGGCAACGGGTCTGGTGGTTGACCTGGCTCATTGGGTACAGAGTACCTTTGTCTGAGGGTTCTGGTATGTGCGGTGTGGTTGGCATTCACAGCAAGGGCAACGTGAATCAAAAGCTCTATGATGCGCTGACGGTGCTGCAGCACCGCGGGCAGGATGCGGCGGGCATAGTGACCTGTGACCAGGGGCGCTTTCACCAGAAAAAGGGGAATGGCCTGGTACGGGATGTGTTCAGTCAGGATGACATGACTGAACTGGTTGGCAGTACCGGAATAGGGCACTGCAGGTATCCGACGGCGGGCAGCTCAGGTCCGGCTTTGGCGCAGCCGTTCTACGTCAACTCTCCCTACGGCATCAGCCTTGCGCACAATGGCAACCTGATCAACTCGGACGACCTGCGCAACACAATATTTGAACGCGACCTGCGTCACCTGAATACTGATTCAGACTCGGAAGTGTTGCTCAATGTGCTCGCTCATGAACTGGAGAAAAACGGTAAAGTCAGTATCAATCCAGAGGATATATTCAATGCAATCAATGGGTTGCACACGAAATGCCAGGGAGCCTATGCATGCGTTTCCCTGATTGCCAACCAGGGACTGTTGGGTTTTCGGGATCCCTTGGGGATACGGCCCTTGGTGCTTGGCAGGAAGGAAAAAAAACGTGGCACCGAATACATTCTCGCGTCGGAGTCTTCGGCGCTTTCGGTGCTTGGCTTTCAGCGCCTGCGGGATGTTCTGCCGGGAGAAGCGATCTTTATTGACCGGGAAGGACATTTTTATTCCAGACAATGCTCTCCGGTATCCAGGCTGGTGCCATGCATCTTCGAGCATGTGTATCTGGCCCGCCCAGACTCGACGCTCGACAATATTCACGTGTACAAGACCCGGCTGCGGCAGGGCATCAAGCTGGCGCAAAAGATTGAGCGAGAGCGACCGGACCACGACATTGATGTCGTTATACCCATACCAGACACCAGCCGGGTGCAAGCGCAGGCGCTTGCTGAGCGGTTGGGCCTCAAATTGCGTGAAGGTCTGATGAAAAACCGCTACATAGGCCGAACCTTTATCATGCCAGGACAGGCTGTGCGCAAAAAGTCGGTGCGACAAAAACTCAACACTATCGCTCCCGAGTTTGAAGGGCGGAATGTACTTCTGGTGGATGATTCAATCGTACGCGGCACGACCAGCAGACAGATAGTGCAGATGGCCAAAGATGCGGGTGCGGCCAAGGTCTATTTCGCTTCCGCAGCACCACCGGTGCGCTATCCGAACGTCTATGGTATTGACATGCCATCTGTATCAGAGCTCATTGCCCATGGTCGGACCACGGAGGAAATTGCCGAGCTCATTGAAGTCGACTGGCTGATATACCAGGATCTTGAAGACCTGATTGCCGCGTCTGCGGAGGGTAATCCGGACGTCGATGACTTTGAGTGCTCGATATTTACCGGGGACTATGTGACCGGGGGTGTCGACGAGCTGTATCTCAACCGACTGGATGCTCTGCGCAATGACAGGGCGAAAGGGCAGCCGGGTCGATCCGGTGGAGAAACATCTGTGGTCGGCCTGCACAATGCACGCAAGGCGACCTAGAAAAATCGGCTTCAGAATGTACAGGGGCAAGCGACCAGAATAATGGCCAGAAGATTCAAGCACGACACTGTGCGCCCGGACACATGTGCGGTGCGCGGAGGAGAGTACCGCTCAGAGCACAGCGAACACTCCGAGGCGTTGTACCTGACTTCGAGCTTTGTGTTTGACAGCTGTCAGCAAGGCGAAGAGCGCATGGCGCAGGGGCAGCCGGGAAACGTATACTCCCGTTATACAAATCCTACTGTACGCGCATTTGAACAGCGTCTTGCAGCGCTTGAGGGAGCCGAGGATGGAGTGGCTACATCATCCGGTATGGCTGCCATATTGACGCTGTGCATGACCTTTCTGCGCCAGGGCGACCACATCATCTGTTCCCGCGATGTGTTCGGCAGTACCCGCGTATTGCTGACACAGTACATCGCCAGGTTTGGTGTCGAAATCAGTTTTGTGCCACTCACTGATATGGCGGCATGGACGCGGGAGATACGTCCCACCACCCGCATGTTGTTCCTGGAAACGCCCTCCAATCCCATGAGTGAAATTGCCGATATTCGCCAAATGGCCGACCTGGCCCACCAGCAGGGTGCCCGCTTGGTCGTCGACAACTGTTTTTGCACTCCGATTTTGCAACAGCCCTTGAAGCATGGCGCTGACCTGGTGATGCATACGGCGACCAAATATATCGATGGGCAGGGCCGTGCTCTTGGTGGCGCAATTGTTGGGTCTGCGGACGACACGGCTGAGTTACTCGGTTTTGTGCGATCCTGTGGACCAGCGCTCAGTCCGTTTAATGCCTGGATATTTCTAAAGGGACTGGAAACCTTGCGAGTGCGTATGCAGGCACACTTTGAAAGTGCCAGGCACTTGGCGCGTTGGCTCGGTGAGCACTCGCTGGTTGAACAGGTGTTCTATGCCGGGCTGGACACGCATCCCGGGCATGCACTTGCGCTCACACAACAGAGCGGTTTTAACGGCGTGCTTTCGTTTCGTGTCACAGGCGGCCGCGAGCAGGCATGGGCGTTGATCGATGCCACCGAGCTGATGTCCATTACGCCGAATTTGGGCGACACCAAGACAACCATCATTCATCCGGCTACCACCACTCATGGTCGACTGACCGATGATGAACGCGCAGAGGCTGGGATTACCGAGAACCTCGTGCGGATATCGGTGGGACTGGAGGATGTTGATGATCTCAAGGAAGACCTGCTCCGGGCTTTTGACACCCTCAGCTGAGCATTCTCGCCACACGGGAGAGTTTGTTGTGTCGTGCATCCCGGTCCAGCGCTGGCAGGGCTGGAGCAGAGCTGGGATTCTGCATGTGTATAGTGTTAAATATGCGCCCTTTTTTGAAGCTGGGTTTTCACGCCAGCACATCAGCCTGATGCGCCGCTGGCGTGCCTGGCAATGAGTTCACAATGGCATTGATTGTTCAAAAATTCGGTGGAACATCTGTTGGCTCGGTGGAGCGTATCCGCGCCGTGGCCGACATAGTGTTCGCAGCCCGAACGGCGGGCCATCAGGTCGTGGTCATCGTCTCCGCGATGGGCGGAGAGACAAACCGCCTTATCGGCATGGCTCAGGAGATACAGGATGAGCCTGACCTTCGCGAGATGGATGTTCTGGTGTCTACGGGGGAACAGGTGACCATGGCTCTGCTGTGCATGGCCCTGAAAAGCCGTGGTCAGGAGGCTCGCTCCTATACAGGTGGTCAGGTCAAGATTCTGACTGATGGAGCCCACACAAAGGCTCGCATTCGCAGTATAGATGACCGCGTGATTCGGGCTGATCTTGATGCGGACAAGGTGGTGGTCATTGCCGGGTTTCAGGGAGTTGATGCAGAGGGCAACATTACGACTCTGGGCAGAGGTGGTTCGGACACCTCCGCTGTCGCCATTGCAGCTGCGCTCAAAGCGGAGGAATGCCACATCTACACCGATGTTGATGGCGTATATACAACAGACCCTCGAGTCTGCGACTCCGCCCGTCGCCTGAATCGAATCACCTTTGAAGAAATGCTGGAAATGGCAAGCCAGGGTTCAAAGGTGCTGCAGATAAGGGCGGTTGAGTTTGCTGGCAAATACAGGGTTGCGCTGCGGGTTCTGTCCAGTTTTGAAGAAGGTCCCGGCACACTGATTTCGTTTGAAGAGGAATCCCTTATGGAACAACCCATTGTTTCTGGTATTGCATTTAATCGGGATGAGGCCAAGGTGTCCATTCTCAATGTTCCCGAGCAGCCTGGCGTCGCCGCCAGGATACTTGGAGCAGTTGCGAACGCGAATATTGAAGTTGACGTCATTATCCAGAATGTTGCCCATGGCGACATCAACGACTTCTCGTTTACCATCCATCGTAATGATATGAATACAACCCTTGCGGTACTGGAGGGATTAAGGGAAGAAATCGCATTCTCCGGTATAGAAACCGACGACAAGATTGTCAAGCTTGCGCTCGTTGGTGTGGGTATGCGATCTCACGCAGGTGTGGCCGCAACCATGTTCGGAGCGCTTGCCCAGGAGGGCATCAATATTCAGATGATTACCACTTCGGAGATCAAGATCACGGTCATTATTGACGAGCGCTACCTGGAACTTGCGGTGCGCAGCGTCCACTCGGCATTTGGTTTGGATCGGGATGCCGAAGACGAAAGCGAATAAAACGGAGAAATATTGTCGATAATGATGACAAATTCGCTACGAATTCCAGTAGTATTCCTTCAGGTTGAGTCGTAAATTGCTGTCACGGAAGATACAGGTCCAGATGAGAGAGAACTTCACATGTTAATTTTGACACGTCGTATCGGGGAAACCATAGTTATTGGGAATGACATCAAAATTACGGTTTTGGGCGTGAAGAGAAATAAGCTGCGTCTGGGAGTCAACGCACCGAAAGATGTATCTGTTCACCGCGAGGAGATCTACGAAAAAATCCAGTGTGAGAAAGCCTCCGGGGCGGGAACTGAGGATGCGTTCGACACTGACAGTCGCGGCAATCTGTCTTCAGCACCGGAGGATGATTGACCCCTGAATCCCGGCGGATTCGAGGCCTCTCCAGACTGCTGTCTTGTGGTATGATTCCCGGCCCCTGGTGAGGTGGCCGAGTGGCTGAGGGCGCTCCTGAAGAAGAGAAGCGTGCTCGACGGCGGCGACCCGTTCTGCGGGCGGAAGGTGCCGAACTTCGCAACGCTCGCGCAGCGCGTCATCGCGGACAAGGCGGAGGAGCTCTCGAACGCGAAGGCGGTATTTCCAATGTAGACGTACCTTCCGGGTATCTTACAATTCACCCGGATGCAGGCGACCCAAGCTTTCGAAGGTTTGTCGTTTCAATACCGAATGACAGAACTGCCAGCACCTGCAATAAGGTGGTCCTCATTTGCGCCCGCTTGCCGTCGGCAACACACAGAAATACCGGATCGCGCCCAATGAAGGTTTCCTTTCCTTTGCCTATCCGGACGGAAATGGAGGGGTGCAGTCTCCATGGTGCCGCCCTTAACGACGCCCGCCTGCTGGTGCCCGGCAGCTGCAAGGAATTGCTGGGCAACCGGCTGGTGGTGATAAGGCATAAGGGCTCGGATCAAAGCGTGAGCCTCGCGGACCCGGACACACTGCTGGCCGCGCTCGGCGAAATGCCTCTGGTCATCGGGGATCCGGCGCACGTTCCGGCAGGCGTCTACGACCGCGAGGCGCTATTGAGACGGCGCGAATGTGAGCGTCCCGTCTTTCACCGACAACGTTCTGGGGAAATCAAAGGATGCGCAAAGATTCTCCGGCGTTTTATTGACGGCCACCCGCAATTTCGGAGGAGAGTATCGCCGTCATCTGGCCTCCTGCTCAAATCATCCGTTGTACTTCATAGTGGAACGGGCATCCGAAAATAGCGTTCATTGATACAGTTCAGCCACCCTGTAAAAAAAGTATCCAGTAACAATGCTCATTGAGTCGCATCCAACCGGTCAAGTTTGCCAGGCCACTTGAGCGTGCGCGCGTCTGCAGTGACAAGACGATGGCCCTCAAGAGCGGTGGCGACGATCAATCGGTCGGCAGGGTCTGCGCGGAAATTACTGAGTTCAGCTGCACGCACGCCTGTATTGCCATCCAGTGGAATCTCGACCATTCCCTGCTGCAGTTGTACCCGGCGCCAATGTTCGAGATGCTCCGGGAAACGGATTCTGTTCTTGCCCTTGAGCATGGCAATTTCCTAAAATGAAATAGCAGAAACAGCAAGTTCACCGGATTGCCAAGCTTGGTCGATGTTGTGTCGGACTAACGGCCCCAACCGTTCGTCTCCGGCTCGAAGCCATAATATGACGTGCGTGTCGAGCAGGATCAAGCTTCAGTGTCCCCGGGTGGGAGCAGGTTCGCTTCCCACTTTATGTCCAACGGTTCGATGATATCGCCCAGTATTTTGATTTTACCCCTGTTTATACCGAACAGGCTGGCAGGCTTGTTTTGGTAAGGGGTCAGACGAACCAGCGGCCGACCATTCTTGGAAATAACGAGTTCGTTGCCGGTATTGGCTACCTGATCCATGAACTTGAGGCATTTCGCCTTGAATTCGGACGCCTTGACCACCTGTCCGTCGATGCTCTTGTCAGTATTCATCTTTCTCATTCGCCCGATTATGCGCGTTAGATGACACGATAAATTTTACTATGGTCATTACCATAATCAAAATTCAACGGCTTTCTCGTCGCATGTCACGTTGGACAATGCTAGACCTCATAAGTTAGCTGGTAACAATGCACCATAGCCTTGGCAATGTACTGTTTGATCGTACTCTTTGAACCCCCCCCCCGCTTCCAGTCTGAAGTGCATCATTCGCCCCCCTCCCTCCATGAGGGCGGAGCCCGAATGGAGGGAGGGGGCGGCAGCGGATCATTCTGCCCCCCGGGCATCCATTTCGGCCACCACTGGCATCACTCCCGACGTCAGGGCATACTGACACAGACCTTCAGGCGATGCACGAGCTTTCCCGCTGTCGTCCGGCCACACGAACCCCCACCCATCCATCTGGAGCGTTCTGAATGAATGAGTGTGTGATCGTCTTCAGGGGCCGGCTGGCATTCCGGAGAACACCGCCGCGGCAGTCTTCACATCCACCCGCCTCAGGAACGTATACTTCGAGGCCCGATCCACTGAGTGACACCAGGGCACCCCTGTGCCTCGCTCCAACGATCGTACCCAGCTCCCAGTCCCCGATCCGGCGCTTCTCCTCCACCACCGCAACCCGCCCTCCATCAAGCAGGCTGGATATGCATCCAGTGTTGCGCTTCAGACTGGCACGGGGGTTACTTGTAATAATGGGCAAAGAAAAAGCGCAGCACGCAAGACCTGCGCCGCGAGCATCTCGCGCGCCGCCCTTGGCGGGGCGGCCCACCAAAAGCTTCTACGGCGCAAGTTCCTAGCTCGTCAACCCTGGTTCATACGTTGGGGTTTCAGCGAAATCTCGAAACTTGCCGGTGCCGGCTCGTGTCTGGCCGAGATCGACCGTCCTGACTGTCGGCGGGCGCCAGGAGCGTTTGCGGGGTTCGCCGCTGCGGTTGCCAGCGGAATTGTCTTGATTCTTGGGGGGGGGGGTGATTTTGACATGGCTGAATGATCCCGGTTTTGCTCGGAGGCAGCTATCATAGCTCATTCGACTCGCAGTTTGGATCCGGACTTGTCGGCGATGTCCCTGATCGGGCTGGCCTTCCGCCGCAAGTCCGGCAACACTTGGATGCGCGGCTTGCCGGCTTGCCGGCATGGGGCCAGGCGCTCCGCTGGCGGTATCAGCGCGATCAGCGCCTGACACACCCCCGCCGTCGCCTTGGAACTGAAATATGCGTTGCCCCTGACCCTGTGCACTCATGAAACGCACACATCATAGAATCGCCTTCCTATGATGTCAAGGGGGGCGAGTAGTTACAGCGGGCGACTAAAAGAGCGTCTGAAAACTAATCTAGATGGCGACTTGGCTCCATCGACTGATGAAAAACGTCAATGATTTTGATTGTGTTTTTGTTGGCAATTTCATAATAGATCGTATGAGAGCCTTCAAAGTAGCTGTAACAGCTACCATCAGAAAATAAGTCTGTGCGCTGGGTTCCCAGCTTGGGATTTTCTGCCAAGTACTCCATTCGATTATGAAGGTTTCCAAGGTAGATGGCGGTTTGTTTTCTGCCAAATTCATTTAGCGAATACGCATTCACCGATGTATTCGAGGCTTCTAGTCGCATTCGGTGAAGCGTGCATCTATTCATACCGTCCCACTAGGGAATTCATGAACTGTTCGCCATCGACGCCTTCGCCACGATCAAGTTGCGCTTTACCTTCCGCCAGGGTTTTCTTAAGAATATCGAGTTTGGCTTCGTCTGCCTCTAGCAATCGCAAGCCCGCTCGCACCGCTTCGCTTACCGACTCAAATCTGCCAGCCGCGATCTTATTATCTACAAATTCTGAAAAGTGCTCGCCCAGGGTCACACTTGTATTTCTTGGCATATCAACCTCGGGATATAGTTATCTGTATTAGATATTAATACATCTTATTTGCGTAAAGCCCAATGGTCAAATACTGGACGAGATGACTACGTACATCAGAGAAGTCGATCAGAATTAGCGTACCTGACTTTTGCCGGACAGGGTTGAGATGTGTAGTGCTAAGTAGTGATAAATGCAACGGGCGCACCCACTATACGGTCAATAAAAACAATAGGTTAAAATTTATTATACTAGCTACGAACCATTCAGCACCTGATATGGATCAACTGGCAGAGCGAGCATCCAGCATGCTGGAAGGTGCGACTCACGTGCTCGACTGGTGGTTAAACAACACCGGAGGTTTTGCCAGCGAACAACCCAATACCATGGGTGAGCCCTATCTTCGTGGCGGTGGCTGGGGCCTCTCATCCAGCGGGCAGTTTGAATTGGCGGATGATGAGGCTCTGATTGTGACGATTGATCCTTTAGATGCTGACTATATTGGAGCGGAGGTGTGGGATCCCTGGTCACTCTCTCGCGACTTCAAGAATCATACCTCCCCCGATGGTCACCTTAAAATTCCCCAGTGATGGCTGGGTCAAAATCCCCCAGGCGCGGCAACTGGATTGATCCGCAGAGGCTCCACAATGGGCTTTTCTTCATTCGCTGGCAGTTACTTCCCCAATCACTAAAAAGTGCAGATGGCGCGTTGCGTTCCATAAAAGTGATAAAGCGGGCTGATTTATCGAAAGCGCTGCCCGCAGAAGTAACCTGGTATTCACCGGAAGAGCGAAAAGAGCGGAGAGCCAGTAGAACAAGCGAATACCGATATCATTTTGGCCTGAACGATTAGCGACCTAATCAGGGTTGCCTTGCGACATCAGCGACTGCCGAGGTTTTCATGTGCTGGCCTGATACTGCCGCTGTTCTCTATGACATGCCTTTACGATATGGACTCCGATAACGACAAACCAACTGAAAAACAGTGTTCCGGCAATCCAGAATGAAATGAGCCCGTTCCAGGCAAAGGGTCCGGTCTTGAACAAAAACAGCAATTGCCCGGGAATTTCTCCCATTAAAACAAACAGGCTGTAAAACCTGCACCATCGTGGGAATGTAGGCTGTTCGGCATCATCAATAAATGCTGCGACAGCCACGGCGATATACATCGTCCATAAGATTGCAACTCCGCCAATAAACTGCAGCCAGGCGATATCATTGAGTAGCCAAGTCAGTTCCGGAGAGCGAACCTCAGGCCTGAAAGCAGCAGTCAGCCACCACAGCGGCGGGTAGAAGGTCAGCATTGCGATAGCGCACCCGCCCAGCAATTTGCAGAAAGTGAGTGTGCCGGCAGATCCTTCTATCTTTGTCAGGTATCTGGATGGAGACAGCAGAGGTGAAAAACAACATGATTACCGATGCAAACGTGAGCACACTCAATCCCAAACGCATCCATAGCAATTCATCCGTTTGATCAAAACCGGCAATAGTCTGTGCATTGTCAGTGGGGCTGTGTAAAGGCCAGTAGCCAGCCATGAGCCACCATCCTGTAAGGGCCACTATCAAATACAGCGTTCCACAATAGCCACCAAATAGATTCAGTTTAGTATGGCTTGAGATTTCATGTGCAGTTGTACCTCTGTGCCTGAACCTGGTTTTTCCCAATCAGTTTCTGCTTGCCTTTATTGACAACCTGATATCGTCCGGCGGGGTCGCGAGAGAGTGTGTGCTCGGTATGGGCACTTCCCGCCTCAGGTACGCGTATTTCGTCCCCTCCCCGCATATTCCAACCGTCATGTAGCTGGGCATCTCCGGAAAGCTGTTCGCTTTCAGGGAAAACCAGTTAAACGGCACGTAAAAAGTAAAGAATATAGTGGCATAGGCAAAGCCCAGCAACGCGAGAAAACGCACCAGTTTTTGGCAGGTTTGGGCGGCTGGATATTCTGGATGCTCTTTTCGGCAGCGGCCGGTTCCGGAATTGATGCTGACAGTTGTCTGCTCATTCTGTCTATTACCCATTATGTTGTGTATCACATAACAGGTAAACAACAGAAAAGATCTATCACTGTCACTCGGTCGCTATGACACCATCAGGTAGTCAAGGTGCTCAGCATCAGGCTGTCTAGTGAATGCCATGTTGCGTGACGATATCCAAAATATCAGCGGAGAGTTTTGGTACATCACCGATTAACAATTTCTCCTGTGTGATTTTTTGTCCGGCCGTTCTCTTTGCTTGAGGAGAGATTTTGAGAAAAATGTGACCCACGGTCGCAAATCGGGTCTGTCTGTTCGAATAGTGTATTGTGTCTGGGAGCCAACGGACTGAAAGACGTATCTGTTCGCCGAGAGGAGATCTGCGAAAAAATCCAGTGTGAGAAAGCCTCCGGGGCGAGAACTGAGGATGCGCTCGACACTGACAATCGCGGCAATCTGTCTTCGGCACCGGAGGAATCGAGGCCTCTCCAGACTGCTGTCTTGTGGTATGATGCCCGGCCCCCGGTGAGGTGGCCGAGTGGCTGAAGGCGCTCCCCTGCTAAGGGAGTATACCCTAATACGGTATCGAGGGTTCGAATCCCTCCCTCACCGCCATTTCAACGTCCTAGGATGTTTCAGAACGTCCGGTAAAATCCAACCTATCCCTTTAAAGCCTGTATATCAGGGCTTTTTTATTCTGTATCGTCCGATAAGGTTTTGTACAAGCCAGATTCCACTGAGAGTAAAATTGAGGGTAAAAATCTGCAATTCCCCATGTACCTGCTATTGTTGCCCTCACTGGAGGACAATTATGCTCACAGAGTTTCAGGTCAGAAAAACCCGCCCCGGCCCGTCGCCGTACAAGCTGACGGATGCGGGGGGACTGCATGTCAAGATATACCCGAACGGTTCCAAGCTGTGGCAGATGCGCTACCGGTTTAACGGCAAACAGAAAACCGCCTCACTGGGCAAGTACCCCGATGTCATCCTTGCCCAGGCCCGGCAACACCGCGATGCCATTCGCCAGGGTCTGGCGCAGGGGGTAGACCCCGTTGCCGCCAAACGGGCCGAGAAACGCCAGCAGTTGCTGGCGGCCGAACACACCTTTGAAGCGGTCGCCCGGGAGTGGCTGGCCTGGTGGGGACCGACGAGAAGCGCACGTCACGTGGGGTATGTGACCCGGCGTCTGGAACAGGATGTGTTTCCGGGGATTGGCGAGAGGCCGATTGCGGAGGTCCAGCCGACCGACCTGGTTGCGCTGGTCAAAGCCATTGAACAGCGGGGGGCACTGGATATTGCCAAGCGGGCCTATCAAACCATGGGCCAGGTGTTTCGATATGCGGTTGCCCGTGGGCTGGTCACGCGCAACCCGGCTGCCGAGCTCAAACCCGCTGACATTCTGGGCAGCCGGACGGTGACCAACTATGCCCGGGTTCCTGCCCGGGAACTGCCGGCGCTGCAACGGCATATTGATGCCTATGCCGGTTCCCCGGTCACACGGCTGGCCATCAGGCTGATGTTGTTGACCTTTGTGCGGACGCGGGAGTTGATTGGCGGTCGGTGGGAGGAAATTGACTGGGAACAGGCGGAATGGCGTATTCCAGCGGAGCGCATGAAGATGAGGACGCCGCATGTCGTACCCCTGTCGGCGCAGTCTATAGAGGTACTGACAACCTTGCACACCCTGACCGGCCACCGTGTCCACCTGTTTCCGGGGCAGCGTCATCCGGGCAAGCCGATGAGCAACAACACGATTCTCAAGGCCCTCGAACGGATGGGGTACAAGGGCCGGATGACCGGCCATGGATTTCGGGGGCTGGCGTCGACCGTATTGCATGAGCAGGGGTTTACGCATGAACACATCGAGCGGCAACTGGCACATCAGGCGCGGAACAAGGTCAGCGCCAGTTACAACCACGCCGAGTATCTGGGGTCGCGCAGAAAGATGATGCAGTGGTGGGCGGATTACCTGGATGAAACAAGAAGTGCCGATAAGGCGGGGGTAGTGCTTCTGAAAACCGGCACGGGGTAATCAGGAGCCTGTTCCGTTATCGGCGCCTGACACACCCCCGCCGTCGCCTTGGAACTGAAATATGCGTTGCCCATGACCCTGTGCAATAATGAAACGCACACATCATAGAATCGCCTTCCTATGACGTCAAGGGGGGTGAGTAGTTACTTTTTCTCTATAAATGAAAATATTTCATCGCTGTCCGTTACTTCAAAATATTTAGGTATATACACTCGAATTCCTCTGTATAGGTAGTCGTCCCGTAATATAGTCGCCAAGAAATCAACAATTGTTTGAAAAGCATCTTGTGATTCCGGCCCCCGCCAGGGCCGGAGCCGGGCTTGAGTTTTTATACTAAATTCAGATGTCCTGACCTCAGATCAGATATCATGCACCATTCTTTCCGGTTGTGCAGTCGATCTGGGGCAGTTCGTACACCATGCGCAGTTCGGTTCCGGGGTAGACTGTTGTGGTCTGGGTGAGCTCCTCAAGCAGCCCGGCGATGGCTGCATCGCCCGCAGTGCTCGCCGTCCCAAGGATGCGTACCCGCAGGATGCCGCGCTCCGGTTCCGGGATGATATCTGCCGCTGAGTGAAACAGTTCTGCCAGGGGACGCCGCGGACGGGTCTTGGCGCCCTGGGCTTGTGCGACAGCCGGCATCATCCGGGTCTCCGCCCGCCCGCCGGCTGGCTCTTTGTCTGCTTGGGACCGCACGGTGAAATTCATGCAGACGTTGTCAAAACTATTGAGGAATTGGTTAAGAAAGCAAGTCACCCAGATCGCATCTTCATCGATATTCCGATTGGACTGCCAGACGGAAGTGAGGAGCGGGAGTGTGACCTTGCTGCCCGCAAGTTATTGGGTCAGCCTCGATCAAGCAGCGTTTTCCCAACGCCCGTGCGGGCGGTGATCAACGAAAGTACTTACGAGAAAGGCGTGCGTGCAAGCCAAGAAGCGATTGGCAAAAAAATATCTAAACAGGCATTCGCCATTGCCCCAAAAATTAAGGAGGTAGACGGCCTGCTGCAACGTTGCCCTGATGCGCGACGCATGATCCGCGAGGTACATCCCGAGATTTGTTTCTGGGCACTTGCAGGGCAAACACCCATGGCTCACAGCAAGAAAAAGCGGGAGGGTTTTTACGAACGGATTGCGGTGTTGAAAACTGTTCGGCCTACAGCAGAAGATGATGTGAACAATATAAGGAATCAATTCAAACCCAAGGATGTTGCGAAAGACGACATACTCGATGCGCTAGTTGCCGCGATTACTGCATCGGCACAACTGAATTCATTGCAAACTGTTCCGAGACACCCAGTAACCGACCGGTTTGGCCTACCGATGGAAATGCTGTACGTCACTAGGGAGGCCCTGACTGCTTCGCGGTCAACTTAGTCGTTCCATCCTCCAGTGGTAAAGCTCAGTATACTGGCAAAGCTGCGTAGAGGCAGTGCAGTGCTTCCCCTGCCGACTCGTTTCGAGTGTAAGCCTCGACCATGCGGGTGTCGACCATCGGCTTGACTTTGACTTGCACTCGAAATGATTGCATGCAATCATTACTGGATGTGTTTAGGAGGTGGTCTTAGCAAGCATCACGATACGCAATCTGTCCCAAGAGACAAAAGAGCGACTGCGGCAGCGCGCCAATCAGCGCGGATGTAGTCTTGAGGCGCTTGTCCGGTCGATTCTGGACTCAGCGACAGTGCACACGAAAGCAGACTCGAATTTTCCATACAACATCATCGCGCTGGTGGAGCCCGGCGAAGACATCGAGCCGTATCTGCGGGACCACGATCACCCAATACCCGATGTGGACCTTAAATGATCTTGGTAGATACGAATGTCTTGTCTGAACTGACCAGGCCTGCGCCCTCAAAGCGTGTTACAGGCTGGTTGGAAGAGAATGAGCAACGTCTTGCCATTTCAGCAGTGACGCTTGCCGAATTGCGATTTGGCATTGCACGGCTGCCCGAAGGTGCTCGCAAAACCAGTTTACTCAGATTCTGGCAATCCATAAAAGATCAATTTAAGGGTCGAACATTCGCGTTCGACGAACGTGTTGCGGAAGTTTACGGCGATATAGCAGCAGCCTCTGAACGGAAGGGACGGCGACTCAATCTGGCCGATGCCCAGATCGCGGCCACCGCCCTAGTTCACAAGATGCGAGTGGCAACACGGGACAGCCGTGATTTTGAGGCAACGGGTGTAAAAATGGGGAATTATATACTTATTGACACACAGGGTCTTGACAGGGACAGGCACTGCAGGGCTATTTCACGCTAGTCGGAAGGGGTTGAACTGCTGGTGAGGTTTCGGAACGCTGGCTTTTTCCGCCGGGATGGTCCATAGTGCTGTCCATGGTGGACGTTTTCGATAAGTCGGAGGTGGTGGTCCGGGAGGTTGAGGTGCGCCCGGTTCGGGCGGACGAGCGTCGGCGCTGGGACGCACTGATGGACAGGCACCACTACTTGGGGTTTAAGCAGTTCGCGGGGCGGGGCCTTCGGCACGTCGCGGTGTGGCGTGGCCATTGGCTGGCGCTTGTGGGCTGGCAGTCGGGGGCGTTCAAGTGCCGGCCGCGCGACCGGTGGCTGGGATGGCACCGGTCGGTTCAGTTCCGCCGGCTGCACCTGATCGGCAACAACACGCGGTTTGTGGTCCTGCCGGAGGCGTCGGGCATTGCGAACCTGGCGTCGCGGGCGCTGGGGCGGAGCCTTCGGCGGCTGTCCGGGGACTGGTCGGCGCTACACGGCCACCCGCTGGAGCTGGCGGAGACGTTCGTGGACCCGTCGCGGTTCGCGGGGACGTGCTACGACGCCTCGGGTTGGGAGCGGGTGGGGCGCACGCAGGGGTTCGCACGGCACAACGGGTCGTACACGGACCCGCATGGGTGTCCGAAGGAGATGCTCGTCCGGCCGCTGCGGGCGGACGCGTGTGCGCGGCTTGCGGATCCGGAGGATCGCGAGGAGTGGTCGTGCCGGGCGGTACCGGTGAGCTACGCACGCGCCGAGCTACGTTCGCTGCGCGGCCTGTTCGCGCAGGTGCCGGACGCCCGGCGGGGGCAGGGACGCAAGCACCGCCTGGAGACGGTGCTGTCGCTGTGCGCGCTGGCGAAGCTGGCCGGGCTGTCCGGGCCGGTGGCCACGGCCCGCTACGCGGCGGGGCTGGCCCAGGAGGAGCTGCGGGCGCTGGGTGCGTGGCGCGACCCGGAGGCGGCGCGCTGGATGCCGCCGTCGGCGGCGACCTTCTGCCGGGTGCTCGCCGACACCGACCCAGACGCGCTGGCCGACGTACTGAGCGAGTGGGCGGCACCGCGGCTGGCCGGTGACTCGGAGCAGGCGGCGCTGGCCGCCGACGGCAAGCGCATCCGCGGTGCCAACCGGCAGGCGGGCGGCAGCGACCACTTCGAGACCCTGACCCTGGCCACCCACGACGGCCGTCCGGTCGCGAGCCGCTGCTGCCGCGACGAGGGCGGCGAGATCGCCGCGCTGCGCGCTCTGCTGGAGGACGTCGACATCAGGGGTCGCCTGCTCACCCTCGACGCTCTGCACACGACCCGCGACACCGCCCGTGCCATCGTCGAGACGCACGGCGCGGACTACATGCTGTCGCTCAAGGGGAACTGCCCCGACACCTTCGCCCAGCTCGCCGCCATCGGCTGGGACGGCGAGGGCGTCCGCCACCACGCCGACGGCCCGGTCAAGGCCCACGGGCGCGTCGAGGCCCGCCGCATCGCCGCTCGCGACCTGCTGCCGGACACGCTCGCGCCGTTCCCTCAGGCCCGGCAGGCGTTTCGTGTCGTGCGCGAGCGCATCGACCTGGGGACCGGCGAAGCCTCCTCCGAGACCGCCTACGGCATCACCACCGTGCCCGCCGAGAGCGCCGGACCCGAACGGCTGCTCGCCTGGAATCGCGGCCACTGGCAGGTCGAGAACGCCAACCACCACCGACGCGACGCCACCATGGGCGAGGACGCCAGCCGTGTCCGCGCCCGCAACGCGCCCGCCAACAACGCCGCGCTCAACACCATCGCCCTCGCCGTCGTCTTCCACAACGGCTTCACCTGGCTCCCCGACGCCAACCTCCACTTCATGATGCGCCGGCAGGACGCCTTCGACGCCATTCTGTCCACAACCTGAACCGCCGAACCAGCGGGGCGGCCGCGCAGCAGGCATGGCTGTGCACTCCCGGACATCCCGCGCGGATCCACCATACACAGCAGCACGCCCCAGTCGACGGCGCGGCGCGCCACACACAACACCTCGTTCAGGCTCATGCCTCGTTGGACACAACCACGCCTTCAATCAGCGTGCAATGGCCCTGCAGGCACTGGAATCAGTGTGCGTGAAATTGATATATTCGGCATCTATCTCTAAACGCTAAACAGGAGCGACCACGCCGATGCGGATGATACGCACCTACAGTCAACAGGCGAAGATGTCAGCCGCAACACATCAGCGGCTGAACAAATTCCTGTATCTCTCTCGCCAACTGTACAACGCCGCCCTTGATGAGCGCATCAATGCGTATCGGAAGGCTGGTGAGTCAATCGGCCTGTACGATCAATATAAGTCATTCACTCAGATACGCAGAGATGATGCTGAGATGAGCAGCTATGGTGTACAGCCGTTCCGATCTGTCCTGAACAGACTGGATAGATCATTCAAGCGATTCTTCAGGCAGGGTGGCTTTCCGAGATTCAAGGGCAGGCACCGGGGCATCCGGTCATTTGAAACATCCAGTTTTCGTCTCTTCGCGTCTGGCACGAGGCATGCCGTACAGATCAAGGGCTTTGGCAGGTTCATTGTGAAGGCTCTGCCAGAGGGCGAGATCACGCTGGTTCGCATTGTGACAACACCTGTCCGCGTCATGGTTCAGTTTGTCTGTGAGCAGGAGCGGGAGGTCGTGGCTGATCAGTCTCCCGTCGTCGGTATTGATGTTGGCGTGAAGGCACAGGCCACCCTCTCGACCGGTGAGTCAGTGCCGAAGGTGGTCATTGATAGGACCCGACAGAAGCGGCTTCAGCGAAAACTGAGTAAAGCCAAGAGGGGCAGTCACAACCGATATAAGAAACGCCAATCTCTGGCCAGAGAGGCGTACAGGGTGGCAGAGAGACAGCGCACTGCCCTGCACAGAACGACTACTGACCTGGTGAGGCGACACAGACACTTCGCGGTTGAAGACCTGAAGATCAAGAACATGACTGCTCATGGTGGCAGTCACAAGAAGGGATTGAACCGATCAATCCTGGAGCAACAGTGGGGAACCTTCGTCTATCAATTGACCTACAAGGCTGAGAGTGCCGGTGGGTCGGTTGTGAAGGTGAATCCCAGGAACACATCGAAGACCTGTTCAGGCTGTGGTTCAGTCCATGAATCACTGACCCTGAAGGACAGAGTCTTTGAGTGTGAACAGTGCGGCTTGAGTCTCGATAGAGACCTGAACGCTGCACGCAACATCAGGGAGCGTGGCTCGTCGGGCGGGAAAGTCCCCGATATGCGGCCTGATGTTGTGCCTATCGGCGGGGTTGCCCGTCGTGCCGCATAGAACAGTAGCCTGTGTCAATAGGTATATAATTCCCTAAAAATGGTCAATCCTTGGGGTTGAGACTGTCGGTACCGCACTCCAAACCATGTGTGTTTGGGTCAAATTCTACTGAACGCAGGCTTTCGGACGACCAGTCAGGTTGTTGATCCGCAGCCGGTCGCAGAGGCTTCGGCCAATATGGCGCAAATCGCCCGAGTTTCCACATACAAAATGGCAGAACTCAGGAACCAAATACTCGGCCTTCTGCCCAACTACCTTTAACGGCTTACAGCCCTTGATCAAACCTGAAAGCTGTCTAAACAATTGGTATTTATCAATTACTAACCAGGTGAGATGAGTGCCATCCCCCGTTCATTGGGTAGAGCTGTGTAATTGGGGACATGGATCAGGCCTTCCAGGTGTGAATAAACAAGAAGACCCCGCACAGGGCGGGGCCTTCCAGTTTATGGCACGCCCGGAGAGATTCGAACTCCCGACCACCTGGTTCGAAGCCAGGTGCTCTATCCAGCTGAGCTACGGGCGCAAATATGAGGGGCATCACTATACAGAAAACTGGTGGTCGTGGGGAAGCAGAGTGCTTTCCAAGATGACTGCAATGGGTAATAGTTGCGGCTTCACTCATTACGCAGAAGTACAGCAATTTGGAAGAAGATCCGCTTATAGAGTTATTGATGCAGCCCGGAGTCCATTCAGGCACCTCCTTGGGCGAGCGTCTGGATGTTTCCCGTGTCGCCATAAAAAAGCGTATCGACCGGCTTGAGGCTGCAGGCTTTCCCGTGGAAGCGGTGCCGGGTCGAGGTTACCGCATCGCTGAGGGCTTTGAGCTCTTGTCAGCCGATAGGCTGCAGCAGCACCTGCGGCCGGTAGAAGGGATTGAATGTGCCATTGACATTTTTCAGTCCCTGCCGTCTACCAATCAGTATCTTGGAGACGTGGATGTTCAGGATGGAGAGCTGAGAGCTGTTCTGGCTGAGTCGCAGCCAGCCGGGCAGGGCAGAAGGGGGCGGACATGGATTTCCAGCGCCTATCGCGATCTGATGTTATCCATTGGCTATCGATACCCGGTCTGGCCTGAGAACGCTGCCGGGCTCAGCCTGACTTTCTCAGTCGCCGTGCACCGTGCCCTGACGACACTGGGTGCAGATTCTGTGCAGATCAAGTGGCCCAACGATTTGCTTTCAAACGGAAAAAAACTGGCTGGACTGCTGATCAATGTAACCGGAGAGCCCGGGAGAGAATTGAACCTGGTGATGGGAGCAGGCATCAACCTCGCGACTGATCCCGCTCTTCTTGTCGATCTGGATCAGCCTGCGACAAGTCTTCTGGAGTTGGGGACCGGGCCATTGTCGCGCAATCAACTGGCAGCAGAAATCCTCTCTAACACTGCTGAAATGCTGGTCTTGTATTCTGAAACCGGTTTTGCACCGTTTGCCGAATACTGGAATGGCAACTGCATGTATCAGGGGCAGATGGTTCGGCTGTTTGCTGCGGGGGCTGAGCATAGAGGGATACTTGAGGGTGTCAACGAACTCGGCGTGCTCTGCCTTTCAACGCCGCAAGGTCAGATGAAATTCTCCAGTGCGGAGCTGAGTCTCAGACCCATAGAGGTCTGAGAGGGATTGGGGCACGAAGTCGGAGAGTGATTTCAAATTCCGCCAGTTTCCCGAACACGCCTGCACGATCTGATTGAACTGTGCGCAGCAGGCTCAAAAGCGCAGACAGCAGGTCCAGCGCCAGCACTACCGCAACCGATACCGTCGCCTTCATCAGCGACGGGACAGGCCAGGTGGTCTTCCGAGAATCTGACTGATTCGTTTTTCGACGCTGTACGAAATTGTCCACAGCAGGGTATCAGGCGATCAGTGGCAGGACGTGCCCCCTTTGTCCGGCCTGGTCGCCAGCATTCATATGAGCCGGTCAGTCAGTGAGCTGCCAGATACTCTGCGAGTTGTGATCCGGATCAAACCTGATTTCCGCCAACAGCGGCGCTGACACGCGTTTTCTGATGCTGTCCAGCTGCTCCTGGGAGTACCCGCTGTCGGGCACACAATGGTTGGCAACCCAGCCGTGGATCTGGGCGCCGGACTGTTCGATGGCCATCATGCTCAGCAATGCATGGCTGATGCAGCCCAGCTTTATGCCCACAACCAGAATGACCGGTAACTGCAACAGCACGGCGAGGTCAGCGACGGTCTCATCCGCATTCAGAGGTACCAGCCATCCGCCGACGGCTTCGACCACGACCACATCCGAGTGCTCAGATGCTGCATCCACATCCTGCTGTATCTTGTCGAGCTCGATTGCAACATCATCACAGAGCGCGGCGAGATGGGGCGCTATCGGCGGTTCAAACGCATAGCGGTTCACTTGGGAGTAACCCAGGCCGGTATTGGAATGTTCCTTCAGCAGGAGCGCATCCGGGTTCTTCAGCCCCGATGAATACTGCTCGCAACCGCTGGCGATCGGTTTGAGTCCACTCACCCTGTGACCCTGGGCAACCAGAAAGCGAATGAGGTCGACAGCAGCCCGGGTTTTACCGATTTCGGTGTCTGTGCCGGTGATGAAGAAGCCTTTTTTCATGAGTGCTGACCTGGATTCTTGGTTTCTGAGTTGGGGGATGTCCCTGCAGTGTGAATCAGGCGGCCTGTTCAGTGTGGCTCAGACATCGCTTGCCTTGCATGCGACAAAGTGCAGTGTTTCGTAGCTCAGCTGGAGAGGCTGCTGCGCCGCGAGCTGATACAGAAAATTGCTGTAGTGCTGGCGACTGAGGAGTCCGCGTTGACGGTTCTGGGAGGCATCGGTCGCACCGGTATTCTTGATGGAATCCAGCAATTCCCGGGTGGAGGCAAAGGGAACCTGAACCAGCCGGCGTCGCTGTGCAAGCAGCTGGAATCCCGAGCGTTCAAGTGTATTGCTGTATATGTCTGTACCTGCAAGTGCTATTCGGTGTTCGTTGCCGTCAGCCGCGACCCAGGCGGCGGCAATTTCCCGATAAGTATCCGGCCCAAGAGAACTCAGTGCAAACAGCCCGCCGGTGTTGAGAGAGCGATTGGCTGCCCGGCACACTTTGAGGAGGTCGCACCACTGAATGCTGGCATTGGAAAAGATCATATCCTGTGGCTCGGCAGCCGAATAGTGCTCCATGTCAGCCTGCTGGTATTCAGCCGCGCTGCACAGATGGTGGGCGGCCTCGATCATGGACGGTGAAAGGTCGATTCCCGTGCACCGGGCATCCGGGTAGTGCCGCAGAATCTGTTGCAGGCTGTATCCGGTTCCGCACCCAAAGTCCGTGACCGCAGGATGCTCTGATCTGAAATGCGGCCGAAGCAGCTCAAGCAACTCATCTGACATGCGTTGCTGCACGCCGGACGCCTGCATGTAGTTGTTCGCAGCCCTGCTGAACTGGCGCTGAATCTGCAGCTTGTCCAGTTGAACCATCAGTGCGCAGCCATGGCGTGTAGAAGCAGATCCGCCAAATCTGGGGTGTGTGACAGCATGGGCGCATGGCCACTGTTCAACACCCTGAGCGAGGAACCCGGTATCAGTCTGTGGAGTGCCGCGCATGACTCTGGGTGCACGATTCGGTCGCGTTGACCGGATATGATCTGGCAGGGAATCTGAAGCTCGCCGACATTCGGGCGCAAGTCGGCGTTTTGTAAAAGGCTGAGTCCGCGATCCAGGACCTCAAAATTTGGTTCCGGATCGGCACTTATAAGCTCGAGGACATTCCTGACCATCGCCCTGGTGCTGGCTCCACCGCCGCCCGTCTGCAACATCAGAAAACGCTGCATGCCTTTTTGGTAGTCCTCCCGGAGTTGTCGGGAGAACCCCCTGAAGATGCGCATATCCATACCCTGTGGCCAGGCGGGATCCCTCACAAAACGTGGTGTGCTGCACAGGAGGCTGAGAGATTGAAACCGCGCGGGTTGCGCGAGGGCGGCCTGCATCGCTGCCATCCCGCCCAAAGACCAGCCGCACCAGTGGGCTTTTCCGGGTGGTGCAGAATCCAGGATCTTCTGGGACAGCTCGTTCAATCCCTCGGGAAATTGCTCCGAGACCTGATCGCCGTAGCCTGGCAGGCTGATATTGAAGCACTCGAAATGATCTGTCAGTACTTCCGTAAGCGGGTTCCAGATAAACCTGCCGGTGCCCCACCCATGGATCAGGACAAGCCTTGGTCTGTTCAAGCAGAGGACTCCCTGTATGCCGTCATAGTGCTGTTCAATTCAGCACGAATATCCCGCAGCGCCCCTACAAGCCGATTGAGATGCGCTTCTGTGTGCGCCGCGCTCAAAGATATCCGGAGCCGCGCACTGCCCCTGGGCACTGTTGGTGGGCGGATCGCAGCGACCCATATTCCGCGATCCATCAGCATCTGGCTGGCCCGGAGCGCGGTCTGGTCATCACCCAGTACAATGGGCTGTATGGGTGTCAGGGAGGGCAGGAGCTCAAATTCAAAGTCGGCCATGGCGGTGCGAAAGCGCTCGATGGACTCGGCGAGTTTTTCGCGGCGCCAGCCCTCCCGCTGAAAAAGTTTCAACGCAGTCCGGCCGGATTCCGCAAGGGCAGCCGGGAGTGCGGTGGTGTATATATAGGTGCGTGCATACTGTGCAAGATGATCGATATAGACAGCATCTCCAGCGATGAAGGCCCCGAAGCTGCCAGCAGCCTTGCCAAGGGTCCCCATCATCAGACGATGTCCCGAGGGTACAAGCCCTAGGGAATTCAGCGAACCCCTGCCCTCGATTCCCATCACACCAAAACCGTGTGCATCATCGATATAGAGCACGCCTGATTCATCTGCCGCTACCTGGTCCAGTGCTGGTAGGGGAGCCTGGTTGCCGTCCATGCTGAATACCGAGTCCGTGGAGATCATCTTTCGGCGTGCACTGTGGCCGGTAAGCAGGCTTCGGGCGTGGTCGGCATCGGTATGTCGATAGCGCCGAAACCCTGCCCGGCTGAGCTGCGCGGCATCAAGCAGGGATGCGTGATTGAGTTTGTCTTCGATGAGGAGATCCCCCCGAGTCAGAAAGCTCTGGGGGACCGCGAGATTGGCGAGATAACCACTGGAAAACAGCAGGGCTTTTTCCGCTCCTGTAAATTCGGCGAGTTCATGCTCGAATTCATCATGGCTGGATTGGTGCCCGCACACCAGGTGCGAAGCCCCGGCACCGACACCCCAGGCCCGCGCCGCATTCCCGGCTGCGCGAATCAGTTCCGGATGATTGCAAAGGCCCAGGTAATCGTTGCTGCAGAAATTCAGCAAGGCGTGACCATTTCGGATTATTTCCGCCGCCTGGGGTGAATCCAACCTGTGACGCTCGCGCCACAAAGCCTGTTCACGGCGCTGCTGTTGCTGCGCGTTGAGAGTCTGCCTCCAGGGCATCGGAGTGTTACCGGTCTATTCGGCAGATATTCCCAGCCGGCTGAAGAGCGCCTGGTCGTGTTCAACAGACGGGTTGTCCGTGGTCAGGAGCTCATCGCCATAGAAAATCGAATTGGCGCCAGCCATAAAGCACAGGGCCTGCATTTCGTCGGTCATGTCCTCGCGACCCGCCGAAAGTCGTACATATGAGAAGGGCATCAAAATCCGGGCAACTGCGATCACACGTATAAATTCAAAGTTATCCAGTGGTTCGGTGCCGGCCAGCGGGGTTCCCTCGACCTGAACCAGATTGTTGATGGGAACGCTCTCAGGCGGGGAAGGCAAATTGGCCAGAGTGGTCAGAAGCCCAATGCGATCCTCGCGTTGCTCACCCATACCGACGATACCGCCGCAACAGACGTTCATGCCGGCATCCCGGACGTGCTGCAGGGTATCCAGGCGATCCTGGTAGGTTCGGGTGGTGATGATGTGTGAATAGTACTCCGCGGATGTATCCAGGTTGTGGTTGTAGTAGTCCAGTCCGGCACCGGACAGTCTGCTGGCCTGGTCTGCGGTCAGCATTCCCAGGGTTGCACAGGTTTCCAACCCGAGTGATTTGACAGCTTTGACAGTGGCTTCAATTTCAGGCATATCCATGTCGCGCGGTGACCGCCATGCTGCACCCATGCAAAAGCGGCTGGCCCCGCCCGCCTTGGCCGCCTTGGCGGCCTCTACTACTTCTTCCACCGGCATCAGCTTTTCATTTTCGAGGCCGGTGGTGTAGTGTCCACTTTGCGGGCAATAGGCACAGTCCTCGGGACAGGCCCCTGTTTTGACGCTCAGAAGGCTCGAAAGCTGGACCCGGTTGGCCTGAAAGTGTTCGCGATGAACCTGTTGGGCGCGAAACAGCAGATCCATAAAAGGCAGATCAAAGAGCTCCTGAACCTGGTCGGTTGTCCAGGGCTGGCTGCGGAGATTCTGCGGTTCAACGGAAGTGTTTTCTGGCGGGCATATCTGCTCACCGCTTGGTGTTTCTTTCGGAGTATCTGGAGTCTGATCCATGGCTGTCGGGTGTTAACCAAAATTTTCACCAAGGTTAACATACAAGGCTTTTTCGAGATAGCAGGTCATCATTGACCGATTGACGTGCGGGTATTCGCCGTGAATAGCTCCCTGACTGGTCCGGTTGTGCCCGAAACAGTGAATTGCGGCTTGCAGGCAGAAAACCGGAATCCCGGACCCCTGAACCCCACCGCAGAAACTGCAGGGCGGTTCACATTCTATTTATATTTTAGGTTGATATACGTATATAAATATTTGATCTATATCATAGTTACCCTGCAAAAATCCAATGAAGGCAGGCACTGAAAGCAGTGCGCCTGAGAGGATCCGGGATGGGTCAGATCTGTACCCTGACATCTGCAGAAGATAAAACAGCAACAATTATGGCATACCAATTTCAAAATCATGTAATTCGACTGTATACCCCTGAAAATACCCCTGGAACCGATAAGCAAACATCAGGGATTGCTTACCACCAGGGATAGAAATCTGGCATATCCGTGGATGCTCTGGTGCTGTATTCAGGTTTACGTTTATCTAGAAACGCGCTGACACCTTCTTTGCCATCATTGATGCTTGTATAAAACATGGACAACGAATCAACTTTATGTGCTTCGTATGGATGATCTAAGGCAGAATTCCTGTATAGCATTTGTCGTGTTAGTGCGATAGATATCTGTGACTTCTCTACGATCAAATGCGCAATTTTATATGCCTCATCCAAAAGATTTTCTTGAGCTATGACAGCCTTAACAAGACCAGCATCCTTCGCTGTCTCGCCATCAAAAATCTCGCCGGTGTAACACCATTCAAGCGCCTGCGAGATACCAACTATCCTCGGCAAAAACCAGGTGGAGCAGGCTTCAGGAGTAATCGCAATCTTATTGAAGACAAAACCGATCCTGGCTTTATCGGAAGCAAGTCGAATATCCATGGCACAGGTCATGGTTGCGCCAACCCCTACGGCGGCTCCATTGATAGCTGCAATCACCGGCTTTTTACATTCATAAATAGCAAGGGTAACTTTACCGCCAGTATCTCTTACACCATTGCTTATAGCGGGCTCATCAGCACGGTCATTCATGTCTTCCAAAGTGGGGGACAGATTTTCGTCAAGCCCAAAAACATTACCGCCAACACTGAGATCCATCCCCGCACAAAACGCTTTTCCCGAACCCGTTACTACAATTGCACCTACTTCATCGTCGTCGCTGGCCCTATTAAAGGCGTCTACTAATTCCTCAGCCATTTCGACTGTAAAAGCATTCAGATTCTCTGGCCGGTTTAATGTCAGTGTGAGTATCCGATCTGCAACGTCATATTTAAGTGTGTTGTATGAATTGGACATGAGTTCTTTCCGTATAGTAGGTTAAAGGGGGTTAAAAGTATCCTAGTGCTTTATGTGTGCAGGCGCGGGCTTCTTCAACAATTTGATCAATCAGCTCGGCACAGCTTGGAATATCATCTATCAAGCCCATCACCATACCAGCCCACATCAAACCATCGTCAGTATTACCTAACTCAACCACTTGCTCCCTGCCTCGCTCGCCGGAAACCAGCGGATGTATCTCAGCGAAATCCGTGTCCCCTGGCCGATCTTCAATCTCAAGGACTTGTTCAGCAATGGAATTTTTGTATACCCTCGCCGTATTTCTCAGTGTTCGATAAATCAACGCGGTATCAACTTCGCGCCCTTCAACAATTTTCTGCTTATAGTTCTCATGAACAGGAGCTTCTTTTGTTGCCACAAACCGGGTACCCATGTTTATGCCCTCGCAACCCATAGCCAATGCTGCAGCCATCTGACTGCCGGTCGCAATACCTCCTGATGCCACCATCGGGATAGACAGTTTGGCTGCAGTCATGGGAAGCAATATGTAGTTTGGAATGTCTTCTTCTCCAGGATGACCGGCACATTCAAAACCATCGACACTGACTGCATCACAGCCTATTGATTCTGCCTTAAGTGCAAACCTGACAGAGGTACATTTGTGTATAACCTTGATGTCGTTTGCCTTGAATGCAGGCAGGAAAGGCTCAGGGTTTCTCCCTGCTGTTTCTACAATCTTAATACTGCCTTCAATAATTGCATGGGCATATTCTTCATAAGGCGGAGGTGTAGCAGCCGGCAGAACAGTAATATTGACACCAAAGGGCTTGTCAGTCATTGATTTGCACCGCTCGATTTCTTTAGCAAGTGCTTCAGGAGTGCGCTGCGTAAGTGCAGTCAGTATTCCAAGTCCTCCAGCATTGGAAACTGCTGAAGCCAACTCTGCTCGCCCTACCCATTGCATACCTCCCTGGATAATAGGGTACTGTATGCCAAACATTTCTGTAATACGTGTTTTCATAATGGTCCTTTGTTTAACTGTTGCCGGGTTCCAGTCTAATGATATGACCCACCCCCTCCTGGAGGTCTCCAACTTGTGCGGCTCCGATCAACACTGAAGCATCACGTGCCACTGCCAGCATGTCACCGGGAGCAGTGCCCCCCAGGTTCCGGAATCCGCTCCAGTGGACGCTCCCTGAGCAGTGTGGCACCGGGAGTCCTGAGGACAGGCAGTGAACAGAGAGGCCATGGTTCACCCTGTCAGATACGGCTGCAGCGAGCCACACTGACCACTCTTTCATTCACACTGAGACATGAACCATGACCACAGCGAAGCATAACACGAAGACTACCACGACTGCTCCCGCCTTCATTGGCATCGACCTGGCGAAGAACTCGGTCCACATCCACGGGGTCGACAGATCGGGCACGCCGTATGAAGAGAGGATGACACTCAGACAGCACAGAATAGTTGAACCCACCAGGGGTGCGTGAGAGTACTGAATCGTGATGGCAGACACGGCACACCGCCGGGGTGAGAACCTGGTAGATTCAGAGACCCGATGGAAACACCTGAGGGTGTGCCCGATCGAGGTCGATCAACTGATAAGGACACACCGGTGCGACTCTCCATCAGGGCCAGAGGCGCAGAACGCCCCCTTGACAGGTCCGATGTAGGGCAGCAGCCCGTCTCTTCTGGGTCGAAAATTGCTCTTGCGCACGGGGTCGAGTCATATATGATGCACTTCAGACCGGAAGCCGGGCGCCAATAAGCACTCTGAGCTGTGGCCTCAGACGGTCAAAGAACCCCGACCACTTCGTCCCTAAGGAGAAAAATTCAAATGAAAAACGTAATGACGAATCTAGGCTTTTGCAGGTCTGGAAAGCTCGTCGGCACACTTGGGCTGGTTTCGCTGCCGCTTTTCGCATCTGCCGCACCAGTCATCGAGGAAATTGTTGTCGTCGCGCAAAAGCGTGAGCAGAACGCTCAGGAAGTGCCGATAACAATTACCGCGCTGTCGGGGAGCGCGCTCAAGCAGCAGGGACTGAGCGATATTTCCCAGATTGGCGAGATGACGCCGAACCTGGAGATGGACAATACCTCCCCCTTCGCAGGCTCGAGTTCTGTCTTAAGCCCGTTTATCCGCGGTATCGGCCAGAATGATTTTGCCTTCAACCTTGAGCCCGGCGTGGGCGTGTACGTCGATGGCGTCTACTATGCGCGCACCATTGGCGCAGTGATTGATCTCCTCGACCTTGAGCGCGTTGAGGTGCTGAGCGGGCCGCAGGGCACGCTGTTCGGCCGCAACAGCATTGGCGGCGTGCTCAATATCATCACCCGCCGGCCGGCTGAGGAACTTACCTATGCGCTCGAGGCGACAGCTGGCGACTATGACCGTCTCGATTTCCGCGGCTCGGTGGACGCGCCATTGATCGACGGCATATTGCTGAGCCAGTTTGCGTTTTCTTCAAAACAGCGTGATGGATACCAGGAGCGCATCGAATATCCCGGAAACTTTGTTCAGGACGTGACGCGGTTTCTGCGCGCCTCCGGTGAGACTGGCGGCAGCCAAGGCGGGCAGGACCAAATCAATCTGCGCGGCAAGCTGCTATGGAGCGTCAACGACGAGCTGGACATCACCTTTGCTGGCGACTACAGCGAGAACGATGAGGACGCGCCCGCAACGTCGCTCATCGAAGTTGGCGAGGGCAATGGGCTCGCCGGTTTGTACAACCTATGCATCAACACGCCCTCGGCTGTCCTTGCTACGATCGCACCAGTATGTACGCTTCCCTTGGCGACCACGGGCGCTGTGCTGGCTGGCGCGAATGTGGACGCCGACCTAAATAATGATCGCTTGCCGATCAATGATCAATACATCCTCAACGACATCGACAAGAGCTATGCCGAGGGCAGCAATTTTTCTCAAGTGAAGACATGGGGACTGACCACGACGATTGACTGGGCATTCACCCCGGAAGTGAACATGAAATCGATTACGGCCTATCGCGAACTAGATGCCATCATGGGCGCGGACTTTGATGGCGGCATGCCGTTCGTGGCTGGCGATGCCTCTTTCGATACGCAGCAGGAGCAGCTGTCGCAGGAATTGCAGTTCACTGGCGTGGCCCTGAACGGCCAGCTGGACTGGCTGCTCGGTGCCTACTACTTTTATGAAGAAGGCAGCCTAACGGACTATGTACCCTTACTGGGCGGCTTGATCCAGGTGTTGGGTCCCAATGAATTTGAGAATCAGGCCTACGCGCTTTTCACTCATCTGAACTATGCGGTGACGGACAGGTTGAGTGCCACCTTCGGTGTTCGCTATACCAGGGAAGACAAGGAATTTGAGGGTGGACAGCGGGATCTCAACATGTTTCCTGCGCGCACGGGTTTCCCGGCTGCAGGACACCCGGACCCTGACGATTTGACGCGCATTTATCCGATAGGCGTGCAAACGAAAGATTTTGATGATATTTCTTTGAGGCTGGGTGCGGAGTATCGGTTCAGTGACACGACTTTCGGCTATGCTTCCTATGCCGAAGGATTCAAGAGCGGAGGCTGGACGACCCGACTATTGGTTCCTGAACCAAATCCGAATGTCGCGCCGGAATTTGACCAGGAACAAGCGACAAGCTACGAATTGGGCATCAAATCTCAACTGCTTGACAATCGTCTGCAACTTAACGGAGCGATATTCTTCACCGACTATGAGAATATTCAGGTGACTGTGCAGCGAGGCGTATCTCCCACGTTCGATAATGCGGGTGATGGCGACATACGAGGCGTCGAGTTGGCGTTTTTGGCCTTGCCAGCGGACAGATGGTCTGTGACGGGCAGTATCGGCTATATCGATGCGGAATATACCGACCTTGACCCAACAGTCGATCCCAATTTGACGCAGGACGATAAGTTTGTGAACACCCCTGACTGGGCAACTCATCTTGCGCTTGAGTACAGCCTGCCCTTGTCAAATGGCTCGCAACTTCAGTTTCATGTTCATCATTCCTATAAGAGCGCTATCGCGAACGATGCGGTGAACACCCCGTCGCTGGTGGCAGATTCGGTCAACCTGTACCACGCGCACGTGAGCTATGTCATGCCGAGTCAGGATTTCACCATCACGCTCGGAGGCAGAAACCTCAGCGACGAGCGGTATATTTACTCTGGCTTTGCGCATCCGATCGGCTTCACCTCGGCCAACTATTCCCGCCCGCGGGAGTGGTACGTAACGTTCGGATATTCACCCTCCTCATGAACTGGGCGTTTTTTGTCTGCTGCGCGGGCACGCCTGCCGAAAGCCTGCCGCGCGGGAGACCTTTCCGCGTTTCGTCCTGCACCAGATGGCCAAGCAGACTTCGATTGAGGCTTTGCCGCACCTCGCGGTTGGGATAGCCGAGGCGGTAGAAGGGTTCGCCGCCGATGTCCAGTTCCCCGGCGATGGTCAGGTAGCCGGTTTGAAACAGCACCTGAATGTATTCGATTAACGTTGGGACAGTAGTGACTCGAAGTCCAAAGTTTCATGAAAGATGCTCCTTTTGACCCTCCGGTATCAGCCTTTCTCTCGTTTCAATAGCAATGACTTCTACCACTTGAGCAAGTATGAGCCGGTGCCGATAGGCGGCATCTTGTGCGGCTTCTTGATGATCTTCAGATAACTTCTCTGCCGTAATCCAGTCGAAGCATAACTTCTGAATGGGCAGCCGGTCGGCTTAGTCTGTGAGCGAGCTGCATCCGCCAGCATTCGCGCACGACAATCTCCGGTAGTGGCTCAGTTTGAAAGCAGAGTCATCCACTGAACCCTTGGTTTGCTGTGTTCAGGCCTGCTTGAAGATTGCTGTGAACAGGGTGTGGCAGGCTTCAGCGGTTTACGCACCTGGGTGTACCGCCTGGAGAACCTCCGCGTGGTGCGCTGTTGGTGAGTGCACCGACCGGGTGTCACGGACTTCCGGATCAGCCGGGTCAGTTGGTGTCGGGTGTCGGGATAAGCCGCTGACCTTCAGCAGGGGGCGGATCACGACGCCTCTGTCGCTTATGCCCAAGCTGGTGTCGCGGAACTGCACCAGGGTTGTCTGGATCCAGATGGAGCGTTCGTCCATGGTGCCGGGGAGTTCGTAGGTGCAGGTTTCTGAGCCTTCCAGACATCGCTCCAGGTGCTCGATGGTGGTCAGGTCAGTCAGGGTCATGAGAGCGCTCAGAGTGCCGCTCTCATCGGGGCAATACCCGAAAGTTCAGACTCACTTCATTTGGACAAGGCTAAGATTGTCTATTTTCAGAAAGGAAGGTATTCTATCGTGCCGGAAAATATTGGCCATGAGGAACACAATCATGATCCAGAAAAACCTTAATTCACCCCCCCCTCGCTAAACTAGCAACCCTCCTGCTGCTTGCGGCCATCGCATGGCCGGCGCAGGCCCAGCAGCTGGTCATTCCGGCGACTACCGGCACGGTAGCCTGCACGGAAGGTGGCTCGTCAGAGACCAATCCGCACATTTTTTCTATCGGGACTCCCACACAAAACAGTCTGACATTCAACATCCAACGCATCTCGTTTGTCGATCCATTCAATGTATATGTGGGGGTTCAAGAAGGGGGGAGGGGTACTCCACAGCAGATTAAAAATCTCGGTTCATCCCAACCACTGGCGGCACAGTCCGGCACTTTCTCCAGCCTGAAGAAGAATACGCGCTACACAGTCGTTTTATACAACGACACAGAAAAACCATCTTCAAATCCGCTTGACCGCCACTGCTTCAAGACTCGTGGCGAGTTCACGAATGCGGAGCAGAACCTGCCTGGGGGCGTGCTCGATCTAACGAAATTCAGCCGGACCGGGTGCTTTGCGGTGGCCCGCACGCGGCAGGACATTACGGACTGCATGTGCAACGGCACGCGCGGCGGAACCCGGATTCTCGCCGGCCAGACTACGCAGAGCCAAGCGAATAGGCTGGCCTGGGGGTGCACTGACACCAGCAGCTGACCTAGCACGTGAAAGCCGGTTATCGTGAGCGCGGGCCACGTGAGGGCATCAATCTGGAACCGGATATCGCTGGAATATCGCGGAACATCCCGAACACAGGGCGGCCTTGAGGCCGCCTTTTCCTCCTGCTGGTTGTGCAATGTTCAAACTGATCCACTACCGGGATTTTTCCAGCGCGCAGGTTGGCGGTCCGGTCAGCGGGTCGGAGTCAGGCCACTGCCAGTATCCCCTACAGCTCGGGTTTTGCTCTAGGGACTGGCAACCCTTGCCGCCAAAGGCCATGAGGCGCATCGCCGGGCCGTACACCTTGTACTTGTCAGATTTGCTAGTTCCTGGAATTTGTTCCAGCGCAAGTTGGATTTCATGATCTGATCCCAGGGCAATATTCTGACCAGCCCGGTGCAGTGAACTCGAAGCAGCCTATAAGATCGCAGATCGACTCGCTAAGTCTCGCGACAAAGATAATCATGAATAAAACAATTGTATGCAATAAATACGGTTTTAGTGTTGTATATGGTTATAATAGTTTACATGCAACATTTAAACGATTACATGGATCAGTGCCTGATACAGGGCAAGGCGCACTTTACCCAGACAGCAGCACAGGCTGATCTGGGTTTGAGCGCCGAGCAGGTTGCGCGGCGCGCCACACGTCTGATTCACCAGCAACGCCTCTTCAGTCCCAAGCAGGGTTTTTATGTCATTGTGCGCCCCGAGGCACGGCCGGTGCCTGACCCGGTGACCTGGATTGATCCCTTAATGCGCCACCTGGACCTGAATTATCGCATTGGCTTACTGCGAGCGGCAGCCTTTCATGGGGCGGCGCACCAGTCGGCCATGGTATTCCACGTGATGGTGCCAGTGCAGATGCGGCCCATTATTGCCGGACGGTACCGTGTGCAGTTTATATATCAGGTACCCAACGCCTTTGAGGCGGTCAATCAATCCCCTTGGTTGAGCCAACTTAAAAGCGATACCGGTTATGCGCAGGTCGCAGGCTGTGAGTTGACCTTGCTCGATGCGGTGCGCTATCCGCTGCCAGCGGGAGGTGTTCAGGCCATGGCACAGTTGGTGCATGATCTGGGTGATCAGTGTGACTCTGACCGTTTGCGGGGCGCGGCACCGATCTATGAAAACACCGTGGTGCGCAGACTCGGGTATTTGCTTGAGCGCTATGGTCATGCCGCTCAAGCCAAAGCACTCTTGCCTTATGTCCCACCCTCCGCGCCTTATAAACCGCTTAACCCGGCTGAAAAACCGGTGAGTACCTATTTACCGCAAGCAGTGGAGAAAGATAGCACCTGGCGCCTGGCCATCAATGCCGATGTGGCCATCGATTCATGATCCCGCGCTCGTACATTCAAGCCTGGCGTGAGTAGGCCCCATGACCTGACTTGCGTCAGGTGGAGCAGGATCTGGTCCTGAGTCGAGTGCTATGTGATCTCTTTACGGCATTGCCAGACCAGCTCGCCTTTAGCGGCGGGACGGCCATTCACAAATTGTTATTCACCCAGGCGCTGCGCCATTCTGAGGACATCGATTTGGTGCAGCGTCAAAGTGGACCGATTGGCCCGGTGATCAATGCGATACGTGACGCACTGGCCTAGTTGGGACCCTGCCGCTGAGAGATAATCAAAATTGATCATGAGATTGAGAAGATACTGGATAAGATTGTTGTCAGTGACTCTGAGACTGTCATGAAAGCACTTGAACAGAGGGTCAAGAAACAGGAACAGCGAAAGGTTGAGCTGCGCGACAAGACAGCTGACAGCACCAAGCGGGCTGGGAATTTTGATGAGGTATTTAGGACCGCTCTAACTTTTATCTCAAACCCGCATAAAGTCTGGGCTTCCGGACCATTTGGGAATAAAAGAGCGGTGCTGGATTGGCGTTGACTGAAAAGCTGATCTATGAGTTAAATGAAGGCTCTAGAACCGCAAAAACCACTATAGTTCAATACGTTAGTAGTTTTTGCGGCCCTCATTGCCAAATGGCGCGCTTGGGAGGATTCGAACCTCCGACCGCCTGGTTCGTAGCCAGGTACTCTATCCAGCTGAGCTACAAGCGCGTATATGGGTTATCTTTCCTGTGGCTTGAGCACCTGTTGGCCCCTGCTCAAAGGTGCCCTACTATAGGCACGGGGGCATTACCCGTCAAGGCAATTGGACAGGCAGCGGTGCTGCATTCATGCCTGGGATGTGGACGGATGTTAGAATCACGGACAAAGTCGCGAGGACAGTTGTAATGCAGGTTGAACAGGAACTCAGGCTCCGCCTGGAGCAGCAGTTTTTGCCGACGCACATATCTATTGTGAACGAAAGCTCCATGCATTCGGTTCCAGAGAATTCCGAGACCCATTTCAAGGTGATTCTGGTATCCGATCAGTTCGAGAATATGCGTTCGGTCGCGCGACATCAGAAGGTGTTCGGACTGATCCCGGATCTGCTGAACAATCCCATACATGCACTGTCACTGCACCTGCACACTCCTGACGAGTGGTCGCAGACCGGGACTGTGACAGACTCGCCACAGTGCCTGGGTGGCAGCAAGGCGGGTTAGGTGGGCAGTGTGCTTACAAGTTCCTGTATGTATTTCGGAACTATTTCGGTCGCAGGACCATAGCGGGCATCATCAAAGTCCGAATAGGAGGAGGGCTCCAGGTTCAGTTCCACGGTTCGGGCGCCGAAAGAGCTGGCGACCTGCTTGAAGCCCGCTGCGGGATACACGGTTCCAGAGGTGCCGATTGAGATAAACAGGTCACAGCTCGCCAGCAGACTTTCTATAAGATCCATGGATTTGGGCACCTCGCCAAACCAGACGATGTCCGGCCGCAGGGTTCCCGGTAACCCGCAGCATTCGCAGGAGGTTTGGGTGTCCAGGTCGGAAGTCCGGTCAAAGCGTTTTCCGGAGCCCGTGCAAAATACCTTGAGCAGTTCTCCGTGCATGTGAATCACATTGGTGGAGCCGGCCTGTTCGTGGAGGTTGTCCACGTTCTGGGTGATGATGCTGAATGTGCCCTCGAAGCGCTGCTGCAAACAGGCCAGCGCCATATGCGCAGGATTGGGTTTGATGCCCGGGTCGAGGAGTTGTTGGCGGCGGGTGTTGTAAAAACGGTGCACCAGGTCGGGATCTGCCTCAAAGGCTTCCGGTGTCGCCACCTTCTCAACCGGCTGGTCCTCCCACAGGCCGCCGTTGTCCCGGAACGTCTTGAGGCCGGATTCGGCTGATATACCAGCTCCGGTGAGCACCACAATGGACTGGGTTTTGGTCACAGCCGCCTCCGGGTCATCCAGCAGGGTGGCCCATGGTAATCGGATTCGGGTCAGCATTGGCAAGATCGTGGGGCCAGGCAGTCAATTTCGGTCTCGTTGGCAGGATTTCGATACCATCAAATTGTAATTGACCTGCGCTGCAAACAGCATTAATTTGTCGGTATTGGCCTGCGGAGAGTGTCGGTTTCACGCAGGCCGACGCGTTTTCGTTATTTTGCGAAGTCACATATTGAGAGGTGACGGCTGTGAACGATGAAGATGAGATAGACAGCGACGAAGAAGTGCTGGAAGACTCCAGGGCTGAATTCCTGGCGCTGGACCTGGTTCCTTCCGATGCGGGTGCCCTGAGCAAGCGCCGAAAGCTGGAAGAACGCCTGGAGGAAGCTCGACTGCGCAAAGCTGTTCAGGAATACGACTTCGACTGACACCTTGGTTCGTAGACCAATCCAGGCAGGTACATGCGAGGCTCTCTGAGCAGGAGCCCCGTCCCCCCATATTCGCTATAATCGCGCGTCCTGCTCCGGTGCGACAATTTTCATGATTCCTGAAATAGGCCACTTTCTCCTGATTCTGGCCCTGTGCTTTTCACTTGTTCAAATGATACTTCCGCTGATCGGCGTGAGGACGGAGTCCGGCACGCTGATGCAGGCTGCGGTTCCCGTGAGCCTGGTCGTTTTTACCCTGGTACTGGCCAGTTTTGTCCTTCTTGAAGTCCTGTTTCTTGCGGACGATTTCAGTGTCGCCTACGCTGCAAACAACTCCAATTCATTGCTGCCCTGGTACTACAAACTGTCTGCTGTATGGGGTGCGCACGAAGGCTCCATGTTGTTGTGGATTCTGGTGTTGTCGGGGTGGACCCTGGCAGTTGCCCTGACCAGCGGCAAATTGCCGATCCAGGTGCGGGCAATCGTTCTGGCCGTTCAGGCCGCGCTGGCGGTTGGGTTCCTGTTGTTTATTCTGTGTACATCGAACCCCTTTGATCGCCTCTTGCCGTATTCCCCTGCAGACGGCGCTGATCTCAACCCGCTATTGCAGGACTTTGGCCTGATCATCCATCCGCCGCTTCTCTATATGGGGTATGTCGGACTTTCGGTTCCGTTCAGCTTTGCGCTGGCCGCTCTTGTTCTGGGCCAGCTAAATAGAGATTGGGTACGCTGGTTACGGCCCTGGACTAATACCGCGTGGGCCTTCCTCACCGGAGGCATCGCTCTGGGAAGCTGGTGGGCATACTACGAGCTCGGCTGGGGTGGCTGGTGGTTCTGGGATCCTGTGGAGAATGCCTCCTTCATGCCCTGGTTACTTGCAACAGCGTTAATTCATAGCCTGGCTGTTGCAGAAAAGCGCGACATGTTTAAACGCTGGGCCCTGCTGCTGGCCATATTCGCGTTCAGCCTGAGTCTGCTCGGTACTTTCCTCGTGCGATCAGGCGTGCTGACTTCTGTTCATGCTTTTGCAACTGACCCGGAAAGGGGCTTGTTTATCCTGCTGTTCCTGAGCTGTGTCGTGGGATTCTCGCTGCTGCTGTACGGTATTCGTATGAAAGATGTAGAGACGGCTGGAGCCTTCACCCCGCTTTCGAGGGAGACGGGCTTGCTGGTCAATAATCTTCTGCTGGTGTTGATGTGTGCCATCGTGCTCCTGGGTACGCTCTACCCACTGCTCATCGATACGCTTGATATGGGCTCGATTTCCGTAGGACCACCCTATTTCAACCTGTTTGCCGGGCTCGTATTTATTCCCATGTTTGTGATGCTCGGTGCCGCACAACGCCTCAACTGGGTCAAAGACAGGGGCGCGAGGCTCTGGCGCTATTCCTTGTTACCACTGGTGCTGGCGGTTGTTGCCTCGATTATTGCTGTGTGGGTAGCCGGGCGTTTTTCTCCTCTGGTTTTGCTGGGGGGGTTTCTTGGTGCCTGGATTTTTCTTCAGGGACAATGTGATCTTTGGAGCAGGGCGGGTCATCATCAGCATGGGATATTGGCGGGCCTGCAAAGCCTGGGACTTGGCTACTGGGGCATGCAGCTGGCACATTTCGGTGTTGCCCTGTGTCTGGTCGGCGTTTTGTTTTCTGTGGCGCTGAGCGAATCACGGGATGTCCGCATGGAGGCAGGTGATAGCTATGAACTCGCCGGTTACCGGTTCGAGATGAACAACTACGCCCAGGTGCAAGGGCCCAACTATGTTGCGGAGGAGGGCAGAGTGCAGGTGAGCAGGAATCAGCGCACAGTTGCGGCCATGCAGCCACAAAAACGCACGTATCTTGCCAGCCGCCAGACCATGACCGAAGCGGGCATTGAAGGCAATCTTCTCCGGGATCTGTATGTCTCCATGGGCGAACCCGTGGGCGAGGGTGCCTGGGCGGTGCGGCTGCACGTCAAGCCATTTGTTCGTTGGATCTGGTATGGAGCGCTGTTCATGGCTTTGGGCGGTCTGCTGGCTGTGTGTGACAGGCGCTACCGACACCGGGCCGACACTGCGGTCGGAGAACGGACCTGATGATGCGGATTCTTGTATTTACCCCGCTGGTGCTTTGTGTGCTGGTGGCAGGGTTCTTTTACTACGCCCTGGAGGTTCGCCGGGAACGTCCGGCCAGCGAACTTGCCTCGGCATTGATTGACCGACCCTTCCCGGAATTTGAACTGCTGTCGCTGCGGGGCGAGATGTTGGATAGGGAGCGCCTGGTGACCGGCGAAGTGACCCTGGTAAATGTCTGGGCATCCTGGTGCGCCCCCTGTCGCGAAGAGCATCCCTACCTCCAGAAGCTGATGGAAGAGGGAGTGCGCATCGTTGGCGTAAACTACAAGGACGACCCTGCCGATGCCACCGCCTGGCTCTCCCGTTTCGGCGATGTCGCCGAGTTTCACGTTGTTGATGCGGATGGCCGCCTGGGCATAGATTTGGGTGTGTACGGTGCACCGGAAACCTATCTGGTGGATTCGGCAGGCTTCATCCGGTACAAGCGGGTTGGCATCATCAACGACCACGAATGGCAAAAAATGCTGCCCCTCTACCGGGCGCTGGTTGATAACTCGGAGGAAAGAAATCCGGATGAGGCATAGTCAGCGTATCTGCGATCCGGGTGTGCGTGCCGCTTTGGCCGCAATCATGCTCATGGTTTCCTCATCGAGCCTGGCGGTTATCGAGCTCAATCAATTCAGCAGTGAAGAGATACGCATCCGGTACCAGGCGCTCATTGGCGAACTGAGATGCCCGAAATGCCAGAACCAGAATCTCGCCGAGTCAGACTCAACAGTCTCGGTTGATCTGCGTCGTCAGGTATTGCTCATGCTGGAAGAAGGACATTCCGATGATGATATTCGCCGATTCATGCGTGAAAGATACGGCGATTTTATACTCTACAAACCGCCCGTTGAGGGTAAGACCCTGTTGGTCTGGATTCTGCCAGCGCTGCTCTTTCTTCTGGGTCTCCTTGCGGTTGTACTGATTGTTCGGGCCGCAAGCGGCAGGTGCGCCAATGGAGCAACGGCGATTCCCGGGCATGAGGCTGGAGATCATGATTCGCGGGAGACACATTCAAGCTGATGTACTGGGGTTCTATTGTTTTGATAGCCGCAGTCGTTGCCATGGCGTCCGGGCTGGCGATGGTCCCCCTGCTGAAGGCGTCGACCAGGCGGGATCGGCGAATTCTGGCTGCTGTTGTGGTGCTGGTGCCACTGGCCGGGTTGACCGTCTACCATCAGCGTGGTTCTCTGGATGAGGTTGAGCTCGCCCGACTGTTGCACGCCAGTGGCGGATCTTCCCCGGAAGCGCGTCTGGATGAGCTGGAAAGCGCGCTGGAACGCCAGACAGTCGCCGACCCCAAAAAGGCGGAGTATTGGTTTTTGCTCGCTGAGTTGCGCAGGGGGAAGCAGAACCACTCCGGGGCACTGGAAGCCTATGCCCGTGCGCTGGAGCTTCGTCCTGAGGATACCCGCCTGCAATCACGTCTGGCAGAGGCGCAGTTTCTGGTCGATGGACATCGACTCACTGAACAGGTGCGCCACTACATTGATCTGGTGCTGGCGACAGACCCCGGAGAGCCGGGCGTGCTGAGCATACTGGGTGCCAGCGCTTTTGGGGTGGAACGCTATTCCGAGGCCATGGACTTTTGGAACAGGGCCCTGCTCAGGCTGCCTGCACAATCAGCACAGGCAATGTCTCTGCGCAGCAGCATCGAACGTGCTGCCGAGCTTTCAGGTGTATCCGGGGATCCGTCTGCGTCGTTTATTGATGTGCATGTCAGCCTGGCTGAACATCTTCAACCTGCGCCTGAAACGCCCGTCTATGTTTTTGCCCGCGAATATCAGGGCGCACCCATGCCTGTGGCGGTATTGAGGAAGCAGGCCGGCGAATTGCCCATGCGGCTGCGCCTGAGTGATTCCGACGTCATGACTGGGAGCCACAGCCTGGCCGACTACAAGGAGCTGGAACTGGTAGCACGGTTGAGCGTCTCTGGTCAGCCGGTTGCTCAGCCGGGCGACTTCCAGGTAGTTGTGGGACCAGTTCATCCGGTACCGGGGTCTGCGGGAGAATCCAATGAGAACCCAACGCCTGTGCAGTTGATCATTTCGGAACCGGCAGACAGTCCGTTATGAGATCGGCAGGAATCTGTGAATGAGGCACAAATGGGTTTTCCCAATCGAGGAAAGCTGTACAATTCTGCGCCGTATATAAGAAACCAATTACTGCGCCGGAATACCAAAAATTGCAGCTCAAGTCGATTAAGCTCGCCGGTTTTAAATCCTTTGTCGACCCGACAACGGTGAGCTTCCCCTCCAATCTTGTCGGCGTAGTTGGTCCTAATGGCTGTGGCAAGTCTAACGTCATTGATGCGGTGCGTTGGGTCATGGGCGAAACATCCGCCAGACAGTTGCGTGGCGACTCCATGGCAGACGTTATATTTAACGGCTCAAATGGCCGCAAGCCAGTCGGTCAAGCCTCTATTGAACTCGTCTTTGACAATTCCAGTGGCCGCATAGCCGGAGAATATGCCGGGTACAACGAAATTTCGATACGCAGACGCGTTACTCGCGATGGACAATCTGATTATTTTCTCAATGGCAACAAGTGTCGTCGTCGTGATATTACCGATATATTTCTGGGCACTGGGCTGGGTCCCCGCAGTTACTCGATTATCGAACAGGGCATGATTTCCAATTTGATCACGGCACGCCCTGAAGATCTTCGGGTCTACGTTGAGGAGGCTGCAGGTATATCCAAATACAAGGAACGCCGACGAGATACAGAGAACCGCATGCACCGCACCCGTGAAAACCTGGAGCGGTTAACTGACTTTCGCGAAGAGTTGGGGCGACAGCTGCATCGTTTGCAACGCCAGTCCCAGGCTGCAAAACGGTATCGTGAGTACAAGCAGGAGGAGCAGGTACTCAACGAGCAACTCCTGTCAATCCGCTGGCGTTATCTGCATGCTCAGTTCAGCAGTCAGCAGGAATCTATCCGTGATTCCGAAGTTGAAGTCGAAAAGCTGGTTGCAGCTGAGCTGTCCTGTGCCACAGAGATAGAAAAACAGCGCAGCATCAGCAGCGATAAAACCGATGCACTCAACCTGGTTCAGTCGAAATACTATGAACTGGGCGCTGAAATCGCCCGCCTGGAACAGATCATAAAACACGAGGAAGAACGCCGTCAGCAGCTTGCAGAGGATCTGTCCCAGACTGAGGGTTCCTATCGGGAGACCGGACGTTTGCTTGAGGCCGATCGCGCCAAGGCATCCGGTTGGGAGGCAGAATTACACGAATTGGCGCAGCAAAAACAGAGCGCCGACACCGAGTTACAAGCAGTCGCTAAGCAGCTTGAACAGCACGAACGAGAGATACAGGACGCACAGTCAGATTGGGAAGCCTTTCAAGCAGTCGCCGCGGAAAACCGACAGCGTGCCGAACTGCAGCAGTCCAGCATACAACACTATGAGCAATCAATGCAGACGATCATTCAACGCCGCGAACGGATCCGCTCACAGCCGGGAGATGATGACTCCATGCAGGCGATTGCTGAGCAGGCGGATACGCTCAGGCAGCGTAAACAGGAGCTGGAAGACAGGCTGGAAAATGCAGCTGGACAGGAGGTCTCTCAGGATCAGGAAATCATCAGGCATCGCGAAACCCTGAATAACCTGTCCTCAGAATTGGATGCGACCCGATCCCGGCTTCAGGAGAAACGCGGACGGCTCTCTTCGCTGGAAACACTGCAGGAGGTCGCCATGCGTGACGTGCATGGTGAAGTGGAGGAATGGCTCAAGGCCAACGAACTTGATCAGGCTCCGCGTGTTGCCGATTCTCTGGTCGTCGAATCGGGCTGGGAGCTGGCGGTAGAGCGTGCGCTTGGTGGCTCACTCAGAGCCATTCAGGTTGCTGATATCGAATCCACAGCGAGGGATGCGGATTCACTGGGCAACGGCGCTATTGACTTCATAGATGCCAGTGATCCAGAAAAGGACGATGTACCGGCAAACCGGTTGTCATCAAAAGTTGCCCAAGGTGTTGTCAGTCGTCAGCTTGACCGCATATGGGTTGCTGAAGATCTCAATGAGGCCTTGCGCCTGAGGAGCAAGCTGGACGAAGGGGAGTCCGCGATTACATCGGACGGCACCTGGATTGGGACGAACTGGTGCAGTATCGTTCGCGGCGATCTCGTTGGCGGCATGCTTGAACGCAAGTCCGAAATTGAAAACCTGAACACGGAAATATCTGATCTGGAGGGGCGTGAATGTGCGCAGAAAAATACGATTCTGGCTCAACAGGCAGACTTGCGCGCGCTTGAAGAACAGCTTGCAGAATCGCGGCGCAATCGCGAGCACTTGGCGGGTGATCTTTCAATTCTGGGGTCTGAACTCGCAGCGCTTACTGCGCGCTACGAGCAATTACTGGCGCAGATTGAACATCGTCGAGCTGAGTTGACCAATGCCGACGAGCAGTATGCACGCGAGGAAGCGTTGTTGTCTCAGGCCCGGGCTGCACTGACAGAAGCACTTGATTCCATGGAGCAGGATAAGGCCCGTCGCGGGCAGCTCACACAGGCGCGGAGTGCTGCAGATCAGAATGTCAGTCAGAGCCGGACGCGGCATCAGCAAGCAGCCCAGAGCGCTCAGCAGTTCGCTATGCGTGAGCAAATGGTGAGCACGCAACTCCTGAGCCTGCGTGAGACCATCGAGCGCATGGAAATTCAGATGCAACGTCTTGCAGAGCGCCGAAAAAATCTTGAGTCCGGCCAGGGGCAGGAGAATCAACCGGATGCCGGGTTGAAACAGCAGATGGAAACGAAATTGCACCAGCGACTGGACATAGAGCAGCAACTGACGCAGGCTCGAGAGGAACTGGAATCCGTTGATCAGGCTATTCGGACGCTGGAAGAAAAACGCCAGGCTTGTGCGTCCCAGCTTCTTGACATGCGCGAGCACGTGCAGAATCAACGAATCCAGACCCAGGATGTGCTCACCCGCAAGACAACACTTGAGGAGCAGTTGGGCGAAATCAACCCGGAAACCGTGCTGTCTGATCTGCCGGAGGATGTCTCCGAGTCCCAGTGGGTGGAGCAGCTTACAGCCCTGCACAGCCGCATATCACGGCTCGGCCCGATCAATCTGGCAGCGATTGACGAGTATCAGACAGAATCTGAACGCAAGGCATATCTTGACGAGCAGAATGCAGAGCTGGTGGAAGCACTGGAAACTCTGGAAACGGCAATCAGGAAGATTGACCGCGAGACCCGTACCCGGTTCAAGGAAACCTTTGACAAGATCGATAATGGCTTTAAAAGCCTGTTCCCAAAGCTTTTTGGTGGTGGTCACGCGTACCTGGAGCTGACCGGCGACGACCTGCTGGAAACGGGCGTAACTATTATGGCCAGGCCGCCGGGCAAGCGCGTCAGCACCATACAACTGCTCTCCGGCGGAGAGAAAGCCATGACAGCCATAGCGCTGGTATTCGCCATTTTTCAGCTCAACCCGGCACCTTTCTGTATGCTCGACGAGGTGGATGCACCACTGGATGATACCAATGTGTCCCGCTTTGCTAATATGGTCAACGAAATGTCGGCAAAGGTACAATTTATCCTGATCACCCATAATAAAATTACCATGGAGATTGCCGATCAACTCATGGGTGTCACCATGCATGAACCTGGCGTTTCAAGATTGGTAACGGTTGACGTGGAGTCCGCCATCAAGATGGCGGCGGTATAGAGGCAGCGAGTTTTGGATACGCGAGAGTGGATATTTGTTCTTGGTGTGGTCGCAGTTGTGATCGTTGCGTTGATCGCTGCTGCGCGCTGGCAGCGCAGGCGGTTCGATGAAATTCGCCCAGGTGATGTTCCATCGGGCGACGGCGAAGTTGATTTCGGTTCTGATGAGCTTCCGGGCGGAGGAGCGAGAACCATCGGCTATCGGGCCCCCACCGATATAGAGCGGATGAATGAAGAAATCCGCGCTCGTGCGGAGGCATCGAGACCCAAATTGTCTTCATTCCATCCAGAGCCCGGACAGCAGTCATTGTTGCTGGAACCTGAGGGGGCTGCACAAACCGATGAGTCTTCCCAGGAGTCAGTTCCACTTTTGTTGGACCCCTCCGATGAACACAATGTCAATCAGGGAGCCACAAAAACAGGACGGGTAGCCGGGCTCGAAAGCGAGGGACCAGAATTCAGTGAAACTCAATCGGAACCAGCTGATGACATGACTGAGGATGTCGGTCACGCTGCCCTGCGCACGTCAGAAGAGGCAGAAAACCCTTCAATTGAGTTGCGTGCTCAATCAGAGGATCGTCCAGCTTTCCCGGAGAGACAAAACCGTCAGGAGGACGTCGCTGCAGCAGAGGAGGAGGGGCAGGAACCCGGAGAGCTGATTATCATCAACCTGATGAACGATGTTCAGCATCCATACGATGGCAGCAAACTGCTCAAGGTAGCCACCGAGTTGGGTTTGCGTTATGGGGACATGAATATTTTCCACTACTGTGGTCCCCAGGGTGACGAACTGCCACAATTTCGCATGGCAAACCTGCTCAAGCCGGGGTATTTTGAAATAGATGCCATGGATCAGACGCGGACCCACGCTCTATGTTTCTTTTTTGAACTGCAACCGGGTCAGGAAAATATGCGCATCTATGAAACCATGCTGTCAGTCATCAGCAAAATTCGCGACGAGCTTGGTGGTGAGTTGCATGATGAGAATCGAAGCGTCTTTACCATCCAGACTTCCGAACACTGCCGGAATCGCATTCGTGATTTTCAGCGCCGCCATCTGCGCACCCGCTAGCCTCTAGTCATGCCCGATCTGGAGATCGAAGCCGAAGCCGTGCGGCTGAGGCTCGAACTCAACGAACATAGCTATCGCTATCACGTCCTCGACGACCCTCAAATACCCGACTCAGACTACGACCGCATGATGCGGCGTCTCCAGCATCTGGAAGAAATGAATCCTGAACTTGTCAGCGCGGATTCGCCCACCCAACGTGTCGGTGCCAAGCCGCTGGACGCGTTCGAGTCAGTTGAGCACCGCCTGCCCATGCTATCTCTGGATAATGCTTTTGAGGATGCAGACCTGGAAGACTTTGATCGTCGCGTGCGCGAACGGCTCAATACGGAGTCCGCAATTGAATATGTGGCTGAACCAAAACTCGATGGTGTGGCCATCAGTATCGTCTACAACAGGGGAGTTCTGGACTATGCCGCAACCCGTGGTGACGGTTCGCGTGGTGAGAACATCACCGCCAATGTGCGCACAATTTCGGTAGTGCCGCTGCGCCTGCGTGGTTCGCGTTTTCCAGAGATAGTGGAGGTACGAGGCGAAATATTCATCGACCAGCACAATTTTGAACAGATGAATCAGCGTGCTCGCGACAGGGGTGAGAAAACTTTTGTCAATCCACGTAACGCAGCTGCCGGAAGCCTGCGACAGCTGGATCCGGCCTTGACGGCCTCCAGGCCGCTCACCATGGCTGCCTACAGCGTCGGATATGTAGAAGGGGATTTTGCTCCGGAGAGTCAGCTTGAGGTGCTGGATCAGCTTGGGGACTGGGGCTGGCCGATCAATGAGCAGATAGCAGCGGTTGAGGGCCACCAGGGCTGCGTGGAATATTACCGCACCCTCAGTGACCACCGCGACCGACTGGGCTATGATATCGATGGCATCGTCTACAAAGTCAATGGCTTGGCATTGCAGCGGCGGCTGGGTTTTGTTGCTCGTGCGCCGCGCTGGGCAATTGCGCGCAAATTCCCGGCACAGGAGGAAAAAACACGGCTCGAGGCAGTAGACTTCCAGGTAGGTAGAACCGGCTCAATAACCCCCGTCGCCCGCCTGAAACCGGTTTTTGTGGGCGGTGTGACTGTCAGCAATGCAACCCTGCACAATGCCGACGAAATTGCGCGTCTTGGAGTTCGTGTTGGCAGTGAGGTCATTGTTCGTCGGGCTGGGGATGTCATTCCCCAGATTGTCAGCGTGATCGAGGATCCCGACGAAAAGGGTGGGCCCATTGTCTTCCCCAGCGAGTGCCCAGAGTGTGGTTCAGCCATAGTGACAGCAGAAGGTGAGGCCGTCGCACGTTGTTCCGGTGGACTGATCTGTCCGGCCCAGCGCAAGGAGGCAATCATTCACTTCGCTTCCCGCAAGGCTCTGGATATCGAGGGACTCGGCAGCAAGCTGGTTGAACAGATGGTCGAACAGGGTCTGCTTGAAAGCGTACCGGACATATACGATCTGGATTCGGGCAGCGTTGCTGCGCTGGACCGCATGGCGGAAAAATCAGCGCAGAATGTGCTGGCGGCCATTGATGCCTCGAAAGAGACGCGACTAGCTCGATTTATCTATGCACTGGGCATACGGGAGGTGGGCGAGGCAACTGCTGCCAGCCTCGCTCGCCATTTTCATGAACTGGACGAGATTATGGATGCCAGCGAAGATCAGTTGATGGAGGTGCCCGACGTAGGACCGGTTGTGGCAGGCTTTGTGTGCGGGTTTTTTGCAGATTCACGGAACCGCGATATGATTGTGAGACTGCGGGAGGCCGGGGTTCACTGGCCCCGGGAAGAGGTCGATCAGACCCGCCAACCACTGGCCGGACAGACCATAGTGCTCACCGGTACGCTGGGCAGTATGTCACGCGCTGAGGCCAAGGAAACTCTGCAGCAACTCGGGGCGACCCTGTCCGGTTCTGTCTCGGCCAAAACCAGCCTGGTAGTTGCCGGATCTGGTGCAGGTTCCAAATTAAAGAAAGCCGCAGAGCTCGGCATTGAAGTGCTGGATGAAGATGGCTTGATAGCCTTGCTGGCAGAGTCGCGATAAGGAGTATCCAATGGGAATTATATACGTGTTGCCCCAGAGGCCAGATCATGTTCATGCGCGCCAACAGCTGTTACCAGCAGCTCCCCTAAACGCTTGATGGAGCGACCACACCGATGCGGATTGTACGCGCTCATAGTCAGACCGCACAGCTATCTCGCGCACCGCATGAGCGGTTGGACAGGTTCCTGTATCTCTCCAGGCAACTGTACAACGCCGCACTGGATGAGCGCATCAATGCGTATCGGAAGGCGGGCGTGTCTATCAGCTGCTACGATCAATGCACGTCATTCACGGCTCTTCGCCGTGATGATCCTGAAATTGAGGGGTATGGGGTGCTGGCACGCACCTGTTACACGGTGGCCGGAACGCCTGAAGCGGCCGAGTTTCTTGATATCCAGGTGCACAAGGTCCCCGGGGCCTCATGCTCATACCGATTTTCTGGCTGTGCCGGTTCGCGGTGGGACAGTCGACTGAGGCCTGCTCGCCTGAGGATGCGGGCGACAGTGCTCTGGCTGGTGCCGACAGCCTGGACGATCTGGCGATAGGTCTGGATGTGGCATGCGGGTACCTGTGCGGGCAAGAAGAGCGATTCACCAGGCCGGCATCGCCTTTCGCTTTATAGCGCTGAAGCCACTTATAGACGGTCGGCACGGGGCGGCTGATGCCCATGACCTTGGGCAGCCTCAGCGTGCCTGAGGCCCTGTTCAATGACGCGACGGACGAGAAGTAATCGACCGTGGACAGTTAATCGTGCATTCTTATGGTTGTTTATTCGGGATTCTGGACTATTGAGACGGGTTTCACCTCCAATTGTCCAGATATGCCCGGAGCGAACAACCTGTTGAAAGATCACACCTGGCTTTTGTTACCTGAGGACTTTGAAACATGACCAAAATGATTATTACCACCGATACAAAAAAGTGCGTTGGCCACGCAATGTGTAATTCAGCTGATAGTGAAATTTTTGAACTTGACGATATGGGCTATAACACAACCGAAACCAGGGTGATTGAAACCGATGACCCTGAACATGTTCGCCTGGTGGCCTCTTCGTGCCCGGAAGCCATCATCACAGCCGAGATAGCTGAATAATCCCGACTGCGCGCGCCACACCACCTCAGTTGGGCACCATTAAATTAGCCCAAAATATTTCTCTGGTATGTGAGACCAAAAATATTGTTTGCGCAGATAAAGCGGTGCTGTTTTTTGATGCTATGACCGATGGCTTGAACTAATTTCGATCACTTCCTTGAAACGGGCTCGTAGAGCTTGCGCTCAGGCATAAAGGATCTCTCTGCCTGTAGCGTTCAACGAGAGTTCTCTTCCGCGTATGTCGATCGATGAATTCTTTTTTTAGGGAATTATATACTTGGTGCCCCAAGCTACTGTTCTATGCGGCACGGCGGGTAACCCCGCCGATAGGTACACCATCAGGCCGCATATCGGGTAATTTCCCGCCCGACGAGCCAAGCTCCCTGATGTTGAGTGCAGCGTTCAGGTCCCTATCGAGACTCAAGCCGCACTGTTCACACTCAAAGACCCTGTCCTTCAGGGTCAGTGATTCATGGACTGAACCACACCCGGAACAGGTCTTTGACGTGTTTCTGGGGTTCACCTTCACTACTGAACCACCGGCACTCTCAGCCGTGTAGGTCAGTTGTTGGATAAAGGTTCCCCATTGTTGCTCAAGGATTGATCGGTTCAACCCCCGCTTGTGATTGCCACCATGGGCAGTCATGTTCTTGATCTTCAGGTCTTCAACCGCGAAGTGTCTCTGTCGCTTCACCAAATCTGTAGTCGTTCTATGTACAGCGTTCCGTTGCCTCTCTGCCACCCTGTACGCCTCTTTGGCAAGCGATTGCTTTTTCTTGTATCGGTTATGGCTTCCCTTCTTGGCTGTGCTGAGGCGGCGTTGCAGCCGCGTGGAGCGTTCCCGATTGATGACCACCTTCGGCACCGACTCGCCAGTCGAGAGGGTAGCCCGTGCCTTCACGCCAACATCAATACCGACGACGGGAGACTGATCAACCGATACCTCCCGCTCCTGCTCACAGACGAATTGAACCATCACCCGGACAGGTGTCTTCACAATCCGAACCAGCGTGATCTCACCCTCTGGCACCGCCTTCGCAATGAACCTGCCAAAGCCTTTGATCTGTACGGCATGCCTTGTCCCTGATACCCGAATGCGAAACTGATGTGTTTCAAATGACCGGATGCCCCGGTTCCTGCCCTTGAATCTCGGAAAGCCACCCTGCCTGAAAAACCGCTTGAATGATCTATCCAGTCTGTTCAGGACAGATCGGAACGGCTGTACACCATAGCTGCTCATTTCAGCATCATCTCTGCGTATCTGAGTGAATGACGTATATTGATCGTACAGGCCGATTGACTCGCCAGCCTTCCGATACGCATTGATGCGCTCATCCAGGGCGGCGTTGTACAGTTGTCGGGAGAGATACAGGAATCTGTTCAGCCGCTGATGCGTTGCGGTGGAAACTTGTGCCTGTTGACTGTGAGTGCGTATCATCCGCATCGGTGTGGTCGCTCCAACTAGCGTTTGGGGTAGCTGGTTCCAGCAGCTATTCACACACCGTATCATCATCCGACCCCTGGGGCAAATAAGTATATAATTCCCTTTTTTTACTCAAAGTTTCTTGATTAGTTCGATTTATATGTATAGACAAAAGCTTCATTTTCATAAATAATGACCTGTCAGTTTATCCTGTTCAGAGAGAAATGTCCCCATGTCAGTTGCTAACCTCCGCGAAAAAACAGTTGAAACACCTTCTCGATATACGAGACCGATTTTCGACGGCGACACTCACATTCAGGAAGATAACTTCGATTTCTTTAAAAAATATTTGCCTGAAGAGTATCAAGCCGAATGGTTGCCTTTGATTAGGCACGGTGAGCATGGTTATGGCATTTATATCGGTGAAACACCCGTCTTGCCGGCTATGGGAGAGATAGCTGAAGATGGCAGCTGCCCCCCGCCCGGGAAGCTGAAGGAATGGTTAGCGGCTCTTTCAAGCGGAAAAGAAATAACTGAGCGATTTATGCCTACGCCGGATTTTTACCGCTGTAAGGAGCGACTGGAAAAACTGGAAGAGTGGAATGTCGATGGATCGGTTCTCTTTATTGGACAGTTCGTTGGCACTTTAGGCGTTCTGGGCGAGATGGTAGGTACGCATGGCGCCGAAGGAGCAAATGCTGTATTGCACGCCTATAACGAATATATGCTGGATGAGTGGAGTTTTAACGCGAACGATCGTATTTACTCGACGCCATGCATTGGCCTGTGGGATATAGACTGGGCAGTCAAGGAACTTAAATGGGCTGTTGAGAATGGTGCACGGATAATCGTTATGCCAATGGGCCCTGCGAACGGAAAGGCCGCAGCCGATCCGATCTACGATGAATTTTGGCAAATCGTCAACGACAATGAAATCGTTGTCTCTTTCCATGTTTCTGAAGCCAATTTCATGCATTCGGTAATTCGAGAATTCGGAGAGTTGCCTATGCAGAACAGACGTGCAGGGCAGACAGCTTGGCAGTGGATGTTCACGTACAGCGAAATTCCAGTGATGATGACAATGGCGTCATTCATTTTCCTGAACTTCTTCGAACGCTTTCCAAAAATTAAAATGGTCAGTGTTGAGAATGGCTGTGAATGGGTACCTCGATTCCTCTATAAAATGGACAAAATGCGGGGAATGGCGCGAAATGGTTTTTGGCCTCAGGGTCAAATGAAGGAGCGACCCAGTGCTGTCTTTAAACGTCATTGTTTTGTAGTAGCGTATCCAGAGGATGATGTGAAACGGGTCGTCGATGAACTTGGTACGGCAGACCCAATTCTCATGGGGTCAGATTATCCCCATGCGGAAGGCTCTCCAACACCAGGTGATTTTGTGCAGGAAGGCTGTGTAGGACTTACGGAAGCGCAATTGGATGCCATTATGTTTACGAATGGCCGACGTATGTTGCCAAAGGCATTGGGATGACAAGGGCAATAGCTGACAATAAAAAGCTAATGATGTTGACCAACTTCGAGTTGACACGCTAGTTTGCTTCAATGAATTTAATGTGGAGGTACGAATATGACACAACTACCGTATAAAGTATTTGACGCTGATAATCATTACTATGAACCTAAAGATGCATTTCTGCGACATCTACCGAAACATCTGAAGGATGTATTTAAATATGTCCAGGTGGATGGGCGCGACAGAATCGCCATAAATGGATTGATATCAGATACCATTCCCAATCCAACATTTACACATGTTGCCTCTCCAGGTGCCTTCGATGAGTTTCAGCGTGGGGATAACCCTGATGGCAAGTCATTGCGCGAATTGATTGGGGATCGGGTAGAGACTACGCCGGCGGCTTGGCAGTTTGATAGAGCTGCGCGTGTGAAGCAATTGGAAGATCAGAATGTGCAGAGCTGTTTACTTTTTCCGACGTTGGCCTCTGTGATCGAAGAAAGGATCACAGACCCTCGAGTTGGACACGGGCTGATGCATTCGCTAAATGAGTGGATACATGATGAGTGGGGGTTTGATCGTGATGGGAGAATTTATGGTGTTCCCGTGATTACTCTGATGGATTGTGAGGAAGCAGTGAAAGAACTAGACCTTTTGCTGTCTCGCGGCGCTCGAACCGTTCTGCTAAGACCGTACCCTCCCATGGGGCTTCGTGGTTTACGTTCATTCGCCCTGGAAGAATTTGATCCTTTCTGGGCGAGAATCAATGAATCGGGTATTCCTGTTTCGATCCATTCATCTGATATGGGGAGTTATGACCGGTCTCAACTGTGGGAAAATGGTGATGAGTTTCGAGCTTTTGACTACACCCCATTCAAAATAGTGAGCAATCGTTATGGAGCGATTTGTGATTCGGTTGCGGCTCTGATTTGCCATGGCGTGTTCGACAGGCATCCTGGGGTTAAGATCGCACTCATTGAAAATGGTGCTGGATGGGTTCCAGGTCTGATCAAGAGTTTTGAAAAGGCTTATGCACAGATGCCGCAGGGTTTCAGCATAGATCCTACCGATAGATTTAGAGAAAGCTTTTGGATCAGTCCATTTTATGAAGATAATTTTGATGACTTGAGAAATTATATGCCAGTTGAACATATTCTTTTCGGCAGTGATTTCCCTCATCCAGAGGGATTGGCAGAGCCGCTTAAGATGATGGAAGAACTGAGAAACTTTACTGAAGACGAAACTGAGAAGGTGATGGGTGGCAATATCCGGAGTTTATTGAAGTTGGCTGCCTGAATCAGTTTTCTGAGACAAAAAAACCGGCTTGATGCCGGTTTTTTTGTTGTATGTACAGAAGTAACTGGTCTGATTCATCAGGCTTGCTTTCGTTGGAAGGTTACTCCATATATTTTTAGTATTGAATTCTGATATCGAAGAATACTGACTTTTAGAAATTAGATCTATCATGGAAAAACTTGAAGATTCTAGTGTGAATGGAGCTAGTGAAAACCCTAAATGGTTTAACTGGGCTCTGGGATGTGACCGTGAATCCAGGTACATCGAATCAATTGATGGCTGCAAGCTACATTTGGTTTCCTTTTGTGGGATTGATTCTGAAAGACCCAATGTATTGTTTCTTCACGGACTCAGGGCGAGCTCAAATGCCTGGGACTTTATTGCACCTTATTTTGCCGATGCTTATAACTGTTATGCACTTGACTTTAGGGGTATGGGGAATAGTCAGTATAGTAAAAACTACAGCTGGAAAGGTTTTTGTCAGGATATTCTTGCCGCAATTGAAGCGATTGCAGGGGACACTCCTCTCACATTAGTGTGCCATAGTTTTGGAGGTGACAGAGGATTGGAATTTTTGGAGATGTACCCCGAGAAGGTTTCCCATCTGGTGATTGTTGATTCGTTTATTAGTTTTCCGGATGATGACCTACCCGGTTTTATTCCCAAGCAGGGAAGGCCCATACCCTATCCCGACTTCGATTCAATTATTGCCAGGTATGTTCTCGATCCCCCGCAGCCCAGTGAACCCTGGTTGCTTGAATACATGGCTAAAAATGCTGTAAAGAAGGTTGAAGATGGATGGGCCTGGAAATTTGATGTTTCCATGACTATCGATTTGGTTGGCGTCCCGATGAATTCGGAGATTCTTCGACGAAATCAAGGACGCTGTGATTTTATCTGTGGTGAAAAAAGTTCCCTTGTTCGCCCTGAAAAGCGTGCGCAAATAAAAAATTGTCTCGGTTCAGACGGACGCATGGTGGTAATACCTGACAGCTATCACCACTGTATGTTAGATCAGCCTATTGCGTTAGTTACGGCGCTCCGTGCGCTGTTGTGACACAACTAATCTGTGAATACCACAATCCCCAGATAGGATTCCTTACAACGAAGAAAGCCTTGGCTGTATCATGGTTTCCGACCAAAGACACCATCACAAGGCTTATGAACATTTTGCCCTATAGACTTGATATCACGAACGCGCGTATATGAAGACATCGATTTTCTCCACAAATTATCCAGTTGCGCTGTTTGGTTGTACTTCCGCTTCAATCTGAGCCATAGAGATATCGAAGATCTGCTGGCACAGCGCGGTATCGGAGTCACTCGCGAATCAATTCGGCTGCGGTGTATCAAATTCGGAACAATTTTTGCAGAGCGACCTCAAAGAAAGCACCGAGGGTTTGGTGCGGAAAAACTTGACCAGTACAGAACATGTGGCCTCGCTATTCCTGAGCACCATGCTTTTCCCAGAATTGATTCCAACTTGGCCATGCTTGAGGGATAACAGTCGTGGTGAGCCCCTGATTGTTATAGTCCACTTCTTTACGTGTGACATTATCCTGAACGCTCCAACGAGTATAACGACGCCGCACGATATACCAACGCCCATCACTTCTGCGCTCGTATTTATCCCAATACTGTAAGTGTCCTAAGGTCCATTGCCCTTTTGACTCTACCTCATCACGACAATAAACAACTCCACTTGCGTGATCAGCGTCTTCAAAACTGATTACGTGATTTGCCACCAAATGTATCGTACGATCAAGGTCTGCGAGGGTTTGGCTCATCCAGTCGTGAAGTTTGTCACGACCCGAGTCGTTTTTTCCAATTTGAACATCGGGCACAAACAGCTCAACCAACTCATCAATGTTTCGGGTATCTACAGCCAGAGCATACCGAGCGGGCAATTGCTTAATCTGTGACAATGAATCCAAACGATCAAGTTTTTCACTATCGGTTTTAGGCTGCCACTCTTCAGTGTGCGGCGCAATATGCGTTAATGTCATGTCAATACCTCGAGGGAGTCATTATGGAACGGCGAAGGCTCTTCACCTCGCCTGATTTTATTTGTCCATTCGGGGTCATGCAAAAGCGCTCTCCCCACGGCAACAAGATCAAATTCATCTCGTGCCATCCTTGCTTCCAGCAAAGCAATGTTATCAGTAGTTTTTGCTTCAGCACCGGCATTTGTATCGTACATGCCTGTATTGATCCCGACTCCACCCACTGTCATCGCCATCTTGCCGGTCAGTTTTTTAGCCCAGCCAGCCAGGTTCAAATTGGAATCTCGAAATGCTGGAGTATCAAAATAACGAGTACTGCAGTCAAAGACATCCACTCCACTTTCGGCAATAGGGATCAGAACTTCCTCCAATTCAGCAGGTGTGTCAGCTAATTTGGCTTTAAAATCTTGTTGTTTCCACTGTGAAAACCTGAACAAGATTGGCAATTCGTCACCTACAGCTTTTCGGATAGCCCTGACAACTTCGGCAGCGAAACGAGTTCGCTGTTTTCGATTCCCACCCCATTTGTCTGTGCGCTTATTGGTTTCAGACCACAGGAAAGTATCAATCAGGTAACCGTGCGCTGCGTGAATTGCGATACCATCGAATCCAACAGATTTCGCATATTCAGCGCTGCGGGCATATCCGGAAATCACATCTGCAATATCGTTGTCGGTCATCGGCTCAGTGGGCACCAATTGAACTTTCATATGTTCGTCGGTAAACGTCGGAGGTTTCAAACCATTCGGAGGCCCCCAAATACCTGAGGGTCGGCAACTTTTAGCATGCGGAAACGGGCCGCTATTGTCGAGGCGCAATACCCCCTGATGCCAAAGTTGTGGAAAAATTATTCCACCAGAGGCATGCACTTCATCCACGACATTTTTCCAACCCTTAAGCGGCTCATCACCAAACATAAAAGGGATGTCTTTTTCCTCGAGCCCCGCGGGACCAATCGAAGCTGGATGGTCAATACCCACACCCTCTGTAATAATTAAGCCCGTCCCTCCCTGTGCCCTTCTTTTGTAATATCCGGCTACGTTTTCACCTGGAATGCCGTTTGGTGAAAACTTTCTCGTCATTGCCGACATCACAATTCGATTTGGCAGGTTTATGGATTTAATTTTGAGTGGCTCAAATAAAGCTCCATTTTCTCTAGTCATAGAAAAATACCATCATCATAACTTTGGTGTAGCTACTCGCTCCCCTGCTTTTGGCTGAGCGGGGTTTCCTGTGTTGGGGGCTCTATCATTTCGGCGGCGGCGCCGTTGAGGGCGATCTAGATGGCGGCGAGGGGATTGTAGCCCTGGCGGGCCATGGACTGGAGGGAGTCGGAGATTCGGCAGTGGGCCTCAGCGTGGCGGAGGGTTCGGAAGCCCCCGGCGAAGCGGGGGCCTCGTGGAGGTTCTGGGCGTCGAGTTCATTGACCCTTCGGCAGGTTCCGCTCAGGAGCGTCTCGATGTACATCGAGTGCGGCGGCATCAGCGAGATCAGCGCCTGACACCACCCCGCCGTCGCCCTGGAACCACAATCTGCGTTGCCCATGACCCTGTGCGATAATGAAACGCACACACCAGAGAACCTCTTTCCTACGACGTCAAGGGGGTGGGTGAGTAGTTACGCTTCGGTTTAAAAATGAGACCTGAAGTAACCATAGAGTTAGTCCCCAAAAATACTATCATCGATAAATTGCAAAATGCTGTGCGTGCCCGAGGTGAAGTCCCTTCCCTCGCCAACCCTGAACGAGCTGGCTATTCGAGAAGGTTGCGACGCATAACAACTCCCTTCTGGTGGACCATGAGTAGTTTGGCTAGTCCCTAGTAATTGGTTAGTTTCATAACGGTTTCCCATCGAAACAAAATAGCCCCGCTGAGCCACAAGCACGTACTCCCGAAGCTCTGGAGAGAGATTATCCGATGCCCACCGAGTCAAGCCGTTAAGAACGCCAACGCCTCGAAATTGCTCAGGCTCAACAATAACCAGATTTTCAACAACCCAGTCAATCACCAGCCGTCCGTCGCAGAACACTTTTGCGCTCTGTCTATTGTTGACAGCATCAGGAATGACAACATCATACACTCGCTTTATTTGGTTACGCGTGGACTGTGTAATTGCTACAGCGAGTACATCGAACATGTGCGTGCAGTGCTCACGAATGTTCGCTGATTTATACAGTTCCCCAATATCGCTGTGAATTGACTCACCTGACAACCTTTCTAGCGCTTTGGAAGCACCGGCACAGCCAGTAAATGGATGCCGCTCCCAGTTCGCGGAAATGTTCGCAATACTGGCACTATCATGAGTCAACTTTAGCTGCAATGCATGCTGATCATCTTCCATAGCTGCCGCAGTGATTGTCGGACTCAGGCGCTTTACGACAATTCGTCGTCGATAGACACCAGAACCATAATGTCTTTTTAGAGGTAATTCATCAGGCAAATCAATCATCCAATCGTTATTTGACGCATGGATCATGGATATTATTAGATCGCCTGGAAGGCCGCTCAGCCATCACCCAGTCGACTTCCCTGCTCTGGTGTGATATCCACACAACGATATTTCAGCACATCCAGATGACTAAAAAATGACATTGTATCATCTATTTTGCGGAAATTGGGTGTCCCCCTACAGGGGTTCTTTTGCCACACCAAAACCGCATCAAAAAGTTCAGGCCCAGGGGAAGAATTGACCTGTATGGGAATGCGTAAGGGGCAGTCAAACTAAGCTACACAGAAAAATAGAGTTTGATTTATCTCATGGTGTTCGACATTGTGAAAACGATGGTCGGTCGGTTTGGACAGCTATAAAAAATACACATAGGCAGAGCTATCTATCGAGTCAGGAAATAACCGCCATCCAGGCGCCCGACCTCCTCGGCATCTAATGTATGTTCGTAGCTCCAAACACCCGTTTGAATATTGTAGTAAGCACGATGTCGCAGACCATCAATATCTATCGATAATCCCTCATAAGCAATATCTCCAGGATACAGTGAGACCACTTCATCACCATCCAAAACACCTCTCGGAATAACTTTTTCTGGATCTTTTTTTCGCAACACATCTAGCGCCTGATTGACAGTTACAAGCATCGCCAATCGAGCCAGTACCAGCCCAGTTGGAAGGAAGATAGGTAGCTCTCCACGATCATAGGAGGATAGCGCCTGCTCAGGCTTCATCCAGCAATAGTCCACAATTTCACCGCCATCCACATGTACTTGAGCTCCCGCACCATCCACACTGGCAATAAAAAACCAAGTTTCGAATCGTTTATTCCCCATGGGTGTTGTGTATTGCATGAAGTGAATAAGGTCTTTTGGGTCAAGAACAATCGCCGTTTCCTCTTCTGTCTCTCGAACCCCGGTATGACTCAGAACCTGCTGTTCATCGCGTCCCTGTTTCCTATCGGCCTCTTCGAGTGCGCCGCCCGGGAAAACCCATATCCCAGGAGCAAATTTCAATTCATTAGATCGCCTTAATAAAAGAACTTCCAAATCATTTGCCCCTCCTCTAATAACCACCACGGTTGCCGCCCGCTCCAGAGTATATGTCATTCAGCCTCCATCATATTTCCATCCATAGACGTTATCGCTATAGACGATTCCCAAAGTCACCCCAAACTCAGCAACGGATTTTGTCTCGCCAGTATTCATCTCGAATAAGTCGCTTAAAGAGTTTTCCCGTATCGGTACGCGGTAATGTGTCACGGAAATCTATTTGCCTGGGTATTTTGACCCCAGAAAGCGATTCCCTACAGTACTGCTCCAGCTCCTGCGCCAGTTCGGTGCCACTCTTCACACCCTCGATGGGTTGAACCACTGCAACCACACGCTCACCCATTTCTTCGTCAGGCGCACCAATAACCGCGACATCTGCCACCTTGGGATGAACAATTAAATGATTCTCAATTTCCTGAGGATATATGTTCACTCCACCGGAAATGATCATAAAACTCTTTCGATCTGTTAAATACAAATAGCCTTGGTCATCCAAGCGTCCGACATCGCCCAGAGTAGACCAACCGCTGGCATTGTGTACCTCTGAAGTTTTCTCGGAGTCCTTGTGGTAGGAGAATGGGACTCCCCCCTCAAAATAAACCGTGCCCTCTTCACCCCAGGGAAGCTCTTCACCATTCTCGTCGCAGATATGAACCAGACCCCATTCTGGTTTCCCAACAGACCCTGGGTGAGCAAGCCAACTCACGGAATCTATCATGGTCATACCGTTGCCCTCAGAGCCAGCATAAAATTCGTAAATAATGGGCCCCCACCAATCTATCATCTGCCTTTTAACAGGAATTGGACAAGGCGCAGATGCGTGAACGACCGATTCAAGTGACGATGTGTCGAACTGCTTCCGAACACTGTCGCTTAGCTTCAGAAGTCGAATAAAATGCGTGGGAACGAATTGCACAACAGATATTTTGTGATCCTCAATCAGACGTAGGGCTTGTACCGGATCAAATTTTTCCATGACAACGACAGTGCAACCCATTGCCTGCAGGCTAATAGACCAGCCCAATGGTCCTGCGTGATACAGAGGTGCTGGGCATAGATAAATTGACTTGGCATGAACACCAATCTTTGGTGCAATCAATTGCAAAAACGGGTGAGGTGTATCTATTGGATCATTGGCCGGTACCTGAGGCATCACACCCTTTGGCAAACCTGTGGTACCTGATGAGTACATCATGCCTGTTCCGCGACACTCATCCGTAATGGGATGGGCCGGGAATGACTCTATCGATTCACCCCAATTATCCCAACCTTTTCGTGACTGCCCCAGAGTGAACCTATGAATATGTGGAAAGTTTTCTGTAAGTGCATCAAGAATATCTTCTTCCATACAATCAGACGAGACGATAATCTTGGCTTCACTGTCAGCCAAAATATGTACTATTTCCTTAGTTTTTAGCTGCACCGATACTGGCACAAAGTACATACCAGACCGCTGTGCTGCACAGACAAATGGAAATATTTCCAGTCGATTTTCCAGCAAGAACGCAACTCTGTCTTGAGGCTCAAAACCATGCTCGCGAAAAAAATGAGCAATCTTGTTTGCCTGGATTTCCAACTCGCCGAAGGTGAGAGTTTCTCCAGATCCCCCCATCACAACTGCCAGCTTGTTGGGAGACTCTTGAGCGATATTTCTGGGATGCACCTTCCACCTCTGCATTGTTGTGAGCGGGACCCTGTTGTCTTGTGCCACTATCAAGCTCACTTTATCTCAACAAAATTCTAATGCTTCTCCATACAAATAAGCGAGTCAAATGGCACAGGATTTTAACCCACCACCGGTGGTTCATCCCGTTATCAAGAAACATCCGGCACGGGGGGTTAGAAAAACGCTTTATGTGAACAGTGTGTTCACCTGTAAGCTGATAGAGTATTGCGGGCACGAAAGTGTGAGTCTGCTAGCTGAGCTTTTCAACCATATTAACAGCGCTCGCTTTCAATGCCGCTACTGCTGAGCAGAGGGAGATGTTGCCATCTGGGATGAAATAGCAACCCAGCACTATGTTATGCCAGATCACTATGCTCAGACGTCCTGACCTCAGATCAGATATCATGCACCATTCTTTCCGGTTGTGCAGTCGATTCCAGGTAGCTTGTAGACCATGCGCAGTTCGGTTCCTGGGTAGATCATGCGGATCAGGTCGAGCAGCAGCCGCTCACTGGATGGCAGGGCATCCAGCTTCTGATCCTCGCCACGCTCGGCCACCCAGGTGCGGCGCAGCCGGATCAGCGTCCGCCACACGAGCGCGTGCGCGTCCGCCCGGTCCATGTGCCGGTAGTCCACAGCCTCGCTGCTTTCCAGAAAAGTCCGAACCTGCTCCATTGTCTGCAGTCGCTGGCTCCGCAGTGTCACGACCATCCTCCTCCAATGATCCTTGACACCACCCGCTTCAGCATCATCTCGCATTGACAACTCGTGCAATTGCATGGCCCACTGCGTGCTTGTAGAATGCCGCCATGAGCGAAGCCATTGCATTTGACACCCATCGCTTTGTCAAGCGCCTGACGCAGAACGGGTTCACCGAGGCGCAGGCCGAGGCCTTGGCCGAAGAGCAGGTGGCCCTGCTGAACAGCAACCTAGCGACCAAGCACAACCTGAAGCAGCTTGAGGCAGTTCAAAAACAGCAACTGACCGAGGTCGAGGGCAAATTGCAGCAGCAACTGACCGAGGTCGAGGGCAAATTGCAGCAGCAACTGACCGAGGTCGAGGGCAAATTGCAGCAGCAGATGGCCGAGGTCGAGGGCAAATTGCAGCAGCAGATGGCCAAGCTTGAAGGCAGGCTACTGCGCCAGATGGCCGAGCTTGCGGGAGTGCAGAAGCAGCAACTGACCGAGGTCGAGGGCAAATTGCAGCAGCAGATGGCCGAGCTTGCGGGAGTGCAGAAGCAGCAACTGACCGAGGTCGAGGGCAAATTGCAGCAGCAGATGGCCGAGCTTGAAGGCAGGCTACCGCGCCAGATGGCCGAGCTCAAGGCCGATTTGCTGAAGTGGATGATCGGTGCGCTGATTGCGCAGACCGGAGTGATCGTGGGGCTGGTGCTGGGCTTTTCGGGGGCGTGATGCCCTGGTGCCCGCATGGCAATCGCGAGTCTCGACTGATTTGATCGACAACCCGCCCTTTCAGGGCGAAGACGGGAGTAGGGGAGATGAATGAAACCATGTCTGGCGAACCCGGCCAGGCGCAGAGCAGTGCCTCACGGTCATTCTCGTCGTGGCAGTCGAAGGGCTCGAGGTTGGAGAAGGAGAAGGTGCGACCGCTCTGGATGGTGTCCGGGGGGTCGAAAGGGAGTGTGTTCATGAGGCGCTGTCATTCAAATATGTTCCATATTCTGCAACACTACATGAGCCAACCTGTCACGCCCGAAACGCTCGAAACCTGTTGTCCTCATTGGAGGAATTGGCCTCAAGAGGACCTGAAATCAGGTCACGAGGTCGGGACATCTAATACTGCTCATAGGAAAATGGTTCGCTGTACCGTTGATGGCGATAAATTCAGGCCCGCTTATAAAACCACCCAGAATACCTAAGCTTTAACGTCAAATTAAACCGACGATCACTCACATGCACGCAAAAGTGTGTGCCATGTTTGGTGAATCTCTACCGAAACATTAATTGTGTTGTGCCAGGGCGGAAACCAGGCCGCCGTCCACGCGCAAATCGCAACCGCTTATAAACCCAGCCCGTTCTGAGCAGAGAAAACAGACCACATTAGTAATATCCTCTATGCGCCCCGGAAGTACGTCCTGACCGGGCCGCTGCAAGGGTGTTTTTGTTATACTCGGTTCTATGAGAGGATTCTTTTCCAGTTCTAATCTTCCCATTTCGGTATCAATCGGACCAGGCGATACCGAAACCACACGTACTCCTTTCGGCCCCCAATCGACAGCCAGGCGCTCACTTAAGAAAACCACCCCGCGCTTGGCCAGACAATATGCAATTCCGGAATTCATTTCCATCGGCAGCGTTTTCACCAACTGTTCGAGCAGGTCATCTGCCAGGGGGTCACGTAGAACTGCATCTACCTCGGGAATGGCCGGGCCATTCACTGCAGCAATTGATGCAATATTGACGACAGCTGCACCCATACTTGCAAACGGCAAGAGTCCGTTAAGAAGGCGTGCACTGCCTACCAGATCGACATCGATAACCTTTTCCCAGGACGCCATCATTGGCGAGATACCTGCGCAATGAACAATTGCCCCCAATTGCTCAGGAGTGTCACGAACGGTCTTAACCAGACCATCCACCGCCGGCTGGCTGCTTAAGTCGCAAACATAGGTCAGTGCTGTCAAACCCGTTTCGATTTTGAATGTTTCTGCTCGTGCTCCCAGCACATCGCTATTCAGGTCTGTCAACAGAATCTCATAGTTCGGAGACAGAGCAACAGCAGAGGCATACCCCATACCTCCTGCAGCTCCGCTGATAACAGCCAGTTTTTTATTCACATCCCCAGCCTTTTCGCAGAACCGGCATCACGCTCATCTTCCGTAGTTTCTCGAAACGCTTTATTAAATGCTTCTTCTCGCTCAGCTGGCCCTATGTATGCCACTTTTGGTGAATCGACAGAAATTACCTGATATACCAACTCGGAGATACACGCCGGATCGGCTCCATTTACCTGGGTGCTGTCGATGAAATCGAGCATGTTTGCAAAATCATCTTTGTAAATACCCGTCCATTCCAGGTCGGGCCTTTCCTGTCCAAGAGTATTATCGAAAATCTCACTTTTCACAGCGCCCGGTCGTATCAGACTGACACCTATACCAAACTGCCTCACTTCCTGCTTTAGTGCGCGAGACCACCCCTCGAGCGCAAATTTGGATGCCTGGTAGATTCCATTAAAGGGCATGCTGGTCACCCCGCCAATGGAAGAGATATTAACTACTCTACCCCATCCTTGCGCGCGCATATGATCCAGGCATTTCTGTGTTAACTCCATCAAACCAAAAAAGTTTGTATCGAACAGACGCCTTACCTCTTTGATATCTGCATATTCTGCCGGTGCCATGTACATTATTGCTGCATTACTAACCAGAATATCTACTTCACCCACTTCGCGTCGCACTTCCTCCAGCATTGCATCTATTGAGGTGGTATCTGCCACGTCGAGCCTCACGGTGAATATACCCTGCTCTTTGAGTGGTCTCATTTGCTCCAGACGCCTCGCTGCTGCAATAACTGTAATATCGTTTTCATTCAAGTATCGGGCAATATCCCAGCCAATGCCTGATGAGGCACCGGTAACTAGTGCGATTCGTTTCATTCTTATCTTCCTATTGTCTACAAAAGAGGCTTTAAATATGGAGCAAATATCCGTGGTGCTTTTTCCAATGCATCAGGACACATGTGGCAACATTTTTTCACCTGAGCAGGGTCTTCGAATGCTTCCTTGTATTGATTGAAAATAACGTTCTTGCTTCAATACGCTGCTCGATGCAGTCCCAAAAGTGACATTTAATCATTTTCCCCCCGCTCAGAAAAGCCAGGGCAGCTGTGGATTGTCGGAGCAAAGGTGTTTATATGCAGGATCACAAATTTAATACGCCCAGACCAGTACCAGACTTTGAACCGACGCTGCGAAATCTTCTGAATGAAATCTGCGAGAAATACGGCGGTAAGGATGCCATGGTCGATGACGACCGCACTATTTCTTATGTCGACTTGGACAAGTCCAGTGCAGAACTGGCGTTACAACTGGTCGCCTCTGGTGTCAGCAAAGGGACGCGAATAGGCCTGCTGCTGCCATCCGGGATCCAGTTCGCTATCAGTTTTTTTGCTGCGTCACGAATTGGCGCACTGGTTGTTCCAATTAGTACATTCTGCACGGCTGACGAGTTGAGCTGGATACTCCGTCACGCTGATATCAATACGTTGCTGATGACAGATTCGTTGCTGAAACATAATTACCTGGAACGCATGGAACAATCAGTTTCCGGGCTCACCGAATCAAGCAAAGAAAATCTGTTCTTAAGCTCTCATCCATTTTTGCGACAGATTATTGTATGGGGCGATCAGTCCGTCGTTTGGGCGAAATCTCCCGCAGACCTGGTAGCAGAGCATTCGAAATACCCTCAACTCAACCGATCGTACTTAGACGAATTAGAGCGGGAAGTCACACCGGCCGACCAATTGTTCATCATTTATACCTCCGGCTCCACAGCAAGGCCCAAGGCTGTGTTGCATACACATGGCGCGGCAGTCAAACATCTTTATGTCATGCGATATATGTTACCCAGAGGCCCGGAAGATAGATACTTTTGCTCTCAGCCATTTTTCTGGATCGGCGGTCTTGTCGCACACTTTCTGGGATGCCTCCTGAGCGGATGTACATTACACGTGGCAAAAATCAATGATACCCAAGCTAAACTCGAACAAATTCGCAAAGAAAAGATCACTATTGTTACTGGCTGGATGTATGAAAATGCTGCCATGCTGGAGCACCCGGACTTTAAAAACCATGAGTATCCTCATGTTCGATGGGGGCTCGATCAGATGAATGATTACGATGGCAAGCCCATAGATTCCTCTCGCATTGCCAATAGCATCGGCATGTCTGAAACCGTATCAGTGCATAGCTGGGAAGCTGTACAAGATCCTCTGCCTGAACATCGTATCGGCGCATGCGGTAGAGCAAGCGACGGCATCGAACGCAAGATCATTAATCCAGAAACAGGAGAGGATGTACCCAATGGCGAAGAAGGGGAAATTTGCGTCCGGGGCTACAACCTGATGCAGGGATACTATAAGAAAGAAAGAGAGGAATGTTTCGACAAAGACGGCTTTTTTCGCACTGGCGACTTTGGCTATATGTATGAGGACGGCTACTTATTTTTCACCGGTCGCAAAGACGATGTCGTTAAAACAGCGGGCGTTAACGTGTCCACAGTTGAGGTAGAACAACAACTTTTGGCCAAGGAGGGGGTCTTCTCTCCCTATGTCGTGGGTATCGAAACGTCTTCGGACAATATCCTGGTTGCGGCTATTGTATTAAAAGAAGGCTTCACAGCCGATGAAGAAGAATTCCGCAGATATCTACGGCAACGTTTATCGAGTTACAAAGTTCCCAAACGCTTTGTATTTATGAAGGAAGATGAGATTCCCGTGTCTCCCAGCAATAAAGTCATGAAAGGCAAACTGGCAGAGAAACTAAGAGCCATCCTTGGTGAATGCTAAACCTCATTGCCGCGATTGTCCGCGATGCAGTGTAGACCCAATTCTCAGAAGAAACTTCAGTGCAAAGACTATGAACAGCAGAGCAGTTTTTCCTGATTCTGCTTCCCCAGCAGATGTTCTGCCATTGAATTAAGCGGTGTAACATTCAGATCGAAAAAAGTTCAGGTTATCACTGACGTGAAATTGAACGCTCTCTTATTAGATAGAGGTACGCAATTAATACTCCAGCAACAGCACTCAAGGAGGAGAACAGGTATATCGCAGGATCGTAACTCCCGAAAAAATCGTGAGCCAAACCAGCAATCGGTGGCCCTACGGTCATCAACACGAACATGATTACGTGTTTCAAGCCCATAACTTTGGCGAAGTTCGTCACCCCAAAAAGCTCTGCTGTTAACGCCTGAGAGAGAGGCAAAGAGGCACCAGAGCTGAAACTGATAAACAAGCAGACTATTGTTAGAACCGCAAAACTGGATGCACTCGCTAAAAACACAAGTCCCGATGCAATGAATATACACACCATCAACAATAGGAAACTCTTACGGAAGCGATCCCCCATAAACCCGGCACTGATCTTACCGACCACCCCAAAGATCGCCATAGATGCCAATACACTGGCTGCATCAGCTGTTGAAATTCCTTTTTCCGAAGCAATTTGCACTAAATTAGAGATAATCGACAGGCTCACCGCAAACACGGTACCTACAGCCAGCGATAAAGCCCAAAACGATGGCGAAAGAAATATTTCTGAAACGCTCATGGATACACTCTGAGCTGACCTCTCAGCACCACTCCGCTCTCTCGCCATGACTTCCTGAAAATCGTCAGGCTTTTCGCGAACGAGGAGCAAAACTGGTGGCAACATGATCACCAGACAAGCGCCCCCAAGCAGAACAAAGAGTTCACGCCAGTGCAAATAAGAAGTGAGAACATTGACCGCCAGTGGTGCGATAAATCCTCCTACACTGACCCCAACGGCTGTCAGCCCCATGGCGATAGTGCGATTTCGATAAATCCAGCGTGAAACCAGCGTCAACGAAGTTTGCGGCCCGAGTAAACCCTGTGCAGCCCCCAGAGCCAGACAAAAAATAATTGAAATCTCGATAATTGATTCGGCCCGACTGACCAGTGCCAACCCAATCGCCAAAGCCAGCACACCTAAGATGAGAAATCGGCGAACTGAATAACGTTCAACTAAAAGACCAACCATAGCTGCGAATGCTGCACCACCCGCCATCATTGCCGTCTTCGGCCACATCTGCTGAAATGCACTTACTTCAATATCTGCGGCAATCAATACAATCAATAGGGAATAGGCATATACGGAAACTCCACTAATGGTACCCGTGGTGACAAAGGCCACGCCAACCTGATACCACCCAAACCGTGAGTCAGTCAGCCGCTCAGTAGACAACTCGTTGTTACTCATCACTATACAACCACCCTGGTAGTGTTTCATTCTTGTACATTAGCATAAAGGCGTTTTAACTTTATGCGCGCCCCTTCTGTGGTAACGCCAGTCTACAGGTTTCGTGTGTTGAGTGCGCCTCGCCAGACATTGCTGACTCAATACACTGAACTCACACTCCGCCATATTCAACCAGCTCCCATGTTTGGGCGTGTAGACCAATTCCAGTTTCTTCAGCAGCGCTCGTGCCGTTTCGGGTGGACATGCTTGATACAGTGACGCGCCGGAGTGTGTGTTCAAGGTGTCCATCACCAGGGTTATCTTTTCGGCATCGGCACAATCCTGTTTCGCCAATGTCCACACCCCTTGTACCCACTGCAGCGCAGCATGAGTGTCCGCGACATCCATTCGGTGCCATCCGATACAAGGTGCATACAACTGGATCAGGTGTGCCACACCTGTGCGTTCATACTCAATGTCGTACCGTTCAACCTGTCCGGGCTTGCCAGGCAGTACCGGACGTACCTCCTTCACACACTGCACACTGGTTTCGCCCATGCAGACAACCGGGGGGTAGTCCGGGTCATACATCCGTGTGTATACGGCCAGCACCTGCTCCACGGCACAGACGAACGTAGCATCCTGCTTCGGCGGACTACACCACATCTGCTTGTGCCAGGGTTGTATGGTATCTTTTTTTGGGGGCTGACCCAGATAACTTGAGAATATGCTCTACAGGTTATCATGAGGAAGAGTCGCTTAAGTACAGCCAAACAGCACAAGTTGATAGAGCATTTTGTAGCAGGAACAACAGCGAGATGTGCGGCAGCATTGGTAGGGGTTAACAGTACAACAGGAGTGTAGTACGTTCACCGTCTACGTGAAATCATCAGCCAGGAATTGGCAGCGGAATCGATGCACTACCTGGCAGGCGAAACTGAAGTTGATGAGCGTTCTTTCGGTGGTATTCGGAAAGGACAACGTGGCCGTGGAGCCGCCGGTACACCTCCCGTAGTTGGCCTGTTCAAGCGGGGCGGCACAGTGTGCACAGTGATCATTCCAGATGCGAAGACACGGACGCTGATGCCGATCATTAGAGACAGGGTGAACCCGGATAGCATCGTGTATAGTGATTGCTGGAGAGCCTCTAACGCACTGGATGTATCGGAGTGTACACAGTACCGAATGAACCACAGTGGGCTGTGTGCAGATATGCAGAATCACATGAATGGGAGAGAACATTTTTGGAATCAGGCGACGCGTCATTTGCGCCGGTTCAATGGAGCGCCACGGGAGCACTTTCCCCTATATTTGAAGGAGTGCGAGTGGCGTTTGAACACCCCTCAGCCAAAAGCCCAATGAGCCCAGCTCAAACAATGGGGTGAAGAAGCACATGGCTTAGTTATCTGGGTCAGCCCCTTTTTTAAAACTTGGTGAACATATTCATGGGAGATCGAGTCAACAATCTCCAGCTCAACGAGCCTGTCCGACAGCATGTGCACGGTCCACCGGGCGTGGCCCTCGGGAGCCTCTATGATGTTCTCGCCGAGATCCCCGCTGGCAAAGTTGATGGAGGTTGATCCGCCCCTCAGTCCATTGGCCTCGGCTCAAACCTTCTGCTCGCCACTCCCAGTCGATAAACTCATCGCCAGCGTGTTGATCGCTTCTCGTTGAAAGAAAAACCCACAACGACATTGAAGCTGCGCCCCGCGTCACATTGGAATTAGAAGACGAGAGGTCAGGCTCATGCGGCCGGGGCGTGGCGTGTGCTCGCCACAGCCGTCCACGACGATCATGCCGTGGACCGGTGCAAGGGTGACTGTACAGATGCCAGGGTTACAACTGGGAGGCGTTTGCGCCTGCAACATCAACGATGCAAACAACACCAATACCAATACTGTACATAGAGTTTCATTTTTAATCTCATGCTCAACCTATAACGGTCTTCGGCCCGTTATGCGTCCATTGACGGTGACTGTGACCGTTTCGGTGGAATTGATTTCGCAGTAACGCCTTAGATTCACTCTCTCGTTCCAATAGATGGTGTCGTACCTGCGTGTAACGGTTGCTGTCGTGTCCTCGACTTGAGTGCCGATTATCCTCCCACGGGTTGACTTCCCTTCTTCGTCAAAGATCGGATCATAATAAGTACCAGTTGCAAAGTACACTGGCGGGTCTAGTTGTGGAGTCGCAGTCAGAAGAATGTCAACCTCATAGCGAGGCTGCATGGTGGCACCCCATAAATCCCCCCATCTTTTGGCACCCCATGCACGTCCGGGATGGTTGGCTGGAAGAGGTTCCATGTCACCGTCGTCCGATGCGCGTCCAATGCCGGTGCCCTTGACGTGGAAATACGTGGATGCAACGTTCCTGAGCTCTGCTCCCGTAGCGGTGGCATCTTCGCCGAATTGTGTAGACGTATGTCCCTTCGTTCCGCAAGTCAATTGAAGGGTGAGACTGCTGCCGCCCATGTTATTCTGGCCGGTGCCCAAGGATACGCCGGGCGCTGCCAGTGCGAATTGGGCGGTGAACAGCAGTGCGATGGCGGGAGCCGTCAGTCGTTTAAGGGGGGGGGAATTTGCTTACTTATTACGTTCATTGTTTTTCCTCCTAAGGTTAATAACACCGGATGTCATTACACCTGAATTATGGGGAATCTGCAACTACTACTAGCCTTGTCCAATACATCATTTACTAGGGTTGATCATGACAAAACGAGTTAGTGTTCTTTATTTTTCAGCTTCTGGCCAAACTGATGTGATGGCTCAATCCGTGCGCGAAGGCGCAGGGTCCGTTGGTGGTATTAGCGCTGAACCACTCGCATTGTCGAGCACTGAGATATCGGAAGGTCGATGGAGCAATAATCAAATCATTGCCAAACTGGATGAATCCGATGCCATCGTATTCGGCACGCCCACTTACATGGGTAGTGTGTCCGCACAGATGAAGGCGTTTACGGATGCTGCTGGCAAGAGTTTTGTCGCGAGAAAGTGGAAGGACAAACTAGCAGCGGGTTTTACTCTCGGGGGTGCACCTAGTGGTGATCAGTCAAATACTCTTGTCACCTTGGCGACCTTTGCAATGCACCACGGAATGATTTGGGTTGGTTCAGGCCTCACTGATTCTGAAGACGGCGCCAATCGCCTCGGCTACTATTGGGGAGCTGGTGGACAGGCGTTGACTGAGAAACCTGAAGTAGCTCCTGGTGATTCAGATAAGAAAACCGGTCATCTTCTAGGAGAACGAGTTGCAAAACTGTGTCTCAGAATCATTTGACGGACTGTGTTCCAATGTCTCATGTAATAATTCTTCACACTCAGTGTTTAAACCTGTAGGGAACATTCAAAATGAACGATAAAACGGTGCTTCAAAAACCAACTGAAAACTTGTTTGCCGTCGTCACCGGCGGCGCATCTGGACTGGGTCTTGGGATATCTCGCTACCTCGTGCAGGCGGGGTACGATGTGCTTGCCTGTGGACGCTCTGAATCTTCGCTTGAGGCCGCTCGGCGTGAGCTGCCGGATCTCAAAACACTGCGAGTTGACGTGACCAATTCTGTTCATTGTGATCGATTGTTTGAACAAGTTCTGGACACTGGCAAGCCCCTTGATTTGTTAGTGAATAATGCGGGCGTAAGTTTTGCCTGTGACTATACCAGTGATTTGACACTGTCCGTCGACTGCGCGCGAACCGAAATCGAAACTAATCTGGCTGCTCCGATTGAACTGACTCGGCGATTTCTGTGGCTCCGGCGTCAGCGCGGCTGGGAAGAGCGGCCTGCGACTATTGCGATGATAGGCACACCTGGGGGGTTGTTCCCGATGGAACCCAATTCGCTGTATTCAACTACTAAGGCGGGTCTTCACATGTATACCATGTGCTTGCGAAGGCAGCTTGCAGATACAGCTGTCACAGTTGTTGAAAACTTCCCACCTCTACTGGAGACAAAACTGAATACTGGGCACGAGGTACCAGGAGGCACGTTGACCGGAGAGCACGGAGTCAACGAATGGGCCCGTATTACCGTTGACGGGATTGTAGCAGGGGAGCCCAATGTCTTTCCCGACGGCCTGGATTTTATAGCCGATATCATTGAGATGGTTGAGTCTCAAGCAGATCTAGTCAAACCCCGAATTGCGCGCAGCGAAAATTGGGAAGAGACGGTCAGGCAGCGCATGTTCTAACCTGCACAAGGTCTTGAAATTCGAGGCTGATAACCCAGATCACCGAGTGTTGCTTGAACGCCCCTGTTTTTGATGAATGAAGGACAACTTCACAAGGTGGTGAACATTGAGTTCCGCACCATCACTGAGTACGTCACAGGACGGTAGTGCGCTCGCACACCCAGCAGGAATACGCCAACTTGGCTAAGCAGTCAGCTCTGACAGCGCTTTGATTTCCAGGTGTTCTTCGAAGCCTGCCACACCATTTTCACGACCAACACCGGATTGTTTGTATCCGCCAAAAGGCATCTCAGTGCCGTACCAAACCCCGCCATTAATGGAAATACTACCGGCACGAATGCGACGGGCAACGCGTATGGCGCGCTCTGAATCTCCTGAGTATACATCAGCAGCTAATCCATACTCGGTGCAATTGGCAATGCGAATGGCGTCCTCTTCATCTTCGTAACCAATCAGACAAACCACCGGACCGAAAAACTCTTTGTGAGCGACAGTTGCATCGGGTTCGCAAACGAAGCAGGTAGGTTCGACGTAGAAGCCCTTTTCGAAACCTTGGTGTTTACCGCCGCCACAGATTAATGTGGAGCGCTCATCTTCGATTCCGACCTGTATTAGGTCCAGCACCCGCTGACGCTGAAGCTCAGAGCATTGCGGTCCCTGCACAGTTGTGGGATCCATGGGGTCGCCAACCGGCATATAGTCCATCGCGATTTTCACTCCTGCAGCGACTGCATCCACATGTTCCCTGGGGACGAGAATACGGGATAGCACCACACACCCCTGTCCGGAGTGGAAACAGATTCCAGCCGCTGAGGCAACCGCTGATTCAACAAGATTTGGCGTATCATTCAAGAATACTGCAGGTGACTTTCCGCCCAGCTCATTTGCAAGTTTGGCAACTCGACCTCCCATTACCGCTCCTATTTTTCGGCCGACCTCGGTAGATCCCGTAAAAGACACCATATCAACACGGGGGTCGCTGGTCAGTTGTTCTCCAGCTGCGGCCTCAGACGAGGTAATTACATTGACAACACCTGCGGGAATATCAGTTTCTTCTTTGATGAGCTTGCCCAGAATTAATGCCACCCATGGAGTTTGAGGTGCAGACTTAAGTACTACAGTGCAGCCAGCCGCCAGGGCCCAGCATACTTTTTTAAAGTTCATTTCGTTGGGAAGATTCCAAGCGCTAATGGCACCTACAACACCAACCGCTTCGCGTTCAATCCAGCGACGAGATGGCCCCTTGCCATACATTTCCTTCACGTTGATTTCTTCCGACCAGCCATCATAGCTTTCCAGAAAATCGGCGTACTGCCCGACGTTTTTGATGGGAGTATCCAGTCCTGGTCCTATGGGTCCGCCCACAAATTGAATCGGTACTCCAACCTCAGCAACAGTAGTTAAACGAAACTCTTCTGCGTGCTTTAAGAGCGCTTGATGCAATTGACGCAAACACTGCGCTCGAAATGTATGGTTGGTGGACCAGTCAGTTTCATCGAAGGCACGGCGAGCAGCAGTGATAGCCCTATCGACATCTTCTGCGGTTGCGTCAGCAGCAACGCCCAACACTTCCTCAGTAGCGGGATTGATCGTCTCAAAGGTGCGACCACCGCTTGCTTCTACGAGTTCACCATCGATAAGCAGTCGTTCTTCGTGAAATAAATCAGTCATAACATTCTCTGGTCTTTCTATGTAATTGGATGCACTAGTGTTAGGTTATCCAACATAAATTTCAATTCCGCCACTTCGTAGTATTGAAGTTATCGGAGTGCCTTACTCTTCAGGAAGTCCGAATTTTAATTGTCCGGTGAAAACCTGAGCGGCCAAACCTGCGTCAACATTTAATACTGCACCGTTAATAAAGGAAGCGGCGTCGCTACCTAAAAACACTATTGCCCAGGCCTGTTCTATTGGTTGAGCGAATCGCCCAAGGGAGCCGCTATTTTTCTTCAGGTGCTCTGTGCCACCACCAGCTTCAGCAAAGGCGGGAAGTAGTTGGCTCTCCGTGACTCCTGGTGAAGTTGCATTAATGCGGATACGATAGTGCTCTCCAAATTCCTTCGCTTTAACTGTGGTATACAAATTCAGCGCAGCTTTCGGCGTGCTATACCCCTCGTTGTGTCCGTCCGCTTCAAACCAGGCGGCAGCCTCCTCAAAACCGGAGCTGTTCACCAGCGGCATTAAGCGCTCCATATCTGCTAGATAACCCATACCCGCGCCGGAAGAAATACTGGTGATTGAACTCCCTTGGGGCATTTTGGGCAGCAAAGACTCGATCATATAAATATGACCAGTGTAATTAATGGTGAATGCTTTAAATGGGGTCATTACGTTGCCGGGTACTCCCGCGCAGCAGAATAACGCGTGAACCTCACCTGAAATTTGGTTTACCGCAGCATCGATGGATGCTCTGTCGTTCAAATCGCACTGAATCGCGGTGACGCCTTCGGCAGATATGGGTGCGATATCCAGTGCAACAATGGTTGCTCCCAATTCCTTCAATAATTCGACAGCTGCTGCTCCCATACCGGTGGCAGCACCATTAACAACAGCTTGCTTACCTTTATAACTAAGTGCATCTAGATGTGCCATTACAGTGTAAAACCTCCTGATATCATTGATTAGATTATAGGGTTTAATATATCCGAATGTAGATACTGTAGTCGCTTGTATACGCTAAGCTACCAAATTCACTACAGAATTCCGAGATTACATTATGGGAACCATATACTTGTTGCCCCAAGCATACTGTTCTATGCGGCACGGCGGGCACCCCCGCCGATAACCACCAGGGCACAGAGCGTGCCATCGGCCCAGGCATACACCCAGTGATCCTTGTCCAGACGCAGACGCGCTGTTCGCCACGCCCGGTAGTCCTCTCCCAGCTGCGCTTGAGCCGCGATACCGCACTTGCCGACAACCCTCCTGGAATCAGGACCCACCAGAACTTCCAGAGCCGCGTCCATATCGCCAGTGGAAACACCTTTCAGGTACATCCAGGGCAGAGCCGTCTCCAGTGTTTTGGTTGTGCGCACACAGGGCGGCACTAGCACCGACCGCACCCTGGGAATCCGAACCCACACCGATCCAAGACCGGTCCGTATCGCCCGCTCGGCTTGATACCCAGTGCGCACGACCCTGAAGCATCCGTCCGCCAGGTGCTGATATCCTCATAACCGGCAACAAACGCCTCGGTTTTGGCAGCCACAGCCTGATACAGCAGCCGGTGGACGCTGGTTCTCAACAACTCGGTCAATGGACCGACACTCTCTGCATCTGCTGCTCGACCTGCACACTCAACAAGAGTACTCTTGATCACGGTGGCGTATCTCCTCAGTTGATGGTTTGGCCAAAAACACATCAACCAGATACGCCGCTTTTTTCAATGCCTCGTACACCAGATTTGGTTATAACGCCCGTGAACGTGGTAACCCCAAACCTTTTTCGGCGATCACGCTGAGATGTACCTGAGTTGTGCCAGCATAGATGGTTGAGGCCAGGGCTGCTCGCCATCCACCTTCGATAAGTCCGAGTCCAGATTGACCGCTGAAAAGAACGTCTGATCCAACCATTTTCATCAATTCAGCCCCGCCTTTTTTCCAGGCTTCGGTGCTAAATGACTTTATCAGCGAGCCATAATGACGCTGCGAAATGCCCTTAATGCCGTCGTGCTGCGCGCGCTTACCTATAGCTTCTGCGACGTAAAAGAGTGTAATCACTTTACCTAATTGAGCTTTAATCAGTGGATCAGTAAACGCCGGTTCTCCATTTCGCTTTGTGTTCAATGCCCAATCGACAGCTGCTTCCGTCATTCCTTTTAATTCATGCGCCATGCTATTGCCGCCCTGCTCAAGAGAGAGCATGTAACCCAGGGTATTAGCGGCGTCGTTGACCTCTCCCAGACGGTATTCATCAGACACTTCCACATCGGTATAAAAGCTCATGTTCGTCCGATCGCCAGAGATAGTATGTACTTCCTGAACCTCTATGCCAGGCAGATTCATGGGCACGAGAAAGATGGTTTTACCCACATGTTTGGGAAGTTCGGGAGCAGTATTGGTTAATAATATGACGTAACTAGCTACATGCCCTCCGCTAGTCCACATTTTCTGACCATTAATGATCCATGTATCACCCTTTTTAACAGCTCGGGTTTGGGCAGAAAACACGTCAGAACCACAGCCGGGTTCGCTGAGCCCAAAGCAGCCAAGAGCGTCGCCGCTGATAATTTTTGGTAATACTTCCTGTTTGAGTTTGTCGCTGCCAAACTTGAGAGTCATTTCTCCTACTATCCGAGTTGTTTGCTGTGGATATGCTGTGACGAAATTTTCGTTGAATACTTCATCAATCGCAGCGAGCTCTTCATCGGAAGCGTCCAGTCCGCCATATTCCCTGGACCATTGGGGGAATAACAATTTGGCTTTGGCAAGTTCTTTATAAAGCTTGGGGTGGTAGCCATCCCATGAATGTACGCGAAAATCATCGTATTCGTCTGTAAGGATCTCTTCAAAAGCTTCCCGTGTGCGTTTGCGCATGGCATCTGCCTGAGCGCCCAGATCAAGATCTATCTCCGAGCCACCAGACGAAGGCAGGGCGCAGCTTTCACCGCCCCACAATCTGTTACTTACGGTTGCAGCTTCTTGCTGGCAATCTCCGAGTGTTGAGGCTAGGGCCATGCCACGGCGAACATAGAGTTGTACATCATGCTCTTCAGATACCCCAATTCCGCCAAACGCTTGGATACACCAGGGCATAGTTTGATGGACAGCCTCAGTTGCCCATAAAAAAGCCATGGCAGTAAAAGCGTGGGCATCTTCATGCCCTTGCTCAACTTTCCAAATTGCATACTGGACGATCATGTGAATGCCTTCCACAGCGCTTAGTCCTTCAGCCAAAGGGTGTGAAAGTCCTTGGAATGTACCAATTTTAACGCCGAACGCTTCCCGCTCATTACAGTATTCTGCGGCATAGGCTAAAGACCGATCACACAACCCTTTCATTTGTGAGGCAGCCAATAATTTCCACTCCTCGCGGGCAGCGCAGTATGTGTCAACGGCGATTTGACCCTCAGCGAGGATTAAGTGATTGTTGGCTTTGAGATTCCATCGAGCAACAGGTTGAGACCCCAGATTTTTAGAACCAGAAATTCGATTTTGGCCTGTTGGAATCAGTATCAGGGCTTCGCCATCTAGGGCGATAACGGCATCAGCGATAGCGCCGTTGGAAATTACCTGCTCTGCGGAGTATGAGATGGGTTGGAGAGCGATTGAAACAATGGTGCTGCCGTTGAGGATTTTGCTTAACCATTCGACTGCCAGATCAGTTCCAATATCGGACAGCAACTTGGCAGCAACCGAACAGTCTACAATCGGTGCTGGAGCTGCGTGATATCCTGCCTGTTCGCTTACCAACGTGATTTCCCGCAGGCTCATGCCATTCCCACCATGTTCTTCGGCGACTCGAATGGCGGGTGTGCCCAGTTCCACCAATTGCTCCCAGAGAGGTTGGTCGTACCCTGAGGGTTCTGCAGCTCGAATACGGTCGCTGGTGGATTCGTTGCCAAAAAAACGGGCGAACATATCGGCGAGCATGTTCTGCTCTTCGGTTAACTCAAGATTCATGCTTTGTCCTCGTTATATTGGCTAGGCTATGAGTGACAGCCAAGATAATCGGTAATTGAAGGCCAGTTAGTATTTTTATGAGCAAACAGTATCTCAAAGGCAGGTGTTTTATCGAGCGTGACTATTTTTTCACCCATTCCATTAATGACAGCCAGGTGCCATCGGGGTCATAGATATCGCAATATTTGCTGGACAGTGTTTTCGAAATTGGAAATTCTGAAGTTTCACCAACAGTATGCCCCGCAGCTTTAATGGTCTCGATGCATGAATCCATATCTTTAACCGAGACTGCAATTCTGACCATACCCAAACGATCTTCTGCGGGAATATCCACCTTCCTCTTCACTGGACTCATCGACTCGATGAGCTCAAGTTTGGTGATTGTTTTTGGATCGGTTCCAAGACCCATTCCGATCATTCTGCTCACATTACCCCCCTGGTTGGTTGCTGGCGTATTGCTTACATCGTAACCCGGTTCAAATTCGTCACCATTTTCACCCATCACACGCTCTAGTTGGAAACCAAGGAGTTCGTAAAATGCTGCACTGCGTTCCAGATTGCTACAGTTAATATGGATGTGGCTAATATTTTTTGCAGTCATAATCAATTCTCACTTTTTCTGCGGGCGATTAGGCTAATGCGAGTGACGAAAGCTGATCGATAATGATGCCCGATACTATTACAATAAATAACAATTCGTCAATTTTAAATATCCGTGATGAGTTACATTTCAACAAAAAAGTGAAATCGCATTCGCTTGGATCAATTGATAAGACACAATCAAAATAAACCCAAAATAAACCGCACGAGTGCTCAGGATAGAATTGAAATACTGGCTTCGATGGTTATTCGGTGCTTCATGGCATTGAAAAAATGATTTGGTATAAGCATGGTTCTAGCCAGAGTAATACCAGGCAAGGATCAAAGCCGAGAGGGTTTTGCCAAAGTAGAGACGGGGAGACAGATAGCATGAATCAAGTGTCCGTAACAAATCGAGGCGAAATCTGGTGGCTCAGCGTTGACGATGGAAAGGCCAACGTGATGTCGCCAGAATTGATTGCAGAAATAAATTTGGCACTTGATGAAGTGGATATCAAAAGTGGCGTTGTTGTGTTCGAGGGGCGTCCCGGATATTTCAGTGGAGGCTTCGACTTTCGATTGATTCACAACGAGAAAGATCGAGCCACACAGATGAGCAAAGATGGCTGGAATTTGTGGCTGCGGCTGTTCAACTTCCCTCGACCTGTCATTGCGGCGGTAACGGGCCATGCCATCGGTTTTGGTGCGTACCTGACTACAGCTTTTGACTATGTTTTTGCCGTTAAGGGCGACTACCAAATTGGTTTTAGTGAGGTAGCCAATAACATACCTCTGGGCAATGACTTGACCTTTCTGCGGCCAATTACGTTACGGGTACCTCCGCCACTGCAAACTGAGGTTATATTGCATGCGAGGTTGTTTTCTCCAGAGCAAGCGAAAACGCATGGGCTCTGTCATGAATTGACCAGCCAGGCAGAGTTGCAACCTGCCTGTGAAGAAAAAGCCAAACAACTCATCGCACTGCCCAATCCTGCCTACGCAGACACAAAAAGAGGGTTGCGGGCAGAATGTTCCAACAATATTGCTCGGGCGATAGAAACGCTGGTCATTCCCTGAGCCCATGATCACTTGCTCGTTCCATACCATTTAGTTTAGGCCCATATAAGTCATCTAGACGCTTTTCGAGGGGTGGACGGGGCTTGAGGCTCATTGTTATATAGGGCGAACTGTCATTGCATTGGCAGCTGATCCTGCAGCTTCATTGCCGAGAGACCCTTCGTGTCCCGGGTCATCAGATCCATCGCCTGAACCCAGACCGTCAATGGCACTGTGGTCGACGCCCATAGGGTACCAGCGGTGATCACTGTGTCGATGGCAGCGGGTACACTGCTGCAGCGTTCGTTCCGACAGCTGGCAGCAGCGGTCATGACCACAGTGGGGGCATCGAATTCCCTGCGGGCACCGCCAGGCGCAGAGTGCATCAAAACAGTGATCCTCGGTGCCATACTGTTCAAGACAGTCACTCACACTCAGGCCGGTGTAAACCTGAACTGGAGTGCGAGCCATGGTCTGTTCCTGCGGGTATGAAGAGATGCTGTGCGTGAATACAGAATTAAAGAGCTGAGCAAAAATGGTAATGAGGAAACGAAATCCAAAGAAAATTGACTGCGATTGGATTCTGAGTGAAGCTCAATGCGTACGGAAGAAATAGAGTCCGGTATATAATTAAGATTACATTGCCAAGAACAAGATTAATGAGAAAAGTTCTCGTCGGATTATTCGCAACGCTTTTATCCATGTTCATTCAAACGACGGTTCAGGGGTTTACAATGGGACCGGGGCCAATTCCCGATACTCAAAACCCCGACCTGGCACCCTACTTTATAGGTCGACCCGCCGAGCTAAAGCCGTTGCCAAAAAAGGACCTGCCGGCACACACACTTGCTCCTTTGTCCCATTTGCACAACGATATCGGTAATACCGATGTTAGTGATTTCCCTGGCCCTACCGGTCGCAATCCACTGGTAAAATCGTATTTTCTCCCCGGTGTCAGTGGTATGAAAGTAGACAGCCAAGGCAGGCTCACGGCTAACGCGGGCGTTGCAGCGGGATTTGTTGCGCTTGATCCTGATAATTTTCGTATTCGAGGGAGCTTCTCTGGCCCATCCGGTAATCGATTCAATGTGTATGACATTATGGACGCCGAGGGTCGAATTGTTGCCCCCAGCAATGGCAACAGTGGTCAGCAAATAACAATCATTGAGAGAAAAGATCAGGGTGTTAATTCACAATTTTCCGCCACTAAGCGTATTAGTTTGCGGGCGGTATTGCAGCCAGATGAACAGTTGTTTGGCGTGTTTCCTGATGTCGAGGGTAATTTATGGTTCGTGACAGGTGGCATTCAGGGGTATAGCCCGGGTGTATTGCCTGATTACACGACTGTTGGTCACATCGAAAAAGATGGGGCAATTGTCACCCATAAAATACCCGGAGAAATAGTTGAGAACGGCTTTTCAGTAGACGGCACAACCGCGTTTATTGTAACTTCCAGCGCCTTGTATGCCTTCGAGAAATTGGCAGATGGGACAATTCATGCGCTTTGGCGGCAATCTTACCCCTCTGAAAATCGAGTTAAAAAAGGTGGTTTTGCACTTGGTTCCGGGGCCTCTGTTACGCTGATGGGAGAAGACTATATTGCTATCACTGACAACGCAGAAAATCAGGTCAACCTGCTTATTATTAATCGTAAGCGAGATTGGCAAGGAGAGCGCGTTATCTGTTCTGTGCCCCTGTTTGCGCCAGGTGCCAGCGCGCTGGATGTATCGCCAATTGCTTTAAGAAATGCCGATGGCGGACACAGCGCGATATTGGCCAATGTGTATAACACGCCATTTATGTTTCACGACCTTAATAAACTGGGTGCAGTGGATGCTGATTACAACAATCTGAGCACTATGGGATCTGGTCTGACCCGTGTTGATTTACTGCCAGACGGAAAGCGTTGTGAGGTGAAATGGGAAGCGGCTGTTAAATCACCAGCAGTATATAAGCTATCCACCGCTACCGGTTTGATTTATGGCTACTTCCAGGATCCCGGATTGGCACAACAAGGTACTTATATATGGTATTTCACGGGTATAGATTTTGAGACCGGAGAAGAAGTTTTCAAAGTACGCGCGGGAGCAGGGGCATTAAAGAATGTTGGATTGAGAGTATTGTATTTATTGCCTGATGGTCGCCTGGTGGCCCCAACATTGGGAGGATTAGTTACTTTGCAGGATGGACCTTATGAAAGTGAAGGATAGAACAGCGTGGGTCTGCATTTTCGTGAGTTTTGTTGAACAGCAAGGATATGTATAGATCATGTCTGATCTCCTTCCAGAACTCGATAATCCGCGCATGTTCACAATGTTTAAACGTTTTGGACTCATCACCAGCACGAGGTTCGGAGCCAGGCTTATCAATCGTTTGATGCGTGTATCCATGGGCAAAAATGGCATTGAGGGATTTAAGAGCGAGACAAGACATATACCCAGTCGATCAGGTGGCAAAGACATACGTGTCAGAGTATTTAGCCCACTAGATATCGACAAGCCTTTGCCGGCGATGCTGTACTCGCACGGTGGAGGTTATGCGCTTGGTGTACCTGAGACGTCTCTGTCGATTATGAAGCAGTATCTCAAAAGACGTCCCTGCGTTGTGGTGTCACCAGATTACCGAAAGTCCCCAAGTCATCCTTTTCCTGCAGGGTTTAATGATTGCTATGACACATTACTCTGGATGAAGGAGAGTGCTGAATCGCTCGGCATTCTACCATACAGATTTATGTTGGCCGGGCACAGTGCTGGTGGTGGAATGAGTGCAGCGCTTGCACTGAAAGCCAGGGACACGAAGGATGTGGATATAGCCTTCCAGTTGGCTGGCTGCCCGATGCTGGATCATCGACAACAAACACCTTCTGCGCTCGCGATGACCGATTCACCAGTGTTCAACACCGCAGCCAACAAACATAACTGGGATTTATACCTGGCGGGCCAAACGGGAGACGTTTCACCCTATGCATCGCCTGCCATTGAGCCGAACTTTGAAGGCTTGCCGCCTACGATAGCCTGTGTCGGTGGCCTGGATCCATTTAAAGATGAGACGATAGACTATATCAGGAGGCTCAAGCAGTGCAATATACCAACGAAGTTCGAGCTCTATGAAGGCGCGTACCATGGATTTGACGGACTTGATCATAAAGCAGAGGTTTCAAAGAGGTCTAACGAGTTTCAATACAAATCCTTTGAAGAATTCTACGACACATACTGTGCAGCCGAGTAGAGTGAAAGCACTCACCAGGCTTGAGTGTCAGTAGTCAGAGTATGGCGTTCAATCGATGCGATTTCCGCCCTGTTCCGCTTAGTGCTTATCTCCAACCATAGACACCATACGAATCGGTGGCTTTCTGGAACCAGTTGATATTGTTCGTAATCAGCGTTTTGCCGTCTGCCGCCATTGTCACATTTGCTCCAAAGTTTGCATCGGTTTCAAACAAGGTCTCGCCCGTCTTTGTAGAGATAGCAACGATGCCGCCCTTATCTGTTGTCGCATAGTAAGCCACGTCGTTGTTAAAACTAGCTACGACGGTTGACCGGGCTTCTTTTACCCAAACCTGTTCGGCAACTAATGTGCCCGCTTCATCCTTGCTGATATCAAAAGCAAACATGCTGTTCACAGAACCTACTGAGACTATCATTCGGTTTTCGGGGCTGACCGAAAAAGAGGCCCCAAAGGGTACGTCTTCTGCAATCGGTAGCAGGATATAGTCTTCGCATCGCTGATTGCCGATGCTTTTAGATAGGCAGCTCTGTATGTCAACCACCATGACATTTCCATCATTGTCACCTATCGCGACAAAGGTGCCATCTTCTGACACCGTAGGTGTAGTACCACTACCGCCTTCGTTTTGGTCCATCAACACATAAAATACCGTGGATATGCCCTCTGAAGTGGCTTTCAGTGCCCATAATCCACCGGCATTTTTTTCATTGGGAGCAGGTCCGCCGCCAGTAATAAAAATAAGACCGGAATGAGGATCTATCGCTGTGTCGTTATCAATTTCGTAAGGACTGCCACCGGTAGCTATTTCCCACAATACCTCGGCAGCAAAAGGGCTGGCTACATCTTCCATAAACCCTTCTGGCTGCGGGATATGCAGTGAGGTCTTAGCACTGGGCAAATCATAAGGTTCGAGCACAAGATCGCCAGTTGCGCGATCAACAACCAGCACCCAGCCGTCCCCCGTCGTCACCATAACCAGATGTCCATCAGGCAGCATATTGATACCAAAAGGCGCGTTTGGCTGATTGCCTTCTGAGTAGAGCTTTGAGAAGTGATTTTTCTTCCAGCGCAGTTCACCGTCTGGCGTGTAGGAAACCATCGCGTTAGAACCAGCCGCGTAAACATTTCCATCAACATCAACCAAAGGTGTCGTCATCCATGCCAGGTCATCCAACTGACATTCTCCGTCTTCGTCACGATCAGTCCATAACACCGAGCCGTCATCAGCATTTAATGCCACTAAATTACAGATACCCTCGCGGTAATCCAGCGCTCGCGTACAGTAAAGCTGGTTGTTTGGTCCCGTTGAGCAGGGCTGAGCGATCATAAACTCTGTTAATGCTTCCCATACTCGAGTCACGGGGTAGGGCGCGTCCGCATCGATATAATCGGAGCGCTCGGGATCGGCATGCTGCCCAGGAAACACTGTATCTGACAGGAACGGAAACTCGCGCTCGCTCCCAGCTACGTATGCAGTTTTACTTTTTTCAGTGGGAGAGCATCCCCCAAGGAAACAAAAGAAGATAAAGAAAACGGATACTCTAAAGGCTACTTGCATCAGTTAGTTCCTTCGCTGTCATTTGATTATCTCATTAACCTCCACATGATTCGGCTTAAACCGGCATCGGTTAGAATCGTCGGAATCCAGCTGAGAAAAAAATACGAAGTCGCCATTGCGGGGAACCCCCCCCCAGAGCACCAACGTTCCCAATACTGCATTGAGGAATAAACAGCATGTTGAGGCTGCTACACTGTTCTAGTTCTCGCTTTGCGCCGCCCTATATGATCGGCGATGAGACCTGCGATTATTGCGCCAGCCATCATTCCCAACAAAATGACGCTGAATACAAGTCCTCAAGTTTGAGAGTTTATTCCCCATTCGGATTTCACCGCAGGTACGGTAAAGGAGATGGCCAATATATCCAATCCATCAGATACATTGATCAACAGGCAGATGATGGTCGCGGCGATTTGAAGTGGTCGCACAGGCTTATCGCTGATGCTTGCTGAATCTCGTCTATGATTTTCAATGCGCAGACTCCCGTAATAAGCGGTTGCATGCTAAGTGTGTGGTACCTCCAAGCATAAGGGATTTTTCTCCGTGTGCTGGACCCCTCTGTAGCCCAATCGTCAAAACCACATTATACTGGACTGGCATTTTAATAACTGATAGATCGTTAATAATTGGAAAGAGGTATCAAAGCATGGGAACACTTGACGGAAAAGTAGCTATTGTAACGGGAGCAAGCCAGGGTATTGGTTGGGCCGAAGCGGTTGCTTTGGCGCGGGAGGGCGCGGCAGTGACCGTTGCGGCTCGAAACATGGATAATTTGACTGAGTTGGCTGAGGAAATAAAAAGCTTTGGCGGGCGAGTGTTACCGGTGCAGTGCGATGTGTCCGATAAAGAACAGATTCAGGCTGTTGTTGATGCGACGGTCAAAGAGTTCGATCGGATAGACATCATGGTTAATAATGCTCAGGGGTCATTTAATCCCGTGGCAATGGAAGACTGGACTGACCATGATTTGGATGTGGTGATGGCGACGGCACCCTATGCATCCTGGCATTTTATGAGAGCGGTGTTTCCCCACATGAAGGCCAATGGCGGTGGTCGTATCATTAATACGGGATCTGCCGCAGCCCGCAGTGCACAGTTTGGGCATTCCGGTTACGCAGCGGCTAAAGGAGGTTTGTGGTACTTGACCCGAACCGCGGCTAACGAATGGGGTAAATACAATATTACGGTCAATTTGATTACTCCAGCTGCAATCTCAGATGGAGCCAGAGCGCAACTGACAGAGGAACAAATTGAGGTCTACGCCGGAATGAACCCAATGGGTAGATTTGGTGATCCTGAAACAGATATCGCGCCGCTGGTCGTGTTCTTGTCGGGGCCTGGTGCCGGCTATATTAGTGCAAGCTGTATTTGCTGCGATGGCGGTTATTCACCTATTTAAAATTGAACTGAAGAAGAATTGTGAGAAGACTTTATGAGGCTTAAGAACAAAGTAGCAGTGGTAACAGGTGGCGCCAGCGGTATCGGCAAAGGTGCTGCATTGAGATTTGCTGAAGAGGGGGCAAAAATCGTTCTTGGTGATGTCAGTGAAGAAGCATTGGAAAAAGCGGTTAATGAGATTAAAGAGAAAGGTGCTGAAGCCATGGGTGTAATGTGTAATGTCGGCGATAGCATGGATGTGTCGAATATTATGAATAGAGCCAAAGAGACATTCGGCAGTCTAGACATACTTGTCAACAACGTCGGTGTTGGCACCCAGGCAACCTTATTGGATACACAAGATGAGGATCTTGATAGAGCGGTGGATACTAATTTTAAGGGGCAGGTCAAATGTGCCAGAGAAGCCGCGAAAATCATGGTTGAGCAAAAAAACGGCGTCATTATCAGCACAAGTTCAGGTGCAGGGATACACGGAATGGCAGGCAATGCTGTTTACGCTGGAAATAAAAGCGCTATTTTAAGAATGAGTAGAGATTGGGCAAAGGAACTGGGTCCAATGGGTGTAAGGGTTAACTGTATAGTTCCCGGCCCCACACGGACGCCTTCATTAATGAGCATTCCTCAAGAGCAACAGGATTATTTAGCAACAACGATTCCTTTGCAGCGATTGGGTGAGCCTAAGGATTTGGGAGATGCCTTTGTATTTTTAGCTTCAGATGAAGCGAGTTTTGTTACCGGCGCAACGCTGGAAGTAACGGGTGGATCTACCGGCTAGCTTCGCCAACGAGTTCTTCTATGGTTTCAAAAATGATCATCAATGACCATGCGGGTAGTGAAGTTCGATCTGCTGGTTGAGGCGCAAAAAAAGCGAAGGTAATTACGGGAAGTCTTGATGGGAAGGTAGCTATTGTAACCGGTGCGAGTCAAGGGATTGGCGAATGTAAAGCCAAAGCATTGGCTGCACAAGGAGCATCTGTGGCACTGATGGCTCGTAACTACGAGGATCTGGTTGGGGCTGCAAAGGATATCGAAACTTCAGGAGGAAGGGCACTACCTATAAAGTGCGGTGTGACAGAAAAGCAGGAAATATTGTGGGCTGCTGAAAGCACTGTGGATGAATTTGGAACAGTTGATATTCGTGTTAACGATGCCCAGGGTAGTTCTCGCATGTATCAATGGAAGAGTGGACAGATGAGGATTTTGAGCAGTGCCGGGAAGTTGCTCCTCTATTTACTTGGCATTTTGTGCGAGCATGGTTCCCTTGATATGAAGGAAAACGGTGGTGGCAGAATTATCAATACGGGATCTGGTGCTTAACGGGGCGCGATGCAAGGATTTTCCGGTTACGCGCCGGTTAAAGGTGCGGCATGGGCGCTGACCTGCAATGCGGCAATGGATTGGGCCAAGCACAATATTTGGGTAACATGATTACTCCCGCTGCATTCTCGCCCAGAATGATCGAATCTCTCACCGAGAAAGAAATCAAGACATTTGGCGCGATCAACCCATTGGGTAGAATCGGCGATGCTGCAACCGATGTGGCTCCGGTTGTTGTGTTCCTCGTTGGTCCGGTATCTCAGTATATGACCGCAAATCACGTTCGTAGTGATGGTGGTTTTTCACCCATTTAGAAACTTGAATCACACGACCGAGATGAAAGGGTGGCAGAACTCTAGCAAAAAAAGTTTCTGTCAGCACGAATCTTCACCGATAGCCTGAATAGTGCAGGCATGATGGGATAGCTGAATTTTATAGATTGGGTTTAGGCATGGGGTTAATACACTGCAAGGTCGGGAATAATTGTCCGTTTCAATACAATTTAATACTTCTTATGAGGAAGAGCGATGAGTGAACAGAGACGAACAGCATTTGTGAGTGGAGCGAGTCGCGGCATTGGCCGGGCCACAGCAATAGCTCTGGCACGAAACGGCTTTGATCTTGGAATTACAGCTCGTACAGTGAACGAAGGTGATCACGAACTGAGTGGAAGCTTGAATGACACCGCTGCAAAACTGGAAGCTCAGGGGGTGAAGGTTTTGATGATTCCAATGGATTTATCTGATCGAGAAGCAGTAGCTGCTGCTGCCGATACTTTTCTCGATGAGTTCGGCCACATCGATCTTCTGGTTAACAATGGGGTCTACCAATCCCCAGGCGCAAACGAAATGCTGTTTCTTGATACGCCGATTGAAGAGATGGCCAAGGTGCTTGAGGGAAATGTGATTGCGCCAGCTGTGTTATGCCAAAAATTTATCCCGTCAATGATTGAAAACGGCGGAGGCACAATTATGAACATGTCGTCCGCATCAGTTTACAATGAACCGCCAGGTACAGTGCATGAGGACGGATGGTCATTGGCATACGTGGCCAGCAAAGGTGGCATCGATCGGTTTGCATCGATTTTAAACGTTGAGCTGAGAGACAAGGGTATACGCACTTTCCTGATGGAGCCCGGTGCCGTTTGCTACGGTGAGCGCCTCGAGGATTACATCATAAAATACCCGAATGTGCCCGTTAGCCCGCCCGAGGCATGTGCCGAGGCAATAGTCTGGTTGATGGATTCTCCAGATAGCGAAAAGCTCATCAAAAAACGAATTTATCTCCCTGCTGTTGCCCATAAAAATGGACTTCTTGCGGATTGGGATGGTCCCGGTACTGTGTACCCTAAGCCAAATTAAAATAGAGCTTTTTCGGTAACTACTCGCCCCCCTGCTTTTTGCTGAGCGGGGTTTCCTGTGTTGGGGACTCTATCATTTCGGCGGCGGTGCCGTTGAGTTCGTCGAACTCCGAGCGCAGCGACGCCGTGTTGACCGTCGCCATGGGCTACCCGGACTCCACCGCCACGATCGCCGCCAGCACCGCCAGACGCTCCGCCGACGGCATCAGCGCGATCAGCGCCTGACACAACCCCGCCGTCGCCTTGGAACCACACTATGCGGTGCCCATGACCCTGTGTGATCATGAAACGCACACACCAGAGAACCTCTTTCCTATGGTGTCAGGGGAGCGAGTAGCTACCAAATTAGCTGCCAAAAGAAGTTAAAGAAGGTACTTTCATACTCCTAGTGACTATTGTAAAAACTCCATCACATCGTTTACAAACCTGTCTGGGAATTCAAAATTTAACATGTGTCCGGCAGATTCATAATTTAACCGTTTAACCGAAGGGGCTAATTCGTGGATTGCGCTGGCTATTAACTGAAAATCTAACAGATCATCTGTTCCTGATAGCAATAATGTTGGAGGCTTCAAAAAAGGTACTCTCTCCAAATCTGGAAGGGACTCTATTTCTGCGTCTCCTGAAACCCAATGAGATCCAGAATATTTTTTCATGGACTCTATTAATTTTTTTTTCGAATGCTCTCTAAGCCTCGTCGATTGAAATAAAGGGTGCATGTACCACATATCTTTGGCATCTTGGATTCCATTTGTTCTAGCAATACTTTTTATTTCATTCCATGACTCATTCCATGAATCTGACCACTCCCAAGCCGTTATCCCTGGGCTTGTTAAAACTAATCTATTAACGCTCTCGGGATAATTCAATGAGTAATTTAAAGCAACACTAGCTCCCATTGAGATACCTAATAAATTACAACATTCAATTTCAAGCGAATTTACAATTTGAAATAGATCATCACTATGACTGAATGGCTCATCGTTTTTAGATTCAGATTCACCAAAACCTCTGAGATCATATCGTAGGACACGATGATTTCTTGACAGCATTTCCCAACTTTCATCCCAAACATGCTTATCACCTGAAAATCCATGAAGTAGTATTATTGGCTGTCCTTGCCCAGCTTCTTCAACTCGAATATCTACACCTTTGATTTTAACAAGGAGCTCATTGGTCATATCGTATTACTTATTAGGTCGTTGCTTTTTCATACTCACGTTGTCTATATCTTGATTTGGCCACTTTACTTTTCTCTATCCGTTCAACAACGTTTTTAGCTTCAAGCAATGTTTTTTCATCTACATCTTCCACTGACACCCAACACATTATGGCAGGCTTATTCATATTTATATTACGAAAGAACGCACCATACACTGCTCTACCTTGATCCATTCCTTTGATTTTAGGCTCGCCTTCACAAGTATCACCCATCTGTAATGCAGGTTCATAGTCCTTGTGTACTTGACTGATCCCTTCCGCTTTCAGAGATACCATCACACCATTTCCTGGTGAAGCCTTTTCTCGATTGAAAGGTAGACCTATTGCCAACCAAGGGCCAACGGAATCTTTTTCCCCGTAGAACATCAATTTACCCACAGAGTGACGCCGCTTAAAATTAATCACACTCAAAATAGAATCATAGAATTGTAAGGATTTTTCAAAATCAGAAACTCCTAAAGTTACATGCGAAATCATTTCCATCTCCTTTTCGTTTTGTATAAATTCCTGTCCTTTTATTGCCATTACAGGCAGATCAAACGCACTGAACACCAACTTCGGTAACACGTATCCCCGGCGGCCACCCAAAATCCCCCAGTGATGGCCACCTCAAAATCCCCCATCTGAGGACCTGACCAGGCCGCCTTTGGCGGCACCAGCGGCAACAGGACATTATGCCCCTTTTGAGTTGATCAGGGGGTGAGGAGTGAATGTCTTGAAGCCACATCGTAAAGGCGCTGTGATCACGCTGTTGGAGAACGGCGTGTCGCAGCACGAAATCAGCCGTAAGACCGGGGTTGACAGGAAGACGGTCCGCAAGATCGCCCGATCCCTGCAGGAGGCGTCAAAATCCCCCACCCCGGCCACCGGTCCCGGCGGTGATGCGGATCAAAATCCCCCACTCCGGCCACCGGCAGTACCCGGAGCGTACAGGCCACACACCTCTGCCTGCGAGCCCCACCGGGATTGGATCGAACAGCAGGTCCGTCTGGGCCGTAATGCCATGTCGATCTATCAGGATCTGGTCGACCGTTTTGGGTTCCGGCATGGCTACAACAGCGTCAAGCGGTTCTGTCGGCGGTTACGCACAGTGGAGCCCAAGCAGTTTGATCGCCTGGAGTTTCTGCCTGGTGAAGAAGCCCAGGTGGACTATGGCGAAGGGGCGCTGACACGGCATGGTTCAGCTGGCCGCTACCGGCGGCCGCGCCTGTTCGTGATGACACTGCGGTACTCACGCCGATCGTTCCGCAAGGTCGTGTGGAGATCGAGTACGCAGGTCTGGGCCCGTCTCCACGAAGACGCCTTTCGGTACTTCGGCGGCTGTCCCCGGTACTGCGTGCTGGATAATCTCAAGGAGGGTGTCATCACCCCGGACCTGTACGAGCCGACACTCAATCCTGTCTATGCCGAGATGCTGGCCCATTACAACGTGGTTGCCGACCCGGCGCGTATCCGGGATCCCAATCGCAAAGGCTCCGTTGAAAGCGCAATCCAGCACACCCAGTCGACCGCGCTCAAGGGCAAGCGCTTCGAGACGATCGAGGCACAGAATGCCTATCTCATACACTGGGAGGAGCACTGGGCTGCACAGCGCATACACGGCCGTGCCAAGCGTCAGGTCGAGATGATGTTCCAGGAGGAACGACCCAGGTTGCAGCCCTTGCCAGCGGAGCGCTTCCGGTACTTCGAGGAGGGCGTGCGCACCGTGGGGGATGACACCACCGTCCAGGTGCAGGGTGCCTGGTATGCCGCCCGCCCGGCACGCATCGGCAGCCAGGTCGTGATCCGGCTCTATGACCACGAACTCGAGATCCGTACGCTCGATACGCTCGAGCTGCTGCGCCGCCATCCGCGTGCGACCCGACCGGGCCAGGTCACACTGCCCGATGCGGAACGGGTGTTCAATCCCTCCAGACAGACCCGCAGGATCCTCAAGCAGACCGAGGCCATTGGACCCAACACCCACCAGCTGTGCCAGCAGCTGTTCGAACAGCGTGGACGGGAAGCGCACAAGAGCATGTGGGGCATTGTTGGCCTCAGCAAGCGGTACCCTGACTGCATCCTCGAACAGGCCACCGCCAGTGCCCTGGCGCAGCATATCCGCAGCTACACAGGTGTTCGTGACCTGGCCGAGCAGGCACTCAGCCGCGTCATCGACCAGCATGAGGCCGGACAGGGCGAGTTATCCCTTGAGACGCCGGCACTCACCCAGCAAGACGACCTGATCCGCAACCCTGCCGAGTATGCGGACTTCTTCGCCCTCGGCGCCCAACAGCACGACACCACAGGAGAACCTGACTCATGACCATGACGGAGATCGAACAAGCCCTCAAGCAACTGCGCCTGTCAGGCATGCGCGCCACGCTCGAGACCCGGGTGCTGGAAGCGCAGACGGCCAACCTGCCATTCCTGGAGACCTTCTCGCTGATCCTGCAAGACGAACTCGACCGGCGTCAGTCCCGGCGCATGGAACGCCGTTACAGGCTCTCCGGTCTCGATGAGCGGACTGGCCTGGATGACTTCGACTGGGGCTACAACCCCAAGATCCCCAAGCGTGCCTGCTGTGAACTCAATACACTCAAGTTTATCGCCGAAGGGGACAATGCCATCCTCATCGGTCCGCCCGGCACCGGCAAAAGCCATGTCGCCAAGGCTGTTGCGTACTCGGCCATCCGCCATGGATTGCGCGCGCTGTACGTCGAGGCTGACCAACTGCTGAGCACGCTGATGCTGGCCTCACCAGAAGAAAAATTACAGCGGCTCAAACCCGTCATCGATGCCGACCTCCTGGTCCTTGATGATCTGTTCATGGCACGAAAGATCGCCCAGGACAGTGCCGATGAGTTGCAGGCACTGATCCACAAGCGCTACCGCCTTCGCCGCAGCGTGCTGATCACCTCCAACCGGATCATCGCTGACTGGGGAAACTATCTCGGCGACGCAGCGCTGGCGAGTACCATCCTCGACCGCCTGATGCACCGGAGTGTGCTCCTTGAGTTCGAGGGGCGGAGCTATCGACTCAAATATGCCGCTGAAAAGCTTGTAAAGGACCCCGATATCGATTAACAATCAGCCCTGTCCGGTTGCCGCGCCTGGGGGATTTTGACCCGGCCATCACTGGGGGATTTTAAGGTGACCATCGGGGACGTATCTACTGTTTTATGCTCTTTCCTATGGTGTCAAGGGGGGGTGAGTAGTTACTATGTAATTAAAGGGGAATATGATTAATGACGATACATCAGTTATCTACGAATCTACCGCACATCATCAACCAGAAAGACCTACTGCCAACAGAATATAACCGATATCGAGACGTACCATGAGCAACCAAAAAGACTTACTCATCGAAGCAATGAACGACGGAATAGTAAAGCTAACATTAAATCGTCCTGATTCATTAAATGGTTTTACGTTTTCCATGTATGTTGAACTCTCTGAAGCACTCGAATCTATCGCTCAGAACCCCGATATCAGGGTAGTCATTCTCACGGGTGCGGGTAGAGGCTTTTGTGCCGGACATGATAGATCCTCATCCGGTAAGCCAGATTGGGTACCCGAAAATCTAGGATTTGCACAGCGCGGCCATCTGTTAATGCGCAAAATGGCCAGACTTCCTGTACAGATACAGGAACTTCCTCAACCGGTTATCGCGGCTGTTAATGGACCCGCCGCAGGGATCGGCTTTTCACTGGCTCTTGCTGCAGATATATCGATCGCTTCTGATACCGCAAAATTTGTCAACGCCACGCTGAATGTTGGCTCTGGCTGTGAACTTGGTTTGAGTTATTTGCTGCCTCATGCAATAGGTTCAAAGAGGGCAGCGGAAATCATGTATAGCACTCGCCCAGTGCTTTCTGACGAAGCGGAGAGAATAGGACTTGTAAGCAAAGTAGTTAGCGGAAAGGAGCTTCTGGATGCAGCATTGGAAATCGCATACAGCATAGTACAGAATATTCCGTTTGGTATAACTATGACCAAGAAGGTATTTATAACAAATCTAGGTTCAGGAAGCCTTGCTCAGGCAATTGAATTCGAGAATGCAGCTACATCAATTGTTCAAAGCACTGAAGACAAATCAGAGAAGGTGCAAGCGTTGATGGAAAAACGCAAACCAATCTTCAAAAATACATAAGCACGAATTTAAAATTCATGTGAGTGGAATTGGTTCTAGGTCAGGTCCTGGCAGAACGGAACAGATAATACTCAATGGATTATCTTGAGTCATTGAATTCTTCTAAATATATCGAGCAGCCTTACAAAGGGGAATTATATACGTGACAGCCACGCTACTGTTCTATGCGGCACGGCGGGTACTCCCGCCGATCAATTCACCATCAGGCCGCATACCGGGGACTTTCCCGCCCGACGAGCCACGCTCCCTGATGTTGAGTGCGGCATTCAGGTCCCTGTCGAGACTCATGCCGCACTGTTCACACTCAAAGACCCTGTCCTTCAGGGTCAGTGATTCATGGACTGAACCACAGCCTGAACAGGTCTTCGATGTGTTCCTGGGATTCACCTTCACAACTGACCCACCGGCACTCTCAGCCTTGTAGGTCAATTGAGAGACGAAGGTTCCCCACTGTTGCTCCAGGATTGATCGGTTCAATACCTTCTTGTGACTGCCACCATGAGCAGTCATGTTCTTGATCTTCAGGTCTTCAACCGCGAAGTGTCTGTGTCGCCTCACCAGGTCAGTAGTCGTTCTGTGCAGGGCAGTGCGCTGTCTCTCTGCCACCCTGTACGCCTCTCTGGCCAGAGATTGGCGTTTCTTATATCGGTTGTGACTGCCCCTCTTGGCTTTACTCAGTTTTCGCTGAAGCCGCTTCTGTCGGGTCCTATCAATCACCACCTTCGGCACTGACTCGCCAGTCGAGAGGGTAGCCCGTGCCTTCACGCCAACATCAATACCGACGACGGGAGACTGATCAACCGATACCTCCCTCTCCTGCTCACAGACGAATTGAACCATCACCCGGACAGGCGTTTTCACAACGCGAACCAGCGTGATCTCGCCCTCTGGCACCGCCTTCACAATGAACCTGCCAAAGCCCTTGATCTGTACGGCATGCCTCGTGCCAGACGCGAAGAGACGAAAACTGGATGTTTCAAATGACCGGATGCCCCGGTGCCTGCCCTTGAATCTCGGAAAGCCACCCTGCCTGAAGAATCGCTTGAATGATCTATCCAGTCTGTACAGGACAGATCGGAACGGCAGCACCCCATACCCCTCAATTTCAGGATCATCATGGCGAAGAGCCGTGAATGACGTACATTGATCGTAGTAGCTGATAGACACGCCCGCCTTCCGATACGCATTGATGCGCTCATCAAGGGCAGCGTTGTACAGTTGGCGAGAGAGATACAGGAATCTGTTCAGCCGCTGATGTGTTGCGCGAGATAGCTGTGCAGTCTGACTGTGAGTGCGTATCATCCGCATCGGTGCGGTCGCTCCAACTAGCGTTTGGGGGAGCTGTTTCGAGCAGCTATTCACGCACCTTAATATCATCTGGGCACTGGTGCAACAGGTATAGAATGGGAATTATAGCTGTGGCTGTCACGTATATAATTCCCTTACAAAGCATCTTTTGTAGCCCCATATAGATTCACATTTGTTTCAGTTGAAGTTCGCTAGATTTTTTACGATCACCACTCCATCACTTCGACAACACATGATAGTAGTGCGGGGCTTTACAGAACATCGATGCTGAATACTATATAATTAACGACTTGTTAGTTGTTGAGAATAATTTGGAGACAGGTTGTGGATGTAAAAGACAAAATTGTTGTGGTGACCGGTGCGGCTGGCGGTCTTGGAAGTGCCACCACCAGAGTATTTCTGGAAGCGGGTGCAAAGGTCGCCCTGCTGGATGTCGCCGAAGACAGAGCTCAGGAATTAGCAGCAGAATTAGGCGGCAATGCAAAAGCATTTGGAGTCAACACCCTTGACGATGCTGCGGTTCAGCAAACCGTCGAACAAGTAGCTGACGCATTCGGCGCGATACATGCATGCGTTAGCTTTGCTGGTGGTGCAGTGGTAGGCGGCAAGTTGTACGGCAAGAAAGGGCCGCACCCATTGGAAGGCTTCGGAGAAACCGTCGATATGAATGTGGACGGCACATTCAGTGTTATGAGACACGTCTCAGTAAAATTTGCAGAAAATAGTCCGTTGACTGAAAGCGGAGAGCGCGGTGTTTTTGTGAATACCGCATCGATAGCTGCGTATGAAGGTCAAATGGGACAAATCGCCTATGCAGCTGGTAAAGCTGGTATTGTTGGAATGACACTTCCTGCAGCGCGGGATTTATCCAGCACAGGAATTCGTGTGAACACCATTGTACCAGGCATAATGGGCACCCCTGCGATGCTCGGGTCTCCCGAGCACGTAAAGGATCACTTGCTGAAAGCAGTGGAATTTCCGAAGAGATTCGGCTTTCCCACTGAAGTAGGCAAGCTGGCTCTTCACATTGTAGAGAACGAGTATTTAAATGGAGAATGTATCAGGATTGATGGTGCGCTAAGAGCTCCAGCTCGGTAATGGGTCAGGCACAGGGGTGAGTTGAGAAAATCAATATAGTATGGACAAGACTTGGGTTTCGTCGATCACAAAACAACATGATAGTTTTCGATTGACGAATCAATTCATGTCCTAGCCTCTAAAGTCACAAAGTGAATAAGTCCTCCGACCAAGCTCATTCAGCCGCTGAGTCTGAGAGCATTGACAGCTCGGTCAACAGTTCAAATTCGAACAGCTCTGATTCACGATATTTTCTGCTAACAATTTTATTGATTACCTACGTCTTCAATTTTCTTGACAGGCAAATATTAGTCATTCTCCAAGAACCCATTAAAGCTGAACTGGGGCTCAGCGATACCCAACTCGGCTTGCTCACCGGTTTTGGGTTTGCCCTCATTTATGTAACCATGGGTATACCTATAGCCAGGATAGCTGATAAAGGATCAAGGCGAAACATTATCTCAGCAGCAGTCTGCACCTGGAGTTTTTTCACGGTTGTCTGCGGTGCTGCAACAAACTTTATCCAGCTTTTGGTTGCTCGCACTGGCGTTGCTGTAGGCGAAGCAGGATGCACCCCTCCTGCATACTCGATGATATCTGATACTTTCTCTCATCATGAGCGATCCACTGCATTCGCGGTATACAACTGTGGCGGCAGTATAGGGGTGCTTTTAGGGTTTCTCGCCGGAGCCTGGATTAACGAATATTTTGGCTGGCGCATGGCTTTTGTCGCCGTTGGCTTACCCGGTATCGCTTTGGCAATAATTATTCGTCTCTTTGTAGCAGAGCCCAAGCGAGGAACTAGCCACTTTACAGTGGTGGCACCCAATAGCAGTTCAGAAGCAAACAGCTTTTTCGATGATCTCAAATTTCTGTGGGATCTTAAAACTTGCCGCCACTGTTTCTACGCAGGCAGTCTGTCTGCACTCGTGACTTACAGCATGATAATCTGGCTTCCTTCATTCTACATTCGCACATTTGAACTAGAAATTAGCACCGTAGGAACATGGTTTGCGATAGCCACTGGCGTGTGCGGTGCCGTTGGAGCTTTGGCTGCTGGATATCTCGCTGGAAAGTTGGGAAAAAAGGACAACCGTTGGTATTTATGGCTCGTGATGCTTCAGAATGTAGCATTGGCAGCCTTACTCTACGCAATTCTTACGAGCAGTAGTTCAGGTATCGCACTTACCCTAATAATTTTTGCAGGGTTTGTGCTTAATATCGCCGCCGCGCTGCTAGTGACCATTTTGCACTGCGTCGTCCCCAATCATATGAGGGCTGTCTCAGTCGCCATTTTATATTTTGCATTCAATATCGTTGGCCTCGGTTTGGGCCCGGTTCTAATTGGCTTCACTAGCGACATTCTCGCCACTAATCACGGACTTGATAGCTTGCGCTATTCATTGCTTTACATTGTTCCCGTTGCCGCGCTATGGGCAGCCCTGCATTTACTTCTATCGGCGCACTTTCTCAGAAAAGAGACAATAATGAATACTGCTGCTGAGCTGTAAAAATTCATGATTCAACTCATTCCAGATTAATTCGGTCAAGTAACTGCCCTCAAGGCTCAGGACTCCCTGTGCCACACCGCTCAGGGAGCGTCCACTGGAGCGGATTTCGGGATACTGGGGAAACTGCTCTCCCGGCGGAATGCGCGCAGTGGCGCAGAATGCCTCAGTGTCGATCGGAGCTGCACAAGCGGGAGATCTGCAGGAAGGGGCGGGTCATACCATTAGACTGGAAGCCGGGATATGAACAGAGTACCGTCTCGAAATAGATTGTCCGGCGAAAGAAATTTTGTGCGCATGGCAGCATTACGGCATTGAATGTAAAGGCGGATGAATTCGAGAGAAGCTCTGAGCATAAAGATATTGTTCCTATAGGCCCTGAATTCATGCCATTTCCAGATCCCTCAGGCACCCATTATCTTTGTCTTCCGCTTGCCGATGTGCCCATTAGCAAAGACTGGTTATTGAGACAACATTGCCCAGTAATTGCAATTGGCAGAGGCAATTCCAAAAACGTTGATGTAGTTCTCGCGGATGAAAGAGAGCTCGAAACTCTCACATCAGCTATTGACCGTTCACCGCGAGCGGCCATGATTCTGGTGCAGGTCCTGCGAACGATTGAACACCTGTCTACTGAGCAGGGATTGAACGTCGAGTCGCTGGCGTATGCAACGTTGCAGGGAGGGGAGGAGTACCGAGCATGGATAGAAAATCGGGAGGGTTCACCTCAATTGATTTCGGGAAATAAAGGAGAAGCGGTGGTGATTCGCCGGGAGGGAAACGTTCTCTTTGCGGAGCTCAACAGGCCTGAGCATCGCAACTCCCTGAGTGTGGAGATGCGCGATAGCCTCGTGAGATTGTTTGAGCTTGTATTGGCTGATAAAAGCATTGAAAAATTACATTTGAGAGGGCGGGGGGCGTGCTTTTCTGTGGGTGGAGAATTGCGTGAATTTGGGCTAACACCTGATGCTGCGACGGGGCATTGGGTTCGTTCCTGTCAAAATCCTAGTCGTCTGTTAAGTCGGTGTTCGGACCGGGTTCAATGCCATCTTCACAGCGCTTGCTTGGGGTCGGGTATTGAATTGCCCGCCTTTGCTTCGTACCTGACTGCAGCTCCCAAGACTTTTTTTCAATTGCCGGAGCTTGGTTTTGGGCTCATTCCAGGGGCGGGGGGCTGTGTCAGTATATCGCGACGTATTGGTCGTCAACGTACGGCGTGGTTGGCGCTTTCCGGTAAAAAAATCAAAGCCCAGAAAGCACTGGAGTGGGGGTTGATTGATGAGATCACTGATTAAAGCCGGCGCAGTTGGCGCAGGGACTAGGCAGATTGCTCCCTATGGTAAATCATTTTTCCGTCTACCCAGGTAGCCATCACCTGTGCCTCTGCCAGATTTTGCCTGACTTTGTTCCAGGAAGAATCCAGCAGACACAGGCTGGCATTGGCACCTATGGTTACCATGCGCTGGTTTATTCCTGGTTGTTCAGGAGATGAGGTGTAGAGCGCTAGAGCCTGTTCTGGCGTTAATGCCTCGTCTCGATTGATGATATGACCATTGCTAGTTGCGCGAGTAATGGCAGCCTGCATGGAACGCCATGGATCAGGTGAGCCAAAAGGAGCATCGCTTCCGGCAGCGATGGGAATATCCGCGTCGACAAATCCCTGCAGGCGGTAAAGCCAGGGTTGTTCCTGCGGATCTACCTCGTCTCTGTAGCGATCACCGCGCTCTAGAATAAAGTGTGGCTGGGTGATCACACGCAAGCTCAAATCTGCAATTTTTGTCAGCATTTCAGGTGAAGTCACTGAGGCGTGTTCAATTCGGTCGCCAGGCCATGTACCAGCAGTTTCCAGACACGATAAAGCAAAGACGAGTTCAGCATGAGTTACACAGTGAATGGCCACAGGCCTATTCATCTCATGAGCCCGGCGAATATCATCCACCATCGAATCGTAAAGAGGTAGCTGCGATTCCAGCAGGTGTATTTTGTACTCTCCGGGCTGCAAATTTGGCGCGGTATGAGTGCGTGGCAGTTGATGGGATCCCATCATGCGCACTTTTTGATTCAATTCTCCATTTAGCTGGGAGCGCTCAATATGCGCCCACTCTGTTGGGCCATTAGCGGGCGTGGTATCGGTAACTCCGGTGATCCCATAGCTGGCAAGAAGGTGGCTGACACCAGCTAAGCGAGGGAGTTCGCTGTTGAGTTGTTGGCGGAGCCAAGAGTCACATTCGTAAAATCTGCCTGTAGGCCTGTTATTGCTGAACTCAATACCAGCGGGCAGATCTCCCGGAAGCTCAGCGTTCAGTAAACCGAGCTCTTCCAGCGCCCTTGAGTTTAAAATCCACAGTCGTCCACCTCTGTGTTGAATGCGTACAGGACGATTTTGGGTGTGCTGATCGAGCCAATACCTGTCAATCTCTCCAGCAACACTGTGGTGGTAGCCGATCCCTCGCAACCATCCAGCGTTGACGAGCTTATTCTCTTCGCGCAATTGTTCTATGAGTGCCAACGCGTCAGTGATTGCAGGGGGGCCGCATTGAGTAGATTTTAGTGAAGCCGCAAGGGAGACCAAGTGAATATGGTGATCGTGCAGTCCGGGCAGCAAATGGCCTCCATGTGCATTTAGTACGGTTTCTTTCGTTTTGGGCAACAATCTATCACCAAGATCAGTGATGGTGTCGTCGATTATGCGGACATCAACTGCGCCTTTCTGATCCGCGATCTGGCAGTGCTGGATTAGATACATTTAGGATACATTCGCCATACTTCGACTTAGAACACTGTGTCTAACGGTTTCTACTAGCGACAATGAGAGATGGTGCCCACCACCGGAGAGCCAGCTGGCGTAGGCCGCTAACGCCGCATGCAGTCCGGTTAAGGGGTCAGCGATGGCATCTCCGCAGAACATCCATTGCCCTGTAACTTTGTGGATTTCAGCGGATAGACCTCCGGCCACTCCGGCATCATCGCCGTAGGCGATCCAGTTGCCTTCAGGTTCATCTCGTCCGTAACCTGAAATACTGATCCAGGTTAAGCCGGGTATCTCCCGGACCAGCTCCTCGGCAAATATTCCCATGTGTCGTAAGGCGCGGGGGCGTGAAGATTCAATCACAATGTCAGCGGAACGGATCAGCGTCAACAGAGTAGCCACGCCTTGCTTGCCAGGAAGTTCCAGAGATTGCTCTTGCTTTCCATCGTTCAGGAATCTAAAAAACTGCTTCGATCCTGACCTCGCTCCGTCGGGGCGGAGGCAGCTTTCAACTTTTACTACCTCTGCCCCTGCCCACCGCAATATGCGGCTACACAGTGGGCCAGCCCACAGCGACGATAAGTCGATAATGATCGGTTGTTGACGATTCTTGATACGGGCTTTTGGTGAAGGAATCCCAGATTCAATCAACTCAAACCAGTTTCTGCGTTTGGCGCATTCCGGTTGAACGCTGGTGACGGCTAAGCCAAGGAGTCTAGCCTGTTCGATTAAAAACGCTTGATCCAGTTCTGCTAGCCGTTTCTCAATTGACCCCCAACTATGGTTAACCTCACTGAGTAGCCAGGCATGCATAAGATCCCAATCGCTATCGCGAGCCAGATTGACGGCAAGAAAGCCGTCTTTGCACTGAAGCATGCGGCAACTGCCGCCTGCCGAAATACGACCATTTCGGGTATAGCCATTCATGGAAGCTCGAATTGTCAGCAGGTCCGCGCCCTGGATGGATGCTGGAAGTTTGTTTTGAGAAAGGAGATTTATAGCCGAAAACGCCCCATCCGCAATCTCAGCAATCGGCACTGGACATTCAGAGAGAGATTGCTCTTTTGTGCCAGTCAATAATTTCAGCCCTGATTCCTGCCATCGACTGGAGACAGGAGTAGCAATCTTGCTTTCGAAAAGCTGCACCGACGCACCCAGGTCGCCTAATAGTTGCGCACTAAACAGAGCACTTAAAGCAGTGCAATCGATACTGCATGTGTAGCTGTTGTCAAAAACGTTTTTCATCGGAATTAATAGAGCGGTAAAGGCGCGGCCTAACTGCGGGGATGAGTGACACATTGGAACCCCGTTTGAACACTAACAAGTGTTCAGTAATGAGTGCCATTAGCCGTTACGATAGTGACTAATTCTGTCTTCTCTATTAAGTAATTACTGGACAATAAAAGAGTTCTAATTATCAGTGAGTGCTTTAATTTATACTCTGTATATGCTGATTGGGTTAAGTATTTACGATCCCCGCTTCCACAAAGATAGAAGAGTACCACGTTGCTCGACAATTTGGTTTTTGAGCACGATTCGCGAATTTTGATAAAATTTGGGTAGTGTCTCAGTTTGAAATCGTCGCAATGACGACAGGGGGCGACCCGCAGGCCGCCCCCGTGTGGATGGTGTCTGATGCCGGTCAGTTCGTGGTGCAGCCCAGCTCAGTCCGGCGCGGGGCGGGGAGTATGTATTCGTAGCCGTCCGCGCTATCCGTCCGGGCCCACTGGCCGGAACTGTTCCGCGCCCCGCACTGGCAGGCAGTGACCTTTTGTCGGTGGTTGGGGCCCTTGAAGTCAGCAAAGGCAAAGCAGCCGCTCGCCCAGTCGCCGTGGTTGATGTCGTCATAGTGGCCGAGGGGCCGCGACAGGTCCGCCGGAGTCTCCCCCGTCCTGAAGCAGGTGGTTAGGATGACGTTATTGACATTATTCCCTGCAACCAGATCCGCGGCATGGCGCGTATTCGATCGCAGGCCGGTGAATGTCCTGGTGATAGGTGCCAGCGGAGTGTCCGCCGTGACTGTCCCAATCTGTAAATTGTTGCGGGCAGTTCTGCCTTCATACACTCTGATAGAGATCGGAATGCTCGTCTGGAGTGCCAGGGCTGGAATGATGTCTCGGATGGTACCAATAGCTAACGACCGACCTACTCGAACATCGGCTCGATTGGTTTTCACAAGTCCGCGCACTGTATTGAATGAAAAACCAAGATGATGATGAGTCTTGCCCGGTGGGCAGTGCACCTGCCCTGCCTCGCCGTCAAAGACAGTGGCCCAGTCCACCTGGGCCGTCGCGGGCGCGGCCAGCAGGGCGATCAGCGATGCGGCGGTGAGCCGGGCCCGAATACCATTCGGGGGGGGGGGTGACGTGACGTAGCATGGGGAATTCCTCCAGTTGTCTGGTGGTTCCCACTCTACCGCCTGTGCCTCGGAAAAGCCAAGAGAAATATTGAGAAAATTTCAAAGTGAGACACTACCAAAATTTGACGATACATAATAAATGACGCATAGTTAGTTATTCATGCAATCGAGATGTTATGATCGAAGACGCTTGTGCAATCATTATCAATGCTTGTGGCGAAGATGTGCCTGGACGAAGTCTGATCGGTACGCCAACTGGAGCTTCCAAGGCTTTTCAATTCCTGACACGAGGTGATCAAAAATCCGTCGAAGAAATTGTGAATGGCGCGATGTTTCCAAGTGATTGTGAGATGGTTGCTGTAGATGATGGGAACTATATACCTGTTGCCACAGATGATAGATGGCGTTCAGGTGCGTGAATAGCCGTTTACAGCAGCTACCCCGAACGCTTGATGGAGCGACCACGCCGATGCGGATGATATGCACCTGCAGTCAACGGGCACAGATGTCAGCCGCAACACATCAGCGGTTGGACAGGTTTCTGTATCTCTCCCGCCAGCTGTGCAACGCTGCGCTGGATGAGCGCATCAATGCGTATCGGAAGTCTGGCACGTCAATGGGTCTGTACGATCACTATACGTCATTCACTCAGATACGCAGGGATAATCCGGAAACAGGGCGCTCTGGTGTACAGCCATTCCCGTCTGTCCTGGACAGGCTTGATAGATCATTCAAGCGGTTTTTCAGGCAGGGCGGCTTTCCACGGTTCAAGGGAAGGAACAGGGGCATTGGCTCATGTGAAACACGCCAGTTCCGTCTATTCGCTTCAGGGAGCTTGGCTCGTCGGGCGGGAATGTCCCCGATATGCGGCCTGATGGTGGACCGATCGGCGGAGGCTCGCCGTGCCGCATAGAACAGTAGCTTGTTGTCAACACGTATATAATCCCCTTGAAAAAGCATTTGACTGGGTTTGACGCTGGTAAATTGGGGAATAGCCTCTCAGAGATTCTTGCAACCACGAATGTGCAATTTTCTGAAGACGTCGGAAACGACGGAGCGAAATGAATACAGGTTAATATACATGACAGATTTCAAGCTGCTCTTCAGCCCGCTCAAAGTGGGGTCAATGGAGCTAAAAAACCGCATCGTTGTTCCTGGGCATAAGATAAATTTCCAACCGGAACGCGGCAATCCAAAAGGCTTAGCGTACTACGAGGGCAGGGCGAAGGGTGGAGCGGGAGCGGTGTCGCTGGAGGCGCTGGGAGTGTTCTACACGGGTAAGATTCATCCAGATCTGCGTCGGCAAGAGCGATTGGATATTTTTCGTGAGCAAGTTGAGGCGGTGCATACCCACGGAGCCAAGGTTATTGTGCAGGCCACCATTCAGGGTAGTATGTGGACGCCTTCCGTGTCTTCTGCTGCTCCCAATAAATGGGTTAATTCCCAGGCTCGGCAACTCACTACCCAAGAAATGAAAAATCTTCCCCGGGGTTTTGGTGATACCGCAGTAGCTTTAAGAGATATTGGCGTTGATGCCCTGGAGATTCACCTGAGTCATGGTACGGGGCTCAACCAAATAGCCTCTTCTCTCTATAATTTCCGAACAGATGAATACGGTGGGTGCCTGGAAAATCGTATGCGTTTCTTCCTCGAGGTGATGGAAGATATACGCAAAAAAGTCGGCAATGATATTGCCATCGGCGCCAGGGTCAACGTTGATGAAAGTGGTGTGAAAGGCTCCGGTCTGGAGGAGGGTGTGGAGCGCTGCCGTATTCTGACTCGCGATGGCATGCTTGACTATCTCAGTGTCGACACGGCGGTAGAGCCCCAGGAAGACTATTTGATGGTGCCGACTTCCTATTTGCCGCAAACGCCGATGCTCTATGCCTCAGAAGCAGTGCGTGAAGCGGTGGACATACCGGTGATGGGCGTTGGCCGGATCACCACGCCACAGGTGGCCGAGGCGGCGCTGGCCAATGGATCATTGGACATGGTAGGGGCAGTCAGAGCCTTGATTGCCGATCCCGAATGGCCTAACAAATCCAGACGAGGGGACTTGGATCAGATTCGTTACTGCATAGGCTGTGTGGAAGGTTGTTTCGGCCGCACCGTGAAATTGAAAAGGTCGCCAGGTGGTGTGCCAACGGAGCACGCTGTCTGCCAGGTGAACCCCAATGTTGGCAATGAACGTACAGAGTTGATTGCCACGGAGCAGAGCAAAAACATTGTGGTCGTCGGTGCGGGTGTTGCCGGTATGCAGTGTGCAATGACAGCCACTCGTCGTGGACACGACGTTACAGTACTGGAGAAAGAAGCCAGAACTGGCGGACATATCAACTGGATGTCAAAGATTCCCGGTAAGGCCGACGTACAGGATATTGCCCGCTGGTTGGATTTACAGATGAAGACCTACGACATTGATGTGCGGCTAAACACCGAAGCTACGCCCGACCGGATTAAGTCGATGAAGCCGGATGCGGTGGTGATTGCTGCAGGCAGTGAGTACATTCGCAGTGGTTACAGCACTGCCACCATGCAAGTGATTGAGGGGACTGATGCCGAGCATGTGTTGATACCTGAAGAAGTGCTGCTCGGCACCAAACCGGTGGGAGACAATGTGCTGGTGTACGATGATACCGGCTATATAGTCGGTGCCGGTGTGGCTGAGATGCTGGCGGACCAGGGTAAGAATGTTGAGGTGGTGACCAGTTTCCCCAACCTGCCCTGGGCAGTGGAGCATTTCTATCTGGACAAGGTAGTCAATACTCGTGTGATGGCCAAGGCCACAGTCACCCGGGATCATCTACTGAAGAAGGTGGATGGTCATAGCGTCCACTTTGCCAATGTGTTCACCCATGAGTCGGTGGTGCGAGGCAATATCGATACTCTGGTACTGGTGACTGGGCGGCAGCCCAACGAGAGCTTGTTCCAGCAACTGGAGGGTCAGGTACCTGAGTTGCATATTGTTGGCGATGCCAACATATCGCCGCTGGGGGATCTGGCTATCGAGAGCGCAACCCGCGAAGGTGAGCAACTGGGTCGGAGAATCTAGCTGTGAGCGGTGCGGGCGATGTCTGGGTGGTGGCCGAGCATGAAGGTGGCGATTTGCTGCCGGTTACCCTGGAACTACTGGCAGATGCCCGGGTTCTGGCAGATCAACTGTCGGCGCAGCTCAGCGTATTGATACTGGGTGACGAGGGCCTGCATAGCGGCGGCAGTATTCTGGGCTATGAGAGCCGGAATGAACTGATTGACCAGTTGAGTCAACATGGTGCGGATGAAATCCAGTGGGTGCAACATGAGTTGCTTGGTGATTACACCAGTGATACCCATGTGAATGTGCTGACCGATCTGTGCCGGGCCGACCGGCCAGAGCTTATCTTGCTGGCAGCCACCTCTGACAGTGAGGAACTGGCAGCTCGTTGCTCGGTGCGTTTGCAAGGCGCTCTCATCAGTGATTGCGTTCAATTGGAGCTAGATGCCGATGGTGCTTTGGTCGGCAGCAAACCTTTGTTCGATGATTCCGTGTATGCGACCTTGCAGTGTCAGCAGAGGCCCCAAATGGCGACCTTAAGACCCGATGCCGGTGAGGCTCGCAGATTTGCCAATCGCTCAACAGCCAGTGTGAAACAGATAGTTCCGGTGCTGGATCCGCAGGTGTTGAGCATTCAGCTGCAGGAATTTATTCGCGCCGATGCCAGTAACCTGTCCATTCTGGAAGCTGAGAAAATTGTTGCAGGCGGTGCAGGCTTAGCCAATACCGAAGGTGTTCAATTGCTGGAGAGTCTGGCCAAAATTCTGGGAGCCTGTTCTGCAGCCAGCCGGGTAGCAGTGGACATGGGTTTAATGCCCAGGCATAAACAGGTGGGACTCAGTGGCCTGGTCGTCCAGCCAAAACTTTACCTGGCCTTTGGTATTTCAGGTGCCAGTTACCACCTGGCTGGCATGAAAGATTCGGATATTATTATGGCGGTTAACAATGATCCGGCAGCTGACATCTTTAAGGTGGCAGATTTCTCTGCAGTAGGTGATTTGTTCGAGGTGATGCCCGCGCTGTTCAAACGCCTGGAGCACGCAGCGCCTCCTTTGCAGCAGGTAAACGCGGGATGAATCGGGCAGCGTTCGACGTTGTGGTCTGTATTAAAGTCCGGCGTGAGGGCGACCGGCGCTCTGCTCCCAATCCCTCAGATCGTGCTGCACTTGAGATGGCAATGGATCTGAAGCGCCAGTATTCGGAAGTCACAGTGACGGTGCTTGCTGTAGACGGAGAGTGTGCCGACGGCACTGTGCAGTTTTTTGTGGCCTGTGGTGCTGACCGTGCCCAGCGAGTGGCTGTTGAGGCGGGAGTCGAGAAGGATACCTGGCTGGATGCCTACGGCACTGCAACCCTGTTCAGTAAAGCCATCGCACTGGGCGACTATCAACTGGTCCTGTGCGGCAATCAAACTTCAGGTGAACAGGTAACAAGCATTGCGCCCCTGCTGTCCGAATTTCAGGGTTTGCCCTTGGTGCGGGACGTGGTGGCGTTTGATCTGGAGGAGGGGGCTGCCAGTGGTCTGCGCCCAGCGACTGTGACCTGTAAAAGTCGCAGGAGTAAGGGAAACCGGCAACGAATCACTTGTCAGTTGCCCGCTCTGATCACAGTAGACTCGCTCTATGCAGAGAGCCCACCCTATATATCTCTGCGCCGGGAACGGCGCGCTATGCAACAGCCCGTGGAGCTGCTTTCATTGCCACAGTTGGGCATGGATGAGAACCAGGTGCGCACGGCTAATCGTAGTCAACTAATGGACTTGCACACGCCCCGACCCCGCGTTAAGCATGCGTATCAGCATCCTCCCACCTCATATGCGGAGAAGATGAAGTACTTTATGTCTGGCGGCATAAGCCAGGATGCTGTTGGCCAGCTGGTAGAGGGTGATGCTGACCAGATTGCCGAGCAAATGATGGACTTTTTAGCCAAAAACAATTTGTTGGAATTGCCTCAGGCTGAGGGTGCCCTTGAAAGACAATAACCACACCCAACAGTCTCTCTTGCCTCCCGCCGAAGCAATGATTTTTGGTGTATCCGGCGAGTTGCTGGCTACCCTGATTCCCTTAGTAGCAGTTGCGCTATTTATCTACATTATGGGGCGGAGATTGCAGCCTCTACTGAAGGCCTCTCCGGCCGCATTACGCGGATCGCTCTGGACGCGACTGGCACGTGCTGTCAAATATGGTGTGCTCCAGTATAAACACCCCCGTTATTTGCTGGCCGGTTTGTTGCACATTGTTTTGTTTGCCGGCTTTCTGGTACTACTGATTGATTCCATTTCCCTCATATTTGTGGGTATCGATAGCCAATTTGTGTTTCCTGGTATGGGGGGCACTGTGGGTGATGGCTATGAATCGGTCAAAGCAGTTGCGGTAACGCTGGTCTTTTTGGCAGCGCTGATTGCAGCTATTCGTCGAGGGATCTTTACGCCCCAGCGTTATGCGGTTCCGGCCCAATACGGCAAAAGCCGCACTTTTGAAGCCATTCTCATACTAGTTTTGATTATCGGGCTCATGCTTTGTTCGGCACTATTCGATGGCAGTCTGTATACCGTTGAAGGGGGAGGGCTGCCCGGTACTTTGAGTTGGCTGGTGTCCTCCCTGTTAACCGACGCCACTTCCGGCACGCTTCAGTCAATCCATTACGGCGCCTATTTCGCCCATGAGTTGATCTTCTTCCTGTTTCTCTGCGTCCTGCCTCTGGGCAAGCACTTTCACGTGATTACCGGCATCCCCAATATATTTTTTATGCGTTTGGATAAAGGAGTTGTGAGGCCACCGGTGGCGGCCCGGGGCGAGACCGATCTTGTTGCTGCTGAGCGTATTGGTGTGCAACAAATTGAGGATTTCAGTTGGAAGGGGATGCTGGACTTCTATTCCTGCGTGGATTGTGGCCGCTGTTCGGATCAGTGCCCTGCGAATGCAGCCGGCAGGCCCTTATCGCCACGATTCATTTCCACAAAGGGCCGGTCTCACCTGTTTAACAAATATCCATTATTGCCTGGAAATGACAAAAAGGGTGCCGAGCAACAATCGCTTATCGGTGATGTTTTTGAAGCCGATGAAATTTGGTCCTGCACTACCTGTGGTGCCTGTGAGGAAGAATGCCCGGTCACGATTGAATATATCGACAAAATCGTTGATATGCGTCGGGGTTTGATGGAACAGGGTGATGTCCCGGATTCTGTAAAACAACCGCTGAATTTTATTAAGCAACTGGGCAATTCCCAGGGCCAAACCCCTGAGACACGCGGTGACTGGGCGAAGGATATCAAGGGCCTGCAGCAGGTCAAAGAACTGGATGGCCTTAACAGCGCCGATGCGCTCTACTTTGTTGACTCAATGACTGCCTACGACCAGCGAGTACAAAAGATAGCCAAGTCTACTGCGCGGGTATTCAAGTCAATCAACATGGATTTTGGCATTCTCGGGAGTGCCGAGACTGACAGCGGCCACGACGTGAGGCGCTATGGCGAAGAAGTTTTGTTCGAGGAATTAAGGAAGCAAAACACTGCAGCCATTGCCAGTAGTGGTGTGCAACGTATAGTGACTTCCGACCCCCATGCGCTCAATGCACTGAAAAAAGATTATGGTGACCTTGATCTGCCAGTTGAACATACCAGCGAGGTGCTGGCTCGCCATATTCGTAAAGGGGATATCGCGTTAAAGCATATCGAAGCAGATGAAGGCGAGGTCTACACTTATCACGATGCCTGCTATCTGGGACGTCACAACGAAATCTACGATGCGCCCCGCGAAGTTATTGATGCTATTCCCGGCACCCAGCGGGTAGAGATGGAAAAAAGTCGTGATCGTTCCTTTTGCTGTGGTGGCGGTGGACTGGCTCTGTATCACTCACCACCGGAGGAACAAAAAATGGAAAAGATACGGGTGCAAATGGCTCGAAAAGCTGGTGCCACCTGTATTGTGACGGCGTGCCCCAACTGCAATGTTCGGTTGAGCGACGCGATTAATGACAAGGGCTGGGGCGAAGAAATGCGAGTGATCGATGTGGTCGAACTCGCAGATCAACACATGAGCTAGCTGGAGAGAATATCGATCTCTGTCAGGTGACGGGGGTCTTTTGTTAAATCTTACTGTGTAAAACCCAAAATGGAGGATGATGAGAATGTCTGACGATACTTTTAATGCAGTAGTAGTAGAAGAGGGTGCCGATAGTGCGCAGATCAAGCAGCTGACTCTGGTCGACCTGCCAGATGAAGATGTACTGGTAGAGATCGATTATTCAACCCTTAACTACAAAGATGGCCTCGCTGTGACGGGCAAGGGGATTTGTCGCCGTTTGCCGATGGTCTGTGGTATTGACCTGGCCGGCACCGTTCTGGAGTCTCGCTCAGATGACTTTAAGGAAGGTGACAAAGTGCTTGTAAATGGTCACGGCTTATCCGAAACATTCTGGGGTGGTTATACCCAAAAGCAGCGCCTGAATCCTGATTGGCTCACCCCGCAACCCGCAGTATTTAGCGCTGAGCAGGCAATGGCTATCGGTACGGCTGGTTACACCGCAATGTTGTGTGTCAATGCTATTCGTGACAAGGGCATCACGCCGGATGAAGGCCCCATCCTGGTTACTGGCGCTGCAGGCGGTGTAGGTTCTATAGCAATTAGCTTGTTGGCTAAACTGGGCTATCAAGTGACAGCAGTTACTGGACGCCCTGAAGATGCCAAGGACTATCTGACGGCGCTGGGTGCCAGTGACATCATCGCTCGAGACGAATTGAACCGCCCTGCCAAGCCACTGGAAAAAGAAGTGTGGGCCGGCGCTGTGGACACTGTAGGTGGCGATATTCTGGCGACAGTGCTGGCGCAAACCAAATATGAAGGCTTGGTCGCTGCTTGTGGTCTGGCTGCCAGCCCCAAGCTGCCCTCTTCAGTGATGCCCTTCATTCTGCGTGGCGTAACGCTGCGCGGCGTTGACTCGGTAATGGCCAAAAAAGAAGTCCGTGACCGCGCCTGGGCTGATCTGGGTAAACTGCTGAACGTGAATATGCTGGAAGGCATCTACTCCGTTGAGCCCATGAGTAAGATCGTTGAACTGGGTACTGCACTACTTGATGGCAAGATCAAAGGACGTGTAGTTGTCGACGTTAACCAATAGCGACAGCCAGTCCCACCGCTAACCGGTGGGACTGCACTCTACCTTCACGAGGAATGCCGATGGCGTACGATGTTACGGAGTATTTAACCCCGGGCGAAACAGCAATTTTAGTAAGTGAAATGCAGGAGGGCACGCTCGGGGAGCAGGCGCCATTAAAATTTCTGCGAGAAAGTGCGATTTCTACTGGCGCACTTTCAAACCTGTCGTCTTTGCTCGACACAGCCAGGGAAACAGATGGGATTAATATATTCCACTGTACAGCCGAACGCCGTGCCGATGGTTTTGCCGACCCAGTCAACAGCCCCATGGCGAAAATGCTGATCAAGCGGGCTGGTCCCGGATGGGGGCTGGAATCTGGTACGCCCAAGGCCGAGCCTCTTGCTGAACTCTACAAGGAAAATAGTGGTTCTGACTACGTAATGTCAAGACTGATCGGCATGAGCCCTTTCTACGGTACCGACCTGGATTACTTCCTGCGTCATAGCGGTGCAAGAAATGTGGTTCTAACAGGCGCATCGCTGAATGTAGCGGTTGTTGGGATGGCTATCGAAGCGGTCAATCATGGATACAATGTGGTCCTGGCACCAGACTGTACAGTTTGCTTCCCGGAAGAGTACGCTGAACAAATTATTACTAATACCTTGAGTAATCTTTGCTACCTGAGCACTGCAGAAGAAATTATTGCATTTTGGAAGGGCTAGAGTATGCCGCTAGTAAGAAGTGGCTTTATAGATGTTGATGGTATTCGCACCCATTATCTGGAGGCTGGCGACGGGCCTACCGTGGTGTTATTGCATTCAGGTGAGTACGGCGGTTGTGCGGAAATCAGTTGGGAATTCAATTTTCAGGCGCTGGCCGAAAATTTTCGGATAGTGGCACCAGACTGGCTGGGTTACGGTCTCACCGATAAGGTATATAGCTTTAGTGATGCCCGCGCCTTAGTATATCGGCATATGCGGCGTTTCCTGGAACTGATGTGCATTGAGGAAGCGGATTTTATCGGTAACTCTATGGGCGGAAGCAACTTAATCCAGATAGCTGCAAACCCACCAGTGATTTTACCGATCCGTTCATTGATCCTCTGTGGTGGCGGTGGTTTCGCCCCCCATAATGAGCACCGCCAGGCCATGCTTGACTACGATGGTAGTGAAGAAGGTATGGCGAAATTGCTGAAGGCCATGATGCACGATCCAAAGTGGGGAGAGGACGCTGACTATATCGCGAGGCGCCAGGCCTATGCCCTTATGCCGGGGGCATGGGAGAATACGTCGGCCGCACGGATGAAAGCGCCATTTTCAGAGCCCAAATCAGAGTTCGGCCGCGCAGACAAAACCAAATACGAGCAAGTTGCGTTTCCCACCCTGGTTATTGCCGGGCGAGAGGACAAGTTGAGAGAACCCAACTATGCCGAACCCATGGCCGCACGAATCCCCAACAGTGAACTGCATGTGATTGACGATTGTGGCCACTGCCCCAATATTGAAGCGCCAGAAATTGTTAATCCTCTAATGATAGAATTTCTGAGACGGCACAATGGTATCCAATAAGACGATGAAGAGCACAAAAGAGCTGATATACGAGAAAAAGGAAGGCGTAGCCACTCTTACTTTTAACCGCCCGGAAAAGCTGAATGCATTCACTCCTGAAATGATTTGCCGAATTGTGGATGCCTGGGATGATATTGCGCAAGACAATGACGTCCGGGTGGTGGTAGTGACTGGTGCAGGGGAGCGTTCCTTTAATGTTGGCGGTGATCTAGAAATTTTAACTCCTATACTTAATCGCTCAAGGGAGCCAGCAAATGAGTGGGAAACACGAGTTGCAAACGACGATTTATTGCCCAAGTTGGTTATGCGGCATTTCCCCCACTACAAGCCCGTAATTTGCGCCATTAATGGGCTTTGTCTCGGTGGTGGCTTTGAATTTGTAAACCACACCGACATCCGCGTTGCCTCTGAAACAGCCAAGTTCGGTATGCCTGAAGTAAAACTGGGCATTCTGCCTGGTACTTCCATGACTACGCTTACTCGCCAAATTCACTATACAAAGGCGATGGAATTATTGCTTACGGGCGATACGATAAATGCGCACGAAGCCTTGCGCTGGGGTATCGTCAATCATGTCGTACCTTCCGATCAAGTCCTGGATAAAGCAATGGAGATCGCACATAAAATAGCGGCTAATGCGCCAATTGCGGTAGTTAAGTGCAAAGAAACGGCGCTCAGCACTGTCGGATTGCCGATTAAGGAAGCGTATGAAAAAGAATGGCTTACGGCTACCGAAGTGCTGGCTACCGAGGATGCTAAAGAAGGAGCGAGAGCTTTTGTTGAAAAGCGTCAACCAAAGTACCAGGGGAAATAGGGCGTTACAGTCTGTATCTTTGTGGCGATTGGGAGTGAACTCGTAAAATACATTTGTCCACAGATAGGTATTTGAATTCCTCAAATTAATTTGGCTGTGTCGGGTTTTCTTGAGGTAAAGTTGGCACTCGGTTTTCTGAGAAATCCAGAATAAACCGATGACGATTGTTAACTGGAATTCCCTTGATCGGCAGGAGATTGGTTGATGCCATATTGCTTTGATTGTGGATCTAGGCTCAAGCGGGGTATTCCTCCAACAGATGACCGAGTGCGCCTCTATTGCGGCGAATGCGGATACATTCACTATGTTAATCCGAAGATTTTGGTAGCTGTTGTATTGTACTGTGAGGATAAATTGTTTTGGGGCAAAAGAGGGATTGAGCCTGCTAAGGGGAAGTGGACTTTTCCATCAGGCTTTGTTGAAACCGGCGAGACTCTTCAGCAGGCTGCAGCAAGGGAATTGTATGAAGAGACAAATATCAGACTGAAGGATAGAGACTTGCTCCTAATGAGTATTGGATCAGTTGTATCTATCGATCAGATATACATTTCTTTCCGCTGTCATATGAAGACCTGCGAGTCGGCTCAAATAACTCAAGAGACTCAAGATTGGGGATGGTTTGATCGAGACAGCGCACCCTGGGATGGGATGGCGTATCCGGAGCTCAAGCCAAATTTTGAAGAAATTTATCAATGGGTGGAAGAAGGGACTTTTTCTATTCGAATTGGAGAATCCAATTTGAGTGGTCATTATCAGCAATTTCCTCTAAAAAAATGAGGTTGTTTGCTTGAAGCAGCAGAAAATTTGGAGAGAACTGCTGGTGATCTGTTCGCCATTTTCGTGAGAGTTGAAGTCGTTGAAAATAAAATAGGGTTGGTGGCGAAAGATCTAACAAAAGCGGATGGGTCAACAAGGAAGGAGCTGACCTGAGTGTGCTGTGAGCGATTCAAATGGAAAGATAAACCAACACGGTCTTTTCTTCTCACAGAAAGCGAATCCGACTTCCGCAACTCAGCGCCAAAACGCGCGTGAGCTATTGATTTTTGGTTGTCGAGAGCTTTAGGCCGGCACTACAAGGCACCGACTGGCAGGTGGTGATCGCGTCGATTCAGGCGAGCACTCGAGGCGTCGGTTGTTCCGGCAACTGCAGTTTGAGCTGGTCCAGCAGGAGTTGATGATCCGGCTGCGGTTGTGTATAGCGAGGCAGCACCAGGTGCCGCCCGTCGGTGGGCAGATGCACATCGACCATCTGCAGGGTCGAGAGCTTCTCCAGAATCGCCCGCGGTGTGAGTCTCGGTGCCTGCGTCCGGGCGAGGTTCTTCAGGTTGACGTGCAGGCAGCAGGCGACAAAGATGTGCGCCTCGATCCGGTCTTCGCGTTTCGGACATCCACTTACTCCTCTCTCCCCGGTTCATCGCCACGCCGCGTTTCCCAAGACAAAACGCGCCCGCTCATGGCGCAGCATTTGGGACGGCGTCACCACCTTTACGCCCATCCCGACACACACATTGGGGATTTTTACCTTGTTGGGCGTATCCGCGGGTTTCTCGTGGGTGACCACCACCAAACCATGCGCCAGCGCGTGGGATACCAGCCAGTAGTCCGCCACCTGCAGGAAGTTGTTCACCGCCGCGGGTGCGGGTGTGTGGTTGTTTCCCGTCACCCACCGGCTGACTTGAGTCATGCCCTTCAGGGCTTTCGAATCTGCTTTGAGAAACAGATGTTTGTCAGATCCTTCAGCCCACTCAGTCAGAGCGTCACCAGCCGAGATCTCATCTCCCACTTTCTCGATACTGAACGCTTTCCGCTGCGCATTGTTCACGACCAGCCAATCCCGGAGGCGGGACAGAAATCCAAGCCGTAGTGAAGATTATTCGCAGCCATGAAGACATTGACATCCAGCAAATACTTCATCCGTGCAATCCCAAACGCTGGGCCTCCTCATAGAAGGTCGCGGTTTTCTTGATGCCCAGCATCCTGAAAGCATCGGTAAACTGGGTTTGCCCCTCCAGGGTGCTGGCTACAAGCGCGTCTACAAACCGCCTTCCGGTCCTGGCGGATAGCGTGTTGTAGAAATTACCGCCGGCTTCACGTGCTCAAGCTCGGCGCGATAGGTTACCCAAAGCGTTGCATGGTCAATCGCCCCCAGATCGAACAATAACCAGCGTGCTGACCTTGAATCGTCCAGCGAGGCGTTGCAGCTCGTCATACAGCTCATTTTCTGGATCGTACACCGGGCGCAGTTTCTTGAGCGGAACCAGTAGTTCCGCCGCTACTGCATTGCACCAGCGCTCGATTCGCTCATCCGGCTGAGTCGCGGCCTGGGTATCGGATACGCCACTCTCCCCCAGCCACAGATGGACCAGCCCATGAGCCAGGGTAAACGTCTGCGCCGCCTTGGAATTCTTGCCGTTGATGAAAATCAGCGGCGCAAGAGGATCAGCCAGAGTAAAACCGCGAAACTCCTCCACTTTCAAGGCGCGATGGGTAATACTGCCCACCACGCCGCTGACCATGACCAATATCCCGACCTGTTCGACGTGGGAGATGAAGCGGCGCAGCGCTTCGGACCAGTTCGGCGACTGAGGTCGGTCGGCGAGATCGAGACCAATGGCCTGAGCCATCCCGGCTGCTGCCCCAGGCACCTTGTCCGCCACACAGGCTTGACCCAAACTGGACACTTGGAATCATAATGACACCCCCGCGTCGCTGCGCTCCGACGACTGTCCGTTGTACACCGGATCAGCTGTCCAGATTTACCGGAATACGCATGGTGGAACAATCCTATACCGCGCTTATGGCTGGCAAGCTCAAAGCAGTAACCGGCATCGGCACCAAGTTCAGCATGCAAGTTTATGCTCGGGATTTTACCGGCGAGCATACCGCTAAAGGCGCTTGGCGCGGGTTACGGAGAAAAGATCAAGCATTAGCCTGTGGTATAGCTTTGCACCATCCAAATTCGACTGTAGAATACGAATATGGATGTCTTAATCCGAAATATAGAACAGCGAATTCAATACCTGCATGCCAATTTTCCTGTTGTAGCGATTCTGGGTGTCAGGCAGTGCGGCAAGAGCACGCTGGCGAAGATGATCGGCAGAGATTGGAAGCACTATGAGTAACTACTCGCCCCCTTCTCCTGCTTGATCATTGGGGCGGCGGTGCCGTTGAGTGCGATAAGTTGGATGTGCTGGTCACACTGATCGCAGCCTATGAGGAAGGGCATTTTTCGATATCGGCCCCACACCCGATAGAGGCCATTAAGCTCGTATGGAGCAGCTTGGTTTGGATGATGCCAATCTACAGCCCCATATAGGTGCCAGAAGCAAGGTCAGCGAGGTGCTTAATCTTAAGCACTCCTTGAGCCTGCCCATGATTCGCCGGTTGTCAGAGGGTTTGCAGATACCGGGGCAAACGCTGATTAAAGAAAACCCGCTCTCTGCTTAGCGACAAACCTTGACCCGATAACGGATCCGGTACTGCAACTCAAGCAGCAGAGTAGAGACCAGCATTGCAGGGCGCGGTCAATATCGGTGGCGGAGAACACGACGCTAACACTCGAGGGTACATCGGTGGGGAACTGCCTTTATTGTATGAATATATGGAGTTAAACTTCATATATTCATAGGAAAGGATCGAGTTCAGTGATAGAGCGAGACATTAGCACCGACCTGCTTCAGTCGGCCAAAGAGTATCCTATTGTCACTATTATTGGGCCAAGGCAGTCGGGCAAAACAACCCTGGCCAGAATGACTTTTCCAGATTATGACTATTGCTCGCTGGAAGACCCGGATATCCGGCGATTTGCCAGTGATGATCCGCGCAGTTTTTTAAAGCAATACGCTAACCGTGTAATTTTTGATGAAATTCAGCGAGTGCCGGAGCTGGTGTCGTATCTGCAAGGTATTGTCGATAGCAATAATGTGAAAGGCCAGTTTATTCTAACCGGCTCACATCAGCTTAGCTTGCGTGCTGAAATTGCTCAGTCGCTGGCGGGGCGAACGGCATTATTAACGTTATTGCCATTGAGTATTTCTGAGGTATCCAGCGTTACGCAGTTTGATAGCAAAGATGCACTTTTATATCAGGGCTTATTTCCCAGGGTTCATCATGACGGGCTGTCACCGTCAAGAGCGTATGCCAACTATTACAAAACCTATATCGAGAGAGACGTTCGCCAGCTCATTAATCTTAAAAATGTTGCACTATTCGAAAAGTTTTTAAAGTTACTGGCTGGCAGGGTTGGGCAGATTATCAACTTCAATTCTCTCTCCAATGATATAGGGGTCTCGGGCAAAACGCTTAAAGAGTGGCTGAGTGTGCTTGAGGCATCATTTATTATCTTCAAGCTGGAGCCCTACTTTGAGAACTTCGGAAAAAGGGTGATTAAATCGCCCAAAATTTACTTTACCGACACGGGTTTGCTGGCGTATGTACTGGATATTGATTCTGCAAGCACCATGAGCAGAGACCCGTTAGTCGGTAATATTTTTGAAAACCTGATTATACTGGAGCTGATTAAAACACGGCTAAACAAAGGATTGGCGCCTAACCTTTATTTTTTCCGTGACTCGAATGGCCGGGAGATTGATGTACTGTTCAAGCAAGGTTCCAGACTGACGCCCATTGAGATTAAATCGTCAGCAACGTTTAATAAGATATTCGCTAAAAACATCAAGAAGTTTCAAGCTTTAACTGAGTTAACGACAAAGGGCTATGTTGTTTACTCTGGCGATTTTACCCCCGAAACGGATGACTACGCGGTGCTCAATTATCTTGATACGGCAAACATTGTGGGAAATTAGAGCCTCTTTACTATCGGGCGACGACTTTTACCCAGTATCGAGTTCGGTACTTCACTTCAATGGGTAGCGTGGATGCCAGACTTTGCAAAGCCCGGTCGGTGTTGGTCAGTGAGAATACGCCACTGACTTTTAGATCAGCAATATGAGGATCGTATTGCAGCATGCCGCGCCGGTAACGTGCCAGTTCATCAATCAGTTCACCCTCAGGCATACGCTCGGCCACTGGCACGCCTTAGGTCCATTCGGTGTTTTGCTGCGGGGTGGGTGTTGTGTCATCACTATGGGTTTTGTTGAATCGGGTTTGCTCGCCGGCCTGAAGTGTGAGGTTTTGCGTACTTTGTAAAGGCTTTACCTGTACAGCGCCGTTATGCACCACCAGTTGCACATGCTGCTCACGTTCGTAACATGCTGATAATTATTTGAAGAGACCACCGGTTTTAGGCCGGATTATTTTGAACCGCACACACCTGGGATGAATGTTCCGAACTCGGCAGACTCATGCCAGGGAAGGTCATGTCCCTGATCAGTCGTTATCCGAGATGGGAATGCGCAGATGACGGGTCGGGTTGTACATGATGGCGTAAATGGAGTTCTCTTCTGTGTCCTGGACCCCGTTGTCGTGCGGGGTGAGCAGGGCAGAGGCAAAGTTAACCCTCTCGGTTATGACGGTGCACCGCTTGAAGTCGCCGGCATTCTGCCATGTGTTGCCGCCTATAAGGCCGCTGGCCCCGGCAACATTGTTATCCAGGCAGCCGGCAGTGCTGTCATCGCACTGGGTGGTGTCGAAAATCTCGGCGCAGAAGGAAATCGGGTATTCCCGGGGAATTTCCGTGCTGCCGGGATTGTCGCAGTTGTCCAGGGCGAACCGGATGATCGCTCCGCCAATGACACCTTCTGTTGCCGACACGCCCCCCAGCGGGAAGGCCTGGCTTAAGACGATGTGGGCGGCGGTGCACTGCTCGGCCACCGCTGGACCGGCCAGCACTGCAAGCAGAAAGAAGGTTGCTGATTTAGTGAGCGGGGGGGGGGGGGGGGGGGGGTAGAATCTTTGCTCATTACGCGTGCCTCAGATAAGAGTGGGAACCGGAACGATTTGGCAACGACTGTAATGTAATATGATTTGCAAGCGATCACAAGCTGGTCAGAAAACGCAAGCTCATCATGGAGAGATGCAAGCCCCACTGCGAACCATACGTCGCTCCGCCGCCTGAACGTCAGTTCCGCAAGCAGCCCGCAGTCCCCTCGGCTACCATGCCGACCGAACCCTGATACTCGAATCTCGGACACCACCCCCCAACAGACTCAAATCTCCATTATTCACCCTTATGTTCTTATTACTGTGCTGCGCACTGTTTTCTTCGTTTTACCATGAAATTTCGACTGGATCCACCGATATTTCATGGTATTATCGGTCTCCATGATTCCTAGAACTGCACATGTTGACAGGATATTGGCTCGCTTGAACTTGTTTCCGGCGGTTGCCATTCTTGGGCCTAGACAGGTGGGCAAGACGACACTCGCCGAGCAAACGGCTGCCGTCTTTGACGGTCCGTCACAGCGATTCGACTTAGAGAACCCGAGAGATTTGAATCAACTACTCGAAGATCCGTTGATGGTACTTGAAAATCTTCGCGGCCTTGTGATCATTGATGAGGTGCAGCGCCGACCGGACTTGTTTCCCGTATTGCGCGTGCTGTCCGACAGGCGACCAAGTCCGGCCAAATTCTTGATATTAGGCAGTGCGTCCCCCGAATTCATCAGGCAAACATCGGAAACTCTCGCGGGCCGCATTCACTACTACAACTTGGGCGGACTCAACCTACAGGAAGTCGGATTCCAAGAGATTGATCGGCTTTGGCTGCGTGGTGGCTTCCCGCCAGCATGGCTTGCAAAAGAAGATGGAGATGCGGGCCTGTGGACGGAAAGCTTTGTGCAATCATTTCTGGAGAGAGATCTGCCGGAACTCGGGGTTCGGATAGCAAGCACCGCGATGCGTCGGTTTTGGACGATGCTCGCGCATTGGCAGGGACAGACATGGAATTCATCGGTTTTTGCCCGTTCCTTAGGGGTGTCGGATACTACAGTTAGAAGGTATCTTGATATCCTCACAGGTGCCTTGGTTGTTCGCCAATTGCCACCGTGGTTTGAAAACATTCGAAAACGCCAAGTGAAGGCACCAAAGATATATCTACGCGATTGTGGCGTCCTGCACACGCTGCTTGGCATCGAAGGTATCCATGCCTTGTATTCTCATCCTGTGTGCGGTGCTTCTTGGGAGGGATTTTTGATCGAATCAATCATTCAACTTATGGAACTGAACGAGAAGACGGTCTACTTTTGGGGTACACATACAGGTGCGGAGATTGATCTGCTCGTCACCCGCGCCGGGAAGCGCTTCGGCATTGAGATAAAGCGCACGACATCGCCAAAGGTGACGCCGTCCATGCGAAGTGCGCTCGAAATACTTCAACTCGAAGAAGTGATCGTGGTGCATGCGGGAGCCGACTCCTATCCGCTCTCCGGGCAAGTGCGCGCTGTCTCTGCACAGCGTTTGAATGTGGATCTCAAGGACATCTCTTAACTCACGTGGCAACGACAACCGCCTGCTCCGTGCGGTTCGCTTCGGCCACGATGCCGCCCGTGTGATCGCAGATGAAGGATGACCCGTATGAAGTTGACTGTGCAGGATGAACCAACCTCCTCGCAAATGCGGTTGGATCCGATCACTCGTGTCAGATTCGCGGTGGTGTGGCCTTGCATCGCGCGCTGCCAATGATCCTTGGAGTCAAGCCGCGGGAACGCTGGCTCGGAGCCGATGAAGGAAGATCGTCGAGGGATGGTGCCCGTCCTTCAGATCCTCCAGGCACACCTTCTCGTGCTTCAGCGAGCGCCACAACCGCTCGATGAACCTGTTGTCGATCCATCGACCCGGGCCATCCATGCTGATCCGCACCCCCACCTCCCGCAGGACGCCGAGGTACGCCTCGCTCGTGAACTGGCTCCCTTGGTCGGTGTCCCAGATCAAGGGAGCTCCGTGGCGCTTCAGCGCGCTCGCGCTTCAACCCGACCTCTATGGTTTTGCCCAGCTCCCACGACAGCACGTACCGGCTCGCCCAGTCCATCACCGCCACCAGGTAGAAGTACCTTCCGCTCACTGGAATGTACGTGATGTCCGGGCAGATCACATCCCCAGGGGCGATGCGGCACTCGCCGGGCTGCTTGAGGAACTCACCCAGACCAAAACAGTCTACCCCGGAACACGAATTGCGCATGGTGTACGAACTGCCTGAAAATACGTAAAAACCGGCGTATGATCTCTCATTGAGGTTAACATAAAAAGGCCCGAGGTCAGGACGTCTGATCCTCAGAGCGCACGGCATAAAGCAGGATGTTTCCATTGCCAGCGCGACGCAGTGAATACGGCTCGATTATACGTGAGCGTCTTCTTCCTTGTTGATCCGTATAGTCAAGATGAACGCACAGTCTGTTAGCTGCCGCGAAACGGATAATTTCGAGTGAATTACCGCTTAGTGTGCGCAATCCAATCTGTCCGTATTGCGGACGGTACATCGCATCACTTTGGGTGATTGCGCCAAGTGCTGGCGCTTCCTCGGCGCGGCGACCTTCCAGCCAATCGAAGAAATCAGGCAGAGATTGCCAATACGCGTCCATGTCGCGTATAACGGGAATGGAGATATCCTTATAGTCACACTTATGCTTTAGAACATCCCGTACCACTGCGAAAGCCGGTAGATGATCGTTTCGATAGATGTTAATGACGTCGGACAAGTCCCTCGGCCTACCGCGTTGCCCAAGAGCGGGGCTGCATTTGAACCGAAAGGGAATAACAACTAGACTTTGAAGCCAGCTTCTATCATAATAAATAATATATCGTCAGTTTTATAAAGTAAACATAATGCTTCGAATCCGCTACTATTTTATTCGGGAATAATTATGAATTCAGAAGAAATGTCTCCAGCTGTTCCAGACCACGTACCAGAGGAATTGGTCTACCCATTCAGCTTGCTTGAACCAATAATGTTTGAAGAACCTCACGAGCGAATGAAACAGCTTGCCAAGGAGGCCCCTAAAATCTTTTTTACACTCGGTGATATGCCGTTCAATCCTCCACACTGGGTATTAACGAATTACAAAGATATCCGGTATGTATGCCAAAACCCTGACCTATTCTCGAGTCGCCACGTATATGGCCAGGCAGTGCCTGAAGTCAATGGAAGCAGAGACTATCCGCTAATTCCCCTGGAACTGGACCCTCCTGCCCATAGTCGTCCCAGAGCCCTCTTGAATCCGATGCTTTCACCCAAAGCGATGACAGCTCTGGAAAGCGATGTTCGCGAGTTGGTTTTAGACTTGATACGCCAAATAGAGGAGAAAGGCTCCAACGAGTGTGAATTCGTTAGTGAATTTGCGGTACCGCTACCATCCACGCTGTTCTGTCGATTGGCAGGGCTGCCAGTTGATCGTGCAGCAGAACTGGTCCATTTAAACGAAACCCTATTGAAGGGCCAAACAGAAGCGATAAGGTTTGAGGCCTGTGAAACGATCGGTGATATCCTGAGGAATGTCATTGCGGAATTGAAGGAAAACCCCAAAGACAACATATTGTCCAAGATAGTTCATTCAGAAATCAACGGTGAGTCATTTACCGATGAAGAGATTATGGGATTCGCCATGCTATTGTTCCAGGGAGGCCTCGATACAGTGATGTCTGCACTGGGCAATATATTTTCCTACCTTGGGAGCCATGCAGACAAAAGAGACGAATTGATAAAGAATCCCGATCTGGTTCCTTCAGCCATAGAAGAACTACTGCGGACATTCGCAGTTATTCAAACGAGACGGCATGCAACACAGGATACCGAGATTGACGGTGTCCTCATCAAAAAAGGAGATGCCCTGGGAATAATGTTTCCAGCGGCAAACTTTAATGAAGAGGTCTTTGAAAATGCTGAAGAAATTAACTTCAATCGTGAACGCCCGGGCGTACACTTTTCATTTGGCGCTGGCCCTCATCGGTGTGTCGGCTCACACCTTGCCCGCCGTGAACTTCGGATTGCTGTTGCAGAGTTTCTGAAGGCATTTCCAAACTTCCATGTAAAACCTGGTGCAAAAATACCTGCGACCGTTGGAACTTTCGGGAAACAATCGGTCCCCCTGCTGTTGAGTTAGCTTCGTAAGGCGCAGACAGATTTATATATGTACCTTGCTTATTATTCACAGAAACACGACCAAACTCAGTGATTAATGATGGGTTGTGACAGTTGATGGACAGCATATTTATATTAATTGCAGTTGCTGTTGTTCTGTATATTCTTTTTCGGGGTGCCAAAAAATGGGTCGACGACTACAGTAGAAGAGTGGCGGAGCCGCCTGCACCCGATGCGCCTGATGGAACCAAGGTCATCCGTGATATTGATTATGTTCAAACCCCTCAAGGCCCCCGTTCACTGGATATTTACCTGCCTGAATCAGATTCTCCGTTGCCGGTGTTATTGCATATCCATGGTGGTGGCTGGGAAATCGGTAATAAAAATGCTGTGCGCATATATAATTGGCAAAACTTTGCTCAGCACGGCTATGCAGTTGTCACAATTGACTATCGCTTGAGCGGCGTAGCGATCCACCCTGCTCAAATTCACGATTGCAAGGCTGCTGTCCGCTGGATTCGAAAGAATGCCGAGCAGTATAATTTTGACGCGACCCGTATTGGCGTGATGGGTAGCTCGGCTGGCGGACACTTGTCCGCTCTGATAGGAACCAGCGCTGGGATAGATGCACTGGAAGGCAAGCTCGAACCCGGTGATGATCAGCATACTGGCCCCGTTCAGGCTGTCGTTGATTTTGCCGGGCCCAGCGATTTCAGTCAGATGGAAGCACAACGACTGCGCTTTGGCTATAAACTTGATGCCAGAAATTCGATAGCCACTCGGTTTCTTGGTGGAAAATTCTCAGATGTACCTGACCAAGTTAAATCGGTCAATCCCATCAACTATATAAAGCCCGGTATGCCCCCCTTCCTGATCGTACATGGAGAGAAAGATCATGTAGTTCCTCTAGGGCAGGCCCAAATTTTACACGAAGCCCTCCTGTCCAGCGGTAATGAAAGTGAGCTGGTTATTGTTAAAGATGCTGGGCATACCTCGGTACCCATGTTCTGCACTGACGAGATAACAGAAAAAGTGAAGCACTTTCTGGACCAGCACCTAAAAGTAAATAATTGATGTCACCGAACTGGTTGACAAGGACAACGTTGATCTCATGGAACTCTCAAGGAACAGGAAAGCCGCTCGAGTTAATCAAAACGAAGACCGGCGTGCCGTGCTCCCATCTTATTGCCAAAGCTTTCAGGTAATATCCATTTGAGCATGAATGTCGTCACTTTGGCGTGCATCGGAGCCTCGTAAGCCAGCCTCGGTTTTTTATCAGTTATCGCCCTGTAAACGGCCTTGGCACAATGGATTGGGTCGCTTCCCATCTTTTCTTCCGTTTTGTTCATACTCTCCATCAACTTGTCAGTGGTTTCCTGATAATCGCTATTGTTCCAGTCGATTTTATCAGCGACGCCACGTTGCCAGATTTCTGTCTTCACAGAACCGGGGCGAATGGTGGCGGCAGCCACACCGAATTGCGCCATTTCCTGACGCAACGAACGGGTAAACCCCTCAATAGCGTGCTTGGAGAGGTGGTACCAGGAGTTGTAAGGCATGGAGCCCACGCCTCCAATAGAGGTGACGTTAAGCACACGCCCCCAGCGCTGCTCACGCATATGCGGCAAACACCGCTTAGTCATCTCGAGTACACCAAACAGATTAATGTCGAGCAGGCGGCGCCCCTGCTCCATCGAAAGGAGCTCAAATGGTCCCAAAAGCTCAATGCCGGCATTGTTAACCAGAACGTCTATCTCCCCAACATTCTCACGAACTTCAGCCAAGCACTGCTCGATGGAATTAATGTCACTGACATCCAGCTGCACTGTGTAAATTCCTTTCTCTTTCAGCGGATCCATTTTTTCCAAACGCCTCGCAGCTGCCACAGTTTTTATGCCTTGATCTGCAAGGTACTCAGCCACACTCCAACCGATACCAGCCGATGCACCCGTAACCAATGCAGTTTTATTCATCTATGACTCCTGGTTTGCCCATCGAAGTGCCGGGCAACTTTGCTAATGTTTAAACACCAATAGATTGTATTTGATACCAATTCTTGACAGTTTATTAGTTTTTACAATGATAAGTCAAACAGGCACTTCCCTCCTATTCCTGCCATGAGTGAGCCGGGGCAGCAGAAGCAGTCAGCAGTTCACAATACAATGCAGATTTTTTGGTTCACCCATCCAATATGTCGCGCAAACAGCAGCAGTGAATGAAAAATGCGATCGGGATATAAAACAATCGTTGTTTATCGGATAGCGATGTGCAGTCAAAGTTCTGTCAATTCCAGAACTTTGACTGCATCACTTATAAGCTTACCCCGATGGGAGGGGGTTAAGATTTGGCTGGGTGTACAACAAAGGTCAGACGCTGAATCAATCCAGGCCTCGATGGCGTCCGTGGCGCATACTCTTCACTAACAGGACTTCCATAGTCAGCACCCACATCAAAACTCTCGTGCCCCGCGGGCCAGGTCAAGTGATCGAAACTTCGTTGAGCGACAGTTTCATCCTCTACATCGATATGAATATCAGCCCGCTGCCCAACACGATCAACAACAAGAGTAACTTTTGAAGCGCCATTCGGCAGCTCTTTGGAACTCTCAAGATAGGAACGTTGTATGCCTTTCATGTTGTAAACAAACACAGGTTTACCGTCTTTTATGTACAAAGCGAAACCCCCGTCATCGCCTCCATGCGAAAACAGCACTGAGCTTTTGTCGCCAGATTGATAATTCAGGTTGGCTGTAGCTTCAAATGACATTTGCGCGAGCGGAGGAGAGAGAATGCTTGGTATGCGGATGGAATCCGGTCCATAGACAAATCGATAGTCACGATCTTTCAATTGCCTGGCAGTTTTTTCAGCTAAGGCTGAGTGGCTGTCTGGCAATAACGGATACACCTGGTTTTTCTGAGCCTCCTGATGAAATAGATTTTTCATTTCTTCCAGTTTTTCCGGGTGACTGTCTGCCAGGTTGATGCGTTCGTTAAAGTCCTCATTGACGTGGTATAGCGTCCATTCGCCACCATCGATATCAGGACGCTCAAATACGGTCCAGGGAATACGAATTTGTAGATTTGCTTTCCAACCATCTGCCCAAATACCTCGATTCCCCCATAATTCAAAGTACTGCACCTGTTTTTCAGTAGGGGCGTCCTCTTCTTCAAACGCGTAGCGAAAACTGATTCCATCCATGGGTCGCTGTTTGACTCCGTTTGCTACCTCAGGCTGCTGAATTTTCGCCAAATCGAGGATGGTTGGGACAACATCACTGACATGATGGAATTGTGGTCGCAGGCCGCTTTCTTTAATTCCCTTTTTCCAGCTAATCAGCATGGGGACACGATTTCCGCCGTCATAAGCACTTTGTTTGTAATACTTGAATGGCGTATTCCCGGCAACAGCCCAGCCCACTGCATAATGGGGATAAGTTTTAGGGCCACCCCACTGATCGTAGAATTTCAGGTTATCTTCCCATGAAGTTTGCCCCATGGTTAATGTACCTTCATTGTACGTACCTGCCAGGCCCCCTTCAGCGCTTGCGCCATTATCAGACAAAACCACGATGATGGTATTGTCTAATTTACCTATAGCCTCTAATGCAGAAATGATTCGACCAAACTGTTCGTCGGTATGGTCGAGCATTCCGGCAAATGCTTCCATCTGCCGTCGAGCCAGGCGCTGCTCATCTGCGCTGAGATCGGTCCATTCAGGCACTGCCTCTGGCCACACCGGTAGCTGAGCATTATTGGGTACGATCCCAGACGCTTTCTGGTTACTCAGAATTGCCTCGCGCGTTGCGTGCCAGCCTTCATCAAACCGACCTTGATATTTATCGATGTAGGACTGCGGTGCATGATGTGGCGCATGGACAGCACCTGTCGACCAATAGAGTAGAAACGGCTTGTTAGGATCTACAGCATCCAGTTGATTTATATAGCTAATGGCTTTATCTGCCATATCGGTGGTCAGATGATAATGGGGCTCTCGCTTGGCCGGCCTGACTACGGGTGTGTGATTTTCCCACAATGTAGGATCAAAATGATTGGCGTCATAGTGCAAAAAACCATAGAAGTGATCGAACCCTTGACCGCTGGGCCAATAATCAAATGGCCCTGCAACAGAAGTGTGTTCCATCGGCAGCTGGTCCCATTTACCAATCGCATAGGTAGCATAACCCTGATCTTTGAGTATACGCGCTATACTGGCTGCCGACTTGGGTATACGTGCGTTATATCCTGGGTATGGAGAAGCTGTACCAGCGTGAGCTCCCACCCCCGCATTATGAGGGTTTCGGCCGGTAAGCAGGGAAGCGCGAGTTGGTGAACACAGAGGTGTTGAATGGAAGTTTGTAAAACGTAGCCCATCCCTTGCCAACTGATCCAAAGTCGCTGTTTCAACCAGGCCACCGAAACTGCCTGCGTGACCAAATCCTACGTCATCCATCAACCAAATCAGGACATTTGGGGCATCCTTTTGAGCAGTCGGCTCTTCAGGCCAATGGGGCTTGGAATCAGCTTCAGTTCTTCCAATGACACCTTTAAACTCAGAAGCTTTGACTTCGCCAGCCAAAACAGCCAACAGACTTAAACCGAGCAATACTATATTAAAGCCGTGCGTGTCTGATTTAATCTCGAGAATTGAAATCATCAAATCTTCTCCATTGGGTAATCGACCGTTGTTTCTATTGTCAATCAGTGAAGCGCAGCCAGGGAGTTGGACGCGTATCCGCTCTTCCTCCCATCGATCCCCTGATTATAACTATTTTGCAGTGGCTACCGGCACCAGCTTGAATACGGCCGATAGCAGAGCAACCTGTATTCCCTCACTTTCCATGTGACCTCTGACATATACGCAATCGTCTTCTATTGCGATGATCTCTCCCATACCTTCAAGTAGCTGGCCAAGACGAGAACTACCCAAATACTTGATATTTAAATCGATGGTGTTACCAAAGCGACCTGTGCCTTTGAATAGAGCATATCCGAGCACCATATCGGCAAAAGCCGCAATTGTGCCTCCGTGAGTAATCCTGCGGATGTTGAGATGTGCCTCCTCAAGCAAAAAAGCACACCAAAAACGGTCGCTTAAGGCTTTTCCAGGTTGGCTACGATGATAGATATTCTCGATCCAAGTACCCGGGAAAAATCCGTTTCTGCTATCAGATGAGCGCTCATAACCTGTTGGGACAAGTCCATCTGTAGAGTTTGAGGTTGATGAGTCCACAAGCATTGAGTCGTGTTCAATTTATTCCAGTAGATACTGGCTTGATTCTTTTCATAACGCCACTTGCTGTCGCGACAATACTACCTTCTGATTCACAGGTACTTCGAGCAAATACGAGTGAGCGAGTAACTTTAGTGACTGAAGTACGTGTAAGTATAGGCTTTCCAATTGGTGCAGCAGCAATATAATCCGTATGCAAGGAAGCAGTGGCGACAAATGAGTTATCGGTTGCCTGACTGGCTGCGATTCCAAGCGTCAGATCACAAAGCGTTGCTATCATGCCCCCATGACAGGTATTCATGCCATTGGCGTGTTTCTCATTTGGAAGAAAATACATCAGGTACTCGAGTTCATCTGCATCAGGAGCAATCGTTTTCAGGTAGATCGGCCCATTCCGAATGAGGAAATTGTCCTGTGAATTAAATTCAGTGAAGCCCTCTGGAGGCCAACAGATTTCGGTTTTCTTCTTCATTAGTTTAGATGTCTATCAGTCTTTGAACAGTGTGATTGTTAGCAAGTGTATACATTGAACCTCAGTAACTACATCTGTCCTCAGACGTCCTGACCTCGGGCCTTTTTCTGTTAAAATTGTTTGGGAGATCATACTCCGGTTTTCACCTGTTTTCAGGCAGCTCGTGCCGCATGCGCGGCGTGACCGTCGCCCGGTGAATGGTGGTCGGGCTGACATCACATATGATCAGGAGGTCGGTGATCTGCACGGTCGTGTCGGCGCGGTATAAGGTGCGGTCAGCCTCGTCGTGGATACTGAAGGGTCGGAGAAAGGAGAACTGGGTGATACCGTCGACACACGCAGAGGAGAACCCGGATATGCCAATCTGGGGTACTTGAAAGGCAGTGAATGCATGGCTGATTTTTCACAGTGTCCACCATAGTATGTTGACACATAGAAACCGAGCACCGCGCACCCAAAAACTACACACAGAGCCACGTCATCAGAGAGATATCGGAATATCTGATGTTGAAAGTCAGACCACGAGGTCAGGACATTTGAGGTTCTTGATTAAGGAATGTCGGAAAGAAATTTGTGCTCCGCGACCAATTGGTAAATTTCCGACACTTTCCGACATCTCGTTTCGGCTTGCAGCAAGTATCATTTTTCGATCATTTATGGGAATGAAAACGAAAATATCGCGCTTAAAGACAAAAAACGCTCTTAAGAGCTAATAAATTTACTTTAAGCGCTCTCAAGAGACCTTAAGCTTGAATAGGGTCCATTTCCTTGCTATGCTCTTTGGGGCACATTATCTACATTAAACGGCTTTCAAGAGCCAATGAGCGCAAAGAACACTCTGACACAGGCCCCACCTTATGCCGTCGAACAGGCCATCAAGCGCTTGGGGGCCAATCTGAGAACGGCCAGATTGCGACGTAATCTTACCATAGCCGAGGTAGCCGAGAAAATCGGTACAGGGGCACGCGCTGTGTCGGATGCAGAGCGGGGGAAAATTACAACCGGCATTGCTGTATATACCGCACTGCTCTGGACCTATGACCTTCTCGGCCCAATGGAATCGCTTGCAGATCCAGCAAAGGACGAGGAAGGGCTCGCGCTGAGCATGCGCCGTCAACGCGCCCGCGCAAAAAACCCTGAGGAGTTGGACAGTGACTTCTAAAGGTGAATCGCGGGAGTGCTACGTCTATATCAGCCTACCGGGTGAAACGGAATTCGTTACGGCGGGGCGGTTTCAGAATATGGTGGACCGCCATGGTGTTGCACAGGGCCGCTTTGTCTACGGGAAAAGCTACCTTGCCCGCAACAATGCCGTGCCGATCGACCCCATTGACTGAAAGCTTTCCACTAAGACTTACGAGACTGCTGTATTAAAAGGGTTGTTCGGCGCCCTTCGCGATGCCAGCCCTGACTACTGGGGTCGTCGAGTGATCGAGCGTCACCTCGGCTCTCCCGGCCTGGACGAACTCGATTACCTGCTCCACTCGCCGGACGACCGCGCCGGAGCGCTCGGTTTCGGCTTAAACGCAGAACCACCCGCGCCGAAGCGACAATTCAACCGCACGCTAGATCTTGCCCGCCTGCAGCAGTTCACAGATGCAATCATCAACGATGAAAGCCTACCGGAAAGCCATGATGCCGAACAGGCACAGGAACTCATGCTCGAAGGTACCTCAATGGGAGGTGCACGCCCGAAAGCAGTTGTCGAAGACGACGATGCCTTGTGGATTGCCAAATTCAACCGACCGGATGATCGGTGGAATCATGCGCGGGTCGAACGCGCCATGCTGGAATTGGCGCGTGCCTGTGGCATTCATACTGCAGAAAGCAAGCTGACAACCATCGGCGACCGGGATGCACTGCTAGTCAAACGCTTCGATCGCGAGCGTAAAGGAGATGGATACAAGCGTGCCAGAATGTTGAGTGCCCTGACTCTACTCCGCGCTGGCGACACACACCAGGATCGGAACAGATGGTCTTATGTGCTACTGGCAGAAGAGTTACGGCGTATTTCGTCACAATCAAAGGCTGATGCGTCAGAAATATTTCGCCGCATGTGTTTCAATGCCCTCATTACTAACAACGACGACCACCCTCGGAATCACGCAATCATTGCCATGGGGGATGAGTGGAAACTGTCCCCTGCCTACGATCTTACACCGGCCATGCCTGTGAGTACCGAACGACGGGATCTTGCGCTGGAATGCGGGGACATGGGCCGGTACGCACACGCAAGCAATCTACTTTCGCAATCGGTTCGTTTCCTGGTTGAACCCAAAGATGCCAAAGATATCATCGACCAGATGGAGCAAACCGTCCGCCAACGCTGGTATGAAATATCGCGTCGCGAAGGAGTCAGCGAAAAGGACTGCGAGACGATCAGCCCAGCCTTTGCTTATGACGGCTTTCGACTACCTATTGGGAAATAGCTCAGGCAGCCACAGGCTGCTTCACACATATGACAGATGAGAACTTCGGTCTACGGCAGTATTAAAACCTATTTATGAGACACTACTGGCGCCATAAACAAAACAGAGGAGCAAATTCCACAGCTGGCGATCACCATCGCCATGGGAAGGGGATGGTCGACCATTAAAATACCGACTATCGTCCCCACAACTGAAGAAAGGAACATCTGGACGAAGCCCATGAGCCATGATGCTGTCCCGGCAACATATGGGGATGGTGCCAACGCTCCCGCCATGGCGCCCGGTATAGCTATCCCTAATGAAATGGTGTACAACGAAAACTGTACCGCAATCAATTGATCTCTTATTGGGAACACAATTCCTGCCATACTTGGCCATTTCTGATCATGAATTAAAGTTCCCTAATGTGCACTCGAGGATTAATCAATGAGCATTGAGCCGCTGTATTACGATCCTTACGACTACGATATTGACGATAATCCCTATGAGGTGTTCAGGCGGTTACGAGCAGAGGCACCAATTTGGTATAACAGCAAGTACGATTTCTGGGTCCTCAGTCGCTATGAAGATGTATTAAATGCTTCTCTAGACACTGATACGTTCAGCTCCGCATATGGCACTGTACTTGACTTGATGGACGATGATCCGGCGAACCATACTTCCATCCTTAACGAAGACCCTCCCTACCACAATCATTTACGCGCTGTCGTTGCCCCACAATTCTTACCCAAAAAAATCGCGACCCTGGAAGAAGAGATTCGAAAAATAATTGTCCACCACCTAAAATCAGTGGAAGAAAAAACAGCGTTCGATTTTGTTGAAGACTTTGCGCGCTGGGTGCCGATGGATGTGGTGAGTGCACTGCTCGGAGTGCCTGCAGAAGATCGAAAGCAAATTAACATCTGGGGACATCAGATAGGGCATAGAGATGATGGTCAGGTGGAACCTGGGCCACTGCAATTCGAGGCCTTTCAAAAAAGTACCGAGTACTTCGTAAATATGTTGTTGAACCGTCGTGAACACCCACAAAATGATCTGGCATCATTGATCGCAACGGGGGTTTTCCGCGACGGCTCCAGTGAACGTCAAATGACAACAGATGAAGCCAGCGCAATGATAATGATCATTGGCTTAGCTGGAAACGAAACTGTAGCCAGACTCCTTGCTTCTGCATGCTTATTGCTGGCCAAACATCCTGCTCAGAGGCAAAAGTTACGCGACGATCCTCAATTAATACCCAGAGCCATAGATGAAATATTACGCGTAGAACCCCCTTCACCTGTTCAATTCCGACGGGTAATGTGCGATGTAGAAATCCACGGAGTTGTCGTTCCGGAAGGCAGCAGAATCGGTTTGCTAACGGCATCCGCAAACCATGATGAAAGACAATACGACAATGCCGAGACGTTTGACATAGAGCGCAAACCACAACGAAATCTCGGGTTTGGATATGGTATACACAGCTGTCTAGGCTCGTCTGTTGCGCGCCTGGAGATGCGCATAGCACTGGAAGAGGTTCTTCGCCGGATCCCTGACTGGGAAGTTGATGAAACCAATGCAGTGCGCATCAGAACCAGTGCTGTAAGAGGGTATTCACACTTGCCCGTCAGGATTATTTAGCTCTACATAATGACGAAACAGAGACATTAGACGTTTGATCAGAGGAGTTCGCAATGCCAAAGATAACCTTTCAAGATACCAACAACGAAACGATCATCATTGACGCTGAGCCTGGCAGCTCCCTCATGGCTGCTGTTTTTGACGAAGTGCTGGCTGGCATTCAAGCACACTGTGGGGGCCGTCGGGCGAATTTGCATCGTAGAGCTGGTGCCCAAATAGGATTGATTCAATGACGAACGACCGATGTCACCAATACTGAAATCTCATGTTAGGAGCGCGAATCATGGAAACCACCGTGATATCAAAAAATTCATCTAGAACCACTATGTTGATGAGTCTCATACCGTTAATGTTGATGTTTGGCGGTTGTACGCAGCAAGATGAGAACTGGACAGCCTGTGGTGCCCACGACAGTTATGAGTTGATCTGTGGTGTTCAGTCGCCTGAGGATTTGGTTGTAACACCTGATGGCAAGGCATTGTTGTTCAGTGAGTTTGGCGGTTACGACGGCGGTACTGGCGCTATTACCGCTATGAACCTGACGACGCAACGACTGACAAGACTATATGGCAGTCGTGCCCCTGAAGCCTCGGAAGCGAGTAATGCTATTTGGGGAGATCCCAACTGCAACGAGCCCGCAATGCTTTCCCCTGCTGGCATTGATTTGTCTCAAAGAGCCGACGGCCGCTGGCAATTGCTTGCTATTAACCATTACGAGCGAGAATCCGTAGAGTACTTTGAAGTGTTGTTCGACCAGGCGAATGGTGGAAATCAGATTCAGCTGATTTGGCGTGGCTGTGCTGTTTTACCTGGCGACGGGCTGCTCAATGATGTTGTTGCACTTGCCGATGGATTCGCAGCAAGCCAGATGTTTACGCCCCCTGCGTGGAAAGCCTTTGGTTCGGCCATGCTGATGGGCAGACCAACAGGTTTTGTTTGGCAATGGAGCAATCAAGTTGGCTGGAAAAAAATCCCTCAGAGCGATGGCTTTCTGCCAAATGGTGTCTCAGTGACAGCAGATCTGAAAACCCTGATTGTCAATATGACGATGGAAGACACACAGGTATTTATTGATCTGGAGAAAGGCGAGGTCATCGAAAAAATTGCGTTACAAAAACCCGATAATAATGGTTGGTTAGGACAGGACAATGTATTGATGTTGGAGAACGAATCGTCGATGCTGAAGTCGATTGTGTGCCATCTGCCCGGCACGAGCTGCAACTATCCTTTCAATATTTTGCAAATAGATCCACAAACAAGAACAGTCAAAGATCAGCGGCAGCATGTGGCAATGAACCCTGTTGCCGGTGGCTCGGTAGTGGTGGCTGCAGGGGATTACTACTACATGGGTTCATACAGCGCTGACCGGATACTTAAGGTGAAAGCCCAGAGCGAGACACAGTAAGCATTCCTCGTTTTCTAAAAATCAGTTTTCGGAATAGATGATAGTGGAGAAAACAAAATGAGTACCGATAAGGCGAGACTAGTCGGGGCAGTTGAGGAGTCAGCCCGGCTGGCAGACAGAATGGCTATTTTGGATCTAATGGCTGCCTACGCCCAGGGTGTCGACCGTTGCGACTGGGAGTTGGTGCGAGCCACATTCCATCCGGATGCCGTGGACGATCATGGTAACTTCAAGGGCTCTGTCGATGAATTAATTGACTGGGTGCGAACACGTCATGTTGATGTTGAGCAGTCAATGCACTTTCTTGGCAATACTCGAATAGAGTTTGCTGACAAGGACAGGGCGGTGGCCGAGACCTATTTTATCGCTCGTCAGCGCCGTGCCGGCAACATGGACGCAGCTGGTGGTAAAAGCGACGAACAGGTCGATCTGGAAGCATTTTGTCGCTATGTGGATGTAGTCGAGCGCCGCGATGGTAATTGGCGTATCGCCCGCCGCACTGTTGTTTCTGAAAACGTCAGTTATTCTCCGGTGACAGGGCCCAGGATTCCTAAATTTCCGAACCAGGCCACTCGTGACACTAATGACCCGCTATATGCCGCTCGGCGCATGGTGGGGTTGAATTAAGTGGGAGGGAGTGGTTGGTCGGGTTTTCTTCCTCGCTATAAAGCAGCGGGAGGCCATGAGGAAGGGGTAAGAAGTTATGGTCCTGAATTCCAATCCGCAATCGTTGAAAGATGAATTTCCTGATATTTAGGGCCCATATCAGGCAATGCATAAGAGGGTAAAAAGGTAATCGGCGCAGTATCTTCTTGAAACATAAGTAAGCGGGAAAAAAATGAGTAATAGACCAGTAATAGACCTAAGGCAGATAAACAGGCCCTGGAACAAGAATTTGCCGCTAAAACGGGCCGGCTACCGACCCCCGACATGTGGAAAACAGTTCTTGAATGTGATCCAGACTATGTCCCTATATTTTGGCATGCCTGAGCCATCCGTGGAAAACCGATGCCTTGGCACCTAAGGAGAAAAAGTTCATCCTGGTTGCTGTCAATGCGGCAGTTTCTGTGCAATCTGTCGAAGGTCTTCAACTCCATATCGACAGAGCATTGGATTTTGGGGCAAGTGCAGACGAAATACTGACAGCAACGGAATTGGCCTCGTCAATCGGTATACACACGCGTACCTCGTGAGCGCCTATTCTGAATAAAGCTCTGGGAGAGCACGGGTTGCTCAATGAAGAAGCAGAGGCAGCCTGTAATTCGGGCAAAGGTGAATTGCTTGCAAGGGGGTCAACTGCCATGGAAGCAATGACCTGTGTTCTGAGAGCTGATCCTGCTCACTGTGATGTGCTGCTGAAAGGGTATCAAACATATGCGACACCAGCGTTGCCGAGATAATTAGGCGAGTTATTATTGCGATTGACAGTTCCTGTACCCACTTGCTGAAGTCCAAAACGGAAGCCAATATTCAGCCGGCTTTGATAAGTGGCGCTACTCGGGAAGAAGTTCTAGAAACATTAACCCTAACCGCAACTGTCGGTCATCAGGCGATGTCCGTTGGTGTGCCCATATTGGCGGAAGCTTAAGCAAAAGAGACGAAGACATAAACCAGGAGGGGTTGGCAGCCCTGAGGGTGCTCATACCAGATTCTTCTGAAATAAGGTGTCACAGAATAATGATTATAGAATTTGCAATAGGTGTCGCAGTCTTATACTTACTGTACAAAATAGCCATGACCTTGTTAGGCGTAGTTGGTAAGCGCCTGTCAGAGCCACCACCACCACCGGTACCCGCAGGCGTACAGGCAGTTCGAGATGTCGAATTTACGCAAACGCCACAGGGCCCGCTCAAGCTCGATATCTATCTTCCAGAGACCTTGCCTGAGAAACCATTACCGGTATTAATCCACTTCTTTGGCGGTGGCTGGATAATGGGTAACAAAAATCAGATACGGTTTTATGATGGGCAAAACTATGCGCTCCATGGTTTCGCTGTTATCAGTATTGATTATCGTCTTTCGGATGTGGCTAAATTTCCTGCCCAGCTTCATGATTGCAAGGCAGCGATACGCTGGGTGAGAAAACATGCCGGGCAATATCATTTTGATCCACATCATATAGGCGTTTTTGGCGGGTCTGCGGGAGGCTACATGTCTTCAATGATAGGTGTGACCGGCAGCATAGAGGAACTAGAAGGCGTACTGCCGCCAGATGACGCTCAATACGCAGGCCCGGTACAAGCGGTTGTCCCGTTTATTGGGCCATCAGACATGAGTCAAATGGATGCGCAGCGTCTCCGCTTTGGCCGTCGCTATGATAGGGAGAAATCGATGGTGACGGACTTTCTGGGCGGGGTTATTTCCGATGTTCCTGAACTGGTTCAGAAAGCAAATCCAATCAGCTATATCAAACCCGGTATGCCACCTTTTTTGATTATCCATGGCGACAAGGATAAGATTGTACCGGTAGGTCAGAGCCAAATCTTGCATGAGGCGTTGGTGGCCAGTGAGGCCGAAAGTGAGTTGCTGATTGTAGAAGGCGCAGGACATGGATCAATGAAGGCCTACCGCAATGAAGAGATATTTGAAAAAGTTAAAGGCTTTTTTGACAGGCACTTAAAAACGTAAATCTGGCTTGAATTTGTGATGCAGATCAGTAGGTCAATGTAACGTGAAATTTTAAAATGAATAGTATTTTGTTCTATCTGGTAGTGGCAATCACCCTGTTTATTGTATTCACAATCACCCTGTTTATTGTATTCAAAAAAAGTGGTGCATTATTGGAGAGGTATTTTCGTAAGAAAGCGGAGCCGTCATCACCACCCAACCCCCCGGAAGGTGTAAGGGCAGTGCGTGATATTGAATACACCCAAACGCCACAAGGGTCTCTGGTACTTGATGTTTATATTCCTGAAAAAGCCACTGACAAGCCTTTTCCCGTTGTCATATATTTTTTTGGTGGCGGTTGGCAGGTAGGAAACAAAAATCAGGTTGGACAGATGAATGAACTATCTCTTGCTAAAAACGGCTATGCGGTGGTCAGCATTAATTACCGAAAAAGCCATGTCGATACCTTTCCGGCCCAGATTCACGATTGCAAAGCAGCTGTGCGCTGGATCAGAAAACACGCTGAACAATATAACCTTGATCCCAATAAAATCGGCGCCATGGGCGGCTCGGCTGGTGGCCATCTGTCGGCATTACTTGGTACTAGCGGAGACGACGTTTTAATAGAAGGTGATGTCCCTGTAGGTGATGAACAATATGCTGGCCCAATACAGGCGGTCGTGAATCTTTTTGGACCTACCGATATGGCCCAGATTGAAGCGCAGCGATTGCCACTTGGAATGCATGTCGCCATGAAAAAAGGGCAGCCTGTATTTAATCTGTTTGGCGGTCTGGTTGAAGACTCCCCGGATCTGGTTCAGCAAGCCAACCCAATCAGCTATATCAAACCCGGTATGCCACCTTTTTTGATTATCCATGGTGAGCAGGATCGCATTATTCCAATAGGGCAGAGTGAGATATTGCATGAAGCTTTGCAGAGCAGCGGCAATACTAGCGAACTGATCCGACTAAAGGGAAAAGGGCATCTTTCGATCTCGGCCTTTAAAAGCGAACCTGTTTTTTCCAGGATCAGGGATTTTTTTGATCTGCATTTAAAGGGCTAGGGTAATTTCAAGCTGCCCTTAGAATCACTACTCTAACATTCATCGTAACTACTCACCCCCCTTGACATCATAGGGAGGCGATTCTATGATGTGTGCGTTTGATGAGTGCACAGGGTCATGGGCAACGCATATTTCAGTTCCAAGGCGACGGCGGGGGTGTGTCAGGCGCTGATCGTGCTGATGCCGCCGGCGGAGCGCTTGGCGGTGGGGTCCGGGTAGCCCATGGCGACGGTCAACACGGCGTCGCTGCGCTCGGAGTTCGACGCGCTCAAGGCGCGCTTCGAGGCAGCCTTCATGGCCGTACGCACACGCTCCCAGGCCATCCTCATACAGGCCACACGGGAACTCCATAGGACCCCTGCCCGCATCGCCAAGTCCGATGCCGAAAACCTCCACGAGGAGCTGACCCAATACGAAACCGAGGTGCTGCGCACCGCCGCGACCCCGACACCCCGTTCACCAACACCTGCGCCGAGCGCGATATCCGCATGGCCAACCAGGGCTACAATCCGCTGACCGCCATAAAGATCGCATTCAAAGGCACCGCCGCCAAAATGATCGAGCAGGAAAAGGTGGGCGAGTGGTTACCTCTCACATTCATCATCAAAGGTAATGTCGATGGACATCGAAAAAGTTCACCCAGATTTGAGAGAGGCGATTGATCGAATCCCGAACGTACCTCCCAGTCGCATCATCGCCAGAGTTGCCGTTTTCCTAACGAATCTCGCGCCGAAAAAGAAAGTGATTGATGGTGTTAAGATTTCCAATACAAATTCAGGTAGTGTGAGAGTACGCGTTTATACACCCGAAGGAGAATTATCAGGTGCTGCGTTATTGTGGATTCATGGTGGGGGTTTAATTTTTGGTAACGCTGCCACTAACGATCGGTTATGTGCTGACTACGCCAATGAGTTCAAAGCTATTGTCGTATCCGTTGAGTATAGATTGGCAATTCATCATCCGTTTCCCGCTGCAATAGAGGATTGCTATGCAGCCTGGCAGTGGATCCAACATGAAGCTGCTAATCTGGGTGTGGACCCTCAGAAAGTCATTGTAGCGGGGCAAAGTGCGGGTGCTGGATTAGCTGCAGCCCTGGTTCATCGCATCCACGATCAGGGCGGCGTGCAGCCTGTAGCTCAGGTTTTGTATTGCCCAATGCTTGATGATCGTACCGCTGCAAATGAAGAACTTGACCTAATAAATCACCGCGTCTGGAACAACAAAAGCAACCGATTTGGCTGGTCTACCTATCTTGGGGATGAAGTGGGTGCAACGACGGTAGGTAAATACGCAGTGCCGGCACGTCGGGAAGATCTTGGTGGCTTGCCTCGGGCCTGGGTCAGTATTGGTGATATCGACTTGTTTTACGCAGAGTGCTGTAACTATGTAGAGCGCTTGAGAGCCAACAAGGTTGACTGCCAGTTTTATGTTGCTTCGATGGCGCCGCATGGTTTCGAGAATGTGGCGCCTGATTCGTCACCAGCCAAAGCGCTATTTGCTGATAATTTCGGATTTATACGAAAAGTATTGTCGGACTCTTAACCCCTCACGTTGATGAACGTATTTTCCTGAAAGGCCTACGCACGTTTGCGATATTCTCTAGGGCTCAAGTTGAACTGTTTTTTAAAACATCGAGAGAAATACTGGGAATCGCCGTATCCAACGTGTTGAGCGATCCGGGTAATTGGCAGTTCACTGTCAGAGAGTAAGCGGCAGGCGTGACTCATGCGAATTTCATTGCGGTAGTCCAAAATCGACAACCCTATGTGCTGCTTAAACAAATGCGCCAGATGCGAATCGGATATGTTGATCTTTTTTGCCAGGTCGTTGACCGCCAGTGCCTGATGATAATTTTCATTGATTAGAGCCAACGCTTTTTCAATGCGGGGGTCCCTTTTCAGGGTTTCCTGATCAGGGATCAACATCTGGCAGCGTATTAACAGCTGCTCTGTTAAATTTATAGCCAGACGAATATGTAGAGGATGATCCAGGTAACGGGCTGCCTGTACTTGTTCAAATAACATGAGAACAGTCTGGTAGTCCGTTCCGGCTACTTGCAGGCGGTAGATACCTGGGCCTACGTCAGGGAAATGCAGCAGGTTGTGCCATTGTTCCTGTGGCTGGAAATACACCCAGTGGTAGTGCCAGGTATCAGATTGATCTGCTCTACCGTAATCCAGCAAACTGTCCGGCGTAAACAGCATCAGGTCGCCCGGTTGAGTATAGATTGTTTGCCGGACGCAGTTGATTTCGCCACTGCCAGCAGTTGTCAGTATCAACTGCCACCCATAGTTACTTTTTAATCTCAATGTATGGGAGTCGCTGACGGTATCACGTATTGCTTTCACACTGCCTGATTCGACGGCATTAATCGTAATACCTTCGAAATCCTCAATGAGACTAAAAAGCTGCTTGAAAAACTGAATACATTGGCGATCATCCAACGCGCTTCCGGGCCGGAAAACTGGCCGCCATTTCAGCAGAAAGCGCGGGAATCTGGGTTGCCTGCGCAAAATTTTCGTAATACTGCCCGGACTGGATGGCACAGGGGCGCTGAGGTTAAAGACGCTGATCTCCTGCTGCGTCCACCGTTGCAGGGCCCGGTAGCGTTGCGCATCCAAAGGGCGCTGGTTCAGCAGGTCAAAGAAGGCGGTTGCTGCGTTCGACAAATCACTCATATGACAGAATTATCCATATATCTGACAGCTTTATCCAAGTAAATTGCCCATGATAAGCAGAACAATACACTACATTGGCTGTGTTCGTTCATCATGTCTTAATGTCGAGCAGGTAACTGGGTCCTTGGAATAGAGTTCAAGGCTTGTCCACAGCCGGAAACGATAATTTTTCAATCTGTGCGAGGTTAGAAATGGGTCGACTAGAAAATAAAATCGCTGCTGTAACAGGTGGTATATCCGGTATCGGTCTGGCGGCGGTGAAGCGCTTTCTTCAAGAGGGTGCCAGGGTGGCTATATTTGATTTGGCTGATCCTTCAGAGCTTGTGGCCGAGTTGGGCGACAAAGCGATGGGTTTCCAGGGCAGTGTTGCCCGTCAAGAGGATCTGGAAAAGTTCTATGCTGCGGTCGAAGAGAAGTTTGGCAGGATAGATGTGATTTTTGCTAACGCAGGTAATGGTGCCTATACCAGTGCTGCCAAAGGCAGTGACAAGAATTTGGATTTGATGTTTGATGTTCATGCCAAAGGCGTTTATTTCACCATCGTGAAGGCGCTTCCTCATATCGGTGAAAATGGTGCTTCCGCGGTTATCACTTCCTCTAACGCAGGGATTCAAGGATTTCCTTATCTGGCACCTTACTCTGCTGCTAAAGCAGCCAGCGCTGCACTTGCCCGTAGCTTGTCGGTAGATTTGCAGAAACATAAAGTACGTGTGAATTCTGTTGCGCCTGGACTCATTGATACCCCGGGACACCAGGTGATGGGTGTGGCCCAAGAAGATGTGCACAACGCTTCTGAGAACCTGAACCTGTTGAATCGTCCCGGTCGCCCAGAAGAAATTGCCAACGCCGTTTTGTTCCTGGCATCGGATGAATCATCTTTTGTTGTGGGTCATAATCTGCTGATAGATGGCGGACAGTTACTGCTTTAATTCGAGTAGATAAACATGAAAAAAATAGCATTAGTAACCGGAGCATCCTCTGGTATAGGCTGGGATATAGCGGAATACCTCAATAGTAACGGCATTACCGTCGTGGCAGCAGCTCGCCGTCTGGAAAAAATGGCACCGTTGAAGAAACAGGGTATTTATACAATACAGATGGATGTGGGTGATTCTCCCTCCATGGATGCTGGTCTGGAGGAAATTCGTGGCAATGTCGGTGAGATCGATATCCTGATCAATAACGCTGGCGTCATGTATATGGCACCTGCGGAATTAGCGGATATGGACGAAATCAGACATCTCTATGATATCAATGTCTTCAGCGTTATTGAACTGACCCAGAAGTGTCTGCCCCATATGCGTGAGCAGGGCTGGGGTCGCATACTAAATGTGACTTCGGTCGGGGGTGTTGGCGCTATGCCTTTTAACAATGTCTACGGTTCGGGCAAGTTTGCGCTGGAAGGCTGGACGCGTATGCTAAAGCAGGAAGTGCGGCAATTTGGTGTCGGTGTTTCCTGCATTCGTCCTGGCAGTGTCAAGAGTGAAATTTACGATGATACCTTTAATTATGATGACAAGGACTTCAGTTGGACAGGCCCCTACGAGGAAGACTACGTGCGCGTTGTTAAAAAACTGCATTCAATTGACCAGAGATTTGGCTCCCCCCCTCGTTGTGTCTCAGAAGTTGTACTTGAAGCGATTAACGCCGATTCGCCAAAGGTAAGCTATACGGGTCCAGTACCTTTGGGTCAACACATCGAGAAAGAGCAGCGTGCCTTGACCGACGATGAGCGAGATGAAAATGCTGCCAAGCTCTGGGGCATGTGAATACTCTGTGGAATTTGTTCTGAACGAGTAAACCAAGTACAAAGACATGGGTTTCTGCCTAATCTTGATATCTATAGAGTGGTGGTCGAGTAAATGAATACATATGGTGAAATCAGTCTGACCGGCAGAATTGCTGTCGTGACTGGTGGCGCCACCGGCATGGGTAGGGAAATCGCCATCGCCCTGGAAGCGGTTGGCGCTAGAGTGGTAGTTGGTGATATCAACCTGGAAGATCTTGGCACATTGAAAGAGCAGCTAGGTGATAACTGCGTCATTCAGGAAACCGATATCACTGATGAAAGCCAGGTTGAAGCTTTGGTTACTCTGGCAGCAGAAAAGTTTGGTAGCGTTGATATAGGCGTTAACTGTGCTGGTGTAGGTGGAGGTGGTCCGTTGTTGCAGATCCCGGCAAAAGTGTGGCGCAAGACAGTTGATCTGAATCTCACCGGTGCTTTCCTGTGCATGAAGCATCAGGCTCGCCAAATGCGGGATCAGGGGCGTGGTGGCGTTATCCTGAATCTTACTTCAGTCACCGCCAGGCTTGCGACTATCGGGCTTACACCCTATGCAGCGGCAAGGGCCGGGGTAAACCATCTGGGGCGTATTGCTGCTGAAGAATTTCGTGACATCAATGTCCGGGTAAATACACTGGCACCGGGGTTTATTCGAACCAGACAAACCGCTCCGGTGATAGCAAATGACGAACTTCATGCAGAGTCTCTGGAGAAAATATCGCGCAATCGAGTCGGTGAGGTAGAGGACATTGCTCAAACGGCGATTTTCTTGGTATCGGACAATGCAGATTTCATCAACGGCGAGGTCATTCATGTTGATGGTGGTCAGAAAGCGCATGGCACCATACCGGACAACATGTTTGTGCGGCCTTATTATCGGGGTGAAGACAGCGTTTGGAGCAAGAATTAAGGATTGTGAAAGCTGGATTACGTTGTGCTCAAATTAAATGGTAGCGGTGAAAGTCGACATGAAAGAACATTCCTCCAATCATCATAGTATTCATACTGAAATCGTTATCGATGGGCCTGTTGATAAGGTTTGGTCGGTGTTGATGGATTTTGAACGCATTAAAGATTGGAGTGATTTCTTTTGTGGGTTTCAAGGTGATCATCGGGATGGGGCCAATGTAACGACCTGTTTTGCAAGCGGCGGAAAACAGTATTTTGATGAAAGAACACTGAGTTATGATAATGGACGAAGCTTTGGTTTTAGCGGTTATTTATCTATCAGCCCAGGCATTCATTCTCAGCATGACTTTCAATTAGAAGCTCTTGACAATAATAGGACACGGTTTATTCAAATTGATCATTGGAAGGGCACCGACTCGCGAATAAATACCAAGATTCTTGCTGAAGCGTCGGAGCCATCGTTTAATCAGTTTAATCAAGCTTTAAAGGCTGAAGTCGAAAAAAAGTAGTCAATAGCCTGGCTGGCGGTTTGGGCTCAAATATGGCACCAGTTGTGACATTAAATTGACGCTCTTTTGCGGCTGACATGGAGCGAAAAACTCCACTTTGATTGGCAGATAGCAAGCCAATAAAGCGTACAATCTTTTCCTCGAATTCCTCTAAAAAATGATGCAGGGTCAATTATCCGGTGGTATATTCTCGCGATAACTAGTTTCAATTGTTCGTGTACATCATTCGAACGGGTGCAGGTCAGTTATGAAAGTGATGCAGGGTGTAAAGATATTGGAGGTCGCGCAATACACATTCGTGCCAGTGGCTTCGGCAATTTTGGCGGAGTGGGGAGCAGACGTTATCAAGGTTGAAACTCCAGGTGTTGGGGATGTACAGCGAGGTTTTATAAACCACAGCAAGCACGCTGTGGATCCAAATAGGCACATCCTGATGGAGCATTCCAATCGTGGTAAGCGCAGTATTGGTATTGACCTGAAGACCGATGAAGGCCAGCAGATACTCTATAAACTGGTCGAGGACTGCGATATTTTCGTGACTAATTATCTGCCAGCCGCACGACGAAAGTTCAATATAGACTCCGATCACATTAAGGCACATAACCCCAATATCATCTATGTTAGGGGAAGCTCTTATGGCAACAAAGGTGAGCAAAGAGAGATGGGCGGTTATGACTCAACAGCTTTTTGGGCGAGAGGCGGATCAGGAGCGATTGGAACGCCGGCTGAAATGGATGGCCCTATGGGACAACCTGGTGGAGCCTATGGTGATTCTATTGGTGGCATGAATATTGCCGGCGGTATGGCGGCTGCGCTTTTTCATCGTGAGCGCACGGGTGAAGGGATAGAAGTCGATGTATCCTTGCTTGGGTCCGGAGCCTGGGCGACAGCATTGACAGTCAGTCTTTCCATGGAGTTTGACAAGCCAGCCCACGCAGCGCAAATGCCTGGGAAACCTTTACCCGGTAACCCATTAATAGGTTCTTGGGGCACTGCTGATGGTAAGTACATTACCATGGCAATCCTGACACCCGATAAGCACCTGGAAAGTGTGTATAAAGAGCTTGGACTGGCTGATATGTGGGAAGACGAGCGGCTGAACACTGCGCTGGGCGTGTTCAATAACCAAACGGAAGTTTATGACCGGGTGACTGCGGCCATTGCGAGCCATGATCTTGCATACTGGAATGAAAAGCTCAAACACGTTGGATGGCAGTGGGCAGCCTACAATGATGGGTTGGATATTGGTAAAGATGAACAGGCCCTTGCTAACGACGTGATCTATGAAGTTGAGTCGATCGACGGCGGCAAACCCATTAGATTAGTGGCTAGCCCAGTCCAGTTCAATGGGGAAGCGGCAACCGTTAGCAGAGCTCCGCAGGCGTTTGAGCACACCGAATTGATCCTCATGGAGGCCGGTTATGAGTGGGACAAAATTGAAGAGTTCAAGGCTGTTGGAGCTATCAGTTAGGGCGACCGGAGTACCGGATTTTTATCACTGTTTCTGGCTAAACTGTTGACTGCCTCAAATGGGTTCGATAACCACTGCCATTGAGAGGAGGTTTTATTCCAAAAGGCGAAAACAAATTGCGAAAGATAGGATCAGCCAGTTTTCGATGATGATCCGTCTACCAAAATAAGAGCCACATATTTCCCACATGCCATGCCAGTGAAAAATGAAACATACGAAGATTATTTTGTAGACTGGCATGAAGATGTAGTGGTCTTCACTCTAAACGCTCCAAACACAATAAACGCTCTGACAAAGTCCATGGTATATGGTCTGAGTGATTGTGTTGATCGGATGCCTGAACAAGGGGTTCGAGCGCTGATAATCAGTGCAGAAGGAAGAGGTTTCAGTTCAGGAACTGATTTACGGGAAGCTGCGGAAATGGGAGAGGAGGCAGCGTATGAAAAGGCAAATTTCATGCGCGACCTACTGTTTCGTATTCATAGTCACCACTTGACTTCCATCGCTGCGATCAATGGTCTGGCACTGGGTGGTGGATTGGAACTGGCGTTGGCCTGCACCTTTCGGGTTGCTTCGCCAAACGCAAGCTTTGGCCTTACTGAAGTAAAACTTGGTGTGATTCCCGCCTATGGGGTTACTCAATTTTTGCCAGCGATTATTGGGAAACCACGAGCAACTGATTTAATTATTTCGGGGCGAAAAGTTCAACCCGATGAGGCATTGATGATGGGGCTGATCAATCGAATTTGCGACGCAGAAAAGCCCGTATTGGATGCCGCGTTAGATATGGCTCGACAGGTCACAGCGAATAGTCAGTTTACGATAAGGCATCTACGCCGGTGTATCGAAATGGCTGGCAGCGAAGTGACTCAGGAAGGGCTGGATTTTGAAAAACAAGTTGGTGGTGAGCAAGGTGAGAGTCCGGATGCTCGAGAAGGTATCAAGGCTTTCCTCGAAAAGCGCAAGCCCAACTATAGGCACTACTAACAATTTAGGCTCTATCGACTACCGAGGAAACAAGATACTTATGTATGTTTGATAATCTCAGATTGCCGATTGTAAGTGCTCCTATGTTTTTGGTATCAGATCCGCAGCTTGTGGGTGCGGTGTGCAAGAGCGGCATTGTAGGCACCGTGCCTTCCATCAATACGCGTCAATCTGAAGACTTTGAACAGTGGTTGATTCAGATAGAGAAGGCCAAGAGAGAAACAATTGACAGTGGCGGCACCTTTGCTCCTTACGGTGTCAATATTATTCTGGACCCGCGAGGCAAGAAGCGAAGCCAGCTTGACCTGATGCTCTGTAAAAAGTATCGGGTTCCACTAGTGATTACTTCCGTTGGAGATCCCTCTTCGGTAGTTTCTCAGGTGCATGATTGGGGAGGATTGGTTATTCATGATGCTATTGCATTGCGTCACGCCGAAAAAGCAGCAGAAGCGGGTGTGGATGGAATCATATTGGTTTGTGCAGGCGCGGGTGGTCATGGAGGGCATCTCAGTCCCTTTAGTTTTGTGCCTCAGGTTCGAGAGTTTTACGAAGGGAAAATTCTTGTGGGTGGCGGTATAGCGACTGGAGAGGCTATTCAGGCCGTTCTTGCTCTTGGTGGAGACTTTGCGTACATAGGTACCCCCTTTATCGGCACGACTGAAGCGCAAGTAGACGCTCATTACAAACAGTTGATGGTGCAGTGTAAATCTGATGAGATCATCATGACGTCGGGATTGTCCGGTATGCCGGCCAATTTTATGGTGCCCTCCCTTATTGAATCTGGCATGGACCCCACTAAGCTGCCCCAGGGAAGGGTGATTGATTTGCACGAACTCCCTGAAGGCAAGGCCCCCTGGCGTGACATTTGGAGTGCGGGGCATGGAGTAGGGATGGTCAAAAATATTCCCTCCGTTGAAGACCTTGTTTCCAGATTGGAAACGGAATTTCATCTCCCTCGATAGCGTTCCACATCAGAGCGAAGCCTCATTCAATAAAGACACCCCATGCCCAGCATTACTCGAATTTTCAGCCACGGCCCCGTCGGGCCCTGGCCAGCCCCGTGCCGGAAGAGACCTCCCGTGCCTGGTGTGACGGCCGTCAGCGCCGCACATCGACCGTGACATCACACCATTTGGCATAGGCTGGCGCACCGGCCGCCTCCAGCTCTGGCGTGGGCCAGCTGGGCGGGCCGCAATGACGGTCGGTCCGAAAGGTGGCCCCATAGCCTGCAGCATTGGCAACGAAAGCAAAGCCCGGGGGCGGCGTGGGGTTGTTCAGGTTCCAACAGCGCTGCACATTGGACGCAGCTGCATGGCACACCTTGCCCCAGACCCGGACCTTGAAAATGCCGTTGCTCGGGGTCCGGGTCGGGGTGAACGAGTCACCTTGCTGAGTCGGTGTGTTCCCCGTGTATTGGCCAGTCAGGGGGGTTACATCGTCACTCGCTTCACTGCACCGCGGGTACCCTTTATTGGCGGTGAACGTCCGGCCCATGAAGGTCACGCTGTGCGAGCATTTGCGGGTCGTATAGGTCTGGCAGGCGATGGCGATGGGCCCGCCGCGGGAATAGGTGCCGGTCGGGTTGTGGAATTCGACCCCTCCGCTGACTCCCGCACTCTGGGCGCAATGGGAACCGGGTCCCACGCCGAAGGTCGTCCTGTCGTGAGTCATCTCGACCTCGTCTGGATGGTCCGGTGCAGCCTCGATCGTCAGGTTGGTGACCGCGCCGGACAAGTTCCGGTTGTTCACCGAGGGGGCAGGAAAGACCAGGTTCTGGTTCAGCCCGGTCACATAAGTAGCAGCGGGCTGCGACACCCGTGAAACTCTGGCCGACCGTTCTATCTGTGCCGATGCCGGCAGGGCAAGGACTGTCAGCAGGACGGCGGCGCACGCCTTAGGGAAGAATCGGGGGGGGGGGGGGTAGAATCTGTGCTCACTGTGATTTCCTGCGAATCAGAAAGGTTGGAATGAATCGGTAGTGTAGCATGATTGAGCACACCAGTATTTATTTCAAACCGAGCCACCAGTTGTTGAATCAGAGTGATTAATCGTAATTGAATCTGTATAATTGACGGATTATTAATTATTTTATTCGGAGAGCGAGGTATGAGCGAAGAAACGGTACTCTATGAAAAAGTTGGCAAGGTAGCTGTAATTACTCTTAACCGTCCTGACGCTCGAAATGCTCAGAACTTTACGTTACTCGATGCACTGGACGCTTGTTGGACTCGTGCTGGCGAGGATATGAGCGTCAGAGCGATACTATTGAGAGCCAACGGCAAACACTTTTCGTCCGGACATGACCTGAATCCTAAAGATGCCACTCCGCCGGATTTTGAGAATGACGGAATGACCGAATACTATCAAATAGAGCAAAAAAGGTATTACGGTTACACACGTAAATGGCGGGATAACCCCAAGCCCTCCATAGCAGCAGTTCAGGGAGCATGTGTAGCTGCGGGCTTAATGCTGTGCTGGCCCTGCGATTTAATCATGGCTTCGGAAGATGCCTGGTTCTGCGATCCAACCATCATGATGGGTGTTGGTGGCGTTGAGTATCATGGTCATACTTGGGAGGTTGGTCCACGTAAGGCTAAAGAGATGCTTTTTACCGCTGATCGATTTACCGCTGAAGAGATGAGGCAGCTCGGCATGGTGAATCACGTAGTCGGCAACGATGAGCTTCAGGATAGGGCAATGGAACTTGCCCAGAGAATTTCGGAACATGAATTGTTTTCTTTGATGATGGCCAAGCGGTCGGTTAACCAAACCATGGATATCATGGGACAGGGAGCTGCGACACAAACAGTGTTCGACATTCACGCGTTGCAACATTCCCAGGCACTTACGCTGACAAAAGGCAAAAGCCCTGTACTGATGAAAGACGTTGCTACACTGAAAAAGAACAATACACGTTCGTCTTAGTCGAGCGCTTAGAACATGGTGTCGCTGTATTACGCGATACCATGTTCTCTTAATTTTTCATTTCGGCAAATTTCACATGCAACTTCTTGCTGATCATCAATATAGCTTTGCCGTTTTTTGGGGCGCCCAGGATGGTTTTTGTTGAAAGCAACTGATTTGGTGCGTATGAAGAAGGATTGTCCTCATTACCATGTTTGCTCAGCTCTGTAATTCTGTGTTCATGTACAGCATCTCCTCTTGATACCCACAGGAACAGACCATGGCTCGCACTCCAGTTCAGGTTTACACAGGCCTGAGTGTGAGTGACTGTCTTGGACAGTATGGCAGCGAGGATCCACCGAGGATCACTGTTTCGATGCACTCTGCGCCTGGTGGTGGCCGCAGGGGGTTCGATGCCCCCACTGTGGTCATGACCGCTGCTGCCAGATGTCGGAACGAACGTCGCAGCAGAGAGAGTGCCGCATGGCGTCAACGGCATGGGCGCGAGGGCAGTACCCTGATCTCCGATGGTCTGAGGTGCTTCAGTGTCGGTGCCGGCTGTCAGCATCGTATGATCGTCTGTGGTGGCAGGGCCGCTGTCGAAGAACCGGAGGTCTCCCGGGTGAACAGCATGCTCGGCACTCTGAAGACTGTACTGCGCGGCACCTGTCATTCGTTTCGTCTCCAGTTCGGAGTTCCAGTACCGCGTCAACCGCCGATCTGATCTGCATGCGGTGCTCCCCCGTCGTGCGTGTGGAGCCCTCGAGACACCACCGATGCCTGAAAGACTCCTGAAAATCAGCTGAACTTAAGTGGTAACCAGGAAGATTTTTGGAGAAGTACTTTGGATTTGCTCCATGTCTGATTTGTTTTCGCTAAGCGGTAAAGTTGCTCTGGTGACGGGTGCATCGAGTGGCCTGGGTGCCAGATTTGCAGAAGTACTGGCAAAATATGGTGCCAGTGTGGTTTGTTGTGCCCGTCGGCAAGATCGACTGGATGATGTGGTAGGAAAAATTGCGCAATCTAATGGCAAAGCATTGGCCTACCAGCTAGATGTCACCGATTCAGGTTCTATTGGTCCTTGTTTTGAGTGGATTGAAGATGAATTTGGTGTTGTGGATGTCTTGGTTAACGCGGCTGGAGGCAATACACCTGGCTTGACTCTGCGAGACACCTCTGTGGATGATTGGCAGACTGGATTGAACCTCAATCTGACACCGTTTTTCACGATCAGCAAAGAAGCAAGCGCCAGGTTGATAGCCGAGGGTAAACCTGGAAGTATCATTAATGTTGCTTCGATTGGCGGCGTTCGGGCGACGGCGGGAAGTTTTGGTTACACAACACCAAAGGCCGCCTGTATCCATCTTACAAAAAGCATGGCATTGCATTTGGCACCCCATAATATACGGTGCAATGTTGTTTGCCCTGGGCTTTTTTCCACTGAACTGGTTCCTGCAGAAGCTCTTGAAGGCGACTATTTCAAGAGCGTGATAGATCACATTCCACTTGGTGGCCCCGCTGATGCGGCTGACCTGGATGGCATTATCTTGCTTCTGGCCAGTGATGCTTCCCGTTTTATGACGGGAGCCGAATTGATCGTCGATGGTGGCCAAACACTGGGGACGCCAGGGTACGATTGATTGTCATCTGCATGTGCGCCCTCTCGTCGCACTATATAATTCCCTTAAATATTTCGGTGGGTTGGCATGGTACACATTGGGATTTGAAGCCCGGGGTTTGATGAACACTGCGTTGCTCAGGGTGCAGCGCCTAAATGAAGAGGTATTGAAATGAAAGAAGTATGGATTATTGATGCGGCGCGTTCTATTCGAGGTATACCAAAAGCGGGAAAAGGGTCATTAGTCGGTATTCATCCGCAACGTCTGTTATCACAAGTGTTTTCTGCGCTGGAACAGCGCAATGGTTTTAATAATGCAGATATTGAACAGACAATTATTGGCTGCAACAACCAACAGTTCGACCAGAATGGAAGCATTGCGAGAATGGCAGCTCTGGATGCTGGCTGGCTGGGAACAAGTGGTTCTACCGTCGATCATTTTTGTGGCTCTGGAATGGCAGCGACGATCATGGGTGCAACCAGCATTATGGCAGGTCAGCAAGATTTGGTAGTTACCGGCGGTGTGGAAATGCCTTCGATGGAAATGCCCGTGCCCTATCGACTCGATACTGATCGGGGCAACCTGCATTTACGGGCAAAACACCCGATCACGGCGGTGGGTATTTCAGGCGACATAATCGCGACGGAAGAAGGCTTTAGCAGGCGCGATGTCGATGAGTTTGGCGCCGCTAGCCAACAGCGTGCGTGTAAGGCCGTGGATAACGGATACTTCAGGAAAAGCCTTGTTCCGATCTACCGGGATGATGGCTCGTTGGCGGCGGATAGTGAAGAGCTACATCGTCCCGGCACTACGGCTGATACCCTAGGGGAGTTGCAAACCGCTTTTGACAAAATGATGGATTATCCCATGGACGAGCACCACACTTTTGGCGAGGTAGCACGTATGCACTGGCCAGATCTAGAGATTAATCACGTGCATCATGCCGGTAACTCTTCTGTAGGGGCGGATTGTGCATCAGGTGTTGTTCTTGCTTCGCCGGAGTACGCTAAAGCGAATGGTCTAGAACCTCGCGCGAGGGTTGTTTCCATGGCACATGCGGCAGGTAGCCCTGAATATAACTTAAATGAGCCCGTTGCGTCGGCACACAAGTTGCTCACTCGGGCGGGTATGGCCATCAGCGATATTGATCTGTTTGAAGTAAATGAAGCGTTCGCCGCGGTGCCGCTGCGATTCATGAAGTATCTTGCTGTTGATCACGATAAGCTCAATGTAAACGGCGGAGCGATCGCTTTGGGTCACCCCACAGGCGCGACAGGCGGTGTTCTGTTAGGAGTTGTTCTTGATGAACTAGAGAGGCGAGACGCTAGCACGGGCCTTGTGACCATGTGTGCAGCTGGTGGCATGGCGCCGGGCATGATAATCGAGCGCGTGTAAAGCCCCGTTGTGCAGAATAAACAAAAAGGCTGTAAAACAGCCTTTTTGTTGATGTGCATCTGACAGTTACTGACGGGGTTAACTATTGTGATCAAAGATTTGATTTTTGCACTAAATTAGCCGATTCATCGGTTTTACCTACGAGTGAGTTTTAATTGAACAATAGTTCCCCTCAATATTTAACAGAGTCGCGATATGGCTGGTATCAGGTCGCCGTAGCCTTCACCGCAAATGGCACCATGAACGGAATTTTGGTGTATGGCTACTCTCTTCTCATTGTACTTGTTGCAGAGCAGATAAGTGCCAATGTATTTGAGCAGATGTGGCCGAAAACGGCGATGATGCTCAGCAGCGCGATGTTTGTCCCCATCATCGGTTTACTGGTTGAGAGATTTCCTGTTCGTCGACTGCTTGTGGTTGGTACTGCGTTGATGGCTGGCGGCTTGCTATTCGTGAGTCGAGCTAATTCTATTGTGGAAATTGCAATTATATTTGCGATATTTTTCGGTCCTTTACAGGGTCTTGTGGGCCCGCAAACTCTGACAACTCTTGTTTCTCGTTGGTTTACTCGAAGGCGGACAATGGCAATTGGAATGTCGGTAGTCGGCGTGAGTGCGGGTGGATTTATCGCGCCTTTGGCAATCAACGGTCTCGCTGATGCTTTGTATTGGAGAGATTTGTTCATGGTTTTAGCATGTATATCGCTAATAATTATGATTTTACCCATCGTTTTGTTGGTGAAAGAGCACCCCGATGACTTTCAAAGTGATGGTTCTGGCGAAAATTCATCAGATTTGCACGCGACAGAGCTTATGTCTTTACGCGAGATCTTCTCTAGGCCTGAATTTTGGGCTCTTGGCTTCGCAATGGCCATTATGTACGGCACAAATGTTGCGGTGATCAGTAACCTGGTTCAAATTGCCATGGATGGAGGCTTGACCAGAACGAACGCAGCGCAAGCCCTTGCATTTATGGCCATTATGGGTGTTATTGGAAAAGTCATCTTTGGTTATTTGGGTGATCGGTTTAACAAAGCGGTTTTGTTATTGCTGGTCTGTTGCTGCTACGTTCTCGGCCAGTACCTGCTGATAGGGGTTTCGAGTGTTTTGGTGCTCGTCGGAGTATGTATGTTCATTGGTACAACGTTTTCTGGAGCATTGCCGCTCTGGCATGCGCTGACTGTGCAGCTCTTCGGTGTTACCAATTTTGCAAAAGTCATTGGGTTAAAGATGTCGCTGTCTTTCTTGATGATAACAATTGGTCCTCCTGTAGCCGGTTGGCTATTTGAACGATTTGAGAGTTACACACCTGCTCTGTATATATTTACCGGCGTTTCGAGTGTCTCGATAGCTCTCATAGTATTTGTTTGTTTTCGCAGTCTCAAAGTGTTGCAGACGAACTAGAGCGGTAAGAAGAGCTTGGTCTATTGGATAGAGCATAAAGGGGTGAACAGTTCATGGGGGCAACATGCGGCTCAGAGATAAAGTAGCGATTGTTACGGGTTCAACGAGGGGGATAGGCCGTACCATAGCAGAAATGTTTGCAGCCGAAGGTGCATCCGTAGCGGTTTCCGGGCGCAGAGTGGAAGCAGGTGAGAAAGTTGTAAGTGTTATTCAAAAGAATGGCGGCAACGCGGAATATTTCCACCTTGATCTGGCCGATGAAAACAGTGTTCAAGCAACAATGAATAGCGTCGCAAGAAAATTTGGCAAGATTGATGTGCTTGTCAATAACGGTGCGCCGACAGAGGCCGTGGCACCCATGATCAAGCCACTAATCGAGTATTCAACAGATGAATGGAACCAGATGCTGGAGGGCGGTCTTACTGGCGCAGTATTCTGGGCTTGTAAATACGGTATCCCCCACCTCATAAAAGCGGGTGGTGGCAGCGTAATCAATGTTTCATCAAATCTTGCGAATTTTGCTCACGAAGGATTCTCGGCATATTCCGCTATTAAGGGTGCTATGAACAGCGTGACTCGAATTGTTGCGGTAGAGAACGGCAAACACAATATTAGGGCCAACAATATTATCGTTGGTAGAGTATCGCATGATCGAAGAGGAGCGGATGCTGAGCTTTCGGCTCCAGGTTATTTAACTCGAGTAGGAATTCCGGCAGATATTGGGCATTGTGCGGTTTGGTTAGCATCCGATGAATCTGTTTATATCACGGGCGCATCAATTACTGCTGATGGTGGGTTTTCCATTAACGCAGACGCCATTGATCCTGTGGGTGCGAATATCCAAGCGATGATGAAGGGTTAAGTTCAATGGTCGCTAAGTAGAGCCGATTAAAAAAACGCGGTCAATCTGCGCTGGCTGCACTTTACTTTTCCGGACCATTCTCCGAATCCAGGCCCAATTCACCAATCATTTCGGAGGCAGCTCCAAGCGCGCTGGCAAATCGCGGGAAACCGACGTATGGGATTGTCTGGATAAGTGCTTCTTCCAGCTCGGAGACAGTGAGCCCATTGGCAACAGCGATGCGAATATGGTTTTTGAGCTCAGAGGTTTGACCGCTGGCGACGAGCACTCCTATTGTTACAAGGCTGCGTTCCTTTTTTTCCAGGCCGGGGCGGCTCCATACTGTGCCATAGGCAAACTCAACAGCCATCGCAGCTGAATCGGCACCAAATCCTCCTTTCTCAATTATTTTTTCGAAGCCTTTTGCATATTTACTGCCGAGCATCTTTGAAATGACGGCCAGGCCCGAGTCAAGATTGTTGTCCATGTGTGTACCTCTTCTGCTTGGACTGTGAGTCTGATAAAAACCCTGATCTCTGGAATGTTGAGTCATAAACTCTGACGTGATCCTCCGAGACCCGGAAAACTACCCTTCAGATTCGATGTCGTAGCGGATAAGATAATCGGCATAATATGGTTCCAGAAACTCCTTAGAGAGCCCGAACTGTTCCAACGTATATGTATGTTTGCCATACTTCCCTTGAGGGTTTTTTTCCAGCCAGACTCGCATGCCAGATTCTGCTTCGGGGGTGAATTCATCGCCCAGGTATTCGTAAACCTTGCGCATTTCATCAATTGGGTTGGCAATAAGCTTTGCGTAAAACACATCGCCCAATCGGTCTTCGCCTAGTTCGTCTCTAACCGCCATAGGTCGTTTTAAATGTTCAGCCAATTGCTCGGTGTAGTTACTGACCAAATGATCATTATCAATGTAGCCCATATAGATTTCGTGTGCGCTGCCGATCAAGCTGCATAAAGAGCCTGTTACTTTGTAAGGGTCGCGATGTGTCCACAACAGGCGAGCATCTGGATAAGTTTGCAGTAGCCAGCGTATCGCCAGTGCATGAGTCGGCATCTTCAGATTCCATGCAACCTGATCACCATTTTGGAGCACCTGAAGAAACCGCTTGTGATAGGCGAAGGCCGATGACATATCGCCCTCTAACACAAAGCGGGAGTATCTGGGCATTGAGAAATGGCTTTCCCAGTATGCCGATTTAAATTCCTGCGCCTGAACATTGCCGCATTCTGTGGCACCGTCAGATGGCTCATAATGACCACTATTGCCTACATCGTTTTTCTTCATTGCCAGACAACGGGGGTCGGAGTAAAGGTTTTCTGCGGCAGCAGGGGGAACGGGATTAGTGAGTTGCCACTTCAGGATACTGCGTCTGGCCGGATCGGTTGAGAGTAAATAGCTTAACAGTGTGGTACCAGAGCGAGGCATGCCCAGCACAAACAATGGCTTGTCGATGGGAACTTCTAAAAGCTCAGGGTGTTTCCTTGCATAATCATCAACTTTAAGCCTTGGAACCAAATGCGCAAGGATTTCTTCCTTGAAAATTGCCAGTCCTTGCTCTGTTAGCTTTTCAGAATCATTGATATCTGCCAGCATCAAGGCTAATCCTTCGCGAAAGCTCTCGTTGGGAATCTTTTCAACTTGAGCGCGTTCGTAGCCGGTTTTGATTATCTGTTCTAAATTAAACATTTAGATTCCTCGAACTTGGTTGCGTACCAAAAATAACAAAGCATGTGTGCAAAACCTGTAAGTAATGATCCTATGTTAGGACTAAAAATTATCGCCTACAATCTTCTTCCACTGAGTTCGATTCTGAGAGCTTGGCTATCAGGTCAGAGCACCTTGGTTGTTTCAGGGCTCTTGAAACGCTGCCTGCCAATTGTAAATAGGGCCTCCATTGATATTTTTGTGTTGCCTCTAGTCTTTATAATTGTAGAGTCCATGCCTTTGGTCGAATTTCGCAGTAATTCTCTTATTAATGCGGGTAATGTCGGAGAGTATAAATTTCGGTTCTGCGGCATCATCAGCAAATTTTTACAGTATCTTTTGAGTTCTTGATTTGGCTACAATTGGCGACCCACTGTCCACAAATGATTTTTGGGATCGCCCAAATTGAATTCTTGGCTACGGGTTAAATGTACCCATTTAAAAGCGAGGTAAAAGAATGTCTGATGTAAAACCCGGCCAGCGATTGTATAGTTCTTGTTGTGACACCGAGATTATGGTGATCAAGTATGCCAGTGGTGAAACCATTGGTTGTGGTGGGAAACCGATGGTAGACAAAAAACTCGATCCCTCAGGGGAAATTGAAAACGATTTCTGTTCTGGGAGCCTTATTGGTAAGCGGTACGTTGATTCTGGTGGGTTAGTTGAATTCTTGTGTGTAAAAGCTGGTGAAGGGAGTCTCTCTTTAGGGCATGAGGCACTAGTGGAAAAAGCAAGCAAGGCTTTACCATCATCCGACTAATTATCATTCGTTGTCAGGTGGATCAATTACATTTGTTTTTCGTTTGGGCCTTCCCCGTCGATACTGGGGTAAGCCCTCTTATTTCTGCTTAATTCGGGATATGGAGTTATGACTTCGGAAGTAATCGTGCAGGTTGATGGTGGTGTTATGGAGATCACCTTGAACCGGCCAGAAGCCAGGAATGCAATTAATGAAAATCTGGCGGTTCTGTTAGGCGAAGCACTGGATGAACTGAATAGTAATGATCAGATCACGGTAGCGATTATCAGTGGTGCGGGTGGCAATTTTTGTGCAGGCGCGGATCTTAAAGAGCTAGCCAAAACTGGTGGATTCTCAAAAAAGCTTCAGGATGGGATGTCAAAGATTACTACCGACCCGCCTGAGAAGCCCATTATTGCAGCCATTGAAGGTTTCGCCGTAGCGGGAGGAACAGAAATGGCGATGAACTGTGACATCATCGTGGCTGCTAGCAATGCGCGATTTGGCATACCTGAAGTAAAGCGCGGATTGATAGCCGCAGGTGGGGCTCTAATCAGTTTGCAGAATCACATGTCTCTAAAGGCAGCGATGGAGCTGGCGTTAACTGGTGATACATTTGATGCTAATCGCGCTAAGGACCTTGGTTTGATTAATCATGTTACTGAACCTGGAGAAAGTGTGGCTGTTGCGCGAGAAATTGCTGTGACTATTGCTAAGAATGGCCCGTTTGCAGTTAAGCAAACCAAAAAGTTGTTAAAAGCTGCGCTCGATTGGTCTGAATCTGAAAAGTGGGAGAGGCAGGGTGAGTATGTGGGACCTGTGTTTGCTTCTGAAGATGCAGTTGAAGGACCTACAGCATTTGCAGAAAAGCGCGAACCAGTGTGGAAAGGAAAGTAAATCGACTTATCAGTTGCTATTTATTGCTCGGACAAACGGATTCTTTGCTAGCAGTAATAGAGTTAATAGCGTTGTAAATTGAGTTATGGAATTCGATTGTTTCCGCGTAACTACCCCCGATGGTCACCTTAAAACCCCCAGTGATGGCCGGGGTGGGGGATTTTGACGTCTCCTGCAGGGATCGGGCGATCTTGCGGACCGTCTTCCTGTCAACCCCGGTCTTACGGCTGATTTCATGCTGCGACACGCCGTTCTCCAATAGCGTGATCACAGCGCCTGTACGATGTGGCTTCAAGACATTCACTCCTCACCCCCCATCAACTCAAAAGGGGCATAACGTCCTGTTGCCGCTGGTGCCGCCAAAGGCGGCCTGGTCAGGTCCTCAGATGGGGGATTTTGGGTGACCCCGGGGTCTATACGGCGATATACGCCGTATAGATTAATAATTGCAAACATACTTTGCCTGTACTAGTTTGGTGTATATGTAAAACACGGTAATTATCGCCGATTATATTAACATGAGTAAACTTATGGAGGAATTAAATACCAAACAGAAGCTAAGGGTCCTGCTCCCTTATGGCATGGTTGCCACCAAACAATGGCTTTTAGCGCAGGGCTTAAGCACGCATGCTGTTGATAATGCGGTGAAGAGCGGCAAACTATTATTGCTGACTCCAGGCGTCTATGCGCAATATTCCTCTCGCCTCCGTTGGGAGGGTGTTGTCGCTTCCCTGCAAAAAATAGTAGAAGCACCGATATATGTTGGTGGCGAATCGGCCCTGGCATTGTCAGGGTTAGCACATTACCTGCCGCTCTCAGCGCGCCAAACCGTCCATTTTTATTCAAGTAAGGTATTGCCGAGATGGCTCTTTCGCTTATCAGTTGAAGGTGATGTTGATGCAAACTTCACTAGCCATTCAACGAAAAGGTTATGGCCAGAAGCGGTTATGAGAAACGAGCAATTTGTGAAATGCCAAGAATGGCAGCCTGATGTGCCAGCTATACAATTTTCATGTTCTGAGAAAGCTATCATCGAAGTGCTGACTAATGTGCCAAAAACGGTGACCTTTGAACACGTTGATGAACTGATGCAGGGCTTAGTCAATCTATCACCCAAGAAGCTCGATAGTTTGCTATCTGACTGTTTGAACATAAAAGTGAAGCGCCTATTTTTCTGGTTGGCTGAACGTAATAACCACCAGTGGTTTAGCAAGCTAAATGCTGAAAACTATGAGCTGGGAGCAGGGAAGCGTGTTGTCGCTATGGATGGCAGGCTGGATAAAACGTATATGATCACAGTACCGCAGCATATGTAAGAAAGATTGTAACTACTCGCCCCCCTTTTCCTGCTTGATCATTGTGGCGGCGATGCCTGTTGCTGCTGCTTCGATCTGATGTGCTTCTGCTGTGCACCCTGTGTTCATGGCCTGTCCTCTTAAATATGGCTCTGTGTTGAAGTGTCCCATTTGAACACAATCCACGTATGTTGAGATGGGCACATCAAAACATGATGTCTAGAATCAAGCTTGATTTTGACTTCTTCGCCTGCATTTGCTTTATCCGTGACCTCAGGCCAGAAAACGCCGATAGGGCTTATATGTTCGCAGAATGGCAAGGACTGCGATATGGTGAAGAAGCCTTAATACAAGCTGTCTTCCTCGAAATTAGCCTGTCCCTAGTACTCAATTGCTCCTAATAGAGAGCCTCGCTGATGCTGACAACAGGTCTGCTTTCTCTTGTCCCCCTCATCTTACGATCGGGGTCACTGGGATCGTTTGGCGAGATAACTACAAAGTCATCGCCAACATCCAAGAGTGTGCCAGCAAAGGGAAAGTCATCAAATCGCTCTGGGATGCGATAGCTAACTATATCGCCTATTTGAAAGGTTGAAGCGTCAAAGTTGAATGAAAATGGACACTCATTCTCGCTATCAGTAATCATGCTTTTCAAAACGTACCCCAAGTAAATAGTTTTCTGTGATCAAGTAGAGTGATTCTGCAGCCACCCTGTATTGAAAGCAAGTTAACATTCGATAGCTCATTTCATGTTTTGACGGGAACCAATATCGTAACTACTCATCCCACTTAACATCATAGGGAGGCGGTTCTATGATGTATGCGCTTCATTATTGCACAGGGTCATGGGCACCGCATATTCTGATTCCAAGGCGACGGCGGGGTTGTGTCAGGCGCTGGTCACGCTCATGCCGCTGGCGGAGCGCCTGGCGGTGCTGCTAGCTCCTTTCAAGTTAAAGAGAACATTCCCTTATTGAAGAAGGCATCAATGATCGAATCCATATCATTGTCTTGAAGCTGACTATATGTTAGTTTTAATGATCGTTTTGGATGCTATTTTATGTGCAATTGGGCTCATGGTTTGTTGGGATTGATGTATATCCACATTCGAAGAAATTTACATACAGAACTCTCAACTTGAGGACCTTTTACCCAGGAGATGAAAATGACGACATATAGTGGGAAGTGGTTAAAAACCCCCGGCAGTCTTACCTTTGAGGTATCGAGTTCAATTGCTTTCATTACAATGAATTGTCCGGAAAAGCGAAACTGTCTCTCTTTTGATATGTTGGACGAGCTCTATGCAGCAATGCTTGAGGCAGATGATCGTAGTGACGTAAATGTGATCCAGCTTGGTGGTGCTGGGAAGGACTTTTGTGCGGGATACGACCTCACAGGTCTTTATGCCGAAAAATCAAGAGTATCAGACCCATCGGGAGAGGAAATTCAATATCGCAGCCACTCATCAACCTATGATGATGATATATGGAATATGCAGCATATTGTGCAACGTCTTTTCCATTTGATTCCAAAGCTACACAAGCCTGTGCTTGCAAAGGTTCAGGGGAATTGTTTGGCCGGGGGTGCTGAATTAGCTTTTGTTTGTGACCTGATTATTGCCGCGGACAACGCCAAAATTGGTCATCCAGCATCGAGGGCGAACGGAACCCCGCCCAATCAAAACTGGTTTTATCATATGGGGCCGCAATGGACCAAACGTTTGCTGTTTACTGGAGATAAACTGTCTGGAGAAGACGCCTCCAAAATTGGACTTGTGTTGGAGTCGGTCCCCGCAGAAAACTTGGACGCACACGTTTTGGAGTTGGCTCAGAAAATATCCGCGGTAGATACTGAGCTCTTGGCTTCTCATAAGCGTGTTGTAAACATGGGATTAGAGCAAATGGGTGCTTCGGTTTTTCAATCTTACGCGGTGGAGGCTGATGCCAGAGCACATCTATCATCAGGGCCTCGCAGAACACAATTTAAGAAGGATATGGCAGAGCAGGGTTTGAAAACTGCATTGATGAACCGTGACGCACCTTTCGGAAATGGTTTTGTGAAGGTAAACCGCTAGCTGATTGAATAGAGTTCACACTCTCACAGGTGTTTTTTCTTCTCTGGAGCAAAGAATCTCAGATAAAATTTTCGACCATATGGGCAGATCAAAAATGGACACGGTCGGTGTAACTTTTTGGGGTCCAGATTTTCGCTGTACTGAAAAAGTTGAATTCACGAAAAAAATACAATTGGGATAGAGAATTTAAGTAATGAAATCTCATTGGCAAATATTTGATACAGAAGAGTTGTTGAAACTCGTTCATGCTAACAATTTGCGATTACATGAGCTGATTTCCAGACCAACAATGAGCTTGGTTGTGTTCCATTTCCCCATTGGTAGTAAGGATATGCAATCTCCTCATGAAGAAGATGAGGCATACGTAGTCCTGGAAGGCAAAGGTCGACTCAAGATCGAAAGTGACGAATATGAGGTTAAACCTGGAAAAATACTTTTTGTGAAAAGGGGGACGAGGCACAGTTTTTTTGACATCGAGGAAGATCTCACAGTTTTGGCATTGTTTGGATCTAGACATCATGGCCTGCCCCGGTGATGAGGCGGTCATTCGACTCTGGTGGGTAAGGTGGTCTGCCTCTGATATCGTGGGTTGCACGCACGGCGTGCCCATCCACATGCACAGTGCGCACGGCATGTTTTGCAGATTTTGACCTTAAGGAGGCAGATCATGAACGAGTATATCACGAAGCATGTGGACCTGGATGTCCACAAAAACAGCACGGCGGTGGCGTTTTCGGAAGAGGCCGGCTCGGCGTATGGCCGGGCTCCTGAGCGGAACCTGCCGAAGGGTCAGTGAATTCGACGCCAAGGCTCTCTCGACGAGGCAGCCTTCACGGCCGTGCGCACGCGCTCCCGGACCATGCTCACCCAAGCCACAGGGGAACAAGCCCCCCGCCCGCCTCGACGGACAGCGCGGGCGCATCGCCAAGTCCGATGCCGAGAACCTCCACGAGGCGCTGACCCAGTACGAAGCCGAGGTGCTGCGCACCGCCGCGACCCCGATACCCCGTTCACCAACACCCGCGCCGAGCGCGATATCCGCATGGCCAAGGTCAAGCAGAAGGTCTCCGGCTGCTTCCGAACCCTCCGCCACGCCGAGGCCCACTGCCGAATCTCCAGCTCTCTCCAGTCCATGGCCCACCAGGGCTACAATCCGCTGACTGCCATCCAAATCGCCCTCAACGGCACCGCCGCCACGATGATCAAGAAGGAGGAGGGGGGCGAGTAGTTACCACAGAAGAAAGGAACCGGTCTGCAATATCGCCCGCGAGCAGGTTGAGATTAACCCAGGATTGAAGTTGCCCCAGCTCCTCCATTTGCTCCAGGATAGGAAGTATTCGATCATGCATCATGCTGAACAACAGATTCGAGAGTTGCCGGTCATCGCTTTGCTTAAAGTACATGTCTGCCAGGGCGAATGACAATTTTGGTTTGTCGAGCATTGCCTGCTGCTCAAGCTTCATAAGATTCAATAATTTTGTAATCGGTTTTTTCCGGAGTTATATAGTGCTCAGGGAAAGCGCCTTTACCTGACACCTGAAGAAAGAAAAGCATTTTACGAAGCGGCGAAACAATCCAACCGTGCAGTGAGAACTTTCTGTCATACACTTCACATGACAGGCTGCCGGATTTCTGAAACACTTGAAACCACCATAGACCGAATTGACTTACAGCAAGAAACCGTCACGTTTAGGACACTCAAGAAAAGGAAAAAAATTCATTTTCGCCCTGTACCTGTTCCATCGGATTATCTGGACAGTCTTGATTGCGCATTCCGGTGAACATGAACAGTGATTCTGGTTGAACGTGAACACCTGATTTCCCAACGCATCACGTTGTCGTATTTTTACACCAGGTGTTCATCTTCAGTCAATTGACCGAGGATCTTTCTCATCGATTCGCCCTTCAGCGGTAGCCGGTGCGCGTTGTGCATGAGCCGATCCAAAATGGCGTCTGCCAGGGTGTTGTCACCGATGGCTGCGTACCACTGATCCGTTGGCAACTGGCTGATCATGACGGTCGATGTCGAGCCGTGCCGGTCATCCATGATCTCCATCAGGTCATTGCGCTGGGCGGCGGTGAGCACTTCAAGTCCCCAGTCATCGATCAGCAGAAGCCGGGTCTTGGCGATCTGTTTGAGCACCTTCTGGTAGCTGCCATCGGCCTTGGCCTGGGTCAGCTCCAGGAACAGGCGAGACAGGCGGACGTAGCGGGTGCTGTAGCCGTGCAGGCAGGCGTTGTGCCCAAGCGCGCACGCCAGGTAGGTTTTGCCACTGCCACAGGGGCCGGTAATCAGCAGGTTGTGGGCGCGGTCAATCCACTCCCCCTGCGCCAGCCGGGCGATCTGGTCCTGCCTGAGGTTGCGTGGGTGCTGGTAGTCGATGTCCTGGATGGTCGCCCTGAGCTTGAACCGTGCCTGTCGGACCAGTCGGTCCTGTTTGCGGTGTTCCCGCTCCAGGCATTCCTCCTCGACCAGTAATGCGAAGCGCTCCAGGAACGACAGGGCATCATAGGTGCCCACCTGTTCCAGTTGTCGCTCCAGCGCCTGGGCCATACCGCCGAGGCGCAGGTCGCGCAGGCGTGCGAGGGTGATGGGTGTTGTCATGGCAGTGTCTCCTTCAGTCGAACGTGCGCGGACCGCGGATATTCTCGTGGTCCTGGGGGAGTTCAGCCTCGAGGCTGAGTTGTTCAGACAGCTGATCCTGTTCGGGCAGCTGATCCCGGTTGCTCTTCAGGATGGCCCTGACCTGCTTGAGGCGGTTGAGGCCGGCCCTATTGGCAATCCGGCAGGCGGCATTGAGCCGGCTGGCCGGGTACTGTGTGCTGAGGTTCAGCAAGCCCAGGCAGACCTTGTAGGCCTGCTCCGGGTGATCCCGACGCTCAAGCTGGTCTGTGACCCAGACCAGGGTGTCCGGGCCAATGTCCCTGGCCCAGCGTTTCAGGCGCCCCGGTGTCCATTGCTGCTGCGCCCGGTGGCGTTCGGGCATGTGGGCGGGATTGGTGGTAAACCCCGGTGTCTGTTTGCGCGGATGGGTGGCCACCAGCTGGCGCTTGAAGTAGATCTCCACCAGCCTGTCACTGGCATGGACCTCCAGGCGCTCGCCAACGTACTGGTGGGGCACAGAGTAGTCGTGGTTCTTGTAGCGGACATGGTAGTCAATGTTGACCTTGACCGGCTTGATCGCGACGTAGCTGTAGGGCTGTGCGGGCAGCGGCTTGAGTGCCGGCCTGTCGAGCTGCTCAAACGCTGACCGGCGGCACCCGGGCAGCTGCTTGAAGGGGCGGCTGTTCAGCTCCTCCAGCAGCGCGCGGATACCCTGGTTCAGCTCGTCCAGGGAGAAGAAGCTGTGGTGGCGCAGGCGGGCCAGAACCCAGCGCTGGACCACCAGGACCGCATTTTCCGCCTTGGATTTGTCCCTCGGGCGAAACGGCCTCGCCGGGACCACCGCGACGCCGTAATGCTCGGCCCATTGCTGGTAGCTGGGATTGAGGTCCGGATCATAGCGGCAGGCCGTGCTGACACCGCTCTTGAGGTTGTCGGGAATGACCATCGCGGTGCAGCCTCCAAAGTACTCCAGCATCCGCACATGGCTTCCCAGCCAGTCAGGGAGCGACTGTGACCAGGTGGCTTCGGCATAAGTGTAGTTGGAGGCCCCCAGGGTAGCGACAAAGAGCTGTGCCTCACGGACCTCACCCGTATCACGGTCAATGACTGGCACGGTCGAACCCCCATAGTCGACAAAGCACTTCTCCCCGGCCCTGTGCTGTTGGCGCATTGACCGGCGTTGCGTGCCAACCCAGTGCCGGTAGCGGTCGCAGAACTGGGAGTAGCTGTAGCTGCGGTTGGGGTACTGCTGAGTATATTCCTCCCACAGCAGCTGCTTGGTCATGTGCGGCCGTTTGAGTTCCTGATGGACGCTGGGCCAATCGGGGATGTGGAATCGACCAGTGCTGCGGGTATCAGCCTTTGGATAGACCAGCCCGGCCAGTTGGCCATCATCCAGATCCTCCGGCAAGGGCCAGCCGAGATCAAGCGCCTGGGCACGGTTGAGCAGCTTCTGGACGCTGCCCACACTGAGTTTGGTGCTGCGGCTGATCTCGCGGATGGAGAGGCCGCCAGCCAGCCTCAATCGCAGGACATCTCTTAGTTTACGCATTGGAATCCTCTTGTTTGGCATATGCCCTCCTCAAAAAATCGGGGAGCGTACCAAAGTGTTGAAAAAACAATGCGTTGAGGGGGATTCCGGCTGAACGTGAACACTGATTCCGGGATGGTGAACACCGATTCCGGAAATGACCCGAAAAGTGTTCACGTTCAACCGGAATGGCTGTTCACGTTCAACCAGAATAAGTGTTCACGTTGCACCAGAATGGGTGTTCACGTTGCTCCGGAATATGCACTTGATATGGTGCATGAGGTGAGGGACAACCAGAAACACCACAAAAACCCCAAGCTATGGAGCTGGTCACGAACCACGGCTTGACGCAATGTAAAAGAAGTAATGACTGAAGCTGGCATTGATACCAGCCTACCTCATGCCACGCCCAAGGGCCTGCGACATGCATACGGTATTGCCGCTGTCCTATCTGGTATGCCTATAACCGAACTTCAAAAAGCACTCGGACATGCAGACCTGAAAACGACTTCTATTTATCTTAATGCTCAAGGAAAGGAGAAACGAGCGCTATATACTCCAATGTGGAGCAATGGCAATAAGTAATTGATTCATTTAGGGTTTACCCCAAAATCCTATGCCGTTCGGCCTTTTTGCTTGACAGAAATAAGAATATATCTTAATAATAAGAATATATCTTATAGACGTGGAAGCGCTGATATGCCCCAAGCAAAGACACAGACATTAAGCCTTGGCGAACATTGGAATAGCTTCATTGAAACGCACCTGGAGACTGGGCGGTACGCTTCCGCCAGTGAAATGGTTCGGGAAGGCTTACGGCTTCTTGAAGAGAAAGAAGCGGACTCCAAACTTGAAGCGTTACGCCAAGCCCTGATAGAAGGTGAAGAAAGTGGCGATGCCGGCGAGCTGGACATGAAGGCTATCCGGCATGAAGCCAAGAAAGAAGCGGGTTTATCCTAGCGTATGTATAAAATTCATCAGCAGGTAAGAGCACGCAAAGACCTTAAAAATATCTGGCTTTACACCTATGAGAATTTTGGTGTTGCCCAAGCGGACAGATATTTTGATGAACTCGAATCCGGCATGGATACCATACGGGACAACCCCTTGATCGGGGTGTCATGTGACTATATCAGGGCTGGCTATCGACAATACAAAGTCAATGAGCACTATATTTTCTATCGCATTTCCAAGAAAACGATCCATATAGTGCGGGTGCTGCATGACACTATGCAAGCCAAAAATCATTTGTAGCCCAGCACTTCTGTTAGCAGCTTTTTATTACCACCTTTAGGACGTCTGAGGATACTCTCCGCCGGCGGGCTGTCATGGGACTCCAGAAACAGATCCACCAGCAGGGCATCCATCGCCGCCGTATCGGCGACACTCTGTGTGGAGCGACTGCCTGCACTGGCAGTGAGCGGCGAGAGCTCAAGCCGGTTCAGCGTACTCGTGCCAGCCAGCGGCGTGCCCCGGTCCCCAGGACGTGCCCGGTCAGCACCGGCCAGATCCCGACAGTCACTGAGCAGGGCCAGCACCCTGTCAGTGCGCACCTCGTCATGATCATTGAGATCCTCATAGCCCAGAACCAGGCCCATGCCCCGCTGTGTGACCAGCGACTCCAGCGAATGCTCTCTGCGGTCCTGATCACGATAATCGGTACAGCACTGGCTCAGACGATGCAGCAGATGGGTGCGCTGCTCCACCTCTCGCAGCAGGAGACCGCCGCCATTGGAACTGATCTCACCACCGTCACACCTGGCGACGATGTCGCGCCGACCAAGGCTGTGAAATTCGAGTTGATGTGGTGGACACTCTGTCGTCATAAGGTCGTCCTTCTCGTTTGGTGTAAGTTATTGAATGTACAGCATGTATACCACGAGAGGCGGCCTTTTCAATTCATGTGGTGAGAAATTCGGGCTAGTCATGCCGTTCGTGCTGGATGACCCACAGCAGGCTCCGAGATGGGGGAGCGGCTGCTTCCCGAATATAATCTGTAGGGAATACGCCGTAAATGCCTGTTTTGGCTCAGATTGCAGATGATTTATGCTGGAAAAAGAGCGCATCAACAGGTGTCAACTGAGTGATAAGGAAAAATCTCTGCACCCCACATTGAAGCTATATATTGGACAAGGGTAACTACTCACCCCTGAGTAAAGATATTAAGAGTAAAATGGCAGTTAGCTCTCCAGTAAAAATTGTTTTCGATATAAGACCTTTAGCAAATGACAGTATGCGGTGATTTTAAGACTCTGTGTGCAATGCCAAGGTTTACGCTGCTGAATAATGCAGACGTGTTTTTTTAAATGATCTTCTGTAGCTTAAAGATCTGGGTTTAAATATTTTCGTTTTGTGAGAAGAGATCCAATGACAAAATACGGTCAAATCAGCTTGCAGGGCAAAGTTGCCGTTTTAACTGGTGGTGCTTCAGGGATGGGACAAGAAACCTGTCGGGCGTTGGTTGAAGTTGGTGCCAAGGTGGCAATCGGAGATGTCAATGCAGAAGGCCTTGAATCTATGAAAGCCGAATTGGGTAACGGCTGCATCACACAGGTTACGGATATTGCCAATGAGGCACAGGTTGAAGCACTTGTATCGTCTGCAGTAGATACTTTTGGAGGTGTTGATATCGGCATAAACTGTGCGGGTAAAGGTGGTCCCATGCCTATATTAGAAATTGATGAGGAAACTTGGGATAGGCAGGTTGCCACGAACTTGAAAGGAACTTTTCTAACGATTAAGCATTTTGGCAGGCAAATGCGCAATCAGGGTCGTGGCGGCGTCATAATTTCACTGACATCAGTTACCTCTACGGTGGGTGCGGTTGGTAATGCACCCTATGCATGTGCCAAAGCGGGGTCTAATCATCTGGTAGAACTCGCTGCAAACGAGTTTCGCAGTTTGGGTATTCGAGTAGTGGGTTTGGCCCCCGGGTTTATCAAAACACCTATGACGGAGGCCATTTGGCGAGATGAAAAAATGTTGGCAAAAATGTGGCCCGAAATTCCGAGCGAAAGGGCTGGTACCGTGGAAGAGATCGCAAGCACGATAATTTTTCTTGCGTCAGACGGAGCAGGGTACATCAATGGCGATATTGTTTATGTAGATGGTGGGCATAACGCCTGTGGTGGTTTCGGACTGGGCGAAAAAGTTCATAAATTTTATCGTGGTGAAGCTTTATTTCCGGGTTTGAAGTAATACAACGTGAGGTGGTTTTGGAACAGCGGCAATTACTTGATCGAGAAGCCTTAAGAGATCTGTTGGCGCGTTGTAACATTGCAGGTGACAGGGGAGATCTGAAAAAGCTTAGCGAGGTGTTTACTGAAGAAGCCGTGCTGATTACACCGGATTTTGTATTGGAGACTCGTGCTGGAATTGAAAAGGGATTAGCTCGTGTGGGGAGTGTTGCCAAGAGTGAAAATCAGCGAAAACTAAGTTTTCTTCGCCACAATCTTACTACATCCCAAATTGATTTTTTGTCGACCACATTGGCCAAAGGTAGAACTTACTTCCATGTTGTTACCGATGTTGGTCTGGATCATACAGGAGTATATGTAGATCAGTTCGCTAAGCTAGATGGTACATGGTTGATATCCCGTCGTGAGGTCAGGGTTGATTATCGAGCTGAAAACTCGTTCTTTTAATCAAGCAAATAGGTTGATCGGTGGCGGCTGACTAAGAATCCAAAAGAACTCGATTACGCAGGGTAGTATGCAATCCCATCAAGATGTCTGCCCTAGAAAGGTGAGCCATGCAGGCACCAGAAATAAAAAAGCCCTAGATTAACCAGGGCTTTCAGAGACTGCAATTCTGTCAGTGTAGCTTTACTCAGCCACGGCCATTTGCTGCATCATATCGGTGATATTGCCACAGGTGACAGGGCGATCACCTTTTGCCGGATTAAATCCTGGTGTTGGTTTGGGGGTGACGTCCACGTGGGTCGCCTGTGCACGCAAAGCACCTACGGTACAGTTTTGTCGACCGAGTAACGAGATAGGATCAACGCTGTACTCTCTGAACACATTTTCATGTGTGATTTTATTGATCACCGAATCGGGCAGTTCACTCACTCCGTTTTCCCAAAGCTGTTCCGGAGAGTAGGGCCATGTGCTGTCAGAGTGCGGATAGTCACACTCGTAAGTAATGATATCTTCACCAATCTCTTGATAGTTTTTAAGCCCGTATTTATCTTTGATAAAGCATGTGATGAAGTGCTCACGGAATACTTCCGATGGTGTCTTGCCTTTAAAGTCAAACCCTGTCCAGATATGATCTGTGTAGACATAGTCGGCCCGTTCCAGGAGGTAGGGCACCCATCCTATACTGCCTTCTGAAAGGGCAATCTTCAGGTCGGGGTAGCGTTGTAACGCTTCCAGATGAAGCCAGTCTGCCGCTCCGGTAGAAATCGAAATTGGCATGGCCACAATCCAGCCATTTTGTGGAGTTAAAGGAGAGGGAACGGGTGGTTCAGAGCCGGTGCCAATATGGCAGTTAATAACAACTTTGTTGTCATTACACACTTTCCAGAGAGGTTCCCAATATTCATCGTGGATTGGAGGGAAACCACGCTTATATGGGTTGTCAGTAAAAGTTATTGCGTGAACGTCTTTTTTGACATTGCGTTCGATTTCTTCGACTGCCAGTTTCATATCCCAGTATGGAATTATTGTCATGGGGATAATGCGACCTGGATAGGTGCCGGCCCATTCGTCCACATGCCAGTCGTTGTAAGCCTGAATCATGCGCAATGAAGTTTTTCGATCCCCATTATTGCTAAACATGTCGCCAGCAAACCCGCATACGGTACCGAAACAGAGACTCGATAAAACACCGTTGGCGTTCATGTCGTCTATGCGAGCATGTATATCATAGTTCGCCTTACGAATTTCCTCATAATTTTGAGGTTCCATGCCGTACTCTTCCTTCGGGCGACCCACGACCGCATTCAGCCCTACGTTAGGAAGTACAAAATCTCCATAGGTCCACCAATCGGAGCCATCCTTTTTCTTCACGAGCTTGGGTGCCTTGGATTTCCAGACTTCTGGCAGGTGATTGTCAAACATGTTCGGTGGCTCAGAAACATGGTCGTCAATGCTGGCGATAATCATGTCTTCCATCTTCATAGAGATTTCTCCTCTGTTACTTGTCGTGTTATTTTGAATCTGAAGCGGCTCCGCGGTTTCATGACCGTAATCCTGAACTTTCAGAAAAATAACTAAACTGTGGTCAGTTTCCAAGTCTACCCCTTATTTTGCTTCAGGTGAATCAATATTCATTGCTAGTGTGAAAAAAACCAAATACGGCACGACTATATCGAGGATTGGTAGTCGCAGCGCCTAATGGAGGGATAACCGAAGGCCGTTTAATTTAGGAGACTGGGTGGTCGCAGAAGCATGCAAACATTAATACTTTTGGAGATCTAAAGGGAAAAGCTTTACTGCAATGTAAATCCAAATTAATGTTTCTATGTGGCCATTATTCTCAGTTTGTATGAATAGGAAGTTATTCTGGTTTAGTACATTCACTGTTTTGTTGTTTCTAACCTGGTTTGGGATGAAGCAGATCAAGATCGGCTCAGAAGAAAACAGCCCCATAAGTTGTCTTCAGCGATCACCAAAAATGATTTACATCGAGGGTGGTGAGTTCGTCATGGGTGCAGGGGGACTTTATCCAGACGAGTTTCCTCCACACAAAAGAAGTGTCGATGAATTCTGGATCAGTGAGTCCGAAGTTACTAACAGGGATTATCAAGAGTTTGTTGATGCCACTGGTTACATAACTGTTGCAGAAAGAAATCCAAATCCTGAAGACTTTCCAGGAATTGACCCTGAGTTACTGTTTCCCGGTTCGGCAAGTTTTGGTTCACCCAAGAATGACGCATCAGACTCAAATATGTTTAGTTGGTGGCAATTTATTGAAGGAGCGAACTGGAAACACCCCTCAGGTAAAAACAGTAACATTGTCGGTAAAGAGTTTTACCCTGTAGTTCATATTGCCTTGGAGGATGCTCTTGCTTACGCAGAATGGAAAGGTCATAGATTGCCTACTGAAGAAGAGTTCGAGTATGCGGCTAGAGGAGGATTAGATGGAGCAACGTACGCTTGGGGTGAAGAGTTCCTGAAAAATGGAAAGCACATGGCTAATACATGGCAGGGACTTTTTCCTTTTCGCAATACAGAAGAAGACGGCTTCGCAGGCATGGCGCCCGTGAGGTGTTATTCGCCAAATGGTTATATGCTGTATGACATGATTGGAAATGTTTGGGAGTGGACTAGTAGTCAATACTTCCCATCACATTTAGCTGAGAGTAATGATCTGTCGGCTGATGATATGCAGCAATTTGGCAATATCTCTGGGCTCATCAAAGGAGGATCTTACCTATGCTCCTCCAATTATTGCGGCCGATACCGCCCTGCTGCTCGACATTCACAGGAGTTGAATTTGGGAACAAACCATATAGGGTTTCGGACAGTATCAGACCATCCTCCCAAAAGTTAAAGTGCTTTCTCAACAGTGTGCAGTAACATGTTGAAAAAGATATTTAACATTGGTCGGAGTCAATTTGAAACAGTACCAGTCCGGGCTGAACTAATCGCGCAGGTCATTCAGATTGCGGACATTTAGCTCCTCAGGCATAGGCCGAGACAGGTCACTGCAAGTTCTATGTGGTTTGACTGGTTAAGTACAAATGCGCACCCTGTGGCCGTTTAGTGTGATATGGCGCAATATCCACAATTCTGAACCAGTTATCAACCCGACTCAGCCATACGCTTCTGGTACCTGATTGCCCGTGACAGCGTATATAAAAAATGGCGACATTCGTTTACTTCATTAGCTGTAGCAGTATTTTTTTTGATAGTCTTTCATCAGTATGCACGATTGCCGGAAGCGCTTGATTGGATAGGGCCACTAATGCAGTTGATAGATAGATACTAACGTAGCAGCGATTGATACTGCTTCATATACAGGACACTGAGGAATGACAGGACATGGTGATGGCAGAAACCATACCAAGAAACAAGCATGGCCAAAAACTGGGGCGCAAGGGGTTACTAACACGCAAGAGGATCATGAAAAATGCTGTCAACTTACTGCGAGTTCGTCCCTATTCAGATCTAACTGTTGCTGATGTAACTTACGAAGCTGATGTTTCCAGCTCCTCATTTTACGTGTATTTTGATGATATTGAGGATTTGATGTTTGCTTGTGTAGAAGAAGCAACACAAGATATTTCTGGGGTACTTGATGTTTTGGACGAGGAATGGACCGTTGCTAACTTAAGAACCCAGATTGACCGTTTTGTAAAAGCCTATGAGCGTCTCTGGGAAATGCATCGACTAGAATTACGCATACGCAATCTTGAAGCCGATAAAGGAAATGCCCGATTTCTGCAACTCAGATATGATTCATCATTCGAAATTGTGTCCGGCCTGGAAGCTAAGGTCATTGAAGCTCACCCAAAAATTAAAAATGCTCTGGCGCTAGCATCAGTTGTTTTCGCTGCTCTTGAGCGGGTTGTTGCCGCTGAAGTCGCGCCTGTTCGAAATCCCCGAGCGAATAAGCTGACAAGGAAAAAGATATCAAGTTCGGTATCCGATCTAATTTATTTGCTGCTGTACCGCGGTGCACTTGAGTTCACTCAACAATAACTTGCGCGGTAACTGCTCACCCCTCCGTGACATCATAGGGAGTAGGTTCTATGGTGTCAGGGAGGGGTGAGCAGTTACCAAAATTGGCATTGCGCCGGAGGGATGTTCGAATCTGGTTTCTACCTCAAATCGTTGGCATCTCTCAAGCCTTAGAGTGGGTATACTCTGCCGACATCGTGACACCTGAAGAAGCACTTCAAGGTGGGCTTGTGTGTGAAAGCCGCTGTTCCAGTTGACTCATTGCTCGAAGAAGCATACAAAATCGCAGAGAGGGCGACAGCATACAGCCCCGTGGCCATAGTGTTCACCCGCCAGATGATGGACAGAAACACTGCGCAGCCGAATCCGCAGGAAGCTCATAAAATTGAGTCTCTTGCCATGCTCTATGCAGGTATCAACGATGGCAGAGAGGGAGTGGAAGCGTTTCCGGAAAGACAAGGAGCGGATTTCATACTCACTGAGATGCCAGACTTTTTTCCATGGCAGGAGTAGCGGGAAGGCTTCGAATAAAAAACTATTCCGCTAACTTGAATAGCGGAATCCAAACGTCTTCACATTGTTCAAATTCCACTCTAACTCGAGCACCAATCTTTATATCTTCAATTGGGGTATCAGGAATGTTAGTAGTCAAACGCAGGCCTGGTTGATCATCCAAATCTACCACAGCTATAACATAGGGAACCTCAATCCTGGGATCCCAAGTGTGCATGTTAACAGTATACGAGTACACCGTCCCTTTACCCGAAACTCGTTTGGGAGATACCGAGAGGCCTGTGCAAACAGAACAAACCGGCGACGGAGGATGGATAAAATGGCCGCAGTCATCACAACACAAAAACTGCAATTTTCCGTCCTTCCCTCCCGTCCAGAACGGACGATTCATTTCATTAAGTTCTGGCAGCAGTCTAACTGGTTTATCTGACATTGGGATGTCCTCAACTTCTTGTTAACAGGAGACTGGCAGCCAAGTTACCACCCCCAACTCCGATCGCGCCAACTTCAATTTTTCTGTTCAGTTGACGATCCCCAGCCTCTCGCCATATCTGTAAACAGACTTCGCGTAGAAAGCCAAAACCATGCAAGCGCCCTTCAGACAGCTGTCCACCATTAGTGTTTAGCGGCAGTTCTCCATCTCGACTTATACGCTGACCACCCTCGATAAAGGCTGCCGCCTCACCTCTTTGGCAGAAGCCCAGTGCTTCCAACCAGTATAAAGTGGCAATGCTAAAACCATCGTAAAGCCCAGCTATATGGACATCCTTAGGCTTTAAATCCGTGTTTGACCACATCATCTTGGCTGCATCTCGACATGCCATAGTCGTCATATCAGGAAATTGATCCCAGCTGTTTCGATCATGTAGTGCGCAGCCTATCGCCTCAATAGTAATTGGCTGTTTGCGCAGCCCCGAGGAGGCATCTGCTCGAGAGACTATCGCAGCGGTAGAACCATCGACGGGCACATCGCAATCATATAAGCATAGTGGGGTGGAAATAATGCGCGACTGAAGATAGTCCTCCATGGACAGTGGGTCACGATAGACCGCTTCTTCGTTGAGCTGAGCATTCTTGCGGGCATTGAGAGCGATTTGAGCGAGCTGCTCCCGGGTAGCACCAAATTCGTGAAAGTATCGCTGGGCATACAGTGCCATCCAATTTCCGGCTGAAAACGCGTTAAACGGCAAAAGCCACTGCATCCAATCATCAAGACGGCCCTGAGTCTCAGCCAATTTGCTCGACTTACCAGAAGTTTCAGTCAATGTCCGAAGACAGATTACATGGTTGGCCAGGCCCATTGACACCGCGGCCGCGGCATTTATGACCGAAGACATTTGTCCAGGCCCTTCTCGCCCCCCCGAATACCAATTAAGTTTGAGGCCCAAAGCTTCCTGCAATTCATCAATACCTACAGGTGAAAATCCACTGGGAGTTTTTCCAGGCCAGTTCGAAACCCCATCAATATCCTTGATCTCTAAGCCAGCATCTTCGACCGCTGACAGCATGGATTCGATCGCCAAATCGATGCCACTTCTTCCCAATCGTCGGCCATGTTGCGACTTACCGACTCCGGTTATTACTGGTTTCTGCATTGATTTTTCCTTTCTCACACAATGACTAACATTATTTGAGGAATTATGCCTGGTGCCCCAAGCTACTGTTTTATGCGGCACGACGGGCACCCCCGCCGATCGGTCCACCATCAGGCCGATCGGGGACATTCTCGCCCGACGAGCCAAGCTCCCTGATGTTGAGTGCAGCATTGAAGTCCCTGTCGAGACTCATACCGCACCTTTGACACTCATACACCCTGTCCATCAGGGTGAGTGATTCATGGATTGAACCGCACCCCAAACAGGCTTTAGACGTGTTCCTGGGATTCACCTTCACAACCGACCCACCAGCACTCTCAGCCGTGCAGGTCAGTTGACATATGAAGGCACCCCAGTGTTGCTCACGGAGTGATCGGTTCAACCCCTTCTTATGACGTCCACCATGGGCAGCCATGTTCTGAATCTGCACATCTTCAACAGCGAAGTTTCTGTGTCGCTTTACCAAGTCGGTGATCGTTCTGTGCACGGCGTTCCGTTGCCTCTCTGCCACCCTGTACGCCTCTCTCGCCAGCGATTGGCGTTCCTTGATTCTCTGTTGGCGCTCCCTTTCGTGGCCGCGCTTACACGGCGCTGGAGACGCTTCTGTCGGGTGGTATCAATCACTACCTGTGGCAGTCCTTCAACAGTCGAGAGGGTCGCCTGTGCCTTCACGCCAACATCGATACCGACCATTGGAGCATTGTCTGCCGTGATTTTCCTCTCTTCCTGGTACAGGAACTGAACCATGACGCGGACAAGTGTTGTGACAATGCGAACCAGCTGAATATCACCCTCTGGCGTACTCTTTACGAGGAACCTGCCGAAGCCCTTCATCTGTACGATATGCCTCTTGCCAAGAGCGAATAGACGGAACTGGCGTGTTTCACATGAGCCAATGCCCCTGTCCCTTCCCTTAAAGCGTGGAAAGCCACCACGCCTGAATGACTCTCGAAAATCGGCTGAACTTAAGTGGTAATTAGGTTAGTTTAAGATTAATTTAGTCGACACCTGAGTATCAGCATCACTATATTCATAACAACGATGATCGGAATTCATTGACGAACCTGGTCAATTTATTTGAATCAGAAAGTAACGATAGGCAGCCACTATAACACGATATTCGGTGATGTCCCTTTTGCTCTGCAGGATGCGGGATGGTGGCTTTGTTCAGAGGTGATCTGGTACAAACCCGGAAGCTGTCCCTCAAGTCTACGGCAGCGCGGAACCTGTCTGAATCAACCATCCATATCTCGAAACTCACCGAGGCCCTGTGGATACAAGACACCCGGACACCGACTGCCCGCCGAAATGCCATGCTGGACCTTTTCGGCACATACTGCGATGCGGTGAGCGCGATTTTGATTCTTCGGACCTTTCGCCGTGGTGCAGGAACCACGCCGCACCGCTACCAGCTTGTAGAGATTCCTGCTTCCATGCTTCACTCTGTCCAGCAAGCAACGCTACAAGACTTCGAGCGGGACGCACCAGTCATTGACTGCCAGGTCAACGGCCAGCCGGTTGCCCAAATTGCGGTAGACCGGTCTGACGCAAAGATCACTCTCCGCAAGATTCAAATATCGGCCTGCACAGTGCACGCCGAGTGGAACCAGATCACACCCTGAATCATCTTTAGTCCGGGGCAAAAACACCTGGCGTTTTTGCCACCCCGCACCTGGTTGCCCTGGTCATTACGAATGTGCATTCTTTGGCTGCACACAGCGCATAAATCACATACCCGAAAAAACATCCGCCTGTATTGCAATCCGAGCGCGTTTCCAGGCAGGCCCCTTCCTCGGCTATCACTCACAGCTGAATGGGCTCACAGAGCCTTTTCAGCTGCTCCAGGAGCGGTACGCGCGTCTGTCACCAGGCTGGCTCCATCCTGTGGCAGGAAGAGAAGGATCGATACTCCGGCGCACAGCGCATAAAAAAGCCACCCCGAAGGGTGGCTGTGTATTGAGACTGCTATACATTTAATTCGAAATTGATTTCATCAGCCGTCAACCGCCGACCCTTGGGTTCAGGAATTGATTTGCCAAATTCCCGTCTCACATTGAGAACACCCTCCATGGCCCCACACACACTGTCCAGAGCCTCGTGCAGCGTATCACCAAAGGCCGAACAATAGGCTAATTCCGGAACGTCAGCGATAAAGGCCTCACTCTCATCGTTCCAGAAAATGGTCATTTCGCATTTGTGCATGATCACTGGTCTCCCAGTTTGTGTTGTTTGATAGAGTTCCGAACCTGGTACGACTTGACTTTTCCGCGCCTGTTCTGCCGGTTGATGCTTTGGTCGATGCCTTCCTTCTTGTAAATGTGGTGACTGCCCTGGATCCTGAGCTCGAAACCCAGTCGTTCCAGGAGTCTGCACATGTCGTTGAAGGCTCTATTCGCATCAGACCTGCCGCTCAGGATGCGCTCCATAAGCGTATCATTTTTTCCCATGATGGATGTCTCCGGCTTTATCTATGGAGATCCATCATGAACATCATGAACACCCAGGTACCCCTTGAGGGTCTGGACGATGCAGACCGCTTTGCAGGTCTGAAACCATCGGTACTCAACGATTCCGAGAAGGAATCGGTCATCGAGCTGGCGACCAGGGTCCTGGCCGTCACGCACCGGCCCGGACGGGTTCTGTGCGGGCCGAAGGAGACGCAATGAGGTGTTCGGGTGTCTGTTTCTCGACACCCGTCACAGGATCATCGCCATCAAAAATCTGTTTGAAGGCACCATCGACGGCGCCTCGGTGTACCCGCGAGTCGCGGTACAGCAGGCGATGGAGATGAACGTCGCGGCGGTGGTGTTCTATCACAACCACCCGTCCGGTGTCGGGGAGCCCAGTCACGCTGACGAGGCGATCACCCGTCGTCTGACGGAGGCCCTGTCACTGGCTGACGTGCGGGTGCTTGACCACATTGTGGTCGCGACCGGCGAGAGCGTGTCATGTGCTGAGCGCGGGCTTCTGTGAAGCGGTGCTCTGACAAGAAGTGACACTGCGCCGTACAGGAAACCCTGTGCGGCGCAGTGTCAGGAATTGCGAACGTAGTTTAAGGGTAAAACAATTCGGCTCCCCACCGGATAGCTGCCGGTTCGAGTCCGGTCGTTCGCTCCGCGTTAGACTCGACACGGTATCGTCACGATACCGTATCGGGTCGTTTTTTTCCAGTGTTTTTCAACCCTGCCGGGGATGCACCTCTGTCCCGGCAGGGGAGGGGTGTCACCTGGCGTCTATCTGTCACAGGAGACATACCATGAATACGAAAACTCAATCCAACACAGCATCCAGGACGGATGTCCATACCCGGATTACCGAGACCATAGTCGCGGATCTGGAACAGGGCGTTCGCCCCTGGATGAAACCCTGGGGCGCTGAACAGGCTGTCGGGCGCATCACGCGCCCACTGCGGCACACCGGCCAGGCCTACAGCGGCATCAACGTTCTGATGCTCTGGTCTGCCGGTCTCCCCGGTCACCACTCCAGCAGTGGCTGTTCACCACTGCGGGTTTCCGCGAAGTACGGGCGTCTTGTATAGGCGTCCCCGGCCACGGCATACGGGGATGAGACCCGACAGCCGGTCCGAGCTGGAAATGAGCCTAACAAACTCAGCTCTTACTATAGAGCAGTGTCCAGATCCCTGCCACTGTTCTGTGGCTGAGGGACAGGTTGGCCACCTGCTCGGCACAGGGCCGCTTCCTTCGAGTGTCTCAGCGCGCTCCTGTGTGCATATGGCAGGGGTCTGGTCAGGGACTGAGCAGTGCTTCCAACAACAGGCGAATGCGCTTTCACAGTACACTGGTCAGATGATCAGCAGGGTCATCTCCGCGTCGAGCGCGGTTCTTTCGCGCTGTAACCATCGATTCTCGGCGGCCATATTCTCTCCCCGCCGCCCGTTCAGGTTCTTCCCATTGAGAGAGAGTTGCAAACCCTGCTGTTGGGGGGCAGGCTCTCCTGTTGCCCATAGCTATCCTGGAATGTGTCCATGATCACGGTGAGCATCGCCGAAGCACAAGCGAATTTTTCGCGCCACATCGAATCCGTCGAGCGAGGAGAGACGGTTACTGTCTGCCGCGGCACTGTGCCTGTTGCAGAGATCCGGGCGCTGCCGCAGCTCCCGCGGGAGAAGCGCCCGCTGGGAATCGACCGTGGCATGGCGATTCCCGCCGGTTTTTTTGATCCACTTCCCGACGATCTGCTCGCCGCTTTTGAAGGTGAGAGCAATTCGGAATGAGGTTATTGCTCGATACCTGTACCGTTCTATGGATGGCGGCAGACGATTCACATTTGACCGACACGGCGAGAGGCTGCTGCTGCGACCCCCGCAACGAAGTCTTTCTGAGCGCTCTCACCGTATGGGAAATCGCCATCTAGTATCGTCTCGATCGGCTGGAACTTCCTGAACGTCCGGACAGATATGTTTCGAGCAGAAGGGAATGGCTGCAACTTGAATCCCTGCCCTTTGATGAGAACAGTGCTGCGCACGATGCGCTATTGCCAAACCACCACAGGGATCCATTCGACAGGGGGCTTGGTTTCCCAAGCCATGTGTCACGAATTGGTGATCGTGACCCCGGATGCTCAAATCGCCCGCTATTCCGCCCCGACGATCTGGTAGTCCCTCGCTATGGCATCTGGTCAACATCTTGCCGTGGTTGGCTGATTCACGCAGCCATGATGTTGAAGATCAGCTGATAGACCTCTCTCGTATGACTATGCATCTCAACCTGACCAGGGAACTGCATGACATCGATGCCTCCTTCACCAGAGAGGTCTATCGCCTGGTCTCCTCACCTGTCACATCGTCCCTGGGGTGATGTTTATCCGACCCCGTACACCCCGTTCCGGGCGGCAGTCCGACGGGTGATCGTGGACAGGAGTGCAGGCCCTTCAGGCGGGACGTGCAGCCAGCGGCGCTGAGCCGCTCCAGGCTGTGTCGGGTTGTGAACATCAGGCACTCTGAGCGTTCGGCTGAAAAACAGTACTTCTGCTCCCCTGTACCGACGCTGTGCACTGTGGCTGATCCGGTAGGACAGGGAGCGTGCCCAGCTGTGCAGTCCCATGATTTCCGGCGCGCAGTCATATGAGATCATCCAGGGAAGCGTCAGGTGACTGTTCACCAGCCTGGAGAGGGTCACATGGTCATCGTGGGTGTACTGATTCTCGTACAGCGTCGGGCCCATGTGGTAATAGGGTGGATCGAGGTACACCAATGACTTCGTGCCGGGTATCCCGGGGAGCACATCCCGAATGAAGTCCGAGGCATCTGTGTGATACAGACGGATACGGGAGCTCAGCGCTGCGATCTGTTCGATGCGCCTGATCAGGTCAGGCTTGGCACATCGTGCATCCAGCGTCCATCGGCCAGTTTGCTGCGTGCCGCCGATCACGCCGCCCGAGATGATTCCCGAGCGGTTGGTCCTGTTCAGAAAGAATGGTGACAACCCGATTTCCAATGGGGTGTGAGTGTTCTGATCTTTCTGGATGGCTTTCTGCCTGTGCCATTCATCCATGGTGACCGGAACCTCAGTGATGGCCTTCATCAGTTCTTCCGGCTGCTCAATGACGCATGTCCAGAACGCATGGATGCCTGAGTTCAGGTCGTTCAGGTAAATCCGTGACGCAGAGCCATGCACCAGGAGCCTGATGGCACATGCGGCTCCCCCGGCATACACCTCAACGAAGGTGCCATCCAGCAAGTCGTTCTCTTCAAGAACGAGCTTCATAAACCCGACGAGTTTTCTCTTGCCGCCGAAGCAGTGCTGTGAGGGGCTGAACATTCGCCCACAGAGCCTTGACTGTGGAGTTGGATTGCGTTACAACTACGATGCTGTTCAGCTCTATAGATAGAGTCACTCATTTCGAGGAGAACGAACATGAAACGTACGGTCACCCCCCCCCCCCCCCCCCCCCCACTCTAGCCGCCTGACGGCACCGGCCACCCTGCTGGTGGCCCTGATGCTGGGACTGGCCCTCACCCTGCCGATGACAACATATGCGCAGGCGAATCTGTGCCCGCATGGATTGATTCATAGCAATTTCCGCCTCTTTTCCGTAACTGTGGGTCAGAACCGAGGGTCGACATACAACCCGGAGACATACCAGTTTACGACCGACACGACAAAGCATTCGGCCAAGGTTACGGTCACAGAAAATGCGAAGAATCTCCTTACCAACTCCCTGGGGTACACCTCTGGCTATTTCCGTTTTGGGATGCAGGGCGAAGGCGAGAACCTTCTCCACCACGGCGTCTTCTGGTCCGCCGGGCGTCTTCACAATGGTCAGTTCTCGGGGATTGGCATTCCGATCCATTTCCATAACCTGGAACCGGGCACAAAGTACGCTGTGGAATTTCTTGTAGAGAATACCAATCTCCACCCTGAGCGGCGCGTACTATTCCGGCACTGTTTCCAGACGCCCGCGCCCTGACCCCACGCCCTTCCCCACACCCACAGGGCGCCAGGAATCTTTCCCACCCATGGCACCATTCACAGCGTTGAACTCATCTTTCGTCACGAGCAGAGTCTGTAGCCTGTGTGACTGCGCGATCAAGCCTCACCTGTCATGTGTTGATCGTTCTGCCATCCCTGCCGGATGGCGCTGGATTTTCCCCAGGAGGCTGACACTGCTTTTGGTGCCATTTCATCGGCTATTGCTGACGCTCTGACCGCTATTTCCGGGGGAATGGCACCTGAATCTGATCAACCCAGGTGATGATCGATGTCGATACTCTTTTCCAGTACGCGAAGAACATGAATCCCGTCATCCAACGCCAGATATACGACCAGATGGTGCGCGTGGCTGTGGATTCTGACAGGTGGGACGAACTCGATGCGCACTCTGCACCTGAGGCACCGTTGCCAAACCCATTCCTCAATCACGTTAATCTTTTCGAATTGGCACCTCGATATACTTTCCTGGCGCAACGGCTTCAATCGCTTCACCAATTTCCAATGCACAACGGCGAACCTGAGGCCAATGTGTTGAAAGCAGAACTGCGATGCCGATGTGTCTGACCGTCAGGTTGTGTTGCTGTCGCAGGCTCTGGTCCGTCGTGACGAGAATCTCGTATTCTTCCCGCTCGGCCTCGTCGAGCAACTCGCCGTTACTCAATTCCGACCACCCCTTTTCCGCCAACGTATCCACGGAGTGTTCCGGAAGCAGATTCCGCAGAGGGGCAGGCGTGCCCTGATCAAAGAGCAGCTTCAACGCACGAGTGCCGTGCTGAGTGCTTTGGCTTCGTGTTCAAGCACCTCGCGAACCTGCTGTTCGGTGACACCCGGGAACCACTCGACGAACTCATCCACTGTTGCACCGCCGGCAAGATTTTCGTACAGGGCGGATAACGGAATCCGTGTGCCAGCGAACACCCAGGCACCGCTGACTTTCCCCGGTGTGTGCTCCACCGCCTGGCAGGTGTTCCAGTCAGTCATGAGATACCTCCTGTACACTGCACACGTACACTCTACTGAAGTATGACCCTGATTCCATTATATCAGCTCTGGGCAACAATTGGTCGGGGCTGTTTCGATGGGTGCATCCAGATCGGCTGCCAATTCTGTGTCCGGATAAGAAACCACGTGGTCCGCTGCACATGATGGTCAGCATACTATGCGCCTCTCTTCAGGCTCATTTCTGGATTGGAAAACACTGGCCAAGGCCACCCCGAAAAAACATCCGCCTGTATTGCAATCCGAGCGCGTTTCTGGGCAGGCCCCTTCCTCTTGTGTTGCTGTCACAGGCTCTGGTCCGTCGTGACGAGAATCTCGTATTCTTCCCGCTCGACCTCCCGTTCGCGCACACGCGCCGCGAACTCGAGGTCGTCCAGTTGCTCGATCAGACGTTCCCAGGCTGCAACGGGAACAGCACCAGTCGCCGAAGCTGGCTGGGTTGGATTCTGCGTGTGTCGTGAGCGCTTTGCAGTATAATTCCGTCCATGTGATGGTTCATCGAAGTGGCCACAGACTCGGGTACCCGGGAGAGAGGACAGGACATGGCAACTATGATTTCAGAGGTGTACAGCGCTTTCAAAAGTGCCGGCGTTCCTGAAGAAGAAGCCCGGAAAGCCGCCGAAGCACTGAGCGCGGAGAATCTGGCCACCAAGGCCGACATCACCGAAATCAAGCGCGATCTGGCGATCATGAAGTGGATGCTGGGCCTTGTCATAGCTGCCACAGTCCTGCCGCTCCTGCGCGATGTATTCGGGATCTGGTCAGGGGCTTAGCAAGGCAGTGCTTCCAACAACAGACGAATGCGCTTTCACAGTGCACTGGTCAGATGATCAACAGGGTCATCTCCGCGTCGAGCGCGGTTCTTTCGCGCTGTAACCATCGATTTTCGGCGGCCATATTCTCTCCCCGCCGCCCGTTCAGGCCTCTTGATGACGTTCATATCCAGTTCGCCGGTGCCGCCGCTGCCGCCGCTGCCGAAGGGAAAAGCCTGAATCAATGGGTTGCCGACACGTTCAGCACCCACGTGTAAGGCGCAGCGCGGCACGTCCGTCTGTCACCGGGCTGGCTCCATCTAGTGGCAGGAAGAGAAGAATCGATACTCCGGCGCACGCATAAAAAAAGCCACCCCGAAGGGTGGCTGTGCAGGTGCACTACTGTGCATCAGACAAAAGATACAGATGCTTCGTCAGGCGTCAACCGCCGACCCTTGGGTTCAGGAATTGGCTTTCCAAATTCCCGTCTCATATCGAGAACACCTTCAATGGCCTCAGACACACTGGCTAAGGCCTCCTGCGGCGTATCACCAAAGGCCGAACAATAGGCTAATTCCGGGACGTCAGCGATAAAGGCTTCACTCTCATCGTTCCAGAAAATGGTAATTTCGTATTTGTGCATGATTACTGATCTCCCAGTTTGTGTTGTTGGATAGAGTCCCGGACCTGCCGAACCTGGCGCGGCGTGACTTTTCCGCGCCTGTTCTGCCGGTTGATATTGTGCTTGATGCCTTCTTTACCGTAAATGTGGTGACTGCCCTGGATCCTGAGCCCGAAACCCAGTCGTTCCAGGAGTCTGCACATGTCGTTGAAGGCTATATTCGCATCAGACCTGCCGCTCAGGATGCGCTCCATAAGCGTATCATGTTTTCCCATGATGGATGTCTCCAAAAAAAGCCGGAGACAGAACACCCCCGAGGGGATGCATATCCCCAGCGGGTGAGACAGAATTGAAGTATGGCACCAGGCCAGAGGCCTCGCTGATTCTCAGGTGCCGCGCACCAGTGGCTTAACCAGCTTTCAAAGGCTCAACTCAGGCTGGAGTTGACACAGTACAACGAGACCGTTGTCCGCCGGAATCAGCTGGGTGTCAAGCACTGCACTGCACCGGTAGTGTCTCAGTTTGACGAATGCCGAAACACCCGGTGTGGACGCGGCAACCCGGAGACCGCCCGCCGTGGGTCAGGAGCTCGGGAAGTACACGCTGATGATGGCCTGATCGGCTCCGATGCGGCCTTCCATAAGAGGACTGTCCCCCGGTGGAAAAACCTTGGCCAGCGTGGCATCCGCGAGTGTGCATGCGGTCGGAGTCGCCTGAACGGCCACTGGCGCGGCCAGGACCAGCAGGGCGGCGATGAGGGTCGTCAGTCTTTTGAATGGGGGGGGGTCATAATGTTATCCTCATGACCATTGTATTGTCATCATGTCGCAGAGGCCATGCTTCAAAGAAAGGGTTATTTTCAAACTGAGACACTACCCGATATTCGGTAGTGGCTCAGTTTGAACATTGCAAAACCTGCGTGGGGAAAGGCGGCCAGGAGGCCGCCCTGTGTTCGGGATGTTCCGCGATCCTCCAGCGATATCCGGTTCCGGATTGACGCCCTCACGTGGCCCGCACTCCCGAGAACCGGATGGATCAGATGGCTCAGCTGTCGAGGTCCGGACAATTGAGATACTGCCTTTGCGCCTGGCTCGCCACAGTCTGGCCGGCGAGGATGTGTGTTCCGTTGCGCGTGCCGTTGCAATAGCAGTCCCGAATGTCCTGCCGCGTGCGGGCCACCGCATAGCACCCGGTCCGGTCATATCGGGTTAGGTTGGGTTTCAAAATACCGCCATCGAGAAACAGGTTCTGCTCGGCATTCGTGAACTCGCCGCGGGTCTTGAAGCAATGGCGGACGAAAGGGGAATCCAATGTCAAATATAAAATGACTACATAGCGCGTATTCTTCTCTAAGCTGTTGAAGGTAACGTTGCGTGCAGGTGTGGCGGTGCTTTGGGTTGCTGTGCCCACATTTGTTGCCTGCAATGCCGTGCGAACCCCGCTTTTTTGAGCCGCCACATAAACTGTTGCTGATGTTAAGCTACTATCGCCCGTAAAGTTTCTAATATCGAGAAGTGTCATTCTCGGAACGGTGATTGACAGAGTGTTTTGTGTGGGAGTCTGTAAAAATAGCCCACTGCGTATCTCTGACCAGCCGCCTTGTGCACAAGCCTCCGCCCCGGTGGTCGCCGGGATGACCAGCTGCTGGGCCTGCACCGGGGCCGCAAGCACCGCCAGCAGCAGGAGAGAGGTTAATTTAGCGGGGGGGGGGGGGGGGGGGGTGAATTAAGGTTTTTCTGGATCATGATTGTGTTCCGCATGGTTAATATTTTCCTGCATTATACAGACTTTCCTTTCTGAAAATAAACAAACTTTCAAACCGAGCCACTACCCGATATTGTGATTAGATGACATTCCGTCATTTTTTGCTTAAAATCATCCAGTTGAACATTTCACGCGAGTTGGCTTTCAGCCAGCGATCGGATTCCGTTAGGAAAATGTGGCTCACTCTCTATCCAATCTGGTTCTAACGCCGAATCTTTAGATCACCGAGGAGGTGAATCTATCGATTTCCGGAGCTGAACCACTAATCTCAGACGTCCTGAACCCAGTCGCTTATATGAGAAACATATAATCGGATATGAACTTGAAAAACATACATTTCTTTAGTTTTTGAAGGTACAGAGCACACTCTTGAAGTGCTCATGTAATCTGAAAAAAACTACGTCAGGGTGCCCATCGTGCAGATACCCCAAATACAGTTCCGTGAAGCCCAAAAACAGGCCAAAACCGGCGGGAGTGTTTCATATAAGTGAGCAGTAAAAGTTCCAAGGTCAGATCTGAATTTACGCAAATACCTTTTTAAGTAATAGTCAATGACACTAGCATCAGCGATTCCCGTTCCGGAGGAGCAAAGATTCCCGGCTCTTCTAATCTTCGCTCTTAGTATTCTCTCTATACTGAGTGTGAGCAGCATGACCCTGATACTTCCCGCAATCCCGTCGATAAAACAAAACTTTGACGTCGATCTTGCAACGGTGCAAATGATTGTCAGCTCCGGGTTTGTGATTATGGGAGTAGGACAGTTTGCCTTTGGTGTATTGGGTGACCGATATAATCGTCAGCAGCTTTTAATCCTTGCTACAGCCGGATTTGCCTTGGGTAGTGTATTGGCGGGTTTGGCTCCCACCATTGAATTCGTCATTCTGGGAAGAGCACTCCAGGCGGGTTTTGGAAGCGCCGGTATTACGCTGTCACGCGCGGTCGTGATGGATAATGTTTCGTCTGGCCAAGCAGGAAGAGTGCTTTCATTAATTATTCTTCCTGTGACATTGGCACCCGTATGTGCACCTGTCGTTGGTGGCTTGGTCACTGATACCCTGGGCTGGCGTTGGACCTTTCATCTGAGTGCAGTTTTGGCTGTTCTATTCATGCCAGTGTTGTTTATAAAGTTTCCGGAACAGACTGTGTTGTTGGGGCGGGAAAGATTGAAGATACTTCGCTCATTGGGTTCAGTCTTGAGTTCACGTAGCTATCGAGCATACACCGGAATCCACTCGTTGATGATCATTGCGGTTAACGTCATGCACGCGGCTTCACCAATCATACTAATTTCGCAAATGGGCCTCTCTCCCACTGTTTTTGGCGCTTACGCAACGCTACCAGCCTTTGGTGCAGCAGCGGGTGCCGCCATCAGCAGCCGCTTGAGTATGCGTTTGGATGGAGACACCCTGGTGTATGCAAGCTTGATTTTGTCCGGACTGGGGTATGGAGCGATATTGTGGGCGGAGATAGCCGGAGTGCTGTCTCCTTTTGCAATCTATATTCCGCTCACTTTGATCACTCTCTCCGTAACCTTGGGAATGCCTGCTGTTTCTACAGGAGCTTTGGAACATCAGCGTGATAATCGCGCATCCGCCGCTGGACTCATGGGATTATTGCAGTGGTTTGGTGCTGGCCTCGGTGTGCAATTGACCGCACATTGGCTGTCGAATTCCATTTTGATCGTCATATTGTTTTCCATGTGTTGCGTGGTTATGGCTGCACACTGGATGAGATTTCGCCACTAGCTGGAATAATCAAATGGCAGAAATGAAAGCAGCACGTTTTTTGGAAAACTAATCAACTCATTTTGAAAGAGTGTACAAATAATTTAAGAGGCAAAACTGATGGAAATCATTGATACTCAAATGCATTTTGGGCCTGGAAACGTCGAACATACTCTTGGTGGCATGGATGCGATAGGTGTCACGAGGGCCTTAGTCGACGAAATCTGGTCTGCGAAGTCAGGGGCCGCACCTCCGGGGCAGGAGCTGGAGGGAGGTGGTTTTAGACCGACAACGCCAACCATCGAGCTCGCCAGTACGCTTCACCCAGATCGTTTTTCCTACATTCTGAGAATTCATCGCCTCGACCCCGAAGTTGAGAGTCTGATCCGAATGTCAAAAGATGCGCCTAATCTTCGCTGCTTGCGTATGCTTGTCGCGGTTCCGGGTAGTCCTGAAACAAAAGCATTTGCGGATGGTGAATACGACTCGGTGTTTGCGGTTGCCGAAGAAACAGGTACTCCGATGAAGCTCTTCCTGGCAGGCAATGCGCATTTGCTAGCGCGATACGCCAAAAAATTCCCGAGGTTGCAGTTCATGATCGACCATTGTGGTCTGGCGACAATTAATTTCTCAAAGGAAAAACCATTCGGCGTGCCCGACCTGGCTCACTTCGATGAAGTGTTGAAAATGGCACAATACCCAAACGTATCACTGCAGTGGGCACATGCCCCGAGGTTGTTTGGCGAGCGTTACTATCCGTTTGCAGGTATTTTGCCATACTTGCGAAAAGCAATTGATACCTATGGGGTTGAACGGGTTATGTGGGCCAGCGATCTTGGAGGAAACGTAACCGGGGAGACATGGGCTGAACTGCTTTATTACGTGCTCCATAGCAAAGAATTTAGCGCACATGAAAAAGAATGGTTTTTCGGGAAGGCGGCAAGAATATTCCTGAATTGGGATTAATTCTCAATAAAGTAAAGTAATCGAGAGTCGACAAACGATTAGCATTTGGAACACAGAAAGACAGAAGGCACAGACAAATGAAAAAAGTAGCTTTGGTGACCGGTGCGTCTGCCGGTATTGGTTGGGATATGGCGCAATACCTTAACGACAAGGGGTTTGCGGTTGTTGGTGTGGCGAGGCGGCTGGAAAAAATGGATCCTCTAAAGGAGAAGGGGATCTGCACCGTTCAGATGGACGTTGGTAATTCCGAATCGGTTGATGCCGCACTGGCGCAGATCCGCAGTGATGTAGGTGAAATCGATATTCTTATTAACAATGCAGCCATCAAATTTATGGGACCTGCCGCTTTGTTGCCAATGAACCAATTGCGCGACACGTACGATGTTAATTTTTTTGGTCTGGTTGACCTGACTCAAAAATGTTTGCCTCATATGATGGAAAAAAAATGGGGTAAGGTTATCAACATAAGTTCAATAGGCGGTATTGTTCCAGCGCCGTATAACAGCTCTTATTCCAGTGCCAAGTTTGCGCTTGAAAGCTGGTCGAGAACTTTGAAAGCCGAGATAAGAAGTTTGGGAGTAGATGTGGCATTGGTCCGTCCGGGAGCGATCAAAAGCGATATTTTTGATTCCATTGTGTACCAGACAGAGGAAGAGCTGGCCTGGACAGGGCCCTGGCAGGATAATTTTTCTGAAGCTCTCGCCAGGATGAAGGGCTTTCAGGAAGCGGGTGCAGATCCGGCCTGTGTTTCGCAGGTCGTCCATGACATTATCAATAATGAACACTCCAAAGTTGGCTATATTGTTCCCGTCGAAGACGAAGAGAAGATGATGACTTTCCTCACAAAAGATGAGAATAAGAGAGACAAATTTACATCTACCGTTGAAATTTAGTTTAAGTGTAAGCCTATACCCGCGCAATATCGCGGGCAAAAGCCAATAAGCCAATATTGAGTGCCATCATCATGCAGGAATTCAAAGAAGAGCTACGTGAGAGTATTGCAACCGTGTTGAGTGCGGAGTGCAATAGTCTCGCGATTCATGCTTTCGCAGAGAATAAAAACTCGCTGGATACAGATGTTTGGCGTCATGCCTGTGAGCTGGGGTGGGCGGCAGCGATAATTCCGGAGCAGTTTGGAGGGCTCGGGTTAGGGTACGACGTTGTCCCGTTAATGCATCGAGAAATTGGGGCGTATCTGACGCCGGGTGACTTTATTGCGAATACTGCCTTCATCGCGTGCCTAAACAGTTATGGAGATGAGGTTATTTCCGGTAAGTATCTGTCGGATATTTTGTCAGGTGATTTGTCGGTTATGATTCCAGCTGAAACTTCGTACTCAGCAACATTAGACGAAGGTGTTTTAGGAGGCGCGAGTGAGATTTTTTACGGTCCTTCGAACGCATCTTTATTGATCGTTTCGGCACAGAGCGCCGGTGGTCACCCCGTTATAGCCATTACTGATACACAGCGCCTGGCCTCTGAACCTGAAACTCTGGATGCACTCGATCATACGCGCAGGCGATTACTGCGTCGCGTATCGATCGATGGCGCCAGAGTGGAAACGGTTCTGGAAGGTGAGAGGGCCGTCACAGCCTATAAAATGTTGGTCAATCTATCCCGCGTAGCGATTGCTGCCGATAGCTTGGGTGCGGGATTTAGTGCAATCCGCGCCGCAGTTGAATATTTGAAAGAAAGAAGGCAGTTTGACCAGACTATTGCTTCTTTTCAGGCAATTAAACATCGGTGTGCAAATATATCGATGGGCCTAAAACTAGCAGACGGTATGTTGCGCTCCTCTACCGAGAAATTGATCAACGGTGATCGAAATGCCGATGCATGGATTGGACTGGCAAAAGCAGAATGCGATGAAGCTGCAACCTTCAGCGCAGCAGATACTATCCAACTGCACGGTGGTGTTGGTTACACTTGGGAATACGATTGTCATTTTTATTTACACCGAACCAAGCTCAATGAAAAATTGTTCGGAGATGCACATAGTCTTCGAGAAGATTCATTGCAGTTGATTTCGGCCAACCTGGCTTTGGAGGATACATAATGATTCTGGATCATAGAGATGACTTAAGCGCATTTCGCCAGGAACTGCGAGCATGGCTTCAGGAGAAGGTGCCAGAAAATTGGTTTGATTCAATGAATGGTGCCACCGAAGAACAATCGCTGGAGTTTCAGCGAATGTGGTTCAAGACATTGGAAACAGAGCGTCTGGCTACAGCACATTGGCCTGATTACTGGGGTGGTGTGAATCTGTCATTGGAAGCGCAAGGAGTTCTGTACCAGGAAATGGCACTAGCCCGAGCGCCTTCAATACCCGCGTACGTAATATCGCTGTTCCATTTGCCTGCTACCTTAGCCGAATTTGGCACAGACGCCCAGAAAGAGCGTCATATTAATGATGTCCGGGAGAAAGGAGTCATTTGGTGTCAGGGCTTTTCAGAACCCGGCGCCGGCTCAGATCTTGCTTCGCTTAAAACCAAGGCCGTCAGGGAGGGAGATCATTACGTAGTTAATGGTCAAAAATTGTGGTCGTCTTATGCGCCATTTGCAAGTCATTGCCTGCTGTTGGTTCGCACCAGCAATGAAGGCAAAAAGCAGGCGGGCATTTCATACATGATTTTGGAATTGGATACGCCGGGCGTTGAAGTGAGGCCGATTGTTCAGCCAGATGGTTGTGAGATGGAATTTGCGGAGATCTTTTTGGATGACGTCAAAATTCCCGTTGACAATATGATCGGCCAGGAAAATCAGGGTTGGGAAATTGCTCAAGCCACGCTTGCCGCAGAGCGAGGCGTGATTGTGTTTGACAAAGTTCAGCGATGGCGGGTGGAGTTAGAAACAATGCTGAGAGAGGCGCAGAAAAATTCGGCCGCATGGCTAAATGATTCGCAAAAGCGTCGCGAGTTTGCCGCGATGATGGGTAAATTTGAGGGCGTAGCCACTCTCGCGGAAGATGTGCTTAAAGAGAACGCGGCGGGCAAACTATCTTCGATCACGGCTGCAAACACAAAGATTCTTTATAGTGAATTAGTGCTCGAAATGAACCGTTGGAAAGCTGGAATTCAGGGGTTGGAGGGGCAATTTCGAGCACCTCAGAATGAAATTGTTGAGATTACAGACAACCCGATGTCCGACTATCTAAGGGCTTGGCGCTTCACTATTTCAGGCGGTGCAAATGAAGTGTTGCGAAATATGCTTGCACAAATTGATTTGGGAATGCCGCGCTAAGTTTTTTCCTACAGAAATTTTTGGGATTTATATAGGAAAGTTGACTGTACTCCCTTCATTGAAGTCCTTATTGGTGTAGACAGAACACAGGCTTCGCCTTCAGGCGCACTCGCCACCAAGCATTTGGCTATTCAGGCTACCATCGTCATCCTCCAATGATCCGTGACGCTGCCGCTTCAGCATCACTTCTCCTTGGATTCAGCCCTGCCACTGCCCATCATCTCGCACTGAACAACTGGACCACAACCTGCCTGTTGCCAGGCAGCTTGCACTTCCGCCCAATCTGTGTTAAAAATCTCGCCTGGTCATTGGCTCGATGTCCACAGGACCTCAGCAGGAGAATCAACAATGTTCAGCTTGAAAGTTCAGTGTGATGTACCCCCCCCCCCCCCCCCCGCTAGACTGACGGCCCTCGCGGCGGCCGCGATGCTCTGCTTCCTGCTGCTTGCAGGCGCGGCACAGGCGCAGACCACCTGCAACTCTAGCATCTGCACTGTCCGGATGGCATCCGACCGCCAAGTCGTGGACGGCTGCGGCGAGCACGCCACGCCGGGCCGCATGAAGATCATCTTCTCGAGCACCGACAGCAGCGTGACGCGGGCCAGCTTTCCGGTCGCTGGTTATTTCATCCAGGCAACCAGCGATTTTATACGGGGGACTGGATTCTCCGACTGGGAGTGGCGCACCGAGGCCGTTAACGGCAACCGGTGGAGTGACCCAACTCTCAATCGAATCGGCTTCGCGGGCGGCGTCCTGGGCGAGAACATCATTGAAGTCCGCCCCAAGGCCGGTGCCCATGTCTGGACCAACCGCAATCCCAGCAATCCCAACCAGGGCCCCGGTGAGCTTGTGGTGCAGCTCTTTCGGGTGAATGACGGATCGAACTACGGGGCCGCCGGCAGCGCCTACTTCCTGTTCATGGGCGGCAAGGGCTGCGCGAGGGTCGGTCTGGGGGGCGGGTTACTCGGCGGCAACCAGTAGCCGGAACGCCCGCAGCAGCGCCCGTGCGTGTGACATGCTTTTTTGAGCTGGCTCGCTATCTCATTGTCAATGAGACCCATGGTAGCGATCATATTAAATGGATCCGCTATGCTGCCAGGCTGCCCATACCCTTCTGTTGAAATAATGTGCATTGTGATGTCAACACACGTTTGCACCGCGAGACACAAGTTGAATGTCGCAATTTCTCGCGAGTTCTGATCTATCGCGAATTTTTCGAACTCGGTCGGCACAAATTGTTGAATGCGTGTGAGATATGCCCCAAGTTCGTCGAGCTTCCTTATCACGATATCGCTGTCCATGCATTCACCCTTTTTGTGTGACCATATGATTGTCAGTAATAGATGGTACGTGCATTTTCATGGTCGGATTCTGTGCAACGAAAATATAACAAACCATCGTTCGCCATTGCTGGGGTTGAACGCAGAAAAGCCGGATTTTTCCTGTTCGATGATCCACCAATTTTTATAGGGAGTTATTGTCAAAAGTGGTGTTTCAGATACTGAATCAGGCGGCGGCCTGATTGTCTGTCGTTACCTCAATTCCGTCTTTGAACTTCACTCCCGTAATGACCTTCGTCGGGTAGTCGAACCCTCACCGGTCCAAGACTGGTCCGTATCGCCCGCTCGGGTTGATACCCATCGCGCACGACCCTGAAGCGTCCGTCCGCCAGGCACCGATCCTCATAACCGACAACAAATGCCTCGGCTTTGGCAGCCACAGCCTGATACAGCAGCCGGTGGGTGCTGGTTCTCAACAACCCGGTCTATAGGATCGACACTCTCTGCATCTGCTGCTCGACCTGCACACTCAACAATAGTACTCTTGCTCATGGTGGCGTATCTCCTCAGTTGATGGTTTGGCCAAAAACACATCAACCAGATACGCTGCCTTTTTTCAATGCCTCATACGCCAGATTCGGTGATAACTCTCTTTTAGCCCACAGGAGCTTACCTAATGACTGATGAAAACTTTCCTGGCTTATGGGGTGCGGCCGAAAAATGGCCTGAAAGAGACGCAATTATCGAGCTGGAAGGAAGAACTTCCACGTTTCAGGAGCTGGCTGCAGCGAGTAACCAGGTAGCAAGGGGTATTCAGTCTATGGGCCTCGAAGTGGGCAATTCGATTGCAGTAATGATGCCCAACTGCCTGGAAGTATTTGAGGTGTTCTATGCAACCGCGCAGACAGGCATGTACTACACTGGATTGAATAGTCAGTTGGTACCTGAGGAAATTGCATATGTACTTGAAAACTCAGAGACGAAGCTTGTTTTTGTTCACGAACGTTACCGCGAACAACTTGAAGAGGCTCTAGAGTACTGTGACCTGGCTGCGGATAACTGCCTGTGGATTGATGACGGTGGAGCAGCCAGTTCTTATACAGAGTTTAAAAATTCACAGTCAAAGGAGTTACCTGAGAGGCGCTCATCGGGTCATGTCATGCTGTATTCATCGGGCACAACAGGTAAGCCTAAGGGAATACGACCAGATTTGCCTGAAGCACCCCCAGGTGCTTACGAATCTTCCAGAGCATTTGTGGCAGCTGTATTTGATTTTGTTCCGGGGGAGGGTGTTCATCTGGTCAATGGTCCTCTCTATCACAGCGGTCCCAATGTATATGCCATGGTCGCTGTGCATTACGGACACACGGCAATTATTATGGGTAAGTGGGATGCGGAGCAAGCGCTCTATGCTATAGATAAATATCGGGTCACGAATACCATGATGGTTCCAACAATGTTCAGGCGTTTGCTCAAGTTGCCGGAAGAGGTTCGCGCTCAGTATGACTTGTCTTCTGTCACCGTACTCGCTCATGCAGCCGAGCCATGCCCCAAGCCACTCAAGCATGCGATGATAGATTGGGTCGGTCCGATTCTGTTTGAAGGCTATGGTGGAACAGAAGGCCCTGGAACGAGTTGTAATTCAGAGGAGTGGTTACGTAAACCAGGTACGGTAGGCAAGGCTATGCCTGGGGTAGAGATCAAAATTCTGGATGATGAGGGTAATGAACTGCCAGTCGGTGAGGTTGGTACGGTTTATATCAGTGCTGCCCAAATGGGATTGCCAAAGTATTTTAAAGATGAAGAGAAATCCCAGGAAGCCATCAGAGGTAACTTTTTTACATTGGGCGATATGGGATCAGTCGATGAAGAAAATTGGCTGTTTTTAGCGGATCGTCGATCAGACCTGATCATTTCAGGTGGGGTGAATATTTATCCGGCTGAAATTGAGCAGGTGCTGCAGGCTCATGTGGATGTGTACGACGCAGCCGTTATCGGGTTACCCAATGAAGAGTGGGGGCAGGAAGTTAAGGCTATTGTGCAACTGGTCGATCCGGGCAAGGGAACAGACGACATGGTGCAGCAATTAACAGAGTTTTGCTCCACCAAACTCGCCAAATACAAATGGCCAAAATCGATTGATTTTGCAAAAATTCCACGATCTGATAGTGGCAAGCTTTATAAACGTAAACTGAAAGAAAAATACTTGATCGAGCAATAGGTCTATCAGTAATGGGTGAAAGGCATGGTCAAATGCACTAAGTAAAACGAATAGTAAGTTGGAATCTTATGTACGATAAATTTAAAGCATTACAGTTAGACAAAAAAGACGGTGTTTTGACCGTTACCATGGACAATCCGCCACTCAACGCCGCTGGTCCGGAAATCCACGATGATTTGATAGATATATTTAAGCATGTCGCAATTGATGACGAAGTGAAGGTGGTGGTTATCACGGGGGCAGGAAAGGCTTTTTCAGCGGGTGGAGATCTCAACCAGATAGCTGAAAATATGTACGATGCGAACAAATACATAGCGAACATGATGAGCCCGTATGCTCACATGATTGCGTACAACTTACTCAACTTGGATAAAGTCACTGTTGCCAAGATTAATGGTGATGCTATGGGGCTCGGTGCATCGTTGGCTTTACTCTGTGACATAAGTATCGCCACCGAAAAAGCTCGAATTGCCGATCCTCACGTGGCAATAGGACTGTCTGCAGGTGATGGTGGATCCTATCTCTGGCCGCTCAATATCGGTTTTGCCAGAGCCAAATGGCATCTGCTCACCGGTGAGCCCATGACTGCTGAGCTCGCAGAGCAAGCGGGTTTGATCAGTAAAATGGTCCCCGCTGACGAGTTTCACGAATTTGCTGATGGTGTGATTGAAAAACTGGCTAACGGGCCAACGTTTGCACTGAACCAGACAAAGCGGAGTATTAATATGCTGATGAAGCGCCAACTTGAGGGTGTTATTGAGGCCCATTGGGGAATGGAGGTCTTCACCCTGTTCAGCAAAGATCATCGTACAGCCATAGAAGCATATCTGAACAAAACCAAGCCAGTTTTTGAAGGGCGTTAATTGGTTGAACACGGACTATTCATTAGAAAAACATGACAGTTCCAGTTAAAGACATAACACTGAGAGACATGTGGCTGAATTGTGCGCGACGGAGTCCGGACAAGGTTGCGATCTCTTTCGAAAGCGAAGAGGTCACCTATAAGCAGATTGTTGATACTGCCAGCACATTGGGTAAGACCCTGTACGCATTGGGTGCAAAACACCAGAGTCGTATATCGGTGTTGTCAAAGAACTGTATAGAAATGTTTTATGTCTTTGCGTCTTGCAATATTCACGGATTCATTGCCGCGCCAATCAACTATCGACTCTCCTCGCTCGAAGTTCTGGGTATTGCCAAGGACTGCACACCTGATGTGCTGTTTTTTGAAGAAGAGTTCACTTCCTTCATAGAAGAGATTAAATCCGATCTTGGCTTTGTCAAAGCATTTTTTTGTATAGGTAAAAGTGTGCCGGACTGGGCGCAACCATTCTCTCACAGTGTGGCCGCAGAAGATCTTGCAGATGTTCCTTTCGGGGCCAAGCCCGATGATATAGCACATTTGTTGTTTACCAGTGGCACGACAGGGAAGCCTAAAGGCGTTATGCGCTCTCAGGTGGCAGAATACAGAGCTGTGCAGCGTATTATCCCACCATTTGAATTCTCTCACGGCGGAAAAACACTTGTTGTTATGCCGATGTATCACGTCGGTGCGTTTTTGTTTGCTTATGCGCAATTTGCGTACGAAGGAACGGTGGTTGTGCAGTCGGTCGTCGATTTGCGGGCTATGCTAGAAGCGATAGAGAAAGAGAAAACGGAAGTTATGTTTTTGGCGCCTACCGTATTGAATGACCTGGTGAACTTCCCTGAACTGGAGAAATATGACCTGAGTTCCATGAAAACCATTCAGTACGGCGCTGCGCCAATGTCCATGGCCTTGCTCAAGACCATGCAGGAAAAAATACCTGGAGTGGGTTTTATTGGTTCGTACGGTGCGACTGAAATGACCAGTGTTACGTTCTTATATAAGAATCGACATGGTGAATTTGATAATCCACTTTTTGACAAACATCTCACTTCAGTGGGTCAGATATCCCTGGATTCGGATCTCAGGATTGCGGATGATCAGGGTGTTGAGAAATTAGTGGGGGAAGTGGGTGAAGTACAGGTGCGAACTTCAACCCTAATGTCCGGTTATTGGAACAACACCAAGGCTACAATTGAGGCCATGCCCAATGGCTGGTACGCGACTGGTGATATGGGCTATCTGGATGATCAGGACTACCTCTATCTGGTTGATCGCAAGAAAGACATGATTATTTCGGGCGGAGAAAATATCTACTGTCGTGAAGTCGAAGAGGCGCTCATGGCTCATGGTAGTCTTTTTGATATTGCGGTCATTGGCATCCCAGATGAGCGGTGGGGTGAAAGTGTAAGGGCGTTAGCAATACCAAAAGAGGGCGAGAGGCCGACTGTAGAAGAATTACAAGAGTTTTGCCGTTCCAGATTAGCCCGCTACAAATGCCCCAAATCGATTATCTTTGTGGATGATTTCCCCAGGTTGCCCAGCGGTAAAATTAAGAAAACCGAACTTCGGGAAATCTATGGTGCGCCAGACAACTAATGGCATGGTGTCCAACTTTCCAAAGAACATCAGTGAATAAAAAGAAAAGCCGGCAGGAGGTTACGCGAGATCGCATAGTAGAGTGTGCAGCAGAGCTATTCACTGCCAAGGGCTACTCCGCTACCAGTTTGAAGGATATTGCTGATGCGTTGAATCTAACTCGCACGGCCATGTATTACTATTTCGATTCGAAGGAAGATGTGTTGCATGCGCTTGTTGAAGAAGATGCTCAGGTGGCAGCCAGCTTGCTGCACGATATTCGCGTGCATAGAGATGGGACAGTTTTGCAGCGCTTTCGGCAGTCGGTCGAAGTGTTTGTTGGTTGGGTGCTGCGACGCCGAAATATTTTTATCTTGATAGAGGGAATCGGCAGGCAATTTCCGAGCGAGATTACGAGCATACAGCAGAATGCGAAAAGGCAAGTATTGCAAGAGTTTATTGATTTAATTTCCGAGGGGATCGATTCTGGCGACTTTTCGACCACTGATCCTAGATCAGCCGCACTGGCTATTATCGGGATGTGTAACTGGTCCGCATGGTGGTTTAATGGTGAAGACGAGGGAATAAATGCAGTAGCTCAATTCATGTCATCGTTTGCAGTGAAAGCCTTGGTAACAGAGACGCTGGAGCTGGGCAAGTTGACGACTGAGGATGAGATCTCAAGACCTGGCGGTCACACCGATTTACGGGGTGCTCAAGGTGCCGAGCTTTCCCATACATTCCGTAGAGTGAAAAATGAAATGGCTTCATTGGAAAGGGTTGTAACCGAATTGACTAAATCAGAGTCGTAATTCGTCGTTCGCGTGCTTTCTGATTAGAGGCCTTTTTAACGCGGAAATTGAATCAATGTCTCATGTTCGCGCAATGTTGATGAGGGAGCCACATAAGCTGGCTATGCACGGCTTTGATTGTCCGGCCACAGGTGCAGACGACGGTCTGCTGCGAGTCGAAATGGCCGGAGTTTGTGGCACGGACCTGAAAATCTTGCACGGTCAATACGGCGGCACGATTAATTATCCACTCATCCCCGGACATGAAATATGTGGCGTTGTCGAAGCAATTGGTGAGAAGGCTTCTCAGAACTGGGGTGTTGAGAAAGGAGATCGTGTTGCCGTTGATGCGTTTCTGGCTTGCGGTCAGTGCCGGTTCTGCTTAGCGGGCAATAGCCGCTATTGCTCAACAATGGGCGATTATGGTGTCTCCATGACAGCGGACAGAGCCCCACATCTTTGGGGTGGTTTTTCTGAATTGTTGTATCTGGCACCAGGCGCCCAAATCCATAAATTACCCAACAGCTGTTCAATGGAATTAGGGATATTGGTGCCAGCGGTTATCTCAAACGCGCTTCGTTGGGTTGGTGAGGCAGGCACGGTTACCGTTGGAAGTCGCGTATTGATACAGGGTCCAGGTCCAATAGGGCTCGCCAGTGTGGTAGTTGCCAAGGCTATGGGAGCGGCGACCGTTTTTGTCAGCGGATTGACTTCTGATACCAAGCGGATGGCGATGGCAAGCCAACTGGGAGCAGATCATTGTGTGGTAGCAGGCCCTGAATTGGAACACGAACTGCTGCGTTTGACTGACGGTGAAGGTGTTGACGTTATTATTGAATCCAGCGGTTCTGTGCAAGCTATTGCACACACTCCTCAGCTCGTCCGTCGCCTTGGCACCATCGTGCTGGCGGGTTTATCGGGCGGACGAACATCGGCTTTGCCGGGGGATACGGTTGCGTTAAAGGAAATTACGATCAAAGGTGTGTTTAGTCACGAAACTGATTCGGTTCGGCAGGCGCTGGATTTTGTTGGTCACCATTCAGGACTCTTTGACAATTTTGTGACTCATCGATTTGACCTTAAGGACACGGTTGACGCGATCGAAATTGTTGGGGCGAATGATGCTGATTTGATCAAATCAGTCGTGCTTCCCCAACGTTGAACAAGGCAAAGTCGCTCAAGATTTTGACGCAAGCGTCAAAACTGTAATCAAGGCAGATTTTTTTCGTATCCCCCCTATTTTGCCTACACTTGGCGTATAGTGTATTGAGCTATTGGTCGAGTTGTCGGTGGTTACATCGGTTTCATATTTCTAAAAGTTATTTGACGCTCATGTGAAATTATTGGATCATGCCCTCTTTATTATTGAATGATCGTCAATTATTGGTTTGATGATTGAGGGCTTGTTTCGAGCACAAAGAGTCGATATATGTCAGAAAGTAAAAGTGAAACGGCGGGGTTTAGAAATGCCGAGTGGACAATGGAAGGTCTGTCGGATTCGGTTAAGGTTGGCCTGTACCCCTTAAAAACCTCAGATGGTGCAGGGACAAACGGCTTTTTATATGTCGAAGGTTCGCCTGAAATTGTTGTGTGCATCATGCATCCGCGGGAGTTTCTTGCCACGCACTATTTCATACCATATCTCCTTAAAGCGGGCTTTGCGGTTTGGACGCAAACGCCTCGGTCGGTGGGAAATGATCTTCGTTTGGAGCATGAGCTGGCGATACTTGAAGTCGCCGCGGGAATGAATTTCCTGAGTGAGTATGGTTTTAAAAATATCGTGCTTTTGGGTAATTCAGGTGGAGCGGGTCTCTATTCGTTTTACAATCAGCAATCTAAACTGCCAGCAGAAGATCGAATTACACACACACCCGGCGGCCGTCCAGTAAAGCTCGCGGCGACTGATATGCCTGTGGCTAGCGCGATTGTTTTAGTGGCGCCGCATCCGGGGCAGGGCGCATTGCTAATGAACTGTATTGACCCGTCGGTTACCGACGAAGAAGATGGTCTATCCTGTGATGCCAGTCTTGATCCGTTTGATCCGGAAAATGGTTTCCGTAATCCGCCGGACAGCTCATCCTATACTCCAGAGTTTGTACAACGGTATAGAGCAGCTCAGCGAGAACGTGTGGCTAGAATAGATGAGCGTGCACGCAGCATGTTGGCAGCCAGAAAACAATTTCGACCGGCTCTAAAAGACAGTCAGGCCGCGCTGGAAGACAGAAAGCGTGCCGGGCATACAGGGATTTTCCCTGTTTGGCGTACCGATGCAGACCTACGATGCTGGGATCTATCGCTCGATCCTTCCGACAGGAAACCGGGTTCGGTTTGGGGTAAAAATCCATACGCATCAAATTACGGTAGTGTTGGGTTTGGACGCCTGTGCACACCTGAAAGCTGGTTGTCGACTTGGTCGGGTCTTTCTTCAAATGCACTGCTAGAAAAAACTGCAGCGGCCATTACGCAGAGCTGCCTTGTCATTGGCTATACAGCAGACAACACGGTATTTCCAGGCGATGTAAAAGCTGTATACGAATCTTTGCCCTCTCAGGATAAACGAATGGAAATGGTGCAGGGTGATCACCATGGTCGAGGTGCTCCCGGTGGTCAGGATGGACGTGATATTTGTGCTGGACATGTGACGGGCTGGTTGCGGGAGCGCTTGTCCACTGAGCACTAGGGTTAAGCAGTGAGTTCCAGGTATTTAGGTATAGAGTTTTGTCAGGCGTGAGTGTGGCACAGTCAAGTATTCTTCCTGGCGTAGAGCCGCTGCCAGTAGATCTCGTTGCTGAGTATCGTGAAAAGGGTGCCCTGCCAAAGATCACTTTGGGTCAGGCACTGTATGAGGCGGCAGATCGCTTTGCCAACAATATGGCGCTGGTGACCCCGGATGTACGCTTGTGTTACAGAGAGCTTAACGAGCTCACGGATAAAGTTGCTGGGTCATTATTGAAGATAGGTTTGCGGCCGGGTGATCGAGCGATATTTCAACTTGGCAATGTAGCGGAGATTTTTTATCTGTTGTATGGCAGTTATAAAGCGGGCGTCATTCCCGTCTGCACACTAGCGGCGCATCGAGAACGTGAAATAGGATTCCTTGCAGATTTCACTGAGGCTAAAGCGCATTTTGTGCAGTCAGATTTACCTAAATTTGATTCAATTGCTTTTGCATTAGAGATGAGGGCCAAGGTTCCCAGTCTTGAGCATATTGTTGCTGCTCGGCACAATGGATCATCAGAAGATGTGGTGCTCGACCTGCACTCTTTGATTGATTCAATGGATGCGGTGGACGCCCGTGCAATGATCGAGGAATTGCACATAAGTCCTGAAGACGTGGTAGCTTTCCAGCTATCTGGAGGCACGACAGGCATTCCAAAAGTTATTCCACGGTTTAACGCCGAGTACATACACAACTCAGAGTCATACGCAAAATGTGCCGGTTATTCACCTGATTCGGTTGGTTATTGGCCACTTCCGGTGATTCATAATGCCGCGATGATTCAATTTAATCTACCGATTCACCTGACTGGAGGGACGGTAGTAGTGCAGATGTCCCATAAGACATCAGATTTTCTCGGGATGATGGAAAGGGAAAAAGTGACTCACTCGGGAGCTGCATTGCCCTTGATTGTAAGGGCCATAGAGAGTGGCACAATAAATGATTTTGACCTCTCATCAGTAATCGATTTCGTCAGTCTGGGCGAGAGTGAGTTGGTGAGTGAGGGTCTAAAGCTGCCAGCGAACCACATTTTTGGAATGGCTGAAGGCCTCTGCATGCGGACTAAAACAGACGACCCTGAAGTAGTGCGGACGGAAATGATTGGACGACCAATAAGCCCGTTTGACGAAGTGCGTTTGGTCAATCCTGCGACGGGTGAGGAAGTACCGGTCGGTGAAACGGGGGAGTTTTGGGCGCGTGGCCCCTACACCACTCGAGGCTATTACAAGGCCGAAGAATACAACGCGGATAAATTTTCTCCTCAGGGCTTCTACAAGTCTGGCGATTTGATGCGCGCTCATGAGATTGATGGAGTTATCTATTATTCGTTCGAAGGACGACTGAAGGACAACATCGATCGTGGAATGGAAAAAATAAATGCGGAAGAGCTGGAGCGTGAGATTATTCGACATGACAATGTCCGCGAAGTGTTTTGCGTTGGCATGCCGGATCGTGAGTACGGCGAGAAAGTATGTGCCTATATCATCCCAGCTGAGAGTGACAGTGGACTGACAGTTCCCGAATTGGGCAAATTCCTTGAAGGCCTCGGAGTAGCAAAATTCAAGTGGCCAGAAAGAATTGAGTTGGTGGACACCTTCCCAGTGACTCAATTGGGAAAAACATCTAAAGCGCTCTTGGTAGAAGATGTTACCAAAAAGCTAGTTGATGAGGGTAAGATCGACTCATCCTATCTCAAGAAGTGAATGAATGGGAATGAGTGTGTACATGTTCCATCGTTTAGTTGCGACAGAAATACTGGGAGAATCATTATGACTATTACTTCGGTGCTGACTGATATGCCTAAATTGGCAGGTGTTCACCATACAGCTTTTCCTACCTGGTGCCCAAAAGATACCGTTGAGTTTTATCGAGATATCATGGGTCTTAAGATTCCACACGCAATATCTGCAACAGGTTGGGGTCGCAGCGCAGCTGAGCGACACCCGGATTTTCTGCACTTCTTTTTCGAGGCCGGTGATAACAGTGCGATTGCATTTTTTTACTATATTGGAACTGAGCGAAGGGAAGAGTTCACCATGCTTAAAGGTTACCTGGGTTTGGCGCGACACACGGCATGGAACGTTGAGTCACCGCAGGAGCTTGAAAAATGGGAAAAGCGGTTTCGTGAAGCCGGGGTGAAGGTCACAGAAGTCGTAAAGCACGAGACCCTGGATTCACTGTATTTCAAAGATCCCAACGGCTACAACCTGGAGGTTGCTTGTCAGAGTCGTCCACTAGAACCCATTGATGTGCTGGATGGAAATATGACTGTTCAAGCGATGGTTGAGACCTTTGGTAATGATAATCCCGATGGACGCACAATTGCAGATATGTGGCGTCGAAAGGCGGAATTAGTCCAAGAGCGTGTTTTTGATCAGAACTGAGTAAAGGGTTGGGAGTTCTCGATATGCCAAGGTTATTTGTTTTAGACGTACCTGAATTCAGGCAGATCGCCGAATCGCTCGATACGAAAAATCTGCCTTGTGAGAAAAAGAGCGGATATTTGTGTTATTCAAGTGAAGAACCGATCGAAATTGTTCGAGAAGATATGATCGACGCAACCTGGTTTGGATTTCCAATAGCTGGCATTGATGGTGACTTGGTGGAGCATTCCGACAGAGTATTCCGTCTTGAGTGAACCAAAACCTGGGTTACCAAATATAGATTGATACAGGACAGGGTTTTATGTCATCAGCTCGATATATTCGTGTCGGACAAATTGTGCCAAGTTCCAACACGACGATGGAAACTGAAATACCCATGATGTTCCGCCGTCGCGAGGAAATTCTTCCCGAGCGTTTTACCTTTCACTCCAGCCGAATGCGAATGAAAAAGGTGACTAAGGAAGAGCTTGCAGCTATGGACAAAGAAAGTCTGCGTTGTGCGGCTGAGTTGGCCGATGCGCGTATGGATGTGATGGGTTATGCCTGTTTGGTAGCAATTATGTCTACGGGACTGGGGTATCATCGTGAGTCAGAGAAAAAGCTGGGAATGGTGGCAGAAGAGAATGATGGCCCTGCGCCTATTGTTACGAGCGCGGGAGCGCTGGTCGATGGTTTGCATGTATTAGGTGCCAAAAAGATAGCGGTCATTGCCCCTTATATGCGAAGTCTGACGGATGTGGTGATTGAATACATAGAGCATGAAGGTATCCAGGTAGTGGACAGTATCGCTTTGGAAATTCCTGATAATCTTGAAGTTGGTGCGCGTGATCCGCTGGCCTTGATTGAGATTGCTGAGAAACTGGATATAAGAGAAGCAGATGCAGTTGTTATTTCGGCCTGCGTTCAGATGCCATCTTTTGAGGCTGTGCACATTATAGAAGATAAGATAGGTAAGCCAGTTGTCTCTTCAGCAGTCTGCACAACCTATAAGATGTTGCGAGCGCTCGATCTGGAGGCCAGGGTGCCAGATGCAGGGAGTTTGCTGTCGGGTCGATTCTAGTCTAGTCTAGTCACGCTACCAAGTGAGTGTCTGCTGAATTTGAGCAGGCCCGTTGTAGTTTTCGCAACAGCATAGAGTGTAAAGGTTGCTGTCCGACAATGAACGCGAAAGAATGGTACGTTGTGAACGTAATTGTGACGATAGACTGTGTGAGGTCAGGACATGATGAATGATGCAGCCGCGACAGAAAAAGCAGCAATGGACCCGGTAACCTTTGAGGTGATGCGGCACCGCCTTTGGGCAATTAATGATGAGCAGGCGATGATGGCTGCTCGGGTCTCCGGGTCGCCGGTGGTTTATGAAGCGTATGATTTTAACTGCAGTCTGTTGACCTATGATGGGAGGGCTCTATTTGCGGGCGTGTACATTATGCCCAATGCTGTGCCAATCGAGCTCATGGTTCGCAGAGTTCTGGATAAGTGGGCGCCTGAAGATATTCGCGAAGGAGATATGTTCGCGAGCAACGATCCATGGTCTGGGGCTCTGCATGCAAACGATACGATCCTGGTATCTCCCATTTTTTGGGAGGGAGAGCTGGTGGCTTGGACCGGCATTGTTATGCACGACTCCGACGTTGGAAGCCCTGTTCCGGGTAGTTTTGTAGTTGGCGCACAGGATCGATTTGGTGAAGCGCCTTTAGTGCCAGGAATCAAACTTGTTGAGAATTTTAAAGTACGAGAAGATCTTGAGGAAATGCTATTGCGCAATGTGCGCACGCCTGAATTAAATGCTTTAAATATGCGTGCTCGCGTTGCCGCGTTAACTTCAACCCATGCCAGAGTGCATGACCTGATAGGGCACTATGGGCGGGACGATTTTATTCAGTGTCAGGAAGAAATTATCAGCTATGTAGAGCGTGTTGTGCGCCAGCGCTTGAAAGATATTCCTGACGGCAGCTGGTATGAACAAGCTTACATGGATCATGACGGTGTTCAGAATAAACTGTACAGGGTGTGCTGTCGGCTTACCAAGAGCGGCGATAAGCTCACGGTAGATTTTCGCGGGACGTCGCCCCAGGTACCTGGTTCGGTGAACTGTACTCGCGGCGGTATGGAAGGCGGCTGTTTTACTTCGTGCCTTGTATTTCTCTGTTACGACCTGCCATGGTCAATTGGTGCACTGCGGAATGTCGTGGAGATAATTTCTGAAGAAGGCACTCTAAACAATGCGCAGAGCCCCGCCGCAGTGAGCATGGCATCCGTCATGGGAACCTGGATTACACAAGATGTCGTGGGGAATGTGTTGGCCAAGATGCTGCTTTCCCATGAAGATTATTGCAGTGAAGCACAGGCTTCTTGGCAGCCCAGCATCAATGGGGAGGTCGTGGCTGGTCTAGGTCGCGATGGCCTTCCATTTGCCGATGTGCTGATGGATGTATGCGGTGGCGGTGGCGGAGCCCGTACCTTCGCAGACGGCATCGATAGCGGTGGTTTCATGCAATCCATGAAGAGTGGTACACCTAACGTAGAGACCTCGGAAAGCCGCTATCCAGTGATGCAGCTGTACCGCCGTCAACGAATTGATAGTGCAGGAGCAGGTCGGTTTCGAGGTGGGGTATCTATCGAATATGCATTGACCCCGCATAAAAACCCGATTCCCGTAGACGATATTATTTTCGCCCACAGCGTGAGCCAACCGGAAGGTCACGGTATAGCAGGGGGCGCACCTTCCAGTGTGGGCTTTAATATCATCAAACGAGGTTCTGGAGTGTTTGAACAAATGAAGAACGGATTCGTGCCCAGCAGTAGCGATGAGATTCAGGGTCAAGAAGAGGTCATGCAGGCCAAAGACTATACGCAGCTTGAAACCGGTGATTGCCACATCTGTTTGCAGACAGCGGGCGGGGGTTATGGCGATCCTATCCGACGAGAACCGGCACGTGTCGAACTGGATGTTCGTCGCGGGCTGGTTTCGAAGGAGTCGGCCAAATCCATATATGGCGTGGTAATGAATGGAAAAGGCCATGATGCTCCTGCTACAGAGCAGTTGCGATCTGAGATCCGTGCCCGGCGAATGAGCGAAGGTAAGCCAGCCAAATCCATTTCAGACAAAATAGCTTCAGGAGGAGATACCCTTCACCCGGTCGGGGATACGGTAGAAGCAGCACTGATCGATGGCGAAAAGGTATTGCGGTGTACTGAGTGCGAGTACCAGTTTGCTGGCTACGATAGTGACTTTAAACATGGCGCCCTGTACAGAGAGTTACCAATAACCTCGGCCAGCCCGATCAATTCCCTGGGTTTGGTTGATGAAGTGGTTTTGAGAGAGTTCTGCTGCCCCGGTTGCGGCACCTGTGTTGCGATGGATATTCAAATTAAAGGTGAACCAATCCTCAACGAGGTTGTATTTGGTGATACGTCAATAGCGCCTTTGTAAGTCCCTGTCCAAAAAATTTATTTTTGCAGGAGTTCAGCGTAGAACCTGATGGCAGCAATTTGTAATTGGGCTGCCATTTCTACAGATTAAGTTGTTATAGGTGGAGTAATTTATGGAATTCGCAGTTTTTGATGAGATAAATGCAATCGGCGAAATGAGTGTAGCCGAAGTGTATGAAGAGCACCTGGTGCAAATGGAGATGGCTGATGAGCTTGGCTACCACTCATATTGGTTGGCCGAGCACCATGGAAACGACCATCGGTTTTCGCCATCGCCAAACCTTCTCCTGGCCTCAGGCGCTCAGCGCACTAAACGTATTTTGCTAGGCAACATGACTAATGTACTGCCGTTCCATAATCCAGTGAGGCTTGCTGAAGAAGTCGCCATGCTGGACCATCTTTCAAACGGTCGAGTACAGACCGGAATTGGTCGTGGAATAGGCCCTGCGGAATTTAAGGCTTTTGACGTGCCAATGGGAGAAAGTCGCCCGAGATTTATCGAGTCTTACGAAATGCTACGCAAGATGTGGAAAGGCGAAGCCAACGAGCATGTTGAAGGACAATTCTATAGTCATGGCCCGGTAAACATTTCACCCCCTGTGTTGCAAAAACCCTATCCGGCGATTTGGTTTACGGGTTTGAGCAAGGAGTCTGCGGTCTGGGCGGGTGAAAACGGAATTCCCTTTGTATCAGCCTTTTTAACTAATGCAGAAATGAAAGAGTTCGGCGATACCTACAGGGAGAATTTCCAGGCCTCTGAGTTTTTGAGCGAGCCACTATTCTGCGTGATGAGACACGTCTTTATTGAAGAAACAGAGGCTAAGGCGCGTGAAGAAGCCGGCGAAGTGTACAGCAAGGCTTTTTCGCATTGGCTGCAAATTGCGATGACCGAGAAGAAAGAAGGCGTTCATAAGTCTTACAAAGACTACCCTGAGCGGCATCAACGCATCGGCGCAATGACGCTCGACGAATTGATTGAGAATGACATTATTCTCTTTGGTGATGCGCAACAGGTAACTGAAGGAGTCAAGAAGGCTCAGGACATCGGAAGTGACCTGACGTTTATCTGGGTTTCACCAAAGGGTATCACTCCGGCGCAGGGCAGACAGTGTCTGACCCGTTTTAGCCAAGAAGTGATGCCTAAATTTAAAATAGACCCCCCGTGCCAGTCTAATGAAGAAGTGCAACACCGGATGTATCGCGTGCCTGCTTGATTGAGGACAGGCTGCGTGAGGGATGGAGCCCGGAACAGATCGCGGGCCGCTCTCGGCAGCAGGGGCTGGTGCTGGCGGGGACGGAGTGGATTTATCAGCATTGTACGAGCGGATCGTCGGGCGGGCGGTGACCTGTACCGGTGCCTGCGTCGCCGTGGCAGGAAGCCGAACTGGCGCGGGGGGCGTCATGCCGGGCGCGGCCATATCCCTGGCCGGGTGGACATCTCGGAGCGTCCTGCGGTGGTGGAGGAGAAGCGCCGGATCGGGGACTGGAAGCCGGGGTCTAAAACGTACGCGCCTTAGGGGAACCTGGTTGATCCCACATATGCACTAAAAAGCTTACACCGAAAACGTTTCAAGTGAAGCATCGTTGCCCAAATGTCATAGTAAAAATAGGCTGCTTAAATTATGAGACGATACCTTAGAAAGTTATAAGTAATCGGTATAGATAAATCTGATCATTGGAGAGTACTCAATGTACCAAATTGGCGTAGATATCGGGGGCACATTTACTGATTGTGTCGTCGTTGATGAAAGAGGGCATACGACCATTAGTAAAGCGTTGACAACCTATGAAGGCCTTTACAATGGTGTTTTCGACGCGGTCGAAATTAGCGCAAAGGAGCTGGGCTTATCAGTGAATGAATTGCTTTCGAAAACGGATCAATTTGTGCATGGGACAACGGTAGCAACCAACGCCGTAACCACAAGACGCGGTGCAAAAACCGGCCTGATTACCACCAGAGGTCACGAAGACTCGATCATTATAGGAAAGGTTTCTGCCAAGACAGCAGGATTGGCAGAAAGGGACATGATCAAAATCTCTGGCCTGAACAAGCCAGAGCCTCTGGTGCTGCCGGAATTGATTCATGGAATCCACGAGCGCGTTGACGTTGAAGGAGAGGTTGTTGCGCCACTTGATGAAGCGAGTGTCATTGCTGCGATAAACGCTTTGTTAGCTGAAGGTGTTGAGTCAATAGCAGTCAGTTTGTTGTGGTCATTTGCAAACGATGTGCATGAGCAGAGAATCAAGCAGCTTTTGGATGAGCATGCTCCAGGAGTTTTTTGTACTTTTTCCAGCGAGCTAGCCCCCATTTTGGGTGAGTATGAGCGAACAGTGACGACAGTGTTGAATGCCTATGTAGGGCCGCAGGTATCTGGATACCTTAACGAGTTGGATCAAAGGTTGCGCGAAGCTGGATTGCAATGGCCATTGCTGGTAATGCAGGCAAGTGATGGTTTGACATCGGTTGCCGATGCTTCTTTGCGTCCGATTGTAACCTTGGACTCGGGCCCTACTGGCGGTATTCTGGGGTGTCACTATCTTTCAAAGCTTTACCAGGAAGCAAACGTGATCTGCACCGATGTTGGCGGTACAACATTTGAAGTTGGGTTGATTTCCAATGGGGAGGTTCCGTTAGAGGCCGAACCAGTGGTTTCGCAGTATAGCTTCCGGTTGCCTAAAGTAGCGGTCCGATCGATTGGTGCTGGTGGAGGAAGTATTGGCTGGGTAGACGCCGGTGGGGTCTTGCGAGTAGGACCTCAGAGTGCACGATCAAATCCTGGCCCTGCGTGTTACGGTTTAGGTGGTACGGAGCCAACGGTTACGGATGCGGATTTGTATCTGGGCTACTTTGATCCGGATAATTTTCTTGGTGGAAAGATGAAGCTTCACCTTGATAAAGCTGAAGAGGCATTGTCAAGTTTAGGGAAAAAACTTGGTATGAGTGCCCAGGAAGTAGCAGTAGGGATGGTAAGAATTACCAATGCGCACATGGCTGACTTGATCCGCCGCAATACCATTGAGCAAGGAACTGACCCTCGTGAGTGTGTACTGGTTGCATACGGTGGTGCTGGCCCAACTCATGCAGCATTTTACGGTCGTGATATTGGTGCCAAGAGTATTCTCGTTCCCGCTGATTCTACGGTTTTTTCCGCAGAGGGGATGTTAACGTGCCAATTAGTCCATAGCGCCCAAGCTTCACACCCTCTTGGATCGCCGTTTTCTGATGAAGAACTGGGTGCGCTATCCGAACAGTTGAATGTTCTGGAGCAAAAAGTACTGGCTCAGTTTGCCGAGGAAGGTACTCCGGTTGAAGAGATAGCCGTGAAGCGTACAGTAACGGTGCACTATCACGAGCAGGTGCATACCGTTGAGGTGGAAGTACCTGGTGGGGCGCTGACTGCAGACAATGAAGTCACCATTCGTGAAAATTTTGAAGAGCGTTATGCCAATACCTTTGGTGAAGGCTCATTGTTCAAAGACGGCGGTATAGAAATTGATATGTGTCGTGTCACTGCGACACGTGCAACCGAACCCATGCAGTTTGCGAAATACGAAGAAGAAGCTGGAGATGCCAGCGGTGCGATTCGAACCAGCCGTAAAATGTATTTTGAGGATTCAGGCTTTGTGGGAACACCTGTTTATGATGGAAGCCAGCTGAAAGCAGGAAATGCAATTGATGGGCCGGCGCTTATCGAGAGAATGGGCGACAGCGTTGTTGTACCTCCAGAATTCAAGATTGCTGTCGATAAATACATGACTTTGACCATGGCGCTGAAAGGCTAGGCTGCATGGATTATAAGAATAATCGGAAAAACATGAATAACGACTTGACGCCAGCCATCGATCCAAAGGCATTTCGCAATGCTTTGGGTCATTTTGCGACGGGCGTAACTATTATTACTGGCTGCACAGAAGATGGAGAAAATTTTGGTGTTACGGCCAATAGTTTTAATTCGGTTTCTTTGGAACCACCGTTGGTGCTATGGAGTTTGGGACGGAACTCTTCTTCCTTTGATCGCTTTGTCAAAGCCAAGTATTTTTGCATCCATTTGCTCGCAGAGGATCAGTCGGATCTATCCAATCACTTTGCAAAAGCCAAGGGAGACAAATTTACGGGCATAGAATTTGAGCCCGGACTTGGGAATGTGCCAATGCTCTCAGGTTGTGCTGCGCGATTCCAGTGTAAAACAAAGGATATTCATGAGGGAGGTGACCATCTGATATTCGTCGGCGAAGTATTGGAGTATAAGGATACCGACAAGTCAGGGCTGATGTTTTATAAAGGACAGTACGCAGTTTCTGCGCCACTCGAATAGACGGTTGAATCGAAAGACTGTTCTGAGAAGCCAAACATATACTGGACCGAAACGAATAGTGATCACAGAAACAAGAATCGTGCGTGTTGCGGTAACTGGGGCCTTGGGTGTCAATGGCGTTTGGGCCCTTCGGGCATTGATCAAAGGGGGGGCTGAGGTCCTGGCTGTTGACATAAATGAAGATTTTAGCCTCGCGCCAGAATTAGAGGGAATCGTAAATTTTCGCAACACCGATGTGACGGATATTGTTGCGTTAGAAGAAACACTGGCAAATTTTTCACCTGATGCAATCGTGCACATGGCTGCTATGTTGCCAATTCAGGCGCAACAGGACCCTTACAGAGGGTATCAAATTAATGTGATGGCCACTGCTAATGTGCTGGAAGTGGCCAAAAGGCTTGGAGTTAGGCGAGTCGTAATGGCCAGTTCCAAGGCAGCCTATGGCAACATGCCTGCTGAATTCGGTTACCCAGAGTATAAGCCAGTAAAAGAAGGTGATCGCAGCAATCCAATCGCAGTTTACGATTACGCCAAGATAGCGTGCGAAGGGTTGGGTAACAATTTTGCCCGCAATGGCGATTTTGAATTTGCTGCGTTACGTTTTGCTACAATTTTTGGGCCGGGTAAACTGGTTCGTCACGGGCCGATGTCTATAGCGTCTGGTTTGATTGAATCGGCAATTGCTGGCGAGCCCTACGATATACCACGCGGTGCTGACGAGTGTGACGATTACATTTATGCTGAAGACGCAGGTTCAGCACTGGCGTCAGTCGCGTTACATAAGAAGCCTTTGAAGCACAAATTGTATAATATTGGCCTGGGTGAAAAAATATCGCTCGCCCAGTACGCACAAACCATCAAGTCTGTCATTCCAAGTGCTCAATCCACTATTGGTCCCGGCCTGGATCATATGGGTGCGGGCGTTTCTTACTATTATGTTTTTGACTGCGCGCGTGCACAAGAAGAATTCGGATTTTCGCCACGTTCACTTAAGGAAGGTATTGAAGCCTTTGTGCGCTATCGAGCTGGTAGTGAATAAGCAACAGTAAGCGTTAAAAACTGAGAGGAGTTCCTCGAACGAATGGCAAGAGGTAAGTGAACAGGCGTTGATATTTTGGTGCAGAGGGATCTATCGCTGCAATGCAGCGACGAGTTGCTCAACCGTAATTTTTGTACCGGCATCAATTTTGGCGGATTAAGGTCATTGATCATAGGTGCCACAGTGAACTGAGGAGAATACATATGGCGAGTAAATATCAAGAAATAATGGGAAAGTTTGGTAAAGCGGTAGCAACCGGTAATCTCGAAGATTTTCAGGAAGCATTCACCTCTGATGCGACTTTTCGTGCAATAGGTACACACAAATACTCTAAGGAAGCCAAGGGACCTCAGGAGATTGCTGTGATGATCAGGGAAATAACCTCCAAGCTGGATCTGGGGTCCGCTCAGAGAGAGGTGAGAAGTTATACCGAAGGCGACAATATCGCCTATTTCGAGTTTGCACAAACGATGAAAACCGTGAGTGGTCGGGATTACAGCAACGAGTACGTTCAGGTTTTTCGTTTCGAGGATGACAAAATATCGAGCGTAATAGAATACCTAGATACAGAAGAAACCGCGAAGATTCTGTGCACAGAATAATTCAATGAGCCGTCAGTTAATTTGCAGGAGGGAAGTATGAAAAAAGTAGCGCTTGTTACCGGAGCATCCGCGGGTATCGGATGGGACATAGCAGAGTATCTCAACAATAAAGGTTTTTCAGTTATAGCTGCCGCTCGCCGATTGGAAAAAATGGAAGCTCTGAAATCGCAAGGAATCTATACGGTGAGGATGGATGTTAGCGAATCAGAGTCGATTGACCAAGCGTTGGCCGAAATTCGAAGCAATGTGGGAGAGATCGATATATTAGTTAACAATGCCGGCGTTATGTTTATGGGGCCAGCAGAATGCGTCCCCATGGAGGAGATAAAAAAACTGTATAACATTAATTTCTTTGGATTGATTGAACTCACACAAAAGTGCTTACCGTATATGCGTCAGCAAGAATGGGGACGGATTCTTAACGTGACTTCCGTGGGTGGCGTGACAAGCATGCCATTTAACAGCGTGTATCAGTCAGGAAAGTTTGCCCTTGAAGGTTGGACCAGAAGCTTAAAACAGGAAGTGAGACGATACGGCATCGGAGTATCTACTATTCGTCCAGGTAGTATTAAGAGTGAAATATTCGAAGGTACGGCGGTGTATCAAAAGGAGGAAGATTTGCCATGGGTTGAGGATGTATATAGAGAGAGTTTCGCCAAGGCCAGGGCTTTTATTGACGAGACTCAACGAAAAGGAGCATCACCTGAAGAGATTTCAAAAATCGTTTATCAGGCGATATCGGCAACTTCACCAAAGGTTAGCTATACAGCGCCTTTTGGTACCAAAATTCTCGTTGCTCTGATGATCAAATTGTTGCCTGAAACCGTTCGCGACAGGTTGATAGAAGGGATCCACGAATAACATAAGTGTTGCTCGGCACTATTGTTGCCAAGCTCTGGTGTGCTGTGCTCATGTACAGCATCTCTTCTTGATGCCCACAGGAACATGCCATGGCTCGCACTCCAGTTCAGGGTTACACAGGCCTGAGAGTGAGTGAATGCCTTGAACAGTATGGCACCGAGGATCACTGTTTTGATGCACTCTGCGCCCGGCGGTGGCCGCAGGGGGTTCGATACCCCCACTGTGGTCATGACAGCTGCTGCCAGCTGTCGGAATGAACGCTGCAGGATCAGCTGCCAATGCAACGATAGTTCGCCCTAATATAACAATGAGCGTAACTACTCACCCCCCTTGACTCCATAGGAAAGAGGTCCTCTGGTGTGTGCGTTTCATGATCGTACAGGGTAATGGACAACGCATAGTGTGGTTCCAAGGCGACGGCGGGGGTGTGTCAGATGCTGATCGCGCTGATGCTGCCGGCGGAGCGCCTGGCGGTCGAGTCCGGGTCGCCCATGGCGACGGTCAACAGGGCATCGCTGCGCTCGGAGTTCGACGCGCTCAAGGCGCTGTGCGCGGACGACGCGATGAGCGCCGAGAGCCGCGCCCTGGTCGAGGCTCTGCTGACGCTCGTTCAGGTGCTGATGGCGGTGTTCATGGAGAAGAACACCCCGAAGGGTTCACACAACTCCGGCCTGCCGAGTTCACGGACCGAGCCCAACGAGACTGCGCGGAAGCGCCCCGGTGCCACGAGCACGGGGCCGAAGACCGCCCCGCCGGGGACGGGCCCAACCGCCTGGTCGCCGAATGCAGCGCCTGCGGTCACGGTCTTCAGACAGCGGAACAGGGCCTCAGGGTGGGTCAGGGTCACGTACACTCTCCAGAGCCTTTCCGCTTTTCAGAGTATCCAGATGTCCTGACAAGACGTGTGACTCATGACCAGGGCTCGTCTGACAATTGGCCACCGGACACTGTGTGGCAGCACTCAGTTCACTGTGAGTGAGGAGGATTGAAAATGTCCTCCAGCGTTTCAGCGCTGAGCAGAGCGTGCAGCCAGTGATCCAGTTGCGTGGCAGAGGCGATGCGCACCGCTTCGATGCACTGCTCGGACAGATCGCCATATTTGAGACGCGCCAGTTGCAGGAAGGTTTCAGCTTTGCCCCTGGCTTCACCTTCAGCCATCCCAGCAGCCTTGCCTCTGGCTTCACCCTCAGCCATCCCAACAGCCTTGCCTCTGGCTTCACCCTCAGCCATCCCATCAGCTTTGCCCTGTTCGAACCAGGTTTCAGCAAGTGTGCCCATGAGGGCCTCCCATCGTTCCGGTTTCGCCTGACGCAGCGCAGCCTCAAGCATGGTCTGCGTAATCTTCTGATCACCTACTATATAGTGCAGAGTGGCCGATTCCAAGTCCGATCCATCGACAAGCGGGGCGATGATATCGGCCAGTTCCTCGTGCCCAATCCTGTCTCGCCGCGAGATATGCAGCACATGAAACACTGACCGGACTTCAGGGCGGGACGACATCTGCTCCAGGCTCATCTGACCAATATCACGCAGGACATAGGCCATGGAACGGCTGAATGGACGTATCTCCTCATCATCCTCGATCAGATCAAACAGGGAGCGCGGAACAGTCCAGTGCGCGGCACCATGGTAGAAGACAATCGGAATGATCGCTGGCAATCGGCTCTTGAGGTCTGGATGCTCATCGGCATAGCGTTTCCAGATATTGATCATATACCCGGCAAGCTGGAGCGGGGTTTTCTGGTCCGGTTCGCTTTTGTGTTCAAGCAATGCGTAAATGAGCAGCGGAGTGCCACCATCCAGTGTCACCTCGAACAGTCGGTCGGCCTGGCTTCCGCGCAGGGCCTCATCAACAAAACTGCCATCGATCAATCGCGGATCCTGCGCAGCAAGACGCGTGGCAATCGGCTCTGGCAGATGATCGCGCAAGACCTGTCCTGCCCGCTCAGGATTGGTCAGCAGGGTGCGGAACAGCGCATCGTGCCGCGTGGTCGGCAGGCCAGTTGGTCTTTTCGGTGTGTCTTCACTCATAAGTACATCTCTGTCACTGCGCTCGTGTCCGGTCCCGAAGGTGTCACAGCGTCCCGGGACGATGAACCGGGTGTGCACGCGCTACCGGACCATCCTCACCCAGGCCACAGGGGAACAAGCCCCCCGCCCGCCTCGACGGGCAGCGCGGGCGCATCGCCAGGTCCGATGCCCAGAACCTCCACGAGGCGCTGACCCAGTAGGACACCGAGGTGCTGCGCACCGCCGCGACCCCGACACCCCGTTCACCAACACCCGCGCCGAGCGCGATATCCGCATGGCCCACCAAGGCTCCAACCCGCTGACCGCCATCCAGATCGCCCTCAACGGCGCCGCCGCCGAAATGATCAAGCAGGAGAAGGGGGCGAGTAGTTACCGAAATTTTATGACAAATTCACTTCTGTTGAGGGTAAGCAGCGATGCTCGCTGCACTTCTTTCGGGGGGTAAATACAAAGTGTCCGGGTTATTTTACTGGATCTGCTAATTCTGCTTGAATGGCCGAGTAGTAGACATCTGCGCGTTCCTTGGCAAAAAAATCGATAGTTAAGGCAGACGTTCCGAACAGCGACAACATAATTGCTACCGCTCGAACATGAGGATTCAGCGAAAACCAGAACAGAGCAACGGCCAACAGAAAGCTAATTAGTGCGCCAATCATGACCGCTTTAAAAAGAGTAGTGTAGCTTTCGACGCGATCTTTTTCATTGTGAATAAATTCGACTGAGGGAGACTCGTAAATCTCCTTGTAGTGATCAATCAGAGCGTTATTTTTCATGTGACTGGAAACGCCAGACTGGGTTAAAACCAATCCGTAAATCAATATTGGTATGAACATAGCCCTGACTCCAGGCGTACCGCCTAATTTCCAGCAAAGTAGAGCTACGAGAATTGAAAGAATGCCGACAATTGCAATTATGTTTCCCTCTACAATTTCGCCTCTTGCCCAGATGATAGAGTGTTCAACAAAACTCAATTGATTGTACCTCGTCTCTAAATAGATGCTCGTTCCGGTGTATCGATCAGACTCATTTCTTCAATGCTTTGATGGTATCGTGTGCCACTGACCTGTTTGGATAGTGCTGAAAGCTCAGTTAACTCACCTGCCGATAGCTGGATATCCAATGCAGCAAGGTTGGCAGTCAAATTTTCCATTCTGGTTGTGCCAAAGATTGGAAAAATATCTTCTCCTTGTGCGAGTAACCAGGCCAGAGCCAATTGCGCCGCCGTGGCTTCACGAGCATTCGCCAACTCAACTATACGTTGAACGAGCTCCAGGTTCTTATCCAGGTGATCACCAATAAAACGTTCTGAGGAGCGGACGCGCATATCTGTTTCACTGAACGATCGCAGTCCGCCGGTTAATAAACCTCGACCGAGGGGGCAGTATGCCACCAGCGCTGCTCCCACTTCACGGCAGGTAGGTAAAACTTCTTCCTCAATTTCACGTGAAAATATGGAATATTCGGATTGTACCGCGGTAATTGGATGTACGGCGGCCGCCCGACGAATAGTATTTGGTGATGCTTCCGATAAACCAATATGTTTCACTTTGCCTTGTTTGACCAAATCTGCCATCGCTTCGACAGTATCTTCGATGGGCGTGTTGGGGTCGGTGCGGTGCGTGTAGTAAAGATCGATACAATCAGCCTTTAGTCTCTGCAATGAGGCGTCACAGCATGCGCGCACGTACTCGGGCTTGCCCGAAACACTAACGTTCTTTTGTACTTCATCGTATACAAATCCAAATTTGGTCGCGAGAAAAGCATCTTTGTATCGAGAGCCAACTGCCGCAGAAATCAACTGCTCATTGTGCCCTCTGCCATAGAGGTCAGATGTATCAAGCATTTGGACTCCCAAATCCAAAGCAGAATTTAGAACCTCTGCGCTCTTTTTGTCATCACGAACTCCGTTATTGTAGTCTCCAGACATACACATAACGCCCAATCCAAGCGGCGTAATGTTGGGGCCATGTACACCCAATTGTTTTTTTTCCAATCCTGGTACCTGCTTAATATTTATCACTTTCAGAAAACTCGGGGTTTTCTGTCATGGTTTTGGTTGGCGCCGAACGCAGTTCCAACAAGTCTATGATTGAGTCCTCTGGCAGATTCAACAGAAATGTGACGGTTGAAACGGCGGTAGATAAATCAATGCCTTGCGCGCCCATTTTGGCAAACATTCCATATTTTGTACCAGCTTCAATAAATTTTTTGTTGATCTCTGAGTCAAAATCGAAAGTGCTGTCTGGATTTGCAAGATTTCCCAGCCGCAACGACGTAAGGCGGATGTTCCTTTCGGAAAGTTCGAGCTTTAAGCCTCTTCCCAGGGTTTCGACTGCAGACTTACTCGCGGAATAACTTGCTACATAGGGCATCGGATCCAATACGGATTCAGAGGACATATTGATAATCATGCCCCTGTTTTGTTTATCCATCCAGGGGATGGATTCTCTAATGCAATATGACAGCCCCAATAGGTTGGTATTGTAAACAGCCTGCAGGTCTTGGTCTGATGCTGTTGCTATATCGATGTTGGGATAAACTGCTGCATTGTTAATTAATGCATCAATGTAGCCAAAGGTTTCGCCCACACGTTTAAATGCAGATCTAACGGAGTCTGGATCGCCTATATCAGTGGGTACAGCTATTGCGTGACTGCCCAAACTGTCTGCAATTTCACTGATCGGATGTTCACTCCGAGCAATTAGCGCCACTCTTGCGCCTCGATCATGCAGACCAAGAGCCAGCGCTTTGCCTAACCCCTTTCCAGCTCCCGTTATGACAATGACTCGATCTTCAAGTTCTCTAATTGACATCTGACAGATTTCTCGCGAGCTTTGCTTCTATTCCAGATACAGTGTTCTTAGACGGTTGAGATCATTTTGATCTATACCCAGAGCATTCACCACGTAAGCGTTTGTGCTTCCATATTCGGATTCAATGGCGTTGAGTGCGTACACAAGATATGGGGTGCCATCCGATGTTTTTAATGGTTGAGCCCGTGTATGCTCACCTTCCGGTTGGTAGCGAAGGGCCATCTGCATAAATTCGCTGTCCTGAGCAGTTTGCTCGTCCAGGCCGATTAATTCGTTTTCCGGCCTGCGAAAATCACTTGAAAGCATGTAGTCTTCAATAATGACTTCTCTTGGGACACCGAGCACGCTGAGTAATAAAGCAGAGGCTATACCCGTTCGGTCCTGTCCGGCGGAACAATTTACAACTAAAGGTACCTGTTCGTCGACTAACCGCTCAAAAAACAACTTTAATTGCGGGGCGATCATTTTGGACATTTCAGGGTAGCCCTGTTCCATGCTTGGTCGGCCTCCATGCTTCTTTATCAGGTCCTCGGTGAGCCTTACGATGTCGTAATCGACGGAAAGGAAATCGATGTCCGACTCCTTCGCCCAATGATTGGGGAATAACGCTATTTCTTCGCTCGATCGAAGATCGACTACGGTCTTGAAGTCATATTGATTGAGATAGAGCTGATCTTCATTGGTGAGAGAGGACATCACGCCAGACCGAAATAGTTTGCCGCGTACCACGCGCTTGCCACTATCAGTGAGGTAACCTCCCAAATCTCTAAAGTTTGAACCACCCCTAAGCGGTAATACTCGATGGTACGCCGCGTGCAAAGGCAGGGATTTTTTTTCAATTGCGCTGTCTTCAGCATAGGCCGTTGAAACAGAATCTGTCACAAACAACACACCTGTCAGTACCAGTGCGGTCAGTAGTACTATTTTTTGTGGCATCATCGTTCTAACCATCCGTTTATTGACTGTTTGTTAATTATTTCGTCGTATGATAGTGGTAGGAGTATAGCTATTAATTTTGGTGCCAACCATGGGCTGATGGATTAAGGACGGAACTTTGGCTAACTTCTATGAAAAATTAATTGTAACTACTCGTCTCCCTTCTCCTGCTTGATCATTTCGGCGGCGGTGCCGTTGAGGGCGATCTGGATGGCGGCGAGCGGGTTGGAGCCTTGGTGGGCCATGGACTGGAGGGAGCTGGAGATTCGGCAGTGGGCCTCGGCGTGGCGGGGGGTTCGGACGCGCCCGGAGACTGTCTGCCTGACTGTGACCATGCGGATATCGCGCTCGGCGCGGGTGTTGGTGAACGGGGTGTCGGGGTCGCGGCGGTGCGCAGCACCTCGGTGTCGCACTGGGTCAGCGCCTCGGGGAGGTTTTCGGCGTCGGACCTGGCGATGCGCCCGCGTTGCCCGACTCAGCGACTGAGATCAGGACGTTTGAACTATTCCCTCGACCCTGATCGGCACTCCATGCAGACCCAGTTCATCGTCCCCGGACGCTGTACGACAGGGTCGGGATCGGACACTAGCGCAGTGACAGATATGTACTTATGGGAACCTCTATTAATTGAGGTATTTATGGGTTGCTGAAAAAAATCAGCTCATTTTGGCATATCCTTTATGCGTACAATCGCTCTACCAATGAGTTGTGGTCAACACATTGGCTTTTTATCCCGATTATTGCCAATGAATCGGTCAATTCTCATGGTTCAGACGCAACTTCCCTCTGTACAAAGCACAATCGTCTCATGGTATACACCACATTCATCAAACCGATTTCGGTTTTAGCACGGGCGATGCCGATGCAGCGAATCGATGTACTCCTCAATGACGACTGAGCACCAAATATATGTTCAACCCGACATCGGGTTTTGGAGCGGGTTGTGTTGCCTTGCCTTGCCGCTCTCGTTGTGTCAACGGCTTATTCCGGCTCCCTGTGCGGTGTATCTTGCTTCGATACCCTTTTGACTTCAATGAGGCCTCGTGATCCTCAGAGCGATACGCGCTCTCTGCCCAAACATCCTTGGTGCTAGTACTCTCATCCAGCAGGCCTTCACAGACCCGCGAATCATGCACACGAGCGTCGCTGACATCATAGCCGCGAATCAGTGTGTTCTGAGTATCCACAGTGACATGATTCGTGTAGCCATAGTGACTCGTGCCATTCTTCTTCGTCCAGTGCGCATCGGTGTCTTTCTGGCGGCGCTTGTGATCCTGTGACCACTCTATCGGGATCGCATGCTCTTCACGACTATTACGCTGGATAGGACCAGGTACACAACTCGCATCACCTAATGGACCTGTGCGCGCCCGATAACCCAAGTCATTGAGCTGACTTGAAAACACATCACACAGGGGCCGAATGAACTCCAGCCGAGTCAGGTGTTCCTTACATGCCCAAAAAGTCTGTGCGTCAGGCACCCTATGCTCAGGCTTCAACCCTACACAACGCTGAACGCTCCGTCGGTCTTCTCATTGAAACTCCCATTGGTCATCACTCAACCCATAGAGGTCGTGTATGATCAGCCCTGTGAACATCATCACGACATCCTTACGGGGGGCACCTGCTCTACTTGTGCCAGATCGTTTTTCTAATTGGGACACAATAGGACGAAATGACTCCCAGTCAGTCGTATTGGATAACTCAACCAAAGGAACACCCAATGCATCCAAACGCCTATCTTGAAGGTCATCAAGTGAACCGAAAATACTGAGAGTCATGAGCCTGTCACATAGTAATCAGGATACAGCGTATCTGAACATTTTCGGGCAATTAATAGAGATGCCCATAATTGGTTTCATCCCAATGGGAGTGCCGTTGGGACCGGCATGACTATACGATAATACACATTATTCGCTATTATATAGAATTTATTGATTTTTCATATAGCGCTATATCAAGTAACGTGGTATTCTTTATAATAACGAATAATGTGTGTTTTTTTATAGTTTTATGTCTGATCAAGTCTCATCAAAGCAGCGGCGTTTAGCCGCTCTGATGCGCGCTACAGTCGGCACTATCCGCATAGATGATGCGATGGAAGTCCTTGATCTCGACCGCACGCACGCAGCAAAACTGCTAGCTGGCTGGCACAAGCAAGGTGCGATCAGGCGTGTTGCACGAGGGCTTTACGTACCCATTCAACCCAACGCCCTGGGGCAGACCCAAGTTCTCGATGATCCTTGGATTCTCGTACCTGAGCTATATGAACCCGGATACATCGGGGGATGGAGTGCGCTCGAACATTGGGAACTGACGGAGCAACTCTTTAGATCAGTGTGCGTGCTTACCAGTAAACGCGCACCCTACGGCGAAACCAAGCACCAAGGCATTAATTTTTATATCAAATACTGCCCGGAGAAAAACCTATTCGGCACCAAAACGATTTGGCGGGGCAATAAGAAACTACAGATCTCCGATCCGCAGAAAACGATCCTGGATATTATTGACGATCCGTACTTAGGGGCGGGATTGCAGCACACCGTAGATTGCCTATTAGAATTCAAAAAACTATATGGCGACGAGAAAGGTCTTGAAAAACTCCTGAGCCATGCCAAACATTTGAGCAATGGTGCGCTCTTTAAAAAACTGGGATTTCTTGCTGAAAAACTCGAATTTGACGCTTCTTTTGTTGATGAATGCGCGGCTAATCTCACAACAGGCTATACCTTTCTCGATAAAAACACTAAAGACAATAACCTCATTACCAAATGGCGACTATGGGCGACCAAAAGGCTATAGCTTGTGATTACTCGGGAAGAAATTATTGCCGTTGCTGACGAAACAGGTCTTAGGCCGCCAGTTGTTGAAAAAGGAAATTATATACTTATTGACACACAGGGTCTTGACAGGGACAGGCACTGGAATCAGTGTGCGTGAAGGTTGTGTGCAGCAACCACCCCAAACGCTTGATGGAGCGACCACACCGATGCGGATGATACGCACCTACAGTCAACAGGCGAAGATGTCAGCCGCAACACATCAGCGGCTGAACAGATTCCTGTATCTCTCTCGCCAACTGTACAACGCTGCCCTTGATGAGCGCATCAATGCGTATCGGAAGGCGGGCGTGTCTATCAGCTACTACGATCAATGTACGTCATTCACGGCTCTTCGCCATGATGATCCTGAAATTGAGGGGTATGGGGTGCTGCCGTTCCGATCTGTCCTGTACAGACTGGATAGATCATTCAAGCGATTCTTCAAGCAGGGTGGCTTTCCGAGATTCAAGGGCAGGCACCGGGGCATCCGGTCATTTGAAACATCCAGTTTTCGTCTCTTCGCGTCTGGCACGAGGCATGCCGTACAGATCAAGGGCTGTGGCAGGTTCATTGTGAAGGCTCTGCCAGAGGGCGAGATCACGCTGGTTCGCGTTGTGACAACACCTGTTCGCGTCATGGTTCAGTGTGTCTGTGAGCAGGAGCGGGAGGTCGTGGCTGATCAGTCTCCCGTCGTCGGTATTGATGTTGGCGTGAAGGCACGGGCCACCCTCTCGACCGGTGAGTCAGTGCCGAAGGTGGTCATTGATAGGACCCGACAGAAGCGGCTTCAGCGAAAACTGAGTAAAGCCAAGAGGGGCAGTCACAACCGATATAAGAAACGCCAATCGCTGGCCAGAGAGGCGTACAGGGTCGCAGAGAGACAGCGCACTGCCCTGCACAGAACGACTACTGACCTGGTGAGGCGACACAGACACTTCGCTGTTGAAGACCTGAAGATCAAGAACATGACTGCCCATGGTGGCAATCACAAGCGGGGGTTGAACCGATCACTCCTTGAGCAACAATGGGGAACCTTTATCCAACAACTGACCTACACGGCTGAGAGTGCCGGTGGGTCGGTTGTGAAGGTGAATCCCAGGAACACATCGAAGACCTGTTCAGGCTGTGGTTCAGTCCATGAATCACTGACCCTGAAGGACAGAGTCTTTGAGTGTGAACAGTGCGGCTTGAGTCTCGATAGAGACCTGAATGCCGCACTCAACATCAGGGAGCGTGGCTCGTCGGGTGGGAATGTCCCCGATATGCGGCCTGATGGTGAATTGATCGGCGGGAGTACCCGTCGTGCCGCATAGAACAGTAGCCTGTGTCAATAGGTATATAATTCCCTTGAAAAAGACTACGTCCTCGGCTGGCTTTTGGCAGCAGTTAATGCACATGATGTATTTTCTGGATCATGGGTCTTTAAAGGCGGTACCTTCCTAAAAAAATGCTACTTTGAAACCTACCGCTTTTCTGAAGACTCGGATTTCACTCTTCGAGATGCCGTTCACCTGGATGAAGACTTCCTAAAAGAACAGTTTGCTGGAATCGCAGGAGTTATTGTCAAAAGTGGTGTGTGAGACACTGAATCAGGCGGCGACCTGGTTGTCTGCTGTCACCTCAATTCCGTCTGTGAACTTCACTCCCGTACTGACCTTCGCCAGGGAGTCGAAGCCTCGCACTCGGCGCCATCTGCCCTCAGCGCACATGCCCAGCTTGAACATCATATGCACCATGCCATCCCGGGTCAGGCAGCCCTTTGATCGCTTGGTGCGGTGGCGGATCGTGCCACAGGTCGATTCGATCGGAGTGCTCGTCCGTATACTCTGCCAGTGCTGCGCCGGGAAATCGTAGAAGGCCATGAGCTCATCCCTATCCTTCTCCAGACACAGGGCGGCCTTGGGGTACTTGGGCTCACAGGTCTCCAGGAACAGGTCGAACGCCCGCTCCGCATCCTCCCGCGTACTGGCCTGCCAGATCTCATGTACTGCCTGCCTGGCCTTCGGCTGGACCGATGTGGGCAGGCCATTGAGCACATTCATGGTCTTGTGCATCCAGCATCGCTGTTGCCGGCTCTCTGGAGAGACCTCCTCCAGCGCGGCCCAGAAGCCCATGGCACCATCGCCGATGGCCAGTTGGGGGACATTCATGCCTCGCGACTTCAGCCTCAAGAGTACCTCCCGCCAGCTCTGGGTCGATTCCCGAACCCCGTCCTCAATCGCCAGGAAGTGTTTCTCACTGCGCTCATTGACGCCAATCACCACCAGGGCACAGAGCGTGGCGTGCTCAGCCCTGAGGCCGCCACGCCGTCAGCCCAGACATACACCCAGCGATCCTTGTACAGCGGCGCCTCGCGCCACGCCCGGTATTCCTGCGCCCAGCTGCGCTTGAACCGCGATACCGTGCTGGCTGACACACCCTTGGCCTCCGGGCCAACCAGGACTTCCAGCGCAGCGCCCATCTCGCCAGTGGACACACCCTTCAGATACACCCAGCGCACGGCCGCCTCCAGCGTTGTGGGTGTGCGCACAGAGGACGGCACCAGCGCCGAGCGGACAGTGACCGGCGCACCATCCCTCGACCGCACCTTGGGAATCCGAACCCTCACCGGTCCACGGCTGGTCTGTATCGCCCGCTCCGGTTGATACCCAGTGCGCACGACCCTGAAGCGTCCGTCCGCCAGGCGCTGATCCTCATAACCGGCAACACACGCCTCGGCTTCGGCACCCACAGCCTGATACAGCAGCTGGTGGGCGCTGGTTCTCAACAGCTCGGTCACTGGATCGGGACTCTCTGCTCGACCTGCATACTCAACAAGAGTACTCTGGCTCATGGTGGCGTATCTCCTGTGTTGAGTAGTGTTTGCCAAAAACACATCAACCAGATACGCCGCCTTTTTTCAATGCCTCATACACCAGATTTGGTTATAACTCGCCGTCCGCACACAGCGCCTCGAAGCGCGCCTTGAGTGCGTCGAACTCCGAGCGCAGCGACGCGGTGTTGACCGCCGCCAGCACCGCCAGGCGCTCCGCCAGCGGCATCAGTGCGATCAGTGCCTGACACACCCCCGCTGTCGCCTTGGAACCAAAATATGCGTCGTTGCCCATTACCCTGTGCAATAATGAAACGCACACACCAGAGAACCCCTTTCCTGTGGTGTCAAGGGGGGTGAGTAGTTACAATTAATTTTTCTTTAGTAACTTCAATTGCCACTTCATCAGGTGGCTATTTGGAGCTTCAGTCTAAATTTTTAAAATGTAACTGAGTGGTAGAACTCTATGGAACTTAATCAAGAGCAGTTGATGATCCGCGACCAAGCGCAGCGCCTGTTGAAAGACAGCTTCTCGGCGGAAAAACTAAAGGGGTTTCTGGATGCCGATGAACATTTGGATAGGGATCTGTGGCATTCAGTTGTTGAAATGGGCTGGCCAGCCATCACTATTCCTGAACAGTTTGACGGCCTTGGGATGAGCCTCACTGAAGTGTGCCTCATTGCCGAGGAACTCGGACGCGTGGCAGCCGCTATTCCCCTCATATCTTCAATAACCTCTGTCACCGAAGCACTTATTCGTTGGGGAAATGAAGCGCAACGTAACAGGTACTTGCCTCGCTTCGCCACAGGTGAATTAATAGGTGCATTGGCGTTTGCCGAAGGTCAGGAATCCGGGATTCCGATTAACCCAGAGACGCATTTCAGAAACGGAAAACTTGTAGGCAAAAAAAGTGGTGTTGTTGGCGGAGCCGTTGCAAACACTGCTGTGGTCTACGCAGCTACAGACGGCGCTTCTGAAGGTGTGCTTGTGCTGGTTGATTTGGACGGCAATGGCATTGAACGAACTACCAAAGAATATCTAGACAACAACCGAAACATCGCAGATATCAATTTTAATGAAGCCAATGCGCAAATCATTGAAGGCACAGGAAAAGCAGCATTGCAGTTGGTGCTAGACATAGCAGCCATTGCCAGCGCGTTTGAGCAAATCGGTAGCGCTGATGTTTGCCTCGAAATGGCGAGGGAATATGCATTAGAACGCCAGGCATTTGGTCAGCCAATTGCAAAATTTCAGGCGGTCAAGCACAACCTCGTCAACATGTATGCCTACAACCAGCTCGCTCGAGGGTGTGCCTACCGCGCTTTGGACAGCATCTCGAAAGAAGACCCCATCGTTCTCAGTAAGCGGGCTGCTGCCGCACGATTGGGCGCGATTAAGGCATCAGATTATGCCGGCAAAGAGAACATTCAAATTCATGGCGGAATCGGAGTCACCTGGGAAGCAGATTGCCATCTTTATTACCGGCGTGGCCGCAGCCTCAGTATAGAGCTTGGCGGTGCACCCTATTGGCGTTCTCGGTTAATCGCAGCGCTTCGGGATCAATCAGCGGAGAAAGATTCGGGCTTTGAACCTATTGTCGACCCACAAACACCTGCAGAAACATACCGTCAGAAAGCACGAGAGTTCTTGGCAAAACACGCGCCGAATTTCACTTCTAAAAAGCTTGCGGGACTGAGTGAGAAAGAATACCTGATCAAAGCTCGAGAATGGATGGCTTTACTGGCAGACAATGGCTACGCATGCATTCCACAACCTCAAGAATTCGGCGGCGGCGGTGGGACCCATGTTGAGAAGGTGATATTTGGCGAAGAAGAACTCAGGTACGACACACCAAGCAGCCTGTTCATCATATCCCAGAATATGCCTGTACCCATTATGCTGAAACGCGCCACCGAAGAGCAAAAATTAAAGTATGTGCCTCCCGCTATTCGAGGTGAGACCATCTGGTGTCAACTATTTTCGGAACCCGCTGCGGGCTCGGACCTTGCCGGATTGCGCATGAGCGCCAGAAAAGATGGTGACAACTGGATTTTTAACGGCCAAAAGGTATGGACTTCACATGCGCAGCACGCTGATTACGGCATCATCATCGTTCGCACAGACCCCAAGGTACCCAAGCACGCTGGCTTGACATTTTTCTTTATTGATATGCGTTCTCAGGGCATCGAAGTTCGACCTATTCGTAAGCTTCATGGCGAATCAGAAATCAACGAAGTCTTTTTCAATGACGTCGTCGTACCAGATAACCAACGTCTTGGCGAAGTGGGCGAAGGTTTCAGAGTTGCCTTGGAAACCTTAATGCTCGAACGTTTTTCTGCGTCGGATGTCAGTGGTTACGGTCCAAAAATTACGGATTACATCGATATGGCTGTCTCGGCCAGTGTGGATGGCCAACCTGCAATCGAGGACGGAGCTGTTCAGCATGCTATTGCAGAAGCCTATATTGAGGAGCAAGGCCTCACCTCGATTAAAGACAGAGCATTCGCAGCATTGGTGGCAGGCGAAGAGCCCGGGCCTGAGGGGGCTATTCACAAACTGACCACGATAAGCAAGCAACAGAGACTATCTTCCATGGCTATGGACTGGATGGGAGCATCAGGACTCGAAGTGCCGCCTGACCCTAGAGGCATAACGGTCACACCACAAAACACCTGGCTTTCGATTCTTTCCGCTCGAATAGCTGGCGGTACAGACGAAACTTTGCGTAATACGATCGCTGAGCGTGTACTGGGCCTGCCTCAAGATTACCGTCCCGACAAAGGTCTGCCCTTCGACCAAATTGGCAAGGGGTAATAAGAGACCGAAAGATTTAATCAGCGGCAGAAAGTGCAGTAACGCTGGACTGCCGTTGCCTCTATCTGGTGCAACCCCCGCACATCACAACGCCCAACTGAATCAAGATGGAATTGTATGAGCACCTATGACCCGGTGCCATCGAAACAAGTATCGAGCCGCTAGCCAAACTTCATTTTGCGCTGCTGTTCCTCTCTTCAATGTGTATTAGCATTGGAGGAGCAGCGCTATTCTCGGTCGTGCCTCCAATTGCCAATGAATCGGCCCTTCTGGCTCAATTGCGGCCTGCTGATACCCTTTGCAGTTATGATTTTCTTTCACCCGCACCTACGCGACCCATAGTGACGCAATAGGCAACTAAGATGGCCTTGGTATAAGCTATTAAAGTACTTAAATAGAACAGACACTGCCTGAAGAACAATGATCAGTAGCGACGACATCGATATAAATGCGTTAGAACAAGCCTATATTGAAAAAACCGGTGGGCTTGCACTTCCGTCCATGTGGAAAACAGTGTTGGACAACGCGCCCGAATACTTCCCCTATATTCTATTTAACTTAAGCTACCCTTGGGAAAATGGCTCATTAACACCCAAAGAACGCGAACTTATTCTAATTGTGGTTAATGCTGCAATTTCCACATTATCTGTTGACGGCCTAAAAACACATATTCCTCGTGCACTGGAATTTGGCGCAAGTAAGGCCGAAATCCTAGCTGCATTGCATCTAAGCTCAGGGGTTGGTTTTCATACATTTAGCACTAACGCTCCGGGCTTCATACGTGTTATGGAAGAACGCAATTTACTCGATGAAGAGTCGGAGTCGGCATTCGAGCTTCTCAAAGCCAATTTCGAAGGCAAGCCCACGCTGGCACCAATGGCTGCGTTTTACCGTATGGACCCGGAATACGCTGCATCACTTATAGATAGCTTCAGAAGAAATAATAACCTCAAGGTATTATCCGATCGTTTGATCGAGTTAATGATCATTGGATACGATAGCTCCTGTACCTTAATGATGACTTCCGGAGCAGAGATTCATATAGAAGCAGCACTTGATGCAGGTGCGACCCGCCAGGATATTATTGAAACATTGATTCTGACCTCATCAATTAGCCACCAATCCATGGCTGTGGGAGTGCCGATTTTGGCAGAGGCTTTGAAAAAGGCGGGAATTGAATAGCGGTCTCGCAAACGAGTATCTGCTGCCAAACAGTTAGCGTACACACAGCAGACCATCCATTTTCCCATGAGCCCAGATTCACCAACACATTGGCTGAGCGTGCAAGAGGAAACCGCTTTGAATCCTGAGCGCTCAATCATCGATCCACATCACCATCTATGGGAAGAATCCTCATGTGCTGAACGCGATGCTCTCGATCATTTCTGGAAAAACACTGGAGCCCGGGACATTTTAATAGGGGGGTCTGCTTAAACAACTAGGGCTGATGTTGCAGATAGAAATGCTGCAAGCGGACATCATTCGGCTGTAATGGCTTTGCTCTGGAAGGTGTTGATAATGGCATGGTTTAAATGGTGTTGTCATACCCGCGAAGGCGCTGAAGGATGCCACCCGAACCGGGGCAAAGCTGCCAGTCATTGAGGTTATTACGCTGAATTTTCTCAAGCTCATCCTCCTGAGTATTTTCAAAAAATTGCCAGAAGAATTTTTCATCCAGCGCATATTGCAGCTTAAAGTCCGTGGGCAAACCCAGCTTGAAACCATTATTTTCCACCACATAGTCAGCCGGGGTTTCACTTACAGCGCCTCCTTTTTGCTCTTCTTTCTGCCCTTCTTTAACCGATTCGATACTGCGCCCGGTCAGCGCAAGCTGAATGGCTTGTTCCAGAGCCTGTTCGTTTGTTTGGTTGGTTGACCATCTAGACGTCACTCCTATTCAGCTTTTAGCTCAATAAAATGCTCAATTAACCGGATCATTAATTCTTTTTGATCCGGTTGACTTTCTGCCACCAGCAAGGCCAGTGCCACAAGTGTATTGTCATTAACAAGCTGCTCGACAGGTTTAGCTAATAAACCCTGATGCAAACGCAAATACCACAAAAACAGGAACGAGCCAGTTCGCTTGTTACCATCGGCTAGAGGGTGGTTTTTAATCACCAGGTACAGTAGGTTTGCTGCCCGGCTGGCCACATTGGGGTAAAACAGCTCGCCACCAAACCCCTGCTCAATAGTGCCAATGGCGGAAGCCAAACCGTCACCGCGCAACTGGCCAAATAACTCGGTCGCTTCACCTTTGTCCATCAGTTCCTTTTTCAAGTCAGCGATAGCAGGCAGAATATCATCCATATTCAGCGGCTGCATCTCAGTTTGTTTTTGACGGCTTTCACTCAGGGATTGCTCGTCGTAAGCCTGCAACAGGCTCCAACTGCGAGCGTATTCGGTAATCACGCTGATAACAGTTAAACCTTCTTGCTGAATTAGCTGTTGGTTCTCTAAGGTAGACGATAACAAGCTTAGTGCTTGCTCCATTTCAACGCCACGTTGTGCCAACCGCTGTTGATTCAGGGTATAACCCTCAACCAAATGCCTCTTCAAAACTTGAGTGGCCCAAATACGGAATTGTGTAGCCTGCGACGAATTTACCCGATAACCAACAGAAATAATCGCATCTAAACTATAGTGCTTTCGCTTCCGGCTGACTTTTCTCTCACCCTCTGTTTGAACTTGTAAGAAATCCTTACAGGTTGCCGATTCCACAAGCTCTTGTTCTGCATAGATATTTTTAAGATGCATGGTGATATTTTGGGGCTTAACATCAAACAACTCAGACATTTGAGCCTGGGTCAGCCAAACCGTATCCTGGTCTAGCTTGACCTCTAAAGTCGTCTCACCACTCTCAGTCTGATAAATTCCAATAGGGTTGGTCATATAGCCTCCCTTGCTATGCCACTTTGATTTTGCCAGTTACAGCGCTGTTGAGAGTATGCATATTGAGGATAAGCGCACAGTACTGGATGCCCGCCTTCGTGGGCATGACGAATGTTAGTAAATTACGGTGTAACTACTCACCCCCCTTTAAATCATAGAACCGCCTTTCTATGATGTCAAGGGGGCGAGTAGTTACCATAAGACTATTGTGCCGCGACAAGCTCCCCCCCGCTCAATCATCGAAATCAGTTCGGGCTTTTTAATTTTCTGACTTGGCGTGCGTGGCAAATCTTCGCGATCGACGAAGTAAAATTCTTTGGGTACCTTAAAAGCCGATAACTCGCCCAGCAAATGACGGCGTATCGTATCGACTTCAAGCATCTGAGCCTGCCCCTTCGCAATTACGGCAACAACTTTTTGTCCAGCAGCTACATCTTTCAAGCCGAGCACAGCTGTTTCGACGACTCCTTCGATTCCCAACAGCGCCTGCACGGTTGTTGTATCAATGCTGGTGGGCCAGAACATCAGGTACACATAGTGCAGTTCGGCGGTTGAGTCCATATATTCCATCCACACAGAAGAGAACCCAACTATTTTCGGGCCTGCAGGAATCACCTAGGAGCCGATCCTAAAGGTATCAGTCCGCCCCCAGTAACGATTCGATGCAGAGGTGGCCAAGTTCAACTTCGGCGACAGTGAATGGGCAATGAGCAGTTCAACGGATCACCCCATGGTCAACTCGAGAGACATCTCGATTTCGCTCTCACCAAAGGCCAGATCACCGTCAAGTTCCATATCGACTTCGCTTCTGAATGTCAGGCCATATCTCCAATTATCTGCTGGTCGATAATAAATGATAAGTGACCTCCATATCCCGCAGATAGATTATTGAACTTGGTGCGAGTATTACCGACAAAACTGTTTTCTGCACTCCGGCTGTCGTATTGACATCCTCAACCGCTTGTTTGACGTAGTCTTGCTGCAGATGAAACTTAATCGCCGCCTGATCGACAAATTCTTCCACACAGTAAAAAATCAGTGGATTGTGGGATGACTGCAGAATATCCCACTTTAGCAGGCCAAGCTCATTCTTCTTCATATTGGTTACTGATTTCAACCAGTGCTTTTTCGCTGCTTCGAAGCTACGGGGCGCGGAAGGATGATCGGGGTCCGGGGATCTTTCAATATGCCATTCTTGTATATGTGATTTCAGACAGCACTCACCAGACATCCATTGTGCTTCAGCATCTGTCGAGGACAGGGGGGTGTCAGCCCGGTTCAGGGCGCGATTCAGGAGTGGACTGGTTCCTGAACGGAACCTGCCGAAGGGTCAGTGAACTCGACGCCACGGCTCTCGACGAGGCAGCCTTCACGGCCGTGCGCACGCGCGACCGAACCATCCTCACCCAGTCCATACGGGAACTTCCCAAGACCCTTGCCCGCCTCGACGGACAGCGCGGGCGCATCGCCAAGTCCAACGCCGAGGTGCTGCGCTTCGCCCGCGACCGCGACCGCGACCCCGACACCCCGTTCACCAACACCCGCTCCGAGCGCGATATCTGCATGGACAAGGTCAAGCAGACAGTCTCCGGGTGCTTCCGAACCCTCCGTCACGCCCAGGCCCACTGCCGAATCTCCAGCTCCCTCCAGTCCATGGCCCACCAGGGCTACAATCCGCTGACCGCCATCCAGATCGCACTCAACGGCACCGCCGCCACGATGATCAAGCAGGAGAGGGGGGCGAGTAGTTACGGTTTTTTTTGTATTAGAAAATCGCAGCCTTAAGTTGACGCCAGTTTTTTAGCGTATATACTTCTATGTATATACATATCGAAAAAAGGAGGGTAAAAAATGAAAGCGAAAATTTTTCAGTCTGGAAACAGCCAAGCTGTAAGAATCCCAAAAGAGTTCCGTTTTGATGTTGCCGAACTCGAGATTTTCAAACGGGGCGATGAAGTCATTCTGAAGCCCAAACCGAAAAGTCTGGGTTCGGCTTTTAAACTCATCTGTGAGATGCCTAATGATTTTATGGAAAACGGCCGGAAGGATTCCCGTCCGCAAGAAAGGGAGGATTTCTAATTATGTATATGCTGGATACCAACATCTGTATCTATATCATTAAAAAGAAACCGGTATCCGTTTTTGAAAAGTTCGAGAAGCTCTCGATTGGGTCAGTTGCCATGTCGCTTGTTACCTACGGTGAACTCGAATATGGCGCTTTAAGGAGCAATAATTCAAAGAAAGCCCTTAATATACTTGAAGAGCTGGTCAATTATATTCCAGTACTGCCTGCTGGTTTAGATGTTGCTAAAGAGTACGCAGATATTAGGGCTGATCTGGCAGCAAGAGGCACGCTTATCGGCAATAACGATTTGTGGATTGCTGCCCATGCTCGATCTCTCGGCCATACACTCGTAAGCAATGATATTAAAGAATTCAAACGAGTGGGTAACCTTATTCTCGAAAACTGGGTGGATCCCTAAACGCAAAAGATCAGCCTGCCAAAGCCATCAAATAGAAGCCGCTAAATCAGATAGCTTCTTTGAAGCATCCCGCAAGTGGTTTCGTACGGTTGTAATGGAGACATCTTAGTGCTGTGACAGTTGTGGGCCAGTTTGGTCGTGTAAACGGTAACCTATTAAGGATACTGCTGGCGTTGGCGGGTAGTGACTGTAATCGGGTGTTGATGGCCTTCAATGTTTGTTGATTGGCGAGCTGTTTATCCGGTCTTGTGTGGCAAAGCAAACGTGGTTGTTGCGATAACGCGAGACTCAAATTCCGTTTCAGACTCTGGGTGATTCGCAGGTGGTGGGTGTAGCAGCTCCAGCTTTTTACGCACGCACTCCTGATGCCGCAAATGGTCGATTCACAGACGATTCGCTACGGTTGTGAGCCACGGACTGTATAAGCTGTCTAACGTTTCTGGTTTTTCGCACAGGCAAAAAAAATAAGCTGGCAGATGCTTTCGGCATCCGCGCTACTGCCTAATTTTTTTCACAAATACTTAAACAACCAGGGCTGATGTTGCAGATAGAAATGCTGCAAGCGGGCATGACGAATGTTAGTAAAGGAAATTACGGTGTAACTACTCACCCCCTTGACATCATAGAACCGCTTCCCTATGATGCCAAGGGGGTGAGTAGTTACCATAAGACTATTGTGCCGCGACAAGCTCCCCCCGCTCAATCATCGAAATCAGTTCGGGCTTTTTAATTTTCTGACTTGGAGTGCGTGGCAAATCTTCGCGATCGACGAAGTAAAATTCTTTCGGTACCTTAAAAGCCGATAACTCGCCCAGTAAATGGCGGCGTATCGTATCGACTTCAAGCATCTGAGCCTGCCCCTTCGCAATTACGGCAACAACTTTTTGTCCAGCAGCTTCATCTTTCAAACCGAGCACAGCTGTTTCGACGACCCCTTCGATTCCCAACAGCGCCGCCTCTACTTCTAGGGGTGAAACATTGGCACCACGTGTTTTAATCATCGAGCCCAGACGTGCATGAAAATACAGACAATTCGCTTCATCCAACTCACATTCATCGCCAGTATGATAGTACCCGTCGGCGTCAAATACTTCGTGTCTTAATCGCTTGTAGAATCCCTCCATTAACCAATTGCCCCTGACGCACAGCTCGCCTTTAATGCCTGCTTCAAGCTCAATGCCACTTTCAGGGTCGACAATCTTTGTCTGCATATCTCCTAATGGCACCCCAAGCGCATTGCCAAAAAGCTTAAGATAGTCCGTTTTCTTTTCAACACCTGTATGAGGTCCAAAGGTCTCAGTCATGGCCAAACTAGCTGATTGGATATGATTGTAGTCCGGATCAAAATAGCCCAGCTGAAGGGCATTTTGTGGCTTAAGCGCGTCGAAATCACCCTCGCGATAATTGGGTAGATCCAGCATCGCTCGGACAAAGTTCATATTACCGCTCACGCTGTTCACTTCACCGCTCTGAATAGCACGTAAACAACCCGCGGGAGAAAGGTCGCGCTGACAAACAACAGTGGCACCGTTTTCTATAGTGCCAATCATGGCTATGAACCCACCTACCCAGAAGTACGGGTTCGTAATCAATGACCGATCGCCAGCTGTCTGCTCGAAAGGAATCATCGCTCCAGACTCAGAAAGGAAGCGTGGCATGTCCACAACCGTAAACTGAGTATGTAACACAGCTTTTGGTAATGATGTGCTCCCCGACGTATACAGCAGTACACTCAAATCAGCAGGAGAAACATTGGCTTCTATGTGTTCAAGCAGCTGCCCGGAACATTGATCATTCTCAGCACCTAAATCCTCAAGATCCGCAAGTGTTCCTCTGCTCCAGCTTTTTTCCGCATCGATCCAAATACTGCGAAGATACGGACAATTGGACAAATGAAGCTCATCCCCACATTCACTGAGCTCAGGTATGGCTGTTTGCAATCGTTCTGCATAGTCATTGTTCAAGTATTTTTGTGTTGCAAGCAGCATAAATACGTCCGCATGGGAAAGTGTGTACGCCAACTCCCGAGGTGAGCTAAAAGTACTCATTAAGACAGCTATGCCGCCGATCCTCTGCACCGCCAACCAGCTGACTATCCAGTCCAGGCAATTAGGGAAAAGAATCCCGATTCGAGATCCTTTTTGGGCGCCCGTGCACAGTAGTCCTCGAGCCAAATTAGCTGATCTTTCGTCAAGTTCGCGCACGCTGATGACCCGCCCTTCCTCAATACACACTGTATCGCTTGCACTTGGCTGTTGACTCCTCACAACAACTTCCCTCCACCACTGGGGGACAGACAGACATTCGCGCTTTTTTTTATGAGACACGATATTCTCCTATTATTGATAGTCCGATCATAAAATTACCTCATTACCATTTTTGTCAAGCTCTGTTCTTTTGCATGCATGTGTAGCATCTCTTCTTGATGCCCACAGGAACAGACCATGGCCCACACTCCAGTTCAGGTTTACACAGGCCTGAGTGTGAGTGAATGTCTTGAACAGTATGGCACCGAGAATCCACCGAGGATCAACGTGTCGATGCACTCTACGCCTGGCGGTGCCCGCAGGGGGTTCGATGCCCCCATTGTGGTCATGACAGCTGCTGCCAGCTGTCGGAACGAACGCTGCAGCAGTGTACCCGCTGTCATCGACACGGTGATCACCGCCGGCACCATATGGGCGTCGACCACAGTGCCATTGACGGTCTGGTTTCAGGCGATGTATGTGATGACCCAGGATAAGAAAGGTCTCTCGGCGATGACGGTTCACCGGCACCTGGGGATTTCGTAGAACGCCGCTGGCGCCTGAAGCACCAGCTGATGCAGGTCCTGATGGAGCGCGATGATTACAGCCATCTGTCGGGGCGTATTGGGGTCGATGACCTATTACCACCCCACACATAACGCATCTGTTGAGGTGATCATCCATAGTCCCATTCCTCCATAGTGATTTTTCCGGCTTTGAGCGCCCTGAGCGTTCGTATGCCACCCAGACCGCACGATCTACCTCGGAACTAGACTGCGCATGGTGTACGAGCTACCTGAGATCGACTGCACAACCGGAAAAAACCTCGCGCTTGGTTGAATTTGGTGGGGTAAGGGTCGTAAACTTCTCTGAAATGCGCGCAGGAGCGCGTGCAGTTGCGCGGTGGGGTCCAGGGTAGAGTTAAAACTGGCCGAGCTTAGCGAGAGACCGCCCACAGTCCCAGAGTTCGACGCATAGGCCCGGCCGTTTGATCCGACTGTCGGTATTGACAGACAGAGTCGCTTCACGCATATTGCTTGCTGTTGAGGGACGCATGATGGCCGCAGGAACGACCTACAGATATCGCTTCAAGGTGGACGGAAAGGTCGTGTATATCGGCATCACGACCGATCTGGAGCGCCGCGAGCACGAGCACCTCCGTCGGTGGCCGACAGGCCGCATCGAACAGGTGGGGTCGGCAACCACACGCGAAGAAGCGTGGCACTGGGAGAGGCAGCAAGTCGAGCAGCATTTCAGCTCCGCTTCCTGATGTCTTCGCAGGAATCCTCCCCGGTGGATGCGGACACAGCGCAGATCCTCCCCGCAATCATGTCTTGGTCACCGGCGCTGGCTTCACCCGCGCGCTCTTTCCCGACGCGCCGCTGCTGGTCGACGATTTCAACAACGATGTCCTTGAAGACAGGGTTCGCGGATTGCCCAACGCGAGCCGTTTGCTGGACTGGGAACGAAGTCTCCATCCGACAGGTCACATCGACCTTGAGCGGCTGATGACACGCCTTGATTCTCTGATGCCTTACGACTACGCCGAGACATCAGGCAACGCAGCGAACGAATACGGCTTTCTGCTTTCGGAATTGAAGAGAGCATTTCTCGATCGGCTCCATGAAGCTCGAAAGGGAGACATTCATCGCGAGGACTTGAATCACTTCGCCAGGTTCTGCGCAAGCAATTACAGTAGCTGTATCACTTTCAACTATGACGACTTCCTCGACGAGGCGCTGGAGAGGGTTGACAGTTGGAACCCGTACTGGGGATACGGGTTTTTCTGCCCGTCGTCACGGGACACCATTGCCAAGGGCGAGGAACTGATAGGTGAGCCGGAGCTCCTGTTACTGAAACTCCACGGTTCGATCAATTGGAGGCCGAAACTGGGCTATGCGAGCCCGGTTGCGATCGACAGCATCACACACCATCACGCTTGGTCAGATATCGGCTATGTCCATCCACAAGTCGACGGCCATCTGGAACCCGAACCCGTGATGGTCCCTCCTGTTCTTTCGAAGTCCGGCCTCGTCGAACAACCGGTTCTTCGGCTCGTCTGGGCGCAGGCTTTCGACCGCCTGGCGAAGGCCCACGAGGTCACGTTCATCGGCTATTCGTTCCCGACAACGGACATGGCCGCGCGGACGCTGTTCTCCGAAGCGCTGAAGGACCTCCCGCGGGACGACATCACGGTCGTCAATCTGAGCCGCGATGAGTCGGAGGCTGCTATGACACACAGGCGCTACCGATCAGTACTCGGGGATATCCCAGACGAACGGTTCCATTTCGGGGGTGCCCTGGAATGGATAGGGAGTCTGTCAAGGTAGCGCAGCGGTGCTCCGGCAGCAGGGGCTTGGCGACCAGCGCTGTTTGCCGAACTGCGTCACCGAGAAAAGCGGTCTGATAACTCAGGGACCAGGAACAACAGCATCTTGTTGGTGATGAGTCTGCTGGAGGTTTTATTGTTGGCTCGTGGAAAGGATCCGCTGCATGGTGCGATACTGGTGCCCACAGATCGTCAGGGTCCGTGTTGAACAATTGTATGAGCGGGCTCTACGTACCAGTTCTTTTCACCTATCTGCATGTTTTGTAAGTTCTCCTCGACCTGCAAAATCAACAATATTAGTAACTACTCACCCCCTTGACGTCATAGGAAGGCGATTCTATGATGTGTGCGTTTCATTATTGCACAGGTTCAACGGGCAATCAGCTGCCCGGTGGCGGGTGTGAGAAATACCCTACAGCAGGTCCACCGCTTTACGTCACCGGCAATGCAGGTTCACCGCTGAGCGAAAGAGAGAAGAAAGTGCCGGTGGATTGCGGTTTACTGTTGGAAACAACACCTGCCGAGGCCGCCACGCGCCCCGCGCAGTCGCGGGCCGCCCGGCCCATGGGTGCGGCCCGGTCGCGCCGATCCCGTGCGCTGCGGTCGAGCAGGTCACCACCAGCTTCAGCCTCAGTGCCAGCTTCAGCCTCAGCCTCAGTATCGACTTCAGGATCGAGTGTGGTCTCCGCTGGCTCAGACTCCGGACCCTGCGTGCCTGGTCCGAGAAATCCCCGTCGGCGGTTGTGGTTGAGCGTCGCCACCGACACCCCGAGTTCGCGTGCCACGGCCGCCCCACTCATGCCTGAGGCCAGCAGGCGGTTCGCTGTCTCCTTGAGCGCCCCGGTGATGACCTGTGTCCCGCGGCCCCGTCGGGGCCTGTGGAACGCCGCCTCGCCCTGTCTCTGGAGCCTGTCCAGTGCCCGGTGCACCCTGGTGCGGCTGATCCCGAAGGCCGCCATCAGGTCTCTGTGGGGGACACCATGTCTGGCGAACCGGGCCAGGCGCAGCAGCAGTGCCTGACGGTCGTCCTCATCGTGGCAGTCGAAGGGCTCGAGGTTGGAGAAGGAGAAGGTGCGGCCGTTCTGGCTGGCGAAAGAGAAGCAGGAGGTGCCGATCTGGGTGGCGTCTGGGGGGCTAAAAGGGAGTGTGTTCATGAGGTGCTGTCAATCACATATGTTCCATATTCTGTGAACACACCATGAACCAATCTGTCACGCACGAAATGCTCGAAACTTGTTATTATCATTGAAGAAATTGACCCCGAATGTACCTGAAATCAGGTCACGAGGTCAGGACGTCTGAAATTATCCGGTTTAAAATCCTTTTTACTATTAAAAGTACTATTCAGTACTATTATACTTCGTGCTAAATAGTTTAAGGAGCTTGTCATGACCCAACCTAGCAACCCAACGGATTACATCTATGTGCCGCTCCACGTCGATCTCTATGCTGATCTTGTCCGGCGCTCCGGTGATGCGGATGTGTCACGCTTCATTGATCATTCCGTGGAAAGTTTCCTGGAACGAACTGAAGGCGACCCCCAAATTTGGTCGGCCGAGTACATTGAGAAACTTGCCGACGAGGAAGACGAAGCGTTCCGGGAGAAATACGGCGATCCCGGGAAGAGTTATCAATGGAGTACCGTTTTCTTGCGAAACGGCACGCAGGTTCGGATGTCGTACAAGGGCCAGGATGTTTATGCTGAAATTCGCCATGCGAGATTCTGCTATGGCGAGGAGAGCATGTCTCCCTCGCAGTTTGCCAGTTGTGTTGCTGGGAACACTAACCGTAATGCATGGCGCGACCTGTATATAAAGTTTCCGGGTGAAACATCGTGGATGCTCGCGGACACCCTGCGCTGCAGGCGCCACGGGAAAATTCTTGGCTTGTCCGATTTCTAATGATCACCGATTCCAGCAAGCTAGCAATTTGAAAACATTGTCATGTACATGCTGACCAAACACATTCTGGCACGTTGCCAGCAACGAGGGATCAAAATGGACGACCTGATGCTTGTTGCCCAGTTCGGCACTGAAACCTCCAGGGGCCTGATCCTGACCCGCAAGGATGTTGCGGAAGTTGAGCGGGAAGCACAACGTCTGGTGAATCGACTGTCGCGCCTGCAGGATGTTTTCGTTGCCACTGAAGGCGAAACCATGAAGACAGCTTTTCGCGCCAGAAGATCGCAACGCCGCCGGCTAATGGGCAAGTAGTGCCTTGTGTAAGAACACTTTCAACAGAGATTCAGAAGACAAGCTGGCACACCCCAAGCAGAACGAATCCTATGCCTTGGACATTGACGCAGATGACAGCTAAAGGAGAGTCAATCAATGGGTGAACTTGACAACTTCCTGCAAGGACTAGACGAATATATCGCTTTGAAGAAACGGAGAAGGGGACACACCTACTTTGCGGACATGATCGTTTTGCTGTTGCCGCATAAGAACGGAATGCTTCGACAGCGTGTCCTTGACCGCTTGGAGAGTAAAAGGCGCAACGATAAATTGCCAATCCCTAAAACATTTGAAGCGAACGTGCAAAGTGCCTACCAACAGAATTGGATATCCAGCTTTCAAAAAACGTGAGCTGCCCGACGCATTTGCTCCATTCTATTCACCGGGATGGAAAGGAGCCAGACCGGCAACTTGGGCAGTCAATCGTGAACGGGCGGAAGAATGGCTGGCGCGCACCAGCAGCGCATCGCCCTGGCGGTCCGCCTCCGCCAGCCCTCCCGGTTGAACACCAGCCTCAGTACAGGCGCAGCTCGTGGCCAGAGCATCCTGCCAGTCCCGAACCCGCTGCTCGTCTGCCGCCAACTGCTTCGTCTTGCACCGCAGGGTTTTGGCCTCAGGGCACCAGGCACCGAGGAGTGCACCCCACTCCCCCGGTGCCTGGTGGCGCAGCGCTTCGGGCGTGCGAACCCGGGCCATACAGAGGAACGCGAGCAGGAGCAGGGTACTGGTCAGTCCGTAGTACCCCTTGGGCAGGGACAGGCAGTCCGCGTGCTGCAGAAGTCCTTCCTTGAGCAGTGCCGGCAGTGCGGTGAGCACGCCGCCACAGGCGACGGCCGACAGCGGTTCAGTGAACTGCGGAGGCGCTTCGGTCATCCCCCCCCCCCCCCGAGGCCCACTATCGAATCTCAGGTTTAAGTCAGTGCCTTTGTTGTCTCCAGATGCGAACAAACTTCAGATTTCCCGACGCTCTGTCTTGAGTTCGGTCAAGAGATTCGAGAAAAATATCAACAACTCATTGCTCGATAGATCCTCTATGTCGCGCGGCAAAGCCTCGCTCTCTTCTCCAAGATAAGCGCACGAGTAAAGCCAAAGAACATAGCCCTCGGCGCCCAAGTCTACTCCGAGATCGACGCATGATCCCGCCGCCTGCATCAAAAGGTTGAAGTTGTCCACCTCCTCAAGCGAGATGTGCTTTTCCGGGTCATGGTCCGCGTGTTTCAAGAAGTTATAGACCTTGTTTCGTTTCCTCCGGAAACTTTTCGCGACATCGTCAGAGACGGTCGCTCGTACGTCTTGGTATTCCGTATTCTCCGCAATTTGTGGAAGTGCCTCGGCCAATTCGCGAATGTATTTCATCATTTCGGGATCATCGGCGAGGTATTTTGGTAACGATTTTCTGCGGTAATCTCTGACGGCGTAGAACACCATCGTCAAGTGGTAATCGTCAACCTCTTTACGACCACGGTGTTCCTTTAGATCGGCAATCAAGCGATATCCGGCCGAAGCAACGGTATGGACCGCAAGTTCATCTTCTCGAGCAAAGAACATGCGAATCGCCGCCTGAAGTAGGCGTTGCGCCGCAGCCGGTTTCGTTACGAGTATTTCAGCCAAGGGAATTTCCTAGACATCATGTTTTGACCTGCCCATCTCAACACACGTGGATTATGTTGAAATGGGACACTTTAACACAGAGCCATTCTTGAGAGGACAGGTCATGAAAGAGTGCACAGTACACGCGCAACAGATCGAAACAGTCACCGCAGGTGAAGCGATCAACAGCAGGTCGGCAGGTGGTCGGTATCCGGCCTCTATTGGGCTTGACGTGCATAAAGATACGAGTGCCTATGCCGTTGCGCGAGCTGGTCGGGGCGAGGCGGAATCGAGGGGAGAGATTGGCAACACGCCGAAGAGCAGTGCTAGGCTGGTTGAGCGCCTGAGCACAGAGTGTGGTGGTGAAGTGCTGTTGTTGTGCTATGAGGCGGGTCCCTGTGGGTACAGCATCTCTCGTCAACTGATCGCCTTGGGTCAAGACTGCCAGGTGATTGCGCCATCGCTGATTCCGCAGAAACCGGGAGATCGCATCAAGACTGACCGGCGTGATGCACGCACACTGGCGCAGGTGTTGCGCGGTGGCGACTTGACGGTCGTCTGGGTGTCGGACGAAGAACAGGAGGCGATGCGGGATCTGACCCGGGCGCGAGATGACATGAAGTCCCAAGAGCGCACGGCGCGTCAGCAGCTCAATGCCTGTGTCCTGCGTCATGGTCATGCCTGGCCGTCAAACAAGACAGGCTGGAGCAAGACCCACTACAGCTGGCTGGAGTCACTCCGGTGTGCCCATGACTGGCAGCAGGTCGTGTTGCAGGAGTACATTGATGCGGTGAAAGCGGCGACCCGGCGTGTGGCCGATATTACGGCACAGATGGAGCGGGTCTTTGCCGCACTGGTCGCTTGCCCCGGTCGTGGACTCGCTGGTGGCACTGCGCGGCATCGACACGCTGGCGGCGATGGTCGTACTGGCAGAGCTGGGTGATATCAGTCGCTTCGAATCCGCACAGCAATTGATGGCTTTTTTGGGATTGGTGCCACGCGAACACAGCAGCAGTACCCGCCGCCGTCAGGGCGCGATGACCAAGACAGGGAATGCCCATGCCCGGCGGATGCTGGTTGAATCGGCCTGGAGCTATCGCTTCCCGGCACGACAGACGGCCCATCTCAAACGCACGGCCGCCGGCGCGACCGATGAGGCCAAAGAGATTGCCTGGAAGGCCCAGAAACGGCTCTGTGGGCGCTACAGGACACTGACCCAGGCCGGCAAGAATACCAAGCTGGTCTGCGTCGCTGTGGCGCGGGAATTGGCTGGATGTATTTGGGATAGTGCTGCCTGCCAAGAGATGCCGAAGATCGATGGCCGGGCGGCCAGGTGAGGCTCAGCCAGGTGAAGCAGCCAATCATATCCACAGAATAGAGGAGATGTGAGACCTGTTGGGTCAGGGCATGGTCAAGCCGGTGTGGAGAACCCGTGTTCGGGCTCTGCCGGCATCGGCCATGACGGGATAACCTCAAGCGAGCAGTCCCGGTCGATGATCCCTGACACGAGAGAAAAACCAGCTCCGCGATGCAGTGAAGTCCAGTCGGTAACCAATCCACGTATATCAGCATGATCCACCATCGCACACTGCTTGGCCCTGTCCTGACCCAACAGGCATTCACAACAGAGTAAGAAATATAACGATTGACAGGTCAAAACATATCAGCCCGAATTTCTCACCACATGAATTGAAAAAGGAGAATACCTCGCAGACCCGACGGCTCAGAGCACTGCGGCTGGGAAACTGCTCCTGTGCCAGGAGAGCGGAGACGCGCTCGCGTCCCGATGCGCTTCGCAGGGTGCGGCAGATGTGAGATTGTGCCATGATGAGGCGACTGTACTCGCTCCCTTCTCCTGCTTGATCATTGTGGCAGCGTCCGTCGCCGTTGAGTACGATCTGAATGGCGGCGAGCGGATTGTAGCCTTGGTGGGCCGTGGATTGGAGGTAGCTGAAGGTTCGACAGTGGGCCTCGGCGTGGCGGAGACCTTCGTGGATCCGGCGCGCTTCTCCGGCACGATGTACCGTGCGGCTGGCTGGACGGGTCTGGGCCGGACCAAGGGGTACGCCCACACCAACGGTCGCTACACCGACCCCCACGGCGAGCCCAAGGAGATACTCGTCAGGGCGCTGCGGCAGGATGCCCGGCAGGCACTCCAGCACGACTCACCCGGGCCTGACACCAGCCCCTGTGTCCATCCATGGCCGTCCGACAGTGCGGAATCCGTCCCCAACCACACCTCCCCGCCCGCCGTGCTGCTGCGCGAGTCATACCGACACAACGGACGGGTCAAGAAATGCACCCTGGCCAATCTCGCCTTCAGGCTCATGTCCCGTTGGACAATGCTTAGGCTAGTGTGAAATTCGAGTTGATTTGGTGTACACTCTGTCGTCATAAGTCCGTCCTTCTTATTTTGTGTAAGTTATTGAATGTACGCCATTTTTACCACGACAGACGGCCTTTTTCAATTCATGTGGTGAGAAATTCGGGTTAGAAGCCGCGGAGTACAGTGCGCAACTGGAAGTATCTGAAAATATGTCCAGTACCTTGGTTAAGTTCTGATGGTGTATGCTCGTGTAGGGGCTTTGTCAAATTTCACAGAATATGTATAGATATCTAATTATCTCCGGCGATCTCAAAAAAGAGATCATGGACATAATGTTTCCAGAAAACTACCCATTGCATGAAGGTAATGTCTGGGCTGTCAAGAGCCCTATGACTACCACCTCGGATGTCTCTGAATTTCTTGGATTCAATGCCGAAGAAAATGGTCGCAGCGGTGTTGTTGTGAAAATCGACGATTACCACGGGTGCTATGACAGAGGGCTGTGGGAGAAGCTGGATGCGTGGAGCAGGTTGTGAATGATCCAGAAAATAAGGTGACAGCTTTGGCGCAAGCACAACAAAATAAAAATCAGCGTGATGCGTCTGAGCAGAAGAGATGGTGGCAGTCCACAGCTACTCTGGTCATTGGCGCAGCGGGTGTCTTATTCACCGCCATGCTTATCTTAAACAATTCCGTGTTGGGTAGATTCGATTCTTTAGATAGGAACATCAGCGATACCCGGAGCGAAGTTGGCGAAGTGCGTGAAGATGTAATGGAAATCCAACGCGAAGTAGGCGACTTACACAAGGAAGTCGGCTATATCAAGGGTAGACTCGATGGAGAAAAGGAGCAAACAGTTTTTCCAGCGGAGAATTAACCATGAGATTCATCGTCCTGTGTGCCGTCCTGTTCCTAGGAAGCTGCGCTACTAACAATACAGGTAACTACTCGCCCCCCTTCTCCTTCTTGATCATGTCGACGGCGGTGCCGTTGGGGGCGTTCTGGATGGCGGTCAGCGGGTTGTAGCCTCAGACGTCCTGACCTCGGGCCCTTTTCTGCTCCATTGTTTGGGAGATCATACGCCGGTTTTCACCCGTTTTCAGGTAGCACGTACCGCATGCGCAGCTTGGCCGTAGCCCGGTGAATGGTGGTCGGGCTGACGTCACATGTGGGCCAGGAGGTCGGTGATCTGCGCGGTCATGTCGGCGCGGTATAGGGTGCGGTCATCCTCGCCGGTTAACCCACACTCGAAGCGGAGTTGCACCGGCACCGGCCCGCTACAGTCACACCCGTGCGGGCCACCTCCCTCCTTGTCCAGACAGGTCCCCATTATGGCTCAGGCAGCGGATGAGTGCCTGGCAGTGTCCAACGGAACCTGAGCCTGAAGGTTCGGTGAGCGTATCCGCCACACAGGATCAACTGGTCAAGACAGCTGTGCACTTGTGGACGCGTCCGATGGACCAGGGCGAGCCCTGCCGGGGCCTCTGGACAAGCCGTGGACAACAGGCCTGTTGCCCACCGCTTGACCACAGTCTCGCCCTTCGCGACCACAGGGTACACAGGTTCAACGGGCAATCAGTTGCCCGGTGGCGGGTGTGAGAAATACCCTACAGCAGGTCCACCGCTTTACGTCACCGGCAATGCATGTTCACCGCTGAACGAAAGAGAGAAGAAAGTGCCGGTGGATTGCAGTTTACTGTTGGAAACAACACCTCCACACTTCTCGATCTTGTTGAGCAACCTGTTGGTAGCCCGCCTAAGCTGGGGGTAGGCTGTAACATTCTTAGTCGTATAAAGGCTTGAGCCTTTCTTTTCCCACTTTGCCGGGTGTATACCTGATTGCCCGATTTCCCACTGGAGGAGATTATTTTTTAGCTGGTAAAAAAAGGTAGAGAACTCCCTGACTGTATCATAGGGCAAGACGAGGCCACCCAAATCAAAAACAGGGTGAGTGTTACAGCGGGGATCGTGTGGCGAGAGACAGGGGCCAATGTGACCAAATTCATCTATGTAGGCGATATACAGCATTATCCATAGTCCAAAAACACGAAAGCCCGACCATAGGGCCAGGCTTCGGAATTGGAGCGTTATTCCCACCCAAAGGCTGGAATACCGCGTCCTGAGTAAAATATACTAAAAACAAGCTTATTGTGCAAACACTACACTGATCTGCAAAAGCTGCGTATTCCAGGCCAAGCCGGACACTGGGATGCATCGCAGCTGAATGAGGTCAAGATGAATGGGCTCGAACGGTGATGAAGGCCACGACCGAAGACAGTAGAATTGGCTTCGCCCGGTCTCTAATACAGGCGATAACTGAAGGCAAGATAGGATGGAGATTCAATGGAGTATCGTTGCAACAATTGCGGCCCCGATAATTGCACTGTTTGTCGGTGCGGTTCTAAATCGCGTGATTGAGAATCGTCCTCGTCTGGTGATGTACCTGGGTTATGTATCAGCTCATCGCATTGACCAAGGTGTCAGCACACCCATCGATATCTATACTCATTCTGTGGTGCTGAAAAATGCGGGACGTAGCCCCGCACATAACGTGAGATTGACACATGCCTTTCTACCAAACTTCAATATTCATCCGAGCATTCAATATACAACTGAACATTTGCCTGGTGGTGATGTTGATATAGTTATTCCCGTGTTGGTTCCCCAGCAGGAAATGACGATTGCGTATCTCTACTACCCACCTGCGACATGGGACACAATCAATAGGGCCGTCAAGTCTGACGAAGGCTTCGCAAAAGTTCTGAGAGTTTTACCAACAGTCCGGTATCCAGCATGGGTCAATGCCGTCGCCGGAGGTCTAATGTTGTTGGGGACAGTAGCACTTTCGTATGCTTTCGTAGTCCTTGTGGTCAGGTTCTGGTAGGGAAATTAATTCTTAACAGTTAGCTCTGCGGGATAGTCCGTCCTGCCCTACCAGCATCGCGGCGCCAGTGTCTACCGCCATACCTTGTCGCTCTGGTCACGCTGTATTTCCCGGATGAATCGGAGAATCATATCCGGGAGATACCATTACTCATACGCAGCTAATTCTAGCTGTTCAATACTGAAAACCTGGGGGGTCGGGCGACAATACGGAAGGTAGTAGTCATGCGAAGAGATACCGTGAACAAAGAACATCAATTAGAAAATCTGCCGGAAGCCGCGATGACGTGCGCGCTTTGCAGAAATTCTCTGACAGGCGACACCAAGAGCAGAGAGCACATATTTCCCACTGTGCGGAAGTTTATCGGGTTTGAAGCTCGATCCAGATATTTTGAATGGTCAGAGTTAGCGCAACTAAGGGTCGACTGAGGTATCGAGTGTTTTCTCAGAGGATGATCGCCCGATCTCCACGAAATTGACTTCTGAGTCTTGACCCGAGCCGTTGTCATTTACGAGTCCTGTAGATGCTTGCCCGAACACTGTTCGGGTTGCAGCCATAAGAACCGTATCTTTAATTCTGTCGTCATCGGTCGCGGCAACAAAGGCCTGAAATGTCTTGAGACTTAGTGCTCTGTGCCGGTTTATGGTCGCTTGATGGGTGAGTGCCCGGTAGATTCTTCCGCACCATGCCGTTCCCGTAAATAGTACAGCGATGATAGCGATCTTGCTAAAAACGTTTCTAACTGTTTCCCATGCCCAGGCGTCTGCAGATATTTTCGGCCAAGAGTAGAACAGGAATGCAGTTCCAATCGTCAATCCCGCGAATATCCCTGCAGCCCAAAGCCACTTCAGGGATCGATTCTTTAGGTCTGCGGCTTCCTGGTCGAACTCCTGCGTAAACGTAGCAACGCCCACGCTCGCTGCGGCGTCTCTGGCTGCTGAAATGATGGCATTAATCTCCTCCGTCTTGGTTTCAATCGTAGTCCTGGCATTATCAAGCTGCTGCTCGGCTTGGGTTACCGCCGAATTTAATGCAGCAATATTGCTGGACATGTCCCCTCGTCTGTAGGCCAAATACGGAATGTGTGAGCAAGCAAAGGTATTTAGTTGCTCTGCAAAATCATGTAGCTCCTGCGATATTTGGTCGCGTCTGGCGCCAGCATCACCGGTCAGGTCGAAGTTGTCGATATTCTGGAGTTGCTGGGTGACAGATGGCAATTGGGAAATGATGTCCCCAATCGCACTGTCCGAAAGGTATTGGAGCGGCAAGCCAGATAAATCTGTTGCAATGGAAATAGCCAATTCAATGTCTGGACGGGCCATCTCAAAGTTAATAGCGCCCCAGTCAGGTCGGCCGATGAGATTTTCCTCTGTATACTGGGTGATCTTGGTCAGCTCGGCTTTGAGTTCATTGATTTTTTCTGGAGTTGGCATTGATTAGTCCTCAAATGGTGCGCGCATTATACCTGCAACTGCATGAAGCTTGAGGGGGCTTGGAGATGGAGAAGCCGGAGAATCAAGTTTTCACGACCAACATTGCTGGAAGCAATATCACCGGGCCAATTGGAAAAACGAGCCGCCAGTTTTTCAAAGGAACATTGAAAAGTGCAATGACCCCAAAACTCACGAGGCACTTGTGGTTTTTACGATGTTCCAGAATTATGCAGTTACTTCGGAGGCTGTCAGTCCCCAGTAGTGAGTAGTGCATGCTGGATAATCTTAAGTGGTAACTACTCGCCCCTTCTCCTGCTTGATCATTGTGGCGGCGGTGCCGTTGAGGGCGATCTGGATGGCGGTCAGGGGGTTGTAGCCTTGGTGGGCCATGGACTGGAGATAGCTGGAGATTCGGCAGTGGGCCTGGGCGTGGCGGAGGGTTCGGAAGCAGCCGGAGACTGTGTGTTTGACCTTGGCCATGCGGATATTGCGCTCGGCGCGGGTGTTGGTGAACGGGGTATCGGGGCGCGTGCGGGCGGTCTCGTCGGGCTCCGTCCGGGAGCTCGGCAGCCCGGAGGTGCGCGAACCCTTCGGAGTGTTCTTCTCCATGAACACCGCCATCAGCACCTGAAAGAGCGTCAGCAGAGCCTCGACCAAGGCGCGGCTCTCGGCGCTCATCGCGCCGTCCGCGCACAGCGCCTCGAAGCGCGCCTTGAGTGCGTCGAACTCCGAGCGCAGCGACGCGGTGTTGACCGTCGCCATGGGCTACCCGGACCCCACCGCCAAGCGCTCCGCTGGCGGCATCAGCGCGATCAGCGCCTGACACACCCCCGCCGTCGCATTGGAACTGAAATATGCGGTGCCCATGACCCTGTGCAATAATGAAACGCACACATCATAGAATCGCCTTCCTATGACGTCAAGGGGGGTGAGTAGTTACGTCAGAACATACAAGCTCTTCTCCGTAGCTACTTTCCTCTTCGTTTTCGTAAAGGAGCGTCGATCCCATCCATGAATTGATTGTTCTAGGGGCGTGTTCGGCTGTTTGTCGCCTGATCCCTGCAGCACTGGGATTTTTGTCCAATCGATTTTGCACGGCACAGTCCGCGATGCTTGGCACCACCGTCCGGAATCCACCCTCTTCCACCTTCCGGATAATCGCCCCTTAACTTCGTGCAGTTCATCCTGACCCAGCCTTGGGGCGTCGTGGTCAATCCTTGGTGCCTGAGCCTATAACAACTCTGCGGCTCCCGGTGCGAAATAGGTCCAGATACCATCGGCACCGGCGCGTTTGAGCGCCAGCAGGCTTTCCATCATCACCCTGTCCAGTTCCAGCCAGTTGTTCCGGGCTGTGGCCTGCAGCATGGCATACTCCCCTGACACCTGATACACACAGGTCGGCACCCCGAATTCGTCCTTCACCCGACGGACGATGTCCAGATAGGGCATGCCCGGCTTGACGATCACCGAGTCCACGCCCTCCTCGATGTCCATGGCCACTTCACGCAGCGCCTCATCGGAATTCGCCGGATCCATCTGGTAAGTGGCCTTGCTGCCGGAGCGGGGAATGCTGGTCGCCGAAGAGCCCACGGCGTCTCTGAAGGGCCCATAGAAGGCCGAGGCGTACTTGGCCGCATAGGAATGATGCCGGTGTCAGCTTTGGCCTGAAAAGAACACTACCCCATATGCTGGGCATCCCCTTGGGATTCGGGGTTCTGTTGGCTCTGTGCGCCTATGGCGTAGGGGCAATACTGCTGCATGCTCCTGCGGCCAACATGGCCTTGAAGTTGTTTGGCACCAGCTACCTTCTTTACCTGGCCTGGTCGCTGAGAGTCAATGTTGTTGGCAGCACTCCCGAAGGCGGTCGCGGCAAACCCATGTCATTTGTTCAGGCAGCGCTGTTTCAGTTCGCCAACCCCAAGGCATGGATAATAGCCGTTACTGGTGCATCTGTTTTCCTGCCTTCCTATCAGCCATTTGCATTATCAGTCGCTGTCCTGTGCCTGGTATTTTGCCTGGTCTGTCTTCCGAGCGCGGGTATCTGGACAATATTGGGTTCTGCAGTCATTGCCCGCTTGAGTAATCCGGTATGGCAAAGAGGATTTAGCGCAATACTTGTAGTGCTGACCCTGTATACGGCTGTGGCGGTATGGCTGTAGCAACGCCTGACAGGTGGCGGCAATTCGCAGGCCCTGTCTCCGGTGGCGGTCAGTACCTGCCGCCGGGCCGAACGGCTGGCGCGCACCAGCAGCGCATCGCCCTGACGGTCCGCCTCCGCCAGCAGCGCCCAGAAGTCACCTTCGCGGTCACAGACCGTCACCACCCGGGTGTCCGGGCAGACGGCGGCCACTTCCCGTGCCCGTCTAAGGCCGGCGATCCAGCGGTGACGCTCTGTCGTGTGTGCCTGTCTCGTCCCGGTCGTCCCCGCGCTGTCCGGCTCATCACGGAACCTGGTCTCCATGCTGAACAGCCCCAGCGGCAGACCCTGCGGTGTCACCGCCAGACCGGCATGGGCCAGAAGACCCCGGCTGCCCGTGCCGCCACCCCCAATCGGAACCAGTCCCTCGGTGGTCTTCAGGGTACTGTCGTTCAACACTGTCGTGTCCTGCAGCATGAGCGCCACCTCGGCCGTGCGGCAGCGATCAGCCGTCGCTTCATAGTGTGCGTCCAGAATATGCTCCATGGTCACCCCTCGATTCGAGACCAGGCGGTACGCCGCCTTCTGTGCCGCCCTGGTCGGGAAGATCATCGTTCGACCAGCCACCCCAGTCATCCCGCGCCTTCAGTTGAAAGGTCGCTGACCCAAAGCCGATGCCACCGAGTACCCCGTGCCGTGCCGAGCGGACCCAGTAGCGCATCTGGCCGCCGGGTGACCGATTCCACCCCAGTTCATGATGGGTGTCAATCATCGCCTCCCAGCGATGGCGGTCAGCCCGGTCGCCCACCGGTTCGAGTGTCACCAGGCCAAGCTGTTCGAGGGAGCATGACAGGCGCGTATCAGGAATCTCGCCGGGCGGGACGAGGGTGGTCCGCGTCGGGTCGGGGCCCTCGCGGACTGGTGGCAGCTCAAGACCTACATGCGCAGCACGCTGCGGCAGGGCTGTGGCTGCCGCCGAATGGCAGATCTCACCGAGCGCGTTGCGCCAGTTGATCCGTTGGCACAACTCACGGGCCAGCGCATGACGCGTCAGTTCGCCGGCGCGAAGCGCGCCAGCAAACCAGTCAAGGGTCTCTGCATCGAAATGGCGCAATCCAACCTGCATACATGCTGTTATACAGGAATCGAAATCCAATTATAAGTGTGGGCCATTGAAAGGCCCACGGCCTCGGGAACCGCGGTCCGCGCACCCGAGTAGGTCACCGGCAGCAGGTGTGTCACCACCCCCTCGCGCTCGAAGTTGTACAGCCCCAACTGGATTCGATGAGTGCGCAGCCTGGGCCACTCGGCCGAGCCGCTCAGCCGGATCATCTGATCTGCTCTCGGAACGAAATCAATACCCTCACAACCCCGACTATCTAGGTTCTAAGTTATTGAAATTAAAGGCTATGTTTGCCCTATCGTCGCACCATGACATGGTCCCAGCACACATCCCAGGCACGTGCTGTGAAAGAGTCTGTGTATATGTTGTCGCCATTTTTCATGTATAATCGGTGGCATGCTATCCACCTATAAGCGCATCAACAAGCTGCCGCAGCAAAGCTTCTTCCTGCTCGGTATGAGAGGCGTCGGCAAGAGCACCTGGGTCCGCGCCGTCCTGCCCGACTCCCTGCACATCGATTTGCTGGACGAACGCCTGTACCAGGATCTGTTGGGCGACCCTTCGTTGTTCGCGCAAGCCATCGATCATCTGGCTCCGAACGACTGGGTGATTGTCGACGAAATTCAGAGACTGCCGATGCTGCTGAACGAAGTGCATCGCTTTATCGAATCGCATCGCTTGCGCTTCGCCTTGCTCGGGTCGAGCGCCCGCAAGCTGAAAGCCGCAGGGGTCAACCTGTTGGCCGGCCGAGCACTCAACAAGACCATGTTTCCGCTTACCGCCGCCGAACTGGACCCGGATTTCGATCTTGACCGGATACTCCGTTATGGCGCACTGCCCCTGGTGTGGCGTAACCCGGAGCCGCACGCCGTGCTGGAATCCTATACGCAACTTTACCTGCGCGAGGAAATACGCGGGGAAGCCCTGGTGCGCAATCTGCCCGGTTTTGTCCGTTTCCTGCCGATAGCGGCGCTCTTCAACGGTCAGGTAATCAACGTTGCCGGTATCGGCCGCGACGCGGGAGTAGCCCGCGGCACCGTGCGTGGCTACCTGGAAATTCTGGAAGACACGCTGCTCGTTCACCGCCTGCCCGCCTTCGAGACCCGACCCCGCGTACGCGAGCGCAAGCTGCCGAAACTCTACTGGATCGATCCCGGAGTCGTTCGCGCCCTCAAGGGACAGCTTGGCGAAGTGACCGCCGAGGAGCGCGGATCGCTGCTGGAAAGCTGGGTGCTGACCACCTTGCGCGCACATGCCGGCGCGTGGACCGGGGCGCCGGGCGAGGCAAAGCGTCTGTACGACGAGATCGCGTACTGGTCCCCCCACCAATCAGGCGTGGAGGTGGATTTCCTGCTGCGGAGGGAAGACGACCTGCTGGCAATAGAGGTGAAGGCCACCGACCGGTATCACACAGCGCTGTTGAAGGGGCTGCGGGCAATTGCACCCGTATCCGGGCTGACCCGCCGTATTTTGGTATACACAGGCAGAAGGTCGTTCCGGTCGGCGGACGGCATCGACGTCTGGCCGGCGGCGCGGTTCGCGGCGGAAGCGGCAAAGGGCGACTTGTGGAACTTATAAAGGCCATCGCACCGGTCAACCAGTAATCTCACCTACCCTACATTGATCGCGGACAGGGTGTCGCCGGCGATCAGGGCATGCGCATAAGCCATGCAGGCACGAATGTCGTCCGGCTCAAGATCCGGGTAGTCGTCGAGAATCTCCTCATTGGAGACGCCTTGCGCCATCAGGCTCAGGATCAGTTCCACAGAAATTCGCATGTCGCGCACTATGGGCTTGCCGTTGAACATGTCAGGCCGCGCCGTGATTCGCTCAAGGAGCGATGACTCGTTGGTCATTTTCGATTGCTCTGTGAATACTCAAATACATAGGCCATCGCCCCGCTGGTGAAACAAGATTTCAACCTCAGATGGTCTGACTGGCAAAGGCTCCCGGCACCAGACTGAGAAGTACCAGTTGTCCCAGTCAGCGCCTTTGTCAATCCCAAATTTTGGCTATATTACTGACTGTATATGTGGAGTAGGGGTGACGGCGAGCAAAGATGAAATCCTGTGAAATCATTTTCGAGGTACATGAAGCGACCGAAGGCGGCTACGACGCACGCGCGCTCCGTCACAGCATCTTCACCCAGGGCGATGACTGGGAAGACTTGAAAGTCATGGCCTGGGAAGCAGTCCTCTGCCATTTCGGCGACGAACACGCACCGCGGGTCATTTGGCTGCATCACGTCTGTGACGAGGTTGTGGTGGTTTGAAGTTGGTACACGATCTTTTGAGGGTGGCGGCAACATCGGCAAAAATTGACCCGACGACTGTCACAAGGAGACGGTGTACGGCGATACCGGCGAGGAGCACGCCTCCGGGGGTGGGCCGACCTACCGGTATTTCGTATCGCGCAAGCACGTCGAGATGCTGGGCAGGAGCGCCCTGCAGGACAGGAACAGCGATCTCTAGCCCGACCAGCGGGTGCGGGAGATCATCAGGGACTGGGTCGAGCGGCGCGGCATTTGTCATGTCCCTGTCCCCCGGTGACTCGCTGGAGCTGTCCAGAAACGGCGAGACGAAGATTCGGGTTGTGGAGAGTGTCTGGACCTCCAGCCAGGTGGTCATGGTTGATCATGACGATGCGGCCGGCTCGCCCAGGAAATCGGCGTGCCGGGCAAGCTCTGCAACGTCCAGCACCGCCAGCTTGGTGAGAGCGCGCCGAATACAGCCACACAGGCATCGCCGGTGAACCGCGAGGAGAACAGGAATCCATCTGCCTCCGGCACAGCAACATGGACAGCTGCCGACAGAGCGCGTCCAGCCGCATGGTTGCCATCGTGAGCAACAGCGCTCGGTGCGCCTACTCGCACTGGCCCGTCATCGCACAGGCAGTACCGACTGAACGTCACCCGGTGATTCGTCGGTAGCATGGGAATCGAACAATCATATTGTCAGCATGCACACGATATTACAGTACTGCCTCGAGTCCTTTTCGCTCGATCAAGTGAAGGAGCTTGAGTGATGGGCCGCTGGGTTTCTTGTCGCCCACCTCCCATTTCTGAATTGTGGACAGACTGGTATTCAGCACGGCAGCGAAGACTGCCTGGCTAACATGAGCCTCCTCGCGCAGTGATTTGATCTTTTGCGGTGGCATTTCCGCCACGTCCAGATGACACAATGCATCGAACTCACGCATACGTCGCTTGCTGATGAGCTTGACACCGTGCAAGTCACGAGCAGTTTCATGCATTTCGCTCAGAATACGGCTTGTGCGCTTCGTTGTTACCATTGTGTACCTCAGTAATCATTCCCGAATTAAGTGCTGTCTCCAACTGTTTGTCGTTGAGTCCTAGAAATTCTGCTGCCATTTCTTGAAAAGCTTTGAGCTCATCTTCATTGATATTGGAGCGCTCGTTTTTTCCGAAGCCGTATAAAAAGAACCAATGATCGACGTAACTACTCACCCCCGCTGTCGCCTTGGTACTGAAATATGCGTCGCCCATGACCCTGTGCAATAATGAAACGCACACATCATAGAATCGCCTTCCTATGATGTCAAGGGGGGCGAGTAGTTACAAGAATTATTATGAAAGTTGCAAAATATCTGGGGTTGTTGCTAATTACTATTGTTGGATTGTTCCTGTTCGTCGCTAATTTTTCGGAAGTCGCATCAAACTATGAATGCACAGGTGAGATATCTGCTGGTGAAAATAAACATTCAATATCTTTATTTATCGTGCTTGTGGATTATCGATGGTGGGTCCGTCTTTGGACTGATTCTGATGGCAGGGTTCATCTCGAATATCCAGACCAATTACTTGGTAATTTTTTCCATGTAGTCAAAGTTGGAAATCATCGTCATATTTTTGATTCACCGAACGAACTGAAAGGCAATTTTTCAACGTTAAGCAAAACACTGGCATTGCAAACACCTTTTGGTTTCTTCGACGGAAAATGCGTGGGTACCAAATAATAGGCCTATCAAACGGCTCAGGTACGTCCGGCACTATGCTTCCACCCGTGCTATAACGGCGCCGCTTGGCTTAAGCGTTATGAATGTCCATTTTGAGTACTTTTCTTGATCGCCGACTGGGTGATCCTCCTGCCCGGATGAAATGTGCGAGTAACTGAAACAGTAAACTCCAGTTATGGCAGTGGTAGCTGCAAATCGAGATAGTCACGATGAAGGAACGCGATCTAAAAATGCTATGGGGGCGATCAGGAAACCGCTGCGCACTATGCAAACTTGAGCTTACCCCAAGTGGTGATCGGGAAACGGTCGGTGAAATGGCACATATCGTTGGCAGACAGACGAATGGTCCGCGTGGAAGCGATGATTTGCCGTCGGACGAAAGGGATGAGTATTCGAATTTAATTCTTCTCTGTCCCACACATCATAGAGAGATCGACAAGAATGAGGCTGATTGGCCTTCTGATAAATTAAGGTCCGCCAAGTCTGAACACGAGCGATGGGTTTCCGAAATGCTCGCTCGCGGCAACATTGCGGTTGCCAAGATCGATAATTCCCGGTTATTGGAAGACCGAAACCAGTATTGGAAGCTTTTCTGCGAAGGGGGGCTGGGTATCTGCTTCTCACTCACTCCTTTAGACATAGAGTCTGGCCTGATAGATGTTCTTGGCGAACTTGGTCAGCAAACTCTGGAGGCCGCACAATTAGCTGGCCATAGGTATCCAGGCGGTCTTAATCGCTATGACACCACACCATCAGAGCACGGCATCTGTAATGAGCGTATTGGAGAGTTAAGCGGACCTGACGGGTACTCTTTTCATCTTTTCAACTCAGGACACTGTGAAGTTGTCTATGCGCTAAATCGTGAGTCTGAGCGGCTCGCCGAAGCTTCCAAAGACCGACGCGGAAATCAACATGGCGCTACCAAGCTGATCCGATACACAGAGCTTGCGGAACGCGTTGTTTCTAGTATGGCGTGGTTTAGGCAGGTGTGGGAGCAACTTCTGCCATTCCGGCACATGGGTTTTCGCGTCCAAATCCTTTCTGCCCGAGGGTTAACAATATACTCGTATGAAGATGATTGGGGTGAGGGTATTTTTGGCTACCCTGCAAGCAGTGAGTTACTTGAGTTCGGGGAGGTTTATGAAAAATCCGAATTTGAAGCGCAGATAGAAGTCACAGTTTTGCAGTGGATTGCAAGGTCGTTCAGGCTTCAACTCAATGACATTTACGATCAGAACGGGAAGTTTGTACGCCCTTTCTCCTTCAGGTGAAAACAACTGATAAGAAATCCGGGCAGACAAAAGGGGCAAAAACTCTATATTCGACTCGCTCATTGGGACTGGAAACATCATACTCCACTGTAGTTATTGCACGGATTCAACTGGGGACACTCTATCTATGACAGATGGCTTCCAATGTGTGCTGGATTATATCCGGTCAATCACCAGCTCTGAGTCGGAGAAGGGCCGCCTGTTCGAGCGGCTGATGACAACCTGCTTTCAGCACGCTCCGATCTATAAGGTCCGGTTCAATTGGGTCTGGCTGTGGTCGGAGTGGATACAGCTGCAGCCAGATTTTGATGGAAGGGATACAGGGATAGACCTGGTTGCACAAGAACACGAGGGTGGGAATTGCGCTATCCAGTGCAAGTGCTATTCACCGGGTACGCAAATCGCGCACAACAAGAGAGGTGCCACGCAGGTGCCGACACGCTCGTCTTCGAGCACGGAACCGGCAAGCGCAGTAACTTGTACGTGCGCCTATTAACCTGATCCAGCGTTACACCCGTGGCATCCGCAGCGGCGTTCAGCTTATGTAATGCAGCGGAAATATGGGCATTCGAATAGCCGCGTCGTTCAGGTTCTTATGCAATATCTCTGGTTCGATGCATCGATATTTTCTCTTTTTTGCCAATCGCCCAGATTGTCGTAGCCATGACGGTCCGTGCGACTTGTATCGGTAAATAGAGAAACAACTCGATTCTGGGTCAATCGCTCTGAGCGAGGTTTTTTAGTCTTCACATATTTCCCCACTCATACATGCTAACCGTTGGTCAAGGTCTCTGATCAACTTTTCGAGCGCATCGGCCGGGTAGTAAGTACAAAAGCTATTTTGTGTTCCATCTGGCTTCAAATCTTTCAACAGCCAGGACAAAGCATCTGGAGGGTCATCCTTAAAATTTATGCATACCTGATACCTACCGGACTCGTACACAATATCAATCACACATGGCTGATCTGAGATATCAAAATGTAATTGAATACTAGGTTCTTTAGCCGCTGAGTTACTTTGAAAATAATCCGGTCGTAAAGCCTTATACAACCCTTGGTTAAGAGAAGGGACTATTGCATTAAGATAAAAGCAGTAGCTGAATAGCTCTACATGAGCACCACTGGTGCGAACCTTGCTAAGCAGATACACACGATCTTTTTCTACATGACGAATCATGCGTTTGCCGCAGTAATCAATCGCGGCGGGAGATTCCACCAGAGCCGCTCGCCATGCATCCAGTCCTGACACGCCTGCAATGACTCCATCCAACTGCTTGCTGATGTCTGACGTTCCTGAAAGGGAGTCCCACAGTTTGAGAAGTACCTTTCCTTGCGGTTTCCCTAAAGGCGCATCTCGTAACAACCGCTTCCAACTAGCCTGATCCGATTGTCGATTGACCAGTAGCGATGAATTCTGACTGCTAGCCAATAATAGATAGTTGCCGAGTGACAGTAATGCACGCTCCCATTTGTAATCCGGGAGACTATTCAAACCCCCGTCGCCAAACATCGCTTTCGCCTTGCTGAGGTAGTCAGAAAAAGCGGCCTGGTATTGCAGGGTGTTAGCAGAGTCGGTCTCGATCCCGGCAAACTTCAACAGGAAACCGATCTGACCTTGGAAGTAGCCATGCGCTTCCGCCTCGTCGATCAGGGGCCTCCAGCTATCGTTTTCCAGCAGAAGGCGCGCCTTTATTCTTTCTTCCCTGACCTGCTCCTGGAAGAATCCCTTGATTTCTGTTTTGGGATCAGCCAAATGATCCAGTACTGTGACCATGTGTGGCGCAAGGTCTGCAAGCGATGAGAGGCTGCGCTCAAAGTCTGATGCCCGGTTGTAGTCCGTGTTCACAGACAGGTTGGACACCACCCGTGCCCATTCCTGAAATACCTTCGGATCGGGAGCACCTTCCTGCGTTCTGAGGAACTGCACATAGGCCGCGAGTTGAACAAGTTCATCGTAGCCAAGCGAGCTGGGTTTCTTCAAAACTTTCTCAAGAACTGCCCCCTCGTCAAAATATCGCCCATCCGGTAGAAGTGGCGCGAACCCACCCGGTTGACCGCTCCATTTGTCCAGCAGGGTGACTAGTGTTTCGGCGAATGAAACGTCCAGCCAGCCAGGCTCATGGAAAAAATGGTAACTATTTTTCCGGTCTTGGGATCGAAGTTTGGTGACATCTTCCGAGAAGGTCGAACTTTTTGTGGGTCGCGTAATAAGAATGACCACCCGAAACACATTCATTACCGCTGCGTCGAAAACGTGGCTGTCTGGATCCCGAAACCGCCAGAAAAAATCCGCCCAGCGCGTATCCATGCGCCTTGCGAAATATTTGGCGAGAGAAACAGACTGTCCGTCCAGCTCGTAAGTCTCGTTTGAGGACTGGACTTTAAGAATCTCCTCATAGCGAGCTTTGAAGGTTTCAAAGGGCGTCAGCGGTTTGCCGCGTGCATTCATCTTTATATAGAGATCATCCGAGAGGTCGAAATTGTTGAGGTCGAGCAACTGGAATGTGATCGCTGGCTGCTCAGAGTCGGTCAGCCGCGCATAGAGTCTCGGATTATGCGTGTCCTTGAAGCGCGCATGGATGGCGTCGAGCATCACCAGCGCGGATTGTACCGTGGGGTCGAGTCGCCAACTTCGGTAGTACCACGGCTGGTCTTGCAGGAGCGCGCCAAGGTGCTCCACATTTTCCGGTGCCTGGTCCGGGAAGAATCTCACCAATTCATCGAAAAACTCCGTGCTGCTGGTGCGAACCTCGTAACTAAACCTCGAATGGTTTCCAACGACGAAAATCTTGCGGAACATCTCACTGCAATCGTCGCGCCATGCTAGATACCAATGCAGCAAGAAAAGCGTGGTTAGCCGTTGCTGGCCATCCAGCGGCTGGAAGCGGGTCGGATTTTCACCTTCGACACTACCGTAGACGAAATCGAGATTGATTGGCAGTTTTTCATGTTCGGGAGGCAGCAAAAGCGCATCATGCAATGCTGCGAGGAATCCCTCTCTAACTTCTTCCTGATCGCTCCGTCCCTGTGCATAGTCACGCTGAATCAGTGGCACCCGGATACGGCCATGCCGCGCAAGCAGCTCGCTGAAAATCAGTTGCGCGCCCTGTTCGCTCATGCCTGAATCCCCCCTTCTGTAAAAAGAAGCGGGTCAGGGTGTCGATGATCTCCTCCAGGTACGCCTCAGCATCCTGCTTGCGCCAGAACAAGATATTGTCCACCTGAGTGCTGTAGCACTTGAGGAAAACATTACGGGTACAAAGTGGCACAAAGATACCCGATTTATCGAGTTCCAGGAGGCGTTGCCGTTTTACTGCGAACACGGAGTTTTTATAGCTGCGGTTTGTGCTCTCGTCGAGCAAGGTCAGGTTGGCAAGTCCGTCCTCGCCGCCCTCGCCATTTTCCTTGAAATACTCCAGCACACGTTCATAGAGGGGGTCAAACGCGGCTTCGGCTTCGTCCCCGTCCGTCAACTCCAGAAACCCATCGATATCCGTAAGCAGTTTTTCATCATCCTCGCTTGAGTTTATGTAGCCTCGACACGAGTATATGTAATCCCGACAGTGGCTGAGCCAGACCTTGCGTTCATTGTGGCGTGCCGGGCTGCGCACCTCGACAGAGCGCACATGCTCGATGTCCCACGCCTTGCTCTTGAAGCTATCGAACTGGAAGCGCATATTGGAGCGTGGGTTATCTAACAGGGTGGCCAGGTTGAAGAGCAGCAGAATGGTGCGGATAGCCCCAGACTCGCTGCCGTAGCTGATGGTCTCACAGCGTTTTTGAATAGTCTCCCTTAATTCCTGCGGGTCCAGATCATCCAGTTTGCCTCCAATGGATTTTGCAAAGGCCCGGCGACGTAGATCACGGGCCAGACCGCCCTTGCGGCACTCCTGGGTGGACTTTAACAGGTCATTGATTACCTCGCCTTGATGGATCAGGAAACCCACCACATGGAATAATTCCCGATCCTCATACCACTCTTCCAGCGCCATGAAGGTTTGCTTAACCGCGAGCCATTCCTGCTCCACCTCCTGATCTTCGCGGCGTTCGTTGAAGACATGGAAAACGCCGTATGCATCCTGCTTCAGCAGGTCGTTGAGTCCATCCGATGCGACCAGTTCAAAGATCAATCCGATCCGATTGTGTCCTGGTGCTTGCTCATTGCTCAAAAAATACCAGAAGGAATCGTCTTGTAACGCCTTTTCCATTTGGTCCCATTCGTGGGCAATACGCAGAGCGAGTCCATGCTCCTCATCCTTATCCTTCGCTGCTGCGCGCCGCAGGAATAATGCTCGAATCAACTCGTCATTGGTGAGCGGAATCTTGCCAACATTCAGGCGTGTGAATGCTGCAACTGGGTCATCCTGGTCTTCCAACTCGAACCAGGTCACCTTGACGTTGTGCCCGATGTCGTCATCGTTGAGCACATGTTGTAGCAGCTTGCGTCTATGCATCTTGTCCCGCTCGGCAAACCACTTATCTATGGCCTTCCGAGCGTTACAGATATGGAAAAAATCCACATTCTCATCAGCACGGTCCAGGTCGATGTCCCCTAGAAATGGTTCGTTGGCCTCGCCACGGGTCTCGAAATGAATCTGGTAACGCACCTTGCCCAGTTCACCGAGCATGTCACCTAAATAGGTCAGCAGGATATACAGCGTGGTCAGGCGTTGCTGACCATCCACCACCTCATATTCCCCACCAGGCCGTTCCTTGATGACCAGTGGCTGAAGGCGATAGAACGCCTCCGGAGGTTCATCAATGCGTTCACAGTGCTGTATAAACTCCCAGATGTCATCTAGCAGTTGGGTAACCTGGAGTGGTGTCCAGCGGTAGCCGCGTTGATAGGCGGGTATCCAGTAGCGTGCCGGTTGACCAGCGGCATCGGTCAGCAGGGTGCTGATCGGGCGTAGTTGAATGCCAGCCTCTTTCATACCAGTCTCAGATGTCCTGACCTCGGGCCTTTTTCTGTTCGTTTGTTTGGGTGGGTGGGAGATCATACACCGCATACACCGGTGTTCACCCGTTTTCAGGCAGCACGTATCGCATGCGCAACTTGGCCGTCGCCCGGTGCGAATGGTGGTCGGGCTAACGTCACATGTGGTCAGGAGGTCGGTGGTCTGCACGGTCATGTCGGTACGGTAGAGGGTGCGGTCAGCCTCGTCGTGGATGCTGAAGGGTCGGAGGGAGGAGAGCTGGGTGATGTCGTCGACACACGCAGAGGAGAACCCGGACATGCCAATCTGGGTGCCTGAAGGGCAGTGAATGCATGGCTGATTTTTCACAGTGTCCACCATAGTATGTTGACACATAGAAACCGAGCACTGCACACCCAAAAACTACACACAGAGCCACGTCATCAGAGAGATATCGGAATGTCTGATGCCGAAAGTCAGACCACGAGGTCAGGACATCTGAACATATCCCTCAATCGCATTGATGAGATCCGGGACGCTGTGAAAGACGCCCCGCTTCAAACGATCCGTCGTCAAATCCCTGAAGAATCGTTCCACCATGTAGACTGCTTGAGCTTATTATGGTTTCTTGATAACTGGGGCGGGATCATAGAGAAGCCAGCAGGAAGTTTCGCTTGACAAGACTGATGCATTGTCCATAATTGCGAATGTTCACGCATATGTACCATGCTGAATAGGATAGGACTTTGACTTCAAGTGCTGAGTTTTCGGCTGATTTGATAATACTTGTCCGTTAAGTGGGGGTTAAAACCGTGGTTTAAAATTAGGGCACGCGAAAGTGGCGCTACACTCTTTTATTACTTGAGAAAAACCGGTTTTAGACACCACTATAAACTGCAAAACTATCGACTAACTGTCAACTAACTATCAACTACAACTAACTTAGGTGGGAATATGAATATAAAATCATTCACACAATCCATTTTTTTAGCGATGCTGGGAGGCCCTTTATTAGCAATGACTCCACTGTCATTTGGGGCTGAAACTGCATTGCTTGAGGAAATCATTGTGACAGCCCGTAAGACGGCTGAAAGTGCTCAAGATGTCCCTATTTTCATAACCGTTGCATCAGGGGAAGAACTGGCAGAAGCACAGATTTTCGACATTGGCGACCTGGATCTCCTTGCACCGAACCTGGAAATCCCCATACTCGGGGGTACTCCATATTTCCAGAGCTCTATGCGCGGCCAATATACCCGCGATGCGGATGCAACTCAGGATGGTTCTGTTGGACTGTATCTTGACGGCGTAACAGTTACACGCAACCGTTCTTTTGAGTTTTTCGATATTGAACGTGTTGAAGTGTTAAAGGGTCCGCAGGGTACGCTCTATGGTCGCAATACGACCGGTGGAGCCATTTCGGTTGTGACCAAAGCGCCTAATCTCAGTGAAGCAGAAGGCAATTTCAGTACAACATTTGGAAACTATGACCTGCGTACTCTGACCGGTGCCGTCAGTGTCCCCATCATTGAAGATGAGTTAGGCATTCGCTTAGCGGCACGTTTCACCGATAGAGATGCCACTGGCGAGAACCAAGCTCTCGCTGGACTCAACACGAACCCCACTGAAGGCGAATTTGGAGTCATTGATTCAGAAAGTTTCCGCTTGAGCACATTGTGGGACAGCGATAAAACCACAGTACGGTTTACCGCCGACTATTACAGTGTTGACAATACCGCCACAGCAATGAGGCTTACCAGCGTGAATGAGTTCGATCCCGGTACTCTCAATTCTGGCAATCCTCCCCGCACCCGTACCGCCCTGCCATGGGTTGTTGCACGGGCTGAAGGATTACTCGATGCGGATGGAGAGCCAGACGTTGTGGTGGCAGCACAATTGTTACGCGACAGGTTTATAAACAGCTCTTTCGGTTGGCAAGACACCTCTCTGGATTTAGACTCCACGGGCAATATCCTTGACCCGAACCTCACCAGCAATGGACTCGATGCACGGTACTGGGGAACAAACCTGACCATTGAACACGAGTTTGAGAACGTTACTCTCCGCTCGATTAGCGGCTATCGCGAGGACAGATTTACCCACGGATTTGATATTGATGGTACAAGCTATTTCCTCGCCAGCAATGTGGCCCACAGAGACCAGGAAGTAGTGACGCAAGAGTTCAACCTCTTTGGTGAGGCCTTCGATGAGAAACTGGACTGGCTGGTAGGCGCGTACTACATTGATGAAGAAGTCCAGGTCCAGGATGTTACACGGTTGGATTCATTTGTTTTCCTTTCGGAAAGTCAGCTGGCTTTCGTTGTTCCCCTTACTCCAGTGTTTCCTAATGGGTTCCGTAACGTTGCCGCTGTCCAGTTTGTAGGAAACAGTGCCGAGGCAATCTTTGCTCAGGCCACCTATAGCTTTGATGATAATTGGTCCACAACCTTTGGTCTTCGGTACACCCGAGACGAGCGATCAGTGTCTGTTGAAGACAGGGGGACGGACCGGCCCCCGATATTACCAGTGTTAGGCTCCCTACAAGATATAATTGACCCAGATTACACGAAAGGTCCGGTTGCGGGGTCACCTATTACCACGCTGCCTACGCTCGAGTTCTCAAACGTTTCGGGTACACTTGGCGTTGAATATCAATCGGATGACGGTATTCTCTACTATGCAAAAACAAGTACTGGTTATCGCGCAGGAGGGTATAACTCTCGCCAGCTGCCTAACCCTCAGTCCTTTAACGAGGAAAACGTCCAGGATTTCGAAGTCGGTGTAAAAGGGATGTTCCTCGACAACAGACTGCAGACGAACTTTGCAACGTTTTTGAGTGATTACACGGACATTCAAACTGTTTCACGCATAGTAACTGAGAGTGGTACGCCAGCGACCGTAACCCTCAATGCCGGTGAAGCCACGATCAAAGGTATGGAGCTTGAAGTGAATCTGGTTTTGAGTGAGCAGTTTACGCTGAGCTCCAACATCGGTTATATCGATGCTGAATTCGATACATTTGATGAGGTAAGAGACCTATCTAAACCGGAAGAGATTTTTGATCGTTCACATGAGCCATTTGCAAACACTCCTGAGATCACTTACAACGTGCAGTTGATCTACAGTCAGGACATTGAGGCTGGTACTCTCGGTGCATCCCTGAACTATAACTATCGAGATGAAATGTATTCTGATCGTGGCGTATTTGACCTCATTGAGGATAGAAAGCTCATCGATGCTCGAATCAGCTTCACTGCGGCTGATGATCGGTACAGTGTCGCCCTCTGGTCAGCAAATCTGACTGATGAGGAGTATATTGATCGACAAGCCGCTTCGCCGGTTTCTTTCGGTAATACTTGGGGCAGCGTCGGCCCTCCACGAACCTTTGGCGTGGACCTCAACTATAGGTTTTAACAACCAGTACCTGACAGCATAGATGATTGAGCCCGCTGCTTTCGCAGCGGGCTTTTTTTTATGCACGGCGATACATTCAGCGTTACAATCGAACCAAATTTCAGATAGAAAGTGACTGGGCCAGGCGTTCGAGCCGCGAAATAAGAAGAGCAGGATTTTCCAATGACTCAATACGGAGAAATAAATTTAGAAGACAAGGTGGCTGTTATTCATGGCGGAGCCAGCGGCATGGGTCGAGAGACCGCTATCGCGCTTGCATCCATTGGTGCAAAAGTAGCTGTCGGAGATATCAATGTGGATGGATTGAACTCTCTTAAAGAAGAATTGGGCACTGCCTGTGTCATCCAACAGACCAACATAACTGATGAAGAACAGGTCGAGTCCCTCGTTGCACGTGCATCTGAAGCGTTCGGCAGCGTCAATATCGGAGTCAACTGTGCAGGTGTAGGCAGTGGCGGTCCTCTGCTGGAGATACCCGCAGATACCTGGCGCCAAACAATTGATTTGAATCTTACTGGGACCTTTCTGTGCATGAAACATCAAGCCCGCAAGATGCGGGATTCCGGTCTCGGCGGGGTGATCGTCAATCTAACTTCCGTTACCGCAAATCTCGCTTCTATTGGCCTTTCACCCTATGCCGCTGCCCGAGCTGGAGTCAACCATCTCACTCGCATAGCTGCGGAAGAATTTCGCGACATAAATGTACGAGTTGTTACGCTTGCCCCCGGCTACATTAGAACCCAACAAACCGCGCCGATCATAGAAAGGGAGGATATCCACGAGGAGTTTCTCCACAACATTCCGAATGATCGAATGGGAGAAACCACGGACATCGCTCATACCATCGCCTTTCTCGTTTCAGACAATGCTGATTTTATTAACGGAGAAGTCATTCACGTCGATGGAGGACAAAGGGCCAATGGCAGCGTCATGCCTGATACTGCGTACGTTCGTCCCTACTATAGAGGCGAAGAAAGCTTTTGGCGAAAATCGTAATGGGCGTTGGTTTGGCAACGGACCCTCAGTTTTATGCAGCGCCAAATCAGAAATGAAAGCCTGTCTTCATCTCCGCTTCATTGAATCAATCGATACGGAATAGTGTGTTTAGGGTCAACAGAAAGGCATATATGTAGGTCAGCTATTCAATCAGCTACACTGTTAAACCAAGTCACATGTTTTCAATTCGGCTCACTCGTCTCACCCTTAAAGACATTGGGTTCACCGGTAGTTCATTCCCGTACATCGACTGTGTGTCTTTGTAACTCCGCCTCCAGTCCGAAGTGCACTGCTGTGTATCGCCAGTGAGCCTGCTTGATGGAGGGCAGGTTGTGGAAGCCAGATGATGGCGACGCTGATTTTTTCTCGGCCTATAGCTGAAAAGTTGGTTTTTGATTAGGTTTATTCTGATGCACTCTACGCCGCACTGGGCACTTCGGTATCCAACACTGTGCCGTGCTGATCAGATTGCGCTCACCGCTCTGAAGTGAATTCGTAACAGGAGAGCCAGCCTCTGGAGGCGCTACCCCCATCAAGGTTGATATAAATTGGCGTAATCACGGGTTCTCTGTGAGAGGTGTGCCCACAGATCGGCACCCTGTTGTCAAGCTCAGCCACTGGCTGCTGTGCATGTGTGTTACATTGAAATACAAGATGGCCGGGCGCTGCTGATAGAATCCGCAGCGCAGTGCACCATTATTGTTGAGTGCTCTACGGGGAGCTGATCAGGATACCGAGGAACGCGAAGCCTGCGCCCAGCACTGAGAGCATCAACACGATCTGTGCAATGCCAAAGCCGACAGTCCACCGCTGGTTGTCCTGCGCGTTTTTGGCCAATTCGGTGTCGCGCCTGGCCAATTCGGCGTCGCGCCTGGCCATAGCTTCGGCCAGCCGCGCAATGTCTGTCTTATACTCGGCCTGGTTGGTCTGCATGCGTTCCTCCAGTCGGGCAATCCGCTCCGAGAGCTGATACCTAGTGAGGCGTTGGAAAGCGGATCAAAAACCCCAGGACACCGATAATCAGCAACACGCCAGCCACCGCCATACCGATCATCCATTGGATGTTCGCCTTGTCGCGTTTGGCGATGTCTTCGGCCAGCCGCGCAATGTCTGTCTTATACTCGGCCTGGTTGGTCTTCATGCGTTCCTCCAGTCGGGCGATCCGCTCCGAGAGTTCATGCTCAGTCATCGGGCGAGTATAGCACAATAGCACAGCGGGTGATCATCATAGCATCAGCCGCAAACCCGGCCATGAGCGGCCCGCGATCTGTTCCGGACTCCATCCCTCACGCAGCCCGTCCTCAACCACCGCCCAGCGCTCAGGCATCATCTTCCAGGGAACCGGCGGGGCAGGGGGATCGGGAACCGGGTTCCCGATCCAGAGTATCAATCAGATAGCGCAGCGTAGAGCAGCGCATCCGAGTTGAACCCACCAGGGGTGCGTGAGAGTACTGAATCGTGATGGCAGACACGGCACACCGCCAGAGTGAGAACCTGAGAAGTTCACAGACCCGATGGAGACCCTGAGGGTATTCACCGTCGAGGTCGATCAACTGATAAGGACACACCGGTGCGACTCTCCGTCAGGGCCAGGGGCGTAGAGAGCCCGTTGACAGGTCGGATATATGGCAGCAGCCCGTCTCTTCCAGATCGAAAAGTGCTCGTGCACACCGGGGCGGGTCACATATGTTTTACGCAGCACTGGGCACTTTGGTATCCACACTGTGCCGTGCTGATCAGATTGCACTCACCGCTCTGAAGTGAATTCGTAACAGGAGAGCCAGCCTCTGGAGGCGCTGCCCCCATCAAGGTTGATATAAATCGGCGTAATCACGGGTTCTTTGTGAGAGGTGTGCCCACAATCAGTACCCTGCTGTTATGCATAGTCACTGGCTGCTGTGCATGCGTGTCAAATAGAAATACAAGATGGCTGGGCGCTGCTGATAGAATCCGCAGCGCAGTGCACCATTATTGTTGAGTGCTCTACGGGGAGCCGATCAGGATACCGAGGAACGCGAAGCCCGCGCCCAGCATCGAGAACATCAACACGATCTGCGCAATGCCAAAGCCGACAGTCCACCGCTGGTTGTCCTGCGCGTTTTTTGATATGTCGGCCCGCAGCCGGTCGAGCGCGCTTTCATTCTTGGCTTGCATGGTCTTCATGCGTTCCTCCAGTCGGGCGATCCGCTCCGAGAGTTCATGCTCAGTCATCGGGCGAGTATAGCACAATAGCACAGCGGGTGATCATCATAGCATCAGCCGCAAACCCGGCCATGAGCGGCCCGCGATCTGTTCCGGACTCCATCCCTCATGCAGCCTGTCCTCAACCACCCCCAGCGCTCAGGCGTCATCGTCCAGGGAACTGCCGAGGCATAGGGGGATCGGGAACCCGGTTCCCGACCCAGAGTATCAATCAGATAGCGCAGCGTAGAGCAGCGCATACGAGTTGAACCCACCAGGGGTGCGTGAGAGTACTGAATCGTGATGGCAGACACGGCACACCGCCAGAGTGAGAACCTGAGAAGTTCACAGACCCGATGGAGACCCTGAGGGTATTCACCGTCGAGGTCGATCAACTGATAAGGACATACCGGGGCGGGTCATATATGTTTTACGCCGCACTGGGCACTTTGGTATCCACACTGTGCCGCGCTGATCAGATTGCACTCACCGCTCTGAAGTGAATTCGTAACAGGAGAGCCAGCCTCTGGAGGCGCTGCCCCCATCAAGGTTGATATAAATTGGCGTAATCACGGGTTCTTTGTGAGAGGTGTGCCCACAATCAGTACCCTGCTGTTATGCATAGTCACTGGCTGCTGTGCATGCGTGTCAAATAGAAATACAAGATGGCTGGGTGCTGCTGATAGAATCCGCAGCGCAGTGCACCATTATTGTTGAGTGCTCTACGGGGAGCTGATCAGGATACCGAGGAACGCGAAGCCTGCGCCCAGCACTGAGAGCATCAACACGATCTGTGCAATGCCAAAGCCGACAGTCCACCGCTGGTTGTCCTGTGCGTTTTTGGCCAATTCGGCGTCGCGCCTGGCCATAGCTTCGGCCAGCCGCGCAATGTCTGTCTTATACTCGGCCTGGTTGGTCTTCATGCGTTCCTCCAGTCGGGCGATCCGCTCCGAGAGTTCATGCTCAGTCATCGGGCGAGTATAGCACAATAGCACAGCGGGTGATCATCATAGCATCAGCCGCAAACCCGGCCATGAGCGGCCCGCGATTTGTTCCGGACTCCATCCCTCATGCAGCCTGTCCTCAACCACCCCCAGCGCTCAGGCGTCATCGTCCAGGGAACCGCCGAGGCATCATGGCGCCGGGTCGCCACCCTGTCTTAGGCCTGCGTGGGCCGCTCGCTCCGCTGCCCAGGGGTGCGCGAGACCTCACGGGAGATCATGCCGAAATCCCGGTCCAGCTCGCGGGCAATCGCCCGCTTCGACAGACCACTCTGCAGCAGCGTGGCGATGCAGGGAAGGTGTTTCTGGTTGCAGGCGGCTTGAGTAACACATATGTAACGTTGGACCGGCTTGGTATTTCCAGATTATCGTATAGCAACACAGAAACACTTCAACCACTTCACGAACAAGAAGTGATTGCTTCACTTGAAGCATTTCTGAACAACGAAGACTTCTGTATTGATGGGCGTGGGTGCGGCACTACGCTCCTCCAACAACTCGTCATCAACGAATCCTTTGGCGCCCCAACATCTCACCAACACCCTACACGCCATCAGCGAAGAACTGATCAGGGTCAACGGACAACTCGCCGAATGTGACATCAATGCGATACAGCACCGGTCGCAAGCTCGCAGAGAACATTATTACATGCGTCGGGCAGAGACTATTCCTGATCCCCTCTTATACGAGCTTGTCACGACAGTGCCAAAAGGCGGCGGTGTGAGTGAACTCGAAATCCATAAGGCCGTTGAACGTGCCTATGCAAACGAACGACTTCTTGAAAAAACCCTCCCCGCCGAAGACGCATTTGACACGCTTATCCATCGTGGCGTACTCCAGAAAGACGGCACAGGCAACCTCACAGTACCCATCCCGTCCATGCACGACTGCATCAAACAGCGCAGTTCCCCAGTCTGAAAAAGAACACGCACTCTGTCGTCACTTTTTATGAGATAGGCAGCATGAGATAGGTAGTGAAAATAGATCCCGAGCCGGCATTTCTCACCAGCTTAAAAAAATACTCATGCGCGGCTTCAATTTCGATCATACAGCACGATGCACAGGATCGAGTCGATGGTGTGAACTGCCAGCAGCGCACATTTCGGTCTCTGTGACTGATTATTGACCGGATGAGCAGGGTCCGGACGCACCTGGCCCCTGGCGGTCGCCACGTGTGAGCACTCGATGTGCCCGGCAAAAGGGGACTGCCGAATGCTGAAGGCGGAATTCATACAAGGCAGGATATTACGAGCGAGAGATCGTCGGCTTGCCTATCTTGCGATACACAACCATGGCGGCGCTGATTCGGTCGGGTTTTCTGGACCTGATATGGCGTCGCATGAAAGGGGATACCCAGCATTACTCGACATTGCACGGGGCATGCCGGTAGGCGCACTGGTCTTCGCGCGGTCGGCAGTAGCCGGAGACCTTTGGTTTCCGGGGTGCGAGCGTGGGCAGCTGAGCCACGCGGTCATTGTAGGTCGTCGCCGTCGGGAGTTGTTTCCCAGGCCGGAGGAGCGAGCAGTCGCGGTGGGAATGTATGACCGCCAGAGCCGTCTGTTCGGGGATGCCGACCAGGATCTGCTGAAACGCACAGGTGTCGGCATAATCGGGTTGGGTGGTGCCGGCTCAGTACTGGCTGAGTTATTGGGTCGACTTGGGGTTGGGGAGTGTGTGCTCGCTGATCCAGAGAGAGCTCACGAAACGAACCTTCCACGGCTCATAGCCGGATATGGCTTTCCAGTACTTGCGGAACGATTTCAATCGCCGCTTAAATCAGCCTTATTTCTGTGTGCTGCATTATTTGGTGTAGCAGAACGGTTAGCAAAATAGAATCCCGTCATGGCTCCCGTCAATGGGCCGAAGACAGCGATGATACTATCAAAATTCTTTAGCGTAGAGCCACCTAACACCAGCACATTGACAAATGAGCCCGCTGCCAATAGGGCCACAGTATTGCCCGGATTGAACCACCCGGGTCAGGAGCTTTTCATACATTCCTATGTTGCTATCCTTCGAACTACGGTAAAATTTTCAACTAGGTTTAATCTACCTCATAACCGCCCAAGAACCACGAAACGGCTATCAACATCCACCCATTACCATAAGAAGTAAAATATGAGCTGTCGAATTGGAATGGCGACCAATGTTGCCGCACGAATCAAAGAGCCGAATGACGACGGAACGGTACCTTCCCACGCAAGGCATACTATCCTCCAGTCCGGCCTGACTTACCAACAAGCAAACGACCTTGAGGTTCAGCGGCGCAGAGAGTGCGGCGCTCACTGTGATGGCAATCCGGGTGGCCAGTATGTTGCGGGCAGTGTTTGGAGTGTATACCGATTGGATTGGTGAGCCGACACATTCGATTAAAACTGCCGAATTCACCGGCACATTGGTCATTTGGCCTTGGTCTTTGGAGCATTGGGTTTCTTGTAAGCCAGCACGCTTGTTGTTCTGATGGTTGTGTCCTTGGCGGGTGCCGCGCAATAAACCGGCGGTCACAGAGATCAGATATCCTGACCTCGTGACCTGACTTCAGGTGCTCCGGAACGTTCTGACCTTTCTGTACAAACTGCATTTGAGATACACTCGACTTGCGCCAGTACATCAGATCCAGCAGCAGAGCAGAGCAACTGGGCACCTGAATTTGGGTTAGCGAAACAGGAGGAGTATGATGAGCCATAGGAGGCCTGCCAGAAGCGGTCCAAATCCATGCCCCCTGAGGACTTCCATGCTTGACTCAGGCAACAAGAAAATCGTAAATCCTAGTCATGTAGCTCTATAAACCTTCCACCGGATCCGGTTACTCAATCCGCACAAAAAGTAGAAAATAAAGCTTACACAGAATTCTGAGGCAGCTAAATGATGGAATGCCACACTTTTGCACGGTTCTGGAAATGTGCCCTGCAAGTAAACCCCTCAGGATACATATCTTATCGAGGCCAGGATCATGGAATGTCAGAAAAAGAATACAACCAACAGCTACTGGAGATATGTCTGCAGGAAGATATTAAGGTCGTGGGTTTAGCAAATCATGGCAATGTGGACACTATAGATGACATTCGCAATTTGTTTAGTGGAAGCGGCATTACTGTATTCCCGGGATTTGAGGTCTCATCCACAGAGAAAGCTCATTTTGTATGCCTGTTCCCGGAAAATGTAACGACAACTCAACTTAATCGCTACCTTGGGAAGCTGGGCCTGGTTGATCCACAAGATGGAGTAAGGCCATCGGGCTTAGGTGCAGAAGAGTTGATACAGTGTGCTAACAATTTAGGTGGTTTTTGCTTTGCAGCACACGTTACCAGTGACAGTGGTGTTTTGAAAAAAAAGCTCAATCATGTGTGGTGTTCGCGAGAACTGAAGGCTGCACAAATACCCGGCTCTGTCAGTGCGCTACCAGAAAAATTTAAAAGTATTGTGATGAATGAAAATGATGCTTATCAGCGTGAGCATCCAATCGTAATAATCAATGCACAGGACGTAGCGAAGCCTGATGACCTGAAGAAGCCTGAAGCCTCATGCCTGATTAAGATGACCCGTCCCTGTTTTGAGTCGTTCAAGATGGCTTTTCTGGACCCGGATTCTCGGGTTCGACTTCATACAGATGTTCCGAAGGAGTATTTCTCAAAAATTGAAAGTATCAGGTTTGATGGCGGGTATCTTGATGGGATTGAAATTCTACTTTCCGAACATCTGAATACAGTCATTGGCGGACGAGGAACAGGAAAATCTACATTACTCGAGTGTATACGTTATGCATTAGAAACTCTCCCCAAGGGAAAGGACGCCAGAAGACAGCATGAGGAGATACTGAAGGAGAATCTGGGGAAAGAAAGAGGACGAGTGGAACTGACGGTTCGATCTTCAGCCTTTCATGGAAATCGGTACATAATTTCGCGCCGCTATGGGGAAGGCGCGATTGTTCGGGACGATAGCGGTAATGTGTCGAATTTTCGGCCATTGGATCTTCTCCCAAGGATTGAAATCTATGGTCAGAACGAAATATATGAAATAGCCCAGGATCGTGAAAGCCAGTTTCGGCTATTGGAAAGGTTTTTGCCCGCCGAAAAAACCAAAGGTCAGGAGAAATTAGGAGAGATTCAAAAAAAACTGCTGGCAAACAAGGACAAATTGTTGAAGGCAGAAGATGCTATCGAAGAAATTGAAATGAGGGTAGCGCTGCTTCCACGTTTAGAAGAACAGGCACGACAATGTAAAGCGCTGGGTCTGGAAAATACATTGGAAATTACACCCCTGCTTGAGCGTGAGAAAAATCTTCGGAAACGGGTTGAAGAAGAACTTGATCGTGTGGGGGCGTCACTTCAGCAGCTGCGTGAAGATTTGCCTGATTTGGTTTTTCTGAGTGATAAAGCACTAGACGGATTGCCTGACCGTGATCTGCTGAAGGAGTTGAGAGAGGTTTTGGCCAACCTAAAGCAGAAAGTGGAGATGTCGCTGAAGTCAACAGACGAGAGATTCAATGAAGCGCGGCAAGACGTTAACAATTTGAGCGATAAGCTTTGTACCTCAATTAAACAGAGAGAAGGGGAGTTAGTAGAGGCCTTTAAGGAGCTGCCAGAGTCGGAGGGGAAGAGTGGTCGTGAAATAGGGCTGACGTACCAGCGGTTGCTGAAGGAAATTGAAGCAACCAAACCCTTGAGGTCTCAACTCGAGCATCAGCAGAAACTGAAGCTGGAACTTCTGCAGCAGCGAGCCAATCTTTTGGCAGAGTTGTCAGACAGTCGCGCCAGACGCACGAAAGAAGTGCAAGTGGTACTTAAAAATTTGAATAAACGCCTTGCTGGAAAATTGAGGATATCAATGGATCCTGAAGGGGAGCGCTCAAAACTGAAAGGATTCCTGCAAAAGCTTGATGGCATCGGTGAGAAACGGTTGGCTTGGGTCGATAAGGCAGCGGACTTGAGCCCGATTTCCCTCGCACAAGCAATCCGGGAAGGCAGTGATGTGCTGCAAGCCATGAGCTGGGGCATTACCCCTTCAGTCGCTGCTGCATTGTATCGATGTACATCAGCGCAACTCTATGAGTTGGAGACTCTTGAACTGAAAGATACAGTGAACATTGAATTGAATGTATCGCATGCAGGGAAAGAAAATTACCGCTTACTTGGTCGTGTGTCGACGGGTCAGCAGTGCACGGCAATCTTACATCTTTTACTTCTTGACAACAGAGATCCCTTGATTCTCGATCAGCCCGAAGACAATCTTGATAATGCGTTTATTGCAGACCGTATTGTCGTCGAGTTACGGGATGCGAAACTCAAGCGGCAATTTTTGTTTGCCACCCACAATGCAAATATACCAGTCTTTGGAGACGCGGAGTGGATTGGTGTCTTTAGTGTGTTGGATTCAAAAGCGAACTTGCCAGCGGAGCATCAGGGCTCCATTGACCTCGCAAATATTCGAGAAAGTGCAGCAGACATCCTCGAGGGCGGCAGAACTGCGTTTGTGCAGCGTAAGGAAAAATACGGGTTTTAGTCGTTACGAGTACCAGAGTGCATTTATGTTGAAGACAGATTTGCTTGAAGTCATCAGTAATGGAGAGAACTCTGGTGTGGAATTCAAGCGCGATGATTGTCGGCCGGAGCAGCTAGCCAAGGAGATAGTTGCTATGGTTAATCACCGTGGTGGGATGATTCTCCTTGGTGTTGAAGATGACGGTGAAATCGGCGGAATTCAAAGAGAAGACCTTGAAGAATGGATAATGGATGGTGTGGTTGCACGCAAGATTCATCCGCTGATTCTTCCGTCCTATCAGGAAATTCAGGTAGACGATGTTAAACGGGTTGCCATTGTATCTTTTGAGCAAGGGATATCTAAACCCTACGTACGTCGCCACTCTGATCGAGAAGAAATATTCATACGAGTTGGCAGTACTTCAAGATTGGCTACCCGAGAGCAGCAGGCCCGCCTATTTGAAGTAGGGGGAATGCTTCATGCTGAAACGCTTCCTGTTTCAGGTACTTCTATTGAATCTCTGCACATAGAAAGAGTTGAGGATTACATTAAAAATGTTATGGAGGATCCAGGCTTCCCGTCCTCTGAAGAGGGATGGATACGCCGCCTGCTTGATTTAGGGTTCCTCATCAATAAAGTCGGTGCTGCACCTGTATGCACAATGGCCGGATTACTTTTGTTTGGATATAGACCCAGAAGACATCTTAGACAAGCTGGCGTCAGATTGATGGTATTTGAAGGAGCAGATAGAGCGTACCGGGCGGTGTTGGATGAGGTACTGGATATGCCAATGGTTGGTCACTGGAAATTGGAACCTGAAGGTGAACGAAAATTTGTATCAGGTGGCATTGTCGAAGGTGTCATTCAAAGGCTGAAGCCGTTTATCTCTGAGGAAAGCAAGACTATTGATGAGGGTATGAAGCGGGAAAAAATGTGGCACTACCCGATTGAGGCAGTCAGGGAAATTGTGGTCAATGCAATCGTCCATCGTGACTGGACGCGCTTTACGGACATTGAGATTACGTGCTACTCAGATCGTCTCGAAGTGATGAGCCCGGGTGCCATGCAGAACTCGATGACTGTTGAGAAAATGATAGCGGGTCAGCGATCGCCTCGAAATGTACTCATTGTTGATATATTGAAGGATTTTGGATATGTCGAAGCAAGAGGTATGGGTGTGCGTACAAAAGTAGTACCTCTTATGAAAAGCGAAAACCGAAACGAACCAGTGTTTGAATCGACAGAGGACCACCTGAAAACAATTCTCTTTAAGAAGACTGAGCGGTAAATCCGGAAGCGGCGACTGTCAGGTGTATGTCCTATCTGTCTCCGGTGTGATTTTCACCCCAAGTGCCGGGAAGATTCTGACCTGACAGTACACGAGGTCTTTGAGCGGGAGCGCGAATCCTTGCTGAAACTCCCACTGCCTGAGAAGGCTCATAACATTGTGGTACGGTCCGCCACGCTGGCAGAGTAGACCGCAGTGATATCGGGCATGGTACGCAACAGGTCGCACCCGACACACTCGGAGAGAGCCCATGACGACACCGACTGACCCCGCCGGTTTGGATAGTCTGAAAGTGTGCGCCACCGGTCCCAAACTCCACGGCATGATCGCTCACTGGAATGATCTGACCGATTAGGACGGCACCCGGCTCAAGGACGAACACCGGCGGGATGTACTCGAACTGTTGGACGACCGCTACAGTGTGCACTCCACCCTGGTTACCAGCCAGTTCCCGGTCGATCACTGGCATGAACTCATCGATGATCCGACCCTGGCCGATGCCATCCTGGATCGCCTCGTCCACAACGCCCACAAGATACATCTGACTGGAGAATCCATGCGAAAACGCCACACAGGCTTGACCCAAACTGGACACTTGTGATCATAATGACACCCCCGCGTCGCTGCGCTCCGACGACTGTCCGTTGTACACCGGATCAGCTGTCCACTTTAGGCCGGAATCACTGTCCAGTTTTACCGGAATACGCAGTTGTATTTGGGGTGTCTGCACGGCGAGCACCCAGAAATAGTCTTTCAGATTATATGAGCACCCCAAGAGCGCACTATCTCCCTCCAAAAAACTGGAAAAATGTATGTTTTTCAGGCATATATCCGGCTGTATGCTTCTAATATAAGCGACTGAGGTCAGGACGTCTGAGCCTATCGTTTTCGATGGCGATGACGTGCGGTTTGCCTGGCGCGCTTGGGATCTTCGGTGAGGAGGAGACCGGGTAGATGGAGCACGATCAGGGCATCATTATGTTTGGCGGTAGAGGTCGCATCGAGGACCGTATGGCCGTAGATACGCCGAGGAGAGGACTCCCACTGTTTTTATAAGTAATTGAAATTGCTCGAATTATAGATTTTCTGAAGTTTTCCGTGTTACGAAGAGTGTTGCATAGAGAGCCAGCCGCTTAACCAGTAATCAATCTGCCAGCTGCAATGTGCATAAGAAAGAATGATTTTCTATACATAAAATAAAAAAATATATAGAAAGATAAAATAAATATACATATACATATACATATAATGCTTCTTATGTATAGCCTATAGTAACAAGCGGTCGGAAATCGGCATGGCAGTTAGCTTCAATCCAGATGATACCAATGTACCTCTCCTACCGTTGGTGGGTGAGAGCAATTTGGAATCAGTGGCACTGCTCAGGCAAGTAGCGCAGGCGCATCGCTATCTGGCAGAGTTGAAAGGGGTCGCCAAAACCATTCCCAATGAGGCGATTCTGATTTCTACCTTGAGTATGCAGGAAGCCAAGGATAGCTCCGCCATCGAAAATATATTCACCACGCATGATCAGTTGTTCCAGTCACAAGTGCTGGGTGGGCAGCAAGTCAATCAGGCCACAAAGGAAGTTGAGAATTACCAACGCGCTTTGTGGGAAAGCTACCAGCAAACCAAAACGTCTGGGCTGATTCGCTTGAACGATATACTGGCTACCCAGGAAATTGTTGAGCCTAACAAACCGGGGCTGAGAAAAATTCCTGGTACGGTGATTGGCAATGCCAATACCGGGCAGGTTATTTATACGCCACCTCAGCATCCTGACAATATGCAGTCGTTGATGGCCAACCTGGTTGAATATATCAATGATGACTCGCTCTCAGAACTTGATCCACTGGTCAAAATGGCGATCATTCATCACCAGTTTGAAAGCATCCACCCGTTTTACGATGGTAATGGTCGAACGGGGCGTATCCTGAATATTCTGTACCTGGTAAAAAACCAACTTCTGGATTTGCCGATACTCTACCTGAGTCGCTATATAGTTGAGACCAAAAGTGACTACTATCGCCTGTTGCAATCCGTTAGAGAGCAAGATGATTGGGCTGACTGGGTAAGCTATATAGTCAAAGGTATTGAAGTGACCGCGAAAGAAACGATTGAGTGTGTATATCAGATGCGTGATTTGATAATGGTCACCAAGCAACGTATGCGTACAGAGCTTCCTAAAATATACAGCCAGGAATTGCTGAATAACTTATTTTTCCATCCGTACACCAAAGTACAATTCGTGATTGATCAATTGGGTGTTACCCGCATCACGGCCACCAAATACCTTGAAGCTCTGACAGAAAAAGGCTTTGTAAATAAGCATAAGGTGGGGCGTAATAATTACTACATCAATGACCCGTTGGTTCGGTTGATTATGAAGCAAGAAGAAGGATAGTCAGTTTTGACGGATTATGAAATCTCTCCCCCCAAAGCTGGGGCTATGCTCGAATCACTTCGGGCGTATGGTTATTCTTGGTTATTCTCTCAATTCGGCACTTTCTGACATTATCGACAACTCCATAACAGCTAAAGCAAAGAACATCTGGATTTATCTGATTTGGCAAGGCTCGGACTCATGCATATATATCTGTGATGATGGACTCGGCATGTCCGAGAGTGAGGTATCTGCTGCCATGGTTGCCGGTAGTCAGAATCCCCTCCTTCCACGTGGGTAATTTATTCAGACCTCATACCACCATGACTCATTGCCAATGATCGGGGCCTTGCTAATCCTCGATTTAAAACTCACCAGATTCAACGAACAGTCCAATTCGGTAAACAACAAACATGCTAAACAAATAAATCTACAAGTTTGCGTCTAAGCAACTTTCCCATCTCATTGTAGGGTAGCTCCGTGATGAACAATACAGACTCCGGTACCCGAGACGACCTCAACTTCGAACGCACCAATTGTTGAATTTGCTCAGTATCAATTCTCCCTTCCATCGTCAACACAACGACCGCCGCTACAGCTTCTCCCCAGTCTTTGGATGGAATACCGAGCACTGCCACATCACTCACAGCAGGGTGAGCGCGAATAACATCTTCAACCTCACCAGGCGATATATTTTCACCGCCCCGAACAATGACATCATCGGCCCGGCCATCGAGAAACAAAAATCCCTCTGAATCGATATATCCTCGATCTCTCGTTGGAAACCATCCCTCGTTATCCAGTCCATTGCGCTCAAGATATTCGCCCGATACCTGATCGCCCTTGACGAATATCTCGCCCTGCTCATTGGCACCTAGCTCATTGCCCTCGTCATCCTTGATAGACACGCTAATGGAAGGCAAGGGCCTGCCCACCGAAGCCAATCGGCGACGAACTTCCGGCAAACTGCTGTGATACGCATTTCGATGATCGTCTGGACCTAAAATAGAAATAGTCGAACTGGTTTCGGTCAGCCCATATGCGTTGGTGAAGTCAACCTGAGGGAAAAGATTCATAGCGTCCTCGATCACTTCCAGAGGCATTTTACCGCCTCCATAGGCTATCGCTTTAATTCCACCAAGAGTGTAGTCATGCCCGGTTTCTCTCATATATTCAATGACTCGAGAGAGCATCGTTGGCACAACGAAAGCATTAGTGATCGATTCTTCCTCAGCCGTCGCCAACCAGGCCTCCGGCGAAAAGTCTTTCAGCTGCACAATTCTTCGACCTGAATAAGTGGCGCTGAGCACCGCGGAGATTCCAGCAATGTGGTACGGAGGCACTGAGGTTAAGTTAGCTTCCTCAGGGCCGGCGCTCATGAACTCAACAGAATTTAATATATAGGACACCAAATTTCCGTGACGCAGAATAGCAGTCTTCGGGGTACCTGTAGTGCCACTTGTAAACAGTTGCACACAGGGGTCATGGGCCTCATGCAACCACTCATACTGTGCATCCGCATCGGGCAGATCCGTGCATTTTTGAAGAAAGGCCTGGCTTTCACAAACCGAAATTTGAGAACAGTGAGCAAAGCGCACGGCCGAGTCAGCGTTTGTAATGAGAAACAAAGGCTCAATACGATTGATCAGCTTGTCTATCTCAGCCACTGCCAGTCTGTAATTGAGAGGCACGTATGGAATGCCGGCGATTGCGGCACCAAAAAGTGCTACAGGAACAACGGGAGAATTTGCATCCAAAACAGAGACATACTGCGCTTTACTTCCCTTAATCAGGGTTGCCGCCTTACGCGCCAATGAAAGCAATTCGGCGTAAGTCAACGTGACCGAACCGCACGTAACTGATCGTCGATCAGGATCGGTGTCAGCGACCATTTGCAATAAATCAACGATATTCATCTAAAGAATCCAGTATCTGATTAGCAAATCCATCATTGTTACCATATCAAACCAAGATAGTATGTGCTTTCCATGCTTCGAGCTGACCGCATTTGATCCCTGTCATAATCTCTAAAAATTCGACATTTGTGAACGCTTGAGACGCTGCCACTAAATCGGCTGCCTTTCGATCGATTGAATTGAGATATGTTAGCCACTATATATTCGTTGTTTTTAGACATAGCAAACTACTAACTGCATGGAATATTCAAAACAGTCATACGAAGCACGTTAAACTAACACTCCGTCACTTATAGAGCAAGAATAGATATTGATTTGAGTGATTAAACAAGGGCAAAACCAATCATGTTTCTTTTACGATAGTACGTATATTCTGTGGCCAGAATGCACGAACATATCTGGAGAAATGGCATTGAGCTCACTATTAGCCCACTATCTCCTAATATATTGAGCAAACTCTAGAACAGAGTATCGCGCATGGCTTCTTCAAAATTGAGCTGTGCTGTTAGTCGATCAAGGCAGTATTCTATAGCTGAAACATTCGACAATTAAATTTCCTGGATTTCAAATTGCTGATATCTCTGCAGTGTATACCATAGATGTAGAAACTTAAGTCATCAAGATTAGGGAGAGCTCAAGTGTCGAGGGACACCCAAACAATACAGGCTTCGAACCGACCCCATACTGCTGATTGCTCTTGGTCGGTATCAGCACTTGGTATACTTCTCAAAACCTTGAATAGGCCCTGCAAACTTTACAACTCAAAATACAGCCCAGAATAGCTAATTTGACGTATGCAAAGACTTATTTAATTGTATGTTCATCTCCCTCAAAATGACGTACCATCAGTTATTAATAATTCAGCAATCAACTTTGGAGATTTGGAAAAATGAATCTAAATGGAAAAACTGTTGTCATTACTGGCGCGCAAGGTGGTCTCGGTCAGGCTGTTTGTGACACCGCCGTCTCCCACGGTGCCCAGGTAATAAAACTTGATATTGCCATTGAGCACTCACCAGAAAAAAAACAGTTTGCCGTCAATTTAAATGACAGTTCAGCCACCTTGGAGTGTTTTAAAGAAATGGGTGACTTTGATGCTATTTTTAACTTAGCGGGAGGCTTCCATTTCGGCACAAGCACCTGGGATTCGAACGATGATAGCTGGGACCAGATGTTTAATATCAATGTGAACAGCTTAAGAAACGTTCTGAAAGCCTCTGTACCCCTATTTTTAAGCAAAAACAGAGGCTCCATAGTCAATGTTGGCGCTCTTAGCGCAATATCTGGGTTGGGCCAAATGGGGAGCTATTGCGCATCAAAAAGCGTAGTCATGAGACTGACAGAAAGCCTTTCTGATGAGGTCCGCAAGGAGGGCATCAATGTGAACGCTGTCCTTCCTTCCATTATCGACACACCTGCAAATAGAGAAGCAATGCCGGATGAAGATTACACAAAATGGGTATCGCCACGAGATCTTGCTGAAGTTATCTGTTTTCTGGGGTCTGACAGCGCCCAAGCCATTCACGGTGCTCTCATTCCTGTGAGAAACAAGTGCTAGGAGCGTGCGCTGTAGAACGCTTTCCAGGGAGTCGGATGGGAATACGGAGCCACATTTTTCCCCATAATACTTCCCCCGTGCCAGTCTGAAGTGCAACACCGGATGTACCGCATGCCTGCTTGATCGAGGGCGAGTTGCGGTGGGCCAGATAATGGTGAACACTCTCTGTGTATCACCAACGGAGACTGCCCATGCCGACTGGCTACCATCACCTGACCCACTCCGAACGATGCCAGATATCCGCGCTGCTGCAGAGTGGTCTGTCGAAGCGGGCGATTGCCCGCGAGCTGGACCGGGATCCCGGCACGATCTCCCGCGAGGTCTCGCGCACCCCTGGGCAGCGGGGCGAGCGGCCCAGGCAGGCCCAGGACCGGGCGGCGACCCGGCGCCATGATGCCTCGGCGGTTCCCTGGACGATGACGCCTGAGCGCTGACGGGTGGTTGAGGACAGGCTGCGTGAGGCATGGAGCCCGGAACAGATCGCGGGCCGCTCTCGGCAGCAGGGGCTGGTGCTGGCGGGGACGGAGTGGATCTCTCAGCATGTGCGAGCGGATCGTCGGGCGGGCGGTGCGCACATCCTGACGACCCCGGCCCGCCGTCTCGCCCACCCGCAGAAAGTTCGCTGCCAGCAGAAAGGTGCCATCATAGCCCGCATCGGCAGAGCTCTCCACCAGCCAGGGGCGGTACCCATAGCGGGACTCGAAGTCCCTGGCCAGATGGGGACAGCGCACCATCGGGCGGATCAGGAACCGGCTCAGGCACAGCACCCGATGCAGGTGGTCCCGGCGGTGCGCGTCACTCCAGGCCATCCACCGGTCTCGTGCCGCCACCCGTCGGGCCGAGGCCGAGAACCCGCCCCCAGCCAGCCAGCCCTGTGTGGACCCGACCAGATAGCGGACCTGGCAGCCAGCGAATGTGGTCATGCCCTGTGGATGTTCCCGATCAATCAGCGTGTTCCACAGGCTGCGCAGCTCCGGTGTGTGCACCACCACCAGCTCCAGGCCCTCAATCCGGGACGGATGCTCGGGCACCCCGTCCGGTGCTGCCACTCCGTCCGCACGCAGGCGCGGGCTGTTGTCCACCGCCGGGGCTACCGGCGGCGGCACGCTGATCTTCGCCGGCCAGACTACGGGGAGCCAGGAGTCCAGGCGGCGCTGGGGATGCCCCGACCTCGACGGCTAAGCGAACAGCTAAAAGCGAGTGCCGGGCGATGGCCGGTCGCGGCAGGTAGGGCAGCGCCTTCAACAATTGGCGTTGTTGCAGGCGGGTGACGATGTTTGAACGTGTTTCGTATGAAGAGCTAAATTCTCGACAAAAAGAAGGATGAGCTACAGACATGCGGCGTGCCGCAGTGTTTTCCGCCAACGGCAGGGTTGTTACTCAGTTGGGTTCTCTTTCTGCATGTTGTGTCGTGCGCTCTCTGGACTCACCAACGCGAGCAAAAGCGCATCTAGCCTCTCGCCTTGCTTCTTGTTCGCTTCCCACAACCCCTTGTTCGCTTCCCACAACTTTCCATGTTCTTCGGTGCCTTTGTCGATGGACTTCTGAATGCCATCGAACTTGAGGTTGATGAACGCAATAATCACGATGACGACAGCAAAGGCGCCAGAGATGACAGCCGCCAGGCTTGGGTCAAGCGTGGTTGACCATACCAAGTAACTCCATGCACCGAGCGCGGCGAGAGATATAGCGGCAAGGCCGATTGATGAGAGCACGTTCTTCATGCGGTGTGCCAGTCACTTTGATAGCAGTGTAGCAAAATCAGTGATTGCTGATTTTGCTACATAATTCCCGCTGTTTTACCAATCATTGCACGAAACATTCTTCTGAGTCAATTAAAATGGGATGATGGAGCGATTGCAACTCATCTCACAGGTCTCGGATGCACTCAAGGCAGCGCATCCGTCGATGCAACTTGCGATGTTGTTTGGTTCGCGTGCCACAGCACAGGCACGTCCAAACAGTGATGTTGATCTAGGCGTGCTTGCGGAACGCGCACTATCGCCAGATGTGATTGCCGATATTGCAGTGGCTGTATCCGAGCATGTTGATTTGGAAGTCGATGTTGTGGACCTCTACGATGTCCCACAGCCAGTCACGGATTACATTTTGCGAGGCATACGGTTGTTTGGTTCAGATGAATGTTTCGCGAACATATGGACACGTCACCTGATTGAAAAGGAAGATTTCGGGCGGTTGTCTGATCGAGCAATTACAGGAAGGGTGGATGCATGGACAGAGATGTCGTTATAAGGAAGCTCGACGAACTTGGGACATATCTCACACGCATTCGAAAGTTTGTACCGACCGAGTTCGAAGACTTCGCTGAAGATCAGAACTCACAAGAAATTGCGACATTCAACTTGTGTCTTGCGGTGCAAACGTGTGTTGACATCACAATGCACGTTATTTCAAAAGAAGGGCATGAGCAACCTGGGAGCATGGCCAATGCTTTTAATGGGACTTGTATACATGATGCCGGACAAAATCAAGTAAAATAATCATATGGAATACGCCCATCGCACAACCCGCTACCGCCTGCTTCCGCGCACCCGCGCGAAGCATCAAAAGCTGATGCAGGTGACAGGGGCATGCGTCTGGGTATGGAACAGGGTCCTCTCCGATGTTGACAATGCGTATGAAAGTGACCGGCGCATGAAGATGCTTCGGGGCGAACCCGTTGGGATGCCCGAATCCGTCAAGATTCATCCGACCTTCTTCACGTTGGGGAAGCGGTTTACGGCCATGCGGAAAGACGTCGATTGGCTTCACGATCTGCCGTTCGGGGCAGTTCGGCAGACATTGCGGCATCAAGTGCAAGGAGCCCGATGATGTCCTGTTTATCAACGCCTCCGAGCATTTTGAGAAGGGTAAGCGGCAGAACTCCCTGTCCGACCAGCATATTGGGAAGATCATCGACACTTACCGGGAGCGTCCGTGAAGCGTTGAGCGGTATGCCCGACGGTGGAGATGAAAGAAATTGAGGCCAACGAGTTCAACCTAAATATCTCCCACTATGCCAGCACGGCCAAGCCAGAGGTCGCGATTGATCTGTCGGCCATGCACGCTGAGTTGGTCGAAATCGAAAAGCAAATTCAGGAATCGACGGCGAAGCACAATGCGTTTCTCAAGGAACTTGGCTTAGCCCCTTTGCCCGATTGACTCGCCCGCAACATAAGATCCGCCACCCCACTGTCGCGGAACATGCTACACGCGCAGTATTCGGACGGTGCAGGGAATTTCTTCGTATACGAGGAGTAATTCGCCCAAGCACCCGCCTGTTGGTTCCTTCGACTCGGCCGGGGCGATCCATTCTCATGAAGTCTGCCAGTTTTTCAGTCTGTGCCTCAATGTCGTCCTTGACGCGTTGATCCGCGTCCAGATGATCGTCCAATATGTAATCCACTATCCACACCAGACTCGAATCACTGCCCCATCAGCAGGGGCAGGCCATGATGTCTCATTTGATTGGATCAGCGGAACCGAGCGGGTGCAGCTCTGCACTTACTCATAAATGCCAGAAAAACTGAGATCGATCACTTTGACAAAAATCGAATGGTCATGATCAGGTGGTACATAGGCGCGCAGCCTAGCGCAATCAGTGTGCCGCCAAATTGCTTCATTACATCCTGTACCATGGTTGTTTTACCCACTTGCCGTGGGCTTGCCACAATGACAATGTTGTTTACTGGCTCAATTAGGCGTTTCCTTAACAGGTGGGCGTGATTACGCTCAAAATTCATAATAAAAATTCTACTGAGATAATTATCTCATTATAGTGAAAAACAGCGCAGAATACACAGATGAGTGCATCGACACCAACAGTTGAGTTCTCATGCTTGGGGTGGTGGTCGCAAGGAATCACGCATATGCCATTGGTCTGTCGTTGATTGAAAAAGCGCGGGGAGACACTCTCAATGTTCGCGCCAACAATCCGTCGTGGCTCCACCTTCGAGATGCCCCGCCAACAGATGCGCAGGCACGGTTGACTGCACTGGTGCCTATTCTCCAGGAGCTATCCCGACACGCAGTTTCGCGACGTCGGGGCCAGTGCCTGGAACTGGCCCTCTGCCGGGCACTGGGTGCCCAATCCGATGCTCACTGCTTCAGCCGATTTTCCGATTTCGACCGGTCCGTTTCAAAATTCGAAAACCGCTCCCATCCAGAGACGAAATCCATCGAGCGCAGGCTACCTATTCGGACTGGCGGGAGTTCTGTCAGGCTCAGCGATGGACGGGTAAACGCCTCTTGGCTGCTCGCCAATTGTCAGGTGAAAGTATGAGTATTTGGCATTTTCTTTCGTCATGCTCTAAAATCCGCCCCCGGACACATCCGGTGCCTGTGGTATCCGGTTTAAGTGCTTTTCTCCGTTCATCTATTCGGGGCGAAGCCGGCTAAAACACCCGTGCATGCTGAACGGCCCGAGCCCCCAGAGTTGGGGCTTTTTTGGTTGGTCACTACATTGGTTTTGATTCAGTGGGCCCGTGGCCCACTTGTGGTTTTTTGCCCGGAAAGTTTCCTGGCCAGTGGTGGGGCCTTATATGTACAGAAACGAGACTGAGGCAGACATTGGACAGAGCAAGCCAGATCGCTGAAATGCTGAGCCCAACTATTGCCGCGATGGGATGTGAACTCTGGGGCATCGAATTGATTGACCGGGGAAAAAATTCCACGCTACGGGTGTTTATCGACAAGGACGGCGGTGTCGATCTCGGCGACTGCGAACGGGTCAGCAGACAGGTGAGCGGGCTGATGGATGTCGAGGATCCCATCGCCGGAGCCTATACGCTGGAAGTGTCCTCGCCGGGAGTGGATCGACAGCTGTTTTGCAAGGAACAGTACGCCGCCTGGGTTGGGAGCCTGCTGAAAGTGCGGCTCCGGACCGACATCCATGGGCGCAGGAATTACATGGGGCGGCTCGTTGGGCTGGACACTGACCACATCGTTGTGCAACAGGATGCTGAGGAGGTTGTACTTCCTCTCGAGCTGTTGGGCCGGGTGCAGGTTGTTCCCGAGTTTGAATAATGAGTGTGGCAGGCATAGTACATGACTAAAGAGATACTTCTGGTAGCACAAGCGGTCTCCAATGAGAAAGGTGTAGAACCTGCCGTGATATTCGAGGCGATTGAACAGGCCTTGGCGATGGCTACGCGAAAGAGATACAACGACATCGCGGACATCCGTGTGGCAATTGACCATGAAGACGGTTCTTACGAGACGTTCCGTCGCTGGCTGGTCGTTGACGACAACTTTCCTGAATTCGATATGGGCCTGCATCTGTACGAGGATCAGGCTGAGGAAAAGGGTCAGAACCTTGGCCTCGGTGACTATTACGAAGAGCAGGTCGAGAATGCCGAGTTTGGTCGAATTGCTGCCCAGACAGCCAAACAGGTGATCGTGCAAAAGGTTCGCGATGCCGAACGCGAGCAGATCGTATCCCGGTTTGAAGGACGTGTCGGGGAGCTGCTCAACGGCACAGTGAAGAAAGTAACCCGAGACAACGTCATTGTTGATCTGGAAGGCAATGCAGAGGGCGTTCTGCCGCGTGAAGAGCTGGTTGGCCGGGAAATCTTTCGCAACAATGATCGCATTCGAGCCGTTCTGGACTCTATTGACCGCGAAGGCCGGGGGCCGCAGCTTATGCTGAGCCGAGCCAGCGCGGGCATGCTCACCAAACTCTTTGAGCTTGAAGTGCCCGAGATTGCCGAGCAGGTTATCGAAATTCGCTCAGCCGCACGGGATCCCGGCTCCCGGGCAAAAATTGCGGTCAAGACCAATGATCGTCGCATGGATCCGGTGGGCGCCTGTGTCGGTATGCGCGGTGCACGGGTTCAGGCTGTATCCAATGAGCTGGATGGAGAACGCGTGGACATTATCCAGTGGGATGATAATCCCGCGCATCTGGTGATCAACGCGCTGGCTCCCGCTGAAGTCGAATCCATTGTGGTTGATGAGGATTCACACACCATGGATGTTGCAGTCAAACAGACCAATCTGGCGCAGGCGATTGGCCGGGCTGGACAGAACGTGCGCCTGGCATCAGAATTGACTGGCTGGAACATCAACGTCATGAGCGAAGAAGAGGCTGAATCCAAGCAGATGGAAGAAGCCGGGCAGTATCTGCAGGACTTTATGGACAAGCTCGATGTTGATGAAGATGTCGCCACTGTGTTGGTAGAGGAGGGCTTCTCAAGTCTTGAGGAGGTTGCCTACGTCCCTCTAGAGGAAATGCTGGGCATAGAAAGCTTTGACGAGGAGACCGCGGAAGAGCTGCGCTCACGTGCGAAAGACGCTCTGCTGACCCTGGCGCTGGCATCGGAAGAGAAACTCGAAGCGGGTGAACCCAGGGAAGATTTGCTCAGTATGGCCGGGATGGATGAAATGACCGCTAAGGCGCTCGCTGCCAACGGCATTTGCTCAATGGAAGACCTGGCTGAACAAGCCATCGATGATCTGCTCGATATCCAGGGTATGGACGAAGAGCGTGCGGGCCAGCTTATTTTGACCGCCCGTGCACCCTGGTTTGACGAAGCAGAGGCCGAGTAATCGGGTCAGAAATCGAATGAGACGGGCGGACCCCTTATACAGCCACCAACGAGAGGCTCCGATGATTCGGAGGAACCCATGGCAGAAGTAAAAGTCAGTGAATTAGCCAAGAGCGTGGGCGCTTCCGAAGAACGCCTGCTGACGCAAATGAATGAGGCAGGACTCAATCATCAGTCCGCCGACGAAATTGTATCCGACGACGAGAAACAGGTGCTGCTCAGCTACCTGAAGACCCTGCATGGTGCCAGTTCACGCGAGCCACGAAAGATCACCCTGAAGCGCAAAAAGGTCGAGACGCTCAGGACCGGTGCCTCGACCGGCAAAAAAACAGTAAATGTTGAGGTCCGAAAAAAGAGAACGTACGTCAAGCGTACGGATCAGGAGATCAGGGTTCAGGCGGAGGCCGAGCAGGAAGCACAGCGGCTCAGAAATGAGGCAGCACAATCGGAAAGCGCAAGCAGGGCTATTGATGATGCCGAGCAGCGTCGCCTTGCCGCGCACCAGGCACGACGCAAAGCGGAAGAGGCGGAAAGGAATCGGATTGAGGCCGAAGCCAATGCCAAGGCTGCAGCAAGCCGCACACAGGGAGAAGCCAATAGACGCGGGTTGGGTGAACAGCCTGTTCCTGCAGAATCTGTCAGACCAGGTGCCAAGGTTGTCAAGAAGGCTGGTGAGGCGGAAAAAGAACTGCCTGCCAAAAAAAAGCGTGGCAGCGGCCGGGCCAAGGTGCAATCCGATCACGACAGCAAGGATTGGCGCAAGCACTCGCATCGTCCCCAGGATTTTGCCCTGCACGAAGAAGAGGAATTTGAAGCCGAAGAGCGGGCGCGGGAACGCGCGGAAGAAGTAGCAAAAATACGTGCCAAAAACAAACATACCTTTAACAAGCCAACTGTCACCCAGGTATACAGGGTTGAGCTGCCCGAATCCATTGTGATCGGCGAACTGGCACAGAAGATGGCTGTCAAGAGTGGTGAACTCGTCAAACAGCTCATGAAAATGGGTGAGGCGGTGACCGTCAACGAATCCGTCGATCAGGAAACGGCGTCAATCCTGGTTGAAGAAATGGGCCATACGCCCGTCCTGCTGTCGGGTCAAGATGTAGAAGATGAACTGGTAGAAGCGGTCAAGTCCGAATCCTACGGTGAAGAAACCCCCCGAGCACCTATTGTCACAGTGATGGGTCACGTCGATCACGGCAAGACATCTCTGCTCGACTATATCCGCAAAAGCCAGGTTGTGTCTGGCGAGGCGGGAGGGATTACGCAACACATAGGGACATACAGCGTTGTCACTGATCACGGCAAAATTGCCTTTCTGGACACTCCAGGACACGCTGCATTTACCGCGATGCGTGCGCGTGGAGCCAACTGCACAGATATTGTTATCCTGGTAGTTGCTGCTGACGACGGCGTCATGCCGCAGACAGAGGAAGCGGTTCAACACGCCAAAGCCGCCTCCGTGCCAATCATTGTGGCCGTCAACAAAATCGATACGGAAGGCGCTGACCCCGAGCGGGTGAAAAACGAATTGAGTCAGCTCGACGTGATTCCTGAAGACTGGGGCGGTGAGGTTCAGTTTGTCCCGGTATCTGCCCAGACAGGAGAGGGTATCGGAGCCTTGCTTGATTCAATTTCCCTGCAAGCCGAGTTGCTGGAGCTCAAGGCTCCACTGGACGGTCCGGCGACCGGCGTTGTTGTGGAGTCCAGAATGGAAAAGGGACGCGGAGCTGTCTGCACAACACTGGTCCAGCGCGGCACCCTGAAGCAGGGCGATATCCTGCTGGCCGGTGATTCTTTTGGTCGGGTGCGGGCCATGATGGACGAATATGGCAATCAGGTTCAGGAAGCCGGCCCCTCGGTCCCAGTGGAGATTCTTGGACTGGATTCCGCGCCTGATGCAGGTGATGAATTCCTGGTTGTGCCAGATGAGCGCCGTGCGCGGGAGGTTGCTGATTTTCGCCGTGATTCTGAACGCCAGAAGCGCCAGGAGCGTCAGCAAAAAGTCAATCTGGAAAACATCTTTACCAGCATGGGGAGCAGTCCGGAAAAGAAAGTCCTTTCTGTCGTGCTGAAATCGGATGTGCGTGGCTCTGCAGAAGCAATTCAGTCCGCTCTTCTGGATTTGGGTAATGACGAGGTCGGTGTTGACATCGTCTCTGCTGGTGTTGGGGGTATCAATGAATCGGACATAAACCTGGCATTGACCACTGACTCCATTGTGCTGGGATTCAATGTGCGTGCAGACGCAGGCGCACGCCGCCTCGCTGAAGCCGAAAATATAGAGGTTCGCTACTACAGCATTATTTATCAGCTGATCGATGAGGTGAAGCAGGCACTCTCCGGCGTGCTCGATCCGGAAGAGAGAGAAGAAATTGTCGGTATTGCCGAGGTGCGGGATGTATTCCGTTCGCCCAAGTTTGGAGCCATTGCCGGCTGTATGGTTGTCGAGGGTACCGTTTTTCGCAGCAAACCCATTCGCGTTGTGCGTGAAAATGTCGTTATATACGAGGGTGAACTGGAATCACTGCGTCGCTTCAAGGACGATGTCAATGAAGTACGCAACAACATGGAGTGCGGCATAGGCGTCAAGGATTACACCGATGTCCAGGCTGGTGATCAGATCGAGGTGTTTGACATCGTGCGCACCGAGCGAAGCCTCTAGCTCCTGTCCTGGCAATTGAATTCAGGACGGGTGCGGGGGAACCGGAACAGACTGCAAACGGTGCCGCGAGACTTCAGTCGATCTGACCGGGTAGCGGATGCCATCCAGAAAGCACTGGCGCTGATCATCGGTGACCAGTTGCGCGATCCGCGCATTGGCATGGTAAACGTCAATGCAGTTGTGGTCTCCAGAAATCTTGCCCATGCCAAGGTATTCGTGACCTTTGTCGATAATCCCAAAAACACAGGTGTTGAGGAGCGTGTCGGGGTTCTCAATCGGGCTGCAGGATTTCTGCGTAAAGAGGTCGGGCAGCATATTCAGATGCGTGTGGTTCCGCAGCTCAACTTCATCTTCGATGAAACAGTCTTCCGTGCACTGGAGATTTCAGATCTTATTGATCGGGCCATGGAGTCCGATTCTGCGAAACACCACGATTGACCTGACAGTCAGATGGGCAGGAGACGTACATCAGGTCGGGCGCTCAACGCTGTGCTTGTATTGAACAAGCCCAAAGGGATCAGTTCCAACGCCGCTCTTCAGCGCGCTCGAAGGCTGTTTGATGCCCGAAAGGCTGGTCATACGGGGAGCCTGGATCCGATGGCGACTGGTGTATTGCCTATCTGTTTTGGAGAATCGACCAAGTTTACTCAGTGGGGGCTGGATGCCGATAAGGCCTATACCGCGAGGGTTCGGCTCGGCATCAGTACCCGCACCGGCGACGCGGAAGGCGAAATTGTCCGGTTCGTCAATGCCAGCCGGATCAGTCCAGATGATGTCAGGCAATCGCTGGCGAAATTTCGCGGCCACATCAGACAGATTCCTTCCATGTACTCCGCTTTGAAACGCAAGGGCACCCCCCTGTATAAACTGGCGCGCAGAGGTGTGGAAGTTGAACGGCAGCCACGCAGCCTGACCATCAATGAACTTGAAATGACCGCTTTTGAAGAGGGTAAGGGGCCGAAAGCGCAGCAGGTGGAATTCGACATTCGCGTGGCCTGCTCCAAAGGTGCCTACATACGGAGACTGGCCGAAGATATAGGTACTGATCTGGGAGTCGGTGCGCATCTGGTAGCCCTGCACCGGACAGCCGCGGGCAGTTTCACCGAGGATCAGGCGGTTGCGCTGGAAGAGCTTGAAGCACTGTACGACCAGGAATCTCCTGCGGGTCTGGACAGATTTCTGCTGCCGGTGGATGCACTGATTGGCCACATGCCGGCTCTTCAGATCCCAGCCGGTGAGGAGCAGGGCTTTGTGCAGGGGCAGCCCTCATCGGTGCAGGACTATCGTTTTGCCGAAGAAATCTATATAGTGCGCGTCTTTTCGGCATCCGGGCAGTTTCTCGGTGTTGGGAAAGTAACCGAGGATCGGCGCATTCAACCAAAAAGGGTACTGGCGTTCGATTAAGGTGGAGGCGTCATGGCTCTTCTGGAGACAGCGTTTCCGATTCGGAAAGTAGTCTGTAAATATGCGTGGGCTGCTCGATTGACATGGCATATTCACAGGAGATGTCCGATGGCACTCAGTGCAGTTGAAAAAGCGGAAATTATCAAAGAGTTTGGTGGAAGCGAAGCAAACACCGGATCGACGGAAGTACAGATAGCTCTGCTGACAGCAAATATCAACAAGCTTCAATCGCATTTCGGCGAGCACAGCAAAGATCACCACTCGCGCCGTGGACTGATTCGCATGGTGAACCAGCGTCGCAAGTTGCTGGCATATATCAGAAGCAAGAATCTCGTGGGATACGGTGAGTTGATCAAGAAGCTGGGACTGCGCCGCTAAACGAAAGGATACGGCAGAGGCCCGCTCTCGGGATGAAGGCTGACCGGGCCATATCAGGCAACAGGAACAATGAAAGTGAATCCAATTATCAAGCAATTTGAATATGGCGGGCAGACTGTGCGGCTCGAAACGGGGCGTATTGCACGCCAGGCAACGGGTGCTGTCATGGTGACCATGGGCAAGACTTCAGTGCTTGCAACTGTGGTTGGTGCCAAACGGGAAAAACCGGGCATGGACTTCTTTCCGCTGATGGTTCTGTACCAGGAAAAGACCTATGCAGCCGGGAAGATCCCCGGTGGCTTCTTCAGGCGCGAGGGTCGCCCTTCGGAAAAGGAAACCCTGACATCACGGCTGATTGATCGGCCGATTCGCCCCCTGTTTCCTGACGGCTTCAGGAATGAGGTGCAGGTTGTTCTGACAGTGATGTCGTCAGAGAAGGATGTCGACCCGGATATCTGCGCCATGATCGGCGCTTCAGCGGCCCTGGCGATATCAGGCATTCCGTTTAACGGTCCGGTCGGTGGAGCCCGAATTGGCTTCAATCGGGAAAGCGGTTATTTGCTGAATCCCGGTTATTCGGAGCTTGAAAGCTCCGATCTCAACATGGTTGTCGCAGGCACTCGGGAAGCCGTACTCATGGTTGAGTCCGAAGCCGACGAACTGCCCGAAGACATTATGTTGGGCGCTGTGCTGTACGGTCATCAGGAAATGCAGGCGGTGATTCAGGCAGTTGCTGAACTTGCTGCGGATGCTGCGAAACCGCGCTGGGACTGGCAACCTGAAGATGTCGATGCAGAGCTTGAAGCTGCAGTGGCCGCCCAGGCCGACGAAGCAATCAGATCTGCCTATCAGATTACCGACAAGCAGGAACGCGTCGCGGCCGTATCAGTTGCCAGAGAGTCTGCAGTGGCCGCACTGGCAACTGAGGGCGAAGAAGGGCCGGGTGAAGGCGATGTTACCGATCTCTTCAGGAAACTGGAAAAGAAAATTGTACGCAGCCGGGTTATTGCCGGTGAGCCGCGTATCGATGGTCGGGACAATCAGACCGTCCGCCCCATTGCTGTGGAAGTCGGTGTGCTGCCCAAGGCCCACGGCTCCGCTCTCTTTACCCGCGGCGAGACCCAGGCAATTGTTGCTGCAACTCTCGGCGCCCAGAGGGACGCCCAGATCATTGATGCGCTTGAGGGTGAACGCAAGGATCACTTCATGCTCCACTACAATTTTCCGCCCTACTCGGTTGGTGAATGTGGCCGTATGGGTACACCGGGTCGTCGCGAGATTGGCCATGGTCGGCTGGCGCGTCGCGGTATCGCGGCCATGTTGCCCAGCCAGGATGACTTCCCCTATGCACTGCGGGTTGTATCTGAAATTACCGAATCCAATGGATCGAGTTCGATGGCTTCGGTCTGCGGAACCAGCCTGGCGCTCATGGATGCCGGAGTGCCGCTGAAGGCACCCGTTGCCGGCATTGCCATGGGTCTCGTGAAAGAGGATGAAGGATTTGCCGTACTCACTGATATTCTTGGTGACGAAGATCATCTGGGTGACATGGACTTTAAAGTTGCCGGGAGTGCCGCCGGCGTGACTGCTCTGCAGATGGATATCAAAATCGAGGGCATTACCCAGGAAATCATGGAGATCGCTCTCGAGCAGGCGCAGGCTGCTCGACTGCATATCCTGGGGGAAATGAACAAGGTACTTTCTGCAGGTCGTGAAGAAGTGTCCGAGAATGCACCGCGCATGGAAGTGATCAGGATTGATCAGGACAAGATTCGCGACGTGATCGGCAAGGGGGGCGCAACCATTCGCTCCCTGACTGAGGAAACCGGTGCAACCATCGATATCGAGGATGATGGCACAGTCAAAATCTATGCAACTGAGAGAGAATCACTGCGAGATGCTCTCTACCGCATTGAGATGATCTGTGCAGACCCGGAAGCGGGTGAGGTGTACGAGGGCAAAATTACACGTATTGTCGATTTTGGCGCTTTTGTTGAGATTATGCCTGGTACGGAAGGACTGTTGCACATTAGCCAGATTGCCGAAAAACGCGTTGAGAAAGTGACCGACTATCTCTCTGAAGGTCAGGTAATCCGGGTGAAATGCCTGGATGTTGATCAGCGTGGTCGAATCAAGCTATCCATCAGGGAACTGGCCCGCGAGGAGGCCGAGGCCTCTGCTGCCGAGGGTGCCAAGTCGGTCACAGCGTCTGCGGCCACTGAAGCCGAAAGTGTCCCGACTGAAGAGTCCGCCAAACCGGCTGACGGCGAGAGATTGGCCTGAGCCTCATCCTCAAGGACGCCGGTGGTACCTGTCGAAAATCAGATACAGCTCGCTGGGCAGGTTTTTTCGCCTACTCCCCGAGTGGCGAGGGCTTTTTTTGGCAGTTGGAAACTGAGGCCGCCCACGTATAATTGCGGGTCTTCCAATCCCAGGTGTGGAGGGGTTTTTCTGGATGGGGTTCTGGATTCTGGGAATCTGGGTCTGCTGCGCGATTTATGTGCAGAATCGGGGGCAGGTCAAGTATGAGAAACTGAGCCGCCGAATCAGCGGCCATGCCAGTATTTTCGCACCGGTCAACTGCCTGTTCTATCTGTTTTCCAGAGTACGGAACACAGCGTATATAGACCTCGCCGAATTTCCCGAATTCAAGGTGCTCTCCGACAACTGGGAAATCATCAGGGATGAGGCGCTGAGCTTGAATCGGGGACGGGACATAAAAGCATCCGAGCATCTGGATGACCTGGGGTTTAATTCGTTCTTCAAAACCGGGTGGAAGAGGTTCTATCTCAAGTGGTACGGTTCCTCTCTCGACTCTGCCAAATCACTGTGCCCGAGAACGGTTGAGTTGCTCGATTCGATCCCAACCGTGCGAGGGGGTATGTTTGCCATGCTGCCTCCGGGGGCGCGGCTGGCAACGCACAGCGATCCCTATGCAGGCTCACTTCGATATCATCTGGGTCTGGTGACACCAAACTCTGATCAATGCTACATCAATGTTGACGGTACAGCCTACTCATGGCGTGATGGTGAGGCGGTGATGTTTGATGAGACGTACATCCACTATGCCGAAAATGCGACGGACAAGAACCGTATTGTGTTGTTCCTGGATGTGAAACGACCGGTGAATTTTTTTCTGGTCGATTGGTTCGACGTACTGTTTTCACGTCTGGTTATGGCTGCTACTGCCACCAAAAACAGAGAGGGTGACAAGGTTGGGGCCATCAATCGGATGTTCTGGCTCTTCTACCAGTTTCGCACGCTTGGCAAATGGGTAAAACGCCGAAACAAGCCGCTGTACTATCTGATTCAGTATGCACTGTACGCATGGCTGATCTATCTGATCCTGTTGTAGGAGTCCCTGCTTCACATCATTCGGCCCCCCATTCGCAAACTGCCTCACCATGTTGAGAAAGTGTAAGAATCGGGGATGTTTTTTTCGTGCAATATTGTCAAGTTCCGCTGTCAAAGTGTGCCGGGAGCGTTAGAATGGTGGGTGATCATTCCGGCTCCTGGCCGGAGCCTTCGATGCGCTGTTTGTCAACTAAAGGTTTTGCCGCTGTGAATAAGGCACTCGCCTCCCGGTTTCTCGGTCTCTGCATGCTTCTGGCACTGCTCAGTGCCTGCGCAACAGCGACCCGTACCAGCATTGAGCCTGCCGATTCGGCCGTGGAGAAATTCAACAAGGTTTCCTACAACGCCACTGAAGTGCTGGATGTCCATTTCATGAAACCGGTTGCCAACGGATATCGTGCGCTCATGCCAGACCCCGCTGAAAAGGCCATCTCCAGGGCGTTCTCGAATTTCAGGGAAGCCGGAAGTGCCGCCAATAATCTGCTCCAGGGGAAATTGGAACAGGCTGCCAGGAATGCCGGACGGGTGTTGGTGAACAGCACGCTGGGTGTTCTGGGACTGTTTGAAGTGGCACAATCCATGGATCTGGAGAAAGATCTGCCGGAAGATTTTGGCCAGACGCTGGCAGTGTGGGGCATCGGCTCGGGGCCCTATATCTATCTGCCTGTTCTGGGGCCTTCAACGCTCAGGGATGCACCATCCAGGGTTGTCGACTATGTGCTCAATCCCCTCAGCCGCATTGATGAATCGACTGCGCGCTATGGGTTGAATGCGGCTGACCTGGTTCAGCGTCGGGCTGGACTGCTCGATACCGAGGAGATCCTGCGCGGAGATCGCTACCTCTTTATCAAGGATGCCTACCTGCAGCGCAGGGAGTACCTGATCAAGGATGGGAAATTGCTGGACGAACCGGACGATTTTGATACCGATTTCTAGGGGCAGTCTTGCGTATTTTTACCCTGGACACTGATCCGCTCACACGAAGACTTATCTCGCGCTATCTGGTGCGCCGTGGACATGAGGTTTTTGGTTTCGCAAATCTGGAGGCACTCTCTGCAACCACCGAGCGCAGTGCACCCGATATCGTTGTGTGCGACATTGATCTCTGTGATGAAGCGGAGCGGCGCATAGCGTTTCGCTACCCCAAGAAGCACCAGATCCAATATGTGCAGCTGATTCGCCGGCACAAGATTGAGCAGGTAGTGGATGCTTTTCAGCACCCCAACCGGGATTGTCTGCCTTGCCCGTTTACCGAACGTACCCTGGTACTTGCGACCGAACGCGCCAAGGAGAGGCGTGTTCATATTGCGCGAAATCTTCGCATACGCCGCAGACTCGAAAAGGCCATGGAGCAGTCGGAAAAACAGTTGGGCATTCTCAAGGCTGATCAGATAGCCGGCCGACAGATGCAGCAATCGCTGTTGCCGCCATCCCCGGTTGTTGAAGAGCCATACTACCTGGCACGGAAAATCCTGCCCTCACTGTATTTGTCCGGAGACTTTATCAATTACATGCCAGCACTCAAGGACTACTATCTGTTTTACCTGATGGATGTGTCCGGGCACGGAGCTTCTTCCGCATTCGTGACGGTCATGGTGCGTCAGTTGATGAGGAGGATCGTGCGTCGCCAGGTTCAGGAAGAAGACCGTGCAGCCCTGTCCCATGCGCCTGAGGGCTTTCTTGAGAACATCAACGAGGTGTTACTCGACAACGAGGTGGACAAGCACCTCACCATGTTTTCCGGTGCGCTGGATATGGAAGAAAATACGCTCAGATACGCCGTAGGTGCACAATTGCCCATGCCGGTGCTTGTTTCAGATCGAAAGGCGCACTTCCTGAAAGGCAGAGGTAAGCCCGTGGGTCTGTTTCCCGGCACACACTGGGTCGTGAATGAGATCGAGCTGCCGGATAAATTTATCCTGATTGCCTTTACCGACGGTATTCTGGAGGTGCTGCCGCAACAGGGCCTCGCAGCGCAGGAAGCTCATCTGCTGAGCAAGCTAACGCGATGTAAACCGGATATAGACAATGTTCTGCAGTGTCTTGGCGTTCAAGTGCCGGATGAACTGCCGGATGATATAGGGATCTTCATGATAGCGCGCGGATACCAGAGGTAATGTGAGCGAAGGTCGGATCTACTACGCCACCAGGCGAGGGAATTATTACCTCAAGCTCGTCGGAGATGTGCGGGTGACGCTGTGCACGGCGCTCAGCAACTATGTTGACCGCTTGTTTGAGGCTGATTTGCTGAAATCCGTCGTGGTCGATCTCAGAGATGCCAGGGTGGTCGACAGCACGACCCTGGGTTTTCTTGCCAAGGTTGCGCTCCACTCGGAGTTGTCGGGCATCAAGCCCCTTTTGATCATCACAGATTCATCCATGATCCGTTTGATCGAGGGCATGGGTTTCGATGAAATATTTCAGATCACCGACGATTTTTCCAAGACAACATCAGATCTGGAGGAAATGAAATTTTGCTCCGGGTCGTCTGATGTAACCCGAGAGAAAGTCATCGAATCTCACCGGATACTCATGTCCATGAACAGTAAAAACATGAAGACATTTTCGTCCCTGGTGAAGGCGCTGGAACGGGAATCAGAAGCGCAATAGGCACTTCAAGACCGGCTTTAATCAGCTGGCTTGCGAGCCGTCAGGGTGGCGCGGACTGGGGCGGGATAACCTTCAATCGTTCTGCTCTGGTCGCAGGGATCAAGAAAGTCCGCCAGGGATTCGAACTGCATCCAGTCGGTCGTGCGCTGCTCATCGACGCTCGTCGGTGTCTCGTCGATCACTCTGATATCCTGAAAACCAAGTCGTGTCAACCAGAGTGACAGCATTCCGATGCTGGGAATAAACCAGACATTGCGCATCTTGGCATAGCGGTCTGCAGGGACCAGGCACCGGGTCTGATCGCCGGCGATCACCAGAGTTTCCAGTACAAGCTGCCCACGGGAAGACAGCACGCTACGCAAATCAAGGAGATGATCGATGGGGGATCTGCGGTGGTACAGCACCCCCATGGAAAATACGGAGTCAAAGGCGTTCAGTGAAGCTGGAAGTGCCTCGATCGTGCAGGGTACCAGGTGCGCGGGATAATCGCCCATGAGTCGCTTGATGATCTGGAACTGGATAGCGAATCTGGGTGAGGGATCGATGCCAATAACCCGTCGGGCACCAGCACCAAGCATACGCCAGAGGTGATACCCATTACCGCAACCAACATCCAGCACCAGTTGGCCGTCAAGGGAATCAAGCCCCGGCAATATTCGTTCCCACTTCCAGTCAGAGCGCCACTCGGCATCGAGATCAATACCAAAAAGACTGTATGGACCTTTCCGCCAGGGGACAAGCCCACGCAGAGCCTGCTCGATCTGCGCGCCGCTCTCCGGATCCAGCGCTGAGGAGTGCAGTGCAACCTGGCTGGTCAACTCGACCTCTTCAGCCTCGATGTCCGGAAGTTCATCAAGAAGCTCCAACCAGCCCTGCAGATCTCCGTAGCGCTTATAGTCAAAGCCCCTATCCACCATTGAAGGCAGTGCGTCTGCCCATTCATCCAGACCCTGTTCAGACATCCAGTCGGCAAGCTGATCAAAGTGGAATTCTGTGTACACCTGGCGCATGTATTCAGTCCTGATCGGTTGGATTTGGGAGCTTTCGTACAGGGGAATGCTATAGAATGACCAGGCATTCTAGTGCCCTGAAACGGGAAATCATAATTGAATCTGAGCAGATGGGAGAGGCGAGCACCACGGGCATGGTCGCGGGCAGGATAGTACGGGCAAGCTGCGAACGTTGCCCTGCGTTGGCTGACAGTGAATCCTTGACGGTTTCACCGTCGCAGGTCAGGTGCCTGAATCGGGGCGGTGCTCATGACGGATACCACAGGTGAATATCTGCGTTTTACAGCACGTGCCCTTTGAAGGATCAGGAACCATTGCTCCCTATTTTGAGGGGCGTGGTCACCATATCGAGATTGTGCGCCTGTATTCTGAGTACCGTCTGCCGGAGCTGGGACAGGTGGATTTGCTGGTTGTTATGGGTGGCCCCATGTCGGTATCCGACACGGATCAGTTCCCCTTCCTCGAAGTTGAGAAAGTCTATATCAGCCAGGCCATCGATCAGCACAAATGGGTTCTGGGTATTTGCTTGGGCGCGCAACTGGTGGCGCAGGTGCTCGGAGCTGAGGTGGGCGCCCTCGGACACAAGGAAATTGGCTGGTATCCGGTACAGCAGACGCCAGCCGGGTCAGACTCCTGGCTCTGCGATCTTCTTCCCCGCACATTCGATTGCCTGCACTGGCATGGGGACAGCTTCACTGTACCGGATGGTGCTCTGCATCTTGCCACGAGCACAGCCTGCGCCCACCAGGCGTTTGTCTGGCACCGGCGGATCATCGGTCTTCAGTTTCATCTGGAGTTCACGCCGGCCTCCACATCCGCGCTAATCGAAAAGAGCCGAGATGAGCTGGTTGAGGGTCCTTGGATTCAGGATGAGGCAGAGTTGCTGAAAGATGGAGGACGGTTTGGGGAGGCAAATCGGTTGATGGCGAGGATTCTTGAACACATTGAAGCAGAAATTGAATTTCAGCTGAACCCGCAGCTGGACAGGGACTGCCATTGGATTGGTGACCTTGAGTGCTCACGGGTTTTGCTGCATAGGAACGCTGAGGTTCCCTGGTTTATTCTGGTACCAAGATGTGGTCGATACCGGGATCTCGATGATATGTCTGGAGCGTGTCGGACGCGATTGCTGGCCGAATCGGACCGGATCGCGAATCTGTTGCGTCAGGAGTGTGCCGCAGAAAAAATTGATGTGGCGGCGCTCGGGAATTACCTGCCCCAGCTCCATGTGCATGTCATTGGAAGGGTTCCTGATGATCCCGTCTGGGGAAATCTATCAACACAATCTGCCTGGAAGCCGGCACGGGTTGATCGTTTTCGAGATCTGATACAGGGCGTACAACTCAATTGATCCCTGCTGACGTCAAGGCCGAGATTCAGGCTGCTTATTCAAAGTTCCTGAAAAATACGGGGTTTCGGGCTCGTCCGACCCAAAAACGCATGATTGCGGCAATTGCGAAACAGTTACTGCATTCCCAACCTGAACAGAGGGTAGTAGCTATAGAGGCTGGCACTGGGACAGGCAAAACCCTGGCCTACCTGCTGGCAGCAATTCCCGTGGCTCGGCAACAGGGAAAAACCTTGATCGTCTCCACGGGCACCATCGCTCTTCAGGAGCAGCTGGTGAATAAGGACATACCGGATGTTATCGAACAGGCGGGGCTGTCATTTGGATTTCAACTGGTCAAGGGGCGCGGTCGCTACCTGTGTCAGGTCAAGCTGGAAAACGTACTCGCTACAGACCCAGCTGCGGACCAGATCAGCATGTATCTGGAAGGTGATGCGCAGGCGCTCACTGCCGACCGACTGCGACTCTATCAGTCGATGGAGAATGCACGTGCAGACTCCATCTGGGATGGCGACCGGGATACCTGGGAGCACAGCGTAACAGAGGATGACTGGCGCCCCCTCACCAGTGATCGCTATCAATGCATGGGACGTGCCTGTCCTCATGTGAGCCACTGCGCATTTTTTTCGGCGCGCAACCAGTTGGAAGATTCCTTGGTACTGGTGGCCAATCATGATCTTGTGCTGTCGGATCTTGCGCTTGGCGGCGGAGTTATCCTGCCATCGGTTGAAGACTGCATGTATGTTTTTGATGAAGCCCATCATCTGGGAGAAAAGGCGCGGCGTCACTTCGCTGTGAGATTCAGGCTGGGAACTGCTCTGGGCCATTTGGAGCAGCAAAACGTGCTTCTGGCTCGGCTTCAGAGTGAGCTTGATTCTATCGAAGGGCTCGTATCTACGGCAGAAGAAATCCTCGCGCTGGGAACAACCCTTATTGACAGTTTTCAACTCATACGGCCGGTGCTCGCGGAGATTATCGAGTCCCGGCCTGAGCGAGATACTGGAGATCGCATTGCAGTCCGTTTCGTCCAAGGCGAGGTGCCGGGCCCGCTCAGGGCACAGGCAGACTCTATCGCGGAATTGCAGTCCAGGCTCTGCAACAGACTGGAGCGGCTTTCCGAGTTGCTGGCATCTGGAGAGTCCGGTACCGGGCCGGATGGTCGCGACCGGTGGTTTCCAATTGCAGGGCAGTGGCTGAGTCGTGCAGAAAACGCACACCGCCTGTGGAGTAACTATTGCCTCGGTGAATCAGCAGATGAGCATAATCAGGCTCGCTGGGTGCAGTTGTATGAAGATCGTGATGACTACGAACTCTTTGCCAGCCCCATACTGGCGGGAGATGTGCTGCACGAGCACTTGTGGAAACGAGGAGCTGGTGCTGTTCTGACATCAGCGACTCTTGCAGCTTTGGATAGTTTTGACCGTCTCAAAATGCGTACTGGTCTTGGTCAGGATACCGAATGTCTGCAACTACCCAGTCCATTCGACTACCCCAAAAATGCCAGCCTGGAAATTCCTCCAGATGCTGCAGACCCCAAGGACGCCGATGCTCACGATGCCTATCTGGTTGATTCCATTCCCCGGCTGCTCGATTGCGAAAAAGCCAATCTGGTACTTTTTGCCAGCGGACGGCAGATGGACCAGGTATTTGACCGGCTTGAGCCTGACTGGCAGAAGCTGGTGCTGATCCAGGGCAGTCGGAGCAAGCAGCGATTGCTCGATATGCATCGCTCACGAATCGATAAAGGTCGGGGGAGCACTATTTTTGGGCTCGCCAGTTTTGCGGAGGGTATTGATCTGCCAGGAAGCTATTGTCAGCATGTGCTGATTGCCAAGATCCCCTTTAGTGTGCCGACTGAACCGGAGGAAGAAGCCTTGGCGGAATGGGTTGAGGCCAGGGGCGGCAACAGCTTTCGTGATATCAGTCTTGCAGATGCATCCATGCGCCTTGTCCAGGGAGTGGGGCGGTTGTTGAGATCGGAAACAGATCAGGGCAGGGTAACTATTACAGACATTAGACTCCTGACGAAAAGCTATGGTCGCCAGTTGGTGGCGGCATTGCCGCCCATGCGGAAAGTTGATTCGGGGCAGCATTGACGCCGTCTCTGGGTTTCAGCAATTTTTCGGGCAGGATGGTCAGGTGGATACCGATGGCCTCGAGCAGGTTGCAGCAGTGTACCCGGCCAACCAGAGCACCATCCAGATGTCCTGACAAGACGTGTGACTCATGACCAGAGCCCGCCTGACAATTGGCCGCCGGACACTGTGTGGCAGCACTCAGCTCACTGTGAGTGAGGAGGATTGAAAATGTCCTCCAGCGTTTCAGCGCTGAGCAGAGCGTGCAGCCAGTGATCCAGTTGCGTGGCAGAGGCGATGCGCACCGCTTCGATGCACTGCTCGGACAGATCGCCATATTTGAGACGCGCCAGTTGCAGGAAGGTCTCAGCCTTGCCTCTGGCTTTGCCTCTGGCTTCACCTCTGGCTTCACCCTCAGCCATCCCAACAGCCTTGCCTCTGGCTTCACCCTCAGCCATCCCATCAGCTTTGCCCTGTTCGAACCAGGTTTCAGCAAGTGTGCCCATGAGGGCCTCCCATCGTTCCGGTTTCGCCTGACGCAGCGCAGCCTCAAGCATGGTCTGCGTAATCTTCTGATCACCTACTATATAGTGCAGAGTGGCCGATTCCAAGTCCGATCCATCGACAAGCGGGGCGATGATATCGGCCAGTTCCTCGTGCCCAATCCTGTCTCGCCGCGAGATATGCAGCACATGAAACACTGACCGGACTTCAGGGCGGGACGACATCTGCTCCAGGCTCATCTGACCAATATCACGCAGGACATAGGCCATGGAACGGCTGAATGGACGTATCTCCTCATCATCCTCGATCAGATCAAACAGGGAGCGCGGAACAGTCCAGTGCGCGGCACCATGGTAGAAGACAATCGGAATGATCGCTGGCAATCGGCTCTTGCGGTCTGGATGCTCATCGGCATAGCGTTTCCAGATATTGATCATATACCCGGCAAGCTGGAGCGGGGTTTTCTGGTCCGGTTCGCTTTTGTGTTCAAGCAATGCGTAAATGAGCAGCGGAGTGCCACCATCCAGTGTCACCTCGAACAGTCGGTCGGCCTGGCTTCCGCGCAGGGCCTCATCAACAAAACTGCCATCGATCAATCGCGGATCCTGCGCAGCAAGACGCGTGGCAATCGGCTCTGGCAGATGATCGCGCAAGACCTGTCCTGCCCGCTCAGGATTGGTCAGCAGGGTGCGGAACAGCGCATCGTGCCGCGTGGTCGGCAGGCCAGTTGGTCTTTTCGGTGTGTCTTCACTCATAAGTACATCTCTGTCACTGCGCTCGTGTCCGGTCCCGAAGGTGTCACAGCGTCCCGGGACGATGAACCGGGTGTGCATGGAGTGCCGATCAGGGTTGGCGAGGGAATAGGCTCAGACGTCCCGATCTCAGTCCCTTATACGAGAAACATACAATCGGATATGAACCCTGAAAAATATACATTTTTTCAGTCTTTTGTTTTTTTGAGGCACAGGGCACATTCTTGAAGTGCTCATATAATCTGAAAACCATGTCAGGGTGCCCACCGTGCAGACACCCCAAATACAATCCCGTGAAGCCCGAAAACAGGCCAAAACCGGCGAGAGTATTTCAAATAAGTGAGCAGTAAAAGTGCCGAGGTCAGGACATCTGAGGTTCGCATTGTCAGGTTTGGAAGTTCTGCCCCCCTGACTTTTTCTGCCACTGTGGTGAGAGTTTCAGGTCGATTGTACCGGTTTTCAGGCAACTCACACGCGGTGCTCAGTCCGGTCGCCAATCGAAGAATGGCTTCAGCACATGCGCAGATTCTAGCACAGCACACTTCTTGATACATGCATGCAGACAATTGGAGATATTTAGGCGATCATTTCGCCCCGATCTCGGGCGTGCAGGACCAGAAAAAAACTGTACTCTCGACAGTGGCAGTTCGATCAATCGAAATGATCAGTGACTGATCAGGCCATCATGATACCATGGCTGTGCGCAGGCCAAGAGGTCACCAGCGGTACACGCGCTTTTACCCCAGCGCTTGCATCTGAGCCGTTTCGATCGGTGGCGGATATCATTCCAGAGCCTGAGCAGGGCATCGTGCGGGTGCGCATCCTCGGGACCGCGAGCAAGGCGGCCAGTGCAGGACTTCTTGGGCAGCTCAACCAGACCCGCAGGGTCTACCCTGGAACTGAGCTTCGCATGGCCTACGAGCTGCCTGAAAACGGGTGTATGGTCTCCCAAACAATGTAACAGAAAAAGATCCGCGGGCAGGATATCTGAGATTCAGGGGATGGAAGCCGTCCACTTCCTTGTGCAGCGAGGGTCTGACACACAATGTATTCCTCTGTATTCATCGACAGGAAGGGCAGAGGCGATTGCATCAGGGTGCCAATAGTTCCTCCCAAGAATTCCAATCTTGGCTACAATCGGCTCTCAGCCCCGCCTTTTGGAGGACAGTCATGAAAAGGAATCTTGGTATAGGTGCAGGTTTGCTGGTCATAGTGGCGCTTGGGATCTATCTGTTTGCTTTGCCTGAGGCCGAGCCTCCAGCGATTGCATCCTCAGATGCGACAGGGCAGGGGGTAAAACCATTCAGGATTCCCCGCGAAATTCCCCCGCCGCCGCCAGAACTCAGCAATACCTACGAACTCACTGGAACATTGCCCAAACTGGAGAACAGCGATGCGCTCCTGCTCCGCCATTTGGAAATGTTACTCAGCTCCGTTCGCCTTGGTCTGCTGCAACAGGACCAGTTTATCCGAAAGCTGGTCCTTCAGGTCGACAATGCGGCGCGGGGCGCGCTCATCTATCCGCACAGCCCACTCATTGCGCCCGAGGGCGCTCTGGAGGTGGTCGAGGAAAACGGACAACTCTTTGTCGCCCCGGGCAGTTACCGTCGCTACACCGCCTACGCTGATCTTGTCCAGGCGGTGGACACTGAACTTCTTGTTGCATTCTATCGGTTTTACGAACCTCTGTTCGATGAGGCATACACTGAACTGGGCTACCCCGAAGGGAGCTTCAGGCGTACATTGATCGCTGCCATTGACGTTGCATTGGGAGCACCAGTGGTGGAGGAGCCAATCAGGCTGGTGCGTCCCGAGGGCAGCTATCTGTATGCGGACGAGTCACTGGAAGGGTTGAATATGGTGCACAAGCAACTGCTGCGCATGGGTCCGGAGAACACTGCCAGAATTCAGCAGGCATTGCAGAAATTCAAGGCCAGGATTCAGTAGTTCGACATGAGAACGCCGTACCACAGATGAACGCAGACAGCAATCAGTTCCCTGTGTATCTGCCACCTTGGAGAAAAACAGGGCTGGCAGTGTCTTGTCAGCTCTCTCGCCACGCAGAGCCGCGCGCTAAAATGTGATTGATGATGTTGACCTAAAATCCCTAAATCTATAGAATGCGCGCCTCTTTGGCGCCAGTCACCCCAGGGTGGCCGGCGTTGTTCGTAATAAAAGTGGCTTAAAAGCAATGAGTTAAGTCACCTGGTTGAAGTTGTTCTACGAACCCTTGGCCTGAAAACCGGTTGGAATGTGCATATGCAGAATCAGAACATTCGCATTCGCTTGAAGGCGTTTGATCATCGGTTGATTGACCTGTCCGCGAAGGAGATCGTTGATACGGCCAAGCGAACTGGTGCGGCAGTGCGTGGCCCCATTCCCTTGCCGACCCGAAAGGAGCGCTACACCGTACTGATCTCGCCGCACGTCAATAAGGATGCACGGGATCAATACGAGATTCGCACCCACAAGCGCCTCATGGATATTCTGGAGCCAACTGAAAAAACCGTAGACGCATTGATGAATCTGGATCTGGCAGCCGGCGTCGAAGTTCAGATCAGTCTGGGCTAGATGGCAGCACCGGGGGATGGAAATCTGTAGTGTCTGTCTATGAATGAACATCGTATGAAAAAGAGGACAGCACGACTGAAAATTTGATTTTTTGTTTGAAGGCAAGTCACAGGCCAGCTGCAGAACCGCAGTGCATACATGCATACATCGGGATTGGGGCAGAGGACTGACAGGCGTGGACAAGAAAGCTCTTTTTCCGGTGTTCTCGGTGTAACGCTCTGAAATGGGCGGCCATAGTGGGTAACAGCCCCGTACACAAGAGGAAAGAAAATGACTATTGGTATAGTCGGCCGCAAGAGCGGCATGACTCGCGTATTTGCTGAGGATGGCACATCGGTTCCGGTGACTGTTGTCGAGGTTGAGCCAAACCGCATTACGCAGATCAAAACCGTTGAAACCGATGGGTATTCAGCAGTTCAGGTAACCACCGGTTCCCGCAAAACTTCCCGAGTACGCAAATCCGAGGCAGGACACTTTGCCAAGGCACATGTTGAAGCTGGTCGTGGGCTATGGGAATTTCGTGTGAATTCCGTGGAGAATCTTGAAGTCGGCGGGGAAGTCACCGCGGAATGCTTTGAAGCCGGACAAAAGGTCGATGTAACCGGCACCTCCAAGGGCAAGGGTTTTCAGGGTGCGGTGAAGCGTTGGAATTTCCGCATGCAGGATGCAACTCACGGCAACTCCATATCCCATCGAGCTCCAGGCTCTATTGGTCAGTGCCAGACTCCCGGACGCGTCTTCAAGGGTAAAAAAATGGCTGGCCATATGGGTGCTGAGCGGGTGACCACTCAAAATCTGGAAATACTGCGCGTTGATGCCGGGCGCAACCTGCTGCTCCTTAAAGGTGCGGTGCCGGGTCCTTCCGGCGGCGACGTGGTTGTCAATCCGGCAGTGAAGGCCTAGAGGTTGATTATGGAACTGGTCATTGCAGCCCCAAAAGGTGAAGCGGCAGGCGGGACTGTCGAAGTATCCGATGTCAATTTTGCTCGCGAGTTTAACCAGGATCTGGTTCATCAGGTTGTAGTGGGGTACCTGGCCAATGCACGCCAGGACTCCAGAAAGCAGAAAAATCGTTCGGAAGTATCCGGTGGCGGCACAAAGCCCTGGCGTCAAAAAGGCAGCGGGCGCTCTCGTGCAGGCACTATCCGCAGCCCGATCTGGCGTTCGGGTGGTGTGACTTTTGCTGCACGCGCCGATCAGAATCACAGTGTCAAGCTCAACAGGAAAATGTATCGCGCAGCCATGCGCTCGATTCTTTCCGAACTGACCCGTCAAGATCGCCTGATGGTGGTCGAGTCCTTCGATCTGGATGCCCCAAAAACCAAGGGGTTGATTGCCAAATTGGGCGAGTATGAAGTCGAAAGTGCTCTGATCGTTGCGGATGAAGTCAGTGAAAATCTCTATCTGTCCTCCCGGAACCTGCATCGGGTAGATGTGCGTGATGTCAATGGTATTGATCCCGTGAGTCTGGTCGGAGCCGACACAGTGGTTGTGACGGTTCCCGCGCTCAAGCAGATTGAGGAGATGCTGGCATGAGTATCAATACGCGTCAGGAGCGTCTTTTCAATCTTATCCGTAAGCCGCATATCTCAGAAAAGTCCGCTCTCGCAGGAGAAAACGCGAATCAATATGTATTCAAGGTCGCCGTGGATGCTACCAAGTCCGAAATCAAGGCTGCAGTGGAGTCCGTGTTTGATGTCAGCGTGAAAAAGGTTCAGGTACTGAATCAAAAGGGCAAAGTTCGCCGCACACGCACAGGGTTCGGTCGCCGCAACAATTGGAAAAAGGCCTACGTGAGTCTGGCTGAAGGCCAGCAGCTTGACTTTACAGCGGCGATTTGATGGAAGACAGACAGATGGCTATTGTAAAACGCAAACCAACTTCCCCGGGTCGCCGGCATGTCGTGAGCGTCGTGCACGATGGGCTCCACACGGGGGGGCCCTATGCGCCGCTGACGGAGCAGAAATCCAGAACCGGCGGACGCAACAATGCAGGGCGTATCACCACTCGTCATCGAGGTGGTGGCCACAAACGGCGCTATCGCGTTATCGATTTCAAGAGGAATAAAGACGGTATTCCGGCGCGCGTTGAGCGTCTGGAATATGACCCCAACCGCAGTGCTCTCATCGCGCTCGTCTGCTATGCCGATGGCGAGCATCGGTACATCATCGCACCCAAAGGCGTTCGAACGGGCGATGAGATTCAATCAGGTTCAGGTGCGTCCATCAGGACTGGCAACTGCCTGCCGCTGCGCAACATCCCTGTGGGGAGTGTGGTGCATTGTGTCGAATTAAAAGCCGGTAAAGGTGCTCAACTGGCCCGCAGTGCGGGTACCAGTGTGCAGTTGGTTGCCCGTGAAGGCGTTCATGCAACCCTGCGCCTGCGCAGTGGTGAGGTGCGCCGCGTGTTGTCTGAGTGTCGTGCAACACTGGGTGAGGTGTGCAACAGTGAACACAATTTGCGTTCGCTGGGGAAAGCCGGTGCCAAGCGCTGGCGTGGGGTGCGCCCAACTGTCCGTGGTGTGGCCATGAACCCGGTAGATCATCCGCACGGTGGTGGTGAAGGCCGCACTTCCGGTGGCCGCCATCCGGTGTCTCCCTGGGGTACTCCTGCCAAGGGGTACAAAACTCGCAAGAACAAGCGCACAGACAAGATGATTGTGCGGCATCGCAACAAATAATCGGGCGCAGAGGTACGACATGGCTCGTTCGCTATACAAAGGTCCTTTCATTGATGCACACCTGCTGAGGAAAGTGGAAGCGGCTGCAGAGAAAAATGATCGTAAACCGATCAAGACATGGTCACGCCGTTCGACCATCTTTCCAGAGATGGTTGGCCTCACAATTGCAGTACACAACGGCCGTCAGCATGTGCCGGTGTTGATTAATGAAGAGATGGTCGGCCACAAGCTCGGCGAGTTTGCCGCCACACGCACCTACAAGGGCCATGCGGCTGACAAGAAGGCCAAATAGTGAGGATGACGATGGAAGTAGCAGCAACATTGCGCAGCGCCCGGCTCTCTCCGCAGAAAGCCAGGCTGGTCGCGGACCAGATTCGTGGCAAAAGTGCCGAAGAAGCTCTGGATCTGCTGGAGTTCAGCTCCAAGAAGGGCGCGCATCTGGTAAAGAAAGTTCTGGAGTCGGCGATTGCCAATGCAGAGCACAACGAAGGCGCAGATGTCGATGAACTGCTGGTCTCAACGATATACGTTGACGAAGGATTTACGATGAAACGCTTTAAACCTCGGGCCAAAGGCCGTCCGGGCAGGATTTTGAAGCGCACCTGCCACATCACTGTGAAGGTGGCCGACGAGGCAGGGGAGGCTTAGTCCATGGGTCAAAAAGTTCATCCAACTGGCATACGCCTTGGTATCACCAAGCAGCACCAGTCCGTCTGGTATGCCGAGAAGCAGGATTATGCCGACAAGCTGTTCACTGACCTTCAGGTGCGTGAGTACCTCGCTCAAAAGCTTGGACATGCGTCACTGAGCCGCATCGAAATTGAGCGGCCCGCTTCCAGTGCTCGGGTGACTATATTCACGGCACGCCCCGGCGTCGTGATTGGCAAAAAAGGTGAGGATGTTGATCGCCTGCGCACTGAACTCAACCAGATGATGGGTGTGCCTGTGCAGATCAATATCGAGGAAGTGCGCAAGCCAGATTTGGATGCATCATTGGTTGCACAAAGTGTTGCCCAGCAGCTTGAGCGCAGGGTGATGTTTCGCCGGGCTATGAAGCGTGCGGTTCAGAATGCCATGCGAAGTGGTGCCCAGGGTATCAAGATTCAGGTGAGTGGTCGATTGGGCGGTGCTGAAATCGCACGTACCGAATGGTATCGCGAGGGACGTGTTCCGCTGCATACCCTGCGTGCTGATGTGGACTACTCGACTGCAGAGGGCCTGACTACCTACGGCATTATTGGTGTAAAGGTATGGATATTTAAGGGTGAGATTATCGGTGCCGATGAACAGGCCGAAGCTGGTACCGGCATGAAAGGCCGTTCTGGCAGGTAGATACGGGGCAGCAACAGATGTTACAGCCAAAACGAACAAAGTTCAGGAAGGTTCAGAAGGGTCGCAATCGCGGACTCGCCCAGCGTGGCGCCAAGGTCAGCTTTGGTGAATATGCGCTTAAGGCAATCGGTCGCGGACGTATTACTGCCCGCCAGATAGAGGCCGCACGTCGTGCCATGACTCGTCACGTAAAACGTGGCGGCAAGATCTGGATACGGGTGTTCCCGGACAAGCCGATTACCGAGAAGCCACTTGAAGTGCGTATGGGCAAGGGTAAGGGTAATGTCGAGTACTGGGTTGCACAGGTCAGGCCCGGCAAGGTGCTGTATGAGATGGAAGGTGTTTCTGAGGAGTTGGCTCGTGAGGCCTTTAAACTCGCAGCACGGAAACTTCCGGTTAAAACAAGCTTTGTGAAACGCACGGTGATGTGATGAAGGCCAGCGAATTGCGTGAAAAGTCGGTAGACGAACTGAACCAGCAGCTTCTGGAGCTTCGCAAGGAGCAGCTTGGACTGCGCATGCAGCACGCCACTGGTCAACTGGGTCAGCCACACCGCGTGCGTGAAGTGCGTCGTGATGTTGCGCGGATAAAAACTGTACTCACCCAGAAAGCAGGTGAGAACTAATGTCGGAAGAAGCCACTGTGTCGGAAGAACATACAGAACACATAAAAAGTACTCGAACGCTCAGCGGTCGGGTCGTGAGCGTTAAGATGGATAAAACCATTTCGGTTGAAGTGGTCCGTCGGGTGAAGCACCCGATCTACGGCAAGTACGTCATCAAAACCACCAAAATACATGCTCACGATGAAAATAACGAGTGCCAGGAGGGTGATCTGGTAACGGTGGCTGAGCATCGTCTGCTATCAAAGACCAAGAGCTGGATGCTGCTCAGCATTGACGAGCGCGCAGTACAGCTGTAGGCGACTTCCGCCGAAAGCAGGGATTATCTGGAGTTGGAACATGATTCAGACAGAGAGCTACCTTGATGTAGCAGACAACTCGGGTGCTCGTCGCGTGATGTGCATCAAGGTGTTAGGTGGCTCAAGGCGTCGCTATGCTCGGGTTGGTGACATTATCAAAGTAACCGTCAAGGAGGCCATTCCCCGTGGAAGGGTAAAAAAAGGCCAGGTGATGAACGCTGTGGTGGTTCGCACCCGCAAGGGTGTCCGTCGCCGGGACGGTTCCATCATCCGCTTTGACGACAATGCTGCGGTGCTGTTGAACGCCCAGAATGCGCCCGTAGGGACACGTATCTTTGGTCCGGTAACACGTGAACTTCGCGATGAACAATTCATGAGGATTATCTCGCTGGCACCGGAAGTGCTGTGATTCGCTGGGCGCGTCTGGAAAAAGAGAGAACTGAAACATGGCCAACAAGATTAAGCAGGACGACGAAGTGGTTGTCATTGCGGGCAGAGATAAGGGCAAGCGCGGCAAGGTGCAGCATGTGCTGGCTGACGGGCGTTTGATTGTCGGTGGTGTTCAGATGATCAAGAGGCACCAGAAGCCAAATCCACAGGCTGAGATTCCCGGCGGAATTATCGAAAAGGAGTCTCCCATTGAGGTATCCAATGTGGCCATCTGGAACCCGGAAACCGGCAAGGCTGACCGCGTTGGGTTCAAAATGCAGGGAGACGGCAGCAAGGTTCGCGTCTATAAATCCAGTGGCGATGTCATAGGGGCCTGAGGGGCATCCTGAGAGAGCAAAAAAATGGCACATTTCGAAGACCTGTATAAAAACGAGCTGCTGGGCAGGCTGAAAGAAGAGCTGGGACTCAAAAATCCCATGGAAGTGCCGCGTATTACCAAGATCACCCTGAATATGGGTGTTGGTGAAGCGCTCGGAGACAGGAAACTGCTCGAGAACGCCGTGCGCGACCTGGAAGCGATCGCCGGACAAAAAGCTCAGGTGACCAGGGCTCGCAAATCAGTAGCCGGGTTCAAGGTTCGCGAAGGCTGGCCGGTTGGGTGCAAGGTAACCCTGCGTAACGAACGCATGTATGAGTTCCTGGAGCGACTTGTGGTTATTGCCATCCCGCGTATCCGCGATTTCCGAGGTATTAGCTCCAAACAGTTTGATGGGCGTGGCAACTTTTCCATGGGTGTCAATGAGCAGATTATTTTTCCTGAGATTGACTACGACAAGGTGGATAAACTCCGTGGTCTGGATATCTGTATCAGTACCACCGCCCGCAATGATCACGAGGGTCGCGCACTGCTGCGAGCTTTCAATTTTCCACTGCGAGGTGAGTAGGGCCAATGGCAAAAATCAGCATGATCGAGCGCGAAAAGAGACGCGCCAAGGTGGTTCAGAAATATGCAGAAAAGCGCGCTGAGCTCAAGGCATTGATCAAGAATCGGGCGACTGCCGATGCAGAACGCTGGACTGCGCAGATTGAACTCCAAAGGTTGCCGAGAAACGCCAGCCCCACGCGTCAGCAGCGCCGGTGTCGCCTGACAGGTCGCCCCCACGCGGTGTACCGCAAATTTGGTCTGTGCCGAAACAAGCTTCGCGAGCACGCCATGCGAGGCAACATTCCCGGTGTAGTCAAGGCGAGCTGGTAGGAGGTACAGGATTGATGAGTATGCAAGACCCCATCGCCGATATGCTGACGCGCATTCGCAACGCGCAGGCCCGTACTATGGAATGTGTTGAGATGCCTGCTTCCAAGGTCAAGGAATCAATCGCACGGGTGCTGAAGGAGGAGGGATATATCTCTGACTACGCGACCAGTGATGACGTGAAAAAGGAGTTGACCATTACCCTGAAGTACTTTGAGGGTAAGCCGGTTATCGAAGAAATCAGCCGCTACAGCCGTCCCGGTTTGCGAGCCTACGCATCGGCAGCTGAGATGCCGCGCGTCAGAGGTGGCCTCGGTGTGGCGATTGTTTCAACAAATCTTGGGGTGATCACCGACCGCGTGGCACGCGCCAAAGGCGTCGGCGGTGAGGTGATGTGTACCGTATTCTGATGTGGATAACAGACAGATGTCTCGAGTAGCTAATAGTCCAATTCCCATCCCCGGTGGCGTCGACGTGCGCGTTGATGGTGCACTCGTGACCATCAAGGGAAGCAAGGGTGAGCAGACCGTGGGTCTCCATGATTCGGTCAAGCTGGTGCAGGACGGCGAGCAACTCTGCATCCAGATGGCGGATGAACATCAGCCCAACACGGCCATGGCAGGTACCATGCGTGCACTGGTCAACAATGCTGTGGAAGGTGTATCTGAGGGTTTTGAGAAGAGATTGCAGCTCATTGGTGTTGGTTACAGGGCCAAAGCCAGTGGTCAGAAGCTGGATCTTGCGTTGGGGTTTTCACATCCCGTTGTGTACGAACTGCCCACGGGGGTGACGGCGGAGACATCGAGTCAGACAGAAATTGTGCTCAGGAGTGCTGACAAGCAATTGCTTGGTCAGGTTGCTGCCGAGGTGCGCTCATTTCGTCCGCCAGAACCATATAAAGGCAAGGGTATTCGCTATGCTGATGAACAGGTTCGCCTGAAAGAAGCGAAGAAAAAGTAAGCAGGTGAACAGGATGATTGACAAAAAAACCTCCCGTATCCGTCGTGCCCGCAAGGCACGTGCCAAACTCAGACAATTGCGGATACATCGCCTCTGTGTTCACCGAACGCCAAGGCATATTTATGCCCAGATTATTGATCCTGCGGGCAGTACTGTGGTTGCTGCTGCGTCCACGGTTGAAAAGAAACTGAACGGTGGGTCAACCGGCAACATGGAGGCTGCCAGGGCGGTAGGCGCACTGGTCGCTGAGCGGGCCAAGTCGGTCAGCATTACTTCTGTAGCCTTCGATCGCAGCGGTTTTAAATATCATGGGCGCGTCAAAGCGCTGGCTGAAGCCGCCCGCGAGTCTGGTCTAAAATTCTAGGGTGATCGTCTGATGGCATTGCAGAACAGGGAAAAAGATCCTGCAGAAGGATTGCTGGAAAAGCTGGTTGAAGTCAATCGGGTTGCCAAGACGGTCAAGGGTGGACGGATATTTACCTTTACCGCACTCACCGTAGTTGGGGATGGCAATGGCAGGGTCGGCTTCGGTCGTGGCAAATCGCGCGAGGTTCCCTCCGCCATTCAGAAGGCCATGGAAGCAGCGCGTCGCAATATGATCGAGGTAGAACTTAACGGGAACACGCTGCACTACGCCGCATCTTCAGTTCATGGCTCGTCCAAGATCTACATGCAGCCTGCATCTGAGGGAACCGGTGTCATTGCAGGCGGTGCCATGCGGGCTGTTCTGGAATTGGCCGGCGTGCAAAACGTGCTCGCCAAGTGCTACGGATCAACCGCGCCTGTCAACGTGGTGCAGGCGACTTTTAAGGCGCTTAAGAATATGCAGTCACCGGAAAAAGTGGCTGCCAAACGTGGCCTGGACATTACAGAAGTTGCGGGCTAGGCCCGAGACATCTGAAAAGTAGAGAGGGCAAGCAACATGCCAAAGGCAGAACACAAAACCGTCAAGGTGAAACTCGTACACAGTGTCAATGGTCGCTTGAAGAACCACAAGGCCTGTGTGGCAGGTCTCGGGCTGCGCCGTATCGGACAGTGCGTGGAAGTACTGGATACACAGGCAAATCGCGGCATGATTAAAAAGGTGTCCTACCTGCTGCAGGTTGAGGACTAGGGCAACGGCAGTCTGGCTTGGCCGACGCACAAGCTTATTGCTTATTGATAGATAGGTAAGACAATGTATCTGAATACACTGAGCCCGAATCCCAGGCGTGCCAAAAAGCGCAAGCGCGTTGGTCGTGGGATCGGCAGCGGTTATGGCAAGACTGCGGGTCGTGGCCATAAGGGTTTGAAGTCTCGGTCTGGCGGCACGGTTGCGCCCGGGTTTGAAGGTGGGCAAATGCCACTGCGCAAGCGTCTGCCGAAGTATGGGTTCCGTTCTCGTGTGGGCATGACCACGGCTGAGATTCGTTTGGGTGAACTGAACAAACTTGATGCTGAAATTATCGATCTTGACGCACTCAAACGGGCGGATCTGGTGGGCAGCAAGATGACCCGCGCCAAGATTTTCGCCAGTGGTGAACTGACCAAGGCGGTCCGGGTTGTCGGCCTGGGCGTGACCAAAGGCGCCAGAGCGGCCATAGAAGCAGCTGGTGGATCAGTTGCAGAGCCTGGCGAAGCACGTGTCCAGGCTGAGTCCGCAGCGCATGTATCTGACAGGAAGGAGTGATGGCAACGCAGGGTAACCTCTCACTGGGGAACATGCGTGGCATGGGTGAGCTTTGGGCGCGCCTTCGCTTTTTGTTTTTGGCGATTGTCGTCTACCGTATCGGCACACATATCCCGCTGCCTGGCATCGACCCGGATCGGTTGGCCGATCTGTTTACCCGGAACCAGGACACCATTCTGGGGATGTTCAACATGTTCTCGGGTGGTGCTCTGGAGCGTATGTCCATATTGGCTCTTGGGATCATGCCCTATATTTCAGCATCTATTATCATGCAGCTGATGACCGCTGTTACGCCCTCCCTTGATCAGTTGAAAAAGGAGGGGGAGGCCGGGCGTCGCCAGCTTCAGCAGTACACCCGAATAGGTACTGTGGTTCTGGCCTTGATTCAGGCTGTCGGCATGTCCGTTGGCCTCGGCGGTCAGGGGCTGATCTACGCAAACAATACGAACTTTATGCTGATTGCCGTTCCGACGCTTGTTGCCGGAGCTGTGTTTATGATGTGGCTCGGTGAACAAATCAATGAGCGCGGCGTAGGCAACGGTATCTCAATGCTGATTTTTGCCGGGATTGTTGCCGGGCTGCCGGCTGCAATTGGTCAGTCTATAGAGCAGGCAAGAACCGGCGAACTCAATGTGTTGGTTCTGGTGGTTATTGCGCTGGTTGCCATTGCAGTCGTCTATTTTGTTGTGTTCTGTGAGCGGGCGCAGAGGCGTATCCCGATAAACTACGCACGACGTCAAGCAGGGCCAGGTCAGGCTGCCGCAGCACAGGGCAGTTTCCTGCCGCTGAAGCTCAATCAGGCTGGGGTGATTCCGGCCATTTTTGCCAGCAGCCTGCTGCTGTTCCCAGCGTCATTGGCAACCTGGTTTGGTCAGGGTGCCGAGGGCGAAACCAACTGGGTAAAAACCGCGCTTCAGGAAGTGTCCCTGGCCATTGGACCCGGTCAGCCCCTGTATATGCTGATGTTTGCTGCGCTGATCATCTTCTTCTGCTTTTTCTATACAGCATTGATCTTCAATCCCAAGGAAATGGCGGACAATCTGAAGCGCGGGGGTGCCTATATTCCAGGTATACGACCCGGAGAGCGGACAAGCAGGCACATTGACGATGTGATGACCCGGCTGACCATGGTTGGCTCTGTCTACATTACGGCAGTATGCCTGCTGCCGCTGTTTCTTGCGGCATTCTGGAATGTGCCCTTTTATCTTGGTGGTACATCTCTGTTGATTGCTGTGGTGGTGAGCATGGACTTTATGCAGCAGGTGCAAACGCATCTGATGAGTCATCAGTATGAGTCGCTGATGAAAAAAGCAAACTTTAAGGGTTAGAAACCGGCGTTCAGTGATCGGCCGCAGGATTCGAGGCTGCTCGCTGCAGTGCAGGCAATCGCAGTGAGGAAATTGAAATGAAAGTGAGAGCTTCTGTGAAAAAGATGTGCCGCAATTGCAAGGTGATCAAGCGTAAGGGCACCGTGCGTGTGATCTGCAGTGCAGAACCTCGTCACAAGCAGCGACAAGGCTAGTGTTTACCCGTCGCCTGTGCTTGATAAGAGATTGATTGTATTGGCAGTTGTAAGTATCCTACGCGCCTTTTTTATCCGGTCTGCCGTGCTTTCAAAAAGCGGTGTGGTTTCGGATTGGCTAGGTGTAAGTCACTGACCGATCCCTTTTTTGGAGAGAATAGAATGGCTCGTATAGCGGGTGTCAACATCCCGGACCAGAAGCACGCGGTCATTTCGCTGACGCATATCTATGGAATTGGAAAAAATGCAGCGAAGAAAATCTGTGCAGCTGCGGGTATCGAGGAAAGTACCAAAATCGCTGATCTGGACGACACCGAGCTTGATGGGATTCGTGCCGAAATTACCAAATTGACCGTGGAAGGTGATCTCCGACGAGAAGTATCCATGAACATTAAGCGCCTTATGGATTTAGGCGCATACAGGGGAATCCGCCACCGCCGCGGATTACCGCTGCGCGGTCAGCGAACCAAAACCAATGCGCGCACCCGCAAAGGGCCACGCAAGCCCATCAAGCGCTAGTCCGCAATGACTCAAAGAGAAGTAAAACAGGTGAGGATTCATGGCTCAATCCGGTAGCAAGACTGGACGCAAGAAAGTCAAAAAGAATATCCACGATGGGATCGCGCATATCCATGCGTCATTCAACAACACCATCGTGACTATCAGTGATCGTCAGGGTAATGCGCTCTGTTGGGCCACTGCGGGCGGCTCTGGATTTCGCGGGTCGAGAAAGAGTACGCCCTTTGCTGCCCAGGTGGCGGCCGAGCGCGCGGGTACTGCAGCACTTGAGTTCGGCTTGAAGAACTTGGACGTTGAAGTCAAGGGGCCAGGTCCCGGTCGAGAATCAGCTGTCCGGGCTTTGAACAACTGCGGTTTCAAAATCAACCAAATCACCGACGTGACGCCGGTCCCCCACAATGGGTGCCGCCCGCCGAAAAAACGTCGGGTATAGCGTTTGGATTCAGGAGTTCAGGAATAGATGGCCAGATATACAGGACCTACATGTAAACTTGCCCGTCGCGAAGGTACCGATCTTTTTCTCAAAAGTGGTATTCGTCCGCTCGAATCCAAGTGCAAGGCTGAAAACCCGCCCGGAGTCATCCAGGGTGCACGTCGTGGCCGCTTGTCTGATTACGGCGTTCAACTCCGTGAGAAGCAGAAAGTCCGCCGCTTGTACGGTATTCTCGAAAAGCAGTTTCGCAACTACTACAGGGCTGCAGCGCGTCGCAAGGGCAACACCGGTGACAACCTGTTGCAGATTATTGAATCCCGGCTCGACAATGTTGTCTACCGCATGGGATTTGGTTCAACGCGAAGTGAAGCCCGTCAATTGGTTTCTCACAACGCTGTGCTGGTCAATGGTCACAAGGTGAATATTCCGTCCTATCAGGTTCAGCCCGGAAATCAGGTGTCAATTCGTGAGAGGAGCCGCAGGCAGTTGCGAATTCAGGCAGCTCTCAATCTGGCAGCCCAGCGGGGCGAAGTTGCATGGGTACAGGTTGATTCATCCAAGATGGAAGGCGTCTATACGCGCTTGCCAGATAGGGAAGAGTTGCCCGCTGAAATCAACGAAAACCTGATTATCGAACTGTACTCCAAGTGATCGGAGTGTGCTTCAGTCTTCAGACGACAGGGGTACATGCGCGTACTTAAAGGCTTAAAGAGCTATAAACCAGGATTTTATTTCGCAGGTGCAGAATGCAGATTAATGCCAACGAATTTTTGACTCCCTCGCACATTGATGTCTCAGAACTGGGTCCCACGCGTGCAAAAGTTGTGCTCGAGCCATTGGAGCGCGGATTTGGTCACACCCTGGGAAACGCACTGCGTCGAATCCTGCTCTCATCCATGCCGGGTTCGGCCATCGTCGAGGTGCAGATTGAAGGCGTGGAGCACGAGTACAGTGCGCTGGAAGGTGTGGAAGAGGATGTTATTGAAATCCTGCTCAACCTCAAGGGGGTGGCGATCTCGCTGAATGCTCGTGATGAAGCCTACCTGACACTCAGCACGACCGGCGGTGTGGTGACTGCGGCAGATATTCAGATTGATCATGATGTGGAAATTGCCAATCCCGATCATGTCATCGCACACCTTGCTGAGGGTGCATCCCTGACGATGACGCTTAAGGTTGCAACTGGTCGCGGCTATCAGCCAGTCGACGGGCGGACGACCGGTGATGAGGAATCCAAGCCCATAGGCGTGTTGCAACTTGATGCTACCTTCAGCCCGGTGAAACGAGTGTCCTACACTGTGGAATCTGCACGTGTGGAGCAGCGCACCGACCTCGACAAACTGGTTCTTGACCTTGAGACCGATGGTACCCTGGATCCCGAAGAATCAATTCGCCGTTCAGCAACCATTTTGCAACAGCAACTCATTGCTTTCGTAGATTTGGAAGCCAGCGCTATTTCCCAGCCACAGGCACCTGAAGAACTGGTAGACCCGGTACTGCTGCGATCGGTGGATGACCTCGAACTGACGGTTCGCTCTGCCAACTGTCTCAAGGCGGAAAGCATCTACTACATTGGTGATCTGGTTCAGCGCACCGAAGTGGAACTGCTGAAAACGCCCAATCTGGGCAAAAAGTCATTAACGGAGATCAAAGATGTTCTGGGAGGCCGGGATTTGAGCCTGGGAATGCGCCTGGAAAATTGGCCTCCCGCAAGCTTGAAGAAAGAAGGCGTTGCCTGATCGGCGACTTTTAGACAGGAACTGCTCACCATGAGACATCGTTACAGCGGTCGAAAATTCAGCCGTACCTCTCCTCATCGCAAAGCCATGTTCCAGAATATGTGTGTCTCGCTGGTCGGTCACGAGTTGATTAAAACCACTCTTGCCAAGGCCAAGGAGCTGCGTGTCCACGCCGAGCCCCTGATCACCTTGGCAAAGGAAGATAGTGCTGCCAATCGGCGTATTGCCTTTGCCCGGCTGCGTGACAAGCAGGCTGTGGGTAAGCTGTTTTCCGAGCTCGGCCCCAGGTACGCATCCCGTCCCGGGGGGTATATTCGCATTCTTAAATGTGCGCCTCGCACCGGGGACGGCGCACCAATGGCCTACGTTGAACTTGTGGATCGTTCCACCGGTACTGCAGCAGAGCCTGTTGAAACTGTATCCGGAGACTAGGGTTGGCGACGCGAAGAAGGCCGGGCAGAGCCCCGGCTTTTTTTGTGCCTGGTGTCCGTCGCTATTGTATGTGCCAGCAGTTCCGGATGATATAACCTGGTTGTGGTAACCCCAATATGAGCCTGAGTCGCTCTTTTTTCGAACGTTGATCCTGCACCATGGCTTTGAGTCAGGCTGAAAAAAAATTCCTGGGTTCAATCGCATTTCTCTATCTCATAAGGATGCTCGGGCTGTTCATGGTGCTTCCTGTTCTGAGTATCTATGGAGCAGAACTCCCTGGGGCTACCACGGTGAAACTGGGTGTAGCGATGGGCGTTTATGGCTTGACCCAGGCATGCCTGCAAATACCCTTTGGTTGGCTTTCGGATAAATATGGTCGACGTCCCGTGCTGATGTTTGGCTTTATCCTCTTTGTCATCGGCAGCCTGATGTGCGCGCAGGCCGAAACTGTCGATCTGCTCATTCTGGGGCGTGCTGTACAGGGGGCGGGGGCTGTTTCTGCCGTTCTGATTGCCCTGGTGGCCGATCATATTGACGAACGCAACCGCACAATGGCCATGGCATTGGTCGGTATTTCAATCGGGGTTTCCTTTGGAATGTCTATCGTGTTCGGGCCTCTGGTGGCCACCTACTGGGGTCTCAGCGGCATTTTTGGTGCCAGCATTACTTTGGGACTTCTCGCCTGTGTCATCGTATTTCTTCTGAGTGAACGGGAACCACCCCGGCGGACAGTCCCTGCCAAAGACCCGGTCGTGGTATCTCCGAATCTGCTGCGCCTGGATCTGGGAATTTTTGTACTGCACTTTATGCAAATGTGCATATGGGTGGCCGTCCCGGATATCCTCATTGAAAACCTGGGAATTCCACTGGATACACATTGGGTGCTGTATCTGTCTGTTGTTGGTGGCGGGTTTATCCTGATGGCTCCTTTTATGCGTTTCTGGGACCGGCGGGGGCAGGCCAAACAGTCTATTCTTGTCGCAGGTGCGGTCTGTTGTATATCAATGCTTCTTATGAGTCACACGCACAGCTGCGCACTCTTCGTATCTGGGTTGCTCCTGTTCTTCTGGGGGTTCAATCTTCTTGAGGCTACCCTGCCGAGCACGCTGACCAAGAGTGCAGTACCTGGCAGCGAGGGAGCGGCTGCCGGTCTCTATTCAAGCTGTCAGTTTCTTGGAGTCTTCGCCGGTGGAGCAGTTGGAGGCCTGGTGCTGTCCTGGTATGGTACACAATCCCTGTTTTACCTTTCAGCGGCTCTTTCATTGGTCTGGTGTGCCGCTGTATTGCCTGCGAGGGGGCTTGGCTGGTCGTACACCGGACTGCCTGAAAATCGGCAAAGTGGGAAAGACTGCCGGATTGAGGACTGATTCTGCTATAGTCCATGGTTCGGTGCGCACGGCGCCTGAAGCAAATATTCGGAATGGAGGTATCATGGCTCAACGGGGCGTGAACAAAGTAATTCTTGTTGGCAACTGCGGGCAGGATCCAGAGACAAGATTTTTTCCAAGTGGTGACGCTGTCACAAATGTCAGCCTGGCTACTTCCGAGAGCTGGAAGGACAAGAACAGCGGCGAGCAGCAGGAACGGACAGAGTGGCACCGCGTGGTGTTTTACAACCGCCTGGCCGAAATCGTTGGAGAGTATGTGAAGAAAGGCTCCAAGATCTATGTAGAAGGTCGATTGCAGACACGCAAGTGGCAGGATAAAAGTGGCGCTGACCGCTATACCACTGAAATTGTTGCCAATGAAATGCAGATGCTCGATTCCCGTGGAGGGGGCGCTGGTCAGGGTGCCGACTCATCCGGAGGTGGAGCTATGGCCTCCGGAGCCGCCATGGGCACCGCGAGTGCTGCTGTTCCGGAACCTGCCCAGCAGCAGGGTGCACCTTCATTTGATGACTTCGACGACGATATCCCGTTTTGACAAGTGCCTGCCCCAACAAGTCCCTGCACTTCGGGCCAGATCAGCAGGGTGTCCTGGCGCATTCGAGAAGTCTGAAATGTTCAGGGGGGCCACACAGGGAGTCCTGAAGAGTGGGTTTTTTATGCGCCGCAGTATTCAGCCTGAATGGCTCAGACTTTCCGGAAAATCAGGCAGGCATTCGTGCCGCCAAAACCAAAGCTGTTCGACATGATCTGTTGAAGGTCAGCATGTTCCTGAAGTTCACGCACCAGGGGCACACCCTCTGCACCCGGGTCCAAAGTTTCTATATTGGCTGATGCAGCGATGAAACCTTCTTCCATCATAATCAATGAGAATATGGCCTCGTGAACGCCGGCAGCGCCGAGCGAGTGGCCAGAGAGGGATTTGGTTGAGGCTACGGCTGGCATGTTGTCACCGAGCAGGGCCTGAATGCCTTCCAGTTCGGTGATATCGCCAGCCGGAGTGCTGGTACCGTGGGTATTCACGTAATCAATGGATCCCTCGACATCCTGGAGCGCCATGCGCATGCAGCGCTGTGCCCCCTCTCCAGAAGGTGCAACCATATCGTATCCATCCGATGTAGCACCGTAACCAACTACTTCAGCATACATCTTGGCACCGCGTGCCCTGGCATGTTCATATTCCTCAAGGACAACACAACCAGCGCCGAGCGATATTACAAAGCCGTCGCGGTTGGCGTCATAGGGCCGGGATGCGGTGGCCGGCGCTTCGTTGTATTTGGACGACAGGGCCCCCATGGCATCGAAGGCACCAGCCATATTCCAGTGCAGTTCCTCACCACCGCCAGCGAAGACAATATCCTGTTTGCCCCACTGGATGAGTTCTACAGCGTTTCCTATGCAATGGGAACTGGTGGCACAGGCCGAGGTCATGGAGTAGTTGTAGCCCTTGATTTTGAAAGGCGTCGCCAGACAGGCTGATACCGTGCTGCCCATGATCTGGGTGACCCTGTACGGACCTGCCCGCTTCACACCGCGAGTCCGGATAATATCTGCACATTCCAATTGGCTGGCACAGGAGGTGCCGCCCGAACCCATGATCAGCCCGGTCCGTTCGTTGGATACTTCCCCTTCCGAGAGACCTGAATCCTGAATCGCCTGATCCATGGAGATATAGCCAAATGCCGCAGCATCGCCCATAAATCGCAGCGCTTTGCGATCTATTCGGGCCTGTACATCTATATCGATTTTGCCGCTGACCTGGCTGCGGAATCCCATCTCTGAGAATTCTTCGTTATGGGTTATCCCAGAAGTGCCTTCGCGCAAGGATTCCGCCACCGTTTTCGTGTCGTTACCCAAACAGGAAACAATACCTAACCCAGTGATTACAACTCTTCTCATAGGAGTCCTGCGATTATCAGACTGGCGTTTATTTTAACTCTAAATTGCGGCTTTTGAATGCGATGTGCCCAGCGTTGGCTAGAACAATCCGACTTTGAGATTCTTGGCCATGTAGATCGGTTTCCCGTCACATGCCAGCTCACCATCGGCAATGCCCATGACCAGAGTTCGCGCGACAACTCTGGAGTAATCAATTGTGTATCGAATTTTTTGAGCGTCGGGCATGACCTGACCGGTAAATTTGACCTCGCCTACACCCAGGGCTCGCCCTCGTCCAGGATGGCCGAGCCAGCCGAGATAGAAACCGACCATTTGCCACATTGCGTCCAAACCAAGGCAACCAGGCATGACAGCGTCCCCGGGGAAGTGAACCTTGAAAAACCACAGTTCCGGGTTGATATCCATTTCGGCGATCATCCGGCCTTTACCGTAGGAACCACCATCCCTGTTGATTTCGATAATCCGATCGATCATCAGCATTTCTCGCACAGGTAATTGCGGACGGCCCTCTCCGAAGACGATGCCAGTTTCGCTGTGGCGGATTTCAGCGTCGCTGTATGAGTTTTGCTGTGCGGGTTTGAGCGGAAGAGTGGGCATTCAGTAGCCTCAGTGGCGGAAAGGCGATTGTAGTCGTGTAGCGCGATTTGTCTAGAAAATATGGGATCGGAGTGACTCATAGTTTTTTATGCCACGTAGATCTGTAGATTTCAGAGGTGCTGCCCCCGATTCGGATGCCATGCACCTGTCTTGGGTTGTGCATTCGGTCTGGAGAAGACCCTGCCGGTCCGGTTGAGTTCGTCAAGCAGCCACAGGATGGCAGGATCGCCCGGCTGTCGAGGGGCCTGAGGTTGGGGAAGCAGAAGGACTTTTCTTGCGCAGGAGGCCCCCCTGGTATCAATTGGCGCTGTACAAGGAAAGCCGCGTGTGCAGCCCTTCTCATGTGCTGGTGCGCTCAGGCGTCTTTCAGCAAGGGCTTGAGAAAACTTCCGGTATGTGAAGACTTCACCCCGGCTACGTGCTCAGGGGTTCCAGTTGCAATGATTTCGCCACCCTCAGATCCACCTTCCGGACCCAGGTCAATAATCCAGTCGGCTGTCTTGATGACATCGAGATTGTGTTCTATGACAACCAGGGTGTTGCCGTCGTCCCTCAGTTGATGGAGAACATCAAGGAGCTGTTTGATGTCGTGAAAATGCAGCCCTGTAGTAGGTTCATCCAGTATATAGAGAGTTGAGCCGGTATTGCGCTTGGCCAGTTCGCGAGAGAGTTTGACGCGCTGGGCTTCACCTCCTGATAGAGTGGTCGCCGGCTGACCAAGTCTGATATAGGAAAGCCCCACTGACATCAGGGTATCCAGACGACGCTTGATGGGAGGCACTGCGTCAAAAAAATCCAGCGCAACCTCAACCGTCATTTCCAGCACTTCATGGATGGTGCGCCCCTTGTACTGTACTTCCAGAGTCTCCCGGTTGTAGCGCTGACCGGTGCAGTGCTCGCACAGGACATAGACATCGGGCAGGAAATGCATCTCCACCTTGATCAGACCATCTCCCTGGCAGGCTTCACAGCGTCCACCTTTGACATTGAAGCTGAATCGCCCCGGTTTGTAGCCACGAGCTCGAGACTCCTCGGTGCCTGCAAACAGGTCGCGAATATGAGTAAACAGGCCTGTATAGGTAGCCGGATTTGAGCGGGGTGTTCTGCCAATTGGGCTCTGGTCGATATCCACACAGTTGATGAACAGATCCAGTCCTTCCACGGAAGTGTGGTGTGCCGGGTTGAGGGTCGATGCCTTGTTGAGGGCAGTGGCCGCCAGGGGATAGAGAGTATCGTTGATCAGCGTGGATTTGCCGGATCCTGAGACGCCGGTGACGCAGGTCATCAGCCCCTTGGGCACCTGAAGTTCAACATTTTTGAGGTTGTTGCCGCTGGCACCCTTAATGCGCAACCATTGACCTTCAGCGGGCTTGAGTCGCTGGCTGGGGACCGCAATGGACTTGCGTCCCGACAGGTAATCTCCAGTAAGGGATTCTGTGCACCCGGCGATGGTTTGAGCATCGCCCTGGCAGACAATCTCTCCACCATGCAGGCCAGCCGCGGGGCCCAGGTCGATGATCTGGTCAGCTGTGCGGATGGCTTCTTCGTCGTGCTCGACGACCAGGACGGAGTTGCCCAGGTCGCGCAGGCGCATGAGTGTTGAGAGAAGCCGGGCGTTGTCACGCTGATGGAGCCCAATGGAAGGTTCATCCAGAACATACATAACTCCGACCAGTCCCGCGCCAATCTGGCTTGCGAGTCGGATGCGCTGTGCTTCGCCGCCTGACAGCGTGTCCGCGCTGCGATTGAGGTTGAGGTAGCCAAGCCCCACATCGGACAGGAAGTGCAGACGTTCGCGGATCTCCTTGAGTATCTTTTCGCCGATTTCTGCCTGAATGCCGCTGAGCTCAAGTTGTGAATAGTAGCTGACAGCATCCCGCACCGTCTTGGCCGTTATTTCGTGGAGTGGGTGTTCATCCACATAGACGTTCCTGGACTCCTCACGCAGGCGACTGCCGCCGCAGTCCTCGCAGTCCCGGGTGGTCAGAAACTTGCTGAGCTCGTCGCGTACGGATTGCGATTCGGTGTCCCGGTAGCGACGTTCGAAATTGCGCACAATACCTTCAAACGGGTGGCGTCGTACATAGGTGTCGCCCCTGTCATTGACGTAGCTAAACTCAATGACATCATCGCCGGAGCCCATCATAATAGCGTCCCGGCTGCTCTCTGCCAGGTCTTCAAAGGGTGCCTCCATGTCGAAACCGTAGTGGTCAGCCAGAGAGAGGAGCATCTGATAGTAGTAGAAGTTGCGTCGATCCCAGCCACGAATTGCACCATCCGCCAGGCTGATCTCTGGATACTGGATGATTTTTGTCTGATCAAAGAACTGCCTGATGCCCAGCCCGTCGCAGCTTGGGCAGGCCCCGGCGGGGTTATTGAACGAAAACAGGCGCGGCTCAAGCTCGTTGAGGCTGTAGTCACAGAGCGGGCAGGCAAATCGTGCGGAAAAAAGCTTCCCCGCATCCGGGTCATCCAGGTTATCCAGCAGGGCCAGGCCGTCGGTCAAACCCAAGGCCGTTTCCAGAGAGTCGGCGACCCGCTGTTCGATTCCGGGGCGAATTTTGAGCCGATCGACGACTACCTCAATCTGGTGATTCTGGTTTTTGTTGATCTCTGGCAGATCATCCAGATCAGCAACCAGGCCATCGATTCGTACCCGGACAAAGCCATCGGCCCTCAACTGCGAAAACATGTGGCTGTGTTCGCCCTTGCGATTCCGAACCATGGGTGCCAGGATCTGAATCCGTGTCTCCGCAGCAGCTTCCATAACCATATCGACCATTTCGCTCACTGTCTGCGCGGCGAGAGATTGATCGTGCCGGGGGCAGCGCGGATCACCAATACGTGCGTACAGCAGGCGCAGATAGTCATATATCTCGGTAACCGTTCCTACCGTAGACCTTGGGTTGTGGGAGGTTGACTTCTGCTCAATGGAGATGGCTGGAGACAGTCCCTCGATACTGTCGACATCCGGCTTGTCCATGATAGCCAGAAACTGGCGTGCATATGCCGAAAGCGACTCGACATATCGACGCTGACCTTCGGCATACAGGGTGTCAAATGCAAGCGAAGATTTTCCAGACCCCGACAAGCCTGTGATGACGACCAATTTGTCGCGGGGAATATTCAGGTCGATATTCTTTAAATTGTGGGTACGCGCGCCACGAATCTGAATTTCTTGCATTTGAGTAGTGTGCGTTGTGAAGCCGGGCGTTCATTCATTGAATGCGGAGAATGGATAAGGTGGGCAGAGAAATCCCCGCACCGTACTCAACGTGAATCAGCGGGTGAGGAAATACCTGTTTTTTGTGCGTCTGCCGAGCAGAGTGCGGTCATGTTAAAGATACCCCGAGCCGAGACGCTGGGTATGAGTATGTGGGCACTTCTCTCAAGTCCATAGAGATAGGGACCGATCAGTCGCGCTGCGGTCAGTGAGCGAATCATGCCCAGCGCGATGCTTGCGCAATCCATGTTGGGCATGACCAGGACATTTGCCCGTCCGGTCAGGTTCGCCTGGGGCATTATGGTATCTCTGAAGTCTCCATTCAGGGCGGAAAAGGCCACCATTTCGCCGTCTATCTCGATATCAGGGTGTTTTTCCCGCAAAATTTCCGACGCCTGCTTCATTTTCTTTGCGGAAGGATCTTCGTAGGAACCGAAGTTCGAGTGCGATACCAGGGCGACTTTTGGTTCAATGTCGAACTTGCGAGCGAAGTCGATAGCGTTTTCAGCGTTGGTAACAACCTGTTCTGCAGAGGGATCAACATGCACAAAGGGATCGGTGAGAAACAGCGGTCCATCCGAGTGCAGGAGCGCACAGACAGCTGACATCCGTACCTTGTCTGCCAGTGTGTAGCCCAAAGGAGCGGCAACGTTGCGCAGGTGCAGATCGTAGCGACCGGCCTTGCCGCACAGAATCGCATCCACATCATTCAGAGCGACCATGGTGGCGGCCAGTGCGGTATTGTTTGAACGAACAATTTTTTGCGCTGATTCTACAGAAACACCGAAGCGGCCGACCTGTTCGTGGTAGTACTTCCAGTGCTTGGCGTAGTTGTCGTTGTTCTCCGGGTCGACCAAATCAAAGTCACGACCTTCTTCGTACCGAAGATTCAGCTTCTCAATTTTTCGATGTACCTCCGTGCGTCGACCAATAATGACCGGCCGGGCGACGCCTTCGTCAATGACCATTTGCAGCGCACGCAGCACATCGCTGTTTTCGCCTTCGGAAAACGCGACCCGGGCGGGGTGGGATTGTGCAAATTCAATGACAGCCTGCATGAAAATACGGCTGCGATGATTGTGACTTTTCAGTTGCTGTGCATAGTCCTCGAGATCCGTAATGGGCCGTGAGGCAACTCCACTCTCCATGGCCGCCTCGACAACAGCTAACGGCACCTGCTCAATGAGCCGCGGATCAAAGGGTTTGGGAATCAGGTACTCCGGGCCAAATTCGAGTCTTTCACCGACATAGGCGCGAGCGACAGCTTCGCTGGCTTCCTGGTGCGCGAGATCGGCAATGGCTCGGACGCAGGCCAGTTTCATGGCTTCGTTGATGGTAGTGGCCCCGCAATCCAGTGCACCCCGAAATATGAACGGAAAGCAGAGGACGTTGTTGACCTGGTTGGGGTAGTCGGACCGCCCGGTTGCGATAATTGCGTCGGGTCTGGCCTCCTTGGCGAGTTCGGGCATAATTTCCGGGACGGGGTTGGCCATGGCCAGGATCAGTGGATCGCGGGCCATTTTTTTACACATGTCCGGGGTCAGAACACCGGGACCCGACAGGCCCATGAAGATATCAGCATCCACTATGGCATCATCCAGAGTGCGGGCGTCGGTTGCAGCAGCATAGCCTGCTTTCCACTCGTTCATGCCCTGCTCGCGGCCAGCGTAGATGACACCGCGACTGTCGATCATAAGCACGTTTTCGCGTTTGAGTCCCATGCTGACCAGGAGGTCGGTACAGGCAATACTGGCCGCGCCTCCACCGGATACCACCAGTTGAGCATTTTCGATCTTCTTGTCAACAATACGCAGACCGTTGTATACGGCTGCCGCTGAACATATGGCAGTTCCGTGCTGATCGTCATGAAAGACCGGTATATTCATTCGTTCACGGAGTTTTTTCTCGATAAAAAAGCACTCCGGTGCCTTGATGTCTTCCAGATTGATGCCACCAAAGGTCGGCTCCAGGGCGGCTACTGCGTCCACGAAACGATCAATATCGGTTTCGTCAACTTCGATATCAAAGACATCAATTCCAGCGAACTTTTTGAACAGTACCGCCTTGCCCTCCATAACCGGCTTCGCGGCAAGCGCACCGAGTGCGCCCAGCCCCAGAACCGCAGTTCCATTGGTTACAACGCCGACAAGGTTGCCGCGGGATGTATATTCCGCGGCAACCTGAGGATCTTCGGCAATTTTGTGGCAGGGGTGCGCGACACCGGGGGAGTAGGCCAACGCCAGGTCACGCTGGTTGGAGAGCGGTTTGGTCGGCTGGATGGACAGTTTTCCCCTGGTTGGTTTGCGGTGGTATTCGAGTGCTGCCGTTTCAAGCGAGTCAGACATTCTTGTTGTGTTCCTGTGATGTGGTATGTTGTTCAGGTTTCAAGTGTGCAGTTGCCAGTTTGGCCGGAAGGGCCAAGCATTGACAATTTTACAAAAAAGCTCAGCCGTCTTGGTTGCATCATAGCGCGCCGAGTGAGCATTATCGTCATTGAAGGAGATCTGCGCGGCAGTGCAGGCTCGCGCAAGTACTGTCTGGCCGTAGGCAAGACCCGCGAGCGTGGCTGTATCAAAGCAGGAAAACGGGTGAAAGGGGTTGCGTTTAATGTTCTGCCGCTCACAGGCGGCGTTGATGAACCCGAGATCAAAATGTGCATTATGCGCGACTATGATTGCGCGTGTACAGTCGTACTCGCGCACCAGTTGGCGAACAGGCTGAAACACCTGCTTAAGTGCCTCTTTTTCCGGAAGTGCCTCGCGCTGGGGGTCGTCCAGGTCAATGCCAGTGAACTGCAGTGCGCTTTCCTCGACCTTCAAACCCACGACGGGCTCGATTTCGGCTGAATAACAGTGTTCGAGGTAGAGCTGTCCCTGAGTGTCCATCAGGATTGGGATTGCGGCAAGTTCCAGCAATGCGTGTGTGTCCGCCCGGAAGCCGCCGGTCTCGACATCGAGAGCAACCGGCAGGAATCCCCGAAATCGATCGGCAAGAACAGAACCTTCGCTGCTGGCCAGCAGTTCTGGGGGGGGCTCGGAGGTGCGGGTCTCACTCATGTGGCTTGGTTCCTGAAGAGGAAAGGCGCCATTGAATCTGTTCACCTGAGCGGAGGGGCTTCAGGTGAGAGTCGCCATATGTATAGTTGTCGGGAATTGTCCATGATTTTCTTTCCAGAACAATCCGGTCGCTATTTCGCGGCAGCCCATAGAAATCCGGACCCCGATGACTTGCAAATGCCTCAAGTGTATCCAAAGCGCCAGCGGCCTCGAAAACTTCCGCATAAAGCTCCAGGGACGCATGCGCGGTATAGCAGCCAGCGCAGCCGCAGCTGCTCTCCTTCTCCCCAATGCTGTGTGGTGCGGAATCGCTGCCCAGGAAAAAGCGCGGGTTGCCCCCCGTCGCCACTCGCAGAAGCGCCTCCTGATGCTGTCTGCGCTTCAGAATCGGCAGGCAGTACAAGTGGGGTTGAATCCGACTTGCGAGCATGTGGTTACGCTCGTAGAGCAGATGATGGACTGTGATCGTGGCTGCCAGATTGGCGGGCCCACTCTCGACAAACTGCGCAGCTTCAGCGGTGGTGATATGCTCAAGCACAACCCTGAGCTCCGGGAAATCCTTGAGCAGGGGGGCAAGGTGTTGGTCGATAAAGACCTTCTCACGGTCATACACATCGACATTCGGGTCAGTGACCTCGCCGTGGATCAGCAGAGGTATGCCCTCGTCCTGCATGACGTCAAGTGTCCCGTGAATGTTGGTGATGTCGGTGACACCTGAGTCTGAGTTGGTTGTTGCTCCCGCTGGATAGAGCTTGCAGGCGGTCACCGCTGGATGGGCACTGGCCGCGAGAATCTCACTCGCGGCTGTGTTGTCTGTGAGGTACAAAGTCATCAGGGGTTCAAATGCGGAGCCTTGGGGCCGGGCCGCCAGAATTCTTGTGCGGTAGCTCGCCGCCAGATCTACGGTGACCAGGGGTGGTTGCAGATTCGGCATGACAATAGCACGGCCGTTGTAGCGGGCAGCGTGGGGCACGGTCAGCTGGAGTGCAGCACCGTCTCGCAGGTGAAGATGCCAGTCGTCAGGCCGGGTTATGCTGAGAGTATTGGCACTCATGGGAGTCCTTGATGGAGGCCGAATGGCAGCGAAACAGCTCTCATTGTACGATAGAAATAGAAGAGGCCTGCCAATTACCCGGTAGCCTGATGGTACATGGCTTAATGAACTGCCGAAGTTTAGAGCTTTAGAGGTACGGGTTACTCTAAAGTAGTGCACTACGGATAACAGATTGCAGTGCTTGACACAGCCTCGCCCCTGGCGACTATGTCGTTTACGACATCAGGGGCGGCCCTCAGAAAAAGTTACAATTAAACCTACCGGCATATGAGCAGCTTCGGGCCGCGCACTGCAGCGGAATGTAACGAGAGGACCTCATCCTTCTGGCTGGAAAGCACAGCCCGAGCGGGAAGTACCGCTCCAGGTGACGACAGCCCAAATCCGATTTTCCCAACAGGGTCTTATTGTACCCTAATTCGAAGCTATGCGCTCACTACTCGCCCCAGCATGTGTTCTTGAGAATCTGCAATCTTGGGAATTAGGGGGAATTTCAGCCCGGCTGTTCTGCACACTGGATACATGCGCGAAGTTCTGATGCCAGCGCATCCGGTAGTGGCCCAGTTTGAAAATCTCCGTGCAGGTTTGTGTCGATGAGGTTTCGGCACATCCAGGAATACGCCTGCCGTCGCCCACCTTCTGAAGACGGGCGACGGCGGCTCCGGCGGTCTGCAACGACAGGGACGGTCTGGCTGCCTCCTGCCTGTGTCCGGCACGGGCCGCTATCGGCACCCCCACCTGTTCAGGAAATCGGTGTTGTCCTGGGTGGAGCTGAACAGGGGCAGGGTAGTCTTGCGCCCGCACCAGCAGTTGCGCACATCCTGCTGGGTGAGGGGGCTGATCGTGAAGCACCCGGTTGACCCCTGCGTTGGGCCTGAAGCGATGGGGTTGGCCGATATGGTGTAGGAGCCGCCGGTCATGAAGCAGTGTCTGGCAAACACCTGTTTCGGGATAGGTCCTGAATCATCCACAGAAATTTCGATGTAATAGTTTGTCTTCGCAGCCAGGCCAGAGACGGATTGGTTTCGGCTTATTTGTATTGTGGAAGGGGATATAGGTCCAGTAAAATCGTTTACATTCACTCCTGTACGGGCATTGAAAACATTGGCAGACATAGTGGCATTTGCAGGTGCTGGCGCATCGCCGAGCCGTGCGACGTATTGGTTCCAATTTACGGCCGGTCTCGTGAAGGTCACACTGGTCGTAGACAAACTCGTGATGGGGACATTATCAGGAGTGATCTCCTGTTGAGCCAGACAAGCGGTGGGGCCGTCTCGCCCGCTGCTGGTGACGGTCGTCTGCGCCGCGGCCGGTGCCGCAAGCCCTGCCAGCAGCAGGAGCAGGGGATATATTAACTTATGCGGGGGGGGGGGGGTAACGGTACTGTTTCATCTTTCTCTCCGAAGCAGATCGATGTTACGCTCAGTATACCCGTTTCAACCGGCAGAATGGGATTATTTTCAAACTGAGACACTACCGCGCATCCGGAGTGGTTGTATTTCTGGCTGGGGCCGGTACCTGATCAGTTGAAATGAGATTGCTCCGTCCAGTAACTGCCGGTCATATTCCTGGCGACGCGTGTCCGGCCATGGTGTAGAATGTGCGCCCCGTACAACCTGTTCCAGAGTGATTGTCCATGACAGTGAACAAAGTCGTTTTAGCCTATTCCGGTGGGCTGGATACGTCTGTTATCGTGCGCTGGTTGCAGGATCATCATCAGGCAGAGGTTGTGACCTTTACTGCGGATATCGGGCAGGGTGAGGAGGTAGAGCTGGCGCGAGCCAAGGCTCAGGCCCTCGGCGTTAAGGAAATCTATATAGAAGACCTGCGTGAAGACTACGTAACGAACTATGTCTTTCCAATGTTTCGCGCAAATGCAGTGTACGAAGGTGAGTACCTTCTCGGTACGTCCATCGCACGTCCACTGATTGCACGTCGCCTGGTGGAAATTGCCGACCAGACTGGTGCAGACGCCATTTCTCATGGAGCCACAGGCAAAGGGAACGATCAGGTGCGCTTTGAGCTGGGGGCCTATGCCCTCAAACCCGGCATTCAGGTCATAGCACCCTGGCGCGAGTGGGATCTGAATTCCCGCGAAAAGCTCATGGAATACTGCGATACCCACAGTATTCCGGTTGACTTTGCCGGTGCGGATAGAAAATCGCCATACTCCATGGACGCCAATCTGCTTCATATTTCCTACGAAGGTGGCAACCTCGAAGACCCATGGTGGGAACCGAAAGAAGATATGTGGCGTTGGAGTGTATCTCCGGAAGCTGCTCCGGACCAGCCAGCTTATACTGAGATAGCCTTCGAAGGCGGCAACCCCGTCAGTATCGATGGCGAGTCCCTTTCTGCAGCAACCTTGCTGGAGCGGTTGAACAGGCTGGGTGGCGACAATGGCATTGGCCGTCTGGACCTCGTAGAGAATCGCTATGTGGGCATGAAGTCCCGGGGTTGTTACGAGACACCCGGTGGGACCATTCTGCTCAAAGCGCATCGGGCCATCGAGTCCCTCACTCTGGACCGAGAGGTGGCGCATCTCAAGGACGACCTGATGCCACGCTATGCCAGGTTGGTGTACAACGGCTACTGGTGGTCGCCGGAGCGACGTATTCTGCAATCTGCAATTGACGAATCCCAGTCGACCGTCAATGGCAGGGTCCGCCTGAAGCTGTACAAGGGTAACGTGATAGTCGTCGGCCGTGAGTCCGAAGACACACTGTTTGATGAGCAGATAGCAACCTTTGATGAAGATGAGGGTGCGTTCAACCAGGCGGACGCTGAAGGCTTTATAAAGCTCAACGCCCTGCGATTGCGTATCGCCGCAACCCGTGGCAGGAGTGGTTAGCTGGTGGACGCAGGCTGTCTGCGCACCTGGTACACTCGCTCTGCTCATGAACAGGCGCACATCGAGCCGGCCAGCCGAGCATTTTGGTTTGTGAAAGGCTATACTACTTCCCCCCAAGACAACACTATTATGAAGAGGAGTGACTCATGCTGAACAAAATCAAACTGATAGTCGGAGGCCTGTGTGCCGTGTTTCTTGTAGCTTGCGCACAGGAAGAACCCGCATCGGCCCCTGAAAGTGACCCGCAGGCGGCTGAAACCATGGAGATGGACTACATGTCTCCTGCCGGGTCAGAGGATGCGGTCGAGGCGATGGACGAGGCGATGGACGAGCCAATGGACGCGATGGATGATGCAATGGACGAGCCAATGGATGATGCAATGGACGAGGCAGAACAGGGCGAATCTGAGATGGATGAAGAAGCTGCCGAACCCATGGAAGAAGCGGCTGAAGCAGACGCCACTGAATGACCTCAGACTATCTGCTCACAGAACGCCCGGTTTTCACCGGGCGTTCTTTTATGAGGCAGGCGTGATAAGCATCGCACTACTGTGACGTGCCTGGGTTTGCGGTGTATGGGGTGGCACTGTTCCGATGGCGGGTTTTTTATGTCTGCCGTGACCAGTGCTATTGTGGCTGGTACATGTACAGCGCCCCTCCGGTGGCAATTTCGCTACCTCATTCTGACACGAATTGACTGGGCTTTTACGCGTGTTTTGATACAATTTTGCGCGTGTTGAGCAGTCTGCTTCTGAAAAAATAATAGCCAGTCGAAGCCATTCGTGCAGGAGTAACAGAGACCCCACACTTTGTCGCTCCAGAGTACGCTGGACAGGGTGTCCATGTGACCAGAGGAACTCCCGCCAAATGGGTGAAATAGCAAGAGAAATTTTCCCGATCAATATCGAGGATGAGCTGCAGCAGTCCTATCTGGACTATGCCATGAGTGTCATTGTTGGCAGAGCTCTGCCCGATGTCCGCGACGGGCTCAAGCCTGTGCACAGGCGTGTGCTTTTTGCAATGAATGAGCTGAACAATGACTGGAACCGGCCGTACAAAAAGTCGGCACGAGTGGTGGGTGATGTCATCGGTAAATATCACCCTCATGGTGATTCCGCCGTGTACGACACCATTGTCCGCATGGCGCAGCCGTTCTCGTTGCGCTATATGCTGGTGGATGGGCAGGGCAACTTCGGTTCCGTAGATGGTGACGGTGCTGCGGCCATGCGATACACAGAAATCCGTATGGCCAGGATTGCCCATGAATTGCTGGCGGATCTGGACAAGGAAACGGTCGATTTTGTCGAAAACTACGACGGAACTGAGCTGATTCCAGATGTTTTGCCAAACCGGATTCCGAATCTTCTGGTCAACGGCTCCTCGGGTATAGCGGTTGGCATGGCAACCAATATCCCGCCGCACAATCTCACCGAGGTTGTCAATGGCTGCCTGGCGGTGATTGAAAACGAGGAGATTGGCATCGAGGAACTGATGGGCCTCATTCCTGGACCCGATTTTCCAACTGCAGCCATCATCAATGGGCGTGCAGGAATTGTCGAGGCCTACCGTACCGGCAGAGGACGCATTTATGTACGTGCCCGTGCAGAGGTTAGGTACGATGAGGAGAGCAGCCGTGACACGATCATCGTTCATGAGATTCCCTATCAGGTCAACAAGGCACGCCTGATTGAAAAGATTGCAGAGCTTGTCAAAGAGAAGAAGATCGAAGGTATTGCGGAGTTGCGCGATGAGTCTGACAAGGATGGGTTGCGCATCGTGATAGAGATGAAGCGCGGCGAATCCGGCGATGTCGTGCTCAACAATCTCTACGCTCAGACACAGATGCAGACAGTGTTCGGGATCAACTCTGTGGCGTTGGTCGATGGTCAGCCGAAAACCCTGAATCTGCGTGAGCTCCTCGATGCCTTTGTACAGCATCGCCGTGAAGTAATCACCCGGCGTACCCTGTACCTCCTGCGCAGGGCGCGTGAGCGGGGCCATCTGCTCGAAGGCTTGGCGGTCGCCATATCCAACATTGATCCGGTCATTGCCCTGATCAAGGCTTCGTCAACACCTGCCGATGCCAAAGAGGCCCTGCTGAGTCGGGGCTGGGAGCCTGGTTATGTCTCAGAAATGCTGGGTCGGACCGGGGCCGACGCATCGCGCCCTGAGGGCCTCGATTCAAGGTATGGGATGCGCGATGATCTGTACTTCCTGTCACCAGAGCAGGCTCAGGCCATTCTGGAATTGCGTCTGCATCGCCTGACGGGACTGGAGCACGAAAAATTGCTCAAGGAATATCGGGAAAGGTTGTCAGCTATAGGTGAGTACCTGGAAATACTGGAGAACACCGAGCGGCTGACTGAGGTGATTCAGGAAGAGCTGATTGAGGTTCGTGATGCCTACGGAGATGATCGCCGCACGGAAATTGTCGCCAGCCAGATGGATCTCAACCACGAAGACCTGATCCCAGAACAGGACCGAGTGGTCACGCTGTCGCATCAGGGCTATGCGAAGAGCCAGCCCCTTGCAGATTACCAGGCCCAGCGTCGTGGCGGTATGGGCAAGTCAGCGACCAATCTCAAGGACGAAGACTGGGTCGATCATTTGCTGGTAGCCAGCTCGCACGACACCATCCTCTGTTTTACGGATATGGGCAAAGTATACTGGCTCAAGGTCTACCAGATTCCCGAGGCATCCCGGCAGAGCCGGGGGCGGCCTATGGTGAACCTTTTGCCGCTCGATGAGGATGAGCGGGTAACAGCTATTCTTCCGGTCAGTGAATATAGCGATGATCGGTATATCTTTATGGCGACAGCTCAGGGAACGGTGAAGAAAACAGTGCTCTCTGCCTTTTCCCGGCCTCGTACTACTGGCTTGCGCGCTGTTGAACTGGATGAGGGCGATCATCTGGTTGGAACCGCTATCACACAGGGCGATTGTACTGTCATGCTTTTTGCGGATTCCGGGAAAGCGGTGCGGTTTGATGAAGCTGATGTTCGGGCCATGGGGCGCACCGCACGCGGAGTGCGGGGCATACGCCTGGACGCCACCAGCTCGGTGATCTCACTGATAATCCCCGAGCACGGCGGCAAGGTACTCACTGTCAGCCAGAACGGTTATGGAAAACAGACGCTGATTGACGAATATCCCGTGAAGGGACGCGGTGGGCGCGGTGTCATTGCCATGCAGACCTCTGAACGGAATGGCCCTCTGGTTGGGGCTGTTCAGGTGTTTGAGAGTGATGAGATCATGCTGATCACCGACGGAGGAACCCTGGTTCGAACCAAGACCGACGAAATATCGGTGATGAGCCGAAACACTCAGGGCGTCCGGGTGATTCGACTCAAGGATGAGGCGCACCTCATTGCTGCCGAACGCATTGATGAACGCGACCAGGAGAAGACTGAAGATGCAGCTCATGCAGAAGCCGGAAACGGGGCTGAGCATGACCAGTAACAGGTCGCTTGATGCTGTTCGTGAGCAGATCGATGTCCTCGATGAACAGATTCTCAAGCTCATCAACGAGCGGGCACAAAAGGCTCAGGATGTTGCAGAAATCAAAATTGGCGACCAGGGTGAGGAGGTTGTTTTTTACCGTCCCGAGCGTGAAGCTCAGGTACTGACCCGTATCATGGGACTCAATACGGGGCCTCTTTCCGATGAAGAAGTTGCCCGTCTGTTTCGAGAGATCATGTCGGCCTGTCTGGCGCTCGAACGCCCAACAAGTGTTGCCTATCTCGGGCCAGAGGGGACCTTTACCCAGCAGGCGGCACTCAAGCATTTTGGCCATAGTTCTCTGGCGCGGCCCATGTCGACCATTGACCAGGTGTTTCGTGAGGTTGAAGCCGGGGCGGCAGATTACGGTGTGGTGCCGGTGGAAAATTCATCTGAAGGCGTGGTCAGTCACACTCTCGACAGCTTCATGTACTCCAACTTGAAGATTGTCGGCGAGGTTGAGCAGCGTATTCACCATAATCTGATGATTGCTGGCAGCACAGACCCCGCAAAGATCACGCGCATCTACTCGCATAGTCAGACTTTCGCGCAGTGCAGACGATGGCTTGAGGAAAACTATCCCGGTGTCGATCGCTTTGCTGTCAACAGCAACGCAGACGCTGCCAAGCGTATTAGCAGCGAATGGAACAGTGCAGCTATCGCTGGGGACATTGCGGCTCAACTCTACAATCTGACAATACTCTCTGAAAAGATCGAGGATCGGCCGGACAACACCACGCGTTTCCTGATTATTGGCAAGGAATTGACTGAACCCAGTGGTCGCGACAAGACTTCGTTGATGCTCTCTGTTCGCAATCGCCCGGGTGCGCTGCTCGAACTTTTGAAACCCTTCAGGGATCGGCAGATAGATCTGACCCGACTGGAGTCCAGGCCCTCACCGTCGCAGAAATGGACCTATGTGTTTTTTCTGGACTTTTCGGCACATGTCAAGGAAACGGAGGTTCAGGAAGTGCTGGACGGCCTTATCAGGCTTGGGTGCGAGCTGAAAATACTGGGTTCATACCCCATTGCGGCACTCTAGGTAGCTCCATGTTGTTTGAGAATCTCGTTGTCCTGGGATCAGGTCTTATCGGCGGCAGTCTAGCCTGGGCGGTCAAGGCCAATGGAATCGCTGCCAGCGTCAGCCTGGTGAACCGTCGCTCGGAAACCAACGACATTGCATTAGACAAGGGTATTGCAGATCACGCCTGCACGTACGACCAGCTCGCCGACAGGGTATCCAGACTCAGACGCTCAGACCTGGTTGTTGTGGCGGTGCCGGTTGGGAGCTACGGCGACATATTCAGCGTTCTTGCCAATACCCTGCCCGAGGGTGTCGTTCTTACCGATGTCGGCAGTACCAAGGCACGTGTGGTTGAGCTTGCAGAGCACTATTGGTCCCGCGACCCTGTCCCCTTTGTCCCAGGTCATCCGATTGCCGGATCGGAAAAAACCGGGATCGAATCAGCCAGCTCCACTCTGTTTGAAGGCAGGCGAGTCATCCTGACGCCCCTGGCCTGCAATGCCGCGAAGGATATTCAGCTGGTGTCGAAGTTGTGGCAAGCAGTGGGAAGTCAGGTAGATTTGATGGACACTGAACATCATGATGAGGTGCTTGCTGCAACCAGTCACCTGCCTCATTTGCTGGCCTATGGACTGGTGGACTCACTGGCGGCATTGGACGCCACAACGGAGATATTCCGCTACGCTGGCGGGGGCTTTCGGGATTTTACGAGAATAGCCGAGTCCGACCCCCTGATGTGGCGCGACATATTTCTTGCCAACCAGCCAGCACTCCTTCGGCAACTGGATAATTTTGAATCTCACCTGCTACAGCTTCGAGAACTGATCAGGCAGGGTTCAGGAGAGCAGATTGAGGATATTCTCAGGCGCTCTCAGGCGGCGCGCAGACGTTATCGGGACATCGATCAGACGGCTCCAGATACGCTGTCCACAAAAGCTGTAACTCCGCAGATGTAAGCACCCGTTGCGCATGCCTGCTTCCAATCTGAGATTCATCTCAAGCACCGTGACGACGCTTGATGGCAGGGTGCGTGTGGCTGGCGACAAGTCCATATCTCACCGAGCCATTATGCTCGGTAGTCTCGCTGTGGGCAGGACAAGAGTTTCCGGGTTTCTCGAGGGAGAGGATGTGCTGGCGACGCTGTCGGCGTTTCGTGCGATGGGGGTTGAAATCAGCGATCCGGTCGAAGGCGAACTGGAGATTCAAGGTGTTGGCCTGCACGGATTGAACACACCTGAAGCAGCGCTGAACCTGGGCAACTCAGGGACATCCATGCGTCTTCTGGCGGGGGTGCTGGCGGCACAGGGATTTGATTCGATGCTTGTTGGTGATGAGTCTCTCAGCAGGCGTCCCATGTCGCGCGTGGCAGCCCCGCTTTCGCTCATGGGCGCGCAGGTTATCACTGCTCGCGCAGGATGCCCTCCCCTTGAAATAAAAGGTGGTAAACATCTGGTGGGGATTGAGTATCCTATGCCCATGGCCAGTGCGCAGGTCAAATCCAGCATTTTGCTGGCAGGTCTCTACGCCCAGGGCGAGACAGCGGTTATTGAGCCTGCGCCCACCCGGGATCATACCGAGCGCATGCTGTGTGCATTTGGGTACCCGGTTGAACGGGCAGACAGCCGAATCAGCCTGCACGGCGGCGGCATTCTGACAGCCACTGATCTTGATATCCCCGGGGACATCTCCTCAGCTGCTTTCTTTATGGTTGCGGCCTGTATAGCCGAGAATGCTGATGTCGTGCTCAGACATGTCGGTATGAACCCAACTCGTGATGGCGTCATTCATATCCTCCGGCAGATGGGAGCGGATCTGACTCTGGAAAATGAACGCTCGGTGGGCGGAGAGCCGGTTGCAGATGTTCGCGCACGTTCATCCCGGTTGAGTGGCATCACTATCCCCGAGAAACTGGTTCCTTTGGCGATTGATGAGTTCCCTGTTTTATTTATTGCAGCAAGTTGTGCAGAGGGAAGGACACGTCTGTCTGGTGCTCAAGAACTGCGTGTCAAGGAAAGCGACAGAATCCAGGCAATGGCCGAAGGGCTGGGTGTTCTTGGAGTTCGACACCAGGTTCTGGATGATGGTATTGAGATTCATGGTGTTGCTTCAGGTGTGGCTTTTACCAAGGGACGTGTCAGTTCACATGGTGACCACCGTATTGCCATGGCATTTGCGGTCGCTGGAATTCGTGCGGCCGGGCCGGTTGAAATTCTGAACTGCGACAATGTGGCGACTTCGTTTCCCAATTTTGTTGAGAGTGCACAGCAACTGGGAATGCAGATAGAGGTGCACCAGTGATGCTCACAGAACCTGGAAGCAGCCCGGGAGGAATCCCGCAAAAAAAAGATGTGCAAACCTCTGCAGGGAAATCTGAACCAGCAGAGGGAGCACCTCAGTTGCGCGACCGATTACCAGTTCCGATAATTTGTGTTGATGGGCCCAGCGGCTCCGGGAAGGGTACTTTGGCAGAGATGCTCGCGGCGCGACTTGGATTCAGGTACCTTGACAGCGGAGCGCTCTACCGAACCCTCGCTGTTTTGTCCCGTCGGCGTGGGATTGACATCTCAAAAGTGGACGAATTCCTGTCAGTGGTACGCGATACCACGCTCAGTTTCGAAGATGGAGCGGTGCTCCTCAACGGCGAAGACCTGTCGTCTGAACTGCGTCAGGAGAACATAGCAGCACTGGCTTCGGAACTGGCAGCAGTCCCTGAGGTCAGGGCCGAACTCCTGGAATCCCAGCGGGCCTGCGCTGATGGCCCCGGGCTGGTTGCCGATGGCAGGGACATGGGGACCGCTGTGTTTCCGGAGGCACGACTCAAAATCTTTCTGACCGCATCTGCTCAAGAGCGAGCCAGGCGGCGACTTGAGCAGCTTGACGGGCTGGCGGAAAAAAAGGCCGAAAGATCGACCGAGCATCGCGCTAACCGATTGATAAACAAGGACTTGAATGAGTTTGACAGGGGTGATAGGCTGCGTGCCCTCGTACAAGACATCGAATTGCGCGATGAGCGTGATCGAAGCCGGAAAGCAAGCCCGCTTCACCCTGCAGCAGACGCAATCCAGATTGATTCTACGAATATGTCGATTGATGAGGTGCTTGAACAGGCTGTGAACCTCTGGAAACAGGTCAATACCTGAACCAGTTCATGCCGTCACGTACGCCAGGGTTTCTTGATCGGGCTGGCCTCAGCACTCGACTGGCAGTGATCTGAAAATCCGTCAGCACAGGGACTCAGATCGCTTGATTGAACCGGACCACTGACTGACAGGGTGGTGGGGTCAGCTTTGGTGATGTCACCCGGCCTGAACTGCCGGCCCGTGCCAAGCCCCCCGCAGGTGCAGGTGTACCTCCATGAATGAAAGCTTTGCAGAACTCTTTGAAGAGAGTCTAAAAACCGTAGAAATGAAACCCGGTTCGATCGTAACCGGTGTCGTTATTGATATTGATCAGGATTGGGTCACTGTTCACGCAGGTCTTAAGTCTGAGGGCATTATTCCCGTCAACCAGTTTGTCAGTGAAGAGGGCGAAGTCGCCGTCACCGTAGGCGACGAGGTTCAGGTTGCCCTTGAAGCCGTGGAAGACGGTTTTGGTCTGACCCGTCTCTCTCGTGAAAAAGCTCAGCGCATTGAAACATGGGCGGACCTTGAGAAAGCCCATAATGGTGAAGATGTGGTTTCTGGTCTGATTACAGGCAAGGTCAAAGGTGGCTTTACCGTCGATATTCGTGGCGTGCGGGCCTTCCTTCCAGGGTCGCTGGTGGATGTTCGTCCAACCCGCGAAGCAACCCATCTGGAAGGGCAGTCGCTGGAATTCAAGCTCATCAAGCTCGACCAAAAACGCAACAACGTGGTGGTATCTCGCCGTGCCGTGCTTGAAAGTGTCAACAGTGAAGAGCGTGAAGCACTGCTCGCCTCGCTGGAAGAAGGTGTTGTTGTCAAAGGCATTGTCAAGAATCTCACTGACTACGGAGCCTTTGTTGATCTGGGTGGGATCGATGGACTTCTGCACATCACGGATATGGCCTGGAAACGAATCAAGCATCCTTCCGAAATGATCGAGATCGGACAGGAACTTGATGTCCGTGTTCTCAAGTTTGACCGCGAGCGGAATCGCGTGTCACTTGGCCTCAAGCAGATGGGTGACGATCCCTGGGTGGCAGTGTCTGACCGCTACCCCGAAGGTACCAAGGTGAAAGCCCGTGTGACGAACCTTACTGACTACGGGTGCTTTGCCGAACTGGAAGATGGAATCGAGGGCCTGGTACATGTGTCAGAGATGGACTGGACCAACAAGAATATTCATCCGTCCAAAGTTGTTCAGATTGGCGATGAAGTCGAGGTTATGATTCTGGATATTGATGCGGAACGCCGTCGTGTATCTCTGGGGATCAAGCAGTGCTTTCAAAACCCCTGGGAAGCGTTTTCAGAGAAGCACTCCAAAGGTGACAAGGTCACAGGCAGTATCAAGTCCATCACTGATTTCGGTATCTTTATTGGCTTGGACGGCAATATTGATGGTCTTGTTCACCTTTCCGACCTCTCCTGGCAGGAAGCTGGTGAAGAAGCGGTCCGCAAATTCAGGAAAGGTGAAGAAATCGAGGCCCTTATTCTGGCAATTGATGCCGAGCGTGAGCGCATTTCTCTGGGCATCAAGCAGCTGTCGGATGACCCATTCTCTGACTACGTGCGCGCACATGACAAGGGATCGATCGTCACAGGTATTGTCAAGGAAGTCGATGCAAAAGCGGCAATCATTACGCTGGCAGAGGACATTGAAGGTACTCTCAAAGCCTCCGATATCAGTCGGGAGAAAGTTGGAGACGCACGTAATGTACTCAATGTTGGCGATGAAGTTGAAGTGAAAATTGTCTCCATTGACCGCAAGAATCGCGGCCTGATTCTCTCCATCAAGGCTCGTGAAGCTGATGAAGAAAAAGACGCCATTCGTAAACACCGCAAGTCCGAAGCGGAAAATGCCGCGCCAGCTTCGCTGGGTGACCTGATCAAGGCGCAAATGGAAAACACGGATCGCTAGTTGGGCCTGCCTGGCAGAAGAACTGGTTGTAGACCCGTGCGAAGCGCGTTCCCTTCGAAAAAACTGAGGTGTTTCAGTTCATTCAGCGCATGCATCATTATAGTGTGTCTGGCGCACAGGGAATTGTTTGAGTTAGAGTAGACCGATGACTAAATCAGAACTCATTGATCGAATAGCCTTCAAGCAGGATCAACTGCAAGCCCGTGATGTTGATTTTGCTGTGAAAAGCATTCTCGAAATGATGTCTGAGCAACTCGCCCGCGGTCAGCGTATTGAGATCAGGGGCTTTGGCAGTTTTAGTTTGCACTATCGGGCTCCGCGAGTCGGGCGAAACCCGAAAACCGGTGATTCGGTCAAACTCAATGGCAAATATGTGCCGCATTTCAAGCCTGGCAAGGAATTGCGCAGCCGAGTAAACGACTGACTGCATGTCCTCTCTCCGGAGTCCAATTGGAAGAGACATTTCGTTTTCAATGGATTATCATAAAGTCTGCTGATTCTCTCTGGATGGAAGCTACCAGAGCTTCCGTTCCCCCTGGAAATGCGGGCATTTTCCATGCTTTGGCTGAAACGAATTCTCCTCCTGCTGTCCTGTATCTTTGTATTTGTAGTTGGACTTGTTTTCCTGACCGCGAATGAGCAATTGGTCGAATTCAGCTTTTTGGCGGGAAGCCGAACCCTGAGTGTGGGGGGCGTCTTTATTCTGGGTCTGGTCACTGGTGTGCTGCTGTCCCTGGTGGCCTCCTATCCTTTGATTCTGGCCTATAAATTCAGGCTGAGCCGCGCTCACAAAGCGGCTATGCGTTGCGCTGAAAAGAGTACCGACACTCAGGTGTCTTAGAATCCCATGACCGCAGATATTTTTCTCTACCTCATGTTGCTTCTGGCAGTCGCCTCCGGCTGGGTGCTGGCCCGTTGGCAGTTTCGCGACAGCCCCAGGAAATACAGAAATTGGCCGGTGCTATTCGAAAATCAAAAGCTGACCGCACATGTCACCACTGACCTCCCGGATTATGCACTCGATGCCTTTATCTCTGCACTTGATGTCAACAGCGATACCCTGGAAACTCACTTTACACTGGGTGCCCTGCATCGTCGCAGAGGTGAGCTGGAGCGTGCAATACGCATCCATGAGAATCTGATACGTCGCGACGGACTGTCTGACAAACAGATTTCCCAGGCCAGGTTCGAGCTGGCACTGGATTACAGTAAGGCGGGGTTGATGGATCGCGCAGAGGAGCACCTTCAGGAGTTGGTGGAAAAATCCGGTTCACACCGTATTCCAGCGTTGTATCTGCTGATTGATCTCTATCAGATCGAACGTGAATGGCTCAAAGCATCCTATGCGGCCAAGGAGCTGAGCGGGCATATAGATAAACAGGAACAGGAGCTGATTGCCCACCGGTGCAGTCATTTTTACTGTGAGCAGGCTGAAGTTGCCCTGTCCAATAAGGACTATTTGACTGCGCACCGCTTCATCAGGCAAGCCAAGCAGGTGAGCTCACCCAATCGTCGCCCCCAGCTCTTGATGGCATCGCTTGAGTTCATGCTCGACCACCCTGAACGGGCACGGGAGATTCTGGAAAACCATATTCATGATTCAGCAGAACCCATGGCTGGTGCGTTGACTTTGCTGGAGGAGGTGTGCACGGCGACCGGGCACAAAGAGGAATTTCTGGGTGTGCTCGAAGCCGCATACAGGCGGACGGGTTCAGGACATATACTGGTTCTGCTTGCAAAAAAGCTGGGCGAGGAGCGTCAGCAGGGCAGGTTGGTCCAGCTGTTCGAAGAGAGGCGGCCCAAGGGTATCGGAAATATGCCGGTTCGTCTCGTTTCAGGGCTCGACGAGCGTCTTGTTGCCCATGTGGACATCAGCATGGTAGGTTCTCCGCATGAAGACATAGGTATGCCGGAATTCTATCAGTGTCACCACTGCGGATATGAAGCACGCGAATATCACTGGCAATGTCCGAGCTGCCGGCGTTGGGAGACGCTCAGATCACGCTTTCATTTGAATTTGAACGGGTAGAGTGAGAGCGATTGATTCCCATCGTGCCGGGCGGCTGATCGTCGCACTGGATTATCCGGGTGAGCAGCAGGCAATTGATATGGCCAGCCGCCTCGACCCTGGCAGTTGCCAGGTCAAAGTGGGTAAGGAACTCTTCACCAGTTCGGGACCGACAGTTGTCAGGCGGCTCATCGACATGGGCTTTGGCGTATTTCTTGATCTCAAATTTCACGATATTCCCAACACCGTAGCCGGAGCTGTTCTGGCTGCATCCGAGATGGATTTATGGATGCTGAACGTGCATGCCTTGGGGGGTTTGGACATGATGCGCGCTGCTCGTGCTGCTCTCGATCAGGTACATCCAGAAAAACGTCCACTGCTGATTGCGGTGACACTGTTAACCAGTATGGGGACATCTGATCTTCATGGTCTTGGGATTTCAGGTTCAGTGGAAGACCAGGTCGTACATCTCGCTCAGCTGGCTGCCCAGGCCGGGCTGGATGGTGCAGTGTGTTCGGCTCGTGAAGCTGCGGCACTCAAGGCGGCATGTGGTGAAGACTTTGCGACGGTCACACCTGGGGTTCGTCCGGCAGGTTCTGAGTCCGGCGATCAACTGCGCATTGTGACTCCTGCCCAGGCAATTGCCTGGGGCAGCGATTTCCTTGTAGTGGGGCGGCCCATTACCCAGGCCAAGGACCCGGCAGCGGTGGTCAACGATATTCAAAGAGAGATTGCAACTTATTGATAGCCTGTTAGAATCAGATTCGGTCGGGCCTTTTTCGGCCGATACGGAAAACAACCCAATGTTCACGAGGAGTGACTTCATGAAAATCACAGCGTTACTGCAATTGTTCCTGCTGCTTGCAGCTTTAATATCCATGCCACTGAGTGCGGCTGAAGGCGAAGCCGACTCAGATTCCGCCGAAATGGAGATGGAAATGGAGATGGATATGGAGATGGAGATGGATATGGAGATGGAGGCAACAGATGAAGAGTCCTCAGCCGAAGAAGATGATGCTGAGGAAGATTCTGAGGGTGACGACAGCTGAGCGCGCTCAGATTCATGGCAAGAACGCCGGGTGGCCGCTTCCAGGTAGGACACCGTGACGGATTTTCCGTAAGCGACCACTCTCGTTCAGCTTGAGGCGTACTTTCCCGGAGAACCTGGCCTTGGATGGGTGATCTCAGTTCTGGTCAGGCTGTCCCAGCGTGAAAGCAAGCTCTGAGGCAGCACCGTTGGGTCGTGCCGTGACCACAGAAAAAGAGAGTCTCCTGGCGTGACGGTAAAGGGTGTTTCTGAGTCAAAGAACTCGGTACCCAGTATCAGCACCTGTCCTGGTTCAATCACTGACGCGCCGGTCACATCGTTCAATTGCGCCAGCCGACGCACACTGACACCCCGGCGAAGTGCTATGTTCGAGAGGGACTCATCATCTCTGACAGCATAGAGGTGCGACGAGAGGGCGCACAGCACATGGCCTTTAAATCCAATACCTCAGGGTAGGATGCACAGGCACTCAGAAGGTTGGTCAACACACCTTCTGAGATCTCTCCCCCAGCCGTCAGGGGTACAACGGCGCCATGCAGGGGTCAGTCTCGACAGAAAACCCGAAAGGATCGAAGGAGCCTACAGTAGTAAAACCTGACAGGAGAGACCTCAGCACTCATCAACTGAGCCATCACATGACATCACAGGTCATGTCACTGAAACACTGTAGATGCCCTTGGCTGCGTAAGCAGCGCTCCCGTGGATGAGGGAGACAGAAAACCATCCCGTCGGCTCGACGTACATGAGCCATTCGGAGTGCCCCGTGAGACGGGCAATGTGGTACGAATGTATGAAGCCCACAGCTGTTCAAGGAATGGTTCTGCACGGTTGACCCTGAGGAGAACCCGTTGTACAGCTCACGGGAGCCTCAGGGCAGCGCGTCACTGGCAACGGTGAGGTGTGAAGCGCCCTGGCACTGTATCCCCTCTTCGCAGACACCCCAGTCAGTAGTGTCTCACATTGAAATTCACACTTCTCTTTTGGCGGCCAGTCTCATAGAATACTTAATCCAATTGTACTTGGAGACGACCCCAATGAAGCACCCCCCCCCGATACATCCTCCCCCGTGCCGGCGAATGAGGCAGTCGATTCCGCAACCCGCCTTCCCTGGCACCCGCCGACCGTCACAACGTCGATATAGAGCAGACCCAATCTGGTGGAACCCCGAGTCCCTTCGATGAATTTGGTAGGTACACTCTTGTTTCCTGATTGAGCTTGGTGTCCTGTTCGGGGGAGTCCACAAAGCGGCATCCCCATCAAGAATTTGTGAGTTTGTAACTACTCGCCCCCTTCTCCTGCTTGATCATTGTGGCGGCGGTGCCGTTGAGGGCGATCTGGATGGCGGTCAGCGGATTGTAGCCCTGGTGGGTCATGGATTGGAGATAGCTTGAGATTCGGTAGTAGGCCTGGGCGCGCCCACCCCAAGACAGACCGCCACTGGCAGAATGCGTGTTTTGAAGTGAAACATTGCTGTATTGGAGAAAGGCCTGTGTTGTGACGATGGTTATAGCGACGCAGAAACTGACACGGAAATCTCACGCAAAAAATTTCTCTGAGTCAGCTCATCGGTCCTATCTGAAGTTATCTTTTATTGCGCGCACAGCGGCAAATATCTCCGATGGGCTTCCAATAGAGCTGCACCCCTGCTCGCGCACGCTCTGAATCAGTTCTGGAGAATCCGTTCTGAGGAACGGATTCGTTGCCTTTTCAAGGCGCATGTCAGATGGGACAGTTGGGGTGCCTGTGTTACGCAGATTTTCCGCATCACTGATACGCGATCTGAGTGCGGCATTGTTCGGCTCCAGGCTGTGTGCAAATGTGAGGTTTGCGAGGGTGTATTCGTGGGCGCAATACACCAGGGTCTCATCAGGGAGTGCTGCGAGCTTCTGCAAAGACGAAAACATCTGTTGTGGCGAGCCCTCAAACAGTCGCCCACAACCTCCGGCAAACAGCGTGTCACCGCAAAATAACAGTGGTTCCTGCCCGGGCGGCTCCGCATAGTAGGCGATATGGTTCAGTGTGTGTCCAGGCACTTCAATGACGCGGAAAGAAACACCGAAAATTTCCCGGGTGTCGCCATCGGAGACCGGGTCCGTAACCTGGGGCAAGACCCTCCGGGCAGGCCCGATGACCGGTGTTTCCAAACCCACAAGTTCCGCAATGCCCCCCACGTGATCCGGGTGGTGGTGCGTGACCAGAATGCCGCTGAGGTCAAGGCCCCTCTCTTCAATTGTCTGGCATACCGGTCGTGCGTCACCTGGATCCACGACCCAGCATTCTCCAGCTGATTCAATCAGCCAGAAGTAGTTGTCGCTAAAGGCCGGAACAGGCGTTACAGTGAACATTCAGTGCTGTTTTATTGGACAATGGTAGCTGACCAATTATACGCTAGAACACCCCATGGAATCACCCTGGGCTTATTACCCATTTCAGACTCATTTCTGGATTGGAATAGACTCCTGGGCACAAAGGTTTTGAGATGGAATCGGGCTGGAGATATCTGGTGAACGGCTTTTGGCAGCAGCCTGTAGCGAGCCTGGGTCGGGCAGCGCCTCATCTGAGACGCTGGTTCGAGACGCCTGTAGGGCGTCGTATGCTCTCTCAGGAACTCGAACTGATCGAGCAATGCCGCACTGAGTACAGGACAGGTACGATGCTGCAAATCTCTGGAGCCGGTGCGCTGTTGATGGGGAAAACGACAGGTAAGACACTCAAGGTGGATATTTCTCCGGCACTCGGTGGAAGTTCAGCACAACCGGACTCATACTCCAGGGTCATATCAGATCTCGATGCACTGCCTCTGGATGAGGGCGCTGCAGATTTTCTGGTGTTGCACCACAGCTTGGAATTTTCTCCAGATCCTCATGCGGCTTTGAGAGAAGCGGCTCGGGTACTGTCTCCGCAGGGGCATCTGATCATTATCTGTTTTAATCCCCACTCGCTTTTCGGAGTGCGCAAGGCGTTGCAGGTACTGCTGCGCAACAGCCTTCCCTGGGCGCATCACCGACTCACCCGATCCCGGGTAACCGACTGGTTAAAACTTATGGGGTGCGAACCCCAGGATGTCGCTTTTGGATTCTATGGTTACCCGCTGCAAAACGAGAAATGTATGGGCTACACCGACCGATTCGATGATGTTCTCAGACGCAGAGGCGTTCCAGGAGGTGGCTTTTACATGATTCACGCACGCAGGGAAGTGGACGGCTGGGTGGGTTCCGCATCTGTTCGCACGCCACCCAGGCACCTGGTGCGATTCCCAGCCGCGGTGGCAACCCGCAGCCTCAGGGAACACAACCAAGGGCCGGAGGGCGCATGAAACCAGTGGTTGTCTACACTGACGGCGCCTGTCGCGGGAATCCGGGGCCGGGGGGTTGGGGAGTGTTGATTGGGTATGGTGAGCATGAGAAGGAACTTTGGGGTGGCGAACCAGGCACGACCAACAACCGGATGGAGCTTATGGCGGCGATTCAGGGTCTGGCATCGCTGCGGGAAGCATGCGACGTGCGGGTTTATACGGATTCGACCTACGTGTTGAAAGGGATTACCAAATGGTTGCCCAACTGGAAAGTCAGAAACTGGAAGACAGCCGCACGAAAATCCGTCAAAAATGCAGACCTTTGGAAGCGTCTGGATGAGGAAACCCAGCGCCACCAGATTGAATGGCTGTGGGTGAAAGGTCACAGCGGTGAATCAGGTAATGAACGCGCTGATATGCTGGCCAATCGGGGTATTGACGAGCTTTCGGCGGGATGACGAATGGCTGGCACACTGGAATTGGAAACGGGGAGGATCACACAGTGAGACAGGTTGTGCTGGACACGGAAACAACTGGCCTGGAAACCAGCCAGGGGCACAGAATTGTTGAAATAGGGTGCGTAGAACTGGACAACAGAAAACCCTCTGGACGCACCTATCAACAATACATCAGGCCGGATCGTGAGATAGATGCACAGGCACAGAAGATTCACGGCATTACCGAAGAATTCCTGTCCGACAAACCGATGTTTGAAGAGGTTTTCGAGGATTTTCTGGCTTTTGTGAAAGGGGCCGAGCTGATTGTTCACAATGCACCTTTCGATCTGGGCTTTATAGACTACGAAATCAGTCTGTTGGACACTGACCCCGGAGAGATCGGAGAACATTGCGGGATTCTCGATACCCTGGTATTGGCGAAAAACCTTCATCCCGGACAAAAGAACAGCCTGGATGCTCTCTCCAGGCGTTATGGGGTCGACAATTCAGCGCGCGAGCTGCATGGGGCACTGCTTGATGCGCAGATTCTGGCGGAAGTCTATCTCGCTATGACCGGCGGCCAGGTCGCCTTGAGCCTTGGCGGAGAAACGATATCAGCTGGGGCAGACAGACCGGGGTTTTGCGAATTCACCAGAATCGCAGCAGAACATCGGCCTGCCCTCAGGGTCATCGCCGCGACTGAGGAAGAGCGTGAATCACACCGGAACTATCTTGATCGGCTGAGGGATGAAAGCGGGGAAATTATCGGCTGGCCGGAATCAGGGCGTGCTGAATAGGGTGCATGCGGTCGTGGCGTTTGGCTCTTGCGATAAAGACCGCTATTATTCGCTTTCCGAGTCAGGCCGACTCTCTGGCTCTGCATACTCTGCAGATTCCAGGGGTAGAGCCATTCTGTGCGGCTTTGATTCAGTTCCCTAAGAACAGGTTCCGCGAGTCACATGATCATACGGCCCAAAGTCAGAGGCTTTATCTGCACCAATGCGCACCCCACAGGCTGTGCTCTCCATGTCCGTGAGCAGATAGAGTACGTTCGATCCCTGGGCGTGATTGAGAAAGGCCCCAAAAAAGTTCTGGTCATCGGCGCGTCAACCGGGTATGGCCTTGCTTCACGGATTTCGGCGGCTTTTGGCTCCGGCGCAGACACCCTGGGCCTGTTCCTTGAAAAACCCGGGAGCGAGACCAAAACCGGATCGGCGGGCTATTACAATAGTGCTGCATTTCATGCCGAGGCGCGGGCCGCAGGCCTGTACGCTGAGAGCATTAACGGCGACGCTTTTTCCGATGAACTCAGGCGGCGGACAATTGACACGATCAGGCGTGATCTAGGCCAGGTTGACCTGGTTGTGTACAGTCTTGCATCACCACGGAGAACTGATCCTGCAACCGGAGTGACCTACAGTTCAACATTAAAACCTATTGGTCAGGCCGTTACGCGCAAGACACTGGACACGAATAAAAATCTGGTACACGAAGTGACCATAGAACCCGCAAGTGATGAGGAAATTGCTGCGACGGTCAAGGTAATGGGAGGCGAAGACTGGGAGCTCTGGATTAACGCACTTTGGAGTGCAGGCGTACTTGCACCTTTCTGCAAAACAGTTGCCTACACCTACATTGGTACTGAAATCACTTGGCCCCTCTATGGGCGGGCGACAATCGGCAAGGCCAAGGAAGATCTCGACCGGGCTGGGCGTGAGCTGCACCGACTGATGTCGGCGACTGGAGGGGAAGCCAGGGTTGCTGTACTCAAAGCGGTTGTCACCCAGGCGAGCTCTGCGATTCCTGTTATGCCGCTGTACCTCGCGTTGCTCTTTAAAATCATGAAAGCGCGGGGAGTGCATGAAGGCTGTATTGAGCAAGTGTACGGCCTATTCCGGGATCGAATGTACGCCGAGAATGCCGAACTTGATGACCTGCAGCGATGGCGGATGGATGGCAGGGAACTGGACGATGAGATTCAGGATGAGGTATCTCGTCTGTGGGATGAAGCAACTACTGAAAATCTGAATGAGATCACAGACTACGAGGGCTACCAGGCTGAATTTCTCAAGCTGTTTGGATTCGGCATCGACGGCCTGGATTATGACGCTGATGTCGAGACAGTTGTCGAACTGTGAACAGCTGGGGTGTATCAGCTGTGCTTGAAACGGCCACAACGAAGAGGTTGGTGAGGGCTGCAGGTGCCATTGCCATGGCTGGTCTTTCTGGAGCACAGAGTTGAATATCCAGGGCAGTATAGTTGCTCTGGTTACTCCGATGAGAGCCGATGGCTCCATTGATCGCGACAGCCTGCGAAATCTGGTGAATTGGCACATAGATCAGGGGACTGACGCTATTGTCAGTGTTGGTACCACTGGCGAATCTCCCACCCTTTCAGTTGAGGAGCACATGAGCGTTATCGCCGTGACCGTGGACCAGGTTGACGGCAGGATCCCGGTTATCGCGGGAACGGGGGCCAACTCAACACTTGAGGCCATAGACTGGACGCGGGGTGCCTGGGAGCGAGGTGCTGATGCGTCACTTCAGGTTGTGCCCTATTACAACAGGCCCTCGCAGGAGGGCATCTATCAGCATTTTGCGGCTGTTGCTGCTGAGGTGGTTGATATCCCCATCATCCTCTACAATGTCCCCGGACGGACCGTCACTGATATGAGTAATGAGACTGTGCTCAGACTCGCCCTGCTGGAGAATGTGGTTGGCATCAAGGACGCCACTGGCGATGTGGCACGGGGTGCCGAATTGATCCGCCAGGCTCCGGAAGATTTTTACGTGTACTCTGGTGACGATGGCACGGCTCTGGAACTGATGCGTGTGGGTGCGCGGGGCGATATCTCCGTGACTGCCAATGTTGCCCCCGCGTTGATGAGCCGGATGTGTTCGCTGGCATTGGCTGGGAATTTTGAGGAGGCGGCACGAATTGACTCACGGCTTCAGGCCATGCACCGGGCGTTGTTTATGGAGCCCAGTCCTGCTGCTGCAAAGTGGCTGCTGCACCAGCTTGGGCGTATAGAGGGTGGCATCAGACTGCCCCTGCTGCCATTGACCGGGCACTCACAGCCACAGCTTCGTCAGCTTATGGAGGCGCTCGACCTGTCATGATGAGAGTAGTTGTTCTGGTTTCAGTGACGTTTCTTGTGACGGGCTGCTCCTACCTGGGCCTTGGGACGGTATTTCGGGACAGATCCGACGATTATCGACGCTCCGAAGAGGTTGGACACATACAGGTGCCCACTGATCTTGATTCAGACACAGTGGGCGAGCTGTACCCTATTCCCGGTGGTGGTGAAGTTGTTGGGTATGAGATCGATTCAGAATTTGTCGTCCCCAGACCGCGCAGTGTGGCCATAAATGCTGCAGCCAGTGAAGTAAGAATTCAGAAGTTGGGCGAGCAGATTTGGATATTGATTGTGTCCTCACCAGGCGAGGCCTGGTCGCGGGTGCGCAGCTACCTGACGCGTTCGGGTATCCCGACGGCTCGCGCTGACCTCAGCAGAGGTGTCATCGAAACTGGTTTATTCGAGCTGCAGGATTCGCCCGATGTGCGTCATCAGTTTCAGATTTCCCTGTCTCAGGGTGTACAGCTGAACACTACTGAGGTAGATATTCTGCATCGGGAGTTTGCTGCGGCTGATGTGCCAGATCCCTTGCCGGGCTGGCCAGCGGTGTCCGCTGATCTCGAAAGAGAAGACTGGCTCAGGAACAGTCTGTCGCAGTCGCTCGCGGCAGAGAATGTCACGGGAGCAGCATCATTGCTTGGCCAGGAGATCGGAGTCAGTTCCAAAGTAGAGCTGATCACGCCAGAACAGGGTTTGCCCTATATTCACATGCGGCTCAGTCACCTGAGAGCCTGGGCGTCAGTCCGTTATGCACTCTCTCGCGGTGGCTTTGAAATACGCGACGACTCAGAAGACCAAGGCGTGATCACCGCCGATTACACGCGACCGGGACAGGCTGGCAAGAGATCCTGGTGGCGAAGAATGTTGTTTATCGGGGCTCGCAAACCTGAAGTAAAAACCTATCAGGTGAAACTGGAACGGGCAGCGGATGCAACGCTTGTCAGGGTCTCTGAGCTCAACGGCCCGACTATGACACAGCGGGAAAATTTTTTAGTGTTGCAGCGAATCCGGGTGGGTCTCGGCTAGAGTCTGTCGAATACTCGGAAGATCAGGAGGAGCCAATTGGTTTTTCTGCAATCCCGCTTCCGGTCAGAAGTGGGTTTTGATGCCTCTCAGTAGGTGGAAAATCCTGATGAGACGCTGTCTTGCTATCCTGAATTAGAAAAATGATGCAGTGCGACGCTCGATAGCTGCACCGCCCAAGCAGGGAAAGAACGAGTGAGGATAGCTTCATTTGGAAGTGGCAGTAAAGGCAATGCTACCTTGGTCGACATGAAAGGCTGCCTCCTGATGGTAGACTGTGTGTTTGGCACCAGAGAGACAGAGCGGCGTCTGGAAGATCTGGTTGTCGGTCATATGAGTGAACAGAATAATCGGGTTGATTTGGCAACCCGGGCTTTTGAACAACGAGGGTCAGTATGTCCGCAATCCGGGTCGCAGCTCAGGCTGCACCTTCCGGCTGGGCAAGGTGGATTCCACGGTTGAGGTGACCTCAGACGGAGGGTGGCCGCGGCAAAACCGCGCCGAAAATATATACCAGGCGATAGTTGATTCGTACCCGGATTTGTCCCCATAAGTTGTCCACATTTTCTGTGGATAACTTTGTTTATAATCTGAGCAAAGATCACCTCAAACCCTTATATCGCTTGGTTTGTTACAAACTGGTTATTTTTTGATCACTCCAAAAAAAATATAAAAAACAATGACATAGAGTTGCTGATACTAAAAATCAATAACTTAGAGCACATTGCGCTAATCTGCTTTAAGAGTTCACTGCAATGTGGATAAAGAGCAAGCATTTCTGCGCAGTGCCTCGAAAAGAAGGGCGGAAAAAAATTTCTCTCTGTGTGGCGGACTGGGTTCCGGAGGACAGGAAAACGTATAGTGCAACCGGAGATATTTTATTCCGGTACATCATGGTAAAGACGCTTCAATTGTATGCGCGCGCCTACCGCACTCAAACACCAGTCTATAGATGTCATCTGTTGATTGGGCCTCTCCCCTGCGCCCTGACTTCCGCTACCACCCCGCGTATATATCCGGCAATCGCTTTGTCCGACAGTACCGGATCAATGCGCTGAGATGAGGACGAACTTCAAGTGATGTTATTCCCGAGAAACTGCACTGCACTGAAGTGTCTCCAGTCTCCGCAACGAGTGCAACTGATGATCAGGTACCTGCTGTTCAATACCTGACTCCAGTGTCGGATCTGGGATTGTGCAGTCATTATAGAGGGGCCTTGAGCGGATATCTGGTTATATTCATCTCCGACTGTCCGGCAGAAAGCCGCGGCAGGCAGGCAGTACATGATCAGCGAGGAATCAGGCACACCGTGCAGTGCTCGCAATCCCCGACCCCCTGAGCTCTAGTGAGTTAGGAATAGTATGAATGCACCCGCTATCCGGATTTCCTTTGACGCTGATGTGGGTGAGGTTCGTCGAAGGTCTCTCACTGAGCGATGTGCCGCATTGCATAAGGACACTGACCTCCCTGATTTGGGCGTGATTGTTCAGGCCGATGGTATGCAAGTCTGCATGAAGAACTCGCCCCAGGCTTTGTCCATTAGTATCTGTTTTCATCGCGGTGGTGCACGGCACCGTCGCCTCTATGGTGGTGGGCGATCTCAACACCTGATGCGAGCACTCGGCCTTGATCGTAACCGGCACCTGACAATTGTTGATGCAACTGCCGGACTCGCGAGTGACAGTTTCGTGATCGCGTGTCAGGGAGGAACTGTGCATATGATCGAGCGTTCACCGCTGCTAGCACTCATGATTGAGGATGCCCTTGCAGTTGGGCGAGCCCATGGTGAGCCGGCATTGAACGAGATTCTTGGGCGCATGAGCTTGACTCAAGACGATGCACTCAAGTGGCTGGTTAGCCAACCCGAAAAGAGTCAGGATGTCATCTATCTTGACCCCATGTTTCCTGAGCGACGCAAGCACGCTGCCTCGAAAAAAGAGATGCAGTTTCTGCAACAGCTTTTTGCTGGTGAGTCTTATTCAGATTCTGCTGATCGGGATGCTGCAGATGCTGCCTTGCTTGCGCTGGCACTTGAGAAGGCCCGATATCGGGTTACTGTCAAGCGCCCCAGGCGTGCGCCGACTCTTTTAGGCCCTGAGCCGGGCCATAGCATTCAGGGGAAAACGACCCGCTTCGACATCTATCCGCTGGCACGAATCAGCAGCCAGGAAATTGAACGGGAATAGATAGGAAAGCAGCGGAAAGACCGTACATATAAGAGTTGTCTCAGCTCTTATCAGGATCAGCCCACTGTGACCGAATGCAACCGAGTTCCTTCGAATTTCCGCCTGTTCATCGTCGCACAGTTTGCGCCGATTTCAGCGGTGGCGACAGCACCGGCCATTGGGGTAGCCCACTACTGTCTCAAGTAGATCAACAGCAGGGCTTAACCCGTGCTACCGCACGAGTGCCACGAACCGGGATGCACTCAGCGAGAGCGAGATGATCCACTGGTACACCCAGCGTGCGGAAGACAGCGAGAACCGCATCACGGAGCTGAAGCTGGATTTCGGGAGCGACACACTGCCGTGTTCGAAGTGTGACGCCAATGCGCTGTACGTCCTGATCTCGGCGCTGTCGCACACCCTGTGTGCCCTGATGCGGTCCCGTTGCCGGAGGCGTTGTCACATCACCGCACGATGACCCTGCGCTGGGGCCTGTACGCCATGGAGTGCGCGCGCTGTGCGTCGAGGCTAACGAACTGCTGAGCACGCTGATGCTGGCCTCACCAGAAGAAAAATATCCGGTAGTGCCTCAGTTTGAAAATCATAGTATTTTCTAATCTGAACTTCGAGAGCTTCTTTGGTATAACCTATTGATTTTTATTATAAAATCAAAATTCTAGCCGTTCGCTACTGGGTACACTATCGTATTCGCACGCCCAGCAGCCGGAACGCTTCTTGCTGCATTTCAGTGGGCCGGGTCAGGGTTTCGAAGGGTTCGGCCCCAGGTATCCGGGGCACGACCCGATTCTTCGTGAGGGTGGCCAGGTCCCGCAGCAGGGTGCGGAAGCTGTGCACAGGCATCCCGTCATCGGTGCGCTTTCGTGCGGCCTTCCGCTTGGCAGATGCCGACACCTGGGCTGGTGCCACCACAGAGGTGCGTGCGGCTTCGGCGGCGGGGTCCTCGTCATCGAACAGCAGCGGCGCCAGCCGTTGGCGCATGTGCCATTCCACGTAATAGGCCAGCTCCTTCGCCTGAGATCACTGTGAGCACGCCCTGTGCGGTGCCCACCTGCTGCACGACCTCAGGTTCGTCGAGGACGCCCACAGCCACGCCTGGGCCAAGCGCTTGGGCCACCTCCTGAGCGGAACCTGCCGCAGGGTCAGCGAACTCGACGCCAAGGCTCTCGACGAGGCAGCCTTCACGGCCGTGCGCGCGCGCTCCCGGACCATCCTCACCCAGGCCACAGGGGAACAAGCCCCCGCCCGTCTCGACGGACAGCGCGGGCGCATCGCCAAGTCCGATGCCGAGAACCTCCACGAGGCGCTGACCCAGTACGACACCGAGGTGCTGCGCTTCGCCCGCGATACCCCGTTCACCAACACCCGCGCCGAGCGCGATATCCGCATGGCCAAGGTCAGGCAGAAGGTCTCCGGCTGCTTCCGAACCCTCCGTCACGCCGAGGCCCACTGCCGAATCTCCAGCTCTCTCCAGTCCATGGCCCACCAAAGCTACAATCCGCTGACCGCCATCCACATCGCCCTCAACGGCATCGCCGCCGACATGATCAAGCAGGAGAAGGGGGCGAGTAGTTACGAATAGCGTATTGAAAGGGAATTATATACTTATTGCCCCAGGGGTCGGATGATGATACGGTGTGTGAATAGCTGCTCGAAACAGCTACCCCAAACGCTAGTTGGAGCGACCACACCGATGCGGATTATACGCACTCACAGTCAACAGGCACAAGTTTCCACCGCAACGCATCAGCGGCTGAACAGATTCCTGTATCTCTCCCGACAACTGTACAACGCCGCCCTGGATGAGCGCATCAATGCGTATCGGAAGGCGGGCGAGTCAATCGGCCTGTACGATCAATGTGCGTCATTCACGGCTCTTCGCCATGATGATCCTGAAATTGAGAGGTATGGGGTGCTGCCGTTCCGGTCTGTCCTGAACAGACTGGATAGATCATTCAAGCGGTTTTTCAGGCAGGGTGGCTTTCCGAGATTCAAGGGCAGGCACCGGGGCATCCGGTCATTTGAAACACATCAGTTTCGCATTCGGGTATCAGGGACAAGGCATGCCGTACAGATCAAAGGCTTTGGCAGGTTCATTGTGAAGGCGGTGCCAGAGGGTGAGATCACGCTGGTTCGGATTGTGACAACACCTGTCCGCGTCATGGTTCAGTTCGTCTGTAAGCAGGATCGGGAGGTCGTGGCTGATCAGTCTCCCGTCGTCGGTATTGATGTTGGCGTGAAGGCACAGGCCACCCTCTCGACTGGCGAGTCGGTGCCGAAGGTGGTCATCAATCGGGAACGCTACACGCGGCTGCAACGCCGCCTCAGCACAGCCAAGAAGGGAAGCCATAACCGATACAAGAAAAAGCAATCGCTTGCCAAAGAGGCGTACAGGGTGGCAGAGAGGCAACGGAACGCTGTACATAGAACGACTACAGATTTGGTGAAGCGACAGAGACACTTCGCGGTTGAAGACCTGAAGATCAAGAACATGACTGCCCATGGTGGCAATCACAAGCGGGGGTTGAACCGATCAATCCTTGAGCAACAATGGGGAACCTTTATCCAACAACTGACCTACACGGCTGAGAGTGCCGGTGGTTCAGTAGTGAAGGTGAACCCCAGAAACACGTCAAAGACCTGTTCCGGGTGTGGTTCAGTCCATGAATCACTGACCCTGAAGGACAGGGTCTTTGAGTGTGAACAGTGCGGCTTGAGTCTCGATAGGGACCTGAACGCCGCACGCAACATCAGGGAGCGTGGCTCGTCGGGCGGGAAATTACCCGATATGCGGCCTGATGGTGTACCTATCGGCGGGGTTACCCGCCGTGCCGCATAGAACAGTAGCTTGGGGCACCAAGTATATAATTCCCTATTGAAAGACCCAGGGTACCCCGCGAAAGATCAACCGCCTGGCCCACTCTGCCCTCACCAGCGCCGCGATCACCAAGGCCAAGGTGGTGGCCATCGACCATGTGCAGGCAGCCCGCGAAGAGATCGCGCCATGAGGTGGTTGCGCGACCATGGCATCTGCCAGGTACCCACCGACTGGACGCAGGAACAGGCACTGGCTGTCTCTGACTGGCTGACAGAACTCTCGGCGGTCGTCTGGCACCGCTATGAGATGCCGATGCGCGACCTGCTCGAAGCTGAGCCCGAGTACCGCACTCCCGCCCAGCAGGACCTGTTTGAGTTCGACGACCCGATACCGTTCTGACACGCCCCTGGCGGCATGGCCTGCCGCCACGTCCTCTCTCGGCCATCCACTCTGTCCCGCCCATGGCAGGCGCATCCCGCCTGTCAGGCGTACCACTCTGCTCCATCTCCTACGGATATCTCACTGGCGTACACAATGTGGGAAACCGCTGCTGAGCGGCCGGAAATGAACTCAAGAAACAGGCGGTGAAATAATCTGAGCGACAACAGGTGTACCGCCTGGAGAACCCCCGCGTGGTGCGCTGTCGGCGAGTGCACCGGCCGGGTGTCACGGACTGCCGGATCAGCCGGGTCAGTTGGTGTCGGGAGGAGCCGCTGACCTTCAGCAGGGAGCGGATCACGACGCCTCTGTCGCGTGTGCCCAGGCTGGTGTAGCGGAACTGCACCAGGGTTGTCTGGATCCAGCTGGAGCGTTCGTCCGTGGTGCCGGGGAGTTCGCAGGTGCAGGTTTCCGAGCCATCCAGACATCGCTCCAGGTGGTCGATGGTGGTCAGGTCAGTCAGGGTCATGAGAGCGCTCATAGTGCCGCTCTCATGGGGGCAATACCCGAAAGTTCAGACTCATTTCATGTTAGAAACAAGCCCTCCCTTCAGACTCACTTCATATTGGACAAGGCTAGTGTAGTGTTTGACTTAGTAGCGACTTGTTGCTACTATCTGCCCATGCGCGCGGTCGGAATAAAAACCCTCAATAGTCGCTTGAGTGAATACATTCGCATGGTGGCACGGGGCGAGACTGTATTGGTGACAGATCGAGACAGGGTCGTCGCCGAACTCTCTCCACCCAATCCTCAGAGAAGCGACATGCTTGGGGATGTAATGCTGGCAGAGGGCGTGCGCAAGGGGTGGATTCGACCTCCAATCGTATCTTTGGCTGGCGGGCCCCCGTCACCCGAAGGTATCGATACGTTGGATAGCATACTCTCGGAACTTGATACGGATCGCAGCGATCAATGACCTACGTCGATACGTCCGTTGCGCTTTCACAATTGTTCGCTGAGGATATCAGGCCGTCGCCATCTCTGTGGGCACAGCCCCTGATCGCCAGCCGACTTCTTGAGTACGAAGTGTGGACGAGACTGAATGCCCGCGGCCTGAGCGATTCGCATGGCGATTGGGCGCGGCAATTGGTTGGGGGTATAGCATTGGTTGAGCTCATGCCTCCAATTCTTGAACGAGCTCTCGATCCTTTCCCGATGCCCGTCCGCACGCTTGATGCCTTACACCTTGCCACTATGCATCATCTGAGAATCAACGGTCAGCGCATCGAACTTGCCAGCTATGATCGACAGATGAATCAAGTTGCCGAGGCGATGGACTTTCCACTGGTATCCGTCTTGTAGATGTGTGCACGGGTCGGCTCCGAGAATCGTCGGTGCCCGCATGACTTCCGTCCTGTCACCGAGCTGAAACTGGAGGGAGAACTGAAGGTGCCCTTTGGGAGTATTGGATCATCAAGCAGGTGAGGGGATTCAGGTAGTGCACACTCTGCGGCGAGGTTAAAGTGGCAGGAGAGTGAGCGTTGTCTGCGCTGGCCTATAACTGCAAGCGAGTGCACAACGATGCGGACCTGAGGACTCAAAGACCCTCATAACCTTGGGACATGCAGGCTGAGTGGTATGCTGAGCGTGCCAGAGCAGTCAAAATGGCCACAGAGGAGCGCTAGTGCGTAACCGAGAAATCTGGGGGCAGGCCAAGACATGAGAGCAATCGTCAACCTCTGCCCGACTGACTGCTCGCTCCGGCAATCAGAGACTGTCCATGAGCTGAATGAGCAGTTGCTCATATATTGATGAGAGGACATCCAGATCAGCGGCATCAACACGCTCGTTCACCTGGTGGATGCTGCTGTTGATGAGGCCTAATTCAACGACCTCTGAGCCGGAAGGTGCGATAAAACGCCCATCCGAGGTCCCTCCAGCTGTTGAGAGCTCGGTCTCCTGACCTGTCTCGGATAAAATTGCCTGTCGGCAGGCATCGACAAGAGTACCTTCGGGTGTGATGAAGGGGAGGCCACTGACATTCCAGTTCAGTTCATAGTCGAGTTGGTGCCGCTTGAGTATCTCTTCGGTTGCAGCTTTGAGTGATTCTGGAGACTGCTCCGTGGAAAACCGGAAGTTGAATTTCAGTTGGAGTTGGTCGGGGATGACATTGGTCGCACCGGTTCCCGCAGATATGTTGGACGCCTGGAAACTGGTTGCCGGAAAATGCTCGTTTCCCCGATCCCAGTGATGTTCAGCGAGTTCTGCCAACGCAGGTGCCAGTCGATGGATAGGATTGTCAGCCAGTTGAGGGTAGGCGACATGTCCCTGGGTGCCCTTTACCAAAAGCTGACCCCCGAGCGAACCTCGTCTGCCGTTCTTGATCTGATCACCAACCCGGTCGGATGAGGAGGGCTCACCGACCAGACACCAGTCGATGACCATACCCTGTTTCTGGAGCCAGTCCACGACTTTGCGGGTTCCATGGGTCGCTTCACCCTCTTCATCACTGGTAATCAGCCACGCGATTCGATAACCCGGTTCTGGGTTGGCGGCCAAAAAACGTTCAGTGGCGGTCACCATGGCTGCAAGGCTGCCTTTCATGTCGGCGACGCCTCTCCCACTGAGAATACCCTTGTCAATCCGTGGTTCAAAAGGTGGGTGGTTCCAGTCCTGGTGATTCCCTGCAGGAACCACATCTGTATGACCGGCAAAACAAAAGAGGGGGCCGATATCGCCGTGTATGGCCCAAAGGTTGTCGACATCTGCAAAGGGCAGGTGCTGTATCTGAAATCCGAGGCGTCCAAGTCTTTCTGCCAGCAGCAGTTGGCAGCCAGCGTCCTCAGGCGTGATTGACTGCCGGCGCATCAGATCCATCGCGAGCCGTTGTGTGGCAGATGCTTGGGAAGCGTTCATAGAGGTCTTTTGGGCATTGGCGCTAGGGTGAATCACACAACGCCCATTGTACACCCGGCGCAACCATGGACTACAGACTAAAACCAGGCGGGCACCCGCTTTAGCAGAGAGTGTGCTCTGAAGAAGGGAATGTGCCGCTCTTTACTTCTTGGGCGTAAAGCCGAAAGGCATCGACAATTGAATCTGCGTGCTCCAGATAGTTTTTGGCGAATGTTGGGATGCGGCTGGAGATTCCCAGCATGTCGTAGCTCACCAGAACCTGGGAATCAGTGTGGGGGCCTGCCCCAATACCAACAACAGGGACATCGACGGATTCGGTAACTGACCGTGCAACGGCTTCGGGGACACACTCCAGCAAAAGTATATCTGCACCCGCCTGCTCCAACCTGACGGCATCATCGAGGATACTGCGTGCGGATTCCTCGTCTGTACCTTGAACTCGATAGCCTCCCAGCTTGATGGCTGATTGCGGCAGTAAACCCAAATGGGCACAGACGGGAATACCACGTTGACTCATGAAATGAACGCTGTCCTCCAGCCAGCCTGCCCCTTCGAGCTTGACCATATGTGCGCCCGCGCGCATCAGTGTGGCGGCATTGATGATAGCTTGATCGAGAGTTGCATAGGACAAAAAGGGCATATCCGTGATCAGAAAGCAGTTTGTGATTCCCCGGCTGACACACCCTGTATGGTAGAACATTTCCTCAACACTGACCGGGCGTGTTGATCTTTGGCCCTGGATGACGTTCCCGAGCGAATCCCCGACTAGGAGACACTCCACTTCCGCCTGCTCAGCAAGGCGAGCGAGCGTAGCATCATAGGCCGTCAGGGTAGCAAATTTGTGCCCGCCGACCTTGTATTCCCGGAAGCGGGTGAGAGTCTGCTTGTCCATAGAGATAAGTCCATTGCGTCAACTGGCTCACATCCAGTATCTGTGCCAGGAGCAGGAAGTGCACACCCCCGACTGGCGAATCGACGAATAAACGAGGCCGGGATATTGGTTTGTGTAAGGCATAAAGTCAAACATGGTCGTACAGGTGCTGGCTCGCCGGCACGGGGATGGGCATGGGAGAATCAGGGTTTTTGCCTGCATATTCAGTCAGCCATTGCTGTATGCTGATTCCGTCCACAACCACTTCAGGGTAGATAGTGGAGAGTGGTACCAAAACAAAAAGGCGCTGATTGAAAAGCGGATGGGGTAACTGCAGGTCGGGATCCTTGCACATGACCTGGTCATAACAGATTATGTCGAGATCAAGTATTCTTGGCCCCCACTTATGCGTGCGTGTGCGCCCCCTATTGAATTCAATTGTTTGAAGTTCGCGGAGCAGCTCATGGGGTGTCAGTCTGGTCTGGAGGCCAGCTGCTGCGTTGATGAAATCCGGTTGCTCTTCCAGCCCCCATGGTTTGGTTGTGTACAGGCCGGAAACCCGGTCCAACTGTGTATGATCAATTTGAGACAATTGCTCAATCGCGGCAAGAATCTGTTGATGGGGATCCTGAAGGTTACTGCCGATACTTATGCAGGCAAGAGACATAGCAGATCATGTGGTTTTAGGCTGGCGAGGTGGCGAGGGAGGCGTGTGCCTCCGATTGTGCGGTCGCCTTGTACCCCTGCGGTTTGTGTATCCCCGCATCTGTGTGTGTGTCATTTCGCGACGCGTGCGCTCGTTGGCATTCTGGTATTCTGTCCACCATGTGCCGAGTCCCTGTTGATCTGAGCCGGCCTGTTCCCGCATTAACAGCAGGTCGTAAGCAGCCCGGAAGCGGGGGTGTTTTAGGAGCTGCTCGACTCGCTGCCCGGTGCGGTATTTCAGTTGTGTCTGGAGGTGCCAGGTTTCTCGCATCGGCTGAGAAAAACGTTTGGAGATGGAAACCAATTGCGATTGTGCCGCAATTATTCTCGCACCGGCCATGTCCATGGCTTTGGCCGGAGCTGTGTTACGCCCTACAAGCAGGAGGTATTCCTGCTCAACTGCGGGCCACAGGAGTACGCCGTAGAGAAAGAAGGGCGAGACACTTTTGTTCTGCCCCAGGCGCCGCTCGGTGCTTTCCATAGCGACTTCCAAGAGCCTTACGTATTTCGGGTTGTCTTCAAATGTTCTGACAGTGCAGGGAAACAGCTGGGAAAACAAACCTGAGTTTCGGGCGAGCTCAAAAGCCCGGCCTGCCTGGTTGTGCATAAACAGCTTGACGACTTCATCAAACAGGCGGGCAGTCGAGACCTCCCGGATCATATCAACATGCCGACCAAGCTGTTCGTTACTCTGACTATCCAACTTCAATCCGAGTTTGGCCTGAAAGCGCAGTGCCCGCATCACGCGAACCGGATCTTCCCTGAAGCGCTCTGCCGGATTACCTATGGCTCTCAGGATACCCTTTTTGAGATCTTTTGAGCCGCCCAGGAAATCAACGAGTTCGTGAGAATCAATGTCGTAGTAGAGACTGTTGCAGGTGAAGTCACGGCGCAGCGCATCTTCTTCCAGGGTGCCGTAGACGTTGTCTCGAACGATCATCCCACTATCGCTTGTGCCAGCGTGTCGGGGATGGCCGGATTCGTGATTGCCCCTGAAGGTGGTTACTTCGATCAGTTCACGCCCCTGCCGGACGTGGACGATTTTAAAGCGTCGCCCAACGACCCGGGATCGCCGAAACAGCTTTTTCACCTGCTCAGGGGTGGCTGATGTGGAGACGTCAAAGTCCTTGGGTTTCTTGCCGAGCAGCAGGTCGCGGACGCAGCCTCCGACGATGTATGCCTCATGTCCACCATCAAGCAACCTGTTGACCACTTCGATTGCCAGGGGGCTGAAATCCTGCGGTTGTATGCGATGCCGAGAATTGGGAATTCGTCGTTCCAGGATCTTGGCCTGTGTGTCTGTATTGCCAGGCAAAAGTCGTTTAATCATGTCTGATGGGAGCTAGTGGACCTGCGAGAGGGCGAGGGCGAGGCTGAGACCAGATGCAGACAGTGCAGACTCTAGCATGGCTCTCCACATCGGATGTGCATCTTCTGCGGCACAGTATCCAGTCTCCATGCTGCCACTGCCCAACCGAGTATCTCCTCCGGGTGTGCCTGCTCAAGCTGACTGTCGGGAGATTGACCGAGTATGTTGAGCGCAGCAACAAGATTCGCCGATGCTCGGGTATTCTCCAGCGGTTGTGCGTGACTCTGTTTGCTGAGCTTGATTCCCTCGCTATTGCATACGACTGGAAGATGACCGTATTCGGGCGCGGTCAATGATAACCGCTGTTGCACGTTCAGTTGTCTGGCGGTTGAGTCCAGCAGATCTGCCCCCCGGATCACCCGAGTGATATCTTCAATGCTGTCATCCAGAGCCACCGCCAATTGATAGGAAAACAGGCCATCGCGTCGCCGTACAATGTAATCACCACCCAGTTGGGAGGGCGTGTAGGTCTGCCTGCCTTGAATCAAATCCTGCCACTCCACTGGTAATTCTGCCCGAACTCGAAGCGCAGTATCCGAGTCTGAATCGATTCCGAGCTCCCTGCACCGACCATCGTATACGCCACCCAGTTCATGAATCCGCTTTCGGCTGCAGTCGCACTGGTACAGGGCACCCTGGGCATGAAGCCGCGTGAGATAAGCCTGGTACACCTCAAGACGATGGCTTTGAAACAGTATATCGCCATCCCAATACAGGCCGTGTTCGGCAAGCTGGCGGGGAATCAGACTTTTGGCTTCTTCTGATTGTCTTGGGGGATCCAGATCCTCCATGCGCAGTAACCAGGATCCATTGTTGGATCGCGCATCCAGCAAGCTGCCCAGTGCTGCAACCAGAGAGCCAAGGTGCAGCGGTCCGGTCGGGGAGGGCGCGAACCTGCCCACGTAGCTCATGGATGCTGATCCGGGTTTGAGGGACGTGAACTCGGCCGATTTTCCGCTGTAAAGGGAACCGCACAGCTTTCCGGAAAATCTGGCTCTAGCCGACGATCTGCCTCTCCTTGATTTCATCCAGAGTTTTACAGTCGATACACAGTGTCGCCGTCGGGCGGGCTTCCAGGCGGCGGATGCCAATCTCCACGCCGCATTGTTCACACCACCCGTACTCATCGTTCTCGATCAGGTCCAGGGTCTGATCGATTTTTCGAATCAGTCTGCGCTCACGGTCGCGGGTTCGCAGCTCAAAAGCAAACTCTTCTTCCTGGGTTGCCCGGTCCGCTGGATCGGGAAAGTTGGCAGCCTCGTCTTTCATATGACTCATGGTGCGGTCAACTTCTTCCATGAGTTCGTGTTTCCAAGCATGAAGAATGCTCCTGAAGTGCTCCCGCTGAGTCGGATTCATGTAGTCTTCGGTTTTCTTGGTTTTGTAGGGAGCAATACCGTGAATAGCCACGCCAACTTTGGCTTCACTTGGTTTTTTTGCCATGAAAGCGAACCTGTTCTTATCTCGAATACATGAAAAAAGGGGTGACTGAAAAAAATCAGGCGGCGAAACTACCAGAACTGGGAGTCCGGCGCCAGTGATTTCTTTATTCATTTGGGAGTCGATTGTCAGGGACTTATTTTAGGAAAGTTGACTGTACTCCCTTCATTGAAGTCCTTATCGGTGTAGACAGCACACAGGCCCGCCTCGCCTTCAGGCGCACTCGCCACCAAGCATTTGGCTATTCAGGCTACCATCGTCATCCTCCAATGATCCGTGACGCTGCCGCTTCAGCATCACTTCTCCTTGGATTCAGCCCTGCCACTGCCCATCATCTCGCACTGAACAACTGGACCACAACCTGCCTGTTGCCAGGCAGCTTGCACTTCCGCCCAATCTGTGTTAAAAATCTCGCCTGGTCATTGGCTCGATGTCCACAGGACCTCAGCAGGAGAATCAACAATGTTCAGCTTGAAAGTTCAGTGTGATGTACCCCCCCCCCCCCCCCCCCCGCTAGACTGACGGCCCTCGCGGCGGCCGCGATGCTCTGCTTCCTGCTGCTTGCAGGCGCGGCACAGGCGCAGACCACCTGCAACTCTAGCATCTGCACTGTCCGGATGGCATCCGACCGCCAAGTCGTGGACGGCTGCGGCGAGCACGCCACGCCGGGCCGCATGAAGATCATCTTCTCGAGCACCGACAGCAGCGTGACGCGGGCCAGCTTTCCGGTCGCTGGTTATTTCATCCGGGCAACCAGCGATTTTATACGGGGGACTGGATTCTCCGACTGGGAGTGGCGCACACCGCTTAACAACAACAACCGGTGGCAAGACCCCGTTACGAATCGAGTCGGCTTCGCGGGCGGGGTACTCGGCGAGAACATCATTGAAGTCCGCCCCAAGGCCGGTGCCCATGTCTGGACCAACCGCAATCCCAGCAATCCCAACCAGGGCCCCGGTGAGCTTGTGGTGCAGCTCTTTCGGGTGAATGACGGATCGAACTACGGGGCCGCCGGCAGCGCCTACTTCCTGTTCATGGGCGGCAAGGGCTGCGCGAGGGTCGGTCTGGGGGGCGGGTTACTCGGCGGTGTCCAGTAACCGGAACGCACGCCTGCCGATCTGTGGCATGCCGATTAATGGATGCCTGCGAAATTTTCGAATTAGCGCATCCACAAGAAAGAAGTATTGAAGAGACGTCTTTTTCATGTTAGGTTGGAGCTCTCTTTCGTGTGTGCGCTGTCGTGTTGAGCGGATTTCCAGAAGAACACCGCTCAAGCCAGTGACACAGCGCACTCCGGGAGATCGAATGTTTCCGGGGTTGCGAACTACCTGGATCGGGGAGGGCGGAGAGGCATCCAATACCTTGATGCATCTGGTGCGCACCCTGAACTTTTGAAGCTACAAATGGAGCATGAACAGCCATGAACTCGCCGATGACATCTACATCTACTCCCTCACTCATGCACGCACTCTGCGCCGCTCTTCTCGCGGTGACGCTGACCGCGCCAGCCTTAGCGCAGACGGAGTGCAGCATCACCGTCGGTAACGTCTGGTCGGGCGAGGGAACCTACAGTTTCCAGGGAACCACCCTGACCCACGAGGAGGGTCACTTCGTTAGTTTCCCGCTGACGTATAAGTGCACTGGTGTTTCCGCGGGCGTACGACCGGCCATCAGCATCATCAAACCGAGCGGGCACAGGGTTGACACCGTGGATTTTCGGGGTGGGTATTCGGAATCAGACGGTTTCGGTGATGGTGACGAGATGACCGGCAAATGCCTGGAGGAGAGTGGCTGTGAGATCGAATTCTTTGTCACCAGTAAGGACAATAACTGCCGCAATGTGGGTGCCACAGTGCAACGGATGACTATCTCAACGCGGATTGTCAACATTGGCGCTGGCGATCTGAATCTCACTGACCTCCTTGACTTAACGATCGAGGCTACGGATGACGATACGGTCTCCCAAAAATACCTCGACATGGGATATACCCAATGGAAGCCCACATGCTAGTGCCAGACACTGGCGCAAAGCACTAATTTAATCAATTGTTGATGCACATGTGGTTAACTCGGAGAAAGCGACATGAAACACTCATTCTTTAACCTCCTCCCCTCGAGATTCTGGACTTCGCGTGGGTCGTCGGTCATAAGACGGAGACGGTCACTGACATTCGTCCTGGCCGTGTTGCTGCTGACCACCGCAGGTGTGGCGGTGGCGCAGCCGAACTGCCTCATATCAGCGGAGCACGGAACGTATGACAGATCCACCACGAGTTTGGGAAATAACGTCCTGACTGTGGACGAGGGCGGGAACTGGTTCCTCACGCTGACCTTCAAGTGCACGGGCATAACAAACCCGGTCACCCATGATCCGGAGATAATCATCAGCGGACTGACCCCTGATAGCAATTTGTGGACAGACGATACCAACAGAAGGTTCACCGGGGGCGTCTGGAATATGGACGGGCTGGGCCCCAGCTCATTTGGTGGCAGCGACCCTGAAGGGGACTTCACTGCGCAGGTGCGGGTATGGGGCACGAGCGTGGACAACAACTGTCACGATTCCGGCGCTTCCACGCAGATGCAATTCGGTGCTGCTATCAACAACTCCGTAGATTCAAGCTCCATGGCTACACGAAATTTCACTGTGACGGCGAGGGATGACGATCCCCTCTCAGTTACATTCTCCCGTGGCAAACCGTGGGAGGTCACAATCGATAACTGGAAGCAACCCTGTTCGTCGTGATCTGAGGGTCCACCCCAACGCAGGGGAGCTGTTCAAGGTCTTCCCGACCGGCGGCGTGTCCTGTCCGCTGGCATTCAGTTTGACGCTGTGCGCTTGGCCTTGAGTGGAGGCCACCGCAACGCCGGGTGGGCATCGGCATCCGAGCGACGCAGGCCAGATCACGTTCAATCGGCCATTTCAGCGGACGGGCCAGAACCCCAGGCGGCGCGAAGCGCCTTTCCGGAACAGGGCGAAAGCATCCCATGATGTTGCGGCTCTGAGCCGGAGTCTTGGCGCTGACGCTGGCCCTTTGCAGAGGCCCGTCTCGCCCAAGTCAAGCAGGCTGACAGCCTCTCCGGTGCCCATTGGTGCCAGCTCGGCATGGACCCCGTTCCGGTTGGCTACCTCAAAACAGAGGCCAGATGCGATTTGCGCGGCGGGTGACGGTTTCGCTCGTTCATGCTCCTCTCCCCGGGCAGCGCCGCATGGAAAGACCAGGGCCAGGCCAATCCTTGCAGCCACCATGTTCCCCATCGCAACCAGCGATTCGAAGGCGCTCAGGTTGAACATCAAAAAACCGAATACTGATACCTGTTGTCAGCAGAATGGAGACGATATTCTGTGTGACTGCCTGCGCAATTGCAGCATTCTTGTCGACTTTCTGCAGCAGCAGAGCCTGGAACGCACCGGGGCAGTGGGGCGCAGACGAATTGGAGCGGTGGCTGCGAGCATATCATGGCGGACAGCATAGGAAGATACTGACAACCTGGGCTGCACGACTCAATGACCAGCGTCAGACAGCACCCATCCGCCGCTCAGCGCATGCGCCGCCCCGTCCGATGTCTTGACTTACGAGCCTGGATCGCGACCCGTCAGGAAGCATTTGCGGGAAAAGGGTTGGGAAGGGCCGACACGAGGATCGTAAAGTACCAGTGCATAGTAATGGCTCGGCTTGAGGCCACTGAACGGAAGGTACCAATTGCTCAGTGTGGTGGAATTCTCACCCTGATCTATGAGTGTGCCAAGTCGATGACTACTTACGAGCCCTGGGCCCAATCGGGAATCATTCGACACCACCCCCACCTCTACCGGTCCAATGAGACATCCTGACCTCGTGATTTGACTATGGCCACTTCCGGTTTGACGCCCCGTGCGGGAGATCGTGCCGGGATTCCGGCCCAGATCGCGCGCGCTACCGCTTCAACGCATCACTCTGCAGCAGCGCTGATATCCGGCATCGTTCGCAGGGGGGTCAGGTGGTGGCAGCCAGCGGGCATAGGCATTGTCCGTTCGGGTAGCAGGAGCACAGTACTGTGCTCCTGCTACCTCTGAACCGTCCATGCGAGTTTCCCCGCATACGGCTCAAGCCTGTACACAGCCCCCGGAGGAGCCGACTATGCAGTCCATCCAGCCTTCGCACTCCGTGCTGCATAGAGGGAGAACGAAACTCGCCTGGAGAGAAGGCGGTACACCATTCCGCCTCCGTATCAGGAGAGCGACCCCCCTGAGAGGGAGACCCCGTGCGTTGTCGGCTTTCAACACCGGTGAGAAGCAGAGGCCTTCCTGATCGACCTGAAAGAAAGGCTGACCCGTTTCAGGCTCAACCTGCACCCCGATACAACCAGGCTCATCGAGTTCGGGCGGTGTGCATCAGCGATCCGCAAGAGCCGTGGGCTGGGCAAGCCGGCCACCTGTGACTGTCTAGGCATGACGCACTTCTGCGACACACCCCTATGGTTCCGGGTCAGGCGCGCACCGGTTGGAAAACGAATCAGACAGACGCTCAGCCGTATTCAGGAAGTGTGAGCGAAACACAGACATCGGGACACAGGCGAACTGGTGATATGCCTCGGAAGGGTGATCAACGGATGGCCGAACTACTGCGCTGTACCCGATACAGTTCAAATCCTGAGAAAGTGTATCTGTGTGATCCAACGACTCGTACTACACGCCTGGCGCAGACGGTCGCAGAAAGACCGCACTGCATGGGCGGTTGTAGATCTGATCGCCCGACACTTCTGGCCTCAACCCGCGCTCCGTCACCCGTGGTCAAGCCAGCGGCCTGTCGTCACTGCCTGAGGCAGGAGCCGGATGCATGAACGTGCACGTTCGGATCTGTGCGGGAGGCGGGACAACCCGGTTTCCTGCCATGATCATTCAGTACCTGCGCGCACGTAGGATCAGTCCGCCCAACAAACAGAATTGGTCGCAAAACATCCAATCCGCGCCACTCTGTGGCCACACCTGCCGGGCTGAATGTCTGTTGATGGGTTCCATGCGCGCCCAATGTAGCGCTTCAAGGGCGCTGAGCGTTGAATCGACATCTTATCTGGGGATTTGGGGACAAGGCTATTTGTTGCCAACACCATTCGAAACGCATTAGAGTCGGGTTCTTTGCTCCGATAAAGGTCATTGAAAATGAACACCGTATCAAACCGAGCATTCGCGATGCTGTTGTTAAGCACTGGCTTTATGTTTTCAGCAAGTATACATGCCGATTTTTATAATAAGGATTGTGAGAATCTTTTAGATCAATCGTACATGTTTTCTGAACAAAGCTGTACACATAGAAATGTTTCGGCTGGAATATTATGGACTGAGCAGAAAATTTGCCAATTTTCTGTTGATTGTGTGTATCCCGAGTGGCATCCAAAAGCAGGAGCAAAGACAGATACTGGACCTGTTCATATGGTGATGGTGGACAATATCTCCAAGATGCGCTGGTGCCTTGATGGTTCGGTTGATGCTATAGGAGAGGGCGTGTGTACGCCTTTGAATAAGCGGAACTATACCAATGAATATATGGTGCCAATGCTTCATTATATAGTACGTATGAGAAATTTATATCCGGGTGAATGTGGCAACGATCCTGATGCTGATACTCATTGGTGTCGATGGAATGAGGTTTATCGCAGAATTGGGGCAGGAAACTATAGAAGTGCATACGAGTATGCGAAGAATATAGCAGACACTCGGGGATGGGGAAATTGGAAGAAATTGGTAGAATTACTTGAGGGATGATAATCGAGAATTCTGTGTTTTCCGGCCCGCTTGACTGGCGGCGTGCGCATCACTAGTGTATTTTGCATTCTGTTTGGAATTTAATCGCTTGTTGATGCCTACGATCTTCTGCACGATGTCTTTCGCCTGCGCGGTGTGATGTGGAATATGAGCGCACTGCCGTCTCTCATCTCATAGGACTGCGCACCGTTTGAAAGCTGGCGGCGTATTCAGGTGGCGGGCACTCATACGGCCTGCAAGTGGGCCGAGGGCGTGCGCCACCTGATACAGGAAGAGTATCATGATGCACAGTGTAGAAAAGTCTCTTGAGTTTCGTGCACGCATCATCCGTGCCACATTGCCAATCTACCTTGGTGTGTTGATTGTTTCGGTCCCTGTTCCAGACACCTACCGCATCTCGCATTGTGTCACTACACTCTATTCGCCCTGCACCACAGTGCCGCTTCACAACGCTCAGATCTATATCGTCTGGTAGCCTTTTTGAGAGCTGAAGAGTTGAGGTGGTTTGCTCCTCATAGACTCATATCCACTCACAAAACCAGCTACCTGATGTACGCTGTATTCAATGAAGCGGTGTTCTGTGGAGACCTGGTTCATGGAGCCGGCCTGTTATCTCGAATGTACTTTCTGGCTGTCTTTCTCCATGGAACCTGATTGGAACGCAATTCTTGAACAGCCTTCTACCCTATCCCAAATTGAGTATCCGGGATGTCCCGAACACCACTTCAAGGACTTGACAATATGCTCAAAAACAGCCCTCCTCAGGCAACTTATTTAAGAGACTATCGCCCATCTGACTTTTTAATCGATACAACCCTGCTTCGGGTACAACTGTTTGAGGATAAAGCTCATGTCATCTCCGAGCTGGAGATACAGCGAAATCCTGCAGCGACGCGGCCAACTGCCAGCCTTGAGCTCAACGCGGAGGCGATGCAGGTCCTGTCGGTCAGGATCAATGGCACTCTGCTCAGGGAGGGCAGGGACTATAGATATGCAGATGATATTTTGGCTATCACGGAGGTCGGGGAACGGTTTACCTTGGCGACTCAGGTGGAGATACACCCGGAAAGCAATACTTCCCTGATGGGGCTGTACAAGTCCAGAACCATGTTGTGCACCCAATGCGAAGCCGAGGGGTTTCGTAAAATCACCCCCTATATTGACCGCCCGGATGTGCTCAGCCGATTTACCACTACAGTCGAGGCAGATCGGGACAGATATCCCACGCTGCTTTCAAATGGCAACCTGGTTGAAGCCTGCACTCTGGAGGGGGGCCGGCACCGGGCAACCTGGGTAGACCCCTTTCCAAAACCGGCATATCTGTTTGCCCTGGTCGCAGGTGATCTCAGATATATTGAAGACAGCTTTACCACTGTCTCGGACCGGGACATCTGCATTCGCATGTATGTCGAGGAGAAGGATCTGGACAAATGTGATCATGCCCTGACCTCACTGAAAGCAGCCATGCGATGGGATGAGAGCACCTACGGCAGAGAGTACGACCTCGATATTTTCATGATCGTTGCCGTGGATGATTTCAATATGGGCGCCATGGAAAACAAGGGTTTGAATATCTTTAATACCTCGGCGGTACTGGCCAACCCTGCAACCACGACTGACATGCGGTTTCAGTGGGTCGAGGCTGTAGTGGCGCACGAGTACTTTCACAATTGGTCCGGCAACCGGGTCACTTGCCGTGACTGGTTTCAGCTCAGCTTGAAAGAGGGTTTCACGGTATACAGGGACAGTGAATTTTCAGCAGACATGAATTCGCGCACTGTCAAACGAATTGAAGATGTGAGAATGCTTAAGGCGCATCAGTTTGCCGAGGACGCTGGCCCCCTGGCACACCCGGTGCAGCCGGATTCCTACATGGAAATCAACAATTTCTACACCATGACTGTCTACGAAAAGGGCGCGGAAATAGTCCGCATGCAGGCTAACCTGCTCGGCCCGGAACTCTTCCGTCAGGGCACGGACCTGTATTTTTCCAGACACGATGGCAGTGCTGTCACCATCGAGGATTTTGTTGCCTGCATGGAGGAAGCGTCCGGGCAGGACCTCACTCAGTTTAAACGCTGGTACAAGCACGCCGGAACCCCTGTCGTTGATGTCGATGATGGATACGATGCCGAGAGCGGGGAATACACACTGCACTTTGCCCAGAGCTGCCCGCCAACTCCGGAATGCGACAGCAAGAAGCCCTTTGTCATCCCCGTGAAAATGGGATTGATCGGTGAGTCTGGGTCACTGGATCTGCATTGTGCCGAGACCGGGATCAGGGGTGGGCAAGAGGCTGTGCTGCAAGTCAACAGATCATCACAAAGCTTTGTCTTCTCCGGCATCCATGAGCGCCCCGTTCCCTCGTTACTGCGCAGCTTCTCAGCGCCAGTGCGGCTGAACTTCAGATACCAGCGGGCTGACCTCTACAGGCTCATCAGCTGGGATACCGACGGCTTCAACCGCTGGGATGCTCTGCAACGCCTGACCACACTGGAGATCGAGGACCAGCAGACGGGCCTGCTGAACGCAGCCACAATTCCCGTGAGCCAGGACTTTATCGCGCTGATCAACGAGTTAACCAGTGACCCCGATATCGACAAGGCCGTGTTGGCTCTGATGTTGGTATTGCCCAGTATGGACTACCTTGCAGATGCTCAGGAGACCATCGATCTGGATTCACTCTGGCTGGCCAGACAGGCTGTCAAATTGGCACTGGCCAGGGAGCTGGAGAGCGATTTCGCCAGGATATACCGGGCACATCACCAGAGTTCGGAACCCTATTCCCCCACTGCCCGGCAGATCGCCTCAAGAAGCCTCAAAAATACAGCTCTGAATTACTGGCTGCTGTCAGGTTCAGATGAGGCACTGGAATCCTGCAGACGGCAATGTGCGCAGGCTGATAATATGACTGACCAAGCAGCCGCCCTGACTGCTTTGGTCAATACCGATTCCGAATCGGCACTCGCTGCAACACAGGATGCACTTAAGCAGTTCTACGAGCAATGGCAGCATGAAAATCTGGTCGTAAACCAGTGGCTTGCCATTCAGGCGAGCAGCGAACGACCTGGCGGGCTGCAACGGGTGCAAAAACTCATGGATCACCCGGTGTTTGACCACACCAACCCCAACAAGGTGCGCTCACTGATCGGGGGGTTCTGCGGATTGAATCCGCACAACCTGCATAATGCGGATGGCTCGGGATACGCCTTTGTGGCTGATCAGGTGATCCATCTCAACGCCATCAATCCCCAGATTGCATCCCGACTGGTAAACCCGCTAAGCAAGTGGCGGCGCATGGATGAGAGCAGGGCAGGGATGATGCGAGCACAGCTGGAGCGAATTTCGCATCTCGGCGACCTGTCTACCGACCTGCGCGAAGTGGTTGGTAAATCTTTGTGATAGTCGCCGCAGATAACCCGGCCTTCGGAACCAATCCAGGCACATCTTCTCTAAATACATCACAGAGATTTTTTGGAGGCATGGCATGCTGATCAAAAGCCCCTTTCCATCTGATGCGCTTGAGTCTGAAGTCACTGACGAGAGCCTGTTTCTTCAGCGACGGCATTTTATCAGACAGGGCGCATACGCTGGTGGTACACTCGCAGCACTGGCCAGCCTGCCACATCTTGGCTGGGCCTCGCAGGAACTGCCTTCCCGACGTGATCTGAAGGAGCGTATTGCGTCAGCTCCACTCTCTCAAAACCTTGAAAGGGAAACCAGGAATACCTGGGAAGAAATCACTGGCTACAACAATTTTTATGAACTCGGCACCGACAAGGGCGACCCGGCCCGCAATGCCGAGGCCCTGGTAACTGACCCCTGGTCCGTCACCATAGAAGGGGAATGCGCCAAACCCGGCAGCTACAGCCTGGAAGACATCCTGAGCCCCCATGCCTTTGAGGAGCGCATCTACCGGCTGCGCTGTGTCGAGGCCTGGTCCATGGTCATCCCATGGGTGGGCTTCCCTCTCGCCGATCTGCTCAAGCGCTTTGAGCCCAACTCAGCTGCAAAATATGTTGCTTTTGAAACCATCTACGATCGCAACCGTCCCCTCCCAGGACAACGCCGCCCCGTGCTGAAATGGCCATACCGCGAGGGTCTGCGGATGGATGAAGCCATGCATCCCCTTGCCTTTATGGTCGTGGGACTGTACGGAAAAGTCCTTCCCAATCAGAATGGTGCGCCCTTGCGGCTGGTCGTTCCATGGAAATACGGGTTCAAATCCATAAAATCCATTGTAAAAATTCGTTTCACCGGAAGCCAGCCGAAAACCTCCTGGAATATGTCTGCCCCAAGAGAGTATGGCTTCTATTCCAACGTCAACCCGAGCGTCAACCATCCCCGATGGAGTCAGAGGAGGGAACGACGGATCGGCGAGTTCTTTAAACGCGAAACCCTCATGTTCAACGGGTATGGAGACCAGGTCGCTTCACTGTACGCGGGAATGAACCTCAAGAAATACTACTGAGAGCGCTACACCGGTTTTTTATGCAGCCGCTGGCATGGATTCAAGTAATGAAGAGATGGAGCCCGTCTCCGGCAACAATACTCTGGCGTCTCAAACCCGGTGTCCACCTGCTGCTGATTGCGCCCTTTGCAGGACTTCTGTACCGGCTTTTCACGGGTGAGCTGGGTATCAACCCGGTTGAGGAACTTACCCACGAAACCGGTGAATGGAGTCTGAGGCTGCTTCTGGCAACTTTGGCAGTCACGCCTTTACGCAGCCTGACCGGCATGGTCTGGTTGACCCAGTTCCGCCGTATGCTCGGGCTGTATTGCTTCTTGTACGCAGTCTGTCACTTCATTGTCTACTTCCTGCTGGATCAGAATCTGAGCCTGATACTGGTATTCGAGGACGTGCTGGAACGCCCTTACATCACTGTGGGATTCACAGCATTCTGTTTGCTGATACCCTTGGTTCTCACGTCTACGCGAAAAGCCAGAGTCCGATTGAAGCAGCTCTGGAACCGTCTGCACCAACTCATATACCTCGTTGGCGGACTGGCACTACTCCACTTTTTCTGGCTGACCAAGGCCGACTACCGTTCCCCGCTGGTATACATGATGATTTTTGCGCTTTTGATGCTCCCCCGAATCCGGTCCTGGATGAAGACCAGAGTCAGGTAGGGCAGGGCTCAGCCATCGCCCGATGCTCCTGAATAGCGTTCCCGCAGCAGGTTCTTCTGCACTTTCCCCATGGCATTGCGAGGGAGTTCCTCAACGAAATAAAAATGGTTGGGCTGCTTGAACCTCGCCAGCTTCCCGGCAAGTGCCGCCTGCGCTGAGCTGGTAGTGAGATCCGTGCTTTCAGGCACAATCACCGCACAGACCGCTTCTCCGAGATCATCGTGTGGAACACCGATGACGGCCGACTCAAGGACACCGGGCAACTCGTCCAGCAGCATCTCGATCTCTCCGGGATACACGTTATAGCCACCGCTAATAATCAGGTCTCTGCCGCGGCCCACAATGGATACGCGGCCATCCCTGTCCATGGAGGCCAGGTCACCGGTTATAAAGTAGCCATCATCCTGAAATTCACAGGCGGTCAACTCAGGTTTTCGCCAGTACCCTCTGAACACATTGGGGCCCCTGACCTCAAGTGTCCCGATCTCGCCCCGAGGCAGCTCAACACCGCGGTCATCAGCAACGCGAACTTCAACCCCCGGAAGGGCGTAGCCAACGGTGCCGGGAATGCGTTGCCCCCCGCAGGGATTACTCGTCACCATGCCCAGCTCGGTCATCCCATAGCGTTCCAGAATCTGATGCCCGGTTCGCTCAGTCCAGGCGGCGTGCACCTGCTCGGTCATGGGTGCTGAGCCGGAAATAAACAGGCGCATGTCCTGGCAGTGGAGAGATTCAAAATCCGGATTGGAGAGTAATCGGGTGTAAAACGTCGGAACGCCCATCATGATTGTGGCCTCGGCCAATCCTGCAATGATCTGCTGGGCATCGAACCTGGGATAAAACAACACCCTGGACGCTGTGAGCAGGGCACAATGCATGGCCACGAACAGGCCGTGCACGTGAAAGAGGGGGAGGGCATGGATCAGAACATCCTCAGGCTGAAGTGCCCAGGCTTCCAGGAGGACGCGGACGTTTGAGATCATGTTTCCGTGAGAAATCATTGCACCCTTGGGATGACCCGTTGTACCTGAGGTGTACATAAGCGCGGCCAGATCATCTTCCAGGCGCCCCTGTATGTCGTGTACAGTCTCTGCCTCGACCAAAAGCCCTTCCAGCGACTCATCTGAAGCTGTATTGCCACCCAGGGTACGTACAAGGGGTTTACTGGCACATTCTGTGGCCTGAATCACCGCTACGACTTCTGCATAATTATCTTCGGAACACACCAGCAACCCGGGTTCAGCGTCTTCAATGAAATACTCAAGTTCTCTCGCTGTGTATGCCGTGTTCAGGGGGGCGAAGATTGCGCCAATCTGCAATACAGCTAGGTAGAGTGCGAGGCTGTCAGGCGTTTTGGGGATGTACGCCATGACCCGGTCATCGGCGGACAACCCAAGTTTGCGGAGTACTCCAGCCAAATTGGCCACCCTCTGTTCCATATCGCCAAAACTCAGGCTCTGACCATCAGGGAGCTGCAGAAAAGTCTCCTTCAGGCGTTCAGCACAGGCTTTCCGGAATAGGGAGCGTATATTGCTCATATTAAAGTAAAATCTCTAATAAACGTATAACTAATTGTTTATAAAAATTTAAAATAGAATAAAATGTTCCATGATATCCAGGCATCCGGAGGTTTTGAACGTATTTCAGTGCATCGGGAATTCGCCAACGCACCGGTATTCTCACCCGTCTGCTCTGAATGCTATTCTCCGCCCCAATCTCAACAGTCTCTCCACCAATAGTTCCTGGAAAATGAGTGACTCCATTATACTTTTCCCAGACAGTTCATACTTATCTCCGAGGAAAAGACATGGAAACAAAAGCCTATGGCATCACCGAACCTGACAGAGCTTCTGGTGCCGCTGCCGCTGAACTTACGCACACCTGAGGATCATGAAGTTCTGATCAGAGTATCCCATTGCGATATCTGCCACTCAAATATCAGTGTTGCCAAGAGGCACACAGGAGAAGTCCTGTACCCAATCGTGCTGTGTATGGAATTGTCGGCAAGGTGGCTCAAAGGGGCAGCGAGACGACCAGATTCGACTTTGGCAACAAGATTGGTGTGAGCTGTTGAGCCGGCTTTTGTGGGGAATGTGACGCCTGTAGTCAGGGCCATGAACACTACTGTGCAAAGGATTTTTTCAGCTTTGGGGGTATCGATGAAATCTCGGGAGAACCCAGTCCGGGCGGGTATAGCCAATACTATCTCGTTGACGAAAAGTGTGGCGTCTCGATCCCCGAAAACATGGATCCCGCAGGTGCAGCACCGCTGCTCTGTGGAGGCATTTCAGTTTACCGGCCCATCGTGCGACACATTCGATCCGGCCAGCATGTGGGTGTCGTCGGCCTGGACCATCCGGCTATCAAGATGATCAAGGCATTGGGTGCTTCCCCCATGATGATCACCATCTCAACTGGCAAGATCGCGGACGCACAAAACTTAGGCGCCGATAGCGCTATCCTGTCAACCGATGCAAATGCCATGGGAGAGGCTGCCGGCAGCCTCGATTTTATTGTCGATACCATTTCTGCGGTTCATGAGCTGACTCCCTATCTTTCGCTGCTCAAGCACGATGGCGGCATTTGCCTGCTCGGCGCACCTGAGGATGAGTTGAGGCTCAATCCGATGGATACTGGCATACGAAGAGAAATTTGTAACAGGCCCCCTGATTGGCGGTATTGAGCAAACCCAGGAAATGGTTAACTTCTGCGCCGAACATGGCGTAGTCGCAGATATTGGGATAATCTCCATGGACTATATCAACCAGGCCTAGCATCGAATTAAGCAGAAGAATGTCAAGTACCGCTTCGTGATTGACATGGAGAATACTCCCTGAAAGAAAGAGTTCGTTCCTTATCGATCTAGAACTCCTGCGCCACATCCCGCTCGATCCGAGAGTGTTAACTTTCGTGGGAAGCTGGATTTCCAGGTGCATCAATTTCAGGCGCGTTTGCTATTCAGGAAAGCAAGGAAATTCTGATAGGGGAGGGTTACTACCACGCATCAATCGGAGGAATCGGATTCTGAATCCAGTCTCTCAGCCTTTATAACCGCCCGTGTTTGCGCCTGCAATTCGGATAGACCTTTCCCAGGGTTTGCCAGAGTATCGCCAGCTCAACCTTGAAATAACCGTGCACCAACACATTGCGCATCTCATATGCTGAAGGCCAAGGGCAGTTCAGGGTGGGTGTCCGCAAACGCCGGGAAGTGTTGACTGATGTTGCGGTTGGCTTCTCCGATCATCTCGAGGTTGCGAATTACCGCATCCTGCGCCATGTCATTATGCAGAAAGGCTGCCCCGTCGATCTCTCGGTGTAACACTCTGAAGAATGGTGCTGTATGGACGGTGCTTGATCAAGACACACACAACTTCGTCCCGGCGATCCATCAAGGTACTGTGAGAAGGACCTGTCGGCACTAAATTATAAACTACATTAGCAGTAAGCAGTAACACACTCTAAGATAAGTAAAAGATTGAAATTAAAAGTCTTGACTGGTTGATGTTAAAGAATTTCTTAGCGGCACTCTGTGCACGCCCCAGCCAGATGAGGATCGCTTCGTAAATATCAAACCGTGGAATAGCAGTGGGGTAGAGTCCTGCTTGTGTGCGTTTTATCATTAATTGCGATCAGAAATGTCTGGTCATACTGGCAGCAAGAAAGTGAAGCAATTAGACAGGCTGGAGCGCATGCAGGGAATACTGAAACTTGTTATTCCGGGCCTGCCCTATGTCGTATCGTACCGGACAAAAGGCAGAGATATCCGCATTTCAATGGTATCTATTCAGTATTTCTTCGCTCAGGGCCATAAGCCATGGTACAATTACAAGCTAACCGCTATGAATCGTACTGAACCACTTAGGCAGGTAAATCATGGGCACTGAGGCATTCACGATCCGGTCTGACAGTAAGAAAGTAAAGCAACTGGACAGGCTGGCAAATCAAATGGATAGGTCACGTAATTACCTAGTTAACCAGGCGATTGATCAACTTCTGGAAGTGCATGCGTGGCAAATGGAGCGGACGAAAGAGGGGATCAAGGCAGCCGATGAAGGCTGTTTTGTCAGTGATGCCGAAATGAAACGAATCTTTAATAAATACGCTGATAGCTGATCGTGCGGATTGTATGGACAGAGCCCGCTGCGAGGGCACTGGAGAGTATTCAGGACTACATCGCCGAAGACAACCGTCGCGCAGCCTGGGAAGTTGGAGAGAGGGTGCGACAAGCCGTCAACCAACTTGAAGAATTCCCGAAACTCGGCAGGCCGGGCGCATTCGGGGGACGCTGGAGCTTGTTGTTCCAGACTTGTCCCATATCGTGCCGTACCGGATAAAAGCTGGCGAGATCCAGATTCTCAGTGTGTGTCATTCTTCCCGGAAGTGGCCAGAGCAGTTTGAGTAGGAAGAAGTCAAGGGCCATATTCTCTTCAGCCTAGGCGTAAAGGGCGGGCATCCGTTTCTGGATATAAGAATTGCTCGATCTTTTCAATTGGCAGTATATCCTTGTTTCATAAAAGAGATAACTAACGCTGCTTCAAATTGATTCCCACTAATGTTAAAGTGCTTTCTCAACAGTGTCCAGTAACATGTTGAGAGTAAATATGAAAAAGAAGTACGTGGTTTGTTTGACCGAGGCGGAGCGGCAGGCTCTGGAAGCGCTGGTACGCACAGGCACGGGAGCGGCCTGTCGTCGCACCCACGCTCAGGGACTCCTCTGGGCTGATGAGGGCGATCATGGTCCCGGCCTGATCGACAGCGAGGTTGCGCAGACAGTCGACGTGTCCGAAAAAACCCTGTAGCGGGTGCGACAGCGATGCGTAGAGGAGGGACTGGAGGCTGCACTTGAGCGCACGCCGCGCGCCCGGGAAAAGCAGCGCGTGCTTGATGGAGACGGCGAAGCGCGCCTGGTTGCGCTGATGTGTAGTGAAGCACCGTCCGGTCAGTCCCGGTGGACGGTGCATATGTTGCGTGATCGGTTGATCGAATTGAACGTTGTCGAATCGATCTCGCATGAATCGGTACGCCAAGTTTTAAAAAAACTCTTTTAAACCCTGGCGTAAGGAGATGTGGTGTAGTCCACCGAAGCAGGATGCCGCGTGTGTGTGCCATGGAGCAGGTGCTGCCTGGGACGCCCGGACAGGTTGAACGGTACGATGTTGAGTATGAGCGCACTGGTGTGGCATACCTGATCCAGTTGTATGCACCTTGTATTGGATGGCGCCGAACAGATGTCGCGGACACTCATACAGCACTGCACTGGGCACACCGGCGCGTCACTGCATACAGCATGTCCACCCGAAACGGCACGGGCGCTGCTGGAGAAACTGGAGTTGGTCTACACGCCCAGACATGGGAGCTGGTTGACTATGGCGGAGTGCGAGTTCAGCGTCGTGTCGAGACACTGTGTCAATTTTATTGTATTTAACATAATATAGATTATACGAACTTATATGCAGCCCCACATCTCAGGTTCTGTGGCAGATCCGGACGCACAACCCATGGACCCAATTTTTCACAACACAAACGGATGGCTTCCAACCAAACAGGCCAATCAATTGCGATACCACTCCCCCGGGAGCTGAATGTCCGGATGGGCATGTACGTTCCAGGCTCAGTCAGGAAAGGTTCCACCTGTATTCCATTGCGTGTTCAGCGCGGTTACTGGTCTGTTGAGTCAGGAGTGAACAGCGCCATATAACCGCGCTTGTATACCGGCACACACAAGCGCGAAAAACGTGGATTGTTTTGCTGTATAACCAAGAAAGCTCATCACAAAGAGTTCATATCTGAAATCAGGCCACCATCAGTCCAGATTTGTTTGGTGAATTTCAAATTATATATACACAAAAGGCACTTTTAAGTGTTATTTATGTATACTTAATGCTTGTTTTTGTACAACCATTGCTGAATGGAGGTGCTGACATGCGGCAGGTAGAAGCCATCAAGTGCCTGCGCGCCAGAGATCAAGCCGGTCAGTATGTCTATACCAATCGCCAGCTGGCCAAGGTGTTGCGCGCGCCCTCTGAGCGTGCTCGTAAAGCATTGATTACACGTTTGGTTGAGGCCGGTATCCTGGTTCGTGCAGTCAGGGGTGTCTATGTGTTTGCCCTCACAAACAATCAGGATGGATATACACTGGAGCGCATTGCCAAGGCGCTGCGTACTGGCAAGTATAGTTATGTCTCTCTGGAATCGGCGCTGGCTGAGTACGGGGTGATTTCCCAGGTGCCGGTTGATCGGTTAACGGTGATGACAACCGGCCGCACAGGTGAATACCAGACGCCTTACGGGGTAATCGAGTTTACCCATACCAGGCGTCCCCTCTTGAGCGTTATTGATAGCATGGAGATTCAGGAACGACCTCTGCGGGTTGCCCATTTGGATGCTGCGGTCAGAGACTTGAAGCGTGTTGGACGCAACACCCACCTGATCGATCAATCGGAATTGGAGTCTCTTAATGCCGGATGACTTTGGAACTCTTGCCGCACTGGCCGAGCGCCAGGGTGTGGGCGCCGCCCTTCGCCCGGTCGTTGAAAAGGAGCTCTTCTACACCATCCGGATAGGATTGGAAGCGGTCAATGTGTCCTTTTGTGCCTGGGGAATTACCGAGCCCAAAGTGATCCAGCGCAAACAAGGCACTGTGCTGCCCATTCAGAAACCCAGCCAGATGCCCGCAGCGACCGCCGTGCTCAGCTGTCCCGTGCAGGAGTATCACCACAGCCCTGGGTACCACCCCTCCGGTACCCAACATTGCCAACACAGCCCCGAACCCAGGAGAAAATCCTCTTTGTGTGACAATCCGGTGCCCTCTTCACCCATCTAACCTGCATGCGGGTGCACCCAGTCAGTCGATTGTGATCTCTAGCGAATCAATCCGTATTTCGAAGCCAGCAGGTCAACAATCTCTGCTTTCGGGTTGGCACTGAGCACTACAGGACGGCCGGTGATGGCCTTTGCAATGTCGGTATAGGTCTGTGATACCTCCATCATTACGGATTCCGGCAAGGCGTTCTCAGCGGCAAGATCTGACCGTTCTTCCATTCGATCCTTGTTGGTCAGGATGTCGGGATCAGGAAAATGATTGAGCAAAAGCTGCCGAAAGGCTTCCTTGGAGTTTTCAACCACCCTGCCCTCACGATATTGCTCACCATCCCAGATTCGGGATGAGTCAGGCGTGCCCACCTCGTCCATGTAGATGAGTTTTTGCTGTCCCTGGGCATCGTCGACATACCCGAATTCGAATTTGGTATCGACAAAAATCTGATCAATTTTCTGCAGCTCGTCACTGATTACCCTGAATCCCTCGCGCAGCAGCTTCTCGTAGAGATCTATATCGCTTACTGAGTTGAATCTGAAGGCGGCGCAGTTGTCAACAATATTCTGCCGGGTAATGTTGACGTCGTCCTGTTCAGGCACACCGGGAATACCTGACAAAATGCCCTTGGTGGAAGGCGTAATCAGCAACTCCGGCAACTTCTGGTCTCTCTCCAGCCCATCGGGCACAGCAAAGCCGCAGAATTCCCGCTCACCTTTACTGTAGGCACGCCACATGGAGCCAGTAATGTATTGCCGACAGATCGCTTCAATCATGACCGGACGCGCCTTTTGCACAATCCACACCAGAGGGTGCGGCACATCCAGAATATGGCTGTCCGCCAGACCATTCCGCCGAAACAGGTCAAACCAGTGGCTGGATATTGCATTGAGCGCCGCCCCTTTGCCGGGAACGCCGTTCATACCCCCCTCCCCTCGCCAGATACATTCAAATGCGGAGATTCGATCACTGATCACCATGATCGCCAGAGGCGCATCGGCAGCAATATCGTAGTCCCTTTCGGCGATAAGGCGCTGGCTGTCCGCCCGTGTAAGCCAGTAGACAGAGCGGACTTTGCCACTATGAACAGGAAGGTCGGTACGAATTGGCAGATCGTCGTTCACTGCCAGTACTTTGTCGGCGAGACTCATGAGACCCTACTTTAATATGAATGCGGGTGAAAACAGGCTCGAACTGGCCGCTATCCGGTTCGATGTTGTTCAGGACTGGCTTCCATACAAACAAACATCAATTACCAGAGGCGAGCAGTATGGGACAGAGTATAAAAGATAGAGGCCTATACTTACAGTCGTGTCATAGTATCAGGAATTGGAGTCCTGCCTTCCAGGCGACAGCCACCATTCCTGAGCTAGCGCGAAATAGCCAAGATTGTCGGAGGGAGCCACACACGAACCAGGGCATCTTGCAAACAGAGTGGCGCTTCCTTTTGAGCCTCTGGGGTACCTGGCGCTTCCAATAAACAGAGCATTCAGTCTCGTCAATTTTGTTTTTATGTTGCCGGCTGAGTGCACTGCCTTTTTGCAATTGGACGGCATTGTAATAATTATTGGACGGTATTATGATAATTATTGGACGATAATAAAGTAACAGATAGACGAAAAACTTCTCCTGTATAGCCGGAAGCCCATTTATGTACCCTCGATATTCTCAACCCCAAGTCAAAGAAGCGCTGAGCGACACGCCCGTCGTATTCATCATGGGCCCCCGCCAGGCCGGTAAAACCACTCTGGTGAAGACCTTGATAGATGAAATGGGGGCCGAACAATGGATCTACATCACCCTGGATGATCAGGCCCAGTTTGAGATTGCCCAAGCCGATCCCGTAGGGTTTATTCGCAACCTGCCGCCTACCCGCATTGCCCTGGATGAAGTGCAACGAATGCCGGAGCTGTTCGTATCCATCAAGCAGGCAGTGGACGAACAACGCACGCCTGGTCGTTTTCTGCTGACGGGCTCCGCCAACGCCTTATTATTGCCCAGGCTCTCCGACTCTCTGGCGGGCCGGATGGAATCGGTTCGTTTGATGACGCTCTCGGAGTGTGAGATCCATGGGCAGCAACCAACATTTCTGTCGAAGCTGTTGAAACAGGAAGCACCCTCAACCCAGTCCACCCGCGTAAGGGAACACATCCTGAACCGGCTGGTTACCGGTTGTTTTCCCGAGCCACTGCAGCGCAGCACTGAACGGCGCTCACAAGCCTGGTATCAGCAATACCTGAGCACCCTGGTGCAACGGGATATTCGTGACCTCATTCACATTGATCATCCGGATTTAATGGGCAAGTTGCTCAAGCTCACCGCCTTTTACGCCGGCAAACTGGTCAATTTCACAGAATTGGGGGGCAAGCTGGGCCTGGATCATTTGACTATCAAAAAATACATGGCCCTATTGGAGCAATTGTTTCTGGTGGGACAATTGCCAGCCTGGCATTCCAACGAATATAAACGGCTGGTGAAGACGCCAAAACTGCATTCTGTCGATACCGGTCTGATGTGTGCCGCTCGAGGACTTAACCGAGACCGACTGCTCAAACAACCGGAAGATTTTGGTTTGCTGATGGATTCCTTCGTCTATAACGAATTGCGCAAGCAAGCGGTTTGGGTAGAGGAACCACTGAACTTTTACCACTACCGGGACAAGGACAAAGTGGATGTGGATGTGATCATCGAAAACGCCATGGGTGACTGTTTCGCCATCGAGGTCAAGGCGGCAGCAACCTTAAGCACGAAGGACTTTACTGGTTTGAAACGTTTTCAATCCGTGGCCAGTGGTCGCTTCAAGATCGGTATTCTGCTTTATGACGGCGATCATACGACGGCTTTTGGTGACGATCTTTATGCCGTACCTCTGGGAGCCCTTTGGGCATGAGCCTGGGATGGTGACCGGGTAGCTGCGGTATCCGCCAACTTTTTTGGAATGTGAGTCTTGGCGGCATCATTGACCATGTGGAATCTGCCGGATGGTTGGAACGATTGCAGAAAAATGCCTAAAGCTTCAAGATTTCCCATGGGTGGGCGCACTGACTGCATCTAAAGGGCGCAACCACAGAAAGACGCAGGCTGCTTGCCTGTATTGCGGGTGGCACTTCAACAATAGGGATTCGCAGGGCAAGCAGGCCGAAAACTCCACCGCAGTTGAAAACCGTCCGACGCCCTTCCTGAGACCCGGTTTCCCCTGAGATTCCAGCATGTTGATTGCGCCTATTCCATCGGCGTTACCGATTGTAGAATAATCGCCCCTGCCCCGGGACCGACACCTGCAAACGCCAAATACCCTCTTCCAATGCCGAAAATCCAACTTCGCTACGCTACCGGTAGCGCCTGGGCCGACCTGGTCGTGAACAATCTCGACCAGTTTCTGCTCGATCATGCTGCTGCTGAAAAAAAAGCATCTGGCATGGCCATGTCCATGGCGCTTCACTACCGCGACAAACCCCGCCTGGTACAAGAAATGATCGATCTGAGTATTGAAGAGCTCCAGCACTTTCGGGAATGCGTCAGATTGCTACAACAGCGAGGACTGCAGCTGCTTCCGGATGAAAAAGACCCCTATGTTAATGCGATGCGGCAGTTGCAGCGCCAGGGGCACGAAGACGGCCTGCTCGACCGGCTCATAGTCGCCGGCATCATTGAAGCAAGAGGTTGTGAGCGCTTTGCCATGATCGAGCAAGCGCTCCCTCGGGGGGACACGAAGGAATTTTACGGTGCGATCAGCCGCTCTGAAAACAAGCACCAGGCTCTTTTTCTCGACCTGGCTGAGTGTTATTTTCCCCATGAAACTGTATCAGTCAGACTGGACGAACTGCTGGACCTGGAAGCGGGGCTTGTCGCAGATCTTCCTCTGCGAGCGGCGTTGCACTAGACAGTCATAGCACGCAGAATACACTCCTTGCCGCGCCCGGGAACAATCTGCGCAGTGCCCACATCGGAAAGCTGTATGGCATGAAAGCACTTCGGAAATACCTCTCCGATCATGCTGAACCGGAAACCGCGTTGCTCATGGACTGGCCCGCATACGGGCCATATGAGCATGTATTGGTAATCCCTGCCTATCTGGAATCACCTTCTTTTCTGCACCGTCAGTTCGATAAACCCATTGCTGAAAAGCGGTACCTTGTTATTCTGGTTTCCAACCATCCCTCAGGGTTGGACGACGGTCAGCGTGTTCATGCATTGACATCGCATCAGGCCCTCTCCGATTTTTGCGGACCAGCGGTTTGGCAGAATTCCTCGCTGAGTCTGCACCGGCTAAACAACGCGGATGTGCTCCTAGTGGATCGAACAGATGTGCATGCAATTCCTGCAAAACAGGGCGTTGGCTTGGCTCGTAAAATAGGAGCGGACCTAGCGACAGCACTTGTTTCGGAGGGTATCGTCCTGTCCAGGTGGATCATGAACTCGGATGCTGACACCGAGCTGCCCAGGGACTACTTCAACATTGAGTCCGAAGCCGGAAACTCAGTCGCCGCAATCTATCCCTTCAGGCACCGATTTTCAGACGACTCCGTAGGGTGGGCAACTCGAGTTTATGAAATACGGATGCGACACTATGTCGATGGTCTCCAACGAGCTGGATCAGCATATGCCTTTCACTCACTGGGAAGTTGTTTCGCTTTCGATTTTCAGGCGTACGCCAGAGCCAGGGGATTTCCAAAACGAGCCGGTGGTGAGGACTTCTACCTCCTTAACAAACTGGCGAAGCAGGGAACAGTGCAGGTGCTCAAGGAGCGACTCATACGCATTGAGACACGGCATTCAAACCGCGTACCCTTTGGTACCGGGCCCAGTGTTGAAAGAATGCTGGAACACCCTGATCTGAGTTCTGCGCCACTCTTCTATTTTCCGGGAATTTTTGTGCATCTACGCAATCTGTTGTCGGAAATCCGGACCCGCGAACCTGCGCTGGTTGCGGACCTTAATATCAACCCTAGAAGTCTGGCAATCATTCGTGAGATGGGTATTGACCGGGCTTTTGCACACGCACATAAACAGGACCTGCATGGCATCCAGTACCAGTCTCATATGAATGGTTGGCTGGACGGGTTGAAAACACTCAGGTATGTGCACACACTTCGGGACCGGCACTATCCAAACATATCCTTGAGAGAGCTCGTGGCAGCTGGCTGGTTGGAATACAAGCCGGTACTCGAAGCCATTCAAAAACAGTCCGGAATCCAGACCAGGCGAATATAACTCATAGGGTCAGGATTGCAGGACAGCGTGTTTGCCAATCCCGTAGCGAGCGGGAATGACTTGCGGAGTAATCAAATCTTCGCATCACCATTGTACGGGTGTTAATTGAAAGTGACCGCTGCTGATTGTCATGAACGCATACCTTGCGTAACCGTCTGTTAACAACTCTTTCAATTGACCCCATTTTCTATATAAGCCCGGTATCTGTTCAAACTCGCGCTCGTTGTTGGTTACCAAGATGAATCCGAGACTCCGAGCATGGCCAGCTGTAATTTGGTCCTAGAGAGCAATGGATTTGACCTGTTTTAAAGTTCCGCACGCAGACGGCCTGTGAGCACAGGGTCAGTGTGATAATAGGTGACCTGTGTCGCCGCACTGGGTAGGCATACGGTCGCCGAAGAGACAGGCACGGCACCAGCCGAGATTGTGCCATCTAAAACTGACGCCATGCTCACCCGTGCTTTCGCACAGCCGTCAAATGTCGCATCTGGATTGGCCTGCAGGCTGCAGTCCAGCTCATACAAAAGATGATTCACCGCACGCTCAATCGCCGGATGTCCTGCTTTTGCCAGACGCTCTGAGAGCCGGTCCGCACTGTAACGTATCCAATAGAGTGCTCCACTGTGATCGCCGCGAGTCACCGGGTCCAATTCCTACTCCTACTCCAAGGCATCCGTGATCTCTGGAGCATGCTCCGACAGCGCCTTGCGTGCGTCACCCGCTCTAAACAAACCGCCCGAAGGCCGCCGCGTAGCCGTCGCACCCGAATCAAGTGGCGTCAGTCCGGCATACACCGTGCTCTGCGATAGATTTAATTACCTCAGGAAACCACGGACACGCATTAACTTTCTACTGATGTGGGCTATTTCAGCGGCCAGCAACGCATCTTCGGGTTACTAACGCTCGATCCTTCAATTGGACAAAACTAGAATTTTTATAGATATGTTCTTTATACTACTGTTTTTGTCGGTTTTTTGAACCAGATAAGTATGATCGAGTGATGTTCACGACTAACGGACTCAGAGCTATAAGTGCAATCAGATTTGGAATAGCCATCAAAGCATTCAGCGTATCAGCCAATAGCCAGACCACATCCAGAGAGAGAGTCGCTCCCAGCGGCAGCGCAATCACCCACAACAGCCTGAATGGTAGAACTGATTTGCTTCCAAACAAGTATTCAATACTTTTTTCTCCATAGTAACTCCAGCCCAGCACCGTGGTAAAAGCGAATAGAACCAAAGCAACGGCAACCAGCTTGTCGCCAAACGGAATGGCAGACGAGAAGGCAACGGCCGTCATGGCAGCGCCTTCGGCGTTCCCTTGCCAGGCTCCGCTGAGTAGAACAACAAAACCGGTCAGTGAGCAGACGATGATGGTGTCAGTGAAGGTCCCCAACATGGATATAAAGCCCTGACGCACGGGAGAATCCGTTTGTGCCGCAGCATGTGCAATAGAACCACTTCCCAGCCCTGCCTCATTGGAAAAAACGCCCCTCGCCACACCCATGCGAATTGCCATCCACACTGCAGCACCTGCGAAGCCACCGGCAGCCTCTGTGCCGTTAAATGCTGAGTGGATTACTAGGTAAAATATCCGGGGAACGGACTCCAGGTTGCTCAAGATTACAGTGATCGCGCAAAGCAAATAGATCATGGCCATAGTGGGAACCAACGCCCCGGCGACACGAGCGATACGCCTGATGCCCCCCAGCAATACAGCTCCTACGCACACCAGCAGGAACGTACCGGTCACGGACTCGGGTACTGCGAAACTGCTGGCTAGCGCATCAGCCACCGAATTGGCCTGAACCGTATTGCCGATCCCAAAAGCGGCTACGCCCGCGAACGATGCATAGAGGGAAGCAAGCCACTTCCAGCGTTCTCCCATGCCATTTTTAATGAAATACATGGGTCCGCCGCGCATCTGACCGTCTTCACCCTTCTCACGAAAATTCACGGCCAGCAGGGTTTCCGAATATTTTGTCGCCATCCCCACCAGCGCCATCATCCACATCCAAAAAAGAGCACCCGGGCCACCAATACCTATGGCCGTGGCCACACCGGCAATGTTGCCTGTCCCGACGGTAGCCGACATGGAGGTCATCAGTGCCTTGAAAGGCGAAATCTCTCCTCTTTCCCGTTGCTCGGGAACCCTGCGCAGCATTTTAAGCGCGTAACCAAGGCGGCGTATGGGGAGGAACCTGAGGCGCAGATTCAGATATATGCCCGTACCAAACAGCAACGCGAGCATGGGGATGTCCCACACCACCGCATTAACGTTCTGCAAGAGATTAAGCAGGTGAGACTGGATTGAAATAGCCGTCATCAATTTCCTACTGAGTTAGTTTTTCCCTGTTTTCATGTATTGTGCAGACTGCGCCAGGAGCCCGTAGATGCCTCCAGTATGGACGAATAAAATGTTGTCGCCCTGCAGGCGGCCTGCCTCGATCTCAGCCAACATGCCAAAAAAAGCCTTGCCTGTGTATACTGGATCGAGGATTAATCCCTCGGTGCGGGCCACGAGCTCTATGCACTCAAAAATCTCGGGATTTGCCCGAGCATAGCCCGGGCCTATGTAGTTGTCGCACACCCGTATATTGAGTGATTCGATGTCAACTGGGTACGCATAGAGCTCCGACCAAGATTGGATATCTTGCCTGACCTTCTCCTGAAAATAGCTTTCATCGTCACAGACCGCCATTCCCGTAACCCGGCTCCCAGGCAGGTAGATACTGGCACCCAGAGTGAGCCCTGCCTGAGTCCCACCTGAACCTGTAGCCGATACTACCTGCTCAAAGCTAGTCTCAGTTTGCCGGGATATTTCTTCCGCTGCTGCCAAGTAACCCCACACGCCGGTCCCATCGCTCGCTCCGGTTGGAATGAAGTATGGACGCTGGTTGCGCTTCTCACATTCCTCAACAAGTTCGGAAACAATGAAATCCAGGTGAGCATTGTAGTATTTGGGAGAAAAGTAACTGATTTCGGCGCCAGCTATCTGATTGAGCATCAGATTCCCTTCAGAGGAAGGGGGTTTTTCACCGCGCAGTATCAGATATACCTTGAATCCAAGTTGTGCGCCGAGAATTGCCGTAGCCCGACAATGGTTGGACTGGACGCCGCCACAGGTAATCAGCACATCTGCACCCTGTTGCTTTGCACGAGCGAGGGTAAATTCGAGTTTGCGAACCTTGTTACCGCTCGTTGCAGATCCGGTCAAGTCATCCCGCTTAACCCAGATTTGTATCCCAAGAATCGCAGACATGCGATCCAGGCGCTGGATGGGTGTCGGAACATTAGCTAGGTTGAGACGATCAGGAAAAGACAGTTTCATAATTCGCTTTGGATTGCGCAGCTGCACATAATGTGCAGCTGCGGGAACAAATGCAATCTGGCTTGAGAGCCACTTGACAGAACAGCGCCCTGCTTATTCCACCCCGGAATACGCCAGGCGAGTCTCCTTTTGGTTGGCGTGCTCCGATCAACGACCTTCAGAAGGGCTACTTTGTTCCCTTGATGGTGCCCTTGGGAAGTACAGCATGCACTGCGACGCGCTGAAATCTGAGTTCAACAGAGCCGGCGTCAATAGTTACATAGTCTTCACTCAGAGCAGTAATTTTGCCCAGCATACCGCTTGTTAAAACAATCTCATCGCCTTTGCTCAGGCTGTTGACCAACGTCTGGTGCTCTTTCTGTCTCTTACGCTGTGGACGAATCAGCAATAAATACATAATGACAAACAAGCCACCAAACATAACCAGGGATACCCAGGGGCTGGGTGTTGGTGACTGCTGGGCTTGAGCGTGCGCTGTGGAAATAAGAACGTCTAACAATGTAGTTCTCCAGTTAGTTCGTGCAAACAGGTCAAAGATTTTCGATAATCCAGCGCAACAAGTCCTGATCATGAATCTTGGCTTTCACCGTGCCCACGACATACACTGCTTTAACCTTCTTATCGATGATGAAAGTAGCGTGGAGGATACCCATAAGATCGCGGCCCACGAACTTTTTCAGTCCACATACTCCATACTGCTTTACCACCGCGTGACCTTAATCACTCATCAGCTTGAAATTGAGTTCCTGTTTCTCCTCGAACTTCTCAAGATGGGCAACAGCATCTGGACTCTTGATAACCATTGCACCAAGGTCAGCAAGTTGGGCATGCAGATTCCAGAGGGCGCGGGCCTGCACCGTGCAGCCGAATCTTTGTGATTTAAGGGGTAAAACATTCCCTATCAGTCACATTCAAGGCAGTGCAGCAATATCAAAATCCTAAAGCAACTTATCCAGCTCCGCCAATAGGTCATCATGGTGCGATTTGGTCTTCAATTTGTCCATGACTTTCAGGAGTCGTCCATCCTTGCCTATGATATACGTCGTCCTGATCAGTCCCATAAATTCTTTCCCCATAAACTTCTTCATGCCCCAACAACCGTACTTCTTGGCTACGGCGTGATCTTCATCAGATAATAATGAAAAATTGAGATCATATTTTCCCATGAACTTAGGCAGCCGTGCGAATGGGTCGGGGCTGATGCCGTAAACCACAACACCTCTGGCTTCTAACTCGGCCTTGATATCCCGTATGCCACAAGCCTGGGTCGTGCATCCTGGAGTGAGTGCTTTAGGATAGAAAAACAAGACTTGGGCATTTGTACCTTCGCAGTCTTTTAAACTTCTGACATTGCCGTCTTGATCTCTCAAACTAAAGGCCGGGGCTATATTTCCGATCTTGGGATAAGGCATTATCTCTCCTTACAAATATTAACGAATAAACCTATCAGTTCATGTCCTAGTAGCAAACTCTCCAATCCTTGCATGTACCGCAAGTAAAAATTCAATTTGGTGAGCGAATATTCGCAAAAAATTCAGGCTTTCTGATAATCCGATGCACATAGAAAGCCCTACTTTTGACTGGGGTCCGTATATTCCTGAATAAGCACCCTGATATTAACGCTATCAAGCCCAAAGATCCTATAGATAAGAAGATTATTGGCAGATAAGGTAATTATAGATGCCGGCCCTGTGATATTTTCGGAGTCAGACCCTAACTAACAGGACTATTCAAAAGTCCTGATGGCGGATAGCTGAGATATCCGCCAGTTTCAGATGTCCTGACCTCAGATCAGATATCATGCACCATTCTTTCCGGTTGTGCAGTCGATCTGGGGCAGTTCGTAGACCATGCGCAATTCGGTTCCAGGGTAGATCGTCCGGGTCTGGGTGAGTTCCTCAAGCAGCCCGGCGAGTGCCGCATCGCCCGCAGTGCTCGCCGTCCCAAATGCGTACCCGCAGGATGCCGCGCTCCGGTTCCGGGATACTATTCGCCACTGAGTGAAACAGTTCTGCCAGGGGACGCCGCGGGCGGGTCTTGGTACCCTGGGCCTGTGCAACAGCCGGCATCATCCGGGTCACCGCCCGGTCGCGCCGATCCCGTGCGCTGCGGTCGAGCAGGTCACCACCAGCCTCAGCCTCAGTATCGAGTGTGGTCTCCGCTGGCTCAGACTCCGGACCCCGCGTGCCTGATCCGAGAAATCCCCGTCGGCGGTTGTGGTTGATCGTCGCCACCGACACCCCGAGTTCGCGTGCCACGGCCGCCCCACTCATGCCTGAGGCCAGCAGGCGGTTCGCTGTCTCCTTGAGCGCCCCGGTGATGACCTGTGTCCCGCGGCCCCGTCGGGGCCTGTGGAACGCCGCCTCGCCCTGTCTCTGGAGCCTGTCCAGTGCCCGGTGCACCCTGGTGCGGCTGATCCCGAAGGCCGCCATCAGGTCTCTGTGGGGGACACCATGTCTGGCGAACCGGGCCAGGCGCAGCAGCAGTGCCTGACGGTCGTCCTCATCGTGGCAGTCGAAGGGCTCGAGGTTGGAGAAGGAGAAGGTGCGGCCGTTCTGGCTGGCGAAAGAGAAGCAGGAGGTGCCGATCTGGGTGGCATCCGGGGGGCTGAAAGGGAGTGTGTTCATGAGGCGCTGTCAATCACATATGTTCCATATTCTATGAACACGACATGAACCAATCTGTCACGCTCGAAATGCTCGAAACTTGTTGTTATCATTGAAGAAAGTGACCCCGAATGTACCTGAAATCAGGTCACGAGGTCGCGACGTCTGAGTTTTCACTTCTAATTCAGGCAGATCAAAATCCTGTGGTGGGGATCCCAGCTCAGGAATAGCCACATACGGATACCATTAGGGTAGCAGATGCGCTACGGCATCACGCTCTTGCCTGAGTTCCTGCTCGGTCTCCTGCATTTTCGTGCGGGAGAACTCGTTCACTCCAAGACCCTGTGCAATTTCCCAGTTACCGTTTCGACATATGCAGGGATACGAGTAGATGAGGCCCTCTTCAATACCGTAGCTGCCGTCGGAATACACGCCCATGCTCACCCAGTCGTCCTCAGCAGAGCCCAGTACCCAGTCGCGCATATGGTCTACTGCTGCGTTTGCGGCGGATGCGGCCGAGGAAAGGCCGCGAGCCTTGATTACCGCTGCCCCTCGCTGCTGCACAGTATGAATAAATTCATTCTCGTACCAATCCATGTCGATCAGATCCATAGCGGGCGTACCAGCAACGCAGGCATGATGCAGATCTGGATACTGGGTTGCTGAGTGATTACCCCATACAACAACATTCCTGACGTCGGTGCTGTGATTTCCGGTTTTGTTGGCAAGCTGATTCAACGAACGATTGTGATCCAAGCGCATCATTGCGGTGAAGTTGCGTGGATTCAAATCTGGAGCATTGCGTTGCGCTATCAATGCATTGGTATTAGCTGGATTGCCGACAACCAGAACCTTGATGTTTCTGCTCGCATGATCGTTGATGGCCTTGCCCTGCACAGAAAAAATTGCCGCATTGGTTTCCAGAAGATCTGTGCGCTCCATTCCAGGCCCTCTTGGCCTCGCTCCCACCAGAAACGCATAGTCAGCATCCGCGAAGGCCAGATTAACATCATCGGTCTGTACCATTCTCGAAAGCAAGGGGAAAGCACAATCTTCCAGTTCCATGGCAACACCCTTGAGCGCATCAAGAGCAGGCTTGATTTCAAGCATCTGCAATATAACAGGCTGATCATGGCCAAGCATCTGCCCGGACGCAATACGGATGAGCAGCGAATAACTGATTTGTCCGGCCGCGCCGGTAACTGTTACACGGACAGGTGCTTTCACAGGTATATCTCCAGTTGATGAGTTTTCAGAAACGGATGTGGTGTCAGGCAAAAGCAGGTGAACAAAAATTGCAATGTAATCCGCATATCCTGTCAATGGCGCATTCAGTAAAAGCAGTACAGTGCGGGATTCACCCTGTGCGCATGGCTATTTTAGAAACCTCTGGATGCGATCAATCATCAAATACGGTTTGTTGTTCTGCCTTAATACCCCCGCTGTCTCAAAAGCCGCGCATTATACTGAACTTCCCCTTGATTTTTCACTGATATCTGAGCCAAGTGATTGATGTGGCGGGCTGTGTGCGCTGTATGGATCGCGATACTGTAGCCATGTACATCGAATCCGTCCCCAACCGCTCATCCCCGCCCGCCGTGCTGCTGCGCGAGTCCTACCGACACAACGGACGGGTCAAGAAACGCACCCTGGCCAATCTCTCCAAGTGGCCCCACGCCCTGGTTGAGGGCCTGCGCCTGCTGCTCAAGGGCGGCACCGCCGTGGAACGGCTCGGCGAGGCCTTCGACATCCTCCGCTCCCTGCCCCACGGGCATGTCGCCGCCGTGCTGGGCACAGTGGATGAAGATGACCTGTACAGTGCCATGGACTGGCTGCTCGAACGCCAGGATCGCATCGAGCGGTCTCTGGCGAAGCGCCACCTGACCGACGGTGCCCTGGTGCTCTATGACCTGACCTCGGTGTATATGGAAGGCACCACCTGCCCCCTGGCCAGGCGCGGGTATTCTCGGGATGGGAAGCGCGGGACGCTGCAGATTGAGTTCGGCCTGCTCTGTGATGCCACCGGCTGTCCGGTGTCGGTCGAGGTCTGTCCGGGCAACACGGCTGATCCGGCCACGGTGGGGCCGCAGATCGAGAAGCTGCGTGAGCGCTTCGGGCTGTCGAAGGTCGTCCTGGTGGGCGACCGGGCCAAGCTCGTCGAAGCGCGCATCCGGGAGGAGGCCCACCCGGCGGGGCTGGACTGGATCAGTGCCCTGCGGGGCCCGGCGATCCGCACCCTGGTCGAGACCGGTGCAGTGCAGCGCTCGCTCTGTGATGAGCAGGACCTGGTGGAGATCCGCAGTGATCTCTATCCGGGGGAGCGGCTCATGGTGTGCCGCACCCCGCTGATGGCACAGCGCAGAGCCCGCAAGCGTGAGGCACTGCTGGAGGCGACTGAGCAGGTGCTTGAGCCCAGTGTGGCAGCCACCACGCGGGAGAAGCGACGCCTGAGGGGTGAGGACAGGATCGGGGCGCGGGTCGGGACGGTCATTGGCCGGTACAGGATGGCCAAGCATTGTGAGTGGTCGATCGACGAGCACGGCGTCGTCCACTCCGAGAGACGCGCCGAGTCCATCGCCGCGGAGGCTGCACTGGACGGCCTCTCCATCATCCGCACCAACCTGCCCGAGGAGGAGCTGGATGCCCGGGCCACGGTGCGCGCCTACACGCGCCTGAGCGGGGTGGAGCGGGCCTTCCGCAGTCTCACACCCCTGGATCTGAAGGTACGTCCGGTGGTCCACCGCACGGAGAACCGGGTGCGGGCTCATGTGCTGCTGTGTATGCTGGCCTATTCCGTGGAATGGCACATGCGTCAGCGGCTGGCTTCTCTGCTGTTCGATGATGAGGACTCCGCCGGCGCGGACGCTGAGCGCACCTCGGTGGTGGCCCCGGCCCGGGTCTCGGCATCTGCCAGGCGGAAGGCTGCACGCACGTGCACCGATGACGGGATGCCTGTGCAGAGCTTTCGTACCCTGATGAAGGACCTCGCCACCCTCACGAAGAATCGGGTTGTGCCCCGGATACCCGGGGCTGAACCCTTCGAAACCCTGACCCGGCCCACTGAGCTGCAGGCGGAAGCGTTCCGGCTCTTGGGCGTGCGAATACGGTAGTGTACCCAGTAGCGATCTGATACAATTTTGATTTTATAAAGAATATCAATGAGTTAGCTCGGATGAGCTCTCGAAGTTCAGATGATAGGTAAATCTTGTCGGCTTTGTAACGCCTTCGCAGCGACGGCATTGTACAGCCGGTAATGCACAATGCTTAATGATGATGTTGACACCCCCAAAGCACCTACATAGAATGCGCGCTCCTTTTTGGATCTGCAATACTGTCGGACCAATCCGGGGCCATAGCTCAGCTGGGAGAGCGCAACACTGGCAGTGTTGAGGTCGGCGGTTCGATCCCGCCTGGCTCCACCAAATTCAGATGTCCTGACCTCGTGGTCTGCCTTTCGGCATCAGACATTCCGACATCTATCTGATGACCTGGCTATTTGTGTAGTTTTTGGGTGTGCAGCGCTCGGTTTCCATGTGTCACCAGAATATAGTGGACACTGTGAGAAATCAGCCATGCATTTACAGCCCTTCAGCCATCCAGATTGGCATATCCGGGTTCTCCTCCCTCCGACCCTTCAGCATCCACGACGAGGCTGACCGCACCCTATACTGCGCCGACATGACCGTGCAGATCACTGACATCCTGACCACATGTGACGTCAGCCCGATCACCATTCACTGGGCGACAGCCAAGCTGCGCAGGCGTTACGAGCTGCCTGAAAACGGATGAAAACCGCGTATGATCTCTCAAACAATTGAACAGAAAAGGCCCCGAGGTCAGGACGTCTGAAATTACAGAATCCATTGCTCCGATTTTTATTGCTCACTGTCCATTTCGCCTGATGTCATATCAGACTCTAGCACCTGAAGGGATTCAAGTCGGTTGACATACAAATAGATGTAGAAGCTGCCAATAATAGCACCGGGAGCAATGGTAGGCAGGATTTCAGGTGTCCCAGCGATATGGTGTATTCCCGTGGCTACTCCAACTTGGCCCAGAACACATGCCAAAAAGCCGAACCACTTGCTCAGTGTCCTTCGGTAGATAGCCTCCAGCATACTGTTGAGCGTCAGCGTAATTGCAAAGCTGAATGACCCCTGAATCAACCCCGCCTGCAGGCTGATCTGCCAACCGTGCTTCATATTGCAAAGTCCACCCCAGCCGCCATAACCAACGAAGCCTGCAATTGCTGGCAGTAAAGTTCTGAGCAAGGTGGATTTGAATAATCTCGATAGCAGTGTGGTCATTACTTTGGAGCGGTCCAGGCAGTAAAGGTCAACCGGAAAAATTACACAATCACTGGCACCGGTCGAGGACGGTTGAAATGCCTATTTTCGAGCAGGGATAACAGGCGTATTTGTTCGGGTAGGACCAGTTTGGCCTCGATGCCGCAGAAAATGATCAAGCAAGGTTATGGCCATCATGGCTTCGGCTATGGGAACGGCGCGAATGCCCACACAGGGATCGTGGCGCCCCTTGGTCACAACCTCCGTTGGTCGGCCATTTATATCGACGGTCTGCCCCGGCAGGGTAATACTGGAGGTAGGTTTGAGTGCGATCCTGGCCAGAATGTCCTGGCCGCTGGAAATACCACCCAGGATCCCTCCCGAATTGTTCGACAGAAAACCTTCTGGAGAGATTTCATCGCGGTGCTCACTTCCCTGCTGGCTCACAGATTGAAAACCCGCTCCCATTTCCACGCCCTTGACTGCATTGATACTCATCAGGGCTTTGGCAATATCGGCATCCAGGCGATCAAATACGGGTTCACCCCAACCTGGAGGTACCCCGGTCGCTATAACTTCGACAAGAGCCCCGCATGAATCGCCGTCACTGCGCAGCCGGTCAATCCGTGCCTCAAGCTCTGGCACAAGTGCCGCATCCGGGCAGAAAAATGGATTATTATTGACTATGGAGAGGTCTTTGCTGGCTACTTTAAGATCGCCCATCTGACTCATGTAACCCCTGACTTCCACACAGCAGAGTTGTCTGAGTACCCGTTTGGCTATGGCACCGGCAGCAACCCGCATTGCGGTTTCCCGGGCAGAGGACCGCCCACCGCCACGATAGTCACGGATACCATACTTTTGTCGATAACTGTAGTCAGCGTGCGAAGGGCGGAACAAATCCTTGATGTGGCTGTAATCTTTGGAACGCTGATCGACATTTTCGATGAGTAGACCAATGGATGTGCCGGTTGTTTTGCCTTCAAACACACCGCTGAGGATTTTGACCTGATCGGACTCACGTCGCTGTGTGGTGTATTTCGATTGTCCCGGTTTGCGTCTGTTCAGATCGGGCTGTAAATCCTCTTCGGACAAATCTATATCCGGTGGACAGCCGTCCACCACCGCACCAAGAGCAGGCCCGTGGCTTTCGCCAAAGGTAGTAAGCGAGAACAACTGGCCAATGGAATTACCAGACATGGAAATCTCTTCCGGGTAGACCCGCTGGACTCACTCTGACCTTAAGTCAACGCCGTATAGGGTCATTGAACACATTCTCACTCATTATACGGATTGCACCTGATACGCGCACTGAAAGTCTGAGTCTGGGTTTCTCCCTACCTCGTCGGACCAAGCTGAGCAAGTTCATCGCGGATCAGCACATGAAGGCAATGTCCAAACCAAGACCCTCACCTCAAATAGTCTGCTGCGGACTCCAGTGCGTTCTGGAATTGGGGTGTAGCCAGTGTAGTGTCTCATGAATAGGTTCATTTAACGTCCTTTTCCACTTTTTCCAGCTTCGCCTTGGCCCGGCCAATCTTCTCCAGTATATCTTCACCCCGTGCTGTCCATTTGAACGGTTTTGGATGTTCATTGTACTCGGCCAGATGCCTGATGATCTCGTGCCGCAACTCGTCCAGGCTGGAGAAGCTGCTGGCGCCTAGCACGGTGGTCATCTTGGCGAAGAAACGCTCCACCAGGTTCAGCCACGAGCCTGATGTCGGAGTGAAGTGCATCACGAATCGCGGGTGTGTATTGAGCCAGGCCTGAACCTGTGCGTGCTTCTGTGTGGCGTAGTTATCGGCAATGAGGTGGAGCGTCAGATCCTTCGGCGTCTCCCAGTCGATCTGCTTGAGAAAGCGCAGCCACTCAACATGGGTATGGGTGGCTTCAAGACGATTGATCAGTGTGCCATCGAGATAGTTCATCGCCGCACACAGCGTCAATGTCCCATGCCGAATGGAGTCGTGCGTGTGGGTGCGGATATGGCCGATGCCAAGTGGGAGCTCCGGCTGAGTGCGCTCCAGTGCCTGAATCTGTGTCGTCTCGTCGCAACACAACACCAGAGACTTGTCCGGTGGGTCCAGATACAGCCCCACGATGTCCCAGAACTTTTCTTGAAACTGAGGATCGTTCGACAGTTTCAGAGTGCGCATGCGATGTGGCTTGAGATCATGCCGACGCCAGAGGCGGGAGACGCTCGACGCCGAGATTCCCATCTCGGCTGCTGTGGTGCGCGTACTGCGCACCTGCATGGCCGACGCATCCGTACCCGCCTTGTCGATGACCTCCTTCACCGCCGCCTGCGAAATGGACGGTTTGACGCCTCGCCCTGGCTTGTCCTTCAGCCCCTGCAGACCCAACACATCGAAGCGGTGCGACCACTTGTTGACTGACCGTTCGAAACACCAACCGCCTGTGCCACATCCTGCTGCCGCATCCCCGTGCTGCGCAACAGAACGATACGTGCCCGCACCACATCACGCGCCGGGGTTGTTGAAGCAGCAACACGGCGCTTAAGTTCTGCTTTATCATCCGCTGTCAGCTCCAAAACCGAAATAGGTCGGGCCATAGTGCTCACATCTCTCTCAGGTGCATGAGGTACACAATGGCCAGCGTGACATAAAATGACGATTAATTGAATCTATTTATAAGACACTACACTAGTGGGCCTTGCCATGCCGAAGCACAAAAAGCTTCATTCAAGTTTCTCTTCAATCTGGGTACGCATACCGGAAGAATGCGTTGATTCAGCCGGTGTGATGCCCGCTTGGGAAATCAGAAAACGGGAATGGTTTCTCCTTATTGATAAAGCAGGTGAACCACACGATTTGCTTGAGATAGGTTCCCAGGTTTTCGGCAAAGTCCAGCAACTGCCGATTCGCCTGTCCACTGCATAGGACAATTACAAATTGAACTACGATAACGGCACCCAGCACCCAGCCGACCAGTGTCAAAAGTATCCAGAAAAGGAGTATGAAGCCCCCCCGAAGCCAGGTATCCGTACTCAACAATGATTCTTTAATGCTCATGCACAACCCTCTCAAACCATTTCAGATTGCGCATTATACGCAGCCAAACTGGCCTGTCGCCCCTTAAGCGCTTACCCCAATTAGACGTCAAAGAGCAGTTTGTTGATGCGTTGAACGTATCCCACCGGGTCTTGAAGCTGCTCCCCAACCGCCAGACTTGACTGATCGAACAATATTTCAACAAGATCCTCAAAGACCTGGTCGCTATCCTCTGACTCAACCCTTTTTAGCAAGGGATGTGCAGTATTCAACTCCAGAATGGGTTTGCTGTCCGGCACTTCCTGACCAGCTGCCTCCATAATGCGCCGCATCTGCATTCCCATATCCTGGTCACCGACAACCAGACATGCGGGAGACTCGACCAGTCGGTGCGAGACACGCACTTCTGCGACACGCTGGCCCAAATAACCAGCAATCTTTTCGATCAGCGGGTTCTCTTCCCTGTCTTCACTCGCATCATCATTTGTGTCCGCATCCGGTTTTTCATCCAGATCGGCAAGATCCCCGCGCGCAACATCATAGAATGCTAAGCCCTTGTACTCACGCAGATTACCCATCAGCCATTCATCTATGCGATCAGTCAGCAGCAGCACCTCGCAACTATTGACCCGGAAAGTCTCCAGCAGTGGGCTTTTGTTGGCAACGTTCATGGAATCAGCCACCAGATAGTAGATCCTGTCCTGGCCCTCTTTCATCCGCTCAATGTATTGATCCAAAGACTGATCCTGGTCTGGCTTGTCGGTGTGGGTGCTGGCAAATCTCAGCATACCCGCCAGCTTTTCCTGATTTACCGGATCTTCCATTGGACCTTCTTTCATGACCTGACCAAAAGCATTCCAGAATACCTGGTAGTCCTCAGGGTTCCTCTTGATCATTTTGTCAAGCATGTCCAACACGCGTTTTGTCAGGGCAGTCTTGATAGAATCAACTTCTTTGGATTCTTGCAGCAACTCCCGGGATACATTGAGCGGCAGGTCATTGGAATCCACAATACCCTTGACAAAGCGCAGATAGAGCGGCAAAAACTGTTCCGCATCGTCGAGAATAAAGGTTCTTCGCACGTAAAGTTTCAGCCCCTTCGCCGCCTCCCTCTGCCAAAGGTCGAAAAGGGGCCTGCGAGGCAAATACAGAAGGCTTGTGTAGTCGAGTTTGCCCTCGACTCGGTTGTGAGACCATCTCAGCGGCTCTTCAAAATCGTGTGAAATATGGCGGTAGAATTCCTTGTAGTCATCATCTTTGAGTTCCGATCTGGAACGTGTCCACATAGCTTTAACGCTGTTCACTGCCTCAAATTCGGGTGCTTCAGGCCTGTCGTCATCCTCTCCGTAGAACGGCTTTTCCATTTCGACCGGGATGGCAATGTGGTCCGAATATTTTTTGACTGTTGAGCGGATCTTCCAGTCGTTCGAAAACTCATCTGCATCGGGCTTAAGATGCAACACAACACGGGTTCCGCGCTCAACGATGTCCGCATCTCCCAGCTCGTATTCAGCTTCTCCCGAACAGCACCAGTAGACAGCGTCCGATGGTTTTAGTCCCGCCCGGCGGGTAAAAATTTCAACTTTGTCAGCGACAATAAACGATGAGTAAAAGCCCACACCAAACTGACCAATGAGCGCTGAATCCTTTTTCTGATTGCCAGTCAGATTCTCCAGAAATTTTGCAGTTCCAGAACTGGCAATAGTGCCTATGTTGTCCATAATCTCCTGTTTGGACATGCCTACACCGTTGTCCATAATCGCGATGGTCTTCGCTTCAGCATCAAGTTTTATTCGAACCTTAAGCTCTGTCTGTCCCTCGTAGAGCTCATCATTGTTCAGTGCCTCAAAACGCAACTTGTCGCAGGCATCAGAGGCATTGGAGATCAGCTCGCGAATAAAAATCTCCCGGTTGCTATACAGCGAGTGCGTCATTAAATGCAGAAGCTGTTTTGCTTCGGCTTGGAACACATGGGTTTCAGTGGCAGTTGCAGTCATGGGATTCTTGTTTCCAGGATATTGGCTTGACGCCATTTAAATAGGTCTATCGCTGAGTATTTCAAGACCCGCAGCCGGGTGTTGCGTGATTTTTGTGAGATTGCCCCGACCTGTCGCTTCCAGAAGTCGTCACAGCGGCTGCTTTCCAGAGAACACCGCAAGGCGATGATGGCAGTCGCATCATCGACAGGCCAATGCATGCCACCCCATGTGAGACGGGTGCCTACGACCAATGTGCATGCGCCTGCAACGACTCCAGATGACACACACATCCCCTGTGCCCTGAACTCTGAGGAGCACATAGGTTTCCGGCTGTTCTTAACATAGTTCGCTTCGGTGAGCGCGCTCTGACCATGACGTTGCAGTTCCTCGATCAGCCGGTCAGCCTCGCCTGACCGGTCTGGCTCGTCTCGCCAACGGTGACCCCAGACCGCGCCGAGGTCGGTATGATCAAAGATCGCCCGAGCTGCATCTCCAACATGCGCCCTGGCATGATCGATACCCACGACCTGAATCGCTCCGGTACAGACTCATCTGTCCAGTTCCAAATCCTGTGTGAGTCGTTGAAAGGCCCCGCCCGGTGTGCACGAGCACTTTTCGATCTGGAAGAGACGGGCTGCTGCCATATATCCGACCTGTCAATGGGGCTCTCTGCGCCCCTGGCCCTGATGGAGAGTCGCACCGGTGTGTCCTGATCAGACTATCGACCTCGACAGTGAACACCCTCAGGTGTCCCCATCGGGTCTGTGCACTGCTCAGGTTCTCACTCCGGCGGTGTGCCGTGTCTGCCATCACGATTCAGTACTCTCACGCACCCCTGGTGGGTTCAATTCATCTGTGGTGTCTGAGTGTCATCCTGGGTCGGGAACCCGGTTCCCGATCCCCCATGTGCCTACCCCAGGGCAGGCACATGATTCCCTTCATACGGGGTGCCCGATCTGAGGACCGCCCGGGCGGTGCGTGCACACCGGAAGCCAGGGCCACCGTCGCCACGTTCCGATGACGCCGCTCCAGCAGCCCCTGCAGCCACCGGCTGCGCCGGCACCGGTCACCCCTGTCGATCCCCAGCAGCCGCTCCTTTCCGCCGGTTGAGTGCTGTCTCGGGATCAGGCCGATCCAGGCCGCGCATTCCCGGCCGTTGCGGAACACACCCGGATCGCCCATGGTCGACAGCAGCGCCGTGGCCGTCATCGGCCCCACGCCGGGGATCGTCATCAGCAGCTGCGCCCGCTCGTCTGGTCGCACCTGGTCACCCGCTCCTCCATGTGCACCACGCAGGGCTTCAGGGTGGCCAGAAACATCTTCAGCTTCTGATCACTGCGGGTGTGGCCCGATCTGTCGACCCCGTGGATGTGGACCGAGTTCTTCGCCAAGTCGATGCCAATGAAGGCGGGAGCAGTCGTGGTGATCTTCGTGTTCTGCTTCGCTGTGGTCATGGTTCATGCCTCAGTGTGAATGAAAGAGTGATGAGTGTGGCTCGCTGAAGCCGTATCTGACAGGGTGAACCATGGCCTCTCTGTTCACTGCCTGTCCTCAGGACTCCCGGCAGTCACACTGCCCAGGGAGCGTCCACTGGAGCGGATTCCGGAGCCTGGGGGACACTGCTCCCGGTGACATGCTGGCAGTGGCACGTGATGCTTCAGTGTTGATCGGAGCCGCATAAGTTGGAGACCTCTAAGAAGGGGCGGGTCATACCATTAGACTAGGACATGTCTAAACGATAGTTCGGCAATCTGCGCTCTTTTTGGGATTCAGATCGAAGACGCTATGCCGACAAGCGCGATGGGGAATATGATGTCCAGGCACAGGCAAGCGAACGGCAATGGCCTTTCTCAACAGCTTTGGCCTGGAGAAACTGCAAGAACGGAATACACCCCGACCAGCTGTTGTGTTGCCAACCTGAGTCAGGTACACCACTTACCAGCCGGTGATTTCCCTGAGGCCGTTGCCAATTTCTGCAAGACTGCGCACGGTTTTTACTCTGGCAGCTTCCAGTGCGGTGAACTTTTCTTCGGCGGTTCCCCTGCCACCAGATATTATCGCCCCAGCATGCCCCATGCGCTTTCCTGGGGGTGCGGTGACACCGGCGATGTACGCTACAACGGGCTTGTCGATATTGGCACCGATATATTCGGCGGCCTCTTCCTCGGCAGTACCACCAATTTCGCCAATCATGACAATCGCTTCAGTTTGATCGTCATCTCTGAACATCTCCAGAATGTCGATGAAATTGGAGCCAGGAATAGGGTCTCCACCAATACCCACACAGGTTGATTGCCCGAAACCGCTATCAGTCGTCTGCTTGACGGCTTCGTATGTCAGCGTACCGGAGCGGGACACAATGCCCACTTTGCCGGGCAGATGAATGTGCCCAGGCATGATACCAACTTTACATTCACCGGGCGTAATCACGCCGGGACAGTTGGGGCCGATCAAATTTACGCCCAGATCATCACATTTCACCTTAATCTCAAGCATGTCCATAGTGGGGATTCCCTCGGTAATGCAGACTACCAACTCAATACCGGAATTAACCGCTTCCAGAATGGAATCCTTGCAAAAAGCCGCTGGCACATAGATCACGGATGCGGTCGCCCCAGTGGCTTCAACGGCATCAGATACGGTGTTGAAAACGGGCAGATCGAGGTGGGTTTGCCCGCCCTTTCCAGGCGTAACACCACCGACCATTCGTGTTCCATAGGCAATTGCCTGTTCCGAATGAAAGGTGCCCTGGGAACCAGTAAACCCCTGACAGATTACCCTGGTATTCTTGTCAATTAATACACTCATATATCCTCGGTCTCCGGTAAATTACTGTGCGGCTTTGACAGCTCGCTCGGCGGCTTCGTCCAGCGAAGCAGCTGCCTGAATATTCAGATCACTTTTGGCAAGAACCCGCTTGCCCTCTTCTGAGTTGGTGCCTTCAAGTCGAACGATGACTGGAACGTTCACACCAACCTCTTCAACTGCACCGATAATCCCCAGTGCAATCATGTCGCACCGAACAATGCCACCAAAGATGTTGACCAGCACCGCTTTCACATTGGGGTCGGAAAGAATTATTTTAAAAGCTTCAGCAACCCTTTCCTTATTTGCCCCCCCGCCTACATCAAGGAAGTTTGCCGGTGTCCCGCCGTACAGATTCACAATGTCCATGGTTCCCATAGCCAATCCGGCGCCATTGACCATGCAGCCTATGTTCCCGTCCAGTGCTACGTAATTGAGATCCCACAGAGCCGCATGCGCCTCGCGCTCGTCATCCTGACTGGGATCAGCCATCTCCTGCAGATCCTTTTGGCGATACAATGCGTTGCTATCGATTACGAGCTTGGCATCGAGGCAATGCAGATCACCGTCAGCCTTGACAACGAGAGGGTTTACCTCGCACAGTGCAACATCCTTTTCCATAAAGATTTTCACCAACCCCATAAAGATTTTAGTGAATTGTTTGATCTGCGCAGCTGCAAGACCCAGCTTGAAAGCCATTTCACGCGCTTGATAGGGCTGTGGGCCAACAAGGGGATCAATCGCCGCACGAAGAATCTTCTCGGGCATTTCACGGGCAACCTTTTCAATCTCTACGCCGCCCTCAGTAGACGCCATGATGACGATACGGCGTGTGCCACGATCCACTACACCACCGAGATACAGCTCATCGGCAATGTCCGTGCATGGCTCAACCAAAATGCGGCTGACCGGCTGACCCCTGGCATCGGTCTGGTACGTCACCAGACGACTGCCAAACCATTTGCGGGCGAATTCATCCACTTCTTCCTTGCTGGATACCAGCTTGACACCTCCGGCTTTGCCTCGACCTCCGGCATGAACCTGAGCCTTGACAACCAGTCGGTCCTCACCGATTTCATCTGCCGCGGCAACGGCTTCCTGGGCGGTCGAAGCTACGATACCCTGTGACACCGGAAGGCTGTATTGGGCAAATATCTGCTTGGCTTGATATTCATGTAGATTCATATGGTCTTCTCTTTAATACCGGGATGTTAGTGCAGCAGACTATGTAAACTGATCTGATCAACCTGTTGAAAAAATGAGCTTCCAGATTACGCATCACTGAAGCTGTCTGCGCTTCCGATTGGGCATGTGAATCGCTTGCTGATGAACGGCAAGCGCTGCCTCGTGAACTGCTTCAGAATATGTTGGGTGAGAAAATACGATCATCCCGAGATCCTCGGCACTTGATCCGAACTCCATCGCTATACCACCCTGTTGAACCAGTTCTGCGGCAGAGGGACCTATGCAATGGACACCCAATACCTCATCTGTCCTGGCATCAGCGAGAATCTTCACAAATCCCCCAGCATCGCCCGAAGCCAGCGCACGTCCGATTGCCGCAAAGGGAAAGGTGCCAGCGCGGTAATCTACCCCATCTTCCCTGAGCTGCTGCTCAGTCTTACCTATACTCGCTATTTCAGGGTGAGTGTAGATCACGCTCGGAACCAGTTCGTAGTTCATTCGGGCGCTGTGTCCGGCGATTCGTTCAGCCACCATAACGCCCTCTCCGGATCCCTTGTGAGCCAGCATTGGACCGCGCACAAGGTCGCCAACGGCCCATACACCCTCAACCGAAGTGGCACAATACTCGTCAACGTTAACACAACCCCTTTCATCCAGCTCGACGCCCGAATCATCAGCCAACAGCCCCTCACTGCAGGGACGGCGGCCGACCGAAACGATTACACGGTCAAAAAATTCTGAGTGCACGACATTGTCGGCATCCCGATAGTGCAATTCGACCTGTTCGCCTTTGTCTGTTGAACCGGTCACAGTACTACCAAAACGAATATCCAAGCCTTGGAGGGCAAAGATCTTCCCGGCTTCCCTGGCGATATCCCTGTCCATTGATGGGAGGAAATCCTGCAGAGCTTCGATTATAACAACCTTTGAACCCAGCCGTGCCCAGACGCTGCCCAATTCAAGACCAATAATGCCGGCACCAATTACTCCCAGGTGCTCAGGTACTCTGTCAAATTCCAGTGCGCCGGTAGAATCCACAATCGTGGAGCCATTCATTCGTGCTGAGGGGATATCTATCGGTACCGAACCCGAAGCCAAGATAATCTGGTCAGCGGCATACTGTGCCTGATTACCTTCGAAATCAGTCACTTCGATCCGCCGATTTTTGAGAAGCCTGCCAGAACCAAACAGGGAATCCACACCATTAGACCTGAAAAGACCTGAAATACCATTTGCAAGCTGCTGAATAATATCGTTTTTTCTATTCAGCATTTTGGCTACATCCATACTGATTGTGCCAGTGTCAATACCATGCCCGGACAGTTCCTGAGCTGCCATCTCAAACTTGTGGGAGCTTTCAAGCAGCGCTTTAGAGGGGATGCAGCCCACGTTCAGGCAAGTGCCACCATTGACACCTTCTCCCGCTTGGTTACGCCATTTCTCTACACAGGCGGTTCTGAATCCCAGCTGGGCGCACCTTATAGCGGCTGCATAGCCCGCCGGACCAGAGCCGATAACGATAACATCGTACTGTTCAGCCATAGATACTTCGAACGGATGTGGTCGAGCAGTATTGCTGCAGGTAAACGCAACGGGTACTAGCGAGTCAGCAGCATCGTGCGAATATGCCCGATGGCCTTGGTCGGATTCAGCCCTTTAGGGCAAACAGCAACACAATTTTGGATGCCCTGACAGCGAAACACCGAGAATGGGTCTTGAAGTGCATCAAGCCGATCTTCGGTCGCCGTATCACGGCTATCAGCTATGAAGCGATATGCCTGCAACAGCGCAGCAGGGCCGAGGAACTTCTCTGGATTCCACCAGAACGACGGGCAGCTCGTAGAACAACAGGCACAAAGGATGCATTCGTAGAGCCCATCTAGTTTGGAACGCTCCTCAGGTGACTGAAGTCGCTCGATCTCCGGAGGAATGCTATCATTGATCAGGTAGGGTTTGACCTTCTCATACTGATTATAAAATTGCGTCATATCGACAACCAGATCGCGAATCACAGGCAGGCCGGGTAGCGGTCTGAGCACCAGCTTGCCTCTTTTAACGACATCGTCAATTGGCGTTACGCATGCCAAGCCATTTTTCCCACCCATATTGACTCCGTCAGAGCCACAGACGCCCTCACGGCAGGATCGTCGGAATGAGAGAGTTGAATCCTGTGTTTTTAGCATTTCCAGCACATCCAGTACCATCAGGTTCCTTCCGCCGGTATCGATCTGATACTCCTGCATGCGCGGCTCAGTATCGACATCGGGGTTGTATCTATAGATGCTCACATGTAGCACGGTATTCATTCCTCCTGGCAGATCACTCAGTACGTACGGGTCATGGGCTCAAAGGTTGCAATAGTTTTTGGGGTCATATTGACAGCTCGCCGTCCGATTCTTTTGCCCTGTTTCCAATACATTGAATGGGTCAGCCAGCTCTCGTCATCCCTGTCGGGATAGTCCTCGCGCGAGTGCGCCCCGCGGGATTCCTCACGTACTGATGCAACCTGGGCGGTGGCCTCGGCAGTTTCAAACAGATTCTGCAATTCCAGCGACTCGATACGAGCCGTGTTAAATACTTTGCTTGTGTCGCTCAAACCGACATTGTCAGCTCGTTCACGCAGCGCCAACAGCTCCTGTCTGCCACGCTCCATATCTTCACCCGTGCGGAAAATACCAAAGCACTCCTGCATGATCCTTTGCATATCGGCGCGGATTCGGTGGGCTGGCTCGCCGCCGGGATTGTTCTCAATTCTGTCGAGTCGCGCCATAGCAGCTTCAATATCACTCTGAACTGCCTCATCCATCTGGATACCGTCGCTCAGGGCTTTTTCGAGATAGAGGCCCACTGCGCGCCCAAATACCACTAGGTCCAGCAATGAATTCCCTCCCAGCCTGTTCGCTCCATGCACTGAAACACAGGCAATTTCACCGCAAGCATAGAGCCCGTCAATGACCTTGTCCTGGCCGCATTCATCTTGGGTTATTGCCTGACCGTGAATATTCGTAGGAATACCACCCATCATATAGTGACAGGTCGGAACGACAGGAATGGCTTCAATGGTGGGATCCACCTGGGCAAAAGTCCTCGCGAGTTCCTGAATTCCGGGCAGCCTTGAGTTGAGAACGTCCTCACCAAGGTGGTCAAGCTTGAGCATGACATGGTCAGCACCCTCGCCACAGCCTCGCCCCTCACGAATCTCGGTAAACATGGAGCGCGCAACAACGTCACGAGATGCAAGATCTTTGGCGTTGGGTGCATAGCGCTCCATGAATCGCTCACCGTCCCTGTTGATCAGGTAGCCGCCTTCACCCCGACATCCTTCGGTGACCAGTACTCCCGCTCCATAGATACCGGTGGGATGAAACTGCCACATCTCCATATCCTGAACCGGCATACCAGCACGAAGAGCCATACCGACACCGTCACCGGTGTTGATATGAGCATTTGTGGTTGACGCATAGATACGGCCTGCGCCGCCGGTAGCCAGCACGGTCGCTTTGGACTGAACGAAAAGCTGCTCGCCAGATTCAATATCGATAGCAATAACGCCGACAATCTGGTCCTTGACATTCTTAACCAGGTCAACGGCAAACCACTCATTAAAGAATGTGGTCTCGTTCCTGATGTTGCTCTGATAGAGCGTATGCAGCAGCGCGTGGCCCGTACGATCTTCTGCAGCACAGGTGCGTGCTGCCTGTCCGCCCTCACCAAAGTTCTTGGATTGGCCGCCAAAGGGCCGCTGGTATATGCGGCCATTGTCAAACCTCGAGAAGGGCAAGCCCATGTGATCGAGTTCAAGGATAGCCTCCGGGCCCTCGGAACACATATATTCAATGGCATCCTGATCGCCGATGTAATCCGAACCCTTGACGGTGTCATACATGTGCCAACGCCAGTCGTCATTTGGATCTGCTGAAGCTATGGCACACGTTATGCCGCCTTGGGCGGAAACGGTATGCGAACGGGTTGGGAAAACCTTGGTAATAACTGCGGTCTTAAAGCCCGACCGGGCAAGCTGCAAAGCTGCGCGCATCCCCGCACCGCCACCCCCGACGATGACCCCGTCAAAATTCATGGTTTTCATACCTAGTCGGATAGCAGGAGCACATTACTGTGCTCCCGTCCCCTCAGAACCGTACGTGCGAGTTTCCCCGCATACGGCTCAAGCCTTACACAGCCCCCGAAAGATCCGGTTGTGCACTCCATGCAGCCTTCGCACTCCGCACAAGCACCCCTCAAACCATTCTGTGAACATGGCCCTGATCGATCTGGTGTCAGTCCGCTGGTGGTTCTGAGACCGCGGGCATAGGTGGTGCCTCTCACCGCACACACAGTCTGCTTTTTCATGCTATTCCCTTCTCTCCATACGAGACAGAGGGAGACCAGAGCTTGCCTGGGGAGACGGCGGTACACCATTCCGCCTCCTTATCAGGATAGCGACACCCCCTGAGGAGGAGACCCCGTGCGGGTTTTCTATTGAGGGTGCACCTGTCATCGTGCGATGAAAGACCCGATGGACGTGGGCACAGCGTTCGCTGCCAAGCCTGGCTCATCCCGGTAGTCACATCAGTACACTCTGTCATTCGATTCATCCATCATCCTCTACCCTTCTCACTGAGCAGCCCGAATGGCCTTTTCACGTCGGGCCGACGGAACGGTTTATATAGCCCTTAATCCTGGGGCAGCTACTCGTATGAGCAGCACAGGGCTCCCTGTTTGTTTCAGTGACATGACCTACGATGTCATGTGATGGCTCAGGTGGGCTTCTGAGGTCTATCGTGTCAGGTTTTACTACTGTAGGCTCCTTCGATCCTTTCGGATGTTCAGTTGAGACTGACCCCCCTACAGGGCGCCGTTGTACCCCTGACGGCTGGGGGAGAGATCCCGGAAGACCTGTTGACAACCCTTCTGAGTGCCTTTAAATCCTTACCTAAGGTATTGAATTTAAAGGCTGAGTGCGCTCTCTCGTCGCACCAGATACTCCAGATTAGCCTGCGCCCGAGTTCAGACTCTTTACCATCCCGATGGTTTCTCAACGCGATGCACATTCTTCGCCAGCCAAATTCAGTCGGCGATCAATCCGGTAAACACCCGAACAAGAGCCAATGATCAAACGGGACAATACAATTGAAGGACGGATTTCTAAGGAAATTGTCCATCGCAAAACCGGGCCGATAGTTTACATATCCAGACAGCCAAACTCAACTCAATCGGTCTACGCACAAGGCTTTCCGGGCTGGCATGGTTGATCTTTCAACCAGCCTTGAGCCTTGAGCCCAAACAGAAGATCGAAGCCTCGCACCAGGTATGCAACCAGCCGAAGGCTAAGAATTTCCGCGTGAACTGATTCAGCGTATAATTGGGGAGCGCACTCTGAGCTATACTTGCATTTTGATCGGCCACCGACCACGCTCCCCGGCAAGATAGGACAAGATGTCCCTGTATGGAGTTCCACCCGATGCTGCACAACATCCGTAATAGATAGTGCATTCTGATTTTGGAGAAACTGTATGACCGACCGCAAGGCACGGCTAACCATCGACGGTTCTGATGATACCATTGAGCTGGGCGTCCGCTCCGGTACGATCGGACCAGACGTAATCGATGTCACATCCCTCGCCTCCAAGGGCTATTTCACGCTCGACCCAGGCTTTACATCCACATCATCCTGCGAATCCAAGATAACCTATATTGACGGTGACCAAGGCATCCTGCTGCATCGGGGATACCCAATCGAGCAATTATCGCAGCAGTCCGATTACCTGGAAGTTTCCTATCTTCTGCTGAATGGTGAGTTACCAAATGCCGAGCAAAAACAGGCATTCCTAGAAACAATTAATCGGCATACGATGGTCAACGAATGGATTCGAGACTTTTACAAGGGCTTTCGATACGACGCCCATCCCATGGCCATGCTCTGTGGAGTTGTGGGCGCACTCTCGTCCTTCTACCACGACTCGCTGGATATTAACAACCCAGAGCATCGCTGGATTACCACGCTGAGATTGATCTCCAAGATGCCTACCTTGGCGGCAATGGCCTACAAACACAGCATAGGCCAGCCATCAATGTACCCATGTAACGATCTGGATTACGCTGCCAATTTTCTCTATATGATGTATGGAACTCCCTGTGAAGACTATGCAGTGCACCCGGTCATTGCCCGTGCAATGGACCGCATTTTCGTTTTGCATGCCGATCATGAACAGAATGCTTCAACCTCGACCGTGAGGCTGGCAGGATCAACCGGTGCCAACCCCTTCGCATGTATTGCTGCAGGTGTAGCGGCACTCTGGGGACCTTTGCATGGAGGCGCAAATGAAGCTGTAATCAACATGCTCGAAGAAATCGGCGACATTTCCAATGTCGATACTGCAGTCAAAAGAGCCAAGGACAGCAGTGATTCCTTCCGTCTTATGGGTTTCGGTCACCGTGTGTACAAGAATTTTGATCCACGTGCCAAGGTTATGAAACAGACATGCGACGAGGTGCTTACGGCACTGAGTGTGACCGACCCTTTGCTCGAAATTGCCAAACGTCTGGAAGAAATTGCACTCGAAGACGACTACTTTATTGAGAAAAAACTCTACCCAAACGTGGATTTCTATTCGGGCATTATCCTCCGCGCCATAGGTATTCCGCTGAACATGTTTACTGTCATCTTCGCTTTGGGTCGCACCGCCGGCTGGCTGGCTCACTGGAATGAAATGGTCGAGGACAACAGCCGCATTGGCCGGCCTCGCCAGCTGTACACTGGCTACGAAAAACGGGAATTCAAGCCTGTCGACCAACGCTAATGCCGGAGCGTATGGGCAAGGGTATCGCGCTCCAGACCGATCTTTGAGGATGGTGCACCACTCCTATCAGCCACACTGATCCAACTGTTTTTCAGTCAATGCCAGGATACAACTCGCTATCATGGGTATTTGTTCAAGCTGAAGGAGGTGTCCCTGACCTTTCAGCCGAATGACACGTGAATCACCAGGTGGGAGCCACTCCTCCGCAAAATCAGCATTTTCCAGAGCTACGAGATCATCTTCATCGCCTTGGATAACGATCACTGGTATAGCGAGTCTGGTCAGGCGTTCACGCATATCCGAGAGATTCTCAGGCAGTGCGTGCACCTCCTGATTCGCAGCGGTCATCGTTTTGCCAATCAGCGTGCGGATTGGCCAAGCAGCCGCCAGGCGGTTATACCAGCGTGGACGGCTCAACTGCGGATCCAATCCACCCGCAAGCACCAGAGCGGCGCTGACTATTCCCTGGTTCTCTGAAGCCAGGTACGGCACCAGGGAACCACCCCAGGAATGTCCCACCAGTATCAGGGGAACTTCTGGATACTGCCTGTGGAGCTGGACCAACAGTGGACTGAGGTACGCTGCCTGTTGACCGAAAGACGGCAAAACCTGATGTTGTCCGGTGAACTGGGACTCGCCCCAGCCAGGCCGGTCGATGCTGACCAGCTTGACATCTTTCAGGAAGTGTTCATCGACGAAGAGACTCCCAATATCTGACCAGCGTCCAGGCGTACCGTGAATCCAGACTGCCACAGCTTTCTGAGCTGAACCCCGGCTTCGATAGTGAAGCCTGAATCCAGATTGTTCGACATGGTGTTCCTCGATCTCGGGGTTGTTCAGCACCTCGCACTCAACAAATTCCCTGTGGGCGCGAATTTGTTCTGGAAGTATGCAGCCACCCGGCAGAATCAGAAAACAGGCGAAAAACAGGTATCGGGCCGGGAGTGTACAGATGGGCTTTCGCAAGACACAGCTCAACTGCAAACCTGAATTCAACGCCCGAGCCGATACTAACCGGACAGCTTGAACTCCGCATTCCCCCGGTAGGGTGCGATCCCGTCCATTTCGGCCTCTATTCGCAGCAGGCGATTGTATTTTGCAACCCGGTCAGACCGGCATAGAGATCCAGTCTTAATTTGCCCGGCGGCCGTAGCCACAGCCAAGTCCGCAATGGTCGTGTCTTCCGTTTCGCCTGAACGATGGGATATGACGGCGGTATAGCCAGCCTGCTGTGCCATATTGATGGCTTCCAGAGTCTCCGAAAGTGAACCGATCTGGTTGAATTTGATCAAAATGGAGTTTGCGATACCCTGTTCTATGCCTCGCTTGAGAAGTTCCGTATTCGTAACGAAAAGATCATCGCCAACCAACTGCACGCGGTCGCCAATCTTATTAGTCAGACCGGCCCAACCATCCCAATCTGTCTCATCCATGCCATCCTCTATTGATAGAATGGGATACCTGTCGCAGAGATCTGCCAAGTAGCCTGTAAACTCCTCAGCACTGTATGCCTTGCCTTCACCATGCAAGTTATATCGGCCCTCTCGGTAGAATTCGGAACTTGCGCAATCGAGAGCCAGTGCAACGTCATCGCCAAGCCTGTACCCGGTAACTTCGACAGCTCTGGCAATGACATCAAGAGCGGCTTCATTAGAGGGTAAATCAGGCGCAAAACCTCCTTCATCTCCGACAGCTGTACTCAACCCCCTCCCACAGAGTTCTTTCTTCAAGGCATGAAATATTTCCGCTCCCGTCCGCAATGCCTCCGCGAACGAATCTGCTGAAATCGGCTGGATCATAAATTCCTGAATATCAATATTGTTGTCTGCATGCTCTCCACCATTGATGATATTCATCATGGGTACCGGCATACTGTATCCCTGATTACCATTCAACTCGGCGATATGCTGGTAGAGAGGAATGTCCCTCAGACCGGCGACCGCGCGTGCTGCGGCAAGAGAGACGGCAAGCACCGCATTGGCACCGAGTGCTGACTTGTTTTCCGTGCCATCTGCTTCGATCATCGCCCGGTCAAGCCCTTTCTGGTCCGATGCGTCAGTTCCCAGAAGCAACTCCCTGATGGGGCCATTGACGTTGGCTACAGCCTTGAGTACGCCTTTGCCTAAATAGCGCGAACTGTCACCATCGCGAAGTTCGAGGGCCTCCCTGGAGCCGGTTGACGCGCCGCTGGGGACACAGGCCTGGCCAGTTGAGCCGGATGCGAGCGTTACTTCGGCGCCAATAGTTGGGTTTCCGCGGGAATCCAAAAGCTCAAAAGCACGAATATCAGTAATCTCTGTCATGAGAGTATCTGCTCCATCACAGGTTGTGCTGCCAGGTCTGAAGACAGCTATTGAATGTTCAGGGGGGGCAGCGATTTTACCAGGGCATCGACTGCTTTCATCTGCTCCAGAAAAGGCCTGAGGCTCGTCAGGGGAAGCGCGCTGGGGCCGTCACACAACGCCTCCCCGGGACTGGGATGAGCTTCCAGAAACAGCCCTGCAAGACCCACGGCCAAGCCCGCTCGCCCGAGGTCGACAACCTGATGGCGCCGCCCTCCGGAAGCGGCGCTTCCACGATCACGAGTCTGAAGGGAATGGGTGACGTCAAAGATCAGAGGCAGTCTGCCGCAACTCACCTTAATGTCCTCAAAACCCAGCATATCCACCACCAAGTTATCATAACCAAAACAGGAACCACGCTCACACAGCATCAGGCGTTCATTGCCCGATTCCACAAACTTCTCCACGATATGAGCCGTTTGTGAGGGGCTGACAAACTGGGGTTTTTTGATATTGATCGCTGCGCCAGTTCGAGCCATTGCTTCCACCAGATCAGTCTGGCGAGCCAGAAAAGCGGGCAGCTGAAGCACTTCACAGACTTCCGCAACCGGTGCCGCCTGCACGGGTTCATGAACATCGGCAATAACCGGCACGTCACAGGCCGCCTTTACCTCTTCAAGAATTCTCAGCCCCTTCTCCAGACCCGGACCGCGGAATGAATGAATGGACGTTCGATTCGCCTTGTCAAACGACGCCTTGAAAACATATGGAATGCCGAGGGCGTTTGTGACCTCTCTGAAATGTTCAGCCACGTGAAGCGCCAGGTCGCGACTTTCCAGCACGTTGATACCACCGAAAAGCACAAAGGGCCGATTGTTCGCCAGCTCTATTCCGGAAAATTCAATTTTTTTCTCTACTTCCATCAAGCGATCTCAGCCCTGCCTTGAGTTCGGTGGGGCAGTCTGACGGCAGCGCGTATAAAGCTCTCAAAAAGCGGGTGTCCATCGCGCGGTGTGGAAGTGAACTCTGGATGAAACTGGCAACCCACAAACCAGGGATGCTCGGGGACTTCCACTATCTCCACGAGATTGCTATCGGCCGAGAGTCCTGAAATTCTCAGACCAGCCTGCTCAAGTCGATCACGGTAGTTGTTGTTGAACTCATAGCGGTGGCGGTGGCGTTCATGAATGCAGTCCTGGCCGTACAGGGACCGGACTCGCGAACCTTCAATCAGATGGCAAGGCTGGCTTCCCAGGCGCATGGTTCCACCGAGATCGCTCTTCTGGTTGCGACGCTGCACATGACCATCAGCTTCGATCCATTCTGTAATCAGACCGATCACTGGATGCGCGGTCGTTTCATCAAACTCGGTGCTATTGGCGCTGTCCAGACCAGCGACATTGCGGGCATACTCGATAACCGCCACCTGCATGCCCAGGCATATACCCAGATAGGGCACCCCCTGCTCGCGCGCATACTTAACGGCGGAAATCTTTCCTTCAATACCACGGACGCCAAAACCACCGGGAACCAGAATCGCGTCAGCCTCCCTGATGATACCAAGAGAACTGGTTTCCAGGAGTTCGGAATCGACACGATCGATATGCACCCGGACACGATTAAATGTGCCCGCGTGCTCAAGCGCTTCATTCAAGGATTTGTAGGCATCCAGCAGCTCCACGTACTTTCCTACCATCGCAATGCGCACCTCGCCCTCTATGGATTGTTGCATGTCCACCACCCGATCCCACTCACTCAGGTCGGCATCGGGGCTCTCCAGCCCCAGTTTCTCGACAACAATCTGATCCAGCCCATATTCTTTGAGGTTGCGAGGAATCGCATAGATGGAGCTTGCATCAGGTAGAGGCACCACAGCCCTGCGCTCCACATTGGTAAACAGCGCAATTTTCCTGCGGGAGTCTTCGTCCACTTCAACTTCCGAACGGCACAGCAGTATATCCGGCTGCAGACCTATAGATCTGAGTTCCTTCACGGAGTGTTGGGTGGGTTTGGTTTTGGTCTCGCCTGCAGCCTTGATGTACGGCACCAATGTCAGATGAATCAGCATGGCTCTTTGACTGCCAAGTTCGACTTTGAGCTGCCTGACCGCTTCCAGAAAGGGTTGTGACTCGATATCACCAACGGTTCCACCGATCTCCACAATGGCGATATCAAATCCTTCACCACCTGCCAACACCCTGGATTTAATCTCGTCAGTCACATGAGGGATAACCTGCACCGTGCCACCGAGATAGTCGCCGCGACGCTCACTTTTCAAGATAGCTTCATAGACCTGACCGGATGTAAAATTGTTGCACTTGGATGTTTTGCTGCGCAGGAATCGCTCGTAATGCCCCAGATCCAAGTCTGTCTCTGCGCCATCCTCGGTTACGAAGACTTCACCATGCTGAAAGGGGCTCATGGTGCCCGGATCCACATTGAGATAGGGATCGAGTTTTAAAATTGTGACACTCAGGGAACGCGCTTCCAGAATGGCTCCCAGAGAAGCTGCTGCAATCCCCTTACCCAAAGAAGAGACCACCCCACCTGTAACGAATATAGACCGCGTCATCGACTTCCCAAGCAGACATTGAACAAGGCGGGAGGCTGGAACCAGCCGGGATAAAGAACCTTCCGCGAGATGGGATTTCAGTGTACCGAAAAACGTCCCTGCGCTCAACTCCTGGCTCGGCGAACCGCTGGATCATCAGTGGCCCTATCGCGCAGCAGGGAAAAACGGTGCTCGCTGCAGGGGATACAATCACCAATGCTGACAAGTACCCTGTCGAGGTAGATCAGCGGCGTCGACGCTCTGAGCCAGGGTTCAATCCGGTGTTCCTGAAACAGCTTTTTGACTGACTGCGAGTGTTTTCTGGATACAGGTTTTGCTCGTGCTCCCTGCCGACAGAATGAAACTTCAAATTGCCCAGCAGAGCCCGACAATAGTACCAGCCTGCCCAGTCCTTCTATCTGAAGAGGCTCCCTGCCATCCCAGGAAAGAGATCTGTTTTCCATCACTTCCCGGGTGATGCCATTTGGCAGGCTAAGGAAGTACAAGCGACCACCATAGCGTCGCAGTTCAGAGTCAGCAAAGAGGTACTTGGGACTGGCATCTGGTCGCGCATAGATGAGCCGCGCAATCTCCTTGAGTTCCCTGCCGTTGGGTTGTCTGAGTTCCCTCCGGTAGAGCAGATATCTCAGCACCAATCTCTGTCCTCTGATATTAATTAGTCCCAGTTTCCCCAGATCGATGCTCTGCCCGTATGCTTCCTTCTGAACGTCAACCTGTTCTGCCAAAAACTGGGCATAGTCGGACAGGCACGATTGCTCCTCGGAAAGATTATCCAGTGTCTTCAGCACAGAAGCATGAGTATGGGGCCAGCGGTCTCGTATCAGAGGCAATATACGATTGCGCAAATAGTTGCGATCATGGCAATCATCTCTGTTGCCTTTGTCTTCCACCCATTGCAAGCCGGCTTCGGATGCATAGGTCTCCAGTTGTTCTTTTGTATATCGGAGCAAGGGCCGAACCAGAATACCAGCCTGGAATTCTCTTGAGTGAGGCATGGCAAGCACTCCTTTCAAACCGGTACCGCGCAGCAGCCGCAAAAGCATGGTCTCGATCTGGTCGTCAGCGTGGTGACCGAGCAACAGTACGGAATCTTCTGTCATGTGCCTGGCAAAGGCAGCATAACGAGCTTGTCGTGCCTGATTCTCAGTTGCTCCCGCTGGCAGATCAAGCTTTTCATAGAGTAATTCAACACCAAGCTCTCCAGAACGTTGCTGTGCAAGTTGAAACCATGCTTCAGACTGGATGCTCTGGCCATGGTTACAGTGAATCGCACGGAGGTGCCGGTCGGGAAAAGCCTTACACGTGGCGTAGAGAAGCAGGCTGGAGTCGAGGCCTCCGCTGAAGCCAACCAGTATCTTGGAATTATCTGCGAGCCTGGTTTCCAGATCTCGGCGGAAATCCGAGCAAAGTGACTGTAGGGCCATCAAAATCGCAGGGTAACCGAATCCTTGCCCAGCAACTGTCTCAGGCGATGAATGAGTTCATCACTCGGATCCACCTTCCAATCCTCGCTGAATCGCAGCTCAGCTCCGTAACCATTGAGGCTGTATTGAACTTCCATGGGACAACTGCCGCCCAAATAGGGCATCACTGTCAGACGAATCTGTTCAATGGTTTCGGGAGCAAGTGCCGTTTCTTTAAGAGCGAGCAGCAATCCCCGTGCTCGCTGAGCGCGCATCTGGTGCAAGGGCAACACACGCTCACCGCGCATCCGGAGCATTCCGTTATAGTCGTCGTGTTCAACAGTACCTTCAACCAGTACCACAGCATCTCTGTCTATGAAAGAGCGTGCCTCAGCAAACAGATCGGCAAACAGGGCGACGTCAGTACGCCCGCTGCGATCATCCAAGGTAAGAATTGCCATGGGGTCTCCCCGCTTGGTCTTCATTACTCTCAGATCGATAACAAGGCCTCCAATCCATTGGGCACTCCGGCCAGCTTCCAGGGTGCCAAGCCTGTTTCCAGTCAACTGATGAATCTCGTCGATGTAGTCATCCAGCGGGTGTCCCGTCATATAGAGGCCCAATGCGTTCTTTTCCTTCTGAAGGACATCGCGGTTACTCCAAGGTAAGAAATCAGGTGATGCTGCGGTCTGCAAATCAGCAGACTCATCTCCGGGAACCAATGTTCCAAACAGGTCTGTCATTCCAGATCTGCTGTTCTGATGGTGCTGTTCAGCGGTTTTGATCGCCTGTGGGAGAAGCGCAACCACATGAGCGCGCAACTCGCCGGTTGAGTTTGCATCCGGACCTATGGCATCGAAAGCACCTGCAAGAACCAGAGCTTCCAACGAGCGTTTGTTCACCTGACGCATATCGACCCGGGCACAAAAATCAAACAGATCACCATAGGGTCCAGCGTTGTTGCGATTGTCTACGATTGATTCGATCGCACCCTCGCCTAGCCCCTTGATGGCACCTAGCCCATAGACGAGTTCACCCGCAGTATTTACGGTGAAACCCAATTCCCCTGCATTCACATCCGGTGGATTCAAGGTAAGTCCCATGGCCGTGCACTCATCGACAAAGGTCAGAATCTTGTCAGTATTCTGCAGGTCAGCCGACATGACCGCCGCCATGAACTCAGCGGGGTAGTGCGCCTTCAGCCAGGCGGTCTGATAGGCCACCAGCGCGTAGGCTACCGAGTGGGATTTGTTAAACCCGTACCCGGCAAACTTCTCCATCAGGTCGAAAAGATTGCTGGCAAGATCTTCATCAATATCCCTACCAGCGGCGCCCTGCATAAAATTCTCGCGCTGCTCAGCCATTTCCTCGGCCTTTTTCTTCCCCATGGCGCGCCTCAACAGGTCAGCCTCTCCCAGAGTGTAACCACCAATCACTCGGGCAATCTGCATGACCTGTTCCTGGTAGAGGATAATACCGTAGGTGGACTCGAGAATCGGCTTTAGCTCTTCATGCTGATATTTTGGATGCGGGTAGGCAACCTGTTCACGCCCGTGTTTGCGGCTGATAAAATCATCGACCATGCCCGATTGCAGCGGGCCCGGTCGGAAGAGCGCAACAAGGGCCACTATATCCTCGAATCGGCTCGGCAAGAGGCGCACGATCAGATCTTTCATGCCTCGCGATTCGAGCTGGAATACTGCTGTTGTCTCTGCCCTTTGTAACATATCGAATGTGACCGGGTCTTCAAGGTCGATACGCTCAATATCCAGAGGCCCCATCCCCTTTTTTACACGTTTCCGATTCACCATACGCAGGGCCCAATCAATGATGGTCAGGGTCCGCAACCCCAGAAAATCGAACTTGACCAGTCCGACTGATTCGACATCGTCCTTGTCGTACTGGGTCACCAGCCCACTACCCCTATCGTCGCAGTAAAGTGGTGAAAAATCAGTCAGTTTGGTGGGCGCGATGACTACGCCACCAGCATGTTTGCCGCAGTTGCGGGTTAGGCCCTCAAGCTGGACGGCCATATCCCAGATTTCCTGGGCATCTGAATCCTCAGCAAGAAAATCGCGTAATGGCTCCTCCTGATTGAGTGCTTTTTGCAGAGTCATGCCGACTTCAAACGGGATCATTTTTGAAAGACGATCAGCGAGTCCATAGGATTTCCCCTGAACCCGGGCAACATCGCGGACCACTGCCTTAGCGGCCATGGTTCCAAAAGTTACGATTTGTGATACAGCGTCGCGCCCATAGCGCTCCACGATGTAATTGATCACCTGATCACGATTATCCATGCAGAAATCGGTATCAAAGTCCGGCAATGATACCCGCTCTGGATTGAGGAAGCGTTCAAAAAGCAGGTCATATTCAAGAGGGTCGAGTTCAGTGATACGCAGCGCGTAGGCCACCAGAGAGCCAGCACCTGATCCCCGTCCAGGACCGACTGGGATATTCTGTTCTTTTGCCCATCGAACAATGTCCATGACAATCAGGAAATAGCCAGGATATCCCATTTGCTCGATAATATTGAGTTCGAAATTCAGCCTGTCTCGGTACGTCTGGAGCAGTGCCTCTCTCTTCTGCTGATCCTCAACGCCAGACTTCTCCAGAATCAGTGACATACGTTTTTCCAATCCTTCGTGCGACGACTTTCTGAAGTATTGGGTCTCTGTGAGCTCTTCGGGAATTGGATAGGCTGGCAGGTGATATTCACCCAGCTGCAGTTCAAGATTACAGCGTTGCGCGATCTGCAGGGTATTCTCGAGAGCTTCAGGGATATCGGCAAACAGCGCCAGCATCTCCTCGGAGCTGCGCAGGTACTGCTGTTCCGAATAGCGTCGCACCCGGTTTGCGTCACCCAAGGTATTACCATCTTGAATACATACCCGTGCTTCGTGAGCCTCACATTCTTCAGCCCGAATAAAGCGCACGTCATTAGTTGCCACCACCGGGCAACCGCACTCCCCAGCCAACTCAACCGCAGCCAGCACATAATGATCGTCGTCCTGTTTGCCGGTGCGCTGCAACTCTACGTAAAAGCGTCCCGGAAACAGATCCATCCAGTACTCAAGGAGCTGACGGGACTCGTCGCCACGGTCCTTGATCAGACATTGACCCAGATTGCCACAAACGCTGCCTGACAGGCAGATCACCGAATCTGAGTACTCCTCCAGCCAATCCTTTTCGATACCGGCTAGGCCCTGCCCCTGGCCACGGGTGTACGCCAGCGAAATAAGTTCAATAATGTTTTTGTAGCCCCGCTCATCCATCGCCAACAAAGTCAGCAATGAGGAACTACCTGCATCATCGCCTTCCCTGAGCAGAAAGTCAGCACCCAGAATTGGCTTGATGCCACGATTGCGGGCTGCGCGGTAAAATTTGACGGCCGCAAAGAGGTTATTGTAGTCGGTGAGTGCCACCGCTGGCATCTGCAACTCCCGACACCGATCCAGAAGCGGGTTAATGCGCACGATACTATCAACCAGGGAAAACTCAGATCTCAGATGGAGGTGAATAAAATTCTTGGGTTCCGACATTTGAGCGCCGTCCATATCATTGGCAGACAGGGATTATCCAAAAAGATCAGCCTGCTGAACAGGCTTGAAACTCTGTCTATGAATTTCACAGGGACCGTGAAGGTGCAGACGCTCGAGGTGTAGCCTGGTTGGATAACCCTTGTGCCGGTCAAACCCGTAGTTCGGATAGACATCGTGCATGTGCAGCATATACCAGTCACGATGAACCTTCGACAAAATGGACGCCGCAGAAATGCAGGCTTCCAGATGGTCACCACCAACGATTGACTGGGCTGGAACATCAAGGTTTGGGCATCGGTTGCCGTCAACCAGTACCAGTTCCGGTTCAATATCAAGGGATTCGACCGCCCGGCGCATGGCGAGCATGGAAGCCTGCAGTATATTGAGGTGGTCAATCTCAGCCACACTGGCCTCAGCGATTGCATAGCAAAGAGCACTCTTGCAAATCACATCGTATAGCTGGCTGCGGCGTCGCTCGTTCAATTTTTTGGAGTCTGTCAGACCCTCTATGGAGTTCTCCGGGTCGAGAATCACAGCCGCCGCCACGACCGGGCCAGCAAGTGGCCCACGACCTGCTTCATCGGTCCCCGCGATCGGCACCAGAATTTTCCATCAGGTTCACAACAGCCCGTGCAGCCTGATTGCTCGCGTCCCGTTGGAGCTTGGCATGGATCTCGTCAAAACGTTTCACCATGGCAATGCGTGCGGATTTGGAGTTGAGCAGATCAACGAGATCACTGTGGAGTGTATCAACACTGGCATCTTTCTGCAGGCGCTCCTGCACGAGCGCCTCTCCTGCAACCAAATTCACCAGTGAGAAAAACCGAGTCTTCACCATGCGATTCGCCACAAAATAGGAGACCGGGTCGGTTCGGTAGGCCACAACCATAGGACACTTCATAAGCATGGCTTCAAGAGTAGCTGTCCCGGAAGCAACGAGCGCTGCTTCCGAAATCCCCAAAACTGCACGTGCCTGTCCCTCTACGACCCTTATAAAAGGGAACTCCGAAGCTCGTTCACACAAACGTGTCAAAGCCTCTTCGGATGCTGCCGGCACGATAAACTCTGTCTCGGGCCAGCGTTCGTGAACGCGCCGGGCAACAGTAAAAAAGACTGGAGCCATGGCCTCGATCTCGGCCCTGCGGCTGCCGGGGAGCAGGGCCACCAGATTCGCCCCTGAAGACGCGTAACCTGCGAGTATACTCCGGTCAATTTGATCTCGCGCAAATCGGGAAATTTCATCAGCCATTGGGTGGCCGACAAAAACAGCGGGCATTTTGTTACTCTTATAGAATTCAACCTCAAACGGAAGCAGGCACAGCATGAGATCCGCGGATCTGCGAATGGTTCGAATTCTGCCCTGCCGCCAGGCCCAGACAGAGGGGCTTACGTAGTGTGCGACTGGAATGCCTGCGCGCTTGAGTGGCGCTTCTACCTGGAGATTAAAATCAGGTGAGTCTATACCTATGTAAAGATCTGGCTGTGTGAGCAGGAACCTCCGCACCAGTGTTGTGCGGATGCCAAACAGCTCAGGCAGGCGTTTCATGGGTTCCACAAACCCCATAACTGACAAGCGGTCCATGGGATAGATGGATTCAAAACCGGCCTCTATCATGCGGGGACCACCTATGCCCTCAAATCGCACCTCTGGATGAATTGTGCGAATGGCTCTGATGAGTGAAGCCCCAAGCAGATCGCCCGAGGCTTCGCCCACAACAATTGCAATAGTCAGAATCCGTGACACTTGTGGAAGCGCTCGCCGACGCGACAAGAGAATGTTCTGTTGACGCTAGCGAACGATGTTCCGCTGGGCGTTCGCCACCGAGTCATAGAGAGGCTGAACTACGGGATGCGCTTCTGCCTGGTGCGCAATCTCCGTCAATGCATCTGTGAGGCTAAGCTTTTTCTTATAGAGCGTTCTAAAAGCGATCTGGATTGCCTTGATGTCTTCCGCTGAAAATCCTCGCCGTTTCAGCCCCTCCGCGTTGACGATTCTGGGCACCGCGGGCGATCCCTGCACGGTAACATAGGCAGGGACATCCTGGAAAACAGCGCTATAGGCACCGATAAACGCATGGGAGCCAATATGACAATATTGGTGGATACCGGCATTGGCAGAGAGAATTGCCCAGTCGCCAATATGCACATGCCCTGCCAGCATGGCCGCATTTGAAATAATGCAGTGATCTCCAAGCACGCAGTCATGCCCTACGTGCCCATAACACATTATCAGGTTGTGATCGCCTATTCTGGTCACACCCTGACCTTGCACCGTTCCACGGTGCACCGAGCTGTATTCCCGAAAAACGTTACCGTCACCGATCACCAGTTCGGTACGCTCACCTTTATATTTCAGATCGGGTGTGTCCTCACCGAGTGTGCAGAACTGAAAGACCTGGTTTTTCCTGCCGATCCTTATAGGGCCTTTGATGACATTGTGCGCACCTATACACGTGCCCTCATCTATGGATACCTCTGAACCGATGACGGTAAAGGGGCCAATCGAGACAGTCTCATGAATTGAGGCAGACGGATGAATAATCGCCTGTGGATGAATCAATGAATGGCTCATCTAGTTCTCGACAATTGCACAGGTGAGCAGTCCCGAGAGTGCCAGATCGCCATTCACCAGAGCCTTAACATCAAACTTCCAGATATGCCGTTTGTGAGCCACTACTGTCGATTCAAGATCCAGCCGGTCACCTGGTACTACGCGCCGCACAAATTTTACATTATCAATACCTGCAAAAAGATAGAGGAGCCCGTCTTCAGGTGTCTGGCCCACTGTACGGAATCCGAGGATACCGGACGCCTGAGCCAGAGCTTCAATGACCACCACACCGGGCAGAATTGGCGCATTGGGGAAGTGCCCCTGAAACAGTTCCTCATTAAATGTAATGTTTTTGTACGCTCGAATGCTCTTACCCAACTCTATTTCTACAACCCGGTCGACCATCAGCATTGGATATCTGTGAGGCAAATATTTCTGTATCTCAATAATGTCCATCATCAAATTATCTGGCTTCTGGATAGCTTCTGCCTAATCTTCTTTGCGACTCTTCTCAAGCACATCAACTCGCCTGTACAAGGTATCGAGCTTACTGAACCGCACTGCATTTCTGCGCCAGGACTGAACATCCATCATAGGTGTTCCCGACGAGTAGTGCCCGGGCTGCTTGATGCTCTTGCTCACCCTGCTCTGCCCATTAATCTGCACGTTGTCTGTCAACTCCAGATGCCCGGCAAACCCAACCTGTCCGCCGATAGTGCAATTCTCCCCGATTCCGGTGCTCCCCGCCAGCCCTGCCTGTGCGGCGACGGCAGTATCTGCCCCAATAGTGCAGTTGTGCGCTACATGCACCAGATTATCGATTTTCACCCCGTCACCAATCCGGGTATCACCCAATGCGCCACGATCAATGCAGGCGTTGGCTCCGATTTCCACCCGGTTGCCGATCACCACGGCACCCAGCTGGTGGATTTTCTCATACCCCTGATCCCTGGGAGCAAAACCAAAACCATCCGCACCTATAACAGCACCGGCATGCACAATACAGTCAGCACCCAGCTGCACATCCTGGTAGAGCACCACATTGGCGTGAAGAACCGAGCTTCGTCCAACTCTGACCCGCATTCCAATAGAGGCACCTGCACCAACCACAACCTGATCTGCGAGCCGTGCACCAGCCTCGACAACCGCTGTCGGACCGATGTACACCTCATTCCCAATTTCTGCTGATGCGTCAACCTGCGCACTGGAATGGATTCCGGCTGCGGGATATGGCTCGGCAAAAAGCGCACTGAGTCGGGCGTATGCCAGATATGGATCACCAACGACCAGCGAGTTTGTCTGGCAGTCACCTGCCTGAACTTCTCTGAGAATAACGGCGGCGGCTCTGGTTGAACCCAGTGCCAATCCATACTTTGCGGAGGTTACGAAAGTAATCTGGTTGGCACTGGCTGTCTCACAGGCCCCAATTCCCCTGATTTCGATACCCGCGACCTCAGCCTCGGAACGGCCTGGAGCAGGTATCAGGCGTGCCTGAAGATAGCCAGCCAGATACTCAAGCGTATAGTTCACGGAATCTGAACCGCAGATTTTCGGTTCGCCAGAAGCTGGATACAACCTGAACCAGCCCTCACTCGCTGAGTTTGGCTACAAGTTTGGCCGTCACATTGTGATCGTCGGTCGCGTGGTACACCGCGTTTTCCTGCAGCAGAAGCGAGATGCCATCCTCCTGCACCAGTTCCTGAAGGGCCGCCAAAGCTGCCTGATTCATCGTAGCATTGATCTGGCGGACAACACGTTCTCGCTCAGTCTGAATTTTTTGCTGGTTCAACTGAAGGTCTGCGGTCAGGAACTGGCGCTGTTTCTGGTACTCAGCAACCTCATCCGCACTCCATTCACCACGATTAGATTGCGCTTCTTTATCCAGTGCCTGAACATCGGCAACCAGCGTCTGAGCCTCGTTGACCAGAGCAGAATACCCAACATCCTGCTCAAGCTTGGCCAATTCGGCCTGTCCGTAAGTGGATTCGAGAATAGCTGCCTGTATATTCACGACAGCGATTTTTTCCGCCCAGACCGCCCCTGAAACCACGGATAGTGCCAGTGTAAAGATGATGTAGTTTAGGTGTTTCATTAAAGTTGTACCTCGTATTCGATTAAAAGGTCTGGCCGAGAGAAAACTGGAAGAATTCGGTCTCCTCGGGCTCGACGTTTGATGATCCCGTGGCACCATTTTCGCCACGACCAATTGCGAACGACATGGGGCCAAAACCGCTCAGCCAGGTAAACCCAAAACCGTAGGAATACCTGAGCTCATTGAGGTCAGGCTTATAACAGAACACCTGACGCGGACCGCAATCCGTATCGAAGACATTCCCGGCGTCAAAAAAGGCTACCGCCTGAACAGATCTCTGGTCGGGCACAAACGGCAGCGGAATCAAGATCTCGGCAGAACCGGTAATCAGAACATTACCTCCGATAGGGTCAGCATCGTCGAGATAAGTGATGCTGCCATCTGCTTCCTCCTGAAAAGCAGGAGACTCCCTGGGGCCAAGGGTGTTGCTTTCAAAACCACGAACCGAACCAAAGCCACCAGCGTAATAGTTCTCGAAAAAAGGCAGCCGACGACCACTGTCCAGGCTTAAGCCGTAGCCCAGTTCGGTCCTGAAGCGCATGGTCCAGGGTCCAAAGAGGTGGACATATTTCTGGCCCTCATAGCCTATTTTCAGATAGGGAGCATCGCTACCGGGAATCGCGGCTTCTATCACGATTGACTGACGACTGCCCCGGTCAGCAAATATGCCCCGGTTCAATGTGCTGCGCAACCAGCCAGCATTTATCTTCCATTGATCAAAACCGGTGTCTTCAGAAACAAACTCTTCGATCTCGCCCGAGGCGCGACTCCCCAGATCGATCTTTAGATTTTCGTACCCAAAGCCGGCAGATATCCTTGAAATCTCTGACAGGGGATAGCTATAGTTCACACTTAACCCGAGAATATCGGTGGTATAGGTCGCGATATCAAGGTCGCCATAATCGACCTCCCGGAGATAGATCGAATAGCCTGCACTAACTCCATCTTCAGTAAAGTAGGGGTCAGTATAGCTGAGATTGAGAGCCTGCTGATATGTACTCCTGTTCACACCGATGCCGACACGATTGCCCGTTCCCAGAAAGTTGTTCTCCTGCAGATTCAGTCCGAGGATGGCCCCCCGATTTTGCGCAAAACCGATGCTGGCGCTGATACTGCCGGAATTCTGTTCTTCAACAGAGTAGATAACATCAATCTGGTCGCTGGTTCCGGGCACCGGAACGGTCTCGGATTCAACTTCCTTGAAAAAGCCAAGCCGATCAAGGCGGACTTTGCCATATTCAATAAGCTGATTGGAGGCCGCCGCAGATTCGAACTGGCGCATCTCGCGACGCAGAACCTCACCCTCGGTTCGGGTATTTCCTCTGAATTCGATCCGTCTCACATAGGCACGTTGCTTGGGATCAACAAAAAAGGTGAGTCCAACCGTGTTGGCCTCATCGTCAATATCCAGTATCTCTTCCACCTCAGCGAAGGTATACCCTTCATTTCCGAGCCGGTTGGTCATGATCTCCTTGGTACGTGTAAGCTGGCTCTGAGAAAAATTTTCCCCCTCACTAAGAAGTATGTACTCGAGCAACTCTTCCTCAGACACGATCAGATCGCCCAACAATCCAACCAGGCTGACGTTGTAGACATCACCTTCCTTCAGATTGACGGTGATATACACGGCCTCCTTGTCCGGGCTGACGGAGACCTGTGTGGAGGCTATATTAAAACGCAGATAACCCAAGTCCAGATAGTGTGCCTCAAGGGCTTCCAGGTCACCCGAAAGTTTCTCGCGCGAGTACTTGTCCTTGCCCGTTATCCAAGTAAACCAGCCTGAGGTTTGCAGGCTAAAAATATCCAGAAGTTGCTTGTCGGAATACTCCCTGTTTCCGACAAAATTGATTTCCTTGATCCTGGCTTTACTCCCTTCATCGATATCGATATCAATTGCCACGCGATTGCGAGGCAGTTCACGCAGTTCGGTCTCCAGCGTCGCACTGTAATGTCCCTGGGATACGTACTCGCGACTCAGTGCCTTGCTCAAACCATCAAGGGTAGCGGGCCTGAATATCTGACCCTCTGATAGTCCGTTTTCACGCAGGGATCTGAACAGATCATCGTCCTTGATAACCTTGTTGCCTTCTATATTGATCTCGGAAATGGCAGGTCTTTCCGAGACCTGAATGACCAGGACATTTTCATCCCGATATACCAGAATGTCGCTAAAGAACCCGGTTCGAAACAGCGCACGTATGCTGTCCTGGATCATTGATTGATCCGCAAGATCTCCCACCTGAACGGGTACGGCAGAGAAAACCGAGCCGGCAGAGACGCGCTGCAGGCCCTCGATGCGAAGGTCTTCAACAGTGAATGCCTTGGCACATGCAGACCCGGGGGATAACAGGGCTGCAAACAGAATGTATCTGATGGCTCTCATATATGGTGAATTGGAAATCGGGAAACTGCAGATGTGGAGTTGAGAGGTGGCGACCTTACAAGCGCATAAAATCATTGTACAGAGCTAATACCATAATCCCTAACACTATCGACATGCCCAGTCGCATTGCTGCGCCCTGAACAGCGTCGCTCAGGGGTGATCCCTTGAGCACCTCGATAGCGTAAAACATGAGATGACCACCGTCGAGGATCGGTATTGGAAGAAGATTCATGACACCCAGCATGACGCTCATAATTGCCAGAAACGATAAAAATGACTGCCATCCGGCATCCGCGGAGGCACCGGCAAACTTGGCAATGGACACTGGGCCTCCCAGCGATTTGGTGGATACCTGTCCGCTCACCAGTTTCCCGAGAGAATCCAGTACAAACAGGCTGTTGGACGCAGTTTTGTTCAGCGCTGCAGCCCAGGCAGAGACAAAACCGTATTCTCGTTCCCTGAGCAGTTCCTCAGGCCATTCAGGGGGCCGGGGCGCCACACCCGCCAGACCAACTTGCCCGCCCTCTTCATCCACGATGTCGGGGCGCAATCTGAGCTGATATATCTGTCCGTCCCTCGACACCAGAACGTTGAGATCCTTACCGGGAGACTCGCGGACGATGGCACGCCACTGCTCCCATTCCGTGATGGGCAGTTCATCGGTCTCAACAATTCTGTCTCCGGGGCTCAGACCGGCCGCTGCGGCCGGACTGTTATCGAGCACCTGTCCGACCAAGGGCTCAATTTTTGGATTATAGGGGACCAGGCCAAGAGAGCCGAGAAGATCGGGGTCATCGCTGTCCCCAAGCCACTTCTCGATCTGCAACTCGTACAGCTGGGCAGGCACCTCGTACCCTGATGGACCGGATGGGAGAATGTAACTCGCAGCCTCCAGTTCCAGCTCGCCGGATTCCCCTACGCGCTTGATCAACCCATCTATCACATCGGACCAGGTGTATACCGGTACCCCATCAACGGCGAGTATTTCAGAATGTGATGGCAATCCGGACTGTTCGGCAATCGATCCCGCTGTCACATGCTCAACGATGGGTGCTACACCAGGGAGTCCACCCCAAAACACCAGGAAATAGGCTGTCACGGCCAGAATCAGATTTGCCAGGGGGCCCGCGGATACGATTGCAATACGCTGCCACACTGTCTTGTGTCTGAAGCTCAGATACCGGGTTTCCTCAGTTACATCCTCTTGGTGGGCGGCTTCACCGTACATTTTGACGTATCCTCCCAGCGGGATGGCGGCCAACACAAACTCTGTCCCACCTCGATTCCAGATGAGCAGAGGTTTGCCAAACCCGATAGAAAACCGCTCAACTTGCACGTTGCAGCGTCGTGCCACCCAATAGTGCCCGTACTCGTGCACAGTCACCAGCACAAACAGCGCCACAAGCGCATAAAAAATGATCTCCAGAATTTCCATCGAATGTGCGAGATCTACCCCTTGTATTCTGTGTGCTTACATTGATGACGCATCTAACAGCCGTCTGCCAGCTGTTGTGCGACAGCGCGCGCTTCAGCGTCGATCTCTAGGACTTCTTCAATTGATGCGGGTTCCCCCGGGCTCAGCCGATTCAGACTGCCGGATATGAGTCCAGCGATCGCGGTGAAGCCTATTTTCCTGTCCAGGAAAGACTGCACCGCCACTTCATTGGCAGCATTCATGACTGTTGGTGCCGCTCCCATTTCCCGGGCGACGTCAAGTGCAATTTCCAAACAAGGGTAGGCCTGCAAATCGGGATGCTCAAATTGCAGGTCCCAGGCAGAAAAATCTGCCTCAGCAACTCCAGAATCAATGCGTTCAGGCCAGCTTAGCGCATGGGCAATAGGCGTCTTCATATCAGGAACACCCATATGCGCCAGGATAGAACCGTCCCGATAGTAGACCATGGAATGAATGAGGCTCTGTGGGTGGAGCAGGATTTCTATCTGATTCGGGCTCACACCAAACAGCCAGCAGGCCTCTATATACTCCAGCCCCTTATTCATCATGGTTGCAGAATCCACAGAAATCTTTTGCCCCATATCCCAGTTTGGATGCTGGCACGCCTGCGCAGGGGTTACCGTCTTTAACCGCTCCGCTGACCAGTTGCGAAATGGCCCACCTGATCCAGTGAGAATTATTTTTGTGACGGCCGTTGCGTCCATGGCACCCTGAGGCAGGCACTGGAATATAGCGTTATGCTCACTGTCCACGGGCATCAGGGTGGCACCACCGCATTCCACTGCACTCATAAAGAGCTTGCCGGCACAAACCAGTGATTCCTTATTTGCCAGCAATACACGCTTGCCCGCGCTTACTGCCGCCAGTGTTGACTTCAGCCCGGCAGCACCGACAATCGCAGCCATAACGATGTCCACAGGCTCAGCCGACGCGAGGCGCACCAGAGAGTCATCCCCTGCCAGTACCTCAACTCCGATTTGCTTGTGCCTGACGTATGCGGAGACCCTTTCAGCAGCTCCAGTATCGCGCATCACCACATACTGAGGTGAATACCGCTCAATCTGCTCGATAACAACGGCATCGTTGCTGTTTGCTGCGATACCCCAGACTCTAAATCTGGAAGGATTGTTCGCGATAACCTCCAGGGTACTGATACCCACAGAGCCGGTAGACCCGAAAATGAGAACATTATTCAATAGACTGTCTCCCAGTCAACTGACTACTCCAATGGAAAGTAGAGGATACAGAAAATAAAACAGGGAGTCGCGGCGCTGACACCGTCAATCCGGTCCAGCATACCGCCATGCCCCGGCAGGATGGTTCCACTATCCTTGACTCCATGACTGCGTTTGATGGCACTCTCCAGCAAATCGCCTTCAATTGATAGAATGCTGGTCAGAAGAACTGCGAGCACTACCAGGAAACCCTGTTCTGGCCTCATATTCAAGCCAAACACCAACAGAAGCGCAAACAGGAAATTTGCCAGCAGACCGCCGTAGACGCCCTCCCATGTCTTGTCGGGGCTGATTTCGGGCGCCAATTTGTGTTTCCCCCACCGTCTTCCGACGAAATAGGCACCGGAATCGGCCAGTGAAACAATCGCTAACAGACAGAGAACACGCCAGGGACCCGGATCGTGGGCCTCCAGCCAGAGCAGGCCCGACGAGGTCGAAAGCAGAATAACGACGCCCATCGCTGCGACAATGACAGGATTCTGAAAAATCGGCCTGGTCTTTGGAAATCTCACCAACAGAGGAATGAACAGGATCCAAATCAAGAACACCAGTATAGAAATCTGAAATGCAAACTCGATTATTTCGGCCTGAAACCACAGAACGCCCAGAAAAAGGAGTACGGTGCCTCCAACATAGAATGCCCGCTCACGCTGGTTCCCGAAGCGCGCCAGAGAACTCCATTCCCAAGCGGAAAGCCCCAACAGACACAGGATTAGCACCGGAAACAGTCGCCACGGTACAAAAAGCGTTGCCAGCAACACTGCGATCAACAGCGCGGCTGTCACTGCACGCTGCCCCAACACGGTTAGCACTCCGAAGTGCTGTCGTATTGACTGCCCGGCACAGTCAAGTCGGTTCCAAAACGGCGCTGTCTGCGTGCGTAGTCCTTCAGTGCCTTGCGCAACCAGGCCCCGTCAAAATCCGGCCAGTAACAGTTTGCAAAATAAAGCTCCGAATAGCTGATTTGCCAGAGAAGGAAGTTGCTTATGCGGTATTCTGCCCCGGTTCGAATCAACAGATCTACCGGTGGTAAATCTGCGAGAGCGCAATAACTGGATAACAGCTCCTCGTCCACCGCGTCAACCCGGAGTTCCCTTGCATAAGCCATCGCAGCGATTGCCTGACACGCCTGAGCGATATCCCAGCGCCCACCATAGTCCGCTGCAACAACCAGAGTGTATTTGCCGCAGGCAGTTTCCTGTTCCACCTCATCAATCAGTTTCTGCAGGTGCGGACTAAACCTGTCCCTGCGACCAATGACCCTGAGCGCAACATCCTCCTGTTTCAGTACGGTGCTGTAGCGCTTCAGCGTCGAGGCGAACAACGACATGACTGCCTTGACTTCCTGCTTTGAGCGCGCCCAGTTTTCACTGCTGAATGCAAAGACTGTCAAAACCCTGATGTCGCGCTCCAAGCAGCCCCGCATGACATCTTCAAGACGATCAGCTCCGGCCTGATGGCCGGCAATTCCTTTCAGGTTGCGAGCCCTAGCCCAGCGATTGTTGCCATCCATGATGATGGCGACGTGTTGGGGGATCTCGCTCGGGTTTGAATCTGTATCAGCCACAGAACAACCTAGATTTCCAGCAGATCCTTTTCCTTGACCTCAAGAGCCGCTTCGACCTTGGCGATGTATTCATCGGTAACTTTTTGAATTTCATCCTGCGCACAACGTTCTTCATCCTCTGAGATTTCCTTGTCCTTTTCAAGTCCCTTGAGCAGTGACATCGCGTCGCGCCGGGCGTTGCGAATGGACACTCGTGCGTTCTCTGCCTCGGCCCGGGCCTGTTTGGTGTAGCCACGTCGGGTCTCTTCAGTGAGGGGCGGCATGGGTATTCGGATAACCGCACCTGCTGTTGCGGGATTCAGGCCCAGATCCGACTTCATGATTGCTTTTTCGATGTCTGGAACCAACGCCTTTTCCCAAGGTGTCAATGACAGAGTGCGCGCATCTTCAACATTGATGTTTGCGACCTGACTCAGAGGCACACTGGCTCCGTAATATTCGATCAGGATGCTGTCCAGAATACTTGGGTGAGCTCGTCCTGTGCGAATCCGGTTGAAATGGTTCTGCAATGCTTCCAGAGACTTGACCATACGCTCGATGGTCTCAGAACGAATATCTTCAATCATGACTTTTTTCCTCGATCAGGGTTCCCTCCTGCTCACCGACTACAATATTGAGCAATGCGCCAGCTTTGGCCATTCGGAACACCCTCACAGGCATATCGTGATCACGACAGAGACAAATGGCGGTCAGATCCATGACTTCAAGTTTTTTGTTGAGCACATCGTCGTACGTCAAGTGACTGCACAGGATGGCCTCCGGATATTTCATTGGATCCTTATCGTACACCCCATCGACCTTGGTGGCTTTCAGTACCAGGCTGGCCTCAATCTCTATACCTCTCAGGCAGGCCGCAGAATCCGTTGTAAAAAATGGATTACCGGTGCCAGCGGAGAAAATAACCACATCGCCCTGTGAGAGATATTTCATTGCAAGTCGACGGTCGTAGTGTTCAACAATACCGCCAATGGGAATTGCCGACATAACATGACTGGCTATATTGGAACGCTCCAGAGCATCGCGAAGCGCGAGTGCATTCATAACTGTTGCCAGCATTCCCATGTGGTCGCCGGTGACTCTGTCGAGTCCTGCTGCGCTGAGAGTCTGTCCTCGGAAGAGGTTCCCACCACCAACAACCAGACCGACCTGAACACCGATACCGACAAGCTGGCCAATTTCCAGTGCCATCTTGTCCAGTACCTGGGGATCAATGCCATATCCCTCTTCACCAGTGAGCTCCTCTCCGCTCAGTTTTAACAGGATGCGCTTATATTTACGTTCCCGACTTGTTGATTTTGGCATGGCTACCACTTCCCGAATGTACAGGCAGGCCCCAAGGGGCCAACCTCGTTTCATGATACCCGCTTTCAGCCACGGGCACTCCACACCGCAGCTTAAGCCAAACCGCCGGCGCCCTGTACCTGCCTCGCAACCTCTGCTGCAAAATCCTGTTCTGCTTTTTCAATGCCTTCGCCAACTTCATAACGAACAAACCCGTTGATATCGGCACCGTTCCGGGACAGAAGTCTTGCAACCGTCAGATCAGGATCCTTGACGAATGCCTGCTCGGTCAGACTGTTCTCTGCCAAAAACTTGCGCATTCTGCCCGCAACCATTTTCTCGACGATTTCTGGTGGTTTCCCTGACTCAGCAGCTTGAACACTAAAAATTTCCCTCTCCTTATCAAGTACATCCTGAGGCATCAATTCCGGCTTTACTACTTGGGGATTCACGGCCGCTACATGCATAGCCACATCTCGGGCAAGCGCCTCATCTCCCCCACTGAGGTCAACAAGCACTGCAATCCGATTATTCCCGTGGACATAGGCTGCCACCATTCCCTGGGTACTGATCCTGGCCAGACGACGTACGCTGATATTCTCGCCAATTTTCTGGACAAGCGCCTCTCGCGCAGCATCCAGATCACTCGACATCAGCTCTTCAGCACTTCCGACTGCAGAAATGGCTGCGGCATCAGCTACCTGATTGGCAAACTCCATAAACCCTTGATCGCGGGCGACAAAATCTGTTTCGCTGTTTACTTCAACCAGAACAGCTGATTGTGCATCATCAGAGACACGAGCGAGAACCACGCCTTCTGCTGCAACTCGACCAGCCTTTTTCGCAGCCTTCATCACACTGGATTTACGCAGGTTTTCAATGGCCAGATCAATGTCACCGCTGGCGCCGATCAGAGCTTTCTTGCACTCCATCATCCCCAAACCGGTTCTCTCACGGAGATCTTTAATAAGGGAAGCCGCTACTTGTGCCATGGAAAGATTCCTCCCGGTAGTTGTTCAGTTCCACCTGGATGGTTCAAGGTTCCAGGTGTTCATATATGCAGGAGGGGACAGTTCCCCACTCCATTATTGTTTGCCAGAGTCTTCCCTGGTTTCTGCCACTGCAGCGGGAGTCTCTGAAGGAGCGTCTTCTTCGGACGAAAGCGCTGGGTTCGCTGAGGGTTCCTCGTTTACTACAGGCTCTTCAGCAGCTGAAGGCTCCTCGTTACCCACAGCTGAATGTTCCTCTTCCTCAACTTCGATAAACTCGTCGCGCGAGCTGAAATGGGCATTGACGGATTTGCCGGCGATAATCGCATCGGCAGCTGCGGTGACGTAGAGTTTGATCGCCCTGATGGCATCGTCATTCCCGGGAATAACAAAATCGATCCCGTCTGGTTCACTGTTGGTATCGACAACGCCTATGACGGGAACGCCAAGTTTATTGGCTTCCTGAATGGCGATTCGCTCATGATCCACATCGATTACAAAGAGCGCATCGGGTAAACCGCCCATATCCTTGATACCACCAATAGATCGCTCGAGTTTGTCCATTTCACGCTGGCGCATCAGTGCTTCTTTTTTGGTGAGCTTGTCGAAGGTGCCGTCGCTCTTTTGCTGCTCAAGTTCGCGGTACTTCTTGATAGAAGCGCGGATGGTTTTGTAATTGGTGAGCATGCCACCCAACCAGCGGTGGCTGACATAGGGCATCCCGGCGCGCTCGGCCTGCTCCTGAATAACACGGCTTGCAGCACGCTTGGTACCTACAAACAAAATCTTGTTATTACTTGAAGCGAGTTGCTGAAGATAGGCAAGCGCTTCGTTAAAGGCGGGAACTGTCTGTTCCAGATTGATGATGTGAATCTTGTTGCGAGCCCCGAATATGTACTGCTCCATCTTGGGGTTCCAGAAGCGGGTCTGGTGGCCGAAATGCACTCCAGCCTGCAACATGTCACGCATGCTGACAGTCGTCATAAATTGCTCCAATTGTAGGGTTAAGCCTCCAGACATCCCCACTTTTCTGACCCGGAAAACGCGTCCCCAGGCACCCGGAAAAGGGTTGCGAATACCTGTGTGTCGTTCAAATTACTGTTGCAAGAATTTCAGCCGCAGACACAGTCCCTGACGGCGCCGCGCTTTATATCACAAAGTCATTTGCCGGAAAAGACTGAATGACAGGCTGATATGGCTGAAATGCTTTGATTCAGCCGACATGCGAGAGGTTACAGGACTCTCACGTGGCTGACACCCTCGACGCCACTGATGGCGGTGACGATCTCATCCCCAACCTTGGTTTCCACATCAATGATGTTATAGGCGAGATCTTCCCGGCTTCGATTGAGCATATCCGCAACATTGATGTTTCCTTCAGCCAGCACGGAAAGCACATTCCCAAGCACTTTGGGAACGTTCAGATTGGCGAAAGTAATGCGGGCCACACCCATTCTCGGCATGGTGGCATCCGGGAAATTGACAGAATTCTTAATGTTGCCATTTTCCAGATAGTCGATGAGCTGGTCTGCAGCCATTATGGCGCAGTTCTCCTCCGCCTCTGCAGTGCTCGCACCTATATGTGGCATTGGTATAACATCACCGCGCGCGGCTAATCCTGCATCGGGGAAATCAGTCACAAACCTGCTGAGTTTGCCGGCATCGAGGGCCTGGATGACGGCCTTGTTGTCCACGATAGTTTTGCGAGCAAAGTTCAGCAGTACCGCCCCTTCCCGGCATAGGGACAAGCGTGCACTGTTAATGAGGTGATGGGTTGACTCGATTGCGGGCACATGGAGTGTAAGGAAATCTGCGCGGGCCATCAGGGCTTCCAGACTGTCCATCTTCTCAACCAGGCTTGAGAGTCGCCAGGCGGCTTCGACAGAAATAGCTGGATCGTAGCCGATTACATTCAAGCCCAACTCCAGGCCGATATTGGCAACCATGGCGCCTATGGCGCCAAGGCCGATAACACCCAGTGTCTTGCCCTGAAGTTCGCGGCCCGCGAAAGCTCCTTTATTCTTTTCTAGAGTCTCTGCCATTTCGGCATCGTCGATCAAATGGGTGAGGCTCCGGCAAAACGCGACCCCGCCTGCTATATCCCGGCATGCCATAAGCATGCCGGTAATTACCAGTTCCTTGACCGCATTGGCGTTGGCACCTGGTGTATTGAACACGACCACGCTCAGTTCACTGCACCGCTGCACTGGAACATTGTTTACACCGGCACCGGCTCGTGCGATCGCCAGCAGTGACTCGGGCAGGTGTTCACCATGCAGTTCGTGGCTGCGCAACAGGTAGGCAGCCGGTGCAGCCTGTTCTGCGCTGACCGAATATGAATCCCGGGAAAAGCGAGTCAGCCCCTTCTCCGAAATGGCATTGAAGGTTTTGATTGAGTACATGAAAATTCTCTCAGTGTGATATGCGGAACTGATATCACCAGATATCCAGCGCCCCTCAGTGCCCCTGCACCTGTTCGTAAGCCCAGTCCAACCAAGGGACCAACAGTTTCAGATCACTGGCTTGAACAGTTGCACCGCACCAGATTCTTAATCCGGCTGGCGCATCTCGGTACGCGTCAATATCGAAGGCAACCTGCTGCTCTTCGAGCATCGCCACCATCTCTTTGACAGCTTGATCTGGAAGATCCAGAGTCAGACAGACACTGGTGCTGGAGCGTTCCCGAGCTTCGACGGCAAGAAATTCGATCCAGTCCCGTTCCCCCACGAACTTCTCAATGACGGCCAGATTGGCGCTGGATCGGGCAATAGCCGCTGACAGGCCTCCAATGGAGTCGATCCATCCCAGCGCATCCAGATAATCTTCAACTGCAAGCATGGAAGGCGTATTGATCGTGGCACCCTTGAAAATGCCCTCGATCAGGTCACCATCCCTGGTCATACGGAATAGTTTCGGCAGCGGGCGATCCGGCACGTAGGACTCCAGGCGTTCGACCGCTGAAGGGCTGAGCACCAGCATACCGTGACCACCTTCTCCGCCAAGCACTTTCTGCCAGCTGAAAGTCAACACATCAATCTTGGCCCATTCAATGTTCATCGCAAAAACGGCTGACGTCGCATCGCACAGCGTCAATCCCGACCTCTGATCCGAGATCCAGTTCAGATCCGGTACCCGGACCCCCGAGGTGGTGCCGTTGAAAGTGAACACGCAATCATTAGCCGGATTGGCCTGACCGAGATCGGGCAAGTGCCCGTACCCGGCCTTGTAGTCATTGATCATGTCCAGCTTTAACTGCTCCTTGATATCGCTGGCCCAGCCGGTGCCAAATGATTCCCAGTGAAAAATATCGACGGGGCGGCAACCGAGCATGGACCACATCGCCATTTCAAAAGCGCCGGTGTCCGAAGCTGGAACTATGCCGACACGATAGTCGGCGGGGATATCGAGCAGTGCTGCTGTCCTGGCAATCGCTTCGCCGAGACGGGCCTTACCCAGTGCCGAGCGGTGAGACCTGCCAAGGACACGGGTATCCAAATTGCCGGGATCATAACCAGGCCTTTTGGAACAGGGCCCCGACGAAAAATTGGGGTTTACAGGTTTCTCACGAGGAGCTGCAGAGCCGTGCATACAGGAAGATCCGGAAAGAGCGTTTGGGCTTTCTGGCTACCTGGTGAGCAGGGCCAAAAAAGGCGTGCATTGTACCCATCTTGATAGGCCTTTGCACCACTGCCTGGCATGTAGACAGTCTCCAGCGTGAAAACGCCGAAAACCTGCGGAAAACGCAAGGAACTGATGAAGAGCCGGATTCGGAACCGGACCGGTTGGCACCGCCTGCCGCTGGCGGTAGTAGCAGTAGGGGATGGATTAGTTTGTGATGGCGGGGACGCTCGGCCACCGGATGATGACGCCGAGAATGACGACCGCCGCCACCCACAGCCCGATCTGCCAGCGCAGGTTGTCCTTGTCGCGCTTGGCCATCTCGGGATCCCGCCTGGCCATGTCGGCCAGTAGTCGTTCATACGATGTATTCATGCGTTCCTCCAGCACGGCGATCTCGCGCTGCATATCCTCACGATGCCCCATCAGCGCCCGGTCGTTCTCGGTGGGATCGGCCGATCCAGCCCCTCAACCTCCATGATCAGCTCCCGCATCCGCGCCTGTCTCCCGTCTGCCTTCCTGCCGGTGAGGGCCTGGGAAGAAGCAGTAGTTTACGCTGCAGGTATCCCGGCGATCAGCACGCCCAAGATCGCGGTGGCCGCCGCGATCCCGCCAAGGATCAACAGCAGCTGCCGGTTCTCCCGCCTGGCCATATCGGTCTTCAGGTTGGCCATGTCGGTCCGCAACCGCTCGTAAGATATGTTCATGTCACGCTCCAACAATTCAATTTTATGTTCAAGTTCCTTATTTGAGAGTTCATTCATGTCCCTACCCTATCCGATTGCCGCCCGGGTTTTCATGTTTCCGAAGCGGCCTCGCTTTTTACGAAGAACAATTTACCGCAACGCCAATTGGATTATTCTCAACAATTTTTACGGCATGTTGAATGTCGTGGGCTATTATAATTCCTGTGTTGGTCTCGTACATAAGTGATGTTTTCTTTCCCTTTTCATCCAGTATGTCTTGATAATCCGCTCGGTATCACGATATAACACCGATCAGGGTTTGCTCACCTTCCGTCCCTCGACGGGCGACAGGTCCACCTGAGAATCCGAAGTTATTATGACCGTCAAGTAACATTGGTTCGCCCGCTTGAACTGAAGATAAAGTAGCTCGCTTCACAAGCGGCAAGGGAAAATCGGAATTAACATTCCCCTTTGTTTCCAAACCATACGGAAATCCAAGAAAGTAAAGATCCTCTGCGAGCATCACACCATCCATCGATAGGATCAATGGATGTGTTACCCCAAACAGTATTTGAGGTGCACGTGCTGTCACATCAATATCTCCCTTTCCATGTCCCACCAACCGCACCGGTATCCGTAACCAGCCTTCTTTGTGAGATATCTCTACTATGTCTTCGCTGTGAATAGCATCGACGACGTGTCTGGCCGTTATTAGGTAACGTTTATCTTCAATATCGATAGTGAAGCACGTTCCTGTACACCCATTGTGCCGAATATGGAAAGTTCTTTGCAGAATGTTTGTGAATATCAAAAAGAAACCTCCCCTGGAAGAGAAATTCGGAAAATCAACATGAAATCTGTAGGTGAAAATCTGCCAAAAATCGTGAACCTGGACATGGATATGATCCGGGATGCTATCGCCATTGAATATAATGGAAATTATCGGTAGGAAAGGATCCGCAATGCGATATCGCCGCAAGGTCTGATGGAAAAATTTCTTGTATAGACATTTTGTGAAGCATTGTCAATCTCGCTTGCGAACACGCACTCCAGTCCAGCGCTTGCGGCGGCAAGATGGAACCCACCGATGCCGGCAAACAGGTCAATGAAAGTTGCAAGCGGCTTTTTGGGTTCTTAAACCGGACAAATCTATTTGGCTACAACACTGCCCCGCAGCCGCCTGGGGGCGCATTTACTTGGATTTTATTATCCGCTTCTGTTTGCTCCTTCGACGCTTACCGCTAGAATGTGTTGCCCGACCCGAACCGACCAAAATGCTCGATGGCAATCCGACTCAAAACCACCGAAGAAATAGGCAAAATGCGCATCGCAGGCCAGATGGCTGCTGAGGTTCTGGAAATGGTTGAGCAGCATGTAGTGCCAGGCATTTCGACTGGAGAGCTGGATACCATCTGTCACGACTACATCACCAATACCCTCAATGCCATTCCCGCACCGCTGAACTACCGGGGATTCCCGAAGTCCATCTGCACCTCGGTCAATCAAGTCATATGCCACGGCATTCCCTCGGAAAAAAAAAGGCTCAAAAACGGGGATGTACTGAATATTGACGTCACTGTCATCAAAGACGGCTGGCACGGCGATACCAGCAGGATGTATTTTGTTGGAGATGTTTCGGAACATGCGCGTCGACTCTGTCGCGTCACCCAGGAATGCATGTACAGGGCTATTGAACTGGTCAGGCCGGGGGCGCGTCTCGGAGACATCGGGCACACCATTCAGACCCACGCAGAAGCAAACCACTACTCAGTGGTGCGTGACTATTGCGGTCACGGCATTGGCGCCATTTTTCACGAGGATCCCCAGGTGCTTCACTATGGCGAGGCGAATACCGGTCTTCTGCTTGAGGAAGGTTTGACCTTTACGATCGAACCCATGATCAATGCAGGCACACATAAGGGCAGGGTCAAGCCGGACGGCTGGACCGTAGTCACCCGCGATGGCCGCCTGTCCGCACAGTACGAGCATACTCTTGCCGTGACTGCCAGCGGTTGCGATGTACTGACCAAGAGAAACGAAGAACACTTTTAAGACAATGTTTGGCAAGCTGCGACGATCTGGGAATCCCCGGAGTGCGATAAAGAGGCCGGAATTCGGGGCTCTGTTTTTTTTTGACGAGAGGAAATTTGCTGCATCAATAGAGCGATCAACTGATATTGCAGGAAGCTTTCGTCGAGCTTTACACAGCGCCGATGAGCACCTTAATACCCGTTTTATAGAGGGAGAAGAAATCCACAAGCTGGTGCGAGATCGATCCGACCTTATTGACAGACTTATTTTTTACGCCTGGCAGCAGTACGACTGGGATGATGGGATAGCTCTCTATGCAGTGGGCGGTTACGGTCGTGGAGAAATGCACCCCCACTCGGATCTCGATCTGTTATTCCTGCTCCGCCAGAACAATTCACGAGAATACCAGGACTCAATCCAGCAATTTTTGACGTTTCTGTGGGATATGCAGTTGAGCATCGGGCATAGTGTTCGAACCCCCAGAGAGTGTGCTCTTGCTGCTCGGAATGATGTCACTGTGATGACCACCCTGCTGGAACGCCGCCTGATCGTCGGCTCGGTAGATATGGAGGGGCTTCTCCAAAAGCAGATCGATAACATTTGGCCAGCTGATCGTTTTTTTTCCGCAAAACTTGCTGAGCAAAACGAACGGCACAACAAGCATGGCATCACCGAGTTCGATCTCGAACCCAACGTGAAGGAGTCTCCCGGAGGATTGCGGGACATTCAGGCGATCCACTGGGTTGCAAAACGGGCCTACAACGTATCCGGTCTGGAGAAACTGGCCGGGCGGGGATTTTATACTGAAGAAGAGTACAACTCGCTGCGCAGTGCAGAGAGTTTTCTCTGGAGGGTTCGCTACGGCATTCATACGTTGTCAAACCGTCCCAGGGAAATGCTCGATTTCGAAACCCAGCGCCAGCTTGCCAGGATGTTTGGTTATGTAGACACGCCCCAGCGCCTTGCCGTTGAGCAATTCATGCAGCGCTATTACCTCACTGCCTCCACTGTGCGCGAAATTAGCGACGTGCTCATGCAAATTCTGGCTGTGGACCTAAACCCCGCCGATGGGCAGGCAGTCACGCCAATCAATTCGCGTTTCCAACTGCGTGGACACTATCTGGAGACCACTTCATCGAGCGTTTTCAAAGAAATGCCCTCGGCCCTGCTTGAGACTTTTGTTCTTCTCTCAAGAGACAAGAATATCGTTGGCGTACATGCAGAAACAATCCGTGAACTGAGAGAACATGGCTACCTGATCGACGAGGGCTTTCGAAAAGACCAGGCAAACCGGCAACTGTTCATCGAGCTGTTAAAGAGTCCAGATAATCTATCAGTACCGCTGCAGCTGATGAGCCGCTACGCCATACTTGGACGCTATCTGCCCGAGTTTGGTGCCATTATCGGTCTCACTCAGCACGATCTTTTCCATATTTACCCCGTGGATATCCACACCATGGCCGTGATCAGGAATATTCGAGAGTTCAGCCTGCCGGAGGCGCGAGTCAAATTTCCGGTATCCAGCTATACCTATGCCTCGTATTCCAAACCGGAAATTCTCGTGGTTGCTGCACTCTACCACGATATTGGCAAAGGCCGCGGCGGCAATCACTCTGAGCTGGGCGCTGCGGATGTGGAGAGATTTGCCAGAAATCATGGATTCAGCGGAACCGAAATCAAGGTGCTGATCTGGCTTGTCAAGAATCATCTCCTCATGTCGCGGGTCGCGCAGCGTGAAGACATCTCCGATCCCGAAGTCATCGCAAATTTTGCGCGCAACGTTGGCGATGAAACGCGGCTCAACCTTTTGTACACCCTAACAACGGCCGATATTCTGGCAACCAACCCTACCCTCTGGAATAACTGGCGAGCCTCGCTGATGCGACAGCTGTATTACAGAAGCAGGGAGCTGCTGCGCCGCGGACTGGATACTGCGGTCGACCCTCAGGAACTCATACAGGAAACAAGGGATATGGCCTCAGCACACCTCAACAACCACGGCTACGAGGCGAGCACTTATCAGGCACTGTGGAACGGTCTAGACTATAGCTATTTCCAGCGCGAGACGGATGAAGATATCGCCTGGCACACCTCGCTGCTACTGGACAATATAGATAATGAAAAGCCGGTCATTTCAATCAAGCCTTTTGTGCATTACAACAAAGAGCGAGCAACGGTACTTTTTGTGCGGACGAAGCAATCCCCCGTGCTTTTCTACTCCGCTGCGACAGCCGTGGGGAATGCCAGGCTCAATATTCAGGATGCCCGGCTATACGAGACCAGTGGATTCAGCTTTCTCACCTTCTACATTCTGGATGAAAATGCGCGCCCCATAAACAATGACAGCCGCCGGCTAGAACGTCTGGAACGAATGCTGCGTAGAGAATTTGATACCGACCACACCTCTTCAGGCATTCGCAAAACACCTACCAACCGGCGCCTCAAGCAGTTTCCGGTCAAGACGGAAACACACTTAAGCACAGTCAACGGGCAATCGGTGCTAGAGGTCATCACAGCTGATCGGGCCGGCCTGCTGGCTGCAATAGCCGAGCGTTTTATCGCGCATGGGGTCATTATAAAAAGTGCCAAGATCACAACTCTCGGCGAACGCGTGGAAGACCTCTTTGTCATTGAAACCTCCGACGGCGCGCTGCTCGAGGAAGGCGAAAAATCAGATGTGCTGCAACGCGACATTCGGGAAACCATTGATCAACGGGTCGATGAAAGCGCTCACATTTGAACGACTGCGCGCACTGCTTTGCGAAGCCGAAAACAACCCTGAACTGAGGCTTTTTGATATTTCCATTGGGGCATTCCGGCACGCGCCCCCTGCTGTGGCACTGAGCGCCTTCAATAACAGCCTCTTGAGCGTTCAGAAATACCCCACAACGGTGGACAATCCGGCATTGAGACAAGCGATTGCCGCTTGGCTCACTCAGCGTTTTCATCTGGATGGGTATGATGCTGAACTCTGTCTACCCGTGTCAGGTACCAGAGAAGCGCTGTTCGCAGTCAGCCAGGCACTGACCGGGCTCAGGCCAGGATTTGCCGCAGGGGACCCCCGATTGATTCAGGCATTTCTGACATAGAAAACCTACCCGGGCTGCGCCATGCTTTTACACCACCAAAATGTACGCCTGGCTGCATAGAGCGGCGGGTAGCATGTGCGGAAAAACCGCGAGCTTCTCAGGAAAAAGTATGCTGAGCTTATACCGACATTGGAAAAACACTTTCAATGTGCAGTGCCAAATGTGGATTTCTACCTCTGGTTGCGCACGCTCATTGACGATCAGACTTTTGTCTGCAGTCTGCACGAGCAGGATAACCTTATCCTTCTTCCCGGCAGTTATCTGGCGCGTGAACACTCCGGGCACAATCCCGGCAAGAACCATTTGGGGCTGGCGCTGGTTGGCAGCCAGCAAGATTGCACTGATGTCGCTGCAAGACTCTGCCGTCAGATAAACAGACTCACTGGTTAGCACCATGAACAAGACCGAACGCGTTCAATTCATCCTCAAGCGCCTCAATCAGATCTACCCAGAAACGCCCATTCCGCTGAATCACGAGAATCCCTATACCCTGCTGATCGCAGTGGTTCTTTCAGCCCAGTGTACTGACGAACGTGTCAACAGAGTCACCCCGGAACTCTTTGCCCTCGCGGATAATCCATTCGATATGAGGGAGCAGAAAGTTGAGGCTATCTACAACATTATCCGTCCCTGTGGACTCGCTCCACGCAAGTCACAGGCCATCCACCGGCTCTCCGACATACTGGTTGAACACCATGGTGGAGAGGTGCCGACAACACTCGAGGAACTGGAAAAACTGCCCGGTGTCGGTCACAAAACAGCCAGCGTTGTCGTGTCCCAGTCGTTTGGGCAACCCGCTTTCCCCGTTGACACTCATATTCACCGGCTGGCTCAGCGCTGGGGGCTGACCAGTGGTCGAAGTGTCGAACAAACCGAGAAAGACCTGAAGCGCCTGTTTCCAGAGCAGGCATGGAATCGGCTGCATTTGCAAATTATCTATTACGGTCGTGAATACTGCACCGCTAGAGGCTGTGATGGCAGAGTATGTCAAATCTGCACTGCCTGTTATCCGAACCGAAAACGTCCGAAATTGACAAAAAAAGCCTGATAACTGTCAATATAATGTTACTTTATTTTTCTTTTAGTGAATAAATCATTAAAATACATAAAAAAGTAAACAGAAATTGATTTATGTTAACTCTGCGTGAAATTCTGCCGCATTTCTCCAACCGCAAGTCCCGGATAGCTGCCGCGCTCAATGTCAGCCGCCAGGCAGTCTCGCGATGGGGAATGGATGAGGCCATTCCTGAAAAACATGAATTGCGGATTCGCCATGAGTTGATTCCACAGCTCGGAAATGGCAGCCATGTCCGCAACCTGCCTGCTCCAGATCCGTCGGAACAGCTGCTCAAATCATGCAAACTTGACGATGTACTCTACGAGATTCGTGGACCGGTTATGGAAGAAGCTCATCGCCTCGAAGACGAGGGGCAACGAGTCCTCAAGCTGAATGTAGGCAATCCCGGAGCTTTCGAGTTGCATGCTCCGGACGAAATCCTGCAGGATGTCATTCACAACCTGAGCTCTGCCGAGGGCTACAGCGACTCTCGGGGAATCTTCCCGGCCCGCAAAGCTGTCATGCAGGAATGCCAGCTACGTGGCATAGAGGGCATCGACATAGATGATATTTTCATGGGTAATGGTGTCAGCGAGCTCATTGTCATGACCATGCAGGCACTCATCAACGATGGTGATGAGGTTCTTGTCCCCGCTCCTGATTATCCGCTTTGGACCGCCGCAGTGCGGTTGGCAGGGGGAACACCGGTGCACTATCTGTGCGACGAAACCAGTGGCTGGCAACCCGATCTGGAAGATATCCGCAGAAAAATCAGTCCACGATCCGTTGCGCTGGTGATCATCAACCCCAACAACCCAACTGGCTCTGTCTACGAGATCGACATGCTCAGGCAGCTGGCCGTGATCGCGGAACACAACCGGCTGGTGCTGCTCGCTGACGAGATCTACGACAAGATTCTCTTTGACGATGCCCGGCACATTCCCATGGCATCAGTCACACAGGACACTTTGGTCATTACGTTCAGCGGCCTGTCAAAATCCTACCGACTGGCAGGGTTTCGTGCCGGATGGGCAATCGTGAGCGGTGCCAAGGACAGGGCAAGAGACTATATCGAAGGCATCAACATGCTTGCATCGATCCGACAGTGTTCCAATGTTCCGGGTCAGCTCGCGGTGCAGACTGCGCTCGGAGGATACCAGAGTATTCGCGATCTCATCCTCCCCGGTGGACGCCTGCTTGAACAGAGAAATGTCGCTGTCGAAATGTTGAATGACATCCCCGGGGTCTCCTGTGTTGAGCCCAGAGGGGCTCTCTATCTTTTCCCCAGACTGGATCCACAGACATATCCAATCAGCGATGACGAACAGTTTGTGCTTGAACTGCTGAGAAGCAAACACATCCTTATTGTGCAGGGAACCGCTTTCCACTGGCCGACACCGGATCACCTGCGGCTGGTCTTCTTGCCACGTAAAGAAGAGCTGGTGGATGCAATCGACAAGTTTGCCGATTTCCTCACCAAATACCGGGCATAGAAATTGTGGAGGCACAGCAGCATGCACAATACAGGGGGACAAGACACTTGTGCCAAATCTTCAGGTGAGACCACAAAAGGCGTGGACAAGCGACGCGATGAGCACAATCCCCAAGTTGATTTTCACGGCGGCACACTGATCGACGAAAACGCCAGAGAGGTCGAAATAACGGAATCGATGGTTCGTCAGGCTATCCACGAGTTGGAACCCGAAGCCCACCCGGAGCTTAAAGACCAGACTGTCGACAGTCATACAACCACTCCTGCATTTTCTGCTTGAGGAACAATCCTGATTACTGACGGGCAAATGCAGACAACGAGGCATATCAACCGGAGTGAGCATCACCACACTGCCGCACTCTACCCTTGCAGACAGTTTTTCAGAGGCTTTCTGGCATGTGGTGTCCACCATCTGGAATCAGACTGGCCATCAGCAAGACACCCAGAGCCATCAGAACCATCCCCGTTACGACCATCCCCAGGGTTTCTCGCGACTTTCCGCGGTAATGCATGTGGGGCAAGACATCTACCGTTGCAACGTAGATGAAACAACCCGAACTGAACAGAAGTATCAGCGCAATCACAGGCTCACTGAGTTCCGAAAATCCCAGCGCTGATACCAGAATGGCCAGTGGTGTTGAGAGGGAAAACAACGTCAGATACAGAAGTGATACTCGCCTGTCATGACGCTCGTGCAGGCTATAGGCAGACAGACTGAAAGCCGCCGGAAACTTGTGCATCAGGATGGCCAGAGCAAGCTGCAGCGACAGCCCCAACTCACTGAGCGAGAGCGCTGCTCCTATAGCCAGGCCATCAGTAATGGAATGTATGCTCAACCCCACGGCAACACTTTTCGCGCTGCCGACGGGGTGATAGAGATGCGCTTGACCATGATCAGCCACATACTCATGGTGCTGTTCATGCACATCATGGCCAAAACCAAATCCTTCAAGCATCAGCATAAACAGGAAACCGGCAAGCACGGCAAAGCCTGCCCTTACGCCTGACGATAGCAGTTTTGACTCCTGATGCGCGGTTGAATCAAGATAGAGGTGCAAACCTTCGGGCAACGCTACCAGAAGCGCAGCGCTGATTAAAAAGCCGGCTGCCAGGCTGGTCATGCGATGAAGTACTGTCGGTTGGGATACGAACTGATACAGAAAAGGCAGGTACCCGACAGCAAAGACCAGAGCGAAAACGGCCAGACAAAACAGCAGCATCAGTTGAGCCAAACCCGTGCGTTGCGGAACATGCGAAGCCAGGGGCCATCCTCGCCCCAGTCATCCGGTCGATACGAATTGGTAACCGAACGAAATACACGCTCCGGATGCGGCATCATGATAGTGACCCTCCCGTCATCGGAACAGACTGACGCGACCCCCCCCGGAGAACCGTTGGGGTTGAACGGGTACCGTTCGGTCGGCTCGTGCTCGTTATCGAGATAGCGTGCAGCGATGTTGGCGATTGGCTGCTGATCGGATGATGCGAGTTCTGCCCGTCCCTCCCCATGTGCTACGGCTATGGGTAGAACGGAGCCAGCCATCCGGTCAAAGAAAATTGATGCTGTGCTTTCAACCCTCAACAGCACTACGCGAGCCTCAAACTGCTCCGACTCATTGCGCACAAACCTCGGCCAGGCAGATGCCCCTGGTATAAGCGAATGCAAACTGGACATCATCTGGCAGCCGTTGCACACCCCGAGCGCGAAGCTATCGCCGCGCTCAAAATAACTTTGGAACTGATCTCGCAGCATGGAATTAAACAGGATGGATTTCGCCCAGCCTTCACCTGCGCCGAGCACATCACCGAAAGAAAAACCGCCACAGGCAACCAGTCCCTGAAAATCCCCAAGCGATCTACGACCGCTTGCAAGATCGGACATATGTACGTCGACGGTGGTGAAACCCGCCCGATCAAATGCGGCAGCCATTTCCAGCTGGCCATTTACACCCTGCTCACGGAGAACTGCAAGAGCTGGTCGTCGGCTGACAATCTCTGGCACCGCACAGATGTTATCTTGAGGATCAAAGGTACATATCGCTCTGAGGCCGGAATCGGGTTGCGATATTGTCTGGAACTCCTGATCTGCACATCGGGGATTATCCCTCAGGGACTGGATCTGATGGCTTACCCGAGACCAGATTTGCTGCAGATCTGAGCGGCTGCTGGTGTAGATGTCAGTACCGGCCTGCTTCACGGAAATCGTCTGTTTGGCAGTCGCCCTGCCGATCTCGTGCAGACAGTCTGCAAGACCAGCTTCGCCTGCCAGTTTCCTGACTGTTTCAAGATCCCGTTCAAGAATCTGCAGTACAGCACCGAGTTCCTCGTTAAACAGAATATCGAGTGGTGAAGTGTTCTCAGGCAGCTCCAGCGAGAGGCCACAGCGCCCCGCGAAAGCCATTTCAGCAACTGTCGTCATCAACCCCCCATCGCTTCGGTCGTGATACGCGACCAGCAGTTTCTGATCGACCAGATTCTGCATCCAGAAAAAAAACTCTTTTAGCAGCCCCGTCGATTCCACATCTGGAACCTCATCCCCAAACTGCCCCCAGGTCAATGCCAAAATGGATCCGCCCAGACGCTGAGAGCCACCGGCCAGGTCAACAAATAGCAGGCATGCCTCTCCCAGATCGGTCCGTAATCGCGGCGTGATCGCGGTTCGCACATCTGTAACCGAACTGAAAGCCGATACGATCAGGGACATTGGGGCAATTACGGACCGCTCTTTACCGTCCTCATTCCAACTCATTTTCATCGACATGGAATCCTTTCCAACCGGTATGCTGAGCCCCAGTTCGGGGCAGAATTCCATGCCGACCGCTTCGACGGTGTTGAAGAGATTGGCATCTTCACCGGGGTGTCCTCCGGCACACATCCAGTTGGCGGACAGCTTGATATTGCGCATATCGCCAATAGCGACACCAGCCAGATTAGTAATAGACTCTGCAACGGCCATGCGACCGGATGCAGGCCCATTGACAAGTGCCAAAGGAGTGCGCTCACCCATGGACATTGCCTCGCCTGCGTAGGTGTCAAAACCCACTGTCGTCATGGCATAATCCGCAACGGGAACCTGCCAGGGTCCAACCATCTGATCACGCACGACCTGACCAGTAATGGAGCGATCTCCAATAGTAATCAGAAATCCCTTACTGGCCACTGTGGGATGAGACAATACTCTGAATACAGCCTCCTCAAGTTCAATACTGCCTTTCTGCAGGGGTTGCAGGTCCAGCTGACAGGAGTGCACATCACGGTGTGTCTTTGGCGGTTTTCCAAAGAGCACATCCATGGGCAGGTCGACTACCCTTTCATTGAGCAGGGAGTCATCCAGAGTCAGCAGTGGTTCGCGAATTGCCTCCCCCACAACGGCGCAGGGTGCTCTCTCTCGTCCGCATATGCGCTCAAAAACAGGCAGGTCTTCAGGGCGAATCGCCAGAACATACCGCTCTTGTGCCTCGTTGCACCAGATTTCTGCAGGGGACATGCCTGGTTCAACATTGGGAACTTCCCGCAGTTGAAAGCGCCCCCCGGCACCGCCATCCCTGACCAGTTCAGGGAGTGCATTCGACAGGCCTCCAGCGCCGACATCGTGGATGAAAAGAATCGGATTGTGTGCACCCATGCCCCAGCAGCTGTCGATTACTTCCTGACAGCGACGCTCCATTTCCGGATTTTGGCGCTGTACCGAGGCAAAGTCCATATCCTCACTGGAATCACCTGACGCCATGGATGAAGCTGCACTTCCACCAAGCCCAACAAGCATGGCAGGCCCGCCCAGCACTACGAGTTTGCTGCCGGGAATAACAGGCATCTTGTCAACGTGTTCCCCGCGTATATTTCCGTAACCGCCTGCGATCATGATGGGTTTGTGATAACCACGTCGTTCACCGCCTACTGTGGCTTCAAAAGAGCGAAAATAGCCACAGAGGTTTGGCCGACCATACTCGTTGTTAAACGCAGCTGCTCCAATGGGCCCTTCGATCATAATATCCAGCGGGGTCACTATATGATTCGGTTTTCCATAGTTCTGCTCCCAGGGCTGCTGGCCCCCGGGCAACTGCAGATTGGACACGCTGAATCCACAGAGACCTGCCTTGGGCTTGGAGCCTCTGCCCACGGCGCCTTCATCACGAATTTCACCTCCGCTGCCAGTTCCTGCCCCTGCAAAGGGTGATATAGCTGTTGGATGGTTGTGCGTTTCAACCTTCATCAGAAGGTGCACATCCTCTTCCGAATAGGCATAGGTGCCGGAATCAATATCGGCAAGAAACCGACCGGTTCGTGGACCTTCCACGACAGCGGCATTGTCAGAGTAGGCAGACAGCACAGCCTGGGATTTTCTGCGCTCTTCGGCACAGGTATTCTTGATCATCTGAAACGGGGATCGGCTTCGGGCCTCTCCATCGACGGTCCAATCCGCATTGAATATCTTGTGACGGCAGTGCTCCGAATTCGCCTGAGCGAACATCATCAACTCGACATCGGTTGGATTCCGGTCAAGTTTCTGAAAATTGTCCAGCAGGTACTCAATTTCGTCTTCGGCCAGCGCCAGCCCCAGCTCTTCATTGGCGCGCTCAAGTGCCGCTTTGCCTCCAGACAGGACGTCAACCCTGAGTTGGGGCCTTGGGCTCTGCTGCTGAAATAGCCCGCACACCTCATCCAGTCTGCTCAACAGCGTTTCCGTCATTCGGTCAAAGAGCAGATGCCTGCATTCCGCCTCGATACTGGCTACCCCCATAAGATAGTAATGAATGCCACGTTCGATCCGCCGGATGTTTTCGAGTCCCGTACTTTTAGCGATATCTGTTGCCTTGCTGCTCCACGGAGAGATCGTTCCAAAGCGGGGCACTACAACGGCCTGCGCGCACTCTGCGGGATTCCAGCCATATGTTTCAAGCCGGCTCTGCGCCCGGCTCGGTCCATAGTTGAGCAACGCACCCAGCTGGGTCATTTCCGGTTCACTCAGATCCGCCTCCAAGTCTATGAAGTGAGCATATTCGGCGTAGAGAGAATCAATACGCGAATCAGATTCACTAAGCAGTGCAAGCAGTTTTTCGGAACGAAAATCAGATAGTGCGGGTGCGCCACGCAAGTGGATCATCAATGGCCTCAAACCAGAGCGGGTTGGACAGAAATAACAGGGGGCATTCTACTGGAAAACCCCCTGGCAGTAGTGTCCAATCTGGACATTGGACGATTTTTGCCGCCGACAGGCCAATTCATCAATCCGATTAATCGGCTATAGTGCACCCATGGACACACCATCGAAATCCGTTCCAAATATGAAGACCTGGTTTCCCTGGATCTGGATGAGCGACCGCAGAGTTCAGGTGGCTCTGATTGCAGTGCTGCTGCTTGTAAGCCCGTTCTCAGCCACCCAGAACCAGCTGGAGCAGGTGCTAAACCGGGGTATTCTCAATGTGGCAGGCCGGCTTGGTTCCCTCAACTACTTCGAGCGCGATGGCATAGCAAACGGTTTTGACTATAACCTGCTCACTGCATTGGCAGAGTATCTTGGTGTTGAACTCAATGTTGTACTCTTCGAGGATCTTAATGAACAGCTGGCCTCTGTGTACAGCAACACGATTGACCTTGCAGCTGCAACATTGACTGTGACACCTTCGAGAACACGGGTATACGAATTCAGCGACCCCTATCTTGAAGTATCCACGTTGCTGATTCAGAACAGCAGCAAAACCCGCAAAAACAGCCTCGACGATCTTGTGGAACCCTATAGCCTGGAGATCATCGCCGGCAGTTCACACGCAGAACTTCTCGTGGGACTGCGAGAGAACTACCCCGAATTGCACTGGCGAGAATCTGCTGATGCCATCATGTTTGATCTTCTGGGAAAGGTTCAGTCTGAAGAAATCGACTATGCAGTTGTCGATTCCAGCATTTTTGAACTTGAGCGATACATGTTTCCCAACATCGAGGTAGGGCTTGAACTTTCCGCGCGACAGCCGGTCGGATTCGCTCTTCCCAAAGATCGGGATGACTCACTGCTGGAAGCAGTGAACAGCTTTCTCACTGAATATCGTACCAGAGGGGAGCTGGAGAAACTGAAACAGGCATATTTCACCGACGAAGGATTGATGACTGTCGCAGGTTCATTGGTTTTTAAAAAACGCTTGGAGAACCGCCTCCCAAAATTTGAAGCACTGTTCCGCGAAGTCGCACAAAAATATGACTATGACTGGTTGCTGCTCGCAGCACAGGCCTATCAGGAATCACACTGGGAACCCGATGCCCGCTCACCAACCGGAGTCAGAGGACTGATGATGCTCACACTGCCCACCGCCAGACAGCTCGGTGTTGACAATCGTCTGGACGCAGAACAGAGTCTCGAAGGGGGGGTACGCTATATGCAGTCGCTGTACCAGCGCATACCCGAACGCATTGCCGAGCCACATCGGAGGAAATTTGCACTTGCGGCGTACAACGTCGGATTTGGGCACCTCAACGACGCACGCATTCTGACTCAGAGGGCAGGTGCTGATGCAGATACATGGGAAGATGTTGCCAAGTACCTCCCCCTCCTCGGGCACAAGAAATACTACTCCACTGTCAAACACGGCTTTGCCCGAGGCAATGAGCCCGTGCACTATGTCAACAACATATACCGTCTCAAGAGCATTCTGGACTGGTATACCTGGCAGCGTGAGCTGGATCTGGGAAATATGTTCCTGGAGCCGAGATACGAACAACCAGCAACTCCCGGCCAGACCATTCTGGACGCATCGCTATCACCTCTCTGAGCACCCTCGCCGGGACTGAAAAAAATCCTGCATCAATCTGCCACACTCTGTCTCCATACAGCCTCCTGTGTATTCCACAGAGTGGTTTAGATAGTCGGAATCCAGCACCCTTGCGCGGGAGACTATGGCGCCGGCCCTGGGCTCGGTGGCTCCAAAAACCAGGCGTTTGACCCTGGCGTGAACCAGCGCTCCCGCGCACATGGTGCAGGGCTCAACGCTTACGTAGAGGCTCGCTTCCGGCAACCGGTAATTCCCCACCCTGGCACAGGCATCACGCAGGGCCATGATTTCAGCGTGAGCAGTTGGATCTCCACTTCCAACTGGCTGATTGTATCCCCTGCCGATAATCCGCCCAGCCGAAATGACTACGGCTCCTACCGGAACCTCTCCCTGGAGAGCTGCCTGTTCAGCCAGCTCAAGACAGACCTCCATCCATTGGTGGTCCTCATTCGACACAGTACCCACCTCCAGGGCTGCTACTCATAGTTGGCGGGATGCCCGGCGGCCTCAATGGCCTTCTGAACCTCTGGAGGCATATAGGTCTCATCGTGCTTGGCCAGCACCTGCTTGGCACGAATAATACCCAAGCCATCGAGTTCGCCTATAGCTATGATTCCCTGACCCTCCCTGAAAAGGTCCGGGAGAATTCCGGTGTAGGTCACCGCAACTTCTTCAGCCGTGTCGGTCAGCACGAAGGCCACATCCAATCCAGTACCCTTTCTCTCGACTGAACCCTCCACGACCAGCCCGCCAGCACGGATGGTGCGGCCTGCTGGAACCTCCCCGGCCACGATCTGCGTCGGCGTGAAAAACAGGTTGATGTTTTGCCTCAGCGCGTAGAGCACCAGGGCACTTGCGATCCCCACTCCGGCGATGAGCAGGACGACAAGCTGCAGGCGTCTTTTTCTGACCGGTCTCACGAATCCAGTTCCCCGTCGCCGGGTTCAGTGCGGCTCTGTTCCATGTCCAACGCCTGACGGATCCGCCGCACAGTGAAGCGCCGGTCGATTGACAGCCGCATGAGGTTCCAGCCTATCACCGCGACAAAGATGGCGTAGGACAGCCACACATAGAACCCCTGTCCACCCATGTGGAAAAACGCCTGAAAAGAGTCAAAATACATCTATTCAATTCTCCTGGTACCAGTTTTCCGGGAAAGGATTCCGGTGGCTCTATCCGCGCCTTTGCACGTCATCAGGTCTCTCCATCCGTCCGGGAAAGATTCCTGACAAGTTCCCGCACCCATTTGCTTCGCCGTTCGCGATAGAGGATCTGCGACTGCATCTGGTAGATAGTGACCGCCCCGAACATGAAGTAGAAACCCAGCACCGCAAGCAGCGCGGGCAACCACATTTCAGCGGGCATGGCCGGGGGTTCGGTCAGGGTAAAGGTCGCCGGCTGGTGCAGGGTATTCCACCATTCAACAGAGAACTTGATGATCGGCAGATTCACCGCCCCGACTACGGAAATCAATGCAGCCGCTCTCCCGGCGGTCTGTATCGTTTCCATGGCCGCAAACACAGTGAGTACTCCCAGATACAGAAACAGCTGGATCAGCGTCGATGTCAGCCGGGCATCCCATTCCCACCAGGTTCCCCAGGTGGGTTTGCCCCAGATAGCGCCGGTCAGCAGCGCCAGCAGGGTCATGGATGCACCAAAGGGCGCAGCCACCCGAATAAATACCTCTGCCAGCTTGATGCGCCAGATCAGGGACACAAACCCCGCCGCTGCCATACAGGCAAACACGCTTTGTGCAAGCATCGCCGAGGGAAGGTGAATGTAAAAAATCCGGAAGCTGTTGCCCTGCTGGTAGTCCGCGGGCGCGAAAGCCAGCCCCCAAACCATCGCAACGGGGATCAGCAGCAGGGCGGCTGCCGACAACCAGGGCAGACAGGCCTGTCCCATGCGGTAAAACCAGCGCGGCGAAGTCCAGGAGTGAAACCAGGTCCAGCTAATTTTCATAGTCTATCCAGAACACTTTCAATGCCAATGCCACCCTGCTCAATCGCTGGTTACACTGATATGCAGGGCCGTGCTTGTTGCAAAGGGCGCCAGGGTAATACAGAGCACCAGAAATCCACCCAGCAGCGCCAGCTGACCTTCAGCGGGCAACCCGGCACCAGCGGCAACCACAGCACTGCTGCCAAAAATAAGCACTGGCATAAAGAGCGGCAAGACCAGCAACGCCAGAATCACGCCACCTTTTTTCAGTGAGAGGGTCAGGGCAGCCCCTATGGAACCCAGCAACGCGAGAATTGGCGTGCCCAGTATCAGACTGATAACCAGCGTGGGAACAGCCTCCCGAGGCAGAAACAGCATGGTCGCCAGGAATGGCGACATCAGGATCAGGGGGAATCCTGACATCAACCAGTAACAGAGCACCTTGATCAACACCAGCAGGTACTCCGGATGCTGGCTAAAACCCTGCTGTTCAAGGGAGCCATCATCAAAATCATGGCGAAACAGAATGTCCAGCGACAACAGGGATGCCAGCGTCGCTGCCACCCAGAGCACACCAGGCGCAATTTTTTCAAGTTCATCGGACTCGGGTGACACCGCCAATGGAAAGAGTGTGCACACCAGAAGAAAAAAGATCAGTGGATTGACGAGCTCCTGGCGTCGCCGAAACAGCAACCTGAGTTCGACAGCAATGAGCGCTGTCAATGGAGATTTCTGCGAGGCCTGTCGTTGCATGGGCAGATATTCTAGGCCAGCGCCAGCACCCTCGGCCTGAGGTTCCTGAACGCGGCCAGCTGGTGGGTGCTGTATATCAGGGTACCCCCCCCTGTCACAAAGGCCTCCATCCACCGGGTAACTCGGGCAATACCCTTCACATCGAGAGCCGCATAGGGCTCGTCCAGAATCCAGAGCGGGACTTTCGCAATAGCAAGCCTGGCAATATTGACACGCCGCTTTTGACCCGCAGATAACCGGGCGCAAAGCTCCGATTCGTGGTTCTTCAGGCCGACTTGATCCAGCGCTTCCCGATATTGCTCCTCGCACATGTCAACAAACTGCTGGCAATGGAGCTGCGCATACCAGCGGAGATTTTCCAGCGGTGACAGCTGATCCCGAACGGCAGCCTTGTGCCCCAGGTAGAGCAGCTCATCGCTGTACACCTGGGCCCGGCTTACCGGATTTCCCCGCCAGTGGATCTCTGCTTTTTGCGGGGAAAGCAATCCTGCCAGCACCCGCATCAGGCTGGTTTTGCCGGAGCCGTTTGGACCGGCTACCTGCACTGCCTCCCCGGGATTGATCGAAAAGGAATACTGGTCAAACAAAAGACGCTCACCGCGTTCAACACAGAGCCTGGATATGGACAGGAGGGGTTCCGGCATTAGATCGGCAGGTTACGGCAATCCGCCATTATAACCTCAACCCGGGACAGCTCGCCCGGCAAAAGATTCCGACAATCAGAGAATGAAGAATTTGCTGCAGTCCCCATCGGTCCAGAGATCCCAGCTGCGCGACTTCACCCTGGCTGCGGGCGGACCCAGAGAAGCTGAGTGCCGAACCTCGCAGACCCCTGCATTGGGTCCGCGACTTGCGACCTTGACCGAGCCGTCATCAATATTTCTGGCCCAGCCGGTGAGGCCGTACTCGTCCGCCCGCTCTTTCAGGAACTGACGGAAGCCCACGCCCTGCACGATGCCCTTCACCGAAGATTGCATGGCTCATTTCTCCCACTTCGCCTGTATTTGCTCGAGAGTCTCGTAGGTCTGCTGACCGACCAGAACATCCACGACCTCCCCTTCCCACACAACGACGGTCGTTGGAAGTACGTTCGGCCGCGAGTAGCCCAGAACCCGGGAAGGATCATTCACAAGAGACGGGATTCCAACCCCGAATTCCTGAATTTGCCGCCTCAGCTCCTCAATTTCAGGATTATCGAAGTTGACCGCATAGATTTCCACGGAGTCATGATTACGCTCCCTGAATCGAGCCAATTCAGGCATCTCCTCGATGCAGGGCAAACACCAGGTGGCCCAGTAGTTAATCAGTACAAGACGTTTCTCGTTGAGAATATCTGCCGGGTCACCCAGCACCACTCCGAATCGCGCCTCATTTGAGCAGCCGGCCAGCGCCAGTGCACAGAGCCCCGCCTGAAAAAAAGTTCTGTATTTCAAGGTGTGTCGTTCCGATGCGTCCACTGAATTCCGGTACCGGTACTATGCTGGGAACCGGGATTTCCTGTCCGCGCCAAAAAAGCGGACCGATGATACGGATTTTTAATTTAATCTGATGACCATAAACCCTAGAATGCCACTTTGTCCAAACAACTCCAACGAGCCTACCGCTTTGAGCAATTTCATTATCTACCACAATCCACGCTGCTCCAAATCCAGGCAGACGCTGGCCCTGCTAAAGGAAAACGGCATCGAGCCCGAGATTGTTGCCTATCTGGACCAGCCTCCCCACGTCCAGGAACTGCAAGGCATACTCACAAAACTCGACATGGATGCCCGCGCCCTGCTACGCAGGGGCGAGGCTGTTTACACGGAGCTGGAGCTGGGTCGTGATTCCCTCAGCGACCAAGAACTTGTGCAAGCCATGATCAGTCATCCGATTCTCATTGAGCGACCCATCGTAGTCTCCGGTGATCGTGCGGTACTGGGACGCCCGCCTGAAAATGTACTGGAGCTGCTCAGATGAGCCGAATCCTGATCCTGTTTTACAGTCATTTCGGGGCAACCAGGGACATGGCCGAGGCGATCGCGGGCGGTGTTGAGTCGACCGGTGGCCACCCCAGCCTGAAAACCGTACCGGCCGTCTCTCCCGATACCGAGGCCAGCCAACCCGAAATACCGGATTCTGGCCCTCAGTACTGCAGCCATGAAGACCTGATCAACTGTGACGGTCTGGCGCTTGGCAGCCCTACGCGCTTTGGCAACATGGCGGCTGCAATGAAGTACTTTCTGGACGGCACGGGTCCAATCTGGATGAACGGCCAGCTGATCGACAAGCCCGCCATAGTGTTTACGTCGACATCCTCAATGCATGGTGGCCAGGAATCCACGCTGCTCGCAATGATGCTTCCGCTCCTGCACCAGGGGATGATTATCAGCGGGCTACCCTATTCAGAGCCAGCCCTGAGCGCCACCGCGACAGGGGGAACACCCTACGGGGTATCCCACTACGCCGGCGAGAAGTCAGACCTCCCCCTGTCCGATCATGAACGACAGCTCTGTCACGCAGCGGGAGCAAGACTGGCGGCCCTCGCTGCCCGGCTCCAGCCCGTTGATCTTTGATGAACGACCATGAAAAAGCCAAGAAGTCCCGTCATGCGGTACTTGTGCTGCTGGCGGTTCTAATCAGCTATTATCTGTGGTCACATTACAATGCCGGGGTGGATGTGGCGCTTCGTTCCCTGATCAGTACCCTGCCTCTTGCCATCTTTATCCCCGGTCTGATCAGGCGGCGATATCGCACGGCGAGCCTGCTGTGCTTTGTTCTGCTACTGTATTTTATGGTGGCTGTGCACAGCCTGTTTACACCGGGCAACCTGCTTGCCGAGGCTGTGGCGATGGGGAGCATTGTGTCCCTTTTTGTAGCATCCATGCTCTACAGCCGCTGGCAGCAGCGCGCCGATGTGTTTGAATGAGATGCCAGAGCACATATTTATACACAAGATTAATATTGATCAATAAATGTCTGATAATACAAAAGTAATTGGAAGTTTCTTCTGCGCAATTTCGCGCTTTCTGAACGCTGTCAGGGCACTGTTGCTCAATCTTGTAACTGCGATCATTCTGATAGCCCTGTTAATCTCCATCGGTTCTATCCTGGCGCAAAGACAGGAGTCTGCAATACCCGAATCCGGTGCCCTCAGGGTCGCCCTGGAAGGACCGCTGGTCGATCAGAAAACCTACACCGACTCCCTTGAGTTTTTTCTCGACCCAGACCTACCGCGAGAGACGCTGGTGTTTGACCTGGTTCAGGCGATTGGAATGGCGGCCCGGGATGACCGCATCAATTCAATGACGCTGGTGCTTGACAAGTTTCAGGGAACCGGAATATCAAAGATTGAGGAGGTCGGGACAGCGATTGATCAGTTCCGGAGTACCGGCAAGCAGGTGATTGCCATCTCCGACAGCTACACCAGAGAGCAATACCTGCTGGCATCCCATGCGGACCGTATCCTGATGCACCCCATGGGAATTGTGGAGCTCACCGGGTATTCCAGCTACAGAACCTATATGGCCGATGCCCTGGAAAGTTTGAAAGTCGATGTGCATGTCTTTCGAACCGGACCGCACAAGAACGCCATAGAACCACTGATTGCCACTGAAATGAGCGAGGAAACTCGGAAGCAAAGCCAGCGACTCATCGACGATATTTGGGATCAATACCAGGCCAGCCTGTTGACACGCAGGAATATCGACGATCAGCAGCTCCATGAATACACGCAGCAGGCTGACGAGCTGTTGCAGAATGGATTGTCCCTCGGCGAACTTGCTCTGCAGACCAATCTGGTTGATGCTCTGGTGACCCGGGACCAGGTCATGGCTGAGCTGCAGGCCGTCGCCGGCGCCACCGAAGAGGGGGGCTTCTACCAGCACACCAACGCCCTGAGGTACCTGCGTGCCAACGAGGATCTGCTGGAGGCGGACAGCCCGCGCGTTGGCTATCTTGCAGCGGTCGGAGAAATTCTCAATGGCATCCAGCCCTCGGGGACCATCGGGGGTGATTCCCTCGTCCACTTGCTGAGGCAGGCGCGAATCAACGACGA